>CBDANK010000001.1:0-44735 GCA_965197565.1 Dehalococcoidia bacterium
GGGCCGCGTCTCACCCCCTTCATAGAATAGGCTCTTTCCAAAGTCCCCTCTCCATGCGGGAGAGGGTTAGGGTCAGGGGCGTACCCCAATGCTTGGCACTGGGCAGCCTTGGTTGCTGGGAAGGATCGCCCCCTCATTCCAACCTTCTCCCCAGGGAGAAGGGGCCTCTGAAGTTCCCGCAAGGGGCTTTTGAAACACCTTATAGGGTTCGATCTCACCAACTCCGGCTGTTGCTGGACATTGATCGGCCTTCACCCTTCTGCTTCTTTTTGGTATGCTCTGGGGAGTGCCTTTCCTTATTCAGCCTCGTGATACCTATGGCTGACAGCCGTAGGCTGATCGCTCAAATGGGAGGGTTCCATGCTGGAGCGGGTCGCTATCGTTGGGGTCGGCTACACCCCGTTGCGGGCCATGAGCCCGGAGGTCTCGTACCGGGAGTTGATTTTCGAGGCTGCTGTTAAGGCTTACGCCGATGCCGGGATAGAACCCCGGGATGTCGACACCTTCGTATCCATCACCGAGGACTACAACGAGGGTACGGCCATTGCTGATGAGTACGTCCCGGACCAACTGGGCGCGGTGCTGAAGCCTGTGCATACAGTGACTGCCGACGGCATCACCGGCATCGCTTCCCTGCTCATGCAGTTGGAAACGGAACAGATGGGCATTGCGGTCATCGAAGGCCACAGTAAAGCCTCTAACGTCGCTTTTCCGGCCCACATCGAAGCCTTCGCTCTGGACCCCATATACGCCCGGCCTTTAGGGTTTCACCCAAGCTATGTTGCGGGTCTGGAGATGCGGGCGTTCCTGGCGGAAACAAGCAATACCGAAGGCCATGCAGCCTTGGTGGCGGTCAAAAACCGGCGAAACGCGCTGCGCAATCCCTTGGCGGCCTACCCTGCGGCAATAGCTATAGAGGATGTGCTGGAGTCAGCGCCGGCGGCGGAGCCCTTGAAGCGAGGCGACATTGCCTCCTATGCTGACGGAGCCATAGTCATGGTGCTGGCCCGGGAATCGGTGCTATCCCGGACCGGTGGACGTCCCGTGTTCATCGACGGCATCGGCTGGTGTCAGGATACGCCCAACATTGAGGAACGGGAACTGCACCGGGCGATTTATGCGGAGAGGGCGGGGCGGATGGCCTACCGCATGGCGGGCATTAGCAGCCCGACAACCGAGATAGACTTCGCCGAAGTTGATGATAGGTTTTCCTACAAAGAGTTGCAGCACTTGGAGGCGTTGGGGTTGGCCCGTCCCGGCGAGTCGGGCCGCCTGCTGGAAGAAGGTATGTACGCTCCTGGAGGTGGTTTGCCGGTCAACGTATCCGGCGGCCACCTAGGCAACGGCTACACTCACGATATGGCCGGGCTGCGCAGCGTGTTGGAAGCGGTATTGCAGCTTCGCGGCACTGCCGGGGAGCGGCAATTGCCGGAAGTTCACGTCGGCCTAGCTCAGTCGTGGCGAGGCGTCCCCACGGCCACCGGAGGCGTGGCGGTGCTCAAGGGAGAGTGAGCCGTTTCATGCTCACAATCTTGAATAGGAAGCTACCCTCAGTGAAGATTGAATATGACCAAAAAGCTGATGCCCTCTACATCCAATTCCGCAGGGTTTTTGTAGAAGACAATGTAGACGTCGAGGGAGGCGTCACCGTCGACTTTGACAAAGAAGGACACATCGTGGGCATTGAGGTACTAGGTGCCCGTAAACGCTTCGGAGCCAAGGCGATCGCAAACATCAGTATCGAGAACCGACCCATTGAAGATGTACCAGAGTAGTAGCCGGAGATGCTATGCCCTACAAAAATAAAGTAGCCGTCTTGGGAGCGGGCCTGACCCGCTTCATGCGCCGGGCGTTAGAAATGCGCAAGGAAAACAGCTAGAAATGGCCACAGAGGACAAGCTGTTGGTGAAAGGCGCCCTTGCCTGGTTTCGCTCCCACCATAAGTCCATGCAGCAGTATTCTGGTCAATGGGTAGCCATTGGCCCTAAAGGGGTACTAATGCACCATAATGATCTCAAGATTGTAGTGGCAGAGTCCAAAAAGAAAGGGTTTCAACAGCCTCTTCTGTACAAGGTCCCGCCCGAGGGCTTGTTGGCGCTATGGCGGTCGACCGATGCCTAGACTCGATGTGCCACAAACAATTTCCTTCGAATTCCAGGCGGACTATGGCGGGGCCCCTATCATACCAGTCATCTTTAGCCACCAGGATGGCCCCGCGCTCCCGGTGATGTGTTTGGTGGACTCGGGCGCATCTGGAGTCTTACTGCCATCGGAGTTAGCCGGCGAACTGAGTTTATCGCTACAAGTCCGTTCCAGCCCTGTAATAAGTGTCACGGGAGTTGGGCAAGGTTGGGTCCACCCTCTGACTGCCGCGTTCCCTGACTTGGATGGTTTGTCGTTTCCGGTTGAGGCCGTGTTTCTCCCGCAACTGCCGATTGCACTAATCGGTCGTGACCCCTTCTTCAACCGGATGGTGGTGGCGTTCCACCAGGGTCAAGGGAGCCTCTACTTCGGCCCACTTTAGGAGAAAAGGAGCCATGCCCTACAAAAATAAAGTAGCCGTCCTGGGAGCGGGGCTGACCCGCTTCATGCGCCGGGCATTGGAGACACCCAAGGAGCTGGCCTTCGAGGCGGCCAAGGTGGCCCTGGAGGATGCCGGTCTGACCATCGACGACATCGACTGCGTAGTGTCGGTTACTGCTCCGGAAGCCTTTGACGGCGTCCACATGAACGGCGAGTACCTGGCCGACGGCGCCGGCGCTTGGGGCAAGCCCTACATGCGCACCTACGTGGGCGGGGGCTCAGGGGTCTTCGGCTTGGTCACAGGCTGGTACCACGTGGCCAGCGGCCGCTTCGATACCTGCTTGGTGGTGGCTGAAGAGAAGATGTCCCAAGCCCTGCCCCACCCCCAAGGCGCCTTCAATGCCATCTACGACCAGTTCACCGAACGGCCCTTGGGCGTAAACCTGCTGTGGATTTTCTCCCTGGAGATGAACCGCTACATGCAGACCTATGGCATCCCCATGGAGACCTTCGCTCGGGTGGCCCAGAAGAATAAACGCAATGGCTTGGACCATCCGTCGGCCCAAGCCGGCGTAGCCGGCGACTTCGAGATCGAACAGATCATGGCGTCAGAGGTGATGGCTTGGCCGGTGCAGCGGCTCATGGTGTCCCCGGTCAGCGACGGCGGAGGCGCTATGGTATTGGCCTCGGAGCGGTTCGCCCGGCGGTTGAGCCGGCCGCCGGTTTGGATTGAAGGCGTCGGCTGGAACCTGGACACTTCTTTCTGGACCAACCGGGACCTATACTACCCTCGTTACCTGGAGAAAGCAGCCCGCATGGCCTACGAAATGGCGGGAATCTCCGATCCCAGACGGGACATTCACGTCGTGGAGCCCTATGACCCCTTTGCTTACAAGGAACTGCACCACCTGGAAGGTTTGCTGCTGGCGGACAAAGGCCAAGCGCCCAAGCTGCTGGAACAGGGTTTCTGGGACCGGGACACGGAAAAGGGTATACCGGCCAGCCCTTCCGGAGGACTGCTGGGCGTGGGCAATCCGATAGCGGCCGCCGGAATGATGAAATGCGCCGAGATTTACTGGCAACTCCAAGGACAGGCCGGGCTTAGACAGGTGCGCCGTGAAGTGCGTCGGGGCTTGGCTCAAGCTTGGGGCGATTTGATGCAAGTGGGTACAGTGGTTATTATGGGTAAATAAATATGAAACAGTTCCCTGGCACATCATTAACCGATCATGCTCTCACCGCCGGCGAGGTGTTGGTGTCGATGTGGCGCGTCAAGTCGGAGTATAACTGGGATGCCGGCGTCGCCATGGGGCGCTACCTCCAGGGCTTGAAGCAAGGGAAGATTCTCGGCATCCGGTGCTCAGAGTGCCGCCGCACTCTGGTGCCCCCTCGGTCTTTCTGCGAACTCTGTTTTCGGCCGCTGGACGACTGGGTTGAGCTGTCCGACACCGGCCGGATCAACACCTACTCAGTATCTTTCGTGAATTGGGACGCTTCCCGCCGCTCCACTCCTGAAGTGCCGGCGGTGGTGGAAATCGACGGTGCCAGTCCCGGAATGGCCATACTTCACCTGATTGGCGAAGTTGGAGAAACACTGGATGAAATCACTTCGAGACTGAAGCTGGGCGCCCCAGTCCAAGCAGTCTGGAAACCGGCTGACGAAAGGGAAGGGGCCATCACCGATATCCGCTATTTCCGGCCCATAGCCTAGTATTACAACGACGGTTCAGAAGAAAAGGATCTTGAGGACCTCTCCATGGCAACCTGCCCACGTGCTTGACAGCTTGGTGGCCTTGCCTTCCGCGAAGCTACTTCCGGCCAATGACTGACCAAATTGAGGAAGCGTCGTTGTAATACTAGTTGGCTGATAATTTGATTCGGCACAAGTATTTGAAGCGAGGACAACAACAGGCGAGAGGACTCGATGCTGGATAAGCTCAAACAGCCTCGGCAGGCCCGGCGGGTCAGCGGCAATGTGCCTATCTTCCATCGCTACACCTTTGGTGTGGCGGGAGAGAGGTTCTTCAAAGCCTTTCGGGACCAACAGCAGATATTGGCATCGCCCTGTCCCAAGTGCCGGGACCGTTTGTTGCCGCCCAAAATGTACTGTGAGCGCTGCTTCGAGGAAACCTCAGACGATTGGGCCCCATTGCAAGGCGCTGGTTACATCCGCAGCTTTACAGTTTTGCACCACTCGCTGGACGAAGAACCGTTGGAAACGGCGGAGGTGGTGGCCCTCATCGGTTGGCCGCAGGTACGAGGTGGAATCATTCACCGGGTCAAGGGTATGGTGCCGGACGCGGTGGCCATTGGAATGGCGGTAGAGCCGGTGTGGGCCGATGAGCGGAGCGGAGCTATGACCGATATCAGTCATTTTCGGCCGGCGGGGTAGGACGGTCCCAAAATGGGCTGTATCCTATCGACGCTTGGCTTGGCCCGTGACCGGGCTTGTACAATATACTATAGCTGGCTTGGTCCCGGACCCAGCGGAAGCGGGGTTGACCCGCTGGACCCAATATCAAACCCGCGATACAAATGAGACTGTTGTTGCAAGAGAAATGAAACTACCGATTTTGTTGCCCTTGGTGACCGCCGTTCTGCTTCTGACATCGTGCATAATCGACACGCCGACACCGGCTTCCTCGCCTACGCCTGAGCCGGCTATCACGGCGACACCCGTCGTGGGATTGCCTAACACTCCCACCCCTCAGGTGGTAGTCCAAGGCACACGGACCTTCAAGCAATATTCACGGCCGCCCCTTATGACCATCAACCCGAACTCCACCTTCACCGCCAATATCCGGACCAACAAAGGCAATATCACCATGGAACTCTTCGCCGTCGAGTCCCCGGTGACGGTGAACAATTTCGTGTTTTTAGCCCGGGAAGGCTTCTATGATGGTGTAATCTTTCATCGGGTGATACGGGACTTTATGATTCAGACGGGAGACCCCACCGGGACCGGCGCCGGAGGGCCCGGATACCGGTTTCAAGACGAGCCGGTTACCCGGAGCTATTCTCAGGGAACCGTGGCTATGGCCAATGCTGGCCCCAACACCAACGGGAGCCAATTTTTCATTGTCCATGGCCCCAATGTTGGTCTTGATCCCAAATACACCATATTCGGGCAGGTTACCGAAGGCTTAAGCACCGTGGACACTTTGGCCAACACGCCAGTCACGGCCTCCATGCAGGGTGAGTTGTCCGTCCCTACCGAAGTGCTGCGCATCGAGACTATCGAGATAACCGAGGGTGAATAACCCATTATTATTGAGTAAGGAGCTTACTGTTGCCCTTCGAATACCTAATTTACGAACAGAAAGGACCCATTTGCTATCTGACGCTCAACCGGCCGGAAAAGCTGAACGCTCTCAACGCTGGGCTCATGGCGGAATTGCGGGAAGCTCTGGCGACTATCGAAATCGACCCGGAGATTCGTGTGGTCATCCTAACCGGTGCGGGACGGGCTTTTTCTGCCGGCTTCGATATTCAGCGGGAGGCCGGGCAGCCCGAACTCCACGAGATTGCCGCCGACACGCGGCGGGAACACTTAAAAAGCCACGTTGACACTTTTATGATGATTTGGGACCTGAGCAAACCGGTCATTGCCGCCGTCAACGGTTTCGCCTTGGCTGGGGCCTGCGAATTGGTCCAAGTCTGCGACATCAAGATTGCTTCGGAGCGAGCAGTACTGGGCGAGCCGGAAATCCGGGCTGGTTTGGGCCCGCCCTTTTTGATCACCCCTTTCAGCGTCGGCCCGATGAAGGCCAAGGAACTGCTGCTGACCGGAGACACCATCGACGCTCACGAGGCGCAGCGGCTAAGTATGGTCAACCGGGTAGTGGCTCACGATGACTTGATAGCGGAGTGCGAGCGGACGGCCCGCAAAATATCCTTACTATCCCAGGTCGGGGTGAAAATGACCAAGCTGGCGGTCAACCGGGCCTTGGAAGGCATGGGGTTCTTGTCGACTCTACAGCACAACCTGGAACTGATGGTCCATTTTGAGACTAGCACCAGCCCGGAGCAAGACGAGTTCAACACCGTCCGGAGGGAACAAGGACTGCGAGCGGCCTTGAACTGGAGAGACGCCCGCTTTCGGGACCTTGACCCTTAGCCGCCGCGTCTAACCTCTACTTTAGCCAAGCCCTCCAGGAAATGCAGGATTGCTGAATGGTCGGCTTCCGACTCCCCATCGTTGACCAGTGATCCCAGCATCTGCTGAATCAGGGCGGTTACCGGCAACGGAACATTCAGTTCTTGAGCGGTTTGCAACACATTGCGAAGGTCTTTCTGGTGAAGGCGGATGCGGAACCCGGCCTGAAACCTTCGGTCCAGCATCATCGGTCCCTTGGCTTCCATCACCGCGCTGCCGGCCAACCCTCCCCGGATGGCGTTAAACACCTTTTCCGGGTCGACTCCGGCGCGCTGGGCCAGCACCAAGGCCTCGCTCAGCGCCTCGATGTTAGCCGCTACTATGATCTGGTTGGCCAGCTTGGTGACGCCGCCGGCCCCGATGTCTCCGGTTAGCACCACGTTGCTGCCCATGATCTTCAACAGGTCATAGCACTGGTCGAAAACTTCCTGTTTGCCCCCCACCATAATGGCCAAGGTAGCGTTGACGGCGCCGGGTTCACCGCCGCTCACCGGCGCGTCCAGCATTTCCACACCCTTCTTGGCGCATTCGGCAGCGATCTTTTGGGACACCAAGGGAGCAATGGAGCTCATGTCTATAACAATGGAACCGGGCCGGGCCCCTGCCAGCACGCCGTCAGGGCCCAGTATCGCCGCCTCGGAATCGGCCGAATCCGGAAGCATAGTAATTATCTTGTCGGAATTGGCGGCCGCCTCTTTATTGGAAGAAGCTCCCCTTGCGCCGTCGGTAATCACCTCTTCCATCTGCTCGCCGACGATGTCGTACACTGTGAGTGAATAACCCGCCTTTAGCAGGTTTCGCGCCATGGGCTTGCCCATGATCCCCAGGCCGACGAATCCGATCTTTTCCGCCATAGTGCTCTCTCCTTAGGCCGGTCGAAGATAAATGGGTCAGGTCACCGCCACTCTAACATACCGGAACAAGCGAGGCTACAATACAGACCAACGTCCCACGCCTACGGTGAAGACCGTCTTCAAATACAATTGCCTTCGGCCTACGCCCAGCAGTTGACACAGTACCCCCGGCTGGATATTATTCGCCACGAATGGATTGGCGTCGCCACAGAATGTCCGACGCCCTAGGGCTTAAGCATCAAGGGCGGTATGACCGGCCGGACTCTCCGTCCACCGAAGGAAGAAGCCATGTCCCACGACATTAGCGTCAGCGTGAACGGTTCCAATCACACCCACACCGTGGAGCCCCGGCTTCTCTTGGTACACTACCTCCGAGATATGTTGGGACTCACCGGTACTCATGTGGGGTGCGATACCAGCCAATGCGGGGCCTGTACAGTCTTGGTGGACGGCCTCGCCGTCAAGTCGTGCACCCTGCTGGCGGTGCAGGCCCACGGCTCTGAGATCACCACTATCGAGGGCTTGGCCCAAGATGGCGAGTTGCACCCATTGCAAGAAGGGTTTTGGGAAGAGCACGGCCTCCAGTGCGGCTTCTGCACTCCAGGCATGATAATGACCTTGTACCAAGTGTTGGAGAGAAACCCCGACCCTTCCGAGCAGGAGATCCGCCACAGTATCGCCGGCAATTTGTGCCGGTGCACCGGCTACCATAATATCGTCAAGGCCGCCCGGAATGCGGCCCTAAGGATGCGGGAGTAGCAGAGTGATACCGGCTCAGTTTGAATACCATGCTCCCGTCACCCTCCGGGATGCACTGGCCATCTTACGCCGTCACCCCGGCGAAGCGAGGGTTTTGGCGGGCGGCCACAGTTTGTTGCCTCTGATGAAGCTGCGCTTGGCCCAACCCTCCCATCTGGTGGACTTGGGCCGGATACCGGGCCTGGCCTATGTAGAGGAGCGGGATGGGGGACTGGCCATAGGTCCCATGACGACCTACTACACGCTAGAGTCTTCGACGCTGGTGCAACAACGCGCGCCAATTCTGGCGGAAAGCACCGCTCAAGTCGCTGACCTCCAGGTAAGGAACAAGGGCACCATTGGGGGGGGCATAGCCCATGCCGACCCTGCCGGAGACCTTCCTCCAGTGGCGTTGGCGTTGGAAATGCGCATGAGCACACGGGGAAACGGCAGGGGCCGCAGCCTGCCGGCCCACCGGTTCTTCCTGGATATATTCACCACCGCGCTGCGAGACACGGAGGTCGTCACCGAGATAGTAGTCCCTGCTCTGCCTCCCCGGACCGGCGCCTCTTACCAAAAGTTTGCCAACAAGGCCTCCCACTACGCCATCGTCGGCGTCGCTGCTGTAGTGACTCTTGACGGCCAAGGGATTTGTCGGCGGGTCCGCGTGGCCGTCACCGGAGCCGGGCCCAGAGCGGTGCGGGCCAGAGCATGTGAGCGGTATCTTACCGGCAAAGAAGCCACGGAACCGTACCTGCAGCAGGCTGCTCAAAGGGCCTCTGTTGGCATCGACTTTCTTAGCGATATTCACGGCTCGGCCGAGTACCGGGAGCACCTGACCGGGGTGTTCACCAGGCGCGCTCTAGGTGCAGCGGTCAACCGGGCGGCGGCCTAAACGGTCTTAAGACCCAGGGCCTCCTCCGCCAGCTCCTTGAGCTTGAATTTTTGGACCTTACCGCTGGGAGTCATGGGGTATTCAGGCATAAACAGGATGTGGCGGGGCAGCTTGAAGCTAGCTAACTTGCCCCGGCAGTAATCGATAAGCTCGTCGGGCGATACCTCATACTCGTCTTTGCGGATCACACAGGCGCAAGCCACTTCGCTGAGCCGTTCGTCGGGCACTCCCACTATCTGCACTGCGTTTACCCCCGGGTGACCCAGTAGGAAAGCCTCCACTTCAACAGGGTCGACGTTTTCGCCGCCAACTTTTAGCAACTCTTTGTAACGGCCAATGAATCGCACGTGGCCGTCTTCACGTATAGTTGCCACGTCGCCCGTGTGCAGCCAACCTTCTGAGTCAACGGCTTGGACGGTTTCTTGCGGTTTCTTGTAGTAGCCGTGCATCATAGCGTAGGTGCGAACGCAAAGCTCTCCCAGGGTTTGAGGCGGCAGTTCAAAGCCCGTTTCCGGGTCTATAACCTTGAACTCGTAGCCGGGGAGGGGGAAGCCGGACCCCAAGCAACGGTCGTCTTCGGAGGAATCCAAGAATGATAGGGTGGCCGCCACCCCCACCTCGGTCATTCCCCAAGCGGATACGGTGGGGCAAAGCATTTCTTGGGTCCGGCGGGCTGCCGGTTCGCTGCTGGCCATGCCGCAAGCAAGGATTCCGGTGCGTAGGCTGCTTCGGTCAGTCCCCTCACAGTTGGGGTGGGAGGTCAACCCGTGGAAATGAGTGTCGAAGCCATGAAGGACCGTCACCCGCTCCTGTTCTATCAACTGAAGCGACTCTTTTGGGTCGAATAGAGTGGTAAGGACAAGCCGGGCTCCGGCCATGGGGGCCATCAGAGCCCCATCGTAGAGTCCGAAAGCATGAAACAGGGGCAAGTACATCAGGACCACGTCTTTGGAAGTCATCCCTATTCTGTTGGCTTCATCACTCACGTTCCTTTGGATATTGTGGCTGTGCACTACTCCCTTGGGAAAACCCGTGGTGCCTGAGGTGTACATAATGAGGGCCGGCTCGTCGGGGTCAACCGCCCGCTGGCGCAACTCCAACTCCTGGAGAGGAACGGCTTGGGCAGCCAGTAACAGGCGCGATAAAGCTAGGACTCCGGGATGACGCTGGTCGCCGTCGACTACTATTCGTTTTAGCCCAGGGAATTTCTCGGGCCTCAGGTCCTTTGGGTCGCCCGAATCCACCTCGGGGCAAAGCTCTCGGACCATGTCCAGATAGTCTATCGGACCGGACCGGTCCACTGTAATCAGGGTGCTGGAGTCCGATTGGCGCAGGACGTACTCCAAGTCGACTGTGCGGAACCGGGTGTTTACAGGGACCAGCACAGCACCAATTTTGAACACAGCGAAGAACAGATGAAGCCACTCGGGACGGTTTGGCATCCACAGCGCTACTTTCTCACCGGGCTGGATTCCCAATCCAATAAGCCCCCGGGCGCAGCGGTCTACATCTTCTTTGAATTGAGTAAAAGTCCACCGCCGGCCTTCATAATACAACGCCTCTCTGTGACCGAAGCGGCACGCCGCCCGGTCAACTAAGACGCCTATAGACGTCTTTTCATACCACTCCGCCAATCACTTCTCCTTGATAGCCCTGGGTTGGGACCAGCAACAAGTAAGCTCCCGGACCGGTCGACCCGCCTCTGTTCGTTTAAGGTAGGGAAAGCGCGGTTACTTGGTCTCCCAACGAGACATAGCCGGGCCGTTCTACAATGCCGTAGACTCCGAAGTATGGCGCTCGGGGGCTGGGCCGGTAGCTGAGTATCAGGCGCAGCGTATCCACGTCACGGGCTCCCGTCACCGGGTCGTGGGTCGTTATCGCACACCTGGGGTCCCGCGCTACTATCCTGAGAAGCAGGTCCTCTCCGATCTGAATAACTCGACCCAGCCAGGTGTCTTCCTCGTGGGGCTGGCAACCGGCCAGCAGAAAGTTAGGGCGAAATCGATTGCCGGTGATAGAAACGGATGCGGGCCCCAGCTTGCCCAGGGTCTCCACCGAAGTCTGGGACAAAATAGAAACCGGATATTCATCGTAGCATTGGCCCGGCAGTTGGGAACGAATCAGGCGCACTGGTTGCCCGCAAAAGTCAGACAAAGCCTCGCCCCAATCGCCGGTTACAATCCGGCCTGCCACCGCCCGGCCGAATATCCTGGTGGCAACTCTATCTCCCACCTCGACGGGGCCGTCGACAATGTTTCCAGATGGAAACCGTAGCCTCAACCACTCCGGCTCCGCTTTGTAGTCTGCCTCAACCTGGACCAAGGGGCCCACTTGCCGCTGGGTCAATAGTGTGCCGTTGGCATCGGACAGGTGGAAACGGCGGTCCTCAATAATGCCCCCGAATTCTACACGGACTCTGTCGGGATGGGCCAAGCCCAGAGATTTAACTGGAGACGTACTGATTGCGTCAATGGTTTTCATTGACCGTCACGAGGTGGGCCGCTTGCCTAGAGTTACTTCCAGTTCTTCCCGCTTGTCTCCATCCCGGATGACTTCCAAGACCACTTTGTCGTCGGGCCTGGTTTTGCTGACCAGAAACGTGATCAAGTCATCCATATCGCGGACTGCCGAACCGTCTATCGCCACTATGATGTCCCCGCCTACCGAGAACTCTGAGCCGTCAACATTAAAGGTGTTGTTGCCTCCCCGGAGTCCGGCCCGGTCTGCGGGACTGTCACCGCTGACTTGAATCACCAGGGCGCCGCCGGTGTCGCGAGGCAGGTCCAACTGCTCGGCCACCGCCGGCCGGAGGGTTGAGCCGGTGATGCCCAACCAGGAATACTCGTACCGGCCGTCCTCAATCAAGGCCGGTATAACCCGCTTGGCTGTATTGATAGGCACGGAAAAACCCACTCCGGAGCTGACCCCGCTGCGGCTGATGATCTGGGTGTTAACCCCAATCACCCTGCCCTGCCGGTCCATTAGGGGTCCTCCGGAGTTGCCTGGGTTAATGGGAGTATCCGCTTGGATGACCTCCGGTATGGAAAAAGGACTGCTGCCGCTGCGAATGGTTCGGCCCAACGCGCTAACGATGCCGGTGGTCATGGTGAATTCTTGACCGAAAGGGTTGCCGATGGCTATGGCCGTCTCTCCTACTTTCAGGGCGTCGCTGTCTCCTAAAACCACCGGAGGAGCGTCGTCCTTAGGCTCTGATAGCTCTAGCACCGCTAGGTCGGAGTCCGGGTCGGCGCCAATCACCTTGGCCTCCATCTCGGTGCGGTCGGCGAAGACTACCGTTACCCGGTCCGCGCCCTGGACTACGTGGTTATTGGTGACGATGTGGCCTTCTTCATCCCAAACGAACCCGGAACCCTCGCCCTCAAGGAAAAAATCTGGAGGAAAGTCGGGCAATCGCAGGTCCGGAAGCTGTTGGTCCGCATGGCCCGATACCATTCGCTGATTTACCGTGATATGGACCACCGAGGGCAATAGGGTCTCGTAAAGGCGGACCAACACCGCCTCTTGGGCCGCCACAATAGCGTCCGCGTCTAGGTCTTCGATTGGCGATGTAAGCCCGTTTCCCGATGTGGAGTAGGCGAGGGAACCGGCGGTGTCCGTCGAATCGGACGCCGGCGCATCCGCTGCGGAAGAAGAACCGTCGCCAGCAGTGCTTACAGCGGCAGAGCCGGGCGTGGCGGTTGGCCCAAGTTCCATATCTGACCCCCCGCAAGCGGTTAGTGCCCAGCCAAAGATGAAGACCGCAATCAGGGCGAGCCCGGACCTTTGGCCTATCAACCTTCGAATTCCACCTGCTGTCATCACTACATCCAATCCAAACAGATCAATGATAGCTAAGGTTTACCGGCGCCAAACGGATTTGGGAAGGCCAATATCTGGCTAGTGAGATGGAAGTGCCGGGACGAGTTTAGGGATAGAGCACTAGGACCTGAAATCATGCGAACCCTGCCTAGATTATTATATTAGGTGCGCTTGACTAAGACAATGACGCCCGCTTGACATCCATCTACGGCGCCAATAGACTGGCCGCTGGCGTTGACGGGAGGCCAATCCGCTCGCGCCCTTGAAGCCGCATGGTTGGTGCATGTAGAATGCCACACATGAGCAACCAAGCCGAACAAGAGGCGGAACCCTCGTTCATCGGTCTTCCTTCTTTCCTCAAGCTTCCCTATATAACCAGTATTGAAGCCCTTGAAGAATTCAAGCCGGATATCGCCATCATGGGAGCGCCCTTCGACATGGGCACCACCATCCGGCCTGGAACCAGGTTCGGCCCACGGGCTATCCGTCAAGCAGCCGGCTATGTTGGCGGGAGTCCGGTAGAGCCCATGTACCATATCTCTATGAGGGTGTCTCCCTTCAAGGTATTGAAGGTGGTCGACTTCGGCGACGCAAACTGTAGCCCCCACTCAATTGAACAGGCGCACCAAGCCATCAATCAGAAGGTGTCCCAGATATTGGCGTCCAATGTCATGCCCATCATCCTTGGCGGCGACCATTCCATCACCTTACCCGCAGCTACCGCGGTAGCCGACGCATGGGGCCGGGGAAAGGTAGGGATAATACACTTTGACGCTCATGCGGATACCGGCCCGGACAGCTTTGGAGGCACACTGATTGCCCACGGCAGCCCCATGCGCCGGCTCATAGAGAGTGGAGCCGTCCCGCCCAAGAATTTCGTTCAAATAGGGTTGCGCGGGTACTGGCCGCCCGAAGAAGTGTGGCAGTGGATGGGAGCCCAAGGGATGCGCTGGCACCTGATGGCGGAGATTGAGGACCGCGGCTTCGATACGGTCATTGAACAGGCGATAGACGAAGCCTTGGACGGACCGGAGTATATCTACCTTTCTGTGGACATAGATGTGCTGGACCCGGGATTTGCTCCCGGAACCGGGACTCCCGAGCCGGGGGGCATTCTGCCTAGTCAATTGCTGCGTTCGATGCGGCGCATCGTTTCACGGGTAAACCTGGTGGGAATGGACTTGGTGGAGGTTTCGCCTCCCTATGACGATGCGGGTGCGGTTACTGCTGAGCAAGCCCACAGGGTAGTGCTTGAAGTCATAACCGCTTTTGCCCTAAAGCGGATTAATAGCGGCAATCAATGACAGCGATATTAGGGCCTAGTGGAGCCAAGTCGTAAAGCTAAAAGGAGGAGGTTAAGTTATGGCACTTGCGCCTCGACTAAAATTCGGGATATTCATGGCGCCTTTTCACTGGCTGGGCGAAAATCCCACTCTGGCATTGGACCGGGACATGGAGCTCATCGAATGGCTGGATGAGCTGGGGTTCGATGAGGCGTGGGTCGGCGAGCACCACAGCGCGGGCTGGGAAACCATTGCCTCTCCCGAGATATTCCTAGGCGCCGCTGCTCAGCGGACCAAGCACATAAAGTTGGGCACTGGCGTCCTGAGCCTTCCCTACCACCATCCTCTGATGGTGGCGAACCGCATGTTGCTGCTGGACCACATGACACGAGGCCGGGTGATGATGGGGGTCGGGCCTGGGGCACTGTTGGGGGACGCTTACATGCTGGACATCGACCCGCCGACACAGCGGGCCCGGATGGATGAGGCCCTGGGCATCATCCTTCGCCTGTGGACCGAGACCGAGCCTATAACCTACGAGTCAGAGTGGTTTACCATGAAGGAGGCTCAGGTTCACCTGCGGCCCTATTCCCAGCCCCACATGCCCGTGGCGGTGGCGGCCTCCCAGTCGCCGGCGGGCATGGTATCTGCCGGCAAACACGGCTTATCGGTCCTATCCTTGAATACCGTCAAAATACCGGGAGCAATAGCCCCCGACTTAGCCAAGTTCTGGCAGATAGCGGAAGACACCGCGGCCGAACACGGCAAGACCGTCGATCGCAATGACTGGGGTCTGGTGCTCCACGTCCATCTGGCCGAAAGCCGCAAGGAGGCCATAGAGCAGGCCCGGGTAGCTTCGGGCCTCTACCAGAGGGAATATTTCGAAGACACCCTGGGGCTGCCCCGGGCCATCGATGGCCCCGCGGATAAAATAATCGATTACATGGTGGAGACCGATAACTGGTGCGTCGGCACTCCCGACGACCTGGTTACCCACATCAAGCGGTTGGACGAGGAGTCGGGGGGATTTGGCAGGTTGCTGGTCCAGGCTACGGAATGGGGCACTCGGGAGCAGGTGCTGCACAGCTACGAGTTGATGGCCCGCTATGTAATGCCCAAATTCCAGGGTTCCCTCAAGAGCCTGGAGTCCTCAGTCGCGTGGACGATGGACAAAAGGTCCGAGCTTGTGAGCCTCCAGAACAAAGCGATGGACCGGGCCAAAGAGGACTACCTGGCGAGCAAGCCGGCCCCTTAGACTCGCTGCCATTACAGAAGCCGCCCGCCCCCGGATTGGGGTAGGCACGGTCGTGATGCTGTCAGCGAAATTTAGTAGGCGCTCCTCAAGGAGCGCCTACTAAACAATAGTACGGTCCGACCTGGCAGGGTGTCGGCTTCTAGCTAAGATTGTATACTCTGGCGGCGTTGCCTCCGGCGATTTTGGCCTTTTCCTCCTCAGTGCAGCCCTCCAGAATGTCCTCCAGTATCTGTTTGCTCCTAGGAAAGGTGGACTCAGGGTGAGGGTAATCCGACCCCCACATGAGGTTGTCCACCCCTATGACATCCCGCAGCCTGATACCCAGGCCATCCTCTTGGAAGCCCAGGAAGACGTTGCTGTGGAAGTGCTCACTGGGCAGCTTATCGCCGATATACCGGTCCCACCACCCCTCTCTGATGGTACGTTGGGTGTAGGTGTAGTCCAGCCGGTCCAGGAAGTTGGCGGCCCAAGACAGTTCATTCTCCACGGAGCCAATCTGTAGCTTTGGGAAGCGCTGGAACACCCCGCTGAAGATTATGTGGGACAGCGACATCCGCACCCAGTGTTCGATATTGCACATGAAAGCCGGGGTTATGCCGCCATCCCCACCCACAGCCTCCTGGTCCGGCCCCGGCCGGGAAGTGGTGAAGTGCAGAGCTAACGGCATCTCAAGGTCTTGGGCCGCCGCCCAAAGTAGATCGTATTCCGGCAAGTGATACCCGCGGCCTGGTAGGGGATACACCGGGATCATGCCGCCCACCAATCCCATTTTGGCGCAGCGTTCCAACTCCTTTACACCCGGCGCCACTTCGTCGATGTTAATCATGGCGATGCCCTTGAGGCGGTCCGGAAAGGCCTGGCAGAATTCGGCCAGCCAGTCATTGTAGATTCGGAAGATCTCAGTCAGCAAATCGCTGTCCGGGATGTTCTCGTAAAGGTCCAGGCCAACGCTGGGAAAGATTAGCCCTGCGTCCACTCCGTCTTCGTCCATGTCCTTAACGTGTTCTTCGGGAATCCAGCCCCCTGGGCGGATCTCTTCCACCGGCCTGGTCTGTAACAACTGGGTTTGGTCCTCAAACCTCACTCCGGGCTGAGTGCCGGCATTGGTGCCACAGACCCTATAACCGTCGCAGTACCACCAGTCGCCGTCTTCTAGACGTTCGATGTGAGGCATACGGTCCTTGTATTTTGGACCGGCCCTGCTGGTCCAAAGGTCCAAGGGCTCGAACACGTGGTTGTCCGAGGATATAACCCTGTAATCAGCCATGTTTCAGCCTCCTATTTTCTATCACAGCAATCGTATCGATAAAATTTTGCTTCTGCGCATTGTTTAATCGTCTGTATCGCTGTTTTAGGAACCGCCCAAACGTGTAATGAGCCTTACGTCAACCGGAAACATCCGTCCAAGGAATCCCTGTCGGCAACAATTATGCGCTGGCCGCTAGGCTAGGTCAATATGACCGGTGCTTGCCGCAGCGGGCCACTTTGGCGCTTCATTCCTTGAAGTCTATTCTCAGGCTTGTGGCGATGCAGCTTGGGGGGTACACTTATGGGTGAGCAGGCGAAAGCGCGGTTAAACTGGGTTCTTTGTGCTAAAGAGGGGGCTTGGCGACGCCGCCGGCAACAGGAACGGCTTTTCTGATGGAGGATTCTTATGGTTAGCGTTTCCGATGCAGAAGCAGTGCGACAAGCGTCTCTCAAGTATCTTTGGATGCACAACCGCGACTGGATTCAGATGGCCGAAGAGGGTGAACCACAGATTATTGTCGAAGGACACGGGGTCAAGGTCATAGATGGGGAAGGCAGGACCTTTATAGATGTCAAAGGCGGGTACTGGTCGGTGAATGTGGGCTACGGACGCACCGAGATAGCCGATGCCGCCTATGAGCAAATGGTGAAAACAGCCCACTTCCCCAGCGGCGCTACCACAGTGCCGACAATCAAGCTGGCCCAGAAGCTGGCCGACATGACGCCGGGAACCCTCTCAAGAGTCTTCCCGGTCAGCGGCGGGTCTGAGGCCAACGAGACCGCCCTCAAGATAGCCTGGGCCTATCACCAACGCAAGGGCGAACCCGACAGGTATAAGATTATAAGCCGGGTCGGTTCTTATCACGGCACTACAGGGGCCGCTATATGGCTGGGCGGCCACGCCGGGGCGCCGCGGCACGACTTCGAGCCCTCCTATCCCGGGATGCTGTACGCCCCCCAACCTTTGGCTTACCGCTGTGAATGGGGTTGTGAGACGGCCTCCCAGTGCGCCGTCCACTGCGCGCAAGCCATCGAAGACCTGATCCTGTTCCACAGGCCGGAGACAGTAGCCGCCGTCATCGCCGAACCGGTTGCGGCGCCCTTTGGCGCGGCGGTCCCCGGAGACGAGTATTGGCCCATGCTCAGAGAAACCTGCGACAAGTACGGCGTGCTGCTCATAGCCGATGAGGTCATCACCGGTTTTGGACGGACCGGCAAAATGTTTGCTATGGAGCATTGGGGGGTCGTCCCCGACATTATGACCGTAGCCAAAGGTATCGTGAGCAGCTACCTACCGATGGCCGCCACCATTGCAACAACCGAAGTGGCTGATGTTTTCGCCGGAAGTGACAACTTCTTCAAGCATGTCCTTACCTTCAGCGGCCACCCTGCTGCCTCCGCGGCGGCCCTGAAGAATATCGAAATAATGGAGAGCGAGAATCTGGTGGAAAACGCCGCCAATGTCGGCGCCTACTTCAAAGAACAGTTTGAAGGGCTAAAAGAGGACCACCCGGTCATTGGGGACGTCCGGGGCATCGGGCTGATGAACTCCCTCGAGTTGGTAAGTGATCGAGAGACCAAAGCCAGATTCTCTCCAGACGCGGCGGTCGCCAACCGCCTGAACGAAAAGTTCCGGAAGAACGGTCTCATCTTGCGGGCCGACGGCGATCATCTCATTAGCATAGCGCCGCCCCTGTGCGTGACGCGAAGTGAAGCCGACGAAATCGTCAACGCCATCGACCTCTCGCTGGGCGAGTTGGAAGGGGAGCTGGGTTTAGCAAAGTAGGCCGGACCGGCGGCGCCGACCCACCCAAATATTAGAGGAGGGACCACCCGATGGTGAGCGCGGAGGAGAGAGAGTCCATTAGGCAGTCGGCTCTCGACCATTTGTGGATCCATGACACAGACTGGGTGAGGTTGGCCGAAGAAGGCGGGCCGACTATTATCACCGAAGGTCAGGGAATCAGGGTAACCGACCTCGAGGGCCGGACCTGGATAGATGTGATGGGGGGGTATACCTCGATCAACGTGGGCTACGGGCGGAGGGAGATAGCTGAAGCCGCCCGGGACCAGATGTATAAGCTGCAATACTTCCCTCAGGGCACCACTACCGAGCCTCTAGCCCGGCTGGTGGAAAAGCTTGCTGAGATTACGCCGGGCAGCCTGGAACGCACCTGGCCGGTCACCGGCGGCTCCGAAGCCAATGAGCAAGCAATCAAGATCGCCCGCGCCTACCATAAACGTAATGGCGAGGCTGGCCGATACAAGATTATTAGCCGGCGCGGTTCCTATCACGGTGCCCTTGGCGTGACCATGTGGCTGGGTGGACCCGACGCAGCCTCCGACCGGGCCGAGTACGAGCCGGCCTATCCCGGCATGGTGTATGCTCCCCAGCCAAACCCCTACCGCTGTGAGTTGGGCGGAGAGACGCCTTCCCAGTGCGCGGTGCGGTGCGCCCAAGCCATCGAGGACCTGATCAAGTTCCACGGACCGAAGACCGTAGCAGCCGTGATTGCCGAACCGATAGCTTCACGTTACGGCGCGGCGGTGCCGGGGGACGAGTACTGGCCGATGCTGCGGCAAATATGCGACCAGTACGGCGTGGTGCTCATTGCCGACGAGGTGGTTACCGGCTTCGGCCGGACCGGCAAGTTGTTCGGCCTAAACCACTGGGACGTTGTACCGGACATTATGACCGTAGCCAAGGGCATGGCAAGCACCTACTTGCCTATAGCCGCGGCTATAGCAACTCAGGAAATAGCTGATGCCTTCGCCGGCCCAGGGAATATGCTTCCCGGAGCATTGACCTTTGGCGGCCATCCCGTTGCGGCAGCGGCGTCTCTCAAGAATATCGAGATACTGCTGAGTGAGGGCATGGTGGAGAATTCGGCCCAGACCGGCGCCTACTTCCTGGAGCAGTTGGAAGGGCTGAAAGAGGACCACCCGATAATCGGCGATGTCCGTGGTCTCGGACTGCTGTTGGCTATTGAGTTGGTCAGCGATCGAAACACCAAAGCCCGCTTCGTTCCTGAGCTGCGAATCGGCGAGCGGTTGACCGAGAAATTCCGACAACAGGGATTGCTGTTGACAGCTCAGGACCACGCGGTGGGCTTCGGCCCGCCTTTGTGCACGACCCGCAGTGATGTGGACGAGATTGTACAGGGCGTTGACCGCGCCATCGGCGAGCTGGAGCTGGAGTTGTCGCCAGCCTAAGCCCACACCGGCGGCGTCTTAGAGGGTGTTTAAAAACCGATTGCGGCCCTCACGGTCATTGTTATGAAAATAGGTTATTTTCATCCGCATACGTGGCCTTCATAAGGTTATTAGCCATTCCGAACGGAGTGAGGAATCTGATACCCTTGGGTAGTGGTACGCAAGAAGGCGATGAGTTTTAGACCATTCGCTTTGCCCAAGGCCTGCCCCTGGCTTGAACAGGGGGCGACAGATGACCGGTTGTGAGGACTTATTAAACATCCTCTTACACCCGACAATGGAGGGTATCCACAATGGCTTTACGTCTTCCCACGGCGCGAGACCTACAAAAGTTGGCCAAAGCCAATCACTTTCGGCTCAGCGAAGAGGAGTTGGAGAGCTTTCAGGCTTTGATCCCCGGCATGTTTGAGTCCTACGAGACCCTAGACCAGATGCCGTTGCCTCGGGAGCCCCTGAAGTACCGGGACAGGGATTCGGGAATCCGTCCAACGCCTCAGGAAGACCCCTTCAACGCCATCGTGCGCCGCTGCACTCTGAAAGGCGCCGCCTCCGGGAAGCTCACCGGCAAGCGGGTCGGCTTGAAGAACAACGTAACCGTTGCCGGAATGCCGATGAACTGTGGTTCGCTGGTTATGGAAGGCTACGTGCCCGATACCGACGCCACTATAGTGAACAGGCTGCTGGACGAGGGAGCGGAGATCGTCGCTACGCTCAACATGGACAATTTCGCTTTTTCCGGGGCCGGAGACACCAGTGCCCAAGGGCCGGTGCTTAACCCCCACAATCCCCGTCATTTGGCCGGCGGGTCTTCAGGCGGGTCCGCTGCGGCCCTCTACTATGATGACATCGACATCACCATTGGCGGCGATCAGGGCGGTTCCATCCGAATTCCTGCTTCCTGGTGCGGAGTGGTGGGGCTGAAGCCAACTCATGGTCTGGTCCCGTACACCGGCATCGTGGGTATGGATAACACCTTCGACCACGCCGGTCCCATGGCTCGGACAGTAGCCGACACCGCTCTCACCCTGGATGTAATCGCCGGCAAAGACCCCATGGACCCGCGCCAAGGGGAGGTCCCTGTCCAAGCCTACACCGAAGCCTTGAACAAAGGGATCAATGGCCTTCGTATAGGAGTACTCACCGAGGGGTTTGGCTTCAGCGTCTCTCAACCCGACGTGGATGAGGCGGTCCGGAGGTCTATCGAGGTGCTTGGCGAGCTGGGAGCTCAGACCACCGAGGTTTCTATTCCGGAGCATAGAGAGGCCGGAGGCATCATCTGGGGACTCATCGCTGAGGGCGCCACCGCGTATCTGCAAAGCAACGGCATGGGTCACCACTGGCAAGGACTCTATAATCCCGGCTTGGCGGAGACCCTGGGCAAGTCTCTGCGGGCCCAGGGCAACGACCTGCCGCCAACTGTCAAATTGGTGCTGCTTATGGGAAGCTATATGAGCGAGCGGTATCATGGCCGGATGTACGCCAAGGCCCAAAACCTGCGGCGAAGCCTGCGAGCCAGCTATGACCGGGTGCTGCAGCAGGTGGATGTGTTGGCTATGCCCACCACTCCGATGAAGGCCCACCAGCATGAGCCTAACCTGGGTCCTCGTGAGACCATCGAACACGGCTGGAATATGCTGGGCAATACCGCGCCGTTTGATATGACCGGCCATCCAGCCATTAGCGTCCCTTGCGGGAAGTCTGACGGGCTGCCGGTTGGCTTGATGCTGGTCGGCCGGCACTTTGATGACGCCAGCCTATTCCAGGCAGCCCACGCCTTCGAGCAGCACGTCAACTGGGAGACGGTGTAGCCCAGGGTTTTTTCTGGGCCGTGAACGATAAACTAAACCCTGACGCTTCTCAATCGTCACTCCCGCGAAATGCCCGCCCGTATCGGAGTACGGGGCGGGAGTCCAAGGAAGTTGGGGCCGTGGACACCCGCTTTCGGAGACCTTTACACAACTCACATGCCATTGTTATGAAAATAGGCTATTTACATCCGCATATGTGGCCTTCACAAGGCCATTAGCAATTCCGATGCATAACCCACATGTCATTACGAGTGCAGCGAGGAATGACATGGCTGAGAGCCGGAATGGCATGTGAGTGGGTGCCTCTGGTCCGGATTGACGTTGAACTGAGCCTGGAATCGCAGTTACGCGAAGGTCTCCGGTCGCGGATATGACGAAGGGTATTTCTAGAGGAATTGGGAAGGGTTGCAGCTATTTCCATAGTAAAGAAAGGCTAACAAGCGGCTGAAAAGCAGGAAGGGTACGGCATGCCGCGCCCTTCCTGGTTGACGCGGGGCGGTCTAGCTATAGGTGATCAATCCCTCGTCCATCATTGCCTTGAAGGCCCCATCGAAGACCGCAAGGCTCTGATCGATGTCAGCCTCGGTGTGTACGCCCGAGGTGACGCCACTGGTGCGGGACATCAGGTCCACTCCCCGGACCTGTAGCGCCTGGCGGAGTCCCCTCTCCATTTCCGGCTTGGGCACCTTCAGAGTGTGGGCGTCCAGGCCTTCGATGGAGTTGCCGCCAAAGTAAATGTGGAACGTGGAAGCCTCTCCATAGACGCAGGCCGCCACTTCGTACTTGTCTACGATCTGTCTTAAACCTCCGCGGAGCCTTTCAGCCATACGGTCGGCTTGGTTCTGCAGTTCCCCAGTGGCGGCGACCCTAAGAGCGGCGTTGCCTGCGGCAGCGGTATAGGGGTTGGCGTTGAATGTTCCGCTGTGCAGGACCCGCTCAAACCGGTCGTGGTGAGCGTCCCCGGTCAACTCCATAACTCGCATGAATTCGTCCTGTCCGGCTACGCCTCCTCCCGCCAGTCCACCGGTAAGAATCTTGGACATAGTGCAAATGTCCGGCATTATCCCCAGCTTCTCTTGGAGGCCGCCGGGGCTCCACCGGAAGCCGGTGATTACCTCATCCAAGATCATTACCACATTGTATTTCGTGGTCAGGTCTCTAACTCCCTGCAGAAATCCGGGCGGCAAGGGCACAGTGCCGTAGGAAGCGCCGGACCCCTCGGTAATTACGCCGGCGACTTCTTTGTCGGAAGACAGAACACGTTCCAAGGCATCCAGGTCGACGGGCAGGGTAATCACAGAGTCGATGGCGCCCTTGGGTATGCCGATGGATGAGGGCACGTCATAGGGGTACACGTTACCCGGCTGAACATAATCGTGGTGGCCGTGGTAGTGAGCCTCCCACCTGATGATCTTGTCCTTGCCGGTGTAGGCTCTGGCGATCCTTATGGCCAGTGCGGTGGCTTCCGAGCCCGATCCCACGAAGCGGACTTTGTCGGCACATGGCACCAGGTTGATAACCCGCTCCCCCCATTCCAGCACTTTTTCCGTGGGAGCTCCAAAAGCTGAGCTATGCGGCACCGCCTCCTGAAGCGCCGCCACCACTTCCGGGTGGGCGTGGCCCAGCAGCAACGATGCCGACCCCACTTGGTAGTCGATGTACTCGTTGCCATCCACGTCCCACTTCCTCGCCCCCAGCCCCCTCTCCATGGTCAGGGGAAATGGCGAGGTTATATACCCGTCGTGGGCCGGTCCACCAGAAGGAAAATACTGTTGGAACCTGGGAAACAACGCCGCAGATTTAGGGTTTTTCCTTATATATTCCTCTCGAATCGTTTCCGCCATCGTTTCCTCCCTGTTGCTTCTTATTATAGACCAGTATGTACTGCCGTCACGGTTCGCCTGCATCCTACCGCCAACGGTATGCAAGAACCCTAACCGATGCGCCGGTATCTGTCAATTCTCGACTATCGATCGTGCCAGTCGGGGGTAGGCTCGTCGACGCAGTGCAGGAATACGAAGACCCCGGTGCGGCCCAGCCTCGGAACTGCCCGGTTAACACTTTCATCCGCTGGTAGTAATCCAGATGGTCCATAGACCTGAGGTAGCTCCGGAACGAGCCGTACTCCTCCGCTAGCTCCAAGATAGTCCGGGCATTGTCCACGGTCCATAAGATCTTCCGTTGGTTGCGGATGATGCCACCGTCATTGAAAAGACGGGTAAGGTCTTCGAACCCGTAAGCCGCTACTCTCTCGACTTCGAACCCATCAAACCCCTTCTGAAAGTTGGGCCATTTCTGGCGCACGACTCGCCAGCTAAACCCGGACCGGAATATGGCTTTGGTCAACTCCTCCAAGTATCCGTTGTCGTTGGCCGGCGACACCCTTGGGGGTACTTCAATCATTCTTTCCATAGTATTTTTTCCCTAACCATAGCTATCCAATCGGCGCTTGATAGGTTGAGACGATCTATCCCCACCGAAACCGTTGCGGCTTACATTCTAGCTCTTGGTTTAGCGGTTCGTCCTTGAACCGGTCGTCGAATTCCCGCCCCAGGCCCAAAAGAGGCTTGGAGGTTTCTTGCTGGTAAGTGTTCAGAATTGAGGGGGGGTCGGCCCTCCGAGCCCGTCACTCGGCGAAGGCCGGGACGACGGGAGTGAGTCACCCCATCAACTCTGAACAGTTACTTTTGCTATGGTCGTGTTGACAGGTCACGCAGCATTTCAATAAACTTCCAGAGTTCCGGTCCGTTGCTCCATTCTTGGACCGGTCCTTTTTTACCTAACCCAAAGGGCCCATAAGGAGGGGGAATATGACGACGGTGAAAGCTCAAGAAAAACAAATTACGGTCAACGGTGTAAGGTTGCGTTACTTGGACTGGGGCACGGCCGGCAAGATGCCCTTGGTCTGCTTGCATGGCCACAGCGGTCAAGCCCACATTTGGGACGAGTTCGCTGAAGCCATGTCTCCTTACTATCACGTCTACAGCGTGGACCAGCGGGGCCACGGCGGCAGCGAGTGGGCCGATACAGGGTATGACCGGGACAGATTCGTCGAGGACCTAGCTGCTTTTGTAGACTCCTTGGGCCTTTCCAAGTTTGTGCTGGCGGGACTGTCCATGGGCGGATGGCATTCGTTACTCTACACCGCGGACCACCCGGACCGGGTGGAACGGATCATAATAGTGGACATCGCCCCGGAAGCCAGTCCCGAATCGGCAGAGCTAAGGAAAACCAGGCCAACCACACCCTTGGAGTTTCCCAGTTTCGACGCCGCTGTTGCTTGGATCCGTCAAGGGAATCCATGGGTCAGCGACGCGCGGCTTCACAAGGACGCCGAAGACCAACTGAAGCAACGGGAGGACGGCAGTTGGACCTGGAAAGCCGACACCCGCTTGTTCAACATCCAACTACCGGACATGACGGACCCAGGACTCATTGGCCGATACTGGAAAGCCATCGATACTATACCCTGTCCCATACTGGAGGTCAGGGGAGCCGAAAGCATCCTGGTTTCGGACGAAACTATCCGGCGTATGGAAGAGCGGGGGCAGCAGTTTCGGTCCGTGGACATAACCGGCGCCGGCCACGTGGTCACTGTGGATAAGCCCTATGAGTTCATTGAAGTGACCCGCGAGTTCTTGGGAGTCCCGGCTTAGTCCCTCTCTCCACCCGTCTTTTTTGACGTTAACCGGGGCTGCGGTTTAGGCTCCATCTCTTAAGTTCACCGCTCATTCTTGGCCCAGCCTCCACTAACAACGTTGGCTGGGCCGTATCTTTCCAACGAGCCGTTCCCTAGCCGTGTAACGATTTGGAAGTGAGTTGCCAGGCGAGCATTGGGTAAGGGATGGAGTAGTTATCGAATTATTTCTACGGGCATGGGATACGTATGCCGGCCCAATAGGGCAAAAAGAATGCGGCGCCGACTCGCTTTTATGCAAGCCAGCGCCGCATTTCATGCTACCGGGGGTGGTGGACCGGAACTAACGCGCGGGCGCGATGGCCTCTACCGGTCGAACCAAGCGTCTTGGACCAGTCCCCAATCCAGAGGATGGGGAGTGACACCCCGCACGTCGTTGCGCGCGCCCCACAGTGCTGGTACGAATGACGTGACCAAGCGCGGCACGTCGTCGACCAGAATTTCCTGGATCCTCGCGTAGGTCACAAGCTGCTCCTCAAGGGTTTCCCCTCTGGCCCTTTCGATCAGCATGTCAAGCTCGTCGTTGAAGTAACGCGGCGCATTCCAACTGGACTCGCTATGGTACTGAATGCTCAGGGCTTGGTCCACATTGGCCCGGCCGAACCAAGAGACAACGGTGAACGGCTCAACCATCCACACATCGTCATAGTATATGTCATCGGGCCTACGCACCACGTCGATATTGATGCCGGCGGGGGCAGCGCTCTCTTTCAATGCCACCGCAATTTCGAGGATCCCCGGCGAGGCCGTGGATGTGTACAGAGTGAGGTCGATCCCGTCCGGGTAGCCGGCCTGTTCCAGCAGCGACCTGGCCAGTTCGGGGTCGTAGTCCGGGGGGTTATGCTGGGGAGCGTAGCGGGGGTCGTTTTGCGGGACTACGTGGTCGTAGGCGATGCCGCCCCGCCCCAGAAAGGCCGCTTGCCGGATGGCTTCCCGGTTCGTCGCGGCTTGGATAGCCTTCCGGACCAGCTTGTTGTCGAAGGGCGGCACCCTGATGTCCATGTCAACCCCACGGATGCCCGGGCTGGCCAACTCCAACACCACGGTGTCGGGATGGGCCTCGATAGCGGGGGCGCTCTGGGATTCCATCCGATATAAGATGTCTATGTCACCGTTCTGGAGCGCATTGGACCGAGTTGCCGGCTCGGGGATATTCACGATGACGAGCTCATCCAGATAGGGCTTGCCCTCCTCCCAATAGTCGGGGTTCCGCACCATCGTCGTGCGTTCGCCCGGCAGGTGCTCCTCAAGCATGAAGGGCCCCGTGCCGATCACTTCCGTGTGGAACCGCTCGGGATCGATGTCGGAGGGGATGATCCGCACTTGATAGATGGATAGGGAATCGGGGAAGAAGGAGTTGGAGCCGACCAAGTCGAAACGGACGGTGTAGTCGTCGATAGCGACTATATCCTCGACAACTGTTGAGAATGTGGGCCGCGCCGGAGAGTCGATCTCCGGGTCCAACACCCGCTCAAAGCTGAAGAGCACGTCCTCTGCCTTGAAGTCCTTCCCGTGGTGGAACTTCACGCCCTGGCGCAAGTAGAAGGTGTAGGAAGAGAGGTCCTCATTGGCCTCCCAGTGGGTGGCAAGCTCCGGCTTCACCGTAAAGTCCGGCTGGATCATGAGCAGGTTGTCATAAGCTGCCTGAGTGACGGCGATGTCAAAGGCCGACAGTCCAGTGATGGGCGGGTCCAGCGTTATGGAGGTCGCTGGCATCGCCAGCGTCAGCGTGCCGCCGTACTCCGGCGCCCCAGCCAGTTCGGCGGCGGCCTCGGCCTCGGCGGCGGCAGCGGCGGCCAGCTCAGCAGCCTCGGCGGCGGCGGCCTCGGCGGCAGCGGCTAGCTCAGCGGCGGCCTCGGCGGCAGCGGCTAGCTCAGCGGCCTCGGCCTCCCCGGCAGCGGCGGCGGCAGCCTCGGCAGCGGCTGCCTCTGCGGCGGCGAACTCGGCAGCCTCGGCGGCAGCGGCCTCGGCAGCAGCAGCCTCGGCGGCAGCGGCCTCTGCTGCGGCGGCGCCGACCTCATCCTCCATCATGGCCTCGGGAACTGCGGTGGCCTCGCCGCCGCCGCAGGACACAACGAAGAGGACAGACACCATCACCACGGCCAGTAGGATCAGAAACGGATGCAGACTAACTGTCTTAGGTCTCATGTTGGTTTCCTCCCTTTGTGCGATATAGGTATTATTTTGGGAACCCTCTTGGGGGTCTAAGGACATTATACCTGTTATGTTGCAACATAACAGGTTGCAACCTTGGATTGATGGCAGCTATTCCAACCCCCTAATCGCCGCTCTATTCGCGGTCCAACCAGGTGTCCTAGATTAGCGCCCAGCCCAGGGGATGAGGGGACACATTTCGCACGTCTTTACGGGCGCCGTACAGCTACGGCTGGAATGCCGGGACAATACGCGGCACATCGTCGATGAGAATACGCTGGATTTCCGCGTAGGTTATCTTCTGCTCCTCAAGGCTCTCCCCCCTGGCCCTTTCGATCAGCATGTCCAACTCATCGTTGAAGTAACGGGGCGCATTCCAACTGGACTCGCTGTGGTACTGGATGCTCAGAGCTTGGTCTGGATTGGCCCGGCCATACCAGTATACCATGGTGAAGGGCTCTACCATCCAGACAACGTCCCAGTACCCGTCCGGAGACCTTCGCTGGATGTCGATGTTAATGCCCGCAGGCGCGGCGCTCTCTTTGAAGGCCACCGCCGCTTCAATCAGCGCTCCGCCAACGTCGGAGGTATGCAGGGTGATGTCGATGCCGTCTGGGTATCCGGCCTCCGCCGCAACTGTTTGGCCAGTTCGGGGTCGTAATCCGGCGGCGCGTACTGGGGCGCGAAGCGGGGATCGTTAGGTGGAATGGGGTGGTCGTAAGCATCGGCCCCCAGCCCCAGCATTGCCGCTTGCCGCATGGTTGTGCGGTCCGTTGCGGCTTGCAGCGCCTTACGGACCAGCTTGTTGTCGAAGGGCGGCACCCGGATGTCCATGTCCAGCCCAATGTTGGACAGGCTGGAGGCGGCCAACACTACGGTATTCGGGTCGGCCTCGATGGCGGGCACGCTCTGAGGCGGCAGCTCATATACTAAACTAAAGCCAAGGTGAAACCTGCATAGGCATCCGATAAAATCGGGGGAGTTGCATAGGCTACAAGGCGATTAGAAGCGTGGTCGGTGTTGGGTATGGGAGAGATAAGCCGGTTTCTCGAACAGTGGGAAATGGATGTGTCCGGTCTGCGCAGGCGGCTAATTCTGGCTCCGACGCCCCGCGAACGGGAGCGGTGGCACGCTCTCTGGCTGCTAGCCCAGGGTTGGACCGCTTCGGCGGTGGCCGAGGCGCTGGAACGGGATCCTCATAGCATAGGACGGTGGCTTGGCGCCTTCGGCGAAGGCGGTCCTGCGGCCTTGGCCTTCGAGCAGTCCGGGGGTTCCCCCCCGCCCTGGAAGAGGCGCAGCAGGCGGAGTTGAAGGCGGCGGTGCAGGAACTGCCTGCCAATGTGGATATCGGCCTAGCCAACTGGAACTGGAAAGCTGTCTGGAAGTTTGTCTTGGAACGTTTCGGCATCAGCCTGAGCCGCAGCAGCTGCCTGAACTGGCTGCACCGCCTGGGATTCGTGCTCAAGCGTCCTAAGAAGCGGCTGGTCAAGGCCGATGAAGCGCGGCGAGAGGCCTTCGTGGCAGAGTACGCTGCCCTGGCGTGTGAGGCGCAAGAGACCGGGGAGAAGATCTTCTTCGTTGATGAGGCCCACTTCCGGGCGGACGCTGAGTTGCGGGGTAAGTGGGCGCTGAAGGGAGAGCCGGCCCTGGTGGACTCGACCAGCCCGCGCCGTGGTGAGAAGGCCAGCTACTACTCGGCAGTGTGTCTGGAGACGGGCGAGGTGGAATGGATGGAACTGGAAGGGAACAGCAATAGCGGAACATCCGCAGCCTTCCTGGAGCAGTTGAGAGAGAGGTACGGCGGGCGTCTGAACGTGATCTGGGATAACGCGCCAGCGCACCGTGGCCCGGCGATGCGGTCATACCTGGAGACCCCCGGTCTGAACCTGCGGCTGGTGAATCTGCCGGGGTACAGCCCGGACTTCAACGCCGACGAGGCGGTCTGGAGATGGGTGAGAGAGGAAGCCACCGGGAACCTGTGCCTGGGAACTAAAGCCTTGGTGCAGGAGAGGGTGAGCGGCTTCCTCGCCCGCCTGTCCAGGAGGAAGGATGAGGTCAAACAGCGGTGCCGGACCATCCTGCACTTAAGGGCCGAGAAGCTACTGCAAAACTCCCAACCCGGTTCCCAGCACCACCCAAATGCACATCCCACCTTGGCTTTAGTTTAGGTCTACGTCGCCGCTCTTCAGCGCCTCGGTCCGGGTCGCATGCTCCTTGATATTAATGAAGACTATCTCATCCAGGTAGGGCTTGCCCTCTTCCCAGTAGTCTTCGTACCGCACCATCGTCGTGCGTTCCCCCGGCAGGTGCTCCAAAAGCTTGAAGGGCCCTGAGCCGAACTCCTCCACGGTCAGCCGGTCGACATCCACATCGGCGGGGAGGATCCGTGCTTGATAGATGGATAGGGACTCCGGGAAGAAGGAATTGGGGCCTACCAGGTCGAAACGGACGGTGTAGTCGTCAACGGCGACTATATCCTTAATGGTTGTAGAGAACGTGGGCCGCGCCGGAGAGTCCAGCACGGGGTCCAGCAGCCGCTCGAAGGTGAAGAGCACGTCCTCCGCCTTGAACTCCTTGCCGTGGTGGAACTTCACCCCCTGGCGTAGGTGGAAGGTGTAGGATGACAGGTCCTGGTTGCCCTCCCAGGACGTGGCCAGTTCCGGCTTCACCGAAAGGTCCGGCTGGATCATGAGCAGGTTGTCATATAGGGACTGGGTAATGGCGATGTCGACAGTGGAAAGGTGGATGGGCGGGTCCAAGGTGATGTGGTCCGCCACCAACGCAAATTTCAGTGAACCGCCGTACTTCGGCCCTCCAGCCTCAGTGACCTCCGCCGTCTGGGTCTCTTCGTCCTCGACCAGCACGTCGGGGACATCGGCGATCTCAGCGAGCTCGGCGGCCTTGGCGATTTCGGCTGCCTGTGCTTCCTCTTCGGTTAGGTCTCCTTCCTGAGAGACCTGGGCGGTTTCGGGGACCTGAGCAACCTGGGTGGCCTCGCCACCGCCGCCGCAGGACACTACGAAGAGTACCGACGCCATGGCGACTGCAAGCAGGACCAGAAACGGGTGCATAGTTACTGTCTTAGGTCTCATGGCGGTCTCCTCCCTTTGTGCTGTAAACGCACTATTATGGGAAGCCCCTTGCGGATCTAAGGGTATTGCACCTGCTATGTTGCAACCTTGGATTGACGGCTGCTATTCCAACCCCGGCCGCCGTAGCTCTATTCGTCGTCCAGCCAGGCGTCCTGGAGGATCGCCCAGCCCAACGGATGAGGGCTGACGCCTCGTACATCGCTCCGGGCGCCGTAGAGCACCGGCTTGTAGGCCACGATAATACGCGGCACGTTGTCGATCAAGATGCGTTGGATCTCGGCGTAGGACTCCTTCTGGCCCTCAAGGGTCTCCCCTCTAGCCCGGATGATTAGCTCGTCAAGCCTATCGCTGAAGAAACGGGGCGCGTTCCAACTGGAATCTTTCATGTACTGGATGCTCAGGGCTTGGTCTGGATTGGGCCGGCCGAACCACCAAGCGACGGTGAACGGTTCGTGAAACCAGAACCGGTCCCAGAACCCGTCGGAAGGCTGCCGCTGCACATCGACCCGGATACCCGCCGGCGCGGCGCTCTCCTTGAACGCTACCGCCATTTCGATCATCCCCGTTCCAACGTCAGCCGTGTGCAGGGTGACATCGAGTCCGTCTGGGTACCCCGCTTCCGCCAGCAACTGTTTGGCTAGTTCGGGGTCGTAGTCCGGGGGTTTGTGCTGGGGCGCGAAGAGGGGGTCGCTGGGCGGAATGACGTGGTCGTAGGCGATTACGCCCCGGCCCAGCAGCGCCGCTTGGTTGATGGCTCTCCGGTCCGTCGCCGCTTGAAAGGCCTTTCGCACCAGCAGGTTGTCGAAGGGCTCCATGTCGGTGCGCATGATCAACCCGATCCAAGCGGCGCTGGAGTTTTCCAACACTTCGGTGTCAGGATAGGCTTCGATGGCGGGGACGCTCTGGGGTTCCAGGTCATATATGATGTCCACGTCGCCGCTCTTCAGTGCCTCGGCCCGGGTTGCCGCCTCGTGAATCAGTTGGATGGTGACCTCATCCAGGTAGGGCTTGCCCTCGTCCCAGTAATCGGGGTTCCGCACCATCACCGTACGTTCCCCGGGCAGGTGCTCCACAATCATGAAAGGTCCGGTGCCAAACTCCTCTAAGTGCAACCGCTCGACATCCACGTCGGAAGGGACGATCCGCACTTGATAGACCGATAGGGTGTCCAGGAAGAAGGCGTTGGGGCCGACCAGGTCGAAGCGGACAGTGTAGTCGTCGAGGGCGATTATATCCTTGATAGTTGATGTGAATGTAGGCCGTATCGGAGAGTCGATCACGGGATCCATCACCCGCTCAAAGGTGGATAGCACGTCCTCCGCCTTGAACTCTTTCCCGTGGTGGAACTTGACCCCCTCGCGCAGGTGGAAAGTGTAGGACGAGAGGTCATCGTTGGCCTCCCAAGAGGTGGCCAGCTCCGGCTTCACCGTACCGTCCGGCTGAATCATGAGCAGGTTATCATAGAGTTGCTGGGTAATGGCGATGTCAACTTGTGTCAGTTGGAGGGGCGGGTCCAGAGTGAGGTATTCCGCCACTATCGTCATGGTCAGTTTGCCGCCCCTCTTCGGCACCCTAACCTGTTCTTCCGCTGCTTCGGAGACACTGGCGGCCTCTGCGGGGGCAGTCTGTTCGGCCTCTGTGGGGATCGCCTGTTCTGCCGCTGCTTCAATTGTGCCGGCCGCGGGGGCCTGAGTAGCCTCGCCACCGCCGCCGCAGGCCAGGACGAAGAGGGCCGACACCATCGCCACGGCGAGCAAGATCAGAAACGGATGCAGACTAGGTGTCTTGGATTTCATAAAGACTCCTTCCTCTGAATGGAAACACGCTAATTCGGGAAGTTGTGTGGAGGTCAGAGGAGGTTCGAACCGGCGGTCTGTTATTCAGACCTTGAAGGCAACATTACATGGGATATGTTATAACTGTCAATATTGTGATGTATTTCACACTATTTCCGTAATATATAGGCTTATGTGATACAAATCACAATGTAGTATTGCTATATAGTTGTATAATCCGTAGAGGTCTGATAGAATAAAACCCGAGGTGAAGAAGACGGGGTGTAGTGGGTTGTTTCGGTCAAACCAAGAAAGCGGCAATGATTGCCAGGCTTTACCGGTCGATACAGAAAGATAGCAAAGGCTTTATTAAGAAATCAGGAGGCGAGGGCTGCCGCAGACTCAGTCCTCACCAATCTTTCAGGGCAGGTCCACCGGTGGGCACACGAGCGCAAGCCTGGGGGCGACACGGGCTGGTTCGGACACCTGTCGGCGGCCTGCCCATCTATATAGCATAAATTGACAGCAGGCCAAGCCTGTGGGCATGATATTGCCCGGCGCCCCCTACAACCTTACGGTCTTTATCAGACGCGGGCTAGGATTGTCCCAGCCTACTTCTCAACGGTCTGAGAACCAGCCTTGACTTGCAAGAAGGGTCTAAGACCCTTCACTCTTGCTTGCGCGCGGCGCGCCGACAAGCCGTTCAGAGCCCGCCCCCGTATAGGCCGGGGGTGACAATTAAAAGGCCTTGGATATTACTCGACAGCGACTTGACGGAGGAAGCGAAATATGCGGCTCGATGGACTTGCGGCCATAATCACCGGCGCCGGACGAGGCATCGGGCGGGCCATCGCTCTTGCTTATGCCCGGGAGGGCGCGCGGTTGGCCCTGGTGGCTAGGACCTCCACTGAGCTGGAGGACACGGCCCGGCAGGCACAGGCTCTGGGTGTGCCTGCTTGCGTCATCCCCACCGACGTGACCGACCGGGAGCAGGTCGACCAAATGGCGGCCCAAGTGATGGACCGCTATTCCGCCATCGATATTTTGGTGAACAATGCGGGAATCGCTGGCCCGGTAGGGTTGCTTCAGGATAACGACCCAGCCTATTGGGTCGAGGCTGTGCAAGTGAACCTGGTCGGGACCTACCTTTGCTGCCGTGCGGCGCTTCCGGTAATGGTCCAGCGAAACCGAGGCCAGATCATCAACCTGTCGGGCGCCGGAGGCATGACCGCTTGGCCGCACATGTCCGCTTATTGCTCCAGCAAAGCGGCGGTGGTCCGTCTCACCGAAAGCCTGGCTATGGAGTTGGCCCACACCAACGTCCATGTGAATTCGCTGAATCCCGGTTCGATCAACACCGGAATGTGGGAGGAGTTGCGGGACGCGGCGGCTGCGGCGGGGGTCAAGGAGATACACGATCTGGGCCGGCGCGTGACCAGCGGGAGCGGAGCGTCAATGGACCAAGTTGCCGACCTGGCCGTGTTCTTGGCCTGCGCCGACTCGGGAAGCCTGAGCGGAAGATTGATTTCCTCGGTGCTGGACGACTTCTCCAACCTGACAAAGAGAATACCGGAGATCATGGAGTCGCAAGCCTACCAGTTGCGGCGCGTGGAGCCGTCTTAGTCTTTCACGACTTTACTCTTCCAGTTTAACCGAGTTCCGCAGCAACCCGACTCCCTCGATCTCTATCTCGCATACATCGCCGTCCTTCATCTCCCCGGGCTCCCCAGGAGTGCCGGTGTAAATCATGTCCCCCGGCTCCAGAGTGACGAACCTGGAGGTGAAAGCTAGGATAGTGGGGATGTCGAAGATCAAGTAGCTGGTGCTCTCCCCCTGGACCTCTTTGCCGTTGATGCGGCAAGCAACGCGCACATCGTTGGGATTGATGTCGGTCTCTATGAAGGGTCCCGCAGGAGAGAAAGTGTCCGCCGACTTGGCCCGCCACCAGTTGCGGTCGTCCTTCTGCCAGTCTCTGGCGCTCACGTCGTTGCCGCAGGTATAGCCCAAGACGTGCTGCAAGGCTTGCTCCTTGGACACGTTGCGGCACCGGTCTTTAATAACAACCACCAGTTCTGCCTCGGCATCCAACCGGGCCGTGTCTTTAGGACGAACAATGGTTTCATCGGGGCCGATGACGGAAGTGGGAGTTTTGTAAAATACCATGGGTTCCGCCGGCGGCTGCCGGTCGTGGAGGTGGCTGGAGTAGTTGAGACCGATGGCCAGAATTTTAGTTGGTTCACAGGGGGCCAAGAGCTTGACCTCGGAGACTGGGTGGGCGTGGTCGGTAACCTGATGCGGCTCAAAGGGGCTGGCGCTCAACTCTTTCACTATACCCCCGTCCACTACCCCATAACTAATCTGTCCATGGGCAAGATACCTGGCGATCTTCATGATCGTTGCTCCTTGTTTATTATTCCTTGTAAGGATAAGCGCACTAAAAGTCTATCCAAATATCTATTGCCGTAGTTCGAAGTTCCTGGCTAATTGTATCCCCTTCCGTTGGCCTTGGCTACCGACGGCGTTGACTGGTAACTGCCTCGCCGCTACACTTCCACCCGAGCCGAGTCCCCGGACTGGAGTTTCGTTTCCCATAGGGGTGGCGGGATGGCTGGCTGCGGCCAATTAGAGAATTCAAAATTTCTCCAGGCCATCGATGAGCTTTTGAATTTCTATCATGGCTTCTCCTGGGAGTCCCAAATATGGGAGGCCTGCAACGGCCGCCGCAGCCCCTACCGGGTGTTAATACTGTTTGGCCTTAGTTCCCGCACCAAGGACCAACTCTTGGTGGAAACCTGCCGCAGGTTCTTCCGCCGGTTTCCTGGTCCCGAAGCAATGGTCGACGGTTGGTTCCACCATCGCGCCGTTATGGAGAGCATTGTAAGGAAGGGCCAACTGCCCTTCTTGGAGTCCGCAGCCGGCGCACTATGCCAGCACGGCGGGGCTGTGCCCTCAGAGCGGGAGGCCCTGCTGAAGATCAAGGGAGTGGGCGAAAAGATAGCGGAATGTGTCTTGGGATACGGATGGGGTCGGGAGGCCTTACCCATGGATGGCAACGGATGCAGAGTAGTCATGCGGTTCGTGGGCCTCACTTCCCCGGAGCAACGCCCCGACGCCGCGCACATACGCAACGGTCTCAAGAATATGTTTGGCGGCCACCGTGAATGGATGTCCAGCCGGAAAGTGGCCATGGTAGACCTGCACGAGGCATTGCGGTTGCACGGCCAAGTAGTGTGTAAGAGAAGCCCCCAATGTTCCCGGTGCCCGATAATCGGGTGCCGCTCCAGAAAACAGGACTACTCCCCGTTTGTTGGCGCTGGCTTCCCAGTCAATCTGTGGGAAGAATGGCGGGAGCTGATCCTAGACCCGCCCAACCCGGAACCGGCAACGAGGGATGGGAGGGCGGTCAGATAAATGGAGGTACGACAATGAACATGCCTCAGTTTGACATAACGGGTCAAAAAGTCCTGGCGGTGGGCGCCGGCCGGGGAATCGGCAAGGGGATCGCCTTGGCCTTTGCCGAGGCCGGCGCGGACGTGGCCGTCACCGGCCTCACCGATGTCGGGGCCAGCCGGGTGGCCGAGCAGATTCGGGCCTTAGGCCGGTCCGCCTTGGCCCTGAGTGGGGACGCGACCCAGGCGGCGGACATGGAGCGAATCGCTCAACGGGTGCTCGCCGAGTTCGGTCGGGTGGACACCCTGATAAACTGCGTTGGCGACGCTATTAGCAAACCGGTAGTCAAGCTTCCAGGTGCTGCGACGGAAGGGATGACCGAGCAGGAGTGGCATCAGGTGGTGGACATTAACCTGACCGAAGCATTCCAAGGTTGCCGCGCTTTGGGACCTCATTTTCTGGAGCGAGGTCAGGGCTGTGTTATCAATATTTCCGGCTGGGCTTCATTCCGGGGACGGGCCTTGTCGTCGGCCTACGACGCCTCCAAAGCGGGGCTGATGCGCTTTACCGAGAGCTTGGCCCAAGAGTGGGCGCCCTTCGGAGTGCGGGTCAATTGCGTCGCTCCAGGCTACTTTCCCGATCCGGACCAGATATCGGAGGAGGCTTACCAAGCCGCCCAGGAGTCTGCTCGCCGGAACGTCCCTTTGGGCCGGGTCGGCGACCTGAAGGAACCGGGGTATCTGGCGGTATTTCTAGCCTCGCCCGCCGGCTCCTACGTGACCGGCCAGACTTGGGCCGTAGACGGCGGAGTAAGCATCAAGCACCCTTGAGCGGCCCTGAGCCTCCTCGGCGTCCTTGCTGTAATATAGCAAGTCCGGTACTATGGCACCTATGCGACGCCCGTTATGCCCGTCTTCCATGTCTGCGGCGGTCTGTTGCCCGGCTAGCCCAAGATCGATTACCGGGAGTGCTTGGTGCTAGACCCTCCTCTTGGCGACGCCCTTCAAGTCCGTGGACTGGAAAAAAGCTTCGGAGAGTGGCCGGTACTCTGGGACCTGGATTTGACCGTGCCCTGGGGAGAAATACTGGCTATGTTCGGGGTCAATGGAGTTGGGAAAACTACCTTGCTCCGGATTCTCTCCAGCCAAGCCAAGCCCGATGCGGGCACAGTGATAGTTGCGGGGTTTAGCCAGCGGCTGAAGCCGGAATCAGTCCGCCGTCACGTGGGGGTCGTTGCACACCAAACCTTCCTCTATGACGACCTTACTTGCCGCGAAAATCTGCATTACTACGGACGGCTATTTGGCCTTCAAGACTACCGCATTCGTGCCGATGAGGCGTTATCCAGGCTGGGACTGGGCCATTGCGCCGACCGCCGGGTCCGCACCTTATCCAATGGAATGCAAAAGAGGCTGTCCATTGCTCGGGCCATCCAACACCGGCCCAGGCTCTTACTGCTGGATGAGCCGGAGGCGGGACTGGACCGAGAATCGGTTGGCATGCTTCAGGCCCTTCTTGAAGAGTGGTCGGAGTCTGGACGAAGTGTGGTCATGAGCACCCATGCCCTGGAATTAGGCTCGTCGTGGGCTCACCGGACGGCGATTCTAGCGGGAGGCAAGCTTCATTTTCCGGGACCGGAGGAATTCGTTGACGTCGCTGAGTTGCGCCAGTTGTTGACCGCGTCGCCGGAGCCAAGCCGGTGATTCAGCTATTAAGGCCGGTCGGAGTCCTGGTTTGGAAGGATATTCTCATGGAACTCCGGTCCCGAGACCTGATTGTTTCGGTGCTGGTCTTTGGCTTGGTGGTAGTGGTTGTGTTCAATTTTGCCCTGACCCTGACATCCCAGCAGGTTGCCACCGTCGCGCCGGGGATTCTTTGGGTCGCCTTCGCCTTTGCCGGAGTCCTGGCCATGAACCGGGCGTTCGCTAGGGAAAAGGATCAAGGCGGTCTGGACGGGCTTCTACTGACGCCGGTGAGCCGCGACTCGATTTTCTTGGGTAAAGCGGCAAGCAGCTTTCTTTTTATGCTGTTAGTGGAAGCCATTCTGCTGCCCATATTCGCCGGTCTGCTGAATTTCTCCGCCGTTTCTTTTACTCTGGTATTGACTATCGTGCTTGCTACCGTGGGTTTCGCGCTGGTGGGCACACTGTTCTCGGCCATAGCGGTCCAGACCAAGTCCAGGGAAATCCTGCTTCCGGTGTTGTTCTTTCCGGTGATTCTGCCGGTGATCGTGGGGGCGGTCGAAACTACGAAACAGGCCATCGGCGGGGAGACCATAGTAGGCATCGGACATTGGCTGCCTCTGATCGGGGCTTTCGACGCCCTGTTTCTAGTAATATGTCCCTGGGTTTTTTCAATAGTGGTGGAGGAGTAAGTATCCGTGGCCCGCAGCGAAGGGATCGAAGGGGCGCGAGGAGACAGCCGCTCTTTGTTGGCCGGGTGGCTGCCGGCTGCTCTATTGCGCAATCCGAGGGGTTGCTTGGTGATTGCGACCGGCGTACTGATGCTGGTCAACCTTTATATGATATTCATGGTTGCGCCTACCGACGCGATTCTTGGCCATGTGCAGCGCGTGTTCTATTTTCATTTCCCCATGGCCATGATGTCATTTGTGGCCTTCCTTGTCGTGTTTCTGGCGAGTGTCGCTTACGTGTTTCGCCGGGATAGCCGGTGGGACAACTTGGCCTATGCCTCGGCTGAGGTCGGCGTGGTTTTTATAAGTCTGACCTTGATAACCGGCGTAATCTGGGCCAAACCGGTATGGAACGCTTGGTGGCTGTGGACCCCCCGGTTAACCACAACCTTGATTTTGTGGCTGATTTACGTAGCCTACATGATGATACGGGCCTACGCTCCAAATCAGACCAAAGCGGCTGTCTACGGAGCGATAATGGGCATGATCGGCTTCATCGACGTCCTCATCGTTTATTTCTCGGTCCAGTGGTGGCCTGGAATCCATCCGGCCCCAGTGGTGGGCCCGCTGTCCGAGAGCGATTCCCTGGACGGTTCCATGCGCGGCGTATTGGGGTTCTCCTTCTTGACCTTCCTCTTCTTACTGCTCTACTTGGTGGTCGAACGAATGGCGTTACGTTCCAGCGAGGACCGCATCAAGTCGCTGCGCTTCTTGCTGCGAAGGTCCCAAACCAGTGTTGTACCGGGGGAGTGAGCCTCCATGCTAGTCACCTTGCTACAAACCCAGCTACCCTCGTCCAACCTACCCTATCTATTTGCTGCTTTCGCGGTCAGTTGGGCCGTATTTTTCGTTTACGTGTTCTTCGTGACCCGCCGGCAGCAGGAGATGCAAACGGAGATTAGGGAACTGCGGCAGGCTCTAGCCCGCCGCGAGTCTACCGGGGCGAGTGAACACCAGCTTTAAGCAGGGTCTTTTAATTATCACCCTGAACGAAGTGAAGGCTCTAGGACCCCTCTTGCAAGTCAAGACCGATTATCCGACATAACAATGACAATTAAAAAACTCTGGCCTAGTTGAAAGTCTATTGGACAACTGGCACAGCCATGATACCATCCTCATATGCGAGGTCCAAATGGCCCAAAATGAGACTGTCCCGGTGGCGTTCCGCGGGAGAGGTCCTTGGAACAGATAGAGGGGGACCGAGAAAAGTTCGGCCTGGAAGAGGAGTCTGGGAGCCGCAATAACCGCACCAGGCTGATAGTCCTGTTACTGGTGGTTGGTTTGGCCTTGGGATATTTGGTCTATGCCGCGTTTCCAGGCAACGCGGTATTTTTCGTGACCGTTAGCGAGTTTATGAATAAAGCTGAAGCCCAAGACGGGCGGATAGTGCGGGTGGCAGGAAAGTTGGTGGACGGCTCATTCCTGCGGGAAGGGAATTCCACCTTGACCAGCTTCGAACTCATCGATAAGGATAGCGCCGCTCCGGTGGAGCGCCTCTCCGCTACCTACGATGGTGTGCTGCCCGACCTCTTTTTCAACCCCCACTCGGAAATAATTCTTCAAGGCAGTTTCAGCCAAGCAAGAATCTTCCATGCTGACACCATACTGGTCAAGTGCCCTTCCAAATACCGGTCGTTGGAAGAAGAGCTACAGATCAGTAGCTGACTGCTTCATAATCAGGCTAAGCCCCACTTTTCCACTCATCCTAAGGCCGTTAAATAAGAATCCCCCGCCGCTAGGCGGGGGATTCGATTTCTGGTTGAATACCCGTCCCAGTTAGAACTCAAACGCCTTCATTAGCTCCTCTACCGTCCTAGCCCGAGCTTTTTCCCAGGTCTGCTCTAACCGATGGTCCAGAGAAGGCCGGGCATCGTCTTTGTAAACGACCCCCACCGGCAACCCCCCTTGCTGTATCAGGCCGAAGGCCGAGGCGCGGTCTGAGGCGTCGTGCTCCTCAGGAATCGCCCACAAGGACGGTTCAATTCCCTTCTTGCGGTCTCCCTTTATCTCTTCAAAGGTGTCGTTGTAGGTGGTGCAAGGAGATTGGACGTGTACGATAGCGAATCCGGGATGGTCCATCCCTTGTTTGATCAGGTTAGCCAACGGCCTGGGCTGGCCGGAAAACCCGGAGGCGACGAATGAAACCCCTAGGGTTAGGTACAGTTCCAGAGGATTCTGTTGCATTTCCAGTTTGCCGTAAGGGGTAGAACTGGTAATCTCGCCCAACTTGGTGGTGGGAGAACTCTGGCCTTTGGTCAGCCCGTAAACCCCATTGTCCATTATTACCGCGCAGATATTGAGGTTTCGGGATGCTTGAGGCCCGATGTGCTCGGCGCCGATGCTGAGGAAGTCTCCGTCACCCGCCACGACTACCACGTTCAGTTCCGGCCGGGCCATCTTGACCCCAAGGGCGATGGGCAGCGACCTTCCGTGGATGCCGTGGAACCCGTAGGGTTGGGACCCCTCCAAGAGATGCACCAAATTGCCGGAGCAACCGATACCGGCCACCACCACGTTGTTTTCTATGGGAAGGCCCGACTCTTCCAGATGGTCGATCATAGCTAATTCTAAAGACCGGCGGACTCCAAAGTCGCCACAGCCGGGGCACCATTTGAAATCGTATTCTGGATTCTTCTTGCTCATGCCCGGACCATCTCCCTTTGAGAAGCTTTGGCCATTGCGGTTATCTGACTCACCAAGTTACTGACTTTGAAGGGCAGCCCCGTGTACTGAGTAATGGACTCAGCCTTCACTCCCAAAGAACGGAGCACGTTCCCGAACTGCCCTTGGTAATTTAGCTCCGGAACGATCACCAACTCTTTTTGTCTCAGTTCTTCCAGCATCTTGGGCGGCAGGGGGTTCAAGAACATGGTGTAATACCAGCCTATAGGCACACCAGACTCTTTCATCAGGTTGTATGCTTCCAAGGCGGGGCCTTTAGTCCCGCCCCAAGGCATCAGCACCACCGTCTCATCTGATTTATCGCACTCATAACTATCCTCTTCCAGCAGCTTTAGCTTGCTGAACCGGCGTTGGGTCATTTGCACGTGGCGTTCCGGCAAGTGGGTGGTGTCCCCCATGTCGTCGTGTTCGCTGCCATTGGCGACATAGGCTCCAGGACTTCCCGGCAGCGGCATTGGGGAGAGTTCGTAACCAGCGTACCGGCGGTATCCGTTGCTGCCCTGATAGACTTGCCGGCTCTCCACCACTACCTTGGACAGGTCCGGCTTGGGAATGTTTTGAGACCTTTCCGCCAAAGACATCTCACTCATCAAGATCACCGGGCCCTGGTACCGTTCGGCCCAGTTAAAGGCCATGATGGCGCCATAGAAACATTCCTCCACGCTGCCTACGGCGATGACGGGCAGATGGACGTCTCCATGGGCCGGCCACATACAACTCATTAGGTCTGACTGCTCGGTCTTGGTGGGCAGCCCCGTGGCTGGACCACCCCGCTGCACGTCCACCACCACGCAGGGGATTTCCGCTATCCACCCAAGGCCCAAGCCCTCGCTCATCAAGGAAAACCCCGGTCCCGAACTGGCCGTCATGGCCTTTTTGCCGGCGAAACCGGCCCCCAGCACCGATGTAATAGATTCGATCTCCGAGCTAACCTGGTAAGCCAGTTTTCCGGGACCCACCAGGTTCCGTTCCATGTAGAGCAAAATTGGGGTGGCGGGAGAGATTGGGTAGCCAACGTAAAACTCCAAGCCTGCCGTTACGGCCCCCAAGCAAACTGCCTCGTTGCCTTTGAGCATTAGCTGAGTTCCCTGGGGCGGCTCAGAGGGAGCCAGTTCGCCCAAGGAGAAACCGCTTTGCCCTATGTGCTCCCGGCCTAGACCCATGGCTATGATATTGGACTTGATGATCTCTTCATCACCGGCGCGGCCGCGGCTAAACCGTTTGGTAACGAACTCCTCCAGATAGTCCTGCGGCATACTGACCAAGTGAGCCAGAGCACCAATTACCACCATATTGGCGGCGCGGTTGTTTCCCGTTGACCGGGCCAGTTGGTTTATGGGCAACCCGAAGCCTCTGGGATCCCCATCCAGTTGAAATTCATCGGAATCGAAGATGATGACGCCGCCCCCCTTCACTTCTTCCTGGTGACTGTCGTAGGCTTCTTGGTTAAAGGCCACCAACACGTCCACGTCATCTCCCGGGCTCAAAGCCGGGCTTACTGAAATGCGCGCTTGGGTCCATGTGGGGCCTCCCAGGATTTGAGAAGGAAAGGTGGCAAAGGTTAGCGCGTGATAGCCCACTTGGGTGGAGGCTTGGGCTAAACCTTCGGCCGAGGTTACTACTCCTTGCCCGCCTTCACCAGCGAAGCGGACAACAAAATCACGCATTTGCATGAAGGGACCTCAACACTTAAATATCGAAATCTTCGGGCCTGAGCTGGGCGCGGGCCAGTAAAAATGGGGGATAAGTGAACGGTTAAAGGGGGAAGTTGATCGCGGGGCCGAAAGTCTCAGGGTCATTGACATGGTGACAACTGGGACTAGTCCTCTCGGGCTGGCTCAGACCTTAGCGGCCTACCCTTAGCTCGCCAAATATCCTTTGGAAACACCCTTGCGGGTCGAGTTCGATAGTCACAAGTCAGGAGTTCGACTATACCATCACGGTTTGAACATTGTCAATGAAAAAACTCTGAAGCCGCAACTAACAAGATTGTTGGGGGTTGGAGGGTGTGCTAGAATCCGTAACATGGAGGAAACGAAATATTGGGTGGCTCTGAACCGTGTTCCCCAATTGGGAACAGTCCGGTTTCGCAGGCTGGAAAACTATTTTGGCGGGTTGGATAAAGCCTGGGAGGCCAGCCCCAGCGAATTGAGGGCGGCGGGCATCGAGGAACGGCCGGCTCGTGAGATCGCGGCCGCTCGCAGCCGTATTTCTCCCGAGTCGGAAATTGAGCGCTTAACACAAGCAGGGGTGGAGGCGTTGCACTGGAATCATCCCGATTATCCGCCTCGCCTGAAAGAGATTCCGGACCCGCCGCCGGTGCTTTACTGTAAGGGCGTCTTGCTCCCCTCCGATGAACGCTCGGTGGCGGTAGTGGGAACGCGGGGGCCCACCACCTACGGACGTGATGCGGCGGCAGCCTTGGTCGCCGACCTAGCCCGCATCGGCATCACTATCATATCGGGCTTGGCCAGAGGCATCGATGGCATTGCCCACCGTGTCGCCTTGGACCAAGGGGGCCGGACTATCGCCGTGCTGGCCAACGGATTGGACATCATCTACCCCAAGGAACATACGCAATTGTTCCAACGGACCCAGACCCAGGGGGCGGTCGTCAGCGAACACCCCTTGGGCGTGCGGCCGGACTCGCGCAGTTTCCCCCGCCGCAACCGGTTGATCAGCGGTATGAGCCTGGGTGTCTTGGTAATCGAGGCCCCCGAGAGCAGCGGCGCCCGCTGGACCGTATGGCACGCATTGGAGCAGGACCGGGAGGTATTTTGTGTGCCCGGCAGCATTTTCGCACCCACCAGCCGCTTTACCAATCGGATGATTCAAGAAGGGGCCAAACTGGTGTCCAGCTATACTGACGTCCTGGAAGAACTCAACGTGACCGTGGTCGCTCATCAGTATGAGATGCCCCAGTTCCAAGAGTCCGACGACGAGGACGAGTCCGCTTTACTCCAACACTTGGGCCTAGAGCCGGTACATATCGACGATATCGGAAGAAACGCCGGCTTGCCAATAACCTCTGTCAGCACCATGTTGACCATGCTAGAGTTAAAAGGGAAGGTGAAACAGGTGGGGTGCATGCACTACGTCCGCATGCGGGAACCTGCCTCCGTCTATGGCAACTAATTCTCGTACAAAATCCGCGGCCAAGCCGCGGGCCAAAACCAATTCGCGAACCGGCGCCACGGGCCAAAAGAAGTCCAACAGCGACAAAAATGGGCTGCGGAACGCTGCTGGTAAACGCTTGGTCATTGTGGAATCTCCAGCCAAGGCCCGGACTGTGGGCCAAATACTTGGCAGCAAATACCTGGTAACGGCTTCTCAAGGACACGTCCGCGATTTGCCCAAGAGCAAAATAGGCGTGGACGTAGACCGGGACTTTGAACCCTCCTACGTCATCATGCGGGACAAGAAGGCGATAGTTAACGCCCTGAAAAAAGCCGGCGAGGAAGCCTCGGAGATATATCTGGCCACCGACCCCGACCGGGAGGGTGAGGCGATCTCCTGGCACCTGCAAACCGCCGCGGATTGGGACCAGCACCCCAATCCCCCCAAGAGGGTGGTATTCCACGAAATCACCAAGGAGGCTGTGAAGGAGGCCTTCGAGCACCCCAGAGACATCGACATGCAACTGGTCAACGCTCAACAGGCCAGGCGGATCTTAGACCGGTTGGTAGGCTATCAAATCAGCCCCCTGCTCTGGCGGCGGGTACAACGCGGCCTCTCGGCGG
>CBDANK010000002.1:0-1031507 GCA_965197565.1 Dehalococcoidia bacterium
CCGCCCCTTCCATTCATGCCGGTTGCTTTTGCCAGGGCTTACCGCGATTTAGCAAAGGTATTCTTCTGGCCGTTGGTCATCCTGGTGGTCCTGGCGCTGCTGGTGGTCGGGCTGGCGCAAGGAGTGCCCCAAGGGACCCGGATCCCACTAGAGGTCGGCGCATTTGTTTTCACTGCCGTGCTATTCCTGATGACACTGCGTTCGCCGATTCATGTGCCGACCAATCCTTGGCACCTGGTTAACCACTTCGTAATGGGTCTCGGGTTGGCCGTCATGTGGTTCGTAATCCTGGGTGACCTCAACGTGCTGGTGTTCATCTTTTTTGTGGTGCCATGGGCCACCAGCGTCTACGCATGGGTCTTTCTTAGATTGCGGGCTACCTTGTTCCTGCCTTTTAGGTTGTTGCGGTTTGCCGTAGGGAAGCTCTTTAGTAGACGGTCGCCGCATCTGCTGACGGAGCCGCTGGTGCGAGGGCCAAAGCCGGCTGACCAATATACTCGTGAAGGTGAGCTTTTCTTCAGATATCCGGGCGAGAACCGGGCGATTCACCGGTCAGACCGTGAGGGCCACTGGGCTGCCTACTCACGAATTCTCTATCAAGGTGATTATGCCAAGATGTATTACGCCAGGGTGCTCGACCCCGATGAAGACGAAGTAACCGTCGTTCAGTATTGGTTCAACTACTACTATGACGATTGGGCGAACGAGCATGAAGGCGATTGGGAGATGGCCTGCGTGCTGGTGAAAGACGGAGCGCCTGTCGGCGTAGCCGTGTCGCAGCATGAAGGCGGAGAGTACCGGGAGTGGAGCGGCCTCGAATCCAGGGAGGGTCGCCCGGTACTCTATGTGGCCGCAGGGTCGCACGCCCTCTACTTCGAGACCGGAGCCCATCTCACGACCAGAGAGATGTTCGGACTTAAGATTGGCGCCGTGGATGCTCCGGTCGTCGGCGGAAGTGTTCTGGAGTTTGTGGACTTCACACCCCAGGAAGGCGAGGGTGTTGTCCTAGACGACGGGAAGGTGTTGCTGATACCGGAGCCCGATCCGGAAACCGGTCTTTGGGGCCACACGGAGCACTCGGGAAACTGCGATGGCAACTGCGAGCACAACTTCGAGTGGCTGAACTTCCGCGGCCATTGGGGCGGCGCCGCTTTCCTCCAAGGTTCGGCGTCAGGCCCGCTTGGTCCGGCGTTCACCGGTCTGCGGTGGGACGATCCCCGGATGTGGGTAGATGTGGTTTGCCGCAAGGGGCATCCGTAGCGGTGTCGGCCTTCGTAACCGGTTCATGCCTGGGTGGTGGGCCCGGCAGGAGTCGAACCTGCGACCCGCCGGTTATGAGCCGGCTGCCTCTCTTGGAGCGGGGGCTACTCTCGGGGCCGTTCCTTTGTAATCAGGGTCCACCTTAGCAGGTTTATTCTTTACACGTTTGAACATCAGACATACTCTTGAAACGTTTGTTGATTTATCGGTCCTCCAGAATGGTAGGCCATTGGGTTTCCTTCGCCTATCAGTCGGACACGAACGTCAACACGGTCACCACTACCATAGCCGCGACAACCGGTAGATAGAAAAGGGCAAGTGTCGTGGAGAGAATCGCACTGAGCCAACGGTTCCTCTGATCTCGCCTGTAATCGCTGGTGTCCATAGAGAAATCTATCGCTTGTTCTTCTAAAGTCCTTACATGATCATATAAAGCTCGAAATAGCCGCTCTTGAGAAAGAAAGAACCCATCCAGAATCCAGAAAGCTGCGAGCGGAACGAAAACAGCGAAAATATAGAGTGAGTCCCCAAATCTTGCAAAGAATGCAAACAGCGCCGCGACCAGAAGGATCGTCCATCCCTTGAGAAGGAACGAATTGCTAGCCATGCGGCTGATGACGCCCTGGATAAATTCAAGGTGCTTTCGTTTGTTTTCCATTGCTGGTCTTGGTCACCAAGGAATTCTAACTTTTCGTTGCCGACTCCTCGCGTAACAACTCCTCCACCAGACTCTCCACCGTCTTCCCCTCCGGCGATTCCCGCAGCCACTTCCGCAACTCCCGCCGGGCAATCGTCACCGTCAGCTTAGCCCCGTGTTCCTGTCTTAACTGCTCCAACTGCCGAGCCACGCCCTCGGCTGTCGCCTGTCCCGCTTCGGATATGGCCGCGTGTCGCGGGTTGGCCGGGTCGAACTCCGGAATGGGCAGTTTCCATAGGTGTTTGTGCAGGTGGCGGGCACCGAATTGTCCTTTGGCCATCAGTGGGGTTACTGCCCTATAGAGGCTAGTGCTGTTGATGATGGCCAGCAGATAGTTGGCTTCTTGCATATCTTTGCAAGTCAACCAGAACAGAACGTTTTCGACTATAGCTCCATCGTCGTGAATTATTGCCGCAGTAGGTTCGCCTGCACTGGTGTAGACCAACCTAACAGGACGACCCCTTGAGTCTCGTTGCCATTCCAGTTGAGCCAACAGTTCGTGGTGATAGTCCAGACGACCTAACAAGTCTAACTTGTTCGCCGGTTGTTTGTGCGTGTCCCACAAGGCGCTAATGGTCTGCCATCGTTCCCGCATCCGCCGTTCCAGCCCACCGAGGCGAATTCCTCCTACACCATTGGAGTCGCCGGGGAGTTGGGCATCACCCCGTTTCAACGGAAGAATCGCCTTTAGCGGTTCGAGTGTCGCGTAAGGAACTACCGTTTCTCCCAAATGGACATCGAACACGTGCCGCGACTCGATAGTCTGGCCGGTTATGGCAGTCAGGTCGAGGCCGCACCACGGCTCTTTATCGAATGTGCCCCTCCGAGGGTTTACGGTGATGGTCTGCCCGGCTTGGATGATGGCAGGATTTTCTGTCTCTGTTATGAAGAACAGGCAGCGAGGGAAAATCGTAGCACCATTTCTGGAGTGATTGCCGTAAACGGAAACGCCGCCAGCCGAGGTATCGGTAATAGCTACCGTTTCTCGCTTCACGTCATCGGCGCCTGCCTTGCCTCGCCATTGCGCAACCTCTCCGGCCAGCGGCTTAGCCAATGCTAGGGAGGTCACTCCAATGCGCTCCGCGAAGACCACCGAGGCCGGGACCGGAAAGAAGGTGTTGGGTTCCAGCCTCTCCAAGTCCCAAGCCGCCTTGTGACTGAAGTCGACAGCTAGGGTCTCACCACTATTTCCGGCCCGCCAAGCACCGGTCCGCCACTTGGAGTATTGGCCGGTCTGGAGCGCACTGTGGGGCATTACCATTCCGATTACGCCACGGTCTTTCAGGTAAATATCGGTGCAGCGGGTGAAGAACAAGCCCGCCACGTCCTGATGCGTGGCGTAACGCCCACCGGCCCAGATGTCGTAGAGTTCCTTGCTCTGGCGCTCCAGTTCGGTGCGCAGCGTGTCGGCAGTCTGATTGTAGTTGATCCACGGTGGGTTGCCGACGATTATATCCACTTTCCGGCGAGCCAAGGCTACAGGCCGGACGAGATTACGGGTGTAGTAGGCCCAAATGTGGTTCCGTCCCTGGGAGTGGAGAGCCTGTATTTTGCCAATGGTCTCGGAGAGGGTCTGCCGCTCGCCGGGGTCTTTGATGTGGTGGTCGTCCAAAGCCAGGTATGGGTCTTCGCCCTGCTCAATAGATTCAGAGACTTCGCTCATTAGGGAATCGAAGTTCTCGGCATGGTCAACTAGGCCGACCGGGAAGACAAGCTCAGTGTTTTGCTCGTCCTGCACTCGGATTCGCACCTCGTGCTCGGCGAACATGTCTCCCGGGTTAAATCGCAACTGCAAAGAGTCGCCCAGATAGACGGGGACGGGACCCGAGGCATCGAAACCCGATTCCTTAGCGGCAAGAATCGCGGGCCTAGCGGCCAAGGCCCAAGCGGAGCGGGCTAGGTGAACGGCAACCGGGTGGACATCGATGCCCGTGACGGATATGCGCAGCCGGTCCAGTACCTGTTTGGGATGAAGGCCGTTCTCTTTGGAGGCGTCGATGAAATGGGTCACGGCTTCGGCAATAAACGTACCGGAGCCGCAGGCGGGGTCCAAGACGTGCTGGTGCATCGGGTCGAAGACCAGTTCCCGCACCATGGTACGGGCCAGCCAGCCGGGGGTATAATACTCGCCCAGTTGCCGCCGCTCCTCCGGGGGAATGACGGCCTCGTACAGTATCGCGGCTACGTCGGTGGGGGCATCGAGCCAATCGAACCGGGCCAAACGGCGGGCCAGAGTGCGGAGGAAAGGAAGCCCACCGACCTCGGTGGGCCAAGTGAAGAAATCGGATTCGACGACACCTTGCAGGCCGGTATCGTTGTGGAATTGGCGTCCGTACAGCAGGTCGGCCGGATCAGTCTCGGATTTTTGGTAAATATCGATGCCAAAGGTCGCTTGCACCACCATCGCCACCACAGCACTGAGGTAGGTATGACGGACGAACAGGTCGTCCAGTTCCTCCGGGGTGCGGGCAATCTCGCCCAAGGCAGTCCGGAGTAAGTCGTACCACAACCGGCGCTTGATCTTGATGGTCTCGTGGTCGGCGTAGGCCAAGTACAAGGACTTAAGGGAGGCAATATCCCGCTGGTACAAAAGGCCATTAGGACCGAAATGTTCCTCGATACTGGTCCGAGTGGGCAGAATGTTGACCTGGGAAACTAGTAGCTGACCATCATTGAAATGATGGCTGGTGAGATATGATGGGTTAGCAGTCAAAAAAGAAAATCGGGAAGCGGGGATGGATGTGATGATGAAGAAATACCGAGTGGGACTTACGGAGGAGGAACAGGAGGAACTGAAGGGATTGGTGTCCAAGGGTTGGGCGGCGGCTTACAAGCAGACTCACGCCCGCATTCTGCTGCTTAGCGATGAGAACCAGGTTGATGGCGCAATGAGGGACGAGGATATAGCCTGGGTCCTGAAGGTGGGCAGCGCCACGGTGGAACGGGTGCGCCGCCGGTGCGTGGAGGAGGGCCTGGAGGCAGCCCTGGGACGCAAACAGCAGCTAAAGCGCCGCAAGAAAAAGCTGGATGGTCAGGGTGAGGCCCACCTGGTAGCCTTGGCCTGCTCTCAACCGCCGGAGGGACGGGTCAGTTGGACGCTGCAAATGCTGGCCGATGGATTGGTGGCGCAGGAGATAGTGGATAGCATCAGCACAGAGACGGTGCGCCGGACTCTGAAAAAAACGAACTCAAGCCTTGGCTGAAAGAATGCTGGTGCCTCCCGCCCCAAGGGAGCGCGGACTTTGTGTGCGGCATGGAGGACGTGTTGGAGGTCTATCACCGTCCCTACGGAGAGGGGGAGGTGCTGGTGTGTCTGGACGAGACCAGCAAGCAACTGGTGCAGGAGACCCGCCAACCCCGTCCGTCGCGGCCGGGGGCAGCCATGGCATACGATTACGAATATCAACGCAACGGAGTGAGCAACCTGTTCATGCTGTTCGCGCCCCTGGAGGGATGGCGGCGGGTGGAGGTCACGGACCGGCGCACCAAGGCCGACTGGGCACGGGTGGTCAAGAAACTGGTGGACGAGGACTATGTCGACAAGGAGCGGATAGTCTTGGTGATGGACAACCTGAACACCCATCATCCGGCATCCCTATACCAGGCTTTCGAGCCGGCGGAGGCACGGCGCATTGCCCAACGGCTGGAGATACATTACACCCCGAAGCACGGGAGTTGGCTTAATATGGCCGAGATCGAACTGGGGGTGCTGGCGCGGCAGTGCTTGGATCGCCGGATACCCAGCCAGGAAGTCCTGGAACGGGAAACAGGCGCATGGCAGGACCAACGGAACCGGGACGTAATTCAGGTGGACTGGCGCTTCACAACCGAGGACGCCCGCATCAAGCTCAAGTCCCTATACCCATCAATACAACAGTGAGGCTCTACTAGGGCCTGTTGACACTAATAGCTGAGGACCGGGCAACCACAAGGGTTGCCCCTACGAAATCCCGTAGCACGCCGGTTGTAGAGGCGCCCTTTGTGGGAGGCTGGACTACCAATCCCTATATAGGAAATTGGTAGTGTCAGCAGGCCCTAAAAGCCATCCTGCACTTAAGGGCCGAGAAGCTACTGCAAAAACTCCCAACCCGGTTCCCAGCACCACCCAAATGCACATCCCACCCTAGTAGAGCCTCACTGTTGTATTGATGGGTATAGGGACTTGAGCTTGATGCGGGCGTCCTCGGTTGTGAAGCGCCAGTCCACCTGAATTACGTCCCGGTTCCGTTGGTCCTGCCATGCGCCTGTTTCCCGTTCCAGGACTTCCTGGCTGGGTATCCGGCGATCCAAGCACTGCCGCGCCAGCACCCCCAGTTCGATCTCGGCCATATTAAGCCAACTCCCGTGCTTCGGGGTGTAATGTATCTCCAGCCGTTGGGCAATGCGCCGTGCCTCCGCCGGCTCGAAAGCCTGGTATAGGGATGCCGGATGATGGGTGTTCAGGTTGTCCATCACCAAGACTATCCGCTCCTTGTCGACATAGTCCTCGTCCACCAGTTTCTTGACCACCCGTGCCCAGTCGGCCTTGGTGCGCCGGTCCGTGACCTCCACCCGCCGCCATCCCTCCAGGGGCGCGAACAGCATGAACAGGTTGCTCACTCCGTTGCGTTGATATTCGTAATCGTATGCCATGGCTGCCCCCGGCCGCGACGGACGGGGTTGGCGGGTCTCCTGCACCAGTTGCTTGCTGGTCTCGTCCAGACACACCAGCACCTCCCCCTCTCCGTAGGGACGGTGATAGACCTCCAACACGTCCTCCATGCCGCACACAAAGTCCGCGCTCCCTTGGGGCGGGAGGCACCAGCATTCTTTCAGCCAAGGCTTGAGTTCGTTTTTTTCAGAGTCCGGCGCACCGTCTCTGTGCTGATGCTATCCACTATCTCCTGCGCCACCAATCCATCGGCCAGCATTTGCAGCGTCCAACTGACCCGTCCCTCCGGCGGTTGAGAGCAGGCCAAGGCTACCAGGTGGGCCTCACCCTGACCATCCAGCTTTTTCTTGCGGCGCTTTAGCTGCTGTTTGCGTCCCAGGGCTGCCTCCAGGCCCTCCTCCACGCACCGGCGGCGCACCCGTTCCACCGTGGCGCTGCCCACCTTCAGGACCCAGGCTATATCCTCGTCCCTCATTGCGCTATCAACCTGGTTCTCATCGCTAAGCAGCAGAATGCGGGCGTGAGTCTGCTTGTAAGCCGCCGCCCAACCCTTGGACACCAATCCCTTCAGTTCCTCCTGTTCCTCCTCCGTAAGTCCCACTCGGTATTTCTTCATCATCACATCCATCCCCGCTTCCCGATTTTCTTTTTTGACTGCTAACCCATCATATCTCACCAGCCATCATTTCAATGATGGTCAGCTACTAGGGCCTTGTCTCTCAACCATTCGTACAGTGGCAGCCAATGGTTAAGGGATTCCAGCGTGAAGGCGTAAGGGTAGACGATCTTCGCCGCGCTGTAATCGGCGGAGTTAAAGTGGACCACGGAGGCGGAGAAATTGCTGACAATCGGCAGTTGAATACTGTACCGCCTTCCGCCATCCAAAGGGTCATTCTCGACCCCATGGATGGTGCCAGGAATGTACCAGGTGGAATCGTATCTGCGGGTCCGCAGGGCGGTGATGGTGGAGGGCATGAGCATCCGGGAGGCCTCCCGGGTGTTCGGGCTGCACCGGGACACTGTACGGAAGATGCTGGCTTACTCCGTTCCTCCGGGGTACCGGCGGCAGACCACGCCCCGGCGCCCAACCCTTCGACAAGCTCAGGAGGAGCTATTTACCGGCGTCATAGACCGGATCCTCGAAGAGGACCTCAGGCTTCCCAGGAAGCAGCGCCACACGGCCAAAGGCATTTTCGAGAGGCTCAGGGACGAGTACGGCTTCGACGGCGGATACACCATAGTCAAAAACTAGGTCAGGGAGCGCCACCGCCAGTCCCAGGAAATGTTCGTTCCGCTGTCCCATCCGCCGGGCCATGCCCAGTGCGATTTCGGCGAGGCCCTGGTGGTGATCGGCGGCGTGGATCAAAAGGCCCACTTCTTAGTCCTGGACCTTCCCCACAGCGACGGCTGCTTCGTGAAGGCCTACCCGGCCGAGACCACCGAGGCCTTCCTGGACGGCCACGTCTCAGCCTTCGGCTTTCTGGGAGGAGTGCCCCAGAGCATCCTCTATGACAACACCAGGCTGGCGGTGACGAAGATACTGGGGGATGGCCGGCGCAAGCGCACCCGCGCCTTCACCGGGCTCCAGTCCCACTACCGGTTCGAGGACCGGTTCGGCCGTCCCGGCAAGGGCAACGACAAGGGGAAGGTGGAGGGGATGGTGGGCTATGTGCGCCGCAACTTCCTGGTGCCGGTGCCGTCCTTCGAGAGCTTCGAATCGCTGAATGTCCACCTGGAACAGCGTTGCCTGGAGCGGATGGACGCCAGGCTCAGGGGTCATACTGAGACCATAGGGCAGCGGATGGAGAGTGACCTAGAGGCGCTGATGCCGTTGCCCGCAGCGCCATATGACGCCTGCGAGAAGCAGGCGGGCCGGGTGAGTTCCCTGTCCCTGGTCCGGTACCGCACCAACGACTACTCGGTGCCGGTAGCGTACGGACACCGGGACGTCCTGGTGCGGGGCTATGTGGACCAGGTGGTCATCAGCTGCGGTTCCGATGTCATCGCCGCACACCCCCGTTCCTACCAGCGGGACGACTTCGTATACGACCCCATCCACTACCTGCCGCTCCTGGAGCAGAAGGCGAACGCCTTGGACCAGGCCACGCCCCTGCAAGGGTGGGACCTGCCCGAGGAGTTCGGCACACTGCGCCGTCTGCTCGAGTCCAGGATGGAACGTCGGGGCAAGCGGGAGTTCGTGCAGGTGCTCCGGCTGATGGAGACCTTCTCACAGCAGGAGGTGCATCACGCCGTGAGAGAGGCCATCAGGCTGGGCGCGATCAGCTTCGATGCGGTGAAGCACCTGGCGCTGTGCCGGCTCGAGGGACGGCCGCCACGTCTGGACCTGGAGCTGTACCCCTATCTGCCCCGAGTGCGGGTGAACACTACCTCGGCTGGGGACTACATGACGTTGCTGTCGGGGAGGGCGGCATGAGCGACAGGTCGACGCTGCTGTTGGAGCATCATCTGAAGGAACTCAAGCTGCCCAGCTTCCTGCGGGAATACGGCAAGCTGGCCGCCCAGTGTGCCGCCGAGGGCGCAGACCATCCCCAGTACTTGCTCCGGTTGGCCGAACTGGAACTCATCGACCGCCACCAGCGCATGGTGCAGCGCCGCATCCGCGCTGCCCGCTTCCCGGCGGTCAAGAGCCTGGACACCTTCGACTTCCTGGCCATCCCCTCGGTGAACAAAGCCCTGGTGATGGAGCTGGCCCGCTGCGAATACGTCCAGCATAGGGAGAACGTCATCGCCATCGGCAACAGCGGCACCGGCAAGACCCACATGGCCCTGGGGCTGGGCCTGGCCGCCTGCCAACGGGGCATGTCGGTGGGCTTCACCACCGCCGCCGGCCTGGTGCACGAGATGATGGAAGCCCGTGATGAAAGGCGGCTGCTCAACCTCCAGAGGCAACTGTCCCGGCTCAAGCTGCTGATCGTCGACGAACTGGGCTTCGTGCCACTCTCCCGCACCGGTGCTGAGTTGCTCTTTGAGGTCTTCAGCCAGCGCTACGAGCGGGGATCCATCCTGGTGACCACCAACCTGCCCTTCGACGAGTGGACCGAGGTGTTCGGATCGGAGCGCCTCACCGGCGCGTTGCTGGACCGCCTGACCCATCACGTCCACATCCTCGAAATGAACGAGGAGAGCTACCGCCTCAAGCGCAGCAGGGAAACCGCTGCGTCCCAAGTTCCAGACGATAAAGACGACGGGTAGGTCGCACCGGAAATCGTCCTCCTCTTACCCTGGTGTGCAGCACACCTGCCTGTGTCATATCCCCCCAACAACCGTCGCGGATATTCATGCTGGACAGTTAGCGAGGACATTTCTGCTGAACCTTAACAACCCAGGTGGTACACTTTTGCTCCGCCCCAATGGCCCAACATCACGCCGCCCTTGTATCTTAGCTTGGAGGTGGATAGTTTTCTTTCTTAGGTGTGCGGGGTGCGGCAGACCGGCCCGCCCTGGGTCATAGAAGACCGTTGTCAAGCTTGGGTCGCCGCACCCTTTTCAGAACAGAGCCCGCACAGTTGCCTGGGTCAACCAAGCCCGCATCTCGCAAGGACGGGCCGACGGTTCGCAGGGAGGTTCTCATGGAGCAACACGGTATCTACGTAGGGGTCGATGTGGCCAAGGCCCGGGTGGATGTGGCCATCCGTCCTGGGGGAGACAGACGTGAGGTCTGCAACGACCAGGCCGGGATCGCGGCACTGGTGGCCCAGATGCAGCAACTCAATCCCGCAGCCTTGGTGCTGGAGGCTACGGGTGGGCTGGAACTGCCCTTGGTGGCAGCCCTGGCAGCTGCCTCCCTCCCGGTGGTGGTAGTCAACCCTCGCCAGGTGCGGGACTTTGCCAGGGCCACTGGGCGGCTGGCCAAGACCGATTCCCTGGACGCGGCGGTCCTGGCTCACTTCGCCGAGGCCGTCCGTCCTCCCCGGCGTCCTCTCCGGGACGCCGAGACCCAGGTCCTCAGCTCGCTGGTGGCCCGCAGACAACAGGTGATGACCATGCTGGTAGCGGAGAGGAACCGACTCTCCAGTGCTACTATGGCCGTCCGGCCCAGCATTGAGGCCCACATCGCCTGGCTCAAGCAACAGCTGGACGACCTGGACCAGGGCTTGCGCCAGACCCTCCGCCAGAGTCCTGTATGGCGGGAGAAGGACGACCTGCTGCGCAGCGTACCCGGCATCGGAGACCAGATCTCTCTTACCCTTCTGGCATACCTGCCCGAACTGGGCACTCTCAACCGCCGACAGATCGCTGCCCTGGTGGGCGTGGCTCCCTTCAACCGGGACAGTGGTACCCTGCGGGGCAAACGCACCGTCTGGGGTGGACGGGCCAGGGTCCGCACAGCCCTCTATATGGGGGCGTTGGTAGCCAGTCGCTTCAACCCGGTCATCAGGGACTTCTACCAGCGCCTGTTGTCTGCCGGCAAGCCGAAAAAGCTGGCTCTGACCGCCTGCATGCGCAAGCTGCTGATAATCCTCAACTCCATGCTCAAGTACGGCTCGTCCTGGAACCACCCGGCCACGAAGTCCCTCACCCATTCCTATTGACTTTCAAGACAGTTGCTTGACACCGCGCCCGCGTTGGGCCAGCGCAGCAGCCAGTGCTTGCCGTCGGTCAACACCCCCATGCGGACACCCTTGCCTATCGATTGGGACTGGACTAGGTAATCGTCCAGTTGCTCGATGTAAAGCGGGTTGGGGTTGTTGCCGCCGCTGGTGCCAACCCGTCGCTTCATTTCGACGAAGGTATCGAGAGCGGTCAGGTCGACGGCGCGGCGGGAACTGTCTGAAGGAGGATTTTCCTCTTTGATTTCCTCGGTCTTCGCCAAGTTGGTCAGGATGAGGAAATCGCGGACGGCACTGGTAATGTTGGCTTCGTTCTCACCGCGGTCGTGCCTGGCAAGAATGTTGGCCGCTGCCAGAGCGTACTTCGGGTCGTTGGGGTCCAGATGTAGCCCGGTCGAGGTCGTTTCTGTCGTCATGATACGATTTTAGCACCAGTCAATCCGTCTTGAGCGCCGTCGTGTCAGTCGGTGGATGATGCCAAGCACCCAGGCTGCTCGATGCCAAATCCCCTGCCCCAGACGACAAGCCACGTCCCAAGGTATCTACTGCCTTCGCCTTGCCGCCGGGCGTGGCAGACGGGATAAACGAGGTAAACTCCCTTGATTGCTACAGTTTGGTGGGCCTACACGTACTATACTGAGCCTGTCTCACAAGTATTTTGGTTAACGAAAAGAGCAATCCAATCCGCCATAGTGCACTACATCAATCAAGCTATATCGCTAATTGGGTATTCTATTGGGAGATACATCGAATATCGTAAATTGCCCTGACTTCTGAGACAGGCTCCTGCGAACTTTTGAGTTGGGGGTGGACTTGTAAACAAAATCACCGAGTATCTTATGCGGTCCTACCCCGTGCTGTTAGCCAAACGTACCACGGAGCCAGCAAAACCTGGCTTCTCTTCCAGTCGACAGCATACCCATAGATGCGGATGCCCACCAATTTCCGATCAAATAACTGTACCTACCTCGGGATGCTAAGGACGGAAGGCCTCTGTGGCCGCAGCGTTTTCTACATCACTCCTAAAGTTCTGCAAAAGCTGAATCACTTCATCATGCAACACGGAATAATCGTCCGGTTCGATTTCGACGCGTTGTCCGTGAGCAATTAGATTCCTATTCCCTAACAACCTTCGATCAAGCAGCTGCTTTTTCAGCAAATAATCATTGCCTTCCAGCCCCAAGAGACAAATTATCTCACTCAAAGTGTCTGTATTGAGATTTGAGCGAGTATTAACAGAGTGTTCCCAGTCTATATTTGCGTGTTCAGATAACCCCAACATCAACTTTGTCGTAAGGGCTGTGTAGATGGTCGGTCTATCGGATTGGCCTGCTTGTGAAATCTCTGTCCGCAACCCAAGTGCCACAAAATTTGGAGCCAAATCGTGATATCTCAAATTTCGCGTAGCCACAAATGAAACGTAGCTAGTTGCCGCCGCCTTCACAAACCCTTCCCAGTGAGCATAAAGAATACATACAGCTGCCCGCAACAGGAGTACCCTCTCGTGCGGTCGTTGTCTTACCAACATAAACTTTAGCGTTGTCAGTTCCCTCTTTCGCCAAGACAGTTCATCGTCTAGAAACTGAGCCAACTCTGTGAGTGAATGTATCCTCATAGAGCAAAAAGTTGCCTACCAAGAGGAATATTCGATGGTACTCTGGTCGATGCACGCACGCCCGAGCCGCTGCGGTTCAAGAATTCCGTATTGGCCCAAAGTTCCTTACCTATGTTATTAATCTTTTGTAAGGCACTCCCGCTACTATAATTCGCGAAATTGTATCCTACTCCCAAAGCGACCGGCTCAAAAGCCGAAATTAAGAATCCTCCCAAATGCCTCTTCTTTTCTGTATCGTACTTCCGAAAACTTTGTTCCCCGAGAGATTTTGCAAGGGCCTCAAAGGTAAGTCTAAACGCTTCCTCTTCAACTGCTTTGGTCTGCTGGAATCTGTTAGGGTCAGCGAGTTCAACAATACTGTCAGTTAAAAATTCCCCTATATCACCGATCGAACCCAATCGACTCTCTTCAAGACCCCTAAACACCAAAAACCTGGTCACTAACTCAAGGTCGTAACGTTCGGATAGCAGCCGGTCTGATAGGGCAATGCAAGTCCGGAAGTTTTCGTCTTCAGCCAGGTACTCAATCCATCTGAAAGCATCTGGGTTAACCATAATGAGGATAGCGTTTCTAAGTTCTTGATCGGATAGCTGTGAACCTCCGGTGTTCAACCGCTGAAACAGCTCATACTTGCTGGAGTCACTGCTCTCTCGGAGGATAATCTTGACGTCAATTTTCGCACGCCGAATTATCAGTTGGTTAGCGTTCCCAATTGATAGAGATGGGTCCTCCTCCTCCCATTTCTTGCCTTCTAGTGACGGTAGATATTTAGTCTTCTTTAATATCAAAGGAGCTAATATGTTGCCTGAACCATCCTTGAGTTGGCCAACCAACTGGAAGATAGTAGAGAGCCGCTGCAGTCCATCAATCACATCCCAAACACCGTCGTCTCGCTGAGATACAAAGATAGAAGGTATTGGTATACCTAGGAGAATCGACTCAATGAGTCGCGACTTTTGTTCATCACTCCACCGATAGAACCTCTGGAATTCTGGATGGATGTCTAATTCACCGTCTCGATACAGGCTTATGAGCTCCCCGATGGACATGGGATAACCGTCACTACGTATTTCAGAGCGTCTAGCGGATATTTCCTGATCAAGACTCATCAGTAAGCTCTCCAGTCATGTCTGATGAATTGGGTCATACTCAGTAACACCAAAGACGTGACTCTTTGGGTCTCTGCATGGTTTACGCCCAACCCGTGGTGGGCCCGGCAGGAGTCGAACCTGCGACCCGCCGGTTATGAGCCGGCTGCTCTGCCGCTGAGCTACGAGCCCTCATTCGTAGCTTATGCTCCACCCTCCGGGGTGTCAAGAAAGCGGTATGGGCGCAACCGTTCAGACTTGAGGGGATGAACTCGGCTCCAGGCGAGTGTTCCGTATCCGCTAAGGCTGGCGGCTGCTCCGCAGATCGCTCCAACGCGCCAGTGTTCCCTCGCAGCGGCTTCAACTCCACTAGAAAAAGGGATTATACTTTTGCATAAAGGCCGGGCTGTTGAAGCTCCCCGCCTATTGCCCCGGCCGCTCTACAGGGCCTTTCGGTCGTTCGGCGCAATTGTCTGAACCGGGATTCATCGGATTAAGGGATTCGCAGGATTTACTAATCCTGTCAATCCCGGAATCAAAGAAATCACAGTTCAGACAAACAACCGAAAAGCCCCGGTCCTTCGACTCCGCTGCGCTGCGCTCAGGATGAGCGGTTCCTTGTCAGTGCGCTTACCAACTCTGAACAGTTACTGCCCGAGACCTACGTTGAGCCGCCTCCGGGAAAGCTGATAACATAGGCTATCGACCAAGGGAAAGAGGAGGAAATGACCGCACAAAGCCGCGAAGCCCCCCAGGATGAAGCAGCAGACCAAAACTGGCCCATGATCCGGGCCCAGCCTCGGAGTTTTTTCAAAGCGCCGTTGTGCACCGATCTGGACTTGTTAGAAGCAAAAGTAGCCTTTATTGGCGTTCCTTTCGACCAAGGCACCCTGGGCAGACCCGGCGCTCGCTATGGACCAGACGCTATAAGGGATGCGCCGCGGGCCTACGTTTACTCGGACCCCTTCGGAGAGCAAAAGGAGGCGGCGGGCTTTTTCGACATCGATGCCGGCGGCGAGCTTTTGCAGGGCGTGACCATGGCCGACTGCGGGAACATCGCTGTATTGCCCTCTGAGGTATTGCGCAACTTCGATATGCTAACCCAGGTGGTAGAAAAGGTGGTGCGGCGGGGATCCTTTCCAGTGATAGTCGGAGGCGACCACGCCATCACCTTTCCCGCAGTCCGGGGCTTGAGCAATTATTCTCCGTTGAACATTGTCCACTTTGACGCCCACATGGACTATGCCCATGACTATGGAGGGGTGTTGTACACTCACGGCAGCCCCATTCGACGCTGCCGCGAGATGCCCTTTGTCGGGCACATAAGCTCGGTGGGCATCCGCTCCACCCGCCGGAAGCCTTACGAAGACTCCCAAAGGGACGGCAGCTTGGTCATCACCACCAAAGGCTTTCGGGAGTTGGGACCGGAGGGAGTGGCCGACCGGATACCCAGGGGCCGGAACCTTTACATCACCCTGGACATTGACGTGATGGACCCCAGCCAAGCACCGGGCACCGGCACCCCCGAGATCGGCGGCCTACGCTACGAAGAGATGCGGGACTGCTTGACGGCCCTAGCGGCCCGGAACAACGTGGTGGGTTTCGACTTGGTGGAGGTCGCGCCGCCCTACGACTCGTCGGACCTTACCGCTCAATTGGGTGCGCGGCTCATCATCGACTTCTTGGCCGCCCGGTTTCCTCTCAACTGACCAGGTTCATGGCTTGGATAACGACTAATGCCAATAACGCAACAGGACATTGGATATTTACTGAATACGGCCCAGGATTTGGCGGGCCGAGTGGCCGCCAACGCAGACCGCATCGACTGTGAGCGGCAGATCCCCCCGGAGTTGGCCGAAGAAATCGCAGACAAAGGTTTCTTTCGTCTTCTGGTGCCCCGCTCGCTAGGCGGAGCGGAGTTAGGTCATTTGGACTTTCTCCGAATACTTCAAGTATTCGCTGAGGTGGACGGAAGCACCGCTTGGTGCATCAATCAGAATAATGTTTTTGCGACGGCGTCTGCGGTTATGCCGGAACAGACTGCCCGAGAAATTTGGGGCGACGCCCACGCCGTCGTTGCCAACGGCCCTCCAACAGCATCGGCGAAGGCCGTTCCCGTTGACGGAGGTTACAGGCTCAGCGGACGTTGGGATTTCAGCACTGGCAGTACCCACGCAACCTGGCTTGCGGCCCTTGTTCCTGTCATGCATCCAGACCACAACCAATACGCCTCTGAAGACAGAGCAGGTTCTCGGGTGATGCTAATACCGAAAACGGAAGCGAAGCTCTTGGACTGTTGGAAGGTGGCCGGCCTTCGCGGCACTGGCAGCTTCAGCTTTGAGGTCGATGATCTTTATGTTCCCAACATTCGGACCTATGACCCAACTCACGCTCCCCGGGAAGAAGGCCCTCTTTACGTGATGCCCAGGACCTTGCTCTTTGCCTCGGGCGACGCAACCATCGCTCTTGGCATCGCTCGCGCCAGCTTGGCCACAGCAATCGATATTGCCAGCGCAAAAACTTCGCGCTGGGTTAGGAGCTTGCTGCAAGACCAGTCAACCACGCAGCGGCTTGTCGGCGAAGGGGAAGCGATCTGGCGCTCCGCGCAAGCTTTCCTGGCGGACAGTGCGTCATCAGGATGGAGCAGCGCCTGCAAGAACCATGCCATTACCATTGAAGAGCGCATTCGGATGCGGCTCGCCAGCACCTACGCCATTCGCAAGGCGGCCGAGGTGGTGGATATTTCCTACAACTTGTGCGGTTCCAACTCAATATTCGCCAGTAATCCCATTCAGCGCCGGTTTCAGGACATACACGTCATTACCCAGCATGTTCAAGGGAACCCCACTAACTACGAGACTGCCGGCCAGTTCCTTTTGGGCCTGGAACCCCAAGGCACTTTCTGATCCAACCCGCTAAGCCTCGTAAACCGTCCTGCCTCCCACTATCGTTTGTTCCACCGGGATGTCCTTAATGCTCATGGGGTCCACCTGGGTAGGGTCGTCCCCCAGCACCACCAAGTCGGCCAGTTTGCCGACTTCGATGGAACCCTTGATGTTTTCCTCGAAGGAAGCGTAGGCGCCGTTGATGGTGTAGATCTTCAACGCTTCTTCCACCGAAATCTTCTGGTTCGGACCCCACAACTTGCCGTTGCTGTCGGTGCGGGTGACGCAGCTTTGGATGCCCAGTAAAGGCTCGAAGGGACCGGGAGGGTAATCGCTGGCCCCGGTGGAGGTTACTCCATAGTCAAGGAAAGAACGCTGAGCGAACATCCATTGAAGCCGCTCCTCTCCGTAGAAGGGCATCTTCTCTCCGTGGTGGTAGACGTAGGTGCAGAAGGGAGTCGCAATGCACCCCAAGGCATTCATCCGCCGCAGAAGGTCCGGGTTGATCAAGGTGCAGTGTTCGATCCGGTGCCTTGCATCGGCGCGGGGGAACGCCGCTTGGGCTTTCTCGTAAGCAGTCAGCACCATATCGATGGTCAGGTCGCCGTTGGCGTGGATGCACACCTGAAAACCGGCCCGGTGCATCTGCATAACCTGGTCTTCCGTCTCCTCGGGGCCCATGGCCAGAATGCCGTGGTCGTCATGGGTCCCCTCGTAAGGCTGGGATAGATAGGCGGTACGGGTGGCAATCGCGCCGTCAGCCACCATCTTGATGCCGCCCACTTTAAGCATGGAGTCGCCGAGGCCGGTCATGACGCCAGCGTCCCGCAGCGCCGGAAAGTGGGGATAGTACATCAGAGCGTAGACCCTGAGCGTCAACTCGCCGCTGTCCTTGCCTTCCTGGTAAGTCACTAGATCGTCGCTGGTGACCCGGGCATCGTGGCTGCTGGTTATGCCGGCTTGGTTCAGCATCCGGCATATGCGCCGGAGGCCCTGGCGGCGAATCTCGGGGGTTTCAACGGGTATCAAGCCGAAGCGGACCTGCTCAATAGCCCGCTCGTAAATCACCCCGTTTAATTCTCCGCTTGCTGAGTCGCGCCCGAAGCGGCCGCCGGGCGGGTCGGTGGTCTCGCTGTGAAACCCGGCCAATTCCAAGGCCCGGCTGTTAAGGTAAAAAACGTGGCCGGCCTTGTGGGTCACCATCAGGGGGTGCTGAGTGGTTACGGCATCCAGGTCCTGCCGGTACAGGAACCGTCCTTCCGTCGTCTTAGTGTCGTCGAACTTGAAGCCCTGGACCCACTCGCCCGCCGGCGTGGCTTGGACCTGTTCCCGAAGAGCGTCCTGGATTGCCGCGACCGAGGGCAGGTCGCAGTCTGCGGCCATGACGTGGCGGATGCCGCTGCTGAGAACGTGTATGTGGGCGTCGATGAAGCCGGGCAACACCGTCTTGCCCGCCAGGTTTAGGACCTTGGTGTCGGGCCCCGCCAACCGGCTGACGGTTTCGTCGTCTCCCACAGCAATTAACCTGCCGTGCTGTACGGCCAGCGCCTGTGCCCTGGAACGCCGTGGGTCAATGGTAATGATGTTGGCGTTCCGGATGATTAGCTCGGGATGTCCGATTGAGTCTGCCATCACTTCCTCCTGATTTTGACCTCGCGTATAATAGACGCGGCGCACTGGGATAATTGCTCGTGGTTGGAAAAACCGCTCCTTGACCACGCCTGATAGTATGACATATTGAGGTTGAATACCAGCATACCCTATATATCAGCCCTGGCTGTCCGGCCCATCCAAGCGATTCGAAGGAGGCCCTAATGAAATATGACTATATAGTTCTCGGCGCCGGTTCCGCGGGCTCCATTATGGCAACTAGGCTTAGCGAGGACCCGCAACGGTCCGTTCTGCTGATAGAGGCAGGGCCGGACTATCCTAATTTTGAGCACCTGCCCGATGAGGTCAAGTACGGCTACGCGACCGCCACCGACATCATGACCAGCGACCACAACTGGCAGTTCGTTGGCAAGGCCACGGAAACATCCCCCGAAATGCTGGTGCCCAGAGGCAAGGTCACCGGAGGCTCCAGCGCCATCAATGGCCAGGTATTCTTACGAGGAGTTCCCGAGGATTACGATGCCTGGGCCTCGTTGGGCAACGATCAGTGGAGCTTCCAGAACCTGCTCCAGTACCTCCGCAAAATCGAGACCGACACCGACTTCGGCAGCGGCGATTTCCACAATTCCGACGGTCCCATCATCGTCCGCCGGTTCAAGACCGAGGAATGGTTGCCTGATCAGCAGGCGTTTTACGATTCCTGCCGGGCCGCAGGCTTCCCCGACAGCCCGGACCACAATGCTCCTGACGCCTTGGGTATCGGTCCAACACCCTTCAACAACCCCAATGGGATTCGCTGGAGCACCGCCCTTGGTTACCTCAATTCGGGCCGGCATCGCCTAAACCTCACCATCAGGCCCAACTGTACGGTCCGGCGTCTCATCATAGAAGGAAAGCGAGTCACCGGAGTCGAAGTGGAGAGCGGCGGCGAGAGGTTCACCGTGGATGGGGAGGAAATTATCCTCAGCGCGGGGGCCGTTGGCTCGCCGCATATCCTGATGCTCTCCGGGGTGGGGCCGGCCGATAATCTTCAGAGCGTCGGTATCCCGGTGGTCCACCATCTGCCCGGAGTGGGGCAAAACATGAGGGACCATCCCAACGTATACGTGACTTGGCGGACCAAAGAAGGCTACCCGTTGAACGGCTTTGCGCCCCGTTCCCAGATGGCCCTGCGTTGGACTGCGGAAGGGTCCGATTTGCGCAACGATCTGATGCTGTCCATGCAGTCCTACGCCACCGAGCGGGTGAACCGGGGCGGTTCACGCATGGAGCCCTTGGGCATAAGGATGGTGGCCGTGCTTGACCTGGCCGTCGGCTCCGGCGAGCTCCGGCTTACATCTTCGGACCCCGATGTCCAGCCTTTCTTGGACTACCGGTACCTCGAGCATGAGTTCGACCGGCGGCGTATGCGCGAGATGGTGCGCACCGCCGTCAGCTTGGCCGATACTGACGCGTTCAGAGCGATCATAGAGGACCGGATAGAGCCCACCGATGCCGAACTGGCCACCGACGAGGCGTTGGACGAATACATCGCCCGGGAGGTTACCACCAGCCAGCACATTTCCTGCACTTGCAAAATGGGTCCGGAATCCGACCCTATGGCCGTGGTGGACCAGTACGGCAGGGTCCGCGGCCTGGAAGGGCTGCGAATCGCCGACGCCTCCATCATGCCCGACTGCATCCGGGCCAACACCAACGTAACCACCATGGTGATTGGTGAGCGAATCTCTGATTTCATCCGCCAGGGCCAGAGATGACGCGGACCGGCGAAGACTATCTAAACCGGGTGCGGGACGGCCGGACTATTTTTTTGGACGGCCAATTGGTCGAGGACCCGGTCGACCACCCGGCTTTCCGCAATGCTACGCGGACCATTGCCGGCTTGTACGATTTTATGGCGGACCCAAAGAACCGGGAGTTGATGACCTTTGAGTCCGCCAGCAGCGGCGGCCGTGTCGGCCGGTTCTGGCAACTGCCGGAATCCTACGAAGAGTTAGTGCGGCGTCGCGAAGCTATAACTGCCTGGGCTGGGCTCACTTATGGGTTCCTGGGCCGCTCCCCCGACCACGTGGCTTCTTGCTTGAGCGGCATGGTGATGGGCATCGAGCTATTTGAGGAACATAGCCCGCGCCGGGCCCGGGCACTGCTGGACTATTTTGAATACGTCCGCGATCAGGACCTGTTCGTAACTTACGTTATCGCCAACCCCCGGGCCGATCACTCGAAATCGGTTTCGGAGCAAGAAGATGAGTTCCTAATAGCCGCCATCTGCGACGAAGACAGCCAGGGCGTCACCATCAAAGGGGCCAAGATGCTGGGCACCGGCGCGGTCATTGCCGATGAGCTTCTGGTCACAACAGGGCAGCCGCTGCGGTCCGGAGAAGAGATGTACGCCTTCACCGCGGCCGTCCCCATGGCCGCCAAGGGTCTTAAAATCCTGCCCCGCAAGTCATACGAGTCTATGGCAGTTTCCCGGTTCGATAACCCGCTGTCTTCCCGTTTGGACGAGAACGACGCAATAATTTACTTCGATGAGGTAAAAGTTCCCTGGGACCGGGTATTCGTCTACAAAGACCCGGCTATGTGCCACGCCCAATTCAACCTGGCTCCCACCCACATGTTCCAGAACTACCAGGCTCAAATACGGCTGATGGTGAAAACGCGTTTTCTGCTGGGGTTGGCGCGGAAGATAGCCGAAACCAACGGCATCATCTCCATTCCCGAGGTGTCGGGCAAGTTGGGCTACTTGGCGGCCAACACCGCTATGGTGGAAGGCATGGTCAAGGGCATGGAGGCCGGCGGACAGCACTACGGGCCCTACTTCGTGCCGGATAGAAGGCTGCTCTACGCCACCCAAGTCCTCAGCCAGCAATTCTACCCGGAGCTGGTCTCGATGATTCGTGACCTTTCCGGCGCTAATATGATTATGACGCCGTCATCGGTGGCCGACTTCCAAAACCAGGAGACCGCTGAATACATCCAGAGGACCCAGCGTTCTCCGGTGGCGGAACCCCAGGAAAAAGTCAAACTGTTCAAGCTTGCTTGGGATGCGGTAGGCTCCGAGTTCGGGTCGCGGCAGGTCCAGTATGAGATGTTCTACGCCGCGGGGGCCTTCGTTACCCGGGGCCGCTCCTTCCAGAACTACGACTGGGACAATGTCACCAGTATGGTGGATGACCTCCTGGACAGCTACGGCCCGTAGGGAGACCTACCAACTATAAGGCAACGATCCTCCCCTCGACTCCCCCTTCTTCAATGGTTAGAAACCCAATGGACGGCACGACTTTGAAACGGCGTTTGCCCGCAGCCCCAGGATTGAAGAACAGGACCGGACCCAACCGCTCCTGAAGGGCAATATGACTATGGCCGAAAACGACAACCTCTACACCCGAGTCCAGATAGTCTCGCAGTGCCTTGGCCTTTGGGTCCTTGGGGAGCTTTACTTGGTGGGTAAGTAAGACTCGGCAGCCTGCCAGCGTCTCTGTCGCTTCCAAAGGATACTGAGAGGCGGGGCCTTCCTTGTCATTATTGCCTCGCACTGCCGTGGTGGGAGCAATGAGGCCCAATTCTTCAATGATGGTGTGATTGCCAATATCACCCGCATGAAGGATACGGTCGACGCCTTGGAGCAACTCCAAGACCCTGGGATTCAAGTAACCGTGAGTGTCCGATACGACTCCTACCAACATTTCCCGGCACCGGCTCCCAAGTCCTAGCTAAATGCTCTGGCTCTCAAATTCCTGACAATTCCCAACTACCCTCACAAACGACCCCCGACCAGACCGTCTAGCCGCACGGGGTTCCCCCCGGGGTCTTTTCATTCTCGGAAATCGTCATTCTGAGCCGTAGGCGAAGAATCTAAAAGCCTTCAGCAAGAACCTGGGCCGAATAACGAACAAAGAGAATTAGGTTATGAGGTGCGCTGCACACCTCATAACCTCCTTTGGGCGGGCGGATGGGAATCTCAAGAATGGCAATGCCCGTTGTGATGCTCTGAGGGCGGCACGTCCAAGGCCGGGTTCTGATCGAAGAATCCCACCGGCTTCAAGCTGAATCCGGTGTACATGACCGGCATCACCGGCCAGTCCTCGGGACGGGGGATGTGATGGTGGCCAAAAGTGTACCATACCACCAAGTCTTGGTTCTCCACGCTACGGTTGTCCTTGGTGTAGGCGGGAAGACCAGCGCCGCCGGGATGCTGGTTGGGGTAGTCGCCGGCAGGGGTCATCTCGTTGGAATCGTAGGACGTAACCCACAGGTGCTTGGTCATAAAGGCGGCCCGCTTCATTACGCTGGCGTCGGGGTGGGCAAAGGGTAGAATGTTTTCTCCCGGCATCAATTTGTAGGCGACCTCTTGCCCCAGGTAGTTCTTCACGGATGAGTTGGCGATGAGCCAGTAGCGGCCTGTCAGAGGGTCGACAGTCCGCTGGGCTTCCGACTCGGTGCGCAACAAAGTCTTCGTGGCAAAATAGGCGTTGCCTTGGGGGTTTTCCGGACCCCTGGGTTCCGCCTCGGTATTCACCTCATAAACGGAGTTGTTCCGGCCGTCTACCGACATATCCAACCGGACGTTGAAGAAATGTTGGTGAATATGAGCATTGACTTGGGGAGCTACCAACGTCCCGTATTTGGGCGTCTCGCCCGGTGGGACTGCCGCATTGTTGACAATACCGGTCAGCTTCACTTGAAATTCGATGGTCCCATCCTGGTAGAAATACCAGAAGAAGCCGTACTCGTAATTGCCGACGGTCGCTATGAAGGATATGACCAACCGGCGGGAACGGCGCACTTCGGTTTGCCCGGTGCGCCAATCGACGTGCTTCCAGAGGATGCCGAAGTCCTCTTCATGGATGCAAATAGCATTTGGAATGTTCATCACCCCGCCGCGGCTATCGCTAAGGGCCGCATCGAAGTAACGGATCTCTCCCAAGCAGTCACATCCCAAAGTGAGGGAGTTGGCCAGATTGCCGATCCCATACTCCCCCACATCGAAAGCGTTTTTACGGAAATGGGCCCCGCCGGGGTCCCCATAAGGCACCACCATCTCCGCCAAGGCGGCCCGGTAGATAATCGGGCGCCTCCGGCCTTGGTCGTAGTACTCGATGTTGTGCAGGACTAGACCCTCCCGGTGGGTGAAGCCCACCCTCAAGCTCCATTTTTGCCAGGTTATCTCCCGGCCATTGATGCTGAAGCTGGGACCTTCGGGCTGGACTATGTCCAGTGGTTTAAGGTCGGAGCGAAATTCCTTAATGAATTCGGCGGCGTAGTTAGCCGGGTTGGGAGGAAGCGGCACCAACCTATGGTCTTCGACCCTTATAACTTCCATCTTATTCAGGTCGACCACCGGGATAACTCCCTCGATGGGACGGGCATAGCCATTGTCCGTGGGGCTGGACCTGACCCAGCACCGAGCGTATGAGAGCCGCTTGCCTTTCTCCTCTTCAATTCCGAAGTTGCCGGCAGACCACGGGTCGACCATTACCAGGTCTACGTCGGTAATGCCCCGTTTCTTGATGGCTTCCAGAAACTTCGGATCCTGTTTAACCGCGGCCTCACACTCATAGAACTCGTCGGGCATGATTTTCGGTTGCACACCGGGGATGTGCTTCCACGATGTAACCGCTTTGTCCGTCAGAGAGACCACAGCTTCGTGGGTTGCTTCGGTGTCGTTGTCCAAGAGCACTATCGTCGCCTCTCTGGGGACCGAGTTGCTGTTTTCTAAACCGAGGACCGAGTCCTTGGCAGGCTCCTTCAGCATGACTGACTCGAACCTGGTCCCTTCAGGCAGGTCACGTTGGGAGCGAAGAATTCTTACTGCCTCATCGATCTCCCTGGGGGTCATGGGGTCGAGAGGATGTTGAGCCGCTGTTAGGTTTGCCGACTGGGTTTTCTTACTCACCGTAGCCATATCAACCTCCTACCAGTTGGTTTTCTTGGCTGTTCTTTGAAGCCTAATCCCATCTGGAACGCCTGTCAACGCTCGCTATAATACGAGACCTTTGCCTAACTGGTCGCTCAACTCGTCATTGCTATGAAAATAGGTGATTTTCATCCTCTCATGTGGCCTTCGCAAGGCCATAGTGATTCCGACCGGTCACCCCCGTCATTCCGACCGGAGGGGGGAATCTAAGGCGTTGGGCCAGAATCGTCGCGTCGGTCCAGATACAGACTCAGTGCTTGCTGACATAGGTTTGAGATTCCTGGCGAAGTTTATCCTGAGCGCAACCGAAGGGCTTCGCTGCATTCGGAATGACCGGGGTGGGGGTTTCAGAATGACAGGGGTGGGGGTTATGCAAAGGTCTCTAATACATTGATGCCTTAACTTCCGCTCCGGAGGGCCGGTACTGTTACAATCTAAGTGCCTGCTAAGCGCCGGATTCCCCGAGCCCTAGCAAGATTCTGACCGGCTGGCCCTAACAACAATCCGAGTAGATACACTGGGGCCATCGGAATAGACGCCCCTGACGGCTAATCAAGGAAGGGACGCCAACGGGTGCACCGACGCCTACATTCCTCGATGATTTCACTGGGAGAAGAGAGCAATGAAGCTAATTACAGGCGCTACCATGATAGACGGGACGGGAAGCTCACCGGTGGCCAATGGAGCAGTGCTAGTCAACGACGATGGACGTATTGTGGTGGCCGGCAGGCAGGAAGAGGTCGCTGCTCCACCTGATGCTCAGGTGATTCAAGGCGCCGGGATGACGTTGCTGCCGGGTCTCATCGATTGCCACGACCACTTGGCTTCATTCACCTACGACATTATGAGCCGGTGGGGGTTCACCGAGCCCCGAAGCCTTCGGGTTTTGCGGATCGCCAAAGTGATGGAAGAGACCCTGCTGACCGGATACACCACCGTACGCGACTGCGGTTGGCTGGACGCGGGATTCAAGACCGCAGTGGAGGAAGGCTTGATAGTTGGCCCCCGGCTGCTAGTGGCCACCGGCCCTATTTCGCCAAGCCACGGGAATGCCGAAAGGTCCAGTGGCTCCGGCCACCGCCAACCCCTGTTTCCCGATCCCCTGATACCATCGGGATTCGCCGACGGTGTCGACGCCGTGCGGGCCAAAGTAAGAGAGATGGTGCGGGTGGGAGCCGACTTGGTCAAGGTCTTCCAGACCGGCTGGGGCCGCCGTTATCACGGCTCCAAAGACGTAGCTTACGGCAAGGATGAACTGGACGCGCTGGTCAGTGAGGCCCACACCCACGGCAAAAAGGTGGCCAGCCACGCCGTTGGCGGACCCGGCCTGAGAATGTCTATCGAAGCGGGGGTGGACACTATCGAGCACGGCTCCTATCTGAACGAAGACCCGGACCTGGTTAAGATGATGGCCGACAAAGGGACTTTCTTCGTCCCGACGTTCACCGTGTTTAATTTCCACCGTGACGTAGGCACGCCTGAGGGCCGGTTGGAGGCCCGCGACTTCCGCCGCCAACATATAGAGAGCATGCAAAAGGCCCTGAGCGCTGGAGTGAAAGTGGTGGCCGGGACGGACGCCGGCGGCTGGGTTCACGGGAACAACGCCCAGGAGTTGCAATGCTTGGTGGAGGCGGGAATGACCCCCATGCAAGCTCTGGTGGCGGCCACTGGCTGGGCGGCGAAAGCCTGCGGGATAGAGAAAGAAACCGGCACCCTGGAAGCGGGCAAGGCCGCCGACTTGGTGGTGGTGGATGGAGACCCGTTGCAAGACATCACCTTCTTGCAAGACAAGAGCAGGATCAAGCTGGTGATGAAAGAAGGGAAGCTATACCGCAACCTGCTGTAGCTTTGGGGTCACTTGAACTCCGGCAGCACTTGCTCCGTCAACAGCCGCAGATTGTCCATTTGGAGTTGGTAGGGGATGCGGCGGCCAAAATTGATCTCGTAGACGATCTGGTCCAACTGGAGCTCTTCCACCAATTGGCGCAAGCGGTCTACAACCGCTTCAGGCGTGCCGTAAACCACCTTGTCCCGCAGCCAGTCATCGTAGGTCATGTTACTGATTCGTTCAGCCTGGGCCTGCCAGTCGCCGCTGAGGCCGGTGCGGTCGGCGCTGCCCGATACCCTCCGGCTCAGGTTTTGAATCGATGTCAAGGCGCTTTCCATTGGCTCGTTGTAGGCTTGTTCGGCCGTCTCAGCAACGTATACTGGGACCCGCAAGCCCACTTCCCCGTCACCGGGATGGCCCGCTTCCTTCCACGCCTTACGGTACAGTTGGATGAAAGGCCCCAGTTCAGCAAGGGTAAAAACCCGGGAAGGGTTGATAAAAATTGGATACCCCATGCGGCCGATGATAGGGAAAGTCTCCGCGGAAGTAATTCCTACGCGAACCGGAGGATGCGGGCTTTGGAAGGGCTTGGGCCTGACAATCAAGTCGTGGCACTCATAGTGTTCCCCTTCGAAGGAGAACTGTTCTTCGGTCCACGCCTTGAGTATGATTTCCAAGTACTCCTCGAAGCGGCCCCGGCTTTCGGGATAAGGAGAGTTGAAAGCGTCATGGTGGTCTGGAAAGGTGCCGCGCCCTATGCCGAAATCAAGCCTTCCTTGGCTGATGTGGTCCAAAGTTGCGGCTTCTTCCGCGATGCGTACCGGGTTGCTCAGAGGCAAAAGCAGAACGCCGAACCCGATCCTGGCTCTCTTGGTGCGGGCAGCTATAGCCGTAGCCACAGTAACCGGCGCTGACAACACGCTGAAGGGGGAGAAGTGGTATTCGGCCAACCACAGCGAGTCCACTCCCATCCGCTCCGCCTCGTCCACCAAGGCGAAACCTTCAGTGAACGCCTCCTGATCGGTAACATCCTCTAGGGCGGGGAACTCCAGGAAAAGTCCGAACTCCATGACTAGCCTCGTTGCTAACCTACTTATAGTCCCATCCCCGCCGTTTCTTGTAACGGGGAAAGCTCGGCGACGGCTTTTGCTTTTGGACTGGTCCTGCCAGCGGATTGGTCTCGCCGGACCACCTACCTCTGGGGTTGGACGATGACCTTCAAGGAAGACCGGGCCTCGGCAGTTAGTTTAAACCCCAGTCCCGCCTCGGCCAATCCCAAGCGGTGGGTTATCATCTCGCCAACCCGCACCCTTCTCGTCCCAATAAGCTCCAAGGCAGTGGCCAGGTCGGCAGGACTGCCGGCGTAGGTTGTGGTAAGGGTGACATCGTTGCGAAAGAAGACATCGTTTACCGATACCGGGAGAGAAACTCCTGGTTTAGTGGGCGCGAAGAACAGGACCGTACCGCCGCGGTCTACCGATTGCAACCCCTGCAACAATGCCGGGGGAGCCCCGGTGCACACAATCACCAGGTCGGCCAACCGGCCGTCGTTGGCCTGGCGCAGCCGGGCCGGCACATCCTCATTCGCGGAGAAAGCGGCATCAGCGCCAAACCGTCGCGCCGCCTCCAGCCGGTAGTCGACCATATCCGTGGCAACTATCCGGCCTGCCCCCAAAGCACGGGCCAGATTTATATGAAGCATCCCGGCAAGGCCGCTCCCCAAAACCAACACGCTCTGCCCCGGTTGTAAATTCGCTCGCTTTTGGCCCCGCAAAACACAGGCCAGTGGCTCAGCGAAGGATGCTTCCTCCAAAGACACCTGGGGCGGTACCGGAAAGACCCCGCGGTCGACATTGATAGCGGGAACGCGCAGGTATTCGGCGAAGCCGCCCGGGTCGAAACTGGTCTGCCGCAGAGTGTCGCAGACGGTGTGATGTCCGCTCAAGCAATACCGGCAGGCGTTGCAGGGCACGTGATGGGTTACCACCACCCGGTCGCCCTCTTTATAGCGTTGCAACCCCTCTCCGACATGAGCGACGGTGCCGGCAACCTCATGGCCCAACACCAGAGGGGCCTTTTCCACGCGATACCACTCCATGACATCGCTGCCGCAAAGTCCGCTGGCTTCCACGCGAAGCAGTAACTCGCCGCGTCCGATAACCGGCGCCGGCATTTCCTCCAAGCGCACATCCTGGTTGTTGTAGTACATTGCCACACGCAAGGCGAATATACCTCAGGGATATACTTCAGAGAGAAGCTAACGGTCCAAGTTGAACGCCTATATCCAAATTCACCAGAGGGTACAGGGAGAAGGCAAAAGCATCAATTTGTTTTACTCGAATTCTCCACGTCCTCTGGGACCTCTACGGCGATACCGGGGACCGCAAATTGCCTAGGCCGGAGCGTCAGGCCGGCACTGAGGCAAGTCTAGCATCGACCGCTTTGAGGCTCTCGAACACCTCTTGAGCCTCTTTTACCGAGCCGTTTTCGTGGACGATGTGACGCAGCGCCCGCATGATGGGCACGGGGTGATCGCTTTGCCAGACATTTCTGCCTAGATTTATGCCAATGGCGCCGTTTTGCATACCGTCATGGACAAACTCCAACACCTCTAGCTCCGAGTCAGCCTGGGGCCCGCCAGCCATGACCACCGGAACTGGACAACCGGTGACAACTTTGTCAAATCCGTCCTTGCACCAGTAGGTTTTTACCACTCGCGCCCCCAGCTCGGCTGCGATGCGACAGCACAGAGCAAGGTATCGGGATTCTCGCTGTTCCAACTCCCTGCCGACCGCGGTAACCGCCATCACCGGAATCCCGTATTTTTCACCTTCATCGACCAACTTGCCCAGATTCAGCAATGACTGGCGTTCGTATTCGGAACCTATGAATACAGAGATGCCCACCGCGGCCACGTTCAAGCGTATCGCCTCTTCCATGGAGGTGGTTATGCCTTCGTTGGCCAGATCGCCGCCCACCATGCTGGTCCCACCGGAAACTCTGAGAATAACGGGCTTGGTGTTCCTGGGATCGACGGCTGAGCGCACCACCCCCCGAGTAGCGAAAAGAGCATCGGCGTAAGGCAACAGCGGAGCGATGGTTTTTCCAGGCTGCTCCAACCTTCTGGTAGGACCTTGAAAGTATCCATGGTCGATGGGCAAGAACATGCAGTGTCCATCCGATTGGATCAGTTGCCCCATTCGGTTTTCCATTCCCCAGTCCATGCCGATACCTCATCTGATCTAATTGGGAGATTGAAGATTCGGGCGCACGTCCTCTTCCCGCCGCCTGCGGATGTGCTGTGCCTAGCCGGCTTTCATTGCCCCGGCTACAACTCCACCGGCAGCCCGCTTTGCTCCCACTCGGCATAGGAAGCATCGTAGACCCGCACGTCGTAACCCAGTTGTTGGAAAGCTAGATAACCAACACATGCCCTGGCCCCGACCTTGCAGTAGGTCACGATCCGGTCCCCCTGGGATACGCCGGCCTGGGACAGCAAATGTTGGACCCTCTCCTGGGAGCCGAGAAGCTGGCCCTCTTCGCCTAACAAGTCCTGCCAGACGATGTTGACCGCTCCCGGAATATGGCCGGGTTTTTCATCGGCCTCACTCTCCCCGTTGTACTCTTGCCGGCTTCTGGTATCCACCAGCTTCAGGCCGGGAGCGCCGGAAATTTCATCGATGCCCACTCTAAGCGCAGGATTAACCCTGGCGGTAAATTGGCATGACACTGCCGGCACCGGGCGGTAGAAAACCTCCCGCCCCTGGTCTTTCCAGCGGTCGAAAAACACCGACATTATGTGAACGTCATTTCGCCCCAGGTATTCCAGGGCCCAGGCCAGCATCGCACTATTCCGGCCGTCGTAGCCGTCGTACAGCACCGGCTTCGTCCCGTCACCTATGCCGGTCTCTCCGAACAACCGGGCCAAGCTATCCACGGAAAGCAGTTTCCCCCGTGGGTCCAACAGCTTCCGCTGGGGAAGGCTCACCGCCGACTTCAGGTGTCCCATGAGGTACCGCATAGCGGAGCGGGCGTCGATTACCAAGAAATCCTGCTTCTCCAGTGCCTCTTCCACCCAATCGGCGGAAACAAGAGTAGCCACTACCCTACCATCTCGAACTCAGCGGTCACCTTGGTCTCCCGCATAACCGACTGGGTGACCGGCGAGCCTTCCACCGCCAGCCTCCAAATTTCTTTTAGCGTGTCTTCATCGGCGTCGGCCCGGACGAAGACCTTGGCCGTGATGCTGCCGTAACCGGGATTGCCGTCGTCCACCCCCGCCCATTTACGGATGTTGTCGAAGTAACCGTCGATAGCAATTTCCAGGTCGTGGATCTTGATTCCCATCTTGGTGGCGTTCAGAACAAATCCTACGGTCATGCAACTACCCACGGCGGAAAGAAGCTGTTCGTGGGCACTGGCCGCCAAGTCTGTAGCGGTAAGGTCGCCTGGCTCGTCCATCTCCGCCACATGGTTCCTCATGTATGCCTTGGCCCGAAATCCATCTTGCCACACCACCCGGGATTTCCAAGGGCCGGTCACCGCCTCAAATACATCAGGGTCTCGAAACGATTCAAGAACCTCATTAAGTTTCTCGCGGGGAAGGCCGTTCAGGTTCTCTGCTTCAGCCACGCTATGCTCCTTTCAAGGTTAGCTTCTTAATTGGAAACAACGGAGACGGTTAGGCCAAGATATGCGGTCAGCCGTATTCCGCCCGGAGTTTGTCCGCCGCTTGGGACATGGCCCGGAGCTTTTTTTCGGCCGTTTCCGTAGTATTCACGTTGCGTTCGGCAAAGGTGCCGAACCCACAGTCCGGGTTCAAGTACACCTTATCCGGATCAAAGTATTGCAGGATCTGTTTCACCCTGTCCACGATCTGTTCCGGGGGTTCTATCTCGTCGGTCCTGGGGTTGACCACTCCCAGGCCGATCTCTTTTTCGTTGCGGTACTCCTTGAACACTTCCATCTCCCCCGCCCGGGGAGTGGCGCACTCCAAGACCAATTGGTCCACGTTCATCTGCACCAAGTAGGGAAGCATAGGCCCGTAGTTGCCGGTGAGCAGCACGTCTTCCCGCCGGCTCCAGTTACCCCGGCACACGTGGACTCCCGTCTTGATGCCGGAAATGCCCTCCACAGTCTGATTCATCAAGCGGACCGCAAACTCCAGTTCCTCGGTGGGGTCCCTTCTCTGGGGTAGGGCGGCGCACATGAAAGTTTCAGTGGACTCCTCCCCAAACACTACTTGGCTGAGGATGGGTTCATCCAACTGGATGAAGTCGGCCCCTTGGTCTTTCAGTGCCTGGATCTCCTCTCTCAGAATGCGCACCACGTCCTCGGCCAGCTCTTCAGGCGAACCGTACATCTGGTCCGATAGTCCCTCAAACCAACTGGACCTAGTGAGCATATAGGGCCCTGGCAGAGGAATCTTGACCTGCCGGTCGCTGTGCTTCTTCACGAACTCCAGTTCGTCCAGCGCCAACCCTTGGCGTTTTTCCAGCTTGCCCACCACTATCGGGCTTTTGATGGCGAAAGCCGGAACGTCCAGCGCCCGCAGCACTTCTTCCATCCTAGCCCGGTCCTTGGCGTAGTTGAGCAAGTCAGAGACTTTCATCAGTTGCATACCCGACAGCTTATCCACCGCGAAAGAGTAGAAGTTATCCCGCCTTTGCTCGCCGTCGGTAAGGATGTCGACCCCCGCATCTTCCTGGGACCGGAGCGCGGCAATGACCTCCTGGTCGGCCACAGCAGCAAAATCATCAGAGGACATATCCCCCGACTGCTTCTTGCGTAGGGCCTGAATTAGGGTAGTCGACCTGGGCCAGCTTCCTACTACGGTTACCGGGAACAGGGGTGTTTGAGCCATATTAACCTCACTTGGTCTTTGGGTAGAGTGGGAGATGTCCCGCTCTACCCGTTACATTTGCTGCTTCAACCGACGGAAGCATCGGCCGTTTCATCTAGTGTATTTGGGAAACGGCTTGGCGCCGGTTTGTCACCGGGCGGCAACCGGCTATGCCGGAACCCAAAGCACCGACGAAATCTCGCTGAACTCCCGCCACAACTTGGCCCAAGAATCGCCTCCGTTGTCACTGCGGTACAAATAACCGTAACGGCTGCCAGCGAAGACTATCTGAGGATTGGACGGCTGGGAGTTAACCACCCACATTGCGGTATTGGGGTCCACCGGCAGGGAGAGACTCTGCCAGGTCTTGCCGGTGTCAACGGAGCGCATCACGGTCCCGGTACGCCCCGGAGTGGTGTCTCCGAGTGTCAAAAAGATGACGTTAGGGCTGCCCGGCTGCACGATTATCCCCCGCGGGTAGGTCAAGGGGAAGGACTCCCGGACTCTAAGTGATTGCCAGCTAACCCCGTCGTCGGTGCTGGTGTACACGTCATCGTTGACCACCACCACCACCGTTCGGGGCGGCCCGGAAGATACAGCGACGTTGTGTACATCGGGATTAGGAATGGCCCCATTGATAGTAGTCCAAGTGTCGCCACCATCACTGCTATGGCGCACACCGTCCACCTCGATCCCCACCCAGACACTCTGGCGGTTTGCCGGATCGATAGCAATTCCGGTTATCCGGGGGATACCCACATTCGGGCACTCCTCGGCCGCTTGCATAGAGGTTTTGGCCCAGGACTTACCGCCGTCGGTAGACCGGAAAATGGCCGCCGGGGTTGGCGTGCCCGTGCCGGCGTACATTCGATCTGGGTCCTCTTGGTCGATGGCTAGGGCCCAGACAGTGTAGTCGCTTAAGGCAGAATCGATTAGTCCCCAGTGTTCTCCTACGTCATCGCTCCGATATAGTCCCTTGTCGGTCCCGGCGTAGATTACCTGGGGTTGGTTGGGGTGAGACGCCAGAGCCCGCACCATGGCGTCCGAGTGAAGTCCCTGATCGATTCCAACCCTGCGCCAAGAATCGCCGCCGTCGGCGCTCTTCACCACGCCTTGGCCGATAGTACCCACTAGAATGTTCATATCCTCTGCCATTAGAGCAACCCTCCTCCAGCTTCAGGATGACTTGGGTTCATAGGATAGTGTAGCTTGACGCCGGGGAGCCTTCAACCCCTGACTTATAGGCCCTACCAGGTCAGCACGATCTTCCCGAAGTTGTCCCGGTTGATCATGGCCCGGTGGGCCTCCTGCACTTGCTCGAAGGGAAACACCCGGTGCACCACCGCCTTAAGCTGCCCCGTCTTGACGGACTTCAACGTTTCATTCAAGTATCCGTTGCTCCCCATCAAGGACCAAGACAGGGATAGCCGCTTGTTGCGAAGGGGGTCGAGGTTCATGTTCCAAGCAACGTTCTCGGTGTTCCCACAGTTCACCACCCGCCCGCCTCGGGCCATGGCGTCCAAGGTCTGCTCCAGGATGGAGCCGCCAGCGCTGTCTATGGCGATGTCCACGCCATCCCCATCGGCCAAGCGCGCCACTTCATCCGCCCAGCCGGACTGGGTGTAGTCCACCGAAGCCTCGGCGCCAAGCTCAAGCGCTTTGTCGCGCTTGGCCTGGGTGCTGGCCGTAGCGATGACCCGGGCGCCGAAGAGCCTGGCGATCTGGATTGCGGCGATGCCGACGCCGCTGCCCGCCGAATTCACCAGCACCCACTCGCCGGGTTGAACATCGGCCTTCTCCACCAGCATACGCCATGCAGTGATGAACACCAAGGGTATCGAAGCCCCGTCTTCGAAGCCGAGGCCGTCGGGCATCGGGGCCAGGTTGACGGCGGGTATGGTCATCAGCTCCGAGTATCCGCCGTCGCGCCCCACGCCCAGTAACTTGTATTCGGGGCAGTCCGCGTGCATACCCCGCTGGCATTTGCTGCAATGTCCGCAACTGAGGCCCGGCGCGACCAGCACCCGGTCTCCCTGTGCATAGCCCTCGACGCCCGGCCCCAGACTCTCCACGACGCCGGCCACGTCCGCCCCCATTATCCGGGGCCCGCCGAACCGCTGCTGCGTTGGGTTCTTGGTGGCCCAGACGTCGAGGTGGTTCATGGCGCACGCTTTCACCCTGAGCAACACCTCCCCTGCTTCCGGTGTGCGGTCCGGTATCTCCTGAATTTTCAGGGCCTCGACCCCTCCCGATTCGTATACGATAGCACGCATATGACCCCCCTTTTCGTTTCCCCCAATATTCTGCGTCCAGGCCCATTTGTCAAGTTAGCCTCAGTCGATGCGCAAGGTCTTTCTATTCTCAATGTTAGGTGAATACAGACTACCACCCCCGGTCATTCTGAGGAGCTTGTGACGAAGAATCTAGGGCCTGTTGACATTAATGCTGTCGGATAAACGCCTCAAAGATACAGGCCAAGGTTACGAACCCCAGATACATCAGGTCCAGCTTGTCGTACCTGGTGAAGACCCGCCTAAAGCTTTTCAGCCGCCGGAACAACCGTTCCACCACGTTGCGCTGGCCGTATAGCTCCAGGTTGTATTGCCACTGGATTTTACGGTGGCGCCGCAGTGGCACTATCGGGGTGTATCCCAAGTTCCGGGCCAGTCGCCGCGTCTGGTTTCCCTCATAGGCCCGGTCCATGACCAGATTCCGCTGTTCCTTCTGGCTTCCCACCCTCTCCAGCAATTTCCGTCCTTCTACTCCATCGTGAGCCTGGCCCGGAGACAGGGAAATCGCTAGGGCGGTCCGCTCATCCACCGCCATCAGGTGTATTTTGGTATTCCGGCCACCGTGGGACCTGCCGATGGCTTGAGGGCCATGTCTTTTGGACACCCAGTAGCATCGGGGTGGACCTTAACGCTGCTGCTGTCCAGGGCTACTACCCGGGATTCAACCTGGAGTATCCCCGCCTCCTGCAGCTGCTGGAACACCTCCGTCAGCACTCCCCGGTCATTCCACCGGCGCCATCGTCAATAGAAGGTCTGCCAGGGGCCGAAGCTGGCTGGCAAGCCCCGCCACTTGCAACCATGCTCGTTCAGGTAAAGAATGGCATTGAGGATTTCCACGTTGCTGAAGCGCACGTTGCCCCGGTGCACTGGAAAGAGATGCGCTATTCGTTGGTATTGGTCTTCCCTGATTTCCATGCCGCCGCCTCACTCCCCTTCCTCGGTATCACTCTATCCTACCACCTCAACTTTTGTGTCAACACGCCCTAAGATGTTTCGGCAGCAAAACGGCATTGAAAGCCAAGAGCTTTAGACCCTTCGCGGAGTTTATCTTGAGCCTAGTCGAAAGGCTCAGGGTGACAATAGAAAGGCCCTGACTCGATGCCGGTGATGCTCACGGCATCGGCAACACAACCGGGACCTTTGGGAAGGATGCAGGCTAGACGGGATGGGGGGTGTCGAACCAGCGATAGTGGTCCCGGATGTCCACTGGACCAAGCCGGGCGGAAGCCCAATTTTCCTGGAGTACCGGCTGGAATACCAGAAGGAGCTCAGAAACCGCCGGAGGCATCTTGACCGCCCCTGGTCCCAGACCGATTGCAGCCCCCTTACTGGAATCTGGCCAGGCTGAAGGGTTGCAGCGGAAGGCTATCGCCGGTACTGATGTAATTCGCCATGATCTCACCGCTGCCGGCGCTGAGGATCACACCAACGCGGTCATGGCCGGAGGCTATACTCAACCCCTCCCAGCCCGGCACCGGCCCCAGGATGGGGATGTCGTCCGGCGTCCCCGGCCTTACACCAGCCCTGGCGCTTACGAAGCCGGCGTCCCGCAAAGCCGGAAAGCCGGTGATTGCCGCCGATATCATCTGCCTAACCGCATCAGCGGTGGGTTCCTGGTCAAACCTTCCCTCTTCCCTAGTCGCCGCCACCATCAGGTTGCCGTCGGTCCAGGGTATTACGTAGCCGCTGAAGTTGTGGACTGGACACTTGGGCAGGAACCCTGCTTTTCTAAGCAGGATGCGCTGGCCTTTAACCGGCCGTACCGGTATCTCCCGGCGCAGCCAATGGCCGGCGATTCCGGTCCAAGGCCCGGCCGCCAGCACCGTGTGGCCGCCATAGTAGGTCTCCGTCGCGGTCCGCGCTCCGGTAACTTTTCTGCCCTGAAACTCAAGGCCAATGACTTCGGCGCCTTGGACCAAGGTTGCTCCCAAACGACCGGCGGCGTGGGCCAAGGCCTCAACGTAACGCTGGCCTCGAATGTGTCCTTCGTCAGGCGAGAACACCCCGCCCATAACCTGGCGGCTCAACTCCGGCTCCCGCTGCAAAACCTCCGCCGCATCCAGCCACACCAGCCCGCGGCCCAACTCCCCCTGCCAAGCCAGGTTATCTTTGAGCTCTTCCACCTGCTCTTGGGTGAAAGCCACCTTCAAGATACCGTTCTGGCGGAAGCCGGGGTCGATTCCGGCCTCCACCAATTCGCCGGCCAAGCCGGGGAACATCTCGAGGCTGCGCATTCCCAAGGAGAAGGTCGCTTTCGATTCAGGGTCCAGGTGCCACAGAGGCCCAACCACGCCAGCCGTCGCTCCCGAAGCTCCGGCGCCGAAGTAGGCCCGCTCCAACACCGTGCTTTTTAGGCCCAGCTTTGCTAGTTGGTAGGCGATGGAGCAACCGATGACGCCGCCGCCGATGATTACCACGTCAGATATTTTTGGCATTGCCTTCCCAGATGTTTCGCCGGAGAGTCTGAGGGTCGATGGGCCGCATTGCGCAAGGCCCTGTTTGCTGATCTTTGGTAGGAACAACTCATTACAAGAGACACCAAACGGCATTCTATCGGCGGGTAAGCCTATTGACAAGCTTTCTGGTAAGTGTGGGTGCGCCCCAAGATTTTGCGCCCATGTCGTAGGCCCGCCGCATCATCGACTCGACTGCCGGGTCTCCCCCTTTCGCAAAGGGGGATTGGGGGGGGTCCCATTCGCCATCCGGCTGCTTACCGGTCTGAACGATTACCTCGATGCCACCCCTTCCTTGACAAGCCGGAAGGCCAATACCCAAACTGAAACCATGTTGCCCATGTCCCAACCGTCAAAAGCCTCCCTCGATCTCCCTTCGTCCCCAGCGAAGCGCCGTGGAGTCGAAGGGCCGGTGTCGATGACCGGCAACCGGCCACTGCCGGGTCTCCCCCTTTGCGAAAGGGGGATTTCAGCTCCACGGCCGATTCGTTCGTTATTCGTTCGTACCAACAAACGAATCCAACCCGAGCCCAGTCCCCGCACAAATCTAAGGCGCACCCCCAAGCAGTACTGTCGGTTGCCACAGTCCTATTGGTCTGCTACTCTAGCTTTGCCGCCTTGGACGGCGCCGAGTTCGCATTCCCTGATTGGTCCAATGCCCAAAAACAACCAGACTAAAGCTGCGCTTTTCGTAACTTGCATCATTGACCAGCTTTACCCCCAAGTAGGGGTCAGCGTGGTCAAGGTGCTGCGCCGTCTGGGTGTAGACGTTGAGTTCCCAATGGACCAGACCTGCTGCGGCCAGCCTGTGTACAATTCAGGGTTCACCCATCAAGCCCGTAAGCTGGCCCAGAGAGTGCTTCAAAGCTTTGAGGATTATCGCCACGTGGTGGTGCCCTCCGGCTCCTGCGCCGCTATGATGCGGGTGTTCTATCAAGACTTGTTTCGCCACGACCCGGAACTGTCAAGACAAGCCCAGGATTTTTCGGGCAAGGTCTACGAGTTTTCGGAGTACTTGGTCAAAGTCCTGGAAGTGGAAGAAGTGGGCGCAGCATACTCAGGCACCGTAGCTTATCATCCCAGTTGCCACTTGCTGAGAGAGGTGGAGGTCCGGGAGGAGCCCTTCAAGCTGCTGGGCCGGGTCCAAGACCTAGAGTTGCGGGAGTTGCCGCAAGCGGAGACCTGCTGCGGGTTCGGCGGCACCTTCGCCGTAAAGTTCCCCCACATTTCTGAAGCAATGCTGGCCGATAAAGTGCGTAACGTTATGGCCTCCGGGGCCGATACCCTGGTGTCCTGCGATATGGGCTGCTTAATGAACATCGAAGGAGCGCTCAGCCGTCAGAATTCGGACATCAAGGTCCGTCACTTGGCCCAAGTTTTGGAGTCAACGGCCGGCGGCCCGCACCCGCTGTAGGGCTGGCTCTACGGCGGTTGCCCGTTACTCACGGTCCTGCGAAGGTTTGTAGACAATGGCTCAGGTCAAGACACGAGACTTCTTCGAGGCTTCTACCCTCTCGGTCATAGACCCCCAACTGCAACGGGCGTTGCGGCGTGTGGGCTCCGGTTTCGACACTAACCGGCGGACCGCTATCCACGAGGTCACTCCCGAGGCCTGGGAGGCGTGGCGGGAGGAAGCACGCAGGATTAAAACCCACACCCTGGACCATCTGGACTACTACCTGGAACTACTGCATGACAACGTGACCAAGTCCGGCGGCCAGGTCCATTTCGCCGCCGATGCGGCCCAAGCCAACGATATTATCGCCAACTTGGCCCGGAGCCGGCAGGTCCAAGTCGCTGTCAAGAGCAAGTCCATGGTGTCCGAGGAGCTGGAGCTCAACCCGGTTTTGGAGTCGTTAGGTGTCGAAGTCTACGAGACCGACCTTGGAGAGTACATCATCCAGTTGGCCGGAGAAACCCCCTCCCATCTGATTGCCCCAGCTTTGCACAAGACCAAAGAAGACGTGGCCCGTCTGTTCACTCAACACCTGGGGTTGCCTTACCTGGACCATATCGAGGACCTGGCCGGAGCCGCCAGGCAGGTGCTCAGGGACAAATTTCTGAAGGCTGACCTGGGTATCAGCGGCGCAAACTTCCTAATTGCCGAGACCGGCACTCTGGCGATCGTTACCAACGAGGGCAACGGTAGGCTCTGCACTTCCGCTCCTCGTATCCACATCGGTATCACCGGCATGGAAAAGGTTATCCCATCGCTGCAAGACTTGGCCGTATTCCTGCGCCTATTGCCCAGGTCGGCTACCGGACAGCGTCTAACCAGCTACGTGAGCTTGGTTAGCGGCCCACGGCGCAACGACGATGAGGATGGCCCGGAGGAGTTTCACTTGGTGTTGGTGGACAACGGGCGTTCCCGGTTGCTGGCCGACCCGGAGTTGCGGGAGGCCCTGAATTGTATCCGGTGCGGCGCTTGCCTCAACACCTGCCCGGTGTACCAAAAGGTGGGCGGCCACGCCTACGGGTGGGTCTACCCCGGTCCAATCGGAGCAGTCGTCACCCCGGCGTTGGTAGGACTCAAGCAAGCTAAGGACTTGCCCCACGCTTCCAGCCTGTGCGGCGCTTGCCGGGATGCTTGTCCGGTTAAGATTAACATCCCGCGGATGCTGTTGTATCATCGCCACAAGCTGGCGGAAAGTCCGGACCCGGAAGAGAAAGCCGTCCGAGACTTCGATAGCTTCCTGGCCCGCAGCTATGCCCGCTTGATGAGCGGCCCCAGGCTACTGTCTTTGGCTCACCGGTTAGGACGGACCCTCCAAAAGCCGCTGGAAAGTATCTCTTTCCTGCCTTTCTCAAAGGCCGGCCGGATGATAAAAAGGATGCCGTTCCCTTTAATGTCTCAGTGGACTAGGGCCCGAGATTTACCCGGGTTGCCGCCCCGAACCTTTCACGAGGTCTGGCGGCGGGAGCTTTCCCAAGAGTCCCAGGGCGATAGTTAACCTGGCTGTGTCGAGTGGTATGCCCAAAGAGGAGTTTCTGAGATCGGTGCGGCGAGCACTGGGGCGGGATCATGTTTCGCCGGACCCAGCATATCCCCAGTTGAAGGAGACGTTATCCGAGTTGGAAACCAGTGCGGCGGCGGTGCGGCGGCGGTTGGCCGAAGACTCCGCCGGGCTAATGGACAAGTTGGCCCGCTTGGCTGGACTCGGGGGTTGGAAGGTTTACCGGGCTGCCGGATATGAGGAAGCGATAGGCCACATTGCTTCTCTGGCTTCCTCGCTAGGTGTAGAAAGCTTGGTCCGCACCGATCAGCCGATATTTGAAGGTTTCCCGGTGGACTCGGCCCTTGAGGGCTTGGGTCTGGCTGTCACGACCGTGGCTCGAGGGGAAGGCCGGAGCAGGGAGTCACTGCGAGAACGGATCATTGCCGCAGGAATGGGGCTCACCGGCGTAGATTACGCGATTGCTGAAACAGGCTCGGTGGTGGTAGTGCCCCGCAAGGGCTTGAGCCGGCTGGTGTCACTAGTGCCCCCGGTACACCTGGCTTTGGTCCGGGCGGAAGATGTGGTGGAGACGCTGGATGACCTGTTCTTATTGCGGCGTTTGGAATACCATAGGTATGGTGGCGACATGGGCAGCTATTTGAACCTTATCACCGGCCCCAGCCGTACCGCCGACATTGAGCAAACCCTGGTGGTGGGGGTCCACGGGCCTAAAGAAGCCCACCTAGTGTTGTTGGAGTAGACTACACAGGGGGCGGAGTCTCGAATGCCAGTGGTTATCCAGCGGGTCTTTGACCCGTGCTGAGAACTAATAGGAGTTAGACATGCCAGTCCGCGTGGGTTTTTCCAGGTACCGCAAGGAAATGCTGCAACAGGAGCTAGAGAGTATCGCCCAGGTCTTGCCCATGTTGGGCGTGGAGAAAGTCATTCTGACCGGGGACATGGTGACCGAAGACTACGGCCCGGAGAGCCAAATCGAGCTCATCGTGGTCCACAAAACAGACCTGTCCTTCGGCAGACGGGCCGATTTCTTCTCCTACCACTTAGACACCTCAGTGGCGGTCGATACCCAGGTATATACTCCGGAAGAGTTCGAGAACCTGCGCGAAGTCTTGCCCGCCTTGAACCGGGCTTGCAAGGAAGGACGGGTTATTTTCGATGCCTGACTATATAACCGAAAGCGCCCGCTGGCTGCGGCAGGCGCGGCAAGACCTGGATGACGCTGACTTCGCCCGACAGGGAGGCCGGTTTAACCTGGCATGCTTCCTGGGTCAGCAAGCGGCGGAGAAAGCAGTTAAGTCCTTTCTTTACCACCGGAGGGTTGAGGACGTTTGGAGCCACTCCCTCATAGACTTGTGCGAAGACGCCAAGCTATTTGACATGATGTTCGACACCATCAAATCCGAGGCCCGCCAGTTGGATAAGTACTTTGAAATCACTCGGTACCCCACCTTTCTGCCCGGCGGCATTCCTTCGGAGGCTTTCGACAGAATCGACGCCGACCGGTCCATACAGCTATCCGAGCAGGTGCTGCAGTTCGTTGAGCAACGGGTCGGGTAGAGGCATCGAACTGTTTGCTCTCCCTACAGCGTAACGGTCAACGCTGCGACAGTGTCACCACCCCTCTGTGAGTCCCGATGCGATATAACTAGGTTATGCGGGGATTGATTCATGTACAATTCTCCTACCCGCCGTTCCCCGAAATAATCACCGCATATGAGCCAGATATCGAAGAGTGGACTAATCTGAGGGTACGGAAGACGTGAGAAAAAACCACCAGTGTCGGTTGTGCGGCGGAGTTCTCGAGGACCGGCACGTAACTCATCACCAGCCATGGGGCGAACGAATTGTTATTGTGGAGAATGTTCCAGCTCAAATATGCCGGCAATGCGGCGAAACGGTGTTTAGTGCGGGCATAGCTAAGGAGATTCAGCAGATCGCGCGGTCGGACGGACCGCCTAAGCGCATGGACCAAGTAGCCGTGTACGACCTGTCAGAGCCACCTTCGTTGGAGCCAACAAATACCGCAGGATAGACCCTCAACCTTTTGCCTTGAGACTTGGCGATTGGCCTTCGGCCTGCCGGAGTCCGGTTACCTAGGAAACCCCTTGAGCATCAAGAGCCTAATAGTCCGCCGGGCCGCTGCTTCCAACAACTCTTCGGTCCGTTCCAGGCTCTGGTCTAAACTCATGGGGCCGTCGGCAATGCAGACCATTCCCGCAATGCCGTGCCGGTACAACTCCTCGTAACCCGGCCCCAGGCTGCCAGCCAGCAGGATTGTAGGCACGTTTTGGAGCATTGCCCGGCGGGCCACACCCACCGGAGCTTTATCGTATATGGTCGACTGGTCGGCCCGGCCCTCGCCGGTGATGACTAGGTCGGTGCCTTCCAGGTGACGGTCAAAGCCCAGCACGTCGCACACCATGTCGATGCCAGACCTGAGTTGGGCCCCCGCAAAAACAATCAACCCCGCGCCCAAGCCGCCGGCAGCCCCGGCTCCAGGTACTTCCGCCACGTCCCGCCCCAAGTCCCGGTGGACCACCCGAGCAAAATTCAGCAGGGCCGCGTCCAGTTCGGCCACCACCTCGGGGGAAGCCCCCTTCTGTGGACCGTATATCGCTGACGCGCCGGTAGGGCCGCACAATGGATTGGTAACGTCGGTAGCGCCGATGATGGTTGCGTTGGCCAGCCCAGGGTGCAGTCCGCTAATATCTACCCTGGCCAGATGGGCCAGAGCGGCTCCTCCCGCAGGGATGGAACGGCCCTCCTCATCCAAGAACCGCGCGCCCAAGGCAGCGGCCATGCCGGTTCCTCCATCATTGGTGGCGCTGCCGCCCAGTCCGACTATGATGCGGTCGAACCCCCGGTCCAATGCTTCTTTGATGATCTGGCCGGTGCCCTGGGTGGTGGTTATACGGGGGTCGCGCCGTCTGGGCGGCACCAGGGCCAGCCCGGAGGCTTGAGCCATTTCCACTACCGCAGATTGCCCGTCGCCCATTACGCCCCACATAGCTTCCAGGGGTCGGCCTAAAGGTCCGGTCACCGTACTTCGGAACACTTGGCCGCCCGTACTGTCAATCAAGGCTTCCAACGTTCCGTCGCCGCCGTCTGCCACCGGCGCCAACACGGTTTCCGCATCCGGTTCGACCGCTAGGACACCGCGTTCGATAGCCCTGGCCGCGGCCAACGCGGAGACACTGCCCTTAAAGCCTTGGGGAGCGATAATAACCTTCATAGTCATTGGTCCATAATTATACACCGAAACGGCATGTATCCATTCGACGGACCCTCTGCTAAAATCTTATCTAATTGTATCGAGGAGTGTCTCATGCCTTCTAAAGAGGACCTGAAACGCCAAGCTTTCCAAGCAATTGACGTCAGATCCGATGAAATTGTTAACCTGGCCAAGACCATCCTTCAGAACCCGGAGCCCGGCTTCAGGGAGAGCAAAACATCGGACCTAGTGGCCCGCAAGTTCGCCGAGTTGGGTGTCCCGTTCCGTGCCGGACTTGCCCTCACCGGCATCCGCTCCGACCTCATTGGCGGGACTGCCGGTCCCGCCTTGGCTATTCTGGGAGAGTTGGACTCGCTAATCGTTAACGAGCATCCCTATGCCAGCCCGGAGAGCGGCGCAGCCCACGCCTGCGGCCACCACTGTCAGATCGCCATGATGCTCGGCGCCGCTATGGCCCTGATGCAACCGGATATCTTGTCCGCTCTCAGCGGCCGCTTGATTTTCATGGCTGTGCCTGCCGAGGAATACATCGAAATCGAGTATCGGGATTCCCTCCGCCGACAAGGCAAGATCGAATTTCTTGGGGGCAAGCCCGAGTTGATCAAGCTGGGCGAGTTCGACGATGTCGACATGGCTATGATGCTCCACACCACCAGCAACCGGGAGGACAAACAGCTCTGTATGAGCGGCACCAATAACGGTACCGTAGCCAAGCGTATTCAGTTTATAGGCCGGGGGGCCCACGCCGGGGGGTCGCCCCATCTGGGCATCAACGCTTTGAACGCCGCTACCTTGGCTTTGAGTGGGATACACTTCAACCGTGAAACTTTCCGGGATGAAGACACCGTCCGGGTCCATCCCATCATAACCAAGGGCGGTGAAGCCGTTAGCGCCGTTCCCGCCGATGTAAGAATGGAGACCTTCGTCCGAGGCCGGACCCTGGAGGCTGTCATGGACGCCAACAGAAAGGTTGACCGGGCGCTCAAGGCAGGAGCGATGGCGGTGGGCGCCAGCGTCAATATCCAAACCATCCCCGGGTATCTGCCGCTCAACCAAGACAAGAGCATGGCGGAGGTCTTCGAGGCCAATTCGGTGGACCTGGTGGGCCAGGAGAACGTTGGCTACGTCTCCCACCGCACAGGTTCCACGGACATGGGAGACATAAGCCATCTCATGCCAGCGATCCATCCCTATGTGGGAGGAGCCTCCGGAATCGGCCACGGGGCCGACTACGTGGTCGAGGACTATGGTCTGGCGGTGGTTACCGCCGCCAAGGCACTGGCCGCAACCGCCGTGGACTTGCTGGCGGATGGAGCCGCCAAGGCAGGCAGCATCATATCCGGCCACCGTCCCGAGATGACCCGGGAGGAGTACCTCAAGTTCATGCGGGGGCTGGCCTCGGAGGAAACCTTCCGGAGTGAATAACTATTGTGTTGACTAAAGCGGAACTAAAGCGCAAAGCCTGTGACGCCATCGAACGAAAAAAGAAGGAGATCATCGGCGTCGCTCAAGACATCCTGGACCACCCCGAAACCGGGTTCAGCGAGGCCAGGACCGCCCGTTTGGTAGCGCAAAAATTCGATGAACTCGCGGTGCGGCACCGGTCCGGGCTGGCAATCACCGGCCTTAAGGGAAGAATCAGCGGCGGCGGCGGCCCTGGGCCCAGGCTCGCCATCATCGGTGAGCTTGACTCCCTGACCGTTAACCAGCACCCTCATTCAGACCCGGAAACCGGGGCGGCCCATGCTTGTGGGCACAACTGTCAGATTGGCATGATGCTGGGCTCGGTCATGGGTCTGCTCACTCCCGAAGTCTTGGCCCAACTCACCGGCGAGATAATACCGTTCGCCGTGCCGGCCGAGGAGTTTATCGAGGTCGAACAGCGGTTGGCGCTAAGGGCCGGTGGCCGGCTGGAGTTCCTGGGAGGCAAGCAAGAGTTGATCCGGTTGGGCGAATTCGACGATGTTGATATAGCCATGATGTGTCACACCGCCAGCGACATGGGGGACCGCCAGTTCGCCGTGGGCGGCACCAGCAACGGCCACGTTGTCAAGTACGTGCGGTTTGCCGGCCGGGGCGCCCACGCCGGCAGTGCCCCGCACTTGGGGGTCAACGCTCTAAACGCCGCCGCCTTCGCTCTCCAAGCCATAAACGCAAACCGGGAGACCCACCAAGCCGAGGACACGGTCCGGATTCACGGCATAATGACCAAGGGAGGTGAAGCAGTCAGCGCCGTGCCCGCCGACGTCCGCTTGGAGTGGCGCGTCCGTTCGGCGACACCTCAAGCAGTGGTAAGAAACAGCACGGTGGTAGACCGGTGCTTCAAAGCGGGAGCCTTGGCGGTGGGAGCCTCTGTGGAAATCACCAACATTCCCGGCTACCACCCCATGCGGCACAACGCCGGCCTCCAAGAACTCTTTCGCCGCAACGCCGTCGACCTTCTGGGCGAGCGGCTGACCCTGGTGATCCCTAACCGGCGAAATCGGGGAGGCTCAACCGATATGGGGGACCTGAGCCACTTGATCCCATCCTGTCATCCCTACACCGGCGGCGCAGTAGGCCCCGGGCATAGCAAAGAGTACTTGATTACCGACTATGAGGCGGCGGTGGTCAACCCGGCTAAAATCATGGCAATGGTGGCTATCGATCTGCTGGCCGAAGACGCCGCCGGCGCCAAGGAAATAATGCACTCTTACCGGCCGGCAATGACTAAGCGGGCCTACTTGAAGTTCCAACGAGAACAAGCCCAAGTGGTCCGGTTTGACGGCGGTAGCTGATCCCGCGTCGTCAAGAAACCGTCACACACCCAAGAAGTGCATGGCTGCTCCCGCTATCAAGGGGACGGAAAGATTGTCATCCGGCGGCACGGAGGCCAACTCCGCCACCCCGGCTATTGCCGCCCCGGCCCACAAACCCCAGTGATAATCGATTGCACCGCTGCCAGCCAGCACGGCTGCGACCGCCATCGACACCAAAACAAAAGCGGCCGTCCCGGCCGGAGACTTGCCCATCACTCTTGGGCCCGGCATCCGCCTTCCCAGCAACGCCGCCGCAGGGTCTCCCAGTGAGAGAAACAGGAGGGCGGGCACGGCTACTTGAGAGCCGAAAAAGAGGAACGAAAATAAACCGCCGACAATTAGAAAAGTGGCCCCGGTGAAGCGGTGGCCTTCGTCGTGTTTCAGCAGGGGCGTCAGCCAGCGGAGAAAGCGGCGGTTCAACCACGGCAACCGGAATCGGGCAAGGTCCAAGCCCAACCCCCCACCGGACAAGATAGCCAACGCCGCCACCATAGCTGTCTCGGCGGCAAAAATTCCGGCTATGGGAATGGTGGAGCCGGCGACGATGTGAAAAAGCCGACGCCAAGCGGGAGGCGTCGGCTGACTCGTCCTGCCCGTCCTACCAAAGTAAGCTAATGCCGACCTAATCATTCAGCAATCAGCGTCTAAATACAAACCACGGGATGGGTCATAAGCTGACCACTGACCGGAGACCGTTGGCCCGGCGCTTACTCCTAGAAAGGGATGGTAATGCTGTCTCCGGCGCGCCATCTCAATTCGCTGAATTCCGTGCCCTTCGGCGCTTCGAACACGATCCATCCGTCTACACTGTAGCCTTTGGGTATCCGGAATGAACCGGCGAGAAAGCCCTGTCCCGGCGGTGCTCCTCCTCCCGGCTCAAGTTCAATCAGCCTCACCGGGCTGTCTTTCCAACCCTGTGGGTCGGGGACCTCTTCCTGTTCACCGAAGATAGACGCTTGCTTTGCTATCGCATTACTCGCCCAGCCCCAACCGGTATCCGACTGTACCCAGCCCTCACCATGTGCCTCGACATTCAGAGGCGAATACACTCCCCTGAAAAAATCCACTAATTGAGCGGCCTGTTCGTCCACGGTAACAATTGCTGTGACCGCAGTGTGGTTTCCCACGCGGACCCGCAACAGCACCAGTTCCGATCCTTCCTGTATTGGGGTCAACCGGAAGTGGCTGACCACTTTTCCTTGGAGCACATTCGAATAGCGCAGTTCGGGAAGCCGCTCCAGGTCGAGAACAGTAACGTCGAGGACGCTGCCGGCGCGGGCCATTGACCCATTGCGCGACTCATCCGAGCATGAAGCCGCTAAAAGGATAATCAAGACAAGAGGGGCCACCGTCCCGGAAGGACGGGGACATCCCGACGCTTGTCGGCAAACGCTTGTCGGCAGCCCCGCATCAAGTGAACCACACCAATTGAGCCGCCAGAGCACCGCCGCACCACTTCATTCCAATACCGGGGCTGGGCAGCAACAACTACTAGGAGGCAGTGGTGGTTAAGGTGGGCAACCGGCGCAACTGTTCCACCAGTCCCACCAACTCTTCCAGCAAGTAGTCGATTTCTTCCGTCGTATTGCCCTTGCCCAAGGTAATCCGCAAGCTGCCCCGGGCCAACTCGGCCGACTGACCCAACGCCAACAACACGTGAGACGGCTCCAAGGAGCCGGAGCTGCAAGCGCTTCCACTGGACGCCGCTATCCCGGCCATATCCAGTCCCAGTAAGATCGGCTCACCCTCGACGCCATTGAAGGAAAAATTAACGTTGTTAGGCAGGCGGCAGGTGGGATGGCCGTTCAGTATACATTTGGGGACCCTTTTCAAAACATCTAGGAGGCAGTGGTGGTTAAGGTGGGCAACCGGCGCAACTGTTCCACCAGTCCCACCAACTCTTCCAGCAAGTAGTCGATTTCTTCCGTCGTATTGCCCTTGCCCAAGGTAATCCGCAAGCTGCCCCGGGCCAACTCGGCCGACTGACCCAACGCCAACAACACGTGAGACGGCTCCAAGGAGCCGGAGCTGCAAGCGCTTCCACTGGACGCCGCTATCCCGGCCATATCCAGTCCCAGTAAGATCGGCTCACCCTCGACGCCATTGAAGGAAAAATTAACGTTGTTAGGCAGGCGGCAGGTGGGATGGCCGTTCAGTATACATTTGGGGACCCTTTTCAAAACATCCTGAATGATGCGGTCCCGCAATGCGGCACAGTGAGCGCCGGTTTCTTCCCTCTGAGACTCCGCCAGTTCCAACGCCACCGATAGCCCCACAATTCCGGGGATATTCTCAGTCCCCGCCCGTCTTTCCCGCTCCTGCCCGCCACCCAAAATCAGGGGCAGGAACGGGGTGCCCCGCCTCACGTACAACACTCCGGTGCCCTTGGGACCGTAAAATTTGTGGCCGGACAAGCTCAACATGTCAACACAAAGCCGCCCCACGTTCAAGTCCAAGAACCCGGCGGCCTGCACAGCATCGGTGTGCATGACAATGGTGCGCTCCAGCTCCGCGGCCTTGTTCCGTACCACTTTTCCTATTTCTGGGATAGGGTTAATGGTCCCGATCTCATTGTTAGCGTACATGATAGATACCAGGGTCGTCCGCTCGGTAATAGCCTGGTAGACCGCATCCGGGTGGACCATGCCGTAGCCATCCACCGGCAGGTAGGTTACTTCAAACCCCAGGCCCTCAAGGTGCTGGCAAGTGTGCAGTACCGCGTGGTGCTCCGCGCTGCTGGTGATTATATGATTGCCCGTCTCCTGCAAAGCTGTGGCCACCCCGTAGATGGCGGCGTTGTCAGACTCGCTGCCGCCTCCGGTGAACACCACTTCACGGGCGCGGCAACCGAGAACCTTGGCCACCCGTTCCCGTGATTCATCCAGAGCGTACCGGGCTTCCTGGCCCACCGTGTGAATACTGGAAGGGTTTCCGTATAGCTGGCTGAAGTAGGGAATCATGGCCTCCAACACCTGGGGGTCCATCGAGGTGGTCCCGGCGTGGTCGAGGTACACGGTCCTGTGTATAGACATAGCTAATGCCTCGTTCGACGTGGATTTATTGTAGCACAGCTTGATTGAAGGGAAACGTAGGCCGGGCCGGGTCAGGCGTCACATCCTGAAGGCATTTGGCTTGCCGCAGTGTTGGGCCATTTGGAAAGCTCCTGACGGTAGCTGGCGGTGGCCACGGAGAAGAGAAACGCACCTACGATGGCGATCCATACACCGTCCAAAATGCTCCCGAAAACCCCCATCGCAACTCCCGTCAGCACTGTTAACCCACCGATAGCTTGTCCGGCCCGGGTGGCGACATAAGTGCCCCGCCGGCGGTTGCCGGTGAGTCCCCAGACTATTGCTCGGAGTACCCGCCCTCCATCCAGAGGGTAGCCTGGGAGAATGTTGAAGACGCCCAAAGTAAGGTTGCCCCAAGCAAGCAGGAACAAGACCACTCCAAGGCCGGAGTCGGATGCGCCCAGCAAGTACCAGACCCCTCCAAAAACCCCCGCCAGCAACAAACTGGTCACGGGGCCAACGATAGCCACTGAAGCCTCAGTCAGAGGACGGTTGGGCTCGCGGCTCAAACGGGAAACGCCGCCGAATATGAATAGGGTAATGCCTTGGACCGGGATGCCTTTACTCCGGGCAAGGATACTGTGACTGAGCTCGTGAATAAGCACCGACATGAAAAACAGCACTACCATGACTATGGCCACTAGCCATCTTTGGGCCGCCGGCCAGTTGAGGTTGGCTTCACTGAATTCTTGGGCCAAGACAAAGGTCAACAACAGGAACACCACCAACCAACTGGCATTGATCTCTACGGGAATTCCCAAGATCCTGCCCAGGCGTAGGGATGCTCCCATAGATTCTCCTTTTAGGACCCCGTCAAAGCCTTTCCAAGTCGGTAAGAGAGAAAAGACCGATTTGTCCCCTTTGCTTGTTCAAAGGGGAGTTAGAGCGCGGGTGAATTCACATCCGTTCGTTTCCGGTTGCAACCGGTCCAGTGCGATAGAATTGCCCAGTCCGCAGTCTGGGCGGCCAGTGAAAGCCCGTGGGCGCAGGCGATCGGTTTAGACTGGCTTATCCGTGGCGTAGGAGCAGGCCCATGGACTCAGACGCAGTGTTGACCCGGACCGCCGGCGGTTAGGACGGCCCGTTGCTGTGTGGTTTGGACCTGGCCTTGGCTTTCGTCCAACCATTCCAGCCCTCGGTTTAGAAGCCATGTCTTTGATTCTTGCAACTCGAACAGGCTTTTGGCATCGGCCAAGACACGATGGTGATCGAAGGGCCGGCAAGAAAAAATATCTATGTTGACGTAGTCCCGGTGAGGAAAAGTATGCACGCTGATATGGCTTTCCGCAATTATCACGAACCCGGACACCCCGGAGTCCTCGGGCTTGGGGGCATTGTACTCCAAAACCCTGGGCTCACTGATGCGGCTCATACCCAGCGTGTCCGGGCAGTCCATCAAGAAATCATGGACCCGCTGCACATCCCACATCTTCGTTTTATCCCCGCGGTATCCATCGATTACCAGGTGCATCTTCACTCCTGGGGCACACCAGTCCCGAGTATCAACTAACCGGATCGCCTACGCCTTGGCAAAACCAGCACTTTAGAATATCATCACTTCCAAGCCAAAGCAATTTTCAACCTGAATCGGATCGTAGCGAAACTTGGGATGGGCGGGGAATTGGACTCGACTATGATCCAGGCCAACGGCCTGACCCACTACTACGGCCCCTACCCGGCGATCCAAGACGTCAGCTTCCGCGTCAAAAAGGGTGAGATACTGGGCCTCCTCGGGCCCAATGGCGCCGGCAAAACGACCACGATGCGGATAATCACCGGGTTTTTGCCACCGACCAGGGGAACGGTCACTCTTGCCGGTTACGATGTGGTAGAGAAGTCCCTGGAAGCGCGCCGCCGGACCGGCTACCTGCCGGAAACCGTTCCCCTGTACACGGAAATGAAGGTCACCGGCTATCTCAAGTACATGGGGACCCTTCGCGGCATGCCGTCCAAGGCCATCAAGAGGCGGATAGACGAGGTGGTGAGCATCTGCCGGCTGGGGGATTATCGCAATACCGTCATCGGGAAATTGTCCAAAGGGTTCCGTCAACGTGTCGGGATTGCTCAAGCCATCATCCACGAGCCGGAAGTCCTGATATTGGACGAGCCCACCATCGGCATCGACCCTATCCAGGTAGTGGAGACTCGACGGCTCATCGAGGACCTGGGCAAATCCCGGACAGTGGTGCTTAGCAGCCATATCCTACCCGAAGTAAGCATGGTCTGCCAACGAGTATTGATCATGCACCAAGGGAAGATAGTAGCCGAGGACACCCCAAAAAACCTGGCCGCAGGTTTACAGGGAGTTGACCGGCTTGAGATCGAGGTGGACGGACTGGTAGACCAGGTGCTGTCGACACTGGGCCAAGTCGACGGCGTCAAATCCGTTACCCACCACTCAATAGGTGAAAAGCAGCTATACGTCATTCAGGCCCGATGCGGTCAAGAGCTGCGAGACTCCGTCTCCCGAGCGGTTATCAGCAACGGCTTTAGCCTGCTGAGCATGCAATTGACCAGTATGAGCCTGGAAGAGATCTTCTTGAGTTTGACTACTCACGAGGAACTCTAACCATGCGCACCGCCCAGGCAGTGGCTTGGAAAGAGATTCAGGTCTATTTCTGCAGCCCCACAGCCTATATTGTCGGCATGATGTTCCTGGCTATTTCAGGCTTCTTTTTCGCCCGGCGTCTGAACGACGCATTCCCCGAAGCCACCCTCAGCAGCTTCTATGACGGCGCCATCATAATCATGGTCCTCCTAGCGCCGGTCCTCACCATGCGCCTGATGGCCGAAGAGCGGAAACTGGGCACCATCGAGCTTTTGCTCACCTCGCCGGTCAGGGATTGGGAGGTGGTTGTTGGCAAATACCTGGCCAGCCTGACATTTCTGTTGGCTACCATAGGAATGACTCTTTACTACACCGTACTCCTTTTCGTTTATGCCAGCCCGGACCCTGGACCCATTTACTCAGGCTACTTGGGGCTGGCCCTATACGGAGGGGCCGCCCTGTCAGTGGGGCTGTTTTGCTCAACCCTAACCAGCAACCAAATTGTGGCTGCCGTAGTGTCTATGGGCGTCTTGCTGCTGCTGTTTTTCGCCGACCTGGCTTCAGAGAACATCGGCGGCACTGCGTCCACCGTCATCGGCGAGCTGAGCATCAAGAGCCACTTCGATGACTTTGCCAAGGGTGTAATAGATACCAAGCACATCGTTTACTATCTCAGTGTCATCGGCTTCTTCCTTTTCATGAGCATCCGGGCCTTGGAGTCTCGAAGGTGGCGGTGACATGACAAGCCGCTCTATCGAAGACCCCCGAAGACCCCGGCAATGGGCAGCGGCGGAGGAGGGAGGGGTGGACTGATGGGTAGCCAGCCCCCGGAACGTTCCAGCGATACACCCCGGCAACCTCCTCAAGGTGGCGATAACCAACAGGAGACAACAGCTCTTTCCCGGACGCTTTTCGGCCTTCTGGAGCCGTCGCTGGACGTTATTGGTTCCTTCGGCGCTCCCATACTATTTGCCGGGATTGTCGGGCTGGTTGCAGGCATTATCGTCGTCGCTTTCGTCGGCTCCATGTACTGGTACGGCATCGCCGACATCATCATCGGCGGCGGGCTGGTTCTGACGGTCGCTCTGATTCGTCTAAGCTCAATGCTGGCTGCATTTTTCAGCCGGGCCGGCCGCTACTCCGTCAACGCCGCCGTCATGGCTGCCGCCTTTACCGGCATTGTGGTGGTAATCAACTTCGTCTCCTTCGAAAACAATAACCGGAGCGACCTTACCGCCACCAACCAGTCAAGCTTGCACGCCAACACCAAGCAGTTGCTCCAGAACTTGGACAAGCCGGTGAGGGCCACGGCCTTTTACTCAGAGAACGCGGATAGCAACCTCAACCAGGCCGCTCGAGACCGGTTGGAACGGCGGTCTAACGTGGAGGAGACATTCCGCGAGTTCGCAGTGACTAGGTCCAGCAGGTTCGATTACCGCTTCGTCGACTATAACCTGGAACCGGAGATAGTTCGGGACTACTTCGGCTCGACCCCGACGCCCTTTATTAACGAGTCCATCGTGGTGGAGAACATAAACTCAGGTACAATCGATGTGGTCCAACCTTCGGACCGGGATTACAGTGAGCTGGAGCAGGACCTTTATACCAGTATTCTGGTGGTGACGGGCCAGGAACAAAAGACAGTATATTTCTTGGCCGGTCATGGTGAACGCGCCATTCAGAGTTCAACCGTCGATGGCTATTCCAAAGTCCGGGAAAGCCTGGAAGCCGACAACTACGATGTACGCACCCTATGGTGGGACTCTTTGGATGAAACAGTATCAGTGCCCGATACTCCAGCCGAAAGCTGCGCCGACGATGACGCCGCCTGCCAGCCCGGCGCCGCTCTTCTGATAATCGCCGGACCCGCCAAGGAGCTTCCAAAAGCCCATGCCGCTGCACTGGACCGGTTCCTGAGTGGGGTAAAACCGGACGAAACCGGCGCCATGATTGACCGCCCCGAGGCCGGCCGTCTTATCTTCCTTGCCGAGCCGGACACTCCGGAGTCTTTCCTGGACTTCATGGCCTCCTGGGGCGTGCTGCTTGGCCGGGGGTACATCCGTGATGAAACCAGGTCGGTCCCGGACTTGCCCCATGCTTTGCAACTTTCAGCGTTGCCCGATGAATTAACACAGGCTATCGGCCCCGCTGGCCTGGAGTCGTTGCTAGAGATAACCGCTCCCAAAGGCCGCTTCTTGGGTGAGACCCGGTTGACCGGCGCGGCGCCGATTAAAATAACCAACGACGCCAACCGGGTTTCCATACCTTTGGCGCTCACTTCTAATGAGAGCTATTTGATTGATGACCTTGGAAGGACCGAGCCCCGGAAACGTGCCGGAGACCAATCGGACCCCCAGGGGCCTTTCCAAACCGTTGTATATGTCCGGGCACTGGCGCCACTGGGAGCGCCTACGCCCTCCGGAAGGCCGGATAGCAACCGGATTGCCAGCATGGTGGTTTTTGGCGACTCAGACTTCATCGCCAACTTTAACTTCGACTTGGGAAGCGGCTCCGACTTTTTCCTCAATTCTGCCAATTATCTGATGGAAGATTATTCCCTCGTTTCCATCCGCCCCAAGGCTTACACCTTTCGGGAGTTTAACCTGGACCGTAACGAGCGGCGGTTCGTGCGCTGGACTTCGATCCTTCTAATCCCCGGGTTTCTGGGCCTGGCGGCGGCCTTCACTTGGTGGGTGCGCCGCTAGCAACACAGAATGAACCTTCGACTCACGATTCTATTGGTGATGGTCCTAGTGGTCCTCGGCGGCGTAATCCTGGCGATTAGGTTCACCGGGTCGGATGAAACTATAAACAACAGACCGTGGCTATACCGGATTGACGAAAACGCTATCGTTCATATCTCGGTGAGCTATCGAGGCGACACGGTTAGCTACCAACGGAAGGCCGGCAGCCCCCGGTGGTGCGTGCTGGGGGAGGCCGACATTCCTGTTTTCCATCGTAAGTGGGCCGAGATTCCCTTGCTATTAAGCGGCCCCAAGGTCACCGGGGCGCTGGCCGACACTATATCCAACCCGTCGGCTTTTGGGCTGGCGCCGCCCGTGACCAGGGTGACCGTTGCTGATGGCAGCGGCAACACTATTGAGTTTCACTTGGGGGACGCCACCCCGGACACCCACCAGCAGTATGTCAGATTGGTGGGAGACACCACGTTATTTACTGTTCCGGCCTCCCTGGCCGAAGTGGTCAACAGCTTGGTAACAACACCTCCATACTTGCAGCTTTACCAAATAGCAGATGGAACCCTTGAATACATCGAGGTCAGTTCCAACAACCAAACCAATATTTATTTGAAACACCAAGACACCGGACAATGGTATATTCAGGAGGAAACCTTGGTTCCGGTCTTCCAGGAAAAATGGAGCGGCACTCCCGAGTTTATGAGCGGTCCCAGAGTAGACCAAGTGGTGGCGGAGCGTTTCGATGACCCCGGCAAGTACGGCTTGGACGCGCCGCAAACCAAGGTGCGGCTGTCCGTTCTGACCGGCGAGATTACCGAGTTTCAACTGGGGAGTCTCACTGATGATGGAAAGTATCGGTACACTTGGATGGCGGGTGAACCCAGGTTATTTGCTATGCCTGAGCACTGGGCTCAACGCATCACTGACCTGGCAGTCGAGCCGCCTTACCCGCCCCTTCCTTCAGACGAATCTGAGGGGCCGGGATGACGGCGTGTTCCGGCTGAGTCATTCCACCCTGTTCCTAGACCGATGCTCTGTCCGGTACTCTGCATAGAGGAGTCCCTCTTGAAAGCTGAAATCTTTTCCATTGGCACCGAGCTCCTGATGGGCGAGCTAACCGACACCAACGCTCCCTGGATTGCTTCCCGGCTGCCTTCCCTGGGCATTCAGCTTCAATGGGTGTCGATAGTCGGAGACGACTTGCAGATGCTCAGTGAAGCCATTTCCCGCGGCTTGCAACGCTCGGACATCCTTTTTACCACCGGGGGCCTGGGTCCGACTCAAGACGACCTGACCAGGGAAGCGGTGGCCGGCGCTCTGGGGGAGACCCCCGTCGTCCAAGAAGAGGTGGTGAGAGAGCTGGAGGCATACTTTCAGAACCGGGGCACGGTAATGCCCTCCCACAACATCAAGCAGGCCCTTTTGATCCCTTCGGCCCGTTTCATCCCCAACCGCAACGGCACCGCTCCCGGCTGGTGGACGGAGACGGACAGCAAGTACATTGTTTGTATGCCCGGCCCCCCCGGAGAGATGCAAGCAATTTGGCAGGAAGAGGTGGAGCCTCGTTTGCGGCAGGTTGTGAATGACGAGGTTACTGTCACCCGGAACATCAAGACCATGGGGCTATCCGAGGGCGCGGTAGACGAGATCGTCTCCGAGTTTTTCGGGAAGGAGAACCCGTACCTGGGGATCTACTCCAAGCCCGACGGCATTCACTTGCGAGTCATTGCCAGGGCCAAGGACACGGCGGCCGCTTGGGCCTTGATCCAGCCGGTAGAAGCAGCCATCACGACCCGGCTGGCTGCTTATGTTTGGGGCTACGACGATGAGACGCCGGAGCAAGCCATTGGACCCCTGCTCAAAGAAAAAGGGCTGACCCTGGCTACTATGGAGTCGTGCACCGGAGGCTACTTGGCTAACAGCATTACCGAGGCGGCAAGCAGCTTGGACTACTTCAAAGGCGGCGTCGTAGCTTACACCAACAATATGCTGGCAGCTAACGGAGTGCCGCGGCAGACCATTGAAAACCACGGCGCGGTGAGCCAGGAGACGGCGACTGCAATGGCCCGGGCGGTCCGGGAAAAAATGGACGCCGACTTCGGAGTGGGAATAACCGGCGTGCCGGGGCCCTGGGAACAAGAGGGTAAGCCGGTGGGGCTGGCCTATGTGTCCATCGTCGGCGCCGGCCAAGTCAGGGAGATGGAACTCCGAACACCGCCCCGCCGGGCCGTCATCAAACGCAGGTTGTCCAACCAAGCTTTGATTGAACTGCGGAAGTTGGTGGCAGGCTGCCAACTCGGGAGTGGAGGTTCCTCCGGTAGGGTTGCTGTAGTGACTGCCGGGCTGGTTAGCTCACCCCTAACCCCAATTTGACCTGCCCGAGATAAGTCACTACGTGCAGGTCAACATCCCGGTCGGAAAAGTGGTCGTGAGCCGTCAGCGGCATCACTCTTCCCGAGTGGTACCGTGCCGTTTCACTGGCTGAGCGAAGAGCCCGGTAAGCGTTCCATGTGCGTCGATCACAGTTGCTCCGAAGCAAACGCCCACGCCAGCCATGAACTGCATACCTACTACGACCGTTCGCTCTGGGGACTGAATCTTCCGCGTGAATAATTCGGCTGCCCGCTTCCGGATGAGTAAACGGCGGGTTGTCATGCAGGCGGGCTTCGAAATAATGCATGGCAGCATAGAAGGCGGCTACGATGGACCAGTCTTTGAACCGATAGCCATCGCTGACCAGTTCCTTCGCAAGTTCTTCATTGTGGCGCGCCTGAAGAATGTGGGTTTATCTTCCGCTCACCCTATCAGACATCTCGCTCCCAGATTAGAGTCTCGCCGCCGTACATCCATGACTCGATGGCGAAATTACCTATCGGAATGTAATGCACGGAAAGGCACAGAGACGGGAATCTTTCATGCAAGTCATACTCGACATCAATTAAGCGCGTCATCAACGCCTCATCATGTCGCATCACTGAAATCAGGATGAACACCAGTTCTTCCTCCAGGTACTTCCCCTCCGCGATTGCTCGCACCTTGCCAAAATCGCCGTAAGTCCGAATCAACTTCTCGCGCAAGTCAGCCTCCGGGTGGCTTGGCTGCTCGGGGGCTTCTCGCCGCGCGGCGCACGAATCCAGGTAATCCTGAACCGATTCGGCGAAGGCAGTGCGAAGCTCGCCAACGGACGTTCCCTGAAACATGATAACACCCTCGAGATTGGCAACTTCACCGTGGAACAGGCCCGCGTTCTCATCAAATTCGACGTGTCCGGTATAGTCCTTGTAGTGCATCACGAACATCTTTGTGAACCTCTGTTACCACGTTATACCATCCTCCTCACCGGCGAAAGAGGGGGGGTAACTTGAAAGGCCCGCACCTTACCGGCGCGGGCCTCGTTTCGGGGGTTTGCGTGGCCCAGGTTTGTAGCCCAGGCCACGGTTGCGGGTAGTGCCTAAATAGTCAGTTTCTTGTAGAGCATGGGCAGGCGCTCCGGTAAGGCCCAAATATCGCCCAATACCTCGTACCCCATATCGCCGCACATGCTCTTCAGGTAATCGTGCCCCGCTTTGTCCACGGTCAAGCAGAAGGGGGTGATCTGCTTTCTCTTGGCTTCGATCAGAGCCATGTGGGTGTCGTGGACCGCGTACTCCTTTTCCACTCCCTCGCGGCTGTAGCCCCGGTCTTGAGGCCGTCCGTCGCTGATCAGGAACAGAATCTTGGTCGTCGCGTCCTGATTCTCCAGCTTGCTGGCGGCGTGGCGGATGGCGGCGCCCATACGGGTGGCGTGCAAGGGCGTGATCTTATCTATACGCCGCTTGATCTTGTCTCCGAAGCCCTCGTTGATGTCTTTAATTACGTAGAACTCGACGTTTTCCCTGCCGTAGCCGGAGAAGCCGTAGATGCCATAGGTGTCGCCTATGGCCTCCAGTGCGTGGATTAGCAGAGCGGTGCTTTCTTTTTCCAGGTCAATAATGCGCTTGTAGTTGCGGCGCACCAGCCCTTCCCGGCGCCGCCTCAACCAGACCATGTATTCCACCGGGTCATCGGGAGCGTCCCGGTCGTCAACGACTTGCCGACCTTCATCGATAGCCTCGGCGGTGGAGGCGCTCATGTCCAGCAGGAACACCACGGCCACGTCCCGCCTGGCCCGGTTGCGGTGCCAGTAGATCTTGTCGTCCGGCGGCACCTTCATTCTCAAATCGGCCCAAGCCTCCAAGGCGGCATTCAGGTCCACGTCCTCGCCGTCAATCAACCGGTAAATCTTCTTAAAACTTTCCGGCATGATTAGCTCGAATTGGCGCTTGATGTGGCCGGACAGGGTGAGGTAATTCTTCAACGCATCGTTATAGAAATTGGCGTCGCCCTCGTCTACCGTCTTCTCCTTGACAATGCACCACCGGGGCCTGTAATCCGCAGCGCGAAAATCCCACTCATTGTAAACGTAGGTCCTGGGTTCCCTGGATTCTAATTCGCCGCCCTGGTCTTCGTTGTGCAGCAAGGGTCCGTAGCCCTGGCCGGGCTTGGCATTGGGCGGCGGAGTGCCAGCCTCTTTCATTATGTTTTGGGCGAACTGGGTCATGCTGGAGTTGATGTCGCCCTGCTCCGCGTCCAGCTCCAGTTCGGCGCTTTCCTGCAGCAGTTGCTCCAACATCTCTTGGGAGATAGGCTCGCCCTCGCCCATTTGGTCTTGGTCCATCTGAAGCTTTGTAAGAAGCTGGACCATTTCAGGTTTGAAATCACCCCGAAAGTCCACCGGCTCCGGCGAATCGTAGGGTTCACCCTCAGACGAGTCGCCAGTAGCATCCAAATTGGCCTGGAGCTTTTGTAGAAGGGATTCCCACTCTTCCTCGGAAAAATCCCCCGGCTCCTCCAAGTCTTGCTGCTCCCACTGGTCTTCAGGCTGGGTCTCGTTCTGTAACCGGGAGATGATCTCGTAGGCCCGCAGGGTTGCTTCGCCGCTGTCCTCCACCGTCGCTTGGACTGTCCGTAACTCATGCAAGATACGGGCCAGCATTACCGCGGCATCCTCGTATTCCTTGGGCACCGGAAGGCCGTGGAACTGTTCCAGGCTCATGTGGACCAGCAACTCCACCATTGCTTCTCGGAGTCCCAGTTCTTGAATTTTGGGACGGGTGGCCAGGGACTCGTCTTGCACCCTGCTTGCGGCATTACGGATTCCGGGGTATTCCGCCACTATCCGGAAATCAAGGCGGCAGTCCTCCAACACGGTAAAGATGTCAAAGGCCAACTGGCGGTCATCGAAGAGGTGGAAGAACCTGCCTATGTCGGTGAAGGCCCGGCCTGGGCCGGCGTCTTCCGTCTCCTCCGTCGCTGGGGCCGGAGATTGTATTGCACCTTGTGGCGGCGCTTCCAGACCCCCTTCGTAGTCTTGGACAAATGACGGAGTTTGATTGGCCTGCTGCTCTGCCAGCTCTTTTTCCAACAGGGCGCGTTCTTCCGCAATTTCCTGTTGCCGAATGGCGCGCCGCTCCTCCACTTCCCTTTCCATGTCGAAGCGGCGGTCCAAGAACTGGTTGGCCGGCTTCTCGAAGTTATATTCGAAGCTGCCGAACTCCAAGTGGGCTACTTGGTGGGTGGAAACCACCTTAAACCAAGCAAAGTTATCCTGTTTGTTGGTGTAATGATCCACCACCGAGGGAAGGAACACCTTGGTCCCGTCGGTGGAGGCCATGTCTTCGTCCACCCAACCGATATTCTTCCGGACCAACTCATTGGTATTAAGAATTTCCACCGGAGCCCCGGAAAGAGCCCGGCAATACAGTCGAATGATCCCTTTGATCCGCTCTAGCTCCAGACTTGAGGATAGGGTTTCCAACATGGACTCCGAGGTGCTGGACTCCACCTTGAAGAAAGCGATGCCGCTTTCCGGGTTTTCCTTAAGCAGCCCCACTCCATGCTGAAACCAAGTCTCCAGTTGGTTCACCGTAATACGGCCAAGGACATCGTTCAGGTTTCGCAGGAAGGATGGGACCGCTTCGGGCGTAATCGCCAACAAGGTTTCGCACAGGTCCAAAATGTGACCTTGGGAGCCTTGGGGGACCCCGTTCAGGGCCTGAGAGCCATCGGACAGAAAGCGGGAGGTCTCCCGCATACCCACCTTGGCCAGCCGCTCACCCAGTTTGAGGAAACGGCCCGTCTGGCTTTCGTCAACTTGTTGCAAAGACTTGGGCACCAGCTCCAAGCAGGTCTTGACCTCCCTCCAACTGGTGTCAATCAAGGCACGGGACATGGACAGGAAGGACTCTCGTTCCCGCCCCATGGCGGGCAGTACGTCCCGGCCCAGCAGCAGACATTCTCCGGCCACGTCGTAGGACTTGTAGGACAGTGCCTCTATGAGCGATGCGAATACTTCTACGTCCCAGAAGGGCAGATTACGGACCAAGTCCGGGCTTACCTCAAAGAACTTGGCGGCTAGTGTGCTGGACTTCCAGGTGCCCTTGTACAAGCTGCGGCCCAAACCGGCCCAACGAGGAATGTACTGGGGGCGCAGGTTGGGCACGATAGACGAACTGGCTCGAAAGAAGGCCACCGCCAAGGTCGGGGAGTCCTGGGCCAGATAGGAGCCGCAACGGGCCCACTGCATAAAAGACGGGAAGGAAAGGAACCGGGCCACCTGAGGGCCAACCCGGTAGTACTCCACGGCCGATTCCCAGGAACGAACGGTTTGGGTACCGATGGTTAAGCCTTCTTTGGCCCACAGGGCCAACTCCTCTTCTCCAAAGGCCGCTCCTAAGGAGGGGTTCGCCTCCTGGTAGGCTTCTAAAACAGCAGGAGGAAGCTTTGCGAGTTCCTTTTCGATTTCGGTCAAAGGAGTTGTACTCAACTTAGTGTTTCTCCTTCTCTAGGCCATCTTCCAAAAGCTCCAGGAATTGCTGGAGAATCCGCGCCGTGGCCCCAAAGATCAAGTGGTCGTTGTAGGCGTAGGCATAGCTGGTAACCGGAGCGTCCTCCTGCCACCGGGTCTCGACTCGCAGGCTGGCGGAGTCGCGAAGAGAAGCGATGGGGACTTCCAACACTTCGGCAATCTCTACGGCACTAGGTTTGAAGTCATAGGAGCAAGGTATAGTGCCCACGAATACTTTGACTCGAAAGCGGCTGCGGGTTTCAACCTCGTCAAGCTCCCCCAAGACAGTAACATCAGCCCTGCTGACGCCCATCTCCTCTTCCGTTTCTCTAAGGGCGGTGTCGAGGAAGTCCATGTCCTCAGAGTCACGAGCTCCGCCTGGGAACGAAATCTCCCCTTTATGGTGCTCCACTTGTTGAGAACGCTTATTCAGCAGGACGCAATATTCGTCATTCTTGGAGTAGAGCAACAAGAATACTGCTGCGGGTGTGAGCGAAGGGTCGGCCACCTCTTTGCGGCCCCGGTGTGACAACACTCTTCGCATTACATCCGGTAGAGATGACGCCATTTACGCCTCTATTCGAATATGGAAGAAACCACTTCTTCGATGCTGCGCTGCAACTCCGGCTCATCGGTCAGAGTCCATACTATGGCCACTTGACAAGCGCGACGGGGCGAGATGCCCTCAGACATAAGACGGGCGGCATAGATCAGCAGCCGGGTGCTGGCTCCCTCCTGCAGGCCATGCTCCTCAAGGTTGCGTATTTTTTCTCCAAGCTTGGCCAACGCCTCGGCGTGTTCTCTGCTGCACCCGCTTTCCCGTTGCACGATCTCCGCCTCGATGTCCCTGGGCGGGTAATAGAACTCTATGGAGATAAACCTTTGACGGGTGCTGTGCTTCATGTCTTTCAGAGCACTCTGGTAGCCTGGGTTATAGGATATGCACAGCAAAAAGCGGTCGTCGGCCTCGATAATGGACCCGGTCTTTTCCACCGGCAGGATACGCCGGTGGTCGGTGAGAGGGTGGATCAGCACCGTGGTGTCCTTTCTGGCTTCCACCACTTCGTCCAAGTAAAGAATGGCCCCGGCCTTAACCGCCCTGGTCATTGGCCCATCTATCCAGCGCGTGCCCTCAGCGTCAAGCAGGTACCGTCCCACCAAGTCGCTGGCGGTGAGGTCCTCGTGGCAAGCAATGGTTACCAGGGGCACCCGGACCTCTCCTTCGCCCAGCTCCTGGCTTTTTTGCCCCTTGACCACGGTCAAAGGCCGGCCCAGTCTCCAAGCCATATACTCCACAAACCGCGTTTTTCCGCAACCGGTGGGTCCTTTCAACAGGACGGGAATGTGCTGATTATAGGCCGCGGTGAACAGTTCCAGCTCGTCGCCCACTGACCGGTAATAGGGTTCGCTGCGCACCAAGAATTCTTCGATGGCGTACTCTTTGAAAGTCGGCTCGGCAGTATCTACCATTACTCTTCCGTTATCCTTCCTTTTACCCTATTGTCCCAAAGACTAGTTACTGTACGCTTGAGCTCTGCTACACCGGCGGAATTGTCTACAACCACTTGGGCCTGTCCCAAGCGCGCCGATCGATCCATCTGTGAGTCTATACGCTTGAGCACTTCCGAGGCGGAAAGCCCGCTGCGGGCCTTAAGTCTTTCAATGACCGCCTCCAACGGTGAATCGGTCACCCACACCTCATCGACCAATGAGTCCCAGCCAGCTTCAAACAGAAGGGCGGCTTCCACCACCGCCACCGGGGTGTCTTGGCGTCGCAAGCGTTCCAGGTCTTCCGCCACCATCCGCGCCATCCGCGGGTGCATGATTCCGTTCAGCCTGGCCAACCGCTCCGGGTCGGAGAAGACGATGGAGCCAAGCTTCCGCCGGTCAATTTCGCCACTGGGTTGAAGAATGTCCTCTCCGAAGGCCCTGACTACCTCGCGCCAGCTTTCAGTGTTGGGCTTATAGGCTTGGTGGCCGACCAAGTCGGCGTCGATTATGACCGCGCCCAACGCTTGCAACAGCCGGGCCACCTCGCTCTTGCCGGTGCCTATGCTACCGGTCAAGCCGATTACCAACATGGCTTTCCCGGTACTTGGCTGTCCATCGCTGCTTCCGGCGCGGCACAACGGAAGCAGGATAGTCTGGCCTTTATGTATTGCCTGGGCCATTCTACCAACTGAGCCTTCCGATGGTCAACAACGTACACTTGTTCAACGTGCACTTGTTCATTGTATATGGGCAAAATGGGACCAACCCCGAAGGGAGGTGCCGGGCGAAGCCGCCAACTCAGGGGTGGAAACAGATCCCTCCCCAGCGTGCGCGGTAAGCGTCCTGCAACTCCTCGAATTTCCGTTGGTAGTCTTCACTGTCGATGGGATTGGTGGTCATAATGACAGCATCTTCCCGGTTATCCGCATAATAGCCCTTGCGCGTACCCACCGGCTCGAAGCCGTATTTTTCGTACAGTCTTTGGGCGATAAAGTTAGAGACCCGGGCTTCCAGGGTCATCACTTTAGAGCCGTATTCCACGGCGGCCCTTAGAGAGCCGATCAGCAACAACTCACCAATTCCTCTGCCGCGGAGTTTCTCTCGCACCGCTATCTCGGTAATATGCGCTTCTTCTCCTTGGTACCAAACACTCACATACCCGGCGACCAAGGGGTCGGGGTCCGCCGGGGGCTCAACCTTACCGGCTACCCTTTGCAGGCCCCGCAACAGACGCCGCCAAGAGGCAGGGCTTTCGGCGGCCGGTGAGGAATCCTCCTCCGCAGATTCATCCGGTCCGGGAGCACAGCAAGCCACCAGATAGCTGGCATAGCGGTTATTAAGGTCCCTCTTGAAAGGCGTACTGGTCCAGAGGGGGGAAAACGCCTCTCGTTCGATGTCGATGACTTGACTTATGTCATCGGCCCTGAGACGTCGAAGCAAAACATCCATAGGAATCTGTCCGCCCTTGTTCCGAGCCGGATTCTACCACAAGGCCGATAATTTTAACACAATTGGTTGCTTGCTCAGCTATGTCTACAATGTGCATTAGTATATACTGGGATCGGCGGCCCGGCAGCGAGACGGCCAGCCCAAGCAGCGGGCGGTTCCAGCCAATGGCGGCTGCCACATCCGTAGACAGGAGAAGCAGGTGGGAGGACTGGGGAGGCGGTGCATCCGGTCGGCATCCTGGGGAATAGTTGCTCTGCTGGTTGTTCTGCTAGCTTGCGGCGGCCAGGGATCAACAGTAACCCCGACAGTCACAGCCCCGGTCTCCACGGCTGTAATTTCTGAGACTACTCCAAGTCCCACCGTCCAAGCCACCCCTACGATCGCTCCGTCTCCCACCATTGCCTCGACTGCCACTCCTACCGCCGTACCGAGTACTGCCGTTCCTTCCACCCCGTCTCCTACTGTCTTGCCTCAAACGGCGAACTTAAAACTGGAAGTTACCAGCCCCGTCGAGGACATCGTTGTTGCTTCGGAATTAGTCACCGTCGCCGGCCTGACCTCCCCAGACGCCACGGTCAGCATCAACGGCCTTCTCACTCTACCCGACTCCCAAGGCCGTTTCTCCATCGACCTGCCCCTGTCCATCGAGGACAATCCTTTGTCCATCGAGATAATCGCCACCTCCATCTCTGGGGAGCAACGGGCCGTAGTTCGGACCGTGATATTCGTCCCCTGACTAGGACAACTTTGAGCGCACTTAAAGCAGCTTTCTTGGCGACGCTGGCGGGCCTGTTGCTGGCGTTCCTCCCCGCCGCGGCCGTCGCCGGCAGCCACCTACAGCCGGAAGACCGGGGCTTGTTCGGGACGATCACGGCGCTGACGGGAGGCCAATCCAGGTCGGCGGCTGGGGGAACCGGGATTACCCTGGACACCAAGTCAGGGCCGGTGGAGTTTACCGCCACTACAGCAACCCGGGTGCGCATACCCGGCTTTGACTCCGCTTCAGTGGACAATCTGAGGACCGGCGATTCGGTTGCGGTTTTACTCTCCGAGGGAAGAGCAGTAAGCATTCTGGTGAGAACCGGTTTGCCCGTAAGGACCCGCCACTTTACAGGGGTTGTGACTTCAGTGGATGAAGACGGAAGCATCATCCTCCGAAGCCGTGAGGGCCGGCAGATCAACACATTAGCGTTGGGAGACCTCCGGGAGATCAAAACCGGAGAACTGGTGACGGCTGTAATTGAGCAGGACCCGGCCGGCAGTGGGCTGGCGGTTACCGGCCTGGACCGCGGTTCGGCCAGCTTGGCGCGCATTGGGTCGGCATTGGAGCTGTCCGAAATGTCTAAAGCCTCTTCCAATATCCAGGCCCTTCAACAAAGGCTCATAAGCAACGCTACTCACCATCTGACCACCCTGCAAGAGGTATCACAAAAAACGGAGCCTGCCCTGGCGCGCCGGGTCCGTGAAGAGTTGGAAGCCGCTAAGCAAGCTTACGCCGATGCTTTCTCCCGCTCCGGCGCCGGTAAGCCCCGGGCGGAGGTCGCCGGAATCGTCACCTCTATAGACGGGCCGGGGCAGCGAATAATAATAGACCCTCAAGGTGTGGATGAAGTTGAAATAGCCATAACGGACCGGACCAGCCTCTGGCGGGCGCCCGCCGGATTATTCAACAGCATACAAGAAAACTGGCTGAAAGAAGTTTCCAACACGCCGGCCTACGTCAGACGATTTGGGGGCCGGGAAATCCGGTTCCATCAATTGGACGTGGCCAGCAGGGTCAGAGTGTGGTACGACTTGGAGACATCCTCGGCAAACCGGGTCCTGGTCCTCCCTGGAGAAAGCTTGCCCAGCGGACCGGCCTATGTCTTGCTCTCCTTGGCATTGCAGGGAGAGGCCCAGGGTAAAGTAACCGGCGTAAACCTCGATTTCATGCCGTCGGTTGTGACCATACAGGACCAAGTCTCGGGGCTCGACCTCGATCTTTCAGTTGCCCCAGACAGCATCATTACCAGAGACACTGTCAGCACCGGGCTATCTTCCCTTCTCGACGCCTCGGTGGCCGCCAGCTACGAACCGGATTCCCGGTCCATCATCGAGTTGGACGAATTGACTCCGGCTGACGCCGAGGCTACGGTCCACGGCGTGGTGCACAGTTTCATTCCCAAGGTCCTGCCTGGCAATTTCTTGATCCGCACTGTTGAGGGCGAGTTACAGGTATTCAATCACACGGAAAACACGGTGATTAGACGGGACGGCATCCGGGTGTCAATCAGCGAGGTCCGCTTGGGTGATTTGGTGCGGCCCGCAACTCACTACCGCAGCGAGGGCGGCGCGGCGGCTTCGGGGTCCGATGCAGGGCAAGACCTGGTGGTGTTGAGTCTCAAGTCGCCGGCGCCGGCGCCGGTGCGGGGCACAATCAGAGGAATCATCGACACGCCCGGCGGTGGAGCGCTTATTACCCTTTCCAACAAGTGGCTGGAGTTGGTCAGCATTTTGGTCACGGATAATACGTTACTCACACTGGAGAACGAATCAGTGGGCATTCTCGACCTAGCCGTAGGCCAGAGGGTGGTAATCGGGTCCTATAACCCTATATCGTCGGAAGCGGACCGTTTGGCGCTAGCGGCGCCAGGCTCAGCAGCCAAGTGAACCTTGCCGTACTCTCCGTCGTATCCGGGCTCTATCTCAACCCTTCCGGCCCTTGCTTGTAACACCGATTGAGTCAATCGCTCTCCCGCCGCCTCCGTCAACTCGCTGGCTTCGGCCGACATCAGCACCTGAAGCTCGCTGCCCAGTTCTTGAGTCAATCGGCGGTATTCGGCTTCCACCCTCTTGGTTGCCGGGCCCTGCCCCAGGGTGGCGGCGATTATCTCCACCAGAGGAAGCAACCGGATAAAGGGCGGCCGGTCCCGCCCATGCCGCACGAACCCGTCGCAGCCGTATACCGCCGGTTCTTGGCCCTGGTACAACGACTGGACCCGGTGCAGCACCCCCAGGGTCAGGGGACGGCCGCACTTGGGGCAGCGAGGGCCGTACTTTTTTGTATCATCGGGTGTTTGGCGGACTCCACATTTGCGGTGCCCGGTGTAGTGATATTTCCCCTCCTCAGGGTAAAACTCCACTGTATAAGCAACCGCCTGTTGGGCCAATGATTCGGCCAAGCCCTCATAGCTCAACTCCCCTTCAAAGACGGTAAGCTCGCGGCCCAGCTTGGCGGGAGAGTGGGCGTCGGAGAAGGATACAATGGTCTTGTCGGCCAACCAGGGAATGGGCCAGATCATCGCAGGGTCGCTGGACAACCCGGTTTCAACAGCATGGATTTGGGGGGTCATGTCCTGGAAGCACTCTTCCAAGCGGTCGAATCCGGTTTTGGAGCCGAACACGCCGTACCACGGAGTCCAAACGTGGGCCGGGATGACAATGCAATCCGGGTTGGCGTCCAAGGCCAAAGCGGTGAAGTCTCGAGCGGATAGACCCAAGGTAGGGCGGCCATCCAATTCCAGGTTGTTTTTCACCCTGGTCAGAGCCAGGGTGACGCGGTCCACCGTGTCGAAGTCAGGGGCCAAGAGCAGCATGTGTACCCTTCTGCCCTTGCCTCCTTGGGAATAAACGCAGTTCACCTCTGTGCCCAGAATAAATTGTACGCCGTTGTAAGTGTAAAGACCTGACCCGCTAGGCGTGAGCTTTCGACCCAACTCTTCACGCCACGCGGGATGAGTAAAATCTCCACTGGCTAGGAGATGGATGCCTTTTGCCTTGGCCCCAGCGGAGAGGCGTTCCAGGGTCAAGTTCTTACTGCAAGCGTAGGCAAAGGGAGAGTGCAGATGAAGATCAGCAACGTAAGTCATAGTGTCAGTCTAGCACACCGCCGACTTAATGGACGTTCCGATATGCCGCAGGGCGGTCCGGTCTCTTGACCGTTGCACCAGTCCCATTTATTCTTATACTGCATAAGATTTCTTTCTCCGCAGTTAGTGGACAGCTTTGGAGTCGCGGGTCTATTGGCCGGCCCTAGAAGTAAAGCGGCCGGTGGGGTTGAGGTTAGCCGGGAGAAGGCATTAATCAGCGTTATAAAATCGGCAAGCCGGATTCATTCCAAGATTTCTTAGTCAAAATATATTCAGTTGCCTAGGAGGTAACGACAGTATGCCAGCAAAAGAGATAGCAACGGAAGAAGTGGCCCATGCGGCACTGCTGCGGGGCATTGACATAGTCGCCGACACGGTGCGCTTAACCCTAGGTCCCAAGGGCCAAAACGTAGTCGTGGAAAAAAAGTGGGGTGCCCCGGTGGTGACCAACGACGGCGCAGTTATTGTGAAAGAGGTAGACCTGCCCAACTCCTTTGAGAACATGGGGGCCCAACTACTCAAGGAAGCCGCAAACAAGACCAACGAGACGGCCGGAGACGGCACCACGACCGCCACAGTATTGGCCCACATGATAGTGAAGCAGGGGATGAAAAACCTGGCTGCGGGGGCCGACGCCATGGCAATTAAACGAGGCATCGACAAATGCGTGGCGGCGGTAGTGGAGGAACTGCAAAAATTCGCAATCTCTATTGAAGGCCGCGACCAACTGGTACAGGTGGCTTCCATATCCGCTAACAACACTGAGATCGGAGAGCTACTGGGAGACATATTGGACAAGGTCGGCCCCGCCGGCGTCATCACCGTGGAGGAAGGCAAAGGCATTAATTCGGAAACCGAATACGTCGAAGGAATGAATTTCGACCGCGGCTATATTAGCCCTTACTTCGTAACCAATCCCCAACGCATGGAAGCCCATTTAGAGGACCCTTATATCCTGGTTACCGACAAAAAGATCTCCGTGGTCGCCGACTTGGTGCCCCTCTTGGAACAAGTAGTGCAAGTGACCAAGAACCTGGTGATTATCGGAGAGGACGTGGAGGGCGAAGCCCTAGCGGTGATGGTGGTAAACAAACTTCGAGGAACCCTAAACTGCTTGGCAATCAAAGCCCCTGGCTTTGGCGACCGGCGTAAAGCCATGCTGGAGGATATCGCTATTCTTAGCGGTGCCCAAGTGATTTCCGAAGAGCAAGGCCGCAGGCTCGATTCGGCCACGGTGGCGGACTTGGGTCAAGCCAGACGGGTGGAAACCACCAAAGACAAGACCACCATAGTCGAAGGCAAAGGCTCTCCGGATATGATCAAAGCCAGAGAGGAGCAGATCAAGGTCCAGATAGAGGAAACCACCTCCGAATACGACAAAGAAAAGCTCCAAGAGCGCTTGGCTAAGCTGTCCGGGGGTGTTGCCGTAATTAAAGTGGGAGCGCCCACCGAACCGGAGCTTAAGGAGCTTAAGCAGCGTGTGGAAGATGCTCTGGCCTCCACTAGGGCCGCTGCGGAAGAAGGGGTAGTCGCCGGGGGTGGTGTAGCCTACGTTAGGGCTTTGTCTGCCTTGGACAACCTGGACCTCCGGGGAGACGAGGCAGTCGCCACGTCAATCATGAAGCTGGCGCTGGAAGAACCCATGAGGATCATAGCCTCCAATGCCGGGCAGGATGGTCCGGTAGTGCTTGACACGGTCCGCAACAGCGCGACGGCCAATTACGGCTACGATGCGCAAAGCAACGAATTCTGCGACATGATGGAAAGAGGGATCATCGACCCAGCAAAGGTTTCACGAAAGGCCTTGGAGAACGCCGGCAGCGTGGCGGGTATGATATTGACGACTGAGTCGCTCATTACCCAAGCCGAGGAACCGGAACCGGAGCACGGCCACGTTCACTAGGAAACCGTCTCGACGCAGCATCCGCCGTGAGGCACGGTCCTTCGACAGGCTCAGGACGAGCGGGGTTTGGACGCCAACTCTTCGTCGTGAGCTTGTCGAATCACCCTTACGAGATAGCTGATTAAACACCCACACCGCCGCTCAGGCATAAGACAGCAATATCTCGGACAGCTCCTTGGGTTTATCCAGAGACACCTGGTGGCATGAATCCACCGGGATAAGGTCGACGCCGGGAACTCTCTGAGCCATTCGTTCCTGGAAATCCGGCGGCACCAACTTATCTCTGGTCAAAACCACGTAGGTTACCGGACAGGGCGGCGGACCATCGCCAAGGGATAGCCTGGCAGTCAGGACCCTGGTCGGTAAAGCACCAAAGAACGCGAGGATTTGGACTACTTCCATTGGCTCCATGCCATTGCACAAGAGATGGCCGATAACAGAGGGAGGCATCCGGAATTCCCGCCGTGAAAGGCGGCTGAGGACCGCCATCAGGCGAAAGACCCCTCTAGTAAGAGGCGGCAAAGCACTTAGCATAGACTGCTGGCTCACCGGAACTATTCCAGCGATCAAAACCAAGCGTTTTGGCGGCTGCGGGAGTTGGCCCGCCGCTTGAAGCACCAACCCTCCAGCAAACCCGTGACCGACTAATACCAGATCCTTCAAGCCCTCTCGCTCCACAGCCCGGGTGATGGCGTGGACACACTCCTCCAACCGGACTTCGGCAGTATCGCCATCGGCGTCGGCGCCGTGGCCCGGTAGGTCTAGGGGATACACCCGGTTGGCCCGGCGGGGCACATAAAGCCGCGGCGGATGTTCCACAGGCGCGGTTAAATAGCCCCAGACAGCTCCCCAACTCCATGCTCCTTGTCCCGCGCCGTGCACCAGCAGATAATCGGTCACGTTCCCTCCAATGCCGCTCGGAGAGTCTCCAGCATGGCTTCTTCCTCTTCCGGAAGCACTGTTCTAGGGTCCAGCATCACTTGGTCATCCTCGACGCGGGCCACCACGGGGGGGGCCGCCCGCCGCAGCCTTTCCATAACTCCCTCCGGTCCTCCTTGGCCATCGCCGCAATTCAGAGCCAAGACCCAGGTCGGCAGAGTCTCGCCGGGAAGGCTTCCCCCGCCCACGGCCGACCGGGACGGCTTTAGCTCCACGCCGGTGTTCCGGCCTAACTGCTCCCGCCACCGCTGGGCCCGGTCTTTGATTGATTCGGCAGAAGCGCTAATCATCCGCCAGATGGGAATCTCCTGCTCCGCATCTTCCCTGAGGTAGTGCAGCAACGTGGCCGTTAAGGCCGCAAGGCTAAGCTTGTCAATCCTCACAGCCCGAGCCAGCGGATGACGTTCCAGCTCGGACACTAGCTCCCTTTTCCCCACAACTATCCCCGCCTGCGGCCCGCCCAGCAACTTGTCACCGGAAAAGAAGACCAAGCCGGACCCGGCAGAGACGCTCTCTTGGGGCATCGGTTCATGGGCCAAGCCATATCTTTGGGTCGGCAATAGGGAACCGCTGCCCACGTCGTGCAGCACGGGGACGCCTAGCTTCTGTCCCAACTCGGCAAGTTCTGAGACCTCAACTGAAGCGGTGAAACCCTCCACCCGGAAGTTGCTGGCGTGGACTTTGAGCAAGGCCGCGGTATTTTCGCTTATCGCTTGTTCGTAGTCCCGGATATAGGTCCGGTTGGTGGTGCCCACATCCACCAGAGTACCGCCTCCCTGGCGGAGCACGTCGGGAATCCTGAAACCTCCGCCAATCTCCACCGCCTCTCCCCTGGAAACGACAACCTCCCCGCCAGCGGCCAGGGCCGATAAACCAAGCAAAAGCGCCGAAGCGTTGTTGTTAACCGCCAGCGCCGCCTCCGCCCCGGTCAACTGGCGCAAGAGAGATTGGAGATGAGACTGACGGGAGCCGCGCCTTCCACTGACCAAGTCCAACTCCAGGTTAGTATAGCCCGAAGCGGCCTGCATCATAGCCTCGTTGGCGGCCCGGCTTAGCGGCGCTCTACCCAGATTGGTGTGGATGATGACACCGGTAGCATTGATAACGCGGCTCGGCTCGACGCGGACTCCCGATTGGACGAGCCCAAAGACCGACTCAGCCAGTTCCAAAGCCGTCGGAGCCGCGGCCCCATTGCGGACCCGCTCCCTGGCCTGTGCCAACTCCAAGCGCACCAGGCCGACCACCCATTCCCGGCTGTAGTTGTCAACTATCCCAGCCACTGTTTCGGTGCCCATGACGCTGTCCACACTGGGGAGGTCGCGCAACTGCATATGCTGCTCGCGGTTCTTACGACGGTGAGACTCAGAGAAGAATATATTCTAACATGAAGGTGCGGCCAGGCTCCCAGCAAAAGCGGTCACAACCGGAAAGCGGCAAGGCTTCCCGAGAATGCCATCATCGCCAGGCTCAAGAGCAGCAGAGCTTTTTCCGGCGCGGAAATTATCCTGGAAACGTCCAGGCTCACACTGCTGCCATCGGCCATCCGCATCGAGCCCTCTATGCTCAGGGCTTTTCGCCTGACGGTCCTAACCTGGGTGCTGAGAACCCTCTGGGCCAGGCTAAGTAGGAAACATCCTATAGCCAGCAACGCTGCGGAAGCCGTCATAGCCGGAGAATTGATCCAATATGAGGTAAGGGCGGGGAAAGCGCCCCAAGCGAAAGCGAACCAGAAATCCGAGTGGAATCTGTCGTTCCACAGGCCCAGGTTGTAGGCTATTACTATGAATCCGCCAAAAGCCACAAAGGGAAGGACCCACACGGTTGCTACCACTGCGGCCGTTCCACCCAAGGCGATGGCGCCGCACAACGGCACAATGCCCAGCCCAATCAGGACCGGCTTGGGTATGCGGGTGCCCAGTGGCCGGCCGTTCAGTTCGTCCAAGGCGTGAGCGCCAACGCCGACCGCCAGGAAAAACCCCAGCAAAGTAAGCAGTAACCGGTCCAAGTGAATCTCAGGAGCTATCGCCGCTCCCAAAACCACGTAGCTCAAGTGCCACAAGGTATAGGGCAGGTGCAGCAGATTGAAGTAGTCTTTCCATCCACTGCCGGTACCCATCGCGTAAAACGCGGGGGTGTTCCCAGCTTTCACCGGCGTTTTCTCCCCAAGAAATCCCATTCCACCATGGGGAGCATATAGGGGAATATCACGGTTAGCTCAGCGATGAACCTCTGAACCGCCCATACCATACTAGCCAGGACCAACACTTCCGGCGCTCTTGGTGCCCCACATCACCACACCTCCGCCCCAAGACAGTGTCTTGACCTGGACGTCCAAGATACCCCAGTCCAGCCACATGCGGCTGATATCCTCAATGGAGTATGAGCGATAGAATCCCACAATGCTGGGGCTAAGAAAGACGCCCAGACGCCGCCATCCGGGGGACATCCAGCAGGTAGCCAGAGGAAGGACCAGCCTGGTATAGGCATTCCAAAGGGTCCGGGCTAGCAAGTTCCGCGGCACCCCAAATTCCAGGGAAACCAGGCTGCCGCCCGGTTTTAGCACCCGGACAATTTCGCCAAGGGTCGTTCGTGGATCGTCCACGTATCGAAACAAATAAGTAAAGCAGACCGCGTCGAAAGAGCCGTCGGAGAAAGCCAGGGCCTCGGCCCTGCCCAACAGCAGCGCAACATTACCTCGCAGTCCGGCTTTGGCCACATTCTCCTGTCCCAGCCGCAACATGCCTTGGCTGAGGTCCACCCCCACCACCCTGGCCCGGGAGGCGCCAGCAATATCCACAGCTACACCGGCGGTCCCGGTACAAATATCTAATACAATATCTCCAGGGCCCACTTGAAGGCGGGAGAGTAAGAATCGCCTCCACGACCCAGTTTGAAAGAATGAAAATAGCTGGGAGAGCAAGTCATAGCGCGACGCGATTCCATCGAACAGCCCTCCGGCCTGCTTGTTCTTGGCAAAGTCCATCCGCAGCAGTATATCAAACGAATATTGGTCCTGAACTGTTGCCCTGCGGGGTTACAGGACGATTGCAAAGTCCCTTCTCCCCTGGGGAGAAGGTTAGGATGAGGGGGAAGCCTTCACACCAAACATGGCTGCTACACCGGGAACGGCCCTCTCCCAAAGGGAGAGGGGACAACTTTGCAATCGCCCTGGCGGGGTTATCCGGTCCCTGGACAGGAGTTTGTTGTCTCCACAATGATGTACCCTGGCATTATGCCCAGTGCGGCAACACCGGAGTTCCCGGCGTTTTCCAGCGGCTCTGACGAAAGACCCGTGGCCAAGCCTTCCCGGCCCAAGGACCCACCCCCATAAGGGGTTAGGAATTTGAAATTTGTTTAGGGAGACATTCAACTGCGCCGGCCATACGACACTGCCGGTCCAGGACCGTTCTGGGCGTTCCAGTTGCTACAATTGCATTATCGAGGGCTTCCAAGCCCAAACTTATAACCTGGCCCTCCGTATGCTGGGCGATTGGGCCTTGGCCGAAGATGCTACCCAGGAAAGTTTCCTGTCCGGATACCGGGCTTTTAATCAATTTCGCGGGGACAATCTCCAAGCCTGGCTTATGCGAATTGCGGCCAATGCGTGCCGGGACATGCTACGGGCCCGGCGGGCCCGCCCAACGGTGCCTCTTGACCCCCTGCCTACTGGTCCGGAAGAGCAAGAAACTGCTCCAAGCGCGGCCGATTTACGTTCAACTCTGGAATCCCCGGAAGAGTACGCCGAACGGAGAGAGTTGAACCGCGCCATCCAAGCGGGTCTCAACTCTCTTCCCGAGGAACGCCGCCTAGCTGTGCTTCTGGTCGATGTCCAAGGATTGAGCTACGAGGAAGCCGCCCAGGTGATGGGGTGCTCCCTTGGCACGGTCAAATCCAGAGTCAGCCGGGGGCGCCAAGGACTCCGTGACTCGCTGCAAGGAACAGGGGAACTGTTGCCTAGCCGGTTCCGTCGTAATCAGTAAAACCATGTGGACCATCAAACGCAAACATCGACACATTAAGGCTGAAACGCTAAGCGAATACCTAGACGGCCGCTTGGGGGGGCCGACCCTAGCTCGTTTGGACCGGCAGTTGACGGCCTGCGGCGTATGCCGGGAGGAGCTAGAGTCTCACAGGACTACCGTTATGCTCCTCAAGGACCTGCCTATAGAAGCCCCTGACCGAAGCTTCACCATGTCCGCCCCTCCACCCGAACCGGTCCGTCCCCGTCCGCTCTCTCCGGCCAGGGTACCCCGATGGGTCTACGCCGGAGCGGCGTCGGTGGCGGCCATCCTATTGGCTGTACTGGTCTATGGGGACACCGCAGGTCTGCTGGCCCCAGACGAGCCGACCGCAGACGGAGAGGCGGCCGCGGCATTTACGGCGGTTAGAGATGAGGACGTAGCGGACAGCTTCCAATTCTCGGCACGAGGCGGGCAGCCGCCAGCACCTATCGCACCCGCGGCCATGGAAGCTGCTGCTCCATCCGCTGACGATGAACTTGGCCAACCGGCGGAAGTCGCTATGGCCTCCGTGGAGAAGGCCGGCGGCCCGGAGGAGGCCCTGACGGCATACAGCGTGGAAGCCGGGGACTTAACATCCTCAATTGAACTATCCGACGAACCATACGAGCCGGAATCATTATCCAAGCAGCTTTCAGCGGAATCTCAGGAGCAAGCCGCTTCCTCGGGGGCTGACGCACGCACACCCGTGGGGGGGTCTGAGGCCGGAGGGGTCCCGGTCGCCACAGCGAAGGGGACTGCTTTGTTCTGGCGGGTCCTGGAAGGGATTGCAGGCGCTTTGGGTCTCGTCTTCCTGGCGGCTTTCGCATTCAAAGGGAAGCTTTTCCGAGGCGCTGGCCGCATCTAGTGAACATCTCACCCTGGTTTCCACTGACCAAGAGACCTTTGCATAACCCCCACCCCTGTCATTCCGAACGCAGCGAAGCCCTTCGGCTGCGCTCAGGATAAACTCCGTGAGGAATCTCAAACCTATGTCATCAAGCACTAGGTCCGTAGTTGGACCGACGCGGCGACTCTGGCGCAACGCCTTAGATTCCTCCCTCCGGTCGGAATGACAAGTTGAGCGACCAGTTACGCAAAGGTTACTGACCAAGAGGTTGAGGACGAGTTAACCCTTTTGCTTTAAAATATGGACAACTTCACCTGTTACCTCATTAAAGCCCTGGGTTAGATTTTCTTTGGGGAACTTTTCCCGAGAGTATCTCGTCTTAATGTTAAGTTAATACTTAATCGATCAACTACAGGAGGGAGGCATGGTCCGGACTATCATCAGGAGAAAGTTTCAACTATTGGTCTTGCTGGCGGGGTTGGGGATATTGGCGCTGGCGGCCTGCGGCTCCGATGCCGCAACAGCCTCGCCCGATAATACGACAGCGGACCAGCAAGGGCCATCTGCGGAGTTGTTAGACCTCTTACGCTTCCAACTCGGCACAGGGCTAGTTGACGGGGCCGACAATCCTAAAACCAGCAGCAGCGCCGGAATCTGGGTCAATGGGCAGGGGCAGGTCAGTGCTGAACCAGATTTAGCGGTCCTGAGCCTGGGAGTCGAAGCATTGGCCGACACTGTAGCAGAGGCCCGCAGCAACGCAGCCTCGCAGATGGCTGCGGTGGTCGAGGTTCTAAGGGCTCAGGCCGTGGCGGACCGGGACATACAGACAAGGTCCTTTAACATCAATCCCCGTTACACAACCCTTGAGGTTACCAAATGCTCAAGCCCCGACGAGCTCGAAGGGTCCGAGTCGGAATCCCAATCCGGCTCTCTAGGCGCGTCAGACCAGGAATGTATCGTTGAGAGGGAACGGGTGATCGTAGGTTTCGAGGTCACAAACCAGCTTACGGTTAGAGTCCGAGACCTAGATTCCCTAAGTGAGGTTATAGACAGGGTTATCGAGGCGGGAGGCGACTTAATCCGGTTCCAGGGGGTGAGCTTCACCATCGAAGACACCGAAGAGCTACGAGACCAAGCCCGGGCCCTAGCGATTGAGGATTTGAAGAGGAAAGCCGCTCAGGTAGCCGATCTAGCCGGCGTACAATTGGGGCAACTACTCTTCATCACCGAGACCGGCGGCAGACCCACGGCGGTCTTCGCTGAGAGCGCGGCTCTTGCTCAATGGGATGCGTCTACACCGGTTTTGGCGGGAGAATTGGATGTAGTAGTGAGTCTTCGAGCCGCATTCGATATTGAAGAACCCGCCTTCTTAATTGCAGAGCCCTAATCGTAGCACTGCTTTGTCAGTCAAATTGCAGAATCTGGGCCGCGGCATACCAGGGTCTTTCGATCGTCACCCTGAGTCCGCCTGTGGCGGACTCAGGGTCTAAAGGTCTTGCCTGTATTCTCTTTCTTAGATACTCAAATCGCATTCTCGCTGAAGAGTTTTAGATTCTTCGCCTACGGCTCAGAATGACATTTTCCGAGAATGAAAGGGCCCTGCGCGGAATGCCGCGCATCTTGCAGCAGGACAAGTTGGTTGATACAATTCCCCTACTGTTATCACGGCTTCTAATAACTTATGTGAAGTAGCATGGTCCTATATGATTGGACCGTGCCATCGGTGCTGTAACAAGGCCGGAACCAAACATGACCCACATGGAAAGGGCCCTGGAGCTAGCCCGAAGCGTGCTTGGCACCACCAGTCCAAATCCCTCCGTAGGCACGGTGGTGGTGAAAAACGGAGTGGAGATCGGCTGGGGCGCCACCTCGCCGCCTGGGCAAAATCACGCTGAGATAAACGCATTGCAACAGGCCGGCAACGAGGCTCAGGACTCGACTCTTTACACCACTCTGGAGCCTTGCTGTACTTTTGGACGCACTCCGCCCTGCACTAAGAAGATCATAGACGCAGGTATAGCTCGGGTCAAAGTCGCCGCCATCGACCCCAATCCACGGGTCGCCGGTAAAGGCTGCGCCGAGTTGAAGTCCGCCGGCATCGAAGTATCCGTGGGTGAAGAGTCCGAAGCGGCCCAGCAGCTTTATGAAGCCTTCGCCAAGCACATCAAGACCAAGGTCCCATTTGTAAACGTCAAGTTCGCCATGAGCTTGGACGGCAAAATCGCCACCACCACCGGGGACTCCAAGTGGGTCACCGGGGTGGAATCCCGAAACCGGGTCCAGCAAATGCGCCGGGAGTCTGACGCCGTGCTGGTCGGGATTAACACCGTGCTGGCCGACGACCCTCAATTGACCGCCCGGGACCCTCAAGGCGACCCTCTCCCCCGTCAGCCGCTGCGTGTGGTGGTGGACAGCCGTTGCCGGACGCCTTCCACCGCCCGCATTCTGCGGCAGCCGGGGACTACTTTGATCGCAACCACCGGGCAGTCTCCCAAAAGCCGTATCGACCAGCTTATCCGGTCGGGAGCGGAGGTGCTTGCCTTGCCGGCCGGCGGCGATGGGCGCGTCAGCACGGAGGCTTTGCTTGTGGAGTTAGGCCGCCGCGACGTGGTAAGCTTGCTGGTGGAGGGAGGCGGCGCATTGCTTGGATCGTTGTTTGACCATAGCTTGGTGGACAAGGTGTCCGCCTTCATTGCCCCGGTGGTCGTCGGGGGAAGTGCGGCCGCCTCACCGGTAGAAGGACGCGGAGTGGAATATATGGCCCAGGCTTTGAAATTAGAGCGAGTGAGTATGCGGGGAATCGGCCCGGACTGGTTGTTTGTAGGCTATCCGTAAGCGGGAGGCTAAAGGTGTTTACCGGTATAGTGGAAGAAGTGGGCGTAGTGGCCAGCCTGATAGGCCCTCGTCTGAGCCTCCGGGCCAGCACGGTGATGGACGGGATGAAGCTGGGCGACAGCATTGCTCTCAACGGGGCATGCCTCACCGTAGTGAGCCGGGACGACGGGGAGTTTTGTGTCGAACTTTCGCCCGAGACGCTCCGGCGCACCTCTTTCTCCAACCTGAAGGCGGGGCATGGCGTCAACCTGGAAAGACCGTTGGCGGTCAACGACCGCTTGGGAGGCCACATTGTGCAGGGGCATGTGGACGGCACCGGCCGGATTGTCTCCAACAAACCGGAAGGCGACAGCATCATACTAAGGGTCTCCTGCCCCAAGCGGCTGATGCCATATGTCGTGGAGAAAGGGTTTATTACTGTTGACGGGATCAGTTTAACCGTGGTAAAAAAAGGTGCTTCATCCTTCACTCTATCGTTGATACCGTACACATTAGCCAATACGGCCCTGAAGGACAAGGCGCCGGGCGACCGAGTTAACCTGGAAGCGGATGTGCTGGCCAAGTATGTGGAGAGCTTGTTGGCCAGATAGCCGGCAGGCCAGCAAGATTTGCCTGAGGGAAGGGTACATTTATGCCTCTGTGTAGCCTAGAGGAAGCCTTGGACGACCTCAAAGCGGGCAAGTTCGTCGTCGTCGTCGACGATGAGCAACGGGAGAACGAGGGTGACCTGGTTATGCCCGCCCAGATGGTAACGCCGGATGCGGTCAATTTCGTCGTTACCCAGGCCCGCGGCCTGCTTTGCATGCCGGTTATGGGTGAGCGGCTGGACGAACTGGAAATACCCTTGATGACCGGCCAAAACGCCACCAGCATGCACCAGACGGCCTTTACTGTTTCAGTAGACTACAACAAGGGCACCACAACCGGCATATCGGCCGGCGACCGGGCCGCCAGCATCCAGGCTATGATCGACCCCCAAACCCGTCCTGAAGACTTTTCCCGCCCCGGCCACTTGTTTCCTTTGCGCTACAACCCCGGCGGCGTTCTGGCCCGAGCCGGCCATACCGAGGCTATAATAGACCTCTGCAGAATGGCCGGGCTGTATCCTGCCGGGATCGTTTGTGAGATCATGAGCGAAGACGGCAGTATGTCCCGGCTACCCGAACTGGAGACCTTTTCCCAACACCACGGCCTCAAAATTCTGAGCATTGCCCAGATAATCGCTCACCGCCGACGCTCCGAGCGGCTGATTGAACGGGTCGCTGAAGCCCGCTTACCCACCAAGTACGGTAATTTTACCGCCATTGCCTACCGAAGCACCGTGGATTCGGGGGAGCATATTGCGCTGACTATCGGCGATTGGAACAGTGAGCAACCGGTGCTGGTCCGTATCCACAGCGAGTGCCTGACTGGGGACGTATTCGGCAGTGTCCGCTGCGATTGCGGGGAGCAAATTGAGTTGTCTCTCAAGATCCTGGGTCAGGAAGGCGCGGGAATATTTCTCTACATGAGGCAAGAGGGGCGGGGCATCGGGCTGCATAACAAAATAAAAGCATACTCGTTACAAGATAATGGGTTGGATACAGTTGACGCCAATACAAGCCTGGGGTTCGATCCAGACCTGCGTCACTACGGCGCCGGGGCCCAGATACTACAAGACCTGGGTGTCCACAAGCTCCGTCTGCTAACCAATAACCCCCGGAAAGTGATGGGCCTTTCCGGGTTTGACCTGGACATCGTGGAGAGGGTGCCGGTGGAAGCGTCGGTAACCGACGAGAACCGCACCTACCTGCGCACTAAAAGAGCCCGCATGGGGCACATTCTAGGCAATTGCTGACTAATTTTCCCTACGCCGTTTCTTTACCAACCGTTGTCAATAAATACGCTTCGATGAATTCGCCTATGTCCCCATTGAGCACCCGCTCCGGGTTGGGGCTCTGGTGATTGCTGCGATGGTCTTTTACCGACTTGTAGGGATGTAAAACGTAGCTCCGTATTTGGTTGCCCCACTCCGGCGACACTCGCTCACCCCTCAGCTTGGCTAACTCTTCCGCCCGTTCTTCGTTCTGTCGGGACAGAAGTCTTGCCCGCAGGATGCGCATTGCGAACTCCCGGTTTTGGTGTTGGGAGCGCTCGTTCTGGCAGGTTATCACGATGCCTGTAGGGACGTGGGTCAACCGGACCGCAGAGGCTACTTTCTGGACGTTCTGCCCTCCCGGACCACTGGCCCTGAAAAAATCCATCTTAACGTCTTCCGGCCGCACGCTCACCTCGAACCCCTCTTCAGCCGCCGGTATTACCTCCACTGCGGCGAAGGAAGTGTGGCGCAGGTGATTGGGGTCGAAGGGGGATAAGCGCACCAGCCGGTGTGTTCCCCTTTCTGCGCTTAAATAACCGCAGGCGTAATCACCGCCCACTTCCAGGGTGCCGCTGCGGAGTCCCGCTTCCTCGCCATAAGACAGGTCCATCACTTGGACCGGACGCGCCTGGGTCTCGGCCCATCGGAGATACATCCGCAGCAGCATTTCCGCCCAGTCTTGGGAATCGGTGCCGCCGGCTCCGGCTTGTATCGTAACGATGGCCGACCTGTCGTCGTAAGGGCCGGATAGAGTCAGGTTAATCTCCTCCCGGTCCAGGATGCGGGAGAGTTCGCCGGCCTCGGTTTCCATTTGCTCCGCTAGGGAGTCGTCCTGTTCCTCCAGCGCCAAGTCCACCAGGTCCAGCAAGTTTTGGGCTCGAGACATCAGGTCGGTCCATAGCGCCACGGTATCTTTGAGCCGGCCCAACCGCCGCATTTTTCGTTGGGCTTGCCTGGAATCATCCCAGAAGCCGGGGCTGGCGGCCTCGCTTTCCAATAGGGCTATCGATTTTTCTTTATCCGCCAAGTCAAAGACGTCCCACAACGGATTCGATCTTCTGGAAAATCCCTTGCATGTTTTGTCTTAGCTGTTCCATCCTTCTCCCTTGCCAACTCCTTAGATGAAGGTCAATTAACTGACAAGTCCTTCGCGCCTTTAGTTCACTGTGATTCTCAGGGGAGGTCAGCCAATCGCCAGTTGTTGCTTCAACCAGCTTTCCCGGACCAGAGCGTGCTCGTGGCCGCCTCCTTCGCTGGCGCCGTCGTACAGCCGCAAATCGCATTGCGGCAGATGGGCCGCCAACTCTTCTCCCATAGCAACGGGACACTGGCCCCGGTCCCTCTTACCCAGACTGAGCAGTACCGCCGAGCCTACCCGCGGAGCAATCTTTACCGGATCAAGAGGTGAGGTGCTGGCCAACACAGCGTCCCGATGCCGGGGGTTCAATCGCAAGTAGTCATCGATCTCTGCCAGAGGATAAGCCAGACCGTCTTGCAGCGCCGCCGCATTGCCCAAGGCCAAGGGAGTGTCGGCAGCCACTGCTTTTACCACCGGCCGCCGGGCCGCAGCGGCAAGGGCTAGGCTGGCCCCAAGGCCGGAGCCCATCAGGGCCAGCGGGCCGACCTCGGTTTCTCCTTGGTTCAGCACAGCGTCAACGCCGCGCAGTGCGTCGGCCCAAGCCAACCGTATCATGTAGGTCTCTGATCCCTCGACCCCCTCGGTTAGCAACCCAGGGTACCTAGCTTGGAAGGGTTCATCGCTGTTTCTTTGCCCTCGGTGGGTTGCATTCATCACCAACGCATGGTGACGTAAAGGAGTGTAAATCAAGTCATGGACGCTGGCATAATCGGGCATTCGCACTACAGCCGGGACCTTTGCCCCCCTATAACTCTTGGGGATCGACAGCCAGGCAAACAACCTGTAACCGTCCAGTCCGCTATACCGCATTCGGTACACGTCCCACTCAGGCTGGGAATAGAACGCGTCCCGTTCCAGAGCCACGTCCAGGGGAACGGACGCCGGGTCCCGGTCCACCGAGTCCCAAAAAGCATCGAATGAACGTTGCGCCGACGTCATCCCGACACCCCCTGAGCCTGGGAAATCTGAATCTGCCGCTCCAGCCAGTCCGACTCCTTGCCCGGATATTCGTGGGCGTTGCCGTGGCCTGAGCCTGGAAACAACCACAGTTCCTTTGGCCCGCTCAAAGCGGTGTATGCGGCGTAACTGGTTTCGGGCGGGCAGACCTCATCCTCCAAGCCTATGCCTACCGCCATGGGACACTTGATCCAGCCGGCGAAGTTCACCGCGTCGTAGTACCGGAGGGTTTCAAGCATTTGAGGGACCCGCTGCGGGTTGGCCCGGGCGTAACAGGTCAACTCATCGTAGGGGTAGGAGCGGAGCATATTCATGGATTCCGGGAAACAACACAGGAAGGGGTACCCGGAGACGCCGCCCTTTATCTCCGGGCGAAGGGCGGTGGTAATCAGGGTCAACCCTCCTCCCTGGCTGATGCCGCAAGCGAAAATTCGTTGAGAGTCCACTTCCGGCCGGGAGAGGAGGAAGTCCACGCTGCGGGCACAGTCAGCGATGACCCCCCGGTAACCGTAGGTATCCCGGCCCTCTATGCCATGAGTCAGCAGACCGGGATAGCCGGGGTTGAACCGGGAGTTGCTTCGCAGTTTGCCCCGAACGGCTACGCTCAGGGTGATGACTCCCTTCCCGCCCCACTCCCGGCGCAACGCAGGCTCAGACTTGTATCCCGGGAACACTATAATGGCCGGAAAAGGGCCCTCTCCCTCGACGGGCACACAGTACCAAGTGGATACCTCAAGCCCTCCCAGGCTGCGGTAAGTAGCCTGAGATACCCGGACCTGTTGGTTGGAACGGATTGGCTCCGGCGAGATACGAGGTTCCAGGGGAACCTGGGCCGCCTCGGCCATGACTCCCTCCCAAAACTCGCTAAAGTCCTTTGGGAGAGTAACCTGAGTGACGAACTTTTCCAAGTCTTCTTTGGTTGCCATAGGCAGTCCTTCGTGTTGTCGTTGGTCAAACCGTAAGGGACTAATCCATTATAGGGCCATCATCCCCGATTCCCCAAATCAAGTTAAGCGATGATGAACTCCGGCAGCCTTTAGCGCCGTTGAGGACTGGCTGCGAGGTTAATACAGCCGTCGCGACGGCGTGGGGTTGCTAGTGTGGGGTTTACGCTGGGCGCGGATCACGTTAGGGGGAAAGGCGGCTGCCACCATTTCCCAGTGTCGTTTAAGTGGATGGAATCCACCCACTTGACCCATTCGAAACCGCGTTTGCCAGGGGCTACCAACCGCACCGGGAAGCCATGCCCATGAGAGATCGGTTCACCGCTGATATGAGAGGCCAACAGATACCCGTCGGCCTCTTTCAGCGAGAACCTTCGTTGGTAGCCAGTCACGGAGCGGACGGTGACGCTGCCTGCGTCAGCCTCCACTCCAGCGGTCTCTAACACCTCCCTTAGGGGTGTTCCTTCCCATTCCTGAGTGGAATACCAACCCCCGGTGCAGTCCAGAGTGGCGGTGAGCTTCTCACGGCCGCGGGTCAGATCAGCCCACTTTAAGGAACCTCTGAATAAATGGGGTGGAATATGGGATACTGAGGAAAAAGCGTCTGACCGAGGTAACCGCCATGCTTGAGCAACCCAGCTTCTCAGACCTGGACTTTCAGCATAAGCGTCGCAGGACCCGTCGAGAAGAGTTCCTGGATCGGTTGGGAGCCCTGGTTCCCTGGGAGCGTCTGGAAGGGGTGATTCGGCCCCACTACCCCAAGGCGGGCCAGGGTCGGCGTCCCTACTCCCTATCGGTGATGCTGCGGGTTCACGTGGTGCAGGTGTGCCACAACCTGAGCGACCCAGCTATGGAAGACCTGCTGTACGACTCCCGGTCGGTGCAGCAATTCGTGGGGCTGAGGTTATCGGAACCCATACCGGACGAGAGTACCATATTGCACTTCCGCCACCTGTTGGAGAAGCATCAGTTGGGCCAGGGGTTGTTTGAAGAGATCAAAGCCTGCCTGGAGGAACAGGGGATGGCGCTGAAGGAAGGCACCATCGTGGACGCCACTATCATCCAGGCGCCATCGTCCACCAAGAATCGGAAGGGGAAACGAGACCCGGAGATGCGCCAGACGCGGAAGGGGAAACAGTACTACTTCGGGATGAAGGCACACATCGGAGTGGACGCGGAGACGGGAATGGTGCATAGCCTGGTAACCACTGGAGCCAATGTGCATGACGTAACCCAGGCGGGGGAACTGCTTCATGGGAAGGAACGGCGAGTGTGGGGAGATGCGGGCTACACGGGAGTGGGGAAACGGGAGGAGAACAGGGGGTTGGAGGTGGAATGGCTGGTGGCGCTGGAACCCGGGAAGCGGAGGCTGCTGGAGCGGGGGGGCTTGGAGGAGTGGTGGGAAAGGACCAAGGCATCGGTGCGGGCCAAGGTGGAACACCCTTTTCTCGACGTGAAGCGAATATTCGGCTATGACAAGGTCCGGTACCGGGGCTTGGCCAAGAACCACGAAAGGCTGGCGGTGCTGCTGGGCCTGTCCAACCTGATGCGGAAGAGAAAGTTGCTGCTGGCAGCCTGACCCAGGGGCGAGTGGGCCCGGAACCGGGGAGAAGCCCCAAACACAAGGGCTGAAGGGGGAGAAACCGGCCCCAAGTCAGGGCCAAATAGCCCTGACTTGGAAGTTGAAGCCTCCTTCACACCCTGCCATTCCCCAAATTTCCAGGCATTGTACGTTGTTCAGAGGTTCCCTAAGTCCAAGTCGCGGTGCACCATCCCGGAAACTTTCAGTCGCCAGGCCTCCCGGTCAACCCGTTGCGGGTCGTCGTTCAACCAGGAAGTGGTTGGAAAGGCGTTACCGGCAAGGCTGCTCCGCTCGTATGACCCGGTAAAGCGCCTATCCTCTCCCGGAAGCTCAAAGACTTGGTTCGTAAGCTCGCTGACACGCCACAGAGCGAGGCCGGCCAGGCTGAGTCCGGCGAGTCTCAAAAAAGAGCGTCTTTCGACCCAGAAACGAGGGCGCAGGCTCCAGGAGTGGGAGAAGGTATGCCATACCACCAATGGAGCCAAAAGCAGAGATAAGTATATATGCCAACTGACCCCGCTGAATCCGAGGTAGGTGAAGAAACCGCCGTAGCTCCAGCCTATCCCTAGGCCAAGAGCGGTCAGAAGCAGCGCGAGCATTGCTATGGAGCCGAGATACAGCGCCGGGTGTCGCCGCCACCGGCCCCAATTGGTCAACGGTATGAGGATATTGCGGCCTTTCCAAAGGAGGAGAGCCACGAGGGCAAATCCGGAGATGCGGTGGATGTCGAGGGCGGGCCCCCAGTCGGGTGAGCCCCCAATAAGCCCGAAAAACCCGCTCACCAGGGAGAGACCGCCGACGATCAGGACAAAAACGTTGGCCCAAGGGTGCGCCATCTCGTTGTCCTACGGGGAGCTACAAACAACCCTGCGCTAGACAAGCGCGGAAGGACCTGTCAAGCCCAGTAACTTCGCGGCACGTACGAACAACTCGGAAGTGTCCGCAACTGTGTCCCCCTTTTCCAGCGTGGGTCGCATTAACTGTTTGATGAAGTCGGCGTTGATTAAGATATTCCAGTCTATATCCGGGTATTTCGCTTTCAGGGAGCAGAAAACGCCTTCCAGCTTTTGTTGAGTGCGGGGATTTACTTTTGGCGAAGCGAAGTAGATATGGAATTTTGTTCCCGGGGCGTGATAGGCACTCAGCATCAACATGGTGCGCAACGACTTCTTGAGTACCCTATTGCGGGTCTCGGGACCGCTCCCATAAATCAGGCCGCCTTCGTGGAAAGCGACCTCAATGGCATGGACATTGCCTTTCAGGTCCACCCCAACGACATCAATCTCGCCCTGCTTCAAAAGCTGCGCGGCATCCTTCGTTTTCTTGAATACGCTTCCATCACGGTCGAAGTTGTCCTTCATGGCAAGGAACATCGTTTCCAACTCATCGTCGGTCTTGTGCTTGGGCCAATGTTCGGAGGCTTTCCAATTCGCCTGCACCAACCAGCACTGTTTGACGTGCCTCAAATATGAATAGCCTAGGGATTCGCCGACTTCGATTTTCACGACTACACCTGACCTACCTGATGTATGACGGGATTATAGGCGGAAACGGAGGATGCACACAACCTCCGAATCTTAGTTGTTTCCTGGTCGCATTTCGTAGCAAATAGGGATGTGTGAATCCTGATTAGCATGAAAATTCCCCGCTCATCGGGTTAGCTGATAGGCTTAGCGCTAAACTACGATTCCTGCGCCTTTCGCTGGAGCGCATCAGTTATAATGTATCGCAATTTCCTGCGGTCCCAAAAACGTTCATAAGGTATGACCATGCTTGACCACGCCACCCTCGAAGTTGATTCAGTCACCCCCGAGTTGGCGCTTCGCCACCGGATGCGCCATTCGGCGGCCCACGTGATGGCCGAGGCGGTGCTCCAGCTTTTCCCGGATGCCAAGATTGCCATCGGCCCTCCCACGCAAGACGGCTTCTATTACGACTTCGATGTGCCCCGGCCCTTCACCCCTGAGGACCTGGAACAGATCGAGCAACTGATGAGCCGTAGCATAGCCGCCCGGCTTCCTTTCCAACGGCAAGAAATCGAACGGGAAGAAGCACGGTCGCTGTTTGCCAACCAGCCGTATAAGTTGGAGATCATCGAAGGACTCCAGGATGCCGAGACCCTGTCTATTTACCGGCACGGCGATTTTGTAGACCTCTGCCAGGGTCCCCACGTAGGCAACACCGGCGACATCCCGGCGGTGAAGCTACTTAACGTTGCCGGTGCCTACTGGAGGGGCGACGAGGGCCGGCCCATGCTCCAGCGGATCTACGGGACAGCCTTCGAGAGCCGGGAGCAGTTGGATGAACACCTGGCGCGGCTGGAGGAAGCGGAAAAACGGGACCACCGCCTGCTTGGCCGGCAACTGGGCCTGTTTACGGTCCACGAAGAAATCGGGCCGGGGCTCATCGTGTGGCATCCCAAGGGCGGCCAAGTCCGAACGATCATCGAGGACTATTGGCGTGAACTTCATTACCGCCGGGGCTACGACATCGTTTACTCTCCCCATATCGGACGGGGCCGGCTATGGCAAACCAGCGGCCACTTGGACTTTTACCGGGAAAGCATGTACGCCGCCTTGGAGGTGGATGACCAAGAGTACTTTCTAAAGCCGATGAACTGTCCATTCCACATCATGATTTACCGCTCGACGCTGCGCAGCTACCGGGAGTTGCCGCTGCGCTTCGCCGAGCTGGGCACGGTTTACCGCTACGAGCGCAGCGGAGTGCTCCACGGGCTAATGCGAGTGCGGGGGTTTACCCAGGACGACGCTCACATTTTCTGCCAACCCGACCAAGTTGAAACCGAGGTGGGCGGAGTGCTCGACCTCACTTTCGAGCTGCTGGACGCCTTCGGGTTCGCCGACTACGGCGTTTCCTTGTCGACTCGGCCGGATAAGTACGTAGGCGACCCCGAGATGTGGGACCACGCCACCGGCTCCCTGCGCACGGCCTTGGAACAACGGCATTTAGCTTTCGAAGTAGACGAGGGCGGCGGGGCTTTTTACGGACCGAAAATCGACATCAATATCACCGACGCCTTGGGCCGGGCCTGGCAGTGCACCACGGTACAATTCGACTTCAACTTGCCGGAACGGTTCGACCTGACCTTCCAAGACGCCGGTGGAGGCAGGAGCCGCCCGTACATGGTTCACCGCGCCGTCTTGGGCTCCATGGAGCGGTTCTTGGGCGTGCTAATCGAGCACTATGGCGGCGCTTTCCCATTATGGCTGGCCCCGGTCCAAGCGTCGGTAATTCCCATTGCCGACCGGCACTTGGAATACGCCCAGCAGGTCCAAGGGACACTGACCGGCGCCGGATTCCGGGTGGAAGTCGACGGGCGCAGCGAGCGTATGAACCTAAAAATACGCAACGCCCAGATGATGAAGATTCCTTACATGCTGGTGGTCGGCGACCGTGAAATGGAAGCCGGCGCCGTGGCCGTGCGCCAGCGGGACGGGGAAGACTTGGGTGCAATGAAGCTGGCGGTTTTCCTAGAACGGTTGAAGCAGGAGGCAAAGTCGTGAAGACGTATGTTTTCGAGGTTGAAATCGAGCAGGAAGAGGACGGGCGTTGGAGCGCTATAGTTCCTGCGCTACCCGGATGTAACGCATGGGGCTACACCAGAGAAGAGACGATGGAAGCCATCAAGGACAATGCTGAGATGTACCTGGAAGTCCTGATAGAAGATGGGGACCCAATGCCTTGGGAGAGAAGGGAAACCGATGCCGGCGCTGCCAGGTGTGAGATGCTAGCGATCACAATATGAGAAATCCCGGGAGATTGGTTCACCTCCTAAGGAACATACCGGTACGGGAAGTAGTACGAGCTCTTGAGCGCGACGGCTTCGTTCGAACTCGTTCACGCCGAACCGGGGGTTATTTTTACAAGCATCCGGATGGACGAGCCACCGTGATTCACTACCACTCCGGTGGAGATACTCTGACCAGAAGGACACTCGCCAACGTTATTGGTGCGACCCGGTGGACGGAAGAGGACTTGCGGCGATTGGGGCTTGTCTAGCAGGGGTTCTTCAGACGTTGAGCGTTGGGGAAAGACATGAAGACCTACGTTTTCGAGATAGAGGTTGAGCAGGATGCAGAGGACGGAATCTGGGAGGCGGAAATCCCGGTCCTGCCCGGGTGTGCCGTCTGGGGTTACACGAAGGAAGAAACCCTAGAGGCCTTACAAGAGGCCGCCAAGGCATACCTCGATGTAAGTTTGAAATACGGAGATCCGCTCCCGCCAGAAACCGAATCAAGACCGAAGGTTGCTAACGCAGACGTCTTGGCCATTACCTTATAAGGGACATGGGGCGGTTAGTACATCTCCTTCGCAACACCCCGGTAAGAGAGTTGATACGAGCACTGGAACGAGACGGTTTCGAAATGGAGCGAGCAACTCGAACTGGCAGCCACGTGTATCGACACCCTGACCGCCGAAGAACAGTAATTCACTACCATTCAGGTGGGAACACTCTGAAACGCAAGACCTTGGCCAGCGTAATCCGCGCCACCCAGTGGACGGAAGAAGACCTGCGGCGGTTGGGACTTGTTTAAGAGCAAACATTCGAGACGTAAGGCGTTTAGGTGGAGACCTGAGTTTTCGATGAACGAAGATATTTGTAAGTTTCTTCAACGATTCTCCGCCGAGGAGTTGGTAGCACAAGGTATTCTTCGAAGTCACCGTACGTACGGTTACCTGCTGGATAGCCGAGGACTTAGATCACTATTCGCTCTGATGCATCAGCACGGAATCATACGACTTGAAGCACCCGAGCATGATTGGTTCTTGACGGCCGACGGACAATTCTCAAATCCCGGCTCCGAGGAAGCCAAGCATGGAGACGTTGAGGACTTGTCCAATCCGATAGAAGTGTTCAACTGGCAAAACCGAAACATCAACCCGTTCTACAAGCCGACCGGGCCATTCCATGTTTTCGGGAGGAGAATTGACCCGGACTAGGGAGCGAATTCTGAGGAGCGGACGATGGAACCGTAATCAATGGAGGAACGGCGAGACGCTATTTGGAGCGTACCGGCCGATTGGCGGGAAACTTACTTTATCCTGTTTACCATCCAGATTACTATATGCTTAGGACTTGTAATCTGGCATGAAGTCTCCAACAGAGATATTACCGACAACTTCGTTGCCGTTCTTCTGGCCGTGAGCCGCAGTATGGCGCCGGTGGTTGTCACAATCGCTGCTGAAACCGTCATCATAGTTGAGGTGCTGCGAATGCTTTCAGAGAGATATTTAGCCCGCCGGTTTAGACAGGGCTTGGAGCAAGGTCAGGCGGAGGGCCAAGCACGGGAAGAGAAGAAGTGGGAAGAATGGGTAAAGCAACTCATCGAGAGCGGCCAATTATCTGCTGATGTAGTCCTACCACCGTCTAAACCGGACAAGAACGGAAAAGAAGCGTAGCCCGCGTCCAACTCATCGTCGGCTATAAGGAGGCCCCAATGCCCAACCGACTGATTAACGAGACTAGCCCCTACTTGCTGCAACATGCCAACAACCCGGTGGACTGGTATCCCTGGGGGGAAGAGGCCTTGGCGCGGGCCAAGGCCGAAAACAAGCCCATTTTGCTGAGCATCGGCTATTCAGCCTGCCACTGGTGCCACGTGATGGAGCGGGAGTCCTTTGAAAACGAGACCATAGCCAAGCTGATGAACGAGAATTTCATTAGCATCAAAGTCGACCGGGAGGAACGGCCCGACCTGGACGCTATATACATGGAGGCGGTCCAGATGCTCACCGGCAGCGGAGGCTGGCCTATGACGGTGTTTCTCACTCCAGACTGCCGGCCCTTCTATGGGGGCACCTACTTTCCGCCGGTAGACCGCCATAACATGCCCGGCTTCCCCCGGTTGTTGCTGTCAATCTCTCAAGCATACAAGGACCAACAGGGGGCCATAGCTCAGACAACGAAACAGCTTGCCGAGCAGATGGGCCGTTCCGGCCAGTTGTCCGGGGGACGCGCCCCATTAACCGTGGACACACTGCACCAGGCCTACTCCAACCTGGCCACCAGTTTCGACTACCAGAACGGCGGTATAGGCACTGCGCCTAAGTTTCCCCAACCCATGACCCTGGAATTGCTGCTGCGTTATTGCCACCACGGTTACAGCGAGAGAGCCTTGGAGATGGTGCACCTCACTCTGGAAAACATGGCTCATGGCGGCATCTACGACCAGATTGGCGGCGGGTTCCATCGCTACTCCACCGACGCTTACTGGTTAGTCCCCCACTTCGAAAAGATGCTGTATGACAATGCCCTGCTGGCCCGTCTCTACTTACACGCCTACCAGGCCACCGAACGCCCTCTGTACCGCCGCATCACCGAGGAAACCTTGGACTACGTGCTCCGGGAGATGACCGACCCGCTGGGCGGGTTCTACTCGGCCCAGGACGCCGATAGCGAGGGTGAAGAGGGCAAGTTCTTCGTCTGGACGCCCGAGGAATTTCACTCCGCTCTGGGCGAAGAAGCTGGTGACCTCATAGGCGGCTACTTTGGGCTAACCGACGCTGGGAATTTCGAGGGAAAGACCATCCTGAACATACCCCAAGAGGCCGCCTCATTTTCCGAGGAGCAAGGGCTGCCCCTGCCGATGCTGGAAGATATGATTGACCGGGCTAAGCAGACGCTCCGCGACCAGCGGGAGGAACGGGTCCACCCACTGCTTGACGACAAGGTCCTGGCATCCTGGAACGGCCTGATGCTCCGCAGCTTCGCCGAAGCGGCGGTGAGCCTTGGCCGCGCCGACTACCTGGAGGCCGCCGTCAACAATGCCAACTTCCTGTTGGACACTATGAAGCCCCAAGGGCGTTTGCTCCGCACCTATAGGAAGGGGCAGGCCAAGCTGCTGGCCTACTTGGAGGACTACGCTTTCGTAGCCGACGGCCTGCTGGCCCTGTACGAGGCTACTTTCGAGCCACGCTGGCTAAGTGAAGCGGTATCAATAGCCGACTCCATGGTGGGGTTGTTTTGGGACGAAGAGGGCGGCTTCTTTTACGACACCGGCTCGGACCACGAGTCCTTGGTCATGCGGCCCCGGGATGTCTTCGACAACGCCCAACCTTGCGGCGGCTCGGTGGCATCCGATGTGCTGCTGCGATTGGCGTTGATCACCGGCAATCAGGAGTACTCCATCAAGGGGGCCAAGCCCATGAGGGCCCTAAATGAGTTGATGAGCAGGGCCCCGGCGGGCACCGGACATTGGCTGGCGGCGCTTGATTTTTACGTGTCGATTCCCAAAGAAATAGCCATCGTTGGCCCCTGGGGCGACCCGGCGACTCAAAAGCTGCTGGACACTATCTTCAGCCGCTACTTGCCCAACAAGGTGGTAGTGGGAACCGACCCTACCCTTCCGGTTTCGGCCGATACCACCTCTGAGCTCCCGCTGCTTCACCGCCGGGGTATGATAAACGGCAAACCCACCGCCTACGTGTGTCAGAACTATGCCTGTAAGTTGCCCGTAACCGACGAGGAAGCGTTGGCGGCCCAGTTGGGCGGCTGACCACCGGCAAATGGCGGGTTGGCATCGGTCTCGACTCTGGCTTTCACCGGAGTAACAGGATAGAGACTTGGAGTGACGGGGGATTTTCGCCCTAACAGCTCGTCAGGCGGCCGGCCTGCTACGGACGGCCGCCGCCACTGTCTCCCGGTTCACCGTGTCGGGCAACCGGTAGCGCGGCCACAGCACAAACCCCAGCAGCACCAGCCCCCCGCCAGCAACGGCGCGAACCGGATGCCCAGCAGGTTTTCCGCCGAATCTCCCAACAGCAGCACCAAGCTCAACAGCAACGGCGGCAGGGCGAAAGTCACTTTCTCAAAGAAATTCTGCGTCGAGTAGAACATGGCCTCCCGGCGTTCGCTCGTCAGCAGCGCGTCATAGTCGGCGATGTCGGCGGTTATCGCCTTGGGCAGCATGAACACAGCGGCCATTGGCAGCCCGGCGATGAACGACAGGATGATGCCTTGCGCCAACAGCCCGTTCTCCGAAACCAGGCCCACCAACCTCAATAATTGAGTTTTCGGGTAGCAATGTACCACATTCAAAGGGATACAGCGGACCGGCGGGATGGGTTAACCCAGGGCTACCACCGTGACAACTACGCCTGTATAATGGGCGCAAATCCCACCCTGTCGGCCTCAGGCTGTCATCGGACAATGGTTAGCTTCGTGTTGCGGGTATCCCGTTGCGGTGCGCCCATACCGGCAGTCCTGCCGCAGACTCAACAGATCTAAGACCTAGCGGGCAAGTCATTCAACAAGGAGCGTAAATTGGCTTGCGAATCACAACTACAGCAGGCCAAGCACCATTTCGGCTAGGTACTCGCCATCGCCTTGTTCCGTGGTGCGAAGTTCGTGTACATTTTTCATGGCCGGGTCAGTAGCTAAACGTTTCTTGGCAACTGGTAGCGGCCGGTGAAATTTATTTCCTAAGGAGATGAAAATGCCAGAAGTGGCCAAGATTATTTATACCAAAATTGATGAGGCTCCGGCCTTGGCCACGCACTCGTTGCTGCCGATTCTCCGGGCCTTTACCAAGGGGGCCGGTATTGAACTGGAGCCTTGGGATATCTCGTTGACTGGCCGCATCATAGCCAATTTCCCCGACAATCTGACAGATGAGCAGAAAATCCCCGATTATCTGGGCATGTTAGGCGAGTTGACCGAGGACCCGGCGGCGAACATTATCAAGCTGCCCAATATCAGCGCCTCTATTCCCCAGCTGAAAAGGGCCATCAGGGAATTGCAGGGCAAGGGATATGATATTCCCGACTACCCCGACGATCCTGCGACTGACGAAGAACGCCAAATCCAGGCGCGCTTTTCCAGGGTGCTGGGTAGCGCGGTGAACCCGGTCCTGCGGCAAGGGAACTCCGATCGCCGGTCGTCCAACTCGGTCAAGGAGCACGGTAAACGCCATCCCCATCGGATGATGCAGGACTGGCCGGAAGTGTCCAAGACCCGCGTTGGCCACATGACAAGCGCGGATTTCTACGGTTCTGAACAGGCGTTGACAGTGGCGGCAGCGGGGTTGGCAGCGATCGAATTTGTGTCCCGCGACGGGCAGACGACCGTGCTCAAAGCCGGTATCCCCTTGTTAGCTGATGAAATCATAGATTGCGCTGTGATGAATGTGCGGGAGTTGCGCGATTTTTACGCCGAAGAAATGGCGAATGCTACAGCTGACGGCGTATTGCTTTCGCTGCATCTGAAGTCGACCATGATGCGCGTGTCCGATCCGATTATTTTCGGCCATTGCGTGTCAGTCTACTATCAGGACGTGTTGACCAAACACGCGGCTGAACTGAGTGAGATTGGGGTGAATCCCGACAACGGAGTGGCCGAACTCCTCACGAAGATACAGTCTCTCCCCGACAACAAACGAGCGGAAATTGAAGCGGATATCCAGGCAGTCTACGGTGCGCGCCCGGAGCTGTCGATGGTGAACTCCAGCCGGGGCATCACCAATCTGCATGTGCCGAGCGATGTGATTATTGACGCCTCCATGCCGGTGATTATCCGCGATGGTGGCCGCACCTGGGGTCCTGATAACGAGTTGCACGACACAATCGCGATGATTCCCGACCGCTCTTATTCGACTCTATACCAGGCGGTTATAGAAGACTGCCAGGAGCATGGGGCGTTTGACCCGTCCACCATCGGCAGTGTCGCCAACGTAGGGCTGATGGCCCAAGCGGCCGAAGAGTATGGGTCTCACGACAAGACCTTTAAAGCCCCCGGCAACGGGACGATTCGGGTCGTGGACGCATCCGGGGGGACTCTGATGGAACAGAACGTCGAGGAAGGTGACATCTTCCGGATGTGCCAGACCAAGGACGCGGCGATTAAAGACTGGGTCAGGCTTGGGGTCAACCGGGCCAGACTCACCGGCATGCCAGCCATCTTTTGGCTGGATCTAAACCGGGCCCACGACTCGGAGCTCATAAAGAAGGTGGACCAATATCTGTCCATGCACGACACGACCGGGTTGGACATTCGCACCATGTCTCCCATTGATGCGGTGAAGTTCACGATGGCGCGGAGCCGGGCCGGCCAGGATACTATTTCCGTGACTGGCAACGTGTTGCGTGACTATTTGACCGATCTCTTCCCCATCCTGGAACTGGGCACCAGCGCCAAGATGCTTTCGGTCGTTCCCCTGCTCAAGGGCGGCGGGATGTTTGAGACCGGCGCTGGCGGGTCGGCCCCCCGGCATGTGCAGCAGTTCTTGGAGGAGGGCCATCTCCGGTGGGATTCCCTGGGTGAATTCTGTGCCCTCGTCGCATCCTTCGAGCATTGCGGCGAGGTGTTCAAGAACGACAGGGCCAAACTCCTATCCGAGACCCTGGACCAAGCGATTGGGGGGCACATGGAACAAGGTCGGGCCCCGTCGCGCCGGGTGAACGAACTGGACACCCGAGGCAGCCATTTCTACCTGGCTCTTTACTGGGCGGAAGCACTGGCCAATCAGACCCAAGACTCCGAGCTGCAAGCTCGCTTTACCGAGGTGGCCCAGCAGTTGGCCGCCAACGAAGAAGAGATCCTTCAGGAGTTGATCGACGTTCAAGGACAGCCAGTCGATATCGGCGGCTATTATCTCCCCAATGACGAGATGACCGCCAAAGCCATGCGCCCCAGTGCCACTCTGAACACCATTGTGGATTCAATCTAGCAACACACCGATGTTCTCATATGCTAGGCAGGTCGCCAAACCAGACTAATCAAACAGAGGAGTACTAACCAGATGCGGCGAAAAGTAACGGTGGTTGGCGCCGGCAACGTGGGCGCCACTGCCGCCCAGAGAATCCACCAGTTGGGCTACGCCGATGTGGTATTGGTCGATGTCATCGAGGACCTGCCCCAAGGCAAATCGTTGGACATTCTGGAGTCCGGGCCGGTGCTGGGCAGCGACGCCAGCATAACCGGCAGCAACGGATACCAAGAGTCGGCTGCCTCTGACGTGGTGGTGATTACCGCCGGCATAGCTCGGCGGCCCGGCATGAGCCGGGACGATCTGCTTCTAACCAATATGAAGATCACCTCGTCGGTCACAGAAGAAGTGGTAAAGCATTCTCCCAACTGCGTCATTATCGCCGTGACCAATCCCCTTGACGCCATGGTCCAGAATATATTCGAAAGCAGCGGCTTTCCGCGAAACCGGGTGTTCGGCATGGCGGGGATTTTGGACACCGCCCGGTTCCGGACCTTCATTGCCCAGGAAATGGGCGTTTCGGTAGAGGACGTCCAGGCCTATGTATTGGGGGGCCACGGCGACGATATGGTGCCGCTGGTGCGATTTACCACCGTGGGAGGCATACCGATCACCGAGTTGCTCGACCAAGAGACTATCGACGGGTTGGTGCAGCGTACCCGGCAAGGGGGCGGCGAGATCGTAGCCCTTTTGAAGGCGGGGAGCGCCTATTACGCTCCATCGGCGGCCATTACCCAAATGGTGGAAGCGGTGCTGCTTGACAAAAAGCGCATCCTGCCCTGCTGTGTCTATTTGGAAGGCGAGTACGGTATCAACGACCTTTGCGTCGGCGTCCCGGTGAAGCTGGGAGCGGGCGGCATGGAGCAGGTAATTCAGATTAACCTCACCCAAGAGGAAGCAACAGCGTTGAAGCACTCGGCGGCAAGCGTGGCAGAACTGGTCGAAGTGATGCGCAAGGCCAAGGCGGAGTGAAAGTAAGCCGCAGTCGTGCGGAGTCTGTAAATGCCACTGTAGGCGGCCCGGTCATACAGGAATTGGGAGCAGAGAGCGCAAGTCTAAACCAAGGAGGTTGAGCTCATGGCGCAGCGAACACCACAGGAAAAGCAACTGCTGGAAAGAGCGGCCCAGTATTTGCCGGGAGGCACCGGGGGGAACATGAAGGTCCGGGAGGACTTGGCCTTCTTGGTCCGGGAAGGGAAGGGCTCTCATATCTGGGACGTTAGCGGGAACGAGTACATCGATTGGATCATGGGCTCGGGACCTATGCTCTTGGGGCACGCCCATCCGGCGGTTACCGAAGCAGTGATCAAAGCGGTGGAGCAGGGCAGCACCTTCTTCACCACCAACGAGAAAGCGGTATTGCTGGCCGAAGAGCTGGTCAGAGCCGTTCCCTGCGCCGAGCAGGTGCGCTTTACCACCAGCGGGACCGACGCTTGCTTTCAAGCCATGCGGGCCGCCAGAGCTTACCGCAAACGGGAGAAGGTGCTCAAGTTCGAGGGCGGCTTCCACGGCACCAGCGACTATGCCCTGATGAGCGTTACCCCTTCGGCAGCTGAGGAATTCCCCCAAGCAGAGCCCAACAGCGGCGGCATCCCAAGAGCGATCCAAGAACTGATGTTGATCGCTCCATTCAACGACCTGAACACGACATCAGCAATCATCGATGCTCACCACGACGAGTTGGCGGCGGTCATAGTAGAGCCGTTGCAGCGGCTGCTGGCCCCGCAACCCGGCTTCTTACAGGGTCTCCGCGAAGTGACCGCCCGCTACGACATCCCGCTGATATTCGATGAAGTCGTCACCGGCTTTCGGCTGGCCTACGGCGGCGCCCAAGAGTATTACGGGGTCACCCCCGACATGTGCTCGATGGGCAAGATCATGGGAGGAGGCTATCCACTGGCGGCGGTATTGGGCCGCAGCGACATCATGTCTGTTTTCGACCAGTCTGTAGTGGAAGCAGACACTCATGTCGTACAAATCGGCACCCTGAACGGAAACCCCATCGCCTGCGCCGCTGGACTGGCCACCTTAGCCGAGCTACGCAAGGAGGGAGTCTACGAGGGGTTGCGGGAAACCGGCGGTAAGGTGCGCCAGGCACTGGTGGAAGTCTGCGCCCAAAACGGGGTTGCCGCCCAGATGTGCGGCGAGGACGCCATCTTCGATGTCTATTTCACCGATCGGTCGGTCTTTAATTACCGGGATGGCCTGTCCGGCGACGCGGGAATGATGACCCGCTTCAATGCCGGCCTGCTGGAACGGGGCGTCCTGAAAGGCGGCCAGAAGTTCTACCCCTCTATGGTCCACACCGAGGAAGACGTAGAGCGGACCATCGAAGCATTCAAAGAGGTCGTGCCCACACTAAAAGAATAAGCTGCCGTAACACCCGATGCGCACGCGAAAGACACTGCTGACCGCGGATGAGTTGCTCCGGTTGTCCACCACCGACCGCCGCTACGAGTTGGTGAAAGGGGAACTGTTTGAAACGTCGCCAGCAGGAGGAAGGCATGGAAGCGTCGTTATGCGGGTGGGAGCTTCGCTGGGCTCCTACGTCAGGAGCAATGATTTGGGAGAAGTGTTCGCCGCCGAGACCGGCTTTATCCTGCATCGCAACCCGGACACGGTGCGCGCGCCCGACGCGTCTTTTGTGGCTAAAGACAGGCTCCCTAGGAAAGAACTGCCTACGGGCTACATGGATGTGATCCCTGACCTAGTCGTAGAGGTAGTGTCGCCAAGCGATCGAGAAAGGGAAGTGCTGGACAAGGTTGAAGAATGGCTCCAAGCCGGGACCAGACTAGTCTGGGTCATCTACCCGGCGGCCCGCTCGGCCACGGTCTATCGGTCCCCGGAGGAATTCTACAATTTATCAGAAGACGACAGCCTCGACGGCGGTCAAGTAGTCCCCGGGTTCACCTGCAATATCGGGGACTTATGGAACTAAAATTTCGGGGCGATTTGCTTTAGTCCAATGCACCCAGCTTCGCAACCAGGGGCTTGGCACTCATTATGTGACGTTGCAGTCCCAGGTCTCTGGGGCTGATTCCCATAGCTAGGCCGATGGCTTGGGGCATATGCAGTATCGGCAAGCCGATCTTCCGCCCCGCTTGGGCCGCGGCTTTGGGCTGGAAGCCGTCCAGGTTCAAATGGCACAAGGGGCAAGGGGTCACCATGGCGTCGGCGCCCAGGTCCTTCACCTCCGACGTGTGCTTGGCCACCATTGCCAGCGAGTTCCGTTCGTTGGTGGTCAGGATAGGGAAGCCGCAACAGCGGGTCTTCCCCGCAAAGTCCACCACCGTAGCCCCCAAAGTCTCGATGAGCCGCTCCAACGATGTCTGCCGCTCCGGCCGCTCCTCAAGGTCCAGAGCATCCGTGGGGCGGACGATATAGCACCCGTAAAAGGGTGCCATTCGGACGCCCTTTAGCGGCCTAGTCACCGCTCGGGTAAGCTCATCCAGACCGTAGTCCTCAATCAGAATCCAGAGCAGATGCTTGACCTCCGCCGACCCCCGGTACTCCAGCCCTTCCTCGGCTAAATACGAGTTAATCTCAGCCAAATACTCCGGGCTTTGCTTCATTCGATGGTTGGCCTGGGACATCACGCCTTGACAGGTGCTGCAGATGGTTAGTATAGGCAGGTCCAACCGCTCCGCCATTGCGAAGGTCCTGGCATTCAGGGTATCACCCAGAAGTTGGTTCTTCTCTTGCAGCACCCCGGCCCCGGTGCAGGAGGCGCTTGGCATTTCCTGAAGTCCGATACCCAATCGCTGACATATTAGCTTGGCTGCTGGGTAAAGCTCCGGGCACCCTCCTCGGGACACGCAACCCGGGAAGAACGCATATCTCAACTTTCACCTCCCGGTGGACAAGCAAACTTATGTATTGTGGAACACAAGCGATTCACTCCGGTTCCGGGTCTTCCAGTTTCCGGGCCAGTTTTCGTACATTGTCGACGTTCTCGATATTCTTGTGAATGAGAGGGGGTAACTTGCCATGGGCGAGGGCCCGCAACCCCACCGGAGCAAGGCCCATCAGTGCCGGGATATTGGTGGCTCCCACTGACTTGATGGTCAACTGGAGCTCGTCCAGCCAACCGCTGTGGGCGACGCTCTCGGTGAATGCCGAAGCATGTCGTGCGCCATTGTTGTCGGTTAGGCCGGCCTCCATGGCCTGGTCTCGCAGGGCCATGATCCGGTCCATCGGCGCCACGCCCTTTGGGCACACCTGGACGCATTCGGAGCAGCGGGTGCAGTCCCACATGCCAGTGACCTCGCTGAGCCTCTCCAGCCGCTCTTTAGACACGCCATCGGCGTCGCCGTCTCTGGGGTCCGCAGTGAACCGGTAAGCCTTGGCCAGCGCAGCCGGCCCCAAGAAAGTGGGGTCCACTTCCAGCACCGTGCAGTCGGACACACAAGCGCCGCACATGATGCAAGAGGTTACTCCGGACAGGTGCAGCATCGACTCGTTGGAAGCGATGTACTCCCCCTCCGGCTGGGCCTCTTGGGGTTGAAGGTAGGGCTCCACCTCTCTAATCTTGTCCCAGAACAGGTTGAAGTCCACCACCAAGTCCTTGATGACCGGCATAACCCCGGGCGGCTCCACCACGATGACGCCGTCCTGACCCACCGCCTTGGAGGCTTGAGTTTTGCAGGCCAAGCCCGCATGACCATTGATACGAACAGCACAGGAGCCGCAGATGGAGCTTCGGCAAGAGCATCGCAGGCTCAAGGTGCCGTCCACCTCCTCCCGGACCTTGATCAACGCATCCAGGACAGTGGCGTTGTTTTCCAGAGAGACGGAAAACTCCTGCCAATAAGGCTCGGGGTTGTCCGCCTCAGGGTCATAACGTCTTACTCGAAGGGTGACATCCATTAGTCAGTATTTCCTTTCCTCTGGGGTCCACTGGGTAATGCTGACCGGGAGATAGGAGACGTCCGGTCCCACTTCACCCTTGGCAACCACCACGTGTTTCATCCAGTTTTCGTCATCCCTGGCCGGGTAGTCAGTCCGAGATTGGGCGCCCCGGCTGTCCTTGCGGTCCAAGGCGCTGACCGTAATGGCCTCGGCGCAGTCCAGCATGAACCCCAACTCCAACGCAAAGACCAGATCGGTGTTGAAAATCCGGCCCTTGTTATCCACGGGTACTTTGGAGTACCGCTGGTCCAGATCCGTCAGGTCCCGCAGGGTTTCTTCCATACCGGCCTGATTGCGGTACACAGCCAGGTTGTTATTCATCGATTGGCCCATGTCCAAACGCACTGCGGCCACCCGGTCGCCGTTTTGAGGGCGGTCCAACATCTCCTGGATAAGTCCCTGTTGCTGTTTTACCACTGCGTCGACATCGAACTCCATATAGTCCATGCCCAGAGCAGCCTCGGCAGCGTGATTGCCGGCCCGTTCCCCAAAGACGATAGTATCCAGCAGAGAGTTGGCCCCCAACCGGTTGCCGCCGTGAACACTGACGCAGGCGCACTCGCCAGCGGCGTAGACACCGGGCAAGTTGGTAAGACCATTCACGTCGGTTTTGATGCCGCCCATCATGTAGTGCATACCGGGTCGAATGGGGATTGGCTCTTCCACCATGTCTATCCCCACCAGGTCAATGCCGATCTCCCGGATCTGGCTGAGTTTCTCTTTGATTAGCGTTTCCCCAAGGTGGCGGCAGTCCAGCAGAACACAACCGTTGACGCCATTCCCAGCATTAATCTCGGTCTGCTCGGACCGTGACACCACATCCCTGGAAGCCAACTCCATCATGTTGGGCGCGTATTTCTCCATAAACCTGTTCCCGTTCTTGTCTAACAGGTAGCCCCCTTCGCCCCGGGCTGCCTCGGAAATCAATACGCCGCTGCCGGACAGAGTGGTCGGGTGATACTGGACCATTTCCATATCCATCAAACGGGCCCCGGCATTGTAGGCCAGGGCCATACCGTCTCCAGTGACAATCAAAGCGTTGGTGCTGGGTTCGAATACCCTCCCCAAGCCGCCGGTGCAAAAGATGATCGTTTTGGCTCGGATCGCGTATATCTGGCCGGAGCGAATCTCCAGCACCATAACGCCGCACACCTGCCCATCCTCTTGAATCAGTCCGGTGACGAACCACTCCTCGTAGCTGCGGACGCCGGACTTGATGAGTTGTTCGAACATGACGTGAAGCATGGCTTGGCCGGTGAAGTCCCCAACGAAGAAAGTCCTAGCCCGCCTTTGGCCCCCGAATGCCCGGGTGCCCAGCCGGCCTTCATCATCGCGGCTGAAGGTCACGCCCATGTGCTCCATATCGATCAATGAGCGCCCCGCGGACCGGCACATGATCTCGATGGCGTCTTGGTCCCCCAGGAAATCGCTGCCCTTGACGGTGTCGTAAGCGTGGTCCTCCCAATTGTCTCCTCGGTCGGTAAGGGCGGCGTTGATCCCTCCCTGGGCGGCGTTGGAGTGGCTTCGCACCGGATGGACCTTGCTAATAATGGCAGTATCAGCGCCGCTGGCCTTGGCGGCAATTGCGGCTCTCATACCGGCCAGTCCGGCGCCGATCACCAGGACATCATGCTCCAGCATGGACGATTTTCCTCCGAAGCTGCTTCAGCGAAAAGCCCGACCTAATATACCAAAAAGGATGCTCTCCTACTACTGCACTGGCTACAGCGGAAATACTCCATCACTTGCGGTCCATCATCCCCTGCGCCAGCAGCAACGAGGCGATACTCTTGAGGTCCTGAATCTCCCCGCTTTCGATCAAGTCGGAGACTCTCTGGAAGGGCACCGCGGCCACCGAGATGTTCTCGTCGTAGTCCGGCGGAAGGCTCGCCGGACTGAGCTCAGTAGCCAGGTAGATGTGCATCACCTCGGTGCACCAGCCCGGCGCCACCCAAGAGCTGGACAAGCGCCGAAGTTTGCCGGCGGTGAAACCGATCTCCTCTTGCAACTCCCGCAGCGCCGCTTCCTCGGTCGTTTCCCCTTCTTCAACGCCGCCGGCCACTACTTCCAGCAACTCCAATTCAACGGGCTTGCGGTATTGCTTCACCATTACCACGTTACCGTCATGGTCGATGGGCACGACGCACACCGACGGCGAGTGCTCAGCGATCTCTCTGGTGGTCAGCCGGCCGCCGGCAACGCGGACCGTATCAACCCGGAGATTCAGGATCCTGCCCTGAAAGACCGTTATGCTCTCCACGGTAGGTTCCGGTTGGGACGACACCATTACCCCTTACTGGCCTCGGATACTAAAGCCGAGGCGCCGCGTCAATGTCGCGTAGAAATGATTCCGGGGATTGGCCCGGAGAAATCGGGCCCGGTAAGGACTTTGTTCCAACTCCACCCGGTCGCCGGGGCTCATTGGGTAGTCCACATAGCCGTCTATGCTCAGAATTGCCTCCTGGTATCCTTCAAGAGAGAGGCTTACTTTAACCGACGGCGCCAGCACCAGCCCGGCGATTAGCCCCATATGGGCAGCCACCGGCTTCAAAACCAAGTCCTCCGACATCGGGTCTAGAATGGGCCCCCCCACCGCCAGGTTATATCCGGTGCTGCCGGTGGCGGTGCACAGTATGACCGCGTCGGCCCGGAAAGTAGTAATTTGGGCGCCGTCTACAAACCCGGTGATAGTCACCACCCGGGAAACTGCGCCTCGGGCCAGCACCACATCGTTCAAAGCGTGATATGGGCCGGATTCCGAGGAATCCGCCGAGGCTTGGGCCTTAAAGACCTTCGCCTGGACCATATTCCGCTCCTCCAACCGGCACTCGCCGTTCAAATAGATGGGGAGCTTCTCCAATGCCTCGTCGACCTGCAACTCAGTCATAAAACCCAGGCGGCCCATGTTGACCCCAACCACGGGGATGCCACTGGGCGCTGTTAGGCGGGCAGCCCTGAGAATGGTGCCGTCGCCGCCTACGGTTATTACCATGCTGGTATCCTGAGCGCGTTCTTGCAGGGCATCCAGGTTCTCGGCTGGTGAGATCCAACTGTGGTCCGGCAAAGGCAATTGGTGAAGTATAGCTGTGCCCAAGTCAAGGGCCTCGGGTATGCGGGCATTGTATATTATGCCGACGTCTTTCATTATCACAGCAACAACCAGCCGTCAAATGGCAAGACGCCGGTTGAGAAGCGGGGCAAGTCTAGCATCGCGCCCAAATTGGTGTCAATGGCAGCTCAAACCGCCAAACTGGACAAAGTCAAAGACCTTCTCTATCTCCGCACTACACTTACGTCTTCGCTGGATGCAAAGGTTACTACGGCGCGGCCGTGGTTGACTGTCGAACCGCATTCTGGACTACAATGGCTGGTGCTAAAATAGTCACACGGAGCACATGATGCCACGAAAGCGGCGCACTTACCAGTCCAAGCATCCCATTGAGTCCTATGACCACCGGGACAAGGAGCGGCTGAACAACCCGCCCGTCGGCCTCGTCACGCCTGAGACCGACCGAGACGCGGGCAGGAAGTCCTACGCCTACGACCCCCACCTGGACCCGCAGCTCCAATGGGCGGGCAAGGCGGAACACACATCCTTCGAGGTGCCCACGGTGTCGCTCCACGTCCACGAGCGCATCGACCCGCGCACCATCATAGAGGCGACGCGCAAGCGCAACGGCAACGGTGCTCCCGTCCAGGGCAGCCTGTTCGAGCTGCCCGAGGAGAATCCGCCGGTCCGCAGCGCCATCGAGTTCTACCGGCACCGCCACAACTGGACCAACCGCTTGGTTGCCGGCGACAGCCTGCTGGTAATGAACAGCCTGCTGGAGAAGGAGGGCATGGCGGGCAAGGTCCAGATGGTCTACATCGACCCGCCCTACGGCATCCGCTACGGCTCCAACTTCCAGCCCTTCGTCGACAAGCGCGACGTCAAGGACGGCCGCGACGAGGACCTGACCCAGGAGCCGGAGACCATCAAAGCCTTCCGCGACACCTGGGAGTTGGGCATCCACTCCTACCTATCTTATCTGCGGGACCGCCTGTTGCTGGCCCGAGAGTTGCTGACCGAGAGCGGTTCGTGCTTCGTGCAGATTAGCGACGAGAATGTACACTTGGTTCGTAACCTGATGGATGAAGTGTTCGGTGCAGAGAATTTCCAAAGAATAATTACGATACACAAAAGGTCGCCACAACCAGATAAATTCTTGCCCGGAGTAGCCGATTATCTAGTATGGTTCTCCAAGGATCGCAATCAAGCCAAATACCGTGAGACCTATCGGCTTACCGAATATGACAAAAGCAACAATGAGTTCGTAACCGGCGATTTGACGTCTTCGCATGAATACCATCGGACACCTTTCGAATTTGAAGGGCAGACATTCAAACCAGGAGTCAGATACTGGTCAACAAGCATCGAAGGGTTGACGAAGCTTGAACATTCAAGACGACTTGTAGTGTCAGGCTCCACTCTGCGATATAGGAGGTTCAAAAGAGATTGGCCTTGTCAACTCATCGGTAATGTTTGGGACGATGTGATTTTTTCTCCCTTCTCGGAAGACAAGCTTTATGCTGCCCAGACGTCAACAAAAGCGGTCCAACGCTGTATCCTGATGACCACCGACCCCGGCGACCTGGTGTTCGACCCCACCTGCGGCTCCGGCACCACCGCCTATGTCGCCGAGCAGTGGGGACGCCGCTGGATTACCTGCGACACCTCCCGTGTCGCTATATCCCTGGCCAAGCAACGGCTCATGACCGCCCTCTACGACTACTATCAACTAGCCCATCTCGACGAGGGCGTGGGCAGCGGCTTCAACTACAAGACCGTGCCCCACGTTACCTTGCGCTCCATCGTCAACAACCCGGACATCAAGGAGGGCATGACCCAGGCGGAAATCGACACCGCCATCGCCCGCCACGCTCCCCAGGAAACGCTGTACGACCAACCTCTGGTGGACACCGGCAAGAAGCGGGTGACCGGCCCCTTCAGCGTCGAAGCGGTGCCCGCCCCGGCGGTGAAACCCATCGACGACGAAGTTTCTAGTAGTCAGTTTTCAGTTTCTAGTGGGGATGACACTAAAAACTCAAAACTAGAAACTGATAACTCGATAGCCCGCTCCGGCGAGACCCTGCGCCAGTCGGACTGGCGGGACGAGCTTCTGAAGACCGGCATCCGGGGCAAGGCGGGGCAGTTCATCCGCTTTGCTCGATTGGAACCTTTGCCGGGCTATCGCTACCTCCACGCCGACGGTGAGTCTCTGCTCAACAATGATGGCGCCGACTCCATCAGGGAAGGTCCGGCCCGGGCATCCCAACGTGTTGTCATTTCCTTCGGACCTGACCACGCTCCGTTGGAGCAGCGCCAGGTGAATCAGGCCCTTCAGGAGGCCGAGACGTTAAGGCCAAGCCCACGGGTCATCGTCTTCGCCGCCTTCCAGTTCGACCCGGAGGCCGCCAAAGACATCGACGAGACCAACTGGCCGGGCATCACCCTGCTCAAGGCACAGATGAACGCAGACCTGCTCACCGAGGATCTGAAACGGAAGCGCGCCAGCAACGAGAGCTTCTGGCTCATCGGCCAGCCGGACGTGGTGGTTTCTAGTTTTGAGTTTTTGGTTTCTAGTAACGGGCGAAGGATTACCGAGTATGAAACGTTCAAGAAGCTATCGGGACTTGATCGTATGGAAGAAGTCAATCGACTTGGTTGGCATGATCTATTCTTCTACTCGCTCCTTTCCCAAGGAAGAGACGTATGGGATTATCTCGCAGATCAGGCGGGCTGGGACTTCCATACCGGCGAATATCGCAGAGGGGCAGGCAAGAAACTCGGTGGGGGAGTTCCGGCAGTTTCTTGGAATAGCGCAAGGCTCACTAGCGGGACTGGAGACCTTGCTGGTCATCTCCGAGAGTTTGGAATACCTGACCTCACAGCGTTCAGAAGATCTTCTGACAAGATGCGAAGAGATCAGCAAATTGCTCGCAGCCTTGAAGCGATCGCTGGAGCACTGAACTTCCCCATAGGCCGTACTGAAAACTCGAAACTAAAAACCAAAAACTGGCACAGCGTCGCTGTGCTTGGGTTCGACTACTACAACACCAAGACCGGCGGCGTGGAATCGGGTGGCGGGGACAAGATCGCCATGTGGATGCTGGACCCGGACTACGACGGCCGCAGCCTCTATCCCCGCCAAGTGTTCTTCCCAATGGCTGGGGCCAACGACGGCTGGGCTCGCCTGGCCCGCAACCTCAAGGCCGAGATAGACGAGGATCTTATTGAGGCTTACCGTAGCACGGTCTCGCTTCCTTTCGAGCCGGAAGAGAATCAGCGTATCGCCGTCAAGATAATCGACGACCGCGGCATCGAAAGCCTGAAGGTGATTGAGCTGGATGCCGCTCCGGGTAGGGCAGTGTCCGGAACACAGGGACGTACGCTGGAGGAGATACTGGCCGACTTTTCCAGGAATGTTCCAGCAGAGGAATGGGCCAAGCTGCCCGACGACCTGATCGACAACCTGGACCATTACACCTCCGGCGCCGACAAGGATACCGAACGCCCAAAGCGAACTGTCGAAGAAATCCTTGAAGACTACGCAGGACGGGTGCCACTCGAGGATTGGGCTAACCTGCCGCCAGACCTGATAGAGCGACTGGACTACTATACCTCAGGGGCGGACGTATGAGCGCAGTATTCGCGGACGCTTCCTACTTCATCGCCCTATTCCGCCCTCGCGACCAGTGGAAAGAGACCGCGCAAGAAGCCTGGAGGCGGCTCGGCGAAGTCGAGTTGGTGACCACCGACGAAATCTTGACGGAGTTCCTCACCGGCATATCCAGGGTTAGCCCAGCTGTACGAGAGCAGGCGTTAAACGCAGTGCAGGAAATGCTGACGGACGGGGAGATTCGCGTCATTCCGCAGACCCGTCCTTCCTTCCTCGATGGTCTCAACCGATTCCGTCGGCGACTCGATAAGACCTACAGCCTCCAAGACTGCATCGCTATGAACGTCATGGAAGCGGAGGGAATCACGGAGGTCCTGACCAGCGACCACAACTTTGAGCAGGAAGGCTTCACCATACTGATGACGGCGGGCCGGTAGGAGTCAAGATGGAACAAACAACCATAGACCGGCTCATCATCAACAAGCCCTATGAGGAGCCTGCGGAGCATTGGCGCTACAACCGGGAGACGCGCAAGTTCTCTCGGGAGCCGGGCCGCCGCCCTGCGGGTTACCTGGTTGCGTCAGGGGACTCTAAAACCTTCGACGATCCCGGCGTCTTCGTTGCAATCCCTCTGGTCAACCAGATTCGTCCGCGGGTAAAGGCGTGGCGCGAGGCCGGGTATCCCGGTGTAACGGCTATCACCAAGTGCCTGTTGGACTACTGGACGGACCCGGAGGAGTACGAGAACCGCCGGTTCTTCTTCTGTCAACTGGAGGCGGCTGAAACCCTCATCTGGCTGACTGAGGCTGCGGATAACGAGAAGGTAGGCCTGGAGATTCCCAGCGATGGCGGGGAGTTCCGTCGCCTGTGTGCCAAGATGGCCACTGGAACGGGCAAGACCGTGGTCATGGCCATGGTCATCGCTTGGTACATCCTGAACAAGGTCGCCTATCCCCAGGACACCCGCTTCGCCAAGAACGTGCTGGTGGTTGCCCCAGGCCTCACCATCAGGAGCCGCCTGGCCGTCCTGGAACCGTCCCATCCTGACAACTATTACAAGACTTTCCATATAGTCCCCTCATCCCTATCGGAGCGGCTCCGTGATGGGAAGGTCATAGTCCGAAACTGGCACACTCTAAACTGGGAAACCGAGGAGCAGATCGGAAGGAAGCGGAGCGTGGACAAGCGGGGAGTCAAGAGCGACGAAGCCTACGTCCGTGGCGTGCTGGATGACATGGCCGGCGCCCGAAACCTGCTGGTCATCAACGACGAGGCCCATCACGCTTGGCGCGTTCCAGCCGAGTCCAAAGTAAAGGGCGTCGCCAAAGCCGACATCGAGGAGGCCACCAAGTGGGTGGGAGGCTTGGACCGGATTCATCGAGCGCGTGGCATCCTCACCTGCTACGACTTCTCGGCCACACCCTTTGCCCCTTCGGGCAAAAGAAGCTCGGAAGAAGCATTGTTCGACTGGATCGTGACCGACTTTGGACTGAACGACGCTATCGAGTCCGGGCTGGTCAAAACGCCGCGGGTAGTGGTCCGCGACGACACCCCGGTCGACGTCAAGACCTACAGGTCCCGTCTGTACCACATCTATAACGATCCGGAGGTGAAGGACGACCTGAACCGCCGCGCCCAGCCCCACGAGCCGCTGCCTGACCTGGTGGCCAACGGGTATTACCTGCTTGGCTATGACTGGAGAGAGGCTGCCAGAGAGTGGCGAGAAGCCCAACTCAAGACACCGCCAGTGATGATCACTGTCGCTAATCGCACCGAGACCGCGGCCCGGGTCAAGCACGCCTTTGACCGTAAGCGAATCTTGATAGATGAGCTCTGCGATGTGGAGCGGACCTTACACATTGACTCCGGCGTACTCAAGCGGGCTGAGGAGTCCGAGGAGCCGATAGCAGAAGTCATGTCGGACGGTGAAGACGAACCTGAGAATAGAGTGGTGACCCCGAGGCTCACCGCGGACCAGAGGGCTGAGCAACTCAGGAGGATGGTGGATACCGTGGGGCGGCCGGGGCAGCCCGGCGAGCAGATACAGAACGTCATTTCGGTGGGGATGCTCTCCGAGGGCTGGGACGCCAAGACCGTGACCCACATCATGGGACTACGGGCGTTTACCAGCCAATTGCTGTGCGAGCAGGTGATTGGCCGGGGCCTTCGCCGCACCTCCTACAAGGTGAATGACAAGACCGGTTTGTTTGAGCCTGAGTACGTCAACATATTTGGCGTGCCCTTCACCTTCCTCCCCCACGAGTCGGACGGCAGCGTAGCGCCAAAGCCTCCAGCGGCCAAGACCGCTATTGAGCCAGTGGCGGAAAAGACTCAGTTTGAAATCAGATGGCCCAACGTCATCCGCATCGAACATGTCTATCGGCCCCGACTATCTCTGGATTGGGGACGAGTTGAGCGTCTGGAGCTCAACGCTAGTGAAACGGCACAGGTCGCCGAGCTTGCCCCAATAGTGGATGGCAAGCCCGACGTCTCCAAGATCAGCAGCATCGACCTGGAAACGCTAGCACGGGAGTACCGGACCCAGAAGATCGTCTTTGAGACCGCGAGGGACGTCTACGACCACATGCAAGCATCTTGGGCGGGAAGCCGTGAGTCTCTCATCGCCCAACTGGTGAAGCTGGTCGAGCAGTTCCTTCTGTCGGACAGGCTGCGCATAACGCCACCGCTCTTCTACCAGGACGAGACTGCTCGGCGCCTCATCATTACTCTCAACATGACCAAAGTCGTACAGCACGTCTGGGAAGCTGTTCGAATCGATAACACGGAACAGCTTGAGCCTGTGTTCGACCGGGGCCACCCGATACGCTCTACCTCCAACATGGCTACCTGGTACACAGGCAAACCGTGCCATTTCACCAGCCGCAGCCACATCAACATGTGTGTCTACGACAGCACCTGGGAAGCTTCGGAAGCCTTCGAGTTGGACCACAACCCCCTAGTCGATGCCTGGGTCAAGAACGACCACCTGGGCTTTGAGGTGCTCTACGTATATCGGGGCGTGGTACGGAAGTATCGTCCTGACTTCATCATCCGCCTGAAGTCAGGGAATCTGCTGGTCCTTGAGACGAAGGGACAACCGGACGAACAGAGCCGCTCCAAGCGTCGCGCCGTGGAACAATGGACCCAACCGTCAACCAGCACGGAGGCTTCGGTCGGTGGTCTTCCGACGTCTCTTACGACCCAGGGAACATCAAGGACATCCTGGCACGGCACGAGAAGGCCGAGTTTGGCAAACTTGGTTGATGTGAATTACAGAAAGCCTCCACCCTCTTAGAGGGGGACCTCCCCAGCGAAAAGTCGCAGTACAGTACACTTCGGCCCCCTTAACTATTTGGAGTTGATGAGCGCACTGGTACGGGACCGCGAATACTTAGTGCAGCGGAGTCAAAGGGCCGGTCCCCCTTAAATCTGAACAGCGCCGACAAGAGTTAAGGAATCAACGGTCCAATGGCTATCTTGGACAAATCCAGCATATACCCTGGGGCGATACCGATCCACAACATTGTAGACCCAGCCAAGCCCAGCGCCAACCAGGAAGCGGGAGGAGCCGAAATTCGTTCCGTATTTCTAGCCGGTTGCAGAAACATTATCCGGATAATGCGGACATAGTAGTAGGCGGAGACCACACTATTGATTACTCCCAAAATAGCCAACCAAGTGAGGTCCGCCTTCACCGCGGCCGTGAAGATGTAAAGTTTGGCAATAAAAATGCTGGTGGGAGGCACTCCAACCAAAGCCGCCAGCGCCAAGGCCAAGGCCACCGCCAGCAAAGGCGCCCGCTGGGCGACACCGGCATAATCATCTATGAGGTCGCTGCCTATCCGGTTGCCGATGGCGATTATGGCGAAGAAGGCGGTCAAGTTGGCTGCTGCGTAAGCCCCCAGGTAAAACAGGACACTATCCGGGCCCACGGATACGAATTCGGGCAGGCTTGAATCAACACCGGATGCCTTTACCCCCGCCGCCACTCCTACTAGAATGTAGCCGGCGTGGGCGATGGTGCTGTAGCCGAACAGACGCCGAATGTTGCTCTGGCTTATGGCTACCAGGTTGCCTACGATCATAGACGCGGCAGCTAGAGCCGCCATCAACGCGCCCCAGTCCAAGCTCACATCGAAGAACCCGACGTACAACACCCGCAAAAGTATGGCGAAAGCGGCGGCCTTGCTGGCCACCGATAAGAAGGCCACTATTGGGGTAGGGGCCCCTTCATACACATCAGGCACCCACATCTGAAAAGGCGCCGATGAGATCTTGAACCCGAAGCCAACCACCATCAGCACCACTCCCACCAGCAAAATCAGATTGCCGAAGGGGAAGTCGCCGGAGGCAGCGGCCACGTTGGCCGCTATTTCCGATAGAACGGTGCTGCCGGTATAGCCGAATATCAGCGCCATTCCGTAAAGCATGATGGCCGAGCTGACGGCGCCGATAATCAAGAATTTCATTCCGGCCTCACTGGACCGGGAAGTCATCATAAAAGCGGCCAAGGCCACCAAGGGCATGGTGGTCAATTCCAGGGCGATGTAGATAGTAATCAGCTCAGTGGCAGCGGCCAGGAGCATCATTCCGGTGGCCGAGAATAGGATCAACCCATAGTACTCGCCTCGATAGCGAGCCATCCGGCGAACATAATCCGTAGAAGACAGGATCACCAGACCCGTGGAAGCCAGGACCAGGAAGTTAAAAAACAGCGCGAACCGGTCCACGGAGAGGCTCCCAACCAGAACGCTGCTCACGCCGCTAGCAACAGGTCCGGACCCCTGTACCAGGTTCAACTGGTTGTCAAGGTCGAAAGCTTGGACCAAGCTGAGGGCAAGCGGAGCCAGCAGTCCCAGGAAAGCGGCTACTGGCAGCACCGTCTTGCGTTGGACGACCAAGTCCAGCAGGATCACTAGCACGGCGACACCGGTTACCCCTAGATACGGGGATATAACGTATATGTCATGAGCGGACATGGAAGGCCTAACCACCTCCCGGCAATAGGGCCACCATGGGGTCCAGCCCCAACCGGAACACATCGGTCAACAAGGCCGGGTACACCCCGATGCCCACTATGGTGATCAGTAATATGGCAAGGGGAAGCGCCTCAATCAAGGATGCGTCGGTCAGGTCGGCGAACCTTTCTCGTTTCAGGCCAAATAAGGTGCGTTCCATCATCCATAGAATATAGCCGGCAGCCAGGATAATTCCCAGGACGGCTAGGGCTGTTGGCCAAGCGAAGGCGCGGAAGGCCCCCAAGAACACCAGCACCTCGGAAACGAACCCGCTTAATCCAGGCAACCCCAGAGACGCTAAACCGGCGACCAAAATAGCGGCAGCGACAAAAGGCATCCGGTTAGCCAGTCCGCCCAAGTCTGGAATGTAGCGGGTGTGGGCTTTTTCGTAGACCAGCCCCACACCCAAAAACAGCAGGCCGGTGATGGTCCCGTGGGTGAACAACTGCATTGCCGCTCCCTTCAGACCAGTCACGGTCAAGTTCCCCTCGGACACGCCAACCGAGCCGATACCGATCAATACCAGGCCCATGTGACTGACGCTGGAGTAGGCAATAAGCCGTTTGAGGTCGGTCTGTCGCATGGTAACCACGGCGCCGTAGAGCACACTGATCACCCCCAGGGCCACGAGGACCCAAGCGAACCGATCGGCTTGGCTGGGGAACATGCCAACGTTGATACGCAGCAGTCCGTAACCGCCCATCTTTAGCATTACGCCAGCCAGCATCACACTGGCTGCGGTGGGCGCATCGGTGTGAGCATCGGGCAGCCAGGTGTGTACCGGCCAGGAAGGCAGCTTGATGGCGAAAGTAGCGAAAAACAGCCAGAACAGACCAGACAACGGTATCAGGACGACGGCTGAGGCCAAGAGTGTTCCTTTGGTGGAAAGCTCGGCCATGTCAAAAGTGCCAAGTCCCGGCGTGACAAATACCGCCACGATGGCAACCAGCATGAAGGCGCTGCCCAGGAAGGTGAAGATCAAGAACTTCATGGCCGAGTATTCTTTGCGCCCAGTGCCCCAAATGGAGATGAGCATGTACATGGGCACCAGCTCCAACTCCCAAAAGAGGAAGAAGAGCAGCAGGTCCAAGGTAGCAAACACGCCCATGACCGCGGCCTGAAGGACCAGCAGCCAGATGAAGTATTCCTTCACCCGGTGGCCGATGTGCCAGGAAGACAGGACCGCGCAGAATCCCAAGATGCCGGTGAGGGCCACCAGCGGCGCGCTCAGCCCATCCACACCCATAAAGTAACTGGCCCGCAGGTTGTCGCCGGGTATCCAAGGGAACCTATCGACCAGTTGAAACCGTTGCGCGCTGTCGCCTTGTTCAAAGAGACTGAACACCAGGAGGGACAGCACCAGGTCGGCCAGCGCAACCACGACGGCGAAGAGTCGGATATTGCGGTCGCCTCGCACCAATAGCAGAATGACCATCGCTCCGGCGACGGGCAAGAACACCGTTGCGGTTAGGAGACCGGAAAATCCCGAGAGCAACGCGGCTAGCTCCTACTTCCGGCGGCTAATAACCGCCGGGGTTCAAAGTTTCTTCTTTGCCAACAGAAATCACGAAACAAGAATCACGAAAGAAGGAACACGAGAATTATCACTAGGCTGCCTAAAAGGATGGCGGCGCCGTAGGCCTGCACTTCACCGGTTTGGAGACGCCCTATGGCCGAGCCGATATTGCGGAAAATCCAACCCAACGAATCAACAGTTCCGTCAACCAGGTTCCGGTCTATCCAGTCTACGGTCCCGGCGAACCTGCGGTAAAAAGCCCGGCGCACTACGGCATCTTCATAAAGGGCGTCAACGTAGTACTTTTCCGACAGCAGAGTGTGCACCGGCTTGGCAGCTTCCAGCGGCTCTCTCTCGTCACCCTCCCGGCGGCGTAAGTACACAATCCCGGCAACAGCAAGTCCAACCACTGCCGCCGCAGTGGATATTGCGGCCATCCACCTGCTGAAGTCGTGTATCTCCAGATGCCCGGTCAACACCGGCACGGCATCCTTCAAGCCGGTCAGCAAGAACCCGCTGATCCAGTGCGCCGGGATACCGATCTCCCGGACCCACTGAGGGTTGGCAATATAGCCGGAAGCGATAGCCGCAGCGGCCAACACCAGCATCGGAAGCAACATGACCACCGACGACTCTGCCAAGTGCATGCCGCCCGGTCCCGCTGAATGGTTGGCTGCTCCCGCCGGCACACCCTGAGCCCGGTCTTCCAGTTCACGCTCCGCCCCGCCGCGGAAACGCCCGTGGAAGGTCATGTGCAGCATTCGGAAGGTGTAAAAAGCGGTGAGCACCACCGCCGCCAGCAGGACGGCAAAGGTGACGCGGCTCACCCACTGGTCGACCAGGCCGGCGTCACTCCAGGCACCGACTAGGATTTCATCTTTGCTCCAGAACCCGGCCAGTGGAATGATGCCCACCAAGCTAAGTCCGCCGATGACGGTCATCAAGTAGGTCAAAGGCATAATTCGCCGCAAGCCGCCCATATACCGCATGTCAAAGGTCCCGGTGGCGTGGTTTACGTTGCCGGCGCCCAAAAACAGCAGGGCCTTGAAGGACGCATGAGTCAACAAATGAAACACGGCCGCGCCATAGGCCCCCACGCCCAAAGCGGCCATCATGTAACCCAACTGGCTGATAGTGGAATAGGCCATCACCCGCTTGATGTCGTTCATCACTAGGCCCATGGTGGCCGCCATCAATGCGGTGAATGCCCCAATCAGAGCCACAACCGACAGCGCGTCGCTGCTCTGTTGAAACACCGGAAAGAACCGGGCCACTAGGAACACACCGGCGGCCACCATGGTCGCGGCGTGAATCAGGGCACTGACCGGCGTGGGGCCTTCCATGGCGTCGGGCAGCCAGGCGTGGAGGGGGAACTGGCCGGACTTGCCCGCCGCGCCGGCAAATATTCCCAGCACCAGCCAGGTCAGAGCGGCGCCGCCCAAGACTCCCGCACCGCCGACGGCCAGTGGCTGAGCAGCGTGCCAGATGTCCGGAATATGGAAGGGGTTAAGCCCGGCCGCCGAGAAATCATCCGCCTTAAGAAACAGGTACAAGATCGCGATTAAAAACCCTACGTCGCCGATCCTGGTGACAATAAACGCCTTCTTGGCCGCCGCCGCCGCGGCGGGACGGTCATGCCAGAAGCCTATGAGCAAGTAAGATGAGACGCCGACCAACTCCCAGAACACGTAGAGTTGGATAATGTTAACGGCCAGCACCAACCCCACCATAGAGGCGGTAAATAGGGACATGTAAGCAAAATACCGGGAAAACCCGGGGTCGCGCTGCATGTAGCCCAGGGAGTAGACCTGTATCGCCAGGCTGACCCCGGTGACGACTATCAGCATAATCGCGGTGAGTTGGTCGACCAGCAAACCAAGCTCAATGGCCGCGCCGCCTACTTCCAGCCATTCGTGGCTTTCAAACTGAAGGTCGTGCCCCAAGACAACCGAGCGTAGGGTCCAGATGGACAAACCCAGCGCGACGCCCAAGGATGCTACGAGGGTCAAACCGCTGAGCAGGGGGTAACGGTTAAGAAAGGGCCTGATGACTAGGCCGATAACAACAAAAGACCCCAATGGCAGGAGGAATATGGCCCATATCGCGGCTTCGCTGATCATCTACAGTTTCCTGAGTATCTCTTCAGCCACGTGTTCCCGGCCAAGAGGGACGTAAATCCGAAAGGGGACTCGCTCGCCCCAATCCCGGATGTCGCCCTCAGGCAGAATGCGGGTGGGCAGGCCCTCGCCCTCCAGGACCTCCTTCCACATCTCTGCCATCATAAGATTGGGCGCTCGTTTGAATTCGGTCCACATTGCGGACATAAGCTGTCAGCTCTTAGCTCTCGACCTTCAGTTAAATAAATCCCACGGACCTTTGGTAGGACAACGGAGGGTTAGTTACGCAGCTCCGAGGCTTCGGTCAAGTCCACGGATTCGGTGTTCCGGTACATAGCAAACACGACACCCAGCCCCAAGGCGATCTCCGCCGCGGCCACGGTGATAATAAATATAGCGAATACCTGGCCGGTCAACACCCCGCTGATGTCCTCCTGTAGTCCGGCCGGCGCGACGTATTTGGCTAGGGCGACCAGAGTCAGGTTTACCGCATTGAACATTAGTTCGATGGACATGAGCACAGCCAGCACGTTGCGGCGGGCCAGCGAGCCGTATAGCCCGATGGCGAACAGAATCGCCGCAATAATCAGCATGGACTCAAAGGACATGGCGCGTTACCTCGGAGACTCAGGGGGGCGCGGCCTGACTAACGCCAACGCTCCAATGAGAGCAGCCAGGAGTAGGACGGACACGGCCTCGAAAGGAAGCACAAAATCACCGATCAACAGGTCGGCTAGGCCAGCCTGACTGGCGGCTTGTTGTTCCGGCTCCGTAGTAAAGCCGGATTCCTCCAGGGTCTCCGTGGTCACGGTGCTGACGGCGCTGGTCTGCACCAAGTCAACCCGCTCTTGTTCCCCTTCCGGAATCAGGTTCCAGTTAGTGTCGACAACCACTACTGTCAAGGTGGCTAGGAGTAAAGCCGCAAAAAGCAGGGCAGGCAACTGGAGCCGGTTTGGCAGGTTGCCTCGCTGCACATCCCTGGTGAGCATTACGGCGAAGATTATCAATATCGATATAGCCCCGGCGTAAATCAACACCTGCACCACGGCCAGGAACTCCGCGTTAAGCATTACGAAGAACCCGGCCACCGCAACAAAAACAACTATCAGTAGCAGCGCGGCCCGGAAGAGGTCTCGCATCAGGACTACTCCCAGCGCGGCGCCGATGGCGACGATGCCGAGAAACCAGAAGATAACGTCCTGAAAGAGCATTTAGCCGGCTTCCTCCGAGGAAGCCGGGTTTGACCCCTCGACGCTCTCCCTTGCCAACGACGGGGCCGGAGGGTTTTCGTTTTCCAACGAGGGACCAGGCGCGCCCCGTTGCGAAGAGGGGGTCGAGGCCAGGCGCATGCCGGCCTTTTCTCGTTGGTGCCACCGCCAGGATTCCCGTCCTACTTGTTTCCAATCCAGTGGCTGACCCCCGTGGGGGTCGTATCCGGCAGCTTCCAGTTGCGGTCTGAAGTAGTTACTGGGATGTTTTTCGGCCTGCCGGAGTTGGTCCAGACCGATCACCATTTCCTTCCGAGAGTATTGACCCTGCTCGAATCCGCTTCCCATAAATAGAGCGTCGTAAGGGCACGCCTCCACGCAAAGCCCGCAGAACATACACCGGGCTATCTCTATGTCGAAGACTTCGAGACGGTACTTGTCACCCTGAGCGGGCGCGGTATCGCTGGGGTTAGTCACGATCTTGATGATTCCCAGAGGGCAATACTTGGCGCAGGAGGCGCAACCGGTGCAGCGTTCTTCGTACCAGACGAACTCTTCACCCCGAAACCGGGGATGTTGCTTTAGCCGTTGTTCCGGGTACTGGACTGTAAATGGCTTTTTGGTCAGGTTTTTCAAAGTGACCATCAGGCCCTTGAGCATCTCCAGACCGTACATGCTAAGTCGCCCCTCCTATTTCGATGGCCGCTGTGGTCCCGGCAGCAGCCGGCCGCGGCCGCGCCACCGGACTGACTTTCTGCCGAATCATGGTGCCAAACAGGGTTATCGACACCACTGTTAGAGCCAGGTTGATCCCAGCCATGACCCACAAGTCTCCGTTGCTCAGAGCACCCGCGTCGTTCCTGAAAAAGTACACCTCCAACGTCGTAGCCAGCAGGTTGATCAGGCTTAGAGGCAGCAGGAATTTCCAGGCCAACGCCATAAGCTGGTCGATACGCAGGCGGGGATAAGTGGCCCGCACCCAAATGAAAACAAAGGTGACGGCGAGCAGTTTTAACAAGAACCAGAACCAGCCGATATAGGTGGAAGCGGGACCTGACCAGCCGCTAAGGAAGAAAGTGACGACCAACGCCGCCGCCGCCAGCGTCGCTCCGAACTCCGCCGCTTGGATCAGGGCGAACTTAACGCCGCTGTATTCGATGTGGTAGCCGGCGATTATCTCCGACTCAGCCTCCGCCACATCGAAGGGAGTGCGGTTGAGCTCGGCGGAGGTCCCAGCCAGGAATACAAACAGGGCCATGGGTTGCACCAGCAGGAAAGGAACGGTCTGAGCGTCCACCACGTCGGCCAGGGACATGGAACCCGCTACCAACACCACCCCCAGCAGCGACAGCACCAAGGGGATTTCATAGCTGATTAGGACTGCGACGCCCCGGGCCGCCCCAAACATCGCAAACCGGTTATTGGAGGACCAGCCAGCAATGAATATAGCCACCGTGGTCAGCGAGCTGACCGCCAGAACGTACAGTATGCCAACGTTCAAGTTGGCCAAGGCGGTGTCTTTGGCGAAGGGCACTACTGCCAGCACCAAAATCACCGGCATCAGCATAAGGATTGGGACCATAAAGAAAGTGAGGCGGTCGGCGTTGCCCGGCGTCAGGTCCTCTTTGACCAGCAGCTTGACCAAGTCGGCGATGGGCTGGAGCAGCCCGAAGGGACCCCAGCGATTGGGGCCAACCCGGTTTTGCATCCGGCCAATGAGGCGTCTTTCGGCCCACGACAGCACTGCGGCCCCCAGCAATACCATGTTGACCAGGATGAACATGATCACCAGCCCAGCCACCAAGTAAGACAACCAACAAGGCAACACATGTCCCACCCCTTCGTAGATCACCCTGAAGAGACGGGTGTCGTGCAGGATGTTGTCCGGCCCCATGACGCAGTTCACCGGTCAACTTCTCCCATGTTGATATCGACGCTGCCAAGGGTCACGATCATGTCCGCCAACTTCCATCCCACCAGCAGGTGCTCAGTCACGGTGAGATTGATCAAAGACGGCGACCGTATCTTCATCCTATAGGGGCTGATGCCGCCGTCGCTGACCAGGTAGAATGCCAGTTCTCCCTTGGAGGCCTCCACCCGGCCGTAGGCTTCCGCGCCGGGTTCCGGTCTAACCAATAAGGGCAAGTCCAGCCGCACCGGTCCGGGCTGGATTTGTTCGACGCACTGCTCTATGATGCGCGCGCTCTGGTGGATCTCCTGGAACCTCACCCACAAGCGGTCATAATTGTCGCCGTTGCTGCCCACCGGGACCTCGAACTCCACTTGGTCGTAGGCGTCGTAGGGTTCCATTTTCCGCCAGTCCCAGGCCAAGCCGCTGGCCCGTAAAACCGGGCCGCTGACCGAGCAGTTTACGGCCATTTCAAGGGGCAATGGGCTGACCCCTCGAGTGCGAACCATGACTATCTCATTTTCCAGAATCAACTGCTCTATCTCGTTGAACTCTGCGCGAAATATTTGCATGAAGTCTTCAAGAGCCGGCCAAAAGTCCTCCGGGGCATCAAAGAAAACCCCTCCCGGCCGGGCATAGCTTACCGTAACCCTTGCGCCGCACAGCATCTCGAACAAGTCCAGGATCCTCTCACGGGTCCTAAAGCAGTACATCAGTGGAGTGCCCAGGGTGCCCAGGTCTTGGAGAAAGAACCCGATGCCCATCAAGTGACTGGCGATTCGCTGCAACTCGGAGGACATGGTGCGCAGGTACTTGGCCCTGGGGGGCGCTTCCACGCCCAACAGTTGCTCCACCCCGAGGCAGTAGGCTTGATTGTTGATCATGGACGAGACGTAGTCCAGACGGTCGGTCAAGGTGACAATGTGGGTGTAATTGCGAGACTCGGCCAGCTTCTCAGTTCCTCGGTGCAGATACCCGAAGACCGGCTCCACTTCTAAAATCTCTTCGCCGTCGAAAGTAACCCGCAGGCGGAACACCCCATGAGTACTGGGGTGTTGGGGTCCGACGTTGACCGTCATAGGTTCAGTGCGAATCGACATACGACAGCTTTCAGGGTTCAGGTCAAAGCCCACGGCCGACAGCTACAAATAGTCCTTGCGCAGGGGATGGCCCTCGTAGCCCTCCCACAACATGATGCGTTTCATATTGGGGTGGCCCTCAAAACGCACACCCATCAAGTCCCATATTTCGCGTTCCTGGAAGTCCGCGCCACGCCAGACGTGGTAGACCGAGGGCAGGGACAAGTCTTCCCGGCCGAATACCCGGGTCCTCACCACAGCGGTATGCTGATGCCGGAACGAGGTCAAATGGTAGACCACCTCGAACCGCTCGATGAAATCCACCGCGCTAATGCTATTCAAGAACTGGAACTCCAAGTCCGGGTCGTCGTGAAGAAAGCGCCCCACCTCTTCAATCCTGGCCGGTCGAACCCACACAGCCAACCCGTTCCATTCCTCTACCGAGTTAGGCACTGCCGACTGCAACCGTTCCGCCAGTTCCTTCCCAGGCAGCGGCTGGACGGCCATCAGGATTCCTCTCCAACAGTCCTTTGCCGCTCTTTGCCAGCCCGCTTTAGCGATGGGCGAAGGTTTTGGTATTTCTTGATTTTTTCGTGCAGGGACATGATGCCATAGAGAAGGGCGTCAGGCCTGGGAGGGCAGCCGGGTACGTAGACGTCCACCGGAATTATGTGGTCCACCCCCGGCACGACGCTGTAGGAACCGAAATAGGGTCCGCCGCTGGTGGCGCAGACCCCCATTGAAATCACCCACTTGGGGTCCCCCATCTGATCGTAGATACGCTGAATTGCCGGGGCCATCTTCCAAGTGACTGTGCCTGCCACGATCATCAGATCGGCCTGCCTGGGGGAAGCTCGGAAAACCTCCATGCCAAAGCGGGCAATGTCGAACCGGCCCATGGCCGTCGCTATCATCTCGAAGGCGCAACAAGCCAGCCCGAAGCTTACCGGCCATAGGGCGGACTTTCGGCCCCAGTTAACCAAAGCGTCAACCGAGGTAACCAGCAGGTTGTTCTTCAGGTCCTCGGGAACTTCGATCAGCGGCTCGGCCAGCGGGGAAACGGAGGTGTCCTTAAGGTTCTGGACAGTGTTGCCCTCATCCAGGTCCAAGCCCCAAGTCCTAGTGTGCAGCGGTCCGTCGCCCTTAGAGATCTCCATGCGCTCCTAGCCTTTAACTCCACTCCAAGTCTCGTTTGCGCCAAGCGTAGGCCCATCCCACCAGCAGGATCATCACAAACGCGGCCATTTCCACCAGAGCAAACAACTCCAGCTTCAGGAATTTGGACGCCCACGGATATAGGAAGACCACTTCCACGTCGAATATGACGAACAATACGGCATACATATAGTAGCGGAAGTTGTACTGGCTCCACCTTCCCCCGATGGCTTGCATGCCGCATTCATAGGTTTCCAGCTTTACGGCAGTCGGGTTATTGGGGCGAAGACCTATGCGGGATGACAGCCAAGACATCAGCAACATGCTGGTGGGGACAATGAAGGAAACAGCAACAAAGATAGCCACCAGTCCGTACTGGCGGAAATAATCGTCTAACATGAACCACTGCCCAGCATGAGTCCTGTTCGAGGCGAATTATAACATAGGGGCCACAACAGCCGGTAGTGAAATATCGCACAAGGCGATTCTTAAACCCCTGGTGACGTTTCCTCCGTAACCGTTCAGAATTTATAAACACACCGACACCGACCCGCTCATCCTGAGCGCAGCGCAGCGGAGTCGAAGGACCGATCCCCCCCAACTCTAAACAGTTACTTTCCTCCAGGCCTGAAGCAATAAGCGGTCCGGCGGGAGGCAGGACGATCGCAAAGTGCCCGCTAAAGACCAAATCCGCTCGTGGTGAGCCTGTCGAACCATGAACGGACAGCCCTTCGACAAGCTCAGGGTGAACGAGGGGAGTGGGCAACTCAACGACTTTGCAATCGTCCTGCGGTGGTCTCGCAGCGCAATTTCGGGTTTGCCGCCTCCGGGTCTATAATTGCTTTCCAGAATTCTGAGCGCAAATTGACTGGTCCGCAACATCGCACCTGATTAGTTCATATACAACCGTTGCCGGTTGGGGAGGAAGCATTGACCAACAGATCGGGACCGTTAAGTGGCCTGAAAGTCCTAGACCTTTCCATCATCGTCGCCGGAGGCACCGCCACCAGCCTGCTGGCCGATTTCGGAGCCGAGGTGGTGAAGGTGGAACGGCCCGGCAGCGGCGACCCACTGCGCAACTGGGGCCCCTTCGCCAACGGTGTTTCCTTGTGGTGGAAGGTCCATTCTCGCAACAAAAAGTCCATCACGGTGGACCTAGGCAAGCCCGAGGGTCAAGCCCTGCTCAAAGACTTGGTCCAAAAAGCGGATATGCTGGTGGAGGGGTTCAGGCCCGGGGTTATGGAGCGTTGGGGTTTAGGCCCCGACGAGCTTCACCAAGTCAACCGCCGCCTGATCATCTTACGTTATTCCGGGTTCGGCCAGACCGGCCCCTACAAAGACCGGCCGGGCTTCGGCACCATCGCCGAGTGCATGAGCGGTTACGTAGGCATGACCGGCTTTCCCGATACGCCCCCCGTCCTGCCTCCCGTGCCCTTGGCCGATGAGGTCGCCGGGGTGTTCGGCGCGATGGCCGGAATGATGGCCCTCTATCACCGGGACGTTTTCACAAATAATGGGAGTAGTCCGGGGGATGGTGGCCGGGGTCAAGTCATTGACCTAAGCCTGTTTGAGCCTTTGTTTCGATTGTGCATCCCTCATGTAACTATCTTCGACCTGTTGGGAATTTCCCGGCAACGGGTAGGCAACGATTTTCCCGATGCCGCGCCGCGAAGCCTGTATTCCACCGGCGACGATAGATGGTTGGGGCTTTCCGCAACGTCCCAAAGCACTTTCGAGGGCTTGGCCAAAGCTATGGGCCTGCCGGAACTGATCCAAGACCCCCGTTTCAAGGACAACGCCGCCCGGATGGAAAATCGAGAAGCCCTTAACCATGACCTGCAGGAGTGGGTGGGCCGGCGGTCCATGGAGGAGGTACTGGACCAAGTGATTCCGGCAGGGGGTATCGTCGGTCCGGTCTACGACGCCGCCCAGATAGTGGACGACCCTCACTACCAGGCCAGGGACGATATTCTGGAAATAGATGATCCCGAGTTAGGCCGCACCCGTATGCTTGGCGTGGTGCCCAAGTTCAGCGAAACTCCCGGTTCAGTGGACCACGCCGGACCAACCCTGGGCCAACACAACCGGCTTATCTTGGGCTCCTGGCTGGGCTATAGTGAAGACCAAGTCGAGGAGTTAGCGGGAAGGGAGATTATGTGACACCGAGACCGCCGAGCTCCTGATACTGGGGAGGTTCCCGGCCATCAAGCATCAATCAGCCAGTCAAGGGGGAATCACACTTTGCCCCACCCCAAACTGTTAATCGCCACCCATAACCCCGGCAAGCTGCGGGAATACCGCGGCCTTCTGGGAAATGTCCCGTTTGAGTTGGTTTCCCTGGTCGACCTGGGTATCTCCAAAGAGGTTGAAGAGACCGGCAGCACTTTCCACGAGAACGCTCGCTTGAAGGCGAGCACATATGCTGCCCTCAGCGGGTTGCTGACCCTAGCCGACGATTCGGGGCTGGAAGTGGACGCCTTGGGCGGCGAGCCTGGGGTCCTTTCAGCCCGGTACGGGGAGAAATCCACCCAACCCCCACTTGACAAGGACAAATCCCCCCTTACCCCCCTTTATGAAAGGGGGGTAAGGGGGATTTCCGATGATAAAGGGAGACAAAGGAGGATGTCTGACCAGGACCGGGTGAGGCTGCTGCTGCGCAATCTTGAGGGAGTGCCCTGGGCGCGCCGCACCGCCCGGTTTCGCTGCGTCATCGCCATCGCCGCCCCTCCAAGCCCTCCGCCGGCCAGGAGCGGCATGGGGGACCATGGCCCTTTCATTCTCAAAGTTACGGGTATACAGACCCCCACCGCCGGTCATTCCGAGGAGCGGAGCGACGAGGAATCTAGGGGACCTTGCGATCAGGACGATACAGAGGACAAGGACTTTAGACCCCTCGCTGTCGCTCGGGGTGACGATGAAAAGGCCATGCCGGGCGTCGTAGCCCTGCTGGTTGGGTCGGTGGCGGGAATGATACAATACGAACCTATAGGACAGGAGGGATTCGGCTACGACCCGGTTTTCTACCTTCCCTCATACGGTCTGACCATGGCCCAGCTTTCCTTGGCAGAAAAAAACCGCATCAGCCACCGGGCCAACGCGGCAGGAAAGGCTGCCGGGATATTGTCTGGCCTGTAGGCCATCTAACCCTGAGGGCCGCTTAGAGTGTGTTTAACAAGTTCCCCTCGCCACATCTCCCTTGACAGGCCCGAAAGCCAATACCTAAACTCGAACAACATTGCCCGCATCCCAACGGCCAAAAACGCCCCCAATGGTCCGTGACCGGTGCCTAGCCCAAGACTACTCACAAAGGGGAAATGGAGGATTTCGGCCCAATGACCGATTCGTCCCCTATTTGTTTCAACAAAAAAACGAATCCTATTGGCCCTTTGCCAAATCCATCAGACCGCCGCCTAGGCCCATGGCTCAAAATGGCCCACAATGGCCCTAAAATAAAAAAACCTGGCCTCTCCCCACGCCGACAATCGGTCCTCACCATACTGGCCGCCGCCATCTCCCAAGCTGTCCTCCTCCTCTTAAGCCGGTTGGGCTTGGTCGTTGATTCTCGGCGTCTTTGGGATGTCTGCGGTTATTTAAGAATGGAGGTTCAACCGCCAGGTGACTACTGACAAATTCGGCAGGCCCATGCGGGACCTGCGAATTTCGGTAACGGATCGATGCAACTTCCGCTGTCCCTACTGTATGCCCGCAGAGGTCTTCGGGGAGAGCTACAAGTTTTTGCCCAAAGAGGAAATCCTCAGCTTCGAGGAAATCGCCCGGCTGGCCCGCATTTTCGTCGACCTGGGCGTGAACAAGCTCCGCATCACCGGCGGGGAGCCTCTTTTGCGCAACGACCTTCCCAAGCTGGTGGCTATGCTGGCGGCCATCCCAGGGGTGGAGGACCTGACCCTTACCACCAACGGCTATTTGCTGGCCCAGCAAGCCCAGTCACTCAAGGATGCCGGACTTAAGCGGGTCACGGTGAGCCTGGACTCCTTGGACGACGAAGTATTCAAGAAGATGAACGGGCGTGGTTTTACCCCTCACCGAGTCCTCCACAGTATCGAAAAAGCGGCCGAGGTTGGGCTTTCCCCTGTCAAGATCAATGCGGTGGTGCAAAAAGGAGTAAACGACCACACCATCGTGGAACTGGCCCGTTACTTCAAGGGCACGGGCCATATCCTGCGGTTCATCGAGTATATGGACGTGGGCAACCGGAACGGCTGGAAATGGGATGAAGTGGTGCCCGCGGCTGAGGTCATTCGACGCATTGACGCCGAGATGCCTCTTGAGCCCCTGAAGAGCGGCTACCGGGGAGAGGTGGCTATGCGCCACCGCTACCGCGACGGGCAGGGCGAGATAGGCGTTATCGCCTCGGTCACCGAACCCTTTTGCGGCGACTGCACCCGCTCCCGGTTGTCCACCGACGGCACGCTGTACACCTGCTTGTTCGCCAACCGGGGTGTCAGCCTGCGGGACCCCATTCGCTCCGGGGCCTCCGACAACGAGTTGCGAGACCGGATTGCCCGGATTTGGGGAAACAGAGTCGACCGTTACTCCGAGGAACGGACCGAGCTGGCCGCTCTCCAAAACACCCCTCGCAAGGTAGAGATGTACCAGATTGGGGGGTGACGGAAAGCTGATTTTACGGCGTGTATGATGTTCGGGACTCACAGGGGCATTCGATACGCCTGACGGCCGAACGGTTGCGTCACATCCTAGAAGAACACCCTGAAATGGCTGGGATGGAATGGGCAATAACCGAGACCCTCGAATCGCCTGATGAGGTAGTGCCCTCACGATCTGACTCCGCTAGAGTTAACGAGTATTACAAGTGGTTCACCAACACTACCAGAGGTAATAAGTTCATCCGCGTAGTAGTATGCTTCCATCAAGGCGACCAAGGCGACGCCTTTGTGTTGACTGCTCATTTGGCCAGACGCATTCCAAGAAGAGGTGAGTAATGGACCTGAAGCGAGTCAACATTTGGTATGACCCCGAAGGTGACTTCCTAGAGGTTATTTGGGAACGCAAGGCCGGTGAATTCGTCGAGACCAAAGACGGTCAGGCCGACATCAAGCTTGACGATGACGGCAACATACTGGGGTTTCAAATCCAGGCGGTGAGCAAGATCACCAAGCCTTTGGACGTGACATTTGAGTACGCTCCCGATGAGGAACCCGCAAGACCTGATTGAAAGACCACAATTGGAACGCGCCGCGCATGACTGAAGTGATCATATACACAGACGGCGCTTGCATCGGCAATCCGGGACCGGGCGGTTACGGCGCGGTATTGCTATACGGGGAACATCGCAGGGAATTCTCCGGTGGATTCGCGGAAACGACAAATAACCGCATGGAAATCCTAGCCGCCGTTGTTAGTCTCGAAGCCCTAAAAGATTCCTGCAATGTGACCTTGTACAGCGATTCTAGGTACTTGGTAGACGCGATTGAAAAGGGATGGGCGAAGCGTTGGAAAGCCAACGGTTGGATGCGGAACAAGAGAGAGCGAGCGATCAATCCCGATCTCTGGGAAAGGCTCCTGACCCTGACTGTAAGGCATAACGTAGAATTTCGCTGGGTCAGGGGACACGCTGGAAACAAGGAAAACGAGCGGTGCGATTATCTGGCTAATACGTCGGCAAGGGGCAATGGCTTGCCCGCCGACTCCGGTTACAAGAAGGACCTCGGAAAACTGCTCTAGCGAGTGATGAAATGCCCCCTGAAGCGAACCAGACCCTCAAATCAACCACCCTCACCCATCTCGATGAAGAAGGCCGGACCCGGATGGTTGACGTAGGGGGAAAGCCCATCACCGACCGGGAGGCTACTGCCAAGGGATACGTCTCGGTCTCGCCAGAGACCTTGATCCTGATACAACAGGGCTTGATGAAGAAAGGCGACGTGCTTACGGTGGCCCAATTGGCCGGAATCATGGGCGCCAAACGCACCTCAGACCTGATCCCCCTATGTCATCCCCTGCCCCTGAACCGGGTCGACGTGGCTCTGGACTTGGACCCCGAGCAGGACCGAATAAACATCACCGCCACCGTCGCCACTTCCGCCAAGACGGGTGTCGAGATGGAAGCCCTGACCGCAGTGTCGGTGGCCGCTTTGACCGTGTACGATATGTGCAAGTCGGCGGACCGGGGAGTCCGCATCGAGGGGATCCGGCTGGTGCGGAAAACAGGCGGCCGGAGCGGGGATATAGTGTTGGAGGAGTAGCCTCCGGTTGCTTGGGTATGGAAATCTTCCCCGGCATTCACCAATTGCCCGGCTTGAGGTGGAGCAATGCTTACCTATTGGTGGAGAAAGAGCGGCTGACGCTGGTGGATGCCGGCCTGCCCGGATACGGAAAGAAAATCCTTGCTTACATTGTCAGTATCGGCCGCAACCCCTCGGAACTGGAGAGAGTGATTGTCACCCACAGCCACCCCGACCACACAGGGTCTCTAAAACGGCTCGTCCAGATTACCGGGGCTACAATCATGGCCCATACAGCGGACACCCGGCGGGATAACAAGACCGAGTCTCGACGCCTGCACTACCCGGCCCAACCACCCTCTTTTGACTGGGACCTGCCCCTTTTGCGCCGTATTCCGGTCCACGAGCTTATGGAAGACGGCCAACTATTGCCGGTGTTGGGCGGCCTGCGGGTGATGCACACGCCCGGCCACACTCCGGGCAGCGTATGCTTATATCTGAAGGACCAGAAGGTGCTGTTCACCGGCGATACTCTGATCTCCGACGGCTACTGCTTTCGCCGCCCGGTGCCCTTTCCCGGCACCAGCTTCCGCGACTACCGGGCCTCGGTGGACCGGCTGGCCCTGCTGCCCTTTGAAACCGCTTGCGTAGGGCATGGAAAACCGTTGCGCCAAGGAGGCGCCGCCGCTTTGCAGGAGATGCTAAACAACTATTTCTGGTTCACTCCCCGGTGGACCTGGCTGAAGCGGCAGGCGCGTCATATCTTCAGCCGTTAGGCCCCGGCGGGAACTCCCTCGACTAGTCGTCCCTTCGACGGAGCTCCAGGTACAGCAATCGCACGGCAGACGCTGCGTAGACCAGGTATTCCTCCGGAGGCAACTCCAAATCCCGGAACTGCTCCACCTGATCCGTGTCTGTGACCCCCTGAATTCCCGGAAGCGCCATCAAGTCCAGCTCACAAATTTCTCCGTCGGGCAACACCACAACGCAGCCCCGGTCTTGAGGCGCGTCCGGCAACGGTTCCAGTTCAATTGCTTGGACCGACACCATGTTCAAAAAAGCGGGGAACGGCCGAAGCCGCAACGCCAGATCGGACAGCAGACTCTTCAATTGTAAGGCGGTCTCCTCAACAAGTGTGATGGCCGCCGGTTGGGGCTGTTGCGGGTTAACATCCTTGAAAGTCATGGCCGCTCAATGATAATACGGAGGCCAAGCCAAGAGCAAAGCCCACGACAACTAATCATTGCAACCAACGGTGAATTGACAGCCTGGAAGGACCCACATTACCATTAACGGCATAGAAACGGCGCTTGGCGGCTGGCCGGCCCGTTTCCAGGTGGCAACGTAGCTCAGCGGCAGAGCGGGCGCTTCATAAGCGCTAGGTCACTGGTTCGAATCCAGTCGTTGCCACCATATTTGTCTCAGCGTCCGGCTCTGAAGAAGGGGTGAACGATTGGGAACCTTCACCATTTTACTCCAAGTGGGCGATTTGGCGGGTCAGCAATTTATCGATATAAAGGCGCTGGTAGACACCGGGGCTACATATACCGTCTTGCCGAAAGGCCTGTTGGACCAATTGGGAATCGCCCAGGAAGGCCAGCGCAGATTCGAATTGGGGGACCACCGTGTGGTGGCATATCCGATAGGTTACGCCCGGCTGCGGTTGGAAGATGACCAGGCTATAGTTTTGGTGGTTTTTGGGCCTGAAGGTATCGACCCGCTACTGGGGGCGACAGCCCTGGAGCACTTGAGCCTAGCCGTGGACCCCGTCCATCAACGTTTGATTCCAGTGCCCCGCGTTGCTGAAATAGAGAGTCGCCTCCTAAGGACTACAGCCGCTGTTAGAGCGCGCCACTGTGAAGTTGTGGAACCGGGAAAATTACGATTAAAGCGGAGACCAATCTTAACCACAGAAGGTCTACAGTGCAATTTCAGGTGAAGCTAGACACGAACTTGGGCGCCGCTTTGGTCTTTTGGGGGCCATCGGACTGTCGATTTGGGCTGCGGTGGAGTCTTGGGAATCCTACTCGTCCACGTCGGAGAACCTCTTTGGAGTATTGGCTAGCATCTTCGGAGGATTCGTTTTCGGGCTGGTGTTTTCGTTGATCATCAAAGTGCTGGGCAAGATCGCCACTAGGGAGTAAATGAAGCGGCGACGGATAACATGCCGGGTGGGACTGTTGATTACTAAGCACGACTTTAGCTGATGTTATAATTAGGCCCACTGATATGGGAGGATGTTTTCGATGCAGAGCAGCGTGGTCCGGCTAACTGAGTTGTCCCATTCCGCGGGTTGAGCCAGCAAGCTCAGTATGGAGGACCTGGTCCAGGTCCTGAGTAAGCTGCCGGCAGTAACCGATGACAACCTGTTGGTGGGTATAGAAACCAGTGATGACGCGGCGGTATACCGGCTGAACGATGATACGTCGCTCATATTGACCGTCGACTTCTTCACTCCGATCACCGACGACCCCTTCGAATTTGGCACCATCGCCGCCGCCAATGCCCTGAGCGACGTTTACGCCATGGGCGGTAGGCCCTTGCTTGCTTTGAACATCGTTGGTTTTCCAGCGGACTTGGACAAGGAGATACTGGGAAATATTCTCCAGGGTGGGTATGCAAAGACGGCGGAAGCCGGCTGCCTGATTGTGGGCGGTCACACCGTCGATGACGCCGAGCCGAAATATGGCCTATCGGTGATTGGATTAGTGGAACCTGGTAAGCATGTGACCAATGCCGGCGCCCGGCCCGGTGACTCTCTGATACTGACCAAGGCCCTGGGTACCGGGATCATAACCACCGGCGGTAAGCAGGGTAAGAGCCCCGCCGCAACGCTCCAAGGCGCCGTTGAGAGCATGGCCGCATTAAACCGGGGCGCTGCTGAAGCGATGATGAAAGTGGGGGTCAATTCCTGCACCGACATCACCGGGTTCGGTCTGTTAGGACACTTGAAATCAATGGTCGAGGCCAGTGCTGTGGGCGCCAAAATCCACTTTAGCCAAGTCCCTGTGTTGCCGGGAACCCAGGAATTGTTGGATCAAGAGATACTCCCCGGCGGCACTCGCCGCAACTTGAAAAACGTGACTGAATCCATCGATTGGCACTCCGACCTTAACGAACAGCAGCGGCTCCTGCTGTGCGACGCCCAGACTTCCGGAGGTCTGCTAATTTCGGTCCCCGGCGCCAAGGTGGAGTCCCTACTGGCGGAACTGGCTGCGTCCGGCGTGCCCTATCGGTCGGTGGTCGGTGAAATAACTGAAGGCCCGGCCGGTCGGGTCACGGTATCTCCCTAGCATTGTTTGACACTGTCCAGACGGGAAGATAACATGGATTGCTAAAGGCCGCCGGGACGTCATCGTTGCTCCTGGCGGCTTATGCTGAAATAGAGGTGTTAATTGAAGCGGCCTGACCAGATCAAGACTGCCCCAGTGCTGGACCCGGCCAGCCGGGTCCCACCCGGCCAGTTTTTGTCCAAGAAATTCCCGGTCCTTACTTACGGAAGCACTCCCAAGATACGAATCGAGGAATGGAAGCTGTGGGTGTCCGGACTGGTGGCTCGTGAGATTGAGCTAGACTGGAACGAATTCTGCAAGTTGCAGTGGGAATCGACTGTGGCCGACTTTCACTGTGTTACCCAGTGGAGCGCTTTGGACCAAGTCTGGGAAGGGGTTTCCTTTGCCCAGGTCGTATCCCCGGCCCAGCCTTCCTCCAAGGCCCGGTTCGCCATGGTCCACTGCTATGGAGGCTACTCCACCAATCTACCCTTGGAACTGGCTACGCAAGAAGGGCTTTTCGTCCACAAGCAAAACGGGAAACCCTTGGGGGAAAGCCACGGTTGGCCTTTACGGTTGGTCGTTCCCAGCCGTTACGGGTGGAAGAGCGCCAAATGGGTCAGCGGCGTCGAGCTCCTTGCCGAGGACGAACCGGGGTTTTGGGAGAAGCGGGGCTATAACAACAACGGCGACCCGTGGAAAGAAGAGCGCTTTTGGCCCGAGTTGACCCGCTAACGCCGCCACCGGGCCGCCGAAACTGAAGCCAGCCGTAAAAGCGGTCCAACACGCAGAATTAGGCTGCTTTATATTCTTTGTCGATGCCCACGTCGTCCTCTCTTTTGGACGGTGGATACAGCACCTCAAGGTCCCGTAGGTAACCGCATTGTAAACAACTCAGGTACTTTCCGAAGATGTCTTCTCTCAGACATACGTCGCCTCGGCATCTTGGGCAGACTTTGAATTTTATCATCGTAGATCCACCTCCTCACCGGATTGCCATTCCGGTAATTTTATTTGCTCCGTAACACATTAGTTGACACGGACCGTATCAAGTTATATCATGTTATCAAGTCTAGGTCAAGGTGATGTAAGGCAACTCGTTTCACTTTGGAGTCAGCCCATGTACCAACGCTCTAAGCGAAAAGCGGAAGGAACCACGAGGGTCGCACCTCAACCGCCGCCTGGAAGGCCCGCACAAACATCGTTGAGCACAACGCACAGAGACCGGCTGCCAGAATCAAAGGCCGGGGCTGATGACGCTATGGACCCGGCTGTGGGTTTGGAGGGCGTGTATATCATCAGCGTGGCCGCCAGGATCCTGGATATGCACCCCCAGACTTTGCGCAAGTATGAGCGGCTGGGGCTCATCAGGCCGGGGCGGACTTTAGGAATGCTGAGGCTGTACTCCAGGGACGACATCCGGAAGGTCCGGCTGATTCGCCATCTGGGTGACATGGGCCTCAACCTGGCCGGAGTGGAGTTCGCTCTGGCCACCGTAGAGAATCTGCTTATTTTGAAACGCCGTCTGATTGCTTTGGCGGGAGAAAGTGGGCTTCAGAGAAACCTCGAACAAGAAATCAACGAAGTCTTCCAGAGCCTGAACCTGCCGGTGGAAGATTAGAAGCCGGTAAATTGGTCGAATCACAACGTGGGAACGCAGCTATGACTACCAGACCTAATGAGGAACATCCCCAGGAAGCGACGCCGTTTGCTGAAGACGGCAGCGGAGAACTCAGCCATCTCTCAATTGAAGACCAAATGGCGGCTCTGCGAAACCTGATGCAAGAGTCGAAGAGAGAGGCCAGCCAGAGTCTTGACACTGCCCAGCGGGCTCAGGCCGAGCTGGTCAACTTTCGCCGCCGTACCGATGAAGAGCGGATAGCCCTGGGAAAGTACGCCAATTCTCGGCTCATCGGCAAGCTGTTGCCGGTCATGGAAGACTTAAACTTGGCAATGACCCATGCCGGGGCCGGAAGCGCCAATAATTCTTGGCTGGAAGGGGTCAAACTGATCCAACGAAAACTGGAGAATCTGCTTCAGTCAGAAGGGGTAACCGAGATAGAGGCTATGGGCGCCGAGTTTGATCCGATGGAACACGAGGCTTTGGGTACAGTGGCAACCGCCGAACATCCCTCGGGTTACGTCGCTGAGGTGGTCCGAGCCGGGTATCGGTTGCATGATCGGGTGATTCAGCCAGCCCAAGTCATGGTGGCTATAGGACCGGTTAAGCCGGACCAAGCAGAACAATTCAGCGAATCATAGGAGATTTAACATGGCTAAAGTCCTGGGCATTGATCTGGGTACGACCAACTCTGTGGCCGCGGTGATCCAGGCCGGGGAGCCCGCCATCGTCGAGAATGCCGAAGGGTCTCGGCTTACGCCTTCAATAGTAGCGATTAACACACGCTCCGGGGAAAGATACGTGGGTCAAGTGGCCAAACGACAGGCTGTCACCAATCCGGAAAATACCTTGTTTTCCGTCAAAAGGCTGATGGGCCGGAAATTCCAGGACCCTGAAGTCCAAAATGCCATCAATAAACTTCCTTACAAGATAGTGCGGGGGACTGATGGGGACGCCCATGTGGAAATGGCGGGCCAAAGCTACCCGCCGCCCCAGATTTCGTCCTTTATTCTCCAGAAAATAAAACAGGACGCCGAGGCCAAGCTGGGAGAAAAGATCACCCAAGCGGTGATTACCGTTCCGGCCTACTTCAATGACTCTCAACGGCAGGCCACCAAGGATGCCGGAACCATTGCCGGAATGGAAGTGCTGCGAATTATCAACGAGCCGACCGCGTCATCCTTGGCCTACGGGCTGGATAAAGCCAAGTCCGACGCTACGGTGGCAGTCTTCGATCTAGGCGGCGGCACCTTCGACATCAGCATTCTCCAGATGGGCGATGGGGTGTTCGAGGTCAAGTCGACCAACGGCGACACTTTCCTTGGCGGAGATGACTTCGACCAAATGATTCTCGACTGGCTAATCCAGGACTTCCGGCAGGAGACCGGCATCGACCTAAGCAACGACCGCATGGCCCTGCAACGGCTGAGGGACGCCGCAGAACGGAGCAAGGTAGAGCTCTCCACCGTCTTGGAAACGGAGATCAACCTACCTTTCATAACCGCCGACTCCAGCGGGCCGCAACACTTGGTCAAGACGTTGAGCCGGGCCAGACTGGAACAACTGGTAGCCGGTCTGATTAACCGCACCGAGGGACCCTGCCGTCAGGCAATAACCGACGCCGGGTTCAGCACTGACAAGATTGACGAGGTGATCCTGGTGGGCGGCATGACCCGGATGCCGGCAGTCCAAGAAAAGGTGAAACAGGTCTTCGGAAGAGAGCCCAGCCGCAACGTCAATCCGGACGAAGCAGTAGCACTGGGCGCGGCTATCCAGGCCGGGGTGTTAGCCGGAGAAGTAGACGATATTGTGCTGGTGGATGTAACCCCCCTCACTTTGGGACTGGAAACCCTGGGCAGTGTGTTGACCACTTTGATCTCCCGCAATACCGCTATTCCCACCGAAAAAACCGAGGTTTTTACCACCGCCGCCGACGGGCAGACTACTGTCGACATCCACGTTCTTCAGGGAGAACGGCCCATGGCCGCCGACAACAAGTCCATTGGCCGCTTCATGCTGGACGGTCTCCTGCCCGCTCCACGAGGCATCCCCCAAATCGAAGTCAAATTCGACATCAACCGCGACGGCATTCTTTCTGTGTCGGCAAAGGACAAGGGCACCGGCAAGGAACAGAAAATCGTCATCCAGTCGGGCTCCGGTCTGGCCAAAGAAGAAATCGAGCAAATGGTCAACGAGGCTAAAGCACACGAGGAGGAGGACCAGCGTAAGCGGGTCGAGATAGAAACTCGCAACCAAGCCGACTCCTTGGTGTACAGTGTCGAGAAGACCCTTGAAGAAAACAAGGATAAGGTGCCCCAAGACCTGAAAGAAGAGGTCGAGAGCAAGGTTGCCACGTTGAAGGCCGCTATCGCCAGTAACAACGTGGCGGAAATGCAACCCGCAATGGCCGACCTGAACAACGCACTACAGCGTTTGGGCCAGGCGGTTTACAGCCAAGCCGGCGGCCCCTCCGGCACGACAGGCACCGGCCCGTCGGACGGGGGGCCACCCCGCGGCGACCAGCCCGGTGACAATACGGTGGAAGGCGAGTTCCGAGAAGTCTAAAACCGGAAGGGTTAGTCCATTACAATTAGCCGGACCAGTCTGGTACAATGACCCAACAACCGCAGAAACCTCAATGAAGATAAGCCCGGTAATCTTAAGGTTAAAGCCGTTGGAGAGAAAATGGGCGCACAACAGGAACGTGCAGAACAAGAGGTGGTGAAAGACCAGAACGGAGGCGTGATTGAAGGGATCGATCAGCCGCTGACCCCCCTCCAATATCATTATCTCAGCTTGCTGCAAAGGTTGATAGCAGTAAAAAACAGCTATCAGGCCGATTCGAACTTCGAAGGCTGGGTAATGGCTAGCATCAATAAAGCAATCTATTCAACTCTGCGTGACAGCATCGAGAGTAACATTGGCGATGCGGCCAAGGAGTTGTTGCGTCGAGAGCACCAGGTCAATTAACACCGTATACGACCTTCCCCTTCCGGCTCTACGAGGTTGACCACAGAGTCCCCCGTTCCTATAGCGGCAATACCCGCGATTTCGGCAAATGCCGCATTATCAGCCTACGCAAGGCCAATGCGAGGGAGGTCAGACAATATGCCCAGGCTTAAGCCAACTCACATCAACCCCGCACCTGAAGAGGAGGAGGAGATCAGCAGGGGCATCGCTCTAGACCCTGACGCACCGGAGTTGGACAACGAATGGTTCGCCCGCGCTCGACCTGCTATGGAGGTACATCCTGAGTTGGTGGAATATTCCCTCCAGAGGCGCGGCAAACAGAAAGCTCCAATCAAAGAGCGGGTAACAATACGACTGGATGCGGACATAGCGGCCCGCCTTCGTTCCAGTGGCCCTGGTTGGCAGACGCGTCTCAATGAGATGCTGCGCCGGACTGTTTTCGAGCGGTGAATGAAAGTCAGCCGTCGGGCCAATCAATATCGAGGACCCCAGGGAAAGTCCACGGGCGGGTAGTGAAGCGGGAGGCTAGTTCGTCAGACCGTGGGCGGGAAACACCTTCTCTTTGACCTCGGCCACACTTTCCTCGGCATACCGGCGGGCATCCCGCTGGATGTTCTCCGGGACTTCCGGCGCAACAGAGTCCCTCAGTTGGCTTACTCCGTATCGTTGGGCAAAGGTTTCCGGGATAGTGTCGGGCCAATCCACGTCCAACATCACTCCGTAGGCGAGGGTCCAAGCCCGAGCTACTGCCATCACGTCGTATCCTCCGCCTCCTAAAGCCAGCCACGGAATTCCCATCCGCGACAACTCGGTCACCGCCTCGACGTAACCCCGCGTGGTTATTTGCAAGTGGGTCAGCGGGTCGTTGTGGTAGCTGTCGATCCCCAGTTGAGTCACCAGCACGTCCGGGGCGAAGGCCCGCAACAGGGGAGGGACCACGGTATGAAAGGTCTCCAGGTAAAGCTCGTCGTTGGTATAGGGATAAAGAGGAAGGTTTACTGAATAGCCGACGCCCCGTCCTGCGCCCACTTCCTGAACGAATCCGGTGCCGGGGAACAAGTACCGGCCAGATTCGTGGACCGATATGGTCAAGACCCGGTCGTCATCGAAAAACGCTTGCTGCACCCCGTCTCCATGGTGGGCGTCGATGTCCACATAAGCTACTCGCAGCCCCCGTCTTAGAAAGTAGTGTATCGCCAGTGCCGGGTCGTTGAACACACAAAATCCAGACGCATGGTCCGGCGCAGCGTGGTGCAGGCCGCCGGAAATGCTGAAAGCCACGTCGACCTCCCGGTTGGCAACCAATTCCGCAGCCACCAATGAGGCGCCGGTGCTGAGGACCGCTGCGTCATACATGCCTTTATAGGTCGGATTGTCGCCGTGCCCCATGAAATTGAAGCGGCCTGGGTCGTAGCCGCCGAGACCCAAACTGAAGCTCCGGACCGCCAAGATGTATTCAGCGTCGTGGAGCCACCTTAGCTCTTCTTCGGCGGCCGCCCGGGGCGGGGTCATGGCTGAGGTCTGCAAGTCGAAAGCCCCGTAGGATTGCAGCAGTTCGTAGGTGTAGCGAAGACGCACCGGCCGCATGGGATGGTCCTCGCGCAACTGGTGGTGCGACATGGCGTCATCGTAAATGAAAGCGGCGCGTCTCATAAGCCAACCTCCCGGTGTGCTTTGGCCAACTGGGAGACCATCCCAGACCAGTGGGTCCCCCGCCAATAGAGGCGGCGGCACTGGGGGCATTCCATAAAGTTCCGGTGGTTCTGGAACACGTAATGCGGCAGGCGGTCAGCTACATCTTCTCGTTCCACGGAGTCCAGCGGCTGATTGCACCTTACGCAGCGGGAAAACCCGGCCTCCCAATGTAAATCCAAGTCTCGAATCAATTGGCGAAGCTGGCTCCCTAGGTCATCATCCTCTATCTGTATCGTCCGAAGTTGGCCCTGCTTAACCGCCCGGCGGCGGCTGAACCCGGCGTCCCGGGTGACCAGCACCCGGCTTTCCCGCAAGGCGATCCGTACCAAGTCGTTATCGTTGCCTTCACGTGGAAATATGGCATCGTAACCCATGACCCGAAGCCATTTGGCCAACCGCCCCACATTAACGTCGACTACGAAACGATGTTGCGCCGCCATGAAAGATTCTTCCTTAGACGACATGGACCGCAGGACTCATACGGTGCGAAAGCTGAAACGGCGTTGCAGCCATAACTGGTCCAGCATAGGCCAATGGGCTCAACACTTGCTCCGAGTCTATTGAATTTCAGACGGAGGGTCAAGCTGCCCATGCCCAAGAACAGACCCTCCCAAGGAGGTCGTCAGCTCCAGCGATAAGCAAAAGTTCTGAAAATCCGCCAGAACAGCACATGGGCGCCTGTCCGAGCATTGCGGTATATTGGCGCTGTGGCGATAGGGCTGGTCGGTCCCACCGTCTCTCAGCCCGATGACGATTCCAAGTCATGAGCGCTTCCTTAAGGATTGATTGACTTCCGGCGGGTGTGCTCGGGGCCGCTCAAACGGAATATTGAATCACTGGTGATTAGGAGGTTGACGATGGTGACCGGATACGATACGTCCCTAGAAGATAGGTTAAGGTTGGCCGAGGAGGCGGAATTGGAGGTGACGAGGCTTCAGCCTCTGGCCGCGGAAGCTCCCCAGTTGCGGACTGAGAAAGTCAAGCTGCAAAAATCCGTCGAGCGCAACCGGATCAAGACATCCGCTTTGGACCAAGCAAAGCAAGCCATAAGTCACGCTACAGACAGACAGTCCCACGTGCCGGAATTGTTGGGGTCCGCGGCTAGGGCGGTGTACGACCTTTATAGCGCCCTCCGAGAAATAGAGGCCCACCGGAAGGACGCCACGCAATCTCTGTCGATTGTGGACCGAGTAGACTATGAAATAGAACTGGAAAGTGGCGAGGCCCACGAGGCGTCCCTAGACCGGGACTCCAGGGGGTTGGCTTATGTCTTGGCCGGCCGCCATGGAGAGGCCCGGGTTAAGATGCTCATGGAACAGTTGAACCCCGAATTCAACCCGTTGGAAGGATGCAACCTGGACGAGCCGCTGTACCGTGACGTGGCTAACTTCGTGTTAGAGCGGGTGGATAAGGCCGCATCGGCTCCGGCGGCCAAGAAAACATAAGCCCGGTCCCCGCTTCGCTGCTTTCACCGGGGACATGGCAACGCCTTTCGAGCCGGGCAGCTTTCCAGGGTCTTTCGGTTGTTCGTCTGAACTGTGACTTTTCTGATCCCGGGATTTACAGGATTGGGAAATCATGCGAATCCCTTAATCCTATGAATCCCGGTTCAGACAATTGCCCCAAGAACCGTAAAGACCCTAAGCAGCCCTTCTCTCAAGGTTGAAATGTCGAGACATTTCTGGCAACATATTGCCATGAGAATCGGAGCATTTGAGATTGTTGAGCCGGTGCCCGAGTTGCGCGACCCCCACGCTTTTGCGATGGTCCGGCCTTGGGTCGACGTGGGCAGTGTGGGGACTTTGACTCTAAACCGTTTGGAGCGCCATTTAGCCTCTAAAGAACTGGGACGGTTGGCCCGCCCCGGAGTGTTCTTCGACTTCACCCGATACCGGCCCACTATGCGGATGGTGGATGGACAAAGGGAAGTCAAAATTCCCAACAGTATTATTCGCTACGCCAAGACCGAAGAAGGGCGTGATTACCTATTTCTCCACCTGCTCGAGCCCCACTCCAACGGGGAGGACTATACCGACTCCCTGTTGGAAGTGATCAAGCACTTCAATGTAAAGCAGTACTGCCGCATCGGCGCCATGTACGATGCGGTGCCCCATACCAGGCCATTAATGGTTTCCGGCACACTTGGGTCCGTACAGCCCATCAGGCAAGTGCCCAACTTCAAGGTGCACCGCAGCACCTACCAAGGTCCAACAACCATTATGAACCTGCTATCCGACGGCATCGACAAGTCGGATATCGAGGCCCTTAGCTTCATGGTGCATCTTCCTCAGTACGTTCAACTGGAGGAAGACTACGCTGGCACCTCACGGATGATCGAGGTGCTTTCTGCGGTCTACGACTACATACCGGCCGATCTAGCTCCTTTGCGAAGGGGTCAACGCCAATACCGGGAGCTCAGCGCCAGTTTAGAGCGGAATACCGAGCTAAAGGACCTTATCCAACAAATGGAAGCTTACTACGACGCCCAAGTGGACTCGGAGGAGTCCGCCGCCGAGAAATCCGCCCCTGCGGCCACACTTTCCCCTGAAATCGAGCGGTTCCTCTCCGAGTTGGGCGAACGCTTGGATTCCGAAGGCGAGCAGTAACCGCTGCCATTGTTGGTCCTCAGTCCCTCATCCCGCCTCTTTTGGTGTCGCGCCGGTATGCGGACATGCCAAAGGTGATCTTACAGACTTCCGCAAGGAGTGGGGTGTTGTCAACCGGGCCGGGTAGGCGGTCAACTGGGTTCAACGAGTAGCTCGAGGGCAGAATATTGAGTATGGTGTCTTCTAACAACGAAACGCCCACCGATGTGAAGGGAGTTATCTTCTCGGGGATGCGGCCCACTGGGCGGTTGCATCTTGGCAACTACCTTGGCGCCCTACAGAACTGGGTGGCGCTGCAACAAGAATATCGTTGCATCTACTGCGCGGTGGACGTACACGCTCTAACCACCGTAGAGGGCGCTGCCGAAACCGCCGAAATCCAACCCAACATCCGAGACATGGTCCTAGACTGGCTGGCTGCAGGGGTCGACGCCGAAAAGTCTGTGGTTTTTGTTCAGTCCCAGGTCCCGGAGGTTATGAGCTTACACACCCTCCTTAGCATGGTAACTCCCCTGGGTTGGTTGATGCGGGTCCCCACCTTCAAAGAAAAAGTCCGGCAGATGGACCAGACCGAAGAAAGCGTCAACTACGGCTTGGTGGGTTATCCGGTGCTCCAGACCGCCGACATCATTCTCTACAAGGCCGACACTGTGCCCGTGGGCCAAGACCAAGTGCCCCACCTAGAGCTGGCTCGGGAGATCGTCCGCCGCTTCAACAACCGCTTCGGGAATACCTTTCCCGAGCCCCAAGCCAAGCTTACGGAGGACCCGTTGATCCTCGGCCTCGACGGACAGCAGAAGATGAGCAAGTCGCTGGACAACCACCTAGAGTTAGCCGGGACGCCGGAAGATACAAACCGCCGGGTGTCCACCGCCTTCACCGACCCGCAGCGGGTGCGCCGGGACATTCCGGGCCGCCCGGAAGTCTGCAACGTCTATTCCCTGCACAAGATATTCAGTCCTCCTGGAGAGGCAGCGGCCGTTTACGATGAGTGCACCACCGCCCAAAGAGGGTGCGTCGACTGCAAGCGCCACTTGGCCGCCGGTATCAACAGCTATCTGGAGCCCTTCAGAGAGCGGCGGCGCGAGTACGAAGCCCAACCCGGCTTCGTCCGGGACGTGTTGGAAGATGGGGCCAACAAAGCCAGGGCCATCGCGCAAAGCACCCTGGAAGAGGTCTACCAGAAGATGGGCCTTGCCTAATGGGCAGCCATTGACTCTTAGCAATAGGGTTGACTGCAGGCCAATAATGGCTGACAGATCGGACAGTAATACCTTATGACCCAAACACCCTCCGGCCAACTCCCCCGTTCCAAGTCCGGGGGGTCTGCCATGGACGTAGCCACGGAGGCGGCCCGCCAAGCGGGTAAAATCCTTCGCGACCGGCTCCCCACATCCAAAGAGATCGGCTTCAAGGGACAAAAGGACATCGTCACCGATGTGGATTTGGCGGCAGAACACGCGGCACTAGGCATCCTTCGACAAGAATACCCCCACTTCGGCATCCTTTCCGAGGAGTCGGAGCCCGTCGCGTCTTCTTCCCAATATACCTGGGTGGTGGACCCATTGGACGGCACCCGCAACTACGCCAGCGGCATTGGCCACTTCTGCACCGTCGTTGCGCTGTCCGACGGCAACGACCCGGTGCTGGGCGTCACTTACGACCCGCTGCGAGAGGAGCTTTACAGTGCCGAGTTGGGAATGGGGGCTTTCCTCAACGGCAAGCCTTTGGCTGTTTCCGAAAACCGGAACCTGAGCCAGTCGCTGTTGTGCTGCGACATGGGTTATGTGGACGAGAAAGCGGGGCAGGCCATCGAACTGATCCGGTTTCTCTGGCCCGGGATGCTAAGCATACGCCTTATGGGGTCGTCCGCCTTGGGCGTTGCTTACGCCGCCGCTGGCCGGGTCGACCTATACTTCCACCACTCCCTGTCTCCCTGGGACATTGCCGCCGGTTTGGTGTTGGTCCGGGAGGCCGGCGGTATCGTAGTGGACAAGCGGGGGCAACCAGCCGACCTGCGTACCTCCAGTGTCATCGCCTCCAGCCCTCAGTTGGTCCAACGGTTTCTGGAAGCCACCGAAGGCTTGGCTTGGCGAAAGTAACGCTCCTCGTGATGTCTGAGCTTGCCAGCCCCTTTCATCCTACGAAATCTGAGCGGGCGGACACACTCTGGCGATATTGCTTTTCTGATTGACATCCTTAGAGCAGGCAATTACATTACCGTAAGTTAGGCCCTAGCGGCCAGAGATAGTGCTTGTCTCAGACGGTTTCTAAAGTCAAGGCGTTCAATATTAACAGGAGGTAACTCATGGCGCAGATAGAGTTTGCAATGTCGGAGGATGGCCTGCTCAACTACTTCGACGATGTCCCAGAGGCGGTTGACCGCTATGAGAGTTTGATTCGAGAAGTAGAACTTGCCGAAGAAATGGGGTTTAAATACCACTTCACCATCGAACATCAAAGCACCCACTTCGGTCAGATCCAATCTCCAATGGTATATTTTGCGGCCCTAGCACAACGCACCAGCACCATTCGGTTTGCCCAGATGGTCTTGAACACGACCTTCTACCATCCCATGCGTTTTGCCATGGACACGGCTATGATCGACCAGTTGTCCCGCGGCCGGATGGAGGTTGGAGTAGGCGCAGGGCCTCTCCGGTTCGAAACCGACCGCTGGAAACTACCCTTCTCCGACCGGCGGGAAAGGTTCCCCGAGTTCATGGAAATTGTAAAGAAGGCGTGGACCGAGGAGCGCATTAATTATCAAGGCAAGATTTGGCAGTTGGACAATGCGATTTCCTTGCCCAGACCTTATCAGAAACCCCACCCGCCCATTTGGTATGGCGGGCGCAGCAAATGGTCGCTGGAGTGGGCTGTTGCCAATCATGCCAATCTTGGCGCTTTCCTGCGTACCGACCAGGAGGTAGCTGAAACCTTTAACCAGTACAAGCAAATGTGCAGGGAGGCGGGCTTGGAAGATAACATGCCCCTCACCTACCTTACCCGAAGCGTCTATGTTGCGGAGACCGATGAGCAGGCCTTTGAGGAAGTCAACAACTATCTACCTCAGGCCTATGCATGGGGTGAGCACAAGTACGACTCGATACCGAACCTGGGCGAGTATAAATCCGAAGGCACGCAAGAAGATCAAAGAGGCCAAGCCATGTTCACCGGCACCAAGAGCGGCGTTGACTTCTGGCTGGAAAATGACCTGGCTTACGTAGGAAGCCCCGACACGGTGATTCAGCGAATCAAGGAAGCCCACAAGGTCACTGGCTTCGATATTCTGGGCGCCAGGTTCCGCTTCGGTGGAATGTCCGATGAAATGGTGCAGGATGCCATCAGGCTCTTCGGGGAGAAGGTCATCCCGGCCTTTGCCCAGGTACCCGCATCCGCCAGGCAGAACGGCAGTTAGTCCGGGTCTCCAATTGCCAAGTCCGGGAAAAGGGGTTTCGTATGGACATCGGGTTTGTCGGGGTAGGAAACATGGGGGCCGGTATGGCCAACAACTTGATCAAGGCAGGCCATAGTCTTATCATTCACGACCTTGTCCGGGAAAGAGCCACTCCCCTCTTGGAGCAAGGCGCCAGGTGGGCTGATTCGCCTCGGGAAGCGGCGGAAGCCAGCGAAATTACCTTCACGTCTCTGCCGGCTCCCGTGGACGTGGAGGCGGTGACTCTAGGGGACGGAGGAATCCTGGAGGGTTCGCGGCCGGGCACTGTCTATATCGACCTCAGCAGCAACTCGGTGAGCCTGGTGCGACGGATGTACGAAGTCTTTGAAGCCAGAGGGGTTCACATGTTGGACGCCCCGGTCAGCGGCGGAGTGAGCGGGGCCCGCAGCGGGAAGCTGGCGATCATGGTCGGCGGAGAAGAAGCCGTTTACCAGCGGGTCAAGCCGGTGTTGGACGACTTCGGCGATAACGTCGTCTACTGCGGCGGCATCGGCTCCGGCTCTGTGTGCAAGCTGATGCATAACTGCATCGGGGAAGTAACCAACCAAGCGATAACCGAGTGCTTCACCCTTGGCGTCAAAGCGGGGGTTGACATCAAGCCGCTATGGGAGACGGTGCGCAGGGGCGTCTTCGGCCGGCTCGCCGGTGGTATTCACGAATTGCCAAACACTTGGTTCAGCGGCGATTTCGAGCCCGACTGGGAGAAGGGGTTCTTCGCCGTTAGACTGATGCGCAAGGATGTGGGCCTAGCCACCCAGTTGGGCAGGGATTACAACGTCCCCATGCCCTTGGCCAACTTGGCCGAGCAGGACCTAGTGGAAGCGGTAAACCGGGGCTGGGGCGACGACCCCGCCAACAAGGTCCGCCTGCTGCAAGAGGAGCGGTCCGGTGTCCAGCTAAGGGCCGACTTCCCGGCGGGGAGCGCCAGTCTCGAGATCGAAGAATAAAGAAAAGCAGGCGAGGAGTTCGGGAAGGCCGGGGCACCCGGTCAGCAAACAGTAACCCAGGCTTGGAGCAGGCTATTCACTTCTTCTAAAGAGAACCCGAACTCTTTGAGGATTTCTACGCTGTGCTCGCCTAGCGACGGCGCCCGGCGGCGGATGCGGCCGGGCGTCTCAGACAGCTTCACCGGGATTCCGATGTTACGTAAAGTCCCCAACTCCGGGTCTTCCAGGTCAACCAGCATGTCCCTGGCCTGCACCTGGGGGTCTTGGTAAACCTGTTCCATATTGTAAATCGGTCCGGCCACCACCCCGGCTTCCTCGAACAGCTCCATCCAGTAATCGGTGGTCTGCTGTATAAAGGTTTCCTCCAGCAGGGCGGCCAACTCAGCCTCACGCTTTTTACGGTCGCCGGGTATTTCGAACCGGGGGTCGCTAATCAAGTCTTCCCGGTCGATACTGCGGCAAAGCTGCATCCAAGTCCGTTGGGTCCCGGCTCCGATGTTTATATAACCGTCCTTGGTTCTGAGGGCTTGGTACGGCGCCGACACTCGGTGGGCCGACCCCAGAGGACCGGGTATCTCGCCGTCGACCAAGTATACAGAGGATTCCCAGACGGTGAACGAAATCCCAGCCTCCAGCAGCGACGTATCCACCATCTGGCCCCGGCCGGTCCGTTGTGCGTGAATATAGGCGCACAAAACGCCGTTGGCGGCCAGCAGTCCAGCCGAAATATCGGTGATGGGCACGCCTACTTTCGCCGGCGGCCGGTCCGGGTGGCCGGTGATACTCATCAGGCCGCTCATCCCCTGGGCCACCAAGTCGAAACCGCCGCGGTTCCGGTAGGGGCCGGTGCTGCCGAAGCCGGAGACGGTGCAATAAACCAGTCCAGGTTTAAGCTTGGCCAGTTCCGGGTAGCCCAGTCCCAGCCGCTCCATCACCCCGGGACGGAAGTTTTCTACCAGCACATCGGCCCGCTCCACCAACCGGCGAAAAGCCGCTTGGCCCCTTTCGTCTCTTAGGTCCAGGACCAGACTGCGTTTATTACGGTTCAGAGCTAAGAACCCCGCCGACCAGCCGTCAATAAATGGAGGTCCCATTCGCCGGTTGTCGTCTCCGCCGTTTGGCTTCTCCACCTTGATGACGTTAGCCCCCATGTCGGCTAGCATCATGGTGCAAGTGGGCCCGGCCAGGATCTGGGTTAGATCGACTACCACCACTCCAGAAAGAGGACCGGCATCGGAGTCTAGGCTCATTTTTCCACCACCATCGCCGCGATAGTTCTCTAATCGCAGGCCGCGAATCTTTCCCGTCCGGTTGGCGTCTGAAGTATACTGAATCCAAGCCCGAAACAAAAAGCCGTGGGAAGCCCCGCTAGGGTAAAGGCCCTGCCTCGGATGCTCAACATCGAAGACTACTTGGACTACATCACCAATTCGACCATTCTATCATTCGCCGCCGCCTTACTGGCCGGCTATTTGCTGGGCGCTATCCCCTTTGCCCACCTGGCAGGCAAGTTCCGAGGAGTGGACGTTTTCCGCACCGGCTCACGGAGGGCCGGGACAGCTAACGTGTTCTGGAACATCGGCCGAGGAACGGGCATTGTGGTGCTGGTGGGGGACGTGGCCAAAGGTTCGACAGCGGTAGTAATCGCCGGATTGCTGGGCCTGCCCTGGCCGCTAACTTTGCTGGTCGGCGGGGCCGTTATTCTGGGTCATTGGAATTCAGTTTTTTCCGGGTTTCGAGGCGGAGACGGCATGGCTGCCTTAATGGGCGTTACCATTACTCTACAGCCGGTCCTGGCCTTATTGGGCCTCCTCATCGGCACCGTCGCCTTGTTGTTCTTGCGGCGCTCCAGTCTACGAGGGTTCGGGGCATTGTCGACCTGTTTTATAGTCATCCTGGGAGTGAGCCAAACCTACCAAATAGACCGGGATTTGGTCATGGGTCTGGCGGCCCTAGCCATTCTGGTGCTCTTTCACAGCATGGCATTCCACCGGGCGCGAAGAAGAACATCTGACGAGGAAGATTCCTTGGATGCAGACTTGGGCTCTGATGAGGAATCGGAATTGGACACGCCCACTGTGGGAAGCCGTTAATCTCGATCTCCACCATCGAGCAGGGGGCGGTCTTCTTTTAGCTGGCGCAGCTTCATAACCCAACCCAAGCTGTCGTCTTCAGAGGCCTCTTTACGGAACTGTGGCACCAGTTGAATCGCTCGTTCCAGATGCCGCTCGCACCGGTCCAGGTTGCTGTTCTGAGCGTACAATCTGGCGGCGTTATAATGGGCGGCAGCGAAATTGGGGTCCATGTCCACAGCCGCCAGGTACTCTCCCAGTGCGTCCTCAGCCGCACCCAATACCTCCAACGCCGCCCCCCGGTTGCTTCGAGCCTCGGCGAATTCCGGGCGCAGGGCCAATGCCTGAGTGTAGTCGTCGAAAGCCTGTTGGTAATCGCCCAACGCATCGAAGGCCAGACCGCGGTTGTTGAACGCCTCGGCGTCTTCGGGTGAAATCTGGACCACTTGAGAATAATCGGAAATGGTGTCTTCCAGCCGGCCCAGGTAATAGTTGGTCCTCGCCCGGTTAAAGAAAGCGTCGGCGTTGAAAGGGTCATGTCGTAGAGCGGCGGTATAATCGGAGATGGCCTGCTCGTGGCGTCCCAATTCGTCCAGAGATGCGCCGCGGTTAAGATAGGCGTTGGACAGCGTGGGAAGCAGAGCAATGACTTGGTCGAAGTCGGTCACAGCCTCGGTATGCCGGCCAAGGCGGGCCAGCACAACAGCGCGGTTGTAATAAGCCTGAAGATACTCCGGGTTGCTTCCGATGGCCCGGCTGTAGTCAGATAACGCCAAGTCATGCTCACCCAGGTCATCGTGGACGTTGCCCCTCTGATAGTGGGCTTCAGCCAGGGTCGGATCACGTTCTATGACGGCGGTAAACTGTCTGGCCGCTTCGTCCAGTCTTTTCGATCGTAGATAAGCCAGTCCCAGATTGAACCTGGCGTCCAGATGGGCCGGCTCCTTCTCTAGAATTCCCTGGTACACCTCTCCGGCTTCGGCGTAACGGTTTACGGCGAAACAGCCATTTCCGTACAACAAACGGGTTTCCGTGGCGCCGGCCGTTTCCAATCCAGCCAGCAGGCGCTCCAACTCCTCCCGGACTTGACCGGACAACCTCCCGCCTCGGGGGCGAGGCGTCAGACGCCCTAGGCCCACACCATTCTCAGCCAGCAAGGCCGATAAACGCTCCAACAAAGTATGCTTAGTTTCCATCAATACTGTGTCTCTCAGGTTTATAGCTATTCCCAGCGAGCCTGACGAACAATCCAAGCCGGGCCATCTGGTTTCGTACAGAGCAATCAACACGCTTCCATATAGAATATCACTGTGGAGAGATACTGAGAATGGGCGCCCTCGTTGATTAACCAATAGCCGAGCATTTACAATGAAGGCGATGCAGTTAATTTGCCTGGAGAATTTTACGTGACGCAAGCAAACCAAACCCAGTTCATACTTTACACCCATCCCGACTGCGCCTTCTCCGCCGCAGCCAAAATGGACTACCGCAAACGCAAAGTGGACTTCGTCGAGATCGACGTATCGAAACAAAAAGACAAAGTCGCGGAATTGGAACAGCTAACCGGCGGAGAAAGAATCACTCCGGTGATGATCGAAAACGGCAATGTGATAATTGGCTTCAAGGGAAACACTTGAGAGTTCTAGTGCGGGTCAGTTAGACCCAAAGCCGCCCCATTTCACCTGCCCTGTTCCGGCCCGTATTCACTGACAAAGGCTTCTTGTTGCTCTGTGCCGGCCGTGCTAGGATGCGTCCATAAGCCACAAAGACCGACGAACTGAGGATGGCGGGAATGGACCAAGACAAACTGACAGCATTGGAAATTGCTCTGGGCCGCATCGAGAAGGACTACGGAAAAGGTGCGGTGATGCGCTTGGGCGAGATAAGCCACCAGCTTATGACCGACGCTATCCCCACGGGTTCCTTAGCCCTGGATATGGTTCTGGGCATCGGTGGAATTCCCCGGGGGCGGGTCACTGAAGTTTTCGGGGCCGAGGCCGCCGGTAAGTCCACATTGGCCATCCATATAATGGCCGAAACTCAAAAAATCGGCGGCACTGCGGCCTATATTGACGTAGAGCACGCCTTGGACCCCACCTACGCCGGCAATTGCGGCCTTGACTTGGACCAACTCCTCATAGCTCAACCGGATAGCGCCGAACAAGCCCTGGATATAACGGAACAACTGGTCCGCAGCGGCGCCGTGGACGCCATTGTTGTGGACAGTGTCGCCGCCCTGGTTCCACAAGCGGAAATAGAAGGGGACATAGGAGACACCCACGTCGGGTTGCAAGCCAGGCTGATGTCCCAGGCCCTCCGGAAGCTCACCTCCACCATCCATCGCTCTCGTACCGCCGTGATCTTTATCAATCAACTCCGGGAAAAAATTGGCATCTCCTACGGCAGTCCGGAAGTTACTCCCGGAGGTCGGGCCCTCAAGTTTTACAGCTCAGTGCGTATTGACCTCCGCCGAGTCGAGTCCATAAAACAGGGCTCGGAGGTGATCGGCAATCGAGTGAGAGCCCGTATAGTCAAAAACAAAGTCGCGGCTCCCTTCCGAGTAGCCGAGTTCGACATCATGTTCAGCAAGGGCATCAGCAAGATGGGCGACCTCTTGGAGCTAGGCGTAGCCCAAGGGTTCGTCAAGAAATCCGGGGCCTTCTACTCCTACGGAGACACCAGGTTGGGCCAAGGGCGGGAAAACTCAAAGGACTTTCTGATCCATCACCCGGAGATCGCAGATTCCATCGAGGCTCGCCTTCGGGGGCTGTCGCCGGGCGCACCGGAACCTCACCCCGACGCCGCCAAGCCCAACGAGCACACTGATGATCACCTAGTAGCCAGCACATCGGCGCTCGACGAAGCAGAGTAATGGCATGTGTTCAGTGCCTCACCTTCCGGCTAGAGCCCGTCAACACCAGCGCGAACCCATCAAAGTGGGAGTTCAGGGGTCTGCACAGGATACCCCATAAAGTGAATAGGCATGGCGCTCGAACAGCGAGTCAGCAGGCTAGAAGGCGCATACGAGCAGGTGGACAAAAGGCTCGACGATTTGAACCGGTCCATTTGAGAGCTTGCGTTCCGATTTGAACAACCGGCTCAATAACATCTATGTCCTAATAGGAGCATCCTGGGTGACGCTGATAGGCGCAATGATAGGTCTGTATTTCAAATGAACACTTCACAGAAGCCCAGCAGCCTATCCCATGCAGATGTTTGCTACAAAGCGAAACAGAATGCCCTCCGTTTCCTCTCTTACCGAGCGCGCAGCAAGGCCGAGGTACGGCGCCGGTTGGAGAGAAGTTACCCAGCCGCCGTTGTTGAAACAGTGTTGGACCAACTGGGAGCGCAAGGCTACTTGGACGACGCTGCTTTCGCCAGGGAATGGCGCCGCCACCGCGAAGAGCGGCGGCCTCGCAGCCAAGAAGTCTTAAGCCAGGAGCTTTTGCGGTTGGGGGTAGAGCCGGGAGTGGTACAGGAATCACTGACCGGCTTCGACGCCGCCGGCAACGCTCATCGCACCGCCCTAGTCCTAGCCCGGCGACTGACCGGCAGCGACTACCCCCGGTTTCGGAAACGAATCTGGTCTCACCTGCAACGCCGAGGATTCGACCATTCAGTCATATCCGATGTGGTGAGCCGATTGTGGCGGCAGTTAGCGGACCCGCATCACGGCATTGTAGACGCCGACTCCCAGGAACAACAAAGAGAAAATGCTGAATGGGAAGGGGTTGACGAACCAGCTTATGAGAAAAGCGAGCATTATAGAGCCCGCAGCAATCCAGGCCAGGCCGGTCCCCCGTTTGCGGTTGACCGCGCGGCTGATGACCTCTCCAATGCCGTAACCGACGCCGAGAGCAGCTAGAGAAGGGAAGAAGGGAATTCCGCCCAAGATGAAGGTGAAGAGGGCCCATAGCAGGCCGCCAACTATGCCGCTGGCCACCCCGACGGTTATAGCCCGGGCATAATAGGACGGCCGGACATCAAAGGTCGGTGTTTGAACAGCCTTGCCGCACTCCCGGCAACGAATACCCACCGGCGCTTGCACCATACACTGGGTGCAAATGTGCTTCCCGCACTGGCTGCAATACAGACCGGTTTCAACCCCAGGATGCCAGTGGCAGTAAAACACCTCACCGTGTTCTTGTTGTCTCTGCCGTGACTGGTCCATAGCCCTTAGCCTAAGTGACGATTCCTCTACTTGGTACCGTGGGGTACACGGTATACCCATTCCGCATGATCGTCTACATCCCGGTCTCGAAACAGCCGGTTGAACAACACTCTCTCTTTAGGCAACCCTTCCGGGAAAGGGGTCCAGTTGGAGAGCAGCCGCTTCGCCACTACCAAACTCAACAACCCCACACAACAGAAGCTTATCACAACTGGGTCGCCAACGAGAACTGCCCAAACCGGCAGCAACGTCAAGGAAACCAACACCCACACCCCCGAGCTTCTGGTGACGGCCCAACCGGACACAGCTACCACCATGAACGCGACCAGCAGCAGGGGCGATAGGGCCAATAGCGTGCCAATAACCACACCGACGCCTCTGCCCCCTTGAAACTTCAAATAAAGGGACCAATTGTGTCCGGCGGCGGCCAGCAATGGGGCGCCTATAAGAAGTAGCGACGAGCGATCCAACTCCAGCACGTAGAGGCCGACGTATACCGGGAGCGCTCCTTTGACCAGAATATCAAACACACCAAGGAGCACCGCCCAACCTTTGCCCACATGATGGAAAACGTTGGTGCCCCCCACGTTGCCGCTGCCGTATCCACGGATGTCCACACCCTTGACCAACTTACCCATGACGAAGGCAGTGGGCACAGCCCCCACCAGGTAAGACAGGATGTACAACCCGGCGATTTCCATGAGCGCAGCCAGCCCCCGGGAATAACTTAGGTCCGGTTGCTCAACATCACTTTCCGAGCCGCCTCTTCCAGCCACTCCACGGTAGATAGAGGGGGACCCATGGAACCGGGGAGGGCCTCTCCGGTGTTGCCCAACCCGTGAAAGTCGCTGCCTCCACAGGGAATGATGTCATATTCGGCGGCCAATCGCTCCAAATACCGTACCTTTTCGGGAGTAAAATTGGCGTAATAGACCTCCATCCCCAGCAGACCCGCAGCTTTCAACTCAGACACCGCGGCCTCTAACTCCGACAAATAAGCCGGATGGGCCAGCACCGGCACGCCGCCAACCTTGAGCAACATTTGAATCGCCTCGGCGGGAGTCAATTTGCTGCGCTCCACGTAAGCCAGTCCATTGCGCCCCAGGTATTCAGGAAAAGCGTCTTTGGGCTCTTTACAATAACCCTTTTCCACCAAAGCCAGTGCTATATGAGGACGGCCCACAGCTCCGTCGCCCGCTATCTCCTGCACCCTCTCCCAGTCCAATTCTATCCCCAATGCGGCCAGTTTCTCCACCATTTGCCGCGCCCGGTGGACCCGGCCCTCTCGGAACCGGCGTAGAACTTCCTGGAACGGTTCTTCCTGGTATTGAATAAAGTATCCCAGCATGTGAATCTCATTGCCTGGGATATCGGTGCTTAGCTCTATTCCGGGAATGATGCGAAGACCGGTATGCTCTTCGGCTTCCTGAAAAGCCTCGGCCAAACCCTCAGTGGTATCGTGGTCAGAGACGGATATTTGTTTGAGCCCACGGTCCGCAGCCAACCGGACCAATTCTCGGGGGGAGAGCCGGCCGTCGGAGGCGGTGGTATGCAAGTGCAAGTCAACTATGGCGGCCATTCTAGCTCACGGTCCGGTCCAAGCGTTCAATGCTCAAGGCCTTCCCTGTGTCCTGGTCTATATCCAGCAACACGGAGTTCAAGAGCACTGGCCCGGTGGCCACCGCCAGCCGTTGCGGCATTCCCGTAAGAAATCTTTCCAGCACCACCCCGGTTTCGCTGCCGATCACCGAATCCAGCGGGCCGGTCATTCCCACGTCGCTGATATAGGCCGTGCCCCTGGGCAACACCCGCCCGTCTACCGTACCCACATGGGTGTGAGTCCCCAGGACGGCGCTGACTCTTCCGTCCAAGTACCAACCCATAGCTTGTTTTTCCGATGTGGCCTCGGCATGAAAGTCCACGATAACGACAGGCGGCCTTTCCGAGACCTCATCACCCTCCAATATCTGGTCGGCGGTGCGGAAGGGGCAGTCCAAGGCGGGCATGAACACTCGGCCCATCAAGTTCATCACCATCACATTGTTATGCAGCAGGCTACCTCTCCCCGGCGCGTCCGGATAGTTGGCCGGGCGGATCAGGGGCAAGCCCTCGTCCAAGTAGGGGATGATCTCTTTTTGGTCCCAGATGTGGTTGCCAGAAGTCAGGATGTCAACACCGCTGTCCAACAACTCATTGGCTGTGTCCAGGGTAATGCCGAAACCGCCGGCGGTGTTTTCGCCGTTGGCGATGACCAAGTCTATACCGTGCTCCAAGCGCAGCGAGGGGACCAGTTGTTTGACGGCGCGCCGTCCCGGTTTGCCAATGACGTCCCCAACCATCAAGATACGCAAGAACCCGGCTCCTCACTGGAACACGATTACAATCGATTGGCGGAAATCCCCCTTGACCCTCCTTCATTGAAGAGGGTTGGGGGGATTCTCATCCGTTAGTGGAACCCCAACCGGGGTTGCGGCCGTCCTTCCACTTTTCCACCCGGCCGCACAATGGCGCCTACTTACCCGGTATATACGAGTTATAGGCCTGGGATACTTGGTCCCGGATTACCTGGCGTACTCCACATTACGAATCTCACGAATGACGGTGACCTTTATTTGTCCAGGAAAGACCAAGTCCTCTTCCACTTTTTTCGCGATATCCCTGGCCAATGAGGCCGCTTCCACATCATCCAGGTCCTCAGGTTTCACCATCACCCGGACTTCCCGGCCGGCCTGGATAGCGAAAGCGCGTTCCACGCCACCGAAACCGGTGGCCACATTCTCCAAGTCGCGGAGGCGTTTCACGTACAGTTCCACGGACTCTTTGCGTGCCCCGGGGCGGGCGGCGCTGATGGCGTCAGCGGTGGCTACGAGGTATGATTCGATGGTCTCATGCTCATCGCTGTGGTGTTCCAGAATACCCCGCATAGAGCTGTAGTTAACTCCGTGTCTATTGGCTATATCCGCTCCGATCTCCGCGTGGGGGCCTGAGACTTCGTGGGTCACGGCTTTACCGATGTCGTGGAGCAGGCCGCCGGTTTTGGCTACCTGAACGTTGGCTCCAGCCTCGGCAGCCAACATTCCGGAGAGCAATGCCACCTCGATGGAGTGCTTAAGAACGTTTTCACCGTAGCTGTAGCGGAACTTTAGCTGCCCCAGCAGCTTAATTAGCTCCGCATCCAGCCCGCTAACTCCGACCTCGAATGTAGCCTGTTCACCGGCCTTCCAAACAATCTGCTCTATCTCGGCCTGGGCTCTTTGGACCATGTCCTCAATGCGAGCAGGTTGGATCCGGCCGTCAGCTATGAGTTTTTCCAAGCTAAGCCGGGCCACTTCCCGCCTGATGGGGTCGAAGCAAGAGATGGTTACGACTTCCGGAGTGTCGTCGATAATAACATCCACTCCGGTGAGGGCTTCCAAGGTTCTTATATTCCGCCCTTCACGGCCGATGAGACGACCCTTCATCTCATCGTTAGGAAGGGGTACGGCAGATGTGGTTACCTCGGAGACCACGTCAGTAGCCAGACGGTTGATCGCCGTGGTAATGATTCGCCGAGCATTCTCGTCGGCGCTGACTTTGAACTCTGCCTCTAACTCATAGAAACGCCGGGCCAAATCGTGGCGGGCTTCATCTTCACCCTGCTTCACCACTATTTGGCGCGCCTCAGCTACGGTTAGAAGAGCTATCTCCTCTAGCTTTTGCCTCTGCTGGCTCTTTAGGCCCTCAACGTCTTGCAGGGCCTGTTGAACCTCGACTTCCTTGGTTGCTAGATTGCGTTTCTGCTGTTCTTGGTCTTCGATCTTCTTGTCGAGCTGTTCTTCCCGTTGAAGGTGCCTGCGCTCTAACCGGCCTACTTCCCGGCGTTGTTCCTTCAATTCCTTCTCGGCCGCAGTACGCTGTTTCAGCGCCTCTTCTTGGGCAGTCAGGAGAAGTTTGCGCTTTTCCTCCTCAGCCTGATCGAGGATGCTTTTGGCTACTTCGTTTGCGTTTTGTACTTGCTCTTGGTCTGAGTGGGCTCTGCCGAACACCTCTTTCCATATTGCCGCAACGGCGGTGAGGACGTTAATCTTCAACCTATCACCCGTTCCTTCCGCCTAGTTGAACCCCCGTTTATGGGTCCTATTTCACGTAACTATCCTAACGATAAGCATAACCCCTGTCAAGGAGAATACGCGCCGGCTGCTTATCCGCCTATTGAGGCAACCAACGCGCTGCACTATAATGGGTTGGATGTAGTCGAAAATATCCGGGTCTTGACCCGGGCAGTGTTATTCACTTTAGGCGGTATCGCATGGCCAACCGGGACTACTACGATGTGTTGGGTGTCTCCCGCAACAATACGGAAGAGGAGATCCGCAAAGCCTTTCGCAAGAAGGCGCTGGAGTACCACCCGGACCGTAATAAAAGCCCTGACGCCGAAGCAAAGTTCAAAGAGATCAACGAAGCTTACCAGGTTCTATCGGACCCGACTAAACGAGCACAATACAATCAGTTTGGCCATGCCGGAGTTAGGTCAAACGGAGGGTTTGACCGGCCTTTCGACGGCTTCGACGTGTTCGGAGGCTTCGGTGATATTTTTGACTCATTTTTCGGGGATGTGTCGGGCCGTCGTACCCGAGAGGTCCATCGGGGAGCCGACATCCAGGAAAGGGTGGTCCTCAGCTTCGAGGAGTCCGTATTCGGGGCGGAGCGGCAAGTGGATATCAATCGCTTGGAACGCTGCCGGCATTGCTCCGGCGAAGGCAACGAACCGGGAACGCCGATCAATACTTGCTCAACGTGCCGCGGCACAGGCCAAGTGCGCCGGGCCCAGCGCAGCGTTTTCGGCCAGTTTACTCAGGTTTCCGGTTGCTCCACTTGTCAGGGTCGAGGCAAGGTCGTTCAGAAAGCCTGCAATGCTTGCCGGGGCGGTGGTCTGGAACGTCGGAAACGCAAAATCTCTGTCAAGGTGCCCGCAGGTGTTGAAAGCGGGATGCAAGTGCGCTTGTCCAACGAAGGAGACTTCAGCCGAGATGGAGGGCCGTCCGGAAATTTGTACGTACATGTGGACGTGCGGAAGCACGATTTGTTTGTGCGGGAAGGCAACGACCTGTTTTATCGTCTACCCATCAATGTCGCCGAAGCAGCTTTGGGCATCGACAGAGAGATACCCACTTTGGAGGATAACGGCAGGATTGAGACTATCAAGATACCCGAAGGGACCCAGCCAGGCGCCGAGTTTCGGCTCCGGGGCAAGGGCGTGCCGTATATCAATTCCAGCCAGCGGGGCGACTTGCGCGTGCAAGTAGATATACAAGTGCCCCGCACGCTCAACACAGAGCAGCGCCGGTTGCTTGAAGCATTTGCCCGGTCCATGAACCCCAACTCAGGTCCTGACGGTCACGCCGAGGTAGAAGCTGAGGTAGAGCCGGACAAGGACAAGGGCCTATTTGACCGCATAAAGGAGACCTTCAGCTAAAACAGGGGCCAAGGGAGGCCGGTTGCGATAATAGGCCGCCGTGGCTTGGAGAGAGCTTGAACCGGTCCCGCGGCTGCGGAGGCTAATGCCCGGGTAGTTTCTACACCCGGGTATTTTACTGGGAATTTTGAGCGGAGGACCCGTGGCTTGGCAAGAAATCAGCATCGCAGTACCCCATGAATATGTGGAACCCGTATCTTACTTGTTCAGCCGCTATGGCCGGGTCCTAAGTATGGAGTCCCACGGGCCGGAGTGGGTTATGCTTCGGACTTATTTGCCGGCTACTTCCCGTCAACGATTGGCCCGCATCGAAGTGGGGGTTAAGCTGGTTTCGCTGCTGGAACCCCTGGGAGACTTGATTGTTAAAGAAGTCCCCGAACAGGATTGGCAAGATAGCTGGAAGGCCCACTTCCACCTGTTGAAGATCGGAAGCCGTATGGTGATAAAGCCCTCATGGATCGACTATCAAAGAGGGCCGGAAGAAGTGGTCATAGAAATCGACCCCGGCATGGCCTTCGGCACAGGCTATCACCCTACCACGTATACCTGCCTACAGGCACTGGAACAATGGGTTAGGACCGGGGCGTCGGTCTTAGATCTGGGGACAGGTTCCGGTATCCTGTCCATCGCGGCCCTTGGTTTGGGGGCCGCCAAGGCAGTCGCCCTGGATATAGACTCCCAAGCGGTGCGGGCCGCCCGAAGGAATTTCAGGCGCACCGGAACATCCAGGCAAGTAACTCTGGCCCAAGGGTCTTTGCCCCACGCCACGGCCGGACCCGGGCGGTTCGACCTTACCGTGGCCAACATCTCGGCCCGTGCCATTTGTGACCGCGCGCCGTTCATATGTTCTTCATTGAATCCCCAGGGCGTGTTGATCGCATCGGGCATGATCAGAGACCAGCAAGAAGAAGTTGTGGACGCTCTCCAGAAGTTAGGGTATTCCCCGGTTCAGGAATGGTCCCGAGACGACTGGGTCACCCTGGCTTTTCGACTGAATTCGGGGTAAGGCATAGCGCCAAGACCGGCGTGCTATACTGGGCTTTGCGAACTAAGCGTAGGCTAGACGCGGGATGCCTGACTTTGCCAAAGGTTTCCCTTGTCCTGAGAATCGCTTCAAACCCGAGATTAACTCCGTCGAAAAGTTGCCGTGGACATTGAACAAGTAGACCTCGACCGTTATGAGCTACTGGGAGTTTTGGGTGCGGGCGCCGACTATGATGTGCGGGCGGCGGTGGACCAAAAAACCGGTCGGCAGGTGGTGCTAAAAAGGCCCAAACCTCAGATGATCAGCAGGCGTCTGCATGACGGCATTGAGGCCCGGACCAACAACACCCTCCAGGTCTTTCAGGCCCTGGACTTTGATATTCCCACGGTGGTCCCGGTGCTAGGTTGCACTCGGCAGGCCAACCACGATGCATATTTCGGGGAATCACTGGGGCAGGAGTATACAGTAGTAGTGGAGGAGCGGGCCAAGGGCATTCCTCTGGTAGGCGACCCCATGGCCCGCATTACCGGCGTACCCATCGGAGTTGGGCAAAATCTGTTCACCCTGTATCCCCTGGTACAGCCCAAGGACCAACCGCCGTTCCCTATCCACCAACAGTTGCTGGACCTGGAAGAAAGCTTCTACCAAGTCGGATACGTGTTGTTGGACCTTCGTCCCCAGAACATTTTTTACCAGCCCGCCGCAGGACGGATTACGGTAATCGACTGCGGGGACCTCAGATCGCTGGAGAAGGGGTCGCAAAGCGGAAGAAGGCCGCCTCCGGATATTCACGACTTTTACTTGGAAATGCTCAAATTCTACACCGCTCCGCAAGGGCCGCCCGCCGAAGCCGATGGATACCGCGACCCCTATGGACTGCGCCCGGTTATACGATTTGAGCAGGAACTGGACGAGATGGCCCGCAGGTTCTCCGACGCCGCCCCTTCTAGGCGGGATACGTCCCTTCCTATGATCGGTAAAGTCAGGGAACGAGCTTATACATGCTTTGACGAGTTCCGCCGCGATCTTACCGGCTACCTCAAGGCGGCATCGGAGCACGACCTAGGCCTAGCCAACGCGCCCCAACTAAGGCAGACCTGGATGGAGGCCCTGGGCTGGCTTGGCGATGAATACTGGCGGCGATACTTGTTTGATTACGATACCGAATTGACAGCATTTGGAATCTAGTACATCAATGCCGGTGCATCATATCGTGAGGTCATTCAGTTATGATCCCCAGTACAGTAGCAACAATCCAGGACAACTCGGTCCACGGCGAAGACACCCTTTTGACACGCGACCTGGGAAACAACGCTTTCTTGGACGCGGTCATGGACGGTGTAACCAATCACGGCGGCGAGGAAGCCAGCCGGTTGCTTAAGGAGGCCCTCACGGAGATTTCCGTGAATTCCCCCGAGGATGTGGTTGCGGTATTGGACGAGGTCAACGAGGAATTCTACCAGATTGGCGGCGGGCGCTTCCTGCTCACTACTGTTTCCGCCGCCCTGTATCTGGGGGACCGGCTATACGTCATCGGCGCCGGAGATAGTCCTATCTTTTTGGTCAAGCCGGACTCTTACGATCAGATATGTGGCCGCATTGGCAGCTTTCTCCACGTGGGGGTGGCCAACACCATTGGCGCCGGCCCATCATTGTCAAACCTGACCCGTCTTGAAACCGATATAGAACCTGGCTTTCGTTTGATTCTGGCCACCGATGGCCTGAGCGACAATATCCTGATCGAGAATCTGGCTGACATCGTCCGGCGGGCCGAATCTCCCAAAGACGCCGCTCAGCGAACGGACAGCACCGTTGAATCCTTTCTTCAGCCGGGCCGGATGCCTGAGGAGCTAGGGCGTCGTTTCCGAAGAGATGACCGGACCGGCATCTTCCGGTTTTTCGAGACCAAGGGATAAAGCATCGAGAAAATTCTGTCTTTCATCCTTGGATTGACCGTAACTCGAATCGGCTGCTCTTGTGACAAATGGGCGAACTTGCTACAATGCAGCCGCTCGGAACTCGTTGCGCAATAGCGAGGGCCAAGCCTAAAAAGGAGCTAAAGCCGTGCCGAAAATTAAGGTTGCTATCATTGGGGTGGGGAATTGCGCTTCCTCTCTTGTGCAGGGAATCCACAAATACGTGGAACTTCCGGAAAACGAAGACATCCCAGGAATAATGCACTCCAAGATAGCCGACTACAAGATCGAAGATATTGAGGTGGTGGCCGCCTTTGACGTGGATGAGAATAAGGTGGGCAAGGACCTCTCTGAGGCCATCTTCACCAAACCAAATAACACTCTGAAGTTTAGCGACGTGCCGTTCCTGGGAGTCAGCGTAGACCGCGGGATGACCCACGACAGCATTGGCAAATATGTCAACCACCTGGTGAAAAAGTCTCCCCACCCAACTTCCAATATCGTGGGGATTCTCAAAGACCGTGAAGTAGACGTGGTGATCAACTACTTGCCCGTGGGCAGCGAGGACGCCACCAAATGGTACGTGGAGCAGATCTTGAACGCTGGATGCGCCATGGTCAATTGCATTCCGGTGTTCTTGGCCCGTGAGGAGTACTGGCGCAACCGCTTTGAAGAGAAATCCCTGCCCATTATCGGTGATGACATTAAGTCCCAGGTGGGCGCCACTATCCTCCACCGGGTGCTCACGCGCTTGTTTGAAGACCGGGGAGCCGAGATAGAAAACACTTATCAGTTGAACTTCGGGGGCAATACAGACTTCCTAAACATGTTGGAACGGGAACGGCTGGTCTCCAAGAAGATCTCCAAGACCAGCTCAGTCACCTCTCAGATGGAGGATGGGATTGACCCGGACAACATTCACATAGGCCCCAGTGACCACGTGCCGTGGCTCCAGGACCGCAAATGGTGTTATGTCCGTCTGGAAGGCCGCCTCTTCGGCGGCGCCCCCATCAACCTTGAGGCCAAGCTGGAGGTCTGGGACAGCCCAAACTCTGCCGGGGTGGTGGTGGATGCCATTCGTTGCGCCAAACTCGCCTTGGACCGGGGCATCGGGGGGGCGGTGGTAGGCCCCAGCGCTTACTTCATGAAGTCCCCTCCGGAACAGTACACCGACAACGTAGCCAGGGAGTTGGTGGATGCGTTCATCGCTGGAGAAGACCAGTAAGCCCCGACATTCGCTCCCGTCCGAGAGGTCCAGAGAGAACTTGAAGATCGCAATGGTGTCACCCTACGATTTCACCTGGCCCGGAGGAGTGACGGCCCATGTGGCTCAACTGGCCCGCGAGTTGGGCCGGTCCGGACATGAAGTGCAGGTGCTGGCGCCATACTCTCCTTCGAGGATGAATCAAGACGCCGAGCAGTTCATTCCTTTGGGAAGGTCTGTCCCCCTGCCCAGCGGGGGGTCCACCGCCCGGGTCTGCTTGTCTTGGTGGGTCTATCCCAAGGTGCGGGCCATTCTAAAACGTGAAGGGTTCGATATCGTTCATCTCCATGAGCCGATGGCCCCAATTCTCCCACTCTGCGTACTGGAGTTTTCCAACTCGGTCAACGTGGGCACTTTCCATGCTTCCTACAGTCACCAACGCCTCTACACCCTGACCCACCCCATCATCAAGCGGTGGCACCGGCGCCTACATGGCGCCATAGCCGTCTCGCCGGCGGCCCGCCGTTACGTTAACCAGGCTTTCCCCGGAGATTATAAGATCATCCCCAACGGCATCGACGTGGACCATTTCGCCCTCAATGCCCCTCCTTGGCCTCAATATCAAGACGGTAAAACCAATATCCTGTTTGTGGGCCGCTTGGAGAAGCGCAAGGGGCTAAGGTACTTGTTGGAGGCCTATAGCAAGTTGAAATGGGAGATGCCCAATACCCGCTTGCTGGTGGTTGGACCGGGACGGCCGGACGAAGGGTCTTTCGAGATTATCGGCGCCCGGGGACTCCAGGATGTGGAATTGGTTGGGAAGGTGTCCTATGAGGACCTGCCCAGATACTACGCATCCGCTGATATTTTTTGCTCTCCGGCCACGGGGGCGGAAAGCTTCGGCATTGTCTTGCTGGAAGCTATGGCAGCGGGCAAGCCGATAGTCGCTTCTAACATCGAGGGCTACAGCGGCATCATATCTCACGGACAACAGGGACTTCTGGTCCCTCGCAAGAACTCGGAAGAATTGGCCAAGTCCCTGTCCTTGTTGATTGACAACCCGGAGTTGGCCCATAGCATGGGGTCCAGGGGCAGTCAGATGGTCCAAAAATACCGTTGGGCAGCGGTAGCCTCCCAAGTGGAGGACTACTATGAGGTCTGTCTAAGAGCAGCTAATGGCCTTACCCGGAAGAGAGCAATTTAGGACGGCGTTACTGCAATACGTCGAGCTTCCCGGCGCCCGCTTTCTTCACGCACTGAAACTCACCCCCCCCGCCGTCACTATTTTGGGCTTTGGGATAACCGTGGCGGCCGCTTGCTTGGTCGGCTTTGGCTGGTTGCTTGCTGGAGGAGTGGTGTTTTTGGCGGGCAGCAGCCTGGACTTGATGGACGGCGCATTAGCTCGCCTAACCGGGACCGTCAGCTCCTTCGGCGCTCTGATGGACTCATTGTTCGACCGTCTGGGCGAAGCTGCCTTGTTTCTAGGGCTGGCTGTCTACGCTTTAGAGACGGATTTCAGCGACGACCGCAGGTTGTTATTCATAGTCGTTCTACTTTTGGCGCTGATTTTTTCTCAGGGCGTAAGCTACCTCAGAGCTCGAGGTGAAGGGCTGGGCGTATTTACCCGCGCCGGGCTGATGACCCGCCCGGAACGGGTAGTGCTGATAGGAATCGGGCTGATTATCGATCAGATACTCTGGATACTGTTAGCCATCGCCGCAGTGTCGTGTTTTACTCTATTCCAGCGTTTGATCACCATTCGAAGCAAGCTGGGAAAGGGTGGATAAGCGGAAAGTTAACGTGTAAACTGATGTGCGGATAGGGTTGGCTTGGCAAATGTCCACATATAGCTGGAGCCTTGAGCATCATGCAGCAACCACTCATTGCCGGCAGTGACAAAACCCAACTGAAACGGAGCTTCCGCAAAGACCTAAACAAAGACGTCAAGGTACGCTTGTTTACCCAGAAACCTTCTCCCGTGACAGTTCCGGGACGGCAATGCCGGTACTGTGCCCAGACCCAGCAGCTAATGGAAGAATTGGCGGCCCTGTCTCCCAAATTGCATCTGGAAACCATCGACTTCTACCAGCAGCCTCAAGTGGCCCGGGATTCCGGCGTGGTCCGGATACCCGCCATATTATTGGGCCGCAACGGTTCGTCCAGGGTGAAATTTTACGGCATCCCCATGGGGTACGCGCTGTCCACCATCGTGGAGGATATCAAAACCATTTCCAGAGGAGTCAGTCCTCTGAGTATGGACACCCGGAAAAAGCTGCGGCAGGTGAATCAACCGGTGCACATCCAAGTATTCGTTACTCCCTCAGACGCAAATTGTCCAGGGCAAGCCCGGCTTGCTCATGCCTTCGCCTTGGACTGTCCTCATATCACCTCGGATGTGGTCGAGGTCCAGGAGTTCCCGGCGCTGGCCCAGACCTACGGTGTCAGGTCGGTGCCGCTGACCGTCGTCAACGAACACATCCGCTTTACCGGTACCGGCGCCGAAGCCCAGTTGTTGGAGAAAGTGCTCCAAGTTGGAGTGAGAACAACGCAGGGCGCAAGCACCGATGTAGGCTAGACGGGCCTAAACTGCGCCAGGAGAATGTAGTTTGCCCAAAGAGCTAAAGGGAGACATGAACGGCGAAGGACTGCGGGTAGCCGTGGTTGTGGCCAGGTTCAACGAGACTGTAACCCGGCAGCTACTGGCCGGAGCCCTGGATACCTTGGGCCGCTACGGCGTCCGCGATGACGACATCGGCGTTGCTTGGGTGCCCGGGTCCTTCGAACTGCCGGTGGTGGCCAAGGCCTTCGCCAAGACTGGAAGGTACGATTCGGTTATCTGTCTGGGAGCGGTCATCCGCGGCGAAACCAGCCATTACGACATGGTGGCAGGACAGGCGTCGCGGGGTACCGGCGCCGTGAGTCAGGAAACCGGCGTACCCACCATTTTCGGCGTGTTGACCACTGAAAACATGGACCAAGCCATCAACCGGGCCGGAGGAAAATCCGGCAATCTGGGGAGCAACGCGGCGGTGGCAGCTATCGAGACCGCCCGCTTGGTGCAAGCTATTAACATAGGGTGAAGTAATCAGCGCTCAGCTTTCAGCGGTTAACTCTCAATTGAGGCCCGGCCAACAAAGACTGACCGCCACTGGCCGAGCGCTGTAGCCTATACCTGTAGCCTATACGTAGAGAGTAGCATGAAATTCGGCGTTACTATTCCGAATAACTGGGGAGTCGACGACCCGCTGCAAGTCCTAGCCTTGGGCCCGTTAGCTGAAGGGCTGGGATATGATTCTCTGTGGGTCATGGACCACACCTTCAACATCGGTTTCATTAGGGAGCGCTTGGACGACAAACCCTACTACCACCCTCTCGCTTTCTTGTCGTACCTGGCCGCAACCACTCAACGAGTCCTTCTGGGAACGTCGGTCTTGGTGTTGCCCAGCCACCACCCGGTAGACCTGGCCAAGTATTCAGCAACGCTGGACCAGGTTTCCGGCGGCAGAGTAATCCTGGGGGTAGGGGCCGGCAGTATGCCCGAAGAGTTTCAGGCTCTAGGTGTACCGATGCGCCAAAGGGGCTCTCTGACCGACGAAAGTATCGCAATAATGAAAGAGCTGTGGACTAATCCTTACCCCAGCTATCAGAGCCGCCGTTGGAGTTTCTCAGACCTGCGATTTTCTCCCAAGCCCTTGCAAAAACCCCACATTCCCTTGTGGATCGGCGGCTCCAGTCCGGCGGCCCTTCGACGTACCGCAGCCTCGGGAGACGGATGGCACCCCAACGGCCTTTCACCGGAGGAGTTCAGCCTGGGAAAGAAGGAAATCGAGGAGTTAGCCTCGAAAGCGGGACGGGACCCGGAGTCCATCATAATGTCCACCCGTATCGAGGTGGAGGTCCGTCCAGGGGACCCCAGCGGCTATGGGGAAGACCGTTCCCGCCTTTCCGGCAATGACCCCGACCGCATCATAGCCGCCGTTGAAGCATACCAGGCCGCCGGAGTGGACCACATAGTCTTTGCCCTGAACTCGGACGATGTGCCGGCAATTACCCGTATTATGGAGAGCATCTCCCAGGACGTAATTCCCAAGTTGGCCTGAGAGAACCAAAGCCCGGCTTGGACCGTCCCCTCTCCTTGGCGGTGAGCCGTTCCCAGGACTAGCTTAAGGCGACGAGCTTAAATACTCTTCGGCTTCCCTGAGGTCTTTCATGGAATCCACGCTACGCCAAAATTCTCTGGACCTGTAAGCTGCTATTTGTCCAGAGGACGCCAGCCGGGGAAAAGCGTCGTTTTCGTGGTCGCCAACCTCGGGCAACTCAGCAAAGATCCGCCGCTCCAAGACGTAGACCCCGGCGTTGATCCAGTGCGGCATTTCCACCTTCTCCCTAAACCCCACAACTTGGTCTGAGGCGTCCATATCTACGAGGCCGTAAGGGCTCACCATGGGCACCACCATAATGGTTGCCAGGTGGGAGGAATCGGCGTTTTTCCTGGTTCGATGCCGTTGGAGCAAGGCATCAAGTCTCTCAGAGGTGATTATGTCGCCATTGAGGGCCACTATAAACGTCTCGTCCTCGGGGACCAAAGAAATACCCTTGCGGATAGCGCCGCCGCGGCCCAAAGGAGTATCCTCCAAGCTGTAGTGAGCGTGGATGCCGAAGGCTTGACCGTCTCCGAAATAGTCCTGGATGGTCTCCCACCGATAGCCAGCCAAAAAGACCACGTCGGTTACGCCAGCACGCTTGAGCCATTCCACCTGATGGGCCAAGATGGGCTTGCCAACAACCGGGACCATCGGCTTGGGCAGCGTGTCGGTCAAGGGTCTCAGTCTTTCACCCCGGCCTCCGGCCAGGATCAACGCATACATAACCGCGCCTTCCTAATAGTCATACCAGAGTATGTCATATCCTCCGGGTTAGGACGAGTACTCAAAGACGTTGCAGAAAGGGATTATTTAGGGAATTAATTAGTTTGTGGCTGCCCGGCCTGGATTCGAACCAGGGATTTCAGCTCCAAAGGCTGACGTGCTACCCCTACACCACCGGGCACCGCGCCGAGACATCTCTGTTCAACCCGGACTTCCGGGCCGCCAATACAAGGGTGTGGCCCGTACCTACATTCTCCGGTGCTAGTCGAAATGCGTCAAGGGGCATAGACGCTAGGGGTGCGCCCCAAGTTTTGCGCCCATGTCGTAGGCCCGCCGCATCATCGACTCCACTGCCGGTCTCCCCCTTTCGCCTGGGGCTTCGTCTGTCTCCCCCTTTGCGAAAGGGGGATTAAGGGAGATTTCCGCATCCGGCTGCTTACCGGTCTGAACGATTACCTCAATGCCACCTCTCCCTTGACAAGCCGGAAGGCCAATACCCAAACTGAAACCATGTTGCCCATGTCCCAACCGCCAAAAGCCTCCCTCGATCTCCCTTTGTCCCCAGCAAAGCACGGTGGAGTCGAAGGGCCTGTGTCCGCGACCGGCCACCGGCCGCTGCCGGGCCCCCTTTCGCGAAGGGGGATTTCAGCCCCGCGGCCGATTCGTTCGTTATTCGTTCGAGCGAACAAACGAATCCAACCCGAGCCCGGTCCCCGCAAAAAATCTAAAGCGCACCCAGACGCTAGAGACCTTTGCATAACCCCTACCCTTGTCATTGCTATGAAAATCGCCTATTTTCATAGCAATGACAAGTTAAGCGACCAGTTACGCAAAAGTCTCACGTTACAGCCCGATAATTCGTTCCTAGGGGAGAACCCTCTATCGACATTAATGCTGAGAAGTGATTATTGAGAAGCTCGGCGGCCTCCAAGCGTCCGACGATGAGATTCAATCCTCATATCCGAGCCATATCTTCGATGATATAATCGGATTATGAGAAAGCTGCGAATCGCTTTACTACATTTGGCCCCGATGCTCAACGATGTTGACCACAACCGAAGATTGCTCGAGTCGGCGGTGAGGACAGCCGCTGAGCAGGGGGCCCACTGGGCAATCACACCCGAACTCTGCGTCCCCGGCTACTTGTTCATGGAACACATCGGCACCGACTGGATTCTAGCCCAACCCGATGATTGGATGCGGCATTTCTCCCGATTGGCCGGCCAGTTGGAACTCACAGTGTTCCTCTCCCATCCGGAACGAGACCCGGAAACCGGCAAGCTGTACAACACGGTATTCGTGATAGACCGCCGAGGAGTCATCACCGGCCGGCACCGCAAAATCAACACTTTGCACGGCGCCGAAGCTTGGTCCAGTCCCGGCTGGCAGGCCGACCCGGTGGAAGCTGACGGAACAAACGTAGGGATACTGGTCTGCGGCGACGGTTACAACAACAATATCGCTCAGAAGCTGCAGGAGAATGGCGCGCGAGTACTGGTGTCGCCGGTGGCTTGGGGGCCGGGGCTGTGCGGTCCCGATGGCGAGTGGGAACAGCGTACTACGGATACCGGCTTGCCCATCATGGTGTGCAACCGGTCTGGAGAGGAAGCGGATGACTTGGACTACCGGCTGGCCGAGAGCGTGGTGGCCCACCACGGCCGGAGGCTTCTAACCGCAACTTCCGACCGCTCGGTGGTCCTGTCCTTCGATTGGGACCTGGATACGATGGACTCTTCTGTCCCCAGAGTTCCACCGGGCCTACCTTTAGTGCCCCTAATACCCTGCTTTGACGTTCACCGGGGAGAACGGTTCCCGCGCTCTTCGGCTGCATGGCGGTATCATTAGCGGTTGTGCTTGCCATTGCCAACCCCTGCTAAATGTCTGAAAGGCTCATAATATCAGCGGCTATTTACGCTCCCGGTCCAAGTACCGTTGCAGGATCAAGGCAGCGGCGGTTTCGTCTACCGCGCCCTTTTCCAAGGAGGGCTGTCGGCCCGCTTCCCGCAATAGGCCTTCCGCCTCCAAGGAAGTAAAGCGCTCGTCCATAGGATATACGGGCAGGGCGGTGCGCTTTCGAAGAGCCTGGATGAACCGCTGAGCCCGTTTGGCCCCCGTGCCTATATGTCCATCCAAGGTGTAGGGTATCCCTACTACGAAACCCTGGACATCCCGGTCTTGGGCAATCTCCAAGACCCGGTCCAAGTCTTGGTTGAATTTGGCCCGAAGCAGGTAGCCCGCCGGAAAGACCAGGGACCCCATAGCATCGCTTACCGCCAAGCCAATACGCCGCTCGCCTAAATCCAGGGCCAACAGCTTCAGCTTGCCAGCCCCTTCGGTTGGTCTCAGGACAAGCTCCGCCGCACTAACTCGGGAACGCCCTGCAATGCTTCGTCCAGCTTTTCCACCTGCCGCCCCCCGGCTTGGGCCATCTCGGGCCGGCCGCCGCCGCCCCCGCCCATAACCTTCGCCGTGTCCCGCGCCACATTGCCGGCATGAACGCCACGGTCCACCAAGTCGGGAGTCACCATGGCGACCAGCAAGGGGTTGCCGTTGATGACAGCCGACAATACCACCACCACGCTGGACAACTTGGCTTTCAGAAAATCGCCCATCTCTCGCATGGCCTCGGGACTGGTGGCGGAGGTGCGCCCCGTCACTACTTTGATCCCCTCCACGTCTGAAACCCGGCCCAGCAAGTCCTCCGCTTCCGACCGGAGCGCCCTCCGTTCCATAACAATCAAGCGGCGCGTCAGCTCCTGGGAGTCTCGCAAAAAGCTGTCCAGCCTCGTCTCCAGGTCAGCCACCGGGGTCTGTAACTTTTGGGATAAAGCGTTGAGCTTGGCGGCATAGTCGACAAATAGCTCCTCAGCGGCCCGGCCGGTCATTGCTTCGATGCGCCTCATGCCTCCGCCGATACTGGATTCCCCCAGCACAAAGAGGGTCCCCACCTGACCGGTAGCTGAGACATGGGTGCCGCCGCACACTTCAAAACTAAAAGGGTCGCCGTTGGACATCGATACCACCCTTACCACGTCGCCGTAGCGGTCGCCGAAGAAGGCCAAGGCGCCTTCGCGCACCGCTTCACTGTAGGTCGTCTCTCGGGCCGACACCGCCAGATTGGCCCGAATTTGTTCGTTGGACAGGCTTTGGACTGATCCAACCTCGTCGGCTGAAAGCGGGCTGACGTGGCTGAAGTCAAAGCGCAGGCGGTCCGGGGCCACCATCGAACCGGCTTGGCGTACGTGGGGTCCCAACACGGCCCTAAGAGACGCGTGGAGCAGGTGAGTGCCGCTGTGATTACGGGACGCGTCCAATCGCCGGGCCGGGTCGACCTGAGCGGTTACGGCCTCGCCAAGAGAAACATCTCCTTGCTGGACCACTCCCTTATGAACGATGAGGCCGGCCACTGGGCTTTGGGTATCCTGCACGGCTATCACGCCGTTGGGTCCGGTGATGGTCCCTTGGTCGCCCAGTTGGCCGCCGCCCTCGGCGTAGAAGGGAGTCTCCGCCAACACTACCTCCACCCCCTGGCCTTGGACCGCATGTCCGGCGGCTTCCATAGCTACTAAGCCTGTCGAAGAGTCCGGGGTTGTAGAAAGTTCTACTAAAATCGCGGCCACCCTGGTATCCTGGCGAAACTGACCGTAACCGACGAAAGGCGTCAGGCCGGCGCCTAGACTCTCGTAGGCGGTTACCATCTCCATGCTGCCGGTGAAGGCGTGGGCCGCCCGCGACTGCTCCCGCTGACGCTGCATCTCCCGCTCGAAGCCCTCCACGTCCACTTCCAAGCCATGCTCCCGAGCGATTTCCCCGGTCAGCTCCGGCGGGAAGCCGTAAGTGTCATAAAGTACAAACGTCTCAACGCCAGAAACTCGGGTGGCCCAAGACCGCACGTCCTCCTCAGACCCTTCACCTACAACGCGAGCTAACTCATCCAATGCCAGGTCTCGACCGACGCTCTCGTTGGGTTCATCGGTTAACCCAGTCTGATTGACAAGAGGCTTCAAGAGATCAAGTCGATTTTCCGGCGCTTCTTCCAGTTTGGACACGACTCCCGGAATCAGGGCTCCAGTCCGGCTACGATGATCGATCATTCCTTGCAATATCGTGCTGCCATGTCCAAAAGTTTGTCCGAACCGCTCCTCCTCCAAGCGGACCACCCGGAGAATGAAGTCGTGGTTCTCCAGCAACTCCCGGTAGACTCCACGGAAGATGGGGAGCACGGATTCAGCCACCTGGGTCAAAAAGGGCTCATCCAGGCCCAGCCGGCGGCCATAGCGGATGGCCCGGCGGATGATCCGCCGCAGCACGTAGCCGCGGCCTTCGTTGCCCGGCACCACGCCGTCACCAATGAGGAAGGAAGCGGCCCTGGCGTGTTCGGCCACCACCCGTATGGCGTAGTCGCTGTCGGGATCGGCGCCGTAGGTCTTGCCGGTTAACCGGCAGACCCTATCTATAACCGGCGAGAATATATCCGTCTCGTATATATTGGCCTTATTTTGCAGTACAGTAGCGGTCCGCTCCAGCCCCATACCGGTGTCAATACCGGGTGCGGGCAGAGGGGTGCGATTACCCTGAGTATCCTGGTAGTACTGCATGAACACCAGGTTCCAAAGTTCCACGAACCGCTCGCAGTCACAGTTAGGGTGACATCCGGGGACCTCGGGGAAGCCCCCTTTGACACCGGCACTGCGGTCCTCTCGCAATATTTGAGTCAGTACCTCCGGGGCTACCAAATCGCGGCAGCCCTTGTCCCGGCCGCCGTCATAGTGGAGCTCCGAGCAGGGCCCGGTGGCCCCTTCGTTCCCCGCCGGACCCCACCAGTTGTCGCTGTCCCCGTACCGGTAAATCCGTTCCATCGGGACTCCTACCTGGTCCCGCCAGATCTCGAAAGCTTCGTCGTCGTCCAAATGGATAGTGACGAACAAGCGGTCTGGAGCCAGTTTGAACCCTTCGGTAAGCAGTTCCCAAGCGTAAGCAGTGGCCCCTTCCTTGAAGTAGTCGCCGATGCTGAAGTTGCCCAACATCTCGAAAAAGGTCAGGTGCTTGTGGTCCCCTACTTCGTCAATATCGGTGGTCCGGAAGCTCTTCTGGCTGCTGGTCAACCGGCGGGCCGGCGGCGTCTGTTCTCCGGTGAAAAAGGGCTTGAAGGGCACCATGCCGGCACTGGTGAACAACAGAGTGGGGTCGCCAGCCGGAATCAACGACGCGCTGGGCATATGAAGATGGCCTTTGCTTTCGAAGAACCGGATGAAGGAGTCTCTGACTTGATCGCCGTTCATCGACTTTTCCTACGATCTCAACTATGGGGGATTGTATGTCTAAGCCTCTGGGAGCGTCAATCAGCCTTGACCCTTGCCTTGAGCCCATTTTACAATAGTATCCTTAGGGAAGCCGAAGAGTTGATGTCCCGTGGAGGTGTCGATGGACTCCAGCATCATCGGGAAGATTGACAAAGCCAGAAGATACGCTGAAGAGAGAGACCGGGTCACAATCACTGGGTTCAAAGCTATGTTTCAGGGCAATCATAACACCCATGAAGTCACCTTTGACTCCGGTTCCTGGCATTGCCGATGCCACTTCTTCGCTTCCCGAGGGGTCTGCAGCCACACGATGGCCCTTCAACGAATCCTAGAAGACATGCTGGTCCGCGAACCTTACCCCACAGAGACCCTTTAGAGACAGTTGAGCAGTCCCGCCCCAGGCAACCCCGCTTATAGCCGGGGCGGGTTGGGCGCTGTGTCAACGTTGACGGTACAGAGTGTCCTTATTAGATTCCCATACCAGAATCCTAGCCGTGGCTGAACCATGTCCCTGGTAAAAAAATACGCCCTTTTGCCCGAGGAAATAGAGCGGGAGAGCCTGAGAAAGGTTGAGGACAGCCTACCGGATTGCTTCTCTTGGTCTGCCGTTGAGCGATACGTAGTGTGCCGTATCGTGCGCGCCGAAGGTGATCCAGCCATAGCCGGCGCCGTCCGTTTCAGTCCCGGTGCGGTGGAACAGGGCATCGCCGCATTACGTAGCAGAGCGGAGGTGGTCACCGACGTGCGTATGGTGGAGGTCGGGATTTCCAAGGTCTCGCTGTCCAGCCTGGCTATTTGTACCCGCTGTGCTATCGACACACCCCAAGCAGCGTCCCGGGCCCTGAAAGAGAACACCACCAGGTCGGTGGCGGCCATGCGGGAGTTGGCGCCCTACATGAGCGGCGCGGTGGTGGCGGTGGGCAATGCTCCTACGGCCCTGTTGGCTCTTCTGGACCTGGTCGGCGACGGTCACGTCAAGCCGGCCCTCGTAATCGGAATGCCCGTGGGGTTTGTAGCCTGCACCGAGTCCAAAGAAGAACTGGGACGCAGTTCCTTGCCTTACATTTCGGTTGGCGGCCGCCGGGGCGGCAGTTCAGCAGCCGCAGCCACAGTAAACGCTCTGCTGTCTCTAGCAGCCAAGACGGACTCGAAATGACCGAGGACCTGCCTCCGGTTGTTCGTACCAATGGCTCCGGGCCGTCTTCGGATATATCTACGTGGGGTGTGGTGTTGCTGGCCCACGGCAGCCAGCGGGGCACCGACCGAAGCGAGTGCTCTTGTTCTTGGGCCGATTTGACGCCGGACCCGCCAAGCTGGTGTTTGGGATGCCCCAGTACGCCCCTGGGGCTTCAAAGGGTGGCGGGGCGGCTGCGGGACGCACTGAGGCTTAATCCACAACAGGTCATCCTGTCCTGTCTCGAGTTTATCGAGCCGCATCCTGAGCAGGCCGTCATGATGCTGCAAGAGCGGGGCTTTCGACGGGTGGCTTTGCTGCCCTTTTTGTTGGGCAGCGGCAAGCACGCGACCCTGGAGTTGGCGGAGATAGTTGAAGAGTTGCGGGTCAAGGCCCCGGAAGTCCGAGTGCACTTGGCCGAAGGGTTGGGGGCGGACCCCCTGCTGGCTAACCTCGTGGTTCAACGTATACGCGGGATTGACAATCCTCCGGCTCTGCAACCAGGGGAAGGCCACACTGCCGGAATAATGCTAGTGAAGGCTGGGACCAAGACAATTTACGATGACTGCCGATGGTTGGAAGAATTGGGCGCGATGGTCGAGCGCCGATTGGGACCAGGCTACGCCGTAGGTGTGGCCCAATCTCATTACGGTGACCCAACCATGCCGGCGGCTGCCAGACACTTGGTGAAGAATCGGCATGTGTCATCTATTACCTACGTGCCCTACCTCTTTTTTCCCGGCCTTATTCTGAAACGCAATATGCTCGGGGGCATGGACTCTCTACAGGAACAGTATCCCGGCCTGCCCATGGCAGTGACGCCTCCCCTGGGGCCCGACGAGGGGGTGGTGTCGGTGGCGGCCCAGCGGGTGAGGGACCTGTGGGCTCGGGCCAATGACGATGGCCTTGGAGCAGCCGGCTTGAAGAATCGGCCTCGTTAATGAACCATAACCAAGAGAATACCAGAGAGAGCCAAAGCGACTACGCTCGCCAGACCGTCCGGCGGCGCGGCCTGCGCACCGGCTATACCACCGGCTCCTGCGCCGCGGCCGCCGCCAAGGCCGCCGTCTTGTGCCTGCTATCGGGGAAAGAAGTGACCGAAGTAACTATTCGGCTTCCCGTAGGCCGGGATGCAACCTTTACGGTGCATCGACGCCAATGGCTGGAAAACGGCGACAGTGTCTTATGTTCGGTAGTCAAAGATGGTGGTGACGACCCCGACGTGACTCACGGCGCCGAAATTTGCGCCTCGGTGTCCCGGATTCCCGAAAGCGAAGAACGGGTGCGCATAGTAGGAGGCTCCGGCGTAGGGACAGTGACCCGGCCCGGCACCGGCATTGAAGTCGGCCAACCCGCTGTTACCAGGGTCCCCCGCCGGATGATCACCGAATCGGTCCAGGAAGCCGCTGCAAGCCTGGGCCAGGACCCGAAAGCCAGCTTCAAGGTCCAGGTTTCGGTCACCGGCGGAGAGGAGATCGCTCTCAAGACCACCAACGCTCGGCTGGGCGTGATTGGAGGCATCTCCATTCTGGGCAGCACCGGCGTGGTCCAACCCTACTCCACGGCGGCGTGGCGGGCCAGCGTACATTTAGCCATCGACGTGGCGGCGGCCAACGACTTGTCCCACTTGGTCCTGTCCACCGGCACCCAGAGTGAGGTCTTCGCCCAGAAGCATTTGGACCTGTTCCAGATGGCCTATATCGAAGCGGGCATCTTCAGCGGACCAGCGCTCAAACGGTGCGTCATGCGCAAGGTAGCCAGAGCTACCCACGTGGGAATGGTGGGGAAGCTGTCCAAGATGGCCATGGGGTACTTCGTGACCCATGTGGCCGGGAACAAGGTGGATACGAATTTTTTGGCTGGTCTAGCGGCCCAGTGCGGGGCTACCAGCAAGACCCAGGAAGAGATACGCCAAGCCTCCAGTGCCCGCCATTTCCAGGAGATCGCCCAGGCACAAGGCTTGCTAAGTGTGTTTCCTCTGATGTGCCGATTGGTCTGTGAGGAAAGCCGGAAATTATTGGGCCTGGATGCCGATGCTCTTACCATTGACACTCTTTGTTTCGATTTCGATGGGACCCTCCTAGGACAGGCCTCAACATCGTCTCAGGGAATACCCCTTGCGGCGCCCTTGGGACCAGCATCCGATGGTTAGCAAATTCCCGTGCGAAACAACCGCCGCCCGGAAGAAGGGGCCGCACCGGAAAAGCCAGCGCGCCCTGGGTCTTCCTGACGACGCTTTCGAGCAGCGCCGGCCGTTGCGGGGTCAGATCACCAAGCGCGAGGTCCGGGCGGTAAGCCTCTACTCCCTAGGGCTGCGCTCCGACAGTATCGTATGGGATATCGGCTCCGGCACCGGCTCGATGGCCGTGGAGGCGGCGATAATCGCTTGCCAAGGGACCGTCTACGCCATAGAACGGGACGAGGCCAGTCTTTCCCTTCTGAGACGAAACGTGTCCCGCTGGGGTCCGGAAAACGTGGATATAATCGCTGGAGAGGCGCCTGGGGTCTTGGAGGGATTAGCTTCGCCGGATTCCGTCTTTGTCGGCGGCAGTGGCGGGCGGCTGGCCGATATTCTAAACGCTGCGGTAGGCCGGTTGAACCCTGGGGGGCGGATTGTAGTCAATCTAGCCGCTTTGGAAAGAGCCCAAGCAACTTACCGCCAGCTTAAGGAATTGGGGTTTACTGCGGAAATGGTAATGGTGAATTCAGCCAGAGCCAAGGAGATGGCTGACGGCACAACCCGCTTGGAGTCCCTCAATCCGGTATTCGTAGTTGCTGCTTGGAACGCACAGTAACCCCATGGCCGCCGCTCAACCGGCTCCTGTCTCGGGGCGCCTCTTTGGAGTCGGTGTAGGTCCCGGCGACCCGGAGTTGCTCACCCTCAAGGCTTTAAGAATTCTGCAAGCGGCGCCGGTGATCTGCGTCCCCCAATCGGAAAGGCAAGCAGAGAGCTATGCCCTGAATATAGTCCACCGGTTCTTGGACCCGCATAAGCAGGAAACCCTCCGGTTCACCTTTCCCGTCGACGATCCCGACGGAGCGGCCGGAGTCTGGCTTGACGCCGCCGCTGCCATCGCGCAGCGGCTGCAACGAGGACAGGACGTAGCTTTCATCACCGAAGGAGACCCCATGTTGTACAGCACTTTTTCCTACGTGCTGTACAATATTCAGTCGTCCTATCCCAGCGTATCCGTCGAAATTGTTCCCGGAGTGTCATCGGTCATGGCCGCAGCAGCCAGCGGCGGCGTGCCCTTAGCCAGCCACGACCAAAGCCTGGCTGTCCTGCCGGCGGTCTACGGCATTGATGACCTCTCCAAGGCCGTTGCCAACTACGATACTATTGTATTGATGAAAGTGAATCGCACCCTGCTAGGGGCTATAGCTAACCTGGAGAGTCTGGGCCTGGCCGGCAAGACCATTTACGTGCGTCGGGCCACCACAGCCAAAGAACAAGTAGTACATGACTTAGGACAGCTTTCAAGAGAGGATATGGACTACTTTTCTCTGCTGATCATAACGAGGAACGTAGTGCTAGATGGCGAAGACCAAGGGTAAAGTATATTTCATTGGGGGCGGACCCGGCGACCCCGAGCTTCTGACCCTCAAGGCAAAGAGGACCATCGAGTCCGCCGACGTGGTGATCTATGCCGACTCTCTGGTGCACCCGTCGATAGCGGGATTTGCCAGGGCCGGTGCGGAAGTCCACGGCAGTAAGGGCCTCACCCTGGCTCAAATCATGGGCCTGACGGTTGAGGCCGTAAACCAGGGAAAAACAGTGGCCCGAGTCCAGAGCGGGGACCCCTCGATCTATGGGGCAATCCTAGAGCAGATGCGGGTCTTGGAAAAGGAAGACATCGAGTATGAGATCATCCCTGGGGTGAGCTCAGTCTTCGCCGCCGCCGCCCTGCTCAAGGCCGAGCTTACGGTGCCGGAATTATCCCAGACGGTCATATTGACCCGTGCCGAAGGCCGGATTTCCATGCCTCCCCGGGAGCAATTGCGGGACCTAGCGGCCCACGGCTGCACCCTGGTGATCTTCTTGAGCATCACTCGAACATTTCGGATAGTCAGGGAGTTGCGGTCCGCAGGCTACGCTAAGGAGACGCCGGTGGCCGTGGTCTACCGGGTGGGCTGGCCCGACCAAAAAGTAATCCGGGGTACGCTTGCCGACATCGTCGCCAAAGTAAGAGAAGCGAAAATCACACTCCAAGCATTGATCATGGTAGGTCCTGCCTTGGACCCATCCCTGCGCACGCCGCGTCCAGCCGAAGAGACGCCGGCCGTTTCTCATTTATACTCGGAAAGGTACACCCACCTCTACCGGCGGTCTCGCGCTAGGGCCGCATCCAGAGCCGCAAGGGAAAGCGGCAACCCCTCCGCCAAGGACAGTCCGTGACCTCGACGGCAGTTATTGCTATCTCCCGCCGCGGCTCAGGTCTGGCTCGCAAGTTGGCCTCCTTGCTGGGGGGTGAAGTGACACTGTATCTGGAGCGCCGTTTCCACCAGGAAAGGGAGGGAGCACTAGCCTACCAACTCCCGGTCGCTCCTTTGCTGCAACGGCTTTTTCTCGAGTACCGTCAACTGGTGCTGTTCATGCCGGTGGGCGCCGCAATGCGGCTTCTAGCGCCTTGCCTTAAGGACAAGTACGCCGACCCTGCCGTGGTGTGCGTGGACGACGCCGGACTATTCGCTGTAAGCCTGCTTTCGGGGCATCTGGGAGGGGCCGACCGTTTGGCTCAAGAAGTGGCCCTTGCTCTTGACGCTATGCCGGTAATCACGTCGGCCTCCCACGTTACTGAAACCCTGGCGGTGGACTTGTTGGGCCGCGAGTTCGGCTGGGAGATAGATGCCAAGCTAGGGGCGGTGACCCAGGCCAGCGCTGCCATGGTGAACGGCGAGCCGGTGGGAATCCTCCAAGAGGCCGGGGAACGGGAGTGGTGGCCCGCCGACTGCCGACTGCCTGCAAACGTGACCTTATACCCATCTCCGGGTGCGCTTATAGCAGCCAATTGGGCGGCCGCCTTGATTATCACCGATAGGCAGACGCTCATAGCCGGTGATGACCTCCGCGGTGGAGTCCTCCGGGAAGACCGCCCGGTGGTCTATTTCCATCCCAAGACCTTGGTGGCGGGAATGGGATGCCGCCGGGGCGTGTCCGTGGAAGAACTGGCGGAGTTACTGTCAGAAACACTGGAGTCCCACAACCTGGCGCACCACAGTCTCCGGTGCATCGCCACCGCAGAACTGAAGCGAGATGAGCCGGGCATTCAAGAGCTGGCGGATCGATACGGCGTGCCGGTGCTGTATTACAACGCCGACGAACTGAATTCAGTATTTGAAGAAAGCAATCCCTCTTCACCCTCCTCAAATAAAGACGGAACAGGCCGAACTCATGCAATAAAGAAAGGCGAGGCACCAACACCCCGCCCCCGAGTGCGCCAGTTACTGGGAATGTGGGGTGTATCCGAACCCGCCGCTTTGCTGGCCGCCGGAAGCGACCAGTTGCTGGTCCCCCGGATCAAGACGGGCCGCGCTACTATAGCCGTCGCCAGAGTAGTCTTCACTGGAAATCAACCAAGTTTTGCCGCAGCGCCACGGAGACCGCAGAGCTAACTAAAGCTAAAGACTGGTCCTCTAATTCCTCCGTGGCGAATGAGGAGCCCGATGGCTGGTGGTAAGGGGAAGCTGTACTTGGTGGGACTGGGTCCCGGTTCCTTGGACCATCTGACGGCGGAAGCCCTCACCGCTTTGCAGCAAGCCGACACGGTAATCGGTTACGGGCCTTACGTGGAACAAGTAGCGCCCTTGCTGCAGGGAAAGGAACTGGTGACCATGGCACTGGGCCAAGAGTTGCAACGAGCGGCCAAGTCGGTGGATTTCGCCCTCGCCGGCCGTTGTGTTGCCTTGGTCTCATCGGGAGATGCCGGAATTTATGGAATGGCCGGCCCCCTATTTCGGGTCCTGGCCGACCGCGGCTGGGACGGCAAGCTGCCGCCGGTGGAGATAATACCGGGGGTCTCCGCCATGCAAGCGGCTGCGGCGCTGCTGGGCGCTCCATTGATGCAGGACTTCTGCGCCATCAGCCTCAGCGACTTGCTCACTCCTTGGGAGACGATACAGCGACGCATAGAAGCAGCCACCCAGGCTGATTTCGTCATCGCTCTATACAATCCTAAAAGCCGTCGGAGAAACTGGCAGTTGCTGGAAGCCCGCCGGATTATGCTGGAGCACCGGTCCAAGGCTACGCCGGTGGGCATTGTGCGCGACGCCTATCGCCCGAGCCAGGAAGTAACGGTCACCAACCTGGACCGCTTGGAGGAGTATGCGGGGCGCATCGACATGGTGACGATTGTGGTGGTGGGCAACTCAACCTCCTACGTCCACCAAGGATATGTGGTGACGTCCAGAGGGTACGAAGGAAAAGAAGCCGGTAGTCTGGCTGATCCCCAGGCGTAGGCGTTTTGTGTTAGACAGGACGCCCTGGAACAAAGGCCGGCGCTTGAAGGCCCCAGTGGAAGCGCCGGAGCCGGCAGGGTTAGTCAGGTTGCCGGCTGGCTGTTCCGGCCCAATCCGGGCTGGGCCGCCACGTGCTGCTGGTCGGCGTGGTATGAGCTGCGGACCAAAGGCCCGGCGGCAACGTGCTTAAAGCCTATCGCTTTCCCCGCTTCCGCCAGGTCCGCGAATTCATCCGGGTGATAAAAGCGGTCAATGGGAAGGTGCTTCGCCGAAGGGCGCAAGTATTGGCCGATGGTTAGCAGGTCGCAGTCCACCCGGCGCAGGTCTCTCATCGTCTCCAACACTTCTTGGGTGGTTTCCCCCATGCCCACTATAATCCCGGACTTGGTGACAGTATTGGCATGAAATTCCTTGGCCTTGGCCAGCAGCTCCAACGACAATTGATAGTCGCCTTTGGGCCTGACCTTGGGGAAAATGCGCTGGGTGGACTCGATGTTGTGGTTGAGCACCTCCGGCCGGGCGTCAATAACCTTTTTCAGGGCCGTCCAGGAACCGGCAAAATCGGGAATCAGGACTTCCACTTTGCAACCAGGGGCCCGCTCCCGGATTTTCTTGATGCAAGAAGCGAAGATAAACGCGCCTCCGTCGACCAAGTCGTCGCGGTTAACCGAGGTTATTACACAGTACCTTAACCCCATGGTGTGTACTGTGTCGGCCAGCCGGCCGGGTTCCTGAAGGTCAATGCCGGCGGGGCGGCCGGTGGTGACGGCGCAGTAATGACAGCGGCGGGTGCAAATGGAACCCAGGATCATGAATGTGGCGGTGCCCAATCCCCAACATTCACCTATGTTGGGGCAATGAGCTTCCTCGCATACCGTGTGGAGTTGGCTCCCCCGCATGATTTGTTTGAGCTCCAGATAACGGGGGTTGCCGGGAGCCGGCACCTTGAGCCACTCGGGCAGCCTGGGTCTGGCGGCCATCCGGTTTGTATTTCCCGCCATACTTTCTCCTAAAGTCGCCAGAAGTCCACTGTCAGTCCTGTAATTCGCCCAGTATTGAACACCGGCAACTCGCTTTCACTTGCCGGTTGCCGCTAATTAAATTAGCCGGACCCGGCGAGGGACGACCCTGCGCTTTTCAGCCGCAATGATAGCATCTATGTCCCTGATAGTCTGGTCCAAGCGGCCGTCGTTGTTGACCACGCAGTAGTCAAACTCGCCCACCCGCTCCAGTTCCCGCCGGGCCGTTTGCAGGCGCAGTTCCATCTCGGTGGAGCTTTCGGTCATGCGTTGCGCCAGCCGTTTTTTTAGCTCATCAAAGTTGGCGGGCGCCATGAATACCGACACCGTCTGGGGCGCCGCTTTACGCACCGTCTCCGCCCCTTGCACATCCACCTTCAGGATCACATCCTTTCCGGCCTCAAAACCGTATTGCACCTGGCTGCGGGGCACCCCATACCATCGATGATAAACCTTGGCGCACTCAAGGAATTGTTCGCGGTCCTTCATTTCGAGGAACGCGTCGTTGTCCAGAAAAATATAGTCCACACCGTCTCGCTCGCCGGGCCGTCGAGCACGTGTTGTGGCGGTGACCGCGAAATGCCAGGGGCGGTCCAACTCCTTGAGCTTGGCCAACGCTGCGTCTTTGCCCACTCCCGAAGGTCCGGACAGCACCACCAGCAGCGGCGGGGCCGGCTCGATTTTCCAGTCAGACAGCAACTATAACCGGTCCATCACTCAGATTGAGCATTGCCACAAAGCCGGGCTAGGTGTTGCCAGAAGTCCGGATAAGATACTGAGGCGGCGGCGCCGCCGTAAATCGTCGTCTCGCCTTGGGCCAGCAAACCGGCGACAGCCAAGGCCAAGGCCAAGCGGTGGTCACCGTGGCTCTGACAAGCGGCGCCCTGCAACCAGCCCGTGCCTTGAATCACCATACCATCCTGCCGGGCTTCTATTTTAGCCCCCAAGCCCTTGAGTTGACACACCGTAGTTTCGATACGGTCAGACTCCTTTACCCGGAGCTCCTCAGCGTCGCGGACCACCGTGACGCCTTCGGCGAAGCAAGCGGCCACCGCCAGCACCGGCAGCTCGTCAATGATCCGGGGTATGATGTCTCCTCCGATCTCAATCCCCTTAAGCTGGCCTGACTCCACCAACAGATCAGCCACCGGCTCTCCACCCACCGTACGCTCTTGCAGCAACCGCAAGCTAGTCCCGGCCCCCATGGCCCGCAACGCCTCTATGATCCCCATTCGGCTGGGATTGATGCCGACATTGCGCACAATGATGCGTGCATTGGGATGGCATAGACCGGCCACCAGCCAGAAAGCGGCAGAACTGATGTCCCCGGGAACGGCAATATCCACGGCCCGCAGCCGGCCGGGCCGCAGCAGCAGACTCAACCCATCGACTTCCACAGGAGCTCCCATGGCGGCGAGCATCCGCTCTGTGTGGTCCCGGGATTTAGCTGGCTGGTGCAGTATGGTTTCGCTGTCGGCGGAAAGCCCGGCCAGCATAATGCTGGACTTCACCTGGGCGCTGGCAACAGGCATGGTGTATTCGATGCCCCGAAGCTCACCTCCCCTGATGGTCAGCGGGGCCAGCGTGTCATTGTTGCGCCCCATTATTTGAGCACCCATATTCTTAAGAGGCTGTACTATTCTTCCCATGGGACGGGACCGCAAGGAATCATCGCCGGTCAACACCGAGGTAAAGGGCTGGGCGGCTAGAAGCCCGGACAAAAGCCGCATGGAAGTGCCGCTGTTGCCGGCGTCCAAAACATCCTGCGGCTCTTGCAGCCCGTGGTCGATGCCGTACACCACCACAGAGCCCGCCTCCTCACCAGGTTCGATGCGGGCGCCCATTGCTTTCAAGCAGCGCATGGTGGAAAGGACATCTTCTCCAGCGGAAAGGCCGGTAAGTCTTGCCTCACCGAGGGCAATGGAGTTCAATAGCAGAGCGCGATGCGAGACGGACTTGTCCCCTGGTACGGAGATAGCGCCCTCTAAGAGGCTGGGGCGACTCACCGTTTGACGCAATTCGGCTTACCTGGCCCCGGCAAATTGCTACTTTTCTTTGCGGGTCTTGGATTGGTTGAACAACCGCTTTCGCGCTTCCATTACCTTACTTCCCATAAGCAACTGGCCCATGCCTTCGGTGAAAGACGGGATTTCAGGTAGGGCCAACTGGTTTCGGGCCGACCAAGAAACAGTTCCGGCCAGCCATTGGGACCGGGCATCGGATGCTTGTTCGAAGACTTGGTGGATGGCGTCACCCTTGGGACCTTCCTCGTCCCCCAGTAGCTTGCGCATCTCGTACAGCTCGCGGATGAACGAATCGATCCAAGCCACGATTGGCTCCGGGTTGGAAACACAAATATCCCTGTGCATTACAGCGTCGCCCGAGGCCAAGCGGGTGACGTCTTTATAGCCAGTGGAGGCCAACTGGGCGATATCTTGCCAATTGACGCTCTTGGATGTACAGCCTATCAAGGCCACCGAAAGGAGAAAGGGCAGATGGCTGGCCGCCGCCACAAAGCTATCATGCTCTTCGACCCCAATGAAATAGGGGACAGCGCCGATGGACTCAGCCAGGTTAGTGATTTCTGAGACTGCCTGCGTCCCGGCGTTGTTGCCGGGAACTATACAGTAGGTCTTGCCGCGGAACAGGTCGGCATCCGCAGCTTCGGGGCCCGATGCTTCCTTCCCAGCCATCGGATGCCCCCCTACGAAGGCCACCCCTTTGGACAGATACTGCTCAGCCCATTCCAGCACAACTTTTTTGGAGCTGCCCACGTCGCTAATGATGCATCCCTCGGGCAAATTCGGGCCGATGATCTCCAACAACTCTTGCATTGCCATAACCGGAGTGGCCAAAATCACGATGTCCGCTCCCCGGATTCCCAACGCCAGCCGGCTTTCGACTCGGTTAAAGGCATTGCGCTTCTGGGCTCCAGACCGGGCGTGATAGTCATAGTCCACTCCCACCAACTCCAGGTTCTGGAGACGGGACTGCTTTAAGGCCAGCGCCATCGAAGTACCGATCAGGCCGGTCCCCACTATGGCTATTTTAGGCATTGGTTACCTCCGTAAGTGGGTCGTAAGCCTCTTGCTATCTGTCCCAGCATGGGGCCGGGAGTAGCTCTAAAACTTATCTTACACTATCCCAGCCGGGCCGGGAAACCTGGGACGCGGCTCAGGGCAGGGCAGCCGCTTGCGCAGCGAACTCCGGCCGGACGATTTTCTCGTAGGGTTGACGTTGATTCGCCAACCCGGCATCAATCAAGATATCCTGCAGCCCGTGGTACTCCGGAGGTTCCAAGTTGGGACGGGCAGGCCAGGTTTCCTGCTCCTTGTAGCGCGCCACCGCCCGAAGAATCAGCTCTTGATCCACATCCGGGAAAAAATTAGCCACCTCTGGGCCCACTGTTGCCGGGTCATTATCCGACAACCACTTTAGGGCCCGGGCGTAGCCTTGGACGAACCTGCGGGCAAGGTCGGGTTTGCTATCCAGCCAGCGGTTGGTAGCGCAAAAAGAGCTGTAGGCGACGTGTCCGTTCAGCGGACCCAGGGCCGCCGCCAAGTGGGCCTGTCCAGCAGCAAGCAACTCTTCTGCGGCTGGCTGGCCCAAGTGAATGAAATCCCCTTCGCCTCCAAGGAAGGCCGCTGTAGCCTGCTCCAGTGATAAGCCCGGCATCAGCTTCAGTTGGGCCGGGTCTACCCCATTGCGCCGTAAAGCGAACTGGAACGAGGCCCAGGGCATTGGGGAAAATCCCACCGGAATAACTGTAGCGTCCAACAGCGACTCCCACCGGAACTCTTGCTGAGGCTGCCGGCTCAACACGAAAAATCCGTCCCTAGCGTTGATTTTGGCGAAGTGCGCCGGCACAGTTTCAGCCCCCCAATCACTGGCGATGATTCCACGCATGATCCCGCTTTGAGCGACATCGGCTGCATCTTGGTTCAAAGCCGCAACAGCGTGGGGGAAAGGCGGCGCGCAGGTGGCGAAGGATACATCCAGTCCTTCCGTATCCAGAAACCCTCCGCCCACTGCCACGTATATCGGAGTATAAAAGACCGACCGAAAAGACTCCAACAAACGCAAAGGCTGCTTTCCGGCGCTCACTATTCCACCTCCGTCAGCCTTCCAAGAATGGGAGCAATGCGTCAACGAATGCCTCGGGGTCCTCGATTTGGGGGACGTGGCCCAACCCGGACAACACTGTTTTACTGGCCCGCACAATATTGTTGTGCAAAAGCTCTTCACCGGAGCGCAATCGGTCCACCTCCCCGTACATCACAAGGGTGGCGGCGGCGCTGATGCGAGGCAAGCGGGACATGATGTCATAGTAAGCCAGAGATTCGAAGAGCTTGCCGACCCAAAGCCCAGCCTGAGACCGACTCCGGTTGTTGGCCTCCACCCATTCGGGTCTGGGGTCAGCGAAGGTGGTGGCGGCCTTCAGTTCTTCCAGGGTCCGGGGCTTTGGCAGGCCGCTCTCGTCGTAACCCCCAGAGGCTTCCTGAATCCGTTGAGGCGCGGTGTTGAAATCCCATACCGGGCAGCCCACCAACACCAGTTTGTCTACCCGCTCGGGGAAACTGGCCGCCGTCTCCGCGGCCAGGACGGCCCCCACCGAGTTCCCCACTATGTGGGCCCGGTGTATGTTCAACACCTGGCAGGCATGGTCCAAGGAGAAGGCGTAGTCCGGCAAGTTGAAATGGCGGGAGGGTTTGTCGGATTCGCCGTGACCCAACATATCAAAAGCGTAGCAGGTGTAGTGATTGCTTAAGGAATCGATCACTGCATGCCAAGCCCAGATGGACATACCCAGGGGGTGCAACATGACCAGGGGGTAGCCCTCACCCTGCTTGATAAAGTGAATGTTGCCCTCCGGAGTTGGCACGGAATCGGTGAGGTCGCGGCGCACGAACATACTGCCCCCTTGTTAGCTTCCAATGTCTAGGCTGGGAACTGCGTCCAAAGCTTACCACAGGTTCCTGTGCCGCCATCGTACCGGCAACCCCAACCTGTGTCAATTTCGTGACATTGCTCATAAGAGTTCAGGCTCGGTGAGGTGCATTGCTGAGGAGTACCGTCATTGACAAGGGCCGCTATGGTACGGCGCCGAACACATTAAGTAGGAAGGGAGGCAACCCCCTTCCTATTTACGCTGCTGTCCGGTTTGCCAAGGAGACTATGATATTGAAGCCTGACGTCGGCTAACCTATGGAATCCAGGGCCCCCAGACATCCTCGTTAGCGTCGATCCATTCCTGGGCTGCTTCCAATGGAGTCATTCCTTCATCGCCTACATCCAAAACCATCTTGGCCTGCTCGTCGTTGTCGATAGTGAGGTTCTTGAGGAACTGGTACGCATCCGGGAACTGGTCTTTCAGGCCGGGCCAGGCTAGCTTGGCGACGATATCCGTGGGCCAGCCGCATTCGAAACTGGTGCCGTTAGGGTAACACTGTTCGGTCCAGGGCGGCAACTCTATGTGGGTCAAATCCCATTTGGCGTGGCCCCAATGAGGTTCCCACAACATAATAATGATAGGGTCGCCCCGTTGGTATGCGCCGGCAAGCTCGGACAAGGTTGCGGCTTCGGAGCCGGAAGCCATTATCTCATAATCCAGCTCCAAGGCCTCGGCGCGTTCCGTCATTCTCATGTCCCAGGCCGGCACCATTTCGAGGATTCTGCCCTTGCCCCCGGTGTCGGCGGTGCTAAATACGTCCTTGTACTGGTTTAACTGCTCATAGCTCACCAGGTCGGGCGCCAAGGGCTCAATGCCTCGAGCCTCGTCTCCTTCTATGACGTAGGTGGGGACATACCATCCGACGCCGACGCCTAAAACACCGGAGGGCCCGAGGCGCTCCACAGTCGGATTATCCGAATCAACGTACTCTTCAAGCAAGTGTCTGCTATAGGAGGGCCAGTTACAGCAAACAAAGTGGAAGTCGCCGGTCGACAGACCGATAAACAAGGGGGCGGAGTCGGCAGGAGCGAACTTTAACTCTACATCGTAACCCAACTCCTGTTCCAGGAGGAGTTGAGCTACCGCTGTCGTCACCAGGTTCCCATCCCAGTCCTGTTCGACGAGGACAATCTTGCCCTTTTCGACAGATTCGGACATCGTTTCTGTGTCAGATTCCGCCATCGCTTCCGCGCCGGACTCGGTCTCTGTTTCCGCGACAGATTCGGTCATCGTTTCTGCGCCGGATTCGGTCTCTGTTTCCGCCGCTGTTTCTGTGGCAGTTGCGCCTGCATCCTCCCCGTCACCCCCGCCGCAAGCGATCGCTAGAAGGGGAACCAGCAGCAACATAAAGACCAGGGTCGCCGCGATCCGCCGAAGTCCTGTTTTGCTCATTCGTTTTCCTCCTTTCAAAGTTGAAGACTAGGAGAAGCCACCGTAGCTTTTAGTTACTTTCCATTTTTGGTTACCTTCCAATTGTAAAAAGCCTTATCCGTCCTTGTTTGCCCTGTGTCATTCTGTCCAGCACCATCGCCATGAAGACGATTGCCATTCCAGATATGAGCCCTTCTCCCATTCTCAAGTAGATAGAACTGACATAAACCTCCTCTCCCAAGCCTCCCGCGCCTACTAGCCCGGCGATAATTACCATCGCCAACACCATGATGACGGTCTGATTGACGCCCATCATGATGGTGGGCATTGCCAGGGGGATCTGTACCTGCGTCAGGGTCTGGAGCCTGGTCGAGCCGTGGGAGTTGGCAGTCTCTATTACCTCAGGGGAGACTTGGCTAATGCCCAAATTGGTCATCCGGATCACGGGCGGCAAAGCGTACACGGCAGTAGCTATGATGCCAACCAGCGGTCCTACCCCCCATAACATGATTACCGGTATCAAGTATACAAATATGGGCATAGTCTGCATCGTGTCCAGGATGGGGCGCAGGACCGACTCGAATGTTTTGCTCTGGGAGGCCAAGACCCCCAAGCAAATTCCCACCACCACCGTGAAGACTCCGGCAGTTAGTACCTGGCCCAGGGTGTCCATGGTTACGTCCCAGACTCCTCCGATACCGACAAACAGCAGTCCCACCACCGCCAGCGCCGCCACGCCCTTGCCCCCCGTCACGTAAGCCAGGGCGGCCGATATGACAATCATAGCAGGCCAGGGCAACCACAATAGCAATGTCTGAATCGGAGCGAAGCCGTACTCGCGGAACAGGCTGTCTCTGATCCAACTGGTAATGAAGTAGAGGTTGACAGCCATCCAGTCCACGGCATCGTTGATGGAGTCGGCAACAGAGAAGGTCCACGTCTGGGGAAATTCTTTAATTCCGCCCACCACTACCGAGATACTTAGCAAGAGAACTATGACGGAAGCGCCGCCAATCCGAAAACGGTAGCGGGTAAGCAGGCGGCCTAGCCTTTCGACCCCTGTGCCTTCGGGTCTGGCGGAAAAGGGGAACCCGGCCCTGGAAGCGCCGTTATTTGGGGAGGTCGCCCTAACATTATCGAGGGCCATGGCGTAGCTGAGTCGATCGAGGATGATCGCCAGCAATATGATGGCCACCCCGCTCTCCAAACCTGCCCCCGCGTCTATCCGCCTTAGAGCGTTCCAAACATCTCGGCCCAAGCCGCCCGCGCCAACCAGTGCGGTAAAGATCACCATCGCCATGGCCATCATTATGGTCTGGTTGACCCCCATCATTATGGAGCGCCTGGCCAGGGGCAATTGGACTTGGAATAGGGTTTGTAAGGTCGTAGAGCCGTGAGATACGGCCGTCTCGACGGCCTCTCGGGGCACTTGGCGGACTCCCAGGTTGGTAAGTCTGATTACGGGAGGGATGGAATAGATCAGGGTAAGAAAGACGCTCTGCGTGCCGCTTACTCCAAAGAAGATTAGGGCAGGTATCAGATAAACGAAGGGGGGTAGAACTTGCATCGTATCGAGAATGGGACGGGCTATCCTCTCTAGGCGGTCGTTGTAGGCAATCATGATGCCCACCGGGATGCCAATGGCCAGGGCTATCAGGACCGAGACGCTCATGATGCTCATGGTTATCATGGCCGAATCCCAGTATCCAATGAGGCCTATGAAGGTGAGGCTGGCAGCGCATAATACGGCCAACCCTCTGCCCCCAAGCTTGAGACCCAGCACAGTGGTTGCCCCAACCAGGACAGTCCAAGGGAGCCAAAGAAGAAAAGTCTCAAACCATTCGAGACCCTGATCGGTGACATCGGAAATTGGGTTGAAGAACCATGAGAAGGTGTTCGCTATCCACTCGAAGAAATCGTCGATGGGTTCCTGGATGCCTAATTCCCAAGACCTGGGAAAGTCGCCGAAATTGGTACTCACGTAATTCTGGGATAGGAAGTAGGCCAGCAGGTAGACAGCGATTACCGCAACTCCCCAAAGAACTCCCCGGGGTACGTTTCTCTGACGAATTAGGGCCGGGATGCTCTCCACCCGCATCATGACGCCACGCCTCGATCGTTAACCAAGGCAGACACCGCGGCCTCTCGGGTGATAATCCCCAGGCACCGGGCACTGTCAAGCACCGCAATCGGATTTTCACCGGACATGCAGAGTGGGATCAGGTCCTCCAGCAGGGTATCGGGGGCCGTGGTCGGACATGAATCACGCATGACCGCAGCAACATCGGAATACTTTCCTGATATTCCGTTGCTGATGTCATTTAAGAACACCACTCCTCGGAAACGGTCTTGACCGTCCACCACGACAGCACAGGTTGATTCCCGGCTCTCCATGCTGGTCAACACCTCGCGGAGCCGCTGATCGACGGAGACGGTTAGCTCGGGAAACGCCATAACCGATCGGGCGGTGAGAACCTTGGACCGAGGGACATCGCGGGTAAAATCACGCACGTAATCATCGGCGGGAGCCAAAACAACCTCTTCGGGTGTGCCGGTCTGCACGAACTCGCCGTCCTTCATGATGGCCACCCGGTCACCCACCCTGAGGGCTTCGAGGAAATCATGGGTAATGAACACCATCGTTTTCTTGACCAACGCTTGAAGGTTTATCAACTGGTCTTGCATTTCCCGCCGGATCAAGGGGTCTAGAGCACTGAAGGGTTCGTCAAAGAGCAGTATTTCAGGGTCCACGGCCAAGGCGCGGGCCAATCCGACCCGTTGTTGCATCCCGCCGCTCAGTTCATGGGGATACCGGTCCTCCCATCCGGACAATCCTACGAGTTCAATGACATCAGCCGCCCGCTTGGTTCGCGTCGCTTTATCGACCCCTTGGACCTGCAGCCCGTATCCCACATTCTGCATTACCCGCTTGTGAGGGAAATTGCCGAAATGCTGGAATACCATACCCAATTTGTGCCGGCGAATGTCTCGGAGCCGGTGCTTGTTCATCCCCAAGATGTCCTCGCCGTCTATCTGTATCTCCCCGCGGTTTGGTTCGACCAAGCGGCTAAGACAGCGGACTAACGTGGATTTGCCGCTTCCGGAGAGTCCCATGATGACAAAGGTCTCACCGACGCGTACATCGAAGGAGACATCCCGCACAGCAACTACGGCTCCCGTCTGCGTCAGGAGCTCTTCGCGGGAAAACTGGGGGTCTAGGGAACTGAGCACCCTCTCCGGATCACTTCCGAAGACCTTCCACACGTTCCGGCAAACTATCTGGGGAGATGGTTTGGTGTCGACGGCGGTCGCTATGTTTTCTTCCATTTAGCCGCCGACCGTTTCCTTGAGCCGCGAAGTGCTCGAGCCCAATGAACGGTCCGGTAATAGAGGGGAAACAACGTCAGCACACGTTGACAACCGCAATTCTCCAACATCTGTCGACTAATGTCAATTCAAAGCCAAACGAAATCATGGCCTCTCACGACGACTCTGTGCATACTCTATCCTTGATTTGGTCAACTGAGGAAGGGGGGCGGAGCTACTACTACGGATTTTCGTAACTGTTCGGCGGCGGTTGACCATTCTCCGGGAGTGTGACAGAATTTATAAGTGTTCGTATTGTCCACAGCCGCGATTCAGCCGCTCCTATACTCGCCACTGCCGGGGAACTCTCCACAAGGTCTGACCGGCCCGTCGCTCGACGCTTCCTGAAGCGGACCCTATTGGATAATTCTTTGATTGCCCCTCCCAGGATTCTGTTGCCGCGGGAACACTGTGTCTGATGCCCCATCTTCTGAACGTGTGGCCGAGAGTAAGCCAACTCCTGAGTGAGGCCGGCCAGGTGCTGTTGGCCCTTGATTACGATGGAACGCTGTCACCCATCGTAGACCGGCCCGAATTAGCTCTGCTGCCGCCTCGAGCTAAAGAGTACCTAATCCGTCTTAACCGCAAAGAGAAATACCACCTGGGAGTTATCAGCGCACGGGGCCTAGATGATGTCCGAGGCAGAATAGGGATCGACGGGTTGATCTATGCCGGAAATCATGGAATGGAGATCAGCGGTGCAGGTATGGATTTTGTCCATCCAGGGGCGTTACAACTGAAAGCGTCGCTTGACCAGGCCTTCGACCGATTGCAGCAACGTCTGGAGGGCCTAAAAGGAGTGAGGGTCGAGCATAAGGGGTTAGCCCTGACCGTGCATTACCGGCTCGCTCCGGACGAATTGATGGGGGAGGTGAAGGAAACAGTGGACATGGAGACAAACCCCTTCGTAGAATCCGGAGAACTGACCCTATCCACCGGAAAACTGGGCTTTGAAATCCTCCCTGGTGTGGCTTGGGGAAAGGGCGACGCCATAGTCAAAATCAGAGATGTTTTGCCCCAAACCACCTTTCCAGTGTATTTCGGCGATGACCTTCCCGACGAGGACGGGTTTGCCGCAGTTCAAGCCGCCGGTGGGTTCGGAGTGTTAGTGGGACCGGCGCGGGTAGCCACCGCCGCCCTGTACAGAGTTGACTCTCCCCAAGAAGTGGCCGAGACCCTGCGTTTGATGACCCAAATCTAGAACGCCTCCGGCCTTCAGTAGTCTCCAACTGGATTTGGTTTCTGATTTTAGATCAGCGAAAGCCAAGCAGCCGTGCTGCGTTGCCCCCCAAAATGGCCTCTTGGGCGGCCGAGTCCAGATCGGACTCGGTTACCTGACGCAAGAGCCGCTTATGCCGGATGAGAGGAAAGTCAGTGGCGAATAGAATTTTCTCCGGGCCTGCCAGGTCGGCCACAGTTCTCACGATCTCCGGCCGGTACAATAGGGGTGACGCCGCCATGTCGAAATAAACATTCTTCATAAGACCGGGCACTTCCGGCATCAGGAAGTAAAAGGGCAGACCGCCGCCCCAGTGGGCGCAAACGATGACATTGTCCTGGAAATTTTCGATGAAGCGGTACAGTTTTTCCGGAGTGGTGGCTCCCTTGCCAGCGTACAAGTGGCCCACCGGCTCTGATCCATGCACCACCACCGGCAGTCCCAGCCGGCGGGCGGTCTCCATGAAGGGCGCCAGACCCGGCCCGTCTGTAATGTCAAAGCCTTGGGTATCCGGGTGCAGTTCGCCGACCCCCACCAATCCTTGGGCGGAGCACCGCTCAACCTCTCTCAACGCGACATCTCCCCAAGCGGGATTGACCGAGCAAAACCCGGTCAGTTGCCGGGGATGCCGCAGCACCGATTCGATGAGGTAATCGTTGACCTCCCGGGCCAGTTCCGGGTCGGTCCAACCCATGCCCATGACAACGGCTCGAGATACTCCGGCCCGCTCCATAGCTTGCACCAACGTCTCCGCGCTGGCCGTGGCAGCGCCTCTCTTGGCGAAGAGGGTAGCGAAAGTAACGTCCCGGGCAAGCAGTTCGGCGCGCCGTTGTTGAAACTGGGGCGGCAGGATATGGCAGTGGCTGTCTATGGTCATTAACTTGATGACGGTTTGATTGATTTTCCGTAAAACCTACTCAATTATAGATAACCTGATTGTGAGCCGCCAGCAATTTGCCTAGACACTCTACTGACTGCGGGCTTATAATCTTGGCGCCGGATTTCGCCTTTCTGTCATATAGCGGCTTTCTTGAAGTTGTCCGGCCGATTGGCAACAAAGGGGGCTAAACAGTGCCCAAAACCGCCAAAGAGAATAGCAGCCGCAGCCAGAATGGCCCGAAAGGGCGGGCTTGGAACGTCCCCGGCCGGGTCGAGGAACTTGAGACCATGGCCCGGGAGTTGCGCCGCAACATATTGGAAGCGATTTTCGCCGCTGGAAGTGGCCATCCCGGCGGATCGCTGTCGGAACTGGAAATTCTCATTTCGCTGTATTTCCATGCCCTGCGCCACAACCCGGAAACACCAAGTTGGCCTGACCGCGACCGGCTGGTCCTAAGCAAGGGCCACGCCTCTCCCGGACTATACGCCGTCTTGGCAAAGGCCGGCTACATCGCACAGGAAGAGTTGGCTGGCTTCCGCAAGCTGGACAGCCGGCTGCAAGGCCACGCTCATCCGATGACCCCCGGCGTGGAAATGAATTCCGGCTCTTTGGGCATGGGACTGTCCTTCGCTCTGGGCTGCGCCTTGGCGGCCAGGTTGGACCGGAAAGACTACCTGGTATACGCCCTGCTTGGGGACGGCGAGTGTGACGAAGGGGAGGTGTGGGAAGCGGCCATGGCGGCGTCTCACCATAAGGCCAACAATCTCATCGCCATCGTCGACCGCAACCGGATCCAAAACGATCGCTTCACCGATGAGGTAATGTCCTTGGAGCCTTTGGCCCAAAAATGGCGCTCCTTCGGCTGGCGGGTATTGGAGACCGACGGCCACAGTTTCCCTTCCCTTCTCGCTGCCATCGACCGAGCCCGGACCAGGCGTGTGCGCCCTACGGTGATCATCGCTCACACGGTAAAAGGCAAAGGCGTCTCTTTCATGGAAAACAACCCCGCTTTCCACGGACGCGCTCCCAACCGGGAGGAGTTCGACCAAGCTATGAAGGAGCTAGCCTGATGGCGGCCCAAAAGACGATGGCTTCCACCCGCGAAGCCTATGGCCGCGCGTTACTGGGTCTAGCCGAAGATTATCCTGACATAGTGGTGCTGGGCGGCGACTTGAACGTGTCAGTGTTCACCCACCTCTGGCGCGACAAGTACCCGGAGCGGTTTTTCGACTTCGGGCCGGCTGAGCAAAACATCATCGGCGTAGGAGCCGGATTAGCCGCCTCCGGCAAAATTCCTTTCGTCAGCACCTTCGCTGTGTTCGGTGTTGGCCGGCCCTTTGACCAACTGAGAGTTCTCGTCGCCCAGCCTCACCTTAACCTGAAGCTGGTCTGCACCCATGCCGGCATACTTACCGGAGAGGACGGGATGTCGGCCCACGGCATCGAAGACCTGGCGTTGAGTTGCTCCTTGGACGGATTCCACGTGGTGGTCCCTTGCGATGCGGAGGAAGCCTCCCAAGTGGTACGGACGGCGGTCCAGACCGAAGGCCCCTTCTACATTCGCTTGTCCCGCGCCGCCACCCCGGTGATCCACGACTCATCCTACAAATTTAGCCTGGGACGTTCGGAAACCATACGACAAGGAAATGACCTTACGATCATCGCCACTGGCGCAATGGTTTCGGTTAGCCTGGACGCAGCCGAGCTTCTGGCCCAATCAGGGGTGAGTGCGCGGGTGGTCAACATGCACACTCTTAAACCGACGGATCAAGCCGCCATTCTTGCCGCCGCCCGTGAAACCGGAGCCATCGTTACCGCCGAAGAACACTACATCCACGGCGGATTGAGCAGCATCGTAGCGCAAGTAGTGGGCCAAGGGCACCCGGTCCCCCTGGAAATAGTTGCGTTGCAGGGGTACTCCGTTTCAGGTAAGGCCGAAGAGTTGATGGCCAGGAACGGCCTGAGCCCGGCCTCTATACACTCCGCCGCTCAGACCGTCCTTCAACGCAAGCAACGTTAAGCCGGGGCTTGCCGCTTGCCCGACTTCTCCCAGGACCAAAGCGGGCCTCGGAGTTTACTCCAGCCAACACCGGCGGTCGTTTCGCAGCCTTGGCTGGCTGAGGTCAGCGGTCGTTGCCGTGTCCATTAAGCTCGTCGTCGCTGAAGACCCCGGTTTCCCTACCCTGGAACACGTGGACTACGAATCCCTCCCGGGAAATGCCGACGGCGTCCACCATATCCTCGTCCACAGTGTCGATTATCTCCTGGATCGCATCCTGGGTCAGGCTTTCGTCAACCGCCACTGCGAGATGGACCAGGCCGTCGGCGAAATGGATGTCAACTCTCCCCACGGGGCGGTCATTTTCCCTAATGGTGTAAGCCTCGGAGTACGGGGTCCGCACTTCCCGTTCGAAGGTGAAATCCGACACGCTCCGCCCCTCCTTCTAGTCTCTGACCTGGCCGCTGCCCATGATTACCCACTTATAAGAAGTGAGCTCTCGCAGCCCCATGGGACCCCTGGCATGAAATTTTTGGGTGCTGATGCCCACCTCAGCCCCCAAGCCAAACTGGCCGCCGTCGGTGAACCGGGTGCTGGCGTTGACGAACACCGCCGCAGCATCCACCTCGTCCAGGAATCGCATCGCCGCAGAATAGTCCTCCGTTACGATAGCCTCCGAATGGCCCGAACCGTAGGTTTCGATGTGCTGCAACGCCTCATCCAGAGAGTCGACCACCCTGACGGCGGCGGTCAACGATAGGAACTCCCGCCCCCAGTCCTCTTCACCGGCAGGCAACACGCGAACACCTGGATTGGGCCCCAGCACGGCTAAGCTGCGGTGGTCGCAGTGCAACTCAACTCCGGCCTTTCCCAGCTCTCGGGCGATGCGGGGAAGGCACCGGGGCAGGATGTCGGAGTGTACCAGCACTGTATCCAGGGCGTTGCACACCGTAGGACGCTGTACCTTGGCGTTGTAGACAATATTCGCCGCCTTCTCCGCTTCGGCCGCCCGGTCTATGTAAGTGTGGCAAACGCCGATACCACCGGTTACCGCGGGCATCGCGGCCCTTTCAGCCACGAACTTTATCAGTCCCGGCCCTCCCCGGGGCACCAGCAGGTCGATGTATTCTTTCATTCCCAGCATCACATCCACCAGCGACCGGTCGGGGTTATCGACGAACTCCACCGCTTGGGAAGGTATGCCGGCCTTGGAAACGCTGCGCTGTATCAGGCCGATCAAAGCCGAGTTGGAACGGAGGCTCTCCTTGCCGCCCCGCAGCAAGCAAGCATTGCCCGACTTGAGGCAAAGGACCGAGATGTCCACGGTCACATCGGGCCGGCTTTCGTAAATGCTGCCGACCACCCCTAGGGGCACCCGGCGCTTGCCTACCAGTAAGCCATTGGGCAACGCGGACATGTCCAGGGTTTCTCCCACCGGGTCGGGCAGCGCGGCGACCTGCCGAACGCCCTTGGCCATATCCTGGAGCCGGTCTGGGGTTAGCAGCAACCGGTCCAACATCGCCTCGTTGAGACCGTCGCTCCGGGCAGACCGGTAGTCCTTCTTGTTGGCTTCAATGATACCGGCCTGCTCGGTCTCTAAGGCCTCGGCGATGTTCAATAAAGCCCGGTTCTTGACCTGGCTGGACAAACGGGCCAGGGTGCGGCTGGCGGCTCGCGCCGCCTGTCCTTTGGCCAAAAGCTGGTCAACGGTCGTGGTTGTCATTCTCCTCCGGACCCCTACAATAACACCAGATTGTTGCGGTGCACCACTTCTTGGCCGTAATCATAGCCCAGGGTTTCCTGGATTTGGCCGGAGCGCAAGCCCTGAATTCGCTTTACGTCAATTGACCCATAGTTAACTATGCCGCAGGCTATACTTCTGTTTTCCTCATCCCTTATGTAAACTATATCGCCCCGGCTAAACTCCCCAATCACCTCGCTTATCCCTGCCGGCAAAAGACTACGGTTGTTCTCTTGAAGAGCCCGCACCGCGCCTAGGTCCACCATGACTGCCCCCTGATGTGAAATGCTGCCCAGCATCCAGCGCTTTCGGGCCTCCAGCTTCCCGGCGCCGGGTCTGAAGAGGGTGCCGATGGTCTCACCGCAAGCCGCTTTCAATACAGCGTCTTCCGCTAGCCCGTGGCACATGACCATGGATATACCGGAGGTCGTTACCAAGCGGGCGGCTTCCAGCTTGGTGGGCATTCCACCACGGGCCCAAGGGTTGCGGTTCTTACCGGCCACAGCTTCCAGCGCGGGGTCAATCCGGTCCACTTGGGCTATGAACCGAGCCGTGGGATCAACGTGGGGGTCGGCTGTATAGAGTCCGTCTATATCGGTTAAGATCACCAGCAAGTCGGCGTCAACCAAGTTGGCCACCAGCGCAGAAAGCCGGTCATTGTCACCGAACACTTCCCCTATCTCATCCACCGCCACCACGTCGTTCTCGTTAACAATAGGCACGACCCCTAACTCCAAGAGACGCTGCAAGGTGTTGCGAAGGTTCAGGTAAGACTGGCGGCTGGAGAAGTCACCAATGGTGGGCAGGGTCTGCGCTACCTGGAAGCCATGGGCGGCAAACAACTCCTGGTAGGTGTGCATCAAGCGGCTTTGCCCAACGGCGGCCATTACCTGCCGTGTAGGTATGTCACGGTGACTCCCGTTTTGGACGGTTCCCAAAGCCTCGCGGCCGGCGGCGATGGCTCCCGAGGTTACCAGCACCGCTTCTGCGCCCCAACGTCTCAGGTCGCAGACCTGACGCACCAAGTCCCCCATCACCTCAAGATCCAAGCCTTGGTGTTCGGGGGGCTTGGTCAGTACGCTGGTCCCGGCCTTGATCACCACACGCCTGTGGTCCAAATTATATGAAGCCCGATCAGGTACTGGGGAAGTGGATGGAAGTCGGCCGGCGCTGGACATGGGGCGAGTCCTTTCGCAGTAACAAAGCGGGGGAGCCGAAACTCCCAAATCAGGCTTTAATTATAGCACGCTCCGCTCCGGTAAACGTAACCCTTGCGCCGGTGGCCGGCAACCCATAGAATACTTTCGCGGGGCTAATCAGGGAGATTAGCCCCCTTTAGACGTGTTAGGGAAATTCAATCGCCCGGTTGCCGCCGGCGCTAAAGCCCGGAGACATTAGTTGATTCATTATGGCTCTTAACGGAATACTATCTCTGATTACCGCACACCCGGAGTGCCGGCGTCACTTGGAGTTGCTGAACTCCTCCCAGTCGCCCCAGATTACGTTGCGTCAGGGCGGCCGCCCAGGATATATAGCCGCTCTCTGGCTCCAACAAAAAGTCCCTTTGCTGGTCATAACCCCCCGGCCGGAAGATGCAAGGCGCCTTCACGACCAATTGCTCACTTACTTGGGAGAAGAGCAAGAGGTTTACCTGCTGCCTGAACCGGAGGTGTTGCCCTTCGAACGGTTGGCGGTGGATGCCCATACCAGCAACCAGCGGCTGGCCGCCCTAGCCGCCCTGGCGGGCGCCAGAGTCCAGGCCGGTGGGATGAACAACCCCACCCCCTTGGTCGTGGCCGCCATCGGCGCAGCTCTGCACAAGACCCAACCGCCTGAAGTAATTGTGGGCAGCGCACCGGATTCGGACCAAGCGTCTCCCTATCGAGTGGGCGTTGGGGAGAGGCTCAGGCTCAATGACCTGCTTGCCCAATGGGTGGACTTGGGCTACCGAAACGAACCCTTGGTGGAAGGCCCCGGCTGTTTCAGCCGCCGGGGCGGGATTGTCGACGTATTTCCGCCAAACTCCGGTCTACCCTTTCGCATCGAAATGTGGGACGACGAAGTGGACACTATCCGGCTTTTTGACCCCTACAGCCAGCGGTCAGTAAGGTCGGTTAAAGAAGCGCGAATTATTCCCGCCCGTGAGCAACTCCCCAATCTGATGGGCCGGGATAATATCGAGCAACTCCTTTCCGGTATCGATTTCACTCCCTGTAGCACTGAGACCCAAGAGCGGATGGAGGACGAGCTGCTGAACCTGCTCTCCGACTCCAACGCTGAGAGCCTCTCTTTCTATAACGGTTTACTCAACCAATCCAGTTTGCTGGAGTATTTGCCACAGCATGGTCTGGTTGTCATGGAGCGGGGCAGCCGCATTGAGGCTGAGGCCCAAGAACTGGAAGAAAGGTTTGAGCGCATGCGGTCCAACAGGGAGGGCCGAGGCGAGTTGCCCGCTCGCTTCCCTTCTCCTTACATGGACTGGCGGGAGTTCGAGGAGGCCCTGAGACGGAAACAACAGGTTGAGCTTAACAGTTGGGTGACCGCGGAGGAGGACCACATATTCCAGCCTGCGGTCCCTTATTACGGGCGATTGGAGCAACTGGCCAGTGACGCGAGGCGATACCAACTGGAAGGCAAAGCCGTGGTGGCAGTGACCCAGCACGCCCGCCGCTTGGCGGAAATTCTGGAAGAAGCCGGTGCCGGAGTATCTCTCCGCGAGGCAGTTGACGAACCTCCTTTGCCGGGCACGGTCTATCTGGTGCCTGGGTCTTTGCAGGAAGGCTGGAGCTTGACCTTTTCCAAACCGCGTTTACCGACCGAGGAGGTCCACCCTTACGCCCCTGTGTCAAGCGGAAACAGGAAGGCGGCCCCAAATGGAGATGGCAGCGGTATTTCAGGAGAGCAAGAGGGAAGTTTTTCTCTTACCCTTTTAACCGACGCCGAGCTGTTTGGGACGGTCAAGGAACGGCGCTACCGCCGGACCAGTCGAAGCCAACCCGGTCCAGGGGTGGTATTGGCGGACTTGGTGCCGGGCAGCTACGTGGTGCATATTGACCACGGCATAGCCCGTTTCGCCGGGACAACCCAAATCGGCGAGGATGCGGAAGAAAAGGAGTACCTGGTCCTGGAGTATGCCGAAGCCGACAAGCTCTATGTACCCACCGAACATTTGGACCGGGTTTCCGCTTATGTGGGGGCTCTGGACCGGCCTCCCAGCCTGACCCGCCTCAGTGCCGCGGAATGGGCAAGAGTCAAACAGAGAGTCAAGGGCGCGACGCGGGAACTGGCACAGGAGTTGTTGAAACTTAATGCCGCCCGTCAAGTAGCCAGCGGCCATGAATTCAGCCCGGATACGACCTGGCAACAGGAGTTGGAAGATTCCTTTCCTTACGAAGAGACGCCCGACCAAGCCCAAGCTATAAATCAAGTCAAAGAGGATATGGAGCAGCCCAGGCCGATGGACCGGCTCATCTGTGGGGATGTTGGTTACGGGAAGACTGAGGTGGCCCTCAGAGCAGCTTTCAAATCGGTGAACGACGGCATGCAAGTAGGGCTTCTGGTGCCCACCACGGTGCTGGCTCAACAACACTACGCCACCTTTAGCGAGCGCCTCGACCCTTTTCCCATCAGGGTTGAGGTGCTCAGCCGCTTCAGGACGGCTAAGGAACAACAGGAGGTCATCCAGGGGTTGGAAAACGGCGCCGTGGACATTGTCATCGGCACTCACCGGTTGTTGCAGAAGGACGTCAAGTTCAAAAACCTGGGTTTGGCTGTGGTTGACGAAGAGCAGCGGTTTGGAGTCGGCCACAAGGAGCAGCTAAAGAGACTGCGGCAAGAGGTGGATGTCCTAACCTTGAGCGCCACGCCAATCCCTCGCACCTTAAACCTGGCCCTCTCCGGCATACGGGACCTGAGCACCATGGACACGCCACCGGAGGCCCGGCTACCGGTCAAGACCTTCGTTTCCGAATATAGCGAGGAAGTCATCAAGGAAGCCATCCTCAGGGAGTTGGAGCGAAACGGGCAGGTCTTTTTTCTACACAACCGGGTTAAGACCATTGAGCAAACGGCGGCGCAGATTGCAGAGCTCATTCCCCAAGCAAGGGTCTTGATCGCTCACGGGCAAATGGCCGAGGGGGAACTGGAAGACGTCATGGTGGCTTTTTCCAACGGAGAAGCCGACGTGCTTGTGTGTACCACTATCATCGAGTCGGGCCTGGACATGCCCAATGTCAACACATTGATTCTGGACCGGGCAGACCGGTTCGGGCTTGCGCAACTTTATCAACTCCGGGGCCGGGTAGGCCGGGGAGACCATCGGGCTTACGCCTATTTGTTGATTCCACGGGGACGGAGGATTACGGAAGCAGCGGAGCAAAGGGTTCAAGCCATTCTGGAAGCCTCTGAGCTGGGCTCCGGCTTCCGCATCGCCATGCGCGACCTGGAAATCCGCGGCGCGGGCAACCTGCTGGGCGCCGCTCAGAGCGGGCACATCCACGAGGTGGGCTTGGACCTTTACAGCCAGTTGCTCCAAGAAGCCGTCCGAGAGTTGGCCGAGGAGCAAGGACAAGATTCTTCGGCGTCCAAACCAACCGCCGAACTGCCCCGAATGGATTTGCCCATACAGGCGCGCATACCGGAAGCCTATGTCGATCACCTACCCACCCGCCTGGCCATTTACCAAAGGCTGGCCCGGCTCTCCCAACAACAGGAGATCCCCATACTTCGTGATGAGCTGCGAGACCGTTTTGGCCCGCTGCCCCAAGAGGTGGAAAGCCTGCTTCACGTCACGGAACTTCGCTGCCTAGCGGCAATGGTCGGCATCGAGTCCGTCGGCCACAACCAGGAGGGGATAGAGCTGACCCTTCACTCTCCGGTGGGGGGCGCTAGAATGCCTCTCCAACAGGCCTTAGGCCCGTCGGCCACCGTGGGCAACCGGCAGGTCCATCTTCCTTGGCGTCACCTCGGAGAAGACTGGCAATCTCGTCTCAGAAGGATGCTGGAACGATTCGTCGTGTTCCAACAGCGGCTTAAACAGTTGGCGGGTTAGCCGTAGGAGCGGCCGTCCTGATGCCGGTATAATGGCTATACAGTGTGTACCGGACCCATTCTCTAAGGGGGGAACATGGAGCGCAAACTCATCAAAGACGAGGTCATTCCGGCCAAATACGCCAGGGTCTTCGAAGTCAAGAAAGGGCAGGTGTTCCGTATCTATCTTGTAGAAGACAAACAGGTAGGCGACTGTGTGTTCTACAACGCCCACGATTATAAAGAGTGGTTTCACATCGGGACTACGATGACAGTAAACGTATTCAACGGAACAGGCAACGCCTACAGCTACAAATACTTCTACTCCAAGCCGCCAAGGGTCAACTTGATGTTCACCGTGTTGGAAGATACAGTAAAAAATCACTCCGGCAACATCGCCTCAAGATGCAGCCCAAGTATGATGGCGCAGATAGGCCGCAGCGAGGAGCGTACCTGCGACCAAAGTCTCACCGAGGCCTTGGCGCCTTATGGAATAACGGCCGATGACGTGCCGGCGGACGTGTTCAACGTGTTCATGAATTCGGAGCTGCACCTGGACGGCACCTTTACACGCAAGCCACCCACTGCTATGAAGGGGGACTACATCGACCTGCTGGCCGAGATGGACATCCTGGCGGCGATCTCGGCGTGCCCGTCGGAAAGCACCGCTACCAATGACGGCCGGGCAAAACCATTAGGCATCAAGATATTCGAGTGACCGGTGTCACCGCATCCGGCTGGAATACCGCCCACAAACATCAGAAGTTTTCGGCGTGGCCGACGGTCTCAGCAAGGATTGGCCCGACAGGCGGGGCTCAAAGAGCGCACAGAGGCATAGAGCGATAGCGGGTGGACTTTCCATTGAGGCGGTGCATCTAATTGCGTGTGCACGGACCTGCAACACAGCCTAACCCATAAGTGATAGGTCCGATGCAGAGCATTGGACGGCGGGAGGCAGAACGATGGCGAGACAAACGGTCCAGGGGCCAGTGGCCGCCTCGGACAAAGTGGCCTGCGGGCTACGGCGAGAGGTTGGGCCTGCACTGGGCCGGACGAGGGCCTTGGTCATAATAATGGCGGTATTAGCGAGTATTCTGGTTGCCTGTGGCGGCGATTCGGATGGAACGGCTGAGAAGTTCCCGTCGATACCTTCCGGGTCGCCTGTAGAAATGGACGATGACCAGGCTCCCAATTTTACCTTCACCTTGTTCCAAGGCCAGGATGAACTGGGCGCCGGTCCGTTAAGCCCGGACGAACTGCGCGGAAAACCCCTCGTCATTAACTTTTGGGCCGGCTTGTGCCCCCCCTGCCGTGCCGAGTTACCCGACCTACAGGAGTTTTACAATGAGTTCAACGACCAAGTGACCCTAGTGGGCGTAGACCTGGGACAGTTCACTGGCTTGGGGTCCTTGCAAGACGCCAAAGACTTGCTGGAAGAGCTGAATATTACCTACCCCATAGCCTCAACCAGTGACAGCGGCGTCATACAAGACTACAGAGTTTTGGGGCTGCCCTCGACGATCTTCATTGACTCGGAGGGCAGGATTTTCAAGAACTGGGGCGGCGCTTTGAACTTGAAAACACTCCAGGATCAAACTAACCAGATGTTATCCCAATGATAGCAAAGCAGAGCCCTTCCCTTAGAGAGTGTTTAATAAGTCCTCACAACCGGTCTCAGGCCCTAGAACCCGCTTTGGGGTATAATAGCGGTGGCGTGCCGGGGAGAGCGGCGTCACCGGGATGCTTCTTGGCTATCCGGTAGAGAAACAGACAGCCCCAAGCCTTTATCTGGCGACGGTGATGCCTGAAAAGTTAGTCCGCCGCCTTGGGCATGCCGGCGGCAGTATTCCGCTATCCCTTCCTCAGTGATTGTCGGGGTGTAGCGCAGTGGTTAGCGCGCTACGTTCGGGACGTAGAGGCCGGTGGTTCGAATCCACTCACCCCGACCAATCAAATGTACTAACGGCAACATTTGATTCAGGCCAACTGGAGAAGCAACAAATCTCACCGATAGTAGCTAGCAGCAATCTCAATGTACAAAGCTATTCGCATTAAGAACTTTCGCGGCTTTGCCTACCTCGAAATTAAACCCTTGGCCAGAGTCAACCTAATAGCGGGTCCGAACAATATCGGAAAGACCGCTGTTCTTGAAGCCCTTTGGATGCACCATTCTCCAAACGTGCCTGATACGGCGTTTAGAGTCAATCGTTTTCGAGGGTTGTCGTCTATTGACCCGAACCGGCTGCTGCCTGAGTTGTTTCTAAATCTTGATTCAAAAGCTCAAATCGAGTTATCGGCGACGGGGGATTGGTCCAGACATTCACGCACTGTAAAGATCCGTCTTGGCGACAGAGAAACGTCACAAGTGCCATTGACCGAGGCCGACGAGAACGAGGGATTTCGCGGCGGAGCGCCCGACTTTAGGGCGTCTCGCCAGGAAATCCTGTTTGAATACACTAGCGAGACGGGCGCTAAGAACATTTCGCGCGGATATTATGTGGCATCCACAGTCGCGCCTGGCACGGTGGAGGAGGGATTCCGCTCAGAGAGGGCGCCAATTGGACTTAAGGCGGCGATGGGAATATTCCTAGCAGCACGCCAACCTTTGGGTCAAAGAGAAGAAATCCAACGACTATCTGCGCTGAGCGAAAAGAAACAAGACCACAAGATAGTGAAAATACTCCAACATATCGACCCCAGGATTCGAAGCCTCTCTATCCTCACACGTGCAGGCAACCCAACAATATATGTTGACGTCGGAGAGAGCCAATTATTGCCTGCCGCTCTCTTGGGCAACGGGGCGCTTCGTCTAATGACTATCGCGCTTGCGATAGTCGACGCTGAAGGTGGTATTGTACTCATCGACGAAATAGAAAATGGACTCTACTACCAGGTTATAGAAAAAGTGTGGGAAGACATTGGAGAAATGGCCGAAATTTCAAACGTTCAGTTGTTTGCAACAACCCATAGTGATGAATGTTTGAGGGCTGCGCATAAGGCGTTTTCGAAGAAAAGACAGTACGGTTTTCGCCTCCACCGGCTTGAAATGGTAAGAAATGCTCACAGAGCGGTAACGTTCGACCAGGAAATGTTGGCAACAGCAATACAAACCGGATTAGAGGTTAGGTGAGAGGTGACAACGTCACCGGACCGGCCTTCCCCCATCAATGCTCCAAAAGTGCTGTTGGTCGAGGGGCGGGATGATCTCAATTTTTTTGTAGCATTGTTAAACCACCTAGGCGATTTGTCCGAGATTGAGGTTCGCTATTACGGAGGAAAGGATAAACTCAGGCCATTTCTTCGGACGTTTGTAGGCATCAGTGGGTTCGATCAAGTAACTGGCCTCGGAATTGTAAGAGATGCCGATCAAGACTCCTCCAGTGCCTTTGCCAGCGTGTCTGAGTCTTTGAAGAGAGCAGGGCTTTGTTCGCCTGGCGCGCCGTTCGAATCGTTCGGAACTGAGCCTCAGGTAATCGTAGCAATCATGCCCCCTCAAGAATCCCAAGGAGAGCTAGAAGACGTATTGTTGGCCGCAGTCGCTGGCGACCCGGCGATTCCATGTGTTGACACCTACATAACTTGTCTCGAAGCACAACCAGGCACTTTGCCCAAAAAGTCGTCAAAGACACGGCTTCACGCCTTTCTTGCTTCTCAAGAGAACCCGGGTTTGAAAATTGGGGAAGCGGCTCAGGCGGGATACTTTCCATGGGAGGCCGAATCTTTCGCTCCTATAATCAACTTTCTACGACGTATATAGGCCATATACCCCATTTTTTCATACAATTATGCGCGATTCGCTGTGGATTAGGAGAGGATTGCGATGTCTCCGGAATATGACGTGATCATCGTGGGCGGGGGCCACAACGGGCTTACCTGCGCCGGCTATCTGGCCAGGGCCGGCATGAAGGTTATCGTGCTTGAACGGAGATATATAGTGGGAGGACCTGCGGTAACGGAAGAGCTGTGGCCCGGGTTCAAGGCCAACCCTTTTATGGGGATCGTGGTCTTCCTACAATCCAAGGTGTTCCAGGACCTTGAACTTAATAAATTCGGTCTGGATTTTCACATTTGCGACCCTCAGGTATTTAAGCCCTTTCCAGACGGGCGCTGCCTGATGTTGTGGCGGGACGAGGAGCGGACCCTCAAGGAGATCGAAAAGTTTTCTAAGAAGGACGTAAGGGCTTATCTGGACCTAGACCGGGACATGATCAGGCTGGTGGAACGGACGGGACTATCCGCCTTGGCGCCGCCGCCTACTTTAGCCGAGATTGCCAGCAGGCTTAATAACCCGGAGGACGAGGCCCTCTTTGCCAAGGTGATGACCTCCAGCTACAGAGACTTCTTGGACGAAAGATTCGAGTCCGAGGAGATAAAAGCTCACTTGAGCACCCACGGGCTGGGGTCCTTTATGCCAGGGGGGCCGGATACTCCCGGCACCATGCTATGCTATTTCTATTACTATCTGCACCGAGCCACGGGTCCGGCCCACGGCGCGGCGGTGGGCATATCCCTAGCCAAAGGGGGATCAGGCAGTATTACACAAGCGTTGGCAAGAGCGGCGGAGAGCTATGGCGCCGCCATCCGCACCAACGCCGAGGTGGCGAGGGTGGCGGTTGACAACGGAAAAGCTGTCGGGGTGGAGCTGGTCGTTGGACTGAAAGATTGCTGGTGCATCCCGCCCCAGGGGAACGCCGAGTTCGTGTGCGCCATGACGTGCTGGAGGTCTATCATCGCCGATATGAGGACAATGAAGTGCTGGTCTGGAGGGCGGCGAGGAGATCAAAGGAAGGGTGATAGTTTCCAATGCCGACCCAAACCGCACCTTCTTGAAGCTGGTGGAACCTGAGCATTTGGGCGAAGAGTTCCTCAAACAAGTGAGGAATTACAACATTGAGCAGGGGTTTTTCTCTATGGTCCTAGCGTTGGACGGCCTGCCCAATTTTACCGCCTATCCAGGGGACAAAGAACCGGGGCCCGCCCACAGCGGGTACATAGACATAGCCCCATCGATGGACTACGTGGAGAGGACCTGGGACGAAGCAAAGAACGGCGTCGCTCCCCAAAAACCCTTCTTGAACGGCACCATACCCTCGGCGTTGAACCCCGACATGACGCCGCCGGGAAAGCACGTCATGACCATGTGGGGAAGGACTGTTCCTCTTCGGTTGAAAGACACAACCTGGGCGGAGGAAAGGGACAGGTTCGGGGAGCGTTGCATAGATGTTCTAGCCGAGTACGCCCCCAACATAAGAGACATAATCATCCACAAGAGGTTTTACAGCCCCGAGGACTTGGAGAGTACACTCTATTTAACCAATGCTCATATACTGCATGGAGACATGACTTTTTCCCAGATGTTCTCCAACCGTCCTTTCGCCGGGTGGTCCAGCTATCGCACTCCCATTAAAGACCTGTACATGTGTGGATCGGGCACCCATCCTGGAGGAGGAGTGTCGGGAGCTCCGGGACACAATGCCGCCCAACAGATCCTGCTGGACTGGAGAGAGGGAGTAATAGGATAGCTGCTTCAACGGCTCCGGCGGCTTCACACTGGACCGGGGGTTGGGAAGAGTCTGGGAGCGCAAATCGTCAGCACTATCTCGGTGGATATGCTCATGGAACGTCCCGAGGGATCGATGCGGGGCGAGACCTCCACCAAGTCCAGAGCTCCAATGGAGTATTCGCTTAAGACCTGAAGGATCTGGATCATCTGGGTTGGAGTGATGGCGTCATTGACCACGGAGCCGGTCGCCGGGAAAAACCCGGTATCTATAAAGTCTATATCCACCGTGAGGTAGATTGCGTCGCAGTCCCGGGCAGCGTGGTCTGCGGCGCGGCGAGCCACTTCTGAAGCGCCCAATTCATGGCAATCATCGCTGGTGAATATGACGCCGCCGTTGCGCTTGATGGTGTCAACCGGTTCTCCACTTTGGCCGCTGGGCACGCCGATCCAAGCCATGTTCTGAGTGGAGACTATGTCGATCTCCGAAATACGGCGTGCGTTGGACCCGTGATTGTATTTACCCCACACCGGGTTGTCATAGCCGAAATCCAGGTGGTGGTCGATATGAATGTAACCGATGCGTGCGCCAGGGTCGCGTTCCGCGACGGCGCGGCAATAGCCCAACGCCGAGGGATAGCTAACGTAATGGTCGCCACCCAGACAGACGGAGAACCCTCCTCGTTCAACCACTTGGGATACTCCCTGGGCGATGCTCTCGGTGGTCTTGAGAACATCCGTGGGGTACATGGTGAAATCGCCGACATCCACGAGCTTTTCCGGGGCCGGCCGGAAGCGCCGGGCGCCCGTTTCAGGATCGATGAGCCCCTGTTCGCCAGCCACTAAAAACCGGTCCGCCGCCAGCAGCGAGCCTTCCCTGATACCCTTGGGCCCCATGCGCGTGCCAAACCGGCTGGTATGGGTGCTGTCGTGGGGCGCGCCGCTGATGACCACCGCTTCCGCGGGAGTGTCCTGGGGTTGCAGCAGCGGCGCCCTCAAAAAGCTTGGGAAACCGGCAAAGCTGGGAAGCACCTCGCTTGGCGACATGTTTGCCTCCTGGAATTCTATACCTCTTCGCTGATCCGGGGAGTTACGTACCGGTTTACCAGTAACGAGCCGAAACGCTCCCCTGTCTCGTTCTGACCCCCGCTTTCGATGATGGGGTTGAGGCCCACTAGGTCCAAAGCCCCCGCCTTGCTCCGGGCCAGGATGTCCCCAGCCTTCAAGAGATCGATATTCCGAAGGCCGCGAAAATTGGGGGCGTCAGCACCCGGGACGAACACTCCGTCGACAACGTTAACGTCGACGCTCACGTACACCGCGTCGCATCCCTCCCCTGCCAACTCCAAAGCCCGCTCGGTCACCGGCTCTATGCCGTCACGTCTGATGTCCGAGAGATTGAAAACGTTCAGGTTGAGCTCATCCACCATAGCCAGTTGGCCCTGCGGAACATACCCGTTTACGCCCACCCACACCATGTTGCTGGAGTCTACTGCGCCCGAGTCCAGGATGCGCTTGGCGGTTGCGCCCCGCCAAACCCCTCCCCACTGGGGGTCCTTGTCTCCCAGGTCCAACTGGCTGGAAAACTGGATGTAGCCCACTTTTCCCCCGCTTCGCTCGGTGACCGCATCAAGGAAGCCCTGCACCAAGGGATATGTGATGAAGTGGTCGCCTCCCAATATGACCGGGGTTACACCCAGTCGGACGATTTCGTACATTTGGCGGCGCAGTTCCGAAGCGGTCTTCGGCCAGTCGAGATGGGCAATGCTCAGGTTCCCCAGGTCAACGATCCTGTCCCCGGTATAAGTGTAATAACCGGAGGTTTCCCGGATGGTTATAGGGGCGAACCTGGCCCCCAATCGCGCGGTAGTGGAGAGATCATAAGTAACTCCGGCCACCGCCACCATCCCCTCTTTCAGGTCCTCCAACCGGCCGACAGGAGCCCGCATGAAGGTCAGGACCCCGGAAACCCTGGGCAACGGATCATTTCTCAGGGGCATCAGTACTTCTCTTAGTATAAAAATCGGGTTTTCATTCTTTTACTCGGCCTCCGCAAGGCCATGGAAAATCCCGCGACTGTGCGGCCTTTTCAGGCTGGGTCCTGGGCTTGCTGCAAGCGAGGCGAAACCCATGAGACCGAGCGGGTTACAACTGCTCGACTCGGAACAAACGGCGGAGCAAAAAATGGATGATGCCATTGACAGCGTAGTGTGGGCTGCGCTGCGCCACATCCATGGGGGCGGTCACTTCGTTGACGTCCATAGCGCCGATGGGATACTTGGACAGCTCCTCCAGCAGAAGCATAATCGCGGAGGGCGAAACGGCGCCCATGGTGACCGAGCCCGTACCGGGTGACAAGCCCGCGTCGATTACGTCGATGTCGAAGGTCATATAGACGAAGTCGCAACCGTTGCTGGCCCACTCCCCGGCCTGCCGGCCAACCTCCGCCGGCCCCAATCGGTGCAGGTCCTCGCTGGTGAAGATGGTGCCCCCCATTTTGCGTATGTATTGCACCGCCTCCAGGTTGCACGGTCCCTGTATACCGATCCAGACCATATTGGGATGGCTCACCACGTCCAGTTCCGAAGTCAGACGAGCATTGGTCCCATTATTGTACCTGGATACACCTTCCGGACCCATGTTGAAGTCCAGATGCCCGTCGATATGAATGTAGCCCACTTTTACTCCGGGGTTGTTTTCGGCAACGGCGCGGCAGAAGCCCAAGCAGGAAGGATACTCTATATAGTGGTCGCCGCCGAGACAGACGGAGAAACCGCCCCGCTTGGTAATCTCGTACACCCCGCCGGCAATGCTGTCGGTGGTCTTGAGGACATCGGTGGGATAGACCGGCCAGTCGCCAACATCGATTAAAGCGCCGCCATTGGGGATCAAGTGGAGCCCTCTATCTACATCGGCGAAACCTTCTCTGCCCGCAATAGCCAGTTTCTCCGCCATAGCCAGCGACGCCTCGCGTATGCCTCTGGGACCTTCCCGGGCGAACCGTCCACCACTATAAGGAGCGCCGTTGACAGCGACCACTCCCTGAGCCACTTGGTCCAACGCGGCCGGAGGAACACCCATGAATGTAGAGACGCCCGCTAGAAGTGATGGCGCTTCTGCGTCGATTGTCACGGTTACCTCACTCAAGCTACTCTGATGCGGCTAGTGGTTAGCTGTCAGGCTCCACCTGCGCCGGCCGCGGTCTCTCCCGCAGAGTGGAGTCGAGGGGCAGAGATTTGAGTCCTTCTTTCCGGATGTGGGGCCAGATGAACCGGAAAGCCAGCCAGGCCCCGAAGCGCTCCGCTGTCTCGGAAAGGAGTTCCAACAACGGATTAGCGCCGACGATATCCATAGCTCCAACATTGCCTTGGGCCAGCATGTCCACGGCCAGTAGCAACTCCACGTTGGACATGCCCCGGAAGTTAGTCCCGGCGGCGCCAGGCGCGTTTCCGCCGTCAACAACGTCGTAATCCACGCTGGCATAGATGCTGTCGCAGCCATCGCCGGCTATCTTTAGGGCCTCCTCCATCACCCGTCTGATCCCATCCCGGCGTATATCCTCCAAGGAAAACACCCGAAGCCCCATCTCTTGAGCGAACGCCAGTTCCTTTTGCGGCTGGTAGCCCTTCACCCCAATCCAGACCATATTGCCAGGGTCCACTGTTCCCGTCTCCAGGATTCGACGCGCCGTAGCCCCTCGCCAGACCTTCCCCCAGAGAGGATCGCTGTATCCCAGGTCCAGCCCGCCGGAGAACTGGATGTATCCCACCTTTTTCCCGCCGCGGGCCACGATAGCATCTCGATACCCTTGGACCAGAGGATAGGTGATGAAGTGGTCTCCCCCCAAGACGAGTATTATGGGTCCACGGCTGGCTATATCGGTCATCTGACGGCGCAGCGCCGCCTCCGTCTTCGGCCACTCCAAGGGGTACACGTTCATGTCGCTGAGGTCCAGTAACTTGGACTTGTCCGCCGTCTCCAACACTTCTCCAGTAGTGATTTCAACGGTCCCTTCCAGATAGCGGCCGTAATAGCCGGAGGTCTCCCGGACCTTTACCGGTGTCCAGCGGGCGCCTACGCGCCCCGTGGTGGACAGGTCAAAGCTCACTCCGACGACAGCGATCATACCCTCTTTCAGGTCTTCCACGTCGCCCAAGGAGGCTCCCAGAAAGGTCAGAATTCCTTCCGGGGTTGGCTTTGGTTCCTGTCTCGGCTCCACCATCGAACTCTCCTCTAAGTGAAGACCATTAAGCAAAGACCTTGGGTGCGATAAGCTCGATGGCGGCCTCAGCAGCGAGCCGCGTGGTGCGTCCCGCCGGGTCTAGGGGGGGAGCAACCTCCACTAGGTCCAGAGCGCCAACCTTTGGGTCCTGAAGAGCCCGTATAAGTTCCAGCAACTCTTCCGGCATCAATCCCCCCACCACCACGTCGCCCCTACCGGGGGCATAGCCGGAGTCTACGACCCCGATATCCAGACTTATGTAAATGGAATCACAACCTCGGCCAGCCACTTCAACGGCGCGGCGGGCGGCGTTGGCTAGGCCCTCTTCCCTGAGCGAGCGCACAGTAACCACGGTGGCGCCGATACCTTGGGCCATCTCCCACTCGGCGTAAGGCAGAAACCCGTGCAGCCCCAGCCAGGCGATATTAGCGGGGTCCAACGCCTTGCTTTCGACCAAGCGGCGCAAGGCGGCCCCGTGCCAGTATGTACCCCACAGGGGATGCTGGTCAGCCAAGTCAAGGGAGCCGGCAAGCTGGATGAGGCCCGCTTTTTTCCCTTGCTCCTTCAAGCCTTGGGCGAAGCCTTGAAATAGTGGATAGGTGACGTAATGGTCCCCTCCCAGAATCACCGGGAAGGCGCTCCGGCCCACGATGGATCTCACAGCCTCCCGCAACGCCTCCTCGGTCCGGCCCAAGTCTGTGGGATAGACTGCCAGATCGCCCAGGTCCGCCAGGCCGGAGCTATCCGACCAAGTGAGGGTGTGCCCAGTGAGCACGTCCACCACTGTGCCCGCGCTCTGTACGCTATAAATGAAATCCACGCTGGCTTCCCGTATACCTCGGGGGCCTTGGCGGACTCCTTGGCGCGAGCTGGAGGTCCCATCATGGGGCACGCCCAGCACAGCCACGTCACCGGGTTCTAACTCGCCGATAGTCTTTTGCTGTGCCCGAGCAAAGGTATGAATTCCCGCATAGGGCACCTGAGTACCGCGTTGAAACATCTTCCCGCCCCCAAGAGAAGGGACTTTTAATACACGCCAGTAGGGTGTTTTAGTTCCTGGGAAATGATGGGAGACAAACCGACCGAATAACCACCGTCATGTGGTCTAAACAGTCAAAGGTTGGGCTGATTATTAGCCTATGCGCCTTCCGTGTCAAGAGCAGCCCACTCATTTGTAACTGTTCAGACTTGTGGTGTTGGATAGTAAGTGACGCCGGGGTGGGGAGAAGCCAGGTTTTTTTATCTCAGGGCCATTGTGAGCCATTCTGAGCCATTGGCCTGGGTGGCGGGATAGATTAGGCAAGGCGGTGATAGCTGCCTGTTAATAGCATAGGGAGTGGTCACCGGAAGTGGCAAGGAGGAAGTGTCGGAAGTTTAACACTAACGGGGAGGCCCCCGGACAATAACGCTGCAAAACTGCCTTCAATTGCTAGGCCCCCACTCTGAACAGTTACACTCATTTGCCTTCTTTGATGAAGTCCGCCATTTTCTCAGCGATCATGATGGTGGTGGCGTTGGTATTGGCCCTGATGCAGTCCGGCATGACCGACGCGTCGACAACCCTGAGGCTTTGCAGACCGTGCACCTTGCCATACTGATCGACCACCGCCATTGGGTCGCTGGCAGGACCCATCTTGCAGGTGCATGAAATATGATGCGAAGTCCCGATGTGTTTCATTAGCCAGGCGTCCAAGGCTTCATCGGAGTCCAATTCATCATCCGTGGGAGTTATCCGCTCCACTATCAACTCTCGCATTGCGGGATGTTCAGCCACTTTTGCCGCTAATCGAATCCCTTCCCGCATCCGCTCCCTATCGAAAGGGTCATCCAGGTAGCGGTAATCCAGGAGAGGCTGCACCGCGGGGTCGCTGGAGGCCAGCTTAAGCTCTCCTGATCCCAGGGCCAGTTGAATACCAGCACTGATGCCCAAGTAGTTGTCGTCGGCGTCAGGCTCAAAAGAGAGGGGTCCAAGCTCACTGGTCAACAACATAGGGCTGATAATCATGTCGCTTTTGAGGTGGGACCCCTCCGCTGTGTACCGAGTACACACCTGGAATGCCGGCGTCTGCAAATCAAGCCTCTTGCCTCTTGCTTTATAGACCACAGCCGCACTGGGATGGTCCCTGAGGTTTTGTCCTACCCCTGGAAGGTCGCGAACCAATGGAATAGCGAACTCGGCCAGATGGGCACTGGGTCCCACGCCGGAAAGCAGCAACAAATGGGGTGACGCGACGGCGCCGCCGGATAAAATAATCTGTTCGGCCTCGACAACAAACGCTTCACCCCCGCTTTCCACCTCTATGCCCACCGCCCGCAGACCGTCGAAGAGGACTCTTCTAGCCGCAGCATTCGCTTTAATAGTGAGATTTAGGCGGTGTCTGGCCAAGTTCAAATAAGCCAATGCCATGCTGATGCGAACGCCGTCTATGTGATTCCGGGGTCTCGGTCCTACACCCTCTGATTCCGGGTGATTTTGGTCTGTGTCCTCGGGGAATCCCGCCGCTACACTAGCCTCGAAGAACGCTCTTGCAACGGGCTCCCACTTTTCCCGGGGGTCGCGTCTCACCGGTACGGGCCCGTCGGTGCCGTGAAAATCTCCGGCGTAGTCATGGTCGGTTTCCATTTTGCGAAAGTATGGTAGAACCTCGGTGAATGCCCACTCGGCATTACCCAGAGCGGCCCAGGAATCATAATCGTCGGGAATGCCCCTATAGAAGACTTGGCCGTTTACTGCGCTGGAGCCGCCGGTGGCTTTCCCTCTGGGAATCTGGAGGCTTGGTTGCTGGTGAGTCGCTCTTGCAATGTAGCCCCAGTTGTGCGGCCCATACCCGGAGTAGTAATCGTTGTTGCCCAATTTCAAATCGTCCGGTAAATGCTCGAAATCAGGATAATCGGGCCCAGCCTCCAGCAACAGCACGGACCGGCTAGGGTCCTCGGATAGGCGGGTGGCCAAAACACATCCCGCCGAGCCTGCGCCTACTATGACTATGTCGTATTTCACCTCGCCCCTCCAAACAGTAAACATGAGGGAATATCGAGCCTTGGCTCGCCTGTTGATGCAAACCAGTTTAGCCTTGGCAAAGGAGTTGTCAACCAATAATCGAGTCCATCCTATTTGCTATAATTAGCGTCGCCAGTGAGATACTTTGTTCGAGTAATGACGTGAAAGAAGCGAAACGAATGCAAGGGTTACCTAGAATCGGTCTTGACATTATGGGGGACCAAGCCGATGAGCGGCAGGGGGCCTACCGGCTGGAGAACGCCGACAGCGATATCCCTCCACCAGCCCACGTCATTCAAGCAACCCGGGACGCTATTGGCAAAGACGAGTACAATAGCTGGCTTCCCCTCGTAGGCTTGCGAGAGCTACGCGCTGCGGTTACTCATCGGCTCAAGAAGGACGAAGGGCTGAACTACGAATGGCAGACCGAAGTCATCATCACCAACGGCATTCAAGAGGGATTGTTATCCACCTTTCTGGCGTTGTTGGATCCAGGCGACGAAGTCATCAGCCCAGAGCCGGCGTACTCGGGCATCATCAACCGCATCCGCTTGGCCCACGGCGTGCCCCGATTCGTGCCGCTGTTGGAATCGAGAGGGTGGCAACTGGATATAGACGAGTTACATCGCCAGGTCAGCAACCGCACCAAAGCTATTGTCATCAATAGCACCAACATGCCCACCGGAAAGGTGTTCACTGCCGAGGAAGTGGATGCCATCGCAGCCCTGGCTGAGGAGCGAAACCTATGGGTGGTCGACGACCGGGCGGGGGGCCAGATGGTCTTTGAGGGCACCGAGGTTCAAAATATAGCAGCCAGGCCGGGTATGCGGGAGCGCAGCATCATCCTGGGAGGTGTCTCCAAGGACTTTAACCTCACCGCTTGGCGGACCGGCTGGGCGGTCGCCCCCAAGGAGATCATCGAACACATAGGCAAGGCTCACATGTACAACGGCACACTCACCGGCGCCTTTCAACAGGCCGGAGTGATTGCGCTGCTCAACGATGAATCGGCTTGGGATGCGGACAGGCGAATGCGCATCGCCCTGTTGCAAGAACGGGCCGGCGTAGTCGCCAACGGATTGAACTCCATTGATGGCCTCTCTTGTGTCCCGGCTCAAGGCGGCTGGTGGCTATTGCTGGACCACCGGGCCGTCGAACCTGACGCGGAGAAGTTCGCCCAATACCTGCTTGACGAGGCCAACGTGGCGGTGACCCCCATGACCACTTGGGGGCCCTCTACCGCCAGGGGACACGTGCGGATCATCTTTTCCAACGAGCCTATCAATCGCTTGCGGGAAGCCGTACACAGGATCGGTGAAAGCGTAAAAAAGCTTAGTGCCGGCCCTCCGAACTAACCCTGAGTTTCTCAGCCACCCGCCCAATGGAGACTAAACGACCCGCAGGGCTCCGCCCTACGGCGTGATAGCTGCTAGGCCCCAACTTTCTGCACCGGTTTGATCCCGTACTGCTGGGCGGCGTTGCCGCCCAACATTCGGGCCATATAGTATTCATCTACGCCTGCTTCGGTCAGGGTTTGTATTGCATCCCAGGCACTGGTTGTGTCGTCCTGAGGATAGCGAGAACCCCAGACGACCTTTTCACTGTAGCGCTCCGGCAGCCGTTGAATTCCTCTTTCATCAGCGTCGAAACCCAGCATCACGCGGCTTTCTTGCCAGAGCTCCTCGGTATCGGTCCGGACGGGATAATAGTGCTGGAGAGCAATAACCTTTGTGGAGGCTTCCACCTTCTCCAGGACCTCTTCCATCCAAGTGGCCTTGCCGTGGGCCACCACTATCTTGATTGCTGGATACCGTGAGGTTAAGCCGTAGGCAAGCATCACCCCGACGAATAAGTAGGCGTCCAGCCAGTAAGCCAGAATCGGGGAGACCGGATGCCCCAAAGGCAACCCAACGCTCTCTCCCGGATGAGGACCCCCTCCGCCAAAAGGTCCGCCCCCGGCGCCGGACCCAATATGAGGGCTTTGGATGAGCCGCCCTTTCATCTTTTCGATAAACGGGCCGTGGGAGGTCCACTCCGGGTTGTACAGGCCCGGAGTGGCATGGACAGCGGCGGTTACACCCAGATTGGCCAACCCCTCCCAGAGCGGATCGTAGTAGGGATGGCTCATATAGTGTCCTTCCACCCACAGGGGTCGAACAAAAGCGGCGGGGAAACAAGGGAGCTTGGAGGTACGCTCCAACTCCTCCAGCGCGAATTCCATGTTCTGGAGGGGGACCATGGCTGCAGCAAAGAGCCGGTCCGGCGCCGCTTGGCAGAAATCAGCAATCCAGTTGTTGTAGGCCCGAGCCAGTGCATAGGCCACATCGGGGTCTTTTATCAAGGGGAATCCTTCGGCAAACCAGGTGGGATAGAGCAGGGCTTGGTCCACTCCCATTGCGTCCATGTCACGGAGCCGCGCTTGGGGGTCCCAAGCGCCCTGGTTCATGGCATGACGAGTATTGGGGTCCAGTCCGCCTATGGAGTCCCAGGTCATCCCAGGCCGCCAGACGGCGTGCCGCGGGATGTTGGTGTTCGCCGTGTCCCGGAACATCTCGCCGTTGACCTTGAGGTAAGAGCCATACTTGCCGTCTTCCCGCCACAAGGCAGACTTGCCCAGAGCACGGTATTCAGGCTCAAGGTATGTCTCCCACAGCTCCCGAGGCTCCACAATGTGGGAGTCGCCATCGAAGACCGGGAAGCGCCTTTCCGTAGTCATCGCTTGTCTGCCTCCATTGCAGCAGCATTCTTTCTATCTACGCCCTTTTTCTAGTAACGAGCCCCCTGACAAGCAGGGGGCTCAACTCCAAGACTAATTCTTTGCCGCCAGTGTTTAATCACTGCCCCGGAACGGTCCAAGTTAGCGGTCCCCATCCTTCGACAAGCATGAGCTGTAAGGGCGATTCGCGAATCACCCCAAAGATAATCCATCTACGGTATGATGGCGGACTCCGGCTTAAGCGCCGCTTTGATCTCCTCCTCGGTGGGCCACCAATCGGGGCGTTGGATCTCGGTCACCCGCTCCCTGATGATCTTGCCCGGCGGCTTGATGCCGTACATACGGCGGGCGTTGCCCCCCAACATCTTAGCCTGGATCTCCACCGGGGCCTCTACCTCGCGCATTGTTTCGATCGCTTTCCAAGCGTCATCGCCGTCGTGATGGTAGATGTCCGAGGCCCAGACAGTAGTATCCTGGTAGTAGTCGGGGAGGCGGGAAGGGAAGACCTCATCACCCTCGAAGCCGGTGAAGCAGTGCCTGAAGAAGGTCTCGCTGGGCAGGCGTTTCAGCGGGGCCATCAACCGGTCGTTGCGGTGCAACCGATAGGCCTTGTCACACTCGTCCAGCACAAAACTCAACCAAGTGGAGTCGGACTCAAAGACCGCGGCCTTCAGCTTAGGATGTTTCTCAAAGAGGCCCGACATTAACACCATGGTCACCCAAACGGATGCTTCGGCCATGAAGGCTTGTATATTGTCCAAGAAGCTGTGAGGGAGGTCCGAGGTGGAAAGAACCCGCTCAATCAACTCTGCGCCGGAGTACTGCTCCGAGTAGCCCGCCGGCTTACCGAACAGGCCGGCAGGAAAGGGGTGCATACCGTAGACTAGGCCGGTGTCCTCCATAGCGTCCCACAGGGGCTCGTACTTGGGCTGCACCGGATAGTTGCCCATGGCGTCCACGGGGCGGATGAGGCCGACCCGGCACCCCATTTCAGCTACGCGGTAAAGCTCCTCCACAGCGAACCGGGGGTCCTGGACCGGGAGTATAGCAGCAAAGTAGAGCCGTTCCGGGTCTGCCAGCGTGTATTCGTAGGCCCAGTCGTTGTATGCCTTGCACCAAGCACGGGCGCCCATTGTATTCTGCAGCCAGGGATAGATATCGATGTCGGTGGGAATGATCATCACTTGATCAATGCCCTGGATGTCCATATCCCGCAAACGGGCCTTGGGTTCATAGGAGCCTTGGTGGTCCAAATACGCCGATTCCTCTTTGGTAAGCGCCGTCTCGGGACGAAGGTTGCGCACGTGCAAGGCTCGCTGGACATTATGTTTGACGCCGGGTCCGGCAACTGTGGTTACTCGAATAGCGCCGGCAGACCCTCCGATGCCCTGCATACTGGTGCCAGCGAAAGAAGTGGTGCCGTTGACTACCAACCGTTGCGTGTCCGGCTCAAACCAATAAGTAGTCTTAAGAGCCTCCAATTCGTCCTTAGTCAAGTGGTCCCTGGCCCGCTCCCATATCGCGGGGGGTTCGGTAATGTGGGCATCGCAGTCGAAGGTGGCAAAGTCCTTGGTCATGGGGAGAAATTTCTGAACGGGCACGCCACACCTCCCGGCGGAATTACTATGAGTTTCCTTAGGCTGGTTGGAATATCTTAGCACACAGCTATTGTCCGGGCCGGAACCGAGTGCGGTAGGAGACCCCCACCCTGGGTTCAGGACAGGGACTTGAGAAAGCTGTCCATGGCGTTATTCAACACGTCCGGCTGCTCCATCATGATGGGGTGGCCGCACTGTTCGACGAGCTGAAAACGAGCGTTGGGCAGTTTTTCGGCGCACAGCCGGGAGCCGGGCAGCGAAGGTCCGTCCTCGTCACCGCAGATCACCAAGGCGGGAACGTTTATTCGTTGCAGGTCTCCCTCTAGATGGAAAGTGGTGCAGGCCACCAGGTCGGCGGCTTGGGCTTCCACAGGGACTTGCTTCGAGAGTGCAAGCACCTGCTGCTTGATATGCTCCGGCGTGTGCTTGGAGAACATGTCCCCGAATTCATTGGCCGACGCTTCCGCGCCCTCCCGCGGGTCCTTCCTTAGCAGGTCCAGCATCTCTTCGCCAAACTCCCAACTGGGACTGGAAGCCACCATAATAAATCCTTCCAGTCTGTCGGGATAGTGCAAAGCAAAGTCCAAGGATATCGAGCCTCCCATGGAGTGGCCGCAGACCACGAAGGGCGCTATCCCCAAGGCGTCCCCGAAGGCCCTGATGAACTCCCGGAAGTCGGCGTCATTGTCAACCGGCGGGCCCTCAGAGCCGACACGGCCGGGCAGGTTGACAGTGACCGGCGTGTGCTCTTTCTCCAAGTAACGAAACTGGTTCTCCCAGCTCCCGTTGTATTCGGTTGCGCCGTGGATCATCAAGACGGTGTGCCCCTTGCGAGGTCCTTCGGGAATCCTAAAGCTAATGTTCCTTCCGTCGACGTTTACTTCCGCCATCCGCTCCCCTTCCTAATCTAATTTAGGTTGCAAATCCACCAACAATGGCGAGTGCCAGAATGGTATTACTTCAGTTGAGGCGCGTCAATTCCTTGCACGTTTAGGGAAGGGAAGGTGACTGACTGATAGCGCCTCTGGACTCCGGCTTTCGCCGGAGTGACGACGGAAAGACTAAAGTTTAGTTCTTTATTCACACATCAGTAAAAGAGGACGAAGTCAAGGCTGTTTGACAGCCCTAGGGGCCGCTAGTAGAATCCGAAATATGACGGATGGTCCATGAAATCGAGGATATCCGAGCAAACAGTTCGCATAGTTGGGTTAGAGGTACGGTTTCTCGTTATAGGAGAAAGTGAGGCAAAGGAATGTCCGCCACCAATAACGCGCCGGTTTTGGTTGTGCTGCAGCTTACCGGCGGCAACGATTATTTGAACACCATCGTTCCTTACACCGACGCCAACTACTATGACGCCAGGGTTACGTTGAGCATACCTCAAGACAAGGTGCTAAAGATCGACGATGAATTGGGTATGCATCCGAGCATGGCGCCCATCAAGCGGTTTTTCGATAGTGGGTCCATGGCGATCATCCACGGGATTGGCTACGAGAATTCAGTCAGGTCCCATTTCAGGGCCATGGACATCTGGCACACTTGCGAGCCGGACCTAGTAGGCACCGAGGGCTGGCTGGGGCGAGCCCTAAGGGAGATTGACCCGACCGCCGAGAATCCTGTGGTCGGGGTCAATATCGGGGAGTCTCTGCCCCGGGCACTGGCGGCGCCAGGGGTCCCGGTTGCCTCGGTGGGTGACGTCTCCAACTACGGCTTGCTTACCAGCGTGGAGGAACAGGACCAGCGTTCCGAGATGTTGCAACGTTTCGCCAATATGTACTCTCCCGCCGTGGGCACCGGACCCGTGATGGAGTATCTAGGCCAAACCGGTCTAAGCGCCCTCAAAGGAGCGGACATTTTGAAAGCGGCTCCAGCCCGGTACTCTTCCACCGTGGAGTATGGGTCCAGTGGAATAGCCAAGAGCTTGCGCGACGTGGCTATGATTCACCAGGCTGACTTGGGCACCCGGATTTTCTACACCCAGCATGGCATCTTCGACACCCACGCCAACCAAGCGCCGACTCATGCCAGGCTCTGGAGCGAGGTGTCGGAGGCCGTCGTCGACTTCTGGGACGACCTACAGGAACACAACGCCGGCGACAACGTCATTATGTTCCTGTTCTCCGAGTTCGGACGCCGCACCCGAGATAACGGCTCGGGCACAGACCACGGGTCCGCAGGCGTGTCCTTCCTGATTGGACCCAGGGTTAAGGGCGGAATGTACGGCGAGTATCCTGAGACCAAGCCGGGGGCGCTCCAGCAGGGAGATCTGGTCCCCAACTTGGATTTTCGCAGCGTGTACTCCGGGATACTGCAGGACTGGATGGGCTTGGACCCGGCGCCGCTGGTAAACGGCCAGTTCGAGAAGCCCAGGTTTTTTAACGGCGATGACTAGATTCCAGTTTTCGCCCCGCATTTGGAATAGGACCAGTACCTAAGGAGGATTGGGATGGCACAAGCCGACTTGGCCCTGATGGCGCATCTGATGCGGCGCGCCGGCTTCGGGACGACTCGCGAAGAGCTTGAAAGGTACGCGGCCCAGGGATATGAAGCCACAGTCGAGGAACTCCTAAGTACCCACGACAAGCCTTACGAACTCGAAGACGAGGACCTGATCCGACGATACCACATAGAGCGAAACAGCTTCTCCAACTGCGGCGACTGTGCCAGCTACTGGCTGTATCGGATGATCAATACCAAACGGCCCTTCGAAGAGAAGTTGGCCCTGTTCTGGCACGGTGTCTTCGCCACCGGAGATGCCAAGATCGACAATCCCAGAAAAATCCTCAATCAAATCGAAATGTTCCGGCGCGCCGGCATGGGCAGCTTTCAGACCCTATTGGTCCATCTGTCCAAAGACCCGGCTATGATCTTTTGGCTGGACAACAAAGATAACCATGGCGAGGCAGTCAACGAAAACTATGGACGGGAAATCTTAGAGTTGTTCTCCATGGGAGTGGGAAACTACACAGAGGTGGACGTAAGGGAGTGCTCTCGGGCTTTCACCGGGTGGACAATGCGCAACGCCCAGCTTCACACCGTCATCGAGTCCATCGGTTCCGTTTGGCCCTATGGGCGCTTGGAGTGGCAGTTTGAATACGATGACCAAGATCACGACCACGGGGAGAAAACCTTCTTGGGACACACGGGTAGTTTCAATGGAGAGGACGTGATCGACATTGTTTGCCGGCAACCGGCCACCGCCCGGTTCATTGCCCGGCACCTGTACAGCTTCTTCGTGGCCGACGAGGCCCAGGTGCCCGCTTGGAATACCGTTCCTCCCCGGAACCCGGAGGCCATTCAAACACTGGCCGACGCCTATTTCAAATATGAGTACGATATCCGGTCGGTGCTTCGGGTTTTGTTCAACTCGGACTTTTTCAAAGAGTCTAGATTTGCCAGGGTGAAAAGTCCTGCGGAGTTGGTAGTAGGTACCGCACGTCTGTCCGGAGGTTATCGCACACCTCATTTGGAAGATAGATATCTGAATGCCGTAACCAGCTATATGGGACAAAAACTTCTGGACCCTCCCAGCGTGGAGGGCTGGCATACCGGCTCTGAGTGGATTACATCCGGGAGCCTGGTGCAAAGAGTTAACTTTGCCACCTCAGAGTTCTCCGATGTATCGAAGCCGGGGGTCCGCGACATAATAGAGCGGATCAAGGCCTTGGGCCCCCGGCTTTCTCCGGACCAAGCCGCCGATGCTTGTCTCGACATGTTGGGACCTATCTCAGATGCGCACGCGGTCCGGGGGGAGCTAATAGCCCACGCTTCTGCTGGAGGAGATATACACTTTGGATCGGAGACTCAGAATCAGGAGTCGGCAGAGCGGATAAAGGGCCTCTTACAGCTACTTGTCGCCAGCCGCGAATACCAATACGCTTAGGCGAAGGGGATTGGATGGTTAGGCAAACCCAATATCGGTACACTCAAACGCTGGGGTTTTACACCGGCGTTGGCCGGGGCCGGGGCTTCTTCAATCCCGTGGATATGTCCATAAGCTCCGAGGGCATATTATACGTTTTGAACCGGGGCACCGAGAGGGATGTGACCGAAAAGCGAGTGACCGTGTGTACCCTCGACGAGGAGTTCCTGGGCGATTTTAGCACCGGTGGCAACGAGTCCGGCCAGATGATCTGGCCGGTAGGCATCACGCTGAATTCGACAGATAATGTCTTCATATCAGACGAATTCCTCAATCGAATTTCTATCTTCGACAAAGAGGGGAACTTTGTTAGCCACTGGGGTGTACAGGGTAACGGCTACGGCCAATTTGAGAAGCCTGCCGGCATCGTGTTCGACCAGGAAGAGAACCTTTTGGTGGTGGATAGCGGCAACAACCGGGTCCAGAGGTATACACAGGAGGGCCGCTGCCTGGGCCAGTGGGGCAGAGGCGGCCGGGGCGATGGGGAGTTCAATCTACCCTGGGGCATCAATGTGGACCACCTGGGTGAGGTGTACGTGGCCGACTGGCGCAACGACCGCATCCAGAAGTTCGGCCCAGATGGAAAGCACCTGGCCACCTTGGGCGCTTCGGGCAAGGGTGACGGCGAATTTAACAGGCCCACGGGAGTGGCTGTTGACAAAGACCTAAATGTCATCATTGCCGACTGGGGTAATCAGCGGGTGCAACTCTTGGGACCGGACGGCCGCTTTATCGCGGTGTACCACGGGGAGGGAGAAGTGTCCAAGTGGGCCCAAGAGTACCTGGATGCCAACCCGGTGGAACGGGACGCCAGGTTGGTGTCTGATATGGAGCCGGAGTTGGACCCCGAGGCCATAATCCCAGACTACCAGAGTTACCGGTCCGGCAGCATTGAGAAGCTCTTCTGGGGACCTATGTCGGTCAAGATAGACAACGCGGGCCGGGTATACATTCTGGAGAGCTTACGCCACCGCATTCAAATTTATTGTTCTTGACAATTGACGGCAACCCCCATCTCTGTTGCTATGACACCACTCCCAGTTATTGACCCTGTTTAGGAATCCGGGTCCGCTTCCGGCGTCGTATGGGCCATCCGGTTGATCTGGGCCGCCAGGTATCCGGCCCCGAAACCATTGTCGATGTTGACCACGGCAACACCGGGAGCACAGCTATTCAACATGCTGAGCAGCGCCGACAGACCCTGGAAGCTGGCGCCGTAGCCGGTGCTGGTGGGAACAGCAATAATGGGAACGGAGACCAGTCCGGCGACCACGCCCGCCAGGGCCGCATCCATGCCAGCCACGACGATGAGCACCCGGGCTTGTTGAATTATAGGAAGATGGTCCAGCAGACGGTGCAAGCCGGCCACACCCACATCGGCCACTTGCAGGACCTCGTTGCCCATTAGTCCAGCCGCAATGGCCGCTTCCTCGGCAACAGGCAGGTCCGCTGTTCCCCCGGTGATCAGCAGAATACCATCACGCTTGGTAATTGCTTCCGGTGCAGGAACAATGATCGATTGCCCCAGATCGTTGAAGGCCGCTTCCGGCGTATCCCGGACCACCGCTTCATAGGTGGAGCGGTCTGTCTTGGTAACCAAGACCGGGTGGCCGCGCCCTTTCATAGCGGCCACTAACCGAGTCACTTGGTCCGGGGTCTTGCCCTTCCCCAAGACCACCTCCGGAGATCCGGTCCTCAGAGAACGGTGGTGATCGATTTTAGCCCACCCCAAGTCCTGGTAGGGAAGGTCCCGCAGCTTGGATACAGCCTGCTCTGCACTAATGTCGTTTTCTTTGAACTCTTTGAGGAATTCCAGCAAGCGGCTCTCTTCGATGATCAACCTCCTTTTGAAGATATTGAAGATACGTGCGGTCTTGTTGGGAATGGTCAACCGATCAACTGACGCCGCGCCTCCTCCATAGTCCGCTGGTACACTTCCTGGAATGGGATTCCCCTTTCCAGCGCGATACGCCGGCACTCGTCCGGTTCCGGGGCAGCGCTTACTGCCACTCCTTCCAGTGATTTGACCTTAACGCTGATGGGACCAAAATCGGTGTCTATGTTTACGCTTTGCCGACCTGCTACGTGGCGCTCCACTTGGCGGGTGCGAATGCCCAGCGTCGGTGTCTCACGCAAGATTAGCTCAACCGCTTCCGCTTCCAGTTCCCAGGGCACCAAGGCCGACAGGATGGTTGCCGGCCGGTTCTTCTTCATCTGGATGGGTGAGCACCACACATCGAGGGCGCCCAGAGCGAACAAACGCTCTTGGGCGTAGCCCAGCACCACCCCGGGCACGTCGTCCAGGTTGGTTTCCAGAAGCACCGTGCCGCTTTGTTTGGAGGCGTGGGCTTGTTCTGCGGCCTCCCCTATCCAGACCCGGACCACGTTGGGAAACTCCTTAAGATTCTTGGACCCCAGGCCCACCCCAATGCGATCAACGTTGAAAGCCGGGCGGGCGAATGTAGCGAGAGTCGTGATCAGAGCGGCCCCCGTGGGGGTGGTGAGCTCCCCAACGTTTTGGTACATAGGGTGGTCGGGGTACACCGGCGCCTTGGCTCTCGCCACCAACTCCAAGGTGGCCGGAGCGGGGTTGGAATAACCTCCAGGCCGCCGGGGGGGTGTAGCAGAGCCGAGCACCAGTGGCGACGCATAAACATGGTCCACCCGCAATTGATGCAGAGCTATGGCGGTCCCGACCACGTCCACCAAGGTGTCGACACTGCCCAGTTCCTCCAACTCAACGGCATCCTCCGGCTGGCCATGGACCCGGCTCTCCGCCCGCCAGAGTGCTTTTAGCGCTTTGCAGGCCGGTTCCTTGACACTGTCCGGGAGGCCGCTCCTCATCACGGTTTCCAGCAAGAATCTAGGAGTGTAGCGAGTGGGATTCTCAATCACCACCTTCAGGCGGGTGCCCCTTACCTCGCATCGGGTATCCTCCGCTGTTTCCAAGCGGTAACCGTCTATATCCAGCACGGCCAGCCCTCGGCTCAGCGTGTCCAAGGAGAGACCCAAGTCCACCAGAGCCCCCAGCAGCATGTCGCCGCTGGCTCCGCCGATGGACTGGATGTAAGCTATCCGCATCGCCTAATCTTGCCTTGACCGAGGGTTAGGCGGGCCGGGCCAAGGGCGCTATGCCAAGCTGGTCGTTCAAACTGCCGGACCTGAGTCCGGCCAAGTCCAGAGACACCCAGAGATAGCCGATTCTTTTCAGGTTTTCCACGATCTCCTTACGGGACCGAAAAGCGGCCTCGATCTCTCCTTCTCCTACCTCGACACGGCACAGACGATCGTGGTGACGGGCCCTCACTTCCCTGAGTCCCAATCTTCGCAGGAAGTCCTCGGCCCGCTCCACCTTGGACAGCGTTTCAAGAGTTACCGGAGTACCGTAGGGAATACGGGAGGAAAGGCAAGGCTGGGCCGGTTTATCCCAAATCGGTATATCCAACTCCTTAGCCAGAAGCCGGACCGCGGCTTTATCCAATCCGGCTTCCACCATGGGGCTGCGCACCCGGTTCTCCGCAGCGGCCTGCATTCCGGGCCGATAGTCCCCTTGGTCGTCGGTATTGGCGCCGTTGACCACCCACTGATAGCCCTCCTGTCTAGCTAGGTCGGTAAGTTGGGAATACAGCTCGGTCTTGCAGAAATAACAGCGTTGCGGCGAGTTGGAAACATATCCTTCCCGCTCCATCTCATTGGTATTGATAACTCGGTGGGCAAACCCGAACCTTTGCGCCAGAGCAGTGGCTTCTTTCAACTCCCGCGCCGCCAGAGCAGGCGAATCGGCAGTGACCGCTAGGGCTTGCCGGCCCAGTCCTTGATGCGCGGCTACCGCAACAAGGGTACTGTCTACCCCCCCGGAATAAGCCACAACCACCGATTCCATCTGTCGGATAATGTCTTTTAGAGCCGATAGCCGGGCCTGGGTTTCAAGCGCCATTCCCGCCCCCTGAACGTTAGAATGAATGCCGAAATCAATCATACTGCCACCGATGCCGGGCGTCCACACTCTGTTCAACGCTAACCAGGGCTATCGCATCCTACGGATAACGTACATGGCTAAGCTCCTCCTTCGATGTCATTGTTATGAAAATAGGCTATTTTCATAACAATGACCGGGAGTGGTAGTCTGTATTCACCCAACATTGAGAATAGAAAGACCCTGTTTGATGATTGACTAGGTATTTGAGAGGCTTATCGGTTAAGATATAATGAATATAGGATAAAGTCTATTTGAAGGAGATACTAATGCCGTTGGGAAATTTTGGCAGAGGAATTAGAGAAGCACTGGTGGGCACCATGAGGGGTGTAGGGGACGTGGTCGGGACCACCATAGACACCACCCGTCAGAACACCATAAAAGCCCTTCAAGGTGTCAGGGATGTGGGCAGTGAAGCTTCCGGTATCGCGGTAGACGGGGTTACCGGAGCGGTACAAGCAGCAAGCGAGGTCGGCTCAAGCGTCGGCGGGGCTGCCAAGGGAGCTGTCATCGGAGTGGTTCAGGGGGTGGGTGAGGTGGCTACCGTAACCGTGGGGACGTTGAGCGACACGGTCCGGGCCGCAATCAAGGGGACCCAAGAGGTGGGAGGAGATGTGGTCGATGCTGGGAGGGGCGCCGTCGAGGGCGCATTGGTCACCAGCAAGAGCGTCGGGCTTACTTTTGAAGATTCGGTGACAAGCATCGCTAGGGGCGCCATAGAGTCGACGAATGAGGTCGGAGGAGACTTGGCGGCCACGGCGAAAGGAGTGGTGCGAGGGACCATCCAAGGCGCGCAAGAAGTGGGAGAAGATACGCTGGGGGCCGTGCGGGGCAGCGCCGGTGAGGTGGTCAGGAGCGTAGCAAGTGTGGGCGGAGATGTGGCCGTAGTGGCCCAGAATGCAGTGGAAGGAGCCATCGAAGGGGCTAGGGCCATCGGTGTCACGGCCGAGGAGGCCGCCTCGGCCGCGGCGACGGGAGCCGTCGAAGCGGCCACCCAAATAAGTGAAGCCGCCGGCAATTCGGCTCGCAACGCAGTAAGCGGAGTGATTTCGGGCGTTCGCGTCGTGGTCCAAGCCCCCTTCGGAGATAAAGATAAAAAGGAATAACCAGCAAATCCCCCTGATAGGCTGTCAAGAGGCGGCGTAGAACATCGGTCTTCGCCGCCTTGAGTGTGTTTGGCACTTCATCCCTGAATTAATTCTCCCATTCCTGCCCGCCTATCCAAAAGCTGTCCGTAGAGGCTGCTCCGAGAGAGGCATGGCCGGGGCTTTTTCATCGATGTCGTTGGGAATCGGCGGGAAATTGGGAGATGGAGCCTTTAGCTTCTTTAAGTGTGATGCTTGCCTCTAGGTTTATATCCAGGTTACGCCACGCTTCCGTTGTTTTCGGGAAAGGCGGGCGGCGGCTCAGTTCTGAGCTAGGAGAGACCCGCCTGGGCAGCAGCACACCGGTCCGGCTAATCACAAGAGTGTTCCACGAAATGGGGGAAGATGACGCCACCCATATGGCCGCCAGCGTCAGCTACTATGCCGTCCTTTCCTTGTTTCCTTTGGTCCTAGCCCTGACCGCCATTATCGGCTGGGTGGCAGGCTCGGAAACCCGACAAGACCAACTAATCGAGTTTGTCGTAGACAACCTTCCAGGCTCCGAGCAATTCGTGCGGGACAGCGTTGCAGAAACTCAAAAGTTTCGCGAGGCTCTGGGTGTCGTGGCGGTATTGGGGTTGTTCTGGTCCGCCAGCGCCGTCTTCGGGTCCATCACCCGGGTAGTGAACCGCGCTTGGGACGTGCGTCAAAACCCTCCGTTCTATAAGAACAAGCCGCGACAACTCGCCATGGCCCTGGGAGTGAGTACCCTCTTTGTTATTTCAATCACGTTTACCAGCTTCCTACAGTGGGCTACCAGCATAGAAATCGGCGGTCAAACAGTAAGCAACCTCCTCGGTGGCCAGGTCTTTGCTATAATCTTGAGGCTGCCGGCCCTGTTCATCAGCGTCTCCATTTTCCTGGTCATATATAAATATCTGCCCAATACCAAGACTTACTGGCGTGACGTTTGGCTAGGAGCGCTGCTGGCGGCATTACTGTTTGAGGTGGGAAAGAACCTCTTCCTATGGTATCTGGAGAACTTTGCCGAGTTTGAACAACTCTACGGAAACGTGGCTTCAGTTATTATTTTGATGGTATGGACCTATTTCTGCGCCTTTATCCTGATCTTCGGCGCAGAGCTCTCATCGGAATATGGCCGGATCAAACGGGGCGTGCAGCGGGGACAGTTGATTCCCGAGTCTACCGACTCTAACTGAGACCGGCAACGATCAATATGGCGTACAGTTGGCAGAAGCCTTGGCTGCACCGTGGATGGTGTGGAGGAGGCTTAGACCGGCGTTCTAGCGGCGGTGGCGCAGGCCGCGTCCGGGGAGAGCCCCGGTGTGTTCTCCTTCATCGACCACCACCTGCCCGTTGACTATAACGTAGGGGATGCCCAAGGGGAACTGCTTGGGGTTGGCGCGGGTTGCGGGAGCTTTGACCGTCCTGGGATTGAACACCACGATGTCCGCTTTCATACCGTCCCGCAAAAGCCCCCGGTCCGTAATTCCAAGCCGTTGGGCCGGGAATGATGTCATTTTGCGGATAGCCTCGGGCAAGCGCAGGTGTTTCTCAGCCCTCACGAACTCCGCCAGAATCACCGGGAAACAACCGTAAGTCCGCGGGCTGGGGAAATCTCCAATGAGCAGCGCGTCGCTGCCGACCATTCCACTGGGATGAGAAACAAAGGCCGGCAGGGTTTGGGCATTGGTTCCGACTCCCACGGTGGAAAATCCCAGTTCCTCGTCCAGCAACAGGTCAAAGAAGGCGTCCAGCACGTCCTGACCTCGGATTCGGGCAATTTCCGCCAGAGTTTGACCCTCGTATTGTTTATTGTGGGGCTTTCGGAAGTAGGTCAGCCAGTTTTCACCCAAGCTGCCGAGAAGGCCGCCGCCACCGGTCATTTCCTCGCGCAACCGGGCCCGGTCATCAGGCGAGCTGAGGGCCTGCATGAGCCTTTCGGGGCCTCCATCCTTGGCCCAGTTGGGGATGGTGATGATGGCCCGGGTGCTGCCGTATATATAAGGGTAACAGTCGAAGGTCACGTCCATGCCTTCGTCCCGCGCATTCTCAACAAGGCCGATGTAGTCCAAGTGGCTCCCCACGCCCTCGGCGCGTTGCCGATAATGGGTGAGGTGCACCGGAATACCGCTGTTCCGGCCGATCTCCAAGGCCTCCTCCCAAGGGGCTAATAGGCCCTGCTTGGCCAGGCTGGCACGGGTGTGGGTATGGTAGAAACCGCCCATGGCGGCGGCTACTTTGGACAACTCGATGAGTTCCTTGGTGTCGGCGTAGGCCCCAGGCGGATAGTCCAAGCCCGTGGACAGCCCACAGGCCCCTTCCTCCATGGACTCCCGCACCACGGCCTTCATATCCTCCAACTCAGCTCCTGTGGCCGGGCGGTCGTTCCAGCCCACGGACCAGATACGAGGCTGGGAGTTGCCCAAGATGAAGGCGATGTTCACCGCCACTTTTTGGTCCACGGTAGAGAGATACTCGCCCACACTGAGCCAAGCGGCCGGCATGGGAGGAGCGCCGTTGAGGCCCCGGTCCAACTCTATAAAACGATGAAGCTCTTCTTGGGTTTTGAAGGGGGCTGCGGAGTTGCCGTCTATTCCTACCAACTCGGTGGTTATGCCTTGGCGGACCTTGGGCTCGTGACGCGGTTCGCCAATGATGGTAAGACCCCCGTGGGAGTGAACGTCGATGAATCCAGGGGACACCACGTGGCCGGCGGCATCGATGAACCGTCCGGCCTGCACACTGCTGACGTCTCCACGGAGGATGTGCAAGATGTCGCCTTCGACGCCCACTGCGCCATAGTACCCTGGATTGCCCGACCCATCGATAATTCGGCCGTTAAGGATCAGTAAATCCAGCATGGCGCCCTCCTAATTAATTTGCTATGAGCCTGGAAAGTTAGCTGTGGAAATCGAACCCGGCAATCTTCTCGGTTTTCAGGCGCACGGTCTCTGCGCCCGATTTGCCAAGAAGGTTGTACAGAACATGTCCACTGTGCTCAGCGAAAAGGGGGGTTGGCCTTTTCATGCGCCCTTGCACGCGGGAAAACTTGAAACTTGCCCCTGGGATAAGGTGTTTGCCGGTGACAGGATGGTCTTCTTCCTCAAAAAAGCCTCGATCTGTGAGATGCGGGTCCCTCACCAGCTCATCAGCGCTCAGAACCGCCCCCGCTGTTACGCCAGCCTGTTGCAGCTTATGCATTGCTTCGATATGGCCCATAGTACGAGTCCACCCCGATATAAGCCCGTCCAGTTCTTTTTCATGGTCTTTTCGGGCGGAGAGGGTAGCAAACCTTGGGTCCTCAGCCAAACCGGCCTGCCCCATGCTCCAGCAAAGGGCCTGCCACTCCGCATCGGACTGCACGGCGATAGTTACCCACTTATCTTCGCCTGCGGCAGGATAACAGCCGTGAGGAGCCATCGTTCGACTTTTGTTTCCCCGGAAACGAGGCTGTTCGCCATTCATACTGTATGCCAGCACCGCTTCACCTATGGTTCGCGCTACGGCCTCAAAATGTGATATGTCAAAATACTGGCCTCTGCCAGTAAGGTTGCGCTGTAGCAAACCCCACAAGACAGCTATGACAGCATGATAGCTGGCGAGACAGTCGGAATAAGCAACACCCATTCTTATGGGCGTGCTTTGGCCCTCATACCCAGTGAGCATAGCCAGTCCGCCCATTAGTTCCATCGGCTCGCCGTAGCCTACAAAGTCCTTGTAAGGTCCGGAGTTTCCAAACGCCGGCATGGATACCATGATCAGATGGGGGCTAACCCGCCGGAGTTCTTCATAGCTAAGACCCAGGTTGGGCATTACTCGGGTACTAAAGTTTTCCACTACGATGTCGCTGATTGCCGCCAACCCTTTGAAAGTCTGTTTGCCCTCGGGTTTAGTGAGGTCCAATGACAAGGATAACTTGTTCCGGTTTATCGTGTGGAACCAGGGGCTGGTCTCTTCAGGATTCGGGGATGAGGAATCCAGCTCCGAGCTTTGGGCCCGGAAAACGTCCGGGTAGAGATTGTTTTCAATCTTGATTACCTCAGCGCCCATATCCGCCAAGAGGGAAGTGGCGTATGGACCGGCCCACGCCCGGGTTAGGTCCACGACCCGGACGTTGTGTAGAGGGGGCTTTGCCGCAGCAGTGTCGCCTTCAAGTACTGCATCCGGCTTGCGACCTCTCGTTCGACCCTGCATTTGACCAAAGACCTCTTCATGGTGCTCCCCCAGGCAAGGAGCGCGGTCATGCGTCAACTGAAGCTCTGTCCCTTTAATCGGCAGGCTGGAGTAATGGAGGTTTCCGGCATGGGGATGATCCACCTTCACAAAATGCTTTCGAGAAACCAATTGCGGGTCATCAAGTAATTCGCCCATCGAATAGCCGATGCCGCATGGTATTCTAAGCTCCTGGGCTCGCTGGAATATCTCCTTCCTGGAATGGTCCAGACACCAGTTCACAGCGAGACGGTAAAACTGCTGAAAAGTGGCTTCCACGTCCCGGCTCGTCTCCAACATCGACGTTAGCTCAGGATGCTCTATTAGGAGTGAGAAGCCCTCCAAGCTGCGGCCCACCGGAAAGATTCCGACCCAGCCGTCCTTACACCGGTAATAATTTATGATGGGAGAGCCCCGGAAGTAGCGGTTGCCATAGCGTGAACGAATGACATTGCGAAAAGTGTAAAGACCTATGGTGTTTTCTAGGGTGGAGGCTCCCGTCTCCATCCCCGTCACCTCGACCTCTTGAGCAACGCCGGTCCTTTCGCGACAGAAGAGGGCGGCCAGTGCAGCGACACATGCGTTGAGCCCCTGCTGGTGCTGGGGCTGATTGCCATAAGGCATCAAGGGTTCACGGTCTTCCTGCCCGGTCAAGTACATGTGCCCGGATAACGCATAGAGGGTGAGATCAACAGTCTTATAATCGGCGTAAGGACCCGACCGGCCAAATGGAGACAGAGAAAGCAGGACGAGGTTGGGGTGTTGCCTACTCAAGCCTTCGCGTCCAAGGCCCAAGGCCGTTGAATCCTGTGCCGGAAAGCTATGCACCAGTAAATCGCTCTGAGCTATTAGTTGGTCAAGCAGTTGGCGTCCTTGGTGAGACAGAAGGTCCAGGGTCACACTCTTCTTGCCCGTGTTTAGATAAAGAAACGCCGCACTGGTCTCAGGATGCGGCACACCGCACTTAAAGGGACCAACATAGCGCAGCGGGTCCCCCTCTGGAGGCTCAACCTTTATGACCTCCATTCCCAATTCCGCCAGGATCTTGGCGCAAAAGCTGCCAGCCATGTCCTGACTGACATCCAGAACGGTGTAATGTCCTTTGCGGGGTTGCGCCGGCATACCCTTATTCACTCGCCCCTACTACAGGGAATAGAGTCTCGCCCATGACACCAGGCTACCGGCCCTTGAACCGAGGTTGGCGTTTCTCGGCAAAGGCCTTGGAGCCCTCAATCGCGTCTTCCGTATAGTACATATTGGTATTGGTTTCCAGTTCCAAAGCAAGAGCGCTTTCCAAGCCTATCGATGTCCCCATCTCGAGCATACGCTTGTGCGCTGCAACTGACGCCGGAGAATTGGCCATCACTTTTCGAGCTAGTTCCACCGCACTGTGCTCAAGGCGGTCATCGGGGACTACTTCCGTAAGCAAACCCATCCGATAGGCTTCTTGAGCATCTACCGGCTCGGCTAAAAGGGCCAGCTTGCGGGCATTGGCTAAACCAACTATCAAAGGCAACAATCTAGTCGCCCCGCCTGTGATGGTTAGCCCGGCGCGGGCCTCGGCGAAGTAGAATTTGGCGGATTCGGTTGCCACTATGAAGTCGCAAGCAAGTGGGAGTTCTAAACCTCCCCCTACTGCCCACCCATGCACTGCGGCGATGGAGACTTTACTACTCTGCCGGAGGGTGCGGGTTATGTCTTGAAGTTTTTCCTTGATCTCCCGATGTTCCTCGAATGATATTTTGCCGTTTCGAATGTCTTCGATCCGCCCGTTTACGTCCTTTAGATCGGCGCCGGCGCAGAAGGCGCGGCCCTCTCCTGAGAAGATGATAACTCGCACAGTGGGCTCTCTAGCGGCCTCGACTATGTGCTTATGCAGTTCTCGAATCATGGTCCAGTTGAAGGCGTTCAAACGGTCCGGCCGGTTGAGCCGTATTCGGGATAGGCCGTTCTCTATTGTATGCAAGACTGCAGGCATAGACTTTTCCCTTCTTGGACGGGTCACTGGACGGGTCAATAGAGCTGGAGTTACTCTCGGACTTTGACTCCCGCCAGGAAGGATAAGAGCAAACCCAAGGCGGTCCTGCCAACCACTTCTTTGATGTCGTTGTAAGTGTCTATACCCACTAGGTCGAGGACCTTAACATTGGGGTCTTGGCCCAGCAGGAACAAAGACTCTTGCAAGTCGGTCAGGGACACCCCACCGGGCGCCGAGGCCAGGGTGGATGAGCTGGCAAGAATATCCAAGGCCGAACCATCCAAACTAACATAGACGCCATCTGTGCCGGTCGAGGCGGTGTCCAAGGCTCGGCGCGTGACTGCCTCAATCCCTTCTTTTCGGACCTGACGCGCCGTAACCACGGTTACACCCCGGTCTAAGGCCCAGTCCTCTTCCTGCTTGGAGGACAAAAAGCCGTGGCTGCCGATGTGGACCACATTGGGGCCGGAAACCCCGATATCTGCCTCCAGAATAGCTCGGGTAGGGGTTGCGTCGCTGGGCCCGTTCTCGGCGACATCGCGGCTATCGACACGCGAATCAAATTGAATGACGCCAAACCTCTGGCTGGTGGCCTTGCACAGGGCCTTAACCGTGGGCAGGGTTATCGAGCCGTCGCCGCCCACGACGATAGTAACGATGTTGCGGGTCAACTCAAAGATACCAGTGGCGGCGGCTTCAATGCGCCGATGGTTCTCCAGCACGTCGGTTGCGTGCAAACCGATATCGCCCAGGTGCCGGACCCTAAGCGACTGGATGTCGGTCCCCAAGTCGGGGTTGTAGGTGGTGCAATACACCATCGCTTTCCTGATCGCGTCGGGCGTTGTATCCACGCCCATAGGCAAGAGGCCGCCTTTAACTAGAGGCACTCCGACGATGGCTGTGTCGATGGACTCTTCCAAGTCCCAAGTGGTGACCCAGTTGCTTACCCGGCGTTCCCGCTGGCCTTCCAATCGTGCTAGACGGATTATCCGCGGAGGGTTCAACCACTCTATAGCTTTAGCCGCCATTGTCGATGTCTCCTCAACCACCGTTTTCAGGCATATAGTTTTCGGCGCTCCAAAAGCCCCGCCAGAAAGCTCACCATCAGCATGACAGCCATCCGGGAAGTCACGCCCCTCAGGTCCTTCATGGGGTCCACTTCCACCAGGTCCAGGGCCATGACCTTTTGGTTTTTGCCGAGCATGTACACTGCTTCTATGGCTTCTTTCGGGTCGAGGCCCCCTGGCGCGGGCGCCCCTGTTCCCGGTGCCGAGGCATCTTCAATAGCGTCGATGTCAAACGAGACGTAAATGGCGTCGGTGCCATCGCCGGCTTGAGCCATGGCTTCGTCCATCACCGGCCCTATGCCCCGCCGCCACACTTCTCGTGCCGTTACTTCTCGGAGGCCGACACTTTTCGCGTATTCTCCCCAAACAACGGAGGACATAGAGCTGTGGAGACCGATCTGGACTGCGTTCCGGCCCTGGACTTGTCCCGCCTCTATGACCTGCCTGAACATGCTGGCGGAAGTTGGACCTTGGAGCGTTGGGTCAGCCAGGTCATTGTGGGCGTCGAAATCCACCAACCCCACCCTGCTGTATTCATTGCCGTTCCTGAAGGCCCGGATCGACGGAGCAGCAATGGCATGGTTTCCTCCAAATACGATGGGTATGAAATTAGGAGACTGCTGATACAAATCCGTGAGCCCCTCTTCGATATTCTTGTGACAGCGCATCACCTCGGTGGGGTGCATCTGAATATCGCCGATGTCCCGTATCTTGAGATCGCCGATGTCCACGTCGAACTCGTGGCTGCGAGTAGCAAACCTGAGAAACCATTCCCGGATGGAGTTGGGAGCCTCACCGGTCCCTTGAAAAGTGGCATGAAAATTAAAGGGCACTCCAACGATGCCCGCGTCGATATCCTCCTCGAAGTCCCACGGCAATATAATTTCGGGGAGCATGGTCACTTCGGGGCTAATAGTGCTGGCCCGGCCCAACTTGGTTGACGGGGGGCTTAAATGTTTGATCATAAAGGTGTCTCCTTCCGGGGTTTGCCGGCGTTTGCCATATCAAGCTCGGGGATTCAAAGTGCCCGTCATTCTGGACGTTGCCGATGGTACCGGCGTGCCAGGACACTGTCAATCACTCCATCGGGACAGCCCAGGGTCTTTTACTGATGCGTGAACAACGAACTAAACCCGGCTCTTCTCCGTCGCAACTCCGGCTTCCCACCGTCACTCCCGCGAAACGCAAGAGTCCAAGGGCGTTGGGGCCGCGGACACCCGCCCCGTATCGGAGTACGGGGCAGGCATTTCACGGGTATGACGAAGAGCATTTTCAGAGGAAAGACGGGATAGGCTAGTTTAGATATTTACTCACCGCTCAGTAAAAGTCCCTGCTGTCTCGACGGGAATATTACTAAGGGAAGATGCGCTGGTAAATGCCTGGCGAACCCGGCGCATGGGTCATCTGAGCCCGCACCGTCCCGTTCCAAAGGGGAGTTTCTGTCCTTCGCGAGCTGGCAGAAACTTGGAGAGACTCCATCTCATGCAGGGTCGTATACTTGGGTTCGCCCATGACAGCCTGGAACCGACGTCCCCGGATATATCCAGGCACGTCGTAGCAAAGAGGGAGCCGTTCCGTATTGTAGGCCTGGTTGAACTCGTCATCCAAGTCCGGTGGGACGGACATCCGGCCCACCAACAACACCGGGGCCATCTCCGCTTGGGCCGTCTCTCCGGGCACGCCGGCTGGATAGATCAAACGGTAAAGGTTGCGAATGTAGTTGATCCCAATCACGCTGGGAGACATACGTTGCGACCACTCTGTGGGGTTGTTCAACCAGTACTGCCAAGCCTCGGAGCGCCAAGCCTCCGGCTCAGCAAGCTCGTAACAAGCCAGGTACTTAGGACTACCCTGAACCGCAGTGTAACGAGCGGCACTGAGCACTCCTGGAATATATAAGCGTTCCGGAATATGCTCTTCGTTGTACCACCTGTTGAACTCGTCCTCGTGTTCCGGGCCTACGTCCGTGTACACCATTAGTAAGCCCCGCCCCTTCTTGACTGCCGTCTCCAACCTCTTGTTCATTCTCCCATTCCAGAGTAGTAACGACATCCGGTGTGCAGGCTGTCTAGGGCATACCACGCCGCCCGGAAAAGCGGCTTGGGCAAGCAATCCAGAGGGAACCAACCCGATTCCGAGAACCCCTCTGGCTTAGCCAGCCTGGGCTCTTGACCACCGATATCGCTCAGGAACTCTACGTCTACGTAGTGTTTGCCGTAGGCCACGATGTTGCTTACGCAGAGAAACCGGAGGTCTCCCACCGTCACCCCCAGTTCCTCCAATGCCTCGCGGCGGGCGCATTCCTCCAGCGACTCTCCTGTTTCCAGGTGGCCTCCGGCCGAGGCCCAGGCACCTTCACCGTGGGACCCTTGACGCTTGGCCAGAAACACTTGGCCGTCTCGGACAAATATCACGCCCACTCCTACCAGAGGCCGGGCCGGGAGGTCTGTCATGAAGCCGAGTATAACATGGGCCAGCGGCCCTCAAGCTGCAATCAGTACAGAGAGCCGAAAGGCATTATATATTGGCTAAGAGATCAACCCTTCGACCCGCTCGCGGCGAACGGGTCTCTCTTTAGTGGCGAGCTTGTGGGACCAGGTCTTGAGATAACCTGTTAATCCAAGCCTCGGGTGCCCACCCATCCGGTCTCGGACACATCGATGATGACCCCATCGGGCCCGCCGTACTTCACTTCCACATTACCGTGCCGGTGCTGGCCCATCCCGAGTTTCAGGGCCTGGTTGATATCGTCTCGTGGTTGGGCGTCGGCAGCTTGCATCTTTTTGGCTATCTCCTCCAGGCTCTCCACCTCGAAGCCAATGTGATGTATGCCGCTGTAATTCATGCCTCGCTCGGTTCCCGCCACTTGGTCGTTTTGGAAGTCCAAGATCGCCAAGTTGATATTGCCATCACTTAGGAAGAACCCCTTGGCAGTCGGACCGTCCAACTCGGCGATTTGCCTAAGACCGAAGACCTCCTGGTAGAACCGAGCGGTCTTCTCGGAGTCCTGGGTAGCGATGGCTATGTGCTTGATCTGTGCCATTCTCATCCTCCACCAACGATAATCCCATCGTATTCGTAGCGCTTTGGAACGGTCCTTCGACCGCACCCAAGATACCATCATTCTCCGTAGGCTGCCAGACCGGCATCATTTGAACTGGGGCATCACTTTTTCGGTAAGCTGGCGGATGGAGCGCAGCACCAACTCATTGGGTATCTGCCCTCCGTAGTTCATCTCCAGCACCAGGCCCGATATGCCCAACTCCTCTTGGTATCTTTGGATCCGTTCCACCACTTCCTCCGGCGTACCGTACATCACCTTGTGGCGGAGCACCTCTTCGTAGGAGATGTCGGCCAGACGCCGGAGCCTGTCGGCGGTTTCCTGATTTGGCGCGGAAGCGATTTGGGCGGCGGTGTATCCTATCATATAGGTGGTGCTGGCCTCGGGTTCGGAACGGGCATTTTCGGCGCTTTCCGAAACGTAGGCCGGAATGCGCAGCAGTACATCTCCCGAATCCGGGTGGCCCGCTTCCCGCAAGGCGTCCCGGTACAGTTTCAGCCGGTCCATTAGCTCGGGCTCATCCGAATTGGTGCTGATGAAGATCGGGTATCCCAATTTCCCCACCATCGAGAAAGTCTCAGCACTTGCTGCGGCAACCCGGATGGGAGGGTGAAGGCCCTGATAAGGCTTGGGCTCCACGTTTACGTTATGAAAGGAGTAGAATTCACCCTCGTGAGAGAAGGGCTCATCGTTCCAAGCCTTAGTAATTACGTCCATGGCTTCCAAGAACCGGGCGCTGCTTTCCGAGTAGTCGATGTTATACCCCTTGTAGTACCTGGTCAGACCGCTGCGCCCGACACCGAAATCCAGCCGGCCTTTGCTGATCTGGTCCACGGTGGCGGCCTCCTCGGCCACACGCAGAGGGTTGGTCAGGGGCAACACCTGCACCGCCAGTCCGATCCTCACTCTCTCGGTGCGGGTGGCGACAGAACTGGCGACAATGAGCGGCGAGGACAACACGGAATAGGGGCTAAAATGGACCTCGGCCAGCCAGATGGAGTCCACACCCATCCTCTCTGACGCCTCGACCTGGTTGAAGCCGCGTTCGAAGGTCTCCGCCTGAGTGGCGCCCTTCTGGATATCGAAGTCATAGAACAGGCCGAATTTCATTGGCGTCTTCCTACCGGATGGTCCCGCGAACTCGGTGCGCTCCGGCGTCTAAGTTAGCTGTCCAAGCGAAGCGCGGGGGATGTGGACGAGTCTAGTGGCGGCCCCCATGACTGTCAAGAGAAAGCTACAGAATAGGTCTCTGCAACGGGCCTCCTGAAGAATCGCTGACATAGTCAGCACAACTTAACGTCCAATCCAGGGCCGATGTCTGGTATCATAGCCGTATCGGCATTCCGTTGCCGCTGCCAACGATTTCAGAACCGGGAACGGCGTGATTCGACAAGCAATACCAAGCTTAGCGATGGTTTTCAGGGTGAGCAAGCCGCCATGAGAAAAACGAAGATCATAGCAACCATAGGCCCGGCTTCCCGAGACCGAGACACCCTGGACCAGCTAATCTCCGCCGGAATGGACTGTGCTCGGCTCAATTTCTCCCACGGGGCCTTGGCGGAGCACGAGGAAGTGATTCGAACGGTCCGGCAGTTGTCCTTGGAGCACCAACGTCAAGTGGCCATTTTACAGGACCTGGGGGGTATCAAAATGCGCCTGGGGCAGATGGGCGGGCCGGTCCACCTGAACCCCGGAGACGAGGTATCCTTGGTCCCCCAAGTCAGCTCCCAGAATGATGCCGTCATGCCCTTTCCCCATCCCGACGTGCTTAATAACCTCCGCCCAGGGCACCAGGTATTCATAGCCGACGGCACCGTTAGGTTGGAAGTTGTGGGCGGCGACGGCCAGAGGATTAGGACCCAAGTTCAAACCGGCGGCACCCTGTCATCCTTCAAAGGGGTAAATCTGCCGGGAATGGCCATAGACCGGCCGGTGCTGACCGATAACGATAAAGTAGCCCTTCGATTCGGGGTGGAACAAGAAGTAGACTGGGTGGCTGTTTCTTTCGTGCGCACAGTGGAAGACGTCAGATACGCCAGAGCCTACATGCAGGAGGTCGGAAGCACCTCCATGATAATGGCCAAGCTGGAGCGGGGAGAAGGCATCGACAATGTGGACGCTATTCTCCGGGAGGTGGACGGGGTAATGGTGGCCCGGGGCGACCTGGGTGTGGAAATACCCATGGAACGAGTCCCCCTAGTTCAAAAGGAGGTGGTCAAAAAAGCCAACGATGAAACCAGGGTCTCGGTGATTGCAACCCAGATTCTCCGCTCCATGGTTAACGCTCCCACACCCACCAGGGCTGAAGTATCGGATATTACCACTGCCGTTCTGGACGGCTGCGACGCTATCTTGCTCTCGGATGAAACCGCTATCGGAGAGTATCCGGTGGAAGCGGTGAGGGTCGCAGATACTACCATTAGAGAGGTTGAAGGGATCTATCCATACCACAAGGACCATGGGGCCCAAGACCGCACCCAGGCCATCGCAGCGGCGGCGGGCCGGCTGGTCCGCTCCCTGCAAGCAAAGCCCATTGTTATCACCAGCACAGGGCGGGCGGCTTTCGAGGTGTCCCGATTTCGGCCAAACGGCGACATCATTGTTTTTTCCCATGATCCGGCGGTCTTAAGGCGGTTGTCCCTGGGGTGGGGGTTGTGCCCCGTTGGAACCATCCCCCCAGAGCGGGACGTAGCCAAACTAGTAGCCTCATTGGTCAGAGAGGCTCTCAGCAGCGGGTTGGTCAACGAGACCGACATCGTCACCATTGTCCACGGGTTCTTGCCGGGGGTTTCCGGCACGACCAATACCATTCAGGTCTTGGATATCAAAGAGTACCTTCAACAGCCCTGATCTGACGCCAAGGTTGCGGAATTCACCTAAGAACTTGGCCGCTTTCATAGCAACGCCGAGCAACGCCGACCTGCCGCTACAGCAGGGTCATTCTACTCTCAAAACTTCGGGATGACTCATGCCTGGCCTGAGCACTGATGAAGAGTTGCTCATAAAGAAAGCTGGAACATCACGGTGGGCCGGGCCCAGAGCTCTTTAATTCTCGAAAAAACCATTCTGAGCCGCTCCGAAAACGTCATTCTGAGCCGTAGGCGAAGAATCCAACAACCTTCAGCAAGAACCTGGTCCGAGTACCGAAGAAAGAGAATACGGTCAAGAGGTTTAGACCCCTCGCGGAGTTTATCTTGAGCCTAGCCGAAAGGCTCGGGGTGACCTTGAAAAGTGACTCGGCGCGACATTGGAGAGTGACTCAGGGCGACAACGAAATGGCCCTGGGGCCGGGCTACCCTACGGCTAGGTCCTTTCGTAGGTCTGTCATTACTTGCGTGCCTGAGCGGTTGTCCGTGGTTTCGTCCTCGAAGCGCACCTCGCGAGGACGGGGGTTGGGTAGAGTCTTCACGCAAACCAGCACCGGACCGGACTGATTCAATATCTCCTCGGCCCGGTTTGAGAAATCCTCGAGGTCGTCGAAATCGTAGGCCGCGGCGTATCCAGCGCTCCTGGCCAGCTCCGCGAATGAAATCTTATCCTGTCCGGGGATAGGTTGCCCGCCGGTGGTGGCGTACATGCCGTTTTCCAGCACAAAGTGATACAGGTTGCGAGGTTGCTGGCCCCCGATAGTTACCAGGGTGCCAAGGTTCATCTCCAGGCTGCCGTCGCCGTCTAAAACAATAACCTTGATCTCAGGTTGAGACAGACACACCCCAAGGGCGAAGGAAGAGCCCTTGCCCATGATCTCCGGCGGCATATCTCGCTGCGGGTAGGTACTGATCTTGGGCCACTCTACACCCGCCCTTTCCGCCGGAATGACCACAGCGTTACCCCGGTACTTTTGCAGCACGGCCATCACATCGACTTGGTCTATCATCGCGTCCTCCTTAAGTTCAGCCTTAAAACAAGTCCCCCTGATAGCTTATCCCAACGGGTCATTGCCTTAGGTACTGGTCCACGCCTCGAGCCGCATCCCGGCCCTCGGCGATGGCCCACACCACCAATGACTGGCCGCGGGCCGCATCGCCGGCGGCGAACACACCGGGCAGGCTGGTCATCTTGTTTCCGTCCACTTTGATGTTGCCCCGGCTGTCCAGTTCCACTCCCAACTGAGTCAACACCCCATCATGTTCCGGGTGAAGGAATCCCATTGCCAACAGCACCAAGTCAACCTCAATGGAGAACTCGCTGTCCGGTACCTCCCGCATGTTGGGGCGGCCGTTGCTTCCCGGCTGGCTCCAATCCACCCGGACAGCGTGCAGCCTCTTTACTTGGCCGTCACTCCCAGTGAAAGACTTGGTCGACACGTTGTAGTCGCGCACGCCTCCTTCCTCGTGGGCCGGGGTTGTGCGCTGTACGGCCGGCCACTGGGGCCAGGGATTACCGGCTTGCCTCTGGGCCGGAGGTTCCGGGAGCAACTCCAATTGGTACACGATTTCGGCGCCTTGCCGGTGGGCGGTGCCCAAACAGTCGGCCCCAGTGTCGCCGCCGCCCAGTATCGCCACACTCTTGCCTTGCGCGGTAATCCGTTGAGACGGGTCGATATACTCGCCAGCCAAAACCCGGTTCTGCTGGGTCAAGTACTCCATTGCCAGGTGGATGCCATCCAACTCCCGGCCCGGCACCGGAAGCTCCCGGGCTTGAGTTGACCCGCAGGCGAGGCAAATGGCGTCGAAGTTGCACAATAGTTCTTGCGCCGGGTAATCAACCCCCACGTTAACCCCGGTGCAAAAAGTGATTCCTTCTTCTTCAAGCTGGCCCACCCTGCGCCGCACCACTTCTTTCTCAAGCTTGAAATCCGGTATCCCCAGGGTCAGCAGGCCGCCGATGTATTCGTGGCGCTCCAAAACAGTAACCGCATGACCCATCCGGTTGAGTTGCTGCGCCGCCGCCAGGCCCGCCGGTCCCGAGCCCACCACCGCAACTGTCCTGCCAGTCCGCTTCTCGGGGGGTTCCGGTTTGATCCAGCCGTCGGCGAATCCCCGGTCGGCGATCGCCTTCTCGATGTACTCGATGGTTACCGGGTCCGAGTCGATGCTCAGGACACATGAAGCTTCGCAGGGAGCCGGGCAAACCCGGCCGGTAAATTCCGGAAAATTGTTAGTGGACGCCAGAACCGTCAGAGCTTGGCGCCAGTCACCCAGGTAAACTTGGTGGTTGAACTCGGGGATTACGTTTCCCAAGGGGCAGCCCATGTGGCAGAAAGGCACGGCGCAGTCCATGCACCGGGAACCCTGCTCTCTGGCTTGTTCCTCCGGCCAAGGCTGGTAAAACTCCCGGTAGTCCGATTTTCTCTGGCGGACCGGCCGTCGTTCGGGAGGCTTGCGCCTATAATCCATGAAACCAGTGGATTTACCCATGGTGAAGGGCTTCCAACTCCCTTTCCTCGCCCGCTGCTTTCCTTAGATTCCTTTCCTCCAGGACCCGGCGGTAGTCCCGGGGCATGACCTTTTTGAACCGGCGGAGGGCCTCGTCCCACCGGGCCAATATGCGCTGAGCCGAACTGGAACCGGTGTGCGCCAGGTGTTCTTGGACCATGTGCTTCAACGTCGATATATCCTGGGAGCCGGTAACCGGCTCTAGATCGGCCAGGCCCGGATTGAAGCGGGTACTAAAGTCCCCGTCTTCATCATATACAAAGGCGATGCCGCCGCTCATTCCCGCAGCGAAGTTGCGGCCCGTCTTCCCCAACACTACTACCAATCCGCCGGTCATGTACTCGCAGCCGTGGTCGCCCACACTTTCCACCACTGCCCGGACACCGCTGTTGCGGACGCAAAAGCGCTCGCCGGCCACTCCTCTGATGAACACTTGGCCGCCGGTGGCACCGTACAACACCACATTTCCTACGATAATGTTTTCCTCTGGAACGAAAGGGGCCTCCGGCGCCGGGCAAACCACGATCCGGCCTCCGGTCATGCCCTTGCCCATGTAGTCGTTGGTATCGCCTTCCAGGCGAATATCGATGCCCTCGGCGAGAAAAGCACCAAAGCTTTGGCCGGCCGAGCCGCTGAAATGGACCTTTATAGTCTCCGGGGGTAGGCCGTCTTCTCCGTACCGCTTGGTGATCCGGCCGCTCAACATGGCTCCAACCGTGCGGTTAGAGTTTCCAATGGGCAATTGGATTTCCACCGGCTGTTTATGTTCCAAAGCCGGCTGGCTAAGAGCAATAAGCTGGTGGTCCAGCGCCTTTTCCAAGCCGTGGTCTTGCTCTTTAGTACAGTAATTGGCCTCGCCAGGGGTCCTAGACGGTTGTTGGTAAAGCAGCCGGGAAAGGTCCAATCCCCGAGCCTTCCAGTGGCCCGAGGCTTTGCGGGCGTCCAACACATCCACCCGGCCCACCATCTCCTGCACCGTCCGGAACCCCAAATCAGCCATGATTTCCCGCATCTCTTCGGCGATAAAAGTGAAGTAGTTCACCAAGTGTTCCGGCTTGCCGGTGAACCGTTTGCGCAACTCGGGGTCTTGAGTCGCGACCCCCACCGAGCAGGTGCCGAGGTGACACTTGCGCAGCATAATGCAACCGGAAACGATGAGCGCCGCCGTCGCATAGCCGAACTCCTCGGCCCCCAAGAGAGCGGCGATGGCCGTATCCCGGCCCGTCTTTAGCTGGCCGTCAGCCTGCACCGCGATGCGGTTTCGCAGCCCATTGGCCACCAAGACCTGTTGGGTCTCGGCAATACCCAATTCCCAAGGAAGGCCGGCATACTTGATGGAGGTCTCGGGGGAGTTTCCGGTACCGCCGTCATGACCGCTGATCAACACCACGTCGGCGTGTCCTTTGGCCACACCGGCGGCTATGGTGCCGACACCCACCTCGGCCACCAACTTAACGTGTATCCTAGCGTCGGAATTGATGTTCTTCAGGTCGTGGATAAGCTGGGCCAGGTCCTCGATGGAATATATATCGTGGTGGGGCGGCGGGGAGATCAACTCCACTCCGGGAGTGGTCCGGCGGATCCAACCGATGTATTCGTCAATTTTGTGCCCGGCCAATTGGCCGCCTTCGCCGGGCTTTGAGCCCTGGGCCATCTTGATCTGCAAGTCGGTGGCATTAACCAGATAGTTGGCGGTGACGCCGAACCGTCCCGACGCCACTTGCTTGACCGCACTGCTTCGAGAGTCGCCGTTGGGGTCCGCATTATAGCGGCGGTAGTCCTCTCCCCCCTCTCCGGTGTTGCTCCGCGCCCCCATACGGTTCATGGCAATGGCCATTGTCTCGTGGGCTTCCTTGCTGATGGACCCCAGGGACACCGCCCCGGTAGCAAAGCGTTTCACGATTTCCGACGCGGGTTCGACCTCCTCCAAGGGTACCGGCGTTGCTGTTTTCTTGAACTCCAGCAGACCTCGCAAAGTCGCCATCTTCTCGCTTTGGTCGTTGACCAAGCGGGCGAACTCCTTGTAGAGTTCCCAGTTTCCCGAACGGGTCGAGTCTTGCAGCTTGGCGATAACCTCCGGGTTCCATTGGTGGAACTCACCGTGGAGACGCCATTGGTAAGCCCCCCCCATCTCCAATTCGCGCTCGCCAGCCAGGTGATGCGAATCGAAGGCTGAGTAGTACCGCTCTAGGGCCTCCGCCTCGATGGAGTCCAGGCCGATTCCCTGTATCCGGCTCAAGGTCCAAGTGAAATACTGATCGATTAGTTGCTGGCTTAAACCAACCGCCTCGAATATTTGGGCTCCACGGTAGCTCTGGACTGTGGATATGCCCATCTTGGACATCACTTTCAGAACGCCCTTTTCGTTGGCTTTTATAAAGTTCTTCTCGGCGTCCTCCGGATTGGTGCCGTTCAACTCTCCGGCGGCCGCCAACTCCCGGGCCGAGGCCAGGGCCAAGTAAGGATGAATAGCTCCGGCGCCGTACCCGATAAGCAAGGAGAAGTGGTGTACCTCCCTGGGTTCGCCGGAGTCGACCACCAACCCGGCCTTGGTGCGGCTCCCTTCACGGATCAGGTGGTGGTGGACGGCGGACGTGGCCAGCAGGCTGGGTATCGGCGCCCACTGGCCGTTCACTCCCCGGTCGGAAAGAACGATGATAGAGTATCCGTCGCGGATGGCTTGCGACGCATCGGCGCACAATCGGTCCAGCGCCGCTTTCAAGGAGCCGGGGCCGCCATGGGCGTCGAACAAGGCGGTTAGGGTCACCGACCGGATTTCGCCCACGTCGATTTCCTGGATTTTTTCTAGCTCTTCACCATTGATAATGGGTGATTTCAATTTAAGCTGGCGGCAATGCTCCGCCGTCTCTTCAAAGAGGTTCCGCTCCCGGCCGATGAACGCCTCTAGAGAAGTTACCAGGCCTTCCCGGATGGCATCCAGCGGGGGGTTAGTCACTTGGGCAAATAGCTGTTTGAAGTAATTGAAGAGCAATTGGTTTTTGTCCGACAAGACAGCCAGCGGGGTGTCATTCCCCATGGACCCAACCACTTCGGCCCCGTTAAGGGCCATGGGCGTGGTTAACATTCGCAACTCTTCGACGGTGTAGCCGAAAGCCCGCTGCTGACGGAGCAGGTCGGAGAGGCCGGAAAGGCTCGACCGGCCGTTGGAAGATGGAGCGTCATTTAGGCTTTTCGGCTTGGGCAGGTCCTCAATGGACACCTTGTGTTCCTTGAGCCACTGGCCGTAGGGCCGGCGGTTGGCCAGCTTATGTTTCAGCTCTGTGTCGCCGATGATCCGTCCATCATCTAGGCTGACCAGAAACATTCGCCCGGGCTGGAGCCTGCCTTTCTCCTTAATCTGGGAGGGCGGGACGTCCAGCACGCCGGTTTCCGAAGCCATGACCAGTTTATCGTCGTTGGTCACAATGTAGCGAAAGGGACGAAAGCCGTTCCGGTCCAGCAATGCGCATATGTTGCGTCCGTCGCTGGATACGATCATAGCCGGACCGTCCCAGGGCTCCATGAGGCAAGAGTGGTATTCGTAGAAGTCCTTGTTCTCTTGGGGCATGCTTTCGTGCTGTTCCCAGGCCTCGGGTATCAGCATAAGCATGGCATGTTCCAGGTCGCGCCCCGTCATTAGCAGCAATTCCAAGGCATTGTCTATGCACGCGGTATCACTGGCGCCGGGCGTCATCACGGGAGGTATTTTGGCCATGTCATCGCCGTACAGCGGCGATTGGAACCGGGCCTCACGGGCGTGCATCCAATTGAGGTTGCCCCGGAGGGTGTTGATTTCGCCGTTGTGGGCTAGGTAGCGGTAGGGGTGGGCTAGTTTCCAATGGCCCAGGGTGTTGGTGCTAAATCGAGAATGGACCAGCGCAAAGGCGCTGGTCAATGCTTGGTCGGCCAAGTCGCTGTAGAAGCCGGAGAGTTGTCGGGCATGGAGCAGCCCCTTATAGACAATGGTGTTGCAGGACATGCTGCAAATATAAAAATAGTCATCTTCCTCTTCAGTGACGCCCCACTCTCTTTTGGAATGTTCAATCACTTTGCGCGCCACATAGAGCTTGCGCTCCAGATGTTCCGTGTCCCGGATGCTTGGTCCGGCGCCGATGAACACCTGCTGGATGCGGGGGCGGACAGCGTAGGAATCGCGGCCCAGCTTGGCGGGGTCGACAGGCACGTCTCGCCAGCCAAGGATTTCCAATCCTTCATCGTGGATGACCTTGTTCACCAAAGCTCGGCACTTCTCTAGGCCCTCTGGCTGGGGAGGCAGGAACACCATAGCCGCCCCGTACTCTCCTGGACCAGGCAGGTCGATGCCCAACCGGGAACACTCTTTCTGGAAGAACCGATGGGGCATCTGAATTAGGAGACCCGCTCCGTCGCCGGTGTCCGGGTCACTGCCTGCGGCCCCCCGGTGGCCGAGGTTGACCAGCACCTGCACGCCATCTTCGATTATTTGGTGGGACTTCCCACCCTTAATGTTGGCGACAACGCCCACACCGCAGCTGTCGTGTTCCTGCTCCGGTGAATACAGGCCATGCCGGGCCAACTCTTTCAAGGGATTCATTAGGCTGTACTCAACGATCATCCATTTGCCAATAGACGGTGCGGGGTTGGGGCAATACATTCCCGCAAATACTCAGACCTACGCCAGGGTATCCAAAAACGAGGCCCCCGGTGGGGATTTGTAGAATATATCACAAACAAAACAAAGCCAAAAGGCCCCAAGTTAAACCAAGCGGGGTCTTTGCTTATCGGTTGTTCGTCTGAACTGTGATTTCTTTGATTCCGGGATTTACAGGATTGGGAAATCAGGCGAATCCCTTAATCCCATGAATGCCGGTTCAGACAATTGCGCCAACAACCGAAAGACCCTGCATAGACAGGGCGTCATCTTGTTTGTTTTTGCAAAATATACCACTCTAAGTCTAGCAACTAATGACTACGCCGTCTCCTTTACAAAGGGATTGGGAGGGAAGTCAGCCATGAAGAAGAGCATGAGCACACGCGGATCGGATGTCCCCGGTCCTGGCCCTTGCGGTGTTGGCTGCCCTGATGGCGCTGCTCGTCCTGCCGTCCCCCGAGCCGGTTTATGCTGACCATTACCACGGGGATTGCCCGGGCCCGGTGAAGGAGTTACGAACATGAGAATCATTCAAAGGAGAACGAGGATACTTCTGGGAGCAGGGCTCGCTGTGCTGATTGGGCTTTTCCTGTTCATGGACACGGCTTACGCCAGCACCTGGCACATCCGTTGCCCCGACCCTATCCTGGAGGGGAAATCGACTACGGCGGAGGCATACTGGCATAACCGCCCCGAGTGGGAGAGGGTCAGGGTGTGGTGGCACACCAGCCCGATTTCCGCCGAAGAGGATGTAGATTATCGAGCGGCTGATAATGAGCGCCAGACGGCCAGCGCCCATGAGCGGCGGGTGGCTCATATGCGAAGGGGCGTGACGACCTATGAGGACACGCTGATAGAGGGCGATGAAACGTTCGAGTTCTACTACATAGAAAGTGGTGGTGGTCAAAATCGCAAGAGCTGCACCATCACCATCACGGATAACGACCCGGGCGTGACGGACGTAGGGGTGGTCTCCAGTCCCGCCGACGGCCGAGCGTACCGCGTCGGCGAGAGGATCGAAGTTGACCTGACCTTCAGCTCAGAGGTGCGGGTGGTGGGCAACCCCGCCCTGCGCCTGCACATTGGCGACAATACCGTTAAGGCTCGCTACGCGAGCGGCAGTGGAACCAACGTGCTGCGCTTCGCCTACCAGGTGCAGGCCGGCGACAACGACGACAACGGCGTCTCCATCCCATCGATCGGCCCTGCCGGGCTGCGCGCGAGGACCATCAAGTCGGCCCAACCGGACCACCTGGACGTGGACGCCTTCCACAATTTCGACGACGACACGTCCGCCCACGTCGGAGCCAACCTTCCCTTGCACCGAATATCCACCGGCGGGCCCCGGGTCACCGGAGTTGCTTTTGCGTCGTCTCCTATTGACGGCGCGGCCTACCGCGAGGGGGAGGACGTGGAGATAAACGTCACCTTCAACGGCAAGGTCAAGACGGAGGGTGACCCGGTGCTCCTGCTGCGGTTGAACAACGCAGGTTCGGGCGGCAACGACCCCGACAACTGGCGAGAGGCCAGCTATGACGGCGGCAGCACCACAGCGACGCTGCGCTTCTCCTACGAGATACAGCCCGGCGACGTGGATACCGACGGCCTTGCCATCAGGAGCAACGGCTTGCGGGGGGGCAAGATTAGGGCGGCGCACGTGCCCGTCGACGCGGAGCGCGGCAGCCTTAACGGACGCGACCTGGTGAATCGCAGCCTGCCCGAACACCGGGTGGACTGGTCGGGGGAGAGCATAGCGAGGCCCGACGTGGACACCGGCGTCGAAGCGCCGGCCGTCATCCTCGTCAAAATAGTCAGCAACCCCGGGAGCGACGAGACCTACAGAAACGCGGATTCTGTGAGGGTGAGGGTAGATTTCAGCGAGGACGTGACCGTCAGAGGAAGGCCTAAGTTGAGGTTAGACTTCGACGGGGCGGACAAATGGGCCAATCCCTACGAATGGGGCCCAGGTGCCGTGGTGCCTCCGGACAGTGTGTACTTCGAATACCAAGTGCGGGTGGGGGACACGGACGCTGACGGGATCGCCATCGGGGCGAACAGCCTGAGGCTGAACGGGGGCTCCATTCGAGACGCCGATGGCAACGCCGCGGATCTGACCCATGACGCCATTCTCTTCCATCCCGGCCGCAGGGTGGATCATCACGGCGGACTGTAGGGCCAGGCTGGGGACTCCGTCGAGGTATGGGTGTTCTTCAGCCGAGCCGCCACCATAGATAGGGCGCTATAAAGGATTGGAAAGAAGGGCCCGCCTTGAAGAATGTGATGAGCATACGCGGGTGGATGAAGTGGCCGCTCCTGGCGGCCGCGGCGCTGGCCGTCCTGATATGGCAGCTGGTCCTGCCGGGCCCCGGCCCGGCGTACGCCGGCCGTTACCACTTGGAGTGCCCGGACCGGATTCTGGAAGGGGAAAGCCAGCCGGCCCAGGTGAGACACCATGCCTCAGTACCATCGGGCTTTGATGTACGTTGGGAGACCTTTCATGACGAAGAAGGTCTCACCGCCGAGGCGGATGATTATAAGCCCCTGAACAAAACATCGGGCTCCAGCGTTCACGAGTCAACCGTGGGACGTATGCGCGAAGGCTTATACACCATCGAAGACGACCTCATCGAGGAAGACGAGACTTTCGGGCTCAGGATCGATAAATCCGGGCTCAAATGCACCATCATCATTGTGGACAATGACCCCGGCGTAACCGACGTGCGGGTGGTCTCCACACCGCCCGACGGGGAGGCCTACCGGGCCGGCGAGGAGATCGAGATAGACGTGACCTTCAACCACCCGGTCCGCGTGACGGGAGAACCCGCCCTCACCCTGGACATTCGCGACGGCGGCGCTCCTCCCCGCAACTTCACGGTCCGCTCCGCCCCCTACGTGAGCGGAAGCGGCACCGGCACGCTGCGCTTCTCCTACACCGTGCAGGTGGGCGACAACGACAACAACGGCTTCATCGTCTCGGAGAGAGACCGCCACGGGCTGGGCGAAGGCACAATCAAGGCCGACGTACCGGGACACCGAGGCAGGAACGCCTTCCACGCCTTCGACCGCAGCACCTCGCCCCACGTGCAACAGAGCATTCCGGGCCAGCTCATAGCTACGGGGCGGCCCGTCGTCACCGGTGTCGCCATAGTGTCATCCCCGGCCGACGGCGAGACCTACGGGCCGGGCGAAAGGGTGGAAATAGACGTCACCTTCAACGGGAAGGTCAAGGCGGTGGACGCGCCCGTGCTTGGGCTGCGGGTGGACGGCAGACCGCGGCGACAGCGCCTACGTGCGGAAAGCCGTCTACGTCTCCGGCAGCGGCGCCGATACCCTGCGCTTCGTCTATGAAGTCCAGTTCGGCGACGAGGATAGCAACGGCCTAGCCATAATGAACGACGGGTTTGCCGATTTCAGTCCCGGCAGAATCCAAGCCCACCACCTGCCTTGGGACATAGACCAGGCCAGCCTGGCTAACGCTCCCCTGGTTGGGCACAGCCTGCCCGGCCACAAGGTGAACGCCGCCGTGCCCACGGTGACCGACGTGCGCGTCGTCTCCACGCCGGCCCAGAGCAAAGGCTACCAGGCCGGTGAAAACATCCTCGTCGTCGTTACCTTCAGCAAACCCGTCCGCGTGGTGGGCGAACCCGTCCTCACCCTCGACATTCGCCACGGCGGCGCTCCTCCCCAGGACTACACCGTCCGCTCCGCCTCCTACTTGGGCAGCAACACCGCCAATACTCTTACCTTCAAATACGTGGTGCAGTTCGGCGACAACGACGACAACGGGTTCATCGTCTCGGAGAGCGACAACACCGGGCTGGGCGAGGGGACCATCAAGCCCACCGACAGCTTCCTATGGGACTGGGACGCCCTGCACGGGTTCGACCGCAACACCTCGCCGCACGTGCAACGGAGCATCCCCGGTCAACGCATAGCCACCGGACGGCCCAGCATAAGCGACGTAGAGATCGTGTCCTCCCCCGCCGACGGCGCGGCGTACCGCCTAGGCGAGACGGTGGAGTTTGACCTGACCTTCAACGGCCTCGTCGCGGTAGAGGGCGCGCCCAAGCTTCGATTGCGGGTGAACAACCCGGAGGTGGACGGCCGCGATGCCAAGTACCTGCGCAAGGCCGTCTATACCTCCGGCAGCGGCACCAACAAGCTGCGCTTCTCCTACGCCATCCAGCTCGGCGACTCGGACACCAACGGGCTTGCCATCCGGAAGCTGGAGGGGGGCAGCATCCACGCGCCGCAGACCTACGGCGTTTCGGCTAATCTGAGCACCATCGAGAGCCACGAGCTGTTCGGGCGCAGCCTGCCCGGCCAGGAGGTGGATGCCGCTCTGCCCACCGTGACCCGCGTACGGGTCACTTCCACGCCGGCCCAGAGCCAAGGCTACCGGGTCGGCGACCCCATCTTCGTCGTAGTCGTCTTCGACAAACCCGTCCGCGTGGTGGGCGAACCCGCCCTCACCCTCGACATCCGCCACGGCGGCGCTCCTCTCCAAGACTTCACGGTCCGCTCCGCCCCCTACGTGGGCAGCAACGGCCCCGAGACCCTCACCTTCTCCTACATAGTGCAGACCGGCGACAACGACAACAACGGGTTCATCGTCTCGGAGAGCGACGACACCGGGCTGGGCGAGGGGACCATCAAGCCCGCCGAAAGCTCCCTATGGGACCTGGACGCCTTGCACCGGTTCGACCGCGGCACCTCGCCCCACGTGCAGCGGAGCATCCCCGGTCAGCGCATAGCCACCGGGCGGGCCGTGATCACGGACGTGGAGATCGCGTCCTCCCCTGCCGACGGCCGGGCCTACCGCCGGGGCGAGAGCATCGAGATAGACGTCACCTTCAACGGCAAGGTCAAGGCGGTGGGCAAGCCGATCCTGGGCCTGCTGGTGCGCAGCGCGGATGCCGCAGAAGACCTCGGCGGGAGGGATTATTTGCGGGATGCCGTCTATGCCTCCGGCAGCGGCACGGAGACGATACGCTTCTCCTATGCCGTGCGGCCCTACGACCAAGACGACGACGGCATCGTCATCCGGACCAACGGCCTCAGCTCGGAGTCCGGCAAGCTTCAGTCGGCGCACCTGCCTTGGGACGTGGACCGGGACAGCCTGAACCGACATGCCAATGTCGGCTCCCCGCGGCAGGGGCACGCCGTGGCCGGGCGCCCTTACGTCACGGCTGTTGACGTTACATCCTCACCGGCGGAGGGCAAGGTCTACAGGTCTGGCGAGGCCATCGAAATCGAGTTGACCTTCGACGACCGGGTCCGGGTGGAGGATACCCCGTCGCTCATTATCCGATTGGATGGCGTGGAGCAGCTCGCCGAGTACAGGAGCGGCAATGGGAGCGAGAGGCTGCGGTTCTCCTACGTGGTGCAGCCCGGCGACAGCGACACCAACGGCTTCAAAATCCCCGACACCGGCGCATCCCAGCTGCATGGCGGCAGGATTTTGAGGGAGGCCGACACGTCCGTCGAGGCGAATCTCAGCCTGGCCGGACTCGACAACGTGGGAGCCAGCCTTCCGGACCACCGGGTGAAGGGTTCCGGCGGACTGTAGAGATGGAGGGTGAGTCCTCTACGCGCCATTTCGGACCAGGTCCACCATAGGGGGCAAAGACGATGATGAACAGAAGAAGAGGTGTTTCGGGGCTGTCGGTACTCCCGGTGCTGGCGGTCCTGGCCGCGCTGGCCGGCCTGTTCGCCCTGGACCCCTCCCCGGCTTACGCCGACTATCGCTTGGACTGTCCCAGTAAGATCAGCGAAGGGACCCGCGCCACGGCCCAGCTGAACTGGACCCCCGGCTTCGACAGAACGGCGTATTGGACCACCTACCCGGAATCTGCCGGGGAGGACGACTATTATCCGAAGGACAACCGGAGACAAGCGTCCAGCTTCCATGAGACCAGCGTGGGCCGTATGCGCATAGGCATGGAGACCAAGGAAGACTCGCTGGTGGAGGGCAACGAGACGTTCAGGCTCGGGGCCAGAGGTGATGGCTTCAGTGTGTCTTGCACCATCACCATCGTGGACGACGACGCCCCGAGGGTCGCGGACGTAGGGATAATCTCCAGCCCGGAGGACGGTATGGCCTACCGAATTGGCGAGGTTGTCGAAATAGACGTAACCTTCGACCTCCCCGTCAAGACGGTCGGCGAGCCTTTTGTAAAGCTACGGCTCGGCATCGAAGGCGACCCCAGCAATCCCAATAACTGGCAGAACGACCCCAACGAGCGGACAGCCACCTACCGGAGGGGCAGCGGCACCGATACCCTCAGCTTTTACTACGTCGTGTGGGAGGGCGACGAGGACGCCAACGGCATCACCATCGTCTCCTCGTCCCGCAATGGCATGGGCGAGGGCGCCATCAAGTATCTGTCCGACGAACTGGACGTCGACGCCTCCCACGAATATGAGGGCCAGAGCAACATCTCCTCCACGCGCCAGCGGGTGGACGGCAGGCCGCCCCAAGTAGACAGCGTCGAAGTCGTTTCCAGGCCGGATGACGGCGCGACTTACCGGGCCGGGGAGAGAATCGAGGCGCAGGTGGCCTTCAGCCACCCGGTGCAGGTCCTGGGCGACCCAACTGTCAAACTCCGGCTTGGCCTCCGCGGCGACAGCCCGGCGGACAGAAGCATTCTCACCTTGCCGCCGGGCGACCTCTGGCTGCGGGAGGCCGCATACACCGAAGGCCACCCCTACGACACCATTCTGGACTTCGAGTACGTGGTGCAGCCGGAGGACGACGACGTCAACGGCTTGACCATCGTAGGTTCCAGCACTACGGGGCTGGGCGAGGGCACAATCGCTTTTCAACGCTTTGACTATACGGACGGGAGATATGCGGATATTAGCTTTCCAGACGAGCTAGTACCGGCCGACCACACTTATCCGAGCCAGGATAACCTCTCCGGGCAGATGGTGGACGGGCGTCCCTACGTGACGGACGTGAGCATAGTCTCCAGGCCCGCCGACGGGACAGCCTATCGAATCGGGGACGACATAAAAGTCAGATTGACGTTCAGTGAACCCGTGGTGGTGCTGCGGTCACCGGAAGTGTACGTCGGGCTCGAGCTCGACGGCCCGGAGGCCCCGAATACAGGAGCGCCCACTATGAGAGGCTGGGGACTACAAGGTCTAGCCGGGACCTTTTGTTCGAGTACACGGTACAGGAGGGCGACCAGGACAGTAACGGCGTGACCATCTTGAGTTCCAAGGACACCGGACTGGGCGGCCGCAACATCATCGCAGCTCCGGCCGGGGACTCGGGGGAAGAAATCTACGCGAACATGAGCTACGCCGCCCAAGAGGACCTGGCGGGGCACGCTATATGGGCTGACGAATCATCCACGCCTCCTGAGCATCCGGGCGTCCAGGAGGATGAAGACGGACCACCGATCATCTCTTCCGTCCGCATCACGTCCCTTCCGAGAGCGGATGACACCTACGGCACCGGTGAGAGTATTCACGTAAGGGTGGCCTTCAGCGAGGATGTAACAGTGAGCGGTGTTCCCCAACTGGAGTTGGACTTCGACGGCGCGGCCCGGCAGGCCGATTACCGGAGGTCCGATGGCTCCGTCGTGTTCTTCACGTACAGGATAGAGGTTGGAGACGTTGACGCCGACGGCGTGGCGGTCAACGCCAACAAGCTGAGGCTGAACAGTGGCAGCATCCGGGATGACGCAGAAAACGCGGCAGACCTGACCCACAATGCCGTTGCCGCCGACTCCCGCCACAAGGTGAGCGGCTACGGCGGCCTCTGATGCTTGCACAGCCGCGGCCTAGACCAGTGAGGCGGGAGACAGCGGACAGGCGTAAGCCGGAGCCGGAGATGACTCCGCGGACCCCGAGGCGAGTGCCGAGAACCCGGCGTTCAACTACCGCAGACGATAACGGATGAAGATAGGCTGCACATGATTAACAGAGCGTTCAAGAAAGTCGCGGCGGCGATCCTATTACCGATGCTGGTTGCAGTTCTGGGGATAGCCTGCGGCGGCGGGGATACAGCGCTGTCCCGCGCTGAGGTCGAGGAGATAGTGCGAGCGGAGTTGCCGGACGCCCCAGCGCCGCCGGAACCCGGCCTCTCCAGAGGCGAGGTTGAACGAATCGTACAAGACGCCATCGCGGCTGCGCCCGAACCAGAACCCGGACTCACCCGCGCTGAGGCCGAACAGGTCATCCAGGGGGCGATAGCGGGTATCCCCAGACCCGGACCTGGCCGCGCTGAGACCGAGCTGATAGCGCGAAGCGTGGTCGCTTCCATTCCCCCCAGGTCCGCCCCCGCCGAGTACACCAAGTTCTTCGTGGACAACGCCATCGTCAGATACGAGTCAGAGGGACTCGACGCGACCCTCGCCTACTACAACCGCCCAGAGAGCATCGACGGCCAGTGGTATGCGTTCATCATAGACGAGAACGATACGGTCATCGGGCATCCCGACGTCCAACGCTTGGGGTTGGACGTGAAGGGCTGGGTGGGCACCGACGCCAACGGCTACAACTTCGGGCCGGAGATGCTGTCTGCCACCGAGGAGGGCAAGTGGGTGTCCTACGTGTTCAGGAACCCGGAGAGTGGCAGTCTCGGTTCCGACTACAGCGGCGAGCTTGAGCTGAAGAACGTCTGGGTGGTGCGGCGCGACGGGCTGTTGTTCGCCTCCGGTTGGTATATCAACGCCGACGAATTCACCAAGGCCCTGGTCGCCACAGCCGCCCACGTGTTCCGTCAAGTAGGGCTGGAGGGAACCATCGCGTACTTCGCCAGCCCCGAGATCGATTTCGCGGGACTGCGCGCGGCTATCGCCTACTACAACAGCGCCGACAACGTTGAAGGAGACTGGTTCGCGTTTATAGCCGACGAAAGCGGCACGATCATAGACCACTACGACAAGGAGATGGTTGGGGAGAGTCTTGAAGACGTGCTCGGCACGGATACGTTCGAGGCCACCGCAGAGGGCAACTGGGTCACCACGGAGTCCCTGCGCGTCTGGGTGGTCAGCCAGGACGGGATGACGTTCGGTTCGGGCTGGCAGCACGCCGAGTCCGAGTGACCCTTCGCCGCCACCAAGACACGGCAACGGCGCTCGTCGCCAGCTATATCGACCCGCCCGGCCGTCCATGCCGTGTCTTATTAGGGCTGAGATAACAACTCCTCTAAAAGACCCGTAAAAGACCCAGGTTAAACCAAGGCGGTTATCGAAAAGTAACTGATCAGATTTGAGGGGAATCGGTCCTTCGACTCCGCTGCGCTGCGCTCAGGATGAGCGGTTCCCGGTCAGTGCGCTCACTAACTCTGAACAGTTACATCGAAAACCGCGAGGTTGCGGCAGGGTGGAGTGGACGCGGTACGGGAGCAGGTATAGGGGCGTGCCAGCAGGTCTCCGGAGGCTTAAGGGAGCGTTTCGGCTCGACCTAAAAACCCTGGCGGAGAAGCATGGCCCGGCCTAGAAGTCTTCTAAGCCTTCGACCAATCTCTCAATCTCAGAGGCGGTCGCCTCAAACCGCAAAGTCAAGACGCTGCCGGCAGTGCTCACCTCGAGGTTTTCCAACAGTTCTTGGACGTCATCATCCGGAACCAAGCCGGAAAGCAGCGTCAATGTCCCTTCCAAGAAGTCCCCGGCGGAGGAGGCCGAGTCCTCGCTGCCGAAGTGCAGATTTACTCGTAGGGCCAGGTTCTGCCCGTTTTGGGCCACAGCCAACCCCAGGAGTTCAATGTCCTGCAGCGGCTCAAGGATGGCAGGCAACGCTAGGCCGCCGTCTTCCAAAAACGGGGTATCGCCCAAGGGGATATCGACTAGGTCCGACAACTGGTCCTGGAGGTCTTCTCTGGGTATCTCAACCGCTAAACTCAAGAGCCCTTGGCCCAACTCGTCGAGGGCATCCGGCACAGCGCCTGATACCCCTTGAAGATCACCCTCTTGAACGTCGATTACGGCCTTTACACCTTCCATAGTCCCCAAGACCACGTTGTCGCCCTCTAGAAAAGCCAGGCTCGTCTCATCGCCGCCGTCGAAGCTGTGGACCTGCCGGCCTTTGTAGGCCAGGGTGTCCACGGAGCTACCCTGTTCTTCCAAGGCTTCTACGATAGCGGCCTCATCGAAGGCGCCCTTGATGATGATTCCACCAAAATCATCCATCCGGGAGAGGTCAAAAAAAGCTACGGACTGGGAAATCTGCCGGAAATCGATTCCGGTTTCACTGGCGGCTTGCTCCAACAATTCATCCAGGGATTGAGGGTCGGCTTCATCCATTGGAAAAGAGGCGATAACGGACGCCACGGCATCGCTGTCAAGGATTCCCGCCACATCTACTTTGGCTATCAAGTTTGACCCCGCCGGGACCAGCCTTTCCGGATTAGCCTCTGCACCGCCGCCGCAAGCGAGGGCGAATACGCTTGCGGCAAGGAGCAAAGCGACCAGCTTCGTCTTAAGACTAGCGGCCCAACAGCGCATGGGAACCTCCATTGGCCTCATTTCAGTTGACCGTCATTTGGCCGGGAATTATACTCCAGTTATCGCCATCATATCACACCGGCAGGAGTGACAAACCTGGATTCGACAGAATTGGCCCGACTGGTTGTTGAGTTAGCCTCTGATAAGCTGGCCGCCGACATCGTGATGTTGGACTTGCGCGGTGTGGCCCCATTTGCCGACTACTTCGTCATCATGTCGGCAGATTCTTCGCGGCAAATAGAAGCCTTAGAGGAAGACATCACCCAAGCCCTGAAACATGAGCAGGTGAGCCGTTTTCACCGGGAAGGGACTCCCGCTTCAGGTTGGGTGTTGCTGGACTTCAGCGATGTGATAGTGCACATATTCGGCCCGGAAGAGCGGGAGTACTATCACCTCGAGCGATTGTGGTCCCGAGCTCCCCAAGTGGTCAGGGTTCTTTGATCCACGGGTCCGTACTCCGGCTGTAATCGAAAATCTCCTCGTGGGCGAAAAACAGCCCCACCTCTCGCTGGGCCGATTCCAGGCTGTCTGAACCGTGCACCAAGTTCCTACCGATGTCCAAGGCCAGGTCTCCCCGGATGGTCCCAGGTCCCGCCGCCGCGGGACTGGTCTCACCCATGGTCTTGCGGACTGCCTCCACCGCATTGTCCGCCTCCCACACCATGGCCACCAACGGCCCCGAAGTAATGAACTCCACCAGCCCATGGAAGAAAGGCCGGTCCACGTGTTCGGCGTAATGCCGCCGGGCCAGGGCTTCATCCACCCGCATCAGCTTCATGGCCGCCAGCTTGAGACCCCGTCTTTCCAGCCGGGAAACCACTTCTCCAACCAGGCCCCGCTGCACCCCGTCGGGCTTCACCAAGACTAAAGTTCTCTCCATAATCTCCGTCCGACTATTCATGGCAGAGAGCGCCGACACCGGAGAGCAACTTTATTCTCAGCACTCTTTGCGTGTTCCTTAGCGGATTAAGTTCGCCGCTAAGACTGTTGGGGAACCCGGTCCCGACGCTTTGGGCCTCCGATGCTGGGCATACGGAGATAGGTGGGCTGCAACATAGCTAGGTCCGCCACTTGACCCTCGGCGAGGCGTTTCCAACCCAACTCGCATAGGGTCCAGACCCGTTGGGCTGGCGCGGGGCCTACCACTACGGCTAAAGGGCCTAAACGCTCCCGGACTAACCCGCCCCAGTTTGACACTGCTTCCCCGCAAAACAATGTAGACTCTTTAGTGGAGTCAACCAATTCCTCGGCGGCGCATACCATATCCTCCCTTATGCGCAGGCCGTCCGGCCCAAATAGCGCAGACGCAACCTCGCTCCGGCCAGCGTCCAGGATGGCGCACACCGGCAAGCCCGATTGTAGGTAGGGGTAAGCCTCCAAGTCCAGCGTCCCCACCCCCGTCACCGGCGTCCCAGCGGTGACTGCCAACCCCTTTGCCACACTCATTCCCACTCTCAAAGCACTGAACCCCCCCGGACCCAGAGCCACCGCTATTCCATTCAAATCACTAACCGCCAGGCCATGTTGGCGCAGGACTTGGGCAACCGCGGGCATCAGCTCCGTCGTGTGGTTCACCGCCGAGTACCAAGAACGGCAGGATAGTACCCGGCCTTCCTGGCATACGGCCACCCCGGCATATCTGGTGGAAGTATCAACCGCCAATAGCACGGATTAGAAGACCTCCTCGGCCAGGGGGAAGGCAGCGGCCAGACACTCTCGAAGCTCCCTAAACCGGGCTGACGTTGCCGAGACGACCGCGATTCTGCTGTCCTCGTCGTGACCGTAATCCAAGGCGATCCAACAGCTCTCCACCGGGAACAGGTCCGCTGCCTTGTCGGCCCACTCCACGACACACACTCCCTGGTCAAACAACTGCTCATCCACTCCCAGGTCCCATACCTCCCAAGGGTTGTCGATGCGGTACAGGTCCAAATGGTGTAGCATCAGCCGCCCTTGACGCCGCGTCATCAGGACAAAAGTGGGGCTTCGCACCTCTTCTTGAAGGCACAATCCACGGCCTATTCCTTGGGTCAAGCAGGTTTTCCCGGAGCCCAAGGGGCCGGTCAGCAAATAAACGTCGCCCGGTTGAGCCTGCCGACCGATGATCCGGCCCATCTCTTGGGTCTCTTGGGCACTGGCAGTCTGGATGCGAAGGGGACGGTCCATCTTTACCCGAAGTGGTCCCATCCGGCTCGGGGAGCCACCTTTTCTACACCGGAAGAGTCAACCAAGCGCACTTGGCCCGGTTCCCCAGCCAGAACCTCTCCGATGGCCGCAGCCCCGACGGGCAATAAAGGCAATACCGTTTGCATCAATTCGGGAGCCGCCGTAAACAGCAGAACGTAGTCCTCTCCTCCGTTGAGCGCAAATTCATGAAAATTGTCCGGAAAGGCCCGCTTTAGCAGGGGATGCACCGGCGCCCGGTCAACGTACACGCGGGCCGCCACGCCACTGGCCAAACAAAGCTTGGAAAGGTCATCGGTCAGCCCGTCGCTCAGGTCCATAGCGGCGCTCACCCCATGACCGGCCAGGATTCTACCTTGAGCCACCGCCGGCTCAGGATGCCGGTGGCGCCGCCGCAAGTAGTCCGCCGCCTCGCCGGATAGCTCAGAATTGTCCAACATCAATTGAAGCCCGCCGCCGGAACCTCCCACCGGGCCAGTGACGGCGATCTGGTCTCCCACTTGCGCGGCGGTCCTCAGCATGGGCCGCCCCGGATGGACACCGGTTAGGCCGATGGTGATAAACACTGTGGGCGAGCGTACCATATCGCCTCCCACTAGAGCGACGCCATAGGTGTTGGCGATCCGGAGCATACCTTGGTACAACTCCCGGATGTCGTCAACCTCCGTCTCCGGCGTCAATCCAAGAGTAACCAGAGCGTACTGCGGAAAACCGCCCATAGCAGCGATATCGCTGATGTTCGAGGCCAGCGACTTCCATCCCAAGTCATTCCAAGGGGTTGTATCTCGAGTGAAGTGCACCCCCTCTACCACCGTGTCGGTGGTAAATAGCTGGGTGGCCTCGGCCGTCTTCCAAGCGGCGGTATCGTCGCCGGTGTCCACCAAGAGGTGAAAGCCGGAAGCCCAAGCGTTATCAGCTTGGGTCCGCTGCTCCACAATCATGGCGTTTAGCATCTCGATGACGCCGAATTCGCCCAATTCTTTAATCTGCATGGGAGTGGATTATAGACCGGCGTCCACCGGAGGCTCAAGCCGAAATTTGAAACATGGACCTGCCGCAGCCCGGACCGGCAGACAATATCCTCATTTGGGATTCAAAGAGGGGATTTTATCAGTCCATAGAGCCCGGTTCCCCCCGGTCTAGGGCCGGGACTCTGGACCCTTGCCTACCGGGCAAAGAAAGCCGGCCTTTGACGCTGGTGTAGACCATGACAAGAGAGAACAACGCCGCCTCCACCAGCACCACGGTGGCCCCTGAGGAAACGTCCACAAAATAGCTCAAGTAGATTCCGGCGAAGCCGCACAATGCTCCCAAGGCGGTGGATAGAATCACTACATTCTTGAAGCTGTCGGTGAGCAGCCGGGCCATTATGGGAGGGATCACCGTGGCTCCCGCGATGAGCAAAACCCCCAGGACCTGCATAGACACCACTATGGTCCCGGCCAGCACCAGGGAGAACAGGGTTTCAATCCAACCGGTGGGCACTCCGTAGAAGCGGGCCACTTCCACGTCGAAAGTAGCGAACAGGAAGTGTTTGTAGCCAATGAAGAGGATAAGGCTTGCGGCCGCGACCACCACGGAGATGGCCAAAAGGTCTCCTCCGCTGACTCCCAGGATATTGCCGAACAGAGCGGCGTCGAAGTCTCGGGTGAAGGACTTGTACCGGCTGATCAGAACAATGCCCAAAGCAAAGCTGGCCGTCGTAATCACGCCGATGGCTGCATCGGCCCCGATTTTTCTTTTCCGCGTGGTTAGAGCGATGAGTTGGGCGCAAAGGAAGCCCCAAATAGTGGCGCCCAGGTAAAAATTGAAGGACATTACGTAGCTGGCCACGGCGCCGCCCAGTACCGCGTGAGACAATCCGTGGCCGATATAGGCCATCCTCCGCAGCACGATGTACACCCCAATGAGCCCACACAAGCCTCCCACCAGGGTGGCCGCCGCCAACCCCCGGACAAAGAAGGAGTACTCGAAGGGCTCAAGCATACTCGACTTCCTTTGCCAGGTCTGCTTCCTCCCCCGAATCCGCTTCCTCCACCTCCGGTTTCTGGCTGCTCCAGCCGAACAAGTGAGGGCTCTCGGCCACCAGCGTCATTCCCTGGTAGTGAATCACCGGCATTTCGGCCCCGTATGTGAGCTTGAGGGTCTCGGGGGTTATAATGTGGGACGGCGGCCCCTCGGCTAGAACTCGTCCGTTCAGACAGATCACCCAGGGCAGATGGACGGCCACGGCGTTTATCTCGTGGGTGGTCATAATGATAGTGATGCCTTGATGATTAAGCTCGTGGAGCAAGTGCATCACATCGTCCCTGGTTTTGATGTCTACTCCGGAGGTAGGCTCATCCAAGAGCAGTATGCGCGGGCTGCTGACTAGGGCCCTGGCCAGAAATACCCGCTGCTGTTGCCCTCCCGAGAGCTCCCGTATATGCCTCCGGGCCAGGTGGGAGATCCCCAAGCGTTCCATCATCTCATCGGCCAGCATCCGGTCTTGACGGCGGTACCAAGGGAAGAAGCGGTTGTCCATGGTGCGGCCCATCATGACCACCTCTCGGACCGTTACCGGGAAGTTCCAGTCGATGGTTTCCAACTGGGGCACGTAGCCCACTCTGGGCCGCTTGCGGCCGGTAGAGGCGCCCTCCACCAATACTTGCCCGCAGTAGATGTCGACAGCTCCCAAGACCGTCCTCAGCAGAGTAGTTTTGCCCGATCCGCTGGGACCAAGGAGCCCTATGAAATCGCCCTGCATGATGTCTAAGCTTACTTCGGACAGCACTTCCTGGCCGCCGTAGCCGCAGGAAACGCCTTGTAGCTGGACTATTGATTCTCCCGGCCCCCGTTGATGGGGGAGTGGATGTAACATGGTTCCCCTTTATTGATGGGTCTTGTTAGTGATGATGACCATGACCGGTTTCATGCTTCCAGGGTTCGAAGCTGGGGCCAAGGTGATGATGACCGTCTCCATCCTCCACAGGCTTTGCCAAGGAGGCCACCAGTTGGGCGGCCACCAACTGGGCGTACAAACCTTGGCCCTCCAGAAGCTCTTGATGGCTGCCTTGGTCCACCAAACGGCCTCCGTCCAAGACCACAATCCGATTGGCGTCGCGTATGGTGGACAAACGGTGGGCGATGACCAACGTGGTGCGCCCTTCCATCAGCCGCTCCAGGGCCTGGCGGACCTGCTGCTCATTCACTGCGTCCAAGTGGGAAGTGGCTTCGTCGAGCACCAGCAACGGGGCGTTTTTCAGTAAAGCACGGGCAATGGAAACCCGTTGCCTCTGCCCCCCGGAAAGTTGCATTCCCCGTTCTCCCACCAAAGTGTCATACCCGTCAGGGAAGGCGGTAATGAAGTCGTGGGCATTGGCCTGCCGGGCGGCGGCTTCGATATCGGCGTCGTCGGCATCCTGCTGGCCCAGACGAAGGTTCTCTCGGATGCTGGCGTTGAACAAGTAGGTATCTTGGGTTACCAGGGCGATTTGTTCTCTAAGATGGTCCAAGCCGAAGTCCCGCAGGTCGTTCCCGCCCAGCAGAATACGCCCGTGGCCGGGGTCCCAAAAACGCATCAGCAGGTTGGCGCAGGTGGTTTTGCCGGCTCCGGACCGTCCCACCAACGCCACAGTCTGCCCGGCTTCGACGGTGAAGCTTACATCGTGCAACGCTTGCGGTTCGCCCGGACCATAGGAAAAGCCAACGGTTTCGAAACAGATGGAGGGAACGGCGGGAGACCGTCCGTCCGCTTTATAGTCCACCCCGGCGCCGTCTATTACCGGCACCGGCTCATCGTGGACCGCAAACAGCCGGCGGGCAGAGGCCAGGGTTTCCATCAACTGCTTCATGGTCCTAGCAATGTCGGCAATGGGGGCGAAGGCCGCCACAGAAAGAACTACCGCCAGAATAAGCTGGGGACGGGTAATGTCTCCTTGAATCCTGATCCAAAGGCCCAGGGCCAAGACGGCCAGCCCCCCTAAAGCCGTCATGGCTTCGATGAGCCCAAACTGGAAAGCCCTCTCTTTCAGAAACCGGAGTTGCCAGTAAGCAAATCTCCAGCCGTTAGCCACCATCTCGCCGGTGCGCGATGGACCCCGGCCAAAGGCCGAGATCTCCCGCAGGCCCTGTATGCTGTCCACCATGTGAGCGTGTACGCCACCGATGCGTTCCCGCACCTCCTCCCCCAGCCGTTCCGACCGTTTCTGGGCAAAGAACGGACTCACCGCCACCGCCAACAGGAAGGGGGCAAGGATCAAGGCCAGCGGCCAAGCGATAACCCCCAGAGTGCCCAGTACCACCGCCGGTATCAGTATGGCTACGAAGATCGGAGTGATCGTGTGGCCAAAGAAATACTCTACCGTCTCTATGTCGCCGCCGACGATGCTGACCAAGTCTCCCGAGCGTCTTCGCACCAGGTATGCGGGGGCCAAGGGGTCCAGCTTGTTGTAGAGGTCCAAGCGCATTTCGGCCAACAACCGGTAAGCAAGATCGTGAGACATCCACGACTCGGCCCAAGTAAAAACCGCCACCATCGGAACGAAGACTCCCAACAGAACCAGCCAAAGCGTTAGCCCGCCTCCGGTGATAACTGCTCCCACCAACAGCGCGCTAATGACCCCCACTCCGATAATGGAACCGTGGTGGCCCAGGCCCAGGACAAAGGTAAGCGCCAGTTCGCCCCACCAAGGCCGGACCAGGGAAAGCAACCGGGCCCACACCGTAAAAATCCCAATAGCTTTGCCAGGGGTCACGGTTGCTTGTTGACCTTCCTGGGGAATCCACTGATGCCCGTCTCCGCTTGGGGCAGGTCCGGACAGCCCAATGCTCCCCGTCCCTTGGTGAGCGTCGTTGCCGGATTCCCGTCCGCTTCCGGTTGCTTCACGCTCCAAAGTTGCGACCATCGCTTCTTGGACCGGAGTCTCCTGCTGTTGGGCCATAAGCAAGGCATAGGCGCCTCCCATGGCCGTTAGCTCATGGTGACTGCCCGACTCGATCAGCTTCCCATCGTCCAGGACCAGGATGCGGTCGGCGTTGATCACACTGGACAAGCGGTGGGCAATGACCATAGTGGTCCTGCCCTCCATGAGTCGTTCCAGGGCCTCCTGGATCACTGTTTCGTTCTCTGCGTCGACGCTGGATAGGGCTTCATCCAGGACCAAGATGGGCGCGTCTTTCAACAGAGCGCGAGCAATGGCGATGCGTTGTTTCTGTCCGCCGGATAGACGAATTGCCCGCTCACCGACCATGGTGTCGTATCCCGAGGGCAACTCCATGATGAACTGGTGGGCATTGGCAGCCCGGGCCGCAATCTCTAGCTCATCCTGAGTTGCATCGGGATTGCCGAAACGCAGATTGTCGGCCACCGTTCCGTGAAATAAATAGGTATCTTGGGTGACCACAGCGATGTGTTGCCGCAGGAAAGCCAGAGGCAACTCCCGGAGGTCGCGGCCGCCCAAGAGCACTCGGCCATTTTGAGGATCGAAGAACCTGAGCAATAGCCAGACTACCGTGGACTTCCCGGCCCCGCTGGGACCGACCAGTCCCAAGGTCTCACCGGCCCCCAATGTAAACGAGACCCCATGCAATGCCGGCCGCTTCCCTCGGTTGTAAGCGAAATCGACCTCCTCGAACTGTATTTCCGGAGTCAGTTGAGGCTCTTCTTGTTTACTTGCTCTTGAGGACCCGGCCGGCTCTTTTACCTCTACAGGCGAATCCAGAATGTCGAAAATACCTTCGGCGGAGGACATAGCCATCAAGCCCTCGTGGTAAAGGTATACCAACTCCTGCAGCGGCCGGAATATTTCCACCCCCAGCATCAACACGATCAGCAATGGCCGTAGTTCCAGGCTGCCGTCGCTGACCCGGAAGGCGCCCGAAGCCAATGCAACCGCAGCCCCCGCCGAGATACCCAGAATTGTCAGGGCGCTGGTGGCCGAGTCTGCGGCCACGACTCCCATGGTCTTTCGGTACAAATGTCTCGCGCCGTCTGCCAGCAGACGGCCCCTGGCTTTGCTTTGCCCGAAGGCCTTCAGAGTGCCCAAGCCTTGGACGGCGTCCAAGAACTCGGCGCCGAGGGCCCCGTAAGCCCGCCGCCTAGCCATACTGCTGTCGCGGGTCCACCGGTGAAAAAAGGTCGGCGCCATCAATGTGAAAAGAGCGAATCCCAAGAATATGAAGCCGATTTGAAGGTCGATGATCGCCATGAAAATGAAAATGAGAAGCGGCGCCAAGGCGGACACGATGAACTGGGGCAGATACTTTCCAAAGAACGCTTCCAGCCTCTCGACGCCGTCGGCCATAGACAGCAACGCGTTGCCGGTGCTGTTCTGATCGAAATACCCAGGGCCCAGGGCCAGCGCGTGTTCGTAAAGCCGCTTCCGAAGCTGTATCTTCACTATGCTGGCGGTGTGGTGGCTGATCACTTCTTGGAGGTAGAGCAATGCGCCCCTTATTACGATCAGGGAGGCCATAGCAACCAGCGGCCAGAGCAAGTCGGAAAACGATGCGTTTAAGCCATCCTCTAAAACCTTCACTATGACAACTGCGGCCACGGCGAGCCGCCCGATACCGGCGGCCACCGCCAACAGACCTATCATGGCGGCAACGAATATCCGCAGCCTAACGCCCTCGGTCAACGCAAGAAGCCGGGGATGGAGATACATCTCTCCACTCCTTTATTGGGGATAGATGGCGCCGCTTTGTCCCTGGAATACGGGGCTGGTATCGAACCCCTCCAGCTCCCGAATATTCCCTCCCAATGCGGGGATCATAATCTCCATGTTCTGGAGCATTAACCCCAAGTAGCTGTGCCGGGGGTCTCCTGGTCCGCCGGGCAGGTCGTCATCGGCCAGTTCGTCGATGAACCGGGCCCCTGCTTCCTTGGCGATTGTTTCCAACACGTCGCTGGAAAAGACCTTGGAACCGAAAACAGCCGGGATACCCAATTCCTTGATCTGGTCGATGAGCCGGATCACTTCCCTGACCGACGGTTCGGAAAAGTCCGAAGGTTGCACCGCGCCGACTACCTCCATGCCGTACCGTCCAGCGAAGTAGGCCCAGGAGTCGTGGTATGTGAGCAGTTTGCGGTTGGCGAGCGGAATGGTGGCCACCGCCGCGGTCACGTCTTCATCCAATGCCTGGACCCTCATACGGAACTCGTCCAGGTTGCCGGAGTAGTAGGCGGCATTGGCCGGGTCCAACTCAGCCAATTGGTCCGCCACCAGCTCGGCGTAACGCAGCGCCAACAGAGGATCGGGCCACAAGTGGGGATTTGGCTGACCGTCAGACTCAGGGAAGGTAAAGTCGAACCGCCAGTCTTCTTTGGAAATAGACTGCTCCCCCAGAGACAGGATCACTCCCCCGGATTTCTTGTTAGCCATAGCCATTTCCAGTGTGGGCTCCTCTAAGAACAGACCATTGAGAACGATCAAGTCGGCCTCGGAGATCACCTTGGCAACCGAAGGAGCGGGGGCAAAGGTGTGGGAGTTAACCCCTTCCGGGACCACACCTTCCAGCACGATCCGGGTCCCGCCTATGTTCTCCACGATGCTGGTGATGGGGGAAATCGTGCTAACCACTCTCAGGGTCTTTGCATTCTGCTCCAGCCCGTTCCCGGCAGCGGCCCCTACAGTGCCGGCGTCCAGCGTCTCCGAAGAGCCGCAAGAAGTCATTAACAAGACCCCCAGCAATAACACACCGAATCGAAGCATATCCGGCCTGCGGGACGCGATTATATGCACAACGGCACGCACTGCCCATGAGTTCATCGGACTGGGGCTTGGCGCTGGCCGTTGCTTTCGCGGCACCGAGCGCATATGCCGCTGATTGCAAAATGCTCCAAGTCGGGCTCGAACCCGAATTCCTTGGTGAGGGTATCTCGAAACTCTTCCAGGTAATGCGGGCTAAGGTTGAAAGCGCCGTTGCACTGCCGGCACACCATGTGGTGGTGGCCTCCATGAGCATCGGTCAACTCGTAGTGAAGGCGGTCCCCTATCGCCACCTCCGTAACCACTCCCAGGTTTCGGAACAAGTGGAGGGTCCGGTATACCGTGGCGATATCCATATAAGGATAGGCTTCCTTGGCTCGCTGAAACACCTGGTCCACCCCCATGTGGCCATCGCCTTGGGCCACTATAGCCAACACGATTAACCGCTGGGGGGTGAGACGGTAGCCCTTTTCTCTTAGTGCCTCTACAGCCTGTTCTTGGTCCATATGCAAACTCGCGCCATTGCAACCAGTTGCGAATACGTATTCTAGTGCTTTGCCACCGGTTGTCAAGACTGTAACTGTTCAGACTTGATGAGGCGAATTCACTACCGTCGTCCCGGCGCAGGCCGGGACCCAGGAAAGCCCAGCTGCGGAAAGCCTTGAATTAACCGCCAGGCTCCTAGTATTACAACGACGCTTCCTCAATTTGGTCAGTCATTGGCCGGAAATAGCTTCGCGGAAGGCAAGGCCACCAAGCTGTCAAGCACGTGGGCAGGTTGCCATAGAGAGGTCCTCAAGATCCTTTTCTTCTGAACCGTCGTTGTAATACTAACAAGGACTCCCTAGACTCCGGCCTTCGCCGGAGTGACGGGCTCGGAGGACCGGAATAACTCCTCAACACTGAACACTTATCTGTTCAGAGTTGGTCAGTACACTAACACGGAACCGCTCATCCTGAGCGCAGCGCATCGGAGTCGAAGGACAGATTCCCTTCAAATCTGAGCAGTTACTCAAGACTAATCAACAGGAATTGCCAAGGCGGGCGGCAAAGCGAGTGGGGGTAGGGCTTATCGCATTGGAAAACAACCCATCCGTCACTCCGGTCTGTCTGTCCATGCCGCAGCAGGCGAGTCTACGCACATTGCAGGGGCAGGCGGGAACTGCGGATGGCCTTATCTGCCTGTGCGCCCGCCTGTCGCAACGCGGGCAGGGAGATGCAGACCGGTTTTCATGACAATGGCCGGGTTGATCTCATTCAAATGCGATTGCTCTAGCGCCGGTCATGGGGAACCATTGCCCCAACGGTCAAAAGAACACACCTCGGACAGCGGCTTCCGTTGAGTTGGTCCAAAGCTTCCCCTAGGATAGCCCAAGGGTAAGCAGTAAACCACTTGGGCCGAATCCGGTATATTCAATAGCTGGTGCACCCGCTCCTCCACCTGGGGATGAAGAGTGGTGATAGTACCGCCTATCCCCAGGGAGCGGGCCGCTAGGAGCAGGTTCTGAGCGGAAGGGATGACTGAGGCCATGGAGCCAGACCCCTTAGCGGTAGCGCACAGCAAAACGATTACCGGAGCCTGACCTATCTGTTCGGCCAAGCGCATTGCAGACCTTCGGGTGCTTTTGCCGGGCGGTATATCCTCAGGACCTCGGATGCCCTCGTCCCGTCTCTTGGCCCACCAGGCTTCGTGATACAGTTGAGCGAACTCGGCCCGGACCTGGGGGTCTCGAATTACCAGGAAGTGCCAGGGCTGGACGTTTCCCCCATTGGGGGCGTGGATGGCGGCTTCCAAGATGTGGCCCAAGTCTTCGTCGGAAATGGACTCCGGCCTAAAGCGGCGGATGGCGCGCAGGCTGAAGATAGTCTCTCCCAGAGACATTGACAAGCGGCTTTCCGTAGTCATATAACTCCTCCGATGAATTGTATGGCCGGTGGGAAGTTTAGTCTGGCTGGCGACCACGGTCAATCGCCGGTCCGGTTAACCTCCAATCTTCCGATTCACTTCCCCAACTCAGGGTCTTTTCGGTTGTTCGTCGGAACTGTGATTTCTTTGGATTCCGGGATTTACAGGATTGGGAAATCAGGCGAATCCCTTAATCCGATGAATCCCGGTTCAGACCATTGCGCCAAGAACCAAAAGGCCCTAGTAGTCAGTCATGCTTGGAATCAAAGGGATAGAGCCGGTGAAGTTTGGTTCTGGCATCCTGGGTGTTGAACCGCCAGTGGATGGTGGCTTTTGCGGCGTTGCGCTCCTGCTCCAGAGCCTGGACTTCCTGCCGGAGGGTCTCCTCGTCTGGAAGTCGCTGTTTGAGGCAACAGCGGGCCAAAACGCTGAACTCGATCTCCGCCATATTCAGCCAACTGCCGTGCTTGGGGGTGTAGTGGAACTCCAGCCGTTTGGCGATGCGCCGGGCCTCGGCAGCCGGGAAGGTCTGGTACAGGGACGCCGGGCGATGGGTGTTCAGATTGTCCAGGACCACCCGCACCACCTGGGCTTCCGGGTAGGCTTCATCCACCAGCCAGCGCATCTGGTAGGCGAAGTCCTGCATGGTGCGCCGCTCGGTGACCGCCACATGGCGCCAGCCGGCCAGGGGCTCACAGGCCAGGAACAGGTTGCGGGTGCCCTCCCTGCGATACTCGTAGTCCTGCCGCGCTGGTCTCCCCGGCTGGGCTCGCAGCGGGGGCCGGGTGTCAGCCAGCAACTGGGTGGAGGTCTGGTCAAAGCAGACCAGCGGCCGCTGCGGGTCATAGGGTTCGGCGTACAAATCCAGCAGGTCCTCCATGTGGGCCACGAACTCGGCGCTCACCTTGGGGATGCACCACTCCTGCTTCTGCCACGGCTTGAGGGCGTTTTTTTCAGGTGCAGCCGCACCGTCTCGTGGGATAGGGATGGCGCCAACCCCAACTCCACCACCTTGCCCGCCAAAAGGCGCAGGGTCCAGTGTTCATGTCCTTCCGGCGGTTCGGAGCAGGCCAAGGCGATGAGGTGGGCTTCGCCACGGTCGTCCAGCTTCCGGTACCGATGGGCTTGGGGCCGGTCTTTCAGCACCCCTTCGGCGAAGCGCCGCAGCCCCGCTTCGGCGAAGCGCCGCTTGATCCGAAATACCGTGCCCTCGGTTACATCCAAGGCTTCCGCCACCTGGGGAGCGGTCCATCCCTCATCGGTCTTGAGCAGAATCCGTGCCCGGATGATCACCCGGGCTGAGCCTTTCCCTGCACGAATCAGATGCTGGAGTTGCTTCCGCTGTTCCGGCGTCAGCCCGACTCCATACTTCTCCCTGACCATACCACCACCTCCCATCAATACTTTCCAAAGTCAGGGTAGCTCCTTCGGCCATCCTTTCGCATTACTATCTAAATCAAGTTTGACTCACTACTAGCCTCAACGACGGTCTCCTCATTCTACGGGCCCGGGATCGAGTATAATATCTACTCATCTTGGGGCCGGCTCCGGAGGCCAGTCCCACGGGAGGTCCATTCCCCTTATGACCGAGCAAAAGCTGAAACAGGAACTCAAAGCCCGCTCTCAAGGCCATCCCAAATACCTCTGGCGGTCCGGAGATACGGTTGAATGGGACAAAGCGACGGTCCACGTCTCCATGCTGGGCTGGAGCGCCATCTCCGCGGTGTTCGAGGGACTCAGGGCCTACTGGAATGCCGATAGGGAACAACTTTATGTTTTTCATCTAGCGGCCCACCTGAAGCGCTTGTTCCAGTCCATGAAAATTATGCGGATGACCTCTCCTTACAGTAGAGAGGAACTAGCCCAAGCAATTATTTCGCTGCTAAGGGCCAACGGGTGCCGGTCCGACACCTACATTCAACCCCTGGCTTATTTTGGCGACAACGTACCCGGTTACCTGGCGATGCTGGAACAGCCCGGCGAGATACTTCTTATCTCCAGGGAAGCCCCTTCCGCGCTGGATGCGTCCAAGGCCGCCCATTGCAATGTGAGTAGCTGGACCCGAATCTCCGACAACGTCCTGCCGCCCAGGGTCAAGGCCATAACCAACTACCAAAACAGCCGGTACGTCTCCACTGAGTCTCGCATCAACGGCTACGATTACGGTATTATTTTGAACCCCAACGGCAAGGTGGCCGAGGCTGGCTACGCTTGCATCTATATCATCCGCGACGGCGTGGCCATCACTCCGCCGGTGAGCGCCGGGATACTGGAAAGCATCACCCGCGAGGCGGTGAAGGAGCTATTGGCGGAAGAGTTGCAGGTGCCTGTGGTGGAAAGGGACGTGGACCGTACAGAGCTTTACGTGGCCGACGAGGTTTTCATTTGCGGGACCGCCGTGGAGGTCCAGTCCGTCGGCTCTGTTGACCGGTACCAGGTGGGAGACGGAGAGCAGGGGCCGGTGGTGAGCCGGCTTAAGGCGGAGTTTCGCAACGTGGTCCAAGGAGACAGCTCCCGCCGTTCGGACTGGTGTACGCCGGTGTACTAGGTCAGGCGGCACCGGAAGGCCAGCATGGCCAACGGTCCGGCCAGCATGGCCATCATCGCCAGGTCCCCGCCGCTTGCCCCGGACCGGCCGGAGAGGGAGCCAGAGCAACCCGCAGACGTCGCGCCTCCGTCTTTGTCCTCAACGGCATTAACCACGGTGGGTCCCGGAGTTGACGCCGGGGGCAAGGGAGTTGGCGATGGCCGCGACGCGGCGGTGGGCGGCGCGGGAGTGGAAGACGTCGCGGCCAGGGTAGGCCGGGCCGGAGTTGAAGTCGGCTCCGGGGTCGGGGTGGGAACGGCGGTGGGCGTGGCGGTCGGGTCGGGCAGCGCCAAGAGATTGCGTTCCTCTGGCCGCGGCAGGGGCTCCAGCCCTACCGACCTTCTCCATTCAGCGTCCAGATCATACTGGTCGAACCCGTAGACCATCTCCAGTGCTTGGTCGATGTCGAAAGAACTCCGGATAGCCTGCATCAACTCCGCTATCTTCTCCTCTCCATAGTTGGAGACCAAGTGCCGCACCACCGATTGCCCCTGCCCGTATGCGGTCAAAATATCGTCGCCGTCTCCCCAAAAGGTGCCTAAAGCCCAAAGGGGTTTGACGCTGTCGTTGAGTATTCCCCGGCGGAGAGCCCTAACATGTTCTGCGAAGGGTTCCAGGTTAGCGAACTCAGCCAGGCCTTCGTTCAGCCACGTCGGGACCCGAGTATGGGCGCGGCCGGTCACCTCAGCTACGGCCAAGTGAACAATCTCGTGGGAAGTGACGCCTTTCACCGAAGCTCCCAATCCAGGTACAAGCACCACCCGCTCATCGCCGAAAGCGATCCCCTCAGTCCGGATAGGCCCTTCCCGTATACGAAGATTGAAAGGGAGAGCCGCTCTCATGTCGTCATAGCTGCGGTAGGAGACAATCCTGACCAGCTCTGAGGGATCAAAGCCCAATAAGAGCGCAGTCCGCTCCAGGGTTTTCCGGGCGGCATCCACAGTCGGTTGCGCCCGCGTTTCTCCTCCCTCTCCATAGTAATACACTGTTATAACCCCAGAGGACAGTGTCAACCATTGGAAGCGAGAATCAGTGTAAACAATCTTCCGGTCCGGGGTCCGGTGGGTTGCCCCGATTGCGTCCCGAATTTCGAAGAAATAGCTTACCTCGGTCCCGGGAGGAATGTAGTTTGGCCCTCTTCCGGTTTGCAGAAGGGCTTCAGCACTAACCAGCTTGTCAGATTGGAAATCCAGTGTCTGGTAGGTCCTGACAGTAACCTTCCCCGTCTTTTTGAAAAATACCCGTATTTCTTCTATTTCATCGTTGCTGCCGGCGGTCAGGTAAAACCTGACGGCGTTGGGGTACTGGTTTTCCGCACCAGCCTCGAGCACCCGGATGCCGCCTTCATCCGCCGATGCGGGAGACTCCATCCAAATGGATAGGACCGTCACCGACAGGATGGCTAGCCCAAAGAGAAATCGCCGCACCATCTGAGTTCCGGTTCCAGCGAGGCTTGAACCCGCCAGCAGCGGGGGGATCGGTTCCCCCGAGCAGTTGTTCAGGATTCCGGCGGCTCGGACACGTTTCTTAGAATATCATCCAGGGTCCGGTCCAAGGACGGGTCCAGCTCCACATGCTCTTCGAAGGGGGTAAAGGTGTAGTCGGACACGGCTCCGTCGATTAGCCGCTTGGCATCGGGATTAGATGAAGCGATCCGGTCCAACCGCTCCTGGAGGTCTTTCGATTCGTTGTCCCCAAGGGTCTGGAGCTCGGACAGGTCAACATCCAACTTGAACATGGACTTGAGTCTTCTCATGATGTCGTAGAAAGACCGGTGATCCCTGGTAATTCCCACTTGTTCGTTATTGGAGGTAACGAAAGGAAACATGGGGGCCATGGACCCGATGCGAAACATCTCCAAATCCGGGTGGTTAAAATGAGCTAGCGTAACCAGGGCCATAGCAATGGTTGGGCCTCTTCTCTCTCCGCTGCCGTAGCTGGAAAACTGCATTCCATATTTGTCCAGTGTCTCCCTCATGTCGGCTCTGCTATAGACGCAGGTGATTCTCCTCTCCTTTTGGGGCGGCACCGGTCCGTTAACACCCTCAATAGCGGCGGTATGCTTGACGCCTAGTTCATTGATGGCTTGGAAAAAAGCTTCAGCGAAAATATCGATGCGGAACCAAGGCTCCTGACCCCGGAATATGATGAGCCCGTCGCCGGCGTCATAGAAATAGTTTTCCCGGTGCATCGGCCTGGTGGGCAGACCGTCTTCGTAGGACGTCAAGGGCCGAAAGGTGTCGTGGGTGCCCGCTACCTGGAAGGGGTAACACATATCCGAAACCGTCGGACCCAATTCTCCGATCTTCTTCGCTCCCAATTTTTCGATTAAGTACCTGGGCAGACCGCCCGAAATCCCGCCTCCATCAGACCACTGCCGCCGCCAGCCGGCGATCAGGTACTGGGGGTTGGCTGGCTTTTCTTGGAATACCACCAGTTGGTCGACCATGCGATTGTTCTCCTATGGGGTTGATAGATTAACCCAAAAGGTTATTATACCCAATCACCACGGCCTATGCCCGCCGGATGTGCTATGATACCCTAGTGCCGGAATTTCAAGCTCCATTTCCTGGCGGGGCCACGTAGAACGGAGGCGATTATGAAGCTCTCTTTCTTTCACTTGATGCCGTATCAGGACCTACCGGCGGACTTCGAAGCGCAGCATCGCAGCGCCTGGGTAGACCTGCCCAACGAAAACTTCGACCCGGAGCTCGGCCGCCAGTACTACGGCGATTTTATAGACGAGCTAGAGTATGCCGATGCTCTCGGCTTCGACGGAGTGTGTGTCAACGAGCACCACAGCAACGCCTATGGCCTGATGCCGTCACCCAACATCATCGCGGCCACTCTGGCTCGAAGCACCTCGAAGGCGGCATTGATAGTGCTGGGGAACAGCCTGGCCCTGTATCAGCCCTCGCTTCGCGTCGCCGAGGAAATGGCCATGTTGGACGTCATGAGCGGAGGGCGGCTGGTCGCCGGCTTCCCGGTGGGGACCTCCATGGATACTACCTTCTCTTACGGTCAGGTCCCATTGGAGTTGCGGGAGCGCCACAACGAGGCCCATGACTTGATCATGCGGGCCTGGAAAGAGCGAAAGCCCTTCATATTCAACGGGAAATACAACAAGCTGCGCTACGTCAATATCTGGCCCAGGCCCTTGCAGCAGCCGCATCCGCCCGTGTGGATTCCCGGCAGCGGCAGCCTCGAGACCTGGGACTGGGTGCTGCAACGCAACTACGTGTATTGCTATCTGAGTTACTTCGGGTATCAACGCGGGCACCGGGTGGTCAAGGGTTTCTGGGACACCGCCGCAGCCCGGGGCGTCGATGACAATCCCTACCGTCTGGGATTTCTGCAGTTGGTCTGCGTTTCTGAGACCGACCAATCGGCGGAAGAGGAGTACGAGGAACACGTCAAGTATTTCTACCAGAAAATGCTGCGGGTGCACCCCCCATTTTCCGAGTCGCCGGGATACCGCTCCCTAAATTCCGTTCGGGAGTCGATACGCCCCCAAATGGGCCAGGAAACGCAGAAGGCCGGGGACTTGGGCTGGAAGGATTACATAGAACAAGGACACGTCATCGGGGGCAGCCCGGCTACTGTGCGAGAGAAACTGACCGAAGCTATCAAGCTGCTCCGGGTGGGCCACTTAATGGTGCTGTTGCAGATCGGCAGTATGCCCAAGGATTTGACTCGCAAAAATATGGAGCTGTTCGTCCGAGAAGTGATGCCAAGCGTCAAAGATATGTGGAGCGAATATGACGACCCGTGGTGGCCGGAACGGGTCGGCGAACCGTCGCTCGCTTTGACCGGAGATTAAAGGACCGACATGGTAGCCCACAATGATTTCTCTGTGCCGGTGCGGAGAGGCAAGTTCCGGATCAGGTTGGTGGAGGGAGGGGTTGGCGACAGCCTCCTCTATCTACACGGCGAGGACGGATTCCCCGGCTGGACCCCCTTCTTGGACCGGCTGGCCCGGCATTACCACGTTTACGCCCCGGCCCACCCCGGAATCGCCGGGTCGCAAGGTCTGGAGCACCTGGACAACCTGTGGGACTTGGTGCTGCTGTACGAGGAGTTAGCGCAGGAGTTGGGCTTGGACCCGGCCAGCGTCATCGGCCATTCCTACGGAGGCATGTTGGCCGCGGAATTGGCGGCCCACCGCCCGGATAAAGTGACCCGGCTGGTGTTAATGGACTCGCTGGGCCTGTGGTTGGACCAAAACCCTGTCTCCGACTTCTTCATTCTTACACTGGAAGAACGGGCTCAGTCCCTCTGGTACGACCCGGAGTCCGAGACCGCCAAGACTGCCTTGGAGCAGCCTCAAGACCCCGAGGAGAGGATGGAATCGGACCTCAGCCGGACCGAGGCCTTGGCCGCAGTCGGCAAGTTCGTTTGGCCCATTCCCGACCGTGGACTGACAAAGCGGATCCATCGCATAACTATGCCAACGCTGCTGTTGTGGGGGGACTCCGACGGCATGGTGCCCTTGGACTACGGGAAGGAATTTCAGCGCCTGCTGCCGAGCTCCAGCTTGAAGGTGATCGACCGGTGCGGCCACTCTCCCCAGGAAGAGCGTCCAAATGAGGTCTTGGACGCAGTGCTGCCTTTTCTGCAGCAAGGATTAACTTAGGAACGAGCCGCTTGGCGGCCAAACAAAGCGAAACTAAAAAGCCGGCCTGTTCAGCACGCCGGGATCAATCTTTCGGGGGACCAACCGGCCCACTGTAGGCTGGCCCACAAGCCGACCGTCGTCCACCATTATGTTGCCGCGCAGGATGACCGTGGTAGGCCACCCTTCCACCTCCCACCCCTCCCACGGGCTGTAGTCTCGCAGATGCAGATCGTCCATGGTCAACGCTTTCTTCAGCGACGGGTCGATGATTGTAATGTCGGCGTCACTCCCCACGGCGATTGCGCCCTTCCGAGGGTACATGCCCAGCAGCTTGGCCGCATTGGTGGAGGTGGAGGCAACGTATTGCTCCAAAGACATTCCCCGCTTGACCACTGCCTCGGTGTAATTCACCCCCATCCTGATCTCAATGCCAATATTGCCTCCCCGGATATCCGCCACGTTCCGGCCGGCGATCTTATCCAGGTAGGTGGTGAAGCTGCTGTCGGTGGCGGTGAATGACAAGTCCGCCCTGAGCAGCCCATCCCAAAGCCCTTGACGGTCCTGCTCATACTTCAAGGACGGATAAGTATGGTACTTCATGCCGTCGTCTTCCTGGTATTGACCGCAATGGAAAGAAAGAGCCAGGGTCAGGACCTCGCCGTATACCGGCATTCTCCGGCTGCGGGCTTCCGATATGGCGTCCAAGCCCTCCTGGGCCGTGACATGCACGAAGTACAGTCCCACTCCGGTGCGTTCGGCCAGCCTCAAGACACTCCTGAAAGCCAGGTCTTCCACCGTCTTGGAGTGGATCAGGTGGACGTTGTGCCAGTCCCATTGCCCTCTTTGTTGGGCCAGCAAGTAGTTGTACATAACCAACTCGTCGTCTTCGCCGTGGACCGCCAGCACGCCGCCGTGCCTGGCGATCTGCCCCATAACGTCTTCCAGCCGGCCGGCGTCGATTCTCCCGATGGGGGTCAGCGAATGCTGGAGCGCATCGGCGGGACGTATGTCGGTGGTGAAGATTTTAACGCTGGGAAAGCCGGCGTCGATGAGTTCCTTGTAGCGAGAAATAGCGTCAGGAGTGTTGGAGTTTCTATAAATACAGTGGGTTGTGTAGTCGGTATATGCGCTGCCATTCCAAGGGGAAATGAAATCGTGAATCCCCTGCGCCAGGTCGCCTTCATTGGGGACCGGGGCAAAGTCCACCACGGTGGTAGTGCCGCCCCAAATGGCGCCCAAGGAGTGTTCCATAGGGCCGGCGTTGGCTACACCCGCAACCGTTCGGCGCGCTCCAGGCTGTACATTGGCCGCCGCGTGGGCGTGGGGCTCGATCCCTCCCGGCACCACGATCTTTCCGCCGGCGTCGATTATCCTCGCTCCCTCCTCGGGCAAGACCCCGGGTAAGGCTACAGCTACGATCTTCTCCCCCTGCAGAGCAACGTCCCAATGACCGGCCCCGGATGGAGTGACCACTTGGCCGCCTTTGATTATGATGTCCAGCATCGCACGCCCTCCCTAGGGTATTTCTTGGGACACTCGCTCAAGATCGAAGTTGTAAAGTGTTGCGGCGTTGGACCCCACGATCTTGGCCCGTTCTTCCTGGGGAACTCCCTCCAGGATTTGGTCCAATATCTCCCGGGACTTGGGGAAGGTGGACTCGGCGTGGGGATAGTCGGACCCCCACATCAGGCTGTCTACGCCGATAATGTCCCTCAGCCTGATTCCCACGCCGTCTTCTTGGAAGCTCAAGTAAACGTGCCGGTGAAAGAAGTCGCTGGGCCGAAGGCCGTCCTTGAAGCGGTAGGAAGCTTCCTCGTGCCGCTCGTGGTAAGTGTAGTCCATGGAATCCAGCAAGTAAGGGACCCAAGAAAGCTCGAACTCCACCACAGCCACCTTGAGGCGGGGAAATCGCTCGAACACCCCGGAGAATATCATGTCGCATATGGATTTAGCGGGCAGGAACACCTTGGTGGAGCGGGCGCTGGCGTCTCTTACCGATGTGGCGCCGGCGCTGCGGCTCCTCCCTTCTCTCTGGGTGGCCGTGTGCAGGCTCAAGGGCATGTTCAGGTCTTGGGCCGCGGCCCAAAAGGGCAGGTACTCCGGGCTGTCGTAGCGGCGGTCTTCCTGGGGATACTCCGTTATCATTGCGCCAACCAAGCCCATTTTGGCGGCCCGCTCCAACTCCTTGATCCCGTCCTGCACATCGTCCAAGTTAATCATAGCCTGGCCCTTTAGCCGGTCGGGATTGGTTACGCAAAAATCAGCCAGCCAATCGTTGTAGGCCCGGAAAGTGGCCGACATCAGCTCCGAATCAGCGATCTTGAAGCAGAACAGGCCCTGGGAGGGGTACAAGACCTCTCCAGACACCCCATCGAGTTTCATATCCCGTATGTGCTCATCCGGGTCGTATCCGCCCACATGGACGTCATCGAACCGTCCGAAGGCCGAAATAGTCTCCGGCGCATCGAACCTGGCGCCGGCGTTGGAGATGAGACCGATACCAGCGATCATCTGGTCGCCTTCGACGAACAGTTGGTCCGTTCCCCCCACCCGCCGCATTGTGGGGGCCCGGTCCCGGAACTTGCCGTCAATACGGGTAGTCCACAGGTCGGGCGGTTCAAAGACGTGGGAATCGGAAGAGATTACTACTTCATTGCTCATGGGAGTCTCCCTGCATGGATTTCCAAGCCTTTAGGACGCCTGCCGCACTTTCCGAAATTGTAACCCATCTGACGCCTCGGTACTACTCGGCTTGGCCTTGGCAGTATCGGCGGGGCAACCGCTCCAGCAACTCCCTGGCCGGGTCCTCGGCGTGGTTGAACTCGTTGATTTTGCGGGTGAGGTCATGGGGTTTCGGGACTCTTCAGCTCTGGAAAGTATGTCGCGTAGAAACCGAGGTCTCGAGTGAGAAAAGCGTCAGCCGCAGTGACGGCGTGGGCGCCAATCAGAAAGTCGGCGAGGATGCGTTGCCTTGGCCCGCCGGCCCTGCGGTACTGTATCCAGCGCAACCCGGCCTCGTAGGCGATGGATGTATCCAAGGGGGATGTGGCCACGTTCACTTCTTGCAGAGCCCTGTCCAATGCCGCTCGTTCGCCAAAGAACGCGACAAGCTCTGTGTACACGATGTCACAAATGATGATGAGGCCGGCGTTGTAGGCGGTGCTCAGCCAGTCCCTCGACCGCAAGCCGTGCTGGTCACTGGGGATAAAGATGTCCAGCAAAACATTGGTATCGACGGCAGTAATCATCGGCCCCGGATTTCATTGATGAAATCGTCAATACTGACCCCCTCGCCGAGGGCCACGCCGCCGAGGATCCCATAAACGCGGTCCACCGGGTGTTCCGCGGACGCTTTCTTCCGAATCAGGAGGCCCTGTTCGGTGGGCGTGATCTCGACCTCAACGTTGTGATTCATCCCGAAACGCTCTCTCAGGTGCTTGGGAATAGTGATTTGGCCTCGTTCGGAGATTCGCATGATTATCCTCGCATGAATAACGGATACATGAAATCGTACTGTTCCGTGCATCCGGCGCGCAACCCATAGCTTTGTTGCTCGGCCAGTCCCAGCGGAATTTCAGCTTTGCAACTCTCCCGGTTACTGGTATAAAAAATACCCGCACATCGGATTAGCCAGTGGGCAACATTTGGCTCCCTACCGGCGGGTAGCCCGGCCCTTTAGGGCGGCCAAGGCCAGCCCGATGCTCACAATACCCACTCCCAGGATGGCCGCCAGACCTTTGAGCAGGGTCAGGGGTTCCCAGCCGGAGGAAACCAGCGAACGGAGAGCGGACAACAAGTAGGTTACCGGGTTGTAGTCGGCAGCAGTTCCCAGCCACCCGGTCATCGCTTCCTGGGGCACGAATAGCGTAGTCATAAAGAGGAACGGGAAAAACAGCAGAAAGCTGATGTTGACGGCGGCGGCGTTTCCGGTCTTGAGAGCGATGGCGTAGGGGAAGCCGGTGAAAATCAGCCCCCACAGTCCGCTGAGGAACATAAAGGCCAGGATTCCCAATATTCCGGTAGCGAAGCTGACACCGGCGATGAAGCCCATGATAACTACAGGTATCGTGAGAGCAATGACCAAAGCAAAGTCGGCCGTCATCAGGCCTAGCAGCAAAGCCAGCCGGTTTACCGGCGAAATCACGAGACGGTCGAAGTAGCCGCTCTGAATATCGGTTACCACGGTGATGGCCCGAGAGACCCCGGTCACGGCGAAGAGGACAGCTACCGGAAGCTGGAAGGCGCGGTAGTCGAGATCGGGCATGCCTTGGGCCACGTCGTCCAACGCTCCCACGATCATGACGTACATGAACACCGGGATCGCCAATGCCGGGATGGTCACCTCGGGGTCCCGCAGCACCGAGCGTATTGCCCGCTGGGCAACACTGGCGGTGTCCCGAATGAACCCTCCTCTCCGGGCCAGGGTTGTGGTTATAACGGGCGCCGATGTCATTTTTGCTTGCCTCTAGCTATTATCCGCGGTTTAACCGGCCGGCTCAGTGACCGACGGCCCCCCGGCTACTTCAGGGCCTGCATCGTCACTGTCCCGCAACCGCCCGCCGGTCACTTGTAAGAAAACGTCGTCCAGTGTCGGAGTACGCAGGGTCAACTCTTGCACCGCGATCCCCCGCTGGTCCAAAGCCAGCGCGACGCTGCTGACCAAAGCGGCGCCATTAGCTACGCTGACCGTTAACTCTTGGCCATGGGAGTCCACGTGGGTCACCTGGGGAATCCCCATTAGGGCCTCCACCGCACCCGGCGCCTCCCCGTCAAGCTTGACCACGATCAAGTCCGAACCGCGGGCCCGTTTCAAGTCGGCGGGGGCGCCCTCAGCGGCCAGTATGCCCCGGTCGATAATCCCGACCCGGTGCGCCAAGGCGTCGGCTTCCTCCAAGTACTGGGTGGTAAGGAAAATGGTCATCCCCAACTCGCGATTGATGTTGCGGACCTCTTCCCAGATGCGGGACCGGCTGATTGGGTCAAGGCCGGTGGTTGGCTCGTCGAGGAACAAGACCACCGGGTTGTGGATCAAGGCCGCCGCTAGATCGACGCGGCGTTTCATTCCGCCGGAGTAAGTGCTGATCATCCGATCCATGGCCTCTCCGATATCCACCAGACCGGAGAGTTCGCTAATCCGTTGGTCAACCTGCCGTTGCGACAGGCCGTACAGTTTCCCCTGAAGCCGTAAGAGTTCCCGGCCGGTCTGTTTGTTATCCAGGGCAGCCTCCTGTTGGGCTGCTCCGATACGGAGACGCACCTCGGTCGGCTCCCGAAGCACATCGTACCCGGCAACCTGAATCCGACCTTTGGTGGGCGCCAACAAGGTGATGAGCATCCGTATAACAGTGGTCTTGCCAGCCCCGTTCGGCCCGAGGAATCCGTAGACCTCGCCGCGGCGCACCCTTAGGTCAATTCCGTCGACAGCCCGCACCGGTCCAAAATCGCGCACCAAGCTTTCAGTATAGATAGCGTCGTTATCGTTATTCACCTTCGTCTCTGTGCTCCAGCACTCCTCTCAATAAAATGTGCGGACCAATCGGGTTGCCTAGAACCGTCTACGCTCATTAGGCAAAGAGCATACGCCAGCTTTCTTCGGCTGAACTGGGAAAGAGGTTTATATCCGGAAACCCAGCGTCCGGAGAGCGTTAAGAGTTTACATCAAGTGTATAAGGAAATTGAAACCAATACCAACGAGGCCATCTAAGCAGCAGGGCCTTTTCATTGTCACCCTGAGCCTACGCCGGGGCAGGCTCTGAGCCTTTCGACTAAGCTCAAGATAAACTCCGCGAAGGGTCTAAAACCCTTGACTACATTCTCTTTATTCGTTATTCGGATCAGGTTCTTACTGAAGGCTTTTAGATTCTTCGCCTACGGCTCAGAATGACAATTTCCGAGAATGAAAAGACCCCGATCTAAGCAGCACGAAGCTCATGAATCCACAGTGATATTGGTCGAAGATGCTCAGGCGCGGCTTCGTGATGCCCAGCGGAAGAGTGTCGAGGCGGTGGTGAAGATAGACGGGTTGCTGGCGCAGCCGGGGTATGTCAGCTAGGATGGAAGTAGAGCAATGCCAACGATATTTAGAGAGGGACCGTTTCGCTTCTTCTTTTACGTAGGTGACCGGAGGAACCTCCGCACGTCCATGTTGAACGTGACAACCGAATTGCCAAGTTCTGGCTGGACCCAGTCAGGCTTCAGCACAGCGGTAGATTGAGGCGCTCCAAGCTACGCCGTATTGAGCGTATCTATAGAGCAGAATCGAAAGTTATTCATGGGAGATTGGAATGATTGTTTCAACAATTGAGATCAGAGTCCCAGAGGCAACTGAAAAACTCGTGAAAGTCCGGTTGACAAAGCCGGCCTTGACAATCCGGATGATCAAGCGGTGCTGAGAGTCATGCTAGGCGGGACCGAGATGCCGTGTATCAGTCGGCTTCTGCTTGTTGTTGCGCTCGCCCAGTTGGTGTTCCTAATGGCGCTGACAAGCTGTGGCGCCAGCGATTCTAACGGCCAAAGCTCATTGGACGAGCCGGAAACAGAGCGAATAGCGGCGGAGTTGGAACGCCGTTCATTCCGTCAATTTGATCCCTCTGTAGACGCAAGTCCGAGAAAGGCCATCGTCCTTAGTTTCTTTGGACAGATTAGCCTTTGGGCGCAATACGCCAAAGACGGTCTGGCGGTAAACGAGTGGGAGATTACGGCAAAAGATTATCGTATTGAAAACGATGGAGATAATTCGGAAGTTACAATCTATTTCAACGAACCAAGTGCGGTCAAAGAGTTGCCTACCAAGTGTGGCAACTGCATTCAGACCTCGGGGTTCTCCATTTCAATCAGAAACGTTTTCGATGACGAGAAGATACGCTTCAAGCTGAATGATCCCGACAACGTTTTACCACTGCCGTTTCCTGTGTTTAAGTCGTGGACGAAATTTAGAGAAGATGAAATCATTCAATGAGATAGCCAATGAGATAGCGAGGAAATACTTCCGGGCTTGACGTGCTTGGCGGCCAGGCCGCCCACTCAATGCCAGGCTATCGCATTAGAAACAACCCATCCGTCACTCCGGCTTAGACCGGAGTGAGAATCATTTGCCCTCTTCAAAGCTGCGGGCTGGTGAGATAACCTCACAGGCGGGGCCGCTGGCGCGGCCGAGCCTACGGTCGAGGGTCGCTAGCGGGCAATCCAACGCCTCGGCCACCGCTACGTACCAAGCGTCGTAGCTGGTTAAATTGTATCGCAGCGTCCATACCCGTTCGGCAAAGGGGGCGAAGGGGAACAGGTCCAGGTCGAGCCGCAGCAGGTCGCCGTGGGCGCCGCTGGCCTCTGGGCGCGAAATCCGCCCGGCCCGTTCCAACCGGCGCAGGATGTTGCTGGCTTCGGCCAAGGCCAACTCCGGACTGGCAAGGAAGTCCTGAGCAATCACGGATTCTGCCCATCTGCCTTCGGGTCCCGAGTCGACCAGAGCCGCAACCAGCACGGATGCATCGACTACGGTGGTCACGTCCGGTCTGCGTCACGCGCGCGTAAGATGTGGGACGGCGGCACCCGAGTTTCCTCCAATGCCTTGCGGTGGCGAACTCTTTGCAGCCAGGCAGCGACGGAGGGCCGCGACGCGATACGCTCCAGCTCGCCACGGAGGAATTCCTGCATGGACTGGCGTTGCAGCGCGGCCCGCACGGCAAGCTCGTCACGGACTTCTTCGGGAACGCCTCTTATTGTAATCTGTACCGGCATGAACGCATTATGCCATCAATGACAGCATATTGCAATCACACCGCCTTGGGGGTAATACTTCGGGGACGACTTTGCACATGCTCTGCTTCCCTTACCCCTACGCCAGCAGTTCTCGGGCTGGTTATGTATACTGTGAAACTGGTTGGAACTGCTGGACCGACCCCTGCATTGAGATTCGCTTGAGGAGAGAACTCATGGACGTGGTTGTTCGCAACGTAAGGCTCGTAGACGGCACCGGGGCCGACCCCTTGGCCCAAGTCAGCGTAGAGGTGGCCGGCGGCCGCATCAGTTGGATCGGAGAGGAAACGGCACGGCCCCGCAGCACCGTCCACCAGGAGAATATCAACGGCCAAGGGCTGACCCTAGTCCCAGGCATGATCGACTGCCACGAGCACTTCACCGGTGACGGTGGGATGGATAGCATGGAGCGTCTCCTGGGCGACACCCATGAGGAGTTCACGCTGAAGGCGGTGGCTAACTGCCGACGGGCGCTGATGTCCGGCGTAACCTCGGCCCGGGACGTGGGCGCGCGCTTCGGCATCAACATCAACATCGCCCAGCAAACGGCGGCCGGGGCCATCATGGGACCCCGCATCATTGCCTCCGGAGAGTGGTTCCAGTTCCCGGGCACCTGGCCTACCGGTCTCACCAGGTCCACCGAAACGCCCGAAGAGTTGCTGCTGGGCATCCGGGAGATGATAGAACGGGGAGCGGGCCTGATAAAAGTGGGCGCTACCGGATTTCGCCCCGACGGCGAGCAGTTCGCCAGCTTGGGACCCGAGGCTCTGGAGGTGGCGGTGCGAGCGTCCCACGAAGCAGGGCTGAAAATCGCCGCCCACTGCCACGGCTTCGAGGGGACCCGGCAGGCCGTCGAGGCAGGAATCGACTCCATCGAACACGGCACCTTTGTGGACGAGCCCACCATTAGGTTGATGGCCGAAAAGGGCACATATCTGGTGCCCACCATGTCTACCTGGGACACCAGGGAACGGTTAGCGAACCAGATGGGGTGGTCCAAGGAACAGATGGCCGACATTTACCACCGGAAAGAGAATTCTATCGCCAGCTTCGGCCGGGCCTTGCGGGCAGGGGTCAAGATCGCCGCCGGCACCGACGCCGGCGGCTCCCCGGCCCGTCATGGGTTCATTGCCAGGGAGATCGAGTTGATGGTGCAGGGCGGCATGACCCCCGAGGCCGCGATGGAGGCCTCCACCAAGGTGGCGGCGGAGCTCCTTGGGGTCCAAGACCAAGTGGGCACCATCGAAGTGGGAAAACAGGCCGATATGGTCCTGATCGACGGGGACCCGCACTCAGACCCGGCAGCCCTACGCAACGTGTGGGCAGTATTTCAAGGGGGGCGCCGGATCAGGTAGGCTTACCGGGCTTAGGGACTGGTCAGCGTCCTGGAAATAGGCCCAAGCGGCCGCGCCCCACGGTCCGGTGACTCGAAGCCCGGACCAGCCAATATACCTTTTCCGCCGGATGCGGGGAGTCTGTTACGAGTCACGTACCTGTCGTGGCATTTCATTATATATCCATGTTGACAAATACCAAGTAAAAGAGCACAATCATCCCATCACTATACACAATGGTTCTCAACACTACTTTCTAAGGTAAGAATTTGGGAGGTGGGCATGTCCAGCTACAGGGTAATATCCTCGGATAACCACGTTTTTGAGCCGGCGGACCTGTGGACCAGCAGGGCCGAGAGCAGGATTAAGGACCGGGTGCCGCGCATTGTCCGCCAAGAGGACGGCGACTGGTGGTACTGCGACAACCACCGGGTGATCGGGACCTCCGTCGCGTCACAGACGGGCATGAGGTTCGAAGAGCCGGAAAAGCTAACCATGACAAGTACATACGAAGAGGTCCGTCCTGGGGGCTACATTCCCGAGGAACACGTCAAGGACATGGATATCGATGGAATTGACGTGAGTATCGTCTATCCTACCGTCGGCCTTTTGTTGTACAGCGTGGAGGACGGTAATCTCCTGAACGAGGCATTCAGCATATACAACGACTGGCTGGCCGAGTTCTGCAAACCATTTCCCAGGCGTCTCAAAGGCATCGCCATGCTCAACGTAGACGACGTGAGCTTGGCGGTTAAAGAACTGGAGCGCAGCGCGAAGATGGGGCTCGCCGGCGGCATGATCACGGTGTATCCCCCGGAAGGAAGAGGATACGATGGAGCCGAATATGAACCTCTGTGGGCTGCGGCCCAGGACTTGGAAATGCCCCTCGGCCTCCACATCGTCACCAATCGAATAGGTCCGGGCCAGCAATTTGCCGTGGGTGAGGATGTGATCCGCAACAAACCCTCCTTCCTGGCCAACGCCGATCACTGGGTGCGCGTGTCCCTGGCCGACATGATCTTCAGCGGCGTGTTTGAGCGCTATCCGAAACTCCAGGTGGGCTCGGTGGAGATGGAGCTGTCCTGGGCTCCCCACTTCCTGGACCGGATTGATTACCAATACACCCAGAGGGCCGACAGCATCGAGGGAGGACACCGTTTCAAAGGGGATGCCCTTCCCAGCGACTTCTTCCACAACAACGTGTTTCTTGGCTTCCAGGAAGATGCCTTGGGTATAGAGATGCGTAACCGCATTGGAATAGATCAATTGCTGTGGGGCGGAGACTATCCGCATCAAGAGTCCACCTTCCCCAGGAGCCGCCAGATCATCGAGGAGATCCTGGTGGACTGCACTGAAGAGGAAAAGGCCAAGATCGCCGGCAGCAATAGTGCCAGGGTATACAACTTGGACTAGAATCTGAGACCCGGCCGGACCGAACTCTTGCTCTGTTCAGCAGGTACTCCCTCCGGGGTGCCTGCTGTTTTTTAGGGCTGGGCATGTTGTGTGTCCAGGAACTATAAGAGGAAGTATAAAGGAGACGTCATGAACCAAGTGATCTACGCTTCCGCCGTGTCCATGGCCCAAATGATCCGGGAAAAAGAAATCTCCTCGGTAGAGTTGGTGGACGCCCACTTAAAACGTATACAGGAGGTGAATCCCAAGCTCAACGCGGTTGTGCAAATCGCAGGGGACGCCGCAATGGCCGAGGCGGGAAGGGCCGATGAGGCCCTGGCCCGTGGTGAAAACAAGGGGCCTCTTCACGGCGTGCCCATGACCCTGAAGGACTCCCTAGACACCGCAGACCTCGTCACCACAGGGGGCACCAAAGGGCGGTCAGCCTTCGTGCCGGAACGGGACGCAACCGTCGCGGCCCGTCTCCGGGCCGCAGGGGCGGTCCTGCTTGGCAAAACCAACACCCCCGAGCTAACCCTGGCCGGCGAGTCGGATAATCTTATCTATGGGCGGACCAACAACCCCTATGACCTTAGTAGAAGCCCCAGCGGCAGCAGCGGCGGCGCAGCGGCAATCGTAGCGTCGGGCGGGTCGCCATTCGACATGGGCAGCGACACCGGCGGAAGCATCCGCTCGCCCGCCCATGTTTGTGGGATTGCCGGCATCAAGCCCAACTCCGGCCGGGTGCCCAGGACGGGGCACATAGTCCCCTTTGGCATGGGTGCTTTGGACTCGCTTACGCAGATCGGCCCTCTGGCCCGATATGTGGAGGACTTGGCGTTGACGCTGCCGATCATTACCGGCGTCGATTGGATCGATCCGGGAATAGTGCCAATGCCCCTTGGCGACCCTGACTCGGTTGAACTCAAGGGGCTGAGAGTCGCTGTGCATACCGATAACGGGATCATCGGCCCGACGCCGGAAATAGCGGAGATGGTGAATGCGGTGGCGAAGGCCCTGAAAGAGTTGGGCATGGAGATAGTGGAAGACCGTCCCTCTGCCTTGGTTAGGACCAATGAACTTTACAAAGGCGTCTCGGACGCCGATGGTCAAGCCTGGGTCTCCCGGCTTCTGCAAAAAGCCGGAACAAAGGAGGTGAACCCGGTGCTGCAAGAAGAGATGGACCAAGCCAAGCCCATAGACACCGCCCAGTTCACCTTGTTGCTGGAAGAATTGGATGGGTTCCGTAGTGAAATGCTCTCTTTTATGAAGAACTACGACCTGATTCTTTGCCCGGAGGGCGCCTATCCGGCCTTGCCCCATGGCGCTACCATCGGACACGAGCGGTATGGAGACTTCAGCCACACCAGCGCTTATAACCTGACCGGATGGCCTGGGGCCGTGGTGCGGGCTGGCACGTCGCCCGAGGGCCTGCCTATCGGGGTGCAGGCAGTGGCTCGTCCTTGGCGAGAAGACGTGGCCCTTGCGGTAATCAAATTCATCGAGTCCGCCTTTGGCGGCTGGCAGAAGCCGCCCCTGTAATGCTATGCCTCCGCCCCTTTAGGGGACGATGTTTTGGTGAATCTCAGGGCAATCGCATCTAAAACCAACCCGACAGAAAGGACTTGCGCCTGGCTCGCAACGATGTCATTCCGAAACGCAGTGAGGAATCTAAAGCAGTTCTTCACAGTCATCGTGCCATTCCGGCGACAGGCCCCTCCATCGCGGAGTTTATCCTGAGCGAACCCGAAAGGATCGGAAAGACATCGAAGAGGAAACTCAGACGTATGTGTTATCCGTAAGATGCGATTGCCCTATGGTGAATCTGCTGGGGGGTTGACGGCATTCGTGGGTCATACTACGATTGCTGGGGTCTAAGAAGATGGGTTGCTCGTATACAGGCGGCTTGATGCGGCCAATCCCGGTTGATTCCGCTAACTTGCGATGGCTTGGCCCTGCCGCGCAAATACATCTAGGGGGAAGGTATGGCGCTTGATCCCGCGACTTTGCTATTGCTTGAGCAGATGGCCGAAGACGACGTAAAACCTCTACACGAAAGCACGCCGGCCGAGGCGCGCGCCTTCGACGCTATGCTGGCGGAACTTGCCGGGCCGGGCCCGGAAATGGGCCGAGTAGAGGAGCGCACTATCCAAGGACCGGATGGGCAAGCCACACTCCGGGTCCTCGTTCCTGTCCAGGATCCCCGGGGCGTTCTGGTCTACTATCACGGGGGCGGGTGGGTTACAGGCTCCATTGACGAGAATGACACAGTGGCGCGTAAGCTCGCCGAGCGGACAGCTTGCGCCGTCATCCTAGTAGATTATCGTCTCGCCCCGGAGTACCGCTATCCAACGGCCGTAGACGACTCCTATGCGGCACTGGAATGGGTCGGAGCGCACCTGAGCGACATCGCAGGATACGAGGCGCCGCTGATCTTGGCCGGGGACAGTGCCGGGGGGAACCTGGCTGCCGTGATGGCCCTACGCGCCCGCGACCGCGGCGGGCCGCCTATCGCGCTGCAGGTGCTCGTCTATCCCGTCACCGATGCTGATTTCGACCGTCCCTCCTATGTCGATCCTGAAAACGATCTGCTGCTGACCCGCGACGGGATGATTTGGTACTGGGACCATTATTTGCCGGATGCCTCTCGTCGCACCGAGCCGGACGCCTCTCCGTTACACGCCGAGAACCTGTCGGGGCTTCCGCCGGCTGTTATACTGACTGCGGAGCATGATGTCCTACGCGACGAAGGGGAGGCTTACGCGGCGCGTCTTCAGGAAGCTAACGTGCCCACTGAGCTCCAGAGATACGCCGGCCAAACTCATGGATTCTTTAGTCTGCTCATGCTGCCCGGCAGCGAGCTCGGTTTCCAACAGGTTGTTAAGGCAGTCAAAGCGTGTATTGTGAAAGCGCGCAAGGCTCGATCAGTATAGTAATAAGGGTAAATCTCAAACAAGCCAAGATAGCTGAACGAAAAAGTGCTAGGAGGACAACATGGCTGACTCTAAAAAATCCCCGGACTTCGATGCCGTAGTCATTGGGGCCGGCTTTGCCGGATTGGGCATGCTCTGGCGGCTGCGCGAGGAACTGGGGATGTCCGTTCAAGTGTACGAGAGGGGCAGCGGAGTCGGCGGCACTTGGTATTGGAACCGCTACCCCGGTGCGCGCTGCGACTCCCAGAGCTACATATATTGCTTCACCTTCTCAAAAGAGTTGCTTCAGGACTGGGACTGGAGTGGAAAGTACCCGGAACAGCCGGAGATCCTAACCTACCTCAACCACGTCGCGGACCGCTTCGACCTCCGCCGCAACATCCAGTTCAACACCCGGGTCACCGCTGCCAAGTTCCTGGAGGACACTAACCAATGGGAGGTTGAAACGGACCAAGGCGATCGCGTCACGGCCCAGTTCTTGATTACCGGCATCGGGTGTATCTCATCAGGCAATGTTCCAGACATAAAGGGGCTGGAATCTTTCCAGGGAGAGCGGTATCACACGGGCAGTTGGCCCCACGAAAAAGTGGACTTCGCCGGTAAACGAGTGGCCGTCATCGGCACCGGCTCGAGCGGCGTACAATCGATCCCGGTGATCGCCGGGCAAGCCGAGCACCTGACCGTGTTTCAACGGACCCCGCAGTACACCGTTCCGGCCCGGCACCACACCGTAACCAGGAAGTTCCTTGATGAGGAAATAAAACCCAACTACGATCAGATCATCGAAAAGATAAGGTGGTCTGCAGGCGGCGAACCGGTGGGCCCCGATGAGCGCTCGGCTCTGGAAGTCACCGCAGAGGAGCGCCTGGAATCATTCGAAGCCGGCTGGGCTGAAGGGGGAAACAGGTTCCTAGCTTCTTCCTTCCATGATATCGGCACGGACCGAAGAGCAAACGACACCATGTCCGAGTTCATCCGGTCCAAGATACGCGAAATAGTGAAGGACCCCGAGACTGCCGAGAAACTGTTGCCCACCGACCATCCCTTCGGGTCCAAGCGCGCTCTCATAGACACCAATTACTTCGATACGTATAACCGCGAAAACGTCGAGTTAGTCGATATTCGTCATTCGCCGATCCAAGAGATCACCCCGAAGGGGATACGGACCCAGGACCAAGAGTTCGAGTTTGACGCGATCGTCTTCGCCACCGGATTCGACACAATGACGGGCACCTTCTTCAAGATGAATATTCGCGGCAGAAACGATGTGGCGCTTAAAGATAAGTGGTCCGAGGGGCCCAAGACTTACCTCGGCCTCCAATCCGCCGGATTCCCCAACATGTTTATGATAACCGGACCCGGCAGCCCCTCCGTCCTCACCAACATGCCGGTGGCCATCGAGCAGCACATCGAGTGGATCGCCGGCTTCGTCGATTACATGCGCAAACATAACATCGAGGCAGTCGAGCCTAATGCGGATGCGGAGACCGCGTGGGAGTCTCATGTGAGGGAGGCGGTCGAACCGACAATGTTCATGCTGGCCAACTCCTGGTACTTCGGAGCGAACATCCCTGGGAAGCCCCGTGTGTTCACTCCCTACGCCGGCGGGATGGGGACCTACCGCAAAAGGTGCAATGAGATCGCGGAAAACGGCTATGAAGGCTTCATCCTTCACTCCGAGAGTCGGGGAAAAGCCGCATTGCCAACCTAATCTGACTGCTGCCGCCTGAAACCGGCAGAGCCTAGATCGCCAGTCGACATGGCAGCGCCGCTTGTTTCAGGAACCGGCGGTGTGCTTGAGGCAACTATTGAGCCTGGGGCGGGGAAGCTAGCCAACCGGGAGCTTGGGGGTTTGCTATGGATTTCGGCTTGTTCGTAGAGTTCCCTTGCCGGGACGGCGTCAGCCAGGCCCAGGTGTTTAACGAGTCATTCGCTTTGGTGGACGCGGCTGAGGAGTTGGGCACCGAGACGGTTTGGCTGGCCGAGTATCATTTCGACCCCGACCGCTCGGTCCTCTCCGCGCCGGTAACTGTGGCCAGTGCCGTGGCGGCCCGGACCAAGCGCATAAAAGTCGGGCTTGCAGTCCACGTGCTGCCCCTGCGGAACCCGGTACGGGTTGCGGAGGAGGTAGCGACCCTCGACCACATCAGCGGCGGCCGCTTGGAATTCGGTATCGGCCGTTCCGCTTTTCCCAACGTCTACCTGGGTTACGGCATGGCCTACCACGAAAGCCGCGGCCGGTTCGAAGAGTGCCTGGAAGTGATTCTAAAGGCTTGGACCATGGACCGCTTCTCCTATGAGGGAGAGTATTACAGCTACGAAGACCTGTGCGTGGTTCCCAAGCCCCTGCAAGACCCCCACCCGCCCATACGCATCGGCGCCACCTCCGCTGAAACTTTTGCCTTGGTGGGGCGTCTGGGCTACCCTATCTTCATCAACCCCTCGCGAGTGAGTTCACTGATGGACTTGGCCCCGCTTATTCGGGAGTACAAGAAATCCAGGCGGGATGCGGGCTACGAGGAGGAGGCCGACATCGGCTTGCGTCTCCCTGTCTATGTGGCGGAGACAGCGGAAAAGGCCTACTCCGAACCTCGGGAGAGCACCTTATACCAGTTGCAGCGCTTGATAAACGTAATCACTGCTTCCGCGTCCCAAGGAGGAATCCAGGATAACCGGCTGGCCCAAGCGGAAAGACTCAAAACGCTGGACTATGACGGTGTACTGGAAAACATGGTGGTCTACGGCACTCCCGAGGCAGTCTCGGACCGGTTGGCCCAGTTGCGGGAAGACCTGGGGATTAACCAACTGGTGTACGAGGTTAATTTTGGCTGCCGCGTGCCGCTGGAGCTACAAATCAATTGCGTGCGCCTGCTGACCGAGCGGGTGGCGCCCCAGTTTAAATAGCGATCAGGCGCATATCCGCGGCCCCTCTGCGCCTTAGCCGCTTTAATCTTACGGAGATTTCTACCAACTGCCACGGCACGGATGCCATATCGAGCCTTGGCTCGCCGGCAACCTTTGCCCTCCACATACCAAACTTTATTCGGGAGCCGGGAAATCTGATTTTGCTTGGGAAACGAAGCAGTTAATCGCCCCGACGCAAGGAGGAAAACAATGGGAAGATTGGATGAGAAAGTCGCTCTTATTAGTGGCGGGGCCCGAGGACAGGGCGCTGCCGAAGCCAGGCTCTTCGCCCAGGAAGGCGCGAAAGTAGTCATTGGCGACGTTCTTGATGCGGAGGGGGCCAGTGTGGCCGCTAAGATCGCTGAATCCGGCGGAGACGCCTTGTACGTTCATCTGGACGTTACCGATGAAGAGGGCTGGCGCAATGCAATTGGGTTGGCCTCATCGAGATTCGGCAAGCTCGACATCCTGGTCAACAACGCCGGTATCTGGCGAAGAGGACGAGTGGAGGAGACCACGGTAGAGGAATGGGATGCCATGCTGGATGTCAATGCTAAGGGGGTCTTTCTTGGGACTAAGCTAGCCATCCCGGAAATGAGGAAGGCCGGCGGCGGCTCAATCATCAACATCTCCTCCACTGCCGGGTTGGTGGGCAGTTCATACAGTAGCGCATACACCGCCGCCAAGGCAGCAGTGCGGCTGTTTACCAAGACAACAGCCGTTCAGTACGGCAGGGAAGGCATAAGGGCCAACTCGATACATCCAGGCTCCATAGACACAGAAATGATTCAACTAGTCTGGGAGGCGGCCCAACAAGACAGAGAAGAAGCAATTGCCGGCGCTCTTCTTGGTAAAATAGGCACTCCCGAAGATGTCGCTTACGGAGCCCTGTTCCTGGCCTCGGATGAGTCTTCATTCATGACAGGAAGCGAGCTAGTTATAGACGGCGGCGACACGGCCCAATGACCGCTGAAATCCTGTTTGGGTAAGCTAAACCACATAAACCTACCGTCCGTTGGTTCTTGGACCAGGAGGCGAATGCAGTGAATAAAGACTTGGCAGGCAAAGTACAGACCGTGTTGGGACCCATCCCGCCGGAACGGCTGGGGGTCACTATGACTCACGAGCACCTGCTGATCGAAGTTACCATGAGCCGCGGCCCACTGGAAAGCGCCAGCGCCAGAGGTTTCTACAACGAGCCGGTCTCTCAAGAGACAGTGGGCCGGATGCGGCATTACGCCGCTCAAAACGCGGACAACTCCCGTTTGTCGGATGTCTCCATGATCATCGACGAGGTCATGCTGTATAAGCAATATGGTGGAGACTCAATCGTAGACGCCACCAGCATTGGCATGTCCCGTGACCCCATGGGCCTGTTCCGTATCTCTCGCGCTACCGGGGTTAACATCATCATGGGCGCTTCATACTATGTCGCCGCCGCTCACCCCCCTGGCATGGATAGTCTTACCGAGGACGACATATTTGAACAGATCGTCAGAGACGTAACCGAAGGGGTCGACGGCACGGTCATCAGGTCGGGGGTCATCGGGGAGATTGGTTGTACCTGGCCCTTGACGGATAACGAACGCAAGGTATTGCGGGCCTCGGCGAGGGCCCAGAGGATAACCGGCGCTCCCATATTAATCCATCCGGGCCGGGACGAAACCGGGCCTCTGGAAGCCATAGAAGTTCTCAGAGAGGCCGGGGCAGACCTCAGCCGCACCATCATGGGCCACTTGGACCGCACGGTGTTCTTGCGCAGAACCCTGACTCAGATCGCCGAGACAGGCTGCTACCTGGAGTGGGACCTCTTCGGTCAAGAGTCCTACTACGCCCTGAATCCGAATATTGACATGCCCAGCGACGCCAAGCGAATGGATGACATCGCCTGGATTTCCGCTGAGGGATACGGCGACAGGGTCCTGGTGTCTCATGATATAGGGGTGAAGCACCGTCTCGATAAGTACGGCGGCTATGGCTACTATTACATATTGGGCCACATAGTCCCCCGGATGCGGAGGCGGGGATTCAGCAGCGAGGCGATAGACAACATTCTGGTCAACAATCCAAGAAACGCCCTGACTTTTGCGGAGCCGGAGACATAGGACTTGGTTCAATCGATGCGACATCTGACTGATACCCGGAAAATTACACGGGAGTGGATGGAGGATGAACTGTTCCCCCTGTGCGACTCCTTGCGGAGTGGTAAAGGGCCGCAAAGGCCCCTTGATGGCCGTTCTTTGTACTGTCTATTCTACGAACCCAGCTTTCTTACCCGCACTTCATTTGAGAGAGCCATGTCGCTACTGGGCGGCGATGTCCAATTTACGGAAGACGCGTCTCAATTCTTCCCGGTCCGCATAAACTCCTACATCGAGAACACCATAAAATTCCTTGCTAGCCTGCACTTTGACTTGGTGGTGCTTCGCAGCAGCCAGAGGGGAGCGGTTGCCGCGGCGGCTGAAGCCGATGTGATTCCTGTTATAAGCGGCGGCAGTGATTTCGACCATCCAACGCAAGCATTACTCGACATTTACACACTTCAGAGGGAACTGGGAACAGTAGACGGCGTCACAATTGCAGTAGTTGGAAGGGTAGATCACCGCAACGTAAATGCACTGCTGCTGGCAATGGCGCTATACAACGATGTAAGAGTATTATTGTTCCCCTTCTCCGGGCAACCTAAGCCCGAAGTAACTGAGTATTGTCAGGCAGCCGGGCTGGCGGTCAGTGTCGAATCGTCCATCAAACCCTTTGCGCAACAGCTAGATGCTGTCTACCTGAACGGTGCGGAGACAGCGGCTCATTCGCAACTAGTCGCGGCCCATAATTTAGCCAGCGTAAAAGTCGACGAGGAGCTGCTGCAAGAGCTGAAACCAAATTGCGTCATCATGGACCCTATGCAGCGCACCGAACCCCTAATGTCGGACCACATCGATACAAGGTGGGCTGGGTACAGGCAAGCGGAGAATGGCCTCTTTATCCGGATGTCTATGCTGCTGCAAATCCTGGGTTCCGGGTAGCCCATTTCCACTGCTTTGACTCACTCCGCCTAGTCCTGCCGCACCCCAAGCCCAGGTCCGTTGGCTGGCGGCGCCTAGCGGCAGGGGCCAATTCATCGGCGTAATTTCCACGTGAGGGCTCCGTCATGCGTTTGCTTGTTTCGCTTATAGGACTCGGGATTCGTGTTGGTGGATTTCCCATAAGGCTATTAGGCAATGCCGCCGGGGGGATTCGTCGACGTCTAAGCTGGCTGCGTCCGGTTGGGCAAGTCGGGCTGCGCTTTCTGGTTGCCGTCAGCAGCAACCGCATAGCGAGCACGGCGATCATGCTGTCAGTCATCAACTTCGCTCTGCTAATGTGGCAGATATGGCCGGAACACACAGGACAAACGACAGCGGACCTTAGCCAACCCGCCCGGACCTCGCAAATCCTTCAGTTGGATGACACCCCCGGCAGAATCACCGAGTTGGAAAATCAAATTCGTGATTTGTCGAGGGACCAGCGATTTCAGTTTGACCGCATTATCGATTGCATCAATTACCCCAGTCCATTTGGTTGTCCGCGATATACCCCATAGCTCTCATCCTCCATCTTTGGCGTCTCTTGTAGCAACCACAGCCATGATTTAAGATTTAATGGCAATCTTTAACCAAGACTGATACAAGACTAATAAAGGAAGAAAAAATGACGGCTACTCTGCCCTATTTGTACATTGTGCGGCTGAATGTGGAGGACCAAGCCAAGGAGAAGATTGCTGATTGGAGTAATCAGTGGCACATGCCCGACCTCTTGGAGGTGGGATTTTGGAGTTCCACCAGGTACCGCTGTATAGAAGGACAGCCGGAGTACCTCCATCTATATGAGATACCGGGCCCCGAGTTCTTCGATACGGAGGGGTACAAGTACATATGCCGCTGCGACCCGCCCTGCGGTACTCTAAAGTGCCGGAATAAGGCTGACCCGGCCAACCCCGTCGGCCCCCAGATGGTGAGGCACATCAAAGACAACTCCCGGACGGTCTACGAGCAGATCATAAACTACCGCACCGCCGAGCCCAGGGCCCACTCGCCAGGCCGGCACGGAGACCCTGTGGGGTCTGTGAAGAGCGAGACCGTCTTGAATATCCGGCTGGACGTGGACCCCGAGGTGGAGGAGGACTTCCTAAAGTGGCAGCAAGAGGTCCACATGCCGGAGATAAGCGCCACCCCCGGCTTTATTGCAGGGCGTATAGGACGGCGTGTTGACAGCGTCCTCAGCGCCGACCCCAAGTACCTGGTGCTCTGGGAGCTTGAGAGTCCCGAGGCCATCAATAACTTGATCCCTGCGGCAGAGCGCAACGTGGACGCTGCGGAGCAGAGGATTACAGACGGGATCAGGAATAGGAAAGACGCGCTGTCGGTCCGCATCTGGCCCGAGTAACCTCGGGCTAAGGTTGCTGTTTCGGCTTGCCACGGTGGCAGTGTTTGACGGCATGGGAGGCTGGTGCTATATTCAGCCGGTCGAGAAGGGCGGTCAATCGGGGTCAAACAGCTTGAAATGGGACATCTCGGTCTCATAAGGAGATAGCAAGATGGTGGAGGAACATGGCCGGGCGGGAACCAATGGCAGCAACGGCCGCGCCATCAACGGCGTCAACCTAGCCCATGACGCTGAGATGGTTTGGCGGGAGGCTCAAGGGGCTACGCCTCTCGGTCCATTCGAATACGTGCCGCCCATGGGGTTCCGGGAGTACTGGTATCCCGGCGTCTTCAAGAAAGACGTAGGCCCCAAAAAGCCGGTCATGGTCAAAATGTTGGGCGAGGACATAGTTTTTTTCCGCGGCAAGGCGGACAAAGTCTACGCCCTGTTCGACTGGTGTCCCCACCGCAGCGCCCGCCTGTCCCAAGGCGAATCGGTGTTTCCAGGGACCATAACCTGTGAGTACCACGGCTACACCTTCGACGGCCGGGGCGAATGCGTGGCGGGTCTGATTGACGACCCCAGCACCCCGATTATCGGCAAGATGAAGGGCAAGGCCTATCCCACAGCGGAGCACGGCGGGATAGTCTACGTCTGGATGGGCGAAACCGAGCCGGTTCCCTTGGAGGAAGACCTTCCTCCTGAGGTCCTGGACGACCGCAATCACTGGTATAACCGCGTCAGTGTGTGGGATGCTAACTGGACTGAACCGGTAAACCAGGGCATTGACTATCACGAAGCGTACTTGCACCGCAAGCAGTTCAACTACATGGGAGGTTGGACCCAGCCGTGGAAGTTCAAGTTCCACGAACTGTTCATCAAGGACCTCCGCTTCTTCCGGCCCAGAATAGCCAACTACGGCGGCATCAAGATCACCTACGAGGACGAAAAACGGGTCTGTAGCAACCCTATCAATACCAAGTATGGTGAGGACTACCATCCCGGCGTCGACGATACCTGGCCCAAGAAGCGGTGGTACATGTTCCTGCCCAAGCAGGCTGGCCGGCTGTCTGGAAGGGTTCCGGCTACCAGCTTGTTGGGGATACCCAGCTTCGCCCACGGAGTGGAGCTTCCTTCCAAAATCCGTACCGGCAGCGGCAGCGCGAAACCGGCAATCAGCCTGAAAATGCGGTGGATGGTGCCGGTGACCTTTGAAACCTGCCGGGTGTGGACTTACACCATCGGGCGGCGGCCCAAAACAGTCTTGGGCCGGATGTACAAAAACCTCTGGTATGCGCTATGGAACAAGCCCCATTCCCTGGTTAGAGTAAACGAGTGGGAGGACCTGGTAACTTTCCAGACCGACCGGCTGAGGTACGACCTTCCCCAAAAGCTGAGTACTCTGGACACGGTGGTCATCTACTTCCGCCGCCACTTGGCCATGCGTTCCCGTGACTTTCAGCGTCTTGGCGGGACCTATGGCTCCAACCATCCGCCCTCGCACGTAAGGGCCGGCGCTAAGGAGTCCAACGAGTCCAACGGACCAGTCGCGGCCCATGCGGGCGTTCAGCAGGGCGGCGTCGAAAGGTGATAACAAGATTCGGCCACTTGTGTTCTGGAGACGTGGACCTGGCCGACTTGGGTTTGCAGGGCACACCGGTCAATGAACGTTGGCTCTCCGATGAGCACCTTGCCTCGGCCTTGGATAAGGCGCAGCATCTAGCCCAACTGATGGACCGGCTGGGTTACGACACCTTCTGGATGGCGGAGCATCACTTCCAGAGGGAGGGCTTTGAGTGCATCCCCAACCTTCTGCTCTTCAGCCTTCACCTGGCCCACCTTACCGAGAATATAAGGTTCGGCTGTGGCTTCAATGTCGCCCCTATGTGGCACCCGCTAAGAATGGCGGAGGACTTTGCCACCGCGGACGTCCTCACCGGAGGACGGATTATTTTCGGTGTGGGACGAGGGTATCACTCTCGAGAAGTGGACAGCTTCGGCGCTCCCAGTACGAATACGGACAGCGACGCCAACCGGGAGATCTTCGAGGAGCAGGTGGACATTATTTTCAAGTCCTTCAACAACCGCTCCTTCTCCCACCACGGGAAGTACTACGACATACCGCCCAAGGTGCCCTATCGGGGGTACGAGTTAGAGGAAGTCACCCTGGTGCCTAGGCCCCGCAAGTTGCCGGTGGAGACCTGGCAGCCCTTGGTCAGCGGCAGCCAGCGGACCATGGACTTCATGGTGAAACACGGTATCAAGGGCATGATCGGCGGCGGGGCCGTCTTGGGCGGCGTCAACCATGACAAGGTGGTAAGCTGGCGGGAAACCCTGGCCCGGAGCGGAAAACAGACCGAGCTGGGGGGTAACTTGGTCATTGGCTACACCACGTTCTTGGCCGACACCGAAGAGAAGGCTATCGCCGAAGCCCAGCCCTACTTCGAAGAGTACATGAAGATGTCCGGTCCCTTGGGGTTCGTGCCTCTGAGCCAAGAGCAAATCGAGGCGATGGCCGATCCCAAAAGGGCCCCTTCGGCCGGGCTCCCCACCGTAGAGCAGGGGGTCAAGTCTGGGCAGTGGCTCTGCGGTCCGCCGGAGCTGGTCGCGGAAAAGCTCATGGCTATTCAAGAAATGTACCCAGGATTGGAAGAGGTCAACATCGGCCCTCCCAATAGCGGAATGCCGGAGCAGCTATACCTGGAGCAGTTGGAATGGTTCGGCAAAGAGGTCATGCCGGCCTTCAAGAGCCAGGCCGCGGCGCCCACCCCCGCAGACTAGAGGCTACTTGGCTATATTACCAACCGTCTATGCCACGGCAATCGCATTCAAATGAGATCAACTCGGTCATTCCCGCAAAGGGAGACCTTTGCACAACCCCCTCTGCCTCTGGGGGAGGGTGTCTCCCAGCTTCAGGGGAGGCCCTGGATACCGGCTTTCGCCGGTATGACGAAAGTTGCGCAAAGGTCTCCGAAGGCGGGATTCCAGGCCCTGAATTCCCCAGTGTTGTCACGGCAGTCGGCCACATAGCGGCCTCTGGACTCTGGCTTTCGCCGGAGTGACGGATAAGTTGTTTCTAATGCGATAGCCCTGCCCTCTATGCGGCCGCTGCTGAACTCTTCGTAATTTCAGGGAATTATCGGGGCAGGTCCGTCCACCCTCCTCCAGGTTTTTATGACTTCTTCATATTCCATTTGGGAAGAGGGGCGCCACCTTGGATGCGAACAGGTCGAGACTGGACATTATTTGTTTGTGGTCCAATAGTCCCGTTCCCCCTTGCGGGCCCGTGGCTTCGGTCCAGAGCGCAAGGGTGTCAAGGCTGAATCTTTCATCCAACTCGTGAATCTGTTCGGCCACCTGTTCCGGCGACCCGGCTATAATCATAAGGCGCTTTCTGAAAAACTCCCAGTCCAACTCTGACTCTGGACGCGGTTCTTCATCGTCATCCAGATGGTAATTGTGGGGTTTCTCGGTGCAAAACCATTGCAGGAACGGGGTAAATATGTGGTCGGCGTCCCTCTTTGCTTCTTCGTATGACGGCGCCACATAAAGCAGCTTCAAGGCGGTTACATCCTCACCTACCTCGAACTGCCGCCCCTCACGCTCTGTGCGGATTGCGGAATAGGTTTCCAATCTCTCACGCAATTTCTTCAGTGGATTGATCCAGACCCACGCCTTCAAGCCCAATTGGGCCGATTCCTTGTAAGAGTGCTCGGAATGCACCAGCATCCTGAGCGGAGGGTGCGGTTTCTGATAGGGTTTGGGGCCCAGGCACATCCTCGCTATCTCCCCGTCCCTTGCCCAGCTTACATCCTTAGGCGGGTCAGGGTATTCCCAAGGCAATCCCTCTTGAGGGAACTTGTAGAAGCGGCCCTCATGGGTGAAGGACTCTTCAGTCCAAGCCTTTTTCAGTATTTCCACGACCTCGGCAAAGTGCTCCCGGGAGGCGGCCTGGCTGTCCGCATTAAATGACGACTTTCGGTTCGGCCACAAGTCTCTTAGCTCTGGGTTTAGGTTGGCTATCGAGTGTCTGGAAGCCCCCCGCCCAATGTCTACTTCCACGCGGCCCCTGCTCATCTGGTCCAGCATCGCAATATCTTCCGCCAGCCGCAAGGGCTGCCAGTTGGCGGGGATGAGGGGCAGTCCAATGCGAATCCGGCTGGTGTGGGCCGCCAACATCGCGCCAGCCACTATCGGGTTCGTATTCTCATGGTATCCAAAGTGGAAGTGGTGCTCATCGGGGTAGGCGATATCGAAACCTGCCTCCTCGCAAAAAACGACCTGTTCCCTGAGTTCGTCCATCAGATCGGCGTATACCCTCGAATTGTCACGATCCTTGGTCTGGCTGTAATACCCGAATTTCATGGAGCGCCTCCTCTCTACTGTCGCCTCCTTTGATGCCACGCACTGTATCATTGGAGACGGTCCAGTTCAATATCGGGCCAGTACGGTGTGCGGAGCCTACCGGAATCAAGTTGAGCAGAGCCATCCGGCAAGGCTTGGTGATTTGCGATAGACTGTGGTAGACGCTCTTGACTTCCCGGTCCTCGGAAAAGACCCCATTCGGCAGGACAACGGGCATGGGCCAAGGGTAGACGGCTTTCAGGAGGAGCAATGGCAATCATACGGATATACACGGGAGCCGACGGCAAGTCCCATTTCCAAGAGATCGAGCCCGACTTGCAGGAAGACACCCCAAGTCCGGGAGACCCGAAATGGCCCTTGGACGCAAGGGCGGTTATTCACGAAGAAAGCGGCATCATCGTCCGGAGATTCGACCCGGAACGCTCCAACCCGTGGCACCACGCCCCGGGCCGAGTTTGCGCTATTACTCTGAGCGGGGCTGTGGAGATCGAGATTGGAGACGGAACGAAGCGGACCATCGGTCCCGGCGATATTCTGATAGCAGAGGACCTGACCGGCCAGGGCCATTACACCCGGGAAGTAGGCAGTGAACCCAGGGTCTCGGTGTTTGTGCCTCTGAGGTGACGGTGTAGCTGCGAAACCTCAAAGGATCGTCCAATTCTGCTGCGTGAACGATTACCTAAACCAGTCCCCGTCATTCCGGCCTTGAGCCGGAATCCAGAAATTCTGAGGACAAAGAATGTAGCTGGCGGAGAACGGTCCTAGATTCCGGCCTTCGCCGGAATGACGGGGGAGGGGATAGTTTAGAAACTTATTCACACATCACTAATACGAGGAGGTGCTATGGCAAGGGAAAACTGGGGCGACATATACAAGGAGTTGGGAGCAACGCCCGTCATCAACGCGATAGGGAGTGTGACCATGCTGGGGGGGTCGAATCCGGCCCCAGAGGTGAAAGAGGCCATGGACCAAGCAAACGGCCCTTACATCCCCCTGATGCATCTGCAAGAAAAAGCCGGTGAAGCCATAGCTAAGATGGCCGGTGTTCCCGCCGCTTACATCACCTCCGGGGCCGGCTCGGCACTGACCCTGGCTACAGCGGCCTTCATGGCCGGCGATGACGACGATAAGATACAGAGGCTTCCCGACACCACCGGGATGAAGGATGAGATCCTTATCCAGACCAAGCAACGGTACTGGTACGACCGCTGCTTACAGCTTGCCGGCGCAAAGCTGGTGGAGTTTGGATCGCCCGAGAAGACCACCCGCGAGGACCTGGAAGGAGCCATCGGACCTCGGACGGCGGCGGTCCACTACTTTGCGGTGGAACAGTCCCCTGATCCCCAGTCTCTATCGCTGGAGGAGACCATCGAGATCGCCCACGCCCGAGACGTTCCAGTCATGGTCGACGCCGCAGGCCAGATCTACCCCCTGGATATATTCGGAAAGTTCGTCAGGATGGGGGCCGACTTTCAGTGCATCGCCGCCAAGTATCTGGGCGCTACCCAGTCGACCGGCCTGGCTTTGGGCACGGAGGAGATGATCCGAAAGCTGTCGCTCCAGTCCTTTGCCAGCTACGAGGGCCGCCGGGTCCGAGGCGTGGGGCGGCCTCATAAAGTGGACCGGCAGGAAATGATCGGCGCGGTGGCCGCAGTCAAGCGCTGGATGACCATCGACCACGAACAGCGGCTGGCCCAAGCAGAGCAACAATGCCAGACCATCATTGCGCCGCTCCAAGGAATTCCCGGGGTGACCGCGAAATTGATCGACAACATCATCGGCCATCTGGCTTATGGCGTGAACCTGCATGTAGACCCCGCCGTGACTGGCCTCACCGCGCATAACCTGGTGGACAAACTGAAGGCCGGCGACCCTCCAATATGGACGCGGGTCAGGGATGGCGAAGACTGGATCGACATCCATGTGTTTGGATTGAGCGAAGGCGAAGATCAGATCGTAGGAGAGCGCATAGCGTCCTTGTTGAGTGGGTAGGAAGTCAGGTCCTCCCAATCTTCGTGACTGTTCAGAGTTGGTAAGCGCACTGACACGGAACCGCTCATCCTGAGCGCAGCGGAGTCGAACGGAACAACACGGAACCGCTCATCCTGAGCAGGAGTCGAAGGACCGATTCCCCTCAACTCTGAACAGTTACCCATCCTCCCGGGAGCGGTTGCCGTAGGCCGTGCCCACGTCTTGGTTGCTGTCAAAAATGTTAAAGGGACTTTAGATGCGGCGGTTATTCAAACTTGCGGTAAACATCCACGCCGCCGTATATCGCTTGACCGGCGGCCGGGTGGGAGTCTCAATCGGCGGGATGCGGATGCTGATCCTGACCACCACAGGACGGCGTTCCGGCAAGGCCCACAAGGTGCCTCTCGGCTACTCGAAAGCCTGTATAATGGACGGAAACTGCTATGTAGTAATTGCTTCCTACGGCGGCTGGTATAATCGGAACAGAAACGGCGGCTCCAGAAACCCTGACTGGTACTTAAACCTTGTAAGGAAGCCCCAAGCCTTGGCCCAAGTGCGTGGGCATAGGATCTCCGTAACCGCCCGGACAGCCGATGCCGCGGCCAGGGAACGGCTCTGGACTCAACTAGTTACGAAGGCGCCTATATACCAGAAATACCAGGACCGCACTACCCGCCAGATCCCCTTGTTGCTGTTGACGCCATGCACCGAGTTGACACTAGACCGCACCTGGGAACCTAGAGACACGGCTTACTGCCGGCCGCTGGTTCACCCGCGCGGGTTCGTCTGGAACAAGAACGGAGATGGGCGCAAAGAATGTTGGGTCATGGCATGTGCTTGCGGATGAACTCTCCGCAGTGCTCGATCGCTTGCTGTCCTTCCGGCAAGAACGAGGCAAAAGCCTGCCAGACGTGGGGCATATCGTCCCAGACTTCCAGGGTCACGTCCACGTCAGCCGCTTTGGCCCTCTCAGCAAACCTGAGCGAATCATCAAGAAGCACCTCGGCGGTTCCCACTTGGACAAGCAGAGGCGGCAATCCGTGCAAATCCGCGTAAAAGGGAGAGGCCAGGGGAGTTTTCCGGTCCCTGTCTCCTAGATAGGCCGTCGCCATGTTGTCGACCATATCACGGTCGATGATAGGGTCTTCTTCCGCTTTTGTAATGAAGGTGTCTCCGGTATTGGCCAAGTCGGTCCATCCGGAATGGCTGATTCCGGCCGCGGGGAGTGGTTCACCCAAATAACGTAGGGCTACCAGAGTAGCCACGGCGTGTCCGCCTCCACAGGAGTCTCCCCCAATAGCGACTTTATTCGGCTCTATCCCTTGGGACAAGAGCCACCGATAGGCCGCCACCGAGTCTTCCAACGCGGCGGGAAAGGGGTTCTCCGGAGCCAAGCGGTATTCCAGTCCCAGGACGCGGACACCGGCGGCGCGGGACAATCGGGAAAGAGGGACGCGGTGTGTCCGCATTGAGCCGATCATGTAGCCGCCGCCGTGCAGATACAGTAGGACCCGGTCGGCTGCGGCTTCGGGGTCGTAAATCCATTCGGCTGGCACGCCACCCGCGCCCACCCGTTCGCACACTATATCCTCATCAAGTTGGAATTGGGACATTAACCCTTCGTACCAGACTCGAAACTGGTCCACAGCAGTCAATGACTGCGTTTGCACCTTTGCCGCCCTGAACATATCTAGTGCTTTCTGTAGCTCTGGACTGGCCATCAGGAACCTCCGCTCTCGTCTTCCGGAGAATGAACAAAGTATAACCTCAACCGGCTACCCGGACAATCGGACGTCCCGAGGGGTAACTGTTCAGAGTTGGTCAGCACACTAACACGGAACAGCTCATCCTGAGCGCAGCGCAGCGGAGTCGAAGGACAGATTCCCCTCAAATCTGAACAGTTATTCCGCGTGCCCGACACGATGTCTTTGGACTGCAATTTGACGTGGGCAGGGCACAGTAATATAGTTCGAGGCATCTCAGAGGGCCGGAGTAATTGGTTAGACCCGGGAAATCCTGATAATAGGGAGTGGGAGGAAAGTACAGGCTATGAAGCACTTCAAAAATGCCCAGCGAATGGAAGTTTCTTCCCTAAACATGGAAGGGATCAACGTGTATCTTGAGGAAGTCGTGGGATCAGAGGACCAAGAGAAACCAATTACGTGTGGTCTGTTCCGCATGGAGAAGGGGAACCCGTTAGAATACACCTACAGCTACGATGAGGTCAAGGTTATGCTGGAGGGTGAAATGACCTTAAAGGATGGATCGAATAATACGGTTCAAATGACGCCTGGCGATGTGGTGAGCTTCAGCAAAGGCGAGACGATAACCTTTTCCTCGAGTTCTTACGGTTTGGCCTTTTTCTGCGGACAGCGCGCCCAAGGTGTGCTTTAGGAACTTGACCGGCTGGGAGGCCGGGGGTTAGTTATTCGACAGGGGCATTTTCACAATAGTACCTTCTCGCACCGGCGAGGTGCATACTAGAAGGCCAACAGGTCTGATGTGGACGCATTCGAGTTATCCGAAATAGTCGAGGCACACTCGCGGCTGGGGCAGCCTTACCACGAGTTCTTCAGAGCATCAACCCTGAGCCTGGGACTGTACGTGTTGCGGGCCGGGCAGCCGGACCCTCAGACGCCTCACACCGAGGATGAAGTGTACTACGTGGTCCAAGGAAGGGGTTCTATCCGCGTGGCCAATGAAGACCGCGCCGTGGCTGCCGGCTCAACAGTATTTGTAAAGACAGGGGTGGAGCACCGCTTTCACTCCATAACCGAGGATCTGGTCATCCTGGTCTTTTGGGCGCCGCCCCGGAGGTCTCGGGCGGCACCGGCCTGAGTGTGTCCAGGAAAACTTTTTACGGGAGGAGCAGAGATGCTGCCAGCCAAGATTAGCGAGATCTTGAGCCGCAACCGCGATGCCGTGGTGACTACCTTTCGCAAGAACGGCGCGGTCCAGATGAGCATAGTAACCGTGGGGCCTTACAAGGACGGCGTCGCCTTCACTATCAACCCAGGCGGCGCCAAGCTGGCCAACTTCAAGCGCAACCCACGCTGCTCGTTGATGGTCGCTGAACCCGATTGGTCGGGTTTCGCCGTCCTGGAGGGCTACGCCCAGGTGTTGTCGCCCGGCGCCACTGATCCCGAGGAGTTCAGGTTACTCTTGCGCGAGATATACCGCACCGCCACCGGCGAGGAGCACCCTGATTGGGAGGAGTTCGACCAAGCCGTGCGGGACGACGGACGCTCGGCGGTCATCTTGGCGCCCGAGCACGTTTATCACCGTACCATATGGCCCGTCGGCGAAAGGCCGGTCCACGGGTAGGTTGGCGGGCATGGCAACTTCTAAAACGTCGCCGTTGCATGTCCAGATGTGGTGCCGGGGGCGGATACGGATTAGCTATGAAACCGGGCAGATAGCCTCATTTTTCCCATCCTTTATACCACGTTTTCACCGTGCGAGGACATTATAGAGAGGCTCATTTCGCTAGGAAATGGGCTGGAAATCGGTCTCTCCGGGCCAGCTATGTACTTGTGAGTGTACCTTTGGCATCAATTGCGCGCGACTCCCAGCGCAAATCCGGGCCACTTCGCCCTGGGGCGAGAACAGACCGCCAGCCCAAAAACAGGGGCCGCCCAGCAAACGCCGTTCTGACGGGATCTTAAAGGATGCGTTGCAACGGTTACCGAGCCTGGTCTTTGGTCTATTACTTGGGGAATTATACGGAATTTTAGCCCAACCCCTGTTCGGCAAACGCCTTGATAGCCCCCACAACGTTCAGCTTATCTGTTTTCCAATGGACACCAAAAACTGAGGTGCTACTAATTTATAGTTGACTGCGCCCGCCGCCCTTGCCATAGGTCTGTGGTATATGAGGAGCGCAAGACGGTTTCGTTTGCTTGTAGGGGATGGTCATGCCAGCGCAGAGGAAATTAACCCCTAGCCCCTTTAAGCAAACGAAACCACCCCACCTCCAAACTCTTATGTTTTCTACACCTCAGATGTGTCCCATTATCGCTGACGGTCTACAGTCAAAGACCCCTGTTATTGCCCAACGGCGGAATCGTTGATATATTGTATTCCACCTGCCGAAATGAGAGGGAAGGTCCCGCCAGAGAACGCCGGTCCGCATGACCCATAGGATGCCCTCAACGGTTTTCCGGTTGTCAAGGCCGGTTCGTCCGGGATCAGTAGCTTCACCAAGAAGTAGTGGTTGAATCGGATGCCATTGACGGTTTGTAAGTTTACTTCCAACCATCGCGTACTCTCTTTCATAGCTACATTATACCGAACAACCGTTCTGAATATCAACAAGCCCTAGAGTGCTCCCCTCAGGAGTCCTGGCGGTGTTGGACAACGCGGGCCCGAATCTGGCCTTCCGCAAGGCCGGGTTCAAGCCTCGTAATCTGCTCTAGGACTGCGTATTCCTCCCAAGCTTGCTACAATAGGGGCATCAAACCCCGGAGAACCGGTTGCTATGTACGCTCGCATCCTAGTCCCGCTTGACGGATCTTCGCTAAGCGAACAAGTCTTGCCTTACGTGAGGCAGTTGGGCTTGAGACTGTCGATACCCGTAACTTTGATAACGGTGGTGGAACCTTCCCCTCCCGGCATCGGCCTGCATCTACGCCCGCAGCCGCAAGAACAGGAATCCGTGAGACGCCGGGCTGATCAGGCCGTTTCCTATCTGGATTCGCTAACCGATGGTCTTGGGGCGGACGGTCTTACGGTGTCAACCACTATACCTTCCGGGTCTCCCGCTGAGGAGATCATCCGGGAGGCGGACCGAGAACCGGATACTCTCATCGCCATGTCCGGTCATGGGCGTTCCGGCGTAGCGCGGTGGTGGCTGGGCAGCGTTGCCGACAGGGTGCTTCATCTGACTGATGCGCCCCTCATTATCATCAGGTCCCGCCGGGGTGAGGGCGCCCCTCACCCCGAAGGCTTCAACCGTGTCATCGTCCCGGTGGACGGGTCGCCCTTGGCCGAGGAAATACTTCCCCACGTGGCCCGGATCACTAAGGCGTTGGACCTAGCCGTCGACTTGGTAAGGGTTATACCCACTTCGAACGAATATCTGATGCTGGGGGCGACTCCCAACCTCTATAGCAGCGCCTCTTTTGAGGCCATGTTCAGGCAAGCGAATCAGGAGGCTGCCCAGTACCTGGAGCGGGTCAAGGAAACCCTGCTGCAACAGGGCGTCGGCCCAGTGCAGGTGCATTTGCTGCGGGGAGATGTGGCGTCCTCCATCATTGATGTAGCCAGCGAGACCCCCGACAGGTTGGTGGCGATGACCACTCACGGGCGTTCCGGCGTGGGGCGTTGGGTCCTTGGCAGCGTGACGGACCGCGTGGTGCGAAATTCTGGGGACCCGGTGTTGGTAGTACGAGCCGCGGGACAGACCCGGCCGCAAGGCGAATCCGTTCCCGAAACGGGCTGATAAGCCCTAAGAAGCTTTGGCCGTACCGGCCTCAAGAGTCCCGCAGTCAGCCCCAGTCGACGGGCACCGGCCGCAAGTCACCCCACACGGCGTCGATGTGTTCCACCCCAACACCGGAGAGGCGCGCCGCGACGCCCCGAGGGTATCGTCTGCTGGTTCATCGACGCCGGCTAATAGAAACTATCCACGAAACAGGGCAGTGAAGTGCCGGAAGGACCTTTGCCCCGCACTAGAGAGGTAGTGGACTGGTGGCTGAAGCAGTGGGGCCGGGACCCTCACCTTTGTGTCGATTGGAAGACAGAGAACTCTGTCGACGTTGTGACGAAGCTCCCACCCATTCAGAAGCTGGGCGAGGCCGTCCTGGTCAGGGACACCGGTGCCGTGACAATGCTTGCGTTCCTCCGCCCCACGGCGTCACAATGCACGAGCCGGGGGACTCTGTGGGTTCACAGGCTGCCGAGCCACATCTCAAAGATGGTGGTATCTACCGTACGCGGTGGTGGGCCGTGTAAGACCGAATTGAGCCTGTCTCAGAAGTCTGTGAGAAAGCCTGGGTGTAGACTGTAGAGCAACACCGGGAGAGGAGCGAATCGGGATGCCGCTTCGAGATATGGACCGAGAGCAGATGTGGTTGTTGCCGCCGTCCCTTGACGAGCTGTTGCCGCAGGATCATCCAGCCAGGTTTGTGGCGGAGATCGTCGACGCCTTGAACCAGGAGGACTGGTCAGAGCTTGGCGTGGACATAGATGGCGATTCCATGGGAGCGCCAGCGTACCATCCCCGTGCATTATTGAGCGTATGGCTATACGGGTTCATGAGCGGTGTGCGCTCGTGCCGGAAGCTGGAGGTAGCCTGCCGGGACCAAATACCGTATCTTTGGCTGACCGGGTGGCAGCACCCCGACCACAACACCCTGTGGAGGTTCTACAAAGATCACCGGCAGTCCATGAGGAAGCTGTTCGAGCGAACGGTGCGGACGGCGGTGGCCATGGAGTTGGTGGACCTGGCGATCCAGGCGGTGGATGGGACGAAGGTATCCTCCAACGCCTCGGTGAACAGGAGCTACGATGCTGCGGGACTGAGAGGGCTGCTGGAGCGTCTGGAGCGGGCAATAGTCGACCTTGAGGCTCAGAACGAGAAGGGAGAAGACGCTGCTGCTACCCGCCTGCCTGAGGAATTGGCCAACAAGAAGGTTCTGAGAGAGCAGGTGAGGCTGGCGATGGCCGGCCTCGCCGGTCAGAAACGCCATAGTCGCATCAACCTGACTGACCCAGAGGCCCGAGTGATGAAGGGTAGGCATGGTGGTATCGTGGCTGGATACAACGCCCAAGCGATGGTCTCGGCTACGAAGACGGAAGAGGGAACATCCGGCATGTTGGTCACCGCAGTGGACGTGGTAGATGAAGTCAATGACAATGCCCTGTTGACGCCTATGATGGAGCAGGCCGAGGAGACGACGGGGACGAAATCGCAGATGACATTGGCTGACGCCGGATACTTCGCTGCCAGCCACCTGACGGAGTGCGACCGTCGCGGTCAGCAGGTGGTGGTGCCGGAGGCACGGCAACGGTTCCTCAAAGACCCATATCACAAGGACAGATTCACCTATGACGAGCACAGTGACAGCTTCAAGTGTCCCCAGGGGCAGACACTCACGTTCGTCCGGATACAACATGTGAACGGAGTCCCATTGCGAGTGTACCGGGCTGCAGGTGCTGTCTGCCAGGCGTGCCCAGCCCTCAGAGCATGCACCAAAGCCAAGGAGATCGGGCGAAGCCTGGCCATTGGCCCCCACGATGAAGCGCTACGACGCCATCGCGCCTGGATGTCCACCGCGGACGCCAAAGAAGGTCACAAGCTGAGAAAGCAGTTGGTCGAGCCGGTTTTCGGAATCATCAAGGAGCAACAGGGCGCACGGAGATTCCTGCTGCGCGGCCTCTCCAATGTGACGGCCGAGTGGACCCTCCTGGTCACCGCCTTCAACTTGCGCACACTTTGGAAGGTGTGGAGTTCCGCCGTCCATCTTCAGCCTTCCACCTGACGGACCCGGACCTCGTCCCATCACACGTTTCATGAACTGAGGCTAATTGTCTATTCGCCCCTTTCGTTTGACCTGAACTTCGGGCCGGATCAAACTCACAACAATGACCTTCTGAGACAGGCTCAATTGCGAACTTTTCGCTGGGATATCCCGATATAAGGCAACGGCAGTCGACCCCCTGATACACTCCGGTTGTATGCTACAGCTCTTCGTCATGGACAAACACGTCTCCCCACATGTACAGGGAGATAGAAATGATGGATAACTGCGATTAGCATCACCTATGTCTTGAGCACTTCCAAGGCCCCTTCTGGCAAAGCAAACCTGGAAGCTTCCTTTTGGCCGGCAAATTGGCTAGTCCTTCTCCTCAGAACATCCTCAAGTAGGTTGATGTAGCGCTGATGAGCACCGAAATCATCTGGTGGAATCAATGTCCTGAGCATGGCCACAAACTCATCCACGTTTTCGCCGGTCGGTTTGCAGTTTTCCAGGGTATTCACCATCCGAGTAAAAACGTTTCCGGGCACCCCCCGACGTCTTGGGCGGAAGCAATTAGTTTTTCATAGGAATCGCTTTGCCACGATTCTTGGCACAAATTGATGATGAGAGTGGCAAGTTTTCCTTCAGCAGTTTCTTGGGATTTCGGAGCCCTAACATCAACGTATTGGCCTGATAGGCGCCCGTGCTCCGCCAGCATGTAATCGGCGGAGTTAAAGTGGACCACGGAGGCGGAGAAATTGCTGACAATCGGCAGTTGAATACTGTACCGCCTTCCGCCATCCAAAGGGTCATTCTCGACCCCATGGATGGTGCCAGGAATGTACCAGGTGGAATCGTATCTGCGGGTCCGCAGGGCGGTGATGGTGGAGGGCATGAGCATCCGGGAGGCCTCCCGGGTGTTCGGGCTGCACCGGGACACTGTACGGAAGATGCTGGCTTACTCCGTTCCTCCGGGGTACCGGCGGCAGACCACGCCCCGGCGCCCAACCCTTCGACAAGCTCAGGAGGAGCTATTTACCGGCGTCATAGACCGGATCCTCGAAGAGGACCTCAGGCTTCCCAGGAAGCAGCGCCACACGGCCAAAGGCATTTTCGAGAGGCTCAGGGACGAGTACGGCTTCGACGGCGGATACACCATAGTCAAAAACTAGGTCAGGGAGCGCCACCGCCAGTCCCAGGAAATGTTCGTTCCGCTGTCCCATCCGCCGGGCCATGCCCAGTGCGATTTCGGCGAGGCCCTGGTGGTGATCGGCGGCGTGGATCAAAAGGCCCACTTCTTAGTCCTGGACCTTCCCCACAGCGACGGCTGCTTCGTGAAGGCCTACCCGGCCGAGACCACCGAGGCCTTCCTGGACGGCCACGTCTCAGCCTTCGGCTTTCTGGGAGGAGTGCCCCAGAGCATCCTCTATGACAACACCAGGCTGGCGGTGACGAAGATACTGGGGGATGGCCGGCGCAAGCGCACCCGCGCCTTCACCGGGCTCCAGTCCCACTACCGGTTCGAGGACCGGTTCGGCCGTCCCGGCAAGGGCAACGACAAGGGGAAGGTGGAGGGGATGGTGGGCTATGTGCGCCGCAACTTCCTGGTGCCGGTGCCGTCCTTCGAGAGCTTCGAATCGCTGAATGTCCACCTGGAACAGCGTTGCCTGGAGCGGATGGACGCCAGGCTCAGGGGTCATACTGAGACCATAGGGCAGCGGATGGAGAGTGACCTAGAGGCGCTGATGCCGTTGCCCGCAGCGCCATATGACGCCTGCGAGAAGCAGGCGGGCCGGGTGAGTTCCCTGTCCCTGGTCCGGTACCGCACCAACGACTACTCGGTGCCGGTAGCGTACGGACACCGGGACGTCCTGGTGCGGGGCTATGTGGACCAGGTGGTCATCAGCTGCGGTTCCGATGTCATCGCCGCACACCCCCGTTCCTACCAGCGGGACGACTTCGTATACGACCCCATCCACTACCTGCCGCTCCTGGAGCAGAAGGCGAACGCCTTGGACCAGGCCACGCCCCTGCAAGGGTGGGACCTGCCCGAGGAGTTCGGCACACTGCGCCGTCTGCTCGAGTCCAGGATGGAACGTCGGGGCAAGCGGGAGTTCGTGCAGGTGCTCCGGCTGATGGAGACCTTCTCACAGCAGGAGGTGCATCACGCCGTGAGAGAGGCCATCAGGCTGGGCGCGATCAGCTTCGATGCGGTGAAGCACCTGGCGCTGTGCCGGCTCGAGGGACGGCCGCCACGTCTGGACCTGGAGCTGTACCCCTATCTGCCCCGAGTGCGGGTGAACACTACCTCGGCTGGGGACTACATGACGTTGCTGTCGGGGAGGGCGGCATGAGCGACAGGTCGACGCTGCTGTTGGAGCATCATCTGAAGGAACTCAAGCTGCCCAGCTTCCTGCGGGAATACGGCAAGCTGGCCGCCCAGTGTGCCGCCGAGGGCGCAGACCATCCCCAGTACTTGCTCCGGTTGGCCGAACTGGAACTCATCGACCGCCACCAGCGCATGGTGCAGCGCCGCATCCGCGCTGCCCGCTTCCCGGCGGTCAAGAGCCTGGACACCTTCGACTTCCTGGCCATCCCCTCGGTGAACAAAGCCCTGGTGATGGAGCTGGCCCGCTGCGAATACGTCCAGCATAGGGAGAACGTCATCGCCATCGGCAACAGCGGCACCGGCAAGACCCACATGGCCCTGGGGCTGGGCCTGGCCGCCTGCCAACGGGGCATGTCGGTGGGCTTCACCACCGCCGCCGGCCTGGTGCACGAGATGATGGAAGCCCGTGATGAAAGGCGGCTGCTCAACCTCCAGAGGCAACTGTCCCGGCTCAAGCTGCTGATCGTCGACGAACTGGGCTTCGTGCCACTCTCCCGCACCGGTGCTGAGTTGCTCTTTGAGGTCTTCAGCCAGCGCTACGAGCGGGGATCCATCCTGGTGACCACCAACCTGCCCTTCGACGAGTGGACCGAGGTGTTCGGATCGGAGCGCCTCACCGGCGCGTTGCTGGACCGCCTGACCCATCACGTCCACATCCTCGAAATGAACGAGGAGAGCTACCGCCTCAAGCGCAGCAGGGAAACCGCTGCGTCCCAAGTTCCAGACGATAAAGACGACGGGTAGGTCGCACCGGAAATCGTCCTCCTCTTACCCTGGTGTGCAGCACACCTGCCTGTGTCATATCCCCCCAACAACCGTCGCGGATATTCATGCTGGACAGTTAGCGAGGACATTTCTGCTGAACCTTAACAACCCAGGTGGTACACTTTTGCTCCGCCCCAGTGGTACATTTTGTCGCCGCCCTTGTATCTTAGCTTGGAGGTGGATAGTTTTCTTTCTTAGGTGTGCGGGGTGCGGCAGACCGGCCCGCCCTGGGTCATAGAAGACCGTTGTCAAGCTTGGGTCGCCGCACCCTTTTCAGAACAGAGCCGGCACAGTTGCCTGGGTCAACCAAGCCCGCATCTCGCAAGGACGGGCCGACGGTTCGCAGGGAGGTTCTCATGGAGCAACACGGTATCTACGTAGGGGTCGATGTGGCCAAGGCCCGGGTGGATGTGGCCATCCGTCCTGGGGGAGACAGACGTGAGGTCTGCAACGACCAGGCCGGGATCGCGGCACTGGTGGCCCAGATGCAGCAACTCAATCCCGCAGCCTTGGTGCTGGAGGCTACGGGTGGGCTGGAACTGCCCTTGGTGGCAGCCCTGGCAGCTGCCTCCCTCCCGGTGGTGGTAGTCAACCCTCGCCAGGTGCGGGACTTTGCCAGGGCCACTGGGCGGCTGGCCAAGACCGATTCCCTGGACGCGGCGGTCCTGGCTCACTTCGCCGAGGCCGTCCGTCCTCCCCGGCGTCCTCTCCGGGACGCCGAGACCCAGGTCCTCAGCTCGCTGGTGGCCCGCAGACAACAGGTGATGACCATGCTGGTAGCGGAGAGGAACCGACTCTCCAGTGCTACTATGGCCGTCCGGCCCAGCATTGAGGCCCACATCGCCTGGCTCAAGCAACAGCTGGACGACCTGGACCAGGGCTTGCGCCAGACCCTCCGCCAGAGTCCTGTATGGCGGGAGAAGGACGACCTGCTGCGCAGCGTACCCGGCATCGGAGACCAGATCTCTCTTACCCTTCTGGCATACCTGCCCGAACTGGGCACTCTCAACCGCCGACAGATCGCTGCCCTAGTGGGCGTGGCTCCCTTCAACCGGGACAGTGGTACCCTGCGGGGCAAACGCACCGTCTGGGGTGGACGGGCCAGGGTCCGCACAGCCCTCTATATGGGGGCGTTGGTAGCCAGTCGCTTCAACCCGGTCATCAGGGACTTCTACCAGCGCCTGTTGTCTGCCGGCAAGCCGAAAAAGCTGGCTCTGACCGCCTGCATGCGCAAGCTGCTGATAATCCTCAACTCCATGCTCAAGTACGGCTCGTCCTGGAACCACCCGGCCGCGAAGTCCCTCACCCATTCCTATTGACTTTCAAGACAGTTGCTTGACAGGCATCTTCGTCGAGCCCCATATAAGTCCTTCGCAACATGGTGACACTCTCCTTTTCACGGTTACGAGTAGGACCTTCCGGCTCAAGGTCGAAATTCTTGTCCTCGAAGGCTTGGAAGAATTCGACCACCTGTTGGCTTGAACTACCAATGAGGTTGACAATCATATGAAGGGGGATTAAGGGTCCCGGAGGCACCTCTCGATAAATTGATTTTAATCTCTGGAAGTCTACGTCGGGAAACGTGGAAGCTTCATCTGAGAGTTCGCCTATGGAGTGAACGAAAAACAACCAGTTTATGGTCATCGCCACAAATGAACGAGCTTTGCCGGAAGGCAGATTGTCAAAAATGTCCAATACCTCTTCTAATTTAACCCTGTGCCTCGGTGGGCCAATTGAGGTGACAAGCACAGAAATAGTGATTGGAAAGCCCGTCTCTCCGATTCTCGCGTCAAACGGTAACCGATCATCAGACATGGAAAGCAGATCGTCTCGCGTAATACCTTTGTCGAACCAACGGGTTTCCGCCGCGGTCCAGTCGTCGACATCACCAAGTTCGCCCTGATCAGCTTTGTCAGCAAGCTGAAGAAGTTCTTGGCTATTTGTGCATGAATTTAAACACGTCAAGATTGGCCAGGGCAAATTCGACGGTTGTTGAAAGGCCGTCTTCATTCCCTCTTCAGCATAGACGAAACTGGCAAGGGACTTAAGAGCATTGGCCAAACTCTCTTTCGATGGCGCCTCCATAAATTCACCCGCGCACTTGTAAACGTCCCAACTTGGATGCCAGCCCTGAATGTGCCGAAGCTTTGGAAGGATGACGTTGTCATTTGCTTTCAGCGAGCCAGTGGAGCCGTACGATATTCCAGTGTCTAACACGTTCACTAGTCTAAGGTGTCTGAACCTAGACTGAATGACTGATACAGCAGTGTCGAGCTGGGCGTCCACATCACGGCCTTCTAGCCAGCGGCGGCGAGACTCAGATTGGAGAACATCAACAAATGTTGTGGCAGATGTAGTCGGGATAAGTTGCAGAAGCTTTTCAGTTGCCCACTGGTTCTTGGTGGGTTCATTAGCTGACAGCAATATGCGAACTTGATCCTCTTGATTTGCAGGCCACTCTTCGGTAGCCAACTGAACTGCCCAGGGAATGTCGGCTGCAACAAGGCGAAGTAAGCAGTTCCAAGCACCGAAAACTTGTACCTTATCGGAACTAAACTAAAGCCAAGGTGGGATGTGCATTTGGGTGGTGCTGGGAACCGGGTTGGGAGTTTTGCAGTAGCTTCTCGGCCCTTAAGTGCAGGATGGTCCGGCACCGCTGTTTGACCTCATCCTTCCTCCTGGACAGGCGGGCGAGGAAGCCGCTCACCCTCTCCTGCACCAAGGCTTTAGTTCCCAGGCACAGGTTCCCGGTGGCTTCCTCTCTCACCCATCTCCAGACCGCCTCGTCGGCGTTGAAGTCCGGGCTGTACCCCGGCAGATTCACCAGCCGCAGGTTCAGACCGGGGGTCTCCAGGTATGACCGCATCGCCGGGCCACGGTGCGCTGGCGCGTTATCCCAGATCACCTTCAGACGCCCGCCGTACCTCTCTCTCAACTGCTCCAGGAAGGCTGCGGATGTTCCGCTATTGCTGTTCCCCTCCAGTTCCATCCATTCCACCTCGCCCGTCTCCAGACACACTGCCGAGTAGTAGCTGGCCTTCTCACCACGGCGCGGGCTGGTCGAGTCCACCAGGGCCGGCTCTCCCTTCAGCGCCCACTTACCCCGCAACTCAGCGTCCGCCCGGAAGTGGGCCTCATCAACGAAGAAGATCTTCTCCCCGGTCTCTTGCGCCTCACACGCCAGGGCAGCGTACTCTGCCACGAAGGCCTCTCGCCGCGCTTCATCGGCCTTGACCAGCCGCTTCTTAGGACGCTTGAGCACGAATCCCAGGCGGTGCAGCCAGTTCAGGCAGCTGCTGCGGCTCAGGCTGATGCCGAAACGTTCCAAGACAAACTTCCAGACAGCTTTCCAGTTCCAGTTGGCTAGGCCGATATCCACATTGGCAGGCAGTTCCTGCACCGCCGCCTTCAACTCCGCCTGCTGCGCCTCTTCCAGGGCGGGGGGGAACCCCCGGACTGCTCGAAGGCCAAGGCCGCAGGACCGCCTTCGCCGAAGGCGCCAAGCCACCGTCCTATGGTATGAGGATCCCGTTCCAGCGCCTCGGCCACCGCCGAAGCGGTCCAACCCTGGGCTAGCAGCCAGAGAGCGTGCCACCGCTCCCGTTCGCGGGGCGTCGGAGCCAGAATTAGCCGCCTGCGCAGACCGGACACATCCATTTCCCACTGTTCGAGAAACCGGCTTATCTCTCCCATACCCAACACCGACCACGCTTCTAATCGCCTTGTAGCCTATGCAACTCCCCCGATTTTATCGGATGCCTATGCAGGTTTCACCTTGGCTTTAGTTTAGTCAGTCTAAGGCTTATTGCGGCTCGATAGATCGTTTCCAACTGGGGCTCATAAACGTCAGCTAGTTTAATCTGCAGATGTGTATTGGCTGTATCCAGGACCCCGATGGCGATCCTTGCTAATAAATTCTCAAATCTTGGCTGGTTCCTAGACGAGCCTTCTTCAATCAGGGCGATTGCCAAGTCGGAACCAACGAGGTACGTGCCAGCGATTTTGTCTCCATCGATCTCGTTTAGCTCAGCACAAATGTCTCGCACCGGCTCTCGCAACTCTTGACGCTGAGCAAAACATTTACCGGCAGCGAAGAGAAAGACGTTTCTCCAAAAGGGAATCGGCGCGATCTCATCCAACCGATCCCTGATACTCTGGTCGGTTCCATCCATCAAGCATTCCGCAGCCATGAATTCTTGCAATGACCGGATTTCAAATCCAACTTGTTCTGCTTCCACTTCCACTAAGAAAACGAGCCTGTGGGACTCAGCCTCTACAATCTGCCGAGCAAGCGCGTGTAGGCGGTCACCAGAATGCCCCTCTGTCGCAAGACGAGCTTCCACCAAGGCCACAAACCTATGGCGGGAGAGCTTAGCGTCTGTCCTTCCAGTCCGTTCAGAGTCAATCTGAAGGATTAGACCCACTTGATTGTGGATAGCCTTAATGTCTGGCTGAAATTCACGCAATATGATCGAGGCAGGAATACTCCGTTCTACTTCGCGATCGTAGATCACCTCGTAGTACTGATTGAAAAGACTCCACCGCGCCTGTGGCGGCTGCCCCACGCGGTCCACTAAAGCTGCCATGATTGTCACTTGCAAAGGGCTCCGCATCAGCCGGGCGGTTGAATCATCGCGAAAAGCCCTATCCAATCTGCTCAGAACTTTTTGTTTACAGTCCTCGTCGGTTCGGTATCGAACTTCAACCAAACACTCCGCGTAGTGCCAACCGAGCTGATGCGACAATTCAGCCAATTCTCGGTGTTGGTAATATAAGGGCGAGAAATCTTCGTTGTACCCTTGCGGACGGCTCGTTGCAATTGACAATATGTCGGCATTCGCATTACTAGCATCAATCCAAAATTCCCTAATCGCATCCAATACTTGGTCTCTGTTGCTCGAAGCAGGCACCTCGTCCAATCCATCGAATATAAAGACACTGGGATAGGCAGCTAGGAACCGGCGCAAATCATCCGCCGAGATGTCGGAGTCTGTCCGATTTCTTATATGATGTGACAAATACCCAAGCACGGAGTTCACTTGTGATATCGCGCTATTAGATAAAGCTGTTGCGAAATCGTTCAGCAATATCTTAAATGGGAAGCGGGGAACAACCATGTGATTGATCCCTTCAAGATTGCAATGATCTTGAATTGTTGCCAAAGCGCTCCGGATCTCAGGAGACAGCGTGTACGTAGGTTTCCCGGAGATAATGGAGGCTCGGAATATCTGGCAAATGAATTGCGTCAACGTGGTTTTTCCCTGGCCTGGCCCGCCTATGAGGACGAAGCGGCCGCGGGATCTCCCTGGAACCGCAGGGTCTAGGTTGTTTGATATTACCGAGGTGCCCAACGAGGTTGGGTCTAGGAGTTCCGAGGATGCCGCCAGTGTCTCTTTGATAAACCCATTCCCTTGATGGACCGGAGGATGTGGGAAATCAAAATCGACGTCAGTACCCTCTAGAGTCTGTGCCCTAAGTCCGGCAGATTCATCAAGCGTAGGCAAGTCTACAAATACGGTAGCCAGAGGTATGCAGTCGTCAACGTTGTGACCGGCTTGCTCCAACTTGACGCATTCGTCGCTGAGCAATTCCTTTTCGAGGAACCTTACAGAGGAACCTTACAAAGGTCTGATACATGTCTGTAGGGCTTGGGCTTAGCTCCGATATGACTTTTGCCAGCAAATCGCCCGGAGTAACGAAGGCTGTATAGGCTTTCCTAACGTCTTCATACGCATCGAGAAATGTCCGGATTTGATCGTAGTCCCAAATGGCATAATCTTTCAGAGGTGATTGGTCCTTGAATGCCTCAAGGACAGCAACTGCTCGGTCTTTGGAGCCCTTGTCAAGAACCGGGGTGAGAACAACATTGGTCGCGAAAATGAAAAAATCCGGCCTACGTAGTTTGCTTTCAGGATCGGTATATTTGCCTATTTCTTCCTTCAATTGGTCAACCGCCCAATTGCCGTCCTGCTGAATATTCCCAGACCGTTGGCGGTACTTCGCTTGAACCACGCCGTATCCATCCCAACCATCCACACTCGAAGGATAAGGGACTTTCCGCTCGAACGTTGCCTCACGCCCCCCATCTGGACCATCGCCGAACACCACAATCCCTGGTCCCGGCTTTGCATCAAAAGTCCATGTTGAATCAAAAGTCCCCAAGCTTCATTTGGTCTAGCCCCCACCGTCTCCCATTAGTTCGTTAATCCTTAGTTGTTCCAATATTCCGGTCCCTCGGTCACGGCACCCGGATGCGGGCATAGCCCAAAGGGTCTCTCCAGTCGCCGTCGCCGGCTTTGTTCCAAAACCCGGCTTTGCGCCTTTAATCAGCTCCGAGCCTAAAGTCGGCATTCTGATGCGAAACTCGCACCTGATGCAAAAGTCGCACCTGAATCGTAAGTGCCGCCTGATTCAAAAGTCCAGCCGGCCTTGCTCCCATGGTCGGCGGTCGGCGACGGTTCCCTAGGCTGTCGACGGTAAGCCGGAGGTGTCCCCACAGGTCGTCTAATCATCATCGCGCAAGGCCGTTTAAGGTATTGATATGTTAAGGAACCTTCGCTAATCGCCCTTACGCTCCTCGACATTGACCAGCCTGATGTTGTCCATTCCATACCCAGGGCGAAATCCCCATATGGCAAAGGTGGTTTTCTCTGGCTCAGGCAACCAGTCCGGCCACTCGGCAACCAACTCAAACCCGCTGGGGGTCGTCCGCAAAACGGTTGCCACTGTTTCTATCTGATCTATATGGTCGTATTCCCACCCTGCCGGTAGCGGTTCAAGAAACCCGGCTATTGCATCAACAGCACCACCAGAACCAAAGAGGAAAGCATTGATATAATGGAACAATTCTGGAATGCGGTAGGGGTTCTAGTAGAGCCTCACTGTTGTATTGATGGGTATAGGGACTTGAGCTTGATGCGGGCGTCCTCGGTTGTGAAGCGCCAGTCCACCTGAATTACGTCCCGGTTCCGTTGGTCCTGCCATGCGCCTGTTTCCCGTTCCAGGACTTCCTGGCTGGGTATCCGGCGATCCAAGCACTGCCGCGCCAGCACCCCCAGTTCGATCTCGGCCATATTAAGCCAACTCCCGTGCTTCGGGGTGTAATGTATCTCCAGCCGTTGGGCAATGCGCCGTGCCTCCGCCGGCTCGAAAGCCTGGTATAGGGATGCCGGATGATGGGTGTTCAGGTTGTCCATCACCAAGACTATCCGCTCCTTGTCGACATAGTCCTCGTCCACCAGTTTCTTGACCACCCGTGCCCAGTCGGCCTTGGTGCGCCGGTCCGTGACCTCCACCCGCCGCCATCCCTCCAGGGGCGCGAACAGCATGAACAGGTTGCTCACTCCGTTGCGTTGATATTCGTAATCGTATGCCATGGCTGCCCCCGGCCGCGACGGACGGGGTTGGCGGGTCTCCTGCACCAGTTGCTTGCTGGTCTCGTCCAGACACACCAGCACCTCCCCCTCTCCGTAGGGACGGTGATAGACCTCCAACACGTCCTCCATGCCGCACACAAAGTCCGCGCTCCCTTGGGGCGGGAGGCACCAGCATTCTTTCAGCCAAGGCTTGAGTTCGTTTTTTTCAGAGTCCGGCGCACCGTCTCTGTGCTGATGCTATCCACTATCTCCTGCGCCACCAATCCATCGGCCAGCATTTGCAGCGTCCAACTGACCCGTCCCTCCGGCGGTTGAGAGCAGGCCAAGGCTACCAGGTGGGCCTCACCCTGACCATCCAGCTTTTTCTTGCGGCGCTTTAGCTGCTGTTTGCGTCCCAGGGCTGCCTCCAGGCCCTCCTCCACGCACCGGCGGCGCACCCGTTCCACCGTGGCGCTGCCCACCTTCAGGACCCAGGCTATATCCTCGTCCCTCATTGCGCTATCAACCTGGTTCTCATCGCTAAGCAGCAGAATGCGGGCGTGAGTCTGCTTGTAAGCCGCCGCCCAACCCTTGGACACCAATCCCTTCGGTTCCTCCTGTTCCTCCTCCGTAAGTCCCACTCGGTATTTCTTCATCATCACATCCATCCCCGCTTCCCGATTTTCTTTTTTGACTGCTAACCCATCATATCTCACCAGCCATCATTTCAATGATGGTCAGCTACTAGTGGGGCTACGGTCTCCTCGCCCTTCACCGCCTCCAGGGCCACCTTGACCTTGAAGGCCGGGCTGTGCTTCCTTCGTTCTTTCGACATATGCCACTCCTTCCCGACAGCAACAGCTGCCCTTAGTTTAGGAGCGGGACTCTCACTTGCCTACCTGTCCGAAATTCCGGGTCCACCTCAAAATCACCCTGTAAGAATCTTCACGATACTCATAATCCCAGTTGTGCCAACTAATGCCATACCATTGGAGACGATCATGATAACGTGCTTCATCCCGCCTTAAGAGCAGTCGCGCTGCAACGAACGCTTGATCTAAGGAAATATAGCCAACGGCCTCACCTTCAGGAGAGTGGAAGTTGAGCCTGGCTGGGTGTCAGGTCTACCCACTGATGTCGTCACACTTACTGATGATTACCGTTATATTTGGCGTCATTATCGTTCTTATAGACAATACCCGGATGGTGCGATAGGCTTGGCCGCCGTCCGACGGTTAAATGGAAATCCGATGCTTCGTTACAGCTGTATATTAGCTGGGGCCCGCCCAACAAACAGTGGATCGAGTGGTGAATTGCTTGGACTAGGTGAGAGCAAACTGACGGGGGGAGCTGTATACTCTTGGAGAACACTGAAGGAGGAGAACCGATGGTCGCCCAACAAGAGGATTCGACGGTTGACTCAGGACCTTTCGTTGCCTGGGCACAAGGCGAGGCAATACCGCTCTCGATACCGCAAACCGATGATAACTATGACGATCTGGGTTTCCTGGGAGAGGTGATCGGTGATGCCCGGATCGTCGCCATGGCGGAGAACGCCCACTTTTGGCACGAGTGGAATCGCTTTCGCGCGCGTCTGTTCAAGTATCTCGTCGAAGCGCACGGATTCAATACCTTCGTGCTCGAATCAGGAATCGTCGAAAGTCGTAACATTCACGAGTACGTGGCCGGAGCTGACGTCGACTGGGATACTGTGGTCAAGTCAGTGACAAATGCCTGGGGGGTATGGGCGGAACTTCAGGAGCTCATCCAGTGGATGCGGGGCTATAATGCCAACCCCGACCGGGACAGAGAACTGCGGTTCTATGGGATGGATGGCACGGGAAACTGGTTCCATGCCCAACACGCCTTCAACGCGGTGGTGGAGTTCGGCCGCAAGGTCGATGCCGATCTCGCCAACGACGTGAAGAGGAGCTTTGAAGGGCCGGTGCGCGACATCAACCTCGACCGGCGAGGCGAGGTTGACGAAGCGACCTGGCGGAACCTCATTGCGGAATCGACCCTGGTCGTCAATCGGATAGAACAACATCGATTGGCCTATATCCAAGCCAGCTCGCAGGACGACTACGACTGGGCACTGAGAAGCGCGGAGATCTTGCGCGATATGCTCTTGATGATGGCCCAGACCGGAGATCTCAATTCCAGCGAGGGCTTTCTAAGCTTTTGGAACGTCCGTGACGTCTCCATGGCCTGCTCGCTGGAATGGATTCTGAAACGCGAAGGAGCTGGTGCCCGAATCGTCGTCGGCGCCCACAACACCCATCTGCAGCAGTATCCAGTGCGGGTCCAGAAAGCGACTTCCATGGGTTCTTACATCGCAAATCGCATCGGCCGGGAAAAGCTGCTGATCATCGGCGCTGCCAGCGCTTATTCCACCAAGGGCGAGGAGCCCCTACCGGACACTAACCCTGCCGCCTACGATCAAGTAGGACCGGAATGCTACTTTCTCGACCTGCGCAAAGCGCCTACGTCCGGACCCGTCGCGAAATGGCTGAACACAGAGCGGATGACCCGCCACAATCTTAGTTATGGGCCGGAGGCACCGGGACCCGCTTATGATTGCCTGCTATTCCACCGCACCGTCTCCATAGCGGAGGTGGCACTTGCGCCTTCGATGGTGAGGGAGCTCGCGACGCCCGATCCTTCTCGATTCGACGATCATGTCGGGCGTTATGTGGTGATCGGGTTTCTCGCCAAACCACACATCCTCGATATCAGCCTTCAGGTTGACAAGCTTTACGCAAGCGGGCAAGAAGACACCAGTGGCGAGCTCTTTCCCCCTTACCAAACGGAGATCCGGAAAGCCGAGGACGGTCGATTCGTTTGGGCGGATTGGCCGGCCGTCGTGGAGTTTCACGCCAGCGAAGGACCGACCGAGCGAGTGACGATCACTATGCCGGGGCTGGGAGTGTACCAAGGGAAACGGGTCGAAGTCCCCGACTAGCTTCTACTCGGCAAATGCGCGTCCATGCAGACGGGAATGGGAATGATGGCAATGAAAGCATTGGCAGACAGGGGCAAATGAGAAACTACCCTCGACCCCGTTTCTTCTGCGGAGGTTGGCTGAACAGTGCCACTGGTCATGGCTGTGTCAAAGGCCAGGCCTACCCCAGTGATTCACTAGTCCCGCGGGGGCGTGGCCTAAGGGCTACCTCCCGGCTCTCGGTCCGGTCTCACCGGCGCCCTGGAGGCACTTAGCCCCTCTAGAACCACTCCAGAGACCCTCTTAGAAAAGGAACATAAAAAGTTAGGAAATGTAAATTGGAAGAACCCCGCATATCAGCGGCATCGAAGGATAGTATAATGTCAATCTGAGTGTGCCCACCACCATCCATTCCTGGGAATTGGCGGTGCTGGGTGTTTCCCGGATCACCTTCCAGTGTGGGTGGGGGTTAATATCGCCGCTTTGATAGTCGGCAATTTAGCTCTCCAACATGTTGGAAACACCGTGGGAGTCAACACCCCTCAGATGGGCCAGCACCAAGACGTCGGCACCCAACTGAGCGTCACCGGCCTTTACCCCCATCTTCTCGAAAATAGCGGCCACGGTGGTTTTTAGGTCATCCCCTTGAACAAACACCGCCTCGTCAAGATTGATCCGAAACTGCTTTAGCACGAATGTCGTCGCCAGTAATTGAGCCTGTCATCCGAATCCGAGTATAGCACTGCGTCTCACCTGTAGCTACCGGACTCAGGGCACTAACTGCTCAATTGAGATGCCCTAGTAGCTGACCATCATTGAAATGATGGCTGGTGAGATATGATGGGTTAGCAGTCAAAAAAGAAAATCGGGAAGCGGGGATGGATGTGATGATGAAGAAATACCGAGTGGGACTTACGGAGGAGGAACAGGAGGAACCGAAGGGATTGGTGTCCAAGGGTTGGGCGGCGGCTTACAAGCAGACTCACGCCCGCATTCTGCTGCTTAGCGATGAGAACCAGGTTGATGGCGCAATGAGGGACGAGGATATAGCCTGGGTCCTGAAGGTGGGCAGCGCCACGGTGGAACGGGTGCGCCGCCGGTGCGTGGAGGAGGGCCTGGAGGACGAGGATATAGCCTGGGTCCTGAAGGTGGGCAGCGCCACGGTGGAACGGGTGCGCCGCCGGTGCGTGGAGGAGGGCCTGGAGGCAGCCCTGGGACGCAAACAGCAAAGCGCCGCAAGAAAAAGCTGGATGGTCAGGGTGAGGCCCACCTGGTAGCCTTGGCCTGCTCTCAACCGCCGGAGGGACGGGTCAGTTGGACGCTGCAAATGCTGGCCGATGGATTGGTGGCGCAGGAGATAGTGGATAGCATCAGCACAGAGACGGTGCGCCGGACTCTGAAAAAAACGAACTCAAGCCTTGGCTGAAAGAATGCTGGTGCCTCCCGCCCCAAGGGAGCGCGGACTTTGTGTGCGCCATGGAGGACGTGTTGGAGGTCTATCACCGTCCCTACGGAGAGGGGGAGGTGCTGGTGTGTCTGGACGAGACCAGCAAGCAACTGGTGCAGGAGACCCGCCAACCCCGTCCGTCGCGGCCGGGGGCAGCCATGGCATACGATTACGAATATCAACGCAACGGAGTGAGCAACCTGTTCATGCTGTTCGCGCCCCTGGAGGGATGGCGGCGGGTGGAGGTCACGGACCGGCGCACCAAGGCCGACTGGGCACGGGTGGTCAAGAAACTGGTGGACGAGGACTATGTCGACAAGGAGCGGATAGTCTTGGTGATGGACAACCTGAACACCCATCATCCGGCATCCCTATACCAGGCTTTCGAGCCGGCGGAGGCACGGCGCATTGCCCAACGGCTGGAGATACATTACACCCCGAAGCACGGGAGTTGGCTTAATATGGCCGAGATCGAACTGGGGGTGCTGGCGCGGCAGTGCTTGGATCGCCGGATACCCAGCCAGGAAGTCCTGGAACGGGAAACAGGCGCATGGCAGGACCAACGGAACCGGGACGTAATTCAGGTGGACTGGCGCTTCACAACCGAGGACGCCCGCATCAAGCTCAAGTCCCTATACCCATCAATACAACAGTGAGGCTCTACTAGTTGCCATCCGCTGCCGTGGAGTGAAGCCCAGGTAGTGTAGACAGAACCTACCGCTCCGTTAGCCAACCGAGCGGCGAAGGCTACTGTGTCGAAGGACGTGACGCGAATCTGCTCCCCTGATTCAACGATGGTCCCCTCTTCGACCTGTGTGGCACTAGCTCCAGCCACTTCGGCGATATCGCCCAAGCACCATTACATGAAATCCACTGAATGTCCACAGGGGATAGTTAATGCGTCGCCTCCCTCTCCCAGGTTATAAATCCATCAGTGGTGCTGCTCCCGTGGCGTCATGGCAGATGAAAGAACAATGTTCATATTGAAGGTGAGTAGCTGCCCCAGGTAACCTTCGTCCACCAACTCTTTCATTCGCAGCAGCGCAGGGGCACCCCGAGCTTGAGCGTTATACCATGCTGAAGCCGGTTAGCCTGGGCCAAGGACAGCATCTCAGATGCCTGATCAGAAGCGACGGCAACGGCCATTCACAAAAAACGTGCTTGCCTGCGCTCAGGGCAGCCATCGCTATTGGGTGGTGCAGTGATACCCTCGTGGAAATACTTACGGCGTCAATCTCTGGAGACTGAGCCAGCTGGTTATAGTCGTTGAATGCCTGGGGTATGCCGAAGTGCTGGCAAGCTTCCTGCGCCGTCTCCAACCGCGAATTGCAGACGGCCACCACCTCAGTTTCCGGCAAAGCCTGGTAAACCGGTACATGGACTCGGGCTCCCCACCATTCGTGGATGTTGGCCCCTACTACACCGACTCTAAGTTTGCTGGGCATCGTCTCCTCATTCTTTCATAAGAGCAAGTTCATGAAAGCATCGGGACCAGAGGTCTACCTGGCAGGGGAAGCCCCTAGATGGATACCCGAATCAACCATTATTGTTTCACCGGTGACCTGCTCTGCGCCTTCCAGCAGCCATACCACAGGATCGGCGACTATTTCAGGATCTCCGGCAGCCTTCAAGGGGGCCGTCTGGGCGTAGTTCTCGATAAATGACTGATACTTCTCCTCGCCGAGGCCATCTCGCCACCAACGGGTTTGCATGACTCCTGGACATACTGCATTCACTCTAATTTCAGGGGCCAACGCGCGGGCCAGCGACAGCGTCATGGTGTTCAATGCCCCTTTGGAGACTGCATAAGCGATGGAGCTGCCCGAGCCCGTCATCGCTGAGACCGACGAAATGTTGACGATGGCGCCTCTTCCCTGTTTTTTCATATGCGGCGTAACCGCCCGTACCATCTGGTATGGACCGACCACGTTCACGGCGAAAATTCTCAGAAAATCGTCGGATGATAGCCCTTCCAGGTCTGCGTGTGGCGCAATCTTGGACTGGGCGGCATTGTTCACTAACCCATCAATTCGCCCGAACCTTTCCGCTGCTTCGGCCGCCATCCAGCGGCAATCATCATCGTTAGAAACATCGGCTCGGCATAGCAGGGTTTCTCCACCGAGTTTTTCGCATGTCTCGACCGTCGCCCTGGCCTCTGCCTCGCTATGAGTGTAGTTAATTATCACTCTGCCGCCCTTCGACGAGAGCCGCCGGGCCACCGCAGCTCCCAGGCCGGTGGCCGAGCCGGTAACGATGAAAACGCCACCTTCAATCTCCATGACCTTCTCCTCGTTTGACTTATAATACTGATTCTTTCAAGAATTGCTGCTCCGGTGAGGCTTAATTCCCCCTTCAGTCACCCGGGCGAAAGGGTATGAGAGGATTGATTCGCTACAGCCCCTGAAACAAGTGCGATATTCAGTATACGACTACTTTCGGGATCGTGGCAGCCTTTCCGGCAGCGTGGCCTGTGGCCTTAATCAATAAACGCGGCCCGGCTACTATACTGTAAATTCCTTGCCCATGTCCGACCTTAGCTCATAGACTGGACATGGGCATGTTTTAATCGGTCGAGACGTCGTAAAATGGGATGCGGCCCAGCCAGAGACGTGGGGAAGGTGCCTGACCTAAGGAGCGCAGTCATGACTAACGCCGATGCATACGCCGCCCTTTACGATTCGGTGGAGGCTCAACGGACACGGTTAGCCGGATCGGAGCGGGAAGACCGCTGGCGAGGCGAGGCAGCTCGACTCTTTCGATTTGACCCGCGCCGAGAGCTCAGCGGCAATCTGGAAATCGTAGCATCATATCTGGAACCCGGGGATGTCTTCGTGGGCGTGGGTGGCGGGGCTGGTCGCGTGGCGCTTCCTATGTCATTGCGGTGCCGCGAGGTAGTATGTGTCGATTCCTCACCGGGGATGGGGTTAGAGTTTGACAGCTTGGCCTCGGGAGCCGGTATCAGCAACGCCTGCCGCATTCAGTCGGGTTGGCTCGAAGCTCCGAACGTTCAGGGCGACATCACCTTCGCTGCCAGCGTGACTTTCTTCGTACGAGACATCGAGGTGTTCGTAAACAAGCTGCAAGCCTCGGCACGCCGGCGAGTCATGATAACCATCTGGAGCGAACCGGCACCCAATCGAAACGCCCGGATATTTCGCTTGGTGCACGGCGAGGAGCAGGTGTTGGTGCCAGGGCATCGGCAGCTTCTCGCTGTCTTGTGGGATATGGGCCTGCTACCCGAGCTGCGGGTGCTGCCTGATCCACCTAGGTGGGTAACCGTGGTATCGCTAAGTCGTGAAGAGGCTGTGGAGCTGGCTTTAGCCGTCCGATGGTTGAAGCCAGAGGATAAAAACGACGCTCGGAGGATTATCGAGCTGTACTTCGATGAACTTTTCAGCCGCAGCGGTGCCGGATTTTCGCCCAAGTGGCGCCCGGACATGCGCGAGATGCTGATAACATGGGAAACCCGACAAGGATAAGGGTTAGGTTGTAGACTCCTTGGGTGGGCTAGCCGGCCCCCTGGAAGATCTTGGTATCGGGCTTGAAGGCCCCCCAGGCAAACCAGAAATACTTGGCGTGATTTATGGGCTGCAGCTTGCGGCCGGACAGCAGACCCTCTATGGCCTCAACAAGGATGTTCCAGACGCTGCCTGTCTCACTGTCGACGAATGTTTCGCCTTCGGCACGGAAGGTAAGCTTTTGGCCATCCAGGATCGGGTCGAACACTCCAGTGGCGCCTATCTCAGCGGGTCCGCCTACGAGCAGGTCGACAAATGCCGAAAGAGTCCCTGGCTTAAAAAAGACCGCCAGGTCTCGGCTGCCTATCGTGTAATGGACCAGCCGCCCCTCTGCCAGGATTGAGAAGGGGAAGCTGGAGCCCGGCAGCGATGAGTTGCTGGCGGAGAGGCTCAAGGCGTCGGTGAGGGCCAAGGTGGAGCACCCCTTCCTGAAGGTGAAGCGGCTGTTCGGATATGGCAAGGTGCGATACCGGGGACTGGCGAAGAACACGCAGCGGCTGGCGTTGCTGCTGGGCTTGGGCAACCTGCTGACCGTCGAGAGCCAACTGGCGGCGTAACCTGGCGGGAGCAGGCCCGAATCATCCGACAGGGCCGCTCCAAACTCCCAACGGCCCTGCCGGGATACACCAGGGGGCAATATCCTTCACCAACACGGACAGCGGAAGGCCCATCTCGGCGAACCTTGGTCCAGTCAACACAAAACCTCGCATCAACCGGTCTTATTCAGAATATCCCTAGGGACAATGGATCTCGCGCCGACTTCGCCCGAACTCTCCTAAGTAGAGCTTTATCCCTGTGGGAGCCCATGGGAGCATCCCAATACACTGAGCAGTGCCGAGCCATGCTTGGTTAATTTCCCCTAACCGATCTATTGACTTCCCCACCGAATCCGCTGGACCCCAGCCTTGACGATGTTACTTCACAGGAAGCCAGGACTACGAGTAACGAGAGTAGCCATGGTGACCCCCTTTTTCTGCTCTTAAAATAGACTATTTCCATCCCTGGGTGGTACTCTACAGAGGCATAAATACTCAGTATGCAGCTGCCAACGGAAAATGGGCCTCGACGGTGCACGCAGCCTCGCCTGGTGCACCGCCAAGAATCGGCACCGGTTCGGCAGCGGACGCTAGGCGCTGACAAAACTCGGCTATGCTAATCTGCATACGCTGTTCTGTGAGATGCTCAGCCTTGACCACATGCTGATCGAAAACGGGCCGGTGCAATACCAGGAGCCTTAGCAAAACGCCTTGGTGATCGCTTGTACTAGATGAAAGGAATCCCGAAAGGAGGCACTCTGTGAAGTTTGAATATTATAACGGCGTGTACGATCTCACCCTGAGGAGAGTTTATTCAGACCTCCTTGATGAGTTAAGAGAGCAGGTTCTCTTTTGTGAGGAGGCTGGGTTCGATGTTGCTTGGGTCGACGAGCATCACTTTAACGAAGGATACGTTAGCTCGCCTAACCCTATAGTCCCCGGTGCGATGCTGGCGGCCCACACCAACCGCATTGGTATTGGGGTAGTCAATATCGTTCCTATGTGGCACCCTCTGCGCTTGGCGGAAGATATTGCCGTTCTGGATCATTTGAGCAAAGGCCGGGTGAAGGTAGCCTTTGGGCGTGGCTTCAGCCAATTTGAGGTAACAAACCTAAACCCACAGCTAAAAGACCTTTGGCCCGACCCAAAGGTAAGAATGGAACGAAGCGGTCAGATGGCTTCTCGGGAGCATTATGCCGAGGTTTTGGAGATAGTGAAAAAGGCCTGGACGGAAGAGTACTTCTCCCATGAGGGGGCCTACTACACTCTTCCCCAACCGGGATTCACTCGGGCGTCTACTGTTCCTTCGGATGCCACCGCAGTGAAGGACGGCGAGATAGTAAAGATGTCTGTAGACCCCAAGCCCTATCAAAAGCCGCATCCTTCCATCCGTATGTTAATGAGTTCCGAACCATCTTTTACGGAGGCGGCTGAACTTGGGCTGGAAGGGTGGGTCTGGATCGAACCGCCTCGGTGGTTGCGTCAAAGGATACAACTATATTCCGACATACGCACCAAGCGAGAAGGGCGACAGTTCAGGTTAGGGGAAGATGTGGGTGCTTTGCGCATGGTCTATGTGGCGCCGACCTACGAGGAAGCAAAAAGGGATGCCGATCAAATCTTTACCCCGTTCTACGAATGGGCATCTCGTTCACGCCCTATGAGTTATTGGATGGAAGAGGGGGTGACTGAACATACAGAGCGAAACTGGGAATTCTTTCGAAAGCACCTGTTATTCCTGGCTGGGTCGCCTGAACAGGTGGCCGAGCAGATTCATGAGTTGAAGGAGACATGTGGCTTCGACTACATTTCTCTCTCGCTGGAAAGAGGAATGAGTCACAAGAAAATAATGTCGAGCCTCGACTTGTTTGCCTCCAAAGTAGCGCCTCTATTCGCCGATTGAAGATAGGGAGCAATCCTCCTGCGGAGTCATGTTTAAATTCCGCCCATGGTAGCTGAGGACCTGCGCAAGCAGCCCACTTCAGGTTAACTATCTCCAGGCTGCATCATACGCTATGGCCCAGCACGTACCGGATTTCAGTCTGGTGTTCTTGGCGGTTGTTCTGTCGTGTTACCAGAGTTCTAACCTTGCAAGGCCCGTCATCACCACCTCCGCCTGGATTGTTATGGATCTTATGCCTCTTTAGGTTCTATAAAAGCCAGTATCCGCGCAGGGTTCTCCACCAGCAGCTTGTTGATCATCGATTCTTCGTACCCTCTGCGCCGCATATGAGGGGTGATGTTCGCCAGGGTGTGCGCGTAGCCGTGGCCCCCGTACCGGGCCAGCCGGTTCTTGCCCGACATATCGTGGGAGGTCAGCAGCTGGTCTCCGTGGCCCGCCTTAAATAGCCAGGCGATGAGCCTCAGCCGGTCCGCATCGTTTATCATGTCCTTCATCGGGTTAAAGATGTAGAACGAGTCCTCGACTCCGAACCCATCGTACTCAAGATAACACCCGGTGTCGGCCAGGGCCTTCAGCGTATCATCATCTTCGATGGTTCGGTCCAGGTGTCCCATGATAGTACGGGAGATATTGGCTCCGGCGTCGCGAAGGACTTCCATGATCTCTTTCGGCGAGTCGTTATGGCGGCCAGGATGGATGAGGAGGGGCGCTCCCGTGAGCCGCTGCGCTCGAGCCGATGCCCTCAATACCTTCCGTTCGTTATCAGTAAGAGGCCAGGTGCAGCCTACCTCGCCGACGACCCCCGATTTTATGCCCGTTCCGTCCACGCCCTCGGTTATGTCCCGGACGATCTCTTCGACTATTTCGTCTTCGGTCTTGTCGTCCATGCCCGGAGGATGAGCCTCCCCGACATAATATGACGACCCCATCACGATATTGATGCCCGAGCCTTTGGACACCCGAGCAAGACCCTGCGGGTTTCTCCCGAGGCCCATTGAGGTGGCATCTATCAACGTCCCTCCGCCCGCTTGTTTGAAGAGGCTGGTCTCGTCGATCATCATCTCCACGTCATTGAGGCGGGAGTTGTCCAGGTTCCTACCGTGCTGGTACCTGACCCACCCGATGTTCTCCATGGTCAGAGGGTCGTGATACAACTTCTTGAGCTCAGGATCCGTCGGCTCACGGAATATGTTTGAGATGTCCATAAGAATGTGTTCGTGGGTATGGGTTATACCCAGCTCGCTTGGATCTATCTCACCAAGGACCGTTTGGACCTTACCTATTGCCGTCATATTTCCTGCTTTCTAGGCTCACGGTGCCACTTCGGTTACAAATATCTCCAGGCCGGACATCGTGAACATCCAAAGAACAAAAATTTGAGTAGCTGCTCACCCAAGGTGAGACCCTTTATGACCCCAACCTGATCTCGTTATTGACGATATCCGAGGTGCCTAAATTATCGGCTCTCCTAATTGCTATTGGGTTCAGTAGGAAACTGGCGATCCTGGTACTCGTGCTGTTGCGCCAGTTCCTCCACGATATGATTCACTATTGCTTCACCCCCTCTTTTCCGCCTGTCCGACGCCAAGTCTAACCGACAGCTAGCTTTTGCTCCCCATTCTACCACCGGGGCCAAGTTACCTCCGCAGTGCCATTGATTGAGCAGCTTTCAGCGGATACGACGCGGCCTGGTTGCACAGCTACTCAACTAACCTCGTAGGTTCCCAGATTTGGGCTTGGACGGCAAATCTCGAAGCCAAGTCCTCTCGGTGGGCCTGATTTAACACATTCCATGGCGACGGTGCGCAGGACCCCCTTTCTGGACTGCGTCTTGGAAGTTTGCTGGGGCAAGAAAGATCGGCCGGCTGTCATCAACGACCGTTGAAGGGCCGGTCCCGAAGTGAATTGCATCAAAGCTGGCCGCTCACTCCGGGAGACGGGGCGATTAAACCGGGGCAGGTTCTAAATAGCTGCCATGTAGCTGAAAACGAGTTAGAATCAGGGTGTATATAGCGACCTTTGTTAATAAAAACTTCATTGACTTTATCAAGGTATCGATCTGACGGGGGGATGGCTCTATGCCCTACGTAGAGCTTAACGGTGTTGACCTATGGTACCAGGATACCGGCGGTATCGGCACGCCCGTTGTCTTCCTGCACGCCGCATCCGGAACCCGCGAGAGCTGGGTATACCAAGTGCCCACCTTCACGGCGGCAGGTTACCGCTGCATTACTTATGACCGCCGGGGGTGGGACCGTTCCACACCTAACCCAACAGGGCAACAGCCTGGCTACGTGGGCGACGACCTCCACGGCCTTATCGATCACCTCGGCCTGGGCCGTTTCCATCTCGTGACAACAGCGGCTGGTGGGATCGACGGGTTAGACTATGCGATAGAGCACCCGGAGCGAGTTCGCAGCCTTGTGGTCGCCAATAGCATAGGCGGTGTCCAAGACCCCGAATACTTGGAAGTTCAGCACAGGCTTCGGCCGCTGGAGATTCAGAGCTTGCCGGTAGAGCTACGAGAGCTAGGACCTTCATACCGTGGCATGAACCCCCAGGGTACCCGTCGCTGGGTCGAGATCGAGCGTGCCAGCCGCCCAGAGGGGACCCATGGACCAGGGCAGCCGCTGAGGCACACGATGACGTTCGCCCGACTGGAAACCATGCGGATAGCAGTGCTTGTGCTAGCTGGAGAGGCCGACCTTCTGTCCCCGCCGGCGCTGATGCGGTTGCTGGCGGCCCATATCTCGCAGTGCGAGTTCGTTACTGTGCCAGAGGCTGGTCATGCGGCTTTCTGGGAGGAGCCGAAGCTGTGGAACCGCTTGGTGGTGGATTTCATAGGCCAGCACAGAGTCTGATTCGAGGCCATCCTGTAAACTCGGCGACAAAAAGCAAAGGATAATTATCGCCAATACTTAGGCCTAAACCAAAGAGCCTGTCTCAAAAGTGGTGGTGTACACTTTGCAGAGACGCTGGGAGAGGAGTCGAGAAGGTGCCGCTTCGGGAGATGCGCCGTGAGCAGGCCTGGCTGTTGCCGCCGTCTCTTGATGAGTTATTGCCTTTGGATCATCCGGCCAGGTTCGTGGCCGAGTTCGTCGACGCCCTGGACCGCGAGGACTGGAAGGAACTCGGCGTGGAGATAGAAGGCGACCCGTTGGGAGCGCCGGCCTATCATCCCAAGGCACTGCTGAGCGTCTGGCTGTTTGGCTTCGTGACCGGAATACGCTCCAGCCGCAAGCTGGAAGCGGCCTGCCGGGACCAGATACCCTATCTGTGGCTTACCGGCTGGCAACACCCGGACCACAACACTCTGTGGCGGTTCTACAAGGATCATCGCCAGAGCATGCGGAAGCTGCGGTGGCGAACGGTGCGAACGGCAGTGGCGATGGAGTTGGTGGACCTGGCGGTACAGGCGGTGGACGGAACCAAGGTGGCAGCCAACGCATCTTCTGATCGCAGTTACGATGCCGAGGGACTGGCCAAACTGTTGGAGCGGTTGGACCGGGCCATCGCCGAACTGGAGGACCAGAATGAAGGGGAAACCTACAGGGCCCCGGTGCATCTCCCGGAGAAATTGGCCGACAAGAGGACCTTGCGCCACCAGGTGCGTCGGGCGATGGATGACCTGGAGGACCTGAAGGGCCGCAAAAGCATCAACCTGACGGACCGGGACGCCCGGTTCATGAAAATGAGGCAAGGCTTCTTGCCCGCTTACAAGGCCCAAGCCATGGTTTCACCAGTAAAGACGGGCCAGGAAAAGTCCGGCATGCTGGTCACGGCCGTTGAAGTGGTGGATGAACCGGCAGATTACGCCAGGCTGACCCCGATGCTCCAAAGGGCGGAGGAGACCACGGGAGTCAAGAGGCCATTGACCCTGGCCGATGCCGGCTATCACTCGGCAGCGGCGCTACAGGAATGCGCTGACCGCGGTCAGCAGGTGGCGATGCCAGAGTCGCCCAGAGGAATGGCATTGGACCATCCCTAGCACAAGGACCGGTTCACCTACGATGCCGACAGCGACAGATACAGGTGCCCCCAAGGCCAGGTGCTGAGCCTGGCACGCGGCAGGTTCGCCAGGAAAACGAACAAGAGAATGTACCAAGCCCCCAAGCATATTTGCCAGGCGTGCCCGGTTGCCGGAGTGTGCCTCACCCGTGGTTCTCCCAGCCGGAGCTTGGCAATAAGCCCCGATGACGCTGCCCTGCGCCGTCATCGCGCCTGGATGGCCACAGACGAGGCTCGTTCGGGGTTCAAGAAGAGAAAGCAACTGGTGGAACCCGTCTTCGGGATCATCAAGGAGCAGCAGGGGTTACGGAGGTTCCTGTTGCGTGGTCTGGGCAACGTCGCTGCCGAATGGACCCTGCTGGCCACCGCCTTCAACCTGCGAAGTCTGTGGCGCGTATGGCGTACCCGGCGGCCGGATTTACCCGTGCCTCAAGGAGCAAACCGTGCTCGCACGATAGCCGCCAACACCACTGCTGACCGGTTGTCCTGCCTGCCCAATCCCCATTACGCCCATGGCCAGTGAATTTGCCGCGACGTCTGTCTCCGGCAAGTCCATTTGTGTCCTTATGAGACAGGCTCCAAGGCCAAGGTGGGATGTACATTTAAGTGGTGATGATGATCAACTGGGTTGCGCGGGGGAATCTCTCTCATCCGTACCTGGAGAATGCCCCGGCTCCATCGTTTGCCCCCACCATCTGCGCAATTCACCTTGGCTTTAGTTTAGTAGTCCATCAGTGTTGAAGTGATGGGTAAAGAGACTTCAGTTTGATACGGGCATCCTCAGTTGTGAAGCGCCAGTCCACCCGTATTGCGTCCTGGTTGCGCTGATGCTGCCACGCTCCCACCTCCCGCTGCAGGACGCTTTGGTCCAGTATGCGCCGGTCCAGGCATTAGCGGACCATCACCCTGATTTCGATCTCGGCCATGTTCAGCCAACTTCCATGCTTGGGCGTGTAGTGAATCCCCAGACGTTCGGCGATGCGCCGCGCTTCCGCCGGTTCGAACGCCTCGTACAGCGAGGCCGGACGATGGGTGTTCAAATTGTCCATCACCAGCACGATCCGGTCTTTGTCCGCGTAGTCCTCGTCCACTAGTTGCTTGACCGTCCGGGCCCAATCGGATTTCGTTCGCCGATCGGTGACTTCGGCCCGCCGCCACCCTTCCAACGGCGCGAACAGCATGAACAGGTTGCTCACGCCGTTGCGCTCATACTCGTAATCGTGGACACCGGCAGCCCCAGGCCGTGGCGGACGCGGCAGGCGTCTCCTTCACCTGTTGCTTGCTGGTCTCGTCCAGGCACACCAGAACTTCGTTGTCCCCGTACTGGCGATGGTAGACTTCCAGCACGTCCTACATCGCGCACACGAACTCCGCACTCCCTTCCGGCGGGATGCACCAGCACTCTTTCAGCCAGAGCCTGCCCCGTTGCAGAACGGGGGCTTGAGTTCGTTTTCTTGAGTGTCTGGCGCACTGTTTCAGGGCTGATGCTCTCCACTATCTCGCATTCGACCAGCCGGTCGGCCAACAATTTCAGCGTCCAACCGGCCCGGCCCTCCGGAGGTTCAGCGCAGGCCAAGGCAATCAGAGCCTGCCCCGTACTGGATACGGGGTGGGCTTCTCCTTGACCGTCTAACCGCTTCTGCCTCCGGTTCAGTTGCTCCTTGCGCCCCAAGGCCCGCTCCAGACCCTCTTCTACGCAGCGGCGGCGCACCCGTTCCACGGTGGCAGTGCCCATCTTCAGGGCCCGGGCTATATCATCCTCCTTCATGGCGCCTTCAGCCTGGTTCTCATCGCTCAACAGCAGAGCCTGCCCCCGTGAAAACGGGGGATGCGGGCATGAGTCTGCTTGTAAGCTGCCGCCCGCCCCTTGGAAACCAGCGCCCTCAGTTCCTGTTGATCCTCTTCCGTCAGTTGCACCCGGTATTTCTTCGCCATCACCTCAACCCCCACTTCCCAATCTTCTTTCGTTACTACCCGATATGATACCCCAGCCATCACTTCAACACTGATGGACTACTAAACTAAAGCCAAGGTGGGATGTGCATTTGGGTGGTGCTGGGAACCGGGTTGGGAGTTTTGCAGTAGCTTCTCGGCCCTTAAGTGCAGGATGGTCCGGCACCGCTGTTTGACCTCATCCTTCCTCCTGGACAGGCGGGCGAGGAAGCCGCTCACCCTCTCCTGCACCAAGGCTTTAGTTCCCAGGCACAGCCCCGCCATTCCCGGTGGCTTCCTCTCTCACCCATCTCCAGACCGCCTCGTCGGCGTTGAAGTCCGGGCTGTACCCCGGCAGATTCACCAGCCGCAGGTTCAGACCGGGGGTCTCCAGGTATGACCGCATCGCCGGGCCACGGTGCGCTGGCGCGTTATCCCAGATCACCTTCAGACGCCCGCCGTACCTCTCTCTCAACTGCTCCAGGAAGGCTGCGGATGTTCCGCTATTGCTGTTCCCCTCCAGTTCCATCCATTCCACCTCGCCCGTCTCCAGACACACTGCCGAGTAGTAGCTGGCCTTCTCACCACGGCGCGGGCTGGTCGAGTCCACCAGGGCCGGCTCTCCCTTCAGCGCCCACTTACCCCGCAACTCAGCGTCCGCCCGGAAGTGGGCCTCATCAACGAAGAAGATCTTCTCCCCGGTCTCTTGCGCCTCACACGCCAGGGCAGCGTACTCTGCCACGAAGGCCTCTCGCCGCGCTTCATCGGCCTTGACCAGCCGCTTCTTAGGACGCTTGAGCACGAATCCCAGGCGGTGCGGCCAGTTCAGGCAGCTGCTGCGGCTCAGGCTGATGCCGAAACGTTCCAAGACAAACTTCCAGACAGCTTTCCAGTTCCAGTTGGCTAGGCCGATATCCACATTGGCAGGCAGTTCCTGCACCGCCGCCGCCTGCTGCGCCTCTTCCAGGGCGGGGGGGGGAACCCCCGGACTGCTCGAAGGCCAAGGCCGCAGGACCGCCTTCGCCGAAGGCGCCAAGCCACCGTCCTATGCTATGAGGATCCCGTTCCAGCGCCTCGGCCACCGCCGAAGCGGTCCAACCCTGGGCTAGCAGCCAGAGAGCGTGCCACCGCTCCCGTTCGCGGGGCGTCGGAGCCAGAATTAGCCGCCTGCGCAGACCGGACACATCCATTTCCCACTGTTCGAGAAACCGGCTTATCTCTCCCATACCCAACACCGACCACGCTTCTAATCGCCTTGTAGCCTATGCAACTCCCCCGATTTTATCGGATGCCTATGCAGGTTTCACCTTGGCTTTAGTTTAGTACCGTTTCAATAAAGTCTTGCGATATTGTGGGAGATTGAGTAGGCTTGGGTATGATCTTCTAGGGAGGCCGTACCCGGACATGCCCGCCATCAAGTACAAAGTCGAACTGACACCATCGGAACGGTCCGGTCTGATTGAGGTATCCCGCCGGGGCAAGCCGTCAGCCCGCACGGTAAAGCGGGCCCTTGCGCTGTTGAAAGCTGACGAAGGACTGTCAGACCGGGAGGTGGCTGAGGCGGTTTCGGTCAGCGCCGCCACTGTTGCCAGGGCGCGGAGACGGTTCGTCGAGGAGGGACTGGAAGCCGCAATCAACGACCGGCCACGGCCAGGCCGGGGGCGCAAGCTGAGCGGCCTACAGGAAGCGCACCTCGTCGCCATCACCTGCAGCGATGCGCCCGAAGGACACACGAACTGGACGCTCCAGCTACTTGCTGACAAGGTGGTGGCGATGGAGTTTGCCGGGAGCATCTCCTTGGAGACGGTGCGCCAGATACTCAAAAAACGAACTCAAACCATGGAAGAAGAAAGAGTGGTGCATCCCCAAGGTGAGCGGGGAGTTCGTGGCCCGGATGGAGGATGTGCTGGACCTGTACCACGAAGACCACGACCCAGAGCGTCCCCTGGTGTGTTTCGACGAGACCTCCAGGCAGTTGGTCGAGGAGGTGAGGTCGCCCATCAAAGCCAAGCCGGGACGGGTGGAACGCTACGACTGCGAGTACCGACGAAACGGTACCCGAAACCGGTTCATGTTCTGTGAACCGAAGGGCGGATGGAGACACGTCGAAGTGACCGGGCGTCGCACTGCGGTGGACTTCGCGCACCAGATGCGCTGGCTGGTTGACCAGGCCTACCCCCAGGCCAGGGTCGTCCGGCTGGTGTTGGACAATCTCAATACCCACAAGTTGGGCTCGCTCTACGAAGCATTTGGAGCGTCCGAAGCGCGTCGTATAGCTAAGCGCTTGGAGTTTCACCACACTCCCAGGCATGGAAGCTGGCTGAACATGGCCGAGATCGAGTTGAGCGTCTTCAGCAGACAGTGTCTGAACCGCCGGACCGGCGATGCAGTGTTGCTGCGGCAGGAGGTCGCCGCGCTCGAACGCGAGCGCAACGATGCTGGCGCCGTCATAGACTGGCGGTTCTCCACGCAGGACGCCCACAGTAAACTCCAACATATCTATCCATCAGGATTAACTTGAAACGGTACTAGAATGTTGTTTTGTCGCTGCACGTTTCCCGGCGAGTAATACTCGATTTGAGTTGAATTTTTTTGCGTAGGTTGCCAAATCGGCTATCTGCATCCAGCCACCGAAAACCCGTGCATAATGATTCCACGTTGCTTGTTTGGCGGAAATGTAAGGGCACTCGCTTCGGAGAAGGCCGACGACTTGTTCAATCGTCAGCGTACCCTCGTTTTCTAACTGGGTCAGCATTTTCGAAATCAACCTGTTGCGGCGCAGTTTTTCCCGCAAATGCTCCCTGAAGATATCCTCAAACTCTTTGTCGGCATTTGGTACAGGGATTTCCAAGGCCACACGGTCGTCTTCCAGGGTTGCTAAGCCTAGCAACCTCATTTCCCGTATGACGGTGTAAAAAGCTTTGCTCTTCAACCCAGCTTGTTCACGAAAAGCTTCTACATCCATTTGCCTACCGTGTTCAGCGACAACTCTGCAATTCTTGAAAATGAGCTGTGCAGAACTATGGAGGATGTAATTTTCCTGCACTGGCAATACGCCTCCATTCAGATAGTCCCGTCGCTGGCGATCCACTGGTAGGTGAAGGTCGCGTCCTCGGGGATGCCGTTTTCGTCCTCGATGCCCGATGCGTCCGCCGTCAGCGTCTCGTCCACCCGCGCCTCGCCGGTGACGGCGGGCTTGCCCGTGGCCGGGGCGTTGACCGCCTGCTTCAGGGCGACGAATACCTCGTCCCCGTCGCTCCAGGACAGGCCGGGGTTGGCCCAAACGTAGAAGGTATCGGTTCCTATTGGGGTGTAGGTTGGCAGCGCCGCAGGGGTCGGGTACGGGGTGTAGGTTGGTTGAGGCGTCGGCGTGTCTGCCAGCACTTCAACGGTTATCGTCTCACCCTGGCAGGCCAGAACGGCCAGCAGGACCCCAAAAATAGCGCCAATTAGGGTCTGCCTCATCCCGCTCTCCTAATCCCAACAAAGGGCGTTATTGTAACGCCTGACCGCCGGCCTTTTCCTACTCAGCGACACATACCTGTCGTCATATGACCTTGTAAGTAGGCCCGAAATCCAAATTGGAAATAAATGCTGCTATACTTACTTTAAGTAAGGGAGGTGCTGAGAATGACGACGACCGACACTGTGAATGGTCAACTACGCCCCCGGAGACCGGCCCCTGTGCGGAGCTGAGAACTTTATCGCGGTCTTCACCGACGATCCGCACTCGTGGCCGGTTGCGACGACTGCCTCGAGCTCGTCGCCGAGGACCTGAAGGGCCACAACAACTACTGCGCCATTGCCTCCACTGCCGGCAGGAGATCACCGCCACCTGAGGCGTGGAATGGCGGCGAGTGGTCCGGAGGCCCTTCCAGCACTGCGGGAAGGGCGGCCGGTAGCCGCCAGCTGCAGTTGTTCTGATTCAGAAAAAGCTTCACCCTTAGCGTTCAGTCTTTTCGAAGACAACGGCAGTTATCATGCACCACCTGGTGCGCCGGAAAGGCATCTCGATAATGGATGGTTTTCGGACATGATTACGTCCAGTGGTCAGAACAGGCCTTGTGCGAAGATGAGCTTCTGATCCCCGTAACCTACGTCCGCGCATGGGTCAGCGAGGCAGGCCGCGACTACAAGTACCTGGAGACCCAGTTCAACATCCTGACAGGCTACGGCGTCCGCTATGATCTTATCTACCAGGACGCAGGGAGCGGCCGCTCCCTGAAGCGCCCCGGCAGGCAGTAGCTGATGACCAAGACCCGGCGGGCGACACCATCGTCTTCGCCCTGTACACCGACGGCAGGGGAAGCCGCGACAATTTAGGCACGAACGGCTCCCAATGGCCCCGGCGCACTGCAGACCGGCGGGCAAACCTGATACTCGGAACCTCCCTGCTGCCCCGCACCAGAAACCTGTCGAGCCCTCCACCTGTTCCGCTTGCAACGTGCCCAGTCCAGCCAGCCCTTGCCAAACTCCGGGCCGATGGCCCACACTCACGCCCACACAGCATCGGACAATGCCATGCTCATACTGCACGCCGCCCAAGTCAAAGGAAATCTCGTCCTCTGGAGCGAGGACTCCGAACCACGTATGGCGCAGTCCGACCGGCAGGCGGATGGAAAACACCCCTACTGCGCCCAAGCCCAGCGCATAGCGGAAGCGGTCGGCCTCGAAACGGGCGACGACAGCTACGCCAGCGCAATCGCCTGGCTGCCCAGCCGGGGCGAAGCTCCCGTGCCTTCCAGCCCCATGGCCGGCCCCATGCCCAAGTCGCGAGCCAAGCCGCGCATCAGGCCATGGACCGTAACAACTCTCCGGCTGGGGCCGGAGCAGGCCGCCCAGTTGCTGCAGACGTGCCACCAGCGGCAGGTCCTGAAACCCGGCGTCGCCATCGGAACCGACCTGGCCTACTGGACCCACGCCCTGGACCTGGCAGCCTCCCTGACGGTCCGGCAACAATTCCTGCCCGGCCTGTCCGAACGTGGCGCCCAGAGCGTGGCGGCATGGATTCCGGTGTTCATCGGCGAAGACGCCCACCGGCTGGCCGAGCTGGCCGGACTGATGCCGGCATCAGCAAGGGCGCTCACCGGCACCGGGGCCACCGAACCGCCATCCACCCCGGCCCAAGCCGTCCTCCGGGAGTTCATAACAGCCCAGGTCGACCATCTGGTACGCGCCGGCACGGATACCGAAAACCCGGCGCAACCAGAGTTCGACTCCGCCCACGACGCTTGGCTGTCCGCCTTGAACCATCCCAACCCGGCGGTCCGGAGCAACCCGGCGCGGCTCCAGCAACTCCGCCGCCAGGTCGCCGAATGGCAAAGGCCCCTGGCCATCGCCGCCAACTCTCCATACCGGCTCTGCCTCAGGCTGGAGGAGCCGCCCGAACCCGGCCTAGAGGACGAGACGCCGATCATCCGGCAGGATGACTGGTACCTGCGCTACCTGCTCCAGCCCCACAACGACCAGAGCCTCCTGCTCCCCGCCGAGGCCGTGTGGAAAAATCGGGTCAATGGGCCCCACCCGGACTTCAACCCCGCCGAGTTCCTGTTGAGTTCCCTGGCCCAGGCCGGCTCGGTGTGTCCACCCATCACCGACAGCCTGAAGCGCAAGCAACCTGCCGGATACCGGCTGAACACCGAGGAGGCCTACGGGTTCCTGGAAAGCCAGGCCGCCGCGCTGCAACAGGCTGGGTTCGGCGTGCTGCTGCCCGCTTGGTGGACCCGGCAGGGCGCCAAGACCAGGCCCGGCATCCACGCCAGGGCCAAGACCCCGGTCATGCAGGGCGGCTCCGGCATGACCATGACCTCCCTGATCGACCTCGATGTCGAGATGGCCCTGGGCGACGACCCCATATCGGTGCAGGAACTGGAGGAACTGGCCGAGCTGAAGGTGCCGTTGGTGCGGTTCCGGGGCCAGTGGGTGGAGATCAACGCCGACGATATCCGAGCCGCCGCTGATTTCTGGCGCAACCGCAAGCAGATCAGCCTGCGGGAAGTCGTGCAGATCGGGCTGGGCGCCGACCAGCGGGCCCAAGACGACAACGTCTCCCTGGCGGCCGACGACTGGCTCCGAGAGCTCCTGGAACGCCTGCAGCAGAAGGGCCGGATTGAGCGGATGGACGCCCCCGAGGACTTCGTCGGGCAGCTCCGGCCCTACCAGCAGCTGGGCTACTCGTGGCTGGCTTTCCTCAGGGAATGGGGGCTGGGAGCCTGCCTGGCCGACGACATGGGCCTGGGCAAGACCGTCCAGACCCTGGCTGCCCTGCAGCAGGACCGCCAGCAGGGCAACGGCCGGCCCAACCTGCTGGTCTGCCCAACATCCGTGATCAACAACTGGCAGCGGGAGGCTGCCAGGTTCACGCCGGACCTGCCCGTGCTGCTGCACCACGGCCCGAACCGCCATCGCGGAGCTGCCTTCCGTAGCCAGGCTGACGGCCAGCATCTGGTCGTCACCAGCTACGGTACCATGCACCGGGACCGGGACCTGCTCGGCACCGTACCCTGGCGGGCGGCCATCCTGGATGAGGCCCAGAACATCAAGAACTCGGCGTCCCAGCAGGCCCGGACCGCCCAGGGACTCCGGGCCGATTACCGGATAGCCCTCACCGGCACGCCGGTGGAGAACCATGTCGGCGACCTATGGTCCATCATGCAGTTCCTGAACCCCGGCCTCCTGGGTTCCCAAGCCGAGTTCAAGCGCAACTACTTCCAGCCCATCCAGACCGACCGGGACGGAGCAGCGGCGGCTCGCCTCCAGAAAGCCACCGGGCCCTTCATCCTGCGCCGACTCAAGACCGACCGGTCCATCATCGACGACCTGCCCGACAAGAACGAGACCAAGCAGTACTGCAACCTGACCAAGGAGCAGGCAACGCTCTATCAAGCCGTGTTGCGTGAGGCGGAGACCCGGCTGGAATCCGCCGAGGGCATGAAACGCCGGGGTTCCATCCTGGAAACCCTGACCAAGCTCAAGCAGGCCTGCAACCACCCACGCCAGCTGCTGGGTGACAACTCCGCCATCACCGGACGCTCCGGCAAGCTGGCCCGCCTGCAGGAGATCCTCGATGAGGTATTGCCCGGCGGGGACCGGGTGCTGCTGTTCAGCCAGTTCGCCGAGATGGGAGCCATCCTGCAACAACACGTGCAGGAGACCTACGGCCTCGAAACCCCGTTCCTCCACGGCGGCGTAACCCGGAAACAGCGGGACCTGATGGTGCAACGCTTCCAGGACGACCCCGACGGCCCGCAGGTGTTCGTCCTGTCCCTCAAGGCCGGGGGCTCCGGCCTCAACCTGCCCCGGGCCAACCACGTGATCCACTACGACCGGTGGTGGAACCCCGCCGTGGAAAACCAGGCCACCGACCGGGCCTTCCGCATCGGCCAGACCAAGGACGTCCACGTCCACAAGCTGATCTGCGCCGGCACGCTGGAGGACCGCATCGACCTCATGATCGAAATCAAGCAGGAAACCGCCGACCAGGTGGTGGGAACCACCTCGGAGCGGTGGCTCACCGAGCTCTCCAACGCCGAACTCCGGGATGTGCTGGCCCTCCGCGCGAACCCGGTGGACTGACCCGGCGGACTGACTGATGGAAGACAGCCCAAGCTCCTCCCCGACGCAGGAACGACGATGAGTTACAACGACTACCTGTACATCAAGCCAATTGAAGTCAGAGGCGGCATCCGGGCCGGGTCGAAACGTGGTGCCTTCGGCTCCAGCTGGTGGGCCAAGCGGTGGCTCCAGACTCTGGAGGAATTCCGAATCGGAAGCCGCCTCGACCGGGGCCGTTCCTACGCCCGCCGGGGACAGGTCATGTCCATCGACGTCCAGCCCGGCGGCGTCACGGCCAAGGTGCAGGGCTCCCGCAAGCGTCCCTACAACGTGAGCATCGAGGTCCGGACCATCAGCCCACCGGACTGGGAACGCCTCCAGGCGGCCATGGCGGAACAGCCCATCATCGCCGCCAGCCTTTTGTCGGGCCGCATGCCGGACAACATAGAGGACACCTTCCGAGCCGCCGGCCTGTCCATGTTCCCTGACCGGCAGGGCGACCTGGAGACGGACTGCTCGTGCCCCGACTGGTCCAACCCATGCAAGCACATCGCCGCCGTGTACCTGCTGCTGGGAGAGGAGTTCGACCGGGACCCCTTCCTGATCTTTCGGATGGGGGGCATGGACCGGGAGGACCTGCTGGGCCCGGAGTTCCGCCGCTCCGCCCAGACCCTGGAGGGACCCACACTGCCCGCCGAGCCCTTGCCGCCGGAACCCGGCGAGTTCTGGATCAACCCGCTGACGGCGCTGCGGGAAAAGGACCATGCGGGCCCGGCCGTCATACCCGACCTGGCTGCCGCCCTGCCCCAGCAGCTGGGCCGGTTCCCGCTCTGGCAGGGCAACCGGGAATTCGTCCCGGCAATGCAGGACATCTACCGCGCCGCCTCGCAACGGGCCGTCGAGCTCCACATGGGACCGGCGGAACCGCCTGACAACCCAGCACCGGAGAGCGAGGCGGAGCAAGCACGGGACACGACCGCGGCTCCCGTCCGCTAGCACTTCAACGACGGGTTTGAGGTGACGGTCCCGGCCTGACGATACGGCACCCGGCGCGACGTCTCTCGAGGGAGCGGCGCGCCCGTTCGTTGAGTAGCTGTGGCTGGAGGATGCCCAAATGCGCAACGATCGGGCCATACGCTCCCATGCTAAGCGTCGAACCGCCCTTCGTACGTCCAGAACGTCCCTTCTTGAACCGTCGTTGTAACACTGATAATCCGGCGGCTCCGGGGCAACAGGCCGCCAGATCTAATTGTCGTTGATCAGGGGGGGCACCCTTTTGCTCTCCTTCCAGCTCTTGGCTTGGCGTAGCATCTCCAAGGCGTTGGTGCGGGTTGCGCCGCTATCGGAGCCCAGCATCTGACTAAGTTCCGTCACCCTGGCCTCGCCGTCTAGGACCTCCACCGATGTCACGGTCCTATCATACGAGGCAAGTTTCGTAACCTTAGCGTGGTGGTCTGCGTAGCACGCTATTTGCGGGAGGTGAGTTACGCATAGCACCAGGTGGCTCTTGGACAGACCCCATAGTTTCTGACCCAAGACACTCCCGACTCGACCACCTACACCCGCATCGACCTCGTCGAACACGAGTATTGGGATCTGGTCAGCCGTGGATAGGATGGTCTTTATGGCGAGCATCAGCCTGGAGGCTTCTCCCCCCGAGGCGATCCTGGCCAGGGGCCGTGGCGGTTCGCCCGGGTTCAGTGAGATCAAGAATTCCACGGAGTCTATGCCGGTCTCGTTGAACGCGAAGCGCCTGATAGACTCCCCACCCAAAGAAGGTGTTGCGTACGGGACCCCATCCGCGGTCCCAACCGGCACACCGCCTTCAGAGTCTGATTGACGGATATCCACAAGCACTTGGGCATGCCCGAAGGCCAGCCCAGCGACCTCTTCCTGTATCGCATCAGCCAGGCCCCTGGCTGCGTGTTGCCGGGCTTCGGAGAGCTGACCCGCAAGCCTCCGACCTGCCTTCGAAGGTCCATCTCTCGGGCCTTCAATCCCTCCGCACGCTCTTCCCTGTGGCATAGCTTTTCCAGCTCCTGCGAGGCCCTCTCGCCGAAGGCCAGGATTTCTCCGATGGTGCTGCCGTACTTCCTTTTGAGACGGTTGATCAAGTCCAAACGCTCCTCAAGCTCATGAAGACGCTCCGGGCTGTATTCGATGCCGTCACGATAGCTTCGGAGTGCACGCGCCAACTCGTCCACCTGGTGCATCAAGGCGTCCACCGACTCAAGGTTCTGTCTCAATGAGGGGTCCACCTTATTCACCCGCGCAAGGAGTTTACCCGGTCGGATGGTGGCCTTGACCAGAAGCAACCTTAGTGACTAAGTTTAAGCTGGAATTGTAGCCACTCCAGCTTGACCGTTAGCATCGTGGGCGTATCCCGTCGATTCCTTCGCACACGTGGGGATAGACCTCTTGGGGGGACGCCGCTGGCGTGGGCCCCCATTCTCAATGCGTATTTCACATTGGTATCAGTTTAGTCATCAACTACCTCCATAACCCTAAAAGCAAACGGAACCTCCTCAACCCTTTTCTTATTGCTGACCGGACCCCCGTTATGTATCCCTCTACAACCTGCCGGAAGGCACAAAGTCCTACCCTCGGTGGCCGATTCTGTCCATATACCGACGGAATCGGCAATCCAGCCACTATGCACCATTCGTATATTAAGTATTAGATAACCCTATACCAAAAGCCCTGATCCAGACACATAGAGAGGTGCGTCCCCCAGGAGCGCAACCGGATTGTTCTCTGGCAGTCCGGCGGGCCTCGCCCCTGACCCGGGCTCCGGTTTGCCGGCGGTGGGAACCAGCCAACGGCTCTTGTCCCAGGGCAAAACGGAGGCGCGGCGATGGCGCGAGAACGGCAACCCAACGAGGAACAGAGACGACTCTTGAAGATAGCCGCCAGGATGCCCCTGGCCAGCGTGGCCAACCTGGCCCCGGTGCTGGACCTGGACGAGGAGAAAGTTAGGAGGATGCTGGGCGCCCTGCGCCAGGGCGGCTGGGTTACATCAGTCGTGCGGGGCATGACCGAGCGCAGGCAGCACCGCTGGTTCCTGACACGTAAGGCCGTGGACCTGCTCTACACCACCAGCCACCAGCATCCCGCCCCCAGGGAGGAGGCCCGGGCTGCCAGCCTCGCCGAGTTCCACCCGCAGGGGGAACTACCGGAGGACTTCCGGGAACGGTTCGCCTTGGACCACGACCATCCGGCCCACCTTGAGGACCAAGCCGCGACTCCCTTCGCCGCAACAGGTCCGATAGAGGATGAGTCCAGAAATGATGGCGACCGGCACGACCACGAGCACCCGCCGTGGACCGCCACGTCACGGGGGATTGAGACCTCGTTCAGGCGGCTGGCCATGCTGGAGCCGGTCTACCGCCTGGCCCCGGACCTGCTGCGCAGCGGGCGGGTCCGCCCTCCGGCTGAGGTGGCTGCCACCCGCGAACTCAGGATGACCGACTTCCGGCTGCTGCGCCACGGCGGTTTCTACCATGCCCTGGCACGCTACGGGCCGGACCTCTGGACTCCCTTCACCTATGCCGGTCTCCACGCCACGGAGCGGTCGCTGCGGCGCAAGGAGCAGCATCGTTTTGGGGCGTGGACTGCTATTCCCAGGAGGAAGACCGGTATCTCAGAATCGGCAACCGGCTGTTCTACGAGGACCCGGACCAGCAGGTGGAGCCGTCGGCCCAGATCGTGGTGGCCCACGACGCCTGGGCCAGGCAACTGGCCCAAACCACCCTAACCGGCACCACCCCCACGGTGTTCTGCACCCCCGACGGGGTATGCAGCGAGGCGGTGGAACTGCGGCCATCGAGGGATCTGGTATCCGACCCTTCGGAACACCCCAGCGTGGGCACTCCGGAGAAAGCGGAAATCTGGCTGAGACAGAACCCCGACGTGGCGGCCATCGACGGCAGGACCGCCCACCGGCTGTTCCTGGCCATCTGCCAGTTCCCCGCCATGCGGGTCTCTTGGCTGAGGGAGGTCGTGGGTGGCTCCGACGGTGAGGTCTCCCGCCACCTGGGCCGGTTCGTAGAAACGGGCCTGGTGGCCGTGTTTGACGGGAGGCACTACCTGTCTGAACTGGGGATGAAGCGGGCGCCAACATGAGCCGGGTGCTGCCTTCGGTGATCCAAAGCCGCCACGGGGCCTACCTGGGCCGGTGGTACCGGGAACACGAGCAGTACCACAATGACGGCGTGAACCGGCTGGTGGTACAGTTTGCCAGAGAAGGGGTAGAAGCGGTGGGCGGCTGGCGGGGCGAGATTAACGTGCCCGGCCTGACCCAGGTGCGCCCCGACCTCATAGTGATGGCGATCCAGGGGCCTTTCGGCAAAGGAGCCTACTGCATCGAGTTTGAGCGCCGTGCTGTGCAGACGTGGCAGGTGGTGGAGAAGCTGGGGCCTTACCGCCGGATGGCGAACATAGGGCGTCCGTTGCCGCTGCTGATGGCATGCGAGACGGAACAGGGGAGGCAAAACTTCGGGGCCGCCTCGGGCGCGCTGCCAATGCTCACCGCCACGCTGGAGAGGGCGCTGTCAGGGCCGGTTACCGGCGCAGCCACGGTATGGGATAGTAATGGCGTCTCGACGGCGCTCCACTGCCGACGGAGAAAAGCGACGGGTTTGTCCCCCTAAGACTGGCAGTTCGAAGCCACCGGGGTTTCGCGGAAAGATGTTTTCGAAGAAAACAAACCGCTATCTATTACTTGATCAGGCAAGTTTCGCTGGGAGGTCCTTATATACGATATATGGAGTAGGGAGGACGACCCCCGACAAGCATACAAGAGCCTCCGGCCCTCCAGGTTCGAAGGCTTTTTCATTCTCCAGGGGTAGCCATTCCTCTGCCACCAGCCGTGAAAACCGAACTCTCATTACCGCGGAGCCTCCACGACGACAAGACCGGCACGTCGCCTCCGCTCACACCTACACCTCCTCCTGCGTCTCACCCTCCTCCATCCGGTAGCCGACGCGCGGCTCGTTGATGATGTTGCGCACAGGCCCGGAGCCGCCGGCCTTGTCCGGACCCCAGACCCGTTGCAGCAGCTGGTTGTTGGTCAGCACCCGGCCCAGGCTGACCGAAAGCGCGGCCAGCATCCGGTACTCGAGGCCGGTAAGCCGCCAGGATGCGCCTGGTGTGGCGCGGGCTGACTCCCATCAGTTCAGCCGCCTGATCCAGGGAAATGTGCTCGGTGAGAAAGCTGTTCAGAACCTGGAGTCTCGTCTGTTCTTTGGGATTCAAAGTCACATTCTCCATGGCGTGAATGTGACATTTATGCTGGCCAGTTAGCGAGGACGTTTTCGCTGGACATCAACAGAGTGGCACTGCAAAACCGTACCACCCGCCGCCTTCCATCGAGTTGGAGGCAACTCGATGGAAGGTGTGAAGGATGTACAAGGTGGAACTGTACGTTCGGGTTCGCCGGGCCTGCATGGTGGAGGGGATGAGCACTCGGGAGGCTGCCCGGGTGTTCGGTCTGCACCGGGACACGGTGCGCAAGATGCTGGAGTACTCGGCGCCGGAGGGCTGAGGGCTTGTTATTGTAATAAGAAATCTTCGCTGAGCTACGGTAACATCGTCTGATCTCGAAAGCCTGGCACTAGCCTACCATGCTGCGAGTACCAACTGGCCGGGTTTGAGCTTCCCACTAAGCGGACGTGGAAAGCGTGGAAGACCTGTTGCGCCGGGAAGGGTTGGTGAAGCGTCAACGGATTCTCCCTGCGTCCGGCTGGTGCTGAGAAGCAGGATGGTTAGATTAGAGTGGATCCTGAATAGCGGCAATCCCTCACGTCATCCAGTTCCCGAAAGGAGGCGGAGGGGGAGGCAAAATGACCCTGAGCAGACCGCCGCCGACGGAACACTACCCGGCAGCGGGACAGACCGGGAAACCCATGTGCGGCGCCCTGCCCAGGAACAGAGAGCAAACCTTCAGGGCACCCCCGGGAACGACTCCGGCATCCGGGAGAGGGACTGCGGGAGAAGCATCATCGTCCTGAAACAGGCCTGAAGAGATCGCCCGGGTGATCCAGTGGTTCACGGAATCGGATCCCGGCTAGGAGACTGTCTGAGGATTGACCAACTGACCCTGTTGGTCGGCCAGGATTACCCTGCAGCAACAGTTCTTGCGTGGTGCGGATGGGCCCATCCGGATAGCCTCTCGAAAATCCCACTGCCCATGGCCCGGCACGACTCCTTGCCGTTCCCAGCGGCGCCTTTGCCCCTCATCTTGCCGGCGCGCCCGGTACCATACCGGAACAGCTTCAGCAGGTTGTGGCCCGTGCAGATCAGATGCCATTCCCGGTTCACCTTCGCCAGACCCCGCAACAGGAACTGCCGAAAGCCCCGGCCCTGCTTGATCTGGCCGAACACCGGTTCAACCGTCTCCATCCGAAGGGCGTAGCGCTCACCTCCCCGTTTCGTACGCAGCTTGCGGCGCATTCGGTCCCTGACGGACAGTCCCTTGGATATGCGGCCACGGGGCGCCGGTGGCGGCACCCAGCCGTGGCGGGTCTTCTCCGGCGCGACGAACGGGTCCACTCCCAGGTTGTATAGGCCATCCACCGCCTTGGCCGAGTAGTACCCGGCGTCGGCGGATACTTCTTTCGGCACCGCGCCGGTGTTATTCACGGTCTCCTCAATCATGCTCACGGCCTGACCCTTGTCCGAGGGCTGGTTGGTGGCACGGGCCGCCACGATCACCTGGTGGGCGCTGTCCACCACCGCCTGACAGTTGTAGGACTGCTGGAAGTCCCGCCCTCCCGGGGCGGGCATGATGCGGGAGTCTGGGTCGGTGAAGTTCCGCTGCGCCTTGTCCTCAGGCACCCCTGGATGATTCCGGCCTTCCCTCTCGGCCTGCCCCGCCTCTGCCAGGGCCTCGGCCTCCAGCGCTGCCTTGGCCTCCCTTATCTTCCGCAACCGGCTCTCCCGGAAGGCCAGTTCCTCCGGCAACTCATCCCCACGCTTGTCTTTGCCGTAGCGGCGGTCCTCGTCATCGTCCACCTCCCCGGACCGTCGCAGCAACTCCGCCACCTCCGCCGCCAACTGCCCTTCCTTTTCCTTCATCCGCCCGTAGCTCATCGCCTTGTGCTTGGATGCGTTGGCCCTCACCTTGGTCCCGTCCAACGCCACATGCCCCAACTTCACCAGTCCCGCCTGCCGGCACAGCTCCAGGACCTGCAGGAACAGGTCCGCCAACGCCTCCAGATGGTCCTGGCGGAAGTCGGAGATGGTGCGGAAGTCCGGCGTGTTGTTGGCCGCCAGCACCCGGAAGGCGATGTCTTCGTGGAGCCGTTGGGCGATGCGCCGGGAGGATGCCACACCGGTGCAGTAACCGTAGAGCAGCACCTTGACCATCATCCTGGGAGCCTGTCTCAGAAGCCGTAGGGAATATCGGGGTGTAGACTGTGAGTCGACGTTTGGATGGGGGAAGGTAAGATGCCGCTTCGAGACATGGACCGGGAGCAGATGTGGCTGTTACCGCCGACGCTGGACGAGCTGTTGCCGCTGGATCATCCGGCGCGTTTCGTGGCCGAGTTCGTGGATGCACTGGACCGTGAAGGATGGGCCGACCTTGGCGTCGAGATAGACGGAGACCCTCTGGGAGCGCCGGCTTACCATCCCAGGGTTTGTTGTGCGTGTGGCTATACGGCTTCATGACCAGCGTGCGCTCCTGCCGAAAGCTGGAAGCAGCCTGCCGGGACCAGATTCCGTACCTATGGCTGACCGGCTGGCAGCATCCGGACCACAACACCCTATGGCGGTTCTAGCAGCGCCACCGCCAGGGCATGAGGACGCTATTCAAGCGTACAGTGCGGACCGCGGTTGCCATGGAGTTGGTGGACCTGGCAGTGCAGGCAGTGGATGGAACCAGGCTGGCCGCCAACGCGGCGGCGAGGCGAAGCTACACTGAAGAGAAGTTGCGCCAACTGCTGGAGAGGGTGGATCAGGCGATAGCGGACTTGGAAGCCCAGAACGAAGGTGGAGAAGGAGATGTTCCCGCACGTCTCCAGAGCAGTTGACCAGCCGGAAAGCGTTGCGGGAGCGGATCAGGCAGGCGTTGGATGAGTTGCCGGGCCGGTACCGTCCCACTCGCACCAAGCGTCCCAATCACATCAATCTGACCGATGGCGACGCCCGGTTCATGAAGACGGGTTACGGCGTCGTCCCTGGCTACAATGCGCAGGCGGTGGTCTCGCCGGTGGAAATGGACGGGGTGGAAAGTGGAATGCTGCTTACTGCCGTTGATCTGGTGGATGCAACCCACGACCACGGCCTGCTGCTTCCCATGATGGAACAAGCAGAGGAGAGCACTGGGACCAAGGCGGCCCTGACTATGGCTGATGCCGGCTATTTCGCGGGTAGCGACTTGGAGGAATGCGCCCAACGCGGCCAGCAGGTCGCGGTACCGGAAAAACGGCAAAGGCACGTTGATGACCCATATCACAAGGATGGGTTCGTCTATGACGAGGCCACCGATACGCACGGGTGTCCTCAGGGGCAGACGCTCCATTTCTTCCGAAAGAAGTTGATTAACCGGGTCTGGCACCGGGTATACCGGGCGTCCGGAGCCGTTTGCCGGCAGTGTCCGGCATTTGGAGTTTGCACCACGAACGCTCACCTGGGTCGCAGCTTGGCCATAGGGCCTTACGACCCGACGCTGCGCCGCCACCGGGATTGGATGTCCACCGACGTGGCCAAAAAGGCGTACCGGCGGAGAAAGCAACTGGTGGAGCCGGTGTTCGGGATTATCAAGGAACAGATGGGGGTACGCAGGTTCCTGCTGCGCGGCTTGGTCAACGTGGCGGCGGAATGGACCGTGCTGGCCACTGCCTTCAACCTCAGAACCCTCTGGCGAGCCTGGCGGTCCCGCCGCTTCACTTTCCTGCCGCGCGGCCATCTGTCTGCAATGGTTTCCTGAACCGGCCAGGTGGACCGGACGTCCGCCCCGACCGGTCTGACTGGAGATTTCGCCCCGCCCCGCCAGCCAGTCCAACAAACACTTGCTGGCTTCGTCCGTCCTAGGATGTTCCAAGTCGGTTTCTGGGACAGGCTCCCAGGATGGTAGGGAGGCCCACCCCGCTCTTCCCGCTCATAAAGGCTGGTGATGGCTGACAGATCCAACTGGTCCACCACATCGGAGATGAAGTAGGCCAGATGGTCCGGCGGCAGCCACTCCTGGAGTGCCGCGGGCAGCAGCAACTGCTGCTCCGGGTCGTAGGAACGGAAGGTCTTGCTCATCAACCTCACCTCACCTCAATTCTCGCCCCATCATACCCCGGTTGACGGTTTCATGGTGTTTCTCGGACGGCCTGCTAGTATTACAACGACGGTTCGAAAGAAAGGGACCTTGAGGTCTCTTCATCGCGACCTGCCCGTGCGCTTGGCAGCTTTGTGGCCTTGCCTCCCGCGAAGCAATTTCCAGCCAATAACTGACCAAATTGAGCAAGCGTCGTTGTAATACTATGAACTGCCGGCTAACGCGACGGTGTATCGACGGAGATGTAAACGCCTTCGGGAACTGTCTGAAAGCTGAGACCACAGTTGTGGAATATCCCTTCTACGGCATGGGCAACGATTTGAACCGACTCCTCAAACGGCAACTGAGCATCATCGAGTTGACCAAGGATGGTATCGAGGTGTTCCTTGAAGAAACGTTGAGAGGCGTCCGTCTCCTTGATTTGCTCTACGATGTTTGGCCAAAGCTCGGTTCCCATGTACCTCGAAGCGGTATGGCTTAGCAGCCTTATGAGGTCCCTAATGTGGGGAATAACTGCTGTGGTGAGGTCGTCGACCCCCATCTGCCTGATCCGAAACTGCCATACCTTTTCTTCTATGGAACGTGGCATCTGGTGAAGCCCATTCAGCAGCCCCTGAACCCAATCTACTCCCTGAGCCTCATCCAGCTCTCGCAAAGACCAAGGCTGCCCGTCATCCTTCTTGGCCAGCCCGCCAACAAGATCGTCGACAAGGCGGTCCACGTCAAACTCATCAAGAAGCAAGGTGGCCCAGCCATCGAGCCATCGCTCCCTTGTGTCGGCATCGGCGGTGTATTCTTTCTCTCCCAGCCTCTTAAGGTGGCGCTCCTCGTAGAGTACGTGGATCAGCTCGTGGAGTACAGTTGTCAGGCACCGCGAATTATTGAGGCCCCACTATCCTAGCTGTTTCGCATCGATGATAACTGTAAAGCCGAGGTCTCCTTGCTGCGATCGGACCCAAAGGGTCTTGCCAATCGCGTGCGCATTGTTTCGGGCGGCGACATATCCTCCACGACCTGAGCGCTTATTGAGCAATCGATTCACGTCATCTTCAAAACAGTCGGTCACACGAATCTTATTGAGCAGGAATTTCATTCCCCGTGCATCAGCGATTGCCGCTATTCCGTTTAGCAGTATCCCGATTTCCTGCTTTGCGCGGGGTTGCAATCCTGAAGGTACCCCCGGAACCTCAATGGTACGTTCTTGCCCTATGTTGGTCATCGAGCTCCTAACTATTGAAGGCGAAGTTCCACTCATCCCACAGCTGAAGTGGACCAGATGCCTTTCCTTTGAGTATGCCTACCTTAAGCTCATCACTGTATATGGTGATCGGCCAGTGTCGAAAAACACCCTCCCCATTCCCCCCGATCCCCGAAAGTTTGAAATACTCGGCAAGCGCCCTAATCGAGGCATTCTCCCAAGCAAGTATATTGTACAACCTCACCATGAAAGCACCGATAGGGGTATACGTCAGACGTGGCTGATCACGGGAGGGAATATAGCCCGAGTAGGCAATTCTAGCTGTCCCTATAGGGTCAGGAAAATGCGGCCTCAATGAGCCTAATTTAGGGTCGGCATCGAAATTTGGTGTTGGTATGAATGTGAACTTGACTGGAGACCACAGGCCAAGATCTGAAACACAGATCAGGTCTAAAGAACTTCTGGGGTGTTGAGAATAAGCTTGATCCGATTCAAACCATTTAGTCTCTATATTCTCTACGGGCTTCGACCCCTTACTCTTCCAAGAATGAGAATGTGAAAGTAATCCGTAGACAATGGAAGAATACATTTCCTTATAGGGTGTTCCAGTACGGACAGGATAGAGGTCCTTAACTTTCGTGCACGTCTCGGAAGCTCTTTCAATATGCTCGGCTGTAAGCGTTGTCTTGCATTCGAACGCCGCCGCCACACCAGCAGAAAGATACAGCTTCTTGTTCAAGAGCTTGTCCGGGTCACATCTTTGAGAACTAAGAAACTATCTCAAAACAGCGAGGCGTCGCTGACGACGGTACCAGAGGAGGGCACAAGCCAATTGAAGCAGGCCCAGGTAATTGGCCGGCTTCTTGTCGTAGCGCACCAGTATCGCCCGGCACTTGGAGAGCCAGCCCAAGGTGCGTTCCACCACCCACCGTCGGGCGGGGAAGGATTTCTCTCCCCATTGGTCCAGCTTCTCCTCCCCAATGCGCCGGATATGTCCACAGTATTGGTAGGCGGCAACTGTCCCGTGGCCTGTGGGATTGTCATACCCTTTGTCCAAGCACAGGTTTTGAGCGCCTGACGGGCGCGCCACTACTATGCTCTCCAAGGTCGGTCTCAAGAGTTTCGTATCATGGACGTTGGCTCCAGCCACCGCTACGCTCAGGGGTCCGCCTGCTGCGTCGACCAGGATGCTCTTCTTGCTCCCGGCTTTGCCCCGGTCGGTGGGGTTTCGTCCAATGGCGCCCCCCCCCCCCCAAACGCGCTTTGCCTATAGAGCAATCCGCCGACTGCCATTCCCAGTTCACGCCGCCCAACTCCTGGCATTCTTCTATCAGGACAGCCCAGATGGCCTCCAGTGCCCCACACCCTACCCAGCGTTGGAAGGTCCGATGGATGGTGCTATCGTCTCCCAACTCCTTGGGGAGGTGGTTCCACTGGCAGCCGCTTCGCATTCGAAAGATAATCCCTTCCAGCATCTTCCGCTGGTCCACCCGTTTGCGCCCCTTCGATTTGGGCGGGTCCAACTCCAGTATCACCAGTCCGATTCTCTCCCAAAGGTCGTCCGGAATATCCCATAAAGTAGGTAACGGTTTCCACTCCACCACGATTCACCTCCACCCGCCTCTGGGAACAATCCTAGCGACGACCTTCACCCGTTGACTACTATCTGAAACCCCCATTTGAGATAGTTTCTAAGACATCCACCTGTGGGCTCGTGCGTCCATCAGAGCTTAGAATCCTGCCCCTTGTCACAACCTTATATGTTGGGGGAAGCCATTCGCGCAATAATTCAGCCCAATTCTCTTCCCCCTGGTCACCGGCTGTGCCTGGATCCTCCAAGGCACGAGAACGGATTCGTAGATACTCGGACTCCATCTCTGATGTTACCTGTTTCATGAAGTCTTCTAAGTCGTGGGGTCTAGGACTGTCCATGGCAAGCTCCAACGTTTGATTTGAAGATGAAGGTCTCGTGCTTGAATGGGGACGTCCTGAGTCGGAAGCGATATTGTACGCCCGTTCAAGCGTCAGCGAGCCGCAGTCGAACTCGTACCGTTTGGCCAGTTATCCGAGGTTTGCTATCAGGCTGTATCTGCCACACATCATGAACCCGTCGGCAGTACTCGCGCAATCCCTTGGCACCGCGACGATCTCAGTGGCAGTCATGGACGTAGGTATGGTCGAGCCCGACTGGACAGCACTCGGGTCCGCCTCTATCACGTTAGTAGTACCGTCCCGCCTGGATACCCTGCCGGCGATCTCAACCACCTGACTCCCGAGCACTCTACAGTGTTTGGCGAACGGGTCGCGCCAGCCGATGACCTGCACGTCGCCCGTCTCGTCCTCATCGCCCCGGTTATCAACATCCACCGTGGGCAGCATGTTGGGACCGGGTCCAGGACTGACGAACTCCATAAGACGGCCTTTGGGATACGATGCCGGTTCCACTTGCCCAGTGGGAACGGCAACCCGACAGGGGAAGGCTTAGTGCCCCGACCACCCGGGTTGACCTTATAAGGGTGCTCATGCGTGAGTCTGTCTCAGAAGTCGGACCGTTTTACGAGATGCGACATTCCAGGTTCCAAAAGCTCGGATTACGGGTGTTCCTTGACCGTAATACATCACAGATAGGTACAATTGATGCTGAATGCGGGAACCTGATTACTTGTGAGACGGGCTCATGCGTGAGCGCCCTTATAAGCCTCACCAAACTTGACGATAGACAGAACCGTCTTCGAGATGTGGCTGAGCCTGACAAGCTCGCCAAAGTCTGTCGATGCGCGGTCATAGTAATGACAGCACGGGCGCTATCTGCCGCCTTGTCGCGCCGCCTACCGCCCCCGATAGTTAAGCCGCAACTCCGACTTGTACCGACAGCGCGGCCGGGCCCCTTTGTCAGCAAGGCTGTTGGATCAGCTTGATGTTCCACAAATCGCGGCAAAGTGCGAAGCTTGCGAGAACGCTTCTACCAGTTCAGAGGCGGAACTGCTTGTCTCGGTCCACAGCGCGCAGTGAATCAACCCAGCAAACTGGACAAGCTATGCCACTGCAAGGCGTATCGGGACCAGGTCTGGTGCGATGTCGCGCTGAGCAACCTTTGCGCCTTCACTGCTCCACCCGCTTAGCTCTAGGAGGATTGTCCTTTGGCTGTCAGATACTGGTCTCAGTTTGCGTTCCAGCAGTGAGGCGAATCGGCTGTCATGGGTGGACACCATCAGTTGTCGCCGCTCGCGCATTCGTTTGAGGAGATCGATCAAGCCCAAGAGATTTAGATCATCCAGACTCTGCAGCGGATCATCGAGGATGGCTACGCTTAGCGGCAGAGTTGGTATGCCAAGATTCAAGGCAAGGAATACCGATACTGCAAGCACGTTCATCTGCGAACTCGAGAGGAACGCTCCCGGGGCCTCACTCCGACGATCGTGTAACGGATCCTGGACCTCTGCCAACACACGTCCGCTTCCTCGATACATACGAGATAGGAGTTTGACAATTCGGAACTCAGGATGTGGGTCGGCAGTTGCATATATCCGCCGCAGCAGGGGCTCCAATCTCATCAATTCGTCTTCGACTATGTCAGATGATGCGTCGCGAAGGCCGTCGATCATCTTGGAAACTAGTTCACCTGTTGCCTGACGCATTTTGATCTCGTTTCGGACGGTTGACAGGTCACTTCTTAGTCGCTGCACCTCGTGTTCGACTTCCGTCTGCCGCGCAAGTTGTCCCGTTCGTGCTAGCGATAGCGCAAGTACTTCTCCTCGTGACGCAACCTCAGCAAGCGTCTCAAGGTTTCTGGCGTTTTCTTCCAGTGCGGACTCAGTCGCATCCGCAGCACTGCTGCCTTCAGGGATGTTGATTCCAAGTTCGGCGAGGCCGGCGCGAACCAGCCCTTGGGTATCGGCTCTCATACTTTCCTGGCGTTGAGCGTTTTGTAGCGCCGCGGCTGCAGAAGAGGCCCTCTGTTCTATTTGCTCAAGGTCTTTCATCAATCCAATGAGGCCCAAATCTCTGGCCGGCAAACCTGTGGGTTGAACTGCTTCCCGAAGCCGAGACAGTCGCTCACGCGTCGAATCTATGTCGTACGTTTGCTGGCAGACAGGACATTGCTGTCCCAAGTGGCGAAGTGCGACCTCGGCAAGAACTCGGAGATCCTCTTGATCGGAGCGGGCCTCCATCTGCTGCCGGCGGGCTTCCGCAGCTTCGGCTAAGACCTTTCGAGCAATCTCCAACGCTTGAGAGGCTTCATTGGATTCCTCGACTAGCACATCTAGGTTGCCTGCTACCGGAGGTACATCCTGCAGCATCAGTGCCAGATGGCGGAGGCGTTCTCCACGACGCTCCGATGAGAGGCGCAGGGCACGTAGTTCAGCCATCGCAACGTCGATTACTCTTGGGGCGTCCGAGGAATCGACCCTGGGTATCCCAGCCGAGGACACGCCTAAATCTTTTGCCTGAGTCCACCAAGCGCTCCACTCCGCCCTAGAAGACGGTGTTATCGACCTTGCGCCTGCCAGATCTTGCAACTGCCTTTCAAGCCTGCTTAACCGTTCCTCCTTATCCTCCATTTCCGAGGTCCGCTGTGTAGTTGTACGAGACCACGACCTCCTCGATCTTTCGAGAGCCTCTTGGAATTCGGTAGTTCGTCCAGCACCAATCAACTCGCTAATCGCCTTAAACCGGTCCCGGTCTGTATCGGCTGTCAGAAAACCTGTGAGGACGTCTTGTTGTAGATATACGCCCCGTTCGAGAGCTGACTGGAGTGCTGTCCGAGACTCGCTCGCTGCTAACCCGTCCGGCCAAAGACGTCGAAGCAATTCGTGCTGCGCGTCCCCGCCTCTGAAAGTCTCATCACCTGCATCAACGAGCAGTCCGACTCTCTCACCGTCGGAGTGGCGAGTTACTTCTAAGACCCTGCCATCCTCGGAGACTAATGTCACGTTGACGCGTGCCTCTCCTGATGGCGAATACAGTGAAACGACTGAGTCAGGCCGGCCGAGCCGGGTTATTTCACCGGTGATGGCCCAGTGAATCGCATCAAAAAGCGATGTCTTTCCTTGTCCATTGACTCCAATGACGAGCACAATGTCTCCGTCGAGGTCGAATTCATGGCTGCCACTGAATGCCCGGAATCCACTGATTTCTACGAATTTAATCCTCACGGTTAACGCCCTCTTTTTTCTCCACAAGCCCATGAATCGCTTCAATGACCGGCCTCTGCTCAAGAAACGCTGCTATAGCAACTCTTGAAGTCTCTTCATCTACACCATGGCGAGCAAGCAGAGGTGGCAGGGAGTGAAGCACGTTGCTCGGACGCGCCGCTTCTTGAATCTCAAGCGGTAACAGCGGGAGCAATGTGCGGCGAACAGCATCCACTGTTTCTAGTTCGTCACCGGCTGCCAAGAGCTTCCGTACGTGGACTGTGTTTCTTTGTATATTGATAGCTTCCTGACGCTCGGTTGCCGGTACAACGCTGGGCGTCAAGAGCACAAGGTATCCGTCCCAAGCCTTAGCTTCGGACCTCGTAAAGTGCTTTGAGATCAGTTCAACTAGATTCGCTTGATCGTCGGGCCAGAGAGACGATAGAGCTGCCCAAGTTTCGTAGACTGCTACGCAGACGACGCTATAGGCATCCTCATACACTCTCGCCTCAGTCGCTCCCCATGTCCCTGTCCTGGATGGATCGACCGTCCTGAAGTCAGAACTCTCAAGAATTTCAGCTGCTGCAGCGATGAGGGTCGTTATTGTGAACGGTGTATTACCTGTACTCATAGGACTACCTCGTGGGCCAGTTCAGGGTTGGCACGAAGTTCGGCAAGGCTAAAGACCCTGAGATGCTCATGTCCCGTGACAAGATCGTAAGGGTCTGTATCTGCGATGATATCGCTAGGTGCAGCTACACTGGTGCTGGCCTCTACACCCCCGATCAAGGCTACCGCAGACGGGTTACCTCGGTGCTTCAAAACTTGCTGACGGTTTCTCAACTCTGTCTCAATTCGAGCATCTGTCATACAACCACCTCCAGAGCAAACCATGACTCGTGTCACATGGTTTTCCCGGGAAAACTCGACTAAGCCGTCGTCACCGAAGTTGGCTTGATGGCCACTAATCCTCTCCACTATCCGGAGACCAAGTACAAGACTGCCCAAAAGGTGGAGGGACGTGCCCGATCCATGCGGAAGATATGAGCTGCTCTCCAGCATCCATGCGGCCCGCAGCTTACCCAGTCCAAGAAGCCCTAGTTCGGCTAAGCGGTGAGAAAGTTCAGTGACATCCTCATTGTTCTGACCAAGCTGTTTGGTCAGTTCACCACACTCATGCTGTATGGATGCCCTATGCTCCTCGACCAATCGCTGGGCCAGCGCGTCCATGAATTTACCCCACCCCATGCAGATATAGTCCTTTGATGGAGTGTTGAGTGCCATGGCAATAGGAGAATCTCCATGTGCAGTGGGACCGACGACGTAGACGTTCGCCTGCTTGTCAATGGCCGCTCGTATGCGGCGGGTTGTATCAATGAGAACACTTGCTGGACTTCCAAGCCCAACAAACACAGTTACCGGTCCTGCGAGTACTCTTTGCGCGATGACCTGTTCCCAGCGCTCTTTCCATGCCTTCTCCAAATCTTTCGCGCGGAGAATTAAGCTATCCGGGTCGCTGTCAATGTCGCGGTGGAGGTAGATAAGGTTGTGCGTGCCAAGATGAATGTAGTCCTCTGGCCTCCGGATTGTCGACACTCGTGAACCGACGCCAAGGTGACCCAGGGCAGTACGAGCCGCTGAGTCGAAATTCAGGGTCAGCACGTCAGCCAGGGCACCCTCTAGGAACAAAGCTGCCATAAGCAAGTAGCCTTCGTTCGGCTCCGCATGCCTGAACTTGTCTGGAGGGAACAGCTCTATCAAGGCACGCTGGCTTCCGGTGCTGAAAACAACTGCCTCTGCAACCGCAGATAAATCACGCTTATCACCGACTTCACCGTCCGCTAGGACGCCATTAAGTATGAGTCTTCGATGACAGTCCTCTGAGAGATCGCCGGACAGCGGGAGGGACGTGGGCTCTTCGTTGGAGCATCCTGCACCAAGCACTAATACGACGCGACCGCCTCCGGGCGAAGAGACCGCCTGGAGTAGGCTAGGTGGAAGGTTAGGAGCGTTGCTCTCTGGTTCGCTACTCATGTATTCCATCACTCGCGCGCGACAAACTCTCCTATCCAGCGTACGTTCTCACTGCCTGAGCTTGCCGCCCGATAGCGCTCGTCGGCCGTCCACAGCTCACAGCCGAAACTCTCCGCCAGCACCAGGTAGTGGGCATCGTAGGCCGCATTCTGATTTAGCTGGCTCGCAAGTTGGAGTGCCTTGGCGTGGAGGCCTGGCGGCTGATGGAGTTCGAGGCTAGACTCAAGCAGCCGTGCGATCATGCGTGTGCTATCGCCAACGTCTAGCTCACCGCGCAGCACGCGCCGGTGGAGAGGAGAGCGTTGGCGACCTCGAAGGGCATGAGGTACGGGGCTATACGGGTGATGCCCTGAGCAACCCAGGCTTGGAGAGCGGCGTGGGCTCTGTCAGAATCATCCTCTTCAACCAGCCACTTGACTGCTAAGCTTGCGTCGACGACGACAGACCCGTTCACGCCCATCCCCCTGTTTCGCCATCCCTGATCTCCCGGGCTTCCCGTAACAAGTCGGCGGAACTTCCAGGAAGGGGCTTGCCTCCAAATATCTCCTGCCGGAGTTCTGCAAACAACTCATGGTCTGGCTTCTCTGACAAAAGTCCACCCACCCCGTTTGCTTCGTCCTTAGTCAACTCCCGATCAATGGCATCTTGGCAGTACCTTCGCATACTGACGCCTTTGAGTGCGGCGATGGCTTTCAGCCGACGCTGGAACGTGGGGTCCAGGTCCAAGGTGAGTCTCTTCCTCTTGGTTTCCATCGCCTACCCCTCTCTAGATCAATGCTCCACGGTAAGAATATAACAAACACGGAAAGATACGCAATATACCGCTAAGGGCATGACGTTCCCATACGCAGAACCGGCATGGAGAGGCCGTAGCATTCGGCAATCCGGGGGCCTATAGGGGCGGTCATATGTACGCCCCTACAAGCCCCACCTGAAAAGACTCGAACCTGATGTTTGGTCGTTCGGCGCATATGTTCTTTGATCCACCTATTTTGATGGCTGGTGGTATGGAGCCTTCGGAGTCGATCAAGCCCGTTGAATATCGATTCCATCCAAATCGACTGCCCACGAGTACCGCAAAGTTTCGTCGCTATTGCTTCTTCGGCATGCAGATAATATAGAGCACCAAGTTGGGATGCCTGCTAAGAGCAGTTCGGACGGATTCGTCAATCTGAGATAACTGAGAATCTCCCAGGGAGTCGAAATACTTGGCCTGCCAACCCCACTCGCTGCGGTCTTGAAAAACCGAGTAGCAGACGACTCCTCCATCCGGACCGCCTGGCGAGAAGAACTCTGCGTCGTCAGGATTCTCCGCCATGGCGAGTCCGACACAGAGCTCCTGAAATCCTCCCGCCCTGGAACCGTTGTGTATACGTATGGCCTTTCAGTCGATGGTGGTCACGCTATCATTAACCTTTCTGCTAATATGTGGTCTATCCCATTGGCACCGATGTCAGCAAATCGAAAACCGGAGCCAACGCTAATAAGAGTCTAGCACGAAGGCCACCCAACAACTGCTTGCTGAGTAGGGCCAGGTTATTTGGACAGGACTAACGCGGAATCAAGTGAGAATTCTGTAGCACCTGACCTAGTCGGGCCTCAAGCTGTCCCACTGTTGCTGGTTCACAACAGCTAACACTTTAAGTCCACTAGGGCGCTCAGACGGAAATCCCGTATTTGGTCCAGAGATAGGGCTTTTACGAGCCTCATGGCAGGATAGTCCCAAGCAAGCCTATAATGTCCAACCAAGTATGTGGGAATATATGTGGTAAAGAAAAGGCTATCGGGCCGATAAGAACGTTATACAGCTTCACACTACAGAGGATTATACTCCCACTCCCTCCGCCAGCGGCCTCAGAAAACCACCGGCAGGCGTTCCAATCCGTGGAATATGGGGTTGGGCCGCCAAGGAAAGGCCTCTAACCGGTCCGCTGCGCTAAAGGGGGCTTCTAGCCGTAAGTTTGGCATACGCCGAAGCACCGCCCCAATGGCGGTCTGGCCCTCCAAGCGGGCCAGGGCCGCTCCCAAGCAAAAGTGAGGGCCAAAGGCAAAGGCCAAGTGCCGGTTTTCTTCCCGGGTGACATCCAAGCGGTCTGGCTCGGGAAAATGTTCCGGGTCGCGGTTGGCCGCCCCCAGATACGTCGAAATAAATTGCCCCTTGGCAATCTGCTTGCCGCCGATTTCCAAGTCTTCGGTGGCAATGCGGGCTGTAATCTGGATCGGACTATGGTAGCGCAACAACTCTTCTACCGCCGTGCCGATCAAGGAAGGGTCGTCTTTGAGTTTTTGCAACTCGCTGGGGTTTTGCAGCAAGGCCAGCAGGCCGTTTCCGATCAGGTTGGTGGTAGTTTCATGGCCGCCGATTTGCAACAGGACAAACATAGCGTACAGTTCTTCCTCGCTAAAGGTATCCCCCTGCTCTTCAGCAGCTACCAGGGCGGTTATCAAGTCGTCTCTGGGGTTTTCCCGGCACTGCTGGATAATGCCCTTTAGATACCCAACCATCTCTAGGGTGCTGCGCTGAGCAACCCCAACGTGTTCCACCGCCTGGCGAACATCCCCTAAGAACATCGCCAAGTGGTCGGTCCATTTCTTGAATTGGTCCCGGTCCTCCGGCGGCACGCCAAGCATTCCGCTAATCACGCGCATAGGAAGGGGGTGGGCCAAATCCCCAATGACATCCATCCGGCCCGCCGCTGCGACGCCGTCAAGCAAGTCCTCAACTATCGCCTCAATGTCGGAGCGCATGTTTTCCACTACCCGTGGGGTGAAAGCTTTGTTCGCCAGGGAGCGGAGACGAGTGTGCCGGGGTGGATCGGTCACCAGCATCATATTGGAGAAGATGCTAAGTATGGGAGCCATCATTTCTTGCATCGGCTCTGGAATACGATCGGTGTAGAGGGACATTCTATCGGAGGACATGCGCTGGTCCCGCAACGTCTCTATCACGTCACTATAGCGGGTCAGAGTCCAAGTCCCAAAGGGTTCGTTCCAATGCACTGGATCCTCGGTCCTTAGCTGGTGGTAGCTGGGATAGGGGTTGGCAATAATCTCCGGAGGCAACGCCTCGTTGGTGTCGAAAGGACTTACAAAGGGCCTGTCCTGAGCTTGTCGAAGGGCGTCTGACATAAGTTTTCTCCTTACATCCTGAACTTGTCGAAGGGCCGGCATAATCTTATGAACTCAGCCGTCCGCTTGCCCAGTTCTCTGGACCGGCAGGTTATCAATGTTCATCTCCGCTGATAATTGTTCGCGTTTGATGAGGCGGATGCCTGCGGAGCGACCTATCTGTCATTACTCTGAACAGTTACCTCCGCTGGCGGTTATTGTACCGTTCCCAATGGCGTGCTACAATCCGAGGCAGTCCAGCGGCGTACGGAACACGTCAAAACCCCTCCAACCGGCCTCTGTCATCTCAAAAGGGCGCATATTTTGGGGCACAGGGGCGGTTAAACCTTTTGATTCGTGGCTAAAGACTCCCCAGCTTGGCGGACATCCCTCCGCCATATTAATGTTTCTTGCCGTTCCATAAAGCCTCAAAAGCCCCTCACTCATAGCTGAATTACTGATAGTCGGGCCTTGAGACTTCTCCCGAACTCCCGTAAAATACCACTGCATCCCACTCATTGTGTGGGAAACAATGTGGTAAGGACGGGAGCATGGGCAAGCTCACCGCACTCAAGGTAAAGTCCCAGAGCGAACCAGGCCGGCACGGCGACGGAGACGGCCTCTACCTCAACGTCGCTCCTTCCGGCAGCAAATCCTGGGTCCAACGAATCGTAGTAGGTGGACGGCGCCGGGACATAGGGCTGGGGCCGTATCCCGCGGTCAGCCTGGCCAGAGCCCGGGCCGTCTGCCACGACAATCGCACCGCCGTTGCCGAAGGGCGGGACCCGGTTGCTGAGAAACGTGAAGGCCGGGAAGCCGCCCGTAAGCCGGTCCCATCCATCCCCACCTTCGCCGAAGCCGCCGCCCGGGTGATCGAGCTGCGCCACCCCACTTGGAGCAACCCGAAACACGCGGCGCAGTGGCAATCGACGCTTCAGACCTACGCCTTCCCGCTAATCGGGGATAGGGCGGTTGACGCCATCACCGTAGCCGATGTCATTGACACCCTGACTCCCATCTGGACCAGCAAGCCGGAGACCGCCAGCCGGGTCCGGCAGCGAATGGAAACGGTTATGGATTGGGTGGTTGCCCAGGGGTACCGGCCGGACAATCCGGCGGGGCGCTCATTGCTTAAAGCCCTGCCAAAGACCCAGCGGCTGAAGGAACACCATCAGGCTTTGCCCCATGCCCAAGTGCCGGGTGCGGTGGAGAAGGTCAGGGAGTCTACGGCCAGCATTTCCACGAAGCTGGCCTTTGAGTTTCTGGTACTGACCGCCAGCCGCTCCGGCGAGGTCCGGTCGGCTGATTGGACTGAAATCGATTGGGGGTCGGCAACCTGGGAGATTCCCGCCGCCCGGATGAAGGCTAGGCGCCCCCACCGGGTCCCCTTGTCCAGTAGAGCTATGGAAATACTGCGCCAAGCATTGGGCCTAAGCGACGGTCACGGGTTGATATTCCCCGCCGCCCGTAGTGGCAGGCCGGCGTCGGAGATGGTGTTCACCGCCATGCTGCGGCGGCTGGCTATTCCCGCTGTACCCCACGGATTTCGTACTTCCTTCAGAAACTGGGTTGCCGAGTGCACGCCCACACCGTGGGCGGTCGCGGAAGCCGCCTTGGCCCATAACGTCGGCAACAGCACTGAGGCAGCATATATGCAGAGCGACCTATTCGACCAGCGCCGTGCGTTGATGGACGCTTGGGCTGCTTACGTTGCCGACGGGACCGTTAAGGACGATGGAACGGCTGAACAGCCTCCGGACACCGGTCACGGCACTGAGGCGGAGGACACGCAGGTCGAACTACTTGACCTGACACAGGCGCTAATGGACGCTCAGGAGGCTTACGTTACCGGTGGGACCGATATTGAGGGGAAAACGCCTGAACAGGTCCGGGACGATTTTCTACGCGACGTATTGGACGACAAAATTCCAGGTATCCCGAAATTTTCTGATTTGCTGTCTAGGTGGAGGGATGCTCATTCAGGTCTCTCCTTCGCAAGCTACCTAGGATTTCCCGACTGGTCGATGGTGCTGCCCATCTACATTGAGGATGCCAAGACCCAGCGGTGGGCCTGGGACGCACTGCGCGGCCTTATAGAAGAATTGTTAATGAATGACGAACCAATCCCTTGTATCCTGCATGTGTGGGGCCTATACCAATTGGTCCGGGGCGGCCGTCCCCGTAAACGCGGCCGGCCCGAAGAGTTAGGGAACCTCTGAATAAATGGGGTGGAATATGGGATACTGAGGAAAAAGCGTCTGACCGAGGTAACCGCCATGCTTGAGCAACCCAGCTTCTCAGACCTGGACTTTCAGCATAAGCGTCGCAGGACCCGTCGAGAAGAGTTCCTGGATCGGTTGGGAGCCCTGGTTCCCTGGGAGCGTCTGGAAGGGGTGATTCGGCCCCACTACCCCAAGGCGGGCCAGGGTCGGCGTCCCTACTCCCTATCGGTGATGCTGCGGGTTCACGTGGTGCAGGTGTGCCACAACCTGAGCGACCCAGCTATGGAAGACCTGCTGTACGACTCCCGGTCGGTGCAGCAATTCGTGGGGCTGAGGTTATCGGAACCCATACCGGACGAGAGTACCATATTGCACTTCCGCCACCTGTTGGAGAAGCATCAGTTGGGCCAGGGGTTGTTTGAAGAGATCAAAGCCTGCCTGGAGGAACAGGGGATGGCGCTGAAGGAAGGCACCATCGTGGACGCCACTATCATCCAGGCGCCATCGTCCACCAAGAATCGGAAGGGGAAACGAGACCCGGAGATGCGCCAGACGCGGAAGGGGAAACAGTACTACTTCGGGATGAAGGCACACATCGGAGTGGACGCGGAGACGGGAATGGTGCATAGCCTGGTAACCACTGGAGCCAATGTGCATGACGTAACCCAGGCGGGGGAACTGCTTCATGGGAAGGAACGGCGAGTGTGGGGAGATGCGGGCTACACGGGAGTGGGGAAACGGGAGGAGAACAGGGGGTTGGAGGTGGAATGGCTGGTGGCGCTGGAACCCGGGAAGCGGAGGCTGCTGGAGCGGGGGGGCTTGGAGGAGTGGTGGGAAAGGACCAAGGCATCGGTGCGGGCCAAGGTGGAACACCCTTTTCTCGACGTGAAGCGAATATTCGGCTATGACAAGGTCCGGTACCGGGGCTTGGCCAAGAACCACGAAAGGCTGGCGGTGCTGCTGGGCCTGTCCAACCTGATGCGGAAGAGAAAGTTGCTGCTGGCAGCCTGACCCAGGGGCGAGTGGGCCCGGAACCGGGGAGAAGCCCCAAACACAAGGGCTGAAGGGGGAGAAACCGGCCCCAAGTCAGGGCCAAATAGCCCTGACTTGGAAGTTGAAGCCTCCTTCACACCCTGCCATTCCCCAAATTTCCAGGCATTGTACGTTGTTCAGAGGTTCCTTAGACCGAGCCTTGCGATATTTGGCGGCTTGCAAGTTTCTACGGGCTCTAAGGTGGACTCGTGAAGACGCTATCGGCCACATCGCCCACATCAAAAAATGCCCGGAGGACACCGTCGAGTCCAGAATTCGCAAGCTGGAACAAATATCTCTAGCCGCGGCAAAAATTAGCCCTGATTTTTCACGGTGACAAGCCGCTAGCCCTGCCGTACCCTCCGTTACAAGTAACGTTTCGAAGGGGGTACATCATGGGCACTGCAAGTACCGGCCGCCTCCTGCGCTTGAGCGAGGTGCGAAGCCGTACCGCGCTGGGACGTTCCACCATTTATCGCCTGATGCGCAATGGAGATTTCCCTGAGCCATTGAAAATCGGAGACCGCGCCGTCCGATGGCGGGAGTCCGAGATCGAGGAGTGGCTGGCAGCCCGCCCCAGGGCTATCGGGGACACGCCACCCTGAAGAGGCGTTCAGCACGATGACATTCGCCCCGGCCGGGGCTTTGTCCCCCACCCGTTTCGGGAAGCAATCACTTGGCGAATCGATATATTGGGAACGGCGGAGCGCAAAATAATTATATCATTAGATGGGAAAATCCCTAGGTGCATCGAAGGAAAGAGCGAAGCTAAGTGGCGCAAAGGTGGTCCACTTTTCAGTCGTGAGATTTCGTCGGCAATCACTTTTTTATCACTTTGGAAACATCGAATAGACAGAGAACATGTTTGAAGCTAAAACAGCGTCCCCCAAGGTCGTACAACGACGCTATGGTATTACCACATCTGACGGCCTTACGTCTTGACTATTTATGAAGATGGACGGCGGGAAAGCCGCCTTTTGAAGATGCCGCAGCTATCGGAGCTCCTGGGCGAGTCCATTCCTGAACGCGATCAATTGCTGGTGTTGGTAGGCTACGTGCGGGGGCTAATGGCTGGCAAGACCAAGGGCTTGAAAGAGCGGAATCGCCTGCTCGGAGAGCTTATCCTTGAGGGCGTGCGCTTTAGGAAGCTCCAGTTAGTGCTGGATTGGAGTCCGGCGCACCTGCGCCGGGTTTTGCTGCAAGATTGCGGCCTGAATTGGGCGACGATAAAACAAATTGAGAGACGCTACGCGGAAAGGGAACGGGCAAGGGGTAGATATGGCATTCCGTTTGCATATAGAGGATAGGGTTCCTCTGGTACGATAAGGGCATACCCTACAAGCAAACGGAACCAGGATCCTGCCATGAGCACAAGTTGGCGGGAAGTCTATAGCACAAAACCTAAAGGAATATTTGGCATGCGAGTTTTTCTCAGTCACTCCTCACTTGATCGAGAAACAGTCGTAAATGTACACGAAAATCTGGGAAGAGAGATTGCTTGGCTAGATCGAGCCGAAATCGAGTGGGGAGACTCGTTTCTTGACAGAGTTGCTCTCGCGTTAGAGGAGTCGACGGATTTCTTGCTGTTCTGGAGTGCCAACTCAGCACACAGTGGGTGGGTTCGGCTTGAATTGAACATGGCCTTCATCCGAATGATGGAGGAGCAGGCGATTCGCTTACGTGTCGTGCGGTTGGATGACACGGACATTCCCCTATACTTCAAGCCGTTCCACTTTCTTGATGTTTCGGATAATGACGCTGCCGTTTCGGAGATCGTGGACGCAATCAACGAGTTGGTTTCAGTACCACAACGAATGCTTAGGCATCGCTTTCTCAATCGAAACGACGAACTCAGTCGAGTGGAGGCAGCAATTGACGATCCACGGACTCACTTGGTGGTATTTAGCGGCTTTGCCGGGATTGGCAAGGCATCACTAGCTCGCGAGGGCCTGCGTCGGTTCTTCCAGGGTGCTCAGGTAGTTTCGGTTGATGGCAGTGAAGGTACTGGCCTTACAGAGTTGGCGTTGTATCTCAATGCCTTGGCAAGAGATGAGACTCTGGAAGAAGGATTGACTGCCGAAGAACTGTGTAAGCGGCGGAGATAAAGTGGGCCATGTGGGCGGAGGACTGCCGACAATCGGCGACTGAATACTGTACCGCCCGCCATCATTCATAGGGTTGTAGCCGACCCCATGGATGGTGCGACGGATGTACAGAGTGGACGTATATCTGAGGGTTCGCAGGGCGGTGATGGTGGATGGGATGAGCATCCGGGATGCCGCCCGGACGTTCGGCCTGCACCGGGAGACGGTGCGCAAGATGCTGGCCTATTCGGCGCCGCCAGGCTACCGGCGAAAGATCCCACCGCGCCGGCCCAAACTTGAGCCGTTCACCAGTGTCATCGACCGAATCCTCGATGACGACCACCGGGTTCCCCGGAAGCAGCGCCACACTGCCAAGCGCATCTTCGAGCGGATCAGGGACGAGTACGGCTTCGACGGCGGGTACACTGTCGTCAAGGACTACGTGCGGGAGCATCGCCGCCGGACACGGGAGATGTTCGTCCCTCTGTCTCATCCACCGGGCCAGGCCCAGTGCGACTTCGGCGAGGCACTGGTGATCATCGGCGGAATGGAGCAGAAGGCCCACTGCTTCGTCCTGGACCTGCCCCACAGCGACGGCTGCTATGTGAAGGCCTACCCGGCGGAGACCACCGAGGCATTCCTGGACGGGCACGTCTCCGCCTTTGCCTTCCTGGGCGGGGTGCCCCGGAGCATCCTCTAGGACAATACCAGGCTGGCGGTGGCCAGGATACTGGGAGACGGGCGTCGCCAGCGCACCAGGGCCTTCAGCGAACTCCAGTCTCACTACCTCTTCGAGGACCGGTTCGGCCGTCCCGGCAAGGGCAACGACAAGGGGAAGGTGGAGGGCATGGTGGGGTATGTGCGGCGCAGCTTCCTGGTGACGGCGCCGTCCTTCGTCAGCTTCGCTGTCCTGAATGTCCACTTGGAACAGCGGTGCCTGGAGTGCCTGGACGCCAGGCTGCGGGGACACACGGAGAGCATCGGCCAACGGATGGAGCGGGACCTGGAGGCTCTGCTGCCCCTGCCGGCAGGGGACTACGACGCCTGCGAGAAGCAGGCGGGCCGGGTGAGTTCCCGGTCCCTGGTCCGGTACCGGACCAACGACTACTCGGTGCCGGTGGCCTACGGGCACCGGGATGTGCTGGTAAGGGAATAGGTGGACCGGGTGGTGGTCAGTTGCGGGTCAGAGGTCATCGTCAGGCATCACCGCTCTTACGAACGAGACGACTTGGTATACGACCCCATCCACTACCTGCCGCTCTTGGAACGGAAGCCGGGAGCCCTGGACCAGGCCGCGCCGTTGCAGGGGTGGGACCTGCCCGAGGAGTTCGCCGCGCTGCGCCGGCGGCTCGAGTCCAGGATGGGACCACGGGGCAAAAGGGAGTTGGTGCAGGTGCTGCGGCTGCTGGAGCATTTCCCGCATCAGGAAGTCTACGCCGCGGTCCGGGAAGCCATCCGGCTGGGGGTGATCAGCTTCGACGCGGTGAAGCACCTGGTGCTGTGCCGGCTGGAGGGCAGGCCGCCCCGGCTGGACCTTGAGCTGTACCCCTACCTGTCCCGTGTGCCGGTGAGCGCCACCTCCGCCGGGGACTACATGACTCTCCTGTCGGGGAGGGTGGCATGAGCAACCGCTCCACGCTGCTGCCGGAACACCATTTGAAAGATCTGAATCTGCCCAGCTTCCTGAGAGAGTACGGGAAGCTGGCTGCCTGGTGCGCCGCCGTGGGAGTGGACCACCCGGAGTACCTGCTCAGGCTCGCCGAACTGGAACTCATCGACCGCCGCCAGCGCATGGTGGAGCGGCGCATCCGTGCGGCCCGATTCCCCGCCGTGAAGAGCCTGGACACCTTCGACTTCACGGCCATCCCCTCGGTGAACAAACAGCTGGTGATGGAGCTGGCCCGCTGCGAATACCTCCAGCGCCGGGAGAACGTCATCGCCGTCGGCAACAGCGGCGCCGGCAAGACCCACCTGGCCTTGGAGCTGGGACTCGCCGCCTGCCACGGGGACTGTCGGTGCGGTTCACCACCGCTGCAGGACTGGTCCACGAGCTGATGGAAGCCAGGGACGAAAGGCGGCTGCTGAACCGGCAGCGGCAACTGTCCCGCCTCAACCTGCTGATCGTCGACGAACTGGGCTTCGTGCTCCTCTCCCGCACTCTCCCGCACCGGCGCGGAGCTGCTCTTTGAGGTCTTCAGCCAACGCTACGAACGGGGCTCCATCCTGGTGACCACCAACCTCCCATTCGACGAGTGGACCGAGGTGTTCGGATCGGAACGCCTCACCGGCGCGTTGCCGGACCGCCTCACCCACCAGGTCCACATCCTGGAGATGAACGGCGAGAGCTACCGCCTCAAGCACAGCAGGGAGAACGCTGCATCGGAAACTTCACACGAACCGGACAACCTCTAGTTCAAACCGACGCTCTCTCCATCCCCCGCCAGAATTACCTCGCCCTGCCTCCCGCGTAACCACTGTTCATCCTCCAAGTGGTACATGATTCCTCCGCCCCAGTGGTACATTTTGTCGCCGCCCTTGTATCTTAGCTTGGAGGTGGATAGTTTTCTTTCTTAGGTGTGCGGGGTGCGGCAGACCGGCCCGCCCTGGGTCATAGAAGACCGTTGTCAAGCTTGGGTCGCCGCACCCTTTTCAGAACAGAGCCCGCACAGTTGCCTGGGTCAACCAAGCCCGCATCTCGCAAGGACGGGCCGACGGTTCGCAGGGAGGTTCTCATGGAGCAACACGGTATCTACGTAGGGGTCGATGTGGCCAAGGCCCGGGTGGATGTGGCCATCCGTCCTGGGGGAGACCGGCGTGAGGTCTGCAACGACCAGGCCGGGACCGCGGCACTGGTGGCCCAGATGCAGCAACTCAATCCCGCAGCCTTGGTGCTGGAGGCTACGGGTGGGCTGGAACTGCCCTTGGTGGCAGCCCTGGCAGCTGCCTCCCTCCCGGTGGTGGTAGTCAACCCTCGCCAGGTGCGGGACTTTGCCAGGGCCACTGGGCGGCTGGCCAAGACCGATTCCCTGGACGCGGCGGTCCTGGCTCACTTCGCCGAGGCCGTCCGTCCTCCCCGGCGTCCTCTCCGGGACGCCGAGACCCAGGTCCTCAGCTCGCTGGTGGCCCGCAGACAACAGGTGATGACCATGCTGGTAGCGGAGAGGAACCGACTCTCCAGTGCTACTATGGCCGTCCGGCCCAGCATTGAGGCCCACATCGCCTGGCTCAAGCAACAGCTGGACGACCTGGACCAGGGCTTGCGCCAGACCCTCCGCCAGAGTCCTGTATGGCGGGAGAAGGACGACCTGCTGCGCAGCGTACCCGGCATCGGAGACCAGATCTCTCTTACCCTTCTGGCATACCTGCCCGAACTGGGCACTCTCAACCGCCGACAGATCGCTGCCCTAGTGGGCGTGGCTCCCTTCAACCGGGACAGTGGTACCCTGCGGGGCAAACGCACCGTCTGGGGTGGACGGGCCAGGGTCCGCACAGCCCTCTATATGGGGGCGTTGGTAGCCAGTCGCTTCAACCCGGTCATCAGGGACTTCTACCAGCGCCTGTTGTCTGCCGGCAAGCCGAAAAAGCTGGCTCTGACCGCCTGCATGCGCAAGCTGCTGATAATCCTCAACTCCATGCTCAAGTACGGCTCGTCCTGGAACCACCCGGCCGCGAAGTCCCTCACCCATTCCTATTGACTTTCAAGACAGTTGCTTGACACCCGTGCATTCTCGGTTACGCGGGAATTACAGTTTGAGGGCACACCGTGCGCTGCTTATTGAAGCGGCATGGCCTTGCGGACCTGCTGCCAGGGCTTGCGGACGAACCGGCGGCCTAGGCCGCGCTCTATCTCGCGCCACTTTCGTTCTTCGTCCATCGTGATGAACGTCACCGCCTCGCCGGAGCGACCCATGCGGCCGGTCCTCCCGACGCGGTGTGTGAACAGTTGCTCCGAGTCTGGGAGATCATAGTTGATAACCTGGCCGATACCTTCGAAGTCCAGACCTCTGGCGGCCACGTTGGTTGCTACCAGAATCGGCGCGGCGCCGGAACGAAAACCCTTCATCACCTGCTCGCGCGCCTTCTGGCTTAGATTGCCCTGGAGCGCCCCTACCGGGTAGCCCAGGGAATCGAGTTGCCGGGCCAGCTGTTTGACGCCGCGCTTGGTTTTGCCAAAGACGATAACCGGGGCATCTTCCCGACCGTCCAGCAGAGTCCGCAGAGCTTCCAGCTTGTCGTTTTTCTGGATGGTGTAGACCAGGTGCTCCACGGTGGGCGGCGCCCGTAGGCCTGCGTCAACCTCGACCGTTACTGGATTGCGGAGGTGCTTTGAGGCGGTCCGGGACACCCACTCAGGCATCGTTGCGGACAGGAGCGCTGTCTGCCGCTCTTTGGGCGTGCGAGCTATGATGGCTTCCACGTCCGGGGCGAACCCTCTGTCCAGCATTTCGTCCGCTTCGTCCAGCACCAGGAATCGCACGGCGCTCAGGTCGAGCGTCCTCTGACGCAGATGGTCCAGCGTCCGGCCCGGAGTGCCGATGACCACTTGGGCACCGTTCCTCAACGCTACATATTCCGGCTTCAGGGCCCGCCCGCCATATAGCAACGTAACGCGGACTTTCAGCAGGGAAACCAGGGCTTCGATGACCCCGGCCACTTGCATGGCCAATTCGCGGGTGGGAACCAGCACAACGGCCTGCACCTGTCGGACCGACGGATCGCACATCTCCGCCAAGGGCACGGCGAACGCCAGCGTCTTTCCGGAGCCGGTACGCGCCTGGCCGATCAGATCACGTCCCGCCATGAGGTCAGGAATGACCTTCTCCTGAATGGGTGTGAGCCTGGATATGTTCATCCGGGAAATCGCCGTCTTGATAGTGGCGTCCAAGGACATTCCGGAAAATGTGGCATAGCTGACCGTGGCGCTGTCAACGGCTGGCTTACTTTCAGAACGCGGCCGGGTGGATCTGACTGACTGGATGGAGTCGGCACTGGCCGCCGAGGAAGCCCCTTGGCGCCGGGCCTTAAAGCATGAGCGGCAATACACCGGCTTCCCCTGGGTTGGCCGGAAGGGAAGGGTGGCCGACATATTGCAGTCATCGCAAACGGTCTGGTGCGCGGTACGGTTGGGGGTGCGCTTGGACGAACGCGCGCGGGCGGGCGGATATGCAAGAGCCATACAAGAACGGACTCCATAATTTAGAGTGATAACACAGGTGAATCAGCGGGAGGGCGAACAAGAAGAGAAGGAGAGGGAAGGGCCGGTCCGTTCTTGTGTCAAACCTTGGTGCGCTAATCAAGCGTGTCCCCACATTATAGCCCAGCGTGACGGAAACCGATATGCCGGGATCGCATATCGCCAGGACGATCGCAAAGTCGCTGCCGCCGAGCCTGTCATTCTAAAGCGGCCATTAGAATCCCATCTCTGACTCAAAGACAATTCTCATCTCCCCAGGGTAGCACTGAGCGACTTTGGTCTGCTCCCCAAATCCTGAGCCAACTGACATGTGAATCTTGCGTGATGATCTTTACTGATTAGAGAAGGAGAACCGTCCCATGAAGAAGTCCGGGTATATCCCGGAGCAGGTCGTCCTTGGCTTGCGCAGACGGAGGACCGCACGCCGGTGGCGGAGGTCTGCCGCAAGAAGGGAATGATGAGACAAGGCCCGGAATCCCCACAGGAGAGGGGCTGCGGAAAGGCACCACCATGGTCGTTGTTGGCTCTTGTAACCAATAAAACGAGCTGTTCGGCACTCTACTCCCGGCCGGTGCTGGTTCTAGGCGACCCAACGGAACTCCCAACCAGCGGTTGACTCACCAAAGAAAAAGCCCCTACCGTTTCTGTAGGGACTTGGTCCTTCATCCTTTGGGTGGGGCAGAGTGTATGGCGGATTACACCGTTATAATGAACCGCAACGCAATACGAAGGTTCTTGATTCCCAACTTCGGCCCCTCTCAATGGGGCCGCCGCGGGTAAGAATCACGCTTGCGCCCCTGGCTCGAGATGCAGCAGGTCCAGGACCTGAGTTACATGAGCCCTGGAGGCGCCCAAGCCGGCGGGCAAGGTCAGGTTGAGGACAACCTCACAACTCCCCGGACCCCCGCCTCACTCCTCAGCCAGTGCGATTGGGCTCCAGCGCCAGCGGCCACTTGGTTCCGCGGACAGTTGGCGAGAAGCCGGTTTCGGGAATTGGAACCTGGCTTGGACAATAGTAGATGGTCCTGATCGTACTGGGGAGCTGCGCCAGACAACCAACTGGCCGACCCGGTGGCGTCGCCTTCTTTGGTGTTGATTGAGAAATTAGGAGGTTGGAGCAACGCTCCGTAAGCACAGTCCGGGGCATGGCCCTTGGGGTCCGGCTTGTTCCTGGCGGCGGTCCTGCGGTACGACAAGTGGTTGCAGCGACGGAAATCCCTACTGACGGGGCGGGCCAAACCGCTGCGGAAGGGGATACTCCGCCGGGGCCGAAACAGATAGGATGAGCGGTCGGAATTCCGAGTTTTATTTACTGGAAACGGGTCTTGACCAAAAAGTGATTTTCGACCCCGTTTTCCTGCCACTTCAAAGCTGGAAGGGCAATCACTTTACCATCACTTTTCGACTTTTTTATTTACTGGAAATGGGGTTTACCCCATAATAATATAAAATTATTTCCGCTGCGGTGGGTCTTCTTCGGGAAATCGAACGTTAGAGGGGCTGAGCGAATGACCCAAGAAACCTACAGGATACCGCCGGACGGCTGGGTGTGTTTTCACTGCGGGGAACGGTTCACGACGGTTGGCGGCGCTCAGGTCCACTTCGGACGCCGGCCCAGCAACACGCCCGGCTGTCTCATCAAGGCTGGAGAAGCGCGGGGGCTGATGATGGAAATCCGCCGGCTCGAGGCGGAAGCGCGGGAACTCATCGATAACACCTACCGCGTGTGCCGCCAACCCCTGGCGTCAGCTCCGGAGTAGGAGCCGGAGTTGGGCTCGGAGTAGGTGCGGCCGCAACCGTGGGTGATGGGTCCGGCGTGGGAGATGGAGGGGCAGGCGTAGGCGTTGGAGTAGCTGTGGGTTGTGGAGCTACCGCGGCGGTAGGCTTCGGCGGTTTGCGAGGGTTCTGCAGCCCCCCTGCGGCATGGGGGTTGGGATGGCAGTAGTCGTGGTCGGAGCGGCGGCAGGTGTCGGAGAGGGTTGCGGCGCGGCCCGCTTTGGCATCCAACAGAAATGAATGCGGCAAGAGTGAGAGCCGTCAACACAATTAGGGCGCGGCGCGGATACGACAAACTGGAACTCTCCCTGTGTTCGGTCCGGCAAATGGGCAGCGGCATCAACATTATACAATGAAGCACTTGGCCTACCTGAGGAGACTCGAACCGGTGATTAGGCCAAGGTGGCACAATCATATACCGACCCGCCTGACATTACTGGACTGCATCCCAGTCGACCGCCCGCGAATACCGTACTTTTCTGTGTTGATTGGAAGACAAAGAGCTCCGTTGAAAGCCGTGGTAGAGCCATTGTGGATAGGCTTGCCCGACCGGCTTCCCCTTGCTCCCAGGCAGGCGGCCTCAACGCCAGAGAATTTATCTGATTCCCGCCTATGGCCGCACGAAGCGGGCGACTAGCGCCGGCGTGGGAATCGAGGGCGTCGGCCCCTAGGGCGTCCGCGCCGGCTTTGACGCCTTTTGGGCTGGTCCAGGCGAGAATATCCGGAGGCAGCAGTTCCCCAATACTGGCTCCGGCCACCTTGGCCCGGTCCTCCGAACTGGCCGGACACCGGGCGTTGGTCCCATTTACCCATGCCGGTCGGGTTAGAATCCAAACTGTCGTCTTTATCCATTAAATTTGCCGGATTCAATAATAGCCGCTCGATAGCGAGCTTAGAGTCTCCCTTGAGCGGCGCCGGGTGTTTCCCAGTGAGAATTCGCCTCAGATGGTCCGCCGTCACCCCAAAGGCTTCTTGCACGCCATACGTCGGCATGTAGTCGACACACTCCCTGGCAACTCGCGCCTGGCGATGCAGCGCTTGATGCCGCGCCGCGGCAAACCCGGCGGCTGCGCCCATTACGTAGACCCGGGTTAGCCCCAGCAAGCTTCCCTCGGGCAACGGTTCCAGTGTTATCAATCGGCTGGTGCGCGGACCGGGCACGTCTTTCCTTTGGAACAGTGCATAGGGGCGGCCCGTCTTGGTCAACCCATAGGCGACGATCTCGCCTCCTTCCAGACTCCTTACCTTGCCGCTACTGCCCCGCATTACGCTCTGCCTCCTGTCTCCGGAGAGCATCTATATAAGCCCTGACCATCAGGCGGCCAGCCTGGGAGACCGACAGCGGAGGACGGTAATTCGCAGCCATGTGTTGAACGACACTGTACTCGTCGGCATTGACGTACAGCACCAGCCTGTGGAGTCGCTCGCCTTTGTCTTGAGCCCCGTTACTCATTACTTCCCTCATTTCACAGAACAGAGAAAGTTACAGAAACACTCGCTCACTTACGCACACACAGAGAAAGATGCCGAAAACGCCGCTCCATCCAGCGGATGGCACACAATATGCTGACGTAGTACATTGATCGGTCAGCAAAATAATTGTCTATATATGAGCCCGCCTTAGCGTGGCAAGGCGTAGTCGAGGTCGATATCGCGGAGCTACTGGCTACGGCTTCGCCAGAAGAGCGAGGGGCAAAAGAAGAAGCAAAGGACTTCCTGAATGAAATCTTGGCTGATGGCAGTATCCCCGCTAAGGATGTGCTCACAGAAGCCCGTCAATGCGGTATCGCTGAGAAGACCCTGAGGCGGGCCGCAAAGGACATGGGCGTTGACATCGGCCACGTCGGAGAACGCGGCAAAAAGGGCAGTGGCCATTGGTTCTGGCGGTTGGCTGAAGAGCAAGATGGCCACACAAGACACGCAGAAGGACATGACCACCTTGATAGCCGATGCTCAACAAGGTGGCCATCTTGCTAACCACGTCGGTGCCGATGGTGGCCATCTTGATGAGGGCGACGGGTCCGACGTTCTGGAGGTGCAATAGGTGGATGCCACCGAAGTTCTGCAGAAGCTGTCGGCCCTTGGGATCACCGCCCGGGCCTCTGGCGAAAAGTTACTGCTACAGTCGGGCAGCAAAGTTCCGTCCGCATTGTTGACCGAAGTACGCCAGTGCAAGGGTGACATCCTGGACTACTTGCGCCGCCAGCCGGGACTGGCCAACCCGCCAGAATACGCCGCCACTGCCTGCATCTGCCCTGCCCCGATTGGGCCTACAGGTGAGGGCCGGTGCGCGGTGTGCCAACTCCCCTCATCTGCCCCGGTTGTGGCCGGTGCCGAGGCTGCAAGCTCAAGCTCCAGTTTCCACAAGGAACAGGCCATCATTGAACCGCTTGATGGCGCGGGGCTTGCTGCTTGTGCGTAGACGCTTGATGAAAATGCCGGGGGTATTAGACGTCGGCATATTACCGAGGTGAATGGATCAGAATGGGCCAAATTGAAACAAATGGGACGGCCAGTCTGACAGATAAACAGCTACAGGCTTTGCCTTACATAGTGACTTCCCCATCCGTGAGTGAGGCAGCAAAGCTGGCCGAGGTTGCGCGTTCCACCCTTTATCGCTGGATGGAAAATGATGAGTTCCGCCGGGAGCTTGAGCGCCTGCGGAGCGAAGCGCTTGAGCTGGCCCATGCGGAACTCAAGGGCCTGATGCTCAAGGCCACTCAGGTGGTTGGGGGGTCTATGGACGACGCCAACCCGTTGGTAAGGCTCCGGGCTGCCCAGATTGCCCTGTCCATCGGCCTGAAGGCTGTAGAAGTCAAGGAAATACAGCGGCGCATTCAGCTTCTGGATGATGCCTTGCCCTTGTGGGCGTCCAGGAACGCCAGATGGTGAGGTTAAGGTCGTTGGAAAGAAAGCTGGTGTTAGAGCGGGCAGAAGTACAGGTAGAAGCGCTGGTAAGTCAACTAGTTCAGAAGTGGGACTGGTACAGTTATGAGGGTTGGTCCTGCCAGATTCTATGGAGTTCATCGACCAGCTATTCGATGCCGGTTTCTACCTGCGGTCGAACCTGAAAGCCATCTCATACCTGGAAGAATGTAAGCGGAACGGGAAGGTTCCCGAAGAAAGAAGACTGTGCCAGATACTCTTGCCCTGGTACAGGTAGTCGGGCATTGCGTGTGATTTCCTGAGGCGCAGGGGGTCGTGGAGTCCGTTCAATGGCCCGGAGGTTGGAACAGGAGGAAACCATGACAACGGCAGTAAATCCCCCAACCCGAGAGTATTCCCGCCGTGGAGGCCGCCCATCCCTGGATGTAGACTTTAAGGCGGTTTGTGACGCCGTCCAGGGGGCATAGAGCGGCAGTGGGGAGACCATCACCGGTATAGCTGCTCGGTTTGGGATGAGCCGGGGTTGGATTTGGAAGTGGGTTTACCCAGAGTTGGGGTATAAACGACCCATTGCCGGCGGAAAGGCGAATACGTTTGGCACATGACGGTGCAGTATAGGTTAAGGCAACGGCAGGTTACGTGATATAGGGCTGTTTGTTATATTAGGCGAGGTATCTAATACGGAGGAAAGAAAGATGGACGAAATCATGGCATTGGAGGACCGCCGAATTGAGGCTATGATCAAGGGTGATGTTAAAGCACTTGAAGAGATTCTTGCCGATGATCTGATTTACACTCACACCACGGCCAGGATCGATACCAAATTTTCGTTCATAGAGGCCATTTCGTCAGGTCGCTCCAACTACAGGTCCGTGGAACGAGAAGATGTTAAAGTCCGTCAATTCGGTGATTCCGCGGTGGTCACCGGCCACGCCAAGTTCCACGTCGGCGATAACAAATTCGAAGCCAGGTTCATTGATGTATACGCCAAGCGGAACGGCGCCTGGCAGATGGTGGCGTGGCAGTCGACCAGACTGCCGGATTAAGCCCAAGCACTTAGCCCAGTCTTAGGATTGGGTTGATCCAAACCGGCCTGGGAATGTATTTCGACTTGCCGATGGCGTTAGGTTCGAATTCATACCAACTGTCTAAAATGGGCGCTGATACTAGTAGCTGACCATCATTGAAATGATGGCTGGTGAGATATGATGGGTTAGCAGTCAAAAAAGAAAATCGGGAAGCGGGGATGGATGTGATGATGAAGAAATACCGAGTGGGACTTACGGAGGAGGAACAGGAGGAACTGAAGGGATTGGTGTCCAAGGGTTGGGCGGCGGCTTACAAGCAGACTCACGCCCGCATTCTGCTGCTTAGCGATGAGAACCAGGTTGATGGCGCAATGAGGGACGAGGATATAGCCTGGGTCCTGAAGGTGGGCAGCGCCACGGTGGAACGGGTGCGCCGCCGGTGCGTGGAGGAGGGCCTGGAGGCAGCCCTGGGACGCAAACAGCAGCTAAAGCGCCGCAAGAAAAAGCTGGATGGTCAGGGTGAGGCCCACCTGGTAGCCTTGGCCTGCTCTCAACCGCCGGAGGGACGGGTCAGTTGGACGCTGCAAATGCTGGCCGATGGATTGGTGGCGCAGGAGATAGTGGATAGCATCAGCACAGAGACGGTGCGCCGGACTCTGAAAAAAACGAACTCAAGCCTTGGCTGAAAGAATGCTGGTGCCTCCCGCCCCAAGGGAGCGCGGACTTTGTGTGCGGCATGGAGGACGTGTTGGAGGTCTATCACCGTCCCTACGGAGAGGGGGAGGTGCTGGTGTGTCTGGACGAGACCAGCAAGCAACTGGTGCAGGAGACCCGCCAACCCCGTCCGTCGCGGCCGGGGGCAGCCATGGCATACGATTACGAATATCAACGCAACGGAGTGAGCAACCTGTTCATGCTGTTCGCGCCCCTGGAGGGATGGCGGCGGGTGGAGGTCACGGACCGGCGCACCAAGGCCGACTGGGCACGGGTGGTCAAGAAACTGGTGGACGAGGACTATGTCGACAAGGAGCGGATAGTCTTGGTGATGGACAACCTGAACACCCATCATCCGGCATCCCTATACCAGGCTTTCGAGCCGGCGGAGGCACGGCGCATTGCCCAACGGCTGGAGATACATTACACCCCGAAGCACGGGAGTTGGCTTAATATGGCCGAGATCGAACTGGGGGTGCTGGCGCGGCAGTGCTTGGATCGCCGGATACCCAGCCAGGAAGTCCTGGAACGGGAAACAGGCGCATGGCAGGACCAACGGAACCGGGACGTAATTCAGGTGGACTGGCGCTTCACAACCGAGGACGCCCGCATCAAGCTCAAGTCCCTATACCCATCAATACAACAGTGAGGCTCTACTAAACTAAAGCCAAGGTGGGATGTGCATTTGGGTGGTGCTGGGAACCGGGTTGGGAGTTTTGCAGTAGCTTCTCGGCCCTTAAGTGCAGGATGGTCCGGCACCGCTGTTTGACCTCATCCTTCCTCCTGGACAGGCGGGCGAGGAAGCCGCTCACCCTCTCCTGCACCAAGGCTTTAGTTCCCAGGCACAGGTTCCCGGTGGCTTCCTCTCTCACCCATCTCCAGACCGCCTCGTCGGCGTTGAAGTCCGGGCTGTACCCCGGCAGATTCACCAGCCGCAGGTTCAGACCGGGGGTCTCCAGGTATGACCGCATCGCCGGGCCACGGTGCGCTGGCGCGTTATCCCAGATCACGTTCAGACGCCCGCCGTACCTCTCTCTCAACTGCTCCAGGAAGGCTGCGGATGTTCCGCTATTGCTGTTCCCCTCCAGTTCCATCCATTCCACCTCGCCCGTCTCCAGACACACTGCCGAGTAGTAGCTGGCCTTCTCACCACGGCGCGGGCTGGTCGAGTCCACCAGGGCCGGCTCTCCCTTCAGCGCCCACTTACCCCGCAACTCAGCGTCCGCCCGGAAGTGGGCCTCATCAACGAAGAAGATCTTCTCCCCGGTCTCTTGCGCCTCACACGCCAGGGCAGCGTACTCTGCCACGAAGGCCTCTCGCCGCGCTTCATCGGCCTTGACCAGCCGCTTCTTAGGACGCTTGAGCACGAATCCCAGGCGGTGCAGCCAGTTCAGGCAGCTGCTGCGGCTCAGGCTGATGCCGAAACGTTCCAAGACAAACTTCCAGACAGCTTTCCAGTTCCAGTTGGCTAGGCCGATATCCACATTGGCAGGCAGTTCCTGCACCGCCGCCTTCAACTCCGCCTGCTGCGCCTCTTCCAGGGCGGGGGGGAACCCCCGGACTGCTCGAAGGCCAAGGCCGCAGGACCGCCTTCGCCGAAGGCGCCAAGCCACCGTCCTATGGTATGAGGATCCCGTTCCAGCGCCTCGGCCACCGCCGAAGCGGTCCAACCCTGGGCTAGCAGCCAGAGAGCGTGCCACCGCTCCCGTTCGCGGGGCGTCGGAGCCAGAATTAGCCGCCTGCGCAGACCGGACACATCCATTTCCCACTGTTCGAGAAACCGGCTTATCTCTCCCATACCCAACACCGACCACGCTTCTAATCGCCTTGTAGCCTATGCAACTCCCCCGATTTTATCGGATGCCTATGCAGGTTTCACCTTGGCTTTAGTTTAGTAGAGCTTGTCTCATAGACCGGTGGGCGAGCTGACTAACACAGGTGTGGGGTCTTCAGCCGGAAGACCAGCTCCCGGACACCGGGCTCATCGTAAGAGATAGCCCACCTCTGGCCTGTAGGGCGGACTGCGACGGGGCAAGGGGTGGTGGCAGGACTTGTTCACCCAGCTGAATCAGGACTCCAGCTAGACCCCACTGGTTGCGTTTCCACAAGTGCCTTGTCCATCTGAAGTGGAGATTAGAAGACATGATGCTGGGGGCTGAAGCTCTAGAATATTATCGGAAACTCGTGTCCCTGACCTATCGGGTGAGGTGGACCCCAAAATTCGGACAGGTGGCTAAGAGAGAGTCCCGCTCCTAAAATAGGACGGAAACAAGGAGCAGGACATGAAGCAAACACGTAAGAAGCACAGCCCAGTCTTCAAGGCCAAAGTGGCTTTGGCCGCGCTCCAGGGGGAGCACACCATTGCAGAGCTGGCCAGCCGGTTGAAGTCCACCCGAGCCAGATCCATGGCTGGAAGAAGGCCTTGATTCAGGGGGGCCGCACCTCTTTGAAAATGGTGCTGGACGCCAGGAGAAGGACCAAGAGGTCCTCACTGCCCAGCTCTACCAACAGATTGGGCAGCTCAAGGTGGAACGGGATTTTTGTCACGGAGCTTCGGGTTGTGAGCCGGTCCCAACGCCGGGCCATGATTGACCGAGAAGAACCGAAGCTGTCTCTGGTGCGCCAGTGCGCCTTGCTGGGTATCAGCCGCTCCTCGTTGTACTACCTGCCAACCGAGGCCGGCGCCGAGGACTTGGAGTTGATGGCCCTTATAGACCAACAGTACCTGAAGACACCTTTCTACGGCTCCAGAAGGATGACTGCCGGCTGATGCAGCTGATAGGCCTGGAGGCCATCTACCGGCGTCCCAACACCATCAAGCCAAACCCAGTGCATAAGGTCTATCCGTACTTGCTCAGGGGGCTGGAGATCAACCGGGTCAACCAGGTGTGGGCCACCTACATACCCATGGCTCGGGGTTTCCTCTACTTGGTGGCCATCATGGACTGGCACAGCCGCTACGTGCTGGCCTGGCGGCTGTCCAACACCCTGGAGGTAGACTTCTGTGTTGCGGCTCTGGAAGAGGCCTTGAGCAAGGGTCGGCCACAGATCTTCAACACCGACCAGGGCAGCCAGTTCACCAGTGAGGCCTTCACCAGCATGCTGCTGGCGCAAGGCATTCAAGTGAGCATGGACGGCAGGGGCCGGTGCATGGACAACGTCTTCGTGGAATGGCTGTGGCGCAGCATCAAGTACGAGGAGGTGTACCTGAAGGCATACCAAAATGGGACTGAGGCCAGAAAGGGGATTGGGGCTTATCTGGCCTTCTACAACCAAGAGCGGCCCCATCAAGCACTGGGCTATCGGTCACCGGGTCAGGTGTTCCAAGCAGTGAGCCCACAAAGGTGTTTACTGGAACATCCACCAGCCTTACCATCGGATGAAGCTTTACCAGACACCCCAGCGGTAGACTCTCTTATTTTAGCCTCACCGCTGTCCTGATGATGGGGTCGACTTGACATCTTCATTCACCTGATTAGGAAACTGCTATGCAACTGCTAAATCAAGCCATTCTAAATAGCAGTTTGTATCTGAAAACCTTTGGCAGTTCGTTGGCAGTTTCTCTATTTCCAATTCATTAAGAAGGGCTTTAGCCCTGTAATAATAGACAATTATTTCGGCGTCGCTCCACAATCCGCCATAACGTAACCATACAAAGGGTTGGTTGATTGGTTGCGCCGCCCACGCGGGGATAGACCAGGGCCCGGGCAAACTCTTCGGGTGGCTCACTGGGTTGCGCCGCCCACGCGGGGATAGACCTGTTCCAAGCCAGTTGCCGAACCTTCCGGAACATGCTTCGATGGCATGCGTGGTTGACTCGGGGGTTGTAGCTGGCCACCCTTTGTTAAGGGGTACAGTGATAGAGGAAGAAGATTTCGGGTCAGGCGAAGCCACCGTAGTGGATCAAAACGGGCATGGAACGAGAGTGGCTGGCCTAGTAGTTTATGGGGATATAGCGAGGAGGATGGTTAGTGGCGACTGGCTTCCGCAAGTCGGTGTCTGTGCCGCAAAAGTATTGATACACCAAGACGATCCCTTTGGGTATACAGAGGGGTGGGTAGAGTTTCCTGACGAGCAGCGGGCTGAAGAGCTCCTTCGCAATGCAATTGAATATTTCCATAGAGAACGCGGCGTACGCATATTCAATTTATCTATAGGTCACCTCGACAGGGTCTACACCGGTGGCCGTCAGCTCCCGTGGGCTGAGCTTCTTGATGAACTGGCCAAGAGGCTGGACCTAGTGATCGTGGTTTCTGCGGGCAATGTTCCGGATCCTGTGTTGCCTCAAGCGATTAACTCTCAACAGCTTCAAGAAAGGGCTGTAGAAAACCTCGGCAGTCCTGAGCATGGGATCATTGACCCTGCGACGGCGGCATTATGCCTAACTGTAGGTTCCATAACCAGGCGAGCCGATCCGTATGACAATGGCTACACTACTCGCTTGGCCGTATCGCCGGAAGGTGCTCCTTCAGTCTTCACGCGGTCCGGTCCAGGTGTGGCAGGGGCGGTCAAGCCCGAAGTTGTCCATTATGGCGGCAACTACGCGGTCGACTCGTTAGGAAACAATTACATATGGCAGAAAAACGACCCGAATCTAGGTGAGCCTTCAACTGCACACGATTTTGCGACCCGAGGGCTCTTACGAGCATCTGTGGGTACGAGCTTTGCGACCGCTAGGGTCGCACATCGCAGCGCGGGTTGACGCTGCACTACGTGAACAACTTGGGACCATCCCCAGTGCCAACTTAGTCAGGGCATTAGTTGCGAACTCCGCCAAAGTTGACCGAAATCTAAGGGACCTGTTCAACAACCAACAGAGTCCACTTCTCAAGACGGTTGGTTATGGGGTCCCGACGGTTGAAGCTCCTGGTCATTGCCGCCCAGAGTAACCTTGTTCTCCGAGGACGTGATTGCCCACAGGACTTTTCATGTATATTCATTGACCATTCCTTCTGAGTTTCTTAACGCTCCAGGAAGACGCTCAGTCAGGGTGTCGTTGGCATATAACTCGTCTACCAGACTAAGCCGGAGAGACTACATCTCCACTGCCATGTAGTTGGAAATCTACCGGGGACTAACATCTGAACAAATCTTTGAGTATCGCTCCGCATACCAAGGGAACGGAGAGACGCCTGTGGTCCCCGATGTCAACAAGCTTGATTTCAAACCAGGCGGACAAACCCTCAGGATGTCCACATTACAAACTCGCTGGTGGGAATCTAATCAAGGAACAAAGTTAAACGATAGCCCTGTCGCAAATGGCGAAGCAACCTTGCAGATATTTGTTGGCTGCCAGCCCAGATTTCCTAGTCCTCTCGGCGAGGATAAACAAGCCCATGAATGATGGCGGGCGATACAGTATTCAGTCGCCGTTTGTCAGCAATCTTCCGCCCGCGTGGTCCACTTTACCTCCGCCGATTACAGGGCAGATGCCGAATTGCGGGGCAAGTGGGTGCTGAAAGGGGACCCGGCTCTGGTGGAGTCGACCAGCCCGCGGTATGGGGAGAAGGCCAGCTACTATTCAGCGGTGTGCCTGGAGACGGGCGAGGTGGAATGGATGGAACTGGAGGGTAACAGCAACAGCGGGACCTCGGTTGCCTTCCTGACGCAACTGGACGCAACTGAAGGAAAAGCATCCAGGGCCGCTGCGGGTCATCTGGGACAATGCGCCGGCCCACCGTGGGGAAGCGGTGCGGGAGTACCTCAGGACGCCTGAGCTGGAGCTGAGGCTGGTGAACCTGCCGGGCTACAGCCCGGACTTCAACGCCGATGAGGCTATCTGAGGCTGGGCCAGAGAGGAGGCCACTGGCAATCTGTGCCTGGGGAGCAGGGCGGCGGTGCAGGAGAGGGTCGGCAAATTCCTGGCCGGGCTGTCCAGCCGGAAAGACCAGGTGAGACGGCGCTGCCGGACGGTCCTGCAATCAAGGGCCGAAACACTCCTGAGAGACTCCCGGCCCGATTCCCGTAGTCCGGCAAATGCACATCCCACCTTGGCTTTGGAGCCTGTCTCAGAACTCAGGACCATTTACGAAATTCGATGTAACTCCCCATAGAATGCCCAATTAGCGATATATCTTGATTGATATAGTGTACTATGGCAGATGAGATTGCTCTTTTCGTTAACCAAAATACTTGTGAGACAGGCTCCTTGGTTTAGGAGCCGGACAGCCACTCCCTGAGTGCCCGGATGTGGTCGGGTCTCGTGCCGCAGCACCCTCCAATTATCCGCGCCCCCTGCTCACTCCACCCCTTGGCGTATTCCAGGTACTGCTGTGGGTCCAGGGCATTTGCCTTGGGGGTTGGGCCCCCGTGGCCGGGGAAATGGGCGTAGGCGCCGAAGGTTCCCGACCAATTCTTCTTGACTATCTCCAGCCCGGGCCCCGTGTCGTCCACCGGCGTGTGCATTATGAATACCGATGCGATGTCCTTGTCCTTGATGGCGTCCATGGCGTCTTGAAGGGTCTCGCTTCCATGCCTGTCTTGGATGCCCAGGTAAAGCCCGTCTCCATCCCGGACCAAGGAGAGCCCGACCCACACCGGGAGACCCAACTCCGCTGCCGCTTCTATCACCGCCAGCGTGTCTGATATCCGGACCAACATCTCGCCCACCGCCACGTCCGGGCCGCCTTTGGCCAGCTCTCCCAGTTGCTCCCGGTAGGTCTCTAGAGCTTTCCCATAGGGCACCGGAACTTCCGCGTGTGCCTTGGGAGCCATCGTAGATACGGAGGCCGCAATGACCACCGAGTCCTCTGTCCCGGCGTTTCTCCTTGCCTGTACCGCCGCTTCGATTCCCAGCTTGTTGGCCTCGGCTACCTTATGCTCGAGGCCGCCCTCCTCCAGCATGTCACGCCCTGTGCCAAAGGTGTTTGTGATGATAATCTCGGCGCCCGCTTCTATGTATTCCTGATGAATATCCCTCACCAACTCGGGATGGGTGAGCATCGGACCGCCCGACCACGTGGTGGGGCTTGCCAGCCCCCGCCTCTCGAACTCCGAGCCCATACCCCCGTCCATCAAGATCGTCTCCCCCGCTGCCAGGCGGCCCCGCAGTTTCTCAAAGTTGCTCATGTTTCTCTCCTGGTGAAATCCGAATTTTCCGTTCCATCCGGGCGCTAGACATAGATCCCAGAGGCTTGGGGCACGGGCTTATGTAATTCCGACTCCCGGTGCGGCTGAGCCTCGTCAGGAAAGATCTTGCCGGGGTTGAAGCCCGCATCGGGGCAGAAGGCCGCCCGCAGCCGCTTCGTCGCAGCCATGTCCCGCTCGCTGAAGGCCCAGTGCATGTACATCCGCTTCTCCACCCCGATGCACCTTCGACGAACGATGCAAGGCTGTGGTTCTCAGCTGGCCATCGATTATGTCGTAGGATTCCTGTGCCAAGCCTGCCACAGTCTTCTTCTTGCAATGGAGGCATATGATCGGCAGCTGATATCCTCGCATCACTGAATCAATCAGCTTCATCTGCTGATCGGATGTCCAAACGACTCCCCGCTAATATTCGGGATTAGGCTTGGCCATATCCTCTTTTCTGAGGTCCACCAACGGTTTGACGGTTAGGAATTCTCGTTTGGTTTTCATGAGTCAAGTCTCCTTCTGGTATGTTCGGAGGGATCATGGCTAGGTCACGGAACGAGTCGTCCTCTGAACGTGCGCACGGAGCGCTCCATTGATGTCCGTCTGGTATCCGCGACCATCACGAGCACGGGCCTTGAACCAGGCTATGATGTCCGCGTCGATCCTCAGCGTAATCTGCTGCTTCACAGAACGGTAGAAGACACCGCGCTTGGCGTCGGACCAGTCGAGAATCTCCGGGATGTCGGCAGTGTCGATCTGGTCGTCGGGCAGAGCCTCCAACGCCCGTATCTGCGCCCGAACGTCTGACGGCAGCTCAGCAATGTACTTCTTCATAAGCCTCCCTCTCTCGTCTCGTCGCCTTACGTGCGGAAATGATGCGCCCGATGTCCTCACCGGTCTCTGTGTCGAATTCGGGCCAAGTGTGGACTACCATCACGACTTGAGTGCCCATCATGCCGATGGTTCGCCACCGTTGCTCATATGGGTATGGGTCCTCTCGCGTCGCAGACATGGGATCGTCGAACACGAAGACCGCAGCCTCGAAGCCGAGTCTGTGCGCTCGAAGATTCGCCTCATTCTTTGCCTGATCCCCGTTCAACGCAAGCGCAGTCGCCTTTCACCATACTACGCAATTGTAGTTACAGAAACGGCACGAGGTCAATACCCGTCCGGCCGCTCGGGACGGGTACGACGGACGGAGTGGGGAGCAGGGTCTAGCTACAGGTTCAGAACGAACCTCAAGGTGAAGGTTAAGGATTTAATGAATTAGGAGGTCATCATGCCCAGGATGTCTGCCCCGACCAGGGAAAACGTACCTGAACAAGACCGCGGTGCTTTTGACGAGTATATTCAGTATCTGGGTGGTTTTACTAGCGGTCCGGGATGGATAATACTGAACAGTCCAGAGGTAGCCCAGCGATGTAAACACTTGTCAGATTACTTGCTCGGCGGGTCGGGTCTTCCGGCCAAGGTCCGAGAGTTGGCAATGCTCACAGTGGCCCGGGAGTTGGACTGCCAGTACATCTGGAACGCCCACGCGGCGGCGGGCCGGCGGGAAGGGCTGAGCGACGCCTTGGTCGATGCAATGCGCGACAAGAGGGACCTTCCCAGCATGGCGGCCGATGAAGCGGCGGTGGTGAACTACGGGCGCCAGTTCTTCCGAACCCACAAGGTCAGCGATGCTACTTTCCAACCGGCCCTGGAACAGTTTGGCGTTCTCGGGCTGACCAACTTGACCAACCTGATGGGCTACTACGCCATGATGGCTTTCAACGCCAACGCGTTTCAAATAGACTTGCCCGCGGAGCGGACCGAGGCAATCCTTCCTGTGTAGGTGGGCCAAACCTCGGGGGTGCGAATGTTAAGGGAGTGGGGCCGTCGATTTCGTAGCTAATGACCCCCCAGAACCGTGTGCGTTAATAGTAAGTAGTAAGCGGAGGGGAGAGCGCCCCCTTGCTGGAATCAAGGCGGAAGGCTGGTGCGCCATGCCAGGAGGCTTGTGTTCCAGCTTGCCGAGGTGATAGTAACGAGGGATCTGTTCGGTGAAATGCTGGAGCGGATAGGAAGGCTTCGTCCAGCGCCTGGGTAGCAGACCTTGTCGAAGTGTCGAATCGTGATCAGATCGAGGGCGCCCTGGGCAAAGTGCGCGACTTTTAGAGTGAGGTTCGGTTTGAATGAGCCGTTTACAGCCTCTCCAAGTCGTTTGGAGACCCTGTTTCTCTCGATGAAGTGAAATTGAGTGCGGTTGGTGGCAGTTGACAACATCAGCGGGTGCCCATATAGTCTAGGCTAGCCTAGAATGGTGCGCGCATCAAGGTGGTGGGTTCCATCTGGGATATTCCGGGTAAAAGGCTTTACATTGGCAAAATTGTGCGACTCTCTCTGCCCACGATCGTCTTTCCGGCGAAGGCCGGAATCCAGAGAAGCGTTAGCTGGGTCCCGGCCTTCGCCGGGATGACGGACCGTGTTTCAGGCAATTTACGAGACACTAGACTTGCGAACCCAGGGATGATGCCGGATTATCTGGCGGTGTTCGTCTGATTTCGACAAGACCCATATGTAGAATACTTGGTATTAACTCGGCCTGGCGGCCAGTGACATAATTGCTGGTGCATCAGCCGGTCGATACGCGATTGTGCTCGCAGCCGGGTTCCTTCGGGTGTCCATCGACTCCCGAAATGCTCCGGACAGGCTTTTAAACAAGCCAGGGATAAAAAAACTGTTACAGTGGAAAGAAGACGGGTGAAACATGTCCAGCTATAGAGTCATATCTTCGGACAACCACGTCGTCGAACCGGTAGACCTGTGGACCAGTAGGGGAGAGTCAAAGTTCAAGAACCGGTTGCCTCGTGTGGAGAGTTTGGAAAAGGGCGACTGGTGGATTTGCGACGGCATGAAACTAATGAGCATCACTGCGGGGACACAGACCGGCCTCAGGTTTGAAGCGCCGGAAAAGCTGAGTAGGTATGGCGGTAAGATAGAAAACATAATCCTAGGGGGTTACATTCCCGAGGAGCACGTCAAAGACATGGATATCGATGGAATTGACGTGAGCATCGTCTATCCAACAACCGGTCTTGGCCTCTACAGCACGCCGGATAGTGACCTGCTAACCTCGATGTTCAGGACCTACAACGATTGGGTTCGCGAATTCTGTAGCGCGATCCCCAAGCGGCTCAAGGGTATCGCAATGCTGAACGTGGATGACGTGGCCGTGGGTGTAAAGGAGTTGGAACGCTGTGCCAAGATGGGCCTTGCTGGGGCTATGATACCCGTCGCTCCTCTGAGGGGGCGGCCCTACGATATGCCGGTGTATGAGCCGCTGTGGGCTGCGGCCCAGGACTTGGGCATACCCCTTAGCATGCATATTCAAACCAATCGTCCGGGCCCGAGTCAGGAATTCGACGACGTCGAGACCATATCGCCCACCTTTATAAGTAACGTTGACCATTGGGTGCGGATGTCTCTCGGCAGTCTCATCTTCGGCGGCGTTTTCGAGCGCTACCCCAAACTCCAGGTTGGCTCGGTGGAGATGGAGCTATCCTGGGCTCCTCACTTTTTGGACCGGATTGACTACACTTATACCCAAAAAAACCAGGAGATCTCCGCAGGATGGCGGTTTAAAAACGGGGCGCTTCCCAGCGATTTCTTCCACAGCAACGTCTTCCTCGGATTCCAGGAAGATGCGCTGGGAATTCGAGACCGTGACATCATAGGGGTGGACAACCTATTGTGGGGCGGAGATTATCCTCACCAAGAGTCCACTTTCCCCAGGAGCCTCCAGATCATCGAGGAGATTTTGGCGGACTGTACCGAGGAAGAAAAGGCCAAAATAGTCGCCGGCAATTGCGCCAGGGTATACAACCTGAGTTAGAATCTGACACCCTGTCAGGCCGAACTTTCGCTCATTCCAGCAGGCACTCCCATTGGGAGTGCTTGCTGTTCTCTAACTCCAGGCATGTAGTGTATCCAGGATTAGGGGCCTTTATCGCCGGATATAGGCTGGTTTGAGGCAAGTGCAAAACTCGGCCCCTGACGTAATAGCTATGAGTTGTCCGAAGCCTCGCTTTCAGCCTCATCGTCTCCCTCTCCGTCTCCCTCATCCTCATCTACCCGTGTCGGCAACTCACCGTCGGATGTACCGACACTGGCAGCCAAGAATCCACTGGCGACCAGTGTCGGTACTACCCATACCATTTCACCTGTGAGATATGCGGCCGTATAGGACGGAACCAGGACAATGGCCGCCTTCAGCAACACTTTCCCGACCGCAGGGGGTAAAAAGGAGCGCACTTTACTTCCTAAGTCTCGGGGCCAGGGGCTAGTTGCTGACTTCCAACGGATGGAATATCATATAGATAAGTTGTGTACGAAAGGCAGGATATGGTCAAAGAAACCAAAATATTGTTCGACCTAAACGACTTAACTGCTATTCGTGTACAGTGCGGCCATTGCCCCAATGAGGTTGTGTTGCGGCCTGGGGCAAAATGTATACCGATGCCTGAACGCTGTGTAAACTGCGATCACTCATGGATACAAGGCAATAAAAATTTCGACTTGACCAGGCAACTGGTGTACCTCCTAAGCTACATTCAAAGTGAAGTAACCGACTCGCTGGTTCATCTGCGGTTTGAATTAAGGGACGACTAGCGTAGCGTACTGCGAATACGCCGTACTGCCATTCCACCACCCCGGCACTTCAAAGCCCCACCAAGCATCTTAGGCTACTTGATGGGGCTTTATTCTACCATCTTGTTGCTGGCCTACCTGTGTGCTATAGTCGCGTTGACTTACCCAGTCACGCCCCCGAGATTCGCATGAGCCAAGCGGCATGGATTGTGTTCCATGCCCTCTCGGGCTCATGCAGGGTTCTGGGTGATTGGGTAAGTCAACCACAATCCACGCACGAGGGGGCACCTTATGGACCTGATACAACTACTTGGTGCAGTAAATTTCGGGAAGGATGTCATTGATTGGATCGGAGACAAAATCTCCAACCCCGAAATGGAACGCATGAAGGCGGAGCAACGTCTGAACGAAGTCCGCACCAGCGTTGACGAGGCTAAGGCCGAAACAAGGCGATGTGGCGAGGACGTAAGGAATGCAAGGGAACGGTTTGACATTGTAGACGCTGAAGCCAAGGAGCTAAGGGCACATCTGTCTGAGGCTCAGACCCTATTGAACACGGCTAGAACAAATCAGACCATGTTGGAAGCAGACCTGCGCCAAGCCCAGCTAAACCTTACGAAGTGGCAGCAGACAGAGGCGAAGAAGGGCGCAAAGTAGCGAGAGGTGGGGGCAAGGTTATGAGGTTGCCGTATGTCCACCAGACGTGAAGTGATCAAATGCCGACGCTGCAAGGTCGCAGCAGAGGGCATCATAGTTGATGGTAAATTTACTGAGGTGTATTGTCCCGTATGTCGGGTCAGCCTCGATGGAACTACTTACTATGAGATGATTGTCAAGCAACAACAGTACCTCGCTCGCAAGATAGCCCAAGATTTGCTCCGAGACACAATGCCCGAACGCCGGGAGCCTGGAGTAACGGTCAGCCATAGTTTTACAGAGCTCAATGAGCCGGACTGGGCTTTCTTCATCGAATTGGAAGACTAGAGCGCCGACTGTTGTGGTCGCCTCTTTTAATACTAGGCTACCTTCCTGACCATCCATCGCATCCATTCTACATCACCAGCTTGCAATCTCACAAGCACGGTGGCTTGGAACGCTAGGGCCGACATGATGGCGTGAAGGGTAATCTGCCGCTGTCCCCGGACACAGTGCCGCTCCAACCGCCGTGATTCCTTCATTGACTTGAACACCCGCTCGATGGCCTGCCGCTTGGTATAAAGTGCCTTCCATTCCGGGCTATCCCGACGCAGTACCCCGAATAACCGTATGTCTCTGGTGGGGTCCTCCCAAACCTCCGTGTCACAGTGGCGGCTCCCGCCCTTCAGGGACCCGACTAGGTGGCAACCATTGGCCGGGCAACGGTACAGGTGTCCCTTCTGCAGGTCGCTCCTGACGTACTCCATCGGAACCCGCCCCAGGCAGGTTGGGATACCCTCTTTGGTGTAAATCCCATCGACCAAGGCGCCGTGAGCCTTTCGTTTGATATGGATTATGGGAAGGATGCCCTGCTGGTGTAAGAACTCGTGGTTGGCTTTAGCATCGTACCCTCGGTCCGCTATGACCGCGGTTGGTCGGAACCAGGGATAGAGAGTCCCGGCATGATCCAGAACTCCCGGCAACGTCGGGGAATCGTTCCGCTTGGCCGTAGTGACGATATGGGCCAAGGGAACCCCATAGTTAGCATCGGCCACCATATGGACCTTATAGCCATGATGCCATTCTTTCCCCCCGATCTTGGCCTTGGCACTGTTCTTGGCTGTCCAGGATGCCTCCGGGTCGCTGATACGCTTCCGGTTGGGGTTACAGTGACTCCGAACAGTCGTTGAGTCTATCGCTACCTCGTCGCCCAAATCAGGGGCCAGCATCTTGAGTTGGTGGGTAATGCTGACAAAACAAGCCTCTACCAAGTCGGCATGATAGGACAACCGTTGGATAAAGCGATTGAAGGTGGTACGGTGAGGGAGAACATCGTTGAACCCGCAAAGGTGGCGAAAATCCAGGTCATCTTCAAGCCTGCGGATGAGGGCGTTGGTATGGGGTAGGTTAAGGATGAAGGAAGCGACGTAGGCTTGCCAAAGGGCCAAGAGGGGGTAGCCTGGTCGACCTGTGGGCCGATATTCCTGGAGGCGTTGCAAGAGGGCGGTGGCGTCAAGGTTCTGGAAGACCCTCGCCAACTCGCCCAGGGAATATTGCGAAACCCATCCGGGTGTGCTATGGTTGAAGTAACCCACCAGGAAATGCACTTCCTTGTGGACAGAAGCCGCAGGTGACCGCCTGTGGCTTCTCTATTTTGTATCTAGGATAGGGTTACAAACAATGGGAGAAGAAGACTATACTGAGCGATACGTCACCCCTATTCGAGTTGGGGTGGGTCATGCAAGGAGACAGGGGGCTGTGCTGTTGCGTATCGTCTATAAGTTATCACCTGATCAGCCAGAGGAATATGAGCAACGTTACATGATGTCTCCCACTCAAGCCACCGCCATTGCACATGACCTTCTGGCAATGGTTCAGGATTTGTCGGCGTAATTTCCACTTGTTCTCCCGTCAGCAGCTAGGTATTGGAGCCATTGGATTTTAGTTCTTGCAGAGCGTCGTGACCTCTCCAAGTTAGCCGGATGATGCTAGAGAACCGCCTACCCTGTGGGTAGATTCCAGGTCTTCCCACCTCTAAATAGCCAGCCTCATTACAGAGAGCAACATGATCGTGAACCTCGGCTTCACTGTAGCCGGGGATCTCCGGTACTGCCTGGGCGGCTTCACCGGGGTTGCTTTCCGCATAGGCAAGCAACTTGCAAATCAGCTTCATTTGGCGGCGCATCGCACCCTCCCCTTTTGTATCTATATTATAGCTACTCAGATACGAAATTCCTAGTAGCGGGGGTCAGTAGAGGCATAGTGCATGTGGTATAATTACAACAATGAGATTGGACCCTGCGGACCAAGAGACGGCAGAGACGCTACTGCGCCACTACAAGGCCCAGAAGCAGGTGAATTGTTTCCGGCGAAGGCTATGTCGAGCAGCGGAATCGTTGGGGGCATTGGGCAAGGCTATTATGTCTGAGATGGAAGGGTCGCCGGACCGTCTTATGGCGAAATATCAGGGCCAAGTGTTTTCCGTCGCGCCGGCCAATCAGGTCGGCGGACACGAAAATAGATATGAGTTGCTAAGTGCCGACGACTTGGCTGCTCTGCTGGTGTCCTACCGTGAGGCTTGCAAGACCTTGGTTTCCAGCACTAAGGAAGTCTCAGAGCTATAACTTCCCTCTGGTCCCCTAGCCCCTCCGATCCCGGTGTCAGCTAGAGTTTTGCACTTCCCTCTGGTTTTCCTAACAGTTGACAAATTTCCAACGATCTGATAGCTTTCGGCGGTCCGCCGACGGCTGAATAATCGCAGGTACGAATTCCCCATAAAATCCCCAATATTATACGTTTATAGTCCAAATGGAGGAAAGCGTCATGAGATCTAAGACAGCTAGTCTGCATCCTTTACTGATCCTGCTCGCTGTGGCGCTGGTGTCTGTTCTCTTCGTCGTCTCGTGCGGCGGGGGTGCCACGGCCACTGCAGTCCCCGCCTCCGGCGCTGCCGAAGCCGCCGCCACTGAGGCCGCCGAGCTCGCCGCCGCCGCAGAGGCCGCCGCCGCAGAAGCCGCCGAGCTGGCCGCCGCCGCAGAGGCCGCCGGGGAAGCCGAGGCTGCAGAGGCCGCCGCCGAGGCTGCAGAGGCCGCCGCCGAGGCTGCAGAGGCCGCCGCCGAGGCCGCAGAGGCCGCAGAGGCTGCCGCTGCACAAGCCGCCGCAGAGGCCGCCGCCGCCGAGGTTGCCGAGCTCCCTGGGGCGCCTAAGTACGGTGGCACGCTGATATTTGCGACGTATGCGAACCACATCACACTGGACCCTCCCTTTGCTGGAGTCTCGCCCACTGACACCGCCATCACCCAGGCAGCCTATGACAACCTGCTCATGATCCAGCCGGACCTGACCGTGAAGCCGGAGCTGGCCACCTCCTGGGAGGCCAACGCCGACCTCTCGTCCTACACCTTCTACTTGCGCAAGGGCGTGAAGTTCCACCACGGGAAGGAGTTCAAGGCGGAGGACGTGGTCTCCACCTTTATGCGCCTGTTAGACCCCGTGCTGGACTCTCCGACGCGGACCCAATTAGAAGTTATCCAGGATATGGTCATTCTCGACGACTATACCGTCCGCTTCGACCTCGACGGCCCCAATGGGTTCTTCCTGGACGCCCTATCGACTCGGTATGCGCGGATCGTCCCTTCCGACGTGGATGTCGAGCGGCTGACCCTGGAGGAGTTCGGCACCGGGCCCTTCATGATTGAGGACCACCTGCCGGGCGAACGCACGGTGATGGTGCGAAACCCCGACTACTGGGAAGAGGGCAGGCCCTACCTGGATGAGCTCGTCATCCGGTATATCCCCGAGGTTGCAATCCGGGCCGAGTCGCTCAAGAGCGGCGACATCGACGTCGTATATGCGCTGGAAACCCAGAGCGTCGCCGGTCTCGAGGCCCATCCCGACACCGTGGTGCTGAAGACGGCCAGCTTTGGCTGGATTGGGATGCCCATGCGCACCGACACGCCGCCCTTCGACAACATCCTGGTCCGAAAGGCCATGCAAGCCGCGATGGACCGGGAATCCATCAACCAAGCGGCGCTGCTGGGGCTGGGCGACATCGCCTACGAGCACGTCATTCCGCGCGACGACTCCCGCCACGCGTTTCAGTATAGACCCCCGGAGTACGACCCCGACTTGGCGAGGTCGCTGCTGGAGCAGGCCGGGTATCCAGACGGGATCGACGTCACTCTGCACACCGCCGACGTCGGGCCAGGGATGATCGGAATGGCGGTGGCATTCAAAGAGAGTGCTGCGCCCGCGGGCATTCGGGTCAACCTCGAGCGGAGGACTGAGGACGGGTTCTGGTCCGAGGTGTGGGGTGTAGAGGCGTTCACCGTCGTCTATTGGGCTGGCCGGGCCAACCCGGACCAAGCAATGAGCATCCAGAACATGAGCGGCGTCCCCTGGAATAAGCCGCGTCACTCCAACCCGGTGCTTGACGAGCTGATCATCAGGGCCAGGGGGGAGACCCTTGAGGAGCAGATAGTGACCTACGCCGAGGTCCAGCGTATTCTGATCGACGAGGTGCCGCGTCTTATCCCGGTATTCCAGCCGTGGCTGTACGGCGCCCGCGCCAACGTGCGAGGTGCAAGTCCCCATCCGCTGTTCTGGCCGATCCTTAACGACGCCTGGATAGACGACTAGGGGGTCGCCATCGCGCCCTCGTATTAGCTTTCGGCCTAGCACACCCGGTAGGAATGGAATGCGACACTGGCTTATAGATTAATAAGCCGGTGTCGTGTTTCGTTGGCTTTGACGGAGCACTTACCGGAGCGGGGCACCTACGAAAAGCACCTAGTTAGCCTCACAGAGATTCGTGAAGTGCATCGATCCGATCATAGAATATTTGCTAATAGGCCAGGTCTGAGGAAACTTGCCATCATGGTAGGGCTGACTGGAAAAGGACTGATATTGGTCGTGCCGATTGAGCCAACAGGGCAGCACGGGGTTTGGAGGGCTGTATCGGCGTTCATGGCTAATACCCACGATGTCGCGTCGTACGGAAAAGAGGTGACGGATGAATAAGAATAATGAGGAATATGTTCTCGGGCAGGATATTACTTCTATCGCCCGAGCTAAGAACCGGAAAGAGACTTCAGTGGTATCAGTTCGGCTAACAGGGTCCGAGGTCACAAAGCTAGATTCTCTGAGCCGCCAATCGATGAAATCCGTCTCCCAAATAGTTAAAGATGCTATAGCCGCATACGAGGTCAAGCAAACCACCGTTGTGCTAGCTACAGGGGTGGAGGTCGGTCTGTCCTTGGCGATGACGACGAGTTGTTGACTGGAAACCTCGCTAGAACAGTGACGGATACCAGTGAAATCAATTCTACTGGTACGGCCGTGCCGATAGCCGCCGCAGCGTGAAACCGCTTCGTATGTTGGAAGACTTCTTTGTAGACGGCCTCTTTTTTATGTACAACCTGCCCCTAGACTTCCTCTGTCCCGCCCTTCGGAGTTTCTGTTCCAGAGCCAGACGCCGCCACAGCTTACCGGTCGGCGACATCTCCTTATGAACCCTGGCCATATCCTAGGCCGCTAAAGTGCGGAAGTACGTCTCTGGGATCTTCCGAAACCTCAGGAAATAGTTGGCGGACAGGGATCGGCGTTCGGCAACGGATATGCCAGTGATTCGCCGATTTCCCGTGAGTCCATTAGCGCCGTCTTGATTCAGGTAGCGGATTGACCTCTTGGAGAAACCGGAACAGGTCGCTGGTGGCTGGCATTCCCCCTGCCACGAGCATGGTCTGGCCCGATATCCATCCTGCCTCGTCGGAAGCAAATAACACGGCGGCCGCCGCGACGTCTTCGGGTTTGCCGATGCGATTGATTGGGTAAAATGAGGCACGATACTGCCGGTCGTCGGGCGTCTGAAGACCCGAACTCACTAAGCTTGTATCGACCAGCCCGGGCGCAATAGCATTCACCCGGATATTGTACTGCCCCAGCTCTACACCCAAGGCGGCGGTAAGGCTTGCCAAGGCCGCTTTCGCCGAGCCATACAGCGCCTCCTTAGGGGCTGGCGTCACTCCGTCTATGGAGAGAATGTTGATGATCGACCCACTCATCTTCAAATCTCGCATGTACCCTGCCGCCTGCAGTATGGCGAAGAACGGGGCCTTGACGTTGAACTGATAAATGGCATCCCAGCCTTCTTCGTTCACGTCAATCAGCAAACCTTTACCACCCGTGGTGCCGCTGGCCCCTCCCGCGTTATTCACCAGGATGTCTATCTTGCCGAACTCCGCAACACAGCCGTCTATTACGGCCCGAATAGCTAAAAGGTCCCGAACGTCCGCCGGGGCAACGACTGCCTTCCTACCCAAACGCCGAACCAGCCCGGCTACCTCTTCCAGCTCACCCTCCGTGCGGGAGGTCAGCACCACATCAGCGCCCTGTTCCGCGTATGCCAGGGCAATAGCTCTACCAATGCCTCGGCCGGCCCCGGTAACGACCGCCGCCTTCCCTTGCAGTGAAAACATTTCCTCCACCTCAGCGATAACTGTTTGCTATCGGCGCAATGGACGTGATCACGCGGCGGACCTTCTCCGCAACGTCGTCTTCGTAACGCCGGCCCAAGGCCAGCCCCTGAATCATACGACCCGAGTAAGATCCGTGGAGCAACCCTCTGGCGTTATGTCCAGATTCAAGATTACGTTGGGATGGCCTGGCAAAGGCCCGATGTGGGGCCAGCCGCTAGCGGTGTAGCTGGTAGGGCCGCCCCAGGCGGCGGCCAACCCGACTCCGGTGAGACCGGGGAAGAGCTGTATCATATATTCGAACAACCCTTCGTACAACGCATCGAATTCGTGAAGGGGCATTCTCTCTCCAGGCCCACCAAAATTGGCTATCACGGAGTCCGGATCGGTGCCCAACCGGCTGCTGCCTCCCCCAAATATAAACTGCTTCCGGTGGGGGATGTACCGGGCCCAAAATCTCCCTTCGTACGCCGTAACCAACTGGTAACGGCCCCAGGACAGAGAGGCTTCTTGGTCCGGGGTCAAAGCCTCCGTGGCGATAGCGCGAGAGTACCTGGGGGTCTGCAAATCCTTTGCAAAAGGGAATTCTTCGGAGAAAGCGTTGGTAGCCAGAACGATCACCGGCGTCCGTACCCGGCCGTCTCGGGTTGTTAATGCGACAGGGTTGCCCAGCTCGACGTGGGTAACCGGGGTGTTCTCGTATACGCGGACGTCTTCCTCGGCCACGGCCCGGCGAAACCCCTGGCTCCACCGGAACGGATTGCAGACTCCCTGGTCTCCGGTGAGACGGCCTCCCTTCATGGGTACCGCGATCTGATCCTGCATCTCCTCGGCGTCGAGCAGGCGGAATGGGATGCCGATCTTCTCCATGTACCCAGCGGTTTGCTGCAAATCCTTCCAGGATTCATCGTTGATAGCCGCGCGCATGTAATCTACCCGGTCGAACTCCGGGGTGCCCTGGCTGGCAGATACCGCCTCGACGAACTCCAAAGCTTCCCGATAATAGTGGACACAGAGGCGTCCGGCCTGCTCTCCGGCTTGCTCCACGATTTCCCGGGTCCATTCTCGGAATGGAGGCGACAACGCACCTGCGTTCCGGCCACTGGCACCGGAGCCTGCGTACCGTTCCTCCAAGAGCACGATATCCAGTTCTGGGACCGCCTTCTTCAAGAAATAGGAACTGGAAAGGCCCGCAACTCCACCGCCAATCACTACCACATCCGCCTCGGTCTCACCAATCAGGGGTGGAAGCACGGAGATATCGTTATCCAGCCAGAAGCTATCTTTGTACGGTAAGCCCATACGATTTTTGCCTCCTCTAGTGGGCCACGTCCAAGGCCCGTTGCCCAACCTACCTGCCCTTAAGATGTACCGCCGGGACAGTACCCGCTCCATCAGCGGACGCATGCCCAGCTCACTGTGGGTCGGAATTCAACTCCTACTTTCCACGACGTAGACCCGGTTCACCCCGGCAAACCCCTTCCAGGTCGTCGGGAATCCCAATTCCATCATCCTAAACCAAAGCCAAGGTGAAATGCGCATAAGGATAGGGTAAATTGGGAGGCAGTTGGGGTAGGTAGTTTCGGTAGTTTGGGAGGGGTTGATGATGGGGGTAAGAGATATAGGCCAGTCTTTGGAACAATGGCAGATGGGCGCGAAGGACCTGCGGCGGAGAATGATCCTGGGGCCCACACCCCGGGAGCGGGAAAGGTGGTACGCCGTCTGTCTGCTGGCCCAAGGCTGGACGGCAGTGGCCGCAGCGGAGGCACTGGATCGGGATCCCCACAGCATCGGACGGTGGGCCTCGGCCTTCGGCGAGGGTGGTCCGGCAGCCCTGATCTTCGAGCAGACCGGCGGTTCCCCCCCGCCCTCGACCAGACACAGCAGGCGGAGTTGACAGGAGCGGTGCAGCTGCCGCCGTCATCATCGGGCCTGGAACTGGCCAACTGGTATTGGCGGGTGGTGCGGCGGTTTGTCTCGGAACGGTTCGGCCTCAACCTGAGCCGTAGCAGTTGCCTGAATTACCTGCACCGGCTGGGATTCACCTACAAGCGTCCCAAGAAGCGCTTGGTCAAGGCGAATGAGTCGAAGCGGAAGGCCTTCGTTGCGGAGTATGCCGCCCTTAGCGAGGAGACCCGGCGGACCGGAGCCAAGGTATTCTTTGCCGACGAGGCCCACTTCCGGGCCGACGCGGAGTTGCGGGGCAAATGGGTGCTCAGGGGAGAACCGGCATTGGTGGACTCGACCAGTCCCAAGTACGGGGAGAAGGCCAGCTACTACTCGGCGGTGTGCCTGGAGACGGGGGAGGTGGAGTGGATGGGACTGGAGGGCAACAGCAACTCCGGAACCTCGGTTGCCTTCCTGGAACAGTTACGGGGGAGGCACAGAGGGCGGCTGAACGTGATCTGGGACCATGCGCCGGCCCATCGCGGCGAGGCGTTGCGGGAATACCTGCGGACGCCTGAGCTGGACCTGAGGTTGGTGAACCTGCCGGGCTACAGTCCGGACTTCAACGCCGACGAGGCTATCTGGGGATGGGCGAGGGAGGAGGTCACTGGCAACCTGTGCCTGGGGACCAGAGAGGCAGTGCAGGAGAGGGTCGGTGGCTTCCTGGCCGGGCTGGCCAACCGGCAAGATGAGGTGAGACGGCGCTGCCGGACAGTGCTGCAATCAAGGGCCGAGACACTCCAGCGAGATTCCCGCCCTCCCGGAAATGTACATCCCACCTTGGCTTTGGTTTAGTTCCTGTCCCTGGAGGGGGATCAGAAGAAGATGGAATCTTGGCGAAGATATTACGAAGATATTACAATGGGGAAAGACCCCGCAGTGCCCTAGGCAACCTGTCTCCGCGGAGGCTTGCCGCACTGGCAGGAATGGTAGATTGAGCCACAAAGCTCGCACTCCGGCTTGTACGGCAAATGGGGCAGGGTCATTTCAGTGATGGTCAGGCGTGTTACTTGGTCGCCCGGGGCCCGGCTGCCAAAACCCGAGTGCCTTGTTGAAGTCTCGAAACCATTCTCTGTAATACCGCTCGCTAGGTGTATCGCCTTCGAGTTCTTTGCGCTTCTTGTAGTTAGGCAAATTACCGTGGTCAAGATAGCGATACTCGACATAGCGGTCTGCCGCTTCCATCGTCGCAGGTTCGTCCGCTGACTTTAAGTCCTTGAGCCAACTTTGCATTTGTTTACCCAGATTCTTGTGTCGTCGAGTCTTCCGGGGTCCGTAGGCAGCGCTGAGAGCTTCTCCTCCCCTCAAGACGTCGATGGCTGCCAGGTCCAGGCCTGCCGCATCAATTGCGAGAAGGGTCAGCAGAGCGGATATGCCCTTATTGTTCAGGTACCTATGGTTGAATTCACGGATATTTGAGCAGGTATGTTCTTCGACGTCACGTAGATCTATGCTCAACAACGTTCCTACAGGTGCGTCGCCTTTGTCATCTAGCAGTGTTCCTGACGTCACCCTATGGACGAATTCGCCAAGAGCAGAGAAGGCTTCTGCGTTGTCCCCATGAGTAAAGTCTGCCAGAGCCTGGCCATAGAGACCTTCCTTGTCGATTTCGTGGTGGCGAGTGATCGCCCTTATCACATGAATCTGGTGTAAAACCGGAAGCATGCTGTCCATAACACGCATCCGAGAGCGGGCTTGAAAGCTACCGTGCTGATTTGCCATCCGATCCTTGAACCCCCTATTTCCTAGCCTATCCTTACTAGAATTGACATACCTCTACCTTGCCCCATCTCCTGTTTGCGGGTCAATCCGCTATTGTGGCCAATACGGCGAACTCCCCAGATGAAACTAACTGTTGCCAACCAGCAAAATTGGGACATTTTGAGACCCGAGATATCAGAGGGTTGATTGAGGTCTCGCAAGCTCCCTGAGTGCCCTGTTGTGCTGTCTTCGTCGTTGGATTGTTTGGGCCTGCACCTCCCTTCTGCGTCGTAAGATCTCCTGCCGCCTTCCCTTGATCACATCGGAGGGCATCACGTTTCCCAGGGCCTTGTGATAGCGGCGGTATTTGTAGTAGCTTGACGAAGGCCACGATGGCCGCCTCCAGGTTTGACGGCATCTCGTAGGGTAGTTGATTTACGTCCCGCTTGAGGGTCTGGTGGTATCGCTCCAGCTTGCCGTTGGTCTGAGGATGGAAAGGGGCTGCCAGGATGTGCCTAATGCCCACCATCCCCAGGTAGTCCCTGAAGGCTCTTGATACATAGCCCGTGCCGTTGTCGCTCAGCAACCTAGTCCTGTCCGTTATCGAGACCTGATCCATGCCGGTCCTGTCCACGGCCTCCTGCACCACCTCTATGCACCTCTATGAAGGAGTCGGAGGTCATGTCCCTCTGAAGCCTGTGGGCCAGGATGAAGCGGGAGTAGTCGTCCATCACCTTGCCTGCGAACTCCGGCCCGTTGTCTACAGTGATCACCTCAGGTAGTCCCCGTGTATCTTCCAGTCTCTCCAGGACTCCCACCACCCTGGTGCCCCCCAGAGAGATATCTACCTCGATGGCTGGACACTCCCGTGAGTAGTCATCTGTAGATTGTCAGCGATAATGGGACTGCGATAATCCCACCCGGGCCTCCTCGGCTCGGGCCTGACCCATAATGGGACCGGCGCAATGCCTTCCTTGTGATCTGTCGACTTGTTCTCGAGGCGGCCCACCAAGCCATACAAAATCAAGAACCCTCACGTTGAGCTTTAGGCTGACGCTGTAATCAAAGCAAGCTTTAGTGCAATTCGTGCGGCAGCTACACCCTACTTCTCCCAGTACAGTCAGGGTATCCTCAATTCTTATTGCAGTTAGCAGCTTTGCAATTTAGGTAGTTGCATTTCACCGGACTGTTCGCTTTCAGCGGGATAGGTTTCAATTGGGAATTGTACGGTATTTTGGCCAAAGGCTCACAGTAGGCTGTCAAGTTCTACGACTCCAGACCAGCTTCAAGCATCATCACGCCGGCTAGGCGCCAAGCCATTCAGCCAACCTTCCCCATCATCCCCTGGAGTCGCCAAACTCTTCGTTGTTCAGTGTGGGGTCAGCATCCACGGCCAGAGCGATGCCATTGCCCATCAATAGGCCGGTGAGCGCCGGTCCGGCAAAGTAGTCCCTCCGGGTAATTGGAAAACTGGTTTCGATAGCCATCTCCCTCCCTATACCTCATGGTGACGCTTCATACCGCCGTCCGGGCTTCAGGTCCGAAAAACGTCACAGAGCTGGCAGACAGGTCAACCTGGGCCTTCCACCCTGCGCCAGCCCTACCCTACAAGCAAACGCAACCGCCAGCCACTGGTGGTTGGCCAGCGCCCGCCGGGACAGCAGCGTTTGGTCGCAGACGCGGCAGGTGTTGTCGATGAGTTCCCGCAGTTCCGCTTCAAGCCGGCGGACTTCCATCAGCAGCCCCCGCTCTTCCCCAATTTTTATCAGGCACCCGGCCGTGCTGCTGGGCCGGCGGCCGAAGCGGACCCGAGCTCCGCCAACCGTCGTGAACCGCCCTCCGCAGTGCAAACATACCCAGCCGTCCGGCGGCATCCTGTAGGTCTCTCGGGCCATTTGCGTAATAATCCTCACGTCCGAATTTTGCGCAATCGCGTCTGCGGCGGAAATAATTTTATGGGGTAAACCCAGTTTTACGTAAATGAAAAAGTCGAAAACTGGTCAAATAGCTGGTTGTCCTTCAGATACGACAAAACCAGAAAATGGGGGGGTAAAACCACTATTTGACCAATACCGTTTTTGAGTAAATCAAACGGCGGATTTCCCCCTCTGGATCGTATCTGGCGGCCAGGGATTCGATGCCGGCAGCAAGCCTCCGAGTTTCCTGCAAAATAACTCGGCGATTCAGCCTTTCCGATTTCGTTTTCTCCTGCTGTCCCGCTTCTTGGGGTCCCTCTGGAGTACCCCCTTCCTCAGCGGTTTGGCCCGCCCCGTCAGCAGGGATTTCCGTCGCTGCAACCGTTTGTCGTACCGCAGGACCGCCGCCAGGAACAAGCTGGACCCCAGCGGCCAGGCCGCGTAAAACCCGATCCCCGGAATCAGCATGAAGAACGGAGCCAAGGCCAGGCCCACCGTCCCGCTCATGCTCCCTACGGCGAGGACCGTAGGCCCGCTTGACCCGTGTCTTAGTGACTCGTATCTTCATTCCGGCCCTCGCCGGCGTCGTCCAACAGCCGCAGTCCCCGCCCCGGTGAGTTATCTCTGCAGCGGCGGCAAACGCCAACAGCGCCCTATCCTGCCCACCCGGCTTTGTTCCAATATTCGGGTTTCCGTTCCAACAAGACGAAATCCGCTTGCTGCGGCCCGCAAGGACTCTCCGGACCCTAAGGGCAGAGGGGACCCTGAATTCTCTTGTGAGGGTAGGTGATGACGGCGGAGGACCTGAAATTCAGGGAATCCGGGTTGGCTGAGTCTGGCCGGCCCCAGGGACTCTGCCTGGATGACGGTGGCCGCCAGCGGCCGCTCCTTTTGAAGATCGAAGAAGATGTGCCGCCGGGTACCCCGGCGTATGGATATGTCATGGCTATGGCCAAGGGGTTCCGCATCCGGCAGCGCCGGGACACTGAGCGTATCCTGGCCGCGGCCTACCGGCGGTATAGGCGGGCGCCGTTGGCGGAGTTGGCTTGGGGGTTCCGTTTGGAAATAGGGTTTGCTCCGCTTCAGTCAGCCCCATGAAAACCCTAAAAGCAAACGGAACCGCGTGATGTGCTCGCACTAGACCGGCCAGGTCCGGCAGAGGGTCCCGAAGAGATCCGCGCCCGCCGGTCTGCTCCGGAACCGCAGGCAACACCACCGGCCCTTTACTGGCTCTTACGGGATGCCACCTACGGCGCAGGGTCTGGCGTTCTACGTCTCCCTCGTGGCCGTCCTGGCCGTCGAGGCCCGGCGCCAGTGCGGTGCGCTAGGCCCACGTCAAAATCCGGTTCGAGGCTCCGCGCATTGTCCGGCTGCCAGTCCTTGGTTGGGGTAGGCGTCGGAGCTTCGGTATTCGGTTTTCCTGAGTGTCTGAGCCTATTTCATGTACGGAGGTGCCCCACTTTGTTTCTTGGCCTTTAGTGTCCCAGACAGACGGATACCGGCTGATGTGAACAGCCAATCCATGACCTCTGTCCCCTTGCCTGCATCTTAATCCTGGGAGTCGCGGCTCTTCTCTTCTTGCCAGGCCACTACGTCGGCTTCACGCCAGCGCACGGCGCGTTGCCCAACGCGAAGGGGCGCAGGGAAATTGCCCCTTTTGACCATTCGGTGGATGGTACTGCGGCTCAAGTTGATCTGTTCTGTTAGTTGGCGCATGGTCATTAACCGTCCAAGGTTTTCGGTCATATTCTCTCCTTTCGGGGCTGTTGCCGTTAACCTGTTTTATATGGTAGTGGCCTGCGGAAAGTTGGCAAGCAGAGGGTTACACTTTTTTGTAGCTGGTCAGCTACAAAAAAGTGTAACCCTGGACTTACCAATGGCAACATGCTAAGATATAATTCCTCTACCATCGCCGTACTGCCCCCTTCTGTGTCTACTTTCTTGGCGTCTGAACCTGAACACCTAAAACCCCGGCAGAGTACTCTTGCCGGGGTTTTAGTCGCCTGATGGTGAGAGAGGCGATCAGGGACTAGAGAGGTACTCCCCCCATTGTTCCATCAACACCCGGCGGCGCTCGAAATAGTCGGTGCGCCGGTAAGCTAGCTCCGAGGCTGAGCCCACGGTGTGGGCTAAGGCGTGTTCCGCTATCTCCCTGGGTACGTCGGAACATTCCGCGGCCCAGTCCCGGAAGCTGCTACGCAATCCGTGAGGAACACAGCCAATGTCGTTTTCCCGTAGCAGCTTGCTCAAGGTGCTGTCGGTCATGGCTTTGCCCCGTGGCGAGGGGAAAATTAGCCTGTCAATATTGCTCCATTCTTGGGCCTTGCACAGCACATCACGTGCCGCGCCAGACAGCGGGACCCGATGCTCTAGGCCGTTTTTCATCCGGGCCGCTGGTATGGTCCAGGTGGCCGAATTCAAATCGATTTCGTCCCAGGTTGCAAGTCTCGCCTCGCCGGATCGGGCCGCGGTTAGAGCCAGAAACTCGAACAAAAGCTTGGTGGCAGGCCACGCATCGGTGGACTTCACTTTGTCTATCGCCTTGCCGACCTGTGCGAAGGGCAGCGCTTTGAAATGCTGTGTTCGCTGCCCCTGCTTTGGTAGTCCCTTGGTGATGGCCTCTCCTGCGGGGTTATCGGAACGATAACCCTCGGCTATGGCCCATTTCATCACTACGCCGATCCGCTCCCTGACCTTGCGTCCGGTTTCGGGTTTCGGCAGCCATATGGGTGTCAAACAGGCCATAACGTCGGCAGTAGTGACCTCTGAGACCAGCGTAGTCTCCAGCACCGGCAAGGCGTATGTATCCAACGTTGCCCGCCATCGCTTCACCGTCTTGGGGTGTCTCCACCCCTCGGAATGGATGGCGATCACTCGGTCTAGTGCCTCGCTGAACGTGGGGATGATGTCAACGGGGATACGTGGGTCGTCGCCCTGGGCAATTAACTCGGCGTTGGCTATCACCCTTTCGCGGGCTAGTGCCAAGGTGACGAGCGGATATGCCCCTAGTCCAAGGGTGGTGATTTTGCCGTTTATGCGTACCTGCTGGCCCCAGGTGCGGCCGATTCGACCGTTTGCCATTTTCCAAACCCGGAGATATAGGCCGTAGCCCCCACGCCCGTCGCCATAGCGCCCGGGCTCCTTGATGGTCTTGACGAAGGCTGCGGTCAGGATTCTTGGTCGTTGAACGGCTCCACTTGTCATGTACTATTCCCTGTACTACTGTTCCTGAGATATTACAGGGAACTTAGGGAACTTAATGAAACGTCAAGATACAGGATTTAGCTATGAATCTTAGCTGGTACTTAAAGAGTCAGCGATCTTTGAGTTTTATTTGGTATTGGCAGATGGAGCCGGTGAGGGGAGTCGAACCCTTGACCTGCGGTTTACGAAACCGCTGCTCTACCACTGAGCTACACCGGCTTGGGGGCAGTATGGTTGCGATTTTCCAGTTGCCCGAGGGTCTGGAGCGAAACTTTGCGTCCACTTGTGGATGAAGCACTCTAGCGAACAGTGCAAAGCTAATGATAGCACGGTAAATCCGTTCATTGCATCCCTGCCATCGACTCACTGCCCCGCTACTAGTCAGGGTCTCTCGGTTGTCACCCTGAGCCCGGCTGTGGCGGACGAAGGGTCTAAAGTTCTTGCCTTCCGTGCCGTTTTGTTACTGGAATGTTTTAGGGCCTGTTGACACTAATAGAGGACCGGGCAACCACAAGGGTTGCCCCTACGAAATCCCGTAGCACGCCGGTTGTAGAGGCGCCCTTTGTGGGAGGCTGGACTACCAATCCCTATATAGGAAATTGGTAGTGTCAACAGGCCCTAGATTCTTCGTCGCAAGCTCCTCAGAATGACCGGGTGTGGAGGTCTGTATCCCCTTAACTTCGAGAATCAAAAGACCCTGCTCTACTAGCGACACCGTGAACGCAGGTTTCAGGATTATCGCATTTGGATGAGACCAACCCGGTCATTGTTATGAAAATAGGCTATTTTCATCCCCTTACGTGGCCTTCACAAGGCCATCAGCAATCCCGAAACGCAGCGAAGCCCTTCGGCTGCGCTCAGGATAAACTCCGTGAGGAATCTCAAGCCTATGTCAGCAAGCACTGGGTCTGTAGCTGGACCGACGCGGCGACTCTGCCCCAACGCCTTAGATTCCTCCCTCCGGTCGGAATGACAAGTTGAGCGACCAGTTATGCAAAGGTCTCCTTTCGCCGGAGTGACGGTTATGCAAAGGTCTCCGAAAGCGGGTATCCACGACCCCAACCCTCTGGACTCCGGCTTTCGCCGGAGTGACGGATGAGTTGTTTCTAATGCGATGGCCCTGCGCGGGATTGCACTCAGCTTGACCACCGAAGCCAAGGGACGGCATACTATCAGAATCCAGCTTGGCAGTGTAGGTTGAGTAAGTGAAGCCCCGAGTCGCATCGCATCCATAGGAGAGACGCCAATGCCTACAGTCACCGTAAACAACATCAACATCTACTACGAAAGCCACGGCGAAGGATTTCCTCTCGTCTTTGCCTACGGCTTGGGGGGTAGCACCGTCGAGTGGGAACCCCAGATTCCAGTGTTCTCCCAACACTATCGTTTCATCGTGTGGGACCCCAGGGGCCACGGCCGTTCCGGCTCTCCTCCCGCAGCCGAGGAGTATACCCAGGAGATTTTTGCCCAGGACCTGAAGGGGCTGCTGGACCACCTGAACATCCAAGAAGCCTACGTGGGCGGCCTCTCCATGGGGGGCGGGATTGCCACCCGATTCACCATGCTCCACCCGCAGCGGGTGGCGGCTCTGCTGATCATCGACTCGGCATCGGCATCGGGCCGGAAAACGCCCCAAGAGACCCGGCGCATGAGGGAGGACATCATTCGCTTGGCTGAGACCGAAGGAATGCAAGCAGTGGCCGAGTATTCGATGAAGAACAATCCCAATATCAGTCGTACCGCCGCCGCAGGGAAAGACGAGGAGGACCTCATCCGCCAGATGTACCTGTCCCTCAACCCGGTGGGATACGCCCACAGCACCCGCATGATCCTGAACGCCGTGTTCGACAGTAGCCTCCTGCGAGGAATCGACAAGTCCACCCTGGTGTTGGCCGGAAATGAAGACCCTGCCCTGCCCGCTTGCCGCTTCATCCACGGACAAATACCTGGCTCGCAACTGGTGGTCATTCCCAACGCGGGCCATCTTTCCAATTTGGACCAACCGCAAGCCTTCAACCGGGCCGTGTTGGAATTCCTGTCCAAAGTGGATGCCGAGCGGGAAGCCAAGAAGTCCAAGGTCTAGTCGTATGCTGTCATGGTGTAGGGCGCATTGACCCAAGCTAGGGGCTTCAAACCACCAGTGTATTACGGCTGGTATGTCCTAGCCACAACGATGTTTGTTGCTTTTGTCACCACGGGCGCCAGGAGCAGCTTCGGCATCTTCGTCATACCCATGGAAGAGGAGTTCGGTTGGAGCCGGACCACCATTTCTCTAGCGGCGGCCACGGGTTTCCTGGTCAACGGGATCACTCAGCCCTTCGCCGGACAATTATTCGATCGCTTCGACGGCCGCAAGGTCATCCTATCCGGCTTGGTGATCACCGGCCTGGCCACCGCGGCCCTCAGCCTCACCTTCAACTTCTTCTTCCTGATGTTTGTGTTCGGGTTTGTGCTGTCCGCGGCCATAAGCGGAGCTTCGGGCACCAACATTCTAGCTTTGTTGTCCAAGTGGTTCCGGCGCAGGCGGGCCACGGCGATGGGGCTGAACGTTGCCGGTTCATCGTTGGGCGGCCTGCTGCTGGTCCCCTTCGGCATGTACTTGCTCCAAGCGACGGATTGGCGGCTGACCTGGATCGCCTTGGGACTCATTGTTTTAGTCCTCTCCGTACCCTTGGCCTTTGTGTTTATTCGCAACGATCCTGCCCAGAAGGGACTACTGCCGGACGGGGACCCGATACCGCCGGAAAACCTACAAGACCAGCAAGCCCTCGCAGCAGACACAATGGACCAGCAGCGCGGCGCATTCGAAGTAGACCGGTGGCATCGGTCCTTCCGCTCGCCGCCCATGTGGCAAATGTCTTTCGCCTTCAGTGTTTGCGGCTTTACCACGGGCATGATATCGGCCCATTTAGTGCCCTACGCCATCGACGAAGGGATTTCACCCTCCATGGCAGCCACCATCTTCGGGTTCATGATGGGCCTAAACATTGTGGGAGCCATTGGAGCGGGGATATTAGCCGATAGGTTCGGACGAAAGAACGTACTCGCCTCGGTGTACTTCCTGCGGGGTATCGGTTATATCCTTTTGCTGCTGATACCGGGTAGTACGGGCTTCTGGGCATTTGCGAGCTTGGCAGGGTTCTCTTGGATAGCCAGTGTACCCTTGACCGCTTCCTTGACCGCAGATGTATACGGACTACGGGCCTTGGCGACCATTTCCGGGGTGTCATACTTGTGCCACCAGGTTGCTGGATTCGTTAGCATACTGCTGGCCGGGTACCTCTTCGACGTCACGGGGTCCTATCAAATGCCCTTTGCTATAGCCGGCGCTTTGCTGTTCCCAGCGGCGATTTCAGCTTTTACCATCAAAGAGCGGAAGTATTCCCTACGCTACCAGACCGCGGCGGCTGCTGCCGCTGGCGACTAGACCAATCCCGCCGGTTAACATGCCCGCCACTGGACACCGTGGCTGATTTTCTGGGTAATCCTTCATGCCGGTTGAGACCGGCACCACGAAGAATGAAAATGGTGACCCTGTTTATCGTCACTCCCGCGAAGGGAGACCTTTGTGTAACTGGTCTCTCAACTTGTCATTCCGACCGGAGGGAGGAATCTAAGGCGTTGGGCCAGAGTAGTCGCGTCGGTCCAGCTACAGACCTAGTGCTTGCTGACATAGGTTTGAGATTCCTCACTCCACTTCGCTGCGTTCGGAATGACAGGGGTGGGGGTTATGCAAAGATCTCCGAAGGCAGGAGTCCAGGGGTGTTGGGGCCGTGGATACCCGCCCCGTATCGGAGTACGGGGCGGGCATTTCGCGGGTATGACGAAGGGCATTTTCTGAGGAATGTTTAAGTCGGAGTAATTCGGCGCAATCGACACCATGGGTTGGACTAGGGCGCTTTACTGGTTGCTGACACGGCGGCTTCGTTCTTATTGGGGCCTGTTGGCCATCACCTCGTTTGGGATCCTCGCAGCGGTAACATTGATGGCCGTCGGCGCCGTTTACTCCCGGGCCCTGGCCGAGGCCGGTATCCGCCACACCCTGGCTACTAAAGACCCCACAGCACTGGATACCCGGGTGCTGGTGCAGCACCGGCCTCTGGGTCCGGCCGACTATCGGAAACTCCGGCGCGACATCGAGGATACAACCCAGACACGCCTGGGGTACATGATACGGGAAATACAACGGTTTGGCCGCACCGACTCCACTTGGCCCCTAGCCACAAGCCCCGATGTTGCGTTGCCGCCCAGAGACTCCACTTTGGGCCGGCCCTTTTTCCTCACCGGTTTCCAGAAACACTCCCGGTTGGTGGAAGGCAAGTGGCCCCAGATTGCGCCGGCACGCAGTAGCAAGGGTTTAGAGATGGAGGCGGTGGTGGGTGCGCAGTCGGCGGCCAGCTTGGGATTGGAAACGGGCTCCCGGGTGTCCGTTTTCCCCTTTGGTTCCGATCCCTCGGAGCGAATCGTGCTGACCTTGGTGGGACTGGTAGAGGCCATTGACCCGGTGGAAGAGTTCTGGTTGAACGATACAGGCTACTTCAGGCTACGGGAGGTTGGCGGACAGGCATTGCTGCCCATCTACTTGCGTGAACAGGACTTCTTTGATGGCATCGGCGCACAATATCCAACTTTGGCGGGAGATTTTGGGTGGCTCCTCTATGCCGACACCGGTTTCGTGACCGCCTCCAACGCGGACTCCACCAAGGAAGCCGTAATCGGCTTGGAAACGGATATCAATAAGCGTTTCCCCCGTTCTCAGGTTTTTACCGGGTTGGACAACGCCGTGGCCGAATACCAGAGGGAGCTAACCCTGGCCAAGGTGCCCATCTACCTGTTCTTGGGCTTGGTGGTCCTGCTCATCATCTACTTCCTAGCCTTGATAATTGGGCTGCTATCCCGCCGCCGGGTCGAGGAAGCCAGCCTCCTAAGGGGCCGGGGCGGCAGCCTTCTTCAGGTCACCGCTATTCTGGTCGTCATAGAAGGGGTGGTTGTCCTTGTTGCTATGGCCGCTGGGCCTTTCCTTGCTTTTGCCATAGTCCGATTCTTGCTGTTGAAGACCCTGGACCCGGTGGGAGTAGGGGAGGGCGGCCTATCGCTGGGACTTTCCGGGGACATGTTCGTCATGGGGGCTGTGGGGGGCCTGGTAAGCCTGGCGGTATTGGTTGCTTTTGGCGTGGCCCGGGCGCGTATGGGCATGGTGGGGTCACTGCAACAGCGGGCGCGGCCTCCTTCCATATCCATCCTACATCGGTACTACATCGACCTGTTGGCGCTGGCGCTGCTGGGGTTGTTGTGGTGGCAGACCAGCAGCCGTGACGGATTTATATCGCGAGACGTGGCGTCTCGAACACTAGATGTGGACCCCAGCCTCCTCTTTGGTCCCGTCCTGGTGCTGCTGGCCGCCGCCTTCCTGGCGCTGAGGTTCTTGCCCTTGGCGGTGCGGTTCTCGGCCTGGGCAATTAACCGGGCAAGCCCGCCATGGGCGGCTTTTTCCTTGGTGCGCTTGGCCCGAGACCCTCTACCCCATAGCGCCCTGCTAATCATATTGATGATGGCCGCGGCCCTGGGTGTCTTTGGAGCCAGCTTCCAATCAACCCTAGCGCAAAGTCAAGAGGAACAAGCCCTTTACAGCGTCGGTGGGGACCTGGTGCTGAGGGGCGCCCGTTTTCCCCGCGCCGACCAAGAGACCGCAGCGACGACGCCTGGGATCCAAGCCGCCAGTCCCTTATCTCGGGACACCGTGACTCTGCTGGACGGCATACCCGGCGCGAAGGCGACCCTGGTCAGCTTCGACTCCAACACCATATCGGAAGCTTCCTGGTTCAGGGATGACTTTTCCGGCAAGAGTCTTTCCGACCTCCTGGGACCCCTGCGCGCCAACCGGTTGCCTCAGCCGGACTCCAGCCAGGGCATTGCCATTCCGTCGAACGGAGAGAGCATCGGCGTGTGGGCCAAGGCGGATGAATTGCGCTTGGGGCTGGTCCCTGAGGAGTTGAATCTGTGGGTCGGAATCCGAAACGAAGAAGGTCGATACCGCAGCCTGCTGCTGGGCGGGCTGTCCAATCCAAATTTGACCCCGCCGGAAGTGGAGGAAGTGGAGATTGAACCGCCCTCCAACCCGGTGAGGCCCGGTTGGATATACCTGGAGACAGAATTGCCTCGGGATAGAGCGTTCGCGGGCCGTCCCCTGGCGTTGGTGTCCGTTTTCATTACCAGGAAGTCCATTGGAGCGCTCAGTACCGGCAGCATTGGCTTGGACAATGTGACCATCAAAGGGTCCGGTATTCCACCTCCGGGTGTTGTCATTGAAGACTACGATACAGTTAGCAACTGGGAACTCTTACCCCATGAAGCGGACAAGGCGGACACTCTGGATTACACGCGCGATGGCATAAGGCCAGGCAGCGCCAGCCTCAGATTATCGTGGCGAGAACCCTTGAGTGAGGATGCCAGAGGTGTTTTCCTGCCCCTGAGACCCTATCCCCTGCCCGCTATCGGCAGCCCATCGTTTAACATCGGGCAATTGGTACACTTTAGAGACGGCAAACAGGTATTGCCTGTGGTAATCCGGGACGTGACCAACTTTTTCCCTACGCTGAACCCTAGGTCTGAGCTTTTCCTTTTGGTGGACCGGCAAGATTACCGTCAACTCTTGCAGTATCTTCCTCAAGGAAACTTCAAAACTCCGCAGGAGTTGTGGCTTTCCACCAGACAGGGAACGGACCGCCAGGAAGTAAAACTGGCTCTCAGGAACCGGTTGACCGGCTTCGTATCGATACGGGACCGGGCAGACGTAGTGGAACTGGCCCGGCGAAACCCATTGGCGGGAGGCGGCTGGAACGGCCTTACGATCCTGGCCATATCGGCCATCGCCATAGCGGTAGTGCTGACACTGGCGGTACACGGAGCGGTTGCTGTCCACTCCGGCCGGGTGGACCTGACTGTGGCTAGGACTTTGGGATTCTCCAGATTTCAAATCTTCCTGTCCCTGGCCTTAGAACGCTTGCTGGTGGCTGCGTTGGGAATTGGCGCCGGGAGCGTCATCGGTGTTTGGCTCGGCCGCTGGGTCTTAGGGTTCGTGGACATTACTCCCAGAGGAACCCCGGTGATTCCTCCCATGGTGGTCCATTTCGAAGAGTGGTTGATTGGTCTACTATTGGCTGCCCTGGCCGCAGCCGTCCTCGGTTCAATTATCCTTACTGATTTTTGGGTCCGAAAGCTAAGAGTTCCCGATGTGCTACGGCTGGGCGAGTAGGGTCCATATACCCAGGGCTGGATGTCGCTGTTACGACTAGCATACGTTTTGGCGGTGCGGAGGACCATCTCCAACTGGAGACTGGAGATGGCTCTTTTGATCGGAATCGTCCTAGCGGTGGCCTTGATGTCCAGCGGCGTTATTTTCGCCAATATGCTGGCCGAGGCGGCACTGGCTCACACCTTGAAACAGGCCGAAGCCGAAGAAATCAATATCCGGGTGCGCTCCTTCATCGGAAGGGAGGCCCCACTCACGCCGGCCGGACGGCGCGACGCCTATCAGGCCCGATTGGATTTCGTTGAACAGCGGGTGGCGTCGCCGCTTCGGCCCTACCTCCGGGAACAGGCCCACATCTTCGAAACCTCCACCTTCTTTTTCCGGGGGCGCCCGCAACTGGAATTGGAAGACGACCGCCGCCCCAGAGGAGCCGTCCGGTATATTCAAGGCCTATGGCCCGACCGCGCCGAGTTGCTGCAGGGGCGTTGGCCTAATTCGGACGCCGCAGTGGGGCTTGCTCCTGCCGACAGCGAGTTGGAGGTGGCGGTGGATGCCTTTGGGGCGGAACTTCTCCAACTAAATGCCGGCGACCGATTGGAGATTTTCCCCGCCACTTTCTTTACCGACCCGCCGGTAATGCAGGCCCGGATAGTGGGTGTTTTTCGGAAAGCCGATCCCGATGACCAGTTCTGGAACGGCACTGCTCGGGACTTCAGTTTTCAAGATGACCGATGGACCATGGTCCCTCTATTTACGACCTCAGACGCTCTGCTAAACCAGGTGGTCCCCCTGTATCCGCCGTCCCTTCTGGATACGACCTGGATTTTCCACGTGGACCGCGGAAGCATCCGAGTTGATGACGTGGATACTCTGCAGCGTCTCAGCCGGGCCTTGGAACGAGATGTAAGCACAAACCTCACCAATTCCAGCATTTACACGCGATTGTACCGGGTGTTGGACCAGTACGAAGACAGGATACTGCCCACGCGAATCCCATTGTTTCTTCTTCTCATTCTGGTTACGGCAATTCTCATCTACTACCTCGGCTTGGTCTCGGGGCTGATGGTCAAATCCCGGACCACGGAACTGGCCATGTTGAAAAGCCGGGGAGCAACCACTCAACAACTAGGGCTGATGGCCTTGGTGGAGGGACTGCTTCTGGCGGTTCCGGCGGTGGCCCTGGGTCCTCTACTGGCCCAGGGGGTGGTACAGCTATTGGGCAAGGTCTTTTTTGACCTGGGCGGGGGCGGTGAATTGGCTGATGTCCCCGTATCTCTTAGTGCCGAGGCGTTTCTCTTGGGTTTAGCGGCCGGAGCACTGGCCGTCATTGCTTTAACCGGGTTTACACTGCTGGCGGCCCGCCAAAGCATCGTCGAGTTCCGTCAAGAGGGCGCAAGACCCCCCAGGGTCCCTTTCGTCCAACGCTATTACTTGGACATCTTGTTGTTGGCAATAATAGGGGTACTCTGGTGGCAGACCCAAAGCGGCGATTCCTTCCTGGTAAGGTCGCTGGAAAGCGGAGACTTGGAGATTGACTACAGTCGCTTGGCCGGGCCGGTTTTGGCACTTTTGGCCGTCGGTCTCTTGGTGTTGCGCTTCTTTCCCGTATTTCTAACCTTGGCCGCCAGACTGGCTCAACCGGTGGGGTCCTCCTGGCTGGTCCATGGCCTGAGACACGTATCCAGGGACCCCATAATGCCGGGAGTGCTGGTGGTTATGCTGATGTTGGCCGCCGCTCTGGGCGTCATTGGCAGCATCTTCAGTTCGACCCTAGAGCGCAGCCAGCGGGACCAAGCCCTTTATGCCACCGGAGCGGACCTGTATATTCAGTACAGGAGCGGCGTCACCTCACAACCCCTACTGGGCCTAGCGGAACGGGTGGACCAAGTCGATGGGGTGGAGGCGGCTGCCGAGGTACACCGCTTGAGGGGTTCTTTGTTGACCCGAGGGTTCAATACCACCAGGTTGTCGATTCTGGCCGTGGATTCGCTTAACTTTAGCCGCGTCGGTTGGTACCGAAGGGACTTCTCCGGCGGAAAGTCTTTGGAAGACCTCATCAGGCCCCTCCAGCCCGGAGAAAGCACCGGGCTCATCGCCGAAGATGGAGTTCCCCTTCCCAAGAATGCTACGGGCTTGGCGCTCTGGGCACAGCCCGGCAAACCGGACCCTGGGCTGCAAATAATGGCGCGGCTCAAAGACTCCCAGGGACAGTACTTCGACGTTGGCCTGGGCGCTTCGGGGTTTCGCGGATGGCGGCGGCTCGAAGCTGCGCTGGTTCCGCTACCCTATTCAAGCGCCGGAGTCCGGCGCCGGGCCCCGATTGTAACTCCTCCCTACTCGCTCCAATCCTTACATGTATTCAGATTCTTCGGCCAGCGGGAACCCGGCACTCTTTTTTTGGCCGGACTGTCGGCACTCACTCCCGGAGAATCAGTGCCCATCACCGATTTTCAAGACTTGGACCAATGGCATGTAGTGGAAGACTACTCAAGACCCGGTGTAAGCCACTACGCCCTGGAGCCCAGCGAGTTGACGGCCCCCGAAGGAAGCGGCGGGTCGGCCGTATTTAGCTGGGTGCCGGGCGGGGCGGGACTCCGCGGGATTCGGCCCGGCCGGCCGGAGCAACTGCTGCCGGCAGTGGTCAGCAAATCTCTACTGGAGCACGCCGAAGCCAAGCTGGGGGACACTCTAAACATAGGTTTGTCCAACTACACTTTGGCCCTAAAGGCAGTAGCGGTCGCCGACTATTTTCCTACCCTTGACCCCGAGGAGCGGCCCTTCGCGGTAGTAGACCTGAAATCCTTCAATGAGATTTCCAATCTGCACAGCCTCAGGTTGGTTGGCGGCTCCAATGAGCTATGGGCCGGCCTGGGAGAGGCAAACGATAACGTGGACGCCGTCGCCAGAGCATTGTCTGCTCCGGGATTGAGCTTAAAGGAACCAATATTGGCCTCGGAGATGGTAGCGCAGCGCCTCGATCAACCCTTGGTCAATGCTGGCTGGGGAGGACTGCTGGTCTTGGTGTTTTTGGTGTTGGTCCTAGCCAGCGCCTCGGGTGTCATGCTATTTTCCTATATAGACACCCGGCAGCGGCGGACCGAATTTGCTTTACTGCGCACCTTGGGGTCATCTACCAGGCAGCTTTACCGTGTCGTATGGTTCAGCGTCCTCCTAGTGATAGCTTCTGGTATCGGCCTAGGGAGTTGGGTAGGATACCAGATCGGGGTTGGACTCTTGCCTTTGATGGAAGTGGCGGAGGAAGGCGCTCGTGTGGTCCCGCCCATGGTCCTTCGCACCAATTGGACCACGTTGCTGGTCACATACCTGACTTTGATCGGTGTTACCATTGTGACGGTGGCCTGGCTGACCTGGTATTCCGCCAAGATAGAAGTCCAACGAGCATTACGGGTCGGCGAGGCGTAACCAGCGCTCAGATTCCCGCCCGCCGTCAACGGGGGAAGGCTTCTTGGAGAATAGAAGCCCCGGCCATAAAATACCAGGTAAAGAATAGACTAGGCGCCAAGACTATCGAGACGAGGCGTAAGTGTACAGACTGATGGGGTGACTCACCTCCGTCGTCCCGGCGCAGGCCGGGACCCAGGAAAACCAAGCTGCGGAAAGCCTTGAATCCGTAGCTGGCCCCTAGCGAGGACTTCCTGGACTCCGGCCTTCGCCGGAGTGACGAGTTCGGAGGGCCAGAATAATCCCCTCAACTCTGAACACTTACGACGAGGCAGCTACTGTGGCATGGTCGAAAGAGATCCAGGCAGGGCATGAAGTGGAAAGAAGCGGCGCGGCAGCGCCTTATATCGAGTGTCATGACTTGTTCAAGATATACAAAAGAGCGGAATTGGAGGTGGTGGCTCTGCGTGGTGTCGACCTGGAAGTCCAGTCCGGCGAGCTGATAGCGGTCATTGGGGCCAGCGGCAGCGGGAAGAGCACCTTGCTTAACATACTGGCCGGCTTGGACCGGCCGTCGGCGGGTCAAGTACGAGTGGGCTCTAGAGACTTGCTCAACATCTCCGACCGCGATCTGGTAATCTATCGAAGGCTGGAGGTGGGCTTTGTTTGGCAGGCTACATCACGCAACCTAATGCCTTATCTAAATGTCCGAGACAACCTGGAGTTGCCTATGGCAATGGCCGGGGTCAAATCGAGCGTCCGCAGAGATTGGACCATGGAGTTATTGGTCTCTCTGGACTTGGATGACAAGGCAGGCCGCCTGCCCCACCAGCTATCGGGAGGCGAACAACAACGTGTCGCCATCGGTGTCGCCTTGGCCAACAAGCCGCCGCTTATCCTAGCCGACGAGCCAACCGGTGAATTGGATACAGAGAGCGCCGGTCAGGTGTTTGAGTTGCTGCGGGGGCTGAACCGGAACTACCAAGTCACGGTGATGATTGTCACCCACTACCCCGGTGTGGCCCAGTATGTGGACCGGGTGGTGCATATACGCGACGGGCGCGTCAGTTCGGAAAGTTTTGCCAGGCCCACTTTCCAGCGGCCGGGTGATTTGGTGGAGGAGGAGTACTTGGTCGTAGACCGAGCGGGCCGTCTCCAATTGCCCGAGGAGTACGCGGAAAAGTTCCGCCAAGGCAGACTGGTCAAGGCAGAGGCAGAAGGCGATCAAGTGACCATCAAGCCTGTAAAGGGCTTGGTTGAGCCGGGAGACCACGGCGGGGCCGACCGATGATGCAGCCGGCGGCGTGAGGTTGACCCAGGTGACGCGAACAAGCATCCATTTCGTTCCGGAAACACCGGGTCCGGCCGGCGCGCCCGTAATTTCATGCCAGGAATTGACCAGGGTGTTTAAAACCGGAGAAAAAACAGTCATTGCTGTGAACAACCTGACTCTAGATATACTTCCCGGAGAAATTCTCGCGGTTACAGGCCGGTCCGGCTCGGGTAAGACCACCTTGCTAAACCTTTTGTCGGGCCTAGACAGGCCCACATCGGGCAGGGTCTATTTCCAGGGCCGGGAGCTATCTACGCTCAACGAGGCCGGTCTGACCGAATTGCGGCGGCATAAAATCGGCTTCGTGTTCCAGTCCTTTGGTCTCATGCCCCTGTTGTCGGCCCAAGAAAACGTGGAATTGCCCCTTCACCTGGGCGGCCTGTCTTGGCGCGAGCGCCGTAGGCGGGCCCTAGAGGCGTTGGAGTTGGTTGGGCTGAGTTCCCGGGCAAGGCACCGGCCTTACGAGCTCTCCGGAGGCGAGCAGCAACGGGCGTCCATAGCCCGAGCTTTGGTCACACAGCCCGAAGTAGTGTTCGCCGACGAACCTACTGGTGAACTGGACACTACCACCGCCCGTTCCATTGCCGAGATTCTCCAGGGCATTGCCATGAAACGAGGGACTACCGTCTTGGTAGCTACTCATGACCCCATCATGGCAGGGGTCTGCAGCCGAAATCTGAATCTGGTTGACGGGGCATTGGCTTATGAAAAAGAATGACCATTACGCCAATTTTGCGCAAAACTTGAGAAGTTGACGGCCCTTATAGGACATAAGGTTCAGCGGGTTAGGCGGTCGTAGCTTGTCTCTATTGGAAGTCGAAGACCTTTCAATTCGCTTTGGAGGCATCTTGGCCCTTGACGGGGTCGGCTTCTCTGTCGAAAAGGGGGAGATACTCTCGATCATTGGACCCAACGGCGCCGGCAAGACCACGGTCTTTAACTGCATCACCCGCATCTACAATCCCTTGAAGGGATCCATCCGGCTTATGGGCCAAGACATTCTTCGGATGCGGCCCCACCAAGTCATCGCCAACGGGGTGGCCCGCACCTTTCAGAACCTGGAGTTGTTCTCCTCGATGACCGTGCTGGAGAACCTCCTGGTGGGGCAACACTCGAATATCCAGTATAACCTGCTGGATGCTGTCTTTCGCTTGCCCAAGGCCATGCGCCAGGAGCGGGAGGCTCGGTCGCAAGCGGAGGGGGCGATGGACCTCTTGGACTTGGCCCACGTTCGTGATACCCCCATTCGGTCGCTGACCTATGATGTCAAGAAGCGGGTCGAGATAGCCCGTGCTCTGGTCTCCCGGCCCCGGATGGTATTGCTGGACGAGCCGGCCGGCGGCCTCACCCACTCGCAAGTGGCCTCGCTGGCCGACACCATCCGCGGAATCCGCGACGGCCTGGGCGTGACTATACTTCTGGTGGAGCACCGCATGAGTCTGGTAATGACCGTGTCGGACCGGGTGTGCGTCCTTGATTTCGGACGGAAGATCGCCGACGGCACTCCGGCCCAAGTACGCGGCGATCCAGCAGTCATCCAGACCTACCTAGGAGCATCGGGTGCTGAAGATTAAAAACATTCACGTCTCCTACGGGCAGGTCCCCGTCTTGCACGGCGTGTCGTTGGAAGTGCTCGAAGGCCAAATCGTAACGGTGTTGGGGGCTAATGGGGCCGGCAAAAGCACCACGGTCCGGGCGGTGGCCGGTCTGCTCCCGGTACTGTCCGGGTCCATTGAGTTCGAAGGCCAAAAGATTGCCGGGTTGTCTCCCGAGCGCATTGTGAAGCTTGGCATATCCGTGGTACCGGAAGGACGCCAGCTATTCGGCGAGATGACGGTGTTGGAGAACCTGCGTCTGGGAGCCTATACCCGCGCCGAGGGTAAGGAAATCCGCCAACGGATGGAGCGAGTGATCTCCTACTTTCCCGTGCTGGGCGAGAGACTCTCCTTCTTGTCTCGCTTGCTGAGCGGCGGCGAGCAGCAGATGCTGGCTATTGGACGCGCATTGATGGCCCGGCCCCGGCTCTTGGTTTTGGATGAACCTTCCTTGGGACTGGCGCCGCTCTTGGCGCAAGATATGTTTTCCAGGATCAAGAACTTGAGCGACGGGGAGGGAATCACCGTACTGCTGGCAGAGCAAGCCGCGAACCTGGCGGTGGGCATCGCCCAACACGGATATGTCTTGGAAGCCGGCCGGGTGGTGCTGGGAGACACGGCACAAAACCTGCTGGACAATGAAGAGGTCCGCGGGGCTTACCTGGGCCTCTGAACATCGATGGACCTCTTCCTCCAACAACTCATTAGCGGTATCGCCAGTGGCAGCCTCTTCGCCATTCTGGCCCTGGCCTTGGTGTTGATTTACCGGTCCACCGGGACCTTCAACTTCGCTCAGGGCCAGATGGCCATGTTCTCGACCTTCGTTGCTTGGTCCGCCTTGGGGACGGTTATGGGCTTCTGGCCCGCCTTCTTTCTGACCCTGCTGTCGGCGATGGCAATGGGCGCCATAGTTGAATGGCTGATCGTACGGCGCGTTGAGGGGACATCGGAGCTCAACTCGCTCATCATCGCCTTGGGGCTGTTCCTCATCTTCGACGGCTTGGCGCTCTATATTTGGGGGCCCCTGCCAAGAGGGTTCGGCCCCTTCAGCGTCTTCAGCGGCGCCGCGTCTTGCGCCGGCGATGTCTGCATCGGCCGGTTGAATCTAGGAATCCTGGTAGCGACGCTAGTCATAATGGTGTTGCTGTTCTTGCTGTTCCAGCGCACCGGGTTTGGCTTGGCGATGCGGGCCACGGCGCAAAACCGGCTGGCCAGCCGGTTGGTAGGCATACCGGTGGGCCGGATGCTGAGCATGGGCTGGGGGCTGGGGACCGCGGTCGGCGCTATTGCCGGGATACTGGCGGCCCAAAGCCTGGGGCTGGACACAAGCACCATGTTCTTCGTTTTGCTTTTCGCCTTGGCGGCGGCTGTAGTGGGCGGTCTGGACAGTCCCGTGGGGGCGGTTGTCGGGGGTCTGATTATTGGGGTGGTCAAAAATATGGCCGGCACCTACGTGCCCTCCGGCGTGGGCGGCTTGGACTTGACCATAGCCTTCGCCGTCATCGTGTTGGTGCTGATGGTCCGGCCCACCGGCATCTTTGGGCGGTCTACACAGAGGCGGGTGTAATAGGTGCGGGCTACTCTGTTGAAGCCCAGGCACTTGGGGTTATTCCTGCTGGCCGGGTTGCTTGCGGTCTTCCCGTTCCTTCACGAGTGGCCTTTTTTCACCCTGTTTCTCGGGGAGTTCCGCACCTTCAACGCCACCATGTTCGCTGTTTGGCTGCTCATTCTACTGGGCATGAACCTCTTGACCGGCTACAGCGGACAGGTCTCCTTGGGACACGCGGCCTTGGTCTTGACTGGCGCCTACATGACGGCGGTCCTCTCTCAACAGTACGGATTTCCTTTGTTGGGCGCCATAGTCTTGTCGGCGGTAGTAACCGCGGTCCTGGGCGGGGTCCTGATAGGACTCCCGGCGGTGCGTCTCCGGGGGCCTTATCTGTCTATTGCCACATTTGGGCTGATGCTGGCCTTCCCCCAGATTCTGAAACTACAGGCTTTGACCCGGTGGACCAACGGGGCTTTGGGCATCAGGGGCAATCAATTGGAACCGCCCGGCATAATGGCAGCCGCATTGGACAGCCGCGATTGGTTGTATTACGTCTCAATGGCGGCGGCGGTAATTATGACGGTCTTGTTCTTGAACCTGACCAGGAGTCGCATCGGCCGGGCTTTCGTGGCCTTGCGCAACAGCGAGATAGGGGCGGAACAGATGGGCGTCGACGTGCCCAGGCACAAGGCCCTAGCCTTTGGGATTAGCTCGCTGTACGCCGGTCTCGGGGGAGGGTTGTTCTTTGCCGTCCAGGGCTTTGTCTCTCCCGACAGCCTGAGTTTCATAGATTCCATTTTCTTCCTGGTGGCAATCGTCATTGGAGGGTTGAGCAGCGTGCTGGGTTCCATATTGGCGGCGCTGTTTTTGACCTTTCAATCAGAAGTCATCAGTGAACTATCGAGGGTCATCCCCGGGGTCAACGATCTTCGCAGTGTCCTGTTCGGGGCGGCGCTGGTCGCGGCGGTAATCTTATTCCCCCAGGGTATCGCGGGGTTTGTGCAGAGACCTCAAGCTTGGAATCCCGGCAGGGTCTGGGCGTCTTGGCTGGGGCGTTGGGTTTCCAGACACCCGTGAACCGGGACCGTTCCCCCGCCGCCGCCGGCCACGAGAACGCGGGAACCTCATTTACAACCAGGGCTATCGCATTTGGACTGAATCGCTCTCGTCATTCCTGCGAAGGCAGGAATCCAGGCCCCTAATTCGCCAATGCTGTCACGGCAATCGCCCACATAGCAGCCTCTGGACTCCGGCTTTCGCCGGAGTGACGGATGGGTTGTTTCTAGGGCGATAGCCCTGCATTTGCGGCTCCAATTTGAGACTCAGGTGTATGGTATAATGCGCCCTCGGTTGGCCGCGTATAAGTGACGAATCATAGCAATAAGCCCGTGTAAGAGGATGGCGACATGACATTTTTGAGCAGGACTTGGGTGTGGTGTCTTGCGGCGGCCCTCGTCGCCGTGTTTGTGTTGGCCGCGTGCGGCAGCGACCCGACAGAGGAAGCACGGGGCGCCGCCGACGAAAGCCCGACAACTACACCAATATTGATAGCGTCTACGGAAGCCCCGGAGGTCACTGAAGAGGACCCGACACCTACACCAACATTGGAAACGCCTGCGGAAGTCCCGGAGGTCGCCGAAGAGGACCCGACGCCTGCACCAACATTGGAAACGCCTGTGGAAGTCCCAGGCGTCACCGACGACGAGGTGGTCTTGGGGACGCATACCTCGCTCACCGGGCCGTTGGCTGTATACTCCCCAATCGCTATCACCACCAAGGCTTATTTCGACTACATCAATGACACCAAGGGTGGAATCAACGGCCGGAAAATCAAGTTCTTGCTGGAAGATGACGCCTATTCGCCGCCCAAGACAGTGGACTTGGTCCGCAAGCTGGTCGAGCAGGACGAAATCTTTGCACTGCTCAACGGTCTGGGCACCCCCACCCATCTCCAGGTCGTGGACTATCTTCAGGAACAGGGCGTGCCCGACCTTTTCGTGGCAACCGGGGCTATCGAATGGGTGAAAGACCCCGCGGCCAGACCGATGGTCTTCGGCTCGATCCCCAACTACGTTGCTGAGGGTGTAATCCTGGGCCAGTATATCGCCGAGAACTACGCCGGGCAGAAGCTGGGCTTGATACGCCAGAACGACGATTTCGGCCTTGACGGCATCACCGGCATTAGGCGGGGAGTGGGCGATGCTCTGGAGATCTTGGGAGAGGAGACTCACGAGCCCTTGGACGCGGACCTCAAGGCCCAGGTCGACCGGCTAAAAGCAGCAGGAGCCGACGTGATTGCCATCTGGGCCGCTCCCCGTCATTTCTCCACCGCCATCAAACATGCGCGGTTGGACCTGAACTGGGATGTCCCCTTTGTCCTGAGCTTAATCAGCGCCAACGAGTTCAGCGTGGCCCTGGCTGGCCCCCAGGTTTTGGAAGGCACCGTGTCGGTCAGTTACGTCCGCGCCCCTCACGAGGTCGATGACCCCGGAGTTGCCAAGCACATGGAAATTATCCGCGACTACATGGGCGTGGAGACCCCCAACACCTTGACCATCTACGGCCAGTACATTGGCGAGTTGATGGAGGAGGTGCTCAGGCGGGCCGGCAGAGACCTTACACGCGAGAGCCTGGTCAGGGCCGCCGAGTCGATATCCGATTTTCAGTGCTCCATGTGCTTGCTGCCCGCTAACATGAGTCCCACGGACCACGAGCCCGTCCAAGGAGTGTATCTGGTCCAGGCCCAAGGGGGCAGGTGGGTCCGTTTCAGTGGCCCGATTACCTACGAGGGCGTCCTGCCGGATAATCTGACCGCTGCCGACCTAAAAAAGTAGCCGGCTGCCAAAAGTGAAAGATCAATCAAAAGTCGGTTCTATCAATTGGAAGGAGTGGAGTCAGGGGGCTTTCCTTGACGCCCAGCGGGAAGACAAGCCGGTCTTGCTTACCCTTACCGCCACTTGGTGCCACTGGTGCCACGTGATGGAAGAAACCTCTTACTCCGACCCTCGGGTGATCGATCTGGTCAACTCGCGGTTCATCCCTATAAGCGTCGACGTGGACCGGAGACCGGACATCTCCCGTAGGTACAACCAAGGCGGATTCCCTTCAGTAGCAATACTGGACAGCCAGGCCAAACTAATAGCCGGCCGGACCTATGCTCCTCCAGACCAGATGGTCCGCTTTTTGGAGCAGGGAGTTGCCGGGGCCGGGGCATTGCCGTCAAGGTCCGCAATCTCAAGCCTTAACGATTCCCCAAGCCCGGTGCAGACAGCAGGTGGGGACGTTGCCGGCTCGGCTACTGGCAGCGTGTTGCGGCGGCTGCAAGACCTGTACGACCCTGAGTTCGGCGGATTTGGCATGGAGCCTAAACAACCACCTTGGGAGGGCCTGCGGTTCCTGATGGCTTTATACAGCCGGTCGGGAGAAAAGTCCCTCCTGAAGATGGTTACCGCTACATTGGATGGTATGCGGCTGGGCCTGTACGATCAGAAGGACCAGGGATTTTTCCGCTATTCCGTAGCTCGGGACTGGAGGGTCCCCCACTACGAGAAAATGGCTGTCAGCAATGCTAATCTAGCCATATTGTATTTGGAAGCCTACCAGCTTACCGGACGAAGCGAGTACAAAGAAGTGGCTCAGGGGGCCTTGGCCTATCTCTTGGGCACGCTGTTTAACCAGCCCAAAGGAGTATTTTACGCCAGCCAAGACGCTTGGGAGGACTATTACCGTTTGCCATGGAAGGACCGGGAGACAGCGGCCAAACCGACCATCGACGCCACTGTCTACACCGGTTGGAATGCCTTGGCGGCCAATGCCTTGGTCTACGCCTACGGCGTACTGGGTTCGCCCGGCTATCTCAAGGCCGGGGCCGGAGTTCTCGACCGTCTCTGGAATGACTCCTGGGATTCGGAACAAGGTATGGGCCATTTGTGGGGCCAGCCGCTGCAACATCCCTTGGTCCTAGAGGACCACGTTTATTTCCTGCGGGCGCTGCTGAGCTTGTACCAGAGTACCGGGCGGCGGGAACAGTTCAACCGGGCCGCCCAAGTAGCAAAGTTGGTCCAGCAGCAGTTTGCCGCTTCCGACGGCGCGTTCTTCGACACGTCGGGAGGCGTGGAAAGCTGGGACAAAGGGCTTCCCAAGGAAAAACCCGTTCTGGAGAATGCGTTGCTCGCCGAAGCCCTGGCAAGCATCGTTGACCTGAACGGAGACGCTGAATACCAAGTGTTGGCCAAGAACACTCTGGAAAGCTTCCAAGGAATAGTGCCGGGTAAGACATATCTCGGCGCCGGGGAATCCCGGCGCATGGAGGAAGATGAGGAGCGGCTATTCCTGCCGGCGGGGTCGGCCTGGGGACGGGCTTGGGACATGCTGTCCCGCGGTCCGGTCCGCTTGGCCGTGGTTGGAGAAACGTCCCATCCAGGAACAAGAAGCCTCTTGAAAGCCGCTCTCAAGGCGTATGTCCCGCATCGTGTCGTCCAGCCCCTTGATCCCCGGTATGACGGCGAGATAATCGCCTCAATGGGCTTTCCGGCTGGAAATGCGCCATCGCTCTATGCGTGTTTGGGCAAAGTGTGCCTGGCCCCCGTTACCGAGCCCAAGGAAGTCAAGAAGCTGTTGACCGGGCGGCATTGGGCGAAGCTCTTGAATATTGACCATGATTAGGCCGCCAAACTCAACTGATACACAGAGCGCATAGCTCGCCTATACAAGGGGGCCAAGAGAGGGTTATTCCATGGACCGGGACCAGCCGATTTGGGAGCAGTTCGTAGAATTAGTCCAGTCTCCCGACGACCAAATTGATCTGGCCGCGGCTGCCTTGCTTATTGCGGCGACGGAGTATCCTCAGCTCGATGTCTCTGACCAGCTAAGGGTTTTGGATTCCTTATCTGCCGGGGCTTCAAAGCGCTTCTCCGAAGAGCGGGAGCCTTTGTATTGCCTCAACACTCTGAGTGAATATCTATTCGATGAGATCGGGTTCCGTGGGAATCCGGAAGAGTATTACGATCCCCGGAACAGCTTTTTGAATGAGGTGTTAAGCCGCCGCTTGGGCATACCTATCACATTGTCCCTGGTTTTTATTGAAGTGGGGAAACGCCTGGGTATACCGTTCCTGGGAGTGGGAATGCCGGGGCATTTCCTGGTGAGGCACCGGGACGATGAAGGTCTGTTCATCGACCCGTTCCATCGGGGTGTTTTGCTCTCGGAAGAGGAGTGCGCCGAGCGCATGAGGGAAGTGACCCAGGCCAATATTGCTTGGGACTCACGGCTCTTGGCCCCCTTGAGCAACCGGGAGTACGTCGCCCGGATGTTGCGCAACCTGAAAGGTATTTACTGGCAGAACCGGGACAGCCGGCGCGCCCTCGCTATGATCGACCGGTTGGTGGCTCTCTATCCGGAATCAGGCCGGGAAAGACGGGACCGGGGCTTGGTGCATTTCCAGTTGGGGCAACACCGGCAAGCCCTGGGTGACTTGGAGTTTTACTTGGATTCCGCGCCGCCTAACAGCGACGCGGAAGATGTACAACGTCTGGTGGGCCGGCTAAAGGAACTGCTGGGGTCCTGACGCCGACAAGGTTTGACGGCTGGACCGCTCATTCCGGCATGAAGCCGTACAGCCGGGCGGCGTTGCCCCCAACCATTAGGGCCGTCTCCTCTTTGGGCACGCCCCGGAAGGTATCAGCAATCACTTCTTGCGAGTGAGGAAAGGTGCCCTCGTCATGGGGGTAATCACTGCCCCACATCAGGCATTCGACGCCGGTGTAGTCCCGGTTTCGCAGGCCGACGGGGTCCTCGCCGAAGGTCGCGTATCCTTGGCGCTTGAAGAATTCGCTGGGCTTCAACTCCAGTATGGGCCTCTGCCACATGTGCCGTTTTCCGGACATCTCATCCAGTGCGTATAGAATCCAGGCCAGCCAACCGATGCCGCATTCCACCAGCACAAATTTCAGCTTCGGATGCCGCTGCAACGCCCCGGAGCCGATCAACATGGTCAATGGACTCATGGCTTCCGCCATTCCCAATGCTACCTGGGTCAGGTCCTGTCCTCTACCCTCCTCTTCGCCCAAACCGTCCAGAATCGCGTTCTGGCCGGTGAAGACGTGGAAGTTTAGAGGCGCGCCCAACTCCTCGACCACAGCCCAGAAGGGCTCGTAGGCCGGCCTATCGTAGGGAAGCTCCGGCATCACCACAGGCACCGACAGGGAGCGGTATCCGTTGCTGACAACTCGTTGGGCCTCTTTGATTGCTGCCGGAATATCGATCATGGGAATGATGGCCGCAGGGATGAAGACATCGGGGTATTCGCTAAATATCTCCATTTGCCAGTCGTTGTACATGCTGGCTGCGGCCAACTGGTATCCGGGGTCGGGTGACACGTAAATATGGAATATACTATTGGGATAAATTACCTCGGCGGAGATACCGTCCAGCGCCAGGTCCGCCAGCCTCAAAGAGATGTCTGCCCCCCCGGACTGGTCGTTCCTGAACTCCCGTCTTTTGTCCTCTTCGGTCAAACGCTCTTCTAGCAGGTCCAACCTGACTGGGGGCCGGCCGTCATGGATCATATAGGTGCCACCATTTTTCTCCACGATGTGAGGAGCTTTCTCCAAATACTTGCTGGGCAGCCCCTTCCATAGCTCCTCAGGTTCTTCAATGTGAGAGTCTGCCGATATTATCTTGAACTCTGCCATGATTTATGTCTCCCGGATTGAGATTTTCAATAACAATTAGATTCTTCGCCTACGGCTCAGAACGACTATGGCCTTGTGAAGGCCACGTATGCGGATGAAAATCGCCTATTTTCATAGCAATGACTTTTCCGATAATGAAAAGGCCCTAGTCTGGAGAGTTGGGCGGCGCGGTTGCCGCACCACCGCTACTATCTAACCTAACGCACCATGGCGGCCTCCGGCCTGAGCGCCTGCTTGATCTCCTCTTCGGTGGGCCACCAGTCGGGCCGAAGGATCTCAGTCACCCGCTCCCGGATGATGTTCTTGGGCGGTTTGATGCTGTACAGACGGCGGGCGTTGGCGCCCAAGAACAGGGCTTGGTCGTCCACCGGCAACTCGCACTCCTCCATAGTCTCAATGGCCCTCCAAGCGTCATCCCCGTCGTGGTGATAGACATCCGATGCCCAGGCCAGGATGCCCCTATAGAACTCAGGAAGACGCGACGGCGGCGCCTCATCGCCCTCAAAGCCGGTGACGCAGTGCTGGAAGAAGGTCTCGCTGGGCAACCGTTTCAAGGGAGGCATCCGGCGATCGTTACGGTAGAGCTTGTAGAATTTATCGCACTCGTCCAGTAAGAAGCTCATCCAAGTGGAAGAAGCCTCAAAAACCGCGGCGCGGATTTTGGGATGCCGCTCAAAGAAACCCGACATCAACACCATGACCACCCAAGGGGCAGCTTCGGCCTGGAAGGACTGAACGTTACCCAGGAACCTGTGGGGTATGTCTGATGTGGTAAAGCTGCGGCGGATCAACTGCGCCCCGGAGTACTGCTCGGAGTAGCCCGGCGGCTGAGCCGTGCCGAAGGCCGGGAAGGGGTGCATGCCGTACACCAAGCCGGTATCTTCCAAGGCGTTCCACAGGGGCTCGTACTTGGGTTGAATGGGATAGTTGCCCATGGCATCCATGGGGCGGATGAGAGCGACGCGGCAGCCCATTTCCGCCACCCGGTAAACTTCCTCCACGGCGTACCGGGTGTTCTGCATGGGCAGCAAGGCAGCAAAATAGAGCCGTTCCGGGTCCTCTTGGGTGTACTCATAAGCCCAATCGTTGTAGGCTTTGCACATAGCGCGAGCACCCAAAACGTTCTGCAGCCAGGGATAGGTGTCGATGCAGGTGGGAATGATCATTACCTGGTCAATCCCTTGAACATCCATATCGCGCAGGCGGGGGCCGGGCTGGTCGGCCCCTTTGTGGGCCAGGTACTCTGACTGCTCCGGGGTAAGAGCGGTCTTGGGGTCTAGGTTGCGCACATTCAGGGCTCGTTGGATGTCATGCTTCAGGCCGGGCCCGGCCAGCCTGACTTCATCCATAATGCCGGGACCTGCCAGGGGGACCGGGGTAGACGAGTCAACGTCGGCCTTCCCATTGATGATCAACTGCTTGGTTTCATCGTCATACCACATAGTAGCTTTGAGGGCTTCCAACTCATTCTTGCTAAGATGGTCCGCGGCCCGCTCCCAAATCCGGGCGGGCTCCACAATGTGGGCATCGCAATCGAAGGTGGCGTAGTCCTTGGTCATGGGTTTGAACCTTTGTACGGGCAACTCGCACCTCCTTGCCGTATCGCTGTCACCGGGCCTAGACTGGTGTGAACATCTTAGCACGTCCCTTCACGAAGGGCCAAACAATTGGAGCGGACAAGGCAACCACAAGGGTTGCCCCTACATTTCGCCATAGTGACCATCGTAGCGGCGCCTCTTGTGGGCGCCTGATGGCCGCACCAGTCAAAACGCGATTGCCCTGCCCTGCTATACTCGCCATCTTGACAAAAGGCACTGCTGGATATATTTTCCGCAACGGAAAATATCTATACTATTAGAGTTATTGCGGCAACGCTACTCGTTTTGGAGTGGAAATGATAGCCTTGGACTTCAAAGGTCGCGCCATCTTGGTCCTGTTTACACTAGCGGGCATGATTATGCTGGTTGCTTGCGGGGCCTCGCCTCCCCCCACCGTTTCACCCTCCGGCCTTCCCGAACCGGTTGTGGTTGGTGTTGCCCCAGTTGCTATGGGCAATATCAGCGTGGCCACGGCTTACGCCGCCATAGTCGAAGAGAAAGATTCGGTCGACTTGGTGACCTTGGGAACAGGCAGGTTGGAGAAGTTGAACGCGGATGTCGGCTCTCAGGTCCTAAAGGGCCAGGTTATTGCGGAGCTGAGCCACGGAACGCTGGATGCCCAGCTTCAACAAGCCCTTGTAACCCTGCGCGGCGCCCAGGTTAACCTTGCATCAGTGCAGGCCGCTGCGGGGCCGGAACAGATCAAAGCGCAAGCACAGCTCGACGCAGCCGTGACGGCCCTGGACCACTTGCGCAACCCACCGGATTTCGATGTGCAAGTGGCGAATAGTGCTGTCGCCGGTGCTCTGAGTAATCTGGAAGGCATGAAAACCAGGCTGAACCGGTTCTTGAACCCATCCGCGTCTGACCTACAGTCGGCGGCCGGCGACGTGTCGCAGGCTCAGAGCAACCTGGACAGCGCCAATACCCGGCTGGCAAAACTTCTGGACCCATCTCAATCTGATATACGGGCGGCGGAAACCGCCGTATCAATCGCTGAGATCAACCTGGATAGCGCAAAAATCGCTCTGGACCAGCTTTTGAATCCCACTGCGGCCGCCTTGGCGGCTTCTCAAGAGGCGGTGGTAAACGCCCAAAGTAAGTTGAGCGACGCGGAATCGGCGGTCAACGCGGCCATAACCGGCGAGTTGGCCACACGTTCCTTATCGGCAGAGTTGAAGAGGGCCTGGGACACATTGCTGGACGCCAGAGAGCGCAAACAGGCCGCCTCGGCGACCCTGCTCAATCCAGCCCTCAGTTCGGGGCTAACCGCCGCCCAACTGAATGACGCTCAGCAGGACGTGGTCAGATACCAGGAGACCATCACCAATCAACTGGAGGTGATAACCTCAACCTCGGTGATTCCAGAGCGCATAAACACTGCGATGTTAGCCGAGAACTCTGTGGCGACCGCTTTAGAAACCCAGGAGGAAGAGCTTAACGAGTTGCGAAACCCCAGCCAAAGCAGCATTGCCGTGGCCCGCAACAACGTCGCCATTGCCCAGGCTGCGGAGGACTCGGCACGGGACAAGCTCAACGATTTACGAAACGCTGACGCGAGCACCATTGCTCTGGCCCAGAACAACGTGGCGATAGCCCAAGCCGCTCTGAATTCAGCTATCGCAAGGCGTGAGGAGCTTCGGGACCCCAGCCAATCTGCCATAGCCCTGGCCCAGTTTGATATCGACACCGCCCAAGCCGAGTTGGACGCCTCCCAAGTAAATGTGGAGCTGCTGACCTTCATTGACCCGGCCGAATTGGCAGCGGCGGAGGCGGCGGTAGTGTCCGCTCAACAGGCTTTGGCTGTATCCCAGAAGCCCTTCACCGGATTCCAAATCGATGCAGCCCAGATAGCGGTGGACCAAGCCCAAGCCCAAGTGGAGCTGATTAATCAACAAATCGGCGAATTGCAACTCCTCGCTCCTTTCGATGGAGTAGTAACCCGGCGATGGCTCGCCCCCGGCGCCAAGGCCGATCCGAATACGCCCATCGTTACTGTAGCAAGTTCGGAGGTGGTGGTGTCTCTCCGCGTGGAGGAAACCGGCATCGGCTCTCTTAGAGAGGGACAGTTGGTTAGCTTCACCGGCCCGGCGTTGCCCGGCAAGGAAGTAGAATTGCGGGTCGACCGGATTGCCCCCAGCGGCGACGAGAAGACCTATACCTTCTTGGTACAGTTGACTCCAACGGGGACGTTCCCGGACCTGAGACCGGGGATGTCCGGCCAGGCTACTATTTTGACCCAGCGAGAGAACGCGGTGCTGGTGCCCAAGCAAGCTGTCCTTCGCCATTCAGGACAGCCCGCCATTTTCGTGATTCAGGATGATAAAGCCGTACTGAGAAGGGTGGACGTGGGGCTCACTGACCAAAATAACATCGAGATCTTTGGCGGCATTCAGGTTGGCGAGCAGGTTGTGGTCTCCGGGCATAACCTGCTTAGCGAAGGAGACACCGTCAGCATTGTGGAGCCTCCCACAGCATAAACTACTACCGGATAAGTGCTTCATTCGACGAAAAATCAAAGTAATTGATAGTTTTTCGGTTCTAATATGATATATCTTGACAAGAAAATGGGTGTTGACTACACTTAGACTTGCTCTTACCGCGTTAATTATTGCTTTATTTAGACAGTACCGGACCAAATAAGCATTTTCCGCGGGGCCGATGGCCTCAAGCGTCAACTAACCAAAACGAAGCGGTCATCTTCGCCCATCGCGTCGATTTCTCGGCCAGGAGGAAGCTAGTGACTAGCATTAAGCGCGACAAGTCTCTGGTGGTGATCCAACTCACCGGCGGCAACGACTACCTAAATACCGTGGTTCCCTATAACAACGGGCTCTACTACGATTACCGTCCAGTAGTCAACATTCCTTCCGACCAAGTGCTTCAGATAGATGGTCAAGTGGGATTTAACCCCAACATGGGCGCTATCAAACAGCTTTGGGATGAGGGCAAAGTAGCTATCGTCAATGGCATCGGCTACTACAATCCCAACCGCTCCCATTTCCGCTCCATGGACATCTGGCACACGGCGGAACCCGACGCCATTGGCACCGAAGGGTGGCTGGGACGAGCGATCAGGGACCTGGACCCGGCGGGTGAAAATGTTTTGACCGGCATTCACTTTGGCCGGGGGTTGCCGCGGGCCCTGGGTTGCCGCGGCGTGCCAGTGGCCTCGGTGGGCGACCTGGAAACCTACGGTCTGTTCCCGGACTTGGCCGACGAGATGCTGCGTCAATACACTCTGGAAGCCTTTGCCACGATTTACGGCGGGGACAAAGGCAAAGATGCGGTGATGGACTACCTGGGGCAGACCGGAGGAGACGCCCTCAAAGGCGCGGACATCCTTCGCACCGCGCCGGCCATGTACTCCTCTTCCGTGGAATACGCTCCCGATGCCTTGGCCCAAAACCTTAAGAGTATGGCCCAAGTGCTATTTGCCGATTTAGGCGCGCGCATCTACTACACTACTCACGGCAGCTACGACACCCACTCCGGCGAAGTGCCGACCCACAATATGCTGTGGGACCAAGTCTCTAGATCAGTGGGCGATTTTACCGACGACCTAAGGGAACACGGTAGGGAAAACGACGTTGCGATACTAATATTCACTGAGTTTGGCCGGCGCATCAAGGACAACGGCTCGGGCAGCGACCACGGCTCCGGCGGGGCGGCCTTCATAATCGGCGGAGCGGTCAACGGCGGCATGTTCGGTGAATACCCTTCCCTCAAAGAGGAAGATCAGTTGGATGGAGACCTCAAGGCCAATAACGACTTCCGCGGCACATACACCTCGCTCTTGGAACAGGTCTTAGGCTTGGACGCCCCGCCCATTATCAACGGCAAATTTGAGTCCTTCGATCTGGTCAGGGCTTAGATGGCCCATCCCGGAACCAGTCCTTCCATTACCCCCGTCCATTCCTGGTAAGCCCTCCGGTTGCAATCAGGGCGGGCTCGTCGAACCACCGTCTGCATGACCGGCCCTTCACCGGGTTCAGGACGAAGGGGAGGATGTCAACAGGGCCAGGTCATATCAAAAGCGGCCTTGTCGGGAGACGATATGAGCGGCAGTGATACTATCCAAGACAAAGATTTGATGGCCCATTTACTGCGGCGGGCCGGCTTTGGCGCCACTAGAGACGAGTTGGAACGGTACTTGGCCCAAGGATACGAGGCGACGGTTGAGGACCTGCTTCATCCTGCCGACCCCCAAAACCTGCCCGACGACCTGATCCGCCGCTATCATGTGGAACAGTCTGAGTTGAGGGACGTCACCAGTTCCGGCGCCTACTGGATGTACCGCATGATTACGACCCAGTGCCCCATGGAAGAGAAAATAGCCCTGTTCTGGCACGGCCTTTTCGCCACCGGCTACAGCAAGCTGAACCAGGCCAGATGCCAGCTCAACCAGATAGACCTGTTCCGTCGCAGCGGGCTGGGCAGTTTCCGCCAACTTCTGGTGGAACTGTCCCAGGACCCGGCAATGATCATATGGCTGGACAACATCGACAATCACAAAGACGCAATCAACGAGAACTACGGCCGTGAGTTGCTGGAACTCTTCTCCATGGGTATAGGCAACTATACGGAGCAGGACATCAAAGAGGGCTCCCGCGCTTTTACCGGATGGACCCTGGGGAACGCTGAATACATGGCGGTTAGGGCCTTCAAAGACTCCATATGGCCCTACAGCCGGATTGCTTGGCACTTCGAATACCGTGACCAGGACCACGACCATGAGGAAAAGACCTTCTTGGGCGAGACCGGCAATTTCAATGGCGAGGACATCATAGACATCATCGCCCGCCAGGAAGCAACCGCCCGGTTCATTTCCACCCGGCTATTCCAGTTCTTCGCCGCCGATGAGGTTGAAGGGAACGGCGCGGCCGCAATTGATGCGATGATGCGGACCTACTTCAACTCCGGCTACGAAATCAGGGCGGTCCTGCGCGCTCTATTTAACTCTGAATACTTCAAGTCATCACAAGCGCGCTACACCCGGGTAAAGGGTCCGGTGGAGTTGATGGTGGGCGCGATGCGCTTGGCCGGCAGCTACCAGACCCCAACCTTGGGGATAGAGAAAATAACCAACCAGTCTCTTTTCATGGGACAAGGCCTGCTCCAGCCGCCTACAGTCGAGGGCTGGCACGAAGGCAGCGAGTGGATCGATAGCGGCTCCTTGGTGGAGCGGGTCAACTTCGTGGCAAAAGAACTGTCCAATGTCCAGCGGCCCGGAGTGCGGGCCATCATCGATCGCATTGCCGAAGGCGCCGCGGGGCCGTTGTCGCCGGAAGAGGTGGTAGACTGGTGTCTGGACTTGGCGGGACCCATTGCTGTATCTGAGTCGACCTGGTCCACCCTAGTGGAATACGCCGGGCGGCAAGGGGATTTAGACCTGAGTGGGCACAAACCGGGGGATGCCGCCGAACAGCGGGTCGGTAATTTGTTGAGGCTGCTCGCTTCCACCCGAGAGTTCCAGTTAGCCTGACAGTAGCATCGGGCGGGCTTGCCCAGCAGCTAGTCCCCTTTTCCGGCGCAAGCAACCCCGTGTAGGGAGCTATTCAAGTGAGTGCCCAAGCCGAAACTGCAACAATTCAAATTAGCTACCTAAAGACCATCGGCATCGTAAACAACGGGTTAAACGGGCGGGGCTTCTCCAACCCTTACGACTTGGCGGTAAGCAAAGACGGCCGGATTTTCGTGCTCAACCGCTGCGATCCGGCCCGGTCGGCCGGCATCCGAGTTGGGATTTGCAACCTGGATGAGGACTACTTGGGCGAGTTCGGGTACGGCTACGGCTCGGGCCAAGGGCAAATGGTTTGGCCGGTCGCCATGGCTTTCGACTCCGCCGACCGGTTGTTTCTCACCGACGAGTATAACCAGCGGGTCTCGGTGTACGGCCCCGACGGTGCTTTTCTTAACAGTTGGGGCGTTCTGGGCAGCGGAGCGGGTGAGTTCAACGGCCCGGCTGGAATCGCCTTGGACTCGGAAGACAACGTCTATGTGGTGGACCAACACAATCACCGGGTCCAGAAATACACTGCCGATGGCCGGTACTTGCTCGGTTGGGGTTCACAGGGTTCCGGCCCCGGCCAGTTCAACCTCCCCTGGGGCCTGACCGTCGACTGCGACGGCAACGTTTATGTTGCTGATTGGCGCAATGACCGGATTCAAAAATTCACCAGCGAAGGGGGATTTATCGCCGGTTTCGGACAACCGGGCTATGGGGAGGGGCAGTTCCATCGTCCCTCCAGCGTAGCCGTGGACCGGAAAGGGTACATTTATGTGGCCGACTGGGGCAATGAGCGGGTCCAGATCCTGGGAGCCGACGGCGGCTTCCAGGCACTGTTGAGGGGGCAAGCAACCGTCTCCAAGTGGGCCGCCGATTACTTTGCCGCCAACCCGGAAGAGAAAAAGGAGCGAGAGGTTTCCAACCTTATTCCCACGCTGCCAGACCACCTGAACGATCCGTACCACATATCCTCTCAGACCGAACCCTACTTTTGGGGACCAGTCTCCGTTTCTTTGGACCGGCAGGGCCGCCTATACGTGACAGAAGCCAACCGTCACCGGTTCCAGGTATACCGGAAACAATAGCCGTCTTATCGATTGCCCGGTTAAGCCGGAAGCCGATTCATGGGAGAAAATGTTATGGTCAATCCGCATATTCATTTCACTGTTGCGGAGTTCGAACAGCGTCAGCAGCGGGTCAGGGAGGAGTTGGTCAATCAGGGCCTCGACGGTATGCTCCTCTTCAAGATAGAAGACATGTACTGGCTTTGCGGCCTGGACACCGATGGATTCTGCATCTTTCACAACATGTTCATCGGAGTCAACGGGGAACTGACCCATGTCACCCGGTCCGCCGACGTAGCCAGCATAAATTACTCGTCCACCTGCGAAGACGTCCGGATTTGGGTGGACAACCCCGGCAACCCTCCGGTGAACAGCATACGAGACATGCTGGAAAGCCACGGTATGAGGGGCAAGCGCGTCGGGGTGCAGTACGACACCTTCGGCCTCACCGCCAAAATGTATCAACAGTTGGAAGCGGCGCTGGACGGTTTCTGTGAATTGGTGGACGTATCAGACCTGATACGGCTTTTGCGCGTGGTAAAGAGTCCCCAGGAGCTAGTCTATATTCGCAAAGCCGGCGAGATATGCGATGCCGTCATGGAGAAGGGCATCGAGTTGACGGTGCCCGGGGCCTATGAAGGCGACATCCTGGCCGAGATGCATGGAGCAATCTGGAAGATGGACGGCGACCCCCCGGCCCACCGTTGGCCCATGGGAGCCGGAAGCAAGGCGTTAATGGGCCGCTATGCCACGGGCCGTCAGCACGTTGCTGAAAACGACCAAGTCACTTATGAGATCGGCAACGGCTACCGGCACTACCATGCCGCCAGCATGACCGTGGTATTAACGGGACCCAAGGTGGACCCGCGTCATCAGAAGATGCATGAAGCCTGCGTCGAGGCCCTAGAGGCCATCCAAGGGGCGATGCGTCCGGGCAACACGGTCGGGGATATGTTCAACGCCCACGCCGACGCTTTTACCAGGCGCGGTCTCGGACACGCTGTACTAAACGCCTGTGGCTACACCATGGGCGCCACTTGGCCTCCCACCTGGATGGAACACCCCATGATAATTAGAGACAACCCACTGGTCCTCGAGCCCAATATGACCTTCTTTACCCACATGGTCCTCGTCGATAACGATTCGGGCCTGAGCATGGCTCTCGGAGAACAAGCCATTATCCACGAGGACGGGCTGGAAGTCATCACCCGCGTGCCCCGCCATCTCTTAGTCCACTGAAAACCGGGAAATATTGGGCCAGGTATCAATGGGGTAACCACGCGAGGGCCATTACGCGCCTACTAACAACTACCTGGACTTATTCTTCCAGGTTAACCACGATGTTGTCGGGGCCCCGTGACAGAATAACTTCGGCCGGTTCGTCGTACGGGTTCCCCTCAATGTGGTGGATATGGGCCGGAACGAAGATGAATTCACCGGGGCCCGCTTCCAAATACTCTTCGAAGCCATCTCCGAAGTAGACTCGAACCCGCCCCTTTAGCACGTAGGCGGCAGTCTCGGCCTCCCCGTGATGATGGGGCGGGCCCATGGTGTTGGGTGTACAGATGGTATGACCCAGCCAAATCTTGCTGGCGCCCGCCGTGTTGCGGTCAACACCCGGCCTCCGCTCCATGCCCCGCGTCTGGGTGGTGGTGCTGGCAGGCTGTGTGCCGCTGAAAACCTTGATTTCCTTGCCACTAACCGAAGTGCTCATATAGCGCCTCCGAAGATTATGTGAACTAACTACATCGCCCGAAAGAGTCCTAGCATGGTGTATCAACAGCATGATGATACGCTGCCAGCACATTGCCATCAACCTCGATGCCGGCTAATTAAAGCGGAGCAAGGCTGCTATAATTCGACTGGCTCAGTTTGAGCCTCACCTGGATATAATCCCGGAAAACGCCGCCGGTCTTGTATTGACTGGGCGTAAATCCGGCGCAATTGGCGGTTGAAATGCGATGGATTTTTAAAAGTAAACTCAAAAGGATATTGGCTGCTCTTTTGATAGGCGGCCTATTGCTGGCCTTTGTGGCCAGTCACGGTTGCGATGCGAAAGGCGCCAGTCCGTCCGAAAGCGGAGCGGCCCAGGATATGTGGAGCCCAATACTCTTCTGAGCGATAGGCGCCCGAAAAGTCAAGAACTCTTCGCACGATCCCCGGAAGGCGCTGCGAGCTCAAACTAAGAAATGTCTATAGTTTTGTATTCTCGATGCGGGAGGAGCTAATTTAGATATTTGTCGAACCAAGCAAGCACCTTGCCCCAGCCATCGACCGCGGCGTGCTGGCGGTAGCTAGGGCGGTCAACGGCGAAGAACCCGTGACCGGCATCCGGGTACATGTGGAACTCATAAGTCTTGCCGTGCTGTTTGAGTTCCTCCTCTGTCTTGGCCACCTCTTCCGGGGAAGGACTGGGGTCTTCCTCTCCAAAGAGTCCCAAGAGCGGGCAATCAAGGTCTGCGGTATAGTCCACGGGGTCCACCGGCTGGCGCGGAGTCAACCTGTCGGGTGGACCGGCAACGCCGCCGCCCCAGCAGTCCACGGCGGCGTCGATGTCGGACAGCCGGCACGCCGCCAAGTAGACCTGCCGGCCCCCGGAGCAAAATCCGATAATCCCCACCTTGCCGTTGCTGTAGGGCAAGGAGCGCAGGTAAGCAATCGAACCTTCCACGTCCCCCAGGGTGCGGTCGTCGGGCATACCCCCCGCCTCTCGAACGCTGTCGCTGTTCTCTTGGGGAGTGGCTTTGCCTTCCCGGAAATGGAGGTTGGGAGAGATGGTCGCAAACCCATTGTAGGCCAGTTTACGGGCCATCTCCTTGGAAGCCTCGTCCCAACCGGGCATGTGATGTAATAGGACCACGCTGGGATGCGGCCCCGCTCCCAAGGGCCGAGCGAGATAGGCGTCGATTTGGTCTCCGTTGTGACCTTGAACAACCACAGTCTCCGCCAACATACCTTCATACTTCATGGCGTCTATGCCTCCCCTATGATTCGAGATCCGCTGCGCGGCGGCGTTGCCGGGGTCTAATTCAGGTTGTATATCCTGGCGGCGTTGCCTCCGGCGATCTTTGCCTTTTCCTCTTCGGTGCAGTCTACCAGGATTTCCTCCAGTATTTGCTGGCTGCGCGGGAAAGTGGTCTCAACGTGGGGATAGTCCGATCCCCACATCAAATTGTCCACCCCAATGATGTCCCGCATCTTTATACCCAGGCTGTCTTCCTGGAAGCCTAGAAAGACGTTACTGTGGAAGTGTTCACTGGGTAATTTGTCTCCGGTATACCGGTCCCACCACTCCTCTCTGGGCACCCGTTGGGTGTAAGTATAGTCCAGCCGGTCCAGGAAGTGAGGCACCCAGGACAGCTCCATCTCCACCGAGCCTATCTGGAGATTCGGATACCGCTGGAACACCCCGCTGAAGATCATGTGAGACAGCGACATCCGCACCCAGTGGTCCGCTTGGGTAATGAAAGCGGGGTGGGCCTGGTCGCTGGTGAACATGAACTTCTGGTCAGGACTCGGGCGGTTGGTGGCGATGTGCAGGGCCAAGGGCATTTGGAGGTCTTGAGCTGCCGCCCAAAGGAGATCGTATTCCGGCAGGCTGTATTCCTTGCCCCTTGGGGGAGCCACCGTAATCATACCTCCCCCCAAGCCCATTTTGGCGCAGCGTTCCAATTCCTTCACACTGGACTTCACGTCGTCGGTGTTGAGCATGGCGATGCCTTTGAGCCGGTCCGGGAAGGGCTGGCAAAACTCGGCCAGCCAAGTGTTGTATATCCTGAAGATTTCGGTCAGCAACTCGTTATCCGGCACGATATACAGCGATAGGCCGGCGGTAGGAAAGACTATGCTGCCGTACACCCCGTCTTCATCCATGTCTTTGATGTGTTCTTCCGGTATCCAAGCCCCTGGCCGGATCTCTTCCACGGGCCTAGCCCGCTGCAACTGAGCTGGGTCCTCGAACCTCATCCCGGCCTGAGTGGCGTCTGCTGTGCCCGCAATCTTCTGGCCGTCGCAGAACCACCAGTCGCCGCCATCCTCAAGGCGTACAATGTGGGGCATACGGTCTTTAAACTGGGAGTCTGCCCTGCTGGTCCAAAGGTCCACTGGCTCGAATACGTGGTTGTCCGAAGATATAACTCTATAATCCGCCATGCTTCATTCTCCTTAGCGCCGCTTTAACGGGTATGATGGGAGTGCTTATATAGGTCGGTTGCTGCGGAAAGCAATTATGAACCTGGCTCATAAATCAAGTCAACAATTCCCCTTCCCGGTGGTAAAGGGCAGCGGGGTCAGTCCAGGCCAGCCAGGGCCTCCATTTGCCCCTCCACAGTTGACAAGTCCGGCATTAGCTTCAGGACTAAGCCCTCCTCATCGATGATTACCCCCGGCCGCCTTCCTTCCGCGGAGTTGGCCAGGTACCTCTCGTCTCCGGCTGTCGACATGCCGAAAGCTATTGCGATGGACCTCTCCGGGTCGAGGAGAATGGGGAACGGAAGGTTTTCCCGTTCCACCCAAGCTCGGTTTGATTCTTGGTCCCGGTCATTGACTCCAAAGATGAGGATACCCTTGTTCAGGAAGCCGGCGTAGTTGTCGCGGTACCCGCGGCTGTGGCGAGTTCAATTGCCGCCGCCGGGCGAGGAGTAGAACCAAAGCCAGACCTTCTTCCCCTTAAGTTCCGCCAGCCGGACCTCCTTGCCGGTATGGTCTACAGCAGTGAAATCCGGCGCCCTATCACCTTCTTTAAGCATTCTTCGCCTCCTTCCCTTTAGCCGGGGAGAGCCAATTTAGCCGGGGAGAGCCAATGCGACAAACCTATCCCGCAGCCCATATTTGGCTTCAATATAATGTTAGCGGATTATATCAACCTTCGTCATAGAAGAGCAGACGGGCCTCCCTGCGAAATGTCAATGTCTTTAGGGGGACAGCCCTCGGCAGTCTTGATGCCATTGGTCCAACAGAGTAGCATCTATACTGGGATTTATTGGTTAGGAGTTCGAGAGTGCGATGCTAGAGCACATGGGCATACGATGGGGCTACGTCTTTCTCCAAGGCGCCGTCCATATCGGCGGCGATGAAATCAAGGATTTGATGACCCAGGCAGTTGAGATGTACATAGCCGGGGAAGAGGAAAGGACCATCAAATGCGCCAGCTTCGAAGGCAAATTGTACACCGAGAGTAGGTATGAAGTAATCGGAGCACTGGGCGGGCAACGATTTGACGCTAAACTGGAAACTGCTTACGGGCAAGACCAAGCTGCATTCCTAGTCAACGAACAATCTCGCGGCATGGGATCATTCATTTCGAGAAACTAAGCGCGCTGTCTTTTAGGCTCCCGCTATTCTCCAATAACCGCTGCGAGAAACCTATGCCCGGTCCTTCTCGCCCCAAGTCATCAGTGAAGGGGCAGTATCAAAAATCGGGTGGGCTGTAATCCTAACGCCTGCGCTAACCTTAACGGTCATGGCCTGTGGTGAAGGCAAGCCGGTCAGCCGGTGGTGTCGAGTTAAGAGGTTGTTCGAGTGTTCCTTTTCAGAAGCTTGAGGGCCAAAACCCTTCTGTGGGCGTTGCTCCCCCTGGCATTGGTATTGTTGGCCGCTGCCCTCATTGGCCACTATGGCTATGAACAATCGGCCCGCGACACCGTTACTCAACGGGACACCGAGCTGGCAAGGGTTTCGGCCGCCCGGCTTGGCGAAGGGCTGGCTACTCACCAAATCGCTCTTCAAAGGCTGGCCGCCGAGCCCGGAATCAGGTCCATGGATGCGTCGGGCGCGGGCCTGGCGTTTGAACTGCACAGGAGCAACCTCGCTATGCTGGGTGTGGACATCATCGTCTTCGACCGGGCAGGAGCAGTTGTTTGGGCCCAAGACTCTGCCAGTATATCCTCCGTTTTTCTGGACCCCGGCCAACTAGATACAGTCCGCCGCACCCTTCGCCCCGCTTTTTCCGACGTGTTCAAGTTGAGCATATCCGATGCCGATGCGGTTATGGTCTCGGTGCCCATTCTAGACGCGGGGAACCGTTTCAACGGCGTCCTGTCCGGTGTCTCCAACATCAGGACCTCTTCGCTGGGAGCCACTTTCTCCGAGGTATTGGAGCTAAAAGCCGGCCGCAGCGGCTTCGCTTATTTAGTGGACAGCCAAGGAAAGGTTGTTTACCACCGGGACGCCTCTCAGCTAGGAAGGGACTTAACATTCATAGCCCCGGTAAGACGGGCCATCGGCGGCGAGACCGGCGCGGTGATCGCCGACGGTCCATCGGGCAAAGAAGTGGTGTCCGGCTTTGCTCCGGTTCCGGGCACGGGATGGGCTTTGGTAACTCAGGAGCAATGGAGCAACGTAATAGGGCCAATAGAAAGCCGAAACGTTTGGTTATTGATCTTGTTGGCGGCAGGCGGCTTGTTGTCCGGCGCTCTGATCTTTGTCGCCGTCGGTTACACGTTAAAGCCGATAAAACAGCTCACTCAAGGAGCCCAACGAATCGCCGAGGGCGACTTCGACCACACCATCGCGGCCGCCTCGGGCGACGAAATACAGACCCTGGCAACGCAATTCAACAATATGGCTGGCGCCCTAAAGGAATCGTACACCGATCTTGAGCGGAGGGTCGAGGCCCGCACTTTGCAACTCGGCGAAAGTGAGCATCGCTACCGGACCCTGTTCGAGGACTCTTCGGATGCAATCTTCATCGCAAAGCAAGGAGAGATCGTAGCCCTTAACCAAGCCGCTCTGGACCTCTTCGGGTTTTCATTAGAGGAAGCAATAGGGTCCAAGACCGCGGACCGGTTTGTTGATCCGACGGCCCAGATTAGATTTCAGAAGGAAATTGCCCGTTTTGGATCGGTCCGCGATTTCGAGGTCAAACTTCGCAAGAGAGACGGCACAGCAATGGACTGCCTGATAACCGCTTCCAGGCGAGTGGATGAAAACGAGGGCCATTCCCCTGAAACGCAGGGAATCATCCGGGACATAACCGAAAGCAAGCGAGCTGCGGAAGCCTCGCTGCAACAAACTCGAGAGGTGGCGGTGTTGGAGGAACGCAACCGCATGGCTCGGGAGATCCACGACACCATGGCGCAGGGGTTCACCGGAATCGTCCTTCAGTTGGAAGCGGCGGAACAAACGATGGCCGACGGGTCCGGGGTGATGGTTGACCATATTGGACAGGCCAAGGGCTTGGCTCGAGAGGGCCTTCAGGAAGCGCGCCGGTCGGTATGGGGACTGCTGCCCCATGCTCTGGAGCAAATGTCTTTGGACGATGCCTTGGAAGGGGAAGTCAAGCGGTTCGAGGCCGCTGGACAGGTTAAGACCGCTTTCACCCTGTCGGGCCAGCGGCGGGACCTATCCACCGAGGTCCAGACAGCCCTCTTTCGAATCTGCCAAGAGTCTCTCTCCAACGTCAGTCGTCACGCTGCGGCCACCCAAGTACAAGTAAGTCTCGAATACGACTCCCGAGAGGTACGGTTGAGCGTTCGAGACAACGGCGTGGGCTTCGATCCAAGCCAGGCGCAAAATGGGGGCCGCCGTTCGTTCGGTTTGATCAGTATGCAACAACGCGCCAGGGGCTTGGAGGGCAGCCTGGAAATCAAAAGCGGCCGGGGTCGGGGCACCTTGGTGGAGGTTGTCATACCCACCCTATAGAGGACCAAAGGTTGCGACCGAGCCAAGGCGTCGTGACGGCATCTTTGCGATGGCAGCCGGTGCAAATTTCTGTGGAATTTAAGCAATGAAGCACCCAAGGGAGCGGAGAACCGTGGAAAACATAAGAATTCTGATTGTCGACGACCACGAAGTGGTGCGTGACGGTCTGTCCGCCATGCTGGGTAGACAGGACGACTTTGAGGTAGTCGGAGAAGCTAACAACGGGCTTGAGGCAGTAGAGAAAGCCAGGATGCTGCGCCCGGATGTGATCCTGATGGACCTACGCATGCCAATAATGGATGGAGTCAAGGCCATGCGCAGCATCCGGGCCGACAACACGGGCGGCTGGGCCAATGAAGTAAAGTTCATCGTCCTCACTACCTACGACACCGACGAGTACATCTTTGACGCCATCGAGGCCGGAGCAAAGGGCTACTTATTGAAGGACGCATCCCGGGAAGACTTGTTCCATGCGGTGCGAACGGTGAATCAAGGGGAGTCCTTGATTCAGCCCGGCTTAGTCTCCCGGGTCTTGAACCGCCTGACCCAACTGTCTCAGCGCGGCGCCAGAGGAGCGGAATATCATAACCTTTCAGAACGGGAGGTGGAGGTGCTTCGATTGATGGCCCGCGGCTCAGCCAACAAACAAATTGCTGCCGAGCTTTCGATTACCGAAAGCACGGTGAAGACTCACGTGGCAAACATATTCCATAAGCTGGAAGTGAATCACCGGACCGAGGCGGTAACCAAAGCGATGTCAAAGGGCATAATCAGGCTCTAATAGTCACAAAGTACCAGACTCGCTAAGCAAAAAGGCTGGCCGCGGAGCCAGCCTTTTTGCTTTGCCCGAATCATCAGGTCTGCCGATTACACGAAAGGACCGGTCAATTATCCTGACTCCAAGGCGACGATTTAGGTCCAATTAGCAAGTTGCCTTCCAGAGACACAAAGGAGGTAGCAGAGATGTTGGAATCCAAATTGGCTCAACCGGGGGCTGCTCTAAAAGCAGCCCGCAGGAAGATTCTTCCAGCCCAAGCAGCAAGACCGCTGCAGGCTTTCCATCACTTGCTGGCCGGACCGCCCCTATCTGAACGGGAACGGTTCATGGCTAAGGTGGATGAGGCTCGCATAAGAAGATACCAGGGTCCTTGGGAACTCTACCGGAACTCCCGGACCCGTCACCGCTGAGACTGGGTATCCTCGGGTAAGCTCTAGGGTCTTTTAATTGTCACCCCCGGCGTAGGCCGGGGGTGACAATTAAAAGACCCCCAGTAGGCTAGCGGGGATGTGAGTGCTAGTTCAAGGTCGCAAGATCAAGCAGAGCCGGCCAGCCGCAGGCCGATCTCATCCTGGCTGAGCTTTTTCCGATGGGCTGGGATGTCTATCCCGTACAAACCGGCCACATTTTCGCCCATGATCTTGCGCTTAACTTCCGGAGTCAGCTCTACTTTGAACTCCTCCTTGATGTCGTCGGGCAACTCGAAGGACATGAAATCCTCAATTATCCATCTGGGGCTCCAAATGGCGTAGTCGCTGCCGAAGATTATCCGGTCTTCTCCCAGCCAGAACAGCAGATTTGCTATTATTTCAGCAAAATACTTGGGCCGGGAGCGGACAAAAGCTGAAGCCACCGACATGCCGGCGTAAACGTTGTGTTCCTGAGTGGCGATCCAGCAAAAATCGTCCAGCCTGGGCAAGCCAACGTGCTCAACAATGAAGTTCAACTGGGGGAAATCAGTCGCGGCATAATCCACGTCGTTCACGTCAAAAGCGTCCCGGCTAAGGGGATAGATGGTAGGGCCTTTGTGAACGTGGATGTTTTTGATCCCAAGTTCCTGGGTAAGCTCCAGATATTTGTAAGCCCAGGGGTCATTCAAACGCCAGCCCTTTGATCCCTCCCGCCACTCAGCGGTGTAGAGCTTGATGCCTTGCACCGGGTACTCCTCCACCAACCGGCGGAGCTTGTCGAGTCCGGCCTCTTCCTCCCTTGGGTCGAAGGCGCCGCAAAGGATAAACCGGTCCGGATGCTTTTGCTTCAGCTTGTTATTCCGCTGCGTCGGGTTAAACCCTGTTTTGAAAAACTCGTAGAGGTTGGTGGAGTTCATGATGCCGACATCCACATAACCCTCGAGAAACAGGTCGTTGATCACCGCCTCTTCGCCATAGTCACAGTACTTTTCAAAGGGCCAAACGTACTCCGCCGGACTTAGCGCGGTATGATAGTCGTAGAAGCACTTGATCCAAGCGTCGCCATACTCATTGCGATGATTTGCCGGGCTGGCATCCCAAAAGTGCATATGTCCGTCAACTACGAAAATCTCATGCCCGTTTCTTTTGTACATTAACGTCTCCTTTCATCGGCATAATGGCTCAGCTTCCTTAAGCACTGCTTCAAATACTGCTTCTTTCCCCCTTCCGCGCCTGCAACAAAACGGAGCAAAGAGCGCCATTGGCTTCGGCGGAAAGACGGACGGTACGGGAGCGGATAAAGTAAGTTTCCAGGCGGTCAGCGGGTATCGAAGCACCGGACAGGTCAGCGATCAAAGGCGCGCTTGGCGAGCAGTCAAGGCCCAGATGTGTTCGACGCTCCAAGTATCGCAGGGCCACCCTGGCCGGGCCGGCGCGTACTGCCCCAGCCCCGGCTCTACGGACCCAGCAGGATTCCTCATCGACCTGAAGGTCGCTTATAAGCAGTCCGGAGATTTCCTGCCATGATAAGCCGGCTCTTCTCAGGTGGCTCAGCAGGCTTTCTTGGCGGTTGATGTATCCTTTACGGAGGAACAGGTCTCGTATCTGCCCCAGATTTTCAGAGGCTTCATCCGGGAATGCTTCGGTAAAGCTCCTCCCGGAATTCACCCCCGTCTCAATGGCTTTGGAAGCGAAGTGACCCGTCAATCGGACGCTCACCTCCTGAACGCCGTCAACCATTAAGAGTTCACGACGGGCATCGGAGGCCATTAGGTAGGAGAAGTTGGCGGCACACCAGTAGGTGGGCAACTCCAGTTCAACAGTTAGATGGCCTCCCGTCATATTGATGGTTCTTACAAAGCCAAGGCTAAGGATGGACTCATCGAGTTCCGGGTCGAGCACAGTATCCAGGCGCTCCAGAATGTCATCTCGGTCCAGAGTTGGGGGGGTCGCCAGCCGCGCAGCATCGGTCATCTCTTGCCTCTAGAAACCGGACAGTCCCTGGTAAGTTAACCGCATTTTACACCCTAAAGCCTTGACGCTTCACCCCTGAAGCCCTTTCCGAAATCCCTGGCAGGTCTCACCCTTGTAAAAGAGCAATAGGTCAACGCGGAGATAGAGCGGGCGAAGGAGTGGCACGGTTCCAGTATCAGCGTAGACGCTGAGGTCGAGCATCACCTGAGAAAGAAGTTTACTCGGGCCTGTATATGGAGTATCCTCGTTCCCAAGGCCAACCTGGGGAGGTATGTGTCAGTAGACTCTGCCGTAGGCGAAAGCACAGGATTTGTAGGTGAAAGTTTAATGCCGAAACGAGGGCACGAACCCAGCCGGCTTCGCGTAGTGGTGGTGGGCGCGGGCATAATCGGCGCATCCATCGCTTATCACCTTTCCCGGCGGAACGCCGCCGTGACCGTCGTTGACAAAGCTCGGCCCGGGTCGGGGGCAAGCAGTCACTCCTTTGCCTGGATTAATGGGACGGCCAAGAGCCCGGCGGCATACCACGATTTCAACCGCCGTTCCCTGGAGATGTGGAGCCGGTTCTCCCGCCAACTCGATGCCGACATCGGACTGCGCTGGGGCGGACAACTTGAGTGGGGGCACACCGCCAAGCAGCTTAAACAAAGGGTAAAGCAACTCCAACAGTGGGGCTACCCCTGCCGGATAATCGACGAAGCGGAGTTGCGGCGTCTGGAACCGGGCCTCTCTCCCGGGCCGGTAGCCGTTGCCGCGCTAAGCTATGCCGACGGGCAGGTGGACCCGCAAAAAGTAGTCGACGCCTGCTTGCTGAGGGCTTCCCAAGCGGAAACTACGCTGCAACCGGACACGCCGGTCAAAGGATTGAACATCGCCGCGGGCTCCACGGGGGGCAATGTCGAAAGCGTCCAGACTGAAAATGGGTCAATACCTTGTGACTTGGTGGTGCTGGCCTCCGGCGTGGAAACCACGAAGCTGGCGGCTACTGCCGGAATCAACGTCCCTCAGCAGTTTAGCCCCGGCGTGGTGGTGAACACCGACCCGCACCCCAGGTTGCTGCACAACGTTTCGGTTTTGCACACCCCCGCGTTGAATGCAGGCCATTCTGAGATTCACCTGCGCCAGCGGGCCGATGGCACCGTTCAGATCGGCGAAGGCAGCCAAGAAAGCCTGAGACAAGACGACTCATTGGAACATGCCGAAGCATTGTTGGCCCGCGCTTGCCAATACCTACCGGCCTTGGCCGGAGCCAAGGCCCTTCCCGTGCCGGTTGGCTTCCGTCCCATGCCCCAAGACGGTTTTCCAGTCCTCGGGTTCGCCAGAGCAGCTCCAAATGTGTACATTGCGCTGACCCACAGCGGCGTCACGCTGGCCCCGTTGATCGGAGAGTTGGCGGCGATGGAGATTGTCGACGGGGCCGCCGTGAAGGCACTGAAGCCTTATCGGCCCGAGCGGTTCTCCTGAACCTCCCGGCCTAAAAGGGAATTTCTCTCAGTTCGTCGGTCTCCAAAGTCAGTTGCTCGTGTCCGTCCTCGGTTACCAAGTGGGTGTCCTCCCACTGAAACTCCAAGGGGCCGGACCTGACCCTCGGCTCGGTGCTCAAGACCATCCCGGCCTCGAGTACCGTGTGGTCCGATGGAGTGATGCTGGGGGGTTCGGTCAAGAGCATCCCTTGACCGTGGCCCATTCTACCCCGGGCGAATATCTCCGAGGCGGGTACGTCCAGTCCCGTCTCGGCGTGGATGGCCCTGACGCCGACGGCGTGGATGTCCGCGCAGGTGACACCCGGCCTCAGAGCGTCGGCCATCTTCTTGCTCACCCTCTTGACCGCCTCGTGAAGCCTATGCTGCTCCTCGGTCGCCTTACCCAGCGCGGCAAACCGCGGGTAGTCGACGGTGTATTGTTGAACGTAGGCACCGGCGTCCAGGCCGATGACAGTGCCGCTTCTCAAGGGCCGGTCGTAATGGAACGAGTTCTTCGCCCCAGGAAGCTGGGACTGCACGTCCAGTTGGACGTGTACAAAGGAGGTCCGGTCTCCGCCCTCCTCCAAGATCAAGCGCCGCAGGGTCCTGACCACTTCCCGCTCGGTCATGCCGGGGGCAAGGTGGCTGTCATACAAGCGTTGCCGCGCCCGCCCGGTGATGTCGGCGGCCTGCCTGATGTACACCAACTCCTCCGCCGACTTGAGCATTCTCAGCTTGATGATGACGTCGGCCGCGTCGACGAACTCCACCTCAGGCAGCGCCGCCACAATATCGAGGTAGGCGCCTACGGGCATTCCCATACGCTGTTCTTGGCCCAGCTCCGCGCCAATGCGCTTGTTTTTCAGTCCGGCGTCGCGGAGTGCGTCCAGGGTCTGCTCGTGGGGGAATTTGAAAAAACCGAAGTAGTCTCGAATGTCAGTGACATAGCAACTCAGGGTTAGATTGTCCCTGCCCTGGGTCAGGACGATGGGCTCCCGGTGCATTGGCAGAATGAACACCGAGGGCCTGGTTAGGGAATGGTGCAGAGCCAGCGCGGCGCTGGTTCCAGCGAAATACTGGAAATTCTCCTCACCCGTTATGAAAAGCGCGTCAGTCCCCCGCTGGTCCATTAACTCCCGAGCGCGTGAATAGCGCCTCTCCATCTCGGCCCTGGTAAAAAGGTGGTATTCGAGGTCGCCAACAGACATTATGGGATACCTCCTCTCCGGTATGCGCCGCCAAGGCAAGCGCCGGGACTACTCTATACCGCCGGAAGGGAAAATCCGGCCTGAGCGGCTATCAAGTTCTAAGTCAGGTTGTACACTCTGACGGCGTTGCCGCCCGCGATCATGGATTTTTCCTCTTCGGTGCAGTCCACCAGAATCTCCTCCAATATCTGGCGGCTTCTGGGGAAAGTCGACTCTGCATGGGGGTAATCTCCGCCCCACAACAATTGGCCCACTCCTATGCGGTGGCGCAACTCTATTCCCAAGGCATCTTCCTGGAAGCCAAGGAACACGTTGTTGTGAAAGAAGTCGCTGGGAAGCGCCCCTTCCTTGAACCGGTACCCTTGGAAGAACTCCTGGACCCTTTGGGTGTAAGTGTAGTCGATCCGGTTCAAAAAGAAGGGGACCCAGGCTAAATCTTGTTCCACCGACCCCACTTGGAGTTTTGGATAGCGCTCGAAAACTCCGCTAAAGATGATATGGGCGAGAGACATCCGCACCCAATGGTCGGCGTTGGATATAAAGGCCGGCTTTTGGGTATCGAGGTCTTGAAATTCCTGACTTGGACCGGGACGATTGGTGCCGATGTGCAGGCTAAGGGGCATCCTCAAGTCTTGGGCCGCAGCCCACAAAGGTTCGTACTCCGGGTTATCGTAGGACCGGTTCTCGGGAGGATAAATGGTGGTCATCGCCCCCACAAAGCCCAAGTTGGCGCAGCGTTCCAGTTCCTTTACGCCCTCCTGCACATCATCGATGTTGAGCATGGCGATACCCTTGAGCCGCTTGGGTACCGCGCCGCAGAATTCGGCAAGCCAATCGTTGTAGGTCCTGAAGGCTGAGGTCAGCAACTCGCCGTCCGGGACGCTGTAGAGCAAAAGTCCGACTGACGGATAGACGATGCTCACGTCGATTCCATCGATATCCATGTCTTTGATGTGTTCCTCGGGAATGTAGCCCCCCGGACGCACATCTTCGACGCGGGCCTCTCTACTCAGCTTTTCCGGTTCTTCAAACCTGACGCCGGCCAGGGCGCCCGCGCCAGCGACGTCAAATCCTTTCCGGCCGTCGCAAACCCACCAGTCGGCGCCGTCTATACGTTCAACGTGAGGCAACCGGCCTTCGAACTTCGACTCGCCCCTGCTGGTCCAGAGGTCCACCGGCTCGACAACGTGGTTGTCCGAGGATATGACTCTGTAATCAGCCAAGTTTCACCCTCCTTCTTTCCGAAGCAAACCTTAGCAAACCTTTCTGACCCGCCCCAAATCGACAGGCCGCTGCCGTCGACAATTATGCCCATGTCCTTAGACCCGGTCAATACGATGTATTCCTCGGGCAGGGTCCTTTCAGTTGTCGAAAATGTCATTCCGAGCCGTAGGCGAGGAATCTAAAAGCCTTCAGCAAGGACTTGGTCCGAGTATCTAAGGAACCTCTGAACAATCGAAGGCTCTGGTTATTTTGGGCTGGTGGGGAGACCTACGGCCCGCCGATTTGTCCTCTTTTGTGGTTTCCTGGCCCTTTCCAGGCCCGGATTTCGGGTGATGCGGGTCAATGGGGCGCACTGCCCCTTGGGTCAACTGGCTAGAAGGGCTTGAGCCCGTCTCAGGTTGGACAGCCCCAGCAGCAGCGCCAACCGCTCCTTGTTCTTGGCCAAGCCCCAGTAGCGTACCTTGGCATAGCCGAATATTCGCTTTACGTCCAAGAAGGGGTGTTCCACCTTGGCCCGTATCGATGCCTTGACCTTCTCCCTCAGGACCGCAGCGCTCTCCGGTTCCAGTTTCCGCCGCTGGCCCGGCTTCATGGACACCTGCCAATCCACCGCCAACCCCAGATTCTCTTGGCGCTTCTGCACCCCGATGTAGCCCGCATCTCCCCATATCTGCTGCTCCCCACCGTGCAACAACCCGTGGGCCTCGGTCACGTCATGCACGTTAGCTGAGGTGGCGCTGAGGCTGTGCACCACGCCCGTGTCCGCATCCACCCCGATGTGCAGCTTCATCCCGAAGTGGTATTGGTTCCACTTCTTCACCTGGCGCATTTCCGGGTCCCGCTGCCCCCTCCGGTTCTTGGTGGACGACGGCGCTTCAATGATGGTGGCGTCCACGATGGTTCCCTCCCGCAGCCGCACTCCCTGCTCTTCCAGGTGGCCCTTGATTTCCTCAAACAGTCCTTGACCCAGTTGGCGCCGCTCCAACAGGTGGCGGAAGTGGAGGATGGTGCTCTCATCGGGAATCGGTTCCGACAGCCGCAGCCCCGCAAAGCGCCGCACCGACTCCGCTTCATACAGCAGGTCTTCCATGGCCGGGTCGCTCAGGTTGTAGCACAATTGGACGATATGCACCCGCAGCATCGCCGCCAACGGATAGGGCCGTCGGCCCCGCTCCCCCGGGAAATAGTGGGGTTCAATGCGACTTTCCAGCTTCTGCCAGGGAATCAGAGAGTCTATGCGCTCCAGGAATTCCTCTCGGCGGGTCCGTCGCCCCTTGTGCTGATAGTCAAGATCGGCAAAGCTGGGCTGCTCCTTCATAGTCCTCCTCCCTGGGCACTACCTTCCTTTCCCCTCAGTATCCCATACTTAAACCCTTTATTCAGAGTTTCCCTAAAAAGGGAATGTAGTCAAGGACTTTAGACCCATCGCGGAGTTTATCTTGAGCCTAGCCGAAAGGCTCGGGGTGACATTGAAGATCGGATCGGAGCTTGCCCCAGCATAGGCCGGGGCGACAATTGAAAGGCCCTGTTCCTCCGGCAGGGTCTTTTACTTTAATCTGGTACCATTTCAAGTTAATCCTGATGGATAGATATGTTGGAGTTTACTGCGGGCGTCCTGCGTGGAGAACCGCCAGTCTATGACGGCGCCAGCATCGTTGCGCTGGCGTTCGAGCGCGGCGACCTCCTGCCGCAGCAACACTGCATCGCCGGTCCGGCGGTTCAGACACTGTCTACTGAAGACGCTCAACTCGATCTCGGCCATGTTCAGCCAGCTTCCATGCCTGGGAGTGTGGTGAAACTCCAAGCGCTTAGCTATACGACGCGCTTCGGACGCTTCAAATGCTTCGTAGAGCGAGCCCAACTTGTGGGTATTGAGATTGTCCAACACCAGCCGGACGACCCTGGCCTGGGGGTAGGCCTGCTCAACCAGCCAGCGCATCTGGTGCGCGAAGTCCACCGCAGTGCGACGCCCGGTCACTTCGACGTGTCTCCATCCGCCCTTGGGTTCACAGAACATGAACCGGTTTCGGGTACCGTTTCGTCGGTACTCGCAGTCGTAGCGTTCCACCCGTCCCGGCTTGGCTTTGATGGGCGGCCTCACCTCCTCGACCAACTGCCTGGAGGTCTCGTCGAAACACACCACGGGACGCTCTGGGTCGTAGTCTTCGTGGTACAGGTCCAGCACATCCTCCATCCGGGCCACGAACTCCCCGCTCACCCTGGGGATGCACCACTCTTTCTTCTTCCATGGTTTGAGTTCGTTTTTTTGAGTATCTGGCGCACCGTCTCCAAGGAGATGCTCCCGGCAAACTCCATCGCCGCCACCTTGTCAGCAAGTAGCTGGAGCGTCCAGTTCGTGTGTCCTTCGGGCGCATCGCTGCAGGTGATGGCGACGAGGTGCGCTTCCTGTAGGCCGCTCAGCTTGCGCCCCCGGCCTGGTCGTGGCCGGTCGTTGATTGCGGCTTCCAGTCCCTCCTCGACGAACCGTCTCCGCGCCCTGGCAACAGTGGCGGCGCTGACCGAAACCGCCTCAGCCACCTCCCGGTCTGGCAGTCCTTCGTCAGCTTTCAACAGCGCAAGGGTCCGCTTTACCGTGCGGGCTGACGGCTTGCCCCGGCGGGATACCTCAATCAGACCGGACCGTTCCGATGGTGTCAGTTCGACTTTGTACTTGATGGCGGGCATGTTCGGGTACGGCCTCCCTAGAAGATCATACCCAAGCCTACTCAATCTCCCATAATATAGCAAGACTTTATTGAAACGGTACTAAACCAATACCAAGGTGGGATGTGCATTTCGGGGTCTTGAAGACAACCAAAAGGACTCCGCAGCTCCTCATTTCACCTTTGGGCCCCTACTGGGTCGCCACTGACAGTGCGGTCTAGCGATATGTACATTTCACCTTGGCTTTAGTTTAGGGCCTGTTGACACTAATGCTGGGGACCGGGCAACCACAAGGGTTGCCCCTACGAAATCCCGTAGCACGCCGGTTGTAGAGGCGCCCTTTGTGGGAGGCTGGACTACCAATCCCTATCTAGGAAATTGGTAGTGTCAACAGGCCTTAACTTCTCGGCGTGCGTTTTGTATTCTATCAGGTTTTTACGAATACCGTAATATAATGATGGTTTATATTTGTGAAATAAGTCACACTCCATTATATATAACGTAAACAATGTGATATATGTCACAATATTGACAGTTATAACTAACCACATGTAATGTAGCCCTCGGCGGCTGAATAACAGACTGCCGATCCGACCCCCCTCAGATCCCCAGGGTCTTTCTATTGTCACCCTGAGCGATAGCGAAGGGTCTAAAGTCCTTGTCTTCAATGCCGTTTTGCTGCCGGAACATCTTAGATTCTTCGTCGCAAGCTCCTCAGAATGACCGGGGGTGGTAGTCTGTATTCACCTAACATTGAGAATCGAAAGACCCTGCTCAGATCCCCACACAGCTTCCCAAATTGGTAGGTTTGTATTCCAGATGGAGGAGACTGTCATGAGATCTAAGACAACTACTCTGCATCCACTTCTGATCCTGCTCGCCGCGGCGATGGCGTCGGTCCTGTTCGTCGTCTCCTGCGGCGGCGGTGAAGAGGCCACCGAGGTCGCACAGGTCCCAGAGGTGGTGGAGGAAGCCGAGAGCGCCCAAGCCCCCGAGGTGGTCGACGAAGCCGAGGGCGCCGCTGCCGAGCTAGCCGCGACGGAGGAGGCCGCGGAGGCCGCCACTGAGACAGCCGAAGCCGCCGAACTGGCCCAAGCCCCCGAGGAGGGGACGCCGAAAAGGGGCGGCACACTGACGATGGCGATGGTGGCGGACTTCGGGTCCCTGGACCCCCCCATGGTTTGGTCACAAGTTGACCAAGCCCTCACCCAAGCGCTCTATGACAACCTGCTCATGATCCAGCCCGACGGCAGTGTGAAGCCGGAGCTGGCCGCCTCATGGGAGGCCAACGACGACCTCTCGTCCTACACCTTCCATTTACGCAAAGGCGTGAAGTTCCACCACGGAAAAGACTTCAAGGCCGAGGACGTGCTCTTCACCTTTGAGCGGCTGATGGACCCGGTGCTGGACTCTCCGATACGGCCCACATTCGATACAACTGTCGAGCATATAGTCGCCCTCGACGACTACACCGTCCGCTTCGACCTTGTCGGCCCCAACGCGTTCTTCCTGGACGCCTTATCGCTCCAACAAGTGCGGATAATGCCCGCCGACGTGGATGTCGAGCGGTTGCACTTGGAAGCGTTCGGCACCGGGCCCTTCATGCTTGAGGAACTCTTGCCGGGCGAGCGCGTGACGATGGTGCGGAACCCCGACTACTGGGAGGAGGGCAAGCCCTACTTAGATAAGTACGTCATCTTGAATGTCCGCGAGGCCGCAACCCGAGCTGAGGCGTTGAAGAGCGGCGACGTGGACGTCGTATTTAACCTGGACTTCCAGAGCGTCCCCAGTATCGAGGCCCACCCCGAGACCGTGGTGTTAGAAACCCCCGGCTCGGCCTGGATTGGGATGCCCATGAGAAACGATATACCGCCCTTCGACAACAAGTTGGTCCGGCAGGCGATGCAAGCGGCGACGGACCGGGAAAGCATCCTGCAAGCGGCGCAGTTGGGGCGGGGCGAAATCGCTTATGACCACCCCATTCCATCCGACGACCCCCTCTTCTCGCCCCAGCATGCAGCCTCGGTAGTCTACGACCCCGAACTGGCCAAGCAGTTGCTGGCGGAGGCCGGGTACCCGGACGGGATCGACGTCACCCTGCACACATCCGACATTGGAGCAGGGATGGTCGAAATGGCAGTGGCATTCAAAGAGGGCGCCGCGCCCGCCGGCATTCGGGTCGATGTCCAGCGGGTGTCTTCCGACCTGTTCTGGGACAGTTACTGGAGTGTAGAACCGTTCACCGTCACTTGGTGGGCCGGTCGGCCCAATCCGGACCTAGCGATGAGCATCCAGTACCAGGGAAGCTGGAACGCGCCGAATTTCCTCAACGAGGAGTTTGACGAGCTGCTCCTCAGGGGCAGGGGAGAGACCCTTGAGGAGCGAAAAGTGACCTACGACAGGATCCAGGAAATTCTCATCGACGAAGTGCCTCGTCTTGTCGTGGCATTCAAGCCGATGCTGTACGGCGCCCGCAATAACGTGCGAGGTGTCGTCCCCCATCCGTTGGGCCCGATTGCGATAATCCTGCAGGACGGCTGGCTGGACGATTAGGGCCGCCATAGCGCCTGTGTATTAGCTTTCGGTCTAACCAGACCCGGTAGGAATGGGACAGGGTGTTATAATTACGGCTCCGCCGATTATGGGCTAACACTTGCCTAAAGGGCAGTGGAGGAATTATGCCTTTCACAACAGTAGGCCGAGACAATATCCATTACGTGTGCCCAAACCCGATAGAGCAGGGCAAGGGCAAGGTGGCGGTCCTGATACACGGGGCCACAGACAATCACAAGGTCTGGAATTCACAGATAGCGTCCCTTGCCAAGGAACATACCCCCATAGCCGTCGATCTTCCGGGACACGGCGAATCTGGGGGGTCCGGCTCTACCCAGGTATCGGACTACACGGACTTCTTGAAGGGATTTGTGAACGCGCTAGGGCTGACCGAGTTCGTCCTGGCAGGACACTCGATGGGCGGGTCTATTTCTATGGACTTCAACCTCAGATATCCGGGTGTGACCGGGCTGATACTGGTGGGAGCGGCGGCCAGTTGGGACATCCCTCAAGTGTCCATAGACCTGTGGAAGACGGACCCGCAGGCGGCTAGGGCGCGAGGCAACGAATTTAACTTTGGAAAGAATACCTCCAGGTCGATTATAGAGCAGCACGAGAGGGATGCGGCGGGTATCAACAATATGGTGGCTGCCGGTGATCTTGAGGCGTGCCAGGTCTTCGACATCGTGAGCGAGGTGGAACGGATAAAGGCCCCGACACTCATCATCTGCGGCGGTCAAGACTTTTACGCGGTGGAAGGGAGTAAGGTCCTGGAAGAAAAGATTGCGGGGTCTCGCATGGAGTGGTTAAAGGAAATCGGCCACGACCCCAGCATCGAGACGCCGGAGACGACTAACCGGCTCATGGGTGACTTTCTCAACGAGTTGGATTGATGTTTACCCTTTCCGAGGGGGAGCAGCCGGTATCTTGACTGGGTAGTTGGCCGTTGCTACACTCGGAGGCCGGGACCGAAAAGCAACTTAGTCGGCATGGAGGGCGTAGGTGTCTAAGGATTTGATGGACCGCATCGATGAGACCATCCAAGGACGGAGCCTGCTGGAGCATCCTTTTTATCAAGCGTGGACCAAGGGCACTCTGCCGCTGGACTCGCTGAAGAAGTACGCCGCCCAGTACTACCACTTCGAGAAAGCGTACCCGAGGTTCCTCAGCGGCCTCCACCATCGCTGCGACGATGCGGAGGTCAGACAGTCGCTCTTGGTCAATCTATGGGATGAGGAATACGGAGACGAGAACCACGTCGAACTCTGGCTCAGGTTCTGTGACGCCCTGGGCTTGGACCGGGAGGAGGTCAAGTCAAGTGAGCCCTCCCGAGCGACGCGGAATCTGGTCCAAACCTTTGACACTCTGACCACCAAGGCAACCCTAGCGGCGGGAGCGGCCGCGCTATACGCTTTCGAATCCCAGACGCCAGCCGTGGCGCGGGAGAAGATTCGAGGACTGAGGGAGTTCTACGGCATAGCCGGCGGCGGCTCCGTCTCGTTCTTCAGCGTCCACGAGGAGATGGACATCAAGCACGCCAGCGCAGAGCGAGAGACAATCCGGGCCTTGGCGGGCAGCGAAGCCGACAAGTCATCGGCCGTTCAAGCCGCAGAGGAAGCCGCCGCGGCACTGTGGAGATTCTTGGACGGGGTGTATTAGTCCTCCACCTCAATGCGGTGTTGGCTTAAAGAGTGACGATCGGAGGTGGAGCGATGACACAGCTATCCAACAAGCGTCTGGAGTATGACGTGCCCGCCCGGGCCGGCAAGGCATTTAGAGTCGCCAAGGGAGAGTTGATCAAAGTCATAGACGTCAAGGGGGGGCAGGCCGTGGACTTTTTCGCCTTCGACGCCGAGGACCTCAAGGAGTACATCAGCGCCGAGCACACCCGTCCTTCCATAGGCCGCCTCTTTCCCAAGGAAGGAGAAGCCTTCTACACTCGACGACGCCGCCCCATAATGACGCTGGTGGAGGACCATAGTCCGGGCATCCACGACCTGCTCTTCGCTTCCTGCAACCCCAGCCGGTACCTGGAACTGGGTGTGGAGGGTTGGCACGCCAGTTGTGAGGAAAACCTGGAAAAGGAGATGGAAGCCATCGGCTTGGCCGGGGTCGAGATACCCCAACCGGTAAACCTGTTTACCAACTTTCCTGTCGCCCCCGACGGCACCATATCGATAGCCGCCCCTGAAACAAAGCCGGGGGACTACGTTATCATCCGGGCCGAGATGGACTCATACGTATGCGTCTCGGCGTGCCCCCAAGACCAAAATCAGACTAATGCCGGAAACCCCACCGAGATACGAGTGGAGGTCGGGGTTTAAGTTTCGTTACGAGAGGACCGGCCCCACAGCGGTTCCCAGCCGCATCCCCTTTGATTCTTGAATCGCGGCCTTGGCTTTCCCTGCCGCCGATTGCCGGTGTTCGGGAGATTCCAGACCGGCCGCCTCAGATGTAACCTCGGCCCATACCCGCGTCATAGCTATAATAGGTTGGGTCGCCGGCAGCTTCCTGAATTTCCGGTTGCCGTTTGATGCGGCGTTGTTGTGTTGCTGCTTGGTGAACTTCTTCACCATCCTTTAGAATCCAATAGCAGGGAAAACGGCCGGTGACCGGTGGAATCCCGGTAAAGCGGCCCAACAGAGAACTGTGATGAAGTAATGGCAACCTACCGCGAGGAGCAGGTGCCCACCTACAGGTGGGTGGTTATTACCACCCTCACCTTAAGTGTATCGACCGCCCTCTCATCGATATTTGTCATTGGCCTCCTGTTGCCGGATATCAGCAAAGAACTCGGGCTGTCGCCATCGCAACAGGGGTGGCTGGGGGCCTCGGTAGTATTCGGAAATCTGATCCTTGAGATTCCCATCGCTCTATGGCTGTCCCGGTATCCACCTTGGCGGATAGTGGCGCTAAGCTCTCTGGGGATCGGAGTATTTACCCTACTGCAAGGTTGGTCTCCCACCATTGCAATTCTGATTGTGGGACGAATCGCCCTGGGCCTCAGCTTCGCAGCCAGTCAGCCCCCCAGGGCTTTGATTATACAGCAGTGGACCCCCGCCAGCCGGCTGGCTTTCACCCAGGGCGTTATCTTTGGAGTCACCAGCATAGTGCTGGGGGGCGCCCTTTTCTTGACGCCGTTGCTTCTTGAAACCCTGGGAAGTTGGCGCAATCTCCTGTACGTCATGGGCGGCATGGGTGTTCTGTCCACTGTACTGTGGGTCATTCTGGGAAAGGAACGAGTGTCCGCTGAGTACGAGGCGCGGATGGGGTCGCAGCTTCAAAGCCCCTTGCTCAATGCCTTGAAATACAAGCAGTTGTGGTTGCTGGGCCTAGGGATGTGCTCGGGGAATCTTTCTATGGCCTCTTTCGATGTGTTCTGGCCTACCTACGCCCAGCAAACCCTGGAGGTCTCTCTGACCATAGCTGGAATCACTCTAGGGATTATCCAGTTGGCGGCGGGTCCGGCCACAATTCTGGTGAACTCCATACCGGAACTAGCTCGGCGTCAGACTTTGGTGCTGGCAGGGTCCGCCGTTGTTATCATTGGCACCAACCTTGGAATGTTGTCGCTAGCCTCGGTCCCGCTGTTGTTATTGATGCCGGTAATGCGGGGCATGGCCTTCCTTTACTTCCCTATGTCCATGATTATGGTGTACCAGCTTCCCGGAATAAGGCCCCGAGAGGTAGCGGTGGGCGTGGGCTTTCTGCTAACCGCCGTATGGCTGGGTTCGGGCACCGGACCATTGCTGGTGGGATTCGTACAAGAAGTTACAGGGGACCTTGGCTTCGCTCTATACACCATCTCATTTACACCACTGGTGTTGGTGGTTACAGCGGCAATTATCCAAGTGCAACGGTCGAAGTCTTCGGTCCCGGCTGAGCAAATTTACTGATGCGTGAACGATAAACTAAACGCTGAAGGTTCTCCATCGCCACTCCCGCGAAAAGAGAGCTTTGAACAACTCCCTACCGGACCAATGCCTCGGCCATTCTCTCCAATTGCTCATTCATCTCAGCTTCAGTATCACAGTGCTCGGGCCACACAGCGACCCGGTCCGCGCCGGCGTGCAGGAAAGCCTCCACTTGATCTCTATCCGTATCCGGGGGCCGGCCGAATACCGATATGGTAATTGAGGCCGGGTCCCGTCCTCTCTCAGCCGCCAGGGTATCCAGAATCTTGCGGCTCTCCTCGATCTGGCCGGGCGTAACCCGGTTGGGAAGCCACCCGTCGCCCCACCGCACGACGCGCTGCAGGACGTTGGGGGCTTGCCCTCCTAGAATGACCGGCGGATGGGGCTTTTGAGCGGGTTTGGGGTAGCAATAGACCGGCGGGAAATCGTAGTACTGCCCGTGGAACTCCGCTTCATCCTTGGTCCACAGTTCCTTCAGGGCCATGACCGCTTCACGGGTCTGGGTCCAGCGGTGTTCGAAATCGCCGCCCATGATGGTAGTTTCCTCTCGGTTCCAGCCAGCCCCGATGCCGAAGAGAAACCTCCCGCCGCTATATTGGTCCAGGGCCGCAATCTCCTTGGCCAGCACCAGCGGGTTTCGCTCCGGAATCAAGGTGATGCCGGTGCCAAGCTTGATCTTGTTGGTGACTGCGGAGGCTCTGGCCAAAGCTATATAGGGGTCGGTAAAGTGCCGGTAGGTCCAAGGGATGTCGCCTCCGGTGGAGGGAAAGGGACTGGCGCTGTGCACCGGCAAGATGGGGTGCTCATGGTACCAGATGGACTCGAAGCCCAATTCTTCGGCTTTCCGGGCAATAAAAGCCGGATCAACGGTATAGGCGGGCAGGGGCACGATAATTCCAACAGCCATCTCGTTTTCTCCTTCCTGGTTCAATAGTCTGGGGCAATAAAGCGGCCGGGTAATTACTGGGCGGTCAGACCCCCATCAATGACCAGCTCACTCCCCGTCATGAACGATGATTCGTCAGAAGCCAGGAATAACACCCCATAGGCGATCTCATGGGGCTGGCCGATCCGCCCCAGAGGGTGCCTGGAGACGGCTTCTTCACGGCCTTCCGCCGTGTCCAGCATGATGGGGAGCGTCATTGGCGATTCAATGACACCGGGATGCACCGAGTTGGCCCGTATACCCTCGGCTGCGTACTGGATAGCCGTGGACTTAGTTAGCAGCCTGACCGCTCCCTTGCTGGCGGCGTAGGCTGAGGTTCTGCCACCGACCATGCCGGCGATGGACGATATATTAACGATCGACCCCCCTCCCGCCTTCCGCATCTCCGGTATGGCCGCTTTCGTGCCGAGAAACACCCCCTTGCCGTTAATCGCCATCACCAAGTCCCACTCTGACTCCGAGGTGTCTTCCACATTGGAAACTCGAGCGATGCCGGCGTTGTTCACCAGGATGTCCAGCTTGCCGAATCGAGACGCCGCCGCGTCAACGGCCTCTACCCAGTGGGCCTCATTGGTAACATCCAGCCGGACGAACAAGCACTCGCCGCCCGCCTCGTTTATCTCCGCCTCTATTTGACGGCCTTCATCCTCCAACACATCGCCGATCACCACCTTGGCTCCTTCGCCAGCAAACAGCTTGGCTTCGACAGCCCCCATTCCCCGGGCTCCCCCACTGATTAGAGCGACTTTGCCTTCCAAGCGCATCTTCTTTCTCCCGTCCTAATATGAGATGATTGTAAGGGCTTGTAAGGCGGAGTCAAGGAAGCATCTCGCTGCCGCCCAACAAAAAAGCCGTTACATATGCTAAGTAACGGCGGAGCGCCTCGTTTGCGGGTCACTGGTCGGGGCGGCCCGATTTGAACGGGCGGCCCCCTGCACCCCATGCAGGTGCGCTACCTGGCTGCGCCACGCCCCGACGCTCTCAATTATACCATACCCGTTTAGCTACTCGGTGAAGCAGGGCGGGAACGTTCCACTACGTTAGGAGGTAAACCATGCCGGGGCCACTCCAAGGCATTAGAGTGTTGGACTTTAGCGAGATCATCGCCGCGCCCCTGGCTGGAAGATTACTCGCCGAGATGGGCGCCGACGTCATCAAAGTCGAGCCTCCTTGGGGGGAGCCCTGGCGCTTGACCCAACGCTTTGCGCCCACCGAAAGCCGGAATTTTATTACCTTCAACCGGGGCAAGCGCAGCCTGCCTTTGAACTTAACTAAGCCCGAGGCAAAGGAGGTCTTGCAGCGGCTAGTACCGGATATAGACGTGGCGCTGGTAAACTACCGGCCAGACGTAGCGGCAAAGCTGGGGGTAGACTATGAAACCCTGGCCAACCTGAACCCCCGGTTGATTTACTGTGAGCTAACTGCTTATGGACGGGAGGGCCCCGACTCCCACCGGCCCGGCTACGACATGATCCTGCAAGCCATGAGCGGAATGATAGCGGCCGAAAATAAAACGATTGACGGCATTCCTCAATGGGTCTGGTCCAGCCCGTTGATTGATTGCTACTCGGGAATGGGCCTAGCCTGGTGTGTTTGTGCTGCGCTGTTCGCTCGGGAGCGCACCGGCCGGGGCCAGAAGGTGGAGACCACTCTTTTGGCGTCCGCCCTGACATTGTTGGGGCCTCGGCTGCTCCAAGTGGAATCGCAAGACAAGGAGCGGCGGGATAAGGCACTGGAACAAATCACCGCCAAGCGGGCCGCTTCGGCGTCCTTCGAGGAGATGGTTGCTATCTCTCCGGCCAGCCGCCGGTTGCTCCACCACGGCAACCTCTATTACCGGGTATACATGACCCGGGACGGACCCATTGGTGTTGGCTGTCTTAGCGACCCGCTGCGGCGGCGCTTGTTGGAGGTATTGGGACTTACCGACGTGAGCCTTGACCCGGGCCACCCCCCTGACTCACCCGAGGCCCAGGCTTATGCCCAGTCGACCATGGAACGAGCCGAAGCGGTGTTCCGGCAGAAAAGCTCCGCCGAGTGGCTGGCGCTCTTCGACCAACAGGGCATTCCCGCCGGGCCGGTCCGGTTCATCGAGGAGTTGTTCGACGACCCTCAAATCCAGGCCAACGGCCTCCTGGTTGAGGTCGAGCACAAAACGGTTGGCAAGGTGAAGGCCGTCGGACCTCCCGCCAAGTTCAGCGACACCCCGCTGCCGACAGCATCCGCCTCTCCGGCCCTAGGCCAGCACAGCATGGAGATCCTTAAGGAGTTGGGATACAGCGAGGAAGAAATTACCCGCTGGCGAGACCTTGAGATAATAAGTTGAACCCAGCCACGGGAGCAACGGGCGGTACAAGAGGACGTTACTTCAGTTTGCTCAAGAACTCCCCTACTACGCTCTGAAACTCCTGGGGCTTTTCAATCTGGGGAGAGTGTCCGCAGTTGTCGATGACTTTAAGGGTAGCATTGCCCAAGGCTTGTTGGTAGAGTTCGCCACACTCCACCGGGACGATGGCGTCTTGTCTACCCCAGACGATGAGGGCCGGAATCGTCACCTTGTGGAGATAATGGGGCAAGCTGCGGTTGTGCATGTAAGGCCGCCAGCAGAGACGGGAGGCCATCTCCCTATTGGCGTGGTCGGTGTTTACTTCTTCCGGGGTCAGGTCCCGAGCATACTCTTCGTAGTTGGCTACCTGCGATGTATCGTGAAATCTTAGCTTTGCCCGGACGTTCGCCCCTACCATGAAAACTTCGGCGATCTCCCCTTTCTTGGGCTTGATCCCCACCGGGTCAATCAACACCAAGCCCTTCAGTTGATGCTGGGACATCGCCGCCATTTCGGCCGCCACCCATCCCCCCATGGAGGAGCCTACCAAAACATACTGGCCCAAACCCAAAGCCTGGGTCAAGTACTGCGCGAAGTGGGCCACATCGGTAATGGAGGACACCCAACCTGGCCTAGACGTGCCGTTGAATCCGGGCAGAGAAGGCGCATACACTTTATGGGTGCGCGACAGTTCCTCATGAAACGCCTGCCACCCCTGATTCCCTCCCGCGCCGTGCAGGTACAGCAAATCCGGGCCTGAACCGCCGGAGAACATCTCCACCTGAGTATCGCCTACAGTTACTGTGGACCTGTTGGCGCTAGCCGTAGAGGTCATTATGTAATCCTCATTTCTGTTGGTCTGTGTTGACTCGATGCAGTCGTAGGTCGATAAAGAAGCGTAATAGACTGTGCCGGTTCTACCCACTGCATCCGGTGATTCTGGTGCAAAAGCCTATGGTTGTCAAGCTGGCACGACAACTTGCGCTTGACAGGAGTTGGGCCGGTTAATGCTATAATCGTATCTATCGCTGTTTCCCTATGAACGCCCTCCCCGTGCGTTGGGAAAACTGCCGGATACCCGCAGCCTTGGGGATTAGTCTAGCGGTAGGACGCCTGACTCTGGATCAGGTAGCCGAGGTTCGAATCCTCGATCCCCAGCCATCATGTACTGTAGACAGAACCGGGTCGCCGATTCGTATTTCCTCGGCTTCTCTACCCCCAATGGGACTGTCTTCAGGCAAGGGCATCGTGTAGCGGACAATCGCTCGACCAGGGCCGACCACAATCTCCTTTACGAAAGACCGGATAAAGGCTTTGGACTCGGTTAGCTCGCTCTCCATGAGGAACTCGCTCATCTCTTGGGCGTAGGACGCAATCGCCACCTCGTTCAAGCGGGATGGACGTTTTGACAAGGCAGCCCGAGCTTCGTCTGCGGCCGCCTCCAGCTTTTCCTGGCGCTCCTGGTGTACCCGTAAGCGGGGGATGATGTCGTTGATTTCCAAGTCGGTGCTCTCAACCGCGTGCCACAGCCGGTCCATTCGCCGGCGCACTTCAACCAATTCCTCGTTGACAGCCTCCAGCCGCTCCCTCTGTTCCTGAAGCACTTCGTCCAACTCTTCGTTGACCAACTCCACGAGGGTCCTGAGGTTGCTCTCGGTAAGGATATTTTTCCTGATCTGGTCGATGATCGTCCGTTCAAACCGCTCCGCATTGAGCCTTGGAGTATGGCACGTTCCCTGTCCCCGCTTGATCAGAGATTGGCAAACATAGTAGGCATATTGCCCGCTCTTCGCTTCTTGGCCAATCAATGCCTTGTTGCACTTCCCACACTTCGCAAGCCCGCTGAGCAGGTACCGGCTGGCTGTCCTTTGGGGGTGTTGTTTAGCAGGCGCATTAGCCTGCATCATCCTCGCAACCCGGCTGTACTGCTCCCTAGAAACTATAGCAGGGAAGGCATTCTCCACCCGCACGGGCGGCACCCTGTCCTTGGCGGTAATTCCCCATACAAGGGTGCCCGTGTACACCTCGTTGGTTAATATCCGGTGGATGGTAGTCTTGAGCCACCTATTACCTCGCGGGCTGGCGATACCTTCCCGGTTGAAAATCTTGGTGATGTCCAACGTGCTTTTCCCCTGTCCGGCCAACTGGTAAATTCGTCGGACCACTGAGTCAGCCGGCGGGTCCAATTCGAGCTTGGGGCGCTTCTTAGGGCCGTCGGCGACAAAGACCCGCTTGTAGCCGTAGGGAGCACTAGGACTTACCCAAAACCCGCGAGAAGCTGACTCACGGGTCCCCCGCATGACCTCTTGGGCCAGATTCTCACTGTAGAACTCATCCACGCTCTCTATGATGGCCTCCATCAGCTTGCCCGTGGGGGAGTCGTCGGCGTGCTCGGTGATGGAGACCACCCGGATGCCCCGCCGCCGGAGCATGGACTTGAAGACCACGGCGTGCTCTCTCTTCCTGGTGAAGCGGGAGAACTTCCAGACCAGAATCTCCCGGAAAGGGGCATTGGGCCGGCCCGCCTCGTCCAGCATCCGCTGGAACTGGGGCCTATCGGCGGCTCGCCCGCTCTCGGCCTCGTCCACGTACTCCCGGGCGACGGCATACCCATTCTTCTCGGCATAGTCCCGCAAGGCACGGAGCTGAGCTGACACGGACAGGTCCACGTCCTGGCGGTCGCTGGAGACCCTGGCGTAGAGGGCCGCCGGGGTGAGGGGTTGTAGCTGCTTATTCATCCGTCCTCCTCCTTCCGATTCAAGGTCAATTGGACTTGTCGACGTATTTGCCTGGGACTGGCCAGGATACTCTACCATTTTGCCAAGATTCCTACTCCACTGGCATCCAATAGCTCACCGGAGTGCCGAAGGGCTGGACCGGCCGGGGTTCCAAGAGGTAAAGGTCTCGCCAAGCGGACAACGGTTGGAGCATTGACCACGCGCCGTAAGCGCAAAGGGTGGCGTTAATTTCGTCATAGTCCTCAAGGTCTTCAGTCAATGCCTCTAATGCCTCGAGTTCCTGTGACTGAACACGAGCCTCGAGCAATAGGTACAATGCAACGGGATGTGATTCCGTAATGCGAAATCCATCACTCCCGTATCTTTCGTGGAGTAGCTTGCCCAACAATGCACCTTGCATCAAGTTAGACCCCGGTATGCTGTTAACGTGCAAGACGGAATTCTTTCGCCCGGGTGGAAGAGCTTTCCGTAGAGCCCGGTCCACCTCCCGGTCCCCGGCAGTACTCCAAAACATCGGAGCATCAATCCCCGCTGCCAGGACAGCCGGGTTTCCGGGGATCTCGAGGGACTTGATGCATTCAATCACGCTGTCGAATGCACCTTGTGCGTCGCTGGACCAGCCGGTCCTTAGCAGTGTCAAGTCATCCGGTCCCGCATAGCAAATACTCCAGCCAAACCTCTCCTTGCCGCCTGGTTGGAAGCCCAAGATGAAACCTGCCTTTTCAGACATTCAATCCTCTCTTGGGCTGGAAAGCCGAAGTCTTGCTGTTTGTGATGTATGGGCCGGGAGGGCTTGGCATAAGGCCTTTGCCGCACCCGCTTCCTTACCAGCGTGACCAGCGTGCTTGCCGCCTCTGTGGTTTAGTTCAGGTTCTTCAAGAATAGGCTCTACCTGTAGATTGAAGCCAAGGGCGCGGGCGACCTTGAGCACGGTGGCGAACTCGGGGCTTGCGCCCGCCCGCATGGACTTGTAGAGGCTTTCCCTTCCCAGGCCCGTTTCCTGGGCAACCCTTCTCATCCGGTGGGCGCGGGTCATCTCACCCAACACGCCCATGATGCGGTTCAGGTCTCCCGTTGCCAGGGCAGCGTTTAGGGCAGCCGTCATGTGCTCCTCGGTTGCCGGGTACTTTGTGGTTGTCTCCGAGCCGTGCATCGCCGATTCCCCGCGGTCGTGAATTTGACCTATATCCTACCTATGGTATCGCACTGGATACCTAATGTGCAAGGAGCAACTGCCGGTTGCTCGCCGGTCTCGACATAGACCCCTCATAGATGCTGCATGCGTGACCTGCCGTATAGAGTTTGATGCGCCACGGGACAGGTTTGATGTCGTAGGCGTGTACAGGGATTTGGACTTGCGGCAAGACGGGGCTGCAAGTCAGTTTCGCAGCCGGAATTAGGTGATTCAGGGCGTCCGCTGCAGGATTTGTCAACGCTCCTAGGGAAGAGACTGTTCCATAAATGGACTTGGAGACAGAGAGACCGGGCGTAGACTGGGAAGGATTCGCCGACCTGCCCCCGGCTAGCGCCGGCGCCTACACCTCGGCACAAATGCCGGCCAAGGCCTGCACCGTCGGTGAGGTGTGAATCAGACTCTTGGTGCAGCCTGGACTTCTGGCGCAAAGCCCCGACTCGCAATTAAATGCCTCCTCAAGCCTGCTTTTTCAACAGACCCTTAGCTCATCATGCAACAAAATGCCCTGGGAAATGCTGCATTTTTGGCAGCAATTGGCAATAGGACATGGTAATTGAGATCTATTTCGGTTGGCGATAACATTTTTTGTTGCTAAAGTCGAGTATGACACCATATCCAGCCTATCTCCTGAGACGCGCATCCCCGGCGCGCCCACTCAATCTGTGCCGGAGTCCAGTTGGGCGGTTTGTTTGAGTAAAAAGCCAAGGCTCACCCAGGAGCAAGATGAGATGCGGCTGCAGGGCCTGCGGGGCCTGGCCCGCATAATCGCGCGCCGCCTACTGGCTGCCTCGGAAGGAGGGGGAGACGGGACGGACGGCGACGGCGACGGCCACGGCCGCCCGGTCGAGGGGGGCGAGGGGCTTTCCCCGGAGGAGAAGGGGTATGTACGCTGAAAGCTACAGCTTGGCGATGTTGGATAATAGGAACGTCGATAAAGACATCTCGTCAATGCGGGCGGGTAGGGACATCGATAAAGACGCCCCCTCAATGTGGAAGGATATAGACATCGACAAATATAGCTTCGGGAGGTGGAAGCTGAACCCAAGGGAGGTGTGGGACCGTCTTGAGCGCCTCGGCCTGAGCCAGAACGACCTGGCCCGTCAGGCGGGCGTCTCGTCTGGCTACCTCTCCCGCCTGATGAACGGGACCCGCTGCCCGTCGGCCCGGACCTGCCACCGCCTCGAGGAGGCCCTCGGCTGCCAGGGGTTCGACGGCCTGTTCATCCGGGTGCTTAGAGAAAGAGCTGTCCAAAGGACGCAGGAAGCTCACGCCACTTCAGACGGCAAGATGGAAGGTGCAGCGTAACCGGCAGTCGATTCGAGACATCGCCCGTAAGTTGGGTATCCATCGCGACACGGCAGAGTAGAACACTGATGGTGGTTCCGTTTGGCTTAGTACTACAGTCGCAGATTTGACAGGCGGCGTTTGTAGTGGCATTGTCGGGCTCTGGCTTGGTGGCACCGTCTCCACCAGGACCAGGACAGGATGAAATCAGGCAGTTGGTTCTCCGTCCATACAAGGCGGGTCAGCAGCCGGCGCACCTCCGGGACCGTCATGGGAATCAGTGCGTCATCCGGACCGTAATAGCCCCCTTTTCTACCCCTTCCATGGCCTGATCTGGCCTGATGCTTGATCACGGACAGATACGCCTGCGCCAGCATCGCCAAGGTGATGTGCCGGTACCAGCCGTCCCACCGCCGCACCTCGTACTGGTCCAGTCCCACCTGTCCCTTGGCCTCCTCGAAACACTCCTCGATGGCCCACCGGGTCCCAGCCACCCGCACCAGTTCCTCCAAGGCCGTTCCCGCCGGGCCGAAGCATAGGTAGTAAGCCAGCTCCCCGGGCTTGGCAATGCTGCGCCGGGCCAGCAGCCAGTAGCCCTTCCCCGGCTCTCTCAGGGGCCGGACCTCCACCAAGGCCCAGTCGTAGACCCGGGGATCCTTGGCCCCGTTGCCGGCGCTGCACCTGGTCCAACCCAACTCGTCAACCTGTGACGTTAGCCGGTCAGCCCGCACCTGACGGGGACCCTTGTCGGTCAAAGCCCACAGCTTCTCGTTGCTCCTGATGGCCAGCACCTGGGGAATTCCCTCTCGCTCCAGCCACCGCCGCAGGTCGCGGTCGTTGCCATAAACCTCAGCTCCGGCAACCCAGCCGAAGGGGACTCCTGATGCCAGCGCCCGCTCCAGCATTAGCTGGGCCAGTTGCGGCTTGGTCCGAAAGCCGACACTCTCCGGCACCCCGGCCTCCCGCCGCCGCTCCCAGTCCTCCGCCCATACCTGGGGCAGGTACAGTTCCCGGTCCAGCAGGGTTCTGCCCTTGGCACTGGCATAGGCCAGGAAAACGCCAATTTGACAGTTCTCGATCCGTCCCGCCGTCCCGCTGTACTGCCGCTGCACCCCAACCGACTTCTCCCCTTTCTTGAGGAATCCGGTCTCGTCCACCACCAGAACCGCGCCAGTGTCGGCCAGATGCTCCATCAGGTAGTTTTTCAAGTCATCGCGAACCAGGTCCGGGTCCCAACGGTAGTTGTACAACAGGCGCTGCACCCCGTCGGGAGTTGCGTCGCCAGCTTGCTCCGCCAGTTGCCAACCGTTCTTGCGCTCCACTGCACTGAGCAGACCACCCAGGTAGTCCAGAACCCGGCGGCGCGGCTCCGGTCACCGGAATCTTCCCGCTATGCACCGGTGCACTTGGTCGATGCCCTCGGCCCACCGGGTGACCTCCGCCGCTTCATCTTTCACAACAATCACCGCCTCACCTCACCACTCGTTGAATGCCCCTATTCTACCTGCCCTACATCTGCGACTGTAGTATTAGGCGGAAACTAATCGGAATTTCCTAGTTCAAGGTATTGATTTTATCAAGAAGTCCGTCCGCGCCCGAAGAAAGCCACCACTGTCGCGATTCCAAGCAGCACCGCCCTTCAATTCCCCCATAGGTAAGATATATTAACGCTGCCATAGCCTCTGGGCGATTTGCCCTTAATTCCTTGCGTAGACCCAATCTATAGGGTTCGGCAGCCTGCCCTCTTGTTTGGCTACGCAAGGACCCGGTGGCTATGGCAAGTGACCGAATCCTAGCCACAAGGGGGCACCCTACGATGCCTCGCTTCGGCAAACCGCTTTTTATTGTTCTGGGCTTCCTGTTCGTCATGGCCTGTTCTACGCAAGCACCGGCACCCACTCCCGACATCGGGGCACCCGTGACTGCGATAATCCAAGCCCTACCCACGTCGACGCCGTATCCGACACAAACGGCCCTGCCGACCTACACCCTGGCCCCAACCTATACACTATCGCCTTCCCCAACGCCGTACCTGACTTATACACCAAGGCCGACGGCTACGCCTTATCCCAGGGCCACACCCTACCCGACAGTTACGCCGGTCCCGTCCCCGACGCCCACGCCAATGCCTAGCCCGACGCCGACAGCCACACCGCTGCCGCCGAAACCAACGCCGACCGTGACGCCTTCTCTGGCTGAACTCCACGACACGGAACTCACCCGGTGGTTGAAAAGGGCTTACCGTGACCTGTACCGGCAAATACAGCGGTTTCCCTGGGTCCAAGACGGACTCTCCGAGCTCGAGACCGGCACCATCGACGAACTGATCTACATGGGCGCTGAAGATGTCGCCAATCTGCGGGCGGCCTTGGGGATGCCGTGGCTTCAAGATGCTGTCTCGGAGACGGAACACAACATCATCTACTGGCTCAAGCGGGTGGGGTATGAAGCTCCACAGGCCACCACCGCGATGATTCCCATGCCATTCTTGGAATCCCCGGACACCGGCGATGTCCTCGCAATACACGGGATATATACCTTGGCGTATGAGGACCTGACCGAGTCGCTCATGGACCACCCCACCTTCCAAGAGGGCATCACCGATGCTCAAACCACGCTGGTTGCGGCAACCGGAGCCGTCCGAGACGCCGAAGAAATCGGCCGGCTGCTGGACCCCGGCTACGCCACTGTTGAAACCGTGTCCAGCGGGACGAAACTCACACCGGGCTTAAAGGTCAGCATTGTCCGCACCGGGACCCAATCCAGGCCGGGGACTGCCGGAGCCGTCAAGGATGCGGTGGAGTTCGTCGAACGGGTAATGGGATTACCCTTGCCCGTTGACCACGTAATATTGCTGTTGATCGATCAGGCCGTCACCAGTGACTACCCCGGCACCAATTACGCCTTTGCCATCAGCTATCGGCCCGCGTATGAACAGCGGCAGGGCACCTAGGAGTGGTGCAGCCTCCAAGCCGGTCTCGTCCATGAAGTTGCCCACTATTTTTGGAGTGGCAACGTGGACTGGATTGACGAAGGCGCAGCGAACACGGTGGAGTATATGCACGGCCTTGAAAACGGACTGAGCCAAGGGCAGTTGATAAACCTACGGAAGGACTGCGAAGCCCACGACCTAGAAGTGCGGACGAAAACCCCTTTGGCGAGGAGCGATTAGGGTGGTGAAACCGAAGTAGTCCGGGTCAACGACCCACTCTGCCCGGCCAGAATGGTGCTCCACCAGGCTGTGGAGATGACGGCAAGAGAGAAATCAGCGGACCGAGAGTCGATTTCGGAGTAGGTTCCGCCCATCCTCCCAACTTTGCCAGCCACCAGTGTCAGATTGGCCACCGTCGCTGCCATCAACAGCTGGAACAGCGTCTTGGTACGTCCGATGTACCGCGCCTGCCTCACTCCAAGCTGTACCAGACCCGCCAACCTGTGCTCCACCACCACCCGCCGCTGACGATACTCTGCATACCCTTCGCTCTTCTGCAACGCACGAGCCGGCTGAAGCATCGCTTCCTGCGGATGAAGTCTCACCGTCCGACCGCTGCCCTTTCCTGATCCCACACACCGCTCTTTTAGCGGGCACACTCCGCAGACCGCCGCGTCGAACCAGAAGGCTCTCAGTTGGTGGGTGCGACCCGTTCTGTCGGTCCGGGTACCCATCCTGTACAACTTCCGGGTGGTATGTCCCGCGGGGCCGGGGCAGGTGCCCGACTCCAGGTCTATCTCGAAGTCCTCCTTGGGAAAACGCTTGCTGTCCGGGCGTCGGGGCAGCTTGGCTATCAGTGTGCGTCCGGCATCGGCAAACGACTGACGTGTACCACCATCACCGTAGGCCGCGTCCCCAATGGTCTCCTCAACCTCAGAGCCCGTACCCTCCTCGCTGCGCTCCACCAACTCCAGCGCGCCGACGTTATCTGAAGCGTTGCCGGGGAGCACGTCCACAGCCGTGATCACCTGTGAGTCGGTGTCCACTACCACCGACGCCTTGTGTCCCTCGAACCGCTTGCTGCTGCTCTTGTGCCCATGGCGCATCTCGGGGTCGTGTACCGACACCATACGGTCCCGGCTCACTCCCTCCTTCAGCCCCACCCCCTCTTCGGTGCGCTCGACGTCCTGAAGCAACAGCTGCCCCAGCAGCTCGGACGCTTCCACTATCCGCTGGCGCTCGGTGCTGTCCTCGTCCAATAGTCCCTGTGTCCGCTGGGACAGCTCCAGCAGCCTGTCTGCGTCCCCCACTATCCTGCCCAGAAGAGCTGCGCGAGCCTTCTTGTTGTCCCAGTCTATGCACGCATCGCCCTTCACGCTGGAGCCGACATATCTCTCGTATCCCCGGGCTGCCGCCCACTCATACAAATCGCTCCTCTCCACCTCCGACAGCGCACCCACCAGTTTGACTATCCCGTCCGAAAGAAGGTTGTAGGTGTCCTTCACCGCCCCTCGCCCCAGGATGTAGGTCGTGTCCAGAGCCACCTTCATCCGACGACTCTTCAGGTATCCCGTCTCCCTCGCAAACCGCAGGCTGCGCTCGAACACCTCCCTCACCTTCTCATGCAATATCAGGCGCGCCCGCAACAGCTCAAGCGTACTCTTGGCGAATGGCCTGTCTTCCACTTCGATACCCAGCGCCACCTTCCATCGTATGTCGAAGTCCGCCCCCTGCTTGGCCTCGGCGTCGCTCGTCCTGTCGTAGGTCTGAAGCAGCAGTGCAGTCGACAGCAGGCTCGGCGGCACGCTGTCTCTCCCGTTGTCAGCGCAGTACAACTCGGCGAACTCCTCGTCTTCAAACAGCTGCCCACGCATCGAGGCCAGCAGACCGTAGAAGCTCCCACGACCCACGTGGTCTATGTACAGCCGGTCGGCCTCCCACAAGCCTCTCTGCTCAGATCGCTCTCCCAGCATGACCGCTCTCCCCCATCATGGACTGCCAGGAGTATAGACCCCTTCTACCACTTTTCGGCCAGACTTCTAGCAATGCTGTCGGAGTGGGACCCGGATACAAGTAGCAGCCGGTTTCTGTGCAACTATTACTTGGGCCAGGGGTTGTTCCAAGAACTGCTGGAAAGCCTGGGTGCGGAGAAGTTTGGTAAAAAGCTCCACGAGCTTTACCGGCTGTCTCGCACGGAACAGGAGTCAGACCTGACTCCCGGTATCGCCGCGGTCCGGCAGGCATTTGAAGACCAAAGCGACGCCGTCGACAAACACTGGGCGGGAGCCCTCAACGCGCCGGAAAACCGGGCCTTTGATGAAGGCGCGTACCGGTGAAGCCACTATATCATCCCCTGGAAGTCGCCGAACTCTTCGTAGTTCAGTGTGGGGTCAGCATCCACGGCCAGAGCGATGCCATTGCCCATCAATAGGCTGGTGAGCGCCTCTCCGGCAAAGCAGCCCCTCCCGGTAATTTGAAAACCGGTTTCCATAGCCATCTCCCTCCTTGTACCTCATGGTGACGCTTCATATTCCGGGCTGCAGGTCCGAAAAACGTCACAAGCCTGGCAGACAGGTCAACCTGGGCCTTCCACCCTGCCGCCAGCCATGTCCTACAAGCAAACGGCCTCCCCGCTTGGACAGCAGGGTTTGGTGGCAGACGCGGCAGGCGTTGTCAATGAGTTCCCGCAGCGCCGCTTCAAGCCGGCGGACTTCCATCAGCAGCCCCCGCTCTTCTCCAACTTTTATCAGGCACCCCGCCGTGCTGCTGGGCCGGCGACCGAAGTGGACCATCGCGCCGCCAACCGTCGTGAATCGCTCTCCGCAGTGGAAACACACCCAGCCGTCCGGCGGTATCCTGTAGGTCTCTTGGGCCATTTGCTCAACCTCTCTAACGTTCGATTTCCGAAGAAGACCCCCCGCAGCGGAAATAATTTTATATTATTATGGGGTAAACCCCATTCTACATAAATGAAAAAGTCGAAAAGTGATGGTAAAGTGATTGACCTTCCAGCTTTGAAGTGGCAGGAAAATGGGGTCGAAAATCACTTTTTGGTCAAGATCCGTTTCGGATAAATGAAATGTGGATTTCCGACCGCCCATCCTATCTGTTTCGGCCCCGGCGGAGTATCCCCTTCCTCATCGGTTTGCCCGGCCCCGTCAGCAGGGATTTCCGTCGCTGCAACCATTTGTCGTACCGCAGGACCGCCGCCAAGAACAGGCCGGACCCCAAGGGCCAAGCGATGTAAAACCCGACCCCCGGAATCAGCATAAAGAACGGGGACAGCACCAACCCCACGGTCCCGCTCATGCTCCCTACGGCCCAGGACCGTAACGGCCCGCTTGACCCTCGCCCTGGTGACTCGTATCTTCATTCCGGTCCTCGTCGGCGTGGTCCAACAACCACAGTCCCCGCCCCGGTGAGTTATCTCTGCAGCGGCGGCAAACGCCAACAGCACCCTATCCTGCCCACCCGGCTTTGTTCCAATATTCGGGTTTCCGTTCCAACAAGACGAAATCCGCTTGCTGCGGCCCGCAAGGACTCTCCGGACCCTAAGGGCAGAGGGGACCCTGAATTCTCTTGTGAGGGTAGGTGATGACGACGGAGGACCTGAAATTCAGGGAATTCGGGTTGACTGAGTCTGGCCGGCCCCAGGGACTCTACCTGGATGACGGCGGCCGCCAGCGGCCGCTCCTCTTGAAGATCGAAGAAGATCTGCCTCCGGGTACTCCGGCGTATGGATATATCATGGCTAGGGCCAAGGGGTTCCGCATCCGGCAGCGCCGGGACACTGAGCGTATCCTGGCCGCGGCCTACCGGCGGTATAGGCGGGCGCAGTTGGCGGAGTTGGCTTGGGCGCTTCAAATCAGCTACGGACGCCCGCACCGGCTGCCGCGGGAGAGGCCGGGGCCGAGGTGGAAAGAGAAGATGCCGAAACCGGGGCCGGTTTTCCCAGGAAACTTTCCATAGGAGCAACGGAAATGGCTAAAGGCGGACCCATGGCCATGCCCCGGACTGCGCCTGCGGAGCGTTGCTCCAACCTCCCGATTTCTCAATCAACACCAAAGAAGGCGACGCCACCGGGTCGGCCGGTGGTTATCTGGCGCAGCTCCCCAGTACGATCAGGACCATGTACTATCGTCCAAGCGAGGTCCCAATTCCCGAAACCGGCTTCTCCCCAACTGTCCGCAGAACCAAAGTGGTCACTGGGGCTGGAGCCCAATCGCACTGGTTGAGGAATGAGACGGGGGTCCGGGGAGCTGTGAGGTTGTCCTCGATCTGACCTTGCCCCCCGGCTTGGGCGCCTCCAGGGCTCATCTAACTCAGGTCCAGGACCTGCTGCATCTCGAGCCAGGGGCGCAAGCGTGATTCTTACTCTCGGCGGCCCCATTGAGAGGGACCGAAGCTGGGAATCAACGTTTTGCGGTCTCTGTGCAGACTACCACCGGGCCGGCAAGGAGAGTGGTTGGAGGAACATGCCCTCAGATGGTCAAATTGAACGGTTCGAGTCTTCTCAGGTGGGTCGGCGACTTCTTAAGGAACAACAGGTGTGATCGGAAGGTACCTTCGCTTTGGCCGAGGAAATGCACGGCCCGAGGCGTACCCGGTTCGTGGGCCCAGGGAAAGTGCAGATTCAACTCTGGCTGACAGCTACAGCTATGAACGTCAAGAGAACCGTAAGGACGCAAACCCCGTTGCTCGCAGGTGTGGCGGCAGCCCGAATAGCCCTTTCCGAGCTTAACTATTGTGGACCTCATTAACAGCTGGCGTTGCTCAGGGACATCGCAATCTCTGTCCAATGCCCCCTGATCGTACCCGTGTACAGGCTTCGGCAACAGTCCTTGCTGGCGGCCTAGACTCGGAGAGGTTAGAATTCGGTTGGTCCCACGGTGAATGGAATGCTCGAAATTGGCAGGGGCTCCTAATGGATGTAATGATACCGCGCATGTATCGCTTGGGTGTCGTTACCTGTCTGGCGGTTGTAGTCATAGTAGTTGCTTGCACTGGCAGGCGCGAGCCTGCCGCGCCTGCGACAACAGCTGCTGTCGGCGTCAGCGCGGCCTGTGCCGGGCAACGGGACGCACTCGTGGCGTTGTACAACGCCACAAATGGTGACAATTGGCGGGGGAAAGACAATTGGCTGAGCGACTCCCCTGTGGACAATTGGTTTGGCGTGTACGCCAGTAACGACGGGTGCGTTAATGGATTGTCGCTCCTCGACAATCAACTGAGTGGGGGGTTACCGTCAGAGTTGGGCCAACTCGTCAACTTGGAATGGCTGGACCTCGACGAGAACCACTTGACCGGGGCGATACCGCCGGAGTTGGGCAACCTCGCCAACTTGGTATCGCTGGACCTCCGCGAAAACCAATTGACCGGGGTGATACCGCCGGAGTTGGGCAAACTTGCCAACTTGGAACAGCTGGACCTCCTCGAGAACCAGTTGACTGGGGCGATACCGCCGGAGTTGGGCAAACTTGCCAACTTAAAACGGCTGGACCTCTATGAGAACCAGTTGAGCGGAGAAATACCGCCGGAGTTGGGCAACCTCGTCAGCCTGACAGCGCTGTACCTTAACGAGAACCAATTGAGGGGGGAGATACCGCCGGAGTTGGGCATCCTCGCCAACTTGAAATCGCTGGACTTCAGCGCGAACCGGTTGAGCGGGGAAATACCGCCGGAACTGGGGAACCTCGCCAGCCTGACATGGCTGGACCTCGGCCAGAACCAGCTGAGCAGGGGGATTCCGGTCGAGTTGGGCAACCTCGTCAACTTGGAATATCTATCCCTCATTGGGAACCAATTGAGCGGGGAGATACCGCCGGAGTTGGGCGACCTCGCCAGCTTGAGATCGCTGTCCCTTACTGGGAACCAGTTGAGCGGGACGATACCGCCTGAGCTGAGCAACCCCGCGAGCCTGACATGGTTGGACCTCGGCCAGAACCAGCTGAGCGAGGAGATACCAGTGGAGTTGGCCAACCTCGTCAACTTGGAATATCTATCCCTCACCGGGAACCAGTTAAGCGGGTCGATACCGGCAGAGCTGGGCAAGCTCTCTAGCCTGATAGTGCTGGACCTGCCCGAGAACCGGTTGAGGGGGGAGATACCGGCGGAGCTGGGGAACCTTGCCAACCTAGAATGGCTGGTCCTGTCCCAAAATCGATTGAGTGGCGAGATACCGGTAGAGCTGGGGAACCTGTCCAACCTGGAACAACTGATTCTCGGTGAGAACCAGTTGAGCGGGGAAATATCGCCGGAGCTGGGCAAACTCGCCAGCCTGACAGTGCTGGACCTAAGCGATAACCAGTTGAGCGGGTGTGTGCCGAGCAGCCTGCAAGGTCAGTTGGAAAGGGCCTATACCAACTTGGGTGGTCTGCCATTCTGCTGAAATCCCCGTGTAGCCCCTGAGAAGGGTATGTAACAAGTAGTCAGGAAGGGGGCTGATGTGTGACCTCCAAGCAGGGCTGGGATTGGGGCCAGAGTTCTGGCAGCAGCCAAACGCTGCTCCAGAGTCGACGCCGGAGAAGCAACCGCCTCAGCCAGTCAATACCGCATGGGACAAACTTCTCGGCGAAACCGTCATAGTTGCGACCATCACGGATCGACTGCTGCCCCATAGACACGTGCTGAGGATCCGTGGGGAGGGTCGCATGCAAATCGGAGGCACTGCCACAACTGCAAGGAACTCTTATCTACCCGGTCCGTGACCGAGGGAGCCTGCCTGATCCTATTGCGTCAGTCCCTGGTCGCTCCAGCCAAGTTTAGGACTTGATTACAGTTCCAGAAAGAACCGCAACGTGAAGGTTCTTGTGAACCAATTGACACGCACTCAGGCTGAGGGGAACCGGGCTCAGAGGAATCATCATCGACGGGTATAGCCAGCGTGATGTGCACGTTGTTGTCCCTGTCGATGACGACCTGTTCCACGAGCATCTGGAGATAATCGTGACGCTCCTCGGGGGTCAAGTCGTCCAGACCCTCGCCGACCTCTCTCGCCCAGGCCAGGACCTCCTCCACCAGCCGCCGCTTCTCAACTCCGGTCGCCTCCCGCGCCCGGTAATCGTCCAGCTTCGCCCTGGCGCTCTCAAGACGCTCGGTGATGAACTTGCGCTGGAGGTCGAGTTGTGCCTCGGTGATCTTTCCCGACACGAACAGCCTGACAGCGCGGTCCTCTTCCATCTGGATGCTTCGCAGGTCTCGCTCGGCCTGGGCGATCTCCTCCTCCAATCCGCCGCCCTCCTGAGAGTCGAGGTCGGCGATACCGGCGACGACCAGGTCGGGGCTCTGGAGTACCCGCTTCACCTCGCTCCATATCGGCTCCTCCAACTGCTCCGCCCGGATGTAGGGCTTCTCCCGGCAGCGCAGGCGCATGCCCTGCATCCCGTTGCACATGTAGTAGCGGCGGGGGGTGGTCAGTTCGTAGGTGTAGGGCTTGCCGTTGCGAACGCTGGTGGTTGTCCAGGAGGCCCTTGTATGGAAGTTGCGGCCGCACTCGGCGCATTTCAGCAGGTGCTGCAACAGGTAGAGCACCTTCGTGTTCCTCTTGGCCTTCGTGCTCCGCTGCTTCTTCAACTTCTGCGCCCGTTTCCAGGTCTTATCGTCGACCACCTGCGGGACCGGAATCTCAATCCAGGTGTCCCTCGGCTGGTCGTAGACCTTCATGCCGTCCTCGGTGGAGACATGGCGGTACTTTCCGTAGACCCAGGTGCCCGTGTAGGTGGCATTCCCAAGAATGTGGTGCACGCGGGACTGGAGCCACATCAGCTTGCCGGTCTGTGTGGGGACCCCCTCGTCGGTCAGCCTCGCGGCAATGGAGTAGGCCCTCATCCCTTCATCGACGTACATGCGGAAGATGCGTCGAACGACCTCCGCCTGCTCCTCAACCACCTCGGGCCTGCCGTCCTCTCCGATGCGGTAGCCGTAGGGGAGGCGGCCCGTAGGCGCCCGTCCCTGCTTGGCAGTCCCCCGCTTGCCCATCGTGGAGCGCTCCCGGAAGTTGTCCAACTCTATCTTGCCGATGGCCGCCATGAGTCCGAAGGTCTTCATGTCGATGGCGTCCAGGACGGCTTCGAGCCGTATCTGGTGGGCCTCGACGACCTCCATGAGGGCGGCGGCGGGGTACATCCCCCTGCTAAGCCGGTCGGACTTCCAGCAGACGATGGTGTCGAAGCGTCCCTTTCTGGCGTCGGCCAGCATCCGCTGGAACTCGGGTCGCTTCTTCGACCAGCCCCGGCCCACCTCCTGGTAGCGCGCGGTGATGGTCAGCCCTTTGCTCTCGCAGTAGGCTTCCATGTCGCCTGTCTGCTCGGCGATGGAGGTCTTGTCCTCCCCGTCCTGGCTCTTGTCCGACACGCGGGCGTAGATGGCCGCCCGATCCGTCTCCGTCTTCCTCTTGGTGGTTCTCGCCATTACCGCCTCCTTTCACGTTCCCTGAAACTAAGAAGACCCACCTCCTGTCGGAAGCGGGTCTGCGAGTAGTACAATCTATTCGCATCACCTGTTCCGGCAGGTGGAGCCACGGCCCGGGATGTTGATAGCATCGCCGGGCCAACTTTCGCTCCCATGATACCGCGATTGGCGGGGCGGAGTCAAAGTACTGCTCTCGTTCAGAACAGTTGGAGGGTGAATTCAGTTCGCCTGTAGAACTTGTCTGCAACTATGAAGTTAGAGAGTCCGATTTCACACCTGCGTTCGTCTCTAGGGCAGAACCGTCTTCCCCAACTCCCAACGATTGCAAACCGGCACTTCGCTCTGGTGGCCTTTCAGTGCCTCCCCTTGTTTCTTGAAGGGAAGGACCGAGTGGAGTCTGAATTGAATTTGACGGATGGGCTAGCCTCTCGAAGACGCCGAGACTGCTTATTTGGTTGGCAGCGAACTCAAACAGACTCTTGCGTGATCTTACTCGGTTCTCGATGTCGATGCTCCGAAGTAACTCAATAATCTCTTCCGTATCAGGGTCTACATCGCTAAAGTACTGTAGTATCTCCAACCCTGACAGCTGTTTCAGTTCATCCAGGGATTTGTCAATCCGCCGGTCTATGTGTTTGACAATGGCAATGGCCACTTCCGATTTTGGAGTCCGTTTTGGTAGACGAATACCCAGATTCTCGGCAGTCTTAAACAGCTCTTCCGCACGGATTTTGTCACTACGTGACAGAGCGAGTTGCGCCGCCTGTCGTCCGACAATTTCCACCAATGTCTTGATGTCATTAGATGCAATAGTCATGTTGAGCTGCCTCATTCATACGAGTTGCACGATCTCATCAACCAACCGTTCGTATTGCTCAGCCTGCTTTCTGGCATTAAGCCCATCAGTGTCGTAGACCGTGCGTCCGTTCGCTGCGGCTTGTCTAATTCCATCACCTTCGGTCACATACGTGTCTAGTATTACAACGACTGTTCGCAAGAAAAGGACCTTGAGCACTTCTTAATGGAGACCTGCCCACGCGCTCGACAGCTTTGTGGCCTTGCCTTCCGCGGAGCGATTTCCGGCCAAAAACTGACCAAATCGAGGAACCGTCATTGTAATACTAGCAGGGTGTTGAAGAAGGCAGTTTTCGGCAGTGGACAAGTCCCGGATGAGGTCTCTGACGGTCGAAGTGGTCGTTGATCTGAGCCAGTGACAGCGTGCAGTGTCCGCGGGTGTCCGCTGACAAGGATCGTACCGACGTTGTTAGAGCCGTGTTCAGGCCGGGTTCTGTGCCAGTTTGGCCAGTCGGACGAGGTTGTATCCGGCTACCGTCAGCTCCGCCCACATCTGGTTGCGGCCCACTCCCCGGTACCTCAACTTGCGACCGCCTCCGACCGTCTTCACCCAGCCGAACACCTCCTCAACCCGTTTGCGCACACGCTGGCTCAACCTATATCCGCCGTGCCGGGTGGTCCGTCCATCTATCGCCGAATGCCTTCTCTGGGCCACGTGAGGTGTGATATGCATGTCCCGGCAGTCCCATACGAAGTCCCTGGTGTCGTACCCCCTGTCCGCACCCACCGTGATCCGACCGCTGCTCGGCACCATCTGGAGCATATCGAGGGCGGCGTCCCGTTCTGACGTACCGGTTGCCTCTGTGATCTTCACATCAACCACCAACCCCTGTCGGTTGTCCATCAACACGTGGCCCTCATAGCACAGGCGCGCCTCCTTGCCTGTTCCCCTGCGGGCCAACCTGGCACTCGGATCCGTCTTCGATTCGTGGGTCTCGTTCACTCTGCGCTCTCCACGAAAGTCCACCGCACGATTGCGTCCGCCGGTCCCCGGGGGTGGACCGTCCTCTTCCTTCGGTCGGAAACTCTTCATCGACGCCCAGGCATCAAGAAGAGTCCCGTCCACGCTGAAGTGCTCATCCGACAGCAGACCGCGACCCCGCGCCTGGTCGACTATCTCCCTGAAGAACTCCCTCGACACATCCGCTCTCAGCAGTCGCTCCTTGTTCTTGGAGAACACCGAATGGTTGAAGCCGGCGTCCAGGATGTTCATGTCCAGAAATCACTTGAACAGCATGTCGTACCCAAGACGCTCGCAGAGCTGCCGCTCACTCCGCACCGAGAACAAGGCCATCAGCAGGCAGCCCTTCAGAAGATGTTCCGGTGGTATCGAGGGCCGCCTTATTGAGGCATAGACCTGACTGAACGTCGGGGACAGCGCAGCAAGGGCGCTGTCCACCAGCGGCTTAATACGTCGGATCGGATGGCCCTGCGGCACCAGTGCGTCTGGTGTTACCGCCGTCAGCATCGTGGCCTGAGTCGCTGCTTCGCCTCGCATTGACAGCTCCTGGGTGCGGGATGACTCCATCCTATCACCCTCTGCCCCGAAGCCTCAGTTTTTCAACACCCTGCTAGTATTACAACGACGGTTGGGATGAAAGGGCTCTTGGGAATCCCTTCCCGGCTATAAGCCAGCTTGCACGACAGCTTCGCGCCCGATCGTTCCCCAATACAATTTCCGCTCACAAGCCACCCTATTTGATGAACCGTCGTTGTAATACTAGTGCTCCCAACCCAAAGGTAGCTATGGCCATCCAGGCGAGACCAATGGAGGGCTCGGCTGGCTCACTGGCCTGGTACCAGCGGAACTTCCCATAATACCCTCATAAGACCATTATATACCCCAGTTCGGCAGTGTTCGCCAGACCGCTCGCGGGACTGTTCGACGAACGGGCCCGAACGGTTTCGCGTTCCTATTGGAAACGCAGCGAACGGATGGACGATGAGGGCGTTTAGGGGCTGTGGTCCCTTAATTCGGCCCATCTTAGTGCCTCGTTAGCGCTGGTGGTGAAAATCCACCCCGATTGTTTGGACGTTTTCCCCAAGTCTAACTTGACCTCCTTCCAACTCGTCGGGCCCGGCCAGGCTCCGGGCCCTTTCTTTGTCCGGTGGGGTTGGTGTTTATAGCCGGATGGAGGGACGCTCTCGGGCTCCTTTGAGGGTCAACCACTCGGGTTGAAACCCTGGGAATTCTTCTACCAGCTCGACTGCGAAGTCTGCTGGCAGTACCTCGGAAATGAACTGGTCTACGGCCTCCCGTAGGGAACCGATCGTTCTCTTGGCCACCGGGGTTGAGAGCGGAATGAGAATGCCGGTTGCCGCTAAGTGGGCGAGTAGGGAGTGAGCCGCAGGATTGAGTGCTGGCTCTCTCGGACCAGGGGTCCATCCTTTTCTGACTCCACCCAAGCCTTATACCATTCAGGGTCGGCTAAGAAGTCCTCAAACCCTTTCTCCCGGTGACCCAGGCCGGGATATCCCAGCATGTACAGCAGCCGGTTGCTGGTTCCCACGTCCTCTGTCCAATATGCGATGTTCTCGATGCCGTGCCGCTCGAAAAACTTCATCATGTGGTCGGAGAACCAATGGTGAAGGGCGGGCAGCTTGCCGGGTATGGCGTCGTAAACCCGCAGCTCCTGCACCTTGGAGGACAACTGGGGTTTTGGCGAATAGGGCGTGAGCCGCATGAAGGTGTTCTGGACCTGGGCCACTATAGGTCCATGGGCTTCTGTTTCCGCCCGCACCTTGTGCCAACCTGGGTCGGCCTGGAAAGCCCCCCACTTCTTCTCCCGGTCGGCCATACTATCGAAAGTCAAAATGTAGGTCAGCCTGTTGCTGGTGCCTATCTCGTCGGTCCAGAACCCCATCATACCTATGTCATACTTTTTGAAATAGCCCATGGTGTGGTTAGCGAAACGATCATTAATGGCCGGAAGTTTTCCCGGCACAGCATAGTAAATCCGACACTCATAAAGCATGAATTGCCTCCTCCAACGTCATTTCGGAGTGAATAGGCGACTTTGAATCTTACTTCTCCATCTCTTACCCTGTGACTTCTTTACCCATTTGCAGAATTTCACTTCTCGGATATACAACATGCCCGGCGATAAAGAACAGCAGGTACTCACTTGGGAGTACCTGCTGAGTAGAGCCAAAATCCGATCCAGCGAGGTGACAGGTTCTAATTCAGGCCGTATACCCTGGCGGCATTGCCACCCACTATCTTGGTCTTTTCCTCCTCGGTACAGTCCACCAGAATCTCCTCAAGGATCTGGCGACTCCTGGGGAAGGTGGACTCATGATGAGGATAATCGGCCCCCCACTGCAGGTTGTCCACACCTATGATGTCCCGCAACCTGATGCCCAGGGCATCTTCTTGAAAGCCTAGGAACACGTTGCTGTGGAAGAACTCACTGGGCAGCGTATCTGTATGGAACCGGTACCGATAGTTGCTGTCGGGTCTCTGAGTGTACTGGTAGTCAATCCGGTCCAGGAAGTGAGGAACCCAGGACACCTCCATCTCCACCGAGCCCACCTGGAGTTTCGGGTAGCGCTCAAAAACGCCGCTGAAGATCATGTCGCTAAGGGACACACGCACCCAGTGATCTACATTAGCAAAGAAGGAGGGCTTCCCCAACCGATTGACCTTATCTTGTTCCAACACATATTGTTGGCCTGCGCTGGGCCGATTGGTGCCGATGTGCAGGCTCAGGGGCATTTCCAGATCCTGGGCCGCCGCCCACAGTGGTTCATATTGCGGCTCATCGTATCCCATTCCTTCAGGTGGATACACAGTGATCAAGCCTCCGGCAAACCCCATGTTCGCACAGCGCTCTAGTTCTTTAACACCCGACTTCACGTCGTCTACGTTGATCATGGCAATGCCTTTGAGCCGGTCCGGGAAGGGCTTGCAGAACTCTGCCAACCAGTCGTTGTAAACCCGAAACATCTCCGTCAGGAGATCACTGTCCGGCACGCTGTACAGCATTAGGCCAACAGTAGGATAGACGATACTCACATCAATTCCATCGCTATCCATGTCTTTGATGTGTTCCTCAGGGATGTAGCCTCCGGGCCGGACCTCTTCGAATGTAGTTGTCAAAGTCTGCTTTTCCGGCTCGTCGAATCGCATGCCCACCTGTGACCCGCCCGCAGTACCCGTCACTCTCCGATCGTCGTAAATCCACCAATCCCCATCGTCCTCGTGGACAATGCGCGGGGCCCGATCCTTGAACCTGGTTTCGGTCCTGCTGGTCCACAGGTCTGCAGGCTCATAAACGTGGTTGTCTGAGGATACGACTCTGTAGCTAGGCATGACTGGCCTCCTAACCATTAGTACTCGCGATAATTGCCTTGGCCCTGTCCCAGTGCTTGGTCTGAATGGCCTGGGATAGACAGGTTGAGCTACCTTAGGGCGTGACGCCACTAGTAATTGTGCTACTTTCGTCGGGGCATGTCAACATTCCCGGCGCCCGTCCAGATGGGAACTATTTATTATTATTGTGCCGTCCTACCTCCATCAATGACCAACTCGCTGCCAGTCATGAAGGAGGACTCGTTGGATGCTAAGAATAACACTCCGTAGGCAATGTCTTCCGGTTGGCCTATTCGGCCCAACGGCGTTTTATTAATGTTTAGTTGCAGTCTCTCTGGGTCGGCGCGCATTTCGGCCGTCATCGGTGTATCGATAGCACCTGGATGCACCGAATTGCATCTTATTCCATCTTTCGCATGTTGAATTGCCGTAGCTTTGGTGAAGATCCGCACCGCCCCCTTACTCGCGGTGTAGGCGGCGCGCCCGGCCAGGCCGACGATCCCATCAGTTGAAGAAATGTTGATAATGGTGCCACTTCGAACCTTGCGCATCTCCGGGATGGCGGCCTTGGTGCCCAAGAACACGCTCTTGGCGTTAACGTCCATCACTTGGTCCCACAACTGGCCGCTAGTTTCTTCGACTCCCCCTGTTCGGAAGATACCGGCATTGTTGACCAAGATGTCGAGCTTGCCGAAGCAGAGCACCGCAGCGGAAACCGCGTGAACCCAGTCGGCCTCTTCAGTAACGTCCAAGTGGATGAACAAGCACTCCCCGCCCGCTTCGTTAATTTCGACCTCAGTTTGGCGGCCTTCGTCTTCCAGGATGTCTCCTATCACGACCCTAGCTCCTTCCCGGGAGAACAACTTGGCCTCCGCAGCGCCCATACCCCTGGCGCCACCGCTAATTAGGGCCACTTTGTTCGCCAGCCGCATCGTCAATCCTCCTGAATCAGTCTATTACGCCATACGCTCCCATCGTAGCATCATAGTTTCCAGCTTGTAGCCGTGGTAAGCGCGATCTTCACAATCATTACTATCTTATCTGTCGAAAACTGCCAGCCAGGGCGAGACGTGGTGAGGAGCAGGGCAATTGCGTCTTATTAGCATTTTGAAATTAGTTTAAAATAGTAGTTATTTTGCTGGGGTCTTGGAGGGGTAGTGATGGTTGAGGCAACAGGCGCGCCCATCGCCGAATACTTCGCGGCTTTGGACGACCCTAGGATCGAGCGCACCAAGCGGCACAAACTCTTGGATATCGTCACCATTGCCATTTGTGGCACTATCTGTGGTGCCGATAACTGGGTAGATATTGAGCTCTTCGGCAACTGCAAAGAGGAGTGGTTCAAGTCCTTCCTGGAGTTGCCCAACGGCATCCCTTCTCATGATACCTTCGGAGACGTCTTCGCCCGGCTGGACCCGGAGCAGTTCCAACGCTGTTTCATTGAGTGGGTCCAAGCTGTGGCCCAGCTCACCCAAGGCGAAGTGGTGGCCATCGACGGCAAGACGGTGCGGCGCTCCTATGACCGCACCCGGGGCAAACAGGCTATCCACATGGTCAACGTGTGGGCCTCGTCCAATGGCTTGGCGCTGGGCCAGACCAAGGTGGAAGAGAAGTCCAATGAGATCACCGCCATACCCAAGCTGCTGCAACTGCTGGAGCTCACCGGATGCATCGTCACCATCGACGCCATGGGCTGCCAGAAGGAGATCGCCCGGGGGATCGTGGAGGCCCAGGCCGACTATCTGCTGGCGGTGAAGGAGAACCAAGGCCAGCTGTACGAAGACGTTCGTGACCTTTTCGAAGGGGCCGAGGAATTCGACTTTCAGGGCGTCCCCTATGACTTCGCCCGCACGCTGCACAAGAACCACGGCCGTATCGAGACCCGTCGATGCTGGGTCATCACGGACCCAGACTGCCTGGAGTATCTTCAAACCAGGCAGCAATGGGCAAAGCTCAACGCCGTGGTGAAGGTGACCGCCCAGAGAGAGACGGCCACAGAGACCACTGTCCAATCCCGCTACTACATCAGCAGTCTGGCCGGGCAAGCCAAGACCTTGCTGGAGGCCACCCGCAGACATTGGGGTATCGAAAACAGCTTGCACTGGTCCCTGGACGTCACCTTTCGAGAAGATCACAGCCGTGTCCGCAAGGATCATGGTCCTCAGAACCTGGCTGTCCTGCGCCAGATAGCCCTCAATTTGCTGAAGCAAGAGACTACCCTCAAACGAGGTATACAGGGCAAACGGCTTAAAGCCGGATGAGTCGAGGACTACCTTCTCAAAGTCCTCCCGCCAGCCGGCTTGGAGTCGTTTCCCTTGGATGCCGACTTTCAGGCTGGTTTCGTTCTTAAGCAGGTTGTGGGAAATTTGCCGCATCGTGGCCAGGTTTTGTGGTGCGTGGTACTTGCGGACCCGGCATTGGTCTTCCCGGAAGGTCACGTCCAAGGTCCAGTGCAGTGAATTCTCGATGCTCCAGTGGTTGCGAACGGCCGAAAGCAACTTCCCGGCCGGGGCGTCCAGGCTGCTGATGTAGTAGCGGGACTGGACCGTGACCCCGGCGGACGTCTCCCGGCGGGCGGTGATTTTCACCACCGCCTTGAGCCCAGACCACTGCTTCCAGGTCTGCAGATAGTCCAAGCACTCCGGGTCTGTAACGGCCCAGCACTCCCGGGTTTCTATGCGTCCGTGGCCCTTGTTCAAGGTCCGGGCATGGTCGTGGGGAACTCCCTCAAAGCCGAATTCTTCCGCCCCCTGGAACAGGTCCCGCACGTCATCATATAGCCGGCCTTGGTTGTCCTTTACCGCCAGCACGTAGTCAGCCCCGGCATCCACTATCTCCCGCTGACACCCCATGGCGTCGATGGTCACGATGCACCCGTGGAGGTCCCGGAGTTCCAGCAGCCTGGGAATGGCGGTGATCTCGTTGGACTTCTCCTCTGTCTTGACCTGGCCCAAGGTCATGGTGTTGGCCGAAGCCCAAGCGCTTACCAGGTGAATGGCCTGCCGGCTCCGGGACCGGTCGTAGGAGCGGCGCACCGTCTTGCCGTCGATGGCCACCACTTCTCCTGGGGCTAGTTGGGCCACCTCACGGGTCCAGCCCATGAAACAGCTTTGGAACTGCTCGGGATCCAGCCGGGAGAACACCTCGCCGAAGGTGTCGTGGGATGGGATGCCGCCCGGCAGTTCCAAGAAGGTCTGGAACCACTCCTCCTTGCTCCGGCCGAACATTTCGATATGCACCCATGAATCGGCACCGCAGATGATAGCGCAGATGGCGATGGTTATGATGTCCAGCAGCTTGTGCCGCTTGGAGCGTTCAATTCTAGGATCATCTAAAGTAGCAAAACAGTCGATAATGGATGCCCCATTTGACTTCGCCATGAACCACCTCCCCTCTCTCCACCAGATGTCACTATTTTATACATTTTTAAGAACTTGATTAAGACGCGATTGCCCTGGGGTGAGGACCCAAATCCACCACCTAACTACTCCGGACCTTTGTGGAGGTGGCGGTGAGGTTAAGAGTAGGCCTATAAGAGGTGTTGGCGGGCGGCCGGGCGGTTGGAGACAGTGGTCCAAGGAGTATTCCGGGGTGACGAAACGGCTGGTGCGGGCGACTGCGGCCAACACCGGCCGCAGCCCGGCCACGGCGTCCGTTCGGGCCCGCATTGAGTGCCACTTGGCCCTGCCAGGAGGGGCGTTCAGGTTCCGGGCGGTCCGTGGGTCAAGGCCAGGATTCTCTGCCGCGCCTGGCACAGCAACGGATATGAGGGGTGGCCCTGGCTCAGGTTGATGATCAACGTCCGGGCGTGGCGCACCACCCGTCCCGGCAGAGCGATGACCCCGAAGCGCAGCGCCTTCATTCGTTTGCTCACCCACTCTTTCCCCAAGGCCAATTGCTTCATCGCCGAGTTCAGGTTGAAGGCCAACGCCGTTATGGCCCACCGGGCGGCGTTGGCTCCGAACAGTCCCGAGGGCAGCCGGCCTCCCGCCAGGTCTTCCTTCAGCACGGCGTGCACCTCCTCACCCTTGCCACACCTTTGCCTAGACCACCAGACCAACTCCTCCGGTTCCAGGTCCCGGTTGGTCACTATTCCAAAGACCTTGAACCAGCCTCCTTCGGGCATCTCCATGACCTGCGGCGAAAGCCCTGCCTGGCTCGCCATCCCCGGCAGCGGCGGGTTCCAATACAGTTCCCTGATGGCGATGAAGCGGTACTCCGGGCTGTTCTTGGAGTGTCCTATCCAGTTGGGCACGAAGGGCGCCTCCGCATATTGCTGGCCGGTAGGCGCCCTTCGCCCGTCCACTTCCCGGTGCAACTCCCGCCACTCATCCTCATCCACTTGAGCCACTGTAGCCTTGAACTCCGCCGTCACGTCCACTCCCACGGCGAAGCCGATCACCCCGAAACGCCGGTCCCGGCCTTCGGCGCAGTAGCGCAAAAACTCATGCTGATAGCCCGCAGTATCCGAGCGTACCAGAACCCGCTCCACCCCCGAAGGCAGTTGCTCCAACGACTCCTTGAGCACCCTCAGTTGTTGGTGGCCCGCCGGAACGTTGCCGTCCCGAAACTCCGAGTGGACCACCAGGTCCGCTTCCGCCCAATAGGTGGTGAAGGGTTGGTACACCTTGTATTTCTGGTAGCAGTAGAGCGCCTGATCCTTGTGGGTCTCAATCAAGGTTGCGTCCATGTCCAAAGTCGCCTGCTTATACCTGGCATGGCCTTGGACGAAGCCCACCAAGTCGGCGTTGACCCGGCCCAGACCCGGAAGTCCGGCGGTGGGCGCCGGTATGAACGCGGTGTGAGGCTGCCTCCTGCTCTCCTCCTCCCCGTCGTGGAACCGGTTCAAGTACCGGAACACTGCCGAGGGCGACGGCACGCTCCGCAGACGTTCTTTGCCCCATCTCCCCAGCAGCGCCCTACGCTCCCTCCGGGGCATACCGTGAGTCTCCGCCAAGCGCAGCACCCGGCCCAAGCCCTCATCCTTCTCCAGCAACCGCAGGTCCTCCACCGACTCGCCGCCCGCCAGGTTCAACAACGCCAGCGATATCACCACCTGGGCGTCGGTCCAACCCTGACGCCCTTGATTGACGCCCAGGTGGCGGCGGACCGATTCGCCCAACCCGGCAGCCTGCCACAGGTCCAGGTAAGCCGCCAGACCGGCCAGAGCGGTCACCCCCGTGGAACTCCGGTCTTCCGCATACTGGAAAGGCAACGCTCCCTGGCTCATAATGGTTGCACCTCGTTGGTGATGGCTTTGTTTGAACACTTACCATCATAGCTGGCTTCCCAGCTGGCTCCAACGGGGTGTTCCTTCTTTTTAGGTGGTGGATCGGGGGAGGAGCCATTTAGTTGACAAATCCCCAAGGGCTTGCTAGCCTTTGGTGCCGAACTTGGTGTGTTCGCCGGTTCTGATCTATTACTTCCAGACCTACCTATTACTTCCAGACCTACCTTCGCGAAATACATTTGTCGCCCAAAAAGAGGAGACCGTCGTGAGATCTAAGAAAATTGGCTTGCATCCGTTTCTGATTCTACTCGCTGTTGCGCTGGTGTCTGGCCTTTTCGTCCTGTCCTGCGGCGATGACGAAGCCACCGCGGTCCCTGGAGCCGGCGATGCGACCGCCGCCGAAGCAGCGGCCGTCCAGGCTGCCGCCGCCGCCGAAGCCGCCGCTGAGGCCGCCGCTGAGGCCGTCGAGCTCGCCCAGCTCGCCCAGCTCTCGGCGCTCTCCGCCGGGGCCGAGGGCACCCAGGAGACAGAGGCCCTCGAGGCTGCGTTGGCCGCGGCCGCCGAAGCCGCCGAAGCCGCCGCCACCCTATTGGCCGAGCTCACCGCCAGTGCCGAGGATGTCGAAGAAGCCGCACAGCCTGGGGGGCCGAAGTACGGTGGCACGCTGACCATGGGAATAGTGGCGAACCACGCGACGCTGGACCCGCTCCTCGTCCAGACCGACCTTGACCTCACCATAACTCAGGCAACCTATGACAACCTGCTCATGATCCAGCCGGACCTTATCACGAAACCAGAGCTGGCCACTTCCTGGGAGGCCAACGACGACCTCTCGTCTTACACATTCCAGCTGCGCAGGGGCGTGAAGTTCCACCACGGAAAGGAGTTCAAGGCGGAGGACGTGCTCTTCACCTTCGAGCGGCTGCTGGACCCCGTGTTCGACTCTCCGCAGCGATCGACTTTCGCAACTATTCAAGAAATTATCGTCCTCGACGACTACACCATTCGCTTCGACCTCGACGGCCCCAACGGGTTCTTTCCGGCGTCTCTATCGCACTTTGCAGGGCGTATCCTCCCCGCCGACGTGGATGCCAGCCGTCTGACTCTGGAGGAGTTCGGTACGGGGCCCTTCAAGATTCTGGAGCACCTGGCGGGCGAACGTACGACGATGGTGCGGAACGACGACTACTGGGAGGAGGGCAAGCCTTACCTGGATGAGTTGGTCATCCTGGCGATCCCCGAGGCTGCAGCTCGAGCCGCGGCGCTAAAGAGCGGCGACGTGGACCTCGTATTCCAGCTGGAAGTCCAAAGTATCTCCGGTATCGAGTCCAATCCCGACACGGTGGTGTTGAAGACATCCAGCACTTCCCTCATTGCGCTGGACATGGACAACAGGTTCCCGCCCTTCGACAACAAGCTGGTCCGGCAAGCGATGCAAGCCGCGACGGACCGGGAAGCCATACGGCAAGCGATGTTTTTCGGGCTGGGCTCCCCCGCATACGACCACCCCGTTCCGCCTAACGACCCTCGCTTCGCGCCGCAATACAAACCCCTGGACTACAACCCCGACCTGGCAAGGTCGCTACTGGAGCAGGCCGGGTACCCGGACGGGCTCGACATTGAGCTCTACACAGCCGACCTCGGCTCAGGGATGCTCGAATTGGCGGTTGCGTTCAAAGAGAGTGCTGCGCCTGCGGGTATCCGGGTCGACGTTCAGCGGGTTGCTTCGGACGGGTTCTGGGACCAATACTGGATGCAAAAGCCATTCACGGTAGTCATTTGGCTCGGACGGGCCAATCCGGACCTAGCTCTGAGCGCCCAGTACCTTAGCGACTCCACCGTGAATGCACCGCGTTACAACAACCCGACCTTTGACGCATTGGTCGTCAAGGCCAGGGGGGAGTCCCTTGAGGATCAGAAAGTGACTTACGCGGAGATACAGCGCATTCTGATCGATGAAGTGCCGCGTCTTGTCGTGGCATTCCAGCCGTGGCTGTACGGCGCGCGCATCAACGTACGTGGTGCACCCCCGCATCCACTGGGTTGGGCGATCCTCCAGGACGCCTGGCTGGACAATTAGCGGGTCGCAATCGCGTCAGCGGATTAGCTTTCGGTCTACCCTATACCTGGTAGGAACAGAGTGCGACAACGGCTTGTACTTTGGAAAGCCGTTGTCGCACTCTGTTTGTCCCGGTCGGCCGGCAGACCTATCCCCCACCCATACAAACTATTTGGCAAGCCAAATCCGACGGGGGTGAGTTCCTCTCGACAAGTTAAGACTACTCAGAAGCAACCTCAAAACTTTGCGCACGATCCTTCGACGGGCTCAGGATGAGCGGGTGAGAATTCTGGTTCCGTTCGTGGTGAGCGTGTTGAACCACCTTTTGAGACAGTTTCTTAGCGGTCAAGCCGGAGTGCCGGCTACTGAGCCGTGTAACCGCCGTCTATCACCAACTCGCTACCGGTGACGAAGGACGATTCGTCTGAGGCCAAGTACAGCGCCCCGTATGCCACCTCCTCAGGTTGAGCCCATCTTCCCAAGGGCGTGCCGTCCAAGACGCGTCGGTTGATTTCAGGGTCAGCGCGAGCTGTTTCGGTCATCGGGGTGGCAATCGCTCCGGGGTGTATGGAATTTGCCCGAATGGACTCTCTCGCGTATTGAATCGCTGTGGACTTGGTGAAAAGGCGAACGGCGCCCTTGGATGCATGGTAACCTGCAGATCCCCCACTCCCGACTAATCCCCACATCGACGAAATGTTGATGATCGACCCGCCACCCGACTTTCGCATTTGTGGTATCGCTGCCTTGGTCCCCAGAAACACGCCCTTTGCATTGATGTCCATCTCCCTATCCCACATTTCGGGAGTGGTGTCCACGACTTTGGCTCGTAGGTCTATTCCGGCGTTGTTCACCAGGATGTCCAGGTGGCCGAATGTGCCAACCGTTGTGGCAACGGCATGTTCCCAATCGGCTTCGTCACGCACATCCAGGCGTAGGAACAGGCACTCGCCACCGCTCTCGTTAATGCCAGCTTCGGTCTGATGGCCTTCAGTCTCAAGAATGTCGCCGATGATCACCTTGGCTCCTTCGCGGGCAAAGAGCTTTGCTTCCACGGCTCCCATACCCCTGGCACCCCCGCTAATCAGCGCAACTTTATTCCCCAAGCGCATCATCATACCCCCGTCTTGTCGTATGGGGTGATTCTAATGGCCAGGGAGGTATAGTCAAGGGCGCCCTTTTAGCTAAATTGAGTGCGGGGGCATATCCACAGACCCTTATCTTGATTCTCTAAGCCATAAGGGGGTGCCAGCGGGAGCTAGATGACGACTGATGCGACGCCCACAAGGATCCACACGTGACTGACAGCGAGTCACTTATCGGGCAACAGTAATCAAGGATGAATTCAGGAATACTGGAATGACAGCACATAACTGAACAGATTTTGCTGGGCTTCCAGCTATGTGTGGCACACCGTTGACGGCGACATACATGCAAAGCATGGTGTTTGCCTGCCACCGTTGTCTTAGGAGGTGAATCTGTAAGAGGGCGCCGCTGAAACTCACCTCTCGGCTGCTGCATCGGCCAAGTAACTCTTCTATCTCTTTGACCTTGGCGGTCCTTAGTTTGCGGTATGTCCACTTCTCATTCGACGCCATATCGAAATCGCCTTACGGTTGCTCCCGTTATCACGGCACCTCCGTCAAGCGGCCCGTCGGGTCAGGGATCAATTCTAAACTAAAGCCAAAGTGGAATCCACATGGGCTTGTGCGTGCATAATGTAGTTTTCACCTTGGTATTAGTTTAGTAGTGGTGTGCTTTGGCCAACTGAGCCGTCGGCTCAGCTGGATTCATAGAGTCACCACCAATTCAAACGTGGTACTGCGACAGTCCCCTTAGGGCCATCGAGTATGAACTGCTCTACGAGCTTTCGGTTCACGCGCGACGGATAGTGGGCCTCGAGCACTTGGTGCGACGGGTATGGGCACCGGAAAAACGACGGCGTGCGGGCGATGCGCACCCACCTGTTGTGGCTACTTCGCAAGCTGTGCGAGGACGCCGCAACCCCACCTACATCTTCGCCGAGCCAAGGGTGGGATACCGGATAGCGGGCGGAGGAACCGGAGCAGGTGGCGGAGTGACCGCTCGGTTCCCCTTACGTCATACCGGCACTCCTGTCTCTCCTTTGACAATCGGCGGTAACGGCGGTCAGGCAAAAACAGAGGCCCCAGCTGGATTGCCAGGGGCCCGTCGGTCGTTCTTTCCGTTGCTGTAACGTCTGTCCCGTCGCTAGTGGCGGGCTTTCGCCCACTGAGTGGGACTCGGGCGTGATTACAGAACCAAGGTGAACCTAATCACGAAGGTTCTTGATTTTGTCCAGTCTGGTGGGCCTACCTGAGCGGGGTGGAGATGGACTTCAGCCGGCCTGGAAAGCCTACGGACAACGCCTTCACCATGGCGTTCAACGGGCGTTTTCGCCAGGAGTGCCTGAACGAGAGCTGGTTCCTATCCCTGGAAGACGCTGAGGAGAAGGTGGAATCCTGGCGAAGACATTACAGACATTACAATGGGGAGAGGCCCCACCGCGCGCTGAACAACCTGTCCCCGAGGGAGTTTGCCGCGGTGGCAACGACGCGGATTGACCCGCAAAACTCGCACTAAGCTTGGTACAGAAAATGGGGCAAGACCACCAGGGCTGAGAGGATTCGTTAACCCTCTTTCCACCTCACCGCCTGATCCAGCATCTCAATGGCATTGCTGCGGGTTACACCGCTGTCGGAACCTAGCATCTGACTAAGCTCCGTCACCCTGGCCTCATCGGCTAGAACCTCCACAGAGGTCATGGTTCTATCATGTGAGGCAAGCTTTATGGCCTTGGCGTGGCGGTCGGCGTAGCACGCTATCTGAGGGAGATGGGTTACGCACAGCACCTGGTGGTCCCTGCACAGGCCCCATAGTTTCTGGCCCAAGACACTCCCGACTCGACCTCCTATGCCCGCATCTATCTCGTCGAACACCAGGATTGGAATCCGGTCGGTGGTGGACAGGATGGTCTTTATGGCGAGCATCAGCCTGGCTGCTTCTCCCCCGGAGGCGGTCCGGGCCAAGGGTCGTGGCGGTTCGCCAGGGTTCAGCGAGACCAAGAACTCCACAGAATCTATACCTGTGCTGTTGAAGGCGAAGCATCTGACACCTCCGCCACCTAAAGGCGTGGAGTATGGGCCGGAGTCACCGGTCCCGACTGGCACACCGCCCTCCGAGTCTGACTGACGGATATCCACATGCACCTGCGTGTGTTCCACGGCCAGCCCGGCGACCTCCTCCTCGATGGCGTCAGCCAGTGACTTGGCTGCACGTCGTCGGGCCTCGGAGAGCTGACCTGCCAGTGTGCCAACCTGCTCTCGAAGCTCCATCTCCCGGGACTTCAACTCCTCCGTGTGCTCTTCGCTGTGATACAACTTCTCTAGGTCCTCGGAGGCCTTCTCGGCGAAGGCCAGGATTTCTTCGATGCTGCTACCGTACTTCCTCTTGAGACCCCTGATCAAGTCCAGCCGCCCCTCCAGCTCCTGAAGACGGTCCGGGTTGTATTCGACGCTGTCGCGATAGCTCCGAAGTGTACGCGCCAACTCGTCTATCTGGTGGGTCAAGGCATCTACCGACGCGAGGTCCTGGCTCAATGAGGGGTCCAATTGCTCCAGCTGGGCAAGGTCCTGGGCCACCTGGCCTATAAGGTCCATGACTGATTCTTGCCGGTCGAAGCTCTCGTATAGTGCTCGATAGGCATGGTCGGACAGCGCGATAATTCGCTCCGCGTTGGCGACCCGGTCCCGTTCAAGGACCAGGTCTTCGTCTTCAGCCGGGCGGAGATTGGCAGCTCCAATCTCTCCCACCTGATACCTCAGAAAATCCACCCGCTGGGCGAGTTCCTGTTCCTCCGTCCGAAGCCGGTCTATCTCCCGGTGTACCTCTGTTAGCTGGCGGACTTGCTCCGCTACCTGGGTCCGAAGCTGCCATAGCCCACCATACCGGTCCAGTATATCCATTTGCTCACGTACACGAAACAGGGATAGATGCTGATTTTGGCCGTGGATGTCCACCAGGTATTCGGCCAGGGTGCTCAACAGCCTGAGAGGTACGATTCGCCCGTTTACACGGCACGTATTACGCCCATCCAGGTTGACCTCGCGAGCGAGAATCATCTCCTCTTCGCCACTGTCAATCTCGTATTCATCCATGACAGCGTTGATCTTCTGAGTCAGGTCACCGTTGAGCAGGAAGATGCCCTCTACCCTGGACCGGCGTGCCCCGGAGCGTACCATGCCGCCGTCGGCGCGGCCCCCTAAGAGAAGGCTCAGCGCATCCACGATGATGGACTTACCGGTCCCGGTCTCCCCCGTCAGCACGTTAAAGCCGGGCGCCAACTCCATTTCAAGCCGCTCTATGGTAGCGAAGTTGGTGACACTAAGAAGTCGGAGCATAGCGTTGTTCACAAAGCGTGCCTGCCAGGTAGGGCCTTCCGGTCCTCTAATATTGGTGGTAGTTCTCGTCACTCCTGCGAAAGAAGGAGCCCGGTGTGCCGAGTCGTGGATTCCCGCTTTTGCGAGAATGACAGGGCGACTCCTTGAATGTCAAGCAACTGTCTTGAAAGTCAATAGGAATGGGTGAGGGACTTCGCGGCCGGGTGGTTCCAGGACGAGCCGTACTTGAGCATGGAGTTGAGGATTATCAGCAGCTTGCGCATGCAGGCGGTCAGAGCCAGCTTTTTCGGCTTGCCGGCAGACAACAGGCGCTGGTAGAAGTCCCTGATGACCGGGTTGAAGCGACTGGCTACCAACGCCCCCATATAGAGGGCTGTGCGGACCCTGGCCCGTCCACCCCAGACGGTGCGTTTGCCCCGCAGGGTACCACTGTCCCGGTTGAAGGGAGCCACGCCCACTAGGGCAGCGATCTGTCGGCGGTTGAGAGTGCCCAGTTCGGGCAGGTATGCCAGAAGGGTAAGAGAGATCTGGTCTCCGATGCCGGGTACGCTGCGCAGCAGGTCGTCCTTCTCCCGCCATACAGGACTCTGGCGGAGGGTCTGGCGCAAGCCCTGGTCCAGGTCGTCCAGCTGTTGCTTGAGCCAGGCGATGTGGGCCTCAATGCTGGGCCGGACGGCCATAGTAGCACTGGAGAGTCGGTTCCTCTCCGCTACCAGCATGGTCATCACCTGTTGTCTGCGGGCCACCAGCGAGCTGAGGACCTGGGTCTCGGCGTCCCGGAGAGGACGCCGGGGAGGACGGACGGCCTCGGCGAAGTGAGCCAGGACCGCCGCGTCCAGGGAATCGGTCTTGGCCAGCCGCCCAGTGGCCCTGGCAAAGTCCCGCACCTGGCGAGGGTTGACTACCACCACCGGGAGGGAGGCAGCTGCCAGGGCTGCCACCAAGGGCAGTTCCAGCCCACCCGTAGCCTCCAGCACCAAGGCTGCGGGATTGAGTTGCTGCATCTGGGCCACCAGTGCCGCGATCCCGGCCTGGTCGTTGCAGACCTCACGTCTGTCTCCCCCAGGACGGATGGCCACATCCACCCGGGCCTTGGCCACATCGACCCCTACGTAGATACCGTGTTGCTCCATGAGAACCTCCCTGCGAACCGTCGGCCCGTCCTTGCCAGATGCGGGCTTGGTTGACCCAGGCAACTGTGCCGGCTCTGTTCTGAAAAGGGTGCGGCGACCCAAGCTTGACAACGGTCTTCTATGACCCAGGGCGGGCCGGTCTGCCGCACCCCGCACACCTAAGAAAGAAAACTATCCACCTCCAAGCTAAGATACAAGGGCGGAAATGGCCTTGCTCCAATAATCGGGAATCTGCTCCGAAAATCCGGTTGGCAGACACATTGTGAGGATCGAAACGCCCCCCCGGAGCAGCGGGAGGGATGGCTGTGAGATTTCTCATGGGCGGCGCTTGGTCATGGGAGTACATACTTTGTCCGCACACTCGCAAGGATGGCGGCCAACGCTGGGTAGACTATGGGTCGCGCCCATTGCCAGTGAATGCAGTATTGTCTGCGATAGAAGCGCATAAACATTCGGAGCGGCCAAGACGTCCAGTGCGGCTCAGTGCCACGAGCGGTAACTTTGTACTCTCCAAGAACAACCTCCGGCCCACGGACGGCCCCCGACACCGTTCTTTTCTGCGGAACGACTCCCCACGTCGGCGGCGCTCCGCTATATGGTTTCGTGTGCTTGTGGAGTTTGGTGGACCCACTCCGGTTCAGGGCAAATGGACGAAATCCCCAAAGCAAACGAAACCCTTGTGAGACAAGCTCAATTGCGAACTTTGACGATGTGGGACGGCGTCGAGTGTACCCCCATTCGCGCATCAGTTGCGGATGCCCGGAGGAGATTGACAAAGAGAACATGTGTTCGTTATTATCTCCATCCCTGATTCCCGCCGATAAATTGAGGATGGTCCATGAGGGTCGCTTGCCTGCTCGTCACTCACCTGAGAGCCAAGGTGGAGATGTACCGGCACTCCCACCTGAAGGATGCCCCCGTCGTCATCGTCGACCGGAGCCCTTCAAGGGCCGGGCCCGTGGTCGTCGACCGCTTTCGGTCCGCTCCGGGAGTGAAGCCAGGAATGACGCTGGAGCAGGCCGTGTCCCGCCATGCGAAGGCCATCGTACTGGATGCCGACGAGTCGCACTACCGCCGAGTGTTCGGCCAGGTGCTTGCGTCCCTGCAGGGGATCAGCGACCGGGTTGAGGAGGCCGATCTCGGCACGGCCTACGTGCGACTGGACGGCCTCGAAGGGCTGTTTCGAGGAGAGGCGGGAGTCGTCACCGCTCTGCTGAACGCAGTCCCGGCCTACCTGACCCCCCGGGCCGGCGTGGCGGACGTCAAGTTCCCCGCGTTCGTCGCGGCCGGAACGTGCGGGGCACACAGAGCGTTCAGAGTTCCGGAAGACGCGGCATCGTTCCTCGCGCCCCATAGCATCGACCTGCTGCCTGTCCCCACCGGCATGAAGAGGGAGTTGCACCGCTTCGGCCTGCACACTTTGGGGGCCGTTGCTTCCATGAGCGGGCACATGCTCGCCGACCGGTTCGGGCCCGACGGAAAGTGGGCTTGGTCGCTGTGCAACGGCATCGACCACAGCCCCGTCGTCCCATTGGCGTTGGAGGAGCCGGTGGTCGAACACGCCTCGCTGCCGTTCCACTCCTCTTCCCTAGAGGCGCTCTTTGTCGCGGTGGACGCTCTTCTCAAGAGGGCCTACGCCCGGCCGGACATGAGGGGGAGGTATGCCGGCGCGGCACACCTCCTCTGTGCGGCCTCCGGTTGGCTTGACTGGGAGAAGAGCTTCAGGTTCAAGGAGCCGGTCGGCGCATGGGAGAGAGCCTCCTTCGCGGTCCGAAGCAGATTGGAGGCGGACCCGCCGCGCACCCCCTTCGAGGAGGTGACGCTCACCCTGTCCGGCTTCAGCGGGGAGCCGGGGACTCAGCTGGGCCTGCTGAAGGACGCGAGCGACGACAGGCGCAGGCGGCTCGTGGCGGTGGACCGGAGGCTGCGGGGACTTATGGGAGGAGGCCACGCACTCCACAGGATCACCCAAGTCGCCCCCTGGCATCCCGCGCCGGAGATGCGGGCCTTGCAGGCGCCCATCGACCCTTCGGGCAGGGACACCATCAGGCCGCTCCACACGCCAAAGCCCGTGGAGGTGCGGGAGGGCACGGAGCGCGAGCCGGTGTCGGTGCGAGTCGACAGGCGCTGGCAACGGGTGGCTCGCATAGACGACATGTGGACCTTCGATCTGTGGTGGCTCCCTGAGCCGGTCACCCGCGCCTACTACCGCATCGACCCCGACGACGGCGGACGCATCACCCTGTTCCACGACCGGTCCGGCGACCGGTGGTACCGGTAGAGCGCCTGATGGCAAATGGTTACGTCGAGCTTCATGCTAAGAGCTTCTACTCCTTCGGGGTGGGGGCTTCCCACGCGCACGAGCTGCTGGCGCAGGCCAGGGAGTACGGGTATCCCGCACTGGCCCTGACCGACACCAACCTCTGCGGTGCGCTGGAGTTCGCTCGTCTGGCCAACAGCCTGGGCATCCGGCCCATCACCGGTGGCGAGCTGACTCTCACCGGCGGCACAAGGCTCACACTGCTGGCGAGGACCCGGGCCGGCTACTCCAACATCTCCCGGCTCTTCACCACGGCCAACGCCGCCGACCGCAGGGAGCCGAGGCTCGACCCCGCGCTTTTGCCACACCACTCCGAGGGCGTCATCCTGCTCACGGGCGGGCGCGACGGGCCTCTCTCCAAACTGGCGGTGGACGGCCGTCCCGGTGAGGCCGGTGAGCTTCTGAAACGGTACCTGGACTGGTACGGCCCCGGGTCGGTTTACGTCGAGCTGCAGCGGAACCTCCTGCACGGGGACACCGACCGCAACAGGAAGCTGGTCAGGGTCGCCGGAGAGGTCGGCGTCCCCGTGGTCGCCACCAACGACGTCCACTACCACCAGCCGGAGCGGTCCCGACTCCAGGACGCGCTGGTCGCCGCAAAGCTCAACACCACCATAGACCGGGCGCTGCCGCACCTCCGGCCCAACCACCACTTTCACCTGAAGTCCCATGCCCAGATGGAGCGGCTCTTTGCCGAGTGGCCGCAGGCCGTGGCAAACACCCTTCGTGTAGCGGAGCGGTGCGAATTCGACCTCGGCAGGGACCTCGGCTACACCCTGCCGGACCCCGCCGTGCCGGAGGGGTACACGGCGCAAAGCTATCTCCAGAGGCTCTGCTACGAGGCGGCGGCGCGGCGATACGACGGCTCGGTGCCGGAGCGGGTCAGGGAGCGCCTCCAAGAGGAGTTTCGACTGATCGAGCGCCTCAACCTGGCCGGCTTCCTGCTGCTCTACCGGGAGATCGCCCTCGTCGCCCAGCGCATCATGGAGCAGCGGGGACTGGTGGACCCCGAGACGCCGGTTGAGGAGAGGCCTCCCGGAAGGGGGCGCGGCTCGTCGGTGGCCCTGCTGGTCGGATACCTCATCGGCATCAGCCACGTCGATCCCCTGAAGTGGGACCTCACCCTGGAACGCTTCATCTCCGAGGACATGACGACCCTTCCCGACATCGACCTCGACTTCCCCAGAGGTCTCAGGAACGAGTTGATCGAGCGCGTCCACAAGCACTTCGGGCCGGAGTACGCCGTCCTGACCGGGGCCATTACGACCTATAAGGTCAAGGGCATCGTCCAGGACCTCGGCAAGGCCCTGGGGCTTCCGCAGGAGCATCTCTCCCTGCTCTCGAAGCAGCTGCACTCCCACGACGCCGCGGACCTCCGGGAGGAGATGGCCCAGCTCCCGGACTTCAGGGACCGGGTGAACACACCGGGCTGGCGCGACCTGCTCGAACTCGCCCCGCAACTGATGGACGCCCCCAAGGGGCTGAGCCAGCACGTCGGCGGCATGGTGCTGAGCAGCTCGCCCCTACCGGAGATGGTGCCCATGAGGGCCGGGGCGATGGACGGGCGCTACATCATGGACTGGAACAAGGACAGCGTGGCCGACGCCGGGTTCGCCAAGATCGACATCCTCTCGCTGCCGGTGCTAGACCAGCTGGCGGAGGCCCTCGACCTCGTGGAGGCGCGGGAAGGGAGACGGCCCGACCTCAGCAGGACCGACCCGGAGGATGCCAACGTGTACGACATGATCAACGAGGGCCTGTCCAAGGGGGTATTCCTGCTCCAGTCCCCGGCGCAGCTCAAGATGGGGCAGCGGCTCCGGTCGCGCAACCTGCTTGACCTGGCCTACCAGGTCGCCCTCATCCGGCCCGGCGTGGGAGTACAGGGGAGCGCCGTCTCCCAGTTCGTCGAGCGCTACCGGCACGGGGCGGAGTGGGAGTACGAACACCCGCTGGAAAAGCGTGCCCTGGAGCGGGGCTACGGGATCATCGTCTGGCAGGAACAGGTGGTGCAGCTCATCGAGGACGTGGCGGGCATGACCGCGGCGGAAGCCGACGAGGTGCGCCGCGCCTTCGCCAGACCCAACAACGAGCGCCTCATCGCCATGCACTGGAGGCGGTTCCTTGAAGGCGCGAGATGGAACGGCGTGCCGGAGGAGACCGCCGGGAAGATATTCTCCAAGATCAACGGCCACTACATGTTCCCGGAGTCCCACTCCCACGCCTTCGCCGTCACCGCCTACCAGGCCGCGTGGCTCAAGCGCTACCATCCGTTGGAGTTCTTCGTCGGACTGATGAACAACCAGCCGATGGGCTTCTACCCGGTGGAAACGCTGAAGCAGGATGCAAGGCGCTTCGGCGTACCCTTCCTGAACCCCTGCGTGAATGAAAGCCTGGCGGCGTGCGCTCCTGAGAGCGGCTCGGTCCGGCTGGGTCTGCAGCTAGTCCAGGACGTTGGCGCGGGGTCGGCGAAGCTCGTCGTGAAGGAGAGGGAGCGTCACGGCCCCTACGTCACCGCGGGGGACCTGGTGCGGCGGACGGGCCTGAAGCCGCAGGCCGTGCTGTCGCTGGCGATGGCGGGGGCTTTCGACGGCGTAACCCCGAACCGCAGGGAGGCCCTGTGGGAGGCGGGGCTCTATTCCAGACCCTCCCGGAACGGCCAGGTCAGGTTCCCCGTCTCCGCGGAGGAGAGCGTGCCCCGGCTCCCGGACTTCACGGAGCGGGAGAAGATGGTGGGCGAGTACCGGGTGATGGGCATCTACCCCAAGGGACACCTGATGGAGTTCGTCAGGCCCGGCCTGGGTCGAGGCGTGCTTCCCACGGTTGACGTGGAGCGGTGCGGCGATGACGAACGGGTCACGGTGGCCGGATGGCCGGTGGCGAGGCAGCACCCGCGCGGGCGGGACGGCACCGTCTTCGTGACCATCGAGGACGAGACGGGCGACGTGCAGGTCATCGTATGGCGCGACCTGTTCGCCAAGCGCCGCAGGGAGCTCGGGAGCCTGGTGGTGGTGGTCACCGGACGTGTGTCGCGATGGGACGGCACGACCAACGTGATAGCTGCGGACCTGCGCGCCGTTCCTTCAGGCGTCTCCATGCCTCCGTCCCATGACTGGCACTGACGCTTTTAGCAGTGTACAGGCATTGCGCGGGTGCTGCCGGCAGGTTCATTATGGATGTGAAATGTGTGGGAGATATAGCCTCATAGCAGACCCTGGAGACCTTGCACGGCGGTTCGAGTTCGACGGCGACTGGCTGACTCTCGAACCGGCATACAACGTCGCACCGACCCAGGAAGTGCTGACCGTCGTGGGGGGCGAATCCAGGCGGGGCGGGTTCATGCGCTGGGGGCTGATTCCGCACTGGGCAAAGAACGCCTCCATCGGTAATAGGATGATCAATGCCAGGGCGGAAACGGTCGGCGAGAAGCCCGCGTTCCGAGACGCACTGAGGCGGCGGCGCTGCCTGGTGCTGGCGGACGGCTTCTACGAGTGGCAGAGGACAGGCGGCGCCAAGAGACCCATGCGCATCGTCATGCGGTCGGGAGAACCCTTCGCCGGGCTGTGGTCGGTGTGGAGGGACCCGGACGGCAATCGCATCCCTTCATGCGCCATTATCACGACGGCGGCGAACGATCTGCTCAGGCCGATCCATGACCGTATGCCGGTGATCCTGCCCAGGGACATGGAAGAGTTCTGGATGGATAGCAACGTCGACGACCCGGGAGCGCTTGGCACCGCGCTGGCTCCCTATGCTGACGAAGCGATGGAGGCCTACGAGGTGTCGACTCTCGTCAACTCCGCCGCCAACGACGGCCCGGAAGTAATTGCTCCGGTAACGTGAGACTGCCGGCGCGAACGATTCGGACACTTCCCGCCGCCCTTGTATCTTAGCTTGGAGGTGGATAGTTTTCTTTCTTAGGTGTGCGGGGTGCGGCAGACCGGCCCGCCCTGGGTCATAGAAGACCGTTGTCAAGCTTGGGTCGCCGCACCCTTTTCAGAACAGAGCCGGCACAGTTGCCTGGGTCAACCAAGCCCGCATCTGGCAAGGACGGGCCGACGGTTCGCAGGGAGGTTCTCATGGAGCAACACGGTATCTACGTAGGGGTCGATGTGGCCAAGGCCCGGGTGGATGTGGCCATCCGTCCTGGGGGAGACAGACGTGAGGTCTGCAACGACCAGGCCGGGATCGCGGCACTGGTGGCCCAGATGCAGCAACTCAATCCCGCAGCCTTGGTGCTGGAGGCTACGGGTGGGCTGGAACTGCCCTTGGTGGCAGCCCTGGCAGCTGCCTCCCTCCCGGTGGTGGTAGTCAACCCTCGCCAGGTGCGGGACTTTGCCAGGGCCACTGGGCGGCTGGCCAAGACCGATTCCCTGGACGCGGCGGTCCTGGCTCACTTCGCCGAGGCCGTCCGTCCTCCCCGGCGTCCTCTCCGGGACGCCGAGACCCAGGTCCTCAGCTCGCTGGTGGCCCGCAGACAACAGGTGATGACCATGCTGGTAGCGGAGAGGAACCGACTCTCCAGTGCTACTATGGCCGTCCGGCCCAGCATTGAGGCCCACATCGCCTGGCTCAAGCAACAGCTGGACGACCTGGACCAGGGCTTGCGCCAGACCCTCCGCCAGAGTCCTGTATGGCGGGAGAAGGACGACCTGCTGCGCAGCGTACCCGGCATCGGAGACCAGATCTCTCTTACCCTTCTGGCATACCTGCCCGAACTGGGCACTCTCAACCGCCGACAGATCGCTGCCCTAGTGGGCGTGGCTCCCTTCAACCGGGACAGTGGTACCCTGCGGGGCAAACGCACCGTCTGGGGTGGACGGGCCAGGGTCCGCACAGCCCTCTATATGGGGGCGTTGGTAGCCAGTCGCTTCAACCCGGTCATCAGGGACTTCTACCAGCGCCTGTTGTCTGCCGGCAAGCCGAAAAAGCTGGCTCTGACCGCCTGCATGCGCAAGCTGCTGATAATCCTCAACTCCATGCTCAAGTACGGCTCGTCCTGGAACCACCCGGCCGCGAAGTCCCTCACCCATTCCTATTGACTTTCAAGACAGTTGCTTGACATCCGAACCACCTTATTTTCCTCATCTGGGAACAGGTCGTCGAAAAACACGTCAAACAAGTTGTAGAAATGGTTGACTCCGAGAAGATCAAATTCATCTACCAACTGACTGTCTAACTCGCCAGTTTCACGGCGCAACTCGGCGTTTTGTTTTATCAGGTCCCATTACTTCATGAACGGCCTAGAGATTCGCTCCTCCCAATCGTGAGGTGGACCCGGTTAGTTGGCTCTTCCGCACATTTGGTGACAATGCGGAAAAAGTTTAATATGTAAGCGGAGTCCTCCTGAGCCTTGGGGGGAAATGTGTGCTGGGAGGGGTGTCATGGGGCAAGAGTCGGTATGTCCCGAGTCTTCTTACTGGAAAGTCAAATGGATGGCGGTGGAGGGGAACAGAATTGTCCTCCACCTGAGGCCGGTCCGCACCTGGGTTTCTTGCCCTTTATGCGGGTGCCCCAGCCGGCGTATCCACAGCCGTTACCGGCGTCAGGCTTTGGACTTGCCCTGGTTCAGTTGGCCGGTACAGTTGATTGTCCAAGCCCGCCGCTTTTTCTGCGACAGCCCTGAGTGTGAGCGGCGAATATTCGTCGAGCCCTTCCCCAAAGCCCTGGGTCGCTACGCCCGGCAGACCCAACGGACCCGAGACTCCCTGTTGGAGTTGTCCCACTGCAGCAGCGCCGAGTTGGGGGCCCGGGTAGCCCGGCTCCTGGGGTTCGTCACCAGTCCCGACTCTCTGCTCCGGCTGCAGCGCCGGGAGCAGTTCCCTCTCTTTTCACCCCGTGTCCTGGGAGTGGATGAGTTTGCCCTCAGAAAAGGGAGGACCTACGGCACCCTGGTGGTAGACCTAGAACGGCGCATTCCCGTGGACCTCTTCGAGGGCATCGCCGCCCAGGACCTCACCGCTTGGCTGCAGGACCATCCCCAGGTGGAGGTGCTGGCCCGGGACCGGGCTTGGGCTTACCGGTTGGCTGGCCAGACGGCCCTGCCGGAAGCCCGGCAGGTAGCGGACCGGTTTCACCTGGTCCACAACGTCAGCCGCGCTCTGAAGGATTTCCTCTAATCGAGGCGCTGGCACGTGCCGGAGTCCCCTGGGGAACCGGGGTCTGCTTCCCTGCAATCACGGGCTACCCGGTCGATGACGAGCCGTTGGGAGGCGGTCAGGGGGCGTAAAGACAGGGGGCTTTCGTTGAGCGCCATCGCCAGAGAGTTGGGCCTGAACCGCAAGACGGTCAGCAAGCACATGGCCTCAGACCGCCCTCCGGAACACTCGGGGACCCACCTCAGCCTTCCAAGGTGAGGCCCTGGTTGCCTTATCTGAGGCGAAGATGGATTGAGGGTTGTCACAATGCCCGTACCCTCTACCGGGAGTTAGTTGAGCAGGGATACTCAGGCTCCGAGCGTCACATCCGAAAGGCGGTGCAGCCATGGCGAAATGGTCCCAGCCGACCCGGCAAGTCCAGTCCGCCGCCGAAATGGCTGGTGCTTCGGCCCTACCGGGGGTTGAACACCTCGGAAAAGAAGAAGCTTGCCCCATTTCTCCAAGCCAATCCCCCTCTCGCCCGGGGACACCGACTTAAGGAGTGGTTCCATGAGATCGTAAGTCAAGGTGATGTGGAAGCCCTTGAAGCCTGGAGCCATGAAGCCGCCCGGTCGGGGTTGAAACAATTCCAGTCGATAGCCCGGAGTTTCCGCCAGGACTACGAAGCAATCAAGCTGGCGCTGACCACCCCCTGGAGCACCGGACAATGCGAAGGGCAAATATGCCGGGTAAAATTAATCAAGCGGATCGGGTATGGCCGGGCCAAGCCGGACCTGCTGCGCCAGCGGGTATTGCACCGGTGCGTCGCATAACCGTCAGCCCTTGGCGCTCTCACTGTCCGCGGCTGTTTTTGATTCCCTTCACCAAATGTGCGGAAGAGCCGGTTAGTTGGACAGAATTAAGGCAGAGTTAAGTGAGGGTCCCGTCACTCCTGCATATGATCCCAACACCGATCCGTCTGAACACCTCCTATCCTTTGACTCTTCCTCCCGGACTGTCTGATCCATGTGGAACACCTCGGTCGGGGTCCGGTTGCCCAGGGCTTGATGGGGCCTCAGGTTATTGTAGAACCGGAAGTAGGCTCCCAATTCCCGTCGGGCCTCTACGGCGTTGACGTAGGCTTTCAGGTAGACTTCCTCGTACTTCACCGTCCGCCACAACCGCTCCACGAAGATGTTGTCGGCGTACCGCCCCTTCCCATCCATGCTGATCTTCACTCCGCGGTCCTGAAGGTCCTGGGTGAGGACTCGCAGGCCTACGGCTTTGTGAGGTGTGTGAATCGTCTCCAGACGAAGCCCTCGGACTCTTGTGGACCTTCGTCTATGCTGCCTTTATTCGTCCCCCCAAACGGTGAGACGGCTCCGTGTCTAGCCGCTCGGACCGGAGGCGGTCAAAGATCTCGCGCCGGATAAGACGTAGCCAACTAGGTCCCGACCCTAGAAGATAGGTTGGCTACGTCGGCGGGCCGAGGCCGGAGGTGGAACCGGGGTGACGACACGGAGGTGCAACCCGACGATCTGGGGTGGCAAGCGTCGCCTTCTCCGCGTCGCCTGACTCCACATTCCTATATTGAGACCTCCCACCGGAAAGTTCGCAGTGTTCGCAGTACGGTACACTCTGGCCCACTTAACTGGACAAAATCAAGAACCTTCATTCGACGAACTCAATAGCAACGGAAAACTCAGGTACTCGTGGGCGGTCGATTTGGGTACATTCAAGCTAAGGAAAGTCTGAACAAGCCGCCGCCTTGTTCTTTGGTCTGCTTGTAGAGGGCCTTGCGGCGGGAACCCGCTGAAATCGGGCTCTTCTTCAAGGATTGGCGGCGGCCAACTTTCCCTTTGCGGTCCTTGTTTCGGCCCCTTACCCGATTTTTGGCCCACTGCCCCCTGGGTTAAGCCGCCAGCCACCGTCGCGCCATCAGCAAATTGGCCAGCCCCAGCAACATGGTCAGTCGTTCCCGGTTCTTGCTCAAGCCCCGGTAGCGCACCTTGGCGTAACCGAACTGCCGCTTGACCCTCAGGAAGGGGTGCTCCACCTTGGCCCGTATCGAGGCCTTCACCTTTTCTCCTATCTCCGCCACACTCCCAGGTTCCAGCTTCCGCCGCTGTCCCGGCTTCATCGCCACCTGCCACTGTACCGTCAACCCCTGATTCTCGGCCCGTTTCTGCACCCCAATGTATCCGGCGTCTCCCCACACTTGACGCCCCTCGCCGTGCAGCAGGTGGTGAGCCTGGGTCACATCATGCACCTTGGCCGAGGTGGTGCTGAAGCTGTGCACCAGCCCCGTCTCTGCGTCCGACCCGATGTGCAGCTTCATGCCAAAGTGGTATTGATTCCCCTTCTTCACTTGACGCATCTCCGGGTCCCGTTGTCCATTAAAGTTCTTGGTGGAGGACGGCGCTTCTATGATGCTGGCGTCCACGATGGTCCCTTCCCTCAGCCGCACCCCCCGCTCTGCCAGATGGTCTTTGATCTCCGCAAACAGCCCCTGCCCCAGGTTGTGCCGCTCCAGCAGGTGGCGAAACTGCAGGACCGTACTCTCATCGGGTATCGGCTCCGACAACCGCAATCCGGCAAAGCGCCGCACCGACTCCGCCTCATACAGCAGGTCTTCCATGGCCGGGTCGCTCAAGTTGTGACACACCTGAACAAGGTGAATCCGCAGCATCACCGACAGGTCATAAGGCCGGCGCCCCCGGCCTGCTCTGGGATAGTGCGGCCTGATGCGCTCCTCCAACCGCTGCCAGGGAATCAGGGAGTCCAACTGCTCCAGGAAAACCTCCCGGCGGGTTTTGCGCTTCTTGTTCCGGTACTCCAAGTCAGAAAAGGTGGGCTGGTTCATCGGCGCTTACTCCCATCATGAGCTTCCTTTTTCTAACCCGGTAACTATGCCAGATTCCGCCCCATTTGTTCAGAGTTTCCCTAAGTCGATAAGGACGGACTCACATGCCAACTCTCTGGCCCTAGCAGGGTGTCCGAGGATTACCTAATTGGTCTAGCAGGTTGGCCGGTGTTAGTTGACGACGACCATTCCTGCCGGTGGCGGACGCAGACGGCCTGATAGTCTCTCGGAAATCGAGCTGCTCACGGTCCTGAAGATCTCCTTGATGTTCCCAGTGGGGCCGTTGCCCCGTGCTTTGCCTGGTGGACTGACCCCGAACCGGAACAGCTTGAGCAGGTTGTGCCCGGTGCAAATTAGCTGCCACTCCCGGTTCACCTTCTCCAGGCTCCTCAGCAGGAACTGCCGGAATCCCCGCCCCTGCTTGATCTGGCCGAATACCGGCTCCACCGTCTCCATCCGCAGGGCGTAACGCTGCCGGCCCCGTTTCGTCCGCAACTTCCGCCGCATCCGGTCCCTGGCGGACAGGTGCTTGGGTATGCGTCCTTGGGGCGCCGGCGGCAAAACCCTGCCATGGCGGGTCTGGTCCGGTGCGATGAACGGGTCGATACCCAGGGCGTAGAGTTCCTCGACCGCCTTCGCCGAGTAGTAGCCGGCGTCGGCGGAAACCTCCCTGGGAGCCAGGCCGATATTGCCGATGGCCTCCACTACCATGGCCACTGCCTGCTGCTTGTCCGAGGCCTGATTGGTGGCCCGGGCCGCCACCATCACCTGGTGGGCCCTGTCCACCACCGCCTGGCAGTTGTACGCTTGCTGGAAGTCCCGGCCTCCTGGTCCGGGCATGATCCGGGAGTCGGGGTCGGTGAAGTTGCGCTGCACCCTGTCCTCGGGAACCCCCGGATGATTCCGGTTCTCGGACTCCGCCTGCTCAGCAGCCTCCCGGGCCTCCGCCTCCAACGCGCCTTGGCCTCCCTTATCTTGCGCAACCGGCTCTCCCGGAAGGCCAGCTCCTCCGGCAGCTCATCACCCCGCTGGTCCCGGCCGTACCTGCGGTCCTCCTCATCGTCCAGTTCCTGGGCCCGCCGGAGCAGTTCCTCCACCTCGGCCGCCAGTCGCTCTTCCTTTTCTTTCATCCTGGCGTAGCTCATCGCCTTGTGCTTCGAGGCGCTGGCCCTCACCTTGGTGCCGTCCAACGCCACATGGCCCAGCTTCACCAGTCCCGCCCGCTGGCACAAGGCCAACACCTGCCCGAACAGGTCGGCCAACGCTGCCAGGTGGTCCTTGCGAAAATCGGAGACCGTGCGGAAGTCCGGGTTGTTGTTGGCCGCCAGTACCCGGAAGGCGATGTCCTCGCGCAGGCGCCGGGCGATGCGCCGCGAAGATGCCACGCCGGTGCAGTAGCCGTAGAGCAGCACCTTCGCCATCATCCTGGGATGGTAGGGAGGCCCACCCCGCTCTTCCCGCTCATAAAGGCTGGTGATGGCTGACAGATCCAACTGGTCCACCACATCGGAGATGAAGTAGGCCAGATGGTCCGGCGGCAGCCACTCCTGGAGTGCCGCGGGCAGCAGCAACTGCTGCTCCGGGTTGTAGGAACGGAAGGTCTTGCTCATCAACCTCACCTCACCTCAATTCTCGCCCCATCATACCCCGGTTGACGGTTTCATGGTGTTTCTCGGACGGCCTGCTAGTATTACAACGACGCTTCCTCAATTTGGTCAGCTCTTGCCCGGAAATCGCTTCGCGGAAGGCAAGGCCACAAAGCTGTCAAGCGCGTAGGAAGATCGCCATGAAGAGGTGCTCAGGATCCCTTTCTGGCGAAGTGTCGTTGTAATACTAGGGCCTGTGGACATTCAGGTTTAGAATTCTAATGGAGGGGCAGGCTCGATAGCCTGTCCTCTTTTCAAGTGTCAGATATTAAAGTCAGGGTTCTGAGGCTTTATTCTGTGCTCAGCGTCAGCCTAAAGCAGATAACTATGTTCAAGCTAAACAGTGCTATCTGCAAGGCGCAGGCAACGAAAACTAATGGCTTCCTGCAGGTGTCCACCACGTTTGTCACGATTTTGAACAGACCGTAAAGGGCTGAAAGGAAAGCGCAGATAGTCGCTCCAAAAGTCACAAGGTTGGCTGCTCCATCTCCCGACTCCTCCAATGACATCGCCTCTTCTTAGCCCAGTATCACATAACCCAGCAGATTCATTCCGAGGTTCTTTGGACTATAATTGACACATGAACGAGAGATTCAACACTCCAGAGGAAGTTAGCGCGTTTCTCAACAGCAGTGAATTCGTTGGGGGCCTAAAGAAGTATTTAGTTTCTTTACTTGAAGAGCATCAAACGGAAAACTCGCCTGTCCTGGAAAGCATTGCTGCCATGCTTAGGAGGCTTACCGCTTCTCCGGAAGACCTTCAAGCACTTTGGAAGACCTTGGCTGGGCACGGATGGTTTCCACATCCATCGATGTTCTTCGGTGCTGAACTACTCGGGGATAGAATTAGTAAGGATTCCGCTGCCGTCGAGCAGCTACTCATAGACCTATTCCGAAACGAACTACCATCGATCGAGAGTGAACTCGTAGACCTTTATTGCAGTCGGCGGCACCTATTAAGCAAGGGCTTCGAGGCTCACCGACAAGGACAATACTGTCTTTCCATCCTGATGTTCCTTGCACAGGCTGATGGAATAGCTTACGACAAGCATTCCAAGGGCGTGTTTAGCAAAACAGAACGGAAGACTCTGGGTTCTGAAGAAATACAGGAACAAACTGGTGACATATTGAAATCATTCCTGCTGCTGCTTGGAGAAGACAACTTGCCCATTTGGGTTTCGAGAAATAGTAGGGACAGCACATTTCGTGGTTTCAACCGGCATCAGGTGATGCACGGAGAATCAGTCGATTATGACACTGAGGAAAACAGCCTAAAGGCGGTGTCATTACTTAGCTGGCTTGCAGTGGTTCTGAATTATGAGCCAGAAGGTGAGCAAGGAAGTGGGGCAGACTCTTTGCCGTGAGGTCAAGGTGAGGTCAACAAAGGAGGGAAGTGCATAAGTCCAAGGGCGTTTCGGGTTGTTTGCATTTGGGGTTGCCAGTTTGTCAGAGGTGCTTACGAAGAATTAGAATTTGCCCCGTTCACTTGGTGAAGGGTGATTCATTCTTGGGAGAAGACCATGCGCCGAATCCAATATAGGCCCGCGTTGCTTATCGGTATTCTAGTGGTGGTTCTCGTGGCGTTGAGTTTAGCCTGCAGCGGGTCTGGGGCCTCCGACGCCCTGGAGTCCAAAGCTGAACCGACTCGCACTCCAGAAACCGACCGGGAGGCGCTGATTGCCCTATATGACGCCACCGACGGTCCCAACTGGTCCAAGAGCACCAACTGGCTGAGTGACGCGCCCCTTGACCAATGGCACGGTGTGACCACTGACGGCACCGGACGAGTGGCAAGATTGGGGCTAGCGTCAAACGGGTTGAGCGGGGAGTTGCCCCCGGAGATTGGCAACCTCTCGAAATTGATCATGTTGTTCCTTTCAGGAAATGGCTTGAGCGGAGATCTACCCCCCGAATTAGGCCGTCTCTTGAACCTTATCTTGCTAGAGTTAGATGAGAATCAATTCAGCGGGGAGTTGCCGCCAGAGCTGGGACGCTTGGGCACGCTGAAAAACGTGCGACTGGAGGACAACGAACTCGAAGGATGCGCCCCCGACCTCCTGCATGACGCTTCAACAGGTCTGGATATGCCGAAATGCGCTGTTCCCGACCACCCAGCGGAAAGGGAGGCACTGGTAGCTTTCTACAATGCCGGCTCTGATGGAAGACATCGAGAACACACCCCTTCATGGCTATCTGATAAGCCTGTGGGGGACTGGGAAGGTGTCTCCACTGACGGCGAAGGCCGAGTAGTCAGAGTGGATATGTTATGGCTCACCCGACACAGTGCCGGTTGGGCTGGACGGCTACCGCCCGACCTGGGCAACCTCTCCAGGCTGGTGGTGCTAGACCTTGAAGACAGTCTGGGTCACACTGGCGGTTTAGAAGGAGAGATTCCCCCTGAACTCGGTAATCTCGCCAACTTGAGAGTCTTGCACATCGGCTTCAACACTGCCTCCGGCGGACTGAGCGGAGAGATCCCCTCGGAGTTGGGCAACCTCCTGAACCTTACAAGTTTGAGTCTTGGAGCCAATCAGTTGACCGGGGAGATTCCCTCGGAGTTGGGTAACCTCGTGAACCTCACACACTTGAACCTAGCAAGCAATGAGTTGAGCGGCGAGTTTCCACCTGAACTCGGCAATCTATCCAACCTGGGGTCTCTGTGGCTCAACGGAAACGGATTGAAGGGGTGCGTACCTGCGAACTTGCAGGACCATTTGGAATTGCACTCGACTCTCTTGGGAGATCTATCCTTCTGCTAGGCTTGGGCAAGCCCCCGGGTGGACTTATGCACTTCTCTCAACAAAGGCAAGATCGTGGCACAATGGACTCTTGTGTCCTTGTGCGGCTAAAAGCTCTTGTGCAACTCTAACTGAATGTCCACAGGCCCTAAGGTCCGCCACCGGCGGCGCTTTGCCCACGTTGGCCGAAGTCGGCCCGGTCCGCCGGGATCGCGCCGCTATCAGACGGCCATCGAGGGGGTTGGTTTGGTCCGGGTGGCCTGGGAGTCGCCCGGTGGCGGGAAGCCGCGAAGCCGCCGACGTGGGCGCAGCCGGCGGCTTCGCGGCCAGGTCCTCAGCAGCCGCTCCCACCATCGCCGCCGGCGCGTCTCCCGCCTTGGTGCGGGCCTGCCCGGGGCCCGGGCGGCTGGACCTGGGCCGGATCGCCAAAGAACCAGTAGCGACAGCGTAGACAGTTTTGGGCTCGGCCTTAAAGCTCCAAAATCAGCCGCCCCTAGACGGCCATAGCGGGGGTTGGGATTCCCCAGGTGGACCCCCTACCCGGCGGCTTAACCCCGCCAAGGCGGGCCACCGTGGGCGTTGGCTTGGGCATCCTCGACGGAAGGCTAACCCCAGCCGGGCCGTGGTGATAACCGGGTTATCACCACGGCCCGGCTACCTCCCCCTCTTAGCGGTGACACAAGGCCAGGATAGCCCGGTCCACCCGTCCCTAAACCGGGCGGTTTAGGGCCTTGGCCGTTTCCCCCTGCAGGGCAATCGCATTTTAATGTGAGAGGACTCTGAGCAGGTAGTCATAGTCCCAGCCGGCCTTTTTGCGCTTGGCTTTGACACCGACTCGGGCGCTCCTTTCCCGTTTGAGCAGGTTCAAAGCGAGGCGGCGCACTACCGCCAGGTTCTGGTCGGAGAAGCCCGTTCTGACCCGACTGCGGTCCTCATCGAAGGCCATGTCCAGCACCCAGTGCAGGCCGTTCTCAATGCCCCAGTGATCCCGGGTGGCCCGCAGCAATGCCGCCGCCTCTGCTGGGTAGCTGCAGATGTAGTAACGGGTATCCTCCGCTGCTCCGGCCTTCCCTTCCTGCCGGTAGCTGATGCGGGCCACACTGCCCAGACCCGCCCACTGTCCGGCGGGATCCACGTAGGCCAGTTCCTCCGGGTCGGTAATCACCCAGCACCGGCGGCGCTCCCGCCGGCCGTGACCTTGGTCCACTTGGTCCCGATAGGTGTGGGCCACCTGGTCGAGGCCCTCCCGTTCCCAGCAGGCGAACACGTCCTGGATGTTCTGGTGCAACTTTCCCTGGTTGGCCTTCACCGCCAGCAGGTAATCGGCCCCGCCGTCCACGATCTGCTAAGCAATATTTCTCTGGCAACCCATGGCGTCGATGGTGATGAAGCATCCCGACAACTCCAACAGTTGCAGCAGTTCCGGAATCGCCGTGATCTCGTTGGAATGGGCCACCTAACTGGACAAAATCAAGAACCTTCATACGAAAGACACAATAGCAACGGAAAACTGCGTTACTCGTGGGCGGTCGATTTGGATAAAATCAGGTAAGGTCCGGATGGACAAATGGTTGTGCCACCTCGGCCTAAATCACCGGTTCGAGTCTGCTTAGGTGGACATCTACCGCCAGCTAATCCAGAACCCTGACCAGCTTCTGCATCGACCGCAGCTCGCGGGGTGGTGCCATGTGCCGGCCGTAGTCGGTCCAAGACACCTCCGCCACGTACAGGTCTCCCCTGGAGTCCACGGCTATCCCGTGGGGGGAATAGAACCGCCCCGATTGGTCGCCGTAGCTCTCCCGCCCGACCCTGGCCAGGACCTTGCCCTTGGTGTCCATCACTGTCACGTGGGGGCCGAGATCGGTGCCGATGTCGTTGGTGGCGATCCCGCAGAAGTACTCGCCGATATATATCAGTTCCTCGCCCGCCCGGTCGCCGATGCAGATGGCGGCGGCGCGGGAGAGGTTGCCCCACTGGGTCTCGTATTTCCCACCGGAGCTGAAGACCTGGATGCGATGGTTCTCGCGGTCGGCGACGTATACCCAGCCATCGTTGTCTACCTCGACGTTGTGGACGATGTTGAACTGGCCGTCCCCGGTGCCCGATTCGCCCCACGAGAAGAGGAGCTTGCCCTCGGGTGAGTACTTGTGCACCCTGGCGTTGGAATAGCCGTCGGCCACGTAGAATTCTCCGGTACGCCGGTCAAAAGCCACGTGGGCGGGAACGCTGAACGGTTCGCCGCTCATCCTGGGGGCTGGGCTTGTGGGGCGTACCGAGGGTCATCAGCAGCTCGCCGTCGGGCGTGAACTGCCGGACCGTGCTGTCGCCGTTGTCCACGCAGAAGACGGTGTCGTCCGGCGCGATGGTCACGCCGTGGGGGTTGGCGAAGACCCCATCGCCCCACGTGCGCAGCAGGTTGCCATGGGTGGTCGAACACGAGCATCGGTATGGTACCGCGGTTGAAGACGTAGACTTGGTCCTTCGAGTCCACCGCGACGGCCGTTCCTTCCCTGTAGACGCACCCTTCGGGAAGCTGGCCCCAGTTCTCGCCCGAGACCCGGTAGTGGAAGCCGTTCTCGCCGATCACGACCGGCCTGGCCTTTTCACCCTCGTTCCCGTGTCCCTCGGCGCGCAGGCCGTACTCCCAGTCCTGTTCCTTGTCGACCATCTTCCTGACCTCCTTGAATCTGCGCCGGCGGGTGCAGCGGCATAGGGAATATATCACACGGTCTGCCGGGCGTCCGCCGGAGCCGGCCTTTACCGCCAGTCGTAGCGAGGTCTCCAGGCCAGCAGTCGCTGCGCCTTTTCAGTACTGATTACGCTGGCGGTGCCGCTCAGCCCTTCCCGTATCTCCACCCGGTCGCCAAAGTTGTTCTTGACCAGGTCAATCGTAGGCTCTTTGAATCGGCTGGAGGGCTGGGCGAGCATGAAAGCTTCATACTCCCCTATCTCCGCATCCAACGCCAGCACGTGAGCCTCGGCCACGTCCCTGGCATCAGCGTAGGCCCACATCACCAGCGTCAGGGGATTCTCTGGCGTGGGTACCGGCCAGGGGAACTCCGCTTGGACTTCCGGAAGGGCCACATTGGTAAACCGCAGGCTGACGACCGTGGTGGCCGAATTGCGGGCGATCATCCTGCCGATATCTTCTCCAACCTGCTTGGTGAGGCCATAGGGCTCAAAGGGCATCATGGGATGTTCCTCGTCCAATGGCAGGTACAGCGGCACGAAAGCGCTCCCGTCGTGGGCCCACCCCATGCCGAAGGCGCTGGACGAGAACACCACGCGCCGCAGTCCCAACTCCGCCGCCGACATCATTACGTTGAAGTCGCTGGTCACGTTATTTTCGAAAATGACCCTCGGGTCTTCCCGCAGCGGCCCGGGGATGGCTCCCATGTGAACGACGGCTTCCGCGCCCTTGAGAACATCCTCCACTGCCTTGGCGTCCTGGAGTCTGCAACGCACAAACTCCGCCGGGAGGTCATCGGCAGCCACCTGGTCTGTCGCCAGGATTTCCTTGTTCTGGTCCACCAGCAACTGCACCACCCGGCGTCCCAGCCTTCCCGCCGCTCCGGTTACTACTATCATCTTTTCCTCCGGCCAATTCCTTTGGTTGATGGTTTGACCAGCTCACCGCATACGGGTCACCGGAATCTCATGGACGGTCAAGTCCGTGGCTGCCACAGTAGTCGACCGATGAAGGCGACTGCCAACCTTCCAGTAGTCGCGGAGAAGGTTGATAAATTTCGACGCCCAAGGGGTGGCAGGTGTCGATGGGGTCGTCGGCGTCTTCTCCCCAAACCTGGACCGACAGGTCTCCGTGGGGACATGTGGAAATGGCGCAAAGCAGGTCTATCTCGGCGAAGAATTCGAAGTAGCCCCCCTGCTTCGCCGGCGAAGGTTTCACGAAGTAACGGTCGTCCCGGGTAAGTCCGGTCACCTGGAATATGTTGAGCACGTCGTGGACGTCGCTCTCGTTAAGATGGTAGGGAGTGATTGCCCGCACTAGGTTTGAGTGGCAGCAGTAGTCGAAGTCCTCACCGTTCAGCAGTTTGTGAACATAAGGATCGCAGCGGGTGCCCAGGAGGTCATGACATCCGGCGCCGTCCTCGTCGAGGGGATAGTCCACCGTGTCGCCGGTGATGGTAAGCATGGGCCGCAGGTACGGGAGACATGACCACAGCCGGTCGAATGTGGTGACGTGGGCCCGGTGCAACTGCTTGGTACGGGCCGCCCAGAACCGTTCCCGGGGATTGTTCAGGTTCCACGCGTTGAAGTCGGCCACCTGCGCACCTTCCACCACGACGACGCGGCATACCTGGCCTGCCAAAACCGGCCATGCTTTACCGGAGCGTACCGGCACCACGAACTGTTCGACCAAGCTCCGGGTCTCCGTTTCCTGCCCCAAGCGTCCGTAGAATTCCCGGTCAACGTCAATGGGGCTGCCGGGTTTGGGCCGGTAAATCACTCTGGGAGCTGGCATAGGACCCCCGTCGGGAATGGACTTAATGAATTGCGCCGGTCATTGGCGCCCGTGAGCGGACAGGTTTTCTCACTCGCACGGTAAGCGGCATCAGGGAGGGCCTCAATATCCGGGAGGGCCCGCCGATGTATTGACCGAAATAATTCAGGATTTACTGACACGTGACTCATTTACGTATCAGTAAGCGCAACAGCGCCTACTCTACAGCCAGGATGTCGTAGGCCAGCGCCAGCATGATTCGTGTGCCGCTCATCAGGCTTTGGATACCCACCGATTCGTCGGTCCCGTGAATGTTGGCGAGCATTGGGTCGTCGTCGGGGTGGGAGCCGACCATGCCATAGGTGGTGGTCCCCAGGTTGCGGGTAAAGCGGGAGTCGGTAAACCCGGTGCTCAGCGAGGGGACCCACTGGATGTCGTCCCGGTCAAGGGCCTTGGCGGTGCTAATCTGGATTCGCTGGGCGAAGTCGGTCTCAAAGGGAGAGGCGTTGGGAATCGACATATAATCGATGTCAATCTCCACCCCCGGAATCCCATCGAGTATCTTGCCCAACTCCTGCCGGACCTAGGCTTCGTCCTGATGGGGCAGCGTCCGAACATCGCAGGTCAGGCGGACCGACTCGGGAACGCTGTTGGATTTGATGCCCCCCTGAATCATGGTGGGCGTGATGGTCATGCGCGATAGCGCCCTCATAATCGAGGCGAACCGGGGGTTCCCATCCTCGGTGTCCGCGACAATCTGGTCGATGTTTGCCGCCGACGGCCTGTCTTCGATGGCGAAAACGGACAGGTGCTGGAACAAGCTGGTGGAAGTGTCACGCTCCGGCTCGTAGGATTCAATCCTTTTCACGACTTCCGACAGAGCGAACAGGGCGTTCGTGCCCTGCCACGGAGTTGACGCATGGGCACTCGAGCCCCGGACCTCAATCTCCAACTGCAAGCGGCCTTTCTCGCCCACTCCCAGCAGATAAGTGAGGTTCCCTGCCGACTCGATGGGAACTCCACCGCCCTCGTTCACGGCCAGATGAGCCGCCAGCTTCTCCGGGTGGTTTTCGGCCATCCAGCCAAACCCGTAGCGGCCGCCATGCTCCTCATCGGCGCAGGAGGCCAGGATCAGGCTGTCTCTGAGTTGGACGCCATTCCGCTTGAGAATTCGCAAGGCGATCAATTGGCAGGCGAGCAAGGCCTTGCAATCCGACGCGCCGCGGCCAAAGACCCGGCCATCGGCCACCGTGGCGCTGAATGGAGGAAACCGCCACTTCTCCTCCTCTTCCACCGGCACCACGTCCAAGTGGGACATGAACATGAGCCCGGCTTTTCCCGAACTGCCTTCGAGCCGCGCAATAAGGTTGCCCCGGTCGGGAGCGGACTCGATAATCTCGCAGTCCATGCCGCCTTCGGCCAGCCATTTCTCGATGTACCGGCACAGCTCCGTCTCGTTGCCGGTGGGCATGAAGCCGGTGTTAACTGTGGGAATGCGGACCATGTCCTGCTCCAACGCCACAATCTCGTCGCGCAGTTCATCAACTTGGTCCAACAGGTCGTTTAGATCAGGCATCTATTATCCTCCGGAAGATTGTCAGTATTGGGCCCGGGACTAGAAACCTACGGCGTAGCCCTCGCAACGCGGGTCTGCGCCGCCCTGCAGCACCTTGGTCTCCGGGTTGCGAGTGATGACACAGTATAATGCGGAACCCTCCCACCGGTCTGGATACTGCTCTATCGTGTGGCCCTTCCGCCGCAGTTTCTCGGCCACTTCACCGGAAATACGGCCTTCCAACCGCAGCATCCCCCGCTCATATTTTGACGCCCAGTTGGAACTGGGGAATTTATAAGCTGTACAGGCGGGGTTCCTCCATGGCCTCTCGAGGGTCGCGGCCAAATATGGTTCCCACCCTGCCCATAAAGGCGACGGTTATCGCGCCCACCGATCGCAGCCGCCAGGAGTACACCGACCGGAAATGATCCCCAACACCGGTCCCTTTGACGTAACCGGCCATCCGGCCACCTCAGTGCCGTGCGGGGTATCCGATGGCCTGCCCATAGGCATGATGTTGGTGGGGCGCATGGGGAATGCGCGACGGTCCTTGGCGCTGCCGACGCCTACGGACGGAAAGATTAGAGCGTGGCTACGGCGGGAAGGTGTCCGGATTCCCTTGAATGTATTGGGCCTGCCGGACGCCGAAGTCCGATTGAAGCTGCGCCGTCAACCATCGTCTACGACGAGCGCGTGGCCTGCAGGTGAGAAGTTGGGCGGTGAGCAATCCGGCCTCTGCGCCCTTGAGGTCGCGGTCGGTTCCAGCGGCGTCATTATCTGATACCATAGGTGCCGTTTACCTTTATGGTATCGCTTAATTCCGGCCCGGCAGACGTGGCCTCGGTTGCGCCCACCGGGGCGGCAGTTTAGGTTTCCGGGCTCCCCGAGACATCCTCGGAAACACTGGCTTGGGCGTCTTGATCCGGCTCCGCTTCCTTGCCCCGCCGGCTTGTGTTTCGGCCTTGTTCCGCTCTGACGGGGCGGCTTGACGCGGTGGCAACTTCCGTGGCGATTGCGGGACTGGCCGCATCTCCGGCCTTGCCACCGGCAGGGACGCGGCCCCGGCTTTTACCACGTCGGCCCACTCCCGGAACGGCGGATTCACCTCGGCCCGCTCCCCCGGCGTCTTGTTCCGCAGGCTTTCATGGCCTCGGAAGAGGTTGTAAGTGAGCATCCAGCCGTCAAGATAGCGTTGGCCGGTCTTGAGGTTATCCAACCCTCGGAGCGTCTTGATGCGGTCCCTAAAGGTCCCTTGAAGCCGCTCCGACAGGTTGTTGTTGATGTCCGCCGCCAGCCCTTCGGACTGGATATGCGTGGCCTCCGGCATAATGTCCTTGATTGGCCGGATGTAAGACCGAAGTTTGTCGGTCGTGATGGTCTTGGGCGGTTTGTCCGCGGCCTCAACCGCTTTTTTAAAGACCACCCGCGCTGCTTGAGCGTCCCGCCTGGGTGTCAAGTGCGAGGCTAGAATGTAACGGGTCTCGGAGTCCATGACGTTCCAAAGCCAGACCTTCTTACCGCCCACGTCCACCTGCATTTCATCGGCAACCCAATGCCCGCCCGTCGTGGCCTTGCGGTCCTTCATGGCGGCCACGGCTTCGTCAGTGTGGTTTCTCACCCACTCATAGATAGTGGCCTTGCTAGGTTCAAGTATATCGTACTCTTCCTTGAGACCCTCGGCGATTTGCTTGTAGGACTTGCCCATGTAGAAGTCCCGGATGGCGGACCCCATCAGTTCCGCGTCCATGTGGCGCCCTTGGGCCTTGCCGTTGGCGCGGAATGCCTTTTTACAACCCCGGCAAAGATAGCGTTGCTGCCCATTGCGGACGCCCATCTTCACCACGTGGCCTGAGTCGCAAGCCGGGCAGTTGACGGAGTAGGTCGTCGTGGTGGTGAATTCAGTCATGTTTGCGTACTCCCCTAAAGAGGGGAGTATAGCTGAAACAGGCTGAGGCCGGTAGCGGACTAGTATTCGGTCAAACTCGGACTGTCAGATGTTACACAGGGTGAGCCGAGATGCTACCGTCGTGGAGGAAGTTGAGTTGTGGGAGGGGTGGCATCCATGGTTCAGGAGAAGTATGGCGTCCAGCTGAGCACCCAGGAGAAGGGGCGGCTCCGGCAGATGATCAGAGCCGGCAGGAGTTCCGTCCAGGCCATCACCCGAGCGCGCATTCTGCTGAAAACAGATGAGGGCTGGGCTGCTTCTCAAGTGGCCGCAGCCCTGGACATCTCGGAGCGGACCGTGTTCCGCGCCAAGCGGCGGTACGCCGAGGAGGGACTGGATGAGGTGCTGCGGCACCACAACCAAGTCAACCGCTACCGGAAGCTGGACGACCGTGGCGAGGCCCACCTGATAGCCCTGGCCTGCAGCCCGGCTCCGGAGGGCCACGACCACTGGACGCTGCGCCTGCTGGCGGGCAAGGCGGTGGAGCTGGGACTGGTTGAGTCGCTGTCCCACGAGACTGTGCGGCTGCGGCTGAAAAAAACGCGCTCAAGCCGTGGCGGAAACAGCAATGGTGCATCCCGAAGGTGAGTAGTGAGTTTGTGGCGGCGATGGAGGACGTGCTGGACCTCTACGCCGAACCCTATGATCCCGAAAGGCCGGTGGTCTGCTTTGACGAGACGTCCACCCAACTGCTGGCCGATGTCAGAGAACCCCTGCTGGCAAAGCCGGGACGCCCGAGACGTGAGGACTACGAGTACCGGAGAGAGGGAACGCGCAACCTGTTTCTCAGCTGCGAACCCAAGGCGGGATGGCGCCACGTGGCCATTACCCAACAGCGCACCATGCAGGACTTCGCCCATCAGATGCGGTGGTTGGTGGACGATGCCTATCCCGGTATCTCCGTGCTCCGGCTGGTACTGGACAATTTGAACACCCATCGCATGGCGTCGCTGTATGAGACATTCCCTCCGGCGGAGGCCCGGCGGATCGCCAAGAGGCTGGAGTTTCACCACACGCCCAAGCATGGTAGCTGGCTGAACATGACCGAGATTGAGTTCAGCGTACTGGCTCGTGCCTGTCTCAAGGGGCGCAACCCCGACGAGTACGCCCTGCAGAAAAACATCAGCGCCTATGAGGCGGAGCGCAATGTGGCCGGAGCCATCGTTAACTGGCGGTTCACAACCCAGAACGCCAGAACCAAAATGCGTCGCCTCTATCCTGACACTTCAACTTTGACATAATACTAGCCTCGCACCAGGGCGGCAATCCGCCTGTACATGAGCCTAACGATGCCATAGGTTCCGCCGACTGGAACGGCATTGCTAGCGGGGTCTGCGGTCGGTTCGGCTCCACGCCCTGATGTCGGTGTTGGCCCACCAGGCAACGGCCTTGGTGCGGATACTCGCCGGGGAAATGGCGTAGGGTGCGGGCATCCGAGCAGGTCTATTCTCTCGCCTATGCGGGGGGCCGGCTGTCATCATTCAGTCGCTCGCTTGATTCTGTCGCGCCACGCGGTCCAACGAATTATCGCTGCCTCGCCATATTGATGCTCTTCTCCGATGGCTATTGCGGCATCTATATGCTGGAGAGCGGCCATGTAATTACTGGCGTATTCGTAGCAAGTCGCCAACGTAACATTGGCCTCCACATCCGTGTGAAAGCCTGGGCTAGTCGTGGGTTCCATCGTCAATGCGGCTTTGGCGTCGGGAATAGCCATATCACATTGGAAGTTACTCACGTAAGCCCAACCGCGGTTTGTGCGGTCTAGCGGATTATCTTCGATCGCGATGGAGTTTGAGAAGTGTTCAATTGCGAGACTGTATCTCTGCAAGAAGTAGTAGGCCAAAGCAATCTTGTTTTCCAATGTTGCTGACGGTTTGCCGTAATGCCGTTGGGCTTCTTTGAAGCTGGTAATCGCCGCTTGGAATTCACCAACTTCAAATTGCTCTGTACCTCTCTCATAGGCATCCGAAGCTTCGCCCCTGAAATATTCTTCATTCGCAAATTCAACGTATTCCGGGTATTCCGGGGTACTTGGCGGCATCGGGGTGAACGTTGGGTATGGAGTGTAGGTAGGACGGAGGGTAGGGGGAGTGGCTGGCCCGCTACAGGCAACGGCGACGATTAGGGAAAGGATAGCAAGTAAACCCAAGACCGGCTTAGGCAGCATATAAGGAACCCCCTGCTGCGTAGGATAGAGGCAGCTTGCGACAGTTGCCCGTCCTAAATGAGCGCCACAGGGGGCATGGGGCTATCCCCAATCCCACAGTGCGCTCAAACATCAGCGGGAGGTTTTAGGACACTAGCAACTGTCGCAAGGGGGATGTTATCATAGGCCATACACCAAAAGCAAACGGAACCGGGAAGAGTCCGTCAGGAACAGCCGGACCATTCCGCAACTGGAGGGCTGGCTGCGCCGCGGTCTGGAGGGGTCAGTCCTGGTCAGCCACACCGGGTTTGACCGGGCGGCCCTCGACGGGGCTATGGCACGGTACCGGCTTTCTGCCATTCGAGTAACCTGGCTCGACAGTGCCGCAATCGCCCGCCGGGCCACAGAGGTACAACAGACGCAGGGGATGGGGTTTGGCCTTTATCGCGGGCGATTTGGGCATCAGGTTCAGCCATCACGACGCCCTTGAGGACGCCAGGGCGGCGGGAGAAATTATCCTGCGCGCCTGCCGGCACACCGGATTGGACATTGACGGGTGGCTTAACCAGAGTTGATGCTCACTGAAATCTTGTCTGTCCGCAGGTGGGTCCCGTTTGCTTACGCGGATATAGATGTGAGCATCACAGTTTCGGCGCATAACCTCAGGTTGGCCAGGCCCATATGCCATCGTTCTCAGGGCTATGCCCGCGGCGGTAGCGGGCTGGACTGTGAAAGTAAACGGCACACAAGTGACTATAAGAAGATTACCAACTCGAAAGTTCTGTTTACAGTCTCCTTTGGCCAGCCATCATGTATTCCTCGGTTGCCGGGTACTTTGTGGTTGTCTCCGAGCCGTCCATCGCCGATTCCCCGAGGTCGTCAGTTTGACCCATACCCTACCTGTAGTATCGCACCGGATACCTAGTGCGCAAAGGGCAACTGCCAGTTGCTCGCCGGTCTCGGCATAAAACCCTCCAAGATGATTCATCCGTGAACTACCGTATAAGGTTTGATGCGCAGCGGGACAGGTTTGATGTCGTAGACGTGTACAGGGATTTGGACTTGAGGCAAGACGGGGCTGGGAGCCGGTTTCGTAGCTGGAATTGGGTGATTTAGGCGTCCGGTGCAGGATTTGTGAACACTTCTTGGGAATACCGAATAAACTCGGGCAATAATTTCACCCTCCTGCTATTATAGTATGCGGGGTGATTAGATTTGACCGACTGCCAAAACGACGCCATTCGCAACCTGGCTATCATAGCCCACGTCGACCACGGCAAGACCACTCTGGTGGACGCGTTGTTGAAACAAGGCCAGGTCTTTCGGGACCACCAACAAGTGGGTGCTTTGATTATGGACACCAACCCTCTGGAGCGGGAGCGCGGCATTACGATCCTGGCTAAGAATGCCTCTGTCTCCTACGACGGTGTCCGGATCAACATTATCGACACGCCGGGACACGCCGATTTCAGCGGCGAGGTGGAACGTGTCATGAATATGGCCGATGGCTGCCTGCTGTTGGTGGACGCTGTCGACGGCCCCATGCCCCAGACCACCTATGTACTGCGCCAAGCCCTCCAGCAGAACGTCACACCAATGGTCGTCATTAGCAAGATCGACCGCCCCGAGGCCCGCGTGGCTGAGGTAGTTGAGATGGTACAGGACCTGTTCTTGGAACTGGCTACAAGAGCGGAACAACTGGATTTTCCAGTGCTATACACCTCGGCCCGCCAGTGCTACGCCACCACGGACCCTGACATGGCAGGGGGGGATATGCAGCCCCTCTTCCAAGCGATCTTGGAGTCGGTGCCGCCGCCCACCGGCGACCCCAACGCCCCGCTGCAAATGCTGGTAGCAGCCTTGGACTACGACAACTATCTGGGTCAGGTGTCAGTCGGCCGCATTTTCAATGGTACCCTCAGGCTGCGGGATAATGTGGCGCTGCTGGGCCGCGATGGCGAGGCCACCACCCACAACCTCGAGCGCATCTTCGTGTTCCGCGGCATGGAGCGAGTTGAAGTGCCCGAAGCCCGGGCCGGAGACATCGCGGCTGTGACCGGCCCCGAAGGTGTGTCCATCGGCGATACCATTGCTTCGCCGGAAACCCCGGAGGCCTTGCCAATTATCGACATCAATGAACCCACGGTACGTATGACCTTCGGCGTCAGTACTTCCCCATTCATGGGCCGCGAAGGTGTCCATTGCACTTCCCGAAACCTTCACGAACGGCTGATTAGAGAATTGCGGACCAACGTCAGCCTGCGAGTGGATGCCACCCCCAGCCCTGATGTGTTCGTCGTCGCCGGACGGGGCGAGCTGCACCTGTCCATTCTGGTCGAGACAATGCGTCGTGAACAATTCGAGTTCCAGGTGTCACGCCCCGCGCCCGTCACAAAGGTGATCGACAGCAAGGTGTACGAGCCCTACGAAATTCTGAACATAAGCGCTCAAGAAGAGTATGTGGGCGTACTCACCGAGTATCTCTCCACGCATATGGCCCAGCTCCGGGATATGCGGTACGGCGAGAACGGTTACGTCGACATAGAGTACAAGATACCTACTCGGGGACTGATTGGATTCAACGCCTTCTTTCTTCGGACCACCCGCGGCGACGGAGTGAAGAGCAGCATCTTCACGTCCTACGAGCCTATGGAGGGTGAGATAAAGTCCCAGCGGGGCGGCGTACTTGTGGCATCCGAGGGCGGCATGGCTGTTACTTACGGCCTAATCAACGCCCAGGGCCGGGGCGATACCTTCATTGAGCCGGGCGCTACGGTCTATGAAGGAATGATTGTCGGCTCCCACCGCCGCGAAGGCGACATTGAGATCAACGTGTGCAAGGAAAAGAAGCTGACCAACATGCGGTCGTCGACGGCCGACGTGGCCAGGCGCCTCAACGCCACCGTGAGGATGAGCCTCGAGGAGTCCCTGGCATTTATCTCCGACGACGAACTTTTGGAAGTTACACCCCTCAATCTTCGTCTCCGCAAGGCGGATCTCTCCGCATTGGATCGCAAACGTCAACGCCGTGACGGAGCCCGCACCCAGGACTAAGAGCTCTGTTCCCCCTTCTGCATCACCGTCCCCATACCCGAGGGACGCCGAGGAGGTGGCTCTACACAGCTCGGTACCGTCTTCGAGATGTGGATGAGACTGTAAGACTGTTAAGAGCCTCAGATTCAAGCATTACGGTGCAACAAGGACAGGGGAAGGGCAAACATTCGCAGTACACATCGCAGTACACAATGGACGCCAACAACACTGGTGCTTCTGGGCGGTCGAATCGCAACCTGCACAGAGTTAGAGGTAACCATCGTGGGTAAGGGCCACCGCCAGCCCACGACTTCCCTGTCCTCGCGCAACCGCGCACTGATGAGCGCCGCCACTACTGTGCCCGATACGCGACTCAGCCTTTTTACGGGTCACCGTCAATGATGGCCTCCATCAACTTGCCCGTGGGGGAGTCGTCGGCGTGCTCGGTGATGGAGACGGTCCGGATGCCCTTCCTGCGCAGCATGGACTTGAAGGCCACGGCGTGTTCCCGCTTGCGGGTGAAGCGGGAGAACTTCCAGACAAGGATGACCTGGAAGGGGCCGTAGCCTTTCCGACCTCGTCGATCATCTGCCGGAACTGGGGGCGGTCGGCGATGCGCCCGCTCTCGGCCTCGTCTACATACTCGCGGGCCAGAGTGTAGCCGTTGGCCTTGGCGTAGTCCCTGAGCGCCCGAAGCTGGGCGGCGACGGAGAGGTCCACGTCCGGGCGGTCGCTGGAGACCCGGGCGTAGAGGGCCGTCGGTGTGAGGGGTTGATACTGTTGTCTCATGGTTCTGTCCTCCCTTCGCTGGTGTTATGCAACTCAAAACCGTAATGATCGGACATCGGCTACCGGTGTGGCAGTCATTTCGCAGTCCAGGCCGAGGTCTCCTCCACGCTAACCGCCCACCAGCTCAATACGTTGCCCGAATCGGCGAAAGTCCGCCGTATTAAAGGTCAACAACCGGCACTCCCCGTAGGCCAGCATAGTGGCGACGATGTTGGCGTCGTGGATCTGCCGACCACCCACGGACACCTCCCGGCATAGGGCCACCAGTCTGTCGGTCACCACGGGTCCGTCCTCAAGTATCTCGAAGGCGTCGGCGAACCTTTCCACGTCTGCCAGCGCCTCTTCACGGGTAATAGTCACCACCCACGGTTGCGGGCGGGTGACCACCACCAGGTACTCCCGCAAGACCTGGCGGTTGATTCTCAACGGTTCCGGGTCCTGTAAGGCCCGCTCCAGTTCTCTCCTGGCAGTGTCGTGGTCCGGGGACTCAAGTATGCGGCCCTTGACCAAGACGTTGGTGTCGACAAACATTGGCCTGATTAAATCCTCTCTTCGTAGATGTCCTCACGGCTGAGACTCAGGCCCTCCGGCCAGACTCCGGCGGAGTGGACGGGCAGTATTTCGTCAAGGCTAAGTGTTCGGACGGCCTTCAAGGGTTTTCGACGCAACAGCAGCGTCTCAGCGTCCATATCGACATCCGCCGTCTCCCATCCGGCGGCGCTCCAGGCCAAGGACTGGCTGTGTCCGTTGCCGCCGGTCTGGTTTGCCCACCAAGGCCGGTGCAGGCGGGCTGACGCCGGGAACTCGAATCCGATGATGGATTCGAGCTCCCGGAAGGAAGTTCGCCACTCCCGGGTCGTAAGGCCGCACAGGTGGGTATAAAGCCTCTGGTACTTGCCCCGGACCGCCATTTCGCGGTACTTCCGGTCCCGGTCTATCGCCATGCCAAGCCTCGGTGTCAACGCCAATCGTTGAAGTCTACTGCCTCTCACCACTATAGTTAGTTAGTACCCATCCCACAAGCCTTGGAGTGCCCCTACGAGCACGTGGAGAGCCCTCGCTCAGCAACTCGGCATTGCGCTGCTGCTCCAACTCAAACTGACCTTGAAGGTGCGGCAGGACCAGCTCACGGCGGCCCGGGAAGAGGCCGAGGGCCAGTTGGAGCAGCGCAGGGCGGAGTTGCCGACGACGAAGGAGATTCGGGGCTGCGCCCCGGCCACCACAGGCCCGGTCATGGCAAATGCTCGGATTTGGATATACGATTTTCGTTGCCCACCTCCACGCCGGTATGTACGGCGGTTACGTAGACAGTACATCTAGTAGAGCCTCACTGTTGTATTGATGGGTATAGGGACTTGAGCTTGATGCGGGCGTCCTCGGTTGTGAAGCGCCAGTCCACCTGAATTACGTCCCGGTTCCGTTGGTCCTGCCATGCGCCTGTTTCCCGTTCCAGGACTTCCTGGCTGGGTATCCGGCGATCCAAGCACTGCCGCGCCAGCACCCCCAGTTCGATCTCGGCCATATTAAGCCAACTCCCGTGCTTCGGGGTGTAATGTATCTCCAGCCGTTGGGCAATGCGCCGTGCCTCCGCCGGCTCGAAAGCCTGGTATAGGGATGCCGGATGATGGGTGTTCAGGTTGTCCATCACCAAGACTATCCGCTCCTTGTCGACATAGTCCTCGTCCACCAGTTTCTTGACCACCCGTGCCCAGTCGGCCTTGGTGCGCCGGTCCGTGACCTCCACCCGCCGCCATCCCTCCAGGGGCGCGAACAGCATGAACAGGTTGCTCACTCCGTTGCGTTGATATTCGTAATCGTATGCCATGGCTGCCCCCGGCCGCGACGGACGGGGTTGGCGGGTCTCCTGCACCAGTTGCTTGCTGGTCTCGTCCAGACACACCAGCACCTCCCCCTCTCCGTAGGGACGGTGATAGACCTCCAACACGTCCTCCATGCCGCACACAAAGTCCGCGCTCCCTTGGGGCGGGAGGCACCAGCATTCTTTCAGCCAAGGCTTGAGTTCGTTTTTTTCAGAGTCCGGCGCACCGTCTCTGTGCTGATGCTATCCACTATCTCCTGCGCCACCAATCCATCGGCCAGCATTTGCAGCGTCCAACTGACCCGTCCCTCCGGCGGTTGAGAGCAGGCCAAGGCTACCAGGTGGGCCTCACCCTGACCATCCAGCTTTTTCTTGCGGCGCTTTAGCTGCTGTTTGCGTCCCAGGGCTGCCTCCAGGCCCTCCTCCACGCACCGGCGGCGCACCCGTTCCACCGTGGCGCTGCCCACCTTCAGGACCCAGGCTATATCCTCGTCCCTCATTGCGCTATCAACCTGGTTCTCATCGCTAAGCAGCAGAATGCGGGCGTGAGTCTGCTTGTAAGCCGCCGCCCAACCCTTGGACACCAATCCCTTCAGTTCCTCCTGTTCCTCCTCCGTAAGTCCCACTCGGTATTTCTTCATCATCACATCCATCCCCGCTTCCCGATTTTCTTTTTTGACTGCTAACCCATCATATCTCACCAGCCATCATTTCAATGATGGTCAGCTACTAGGGCCGTTTCCGCGTTCTAAGAACCATCGCCTCAACCTCCTTTCCGCATAGCTCGTCCTAAACTCGACTTGAATCTTGTATCTCGGTCGCATATTATTTGGTGACTTTCGAATGGGACACTACAGCCGGAAGGCCATCCGGCGATAGAGCAGGATGCTGCATCCTACCACGATGACAACGCCAGCCACCCCGGCCACCGCGACGCCCGCGATGGCGCCGCGGCCCAGCCTGCCCCCTTCGGTGGGCGTTACTGTGAGCGCCGTCGCTGTCGCTGCGGGCGTCGGTGTGAGCGCGGGTGTCGGTGTTGGCGTCGGCTCCAGCGCGGGCGTCGGCGCACCCGTGGGGACGGGAGTGGGCATCGGAACCGGCCCCAGCGTGGGTGCTGCGGGCGTCGGTTCCGGGGTGGATGTGAGCGTTGGCGTCGGCCCCGGCGTGGACGTGGGTGTCGGTGTCGGTGTGGGCACTGCCAAGGTTATAGTGAAAGTCAACATTATGCTGACTCCCCCGGCATCGGTTGCGGTGTAGGTGAGGCTGATAGGAACGGCGACCTCCGTCGGCGCACCGGTAATGGTGCGGTCTACCGGGTTGAAGGTGAGCCCTGCCGGGAGCGCCGGAGTCAACGCGTAGGTAAGCGGCGCCGTGCTGCCAATGGCCGCTGGCAACTCTATCCTTACCACCGAGTTCAGTACCAGGACGCGGTCCGCCACCGCAGCATCGCCGAAGGTCAGCGGCGGGGGCTGATCGTTGGCCGGGATGACCACCGTGGCCGCGCTGGCGTCCAGCGTAACGCCCGCCGGTGCGCCGAGCAGGGTCAGACGAAGGGTGAACCGCTCTTCGCCCTGCCAGGCCGTCGTTGGCTATCAGCACCGACACTATCACACTGCGTTCGCCGGGGGAGATGGTCAGGTCCACCACCGTGAAGGGAGCGTAGTCAGCCGTGTCCGACGTGCCGGGAACTGCCGTTACGCGCACGATTATGGGGAGCGCGTGGATTCTGCTCAACTCGACCGTCAGCGCCGTTGCGCTGCCTTCGGGAACTTCGGCGGCCTTCTCCTTGAAGCCCACCAATACAGGCGGCGCGGCGCCGGTGCCGCCATTACTGCCGTTGCTGCCTGGTGTGGCCGGAGCGGGCTGCACCGTGATGCTGAAGGTATCGGTAACTTCGGGGTTCACGCCGTCGTTGGCGCGGATGGTCACGGTGTACCTTCCTGCCTCGGCGTCGGGCGACACCCTGCCGCTTACTCTGCCCGTGCCGGCGTCGTAGCTCAGGCCATTGGGCAAGCCGTCCACGGTCACCGTCGGCGTACCCCGGTCGTCGGTCACTCCAATGGCGAACGCCGGAATGCGCTGACCCCGGGTGTAGGTCTTGTTGCCGGGGTCGATTATACTCGGCGGCTCGTCGGCGGCGGGCGTTCCCGTGCCGAAGTCCGACCAGCCGCTCTGCCCCTCCTCGTTCCCGGCTTGCACCTGTACCTCGTAGACGGTCCCGGCGATGAGACCGCCGATGGTGACGGCGGTGTCCGTGCCGTCGTAGAAGGCGTCGGTCCAGTCTGCCGCGCCGCTCTCGCGGTAGCGTGCGTTGTAGTCGTTGATTGGTTCCGTGCCCGTGGTGTCCGGGGCGCTCCAGTCCACGGTCAGCTTGTTGGGTCCGGCCGGCGCGACCGTTGGCGCTGCGGGCTTTGGCGGCGGCTCGTCTACGTCGGTCACGGTCACGATGATGGTCTGCGTTGACATCATTGCGTCCGCGCCGCCGGTGGCAGTCAGTTCCACGACGTACTGGTTGTTGCCCGCCGGGTTGGCCGGGGCCGCGCTTTCTTTATCCGCCGGGTCCTCGTGGTCTGGCGGCATCCTGAACACCAACTGGGCACTGGCCGCCGCCACACCGGTGCGTCGTCGCTGAAGCTGAACCGGTCCCTGTCTACCCCGCCCGTAATCACCAGGCTCGTAATCGTGTCCCCCGCGTCCGGGTCGCTTGCCGTGACCGTGCCCACGGCGGCCGTTTTCTCCGGCACCCTGAACGCGCTGGCCGTGTCGAAGCCGGGCGCGCCCGCCGCGAGCACCGTGAGGCGGAAAGTAGCTTGGGAAGTCAACAGGGGCGATTGGCCGTCGCCGGCGGTGGCGGTCACGTTGTAGCCGCCGGACACGGAGGGGTCGGAAGTGGTGATGGTGAAGGTGCGCGCGGCCCCGTCGAACATCAGCCAGCCCGGCAGGGCGCTGCCGTCCTGCAGCGTGGCGGTGTAGGTGACCGGGTGGCCCTCGGGGTCCACGGACGGGTCGAAGGTGTAGGTGAACGCTTCCCCCTGTCTCGTTTGCGGGTTGGCGAGGGCGGGTGCGGACGGGGCCTCGTTGACGCCGGTGACGGTTATGGTCACAGCCTGCGCGCGGAGGTCATCGCCCGAGTGTCCGCGCCGCCGGTCGCCGTCACCTCGACGGCGTATACGTTGGTCCCCGCCGCGGACGCCGGGGCCTCGAAGTCGGGAGCAACCTTGAAGTTCAGTTCCCCCGCGTCGGTGATAGTGAACTTCTCCCGGTCGTCCCCGCCGGTGAGCACGTAGCCGGTGATGGAGTCGGCGTCGTCCACGTCCTCCGCGGTGACCGCGCCGGCGGCCGTTTGGTTCTCGGCCACCGTGAAAGCTGCGGGGCCGGTTACGGACGGGGCCTCGTTGACGTCGGTGACGGTGACGTCAACGGTCTGCGGGGCGGAGGTCTTTTCCCGCGTGTCCTCGCCGCCCGTCGCCGTCACCTCGATGGTGTATACGTTGGTCCCCGCGGTGGACGCCGGAGTCTCGAAGTCGGGGGCAACCTTGAAGCTCAGTTCCCCGGAGTCGTTGATGGTGAACTTCTCCCGGTCGGCCCCGCCGGTGATGTCGTAGCCAGTGATGGAGTCAATGGCGTCCAACTCCTCTGCGGCCACAGCGCCGGCGTCCGTTTGGTTCTCGGGCGTCGAGAGGGCCTCGGTGGTGACGGCCGGCGCACCGTTGCCTATGGCGGTCAGCAGGGCGCTGCGGCTGGCTTGGCCGCCGTTGACGATGGCCGCCGCCTGGTACCGGCGGGACACGCCGCCGGGCAGGGCATCGGTGTGCCCAGACGTGGCGCTCTCCGCCGTCGCGGTAGGCGACGTAGGCAACGTCCGGCGGAGATGTCCAGTGAGTCGTGTCCACGCCGATCCAGGTCAGCGTCACCTGGCCCTCGCCGGGGGTGAGGGTCAGCCCCGGCCCCTCGCGTAGCTGGTAGCCGAACTCCTGCCAGCTTGCCGTGCCGTCGCCGTCGAAGTCCACCGCCAACGCGGGGTACTGCGAGGCTGTACCGAAGTCCCACGGATTGTCCGTGCCGGTATCCAGCATGTCGTCGCCGTCGGCGTTGTCCAGGTCCACGTTCCAGTTGGCGTAGATGCCGTCGTAGCCCGTGGGCGACTGCAACTCGCTGGTGGTCTGGCCCGCCGTGTCCGTCAGGCCGGAGGTTGCGGTGTCGAAGTAGCTGGCCGTTGTGGTCCCCGGGCTGTAACCCACCAGCCCGCCAACGTTGGTTGCGCCGGTGACCGCGCTGCTGGTGTAGCTGCCGGTTATCGTTCCCGTATTAGAGCCCGCCAAGCCGCCAACCTCGGTTCCCTCGGCTGCGCCGATGACCGCGCCCTTAGCGTAACTGCCGGTTATCGTTCCATCATTGTGCCCCGCCAAGCCGCCGACGGTGTTTCTGCCGCTACTGACCGTACATTCGGCGTAACTGCGGGTTATCGTTCCATGATTGCGCCCTGCCAGGCAGCCAACGCTGCTGAGTCCCGTAACATTTCCATCCACAACCCCAAGTCCATTGACGGAGCCGCCGCTGCCCACCCGCCCGAACAGCCCGACGCGCTCGGTGTCGCAGTTGATGAACAGGTTGGAAATGGCGAAGCCGTTGCCCTCGAAAACGGCGGCGAAACCATTGCCCCGGTCGCCGATGGGCTCCCAGCCCTCCCCTTCCGGATCCGTCCAGGCCGGTTTGTTGACCGTCGGGTTGGCGTAGCTGCCGGGGTCGTCGAAGTCCAGGTCCCTGTCCAGTTCGTAGCCCGCGCAGCCGTCGGTTTCGTCGCAGCCCAGACTGCACATGGCGTGGGGGAAGAAGGGGTAATAGCCGTCATCGTCCGAAGTCCCGTCGCCGTTCAGGTCCAAGCGGACGGCGTTCAACTGCTCCAGGTTGTCGATCTCAATGAGATTGTCGGCGTCGCTGTCGTAATCAATTCCCACGTCCACCGTCAACAGGGCGCTGCGGGCAGGCTCTCCGCCGTTGACCACGGCGGCCACTTGGTACCGGTAGGACTGGCCGTTGGTCACGCCGGTATCGGTAAGGGGGTGAGCGGCGTCGAGGGATCGTCGTCCGTTACCAGCGCGCCGTCGCGGTAGGCGGCGTAGGCGACGACCGGGGAAGTAGTCCAATGGCTGGTGTCCACGGCGGTCCAGGTGAGGGTCACCTGCCCGTTGCCGGGGGCCAGGGTCAGCCCCGGCCCATCGCGGAGCTGGTAGCCGAACTCCGTCCAGGTTGCCGGGGTGTCAGGATCGCCGTCGAAGTCCACCAGGGTGGGGTACTGGCTGCCGGTGCCGAAATCCCACCGGGTTGTATCCCAGGTGGAGTAGATGTCGTCGGCGCCGGACTGCAACTACCCGGTGGTCCTGCCTCTCGACCCGGTCCGGCCCGAGGTGTCGGCGTCGAAGTAGCCGGCGTTTACCGTCCCGCCGCTGTTGCTGCCCACCAAGCCGGAACCGCGGCTGACCGCCCCGGTGGCGTAGCTGGCGGTTGTTGTCGCGCCCAGAATGTTCTCACCTGCCAGGCCGCCGATGCTCGTCGAACTGCTGACGCGGACTGCGCCCGTGGCGTAGCTAGCGGTTATCGCCGCCCCGGTTCCCTCGCTCTTGCCCACCAGGCCGCCGATAGCTTCGCCGGCGCCGCCAACGCCGCCGGTAACTGCCACGGTAGCGTAGCTGGCGGTAATCGTTCCATTGTTCCAACCGGCCATGCCGCCAACGCCGCTGCGGCCGACCACTTTGCTGGTGACGTAGCTGGCGATTATGGAGCCGCCCTTGTTGTAAGCCGCCAGGCCGCCGACCCTGGCGTAACCCTTTACGTCCGCGTCCACCAGCCCCAGCCGCTGGATTGCCCCGCCGCTGCCCACGAAGCCGAAGAGCCCGGCCACGTCGTTGTCCACCCGGTTGATGAACAGGTTGCGAATGGTGTGGCCGCCGCCGTTTTCGACGGCGGCGAAATTGCTTCCTTCGCTCCCGATGCGCAGCCAGCCGTCGCCGCTGGTCCAAGAGTCTTTGACTTCGCCGGAGGCATAGCTGGCGGGGTCGTCGAAGTCCAGGTCCGCCGCCAGCTCGTAGCCGCGGCAACCGGAGGGGCAGCCCATGTCCAGGGCGGGGTCGGGGAAGGCCGGGGCATAGCCGGAGTTGCCCGAGTCGCCGGCGCCGTCCGGGTCCCAGCGGACGGCGTTCAACTGCTCCAGGCTGCGGATTTCGATGAGGTTGTTGGCGTTGGTGTCGTAGCTGGTTCCCGGCACGATCCTCCGCCAGAGGCTGCGGCTGGCCTGTCCGCTGTTGACGATGGCGGCCACTTGGTATTCGTAGCGCTGGTCGGTGGTGAGACCGGTATTTATGAAGCCCGACGCAACATCCGTTGCTATCCGCCCGCCGTCGCGGTAGAGGGCGTAGGTGACGGCGGGCGGGTCGTCCGGCCAGTGGCCGGTATCGACGCCGGGCCAAGTCAACGTCACCTGCTCGTCGGCGGGGAGGAGGGTCAGGGCCGGCCCCGCCCGCAACTGGTAGCCGAACTCCGTCCAGGTTGCTGTGCCGTCCCCATCGAAGTCCGCCTTCAGCGCGGGGTACTGGCTGCCCGTGCCGAAGTCCCACTGCGCTGCGTCCCAAGCGTTGAAGATATCGGGGGCTTCGTTGGTGGCCGCCTGCATCCGCGTGGTGCTCCTGGCCCATCTGCCGGGGCCCAGTCCGGCGGTCCAAGTGTCGAAGAAGCCGGCGGTTACGGTCCCGGCGGAGTCATTCTCACCCGCCAGGCCGCCAACATTGTCCGTGCCGCTGACCGGGCCGGTGGCGTAGGCGTGGGTTATCGTCCCGCTGCCGCCGTTGTGGCCCACCAGGCCGCCCACAAAATCCGTCCCGTTGACCGAGCCTGCGGCGTAGGATGCGGTTATCGTTGCGCCCGTCCAGTTCAAACCCGCGATGACGCCAACGTTGTCTCCTCCGGCCACTTTTGCGTTCACCACCCCCAGCCGGCGGACTGCGCCGGTGCCGGCCACACTGCCGAACAACCCGGCGTAGTCGGACGAGGTGCGGTCGATGAACAGGTTGAAGATGGTGCGGCCGTTGCCGTCGAAGACGGCGGTGAAACTGGTGCTGAGGTCAAGACTGAAACCAACGCCGATGGGCAGCCAGCCGTTGCCGCCGTTGTAGTAGTCATCATCGGCGTCGGGGACGGCATCGCCGTCGGAGTCGTAGGTGAAAGTGCTGCCGTCCCCGTCAGTATCGAAGTCCAGGTCCGCCGTCAGTTCGTAGCCGCGGCAACTGTCGGGGCAGCCCATGCCATCCAGGGCTTGGGGGAAGGCGAGGTCATAACGGCTGTCGTCCGAGTCGCCGTTGCCGTCCAGGTCCCAGCAGACGGCGTTCAACCGGTCCAGGCTGCTTATCTCGATGAGGTTGTTGCTGTCGCTGTCGTACCGGACTCCCGGCACGGCGGTCAGCCGGGCGGTGCGGATCGGGACGCCGCCGTTGACGATGGCTGCCAGTTGGTACACGTAGGCCGTGTTGTTGGTCAACCCGATATCTGTAAGGGTGAGCAGCGTCGACGGATCGCTGTCCGTTACCAACGCACCGTCGCGGTAGAGAGCAAAAGTGACGGCCGGCGGGGGTCCCAGTGATCGGTCTTGACGGACCAGGTCAGCGTCACCTGGCCGTCGCCGGGTTCGAGGGTAAGCTCCGGCCCTTCGCGGAGCTGGTAGCCGAATTCCTGCCAGCTTGCCCCGCTGCCGCCGCCGAAGTCCACCCGCAGCACGGGATATTGCCTGGATGAGCCGAAGCGCCAGGGATCGTCCCCCTCCGTTGCCGGGTTGTCGTCGCCGTCGGCGTTGTCCACGTCAACGTTCCAGTCCGCGTAGATGCCGCTTCTGCTCGTGGGCGTCTGAAGCTCGGCGGTGGTCTTGCCCGCTGCGCCGCTCGTCTCCCCGGTCCCCACCGCGTCGGTCAGGCCGGACTTCTCGGTGTCGAAGTAGCTGGCGGCTATCCCTGCGCTGGAGCCGTTCTCGCCCGCCAGACCGCCGACATGGGAACTGTCGCTGACCGGACCCGTCGCGTAGCTGGCGGTTATCTTTCCGGTATTGCCGTTATCGCCCACCAGGCCGCCGGCATGGTCCCCTCCTCTGACCGCAACATTGGCGTAGCTGGCGGTTATCCTTCCGCTAACGCTGTTGTCACCCGCCAGGCCGCCGACTTTGTCCGCGCCGTTGACCACGCCCGCGGCGTAGCTGGCCGTTATTGTTCCCAGGTTCCAACCCGCCATGACGCCGACTTTGTTGACTCCGGTTACATTCGCATCCACCACCGCCAGTTCACTGATTGCGCCGCCGCTCCCCAGACGACCGAACAGCCCGGCGAGGTCGCCGGGGCGGTTGACGAACAGGTTGCGGATGGCGTGGCCGTTGCCGTCGAAGGCGGCGGCGAAAGCATTGGCGGCGTCGCCGATGGGCAGCCAGCCCTCTCCTTCCGTGTCCGTCCAAGCGGTGTTGATTTCGCCGGCGTAGCTATCGGAGTCGGTGAATCCAGGTCCTCCTTCAGCTCGTAGCCCTTGCAGCCGACAGTTTCGTTGCAGCCCATACCGGGCGCGGCACCGGGGAAGGCGCCGTCGGCCCCGCCGTAAGAGTCCTTGTTTGCGGAAGCGTCCACCAAGCCGTTGCCGTCCAGGTCCCAGCGGAGGACGTTCAACTGCTCCAGGTTGCCGATTTCGATGAGGTTGTCGCCGTCGGTGTCGTAGTGGTTCCCCACGTGCGCGGTCATCCGGGGGCTGCGGGCGGCCTCTCCGCCCTCGACGACAGCCACCACCTGGTACTCGTAGGACTCGCCGTTGGACACCTCGTCATCGACGAACCGATCGAGCTCGATCAACGCGCCGTCGCGATAGACGTCGGTGGTGAACTCCAACGCAGGAGTCCAATGGCCGGTGGTCACGATCCAACCCAGCGTCACCTGCCCGTCGCCGGGCGTGAGCATCAGCGTCGGTCATTCGCGCAACTGGTAACCGAACCTATCCCAGTTTGCGGGGGTGTCGGGATCGCCGTCGAAGTCCACCAGCAGCACGGGGTATTGGCTGCCCGTGCCGAAGTCCCACTGGTCGGCATCCCAGGTTGCGTAGATGCTGTCGGTGTCCGTAGGGGTCTGCGACTGCAACTCCCTGGTGGTCTTGCCCGCCGCCCCGGCCGCATCTCCAGTACCGACGGCATCGGTCAGGACGGATGTGCCGGTGTCGAAGTAGCTGGGGGTTATGGTCCCGCCAACGTCGCTCTCACCCGCCAGACCGCCAACATACTCGTTGCCGTTAACCGAACCCGTGGCGTAGCTGGCAGTTATCGCGCCGCCGTTCAAACCCGCGAGGCCGCCAATCAAGTCCCCGCCTTGGACCACGCTGGTGGAATAGCTGGATGTTATTGTTCCCCGGTTGAGACCCGTCAGCCCACCGACATTGATCGCGCCGCCGACCGAGCCTGCGGCATAGCTGTCGGTTATCGTTCCGTTGTTGATGCCGGCCAGGACGCCAACGCCGCTGTCGCCGGTTACGTTGGCGTTCACCACTCCCAACCGGCTGATTGAACCGCCGCCAGCCAGGCTGCCGAACAGGCCGATGCCGTCGTCGGCAGCGCGTTTGATGAGCAGGTTGGAGACGGTGTGTCCGTTGCCGCTGAAAGTCTTGGAGAAACTGCCGCCGATGGGCAGCCAGCCATCGCCGCCGTTGTAATAGTCATCCCCATCGTCGGGGACGGCATTGCCGTCGGCGTCGTAGGTGAAGGTGCTGCCGTCGCGGTCGATGTCGAAGTCCAAGCCCACCATCAATTCGTAGCCGGCGCAGGTGGAGGGGCAGCCCATACCGGTCATGGCATTGGAGAAGGCATCGGTATAGCCGTCATTATCCGACGCGCCGTCGCCGTCCAAGTCCCAGCGGACGGCGTTCAACTGCTCCAGGTTGTCTATCTCGATGAGATTGTTGTCGTTACGGTCGTAGTCCACGGGCGGGGTCTGGGCCAAGGTCTCCGGCGCGGAGCTTACTACTGCCAGAACGACCGCCAGCATTGCGAAGGCGGCTGCTAATTGGGACAGGAAGCTGAGCCGGTCAGGGCCGCGCATGGTTGCAGGTCTTCACGCGCTCGAGGTCTCAACTCCGAGTAAACCGTGCGGTTGAGAAGGGTGTTGGACCACTACCGTATAGGTCAAAATGGCTGCTTTCGTCAGACGGCGCCAGACCGCTAGTGCCTGCGCCGCACGACGGCGACGGCGGCGCCAATGGCCCCGAGGCCGAGCGCCCCGCCGATAACCACCCAGACCCATGCGCTAACGCCGCCGCCGTCCTCCGGTGCGGGCGGTGAGGGTGTTGCGGTGGGCGTCGGCGCGGGCGAAACCACCGTAGGCGCCGCTATGGGCGTGGCCGTTGGGACCGGAGACTCGGTCGGCCTTGGCTTGGGTGTGGGGGTAGGCTCCACCGTTGGCATCGGGGTGGGCGTGGCCGTTGGGGTAGGCGCCGGCGTTGGCGTGGGTGTCGGTGTCGGTGTTGGCGTCGGCGTCGGCGTCGGCTCCGGCGTGCCCGTGGGTGTCGGTGTTGGCGTCGGCGTCGGGGTGGGGGCGGGACCTACCCTGACAGCGGAAGCGCCGCCAATCGCTTGTTCATCCTTGTCCGCGTCCAGCAGTACGCCGGAGAAAGAGTAGAAACCCTCCGCCCCCGGAGCAGCGACGGTGTAGGTGACGCTTCTCTCTCCCAGCAGGGTGAAGCTGACGGTCCGGCCTTCGACCGCCACCGCAGCTTCGGAAAGGTCGGAGCCGGAGTAGCTGAACCCGGCGGGAAGGGTCTCGACAATCTGGCCGAAACTGCCGTAATCCCGGGCGGCGACCGTGACCTCCAGTACCCCGCCCGGGGCCACCCACGGCGCGGAAAAGGACCTGACGGCACTGTGCGACGCCGCGTCCGCCGGAATAGGGCGCAGCATCGCCGCTCCAACAACTGCTGCGGCAACCACTAACAACGCCAATGCTGCTCTAATCAAATTTGCACAACTCTGCTCGTAACTGTTCAGATTTGAGGGGAACCGGTCCTTCGACTCCGCTGCGCTGCGCTCAGGATGAGTGGTTCCCTGTTAGTGTGCTTACCAACTCTGAACAGTTACCTCTGTTCCTGTCTATTCCTTGGTTTCTTCTCAAGGGAGGGCTGGGGAGGGCCTCTCCCTCTGAGGTCAGCCGGCGAAGTAGGCCGCGATGACCAATATCGCGTCATCCTTGCCGATGGCGCCCCGGAAGTAGTCGGCCACTGCCGCGATGGCCTCATCCCGGTCTATCGCCTCGTTGCCGTCGGCGTCGTAGGGACCCAAGCCCACGTTGGTGACCCTGATGGTCACCGCGACGGCGGTCCGAGCGCCGGAAGGGTCCTCGGCGGCGACGGTCACTTGGTAGACCTTCCGGTCTCCCTCGTAGTCCAGCACCGTCCCCACACCGACCCTGATCTGTCCGGTGGCCGGGTCGACGGCGAAGGAGGCGGCGTCGGTCCCGCCGAGGGTGTAGACCAAGGCCTCTCCGCCGGGGGTGGTGGCAGTAATCGGGGCCCCCACGGCGGCGCCGGAGACCGCGTTCTCGGCCACCGTTCTTTCCACCGGGTCAGCATCGATGAAGGCGGGGTCGGGGGCCTGCACCACTACGGCGAAGTCGCTGAATCCGCTCACCTCACTGGTGACGACCACCCTGCCGTCGGCGGTAATATCCAGCCGGTAATCGATCTCCCGCCAGGGCCGGCCCGGCCCGGAGCGGGGTCAACAGCTTCAACCGGCCCTCTTGGTCCGCTTGTTGCAGGGTGGCCAAGCCGCCCAACTCCAACACCCGGGCCGCGCTCAACTCCACCCGCACCGTGGCGGGATTGTTCAGGCGCGGGCTCTCCAGCCGAGTCCCCTCGGCGTCGAACACTTCCACGGTGACCGCCGCCAGCACCGTGCCGCGAGGCGGCATCTCCAGCTCGCTCTCCTCGGTGGAGTCCACCCTGGCTTGGACGGTGCGCGTTGTGGACCGGCTGGGGAAGGTGACGCTGACGGTCTCGTCGGGCGCTTGGACCGTGGTCTCCCGGTCCGGGTGGACCACCTCGGCCTCCGGCTGGCCCTCCTCGTCGGGCACCACCTCTACGGGCGGGAGGGGCGCCACGCCGCCACCGGCGCCGTCGGGGCCGTCGTCGTCACTGGGCGGCGTTACAGGTGGTGTTGTAGGCGACGTTGCAGGAGGACGCGTCGTCGGACGCCGTACCACGAGTTCGAACGTCTCCATCACCGCCGGGTTTACTCCGTCGTCGACGGTGACGGTCACTTCGTGGCTACCCTGCTGCTGCGGGGCCCTGCCGATTACCCGGCCCTCCGCCGGGCTGTAGACCAGGCGGGGGGCAGGCCGGCCACCATTACCGTCCAGTCTGCGGGGGTTCCGTCATCGTTAATCAGGTCGAAGCCCCCGCTGGCGCCACGAGTGACCGATGAGGACCTTCTTAATGGTCGGCGGCTCGTTGACCGGCGTACCGGTGCCGGAGTCCGACCATTCGCTGTTGCCCTCGGCATTCCGGGCCTGCACCTGAACCTCGTAGGCGGTCCCGGCGGTGAGGCCGATGATGGTGGCCGTAGTGTCCGTGCCGACGTGAATGACGTCGGTCCAAGAGCCCGGCGAGCCGTAACGCAGGTTGTAGCCACTGATTGGCTCTGTACCCGCGGTGGAAGGCGCCCTCCAATTTACGTCCAAGGTGCTGTGCAGGCGGCCCGGAGTTGACCGTCGGCGCGTCGGGCTTGGCCGGGGCCTCGCCCGCGTCGGTGACGGTTACGACGATGGTCTGGGTGGTGGAAAGCGGGTCTGTGCCGCTGGTGGCGGTGATCTCCACCTCGTACCGGTTGTCGCGGCCCGAGTCCCGTGGGTTCTCGTGGTCCGGCTCCTCCCGGAACACCAGGGGAACGCTCTCTTCGGCCGTCGGGCTGTCCGGCGTCATGGTGGTTGAGCCGTCGCTGAAACTGAACCGGCGCTGGTCGGCCCCGCCGGTTATCGCAATGCGCGTAACGACGTCTCCCGTGTCGGTGTCCCTCGCCGTGACCAGACCGATGGGCGTCCAGCCGGTGGTCTGGTTCTCCGGCGCATCGAAGGAACTCGCCGATGTGAACTCCGGGGCACCCGACGGTCTTACGTTTATTCTGAGGCCGGCCGTCGCGCTGGCGGTGACGGTTACGTCGTAGTTGCCGGCCACGGGGCTCGCGCCGTTGAAGACGCGCGTGTTCTCCGTGAAGGTCAGCCAGCCCAGCAGGCCGCTGGCGGAGTAGGTGACGGCGTCGCCCTCGGGGTCGGTGAACGCCGGGAAGGTGTAGCTGAAGGCCGTGCCCTCCACTGCCTGCCGGTTGACGACGGCGGGCGCGGTCGGCGGGTCGTTGGCGCCGGTTATGGTGACGGTGATGGTCCCGTCTTGGTCGTCCCCGGCGTGGGCGGAGCTAACGGTGAAAGTGTCCACGACCTCCACGACCTCCGCAAGGGCGTTGGTGGCGGCGTCGTCGTTGTCCAGGGTGTAGATCCACGCGCCGTCGGCGGCGATGGAGAAGGTCCCGTAAGTGCCGTCGGCGTCCGCCTGCGGCTCCCAGGCAGGCCTGTCGTCGGCGTCCACGTCGTCAATGTCGTAGCTGCCGCTGGCGGTGCTGCGGGCGTCCTCGGTGACCGCCCCGGTGTTCCCGTCGTCGAAGGTGGCCAGGTCGTCAGCCCCAGTGACGGTGATGGTCACCTTCACGGTGTTGCTGTCGTCGGCCTCGACCGCGAAGGTGTCCTCGGCACCGGGGTGACTCTCGCCCAGGGCCTGGGTCTGCGGGTCGTCGTCGTCCAGGGTGTAGGTCCAAGCCCCGCCTTCCAGGACTGCTAGCGAGCCGTAGACGCCGGTGATGGTCTGGGCCTCGATGGTGGGCGAGTCGTCGCCGTCCACGTCGCTGACGGTCAGGGACCCGGTGGCGGTGGGATTGCCGATGCCGCCGTTGTTCTCGTCGCCCGCCTCGGTGACCGCGCCGGTCATGCCGCCGGAGATAACGGAAGCGTCGTCTGCGCCGCGGATGGTGATGGTGACGGTCTGGCTGGTACCGTCGTCGGCGGTGGTGTCGAAGGTGTCGATGAGAGTGTCGTTCCTGTTATCAAGGGCATCCACGTCGAGGTTGGCGTTGAACAGGGTGTAGGTCCAGGCGCCGGTGGCGGCAGTGACGGTGAAGGAGCCGTAGTTGGCGTTGCCGCTTCTGTCTAGGATGGCGGGCGTGTCGCTGCTGTCCACGTCAGCGACTGCCAAGTTCCCGCTCACCGTGTCGCCCTCAGCGTCCTCGATGACGGTAGCGGCCGTATCGCCAGTCCAGACAGAGTCGTCGTTGGCCCCGGTCACGGTTATGGTGATGGCCCCATTGATGTCCGTGCCGGAGGCGTCGATCTCGCTGAAGGTCTCCGTCACGGTGGCGCCGCTGTCCAGGGCGTTGGTGTCCTCGTCGTCGTTGTCCAGGGTGTAGGTCCAATCGCCGCTGGAGCGGACTCTGAGGTCGCCGTAGGTCCCTGGGTAGGTCCGGCTCCTGATGCTGGACGAGTCGTCGGGGTCGTCAATGGTCATGGTCCCTCCGACGACGTTCTCATCGGCGTCCTCGGTTATGCTGCCCGTCAGCTCGCCGCCGAAGACGGAGGGGTCGTCGGCGCCGGTTACGGTGATGACAATCTCCACGGTGGTGCCGTCGGCGGCGGTGACGGTGAATCTGTCGGCCACGGTGTCGCCGTCGTCCAAGGCGTTGGTGTCCTCGTCGTTGTTGTCCAGGGTGTAAGTCCAGGCTCCGGCGGCGTCGATGGCGAAGCTGCCGTAAGTGCCGGGTTCGGGGGTGGTGATGGCGGTGATGGTATCCGCGCCGTCCGGGTCGGTGAAGGTCAGCGCGCCGCCGACGGTGTTCGGGGTGGCGTCCTCGGTGATCTCGCCCGCCAGGACGCCGTCGAAGGCGGTGGGGTCGTTGAACCCGGTGACGCGGATGGTGAACGTGCCGGTTGTGTCGTCGTCGTCGGTGGCGGTGACGGTGAACTCGTCGTTGACCACCTGGCCGCCCGTCAGCGCGTCGGTATCGCTGTCGGCGTTGTCCAGGGTGTAGCTCCAGCGTCCGGTGGCGGTGATGCTGAACGCGCCGTACATCCCGGCGATGTCGTCTTGGGCGACGAACTGGTGGGTCTGGTCGGCGTCCGGGTCCAGGACGCGGAGCCTGCGACTGGCCGTGCCGTCGCCGTCCTCGGTAACCTCGCGGTCGGTGTCGCCCAGGACCTCGGCGCCCTCGTCCACATTGGTGACAGTGACGGTGATGGTCTGGCCTTCGGAGGGCAGCTGCCGCCCGTCGGCCTCGGCCCCGCCGAGGGCCTGCACGATGACTATGTAGATGTTGTCGCCGTTGGGGCCGCCCGTGTCCTTGGGGTCCTCGAAGTTGGGGGCCACGGCGAAGGTCAGCACCCCGCCCGCCGTGATGGCGAACCTGCTGGCGTCGTCCCCGTCCAGGGTGTAGCCAGTAACGCTATCGGCCGCGTCCAAGTCATCGGCGGTCACCGTGGTGACGTCGGTGCTGTTCTCCGGCACCGAGAAGGTGTCGCCGGTGCTGGTGATGACCGGCGGCTCGTTGACGTTGGTGACGGTCACGGTGAAGGCAAACGCGTCGGATACGCTGACCCGGTCGCCCGTACCGCTGGTGGCGGTAATGCTTACGTCGTAGACGTTGGTCCCCGCGTCGGAGCCCGGCGCTTCGAAGTCGGGGGCGGCGGTGAAGGACAACAGCCCGTCCCTTCCATCCAGAGGGATGGTGAAGCTGTCCGCGTCGTCACCGCTGGGGGTGAAGGACTCGATGTTGTCCGAGGAGTTGGCGTCGGTTGCCGTGACCCGGACGACGAAGGTCTCGTTCTCGGCCACTTGGAGCACCGTCTCGGTGTTGGTGATGACCGGGGCCTCGTTGGTGATGGACAGCGCCAGCGGCGGGCTCCAGCGGGCCGCCGCGCCGTCGACCAAGGCGGCCACGCGGTAGGTGTACTGCACTTCGGGGCTGGGCGGCGTGTCGGTGTGGGATGACCGGGCGTTGCCCTGCAGCAGGGCGCCGTCACGGTACAGGTCGTAGGTGATGGTCGGCCGGTCGGTCCAGAGGGTACGGTCCAACGAGGCCCAGGTCAGCGTGATGTCCGTTTCGCCGATGGCGCTCGCCAGGGTCGGCCCCTCCCGCAACTGGTAGCCGAACTCCTCCCAAGTGGCGTTTCCGTCGCCGTTGAAGTCGACCTTGAGCGCCGGGTACTGGCTGTTGGTGCCGAAGTCCCACTCGGTGTCGGTCCAAGCGGCGAAGGGGTCGGTGTTGCTGGTAGGCGACTGCAACTGGGCGGTGGTCCGGCCGATGCCGCCGCTCCGGCCCGAGACGTCGCTGTCGAAGTAGCCCTTGTTGATTGTTCCGTTAGAGTTGTTGCCCACCAGGCCGCCGACGTTGTTGCCGCTGCCACTGACCGGGCCAGCGGCGTAGCTTCTGGTGACCGTTCCCCCGCTGGTGTTCCGGCCCGCCAGGCTGCCGACGTTGTTGCGGTCGCCAGTGACCGCGCCGGTGGCGTAGCTGGTGATGATGGTCCCGCCGTTGTTGTTGCCCACCAGGCCGCCGACGTTGTCGTCCCCGCCGGTCAACGTTACCGATGCGGCGGCGTAGGAGGCGGTGATGCTGCCGTTGTTGATGCCGGCCAGGCCGCCGACGTTTCTCTTGCCGGTGACGGCGCCGGTGGCGTAGCTGTTGGTGACCGCGCCGTCGTTGTCGCCGACCAGGGCGCCGACGCGATAGCCATCTGTGCCCCCGGTCCCGTTCCCCCTTACGTTGGCGTCCACCAGCCCCAGGTTCTTGACCGTGCCGCCGCTGCCCACCCCGCCGAACAGCCCCACGTCGGCGGCGGTGCGGTTGATGAACAGGTTGGAGATGGTGTTGCCGTTGCCCTCGAAGTCGCCGGTGAAGGCGAGGGTCGAGTCGCCAATGGGCGTCCAGCCCGCGGTGGCGTCGTACCACGTGGGAGGACTGCTCGTGTCGATGGTGGCGAAGTCCAGGCCGTTCATGAGTTCGTAGCCTTCGCAGGTCGTGGCGCAGCCCATGTTGACCGCGTCGTTGGGGAAGGCGGCGGCGTAGACGGCCGCGTCGGAGCCCTCCGTCGCCGGGTCGCTGGCGTCGTCCACCACGCCGTCGCCGTCCAAGTCATGGCGCACGGCGTCCAACTGGGCCAGGGTGGTTATGTCGATGAGGTTGTCGTTGTCGGAGTCGTAGTCCGTGCCCAGGCTGGCGCTTTGCGGCCCGCCACGCCGCCGGCCAGGGCCTCCACCCGGTACTGGTGGATGACGCCGGCCGGGGCCTCGGTGTCGTTGTGGCTGGTTCCCGCGCCGCGGTATATCTCCGTATCGCCCCGGAACGCGACGTAAGTGATGGCTGGCCGGGGACTCCAGTAGTTACGGCTCACGGTGTTCCAGTCCAGTTCGACCCGGGTCTCGCTGCCGGTGGCCGTCAGCCCCAGGGTCTCCCGAAGCTGGTAGCCGAACTCGGTCCAGTCATCGACCGCGCCGTCGCCGTCGAAGTCCACCTTCAGAGCCGGGTACTGGCTGCCGGTGCCGAAGTCCCAAAGGATGGTGCTCCAGTCGGAGGCGTAGGGGCCTGTGGCGTCCGTCGGCGTCTGTAGCTCGGCGGTGGTCTTACCCCGGTCGGCGTGGGTCTGGCCCGAAGTGTCGCTGTCGAAGAAGCTGGCGGTTATCGCCGATGTGCCGGCGGTGGTATCGCCGGCCAAGCCGCCGACGTTGGCGGGACTGTCGCCAGTACCGCTGACCGCGCCGGTGGCGTAGCTGCCCGTTATCATGGACCTACTGCCGGTCCCCCCAACCAGTCCGCCGATGTTGGAGGTCCCGCTGACTGCAACCGCGGCGTAGCTGGCGGTTATCGTTCCCGCGCTGTAGCCCGCCAGGATGCCGACGCTGCCCCCTCCGGCTACGTCGGCGTCAACCACCCCCAGGTTGCCGATGGAGCCGGTGCCGCTCACATGGCCGAACAGCCCGACGTTGCCGGCGGAGCGGCTGATGAACAGGTTGGAAATGGTGTGGCCGTTGCCCTTGAAGGCAGCGGTGAAAGAGTTGGTCGCGTCGCCGATGGGCGCCCAGCCCTCATCGTCGGCGTTATTGGGGTCGTCGGCCCACGTGGAGCCGGTGAAGTCCAGGTCCCGGGTCAGTTCGTAGCCCTAGCAGGCCGGGTCGCAGCCCATGTTGACCGCGTCGTTGGGGAAGGCGGCGGCGTAGATGGCTGCGTCGGAGCCTTCCGTCGCCGGATCGCTGTTGTCGTCCACGTCGCCGACGCCGTTCAGGTCGTGGCGCACGGCGTTCAACTGGTCCAGGTTGCGGATGTCGATGAGGTTGTCCCGGTCGGTGTCGTACTGCACGCCGATGCTGGCGGCTTCCAGGGCGCTCCGGCTGCTGGCCACACCGTCGACCAAGGCCACCACCTGGTACCGGTGGATGACGCCGGTCGCCGGGGTGTCGGTGTGTCTCCTTCCCGAGACGCCGGTTACTTCCGTGCCGCCCCGGTACAATTGGTAGGTGATGGTCTGAGTCCCCGGCCAGTGGTCGCTCACGGCGGTCCAATTCAGCTGCACGTTGCTCACGCCGGGGTCGACGGTCAGCGTGGGGGCCTCCCGCACCTGGTAGCCGAACTCCTGCCAGGTGGCGTCGGCGCCGGAGTCGGGGCCGTCGAACCTGAGGGCCGGGTACTGGCTGGCCGTGCCGAAGTCCCACCGGTCTGCGTCCCAGGCGGCGTAGATGCCGCCCGTGTCCCCCCGGCGTCGGCGTCCGTCGGCATCTGCAACTCGGCGGCGGTCTTGCCCTGGGCGGCGTGGCTGCGGCCCGATGCGCCGCGGTCGAAGTAGCTGGCAGTGATGCTCCCCCCGCCCTGGTTGCGGCCGACCAGGCCGCCGATGTTGCCGCCGGAGCCGATGAGCGGGCCGGTGGCGTAGCTGTTGGTTATCGTTCCCCCGTTGTTCTGGCCCACCAGGCCGCCGACGTTGCCGACGTTGTTGGTGCCGCGGACCTGGCCGACGGCGTAGCTGCCGGTTATGGCGTGCCCACCGTTGTTCCGGCCCACCAGGCCGCCGGTGTAGCTGGCCGTGCCGTCGCTGCGGACGATGCCGGTGGCGTACACGTTGGTGATGGTCCCCGCGCTGTAGCCCGCCAGGGCGCCGGTGGAAAGGTTGGCCGATGCCCTTGCCCGCACATTGGCGTCCGGCAGCCCCAGGCCCCGGACTACGCTGCCGCTGCCCAGCTCGGTGAACAGCCCGGCGTGGTCGCCGGTGACATTGACGGTCAGGTTGCGGATGACGTAACCGTTACCGTCGAAGGTGGTGTTGTACTCGCCGACGGGGGTCCATTCGCCGGACAGGTCCAGGTCCGCCGCGAGCTCGTAGCCCGCGCAGGTCCCGGCGCAGCCCATGTTGATGGCGGCGTTGTCGAAGGCGGCGGCGTAGATGGCCGCGTCGCTGCCTGCCGTCGCCGGGTTGCTGTTGTCGTCCACCGCGCCGTAGGGGGACCTGAGGTCGTGGCGGACGGCGTCAAGCTGGGCCTGGGTGGTAATCTCGATCAGGTTGTCTTCGTCGGCGTCGTAGTCCTTGCCCCGGCTGGCCTGGTCCACGACGCTGCGGCTGCCCGCCCCGCCGTTGATCGCCGCCGACACCCGGTACTGGTGATTCACGCCCGACGGGGCCGCGGTGTCGGAGTGGGACGTTCCGCTGGTCGTAGTCACCAGGACGCTGCCCCGGTACACGGCGTACTCGACGTCCAGGTCATCCCGGCCGGTCCAGTGGTCGGTCACGCTGGTCCAGGACAGGTCCACCGAATTCTCTTCGCCGGTGGCGGTGAGGACTGGCCGCTCCCGCAACTGGTAGCCGAAGTCGTCCCAATCGTCTGCCGCGCCGTCGCCGTCGAAATCGACCTCCAGCGCCGGGTACTGGCTGTCCGTGCCGAAGTGCCAGTTGTCCGCGCTCCAGTTCTCGTAGACGCCGCCCGCATCGCTGGCGGTGGCGTCGGTGGGCGCCTGCACCTGCGCCGTGGTCCGGCCGATGCCGCCGGTGCGGCCAGTGGTGTCGGTGTCGAAGTAGCTGTCGTCGACGGTCGGGCTGCTGGCGCTCCGGCCCACCAGTCCGCCGACATTGCTGCCGGTGCCGCTGGCTTGGCCGGTGGCGTAGCTGTTGGTAATCGTTCCCGCGTTGTTCTCGCCCGCCAGGCCGCCCACGTCGGTCCCGCCGGCCACCGCGCCGGTGGCGTAGCTGGCCGTCACCGACCCGCCGCCGTTGAAGCCGGTGAGGCCGCCGATGTTCTGGCCCCTGCCAGTGACCGAGACCGCGGCGTAGGAGGTCTCTATCGCGCCGACGTTCCGACCCACCAGGCCGCCGACGTGGTCGCGGCCGCTGACCGCGCCGGTGGCGTAGACGGCGGTGATGTCGCCCGCGTTGTCGCCAACCAGGACGCCGACGCGGTTGCCGCTGCTCCCGGTGGCCGTGACGCTGGCGAAGGCCAGCCCCAGGTTCTTGACCGCGCCGCCGCTGCCCACCGCGCCAAACAGCCCGTTGTGGGAGGTATTGCGCTCGATGAACAGGTTGGAAATCGTGTGGCCCTTGCCGTCGAAAACGCCGGTGAAGGCGAGGGTCGAGTCGCCGAGGGGCGCCCAGCCGTCGGCAACGTCGTACCAGTCGGGCGTCGTGTCGTCGCTGTCGATGTCGTCGTCACTGTCGGTGTCGAATTCGTCGAAGTCCAAGTCCGCCGTCAGCTCGTAGCCGGTGCAGCCGACGGGGCAGCCCAAGCCGATGGCGGCGTTGGTGAAGGCCCCGGCCGCGCCGCCGTAGGCGTCGTCGTTGGGGGTGTGCTCGGAGTCGCCGTCGCCGTCCAGGTCCCAGCGGATGGCGTTCAGCTTGGCCAGGCTGTCGACGTCGATGAGGTTGTTGTCGTCGGTATCGTAGTCGATGCCTAAGCTGGCCGATGGCCGGTCGCTCCACCGGCCCGGCCTGTCGTTGGCCAAGGCGACCACTTGGTACTGGTGGAGCTGGCCGGCCGGCGCTGCCCGGTCGGTGTGGGACCGGCTTGTGCTCCGGTATACCTCCGTGTCGCCCCGGTACAGGACGTAGGTGATGGCTGGCCGGGCGCTCCAGTGAGTGCGGGTCACGGCGGTCCAGGACAGGCGAATTCGAGTCTCGCTGCCGGTGGCGGTCAGCTCCGGCCGCTCTCGGAGCTGGTAGCCGAACTCCTGCCAAGTGGCCGCGTCGTCGGCGTCCAACTCGGCCTTCAGCACAGGGTACTGGTCGTCGTCGCCGAAGTCCCAGGTGCCGCGCTCCAAGTCTCGTAGATGCCGCCGGCGTCGTTGGCGTCGGCGTTGATCGGCGTCTGCAACCCGGCGGTGGTGTGGCCGCGCCGGCCGCGGTCCCGCCGCCGACCGCGGCGGTCTGGCCGGAGGAGTCGGTGTCGAAGTAGCTGGCGGTGATGGTCCCCCCGTTGTGGCCCGCCAAGCCGCCGGTGTCGCTACCGCCGCTGACCGGCCCGGTGGCATAGCTGGCGGTTATCGTTGCAGATTCATAGTTAGAACCCACCAGGCCGCCAACACCGTCGGTGCCGCCGACACCGAAAATCCCGCTGACCGCGCCGGTGGCGTAGCTGCCGGTTATCGTTCCAATGTTCTGGCCCGCCAGGCCGCCGACACCTTCGATGCCGCTGACCGCGCCGGTGGCGTAGCTGCCGGTTATCGTTCCAATGTTCCGGCCCACCAGGCCGCCAACAGCGTTGAAGCCGCTGACCGCGCCGGTGGCGTAGCTGCCGGTTATCGTTCCAATGTTCCGGCCCACCAAGGAGCCTACAAAGCTCCCGCCGGTTACGTCCGCATCCACCACCCCCACCCGGATTATCCCGCCGGGTTCCAGACGGGCGAACAGCCCAATTGAACGCTTGGTGTGAATTGTAAAACTGACATTTGATGAAGAAAGCATCCATAGCCGATAGTTAGCTTCTAACCCGTTAAGAAAGAGGCTAAGCTATGGTGGATACGGACACCTTCCTCACGGCACTCTATGTGATGGCAGATGATTTTTGCAAACGCCAACCCCCGCCCGGTTGCACTCCCGGCCCCAGGGCTTCCCTGACCAAGAGTGCTGATAGGGGTATGGGTTCCGTTTGCTTTTAGGGTTTGGCTCATTATCGCCGACGCCGTTGACCGGACAGCGTATGCGCTCTCTTGAGGTCCCGGCGTAGCGCGGCCATCGGGTGCAATTTCCGTGGCCGCTTGCGCGGCATGTTGGGTCTTGGCCCTACCCGCTTTTTGGGCGGCCTAAGCTGAGGGACTGCTGGCCGCAGTTCCGGCTTTGTCCTGCGCCCTTTCTCGACGGCGGCGGCTTCGGTTATGGGTTTCCCTACCTTGGGTTGCTCTAGCTGGTCGGCTGGAAGCACTGGCAATCTCGGTTTCGATTGAGAGTCTGGCCGCGCTTTCGCCACTTTCGGGCGAGGCGCGGCCTCGGCTTTTACCACGTCGGCCCACTCCTTGAAAGGCGGATTGACCTTGGCCCGGTATCCCGGCGTCTTGTTCCGTAGGCTCTCATGGCCCCGGAAATGGTTGTAGGTCAACACCCAACCGTCAAGGTAGCGTTGGCCCGTCTTGCGGCTGTCCAGTCCCCGGAGAGTCTTGATACGGTCCCGGAACGTCCCTTGCAACCGCTCCGAAAGGTTGTTGTTAATATCGGCCCGCATCCCCTCGGATTGTATATGCCGAGAGTCCGGCAACACAGACTTGATTGCGGACATATAGGACTTGAGCTTGTCGGTGGTGATGGTCTTGGGCGGCCCATCGGCGGCCAGCACCGCCTTCCGCATCACAACCCGCGCTGCATTGGCGTCCCGCCTGGGGGTTAAGTGGGAAGCCAGAATATAGCGGGTTTCCGAGTCCATCACGTTCCATAGCCACATCTTCTGCCCGCCCACGTCTACCATTAGTTCATCCGCCACCCAATCCCCGCCCGTCGTGGCTTTGTGGCCTTTCATCTGGCTCATAGCCTTGTCGGTGTAGTCCCGTACCCATTCATAGATGGTGGCCTTGCTGGGCTCCTTGTCCAGATCGTATTCCTCTTTCAGGCCCTCGGCTATCTGCTTGTAGCTTTTGCCGGTGAAATAGTCCCGGATGGCGCTTCCCATCATTTCCGCGTCCATCTTCCGGCCTTCGGCCTTGCCGCCCGCCCGGAACTTCTTATCGCAAGCCTTACAGCGATAGCGTTGCTGCCCAGACTGCTTGCCTATCTTGATTACCTTGTCGGCCTCGCAGTCTGGGCAGTTGACCGTCGTGGTCGTGGTGGTGGTAAACTCGGTCATTATTCCCCCTCTTCATCTTCATCGTCAGGGGTGTCGTCTACCCCGGGGCTTCTTCTTGGGCGGCATGGCTACCCCCCCCACAATTATGCGGAACGGTGTATTTCCCCTCTGACACCAATTACCTGTATAACTCATCAAGCAACGCTTGAAGTTCGCGTTCTTTGCTTTCCATAGCGGTCCGCGATTCGTCAATCTCAGCGGTTAGGATATTGACCTGTTCCAGCCACAAGTCAAAGTCGTCATCCTCGGGGAGTGGCACCAGTATTTCCGCCAACTGGGCAAACTTGACCTCGGTTGACGACGACCCTGACACCAGCGTAAGGATTCGCTGTTTCACGATGTCCAGATTCAAGATGTGATAGAGATATACCGCCGGAACCGTCGCGCGAGCCGCTATGAAGCGGCTGGTCACCACCACCCCATCATATTCAGCCGGGACCAGCGTAACGCTCCGCCCCGCCTTGATGGAGTTCCTGTGATTAGGGATCAGCAGCATATTCTCACGGACCACCCACCGCGCCCGGTGTGGCAGGTTTTGGACTTCGAGTTCGGACGTGTTGATGATGCGACCCGTTTTGGTGTCGGTATCACCAACCTCAACATACCGGACTTTCTGGGTGTTGCCGTGCTTGCGCCGCATGGTTTCCGTGCTTGGAATCAGCAGGTTAGTTAGTGGCTCACTCCGACCTTGTGTTGGATTGCTAACCCGCCGATACGCTCCCGGCTGGTAATACAGCGGATCAATTCTGCCTCGTTGCCGCAACGCCGCCGCTGCAAAGGTGTTTTCCGCCGGTCTGTTGCTGAGGCTGTATCGTTCAAAGATGCCGGGTAGGTCGTTGTCGCTGGTCTTGCGACCCGCCGCGTCATACCCGACCTCTGTGGCCCAATCTATAAAGACGGGGTAGTCCGAGCGCGGCGTATCCGTCCGCCGGAGAAACAGCAAGGCTCCTTGTACATCGCAACCAGTGTGAAAGAACACCCAATGCGGTAGGCCGATGATTGCCAGAATCTCCGACTTTTCCCAAATCATCTCCCGAACCTTTCGGAATTGATAACTCTGCGAACTGAATATGCCGTTGGGCAAGACGAGCGCGGCTATCCCGTCCTCTTTCAGCAAACCGATGATATGCTCAACGAAAGGGATGCACTTGGAGGTCTGGACAAGTCTCCCAGCCTCTCCTATGGTCGTCTCGAATCGGTCGAGGTACTTCGAGTCCGTTTCCCGTCCAGCGAATGGAGGGTTGGAAAAGATGCAAGTCACGTCCTGGCTTGGGGTTATTTGCGGGACGGGGGCAAAACCGATGTCCAGGCCGTGGTGGTTGAAGATGCCGCCATGACCGTCGCCGTGCATAATCATGTTCATCTTCGTTACGCGGGCCATACGCTCATTGATGTCGGCCCCGTAGAGGTTTTTCTCTGCGAAAGCTCGAAGTTCGGTGTAGATTTCCGGGTCATCAAGGTTGGGTTGCGTGGTCCGCATATTTTCCAAGACGTACTTGAGCGTCATAATGAGGAACCCGCCGCTGCCGCAGGCCGGGTCTAAGACAACGCTGTTCCGGTCCGGTGCGGCCATCTTAACCATAAACTCCACGATCTCCCGTGGAGTGAAGTAAGCACCCAACTCACCCCTGAATGTGCTACCCACCATCCGCTCAAAGACTGTCCCCTTCACATCCGCGCCTTGCAATGTGGCTGAAGTATTGATGAGGCTGTAGCCCTGAAATTGGCGTACGATAAAAGATATGGTTTCAGAGTCAAGGTCTATCACCGGCGGATGGGTGGGTGTAAACCGCGTGGTGAAAACATCCTGGTATCGCCTACTCCCGATGCTTCGACGGAATAGTTCATTGATCCGCGCCGCTGTTTCATTGTCACTCTCACCGGCCAATACCATAAACTCGTAGAAGTTCGGCGTTTCCCTCTCGTCGTAGAGCTTGATGAAAAGGACTTTCATCAGTTCGTCGAACGCTTTGGCTGGGTCATGTCCCAACCGAAAGAATATCCGGTCGTGGCAGACCTTGACCACAGCCCGCAAGTGGGGTTCATCCCGGAATGGCGGAAGCTCTTGCATCTTGGGCAAGCGCTGGCCGACTGGATGATCACCAAGCCAGTGGGGGATGTTCCCGACTTCGGTGGACTGATTCTGGTACTTGGCGGTTCGGAAAAATCGTACCGTCCGGCCATTCGTCCAAGCGTGAAAGTCGGCGCCCAAGTTGCGAGCGTATGACTCCGCCTGCTTGATGCCGGCCGTTTCCGTCGGAGCCTTAGTTTCCACTACAAGGAACGGTTCCTTCCGGCGGCGGTCTCGGTAGGTCACTATGTCAGCGAAAACAGTGGATCGTTCAGCGTTTCGCCCAGCACCGGCGGGAACTTCTAGGGCAATCTGTTCCTGCGTGTATCCGTATTCGCTGATTAGCCTAGCAACCCAGTGGGCACGCACACTGCCTTCGGGTTGCGCCCACTCCGTCCTAAGCCGCTTCCCAAGGCGCTCTGACAGCCTGGTTCCCGCCGGGAAGATGGACATCAGGCCATTTGCCTTTTCTCCCGGAGTACGGTTTAGGCCATCTACTTTGGGCATTATTCGCTCTCGCTCCCCTCAATGCCTTTCTGCTCCCGTTCCCAAGCCCTAATACGGCTCTCGATCTCGGGCCATTGTTTCTTAGCATCCTCGCCGGAGATAATGACTACCAAATGGTCTCCATGAGTTGCGTGAAAATCCATATCCCATTGAATCTCTTCCCCTTGCTCCTTTAGCAGGCGTCGTTCCCGCCGCGTGACCAAGCGAGACATCAAATACATCACCGCCCCAGCACAAATAGAAAGGGCCACAGCGAAGCCGATATCCCCAGCGGCCTTGGGGACCGAAAGGTCCAAAAAAATGACTATGCCAACAAGCATGCCAGCAAGCATGCCGAACGGCGTGAGGATAATCGACATTGCCGCCGCTAGAACAATTCCAGTTCCCAGGTGGTACCCCGGTCGGCCTAAACGTTGTTCTAGCATTTTGGCCGTCCCTGGAATGAGGTCTGGCACATCCATCGGCGCATCATATCAACCCCAAACCCTAAAAGCAAACGGAACCGGGGTATGTAACGCCGGAAATCGGCTCTGAATGAAGCTTGGGAAGGCGCCGGGGAATCCGGCATTCTGGTGTTCGTTACGCAACCGGACACCGGAGGTCCCCCATGCGCCTTCCCAGAGAAACCTATCAGGTTCAGCAAACTATTGAAACGCATTTACCTCACCTCTCCCAGCCACAATTGGCCGGTTTGGTCCTGTGGGTCTGCGGGGCCATTCTCGCCGGCAGCGCCTGCCAGAACGCCGTGGCCTCCGCCCTCTCCCCATGGCGCAGCTGGAACAACCTCCGCCAGTATCTCCGCGAGTGGCTCTACGACGGCGGCGACCGGGCACGCCCCTGCAAGACCCAACTGGACGTAACCCTCTGCTTCGCACCGCTGCTCCGGTGGGTGCTCACCTGGTGGGTGTCCGGCAGGCTGGCAGTGGCCATCGATCCGACTCTCAAGGGCGACCAGACCACCGCCATCGTCATCAGCGTCCTCTACCGGGGCTGCGCCATTCCCGTGGCCTGGAGCATCCACCGCGCCACCCAGAAAGGCTCCTGGATGAATCCCACCGTGGAACTGCTGCGGGAACTGGCCCCAGCCGTTCCCAGGGAAATGACCGTCATCGTGCTCTGCGACCGGGGCATATCCAGCCCCAAGCTGTGGAAGCAGATACGCGCCCAGGGCTGGCACCCCTGTATGCGCTACCGGAATAACATCACCTTCTGTACCGACGGCGGCAAACGATTGCCCGCGCGACGCTTCGTTTCCTTTCCCGACACGGCCTGGATCGGACGGGGCACCGCCTTCGGCACCCCCAAGGCCCAACGCCGCTGCACCCTGCTGGTGGTCTGGTACGCCCAGCAGGAGGAACCCTGGATCATCCTCACCGACCTGCCGCCGGAAGCAGTGGGAGTGAGTTGGTACGCTCTCCGCTTCTGGATCGAACTGGGCTTCAAGGCCATCAAGAGCATGGGCTGGAAGTGGGACAAGACCAGAAGGACCGACCCCACCCGCGTCTCCCGCCACTGGCTGGTGCTTTCGGTGGCGACGCTCCTGACCTTGGCCTAAGGCACCAGGGCGGAAGACGCCCATGACCGCAGGATCGCCCCAGGCAACCTGCGGGCGCCGCCCAAGTCGCTTGCTCCCCAGCATCGCAACAGTTGGCAGAAGCCGAAACGGAAGGTCAGCGTATTCCGGCGCGGCATCGATTGGCTGCGCCGTTTGATGCACAAGGGCAGGCTCTGGAACCGGGTCTGGCTGCTGCCCGAACCCTGGCCCAAACACAAGCCCAACCTGGAAATCACCTGCCACGCGCCCCCCTGAAAACCCTTTACATACCCCTATAAGGGGGGGACGTGCTGCGCTTGGCGCAGCAAGGTGGCTGGCAGGTACTGCCGGCGTCCCTGGGGACCCCCGGGCCCATCGCCATAGCCCGCTGCCTCCAGGTTTTCCCATACCTTCCGCATCACCTTCAGAAAGATCCTCTTCTCCTCCTCGTCCAGCCCCAACGCGGCCAAGGGGTTGGCCTCCCGCAGGGACTTGCCGAGCTGGGACAGGAGGGCCAGCCCTTCATCGGTCAGGGCCAGCCGCAACACGCGCCGGTCGCTCTCTTGGCGGGTCCGCTTCATGAGCCCCCTCTCGATCAGCGCGGCCACGTGGCGGCTTATGGAGGCTTGGTCCATGGGAATCACCCGCACCAACCCCATCACCGTGTCCATTTGGCCCCTAGCGCAGGTGTCGAGGATGGCAAATTGCACCGGAGCAATGCCGTAGGAAGCAAACTTCTCCTCCGCCAGCTTGGACAAAGCACCGGTGAGCCCGGCGGCCAGATACCCCAAGCCGGGGAGTATTCCTTCATCATCCATCATGGCGTAGCATATCCATAACTCTGCGGTTGGCTGCTCATTATTAGCGGTACGTAATAGATGATTCAGTGAAGATGCAATATTTCGTAAAAACAAGCAATTCGGAGTTGCCCCGCAAGTCTTTGCATAACCCCTACCCCGGTCATTGTTATGAAAATAGGCTATTTTCATAACAATGACCGGGGGTGTTCAAGGCTCAGTTCACCGTCATTCCGCACCAAGCGCGTCCACTCAAATGTCATTCCGAAACGCAGTGAGGAATCTAGGGCCTGTTGACACTAATAGCTGAGGACCGGGCAACCACAAGGGTTGCCCCTACGAAATCCCGTAGCACGCCGGTTGTAGAGGTGCCCTTTGTGGGAGGCTGGACTACCAATCCCTATATAGGAAATTGGTAGTGTCAACAGGCCCTAAAACGTATCTGGGCCTCGAGTTTTAGATTCCTCGCGTACGCTCGGAATGACAGGGGTAGGGGTTATGCAATGACCGGGATGGGGATTATGCAAAGGTCTCGTTTCGGAGGCAGGGCATGTGCAAAGTCCCTTCTCCCAGGGGAGAAGGTTAGGATGAGGGGGAAGCCTTCACAACAAACATGGCTGCTAACCGGGAACAGCCCTCACCCTGGCCCTCTCCCAAAGGGAGAGGGGACGACTTTACACAGGCCCTGCCAGGCAACGAGGAGTCCGTTCAAGCGCACGGTTCGCACGGCGGCGGCGATAAACCTGGCGAACCAGGGGGACAGTTTCGAGTAGGGGAACAGCTTCGGGTTCGGTAGCGGGACAGTCCTTCGCGGGGTTGCTCCCGCCTGGCAAGGCGCCCCGTGCTGTCTTGAAGCACGCCACGGCCTCTGGGACGGGTGGGCGTTGCCCTGAGACTCTACGAAGGCCCGAAGGCCGCCTCGCCTACAGGGCCAGCCCGAGGTGCAACGTGAAGGTCCTTGATTTTGGCCGGAAGTGGTGAGCCTAAGTGTACTGTACTGCGAACTTTTCGGTGGGAGGTCCTGATGTGAGGAGTCGATCAGGCGACTCAGGATAGGCCCCCACGAACCTCTGGCCCGCCGGGTTGGAGGCTCGTCCAGCCTATACAGGAACCAACCCGTCCCGACTTCCTCGACTACGCCACACCATCCTTAGCCTTGGCCCTCATGATCGACACTGCACCTCTGTAGAGGCAAGCGGAACCCAACTCCGTGAGCGCTGTCCATGACTTCTTGTAGGACGATATCGAGATCGAGGCTCTCAGTGATGCGGATGCTGACATCGTTTAGCCCCGAGAGGCGGCCCGCAACGTCTGGTTCTCCCCCTCCGAGCCTGTCGGCTCCCTTCATTGGGCAGTCCCGCCGCGGCTGACATATTCCTGCGACATTTCATGGCTATCGTGAGTAGCGTCAGGAATATTCACGAAGGAGGTAAAACGATGATTCGCAGGAAACTCAAGAAGCTGATGACCAAGACGTTCCTGGTGGGGGCGCTGGTGGGGGCGCTCCTGGGGGCCTTGCTCTCGGCGGCGCTCGTCATCGGGTGTACGGACAACACGGGACCGGAAGGCGGCCGCGACGGTGATCGCGCTGCGGCCGGTCAGAGCGTCTCCGAGGGAGGGGGCGGCGAATCCGGGGGTGAGCACGGCAGCGGAGGAGAAGGCGGCGGTGAGGGCGGCTCCGGTGGCGAAGGTTCGGGCGGCGAGGGTTCCGAAGGCTCCGGCGGCGGCGAAGAGGCCAGCGCCAACATGCTGGCCCCGGACGAGACCTTCGACATGGTACGCGGCGGCGCCCGCCTCATCATAAGCTACGACGTTGCAAGCAACTCCTTCAAGGGCACCGTGGAGAACACGACCAACAACATCCTGCGCCAGGTCAGGATCGAAGTGCACCTCTCCAACGGAGTGGAGCTGGGCCCGACGACCCCCATAAACATGGCGCCGGGCGAGGTGAGAGCGGTTGACATGGCTGCGACGGCGGCGCCGTTTACGGGATGGACGCCACATGCGGAGGTCGGAAGCGGCGAGGGGGGCCAGGCAGGCGGTGAAGGGAGCGGCGAAGGTGGCGGCGAAAGCGGCCCCGATGGTCCCGAAGGCGCCGAGAGCGACGGAGCCAGCAATGAAGCCGCGATGGAAGCAGCCATGTCGAGCCCCATCACGCCCCTCGACCAGACGTGGAACGGCGTCCTCGGCGGGCTGGCTGTCTCCGCTCGGTACGATGCGGCAACGCAGTCCGTCCAGTCAACGGTGCAGAACACGCTTCCGCAGGTGCTCTGCTACGTGCAGGCCGAACCTCACCTGAAGTCGGGGACGACTACGGTTGGAGAGCTTGGCCCCGACGTGCTGGGACATCTGAGCCCCGGACAGCAAGCCATGTCCAGCGTGTCGGTCGCCAGTGAGCCGAGCCTGGCGGGAGTATCCTACGATGGATACGTGGTTCACTTGGAGGTGTTCGACTGCGGCGGTACGGGCCCCGTACCTCACACGGGAGGCCAAGGCGGTGAAGGTTCCGAAGGCTCCGGTAGTGAAGGCGGCGTTGAAGGCACTGAATCCGGCGGAGGCGGCGAGGAAGGCAGCGTCAACATGCTGGCGCCGGACGAGACCTTCGACATGGTGCGCGGCGGCGCTCGCCTGATCCTGAGCTACGACGCTCCAAGCAACTCCTTCAAGGGGACCGTGGAGAACACGACCAACGGCGTCCTTACCAAGGTCAGAATCGAGGTGCACCTGTCGAACGGAACGGAGCTCGGTCCGACGACCCCTGTGGACATGACTCCCGGCCAGGTGCTGGCGGTCAACCTGCCCTCGACGCAGGCGTCGTTCCCCGGGTGGGTGGCCCACGCCGAGGTTGGTGGTGGTGGCGAAGGGAGCCAGTCGGGCGGCGAAGGTGGTGGCGAGCATGGCAGCGGCGGTGGGGAGTCCGGCGGCGAGGGTCGGAGCGGCGGCTAGAGCCAACCGGAGCCGACTAAGGGAGATGTCGAAACCCGGCTCCAAGTGAGATAATTCGACCACGAGCCCCGGTGTACGGGAGGCGGCGCCTCATGAGGGCGCCGCCTCCTGAGATCGCTTCTTTAGAGGCCCGGCGATGAACGGCACGGTACTGATAATCGAAGACGACGCGAGGATCGCGAACTGGGTCAAGGTGTACTTCGAGCGCGCCGAATTCTCCGCCGAGGTTGCCCATGACGGCGAGTCCGGTCTGGCCCTGGCCCGCAATCTGGCTCCGGACCTGATAATCCTCGACCTGATGCTCCCCCATCTCGACGGCGTGGAGCTGTGCAGAATCCTGCGCCGGGAGTCGGACGTTCCCATCATCATGCTGACGGCCAGGGAAGCCCACGCCGAGCGGGTCATCGGCCTGGACAGCGGGGCCGACGATTACGTCGTCAAGCCCTTCGACCCGGGGGAACTCATTGCGCGGGCCCAAGCCGTGCTCCGCCGCGTCAAGGACCGGGTCCAGCAGGTGCTGACCTGCGGCGACATCACGCTGAACGAGACCACCGGGACGGTGACGGTCGATGGAGAACCCGTGGACTTGAGCCAGGCGCAGATTGCCCTGCTTTCGACGTTCATGCGTCACCCCAACCAGGTGCTCACCCGCGACCAGCTGATCTCATTGACCTTCGACAGCGACTTCGACGGGTTCGACCGGGCAATCGACAGCCAGGTCGCCCGCCTCAGAAGGCAGATCGGCAGGGACGGCAGGCAGCCCATTCAGACCGTCTACGGGGCCGGCTACAGGTTCGTGGCGGAGGGCGGGTGATGTCGCTGCGCTGGAGAATCATGGGTCCGATGGTCCTCGTCATCGTCCTCACGGTGTTGATCAGCGTCGGCGTGGGCTACTACGCCACCCAGTCCCGCCTGGGCGTGTTCGTGGACGAGATAGGCGGTGACGAGGCGGACCGGTTGGCCCGGAGTCTGAGCCGAGAGTACACCGCCTCCGGTGGCTGGGGGACGGTGGACAGCCCGCTTTCCGAGGCCGGATACCTCTACGAAGGGGTTGTGCAGAGGGAGCGCCACGAAGGAGGCGAGGGAGAGTCCTCGGACCTCTTTCACGATGACCCGGTACGAGTCGTCATCGTCGGCGTCGATGGACGCGTGTTGAAGGACAACCTGTCCGAGCTGCCGCCCGGGACCGCCGCGCCCGACCTGGACGGGCATCGAGAGACAGTGTTCGATCTGACCGCGGACCAGCCCGTGGGCCACGTCTACGTGGACGTGAACCGTGAGCTCCTGTCGTCCGAGTCGCGCGGATTTCTGAGCACGCTGCTGTATGTGATCATCATTGGTGGAGCGCTGACCGTCGGCGTTGCCGTACTTCTGGCCGCCTGGCTGTCCAAACGCATCGCGGCGCCCGTGACGGCCCTGACGGAGGCGACCCAAGCGATTGCCCAGGGAGACACGGCCCAACTGCCGGTCACGTCCTCGGACGAGCTGGGACGGATGAGCGCGGCCTTCAACCGGATGACCTCCGCGCTGGAAACCCAGCGCGATCTGCGCAGGCGGCTGATAAACGACGTCTCCCATGAGTTGAATACGCCGTTGACCGTCATACAGCTGGAGGCGAGAGGGCTGCGCGATGGACTTCAGACGCCGGAGAGCGTGTCCGGCCACATCATCCAGGAGGTGGACAGGCTGCGCGGCCTCGTGACCGACCTGGACTGGCTGGCGGAGACCGACCGCGGCGAGTTGAGGCTCACGCTCGAAGCGAGCTCGATCCACGAGATGCTCACCGCAGAGACGGACCGCTGGCAGCCGCAATCTCAGGCTCGACAGGTTGCATTGTCGCTGCAGGCATCCGCTGACCTCCCGGACATGGACCTCGACCGGATGCGCATGAGCCAGGCATTGGGAAACCTTCTGAGCAACGCCATTAATTGCCCTGAGCCCGGCGGGCATATCGTGCTCAGGGCGGGGCTGGAAAGCGACGGGGTGTTGGCTATCTCGATCATCGATGACGGGATCGGCATCCACGCCTCAGACCTTCCCCATGTCTTCGACCGCTTCTATCGTACTGACCAGGCTCGTAGTCGTGGGATAGGCGGCACAGGTCTGGGACTGGCCATCACCCGGGCTATAGTCCAAGCACACGGGGGTACAATAACCGTAGCAAGCGACGGTCTTGGACAGGGTGTCACCGCGACTATTCGCCTTCTCCTGAGTAAGTGAGGGTCATTGTCATCGGCCATGGACTCCGACCACGAAAACAGCGACTGCAGGGGAAACAGTTATAAATGAGTTACGCATGGGCCGGAGAATGGTGGGCGGTAGTGGACTCGAACCACTGGCCTCTTGCGTGTCGAGCAAGTACTCTAACCAACTGAGCTAACCGCCCGCTCGACCGCAGTGTATCAACGGCCCAGTGGCTGGTCAAGGAATTCTACTCGTTCACTGTGTCTGAGAAAGAGTCCTTGGACCAGCCAACCATAGCAACTGTGATAGAATTTCAGCCGCGACAGGTTTTGATGAGCCAAGAAGCCAACGTCATCAAGGTCAAAAGCGGCCAGCTTTTGGGCAGAGTTGCTCTGGAGCGCCTGTTGGAGGGTTGTGCTCCTACGCCCGGACAACCCGCTTCCTCGGTGTACATCCGGCCCGGGCCTTCACAGCCCCTGCTGGAGTCCAGCGGCGCCGAGGGTTTGGCCTGGCAGCAGCGCCTGCGCCGGATGGAAGGCCCGGTGCTGGACTCAGACACCGGCTTGGTTGGCCTTCGCGAGGGAAGCTCCGCACTGGCCGTCGTCCCTCCATTTCCGGTCTCCGAAAGCCGGTTGATTCACGGGTGGGACTTGGCGTCCCTGCGGTCGCTGTTGGCTGTGGAACATACGGTAGGGGTGGTCCTGCTTCGTCTGGGTAGGTTTTCGGTGGCGGTGTACCAGGGTGAACGGTTGCTTTCGTCCAAGACTGATGCCCGGTACGTCAAAGGTCGGCACCGCGCCGGCGGCACTTCCCAGCAACGGTTTCAACGCATCCGGGAGGGACAAGCGCAACGACTATACCAAAAGACTTGTCAAGCGGCGCAAAATCAGTTCAGCGCATATCCCGCTCTGGAGTTTATTGTTCTGGGAGGGGATAGGTTCACCCTTGACGGTTTTCTCAAGGAGTGCCCTTATTTGCGGCAATGGCGGGACAAGATTCTGGGCCGCAGGTTAAATGTCCGGGACCCCAAGCGTGATACCCTGGAAGGAGTAGGCCGCATATTGACCTCCAGCAGGGTATATCCTTTTGAGTGGTAAACCTGTTCGCGATGAACGGGCGCAGATGAAATGATAGACCGTATCGACAACGAATTGCTCCTTGAGCAGAGAGTGGACCACCATGATGAGAACGGGATGCTGAGCGGGTTCGCCGAGTCGGCGGCTCTACTCGAGTTCAGCCAGATACGGCAAGAGCTTGCCGGTTATACCCGCACCGTTATAGGCCGGGAGGCGGCCCTGTCCCTCGCTCCTTCCACCGACTTGCTGGAAATCGCTGCGCGTCAGCAGGAAACATCGGAGGCCCGCCAGTTCCTATCGGGAGGGGGCGCCTTGGAGTTTGGCCCCGGCATCGACTTTCGGGAATACGTCCACAGAGCCTTGTTGGGCGGCTTGCTTCGCGGAGAGGAGTTGTACTCCCTAAGCCGCTTGGCGGAAGCGGTGCGTTATAACCGAGTTACTCTATCCCGTCACGAAGAGATTCCTCTTATCTCGGGCATAGCCGACAACCTTCCGGACCTGAAAGCGTTGGAACTAGCGATTAGTTCAGCGGTGAGCCCCACCGGAGAGGTGCTGGACCACGCCAGTCCAGTGCTTAGCCAACTCCGGCAGGAGTCCCGGTTAGCGCAGCACCGGCTGAATCAGGTCATGGAGCGGAACCTGCGCCGGTTGCAACGTTTGGAGTTGGTCCAAGAGCCTATCGTCACCCAACGAAACGGCCGCATGGTGCTGCTGGTCAGGGCCGAGATGAGGTCGCGGGTCCCCGGTATTGTCCACGACGTTTCCGACAGCGGCGCAACTGTCTTTGTCGAACCCATGCCCGCTATAGACTTGGGCAACCGGTGGCGGGAGGCCCGCTTGGCTGAGGAACGGGAGGAGGAGCGGGTGCTGCGCCAGCTTTCGGACCTGGTGGGCAAGGCAGGCCAAGACCTGTTGTTGACGCTGGACCTAATGGCCAGGCTGGACCTGGATGTTGCCAAGGGACGCTACTCGGCAGCGACCCAGTCCTCGGCCCCTTCGGTCTTTGACGGAGCGGTCCAGACCAGGCGTCTCAAAATTATCCGGGGCCGTCATCCTTTGCTGTCCGGGTCCGCGGTGCCGATCAGCCTGGAATTGGGCGGGGCACAAACGGTGATGCTAATTACCGGCCCAAACGCCGGAGGCAAGACCGTTGCTTTGAAAACGGTGGGGTTGCTGTCGGTGATGGCCCAAGCCGGTTTGCATGTTCCAGCCGATGAAGCGAGATTCCCTCGGTTCGACGGCATCTACACTGACATCGGCGACCAGCAGAGCATCGAACATTCTCTTTCCACTTTCAGTTCCCACATCGGCAATTTGATTAGCATCATGGAACGAGCAACGGTCAACTCCTTATTATTGGTCGACGAGTTGGGCGCAAGCACCGATCCCGAGGAGGGTTCTGCCCTGGCTAGAGCCATCTTATCCCACTTCCAACGCCGGGGTTTGCTCATGGTAGCCACCACGCACCACCGGGGAGTGGCCCGCTACGTACAAGAACAGCCGGGGATGATTAACGCCAGTGTGGACCTGCGCCCCGATACCTTGGACCCCACCTACCACCTGACCTTGGGCTTACCGGGGCGCAGCTACGCCTTGATCATCGCATCCCGCTTGGGCTTGCCGCCGGACATCATAGACTACGCCAGGCAATCGTTGTCACCCCAGGACCTGGCCGCCGAGGACTTGCTGAAGGAGCTTCAAGAAGAAAGAAGCTTGGTCGAGAAATTGCGCCGGGACGCTGAGGCGGCTTTGCTCCAAGCCAAGGAACAGCAGGCCCAAGTGGAAGACAGTCTGGCCTCGGTGGAGACCTCCAAGGCCGAGCTATTGGAAGAAGCCCGGCAAGAGCTATTGGAGCACATCAATGACGTGCTGACCAGGTTACAGCAAGTGGAAAGGTCTTTGGACCGCCCGGAAGTCCCCGTGAACCGGCGCATGGACCGGAAGGAAGATCAAGTCTACTTGACGGAAGCCCGCCGCCAGGTCATCTCACCCCAATGGGAGCCTATCAAGGTGCGCCGGGCCCCTTGGCAAGAAAGTCTCCAAAGCGGTGACAGGGTGTTCATCCGGGGTATTGGACGCCCCGTGGAGGTCATCACTCCGCCCGACGAGCAGGGTCAGGTGGAGGTGCTCCTGGGGGCCATGCGGTCCAAGATTCCGATTTACCAGCTTCAACGCCCCGCGGCGGGCCACCCGGCGGCGGCTCAGCACGGCGTCTATTTTCACCGGTCCGGCCCGCGTGGGGTATCCACGGATGTAGATTTGCGGGGTCTCCGAGTCGACGCGGCGATAATTCGCGTTGACACGGTGCTGAATGATGCTGCGTTGGATGGAGCCGTTTCAATACGGATCATCCACGGGAAGGGGACGGGCGCATTACGTCAAGCGGTCCGGGAGCACCTGGAGGCCCACCCGCTGGTGGCGTCAATAGCGCCTGGAGAGGGCACCGGAGGCGACGGCGTTACCAACGTGGATCTGAAATAGCCCGGACGGCTCTGCCCTAGGCCACCAAGAAAATGCCGGAAGCGATAACAGCCCAAATCGACGCTGGCAGTTTCATGCCCGGGTCCTACGTCCCTTGGAACCAAGCTTGACGCTTGTCGGCAAAGGCCCGAATTCCTTCTTGGAAGTCCCGGGTCAGTGCTATCTTGCTGATTTCCTGAGTTTCCGCATCAAGTTGGGCTTCAAGCTCAGCGGTCCATGAACGCCGGAACAAGTCCTTGACCCGGCTATATGCCATCGTGGGGCCGCTGGCCAGCCTCATAGCGGTTTCTCGGGCATGCCGGTCCAACTCATCTGGTGAGCAAACCTGGCTGACCAGCCCAATTTCGTGGGCGGCTTGGGCGCTCATAGGCTGGTTTGCCAAATATATCTCCATGGCCTTGGCGGTGCCGACCAACCTGGGAAGCAAATAGGTGGAACCACCGTCGGCGGTGGCCCCGATGTTGGCGTAAGCCATCAGAAATCTGGCGTTACTGGACGCGATTCGAATGTCGCAGGCCAGCGTCAGGCTGAAGCCGGCTCCGGCGGCCACGCCATTGACTGCCGCCACCACCGGTTTTTCTAAACGGCTCAGGCCAAGGACCACCTCACTGTGCAGAAGTCCGGCTATTTCCGCTACGTGCTGAGACAGCCCCTCTGGCCCCCCACTCTCTAATTGCTCGACGAAGCGTTTCACGTCGGCGCCAGCACAGAAGGCGTTGCCCGTCCCGGTAATCAACACCGACCGCACGTCCTTGCTGCGGCACGATTTGACGGCCCTCCCCAACTCCCGGACCATCTGGAGGTTCAGGGCATTCCGCGCCTCGGGGCGGTTCATGCTAATGATACCGATGTTGCCGATTTCGTTGAATTGGATGAGGTTGTCACCCATTTCCCGCTACGTCCTCCGCCGTTGTCAGCAGCCAAACGACTCCGGGCCGACCCTGCTAAAGGCCCTCCCCGGATCCCTTGATTTCTTCCAATTGGAAATCGGACACCGCCACCTCGGGCGCCCAAGTGACTTGGTCTGAGGACCAGCGCACAGTGCCCCGGCGTTCCGATCCGATGCCCAAGATATTGTTGATCACCCGCAACACATTGTCGTTCATGCGCAAACTGTTGGGTTGCAGCGGTGCGGCCAGCTTTCCGTCTCGGATCAGGTAAGAGTCGCCGACAATGGTCCCGCTGAAATCGCCCGCTGAGATGCCGTTAACCAGGTAAGTATACCAGATGCGCCCAATATAGATGCCGTCCCCCACCAGCCTTAGCAACTCAGCCGGACTGCAACGCTCCGGGCCTTCCAGTACCAAGTTGGTGGACGTGGCGTTGGGAAGAGAGCCAAAATCGCGCCCCCCGCCGTTACCAGGCCGAAAGCCGTTGCGAGGAGCGATGGCTTGGACTTGGTGATTGGGGTCCACACCCAGCTTACGCCTGCCTTGGGGGTCTTGAAGAATTCGCTGGTAGCCATAGTAGTCGCTGAGGAGCCCCGAAAGGACGCCGCTCTTGATCAGGTCGGTGCGTCCGGTGGGCAGCCCTTCGTCGGTGATTGCTTTGGAACCAGCCAGTCCCGGCGCCGCTCCGTCATCGTAAATGCTCAACTTCTCGGAGGCTACTTGCTGGCCGAAACGCCCCATAAAGGGGGAAGCCTCGGCGTGGAACATGTCCAATTGCAGCCCCGGCAGCAACACCCATTCAAGAATCTCCGCCAATGGCTGGGGTCCTAAAATAACCCGGTAGCTGCCAGTGGGGACCCGTTGCCCGTTCAACGAGCGAATCGCGTTGCGGGCCGCTTCCGCAGCCGATTCCCCGGTAAAATCAGCCAAGTGGCTGCCCACCGACCAACCGCTCCCTTTTGATTGGCCCTCTTCCACCATAGCAGTAGCAAAAGACATCACCATGGTCGACTCATCGGTCTGAACTCGGGGCATGTGGGTAGAAGCAATAGCCATCCGTTCTTGGAGCAGGACAACGTCCCCACCCAGGACCAAGCCCAGGGACGCCAACTGCTGGGGCGAACCAGCCAGGTTTAGCAAGTCTTCCGAAGAGTGGAAAACCCCCAGGGCTTGGTCCACCATGCGCCAGCCGGTTTCCAGCAGACGGGAATTGGCCAGCCGCATTACCGCGGGGTCATGGGAACTTCCTGTTGATCTGGCCCGGCTAGAATCGCACCTGGCCCCCCTTTGATTGGGCGAGGAAGCAGGGCTTTTCGGCAAGGATACGAATTCCGTATCTAGCACCGCTCCCATCCTGGCCTTGTCCAAAGCCCTCTTTACACCTTCCAGCGACAAATCAGCGGGCTCGCTTCCGAAGCCTATCCTCGGACCGGCTTGGTCCTCGAAAACCACCCTAAGACCCAGGCCGAAGGACTCCACCGACTTGGGTTCTTCGACGCCGTTGCTGGGTATGTGCGAGGTGTAGTTGAGTCGGACGGTCAGGTTGCCATTGGCTGAGGCAAACACCTCGGCCTCCTTAACGTCAGGCTGAGCCCGCACGTAGTATAGGGCCTCCCTGGTGGCGGTCCTTAGCTCGGTCAGGGGCAGCATATCAACCACGCTCTAGTTATGAATTGCCAAAATTGCCGGCCTGGCAAAGTGATTGCTAGGGCCTTCCGATGCTATTGTCAAAAGGAAACTGCGGATGACTCCCGGCTACTTCACTACTTCAGCAAACCGGGCACTTGAATCAGCCGCTCATTTGCAGTGTCCACACTCAATAGCAAGCCTTGCAGGGTGTAAGCGCCCAGCGGGGCTTCGGCATCCTGGTCGCCAAAGACGACTATAGTAATGATAGGTCTGCCGTCAATGCGAACCCACGTTTGCCCTACGTCCCGCTGAATGTGCCGGCCGTCGGCCAGGATAAAAGTAAACTGACGGTAAACCTCCACTCCCAGTTCTCTGAGCACGGGCGTAGGAATGGTGGTGTGGCTGGCCCCGATGTCTACCAAGGCATGGACCGTCCGATACTGTGTGCCGTCCGGGTTTCCGATTTCAATAGGTACAGAAAAAGTGCCCATACCGGTTTCCTCGTATTCTACTGCGATAGCTGTTCCAGTTTTTCGACTAGCTCCCTTACGTTGTTCAGGCCGGATTGCACCAACTCCTCGGGGAGCCAATTCTCGTAGAAGTTGACATGAAGACTGTTGGCGATATGAAAAAGCTCGCTAATTCGGCTGTCCCCAGTTTCTGCAACCACTCTTCTAACTGCCTGAAACAGCGGCGCGTGCCCGTTGTGCTCCCAGCCGCGCACAGCGGACACAGCCTTGACCATTTGAGCCGCGGCGCCCCAGCCCTTTTCGGAGGCTTGGGTCAATTTACCTTGGGACAACTCATCAAAGGCCTGGGTCAGGAAGTCCCTGCCGGCATTGGCGTAGTCGTTCCCCTGGGTCATATTTTTCTCCCGGAATAAGGTTCTTGTTTAAGGACGGCGAGGGCCGCTGGTCTGCCGCCGCCTATCCCGGTCCGGTCAGGCGGGCAATGCCTCGCATGGTGGGACCACCGTTGCTCATGCGCTTGGCTTGCATCGGCTGCCCTTTGCCGCAGTTTGGAATAGGGTTGATCCTAAGGTCGTTGCCCACGGCGTCAATGGAGGTGAAGTAATCCCGGGAGTTGGCGGTAATTCCACCGTCGCGGTAAAGTCGACCAAGCCGGCCGTTTTTGATCTCGTACACCTTTACCGCAGTGATGCGGAAATTCTCTCGGGACTCCGAGATTGAAGGAGTGCGGCGGCCGGCAACGTAATAGCCCTCATCAACCTCGGCGATGATCGATTCAGGCCCTCTGTCACCGGGAGCGAAGATGGTGTTGGTCATGCGAATCAGCGGCACCAAATGGGCCTCGGTAGCCCGGGCCGAGCCATTGGGCGCAACCCCCATGATCGCGGCGGTTTGGCGGTTGTTGAGGAACTCTTCCAACACACCGTCACGAATGATATAAGCCCGGCGGGCCGGGGCGCCCTCGTGGTCATACTCAAAGGAGCCGTAGCCTTCCATTAACGGATCGGAGAAGGCGTTGACTAGAGGCGAGGCAATCTGCTGGCCAATTTGGTTTTCCTGCAAGCTTTTTAGAAACCAGGAACGCCCAGCATAGGCCGTTTCATACTTCAATGCCCGGTCGAGTTCGGAGGGATGCCCCACTACCTCGTGGACCAGCAGTGTGTTGAAATGAGGATCGGTAACAACCGTCACTTCTTTTTCTGGAGCCTTTAACCGGGGCGCTGCGGCTACATCAGAGGCGTCCGTACCCAGTTGCTTACAGAAATCGATAAACCGAGGGAGGATGATAGTGCCGTTATCGTAACCCTCGGTCAAAATCTCCCACCCACGCTGGTGGCCGGTAAAGTCGTACAGCTCGAAATTGCCCTGGTCGCCGGCACAAATAGCGATGGCAAAACCCTCGGTCTGGGCAAAGCTCTGGTCTATGTTGGCCCCGTCAGAGCTTAGAAACAGTTCCCGCAGCAGGAATGTGCTGGCGGAGGCGCCAGCATAGACGATCCGGTCGTTCTGGCCCTGCAGAGCCTTGCACCCGTCCACCGCCATCTCCAGAACGGAGGGCAGAGGCACACTTCTGGGGTCCGTGATGAAAGTTGCCGGTGAGGATGCTTGGGCGATTGCCACCGGAGCCAGTTCGGTCCCGGTAATACTCTCGCCCAAGACACCGAACTTTTTGCGGCTGATGTTTTTTCGCCGGGCGTTGGCACGGGCCCTTTGATGAGCTTGACGGATGCTTTCCCAGACAATAGCCTCTATATTGCCGGCGTCGGCAGAGCCGAGGATGCGCCCAAAGTACCCGGCGGCGCCTTGTCGGGCCCCGGCAATTACTCGCACGCCCACATCGAAGATATAATCTTCGGCACTCGCCTTTGGACTTCCGTTCTCTGCCGCGGCTCTCTTTTCTTCCCGCACCGCCATGCGAAGGTCGCAGTACCGCATGTCCGGCAGTGACTTTGCTCGCTCAGTCAGTAGCGGGGCCAGCTTGGGCCCTATCTGGTCCACGATGTCTACGGTTATCGAGTGCGGCATTGGCTAGGTCCTGTTAGTCATCTGCTAATGCCTCGTAACTGAAACTTGACTGCCCAGAATTTCTAGTCCCCTTCACTTTTTAAGCAAGATGTGTTCAACGACTGCTAGTATCGGCGTTATCCTCAAGAAGTAATTGCGGACATCGCTTACGGTTGTTTGTTGCTTCCAGGTACCGGTGTGCGCTAACGACATGCGATTCGCAATGATGCTGCCTAGAGCATCTGGCGCATTTCTAGGAATGCTGGTCCTGTACTCTTCTTGATATTGCGAACTGAACATAGAAAGAAGTCCTGCTATCTCCTCCGATCGTGGGTTCCGAAATCTTTGTTCAAGGAGTTTGCTCACAAAACCAAGGAGTTCAGGATCGTTTGCCCGCTTCGCTCTTTCTTTTATGACGTATTCGATGCAATCTTCGACCACTCCAGAGATTAGTACGGTAATATAACCAGCCAAATACGCACCCAGTTTGGGATCCACCGCCGACCATGTCTCTGCCTCGTTCAGCACCGATTCGATTTCGGTGCATCTATCGGCGATATAAGGGTCACTTCCATTCATCCGAATAAAACGTGTCTAGCCAATTCTATGCGCCGTCTAATGATTTCGACGTCGGTCGTGCCGGCTGCGATTGTCTCGGCATAGCTTGAATTCGCTAACAAGCTGTGAAATCTTTCCTTGAGGTCTCCGGGAGTGGTTTGCGCAGCTGCAAATGCAACCATAACCGAATCGAAAACAGCCGCGTTGATTCCCCGTCTTATGTGAAAGGGTCGTGCACCTAGAGTATCCACAACACGTTTCACGCTGTCGGCAAAAATTGACTTCTTGTTTTCAAACGATTGGTCCCATTGATGTTTCGCCATAAACGCATTCAAGAATTGCTTCATTGGCTTGGAATAAGCGGCCCCGTCCTCATACAATCCAAAGAACCTGAGAATAAGCTCCATGTCTCGCATACGGTGGTCCGGTACTGTGGTACCGAAAATGCTGCGCCACAAGGTGTTTTGGTTTAACTCGTGTAATAAATCGTTGAACGGTCCATGAAAAGTGCAGTTTCTAACTTCTTGTGGCGTCAGCCCGGTGCCCCCTGTGTTCAATCGTTCGAAAATATGATAGATGCTGGTATCGTCATGTGGGTCGATTTGCTCTACGACCATTACCCGTAATACCGAATCTCTCAATCGAATTCTTTCCGCGTCGGTTAGTTTATCAATTGAGTTGCCTTCCCACAGAGGATCGACGCCTTTGAGAAAGAAGTCTCCGCCATCCGGCAACTTACCCTCGAAAAAACCAAATATACTACGTAGCCTTTGTTGCCCGTCGATCACCAATTGTTTCTCTGTCAATCGTTCCCGATAGACAAATATGCCGGGAACCGGTAGCCCTAAGAGGAACGATTCGATTAGGCGGCTGGCTTGAGTATGGGTCCAAACCCACCCTCTTTGAAGCCCGGGAATTTCGATTTCCTCCCGTTTCCACTTCATATGCAGCCCTTCCAAAGTCAGGTCAGAAGGGTAAGAAGCGATTCGGTATATCGGCGTTCCTTCATCTTTGTCTTCCTCCTCGGAGGCTATTATTTCGACAATGTCATCGCCTTGATTTTCCATGATCCCCTCCAAAGTCAAGGGCTCAAGCAGCCAGGGCCTAGGCGTCAAAATCACAGCCAACCCCCTTGACATTCAGCCTGTCAATAGGCTTCCTCAGTCTGACTGCTGACGGCTCCCTTCACCCCGTCACAGCGCCTTCAGAGGCGGTGGAAACCAGTTTCGCGTATTTAGCCAGGACGCCGGTGGTGTATTTAGGTGGAATGGGCCGCCAACTTGCCCTGCGGTCGGCCAGTTCTTCCTCGGTGAGCTTTACGTCCAAGCGCCGCTGCGGTATGTCCAACGTAATAATGTCACCCTCCCGCAAGAGAGCGATGGGGCCTCCCACCGCCGCCTCCGGGGCGACGTGGCCGACCATGGGGCCGTGGGTCGCTCCCGAAAACCGGCCGTCGGTCAATAAGGCCACCTCGTCTCCCAACCCCTGGCCTACCAAGGCACCGGTCACCGCCAGCATCTCCCGCATTCCTGGCCCGCCCTTGGGCCCTTCGTAGCGAATAACCACCACATCGCCGGCCCGGATTTCTTGACGCTGGATGGCTTGAAAAGCGGCTTGCTCTTGGTCGAAAACCCGGGCCTTGCCCTGATACACTTTCTCCTGGTGTCCGGCCACTTTGATCACCGCCCCTTCAGGAGCCAGGTTGCCGTAGAGAATGGCCAGTCCGCCGGTGGGACTTCGCGGCGCATCGACAGGATAGATCACCGGCTGGTCGTCTACCGTGCTAACTTCCTGGACATTTTCCCGGAGGCTCTTTCCGGTGACGGTCATGACCTCGCCGTTAAGGAGACCGGCCTCCAGTAACCGCTTCATTATCAAGGACACGCCGCCGTAGCGGTCGAGGTCGGCCATCACGTAACGTCCGGCCGGTTTCATATCGGCAATGTAGGGAGTATTCCGACCGATGCGGTCAAAATCCTTCAGGCTTAGGCTGACACCGGCCTCATTGGCGATGGCCATCAGATGGAGGACCACGTTGGTGGAACCACCCATGGCTACCGCCACCGTAATAGCGTTCTCAAAAGCCTGCCGCGTCAAAATATCTCGGGGACGCACGTCCTCCGCTAGGAGGCGCATTAGAGTTTGTCCAGCGCGCCGGCTTTCCTCCACTTTGCGCGGGTCTGCGCCGGGAATAGAAGCGTCGCCAGGCAGTGACATTCCCATAGCTTCTATGGTGGTGGACATGGTGTTGGCAGTAAACAGGCCGGCGCAGGAGCCTTCGCCAGGGCAGGCATGCCGTTCTAAGTCCCGTAACTGTTCCAGGGAGACATCTTTCTTGGAGTATGCGCCCACCGCCTCGAAGACGTCCTGGATGCTCACGTCCCGGCCTTGATAGCGGCCCGGCATAATGGTGCCGCCGTAAACAAATATGGAGGGGACGTTCAGGCGGGCGATGGCCATCATACAACCCGGCATGTTTTTGTCGCAGCCCGCGATGGTAATCAAGCCGTCCATCCGCTCGGCGAAAGCCACAACCTCAATGGAATCGGCAATGACCTCCCGGCTGACCAACGACGCTTTCATGCCTTCGGTGCCCATGGAGATGCCGTCGCTGACCGTTATAGTGCCGAACTCGAAGGGAGTGCCGTCGGCTCGGCGGACGCCTTCTTTGGCTGCGTGGGCGAAACGGTCCAAGTGGACGTTGCAAGGGGTAACGTCGCTGGCCAGGTTGGCAATAGCAACGAAGGGTTTGTCCATGTCGTCCTGGGACAAGCCCATGGCCCACAGCATTGCCCGGGCGGGCGCCCGGTCCGGCCCTTCGGTGACCTCCCTGCTGCGGTGTTTCATATTCAAATTCTTGCTGATTGCGGCCATGGCGAACCTCCGGCATTATGAATCAGGACCAATATCCCCAAGGGGGCCGAAACCGTATAGGCTCGGTGTCGTCCCCGTGCCTAACCCAAGGGATCCCCAATGATAGGAACTGCGGGTTGGGGTGGGCGTATACCAGGCGTTGTTGCCTGGGTAGGAAAGTCGGGGGTCTACACTTTACCTGCCGGTCTGGAGCTATTCGCTGGCCCGGCAGGCGCGACCGGCCTATTATAAAGTGCGGTCGTCGTCGGTTACAAGGTGGACCGCGGGGCAAACCTGATAGTCAGTCCCGGCATTCGGCCCTTGAACAGTAGAGGCCCTAGCGTCCAGGTAGGGCTATTGCATTTGGATTGGACCGCCCCTACGAGCCTGCGGTTCCCGCTCCCCCGGTGGTTGAACCTTCTATTTTCAAAATAACCACTAAGGGGCTGATTATAAAGACGTTTTGCTCTCGCTTCTGTCGAAGAGCGTCTGTCCTTCGGCGAGTGCCTGCCGGATGAAGCCATTCCCCTCCGCAAGCATCTTGTCGAATTCTTGTTGGGTGTAGGGAAACACGTCTACCCCCACCGGTATTCCGGAAAGGCGGTATTCGCAATGCGGTGCAGGAAAGACCGGCCGCTTTCAGCCACAACCACCAGTAGGTCCACGTCGCTGCCCGGAACGGCGTCTCGCCGGGCCATCGAGCCGAACAGTATAACTTTCAGTACCTCGGGCTTCCCTTCGGCCAACGCGGCCACAGCTTTGCGGGTGGCCTCAAGCACTGCAGGCCGGTCAAGCCAGGTGACTTGAACAGAACCGTAAGATCTCTTGAGCATGTTCGATGGCTCTCCGGGCTTCACCTTGGGTGTAGTGACGAGACGGAGGCCCCTCGGCATGGGCGTTGGGGTATCTGGCCGCAATGTAATGCTTGCCCAGTTCTCTGACTCGGTCCGCCAACTCGGGGGGCACTTGCAGCCGGTCTTCCAAGCCTCGAAGCAATCCATCCAGGTCGTGGCCTCGAGCATCGCCGCCCAAGAATTGATAGACCGCCTTCATAGCCTCCTCTGAGGCTTGTTGGGCGGCGAAGCAGGCCCATTCAAAGTGTATGCTCTCCATAGAACCAGCGGCGTGTTCCAAGTCTCGTTCTGCTTGGGCGAACCAGTCGCGGGCTCTACTTGGCATCTTACTCCATACCCCTCGACCAGCATGGCAGCACTTCAGTCGGATAGCAGTATGGGGAAGCGTTAGTCACTGGATAAAGCAGGAGTAAATGCCAGGTCTTGGAGTGTTACGGAATGTAATTGTTCCTTTCCCAAATGCTCCGAGGCATCAAGGATTTCAATGCCCACCAAGTGGCCGTTGGCGTCCAAGTCTATTGTTACACCCTCTTCAATGTCCATCCCTCGGGCAGGTTTGGTCACTGTCAACTGAATATATAAGGCGTCCACTTTCCGGTCATAGGTAATTTTCATGGCGTTTCTTAGGGCACCTCCAAACGGGTTACCGTTACTATCACATAATTTTGTTCTTCTTCAACATAAGTGACGCGCAGCAACCTTCCTGCGATGATCTTTGTAGCGTTTGTACGGCCTCTGATTGAAGGCTGTTGCTGGTCTGGCGTCGCTAGAACTTCGGCAATTTGTTGATCCGAGATGTCATAGAGTTGCATTCGACGCCTGGCATGGCGTGAAATGACCAGGGGCATGTTACCCTAAGCCCCTCGACCGGTACTGTAGGGCCTCAGCCAAGTGGGCTACGCCTATCTCTTTGGCGCCCTCCAGGTCTGCGATGGTCCGGGACACCTTGAGAATCCGGTGAAAAGCCCTGGCCGATAGGTTCAAGCGTTGGGTCGCTGTCTGGAGCAAGCTCTTGGCGGTATCGTTTAAAGGGCAGAATTTCCAGACCTCGGCGGGCCCCATCTCCGAGTTGCATAGGAAAGCATAGTCGTTGAACCGGCTGCGTTGAATCTCCCGCGCCTGTTCAACTCTCTGCCGCAACTGATGGGAATCTTCCGCAGGCTCCTGGTCCACCAGCTTCTCATACTCTACAGGCGGCACTTCCACGAAAACGTCGATCCGGTCCAATAGGGGCCCGCTGACCCGTCTTTGGTAGCGGGTTACGGTGGAGGGAGAACAGGTGCACTCTGTCTTGGGGTGGGTGTGAAAGCCGCAGGGGCAAGGATTCATGGCCGCCACCAGCATAAAACTTGCCGGATAAGTGACGGTGCCGCTGACCCGGCTGATGGTGACCAACTTATCTTCCAAGGGCTGCCTCAGAGACTCCAGCGCGGTATGGTTGAACTCGGGCAGTTCGTCGAGGAACAGTACCCCCCGGTGACTGAGGGTGATCTCCCCCGGCCGCACCGTCCTGCCGCCCCCTACCAGTCCCGCATTGGAAATGGTGTAGTGCGGGGAGCGGAATGGCCGGCGCAAGATCAAGGGGCCTTCCACAGGCAGAGCGCCGCTGACACTATAGATTTTGGTAACTTCCAGGGCCTCTTGGGGCGACATTTTGGGTAGAATCGAGGGTAAGCAGCGGGCCAGAAGAGTCTTTCCACTGCCGGGAGGCCCGTTGAACAGCAGATTGTGGAATCCTGCTGCGGCAACTTCCAGGGCCCGTTTGGCGTGTTCCTGGCCTTTTACGTGGGCCAGGTTCATACCATCGGGCGGCGGCGGCCCGTTCTCCGGTATTACGCCGGTTTCCGCAATCGGGTCAATGGCGGATTCGAGGCGCAAATGGCCGATCAGGGAAGCAAGGTTGAGGACCGGGAAGACCTGGATGCCCTCCACCAATGACGCTTCCGGAGCATCCGGGGTAGGGACGTAAGCCTCAGTAAAGCCCTGATCTCGGGCCACCGAGACCATAGCCAGGATTCCGTTAGTATGGCGAAGGCTCCCGTCGAGGGACAATTCGCCAAGAAAGATCGCCTTTTCCGGCACCGTTTCCACTTGCCCCGAACTGAGCAAGACGCCTACGGCGATGGGCAGGTCGTAGGCCGGCCCCGCTTTTTTAAGGTCCGCGGGAGCCAGATTCACGGTGATGCGGCGGAGGGGAAACTCGCACCCGCTGTTGCGAAGGGCGGCCCGCACCCGTTCCCTGGCTTCTTGGACCGCAGTGTCGGGGAGGCCGACAATGTTGAAAGCAGGCAAGCCTGGGGAAATATCCACCTCCACTTGGACAATGAGACCGTCTAGACCGATAACCGCGCAGGTCTGGGCTGTAGCAAGCATGGAGCCTAGTCCTTTCCGTTGCCCCGCCTGGCTCGTTTTTGAGTTGGGGCCTGCTGATGAGCGCCCGTCTCCCCTGGATTCAGCTGAAATGCCGCCGGTTTTCGGGATGCACAAAACATGACCGGATCACGTCTCCTCTTCGGAGTATAACTATATGATAACTTTAGGACCGACGCCATCCCACTACCGACAGTATACAGCTTGACACCATTATAAGATTAATCATATTATTCAGAATAATTAGAATATTCTGTAAATAGTGTAAAGTTATGACTGAAACCCAGTTAACTGAAGGCGCTCCCGCCACCACCTATCGCATTGAGGCCATAGTCAGCGTAGATGATCGTGGACAGATCCTGCTGCCCAAAGAGTTGCGTGAGCGCGCCGGTCTCCAGCCAGGAGATAAGATAGCTCTGGTGGGGTTCGAGGACCGCGGCGACCTGTGCTGCATCTCTTTCTTCAAAGTCGACGACCTCTCCACTTTAGTACGGGCCAAGCTTGAGCCCATTATGAAAGGAGCCTTTTCCCGTGACTGACCGCTTGAAGCAAGTGATACGCAAGGCCTACGCCGAGATCGCGGAGTCGCAACAGTCCCCCGACGACAGTTTCTGCGGTGTTTCCAACTCTGTTAACGGCTATGATCCGGAGGAACTTGCCGCACTGCCTGGCGGAGTCGACTTGGGGCTTGGTTGCGGCAACCCGGTCGGCATCGCCGCCGCCAGCCCCGGCGAGGTGGTGCTGGACCTAGGCTCGGGGGCTGGGATCGACTGCTTCTTGGCGTCCCAGCAGGTGGGGCCGGAAGGCCGAGTCATCGGGGTGGATATGACGCCTCAAATGGTGCAACGCGCCAGACACAATGCCCAAGCAGGCGGCTACAACAACGTCGAGTTCCGGCTTGGGGAGATCGAGCGTCTGCCGGTGGAAGATGCCTCGGTGGACCTGGTCATCTCTAACTGCGTCATCGACTTGGTCCCAGACCAAGCCCAAGTCTTCGCGGAGGCCTTCCGGGTGCTAGTGCCCGGCGGCAGGCTGGTAGTCTCCGACACGTTGACCATCATGCCGCCGCATAAGTCGACCCTCAATTTCAACGCCGCCAAGCTCGAGTGCATTACACCCGGCATCAGCATAGAGTCCTACCGGGACAAGGTGCGTGCCGCAGGGTTCCAGGAAATCATCATTGTTAAGGAAGCGCCCTACCCTACGGAAATGGCCTTTGAGGATGTGTTGGCTAAGGGGCTGACGACCGATCTCGAGGTGCCCGATGAGGTGATTCGCCAAGCGGCCAACTCCATGGTGAGCATCACCTTCCAGGCGATCAAACCTCAGTCTCCGGCTTAGAGTAAAAGGGTGAAGAGGCCAGCGTAGGGTGGGGTACTCTCCACAAGCGCTTTTCCCGTCTGTGCCAACAAGGGGGCATGAACCCACACCTTACTACTGCTTGTAACGACTCCCGGAAGGGAGACCCTTGCGTAACTGGTCGCTCAACTTGTCATTCCGACCGGAGGGAGGAATCTAAGGCGTTGGGCCGGAGTCGTCGCGTCGGTCCAGCTACAGACCCAGTGCTTGCTGACATAGGTTTGAGATTCCTCACGGAGTTTATCCTGAGCGCAGCCGAAGGGCTTCGCTGCGTTCGGAATGACCGGGGTGAGGGTTATGCAAAGGTCTCGAAGGCTGAATGCCGATGCAATAGTTTAGCTCCAATGCCTTCTCGACCTCACAGCACTTCTGGAGGGGTCTTGCACCGGAGAGAAGAAGTCGTGAAAAAGGGGCGCTTCCAGCGCCCCCATAGAATATCCTTGAACGTTGTGGGTTACAGGTCTGGTGTCGGTGGGGTTACTCTAAATGGAAAATCCACAACTCTTCTGGGTATGTTCCGGCGCGTCTGATGAACTAGCCGCCACCGGCGCCGCCGCGGCCAGAGTCATTAGTATGACAAAGAGCAGGGGAATAATTACTCTTCTCATCTGTCTCCCCCCAAGAACAATAAGAATATTGTAAAAGGTCCCGCCCTTGGGGTCAACTTTAGCTGCTTCCTCTCATCCAGGGCCTTTTCATTCTGGGCAAATGCCATTATTATGAAAATAGCTTTCGTCATACCTGTGGAAACGAGTATCCACAGTCCCAACACCCCTAGACTCCCGTTTCCACGGGAGCGACGGTTGGGAATGGGCCGCCATCTTCATCTCCTGTAAATCCTCAGAATCAAAGAAATCACAGTTCAGACAATTGCGCCAAGGACGGCGGCGACACCGAGACGGCGGGAAACCGAAATGTAGGGGCAACCCTTGTGGTTGCCCTGATTTCCCCACTAACCACCAACCACTGCCACATCCCCCTTGACAGCCCCGAAAGCCAATACCTATAACTGAAACTACATTGCCCGAATGCCAACGACCCCAAGCTCCCTCGATGGTCCGTGACCAGTGGCCGCCAACTGGCTGGCGGCCACTCTCCAAGGGGATCTGGAGGATTTCGGCCCCGTGACCGATTCGTCCGCTATTCGTTCGAGCGAAAAAACGAATCCGTCAGGTCAGGTAGGGTTGCAATTCAGGTGATTTCATTCCCGAACCCACCCGTCATTATTATGAAAATAGCTTTCGTCATACCTGTGGAAACGAGTATCCACAGTCCCAACGGCCTTAGACTCCCGTTTGCACGGGAGTGACGGTTGGGGACTGGCCGCCATTTTCATCTTCATGGGTGGCCTTCGCAAGGCCATGAGGAATTGCTATGAAAATAGACTATTTTCATAGCAATGACATGGTTGGAGGTTATTGTGTGCTTTCTGGGCGGCAATGGAAAAGACCCTGAGCTACCTCATCTCGTCAAACTTAAGTCCGAGCGTTAGTATAGGATATGTTTACCGCCAGGACATTTTCCTTCCGGTTTTTCCTTCTGGTGAGGAAAGGGAAGTCCTGGGGCGGGCCCATTCTGAACGCATTACGCAAAGGAGGCCACCAATGGCCGGACCCTTGATTATAGATACTCATATCCATGTGTATGAGTCCAAGGAAGCGGGAGAGCAACAAAAAGCGGCGTACAATGGGGGATGGGAATTCGATGACCCCAGACGGGGGCCGCCCTACAGCCGTTACCATGGGGACGTGGCAGAAGCCTTAGAGGCCATGGAAGAAGCCGGGGTTTCCCGGGCGGGGATAGTCAACTTGGACCGGTCATTGACGGACCGCCAGCAGAAGATTACCCAGCTTGCTGAAGGTCTCAGCGAGACCGAGCGGACAAAGGCTGTCCGGGAAATAGATGAAGCCGCCGCAGAGAGACTCAAACAGTCCAACATCTGGTTTTGCGGACTGGCGAAAGACCACCCCCAGTTGGCGCCTCACATATGTATAGACCCTTGGGTCATGACACCGGAGGAGGCCCAAGCCCATTTACAGGACATGGCGGAGAATCACGGCGCCGGGGCATTAAACTCCACTCGGTAATCCAGCGCTTCTACATGGCCGATAAGCGAATGTGGCCGGTCTACCAGACCTGTGTAGAGTTGGGTTTGAGCGTCGTAGCCCACTCGGGCCGGGCTAGGGGCGTCGACCAGTACGGCGACCCGCAAGCCTTTGCCGGAGTGTTGGAGGCCTTCCCCGAGCTAAAGCTTGTGATGGCCCACATGGGGAATGGGGCTTGGCGTCAAACTAAGGAAATCGCCGACGCTTACCCCAACGCAATCTTCGACTGTTGCGAGTTGATGGAGTGGATCGGTGCGCCTAACGCCCCAACTACCCAGCAACTGGCCCAGCTTATCAAGGATGTCGGCCCGGAAAGGGTGATGATGGCCTCTGATTTCCCGTGGTGGTCCCCGGCCCATTGCGTGGAGCGGATAATGGACTTCCCGATTCTCTCGAATGAAGAAAAGGAAGGCATCTTGGGGGCCAACGCGGTCCGACTTCTGGGCATTTAGCGTGTGCCAGGGGCCAATATTCTCTATGGCACTGCTTGCCCCGCCATAACCCCGGTGCACCGCTCTTGGCTTACGGCTACCTGGCCGTTAACCAGGACGAAAGGGATGCCTGAAGGGAATTGGTGCGGGTCGTCATAGGTAGCGTTGTCTATGATATGTTCGGCGTCGAAGACCACAAGGTCGGCGTAATACCCTTTTTCGATGCGTCCGCGTTGAGTCAGGCCGAAACGCTGCGCGGGCCGGTCCGTCATTCTATGGACCATCTGCTCAAGACTGAGGATTCCGAACTCCCGGCGCAGACGTCCCAAAAATCTGGGAAAGGCGCCGTAGGAGCGTGGATGAGGCATGCTGCCAAGGGGGGTGATGTCGCTGCATACCATGTAATCATGCCGGGCCAAGAGCTCCATTGAATCACGACTGACTTGACGCCAAAGCGCCGAACTCTGAGGAGGCGCGCCCAGATAGCCAACCTTCAAATCTTCGTCGAGAAGCAACTCACAAAGAGCCTCTCCCAGCGTCGCTCCTCGCTGCTTCGCTATATCGGATAAGCTCATCCCTTCCAGATGGGCGTTTTTCGGAAGGTAGGAGAACACCATCCCTTGCAGCGCCGCCATTGTGCTGGCGTTGTTGTCGAGGTAATCACTGATGCTGCGGCGTTCAGAGGGGTCCTCAAGCCGTCGGATGAGCGCATCAGGACCCCCTTCCTGGGCATGGCTTGGCGGGAAACTGACGGCAATGGAGCTGCCTGCGGCGTATGGGTAAATGTCCAGAGTACAGTCCACCCCTTCAGCCTCCGCTTGGTCAACCGGTTTCATCAACTTTTCCACAGCGCCGGCTGTCTCCGGCGCAGTTCGGGTATGGGCCAGGTGAAGGCGGACATCGGAGCGGCGTGCGATTTCCAGTGCTTCCGGAATGCCGCCTCCAGCGTAGGCTCGTTCTATGTTGGTCCTACGGACCTCGGCCATGTACACCGACCCGGCTTCGTGAACCGTCTTGCATAGGTGGATCAATTCTTCGGTATCGGCCCAAGGGCCGGGATAGTAGGCGCCCCCAGTGGAGAAGCCTACGGCTCCCTGCTCGATGCCCTCCCTAATCAAGCGGCGGGCTTTTTCCAGAGCATCTCCAATCAGGGGGATGTCGTGGAATCCCAGGACTTCAAGGCGAATCGTGCCGTGGGGCACCAGGTAGGCGGTGTTGATAGCCACTTTCTTATGGTAGTTGGCCCGGAAAGCAGCGACACTACTCATGTCCAAGTTTTCGTCCGGGTCACCCAGCAGACCTCCCAACCAATGGCGATAGACGCGGTAGTTCTCGGCGGAAAGGGGAGCGTATGACATTCCATCCAGGCCAAGGATTTCGGTGGTTATGCCTTGGCGCAGACCGTTGGCATGTTGTGGGTCCAGCAGGAGCGGGCCCTCCGAATGGGTGTGGGTGTCAACAAAACCAGGCGACACCATCAGGCCGGCGGCATTGATCACATTACCGGCCTCAGCGCGTGAAAGGTCGTCTATAGCACTGATTCTTTCCCCGTTGATGCCTATGTCGGCCCGATACCCAGCGGCCCCTGAACCATCTATCACGGTCCCACCAACGATCAGGACATCGAACATAGTATTCTCCTAGGGCAACTTCTTACTTGAGCCTTATTCATAATTATCCAAGGCTCATCACCCATTCTTAATACAGTTCAATCAGGTCGGGAAGCTTGCCTTCAATATATTCGACGCTATTGTGAATAGCAAGGATGGTTAGACCGGGAGGTGTACGGAAATCCCCCGGTTGGCAGAACAACCGTCCAAAACCTTGGAGTGAAAACTGGCAACTTTGGCGTTTGCCGGGGTTATAATACTAGTGGCCGCGCCGCTCCACCCCAATGGGCTGGACCTATAATCGCCGGTTAATGCGGCGGAAGATACAGGCGCCGATACAATCGCGGAGCCGTTCCCCGTTGATTGAGCGTGGGCATCCAGTCTTGTCATGATGAGAGGAATCTTTTAGTTATAGCTACTGTCATCCCCGGTTTCCTGCCGTCATCCTGACTAAAGCCGGGACCCGGAAAGGCGCCACAAAGCCGACGTTATTTCCTCTGGACCTTCATGCGGACCTTCCCGGATTCCGGCCTGCGCCGGAAAGACACAGGGGTAGCGGCCTGCTCCATGCGAGAACTAAAAGGCCCGGTCATGGCGGGGCGACGCCTTGACTGAATTCTTGGCCCGCATCAGCGCGCGAAGGCCCTTTGTAATCATCGCCATCTGGGCAGTGGTGGGGCTGATCGCCGGCGGGCTCGCCGTAGACGCCGAAATGGCCCCCGGCCCGAAGCCGCTCACAGACATACTCGACAAGGCCACGACCACGGAGTTTCGACTGAGCGGCAGTGCCGAGTCCGAGCGCGCCGACCGTCTCCTAGAAGACCGGCTCCGCGGCCCCAAACCGGTCAACTAAATAGTCATCGTCCAGTCGGACCTCCTCACCGTGGACGCCCACGAGTTTCGGGCGAAGGTCGAAGAGGTGTACGCCAATATCGCCGCCGTGGGCAGCGAGACCGCAACCCCCGGCCCGAACTACTACCTGACCAACGACCCGACCCTCGTCTCCGCCGACCGTAGGACCATCATAATGCCCCTGGCCATGACCGGCTCCTTAGAAGAAGCCGTGGAAAACGTCGCCGACGTCCTCCACGTCGTCGAGGAAGCGGACGGGAAGGACGGCTTCCGCGTGCTCATGGTAGGGGACGCCAGCACTGCCCGCGAGAACAACGAACTGGCGGAAAATGACCTAAGGCGGGGAGAACGCATCGGCATCCCGGTCGCACTCGTCATCCTCGTGGTCCTCTTCGGCACCATCGCCGCCGCCCTGATGCCGGTAGGATTGTCCATTGCTTCCATCGTAGTTGCATTGGGCATTACGGCGCTCATCGGTCAAGCCTTCGAGCTGATCTTCTTCGTCACGCTCATGATCATTATGATCGGCCTGGCTGTGGGGATAGACTATTCCCTGGTTATAATATCCCGCTACCGGGACGAACTGGCCCGCGGTTTGGACAAGTACGCGGCTATCGAGCGCGCCGGGGCAACGGCGGGCCGGACGGTGCTGTTCAGCGGTCTCACCGTCGTCATCGCCCTGTGCGGCATCCTCATCGTTCCTTTCTCCTTCTTCCAGTCCCTTGCCCTTGGCGCGGTAGTCGTCGTATTGGTTGCGTTGGCGGCTACTCTCACCCTCCTGCCGGCCAACCTCGCGCTCCTCGGCCCCAGAATCAACCACCTACCCCTTCCCTTCTTCGGCAGGGCAAGAGTCAGACCCTCCGAGTCCTCGGGGCGGGGGTTCTGGGAGCTTATCACCCGCGTCGTCGCCCGCTACCCTGTGCTCAGCATCATCGTCATCGGAGCGCCCATGATCGCCGCTACCGTCTTCTATTTCCAGATCCACACCGGAATAAACGGCGTCGACGCCTTCCCCGAAGGAGCTCAGACCAGGGAAGCCTTCTTCATCATGGAAGAGGAGTTCTCCTTCGGGCTGGTCAGTTCCACCGAGATCGTCATCGACGGGGATATCGACAGCCCAGGCGTTCGGGAGGCGATAGGAAAGCTTCAAGCATCCCTCATGGGCCACCCGGGCCTGCAGGTCTCTCCCGTCCTGGCCGTCAACGACTTGGGAGACCTGGCCTTGCTGTCAGTATTCATCCCCGGGGAGCCCCGCAGCCAGGAAGCGGTCGACGTCGTGTCCACGATCCAAGACCGTTACATCCCGGCCGCTTTCGACGGGGTCGATGCAGAAGCCCTGGTCGGCGGCGTGACCTCTGAGACTGCGGATGTCTTCTCTATAATCGGCGCATATACTCCCATCGTCTTTGCCTTCGTGCTTGGCCTCAGCTTCATCGTCTTGATGCTGGTCTTCCGGTCGATAGTCATCCCGGTTAAAGCCGTCTTCATGAACCTCCTCTCGGTGGGCACGGCTTACGGACTGATGGTCTTGGTATTCCAGAAGGGAGTGGCCACGGACTTGCTGGGGTTCCAGCATGCTGAGGTCATCGATGCTTGGATACCTTTGTTCCTGTTCTCCATCCTATTCGGGCTGTCCATGGACTACCATGTGTTCCTGCTGAGCCGCATCCGCGAGCGGTACGATCAGACCGGGAACAATGCCGAGGCGGTAGCCTACGGCCTACGGCCTGCGGTCCACGGGAGGGTTGATCACCGGCGCCGCCCTCATCATGGTCGTGGTGTTCGGCGCTTTCGCATCTGGGAAGACCATCATCAACCAGCAGGTCGGGTTCGGGCTTGCCGTAGCGGTATTCCTGGATGCTACACTGGTAAGGTCGGTACTGGTCCCGGCCAGTATGGAGGTGTTGGGCAGACGCAACTGGTACCTGCCGTCGTGGCTGAATTGGCTTCCCGATTTACGGGTGGAAGCTGAAAAACCGTGAGATTGAGGGGTGTCACATGGTAGAACTCGAGTCTGAATCCCAGGTGAAAGCACCAATAAAAATACCTACCGACCACACGCTGGGCTACGAAAAGGCCCGCGCCGTCGCACCCGATATCGCGGACAGTTACGTCGCCCACACCCTCATTGGAGACCCGCTGGCCGAAGCGATGACGGAAGACCTGGCAGGGTTTGGAATAAACAAATCAATGCGGCTCATCCAAGCGGCCATGGATCAAGAGGAAGGGGCCTTACGGGATGCGCCGGCCTCGATGCGAAAATTCTTCAGAGACGCGGAAACTCAGCCGGAATGGCTCAACTTTGCGGCATTCGCACCAGGTGTCCGCATGTTTCACAGGAATTCGCAGGTGGTCCTGGCGGCATTCGTCGCAGATGTGCTGATAGAAGGCTTTACAACGAATATAGCAAAGTCCTTCTTCATCACCGGCCGGGTGCGGGACCAGGGCATCAGGCGGTTGGGGCAGAATAACCGTCACATGACGGAAATATTCTTTCCCGGCGGCCTGTACCGGTATGGAGACGGCTGGAAACTTTCCGTCCGTATTAGGATAGTTCACGCACGGATGAGATACCTCTTAAACCATTCGGAAGACTGGGATACCGAAGCTTGGGGTGCGCCGATTAGCGCGGCGCACCTGGGTTACGCCATTTCCGCTTTTTCAGCAAGGCTCCTGAAACACATGAAAACCTTGGGCGCCGAATACAACGCTGAAGAGTACGCCAGCTTCATGGCTGTTTGGCGCTACAGCGGTTACTTGATGGGCATTCCCGAAACGATCCTGTTCCACGATGCCGATGAAGCCCTGAAGCTGTATGACATCGGCCTCATGTGCGAGCCTGATTCTACAACTGAATCGGTCGTGATGGCGAATTCCTTGGTCAACTCCGCGCCGTTGATAGCCGGGATTACCGAACCGGCCGACCGCCGCAAGTTGACCCACTACGTGTACCGTATTTCCCGCGCACTTATCGGAAGAGAGGTCGCTGAGGCACTGATGTATCCGCCGCTCCCCTCCTTTGGGACTGTCGGGTGGTTTAAGATGCAACAGCGTTATGGCCACATCCTGAGCAAGCTGTTTCCGGGCCGCCGCCTAGACAGCAACTTCGCCAGATTCACGTCCTTGCTCGAAACTTCATTGTTCGACGAGGAAGGAATCCGCTACACATTGCCCGACCACGTATACGCAGAAGAGTCTACCAAGTGGTGATGCCGCAGGGCAAGCCGCCTGCTACGCCGTTGCCGCCATTTCCCGATCGGCCTCGCCCCGGTCGGACAGCGCCGCCGCCTCGGGGAAGAAGACACTCAAGACTCGTTGGGCAATGCCCTGAGCATCCAACTGAAGCCGGCGCCGTTGGTCAGCCGCAGTACCGTGCTCAATGAAAGAGTCCGGCATGCCGATGCGGTGGACCGGGACGTCTCCCATTCCGGCGTCGGAGAGGGCTTCAAGCACCGCCGAGCCGAACCCTCCGGCTAGCACATTTTCTTCTACCGTGACGATGCGGCGGGAGCTGCGCGCCGCCTGCAAGAGCAGGTCTACATCGAGGGGCTTCACGAAGACCGGGTCTACAACGCCACATGCAATGCCATGCTGGGCAAGCCTTTCTGCTGCGCCCACGGCTGCGCTGGCCGACTTGCCCAGACCAAAGATGACCACGTCGCGGCCCTCCCTGATCACAGAGCCCCTGCCCAGAGGCAGTTCCTTGAGGTCCTCATCGAGAGCTGCACCGACGGCGGCCCCCCGCGCAATGCGGATAGCGAAGGGGCCCCGGTGTTTATATGCGGTGTAGACCAGATGCTGCAGTTGGTTTTCGTCCCTGGGCGCCGCAACGACGGCGTTGGGCAGGCACCGCAGGTAAGAGATGTCGAAAGCGCCATGGTGCGTCTTGCCGTCCTCGCCGACGATACCGGCGCGATCGGCAATCAGCGTCACCGGCAGATTCTGAAGGCACACATCGTGGACTACCTGATCGAAGGCTCGTTGGAGAAACGTCGAGTAGATAGAGACAAAGGGTTTGAGTCCCTTAGACGCCATTCCCGCCGCCATGCTGAGGGCAGTTTGCTCCGCGATGCCGACGTCGAAGACCCTGTCGGGGAAATGGCGCTGCACCTCCGCCAGCCCGGTGCCCTCCAGCATCGCCGCGCTGATGCCGACTACGGAATCGTCCTCGCGCATGAGGCGTGTTATAGTCTGGGCGAACACCTTCGAGTAAGTGGGCGCTCCCGACCCGTCCCCCAACGGAGAGCTTGGCTGGTGAAACTTGACAGGATCGTCCTCGGCGGGTTCGTAACCGTGGCCTTTGTGGGTCACCACGTGGACCAAAGGCACCGAGCCGGCGGACGTTCTGGCTTGCCGGAGCGTTTCTTCCAGTTGCTTGAAGTCGTGGCCGTCGACAGGGCCCAGGTATTGGAACCCCATCTCGGCCCAGAACATCGTTGGCACAATGAGACCTGCGAGCCCGGTATTGAACCTCTTGACCAGCCGGTACATCAGTTCGCCCGTGGGCACTTTCTGGGAAAGGGCCTTCACCCGCCCGACCATCGCTTGGTATTCGGGGTGGGTGATCAAACGCTTGCGCCAGTTGGTGAGGAAGCCGATGTTCTCCGAGATGGACATCCCATTGTCGTTGAGGACGACGATTAGCTTCTCAGGGTTTAGGTGCACGATGTTGTTCAGTGCCTCGAAGCTCGATCCGGAAGTCATCGCCCCGTCCCCAACCACCACAACGGTCCACGAGTCCGTCCGGCGCTTCGCCGCGCCTTCGGCGATGCCGAGAGCGATTGAAAGTCCGGTGCCCGCGTGGCCGGCACAGAGGGTGTCGTGGGGGCTTTCCCTTGGTTCCCCGAACCCGGACAGGCCGCCTTCCAAGCGGATGGCCTTGAACTCGTCGCGCCGCCCCGTTACCAACTTGTGCGTGTAGGTCTGGTTGGTCGTGTCCCAAACTATGCTGTCCTTGGGGCTGTCGAAAACGCGGTGCAGCGCCAACGTGAGCTCAACCACCCCCAAATTCGAAGCCAAATGGCCGCCGCGTTCAGTTATAACGGAGATAATGATGTCTCGCGCCTCTTGCGCGACTTGGGCCAGCTCGTTGTGGCTAAGCCCTCTGAGGTCGCTCGGTGCATCGATCCGGTCCAAGAGACGATGTGACATGGTAGAACTCCTTGTGGAGTGTCGGCCGGGGCGCCGGTCCACCGTAGCTAAGGCGATTTAAGCGGATTTAACTGATTGTAGGCACATGGGACACATATTACAAGCTGTTGCGGCAACTGGAACCGCTCAGAGTTGATGACACAGAACCCGCCGGCTGTGCCCTGATTGCTCTCAGAGCCGCCGGGTTATTAGGATAAGCCCCAAGGCGCGCTAAGGAGACGGGCCGTCCTCTTGCGCCCCTGCTGTTGCCATTTCCTCCTCCGGGACCGTTGAGGGCGGCGTCAGGGGCATTTCGACAATCATCTCGGTGAACTGGCCCGGTTCTGATTCGACGCGAATGGCGCCGCCGTGTTTCCGCACGATGTCGCTGGACATGGCGAGGCCGAGGCCCGTACCCTGATTGGTGGGCTTGGTGGTGAAGAAGGGGTTGAATATCTTTTCTATGACGTCGGGGGGAATCCCGTTCCCATTGTCCCTTATGCGGATTTCCGCATGGTCCTCTCCTCGATGGGTAATGAGCAACAGCGTTGGCATATAGGGGCCGCCATTTGCTTCTGCGGCGGCGCGCCGTTTCTCGTCGGTGGCGTAGCAGGCGTTGCTCACCATGTTCAGAAAGACCCGCCCCAACTCCTGAGGGATTACTTCCAGTTCACCCATCTCCGGATCGAAGTCATGCTGCAGGTCCAACTGGAAATTCGGGTCGACGGCCCGGGCGCTGTGGTAGGCCAAGCGTGCGTGTTCATCGAGCAGGTTGTTAATGTTGATAGACTGCACCTCCCCCGAGTCTCTACCCATGAGAAGCATGTCGTTGACGATTCTGTCGGCCCGTTGCCCGTGGGACTGGATGCGTTCCAGATTATCGCTCAAGTCTCCAAAGATCACTCCAACCAACCCTCTCTGTTCGTCGGTTAGCGTCGCGCCCTCCTCATTGAGGACCTCTTGCAGTTCCTTAACAAGCTCTCCCGAAACCTCGGAGAAGTTGTTGACGAAGTTCAACGGGTTCCGTATCTCGTGGGCCACCCCCGCCGTCAGCTCACCCAGAGCCGCCAGTTTTTCGCGCATAACAATCTGGTCCTGCGCCAAGCGTAGGTCCTCCAGCACCACTTCCAGTTCCTCATTCTTTCCTTTCAGTTCGTCCGCCAGCTTTTCCACTAGGTTCAGACGCTGCACTTCTAGGGCATGACGACGGAAGACCTCCAAAGCAGCGGCCATTTCGGCCACCTCATCCCGGCCCTCGATCTCCACCCTGGCCTCCAGGTCGCCCCCGGCCATGCGCCGCATCCAATCGGATAGGAGCTTCAAGCGGCGCACCAGCATCCGCCCTACGAAAAGCCAGGCGATGAGCAAAGCGCCGGCAATGCTTATGCCGCTAATGACCAGAAGGAGAGTGCGTCCCGTTAGTATCGCGTCGCTGGAAGCTTGGGTCGCCGCTTGCGCGCTGGCCCGGGCCGTAGTCACCAGCCCGTTCACCTCCTCCACTAGGTCGATGGCGATGTCGCGGTTGCTCACTACCAACTCCTGCTGACTCTCCGCCAAGGTCAGCCGCCGGGCCAGCAAGTCAAAACCGCTTCCCTCCCCAATTCCCAACTCGGACAGTCTGGCGAAGATGGGCGACACTTGTTCTCGTAGGGGCGACCCTTCAAGAGCGGACAGGTTCCGCTCCATGCGGCTTATGGCAGCCTCGAACCGCTCCCGCAGCGGCTCGATCAGCGACGCTTGAGAAAGAGTGAAAGCGTTTGCCAAAAGCTCCATTGCAATGTTGCCGTCCACCTGCAACTGGGCCAGATGCCGGTAGTGGCCGAACTCCTGCTCGGAGAAATGTTCCGAGCGCGGCGCCGGAGGTTCCGCACGGCTGCGATAACCCGTCATTGTGTAGAAGAGCTGGTCGTCAATCGCCGGAACGACTATGCCGTCCAACTGAGTGCGTAATTTCGTCAACTCCGCTCCCAGGGTTTCGCTGCCCGCAGTCAATGTAAAGGACTCGCGGGTCTGCTCTTTGATGGCCTCGATGTTAAAAATCAGACTGTCGGCGTGGTCCCGAATTATGGCAAAGCTCTCGTCCCCCGAGTTCCCCTCCTCCAAAAGGGTCAACTGCTCCTCGAAAGCCGTGTATGCCTCATCGATGCTGAAGGACACTTGGGCAAACTCTTGCTCCGTCGTGGCGGCGGTCAGACGCGGAGTTGCCGCCACGAGGATCCCGCTGTACTGGGCCACCTCGAAGGAGGCCGCAATATCCGGGATACTGTCCTCATTCACACGGCTCTGCACATCTCCTACCCGATTGAACGATAACCACCCCACCAGGCTGGCGCATACGGTCAGGGCCACCGCTCCCCAGATAGCTAGTTGGAGTTGCGTGGAGATGCGAGAACCGCTTTGCAGCAGCCGTTTCAGGCGTTCTTTCACCGCTCTGCATCCCGCAAACTATTGATGGAGTGGTAACGGCCGTCGGACCCGATCACGGTCAGAAAGACGGCGTCGGACCCTTGGTTGTCATCGTCCCCATAGCGGAGGTCGAACCCGTCGAGGCCGGTGATATTCCTGCTGTGCAGACTGTCCAGAAAGCAGGCCCGGTCCACCTTCCGCCCGCAAATCCGTAGACCGGCGATAGCCAGGCGGCCCGCCAGGTAGCCTTCCAAGGAGACGAAGCCGGGCACGGCGTCGGGGGCGTAGGCCGACATGGCGTTGAGGTAGGAAGCAACAACGGGTATGGAATCATCCATTGGGAAAGGCACCACCTGAGTTACGAAGACCCCGGCCCCCTCGGGACCAAGCTCTAGGGCCAAGGCGTTGCTGCCTACAAAAGAGATGGTCATGAAAACGGAGTCCAACCCGGTGTGCCGGGCCCACTCGATTAGCTCTGCCACCGGCTGGTAGGCTCCCACCATGATTACTGCTTCGGGAGACCCCTGGCTCAAATCCAAAAGGGCCGTCTTCACCGCCAGGGTATTCCGGGTATACAGCCCAACAGCCGCCGGTTCCATTTCCCGGCGTTCCAGGGCGTTTATGACCCCGTGGTAGCCGGCGCGGCCATAGGAGTCGTCCTGGTACATTATGCCAATGCGCTCGATCCCCAAGTCCTCCGTCAACCGGGCCACCATCTCCTCGGTCTCCTGGTTGTAAGAGGCCCGCAGGTTGATCACGGTTTCCCACTTGGCGTCTCGCAGAAAGGCCGCCCCGGTAAAGGGGGCAATGTAGGGGACTCCCCCGGCCTCAGCCACTGGGACCGCCGAGCGCGAGGTGGGGGTGCCCACGGCGCCGATCAGCGCGAAAATTCCCTCCTCTTTTATCAGGTTGGTGGTGTTGACTATGGCGGCTTCGGGTTCGTAGGCGTCGTCGCGCGAGGTCAGTTCCACCATCCTGCCGTGGACGCCGCCGGCGTCGTTTGCCTCTTTGAAGGCCGCCAGGATGCCTTTCCTCATGTTGATTCCAAGCTCTCGGGCGGGGCCGCTAAAAGCAGCCGACTGGCCAAAGAGAATCCGTTGGCCGAAGACGCCGGTTTCCCCAGGAGGCGGATTGCCGCTCTCAGGCGTAGGCATCCTCTCGCCAGCGTCGTTTATCCTTGCGCCGTTCTGGCTGGCGTCCGTGGCGCCGAGGAAAAACCAGGCCCCCAGGATGAAGGCCACCGTAAGGGCTACTCCTCCCCCGATGCCCAGCACAAACAGTAAGTCCGTTGGCAACCGTGGGATCCCCCTCACTCAACCCTGCGCTTAACCAGAGTCAGACGGTTTCTGCCCCCCTCCCGCCTATAGCGCAGGTCATCCATCATCGTACGCACAAAATGAATGCCGAGCCCCCCCACCGGTCTGTCGTTCAGAGACTCCATAACGTGGGGTAGGGGCGCGTCATTCAACGGGTCGAAGGGCTTGCCATCGTCCGTGATCTCGATGGTCAGGGCCTCCGTGTCCGAGGTCAATTCAATTTCAACCTCGTGGAAACCGTCCTCGTGCCCGTAGTTCACCACGTTAAGCCACAACTCCTCCAGGACCAGATTCACCTGGAAAGTGAGGCTGGCAGGCCAGTTGTCATCCCCCCCGAAATCCTCTATAGCCGCTGCGAGGCGTTCCAGTTCCTCCAGCCTGGTTTCGACAATTAGACTCAGCTTCGCGCTCAAGGGGAAGCCTCATTGCAATAAAGGACTAGGCAGGTGATGTCGTCGGACTGAGGGGTCTCGCCAGCAAAGGCGTTTACGGCTTCAAAAACCGCCGCGGTGGTCTCCTCAGGGTCCCGTGGAGGATTGGCTTGAAAGAATTGGCTTAGGGAGTCCAGGCCGAACTCCTCATCTTCACTATTCATAGCCTCGGTCACACCGTCCGTGTAGAAAATTACCGTATCCCCAGTGGACAGGGTCACCGTGTTCTGCTTGTACGGTAGGCCCGACACAACCCCCAGGGCGATCCCGCCGGTCAAGGGAAGCAACGCGGAGGTCCCGTCGGCATGGACTACCAGGGGACTGTTGTGACCCCCGTTGGCGTAGGTTAGCTCTCTGCTGGAAGGATCGTACACCGCATACAGAACGGTGACGAACATGCCGCCTTCGTTGTCTTCTAGCAGCAAATCGTTAACTTCGCGGAGCACCTCACCCGGGGAATCAAGGCCGATAGCGGCGCCCTTCAATAGAGTGCGGCTGGACATCATGAAGAGGGCGGCCGGCACGCCTTTGTCCGATACGTCCGCCACCGAAAGGCCGATCCGCCCGTCGCTCAGGTACAGCACATCAAAGAAATCGCCTCCCACGTTGCGCGCCGCCTGCATCTTGCCGTACACCGTGTAGTTGAGGTGCTTGGGAAACTGGGTCGGAAGTATGGACTGCTGCATTCCCCGGGCTACGTCCAACTCGTTCTGCAGCGCCACCAGCTTGTCACGAGATTCGAGGGCCTCTCGCCATTCGGCCATATTGCGCAGCGTCCGGTCGATAGTTACTTGCAAGTCTTCAAAATCGACGGGTTTGGTGACGAAGTCGAATGCGCCGCGATTCATGGCCGTGCGTATATTCTTCATATCGCCGTAGGCCGAAATTATCACCGACCTGATGTTGGGGTCTACCTTGGGTATCTGCTCCAGCAGCGTGAGGCCGTCCATCCGAGGCATGTTGATGTCCGAGAGCACCATGTCGATGCCGTCGTCTTGGTGCAGCTTCTCCAAAGCCTCCACGCCGTTTTGGGCGAAGACGAATTCATAGCGGCCCGCTCGGATATGCCGGCGCATACGCTGCAGCATGAGGGGCTCCAAGTCCGGCTCGTCGTCAACCACCAGAATCTTGTACGTTTCTTGCATTGATGTCATTCCGCGCGCTTATACCTTGCGTTTGCCAATTTTCTCCTTACTGACTCATGAACGATAAACTAAACCCCGACACTTCTCCATCGTCACTACCGTGAAAATAGGCGGTTGAACCACCGGAGAGCGGGAGCCGCCGCCGTGTAGGGGCGATTCGCTCCTACTGCACACATTTTGATTCCGGATACGTAGCCTGGTTTAGATATTTACTCACGGCTTAGTAATTCCGTGCTTGCCGAAAAGGGTGTCCTTGCCGTGGGCGCCTGGGAAAAGTCCGGAGTTGATCAATTATTGAATACGGCTAGGGCCTCGGCCTGAGAAGGATGAATGGAGATGATCTTGTCGAAACCACTGATCTCGAAGACTTCCTGTATCGATTCCGAGAGCGAACAGATCGCAAATTTCCTGTTCTGCCCTTGCAACGCCTTGGCGAGCAACAGAATCACCCGCAGGCCCGCACTGCTGATGTATGATAGCTGTTCCATATCCAGGATTACGGCGCACTCATTAGAGTCTATGGCAGCCTCTAAAGCTGTCTGGAATTCACGGGCATTGGCGCCATCGACCCGTCCATCCGTTTTGGCGATTAAAGTATCCCCTTGTCGCTTCGTCTCAACTTCCATTGCGTGTATCTCCTTACTGTTACGACTATGGGCCTGGTTGCCTTCATACCTCCCGAATCCATTTCCTTGCACGCAAGAGTAGTGACCCCAATTCCGTTTCGGGATTTAGGACACCCAAGCCGCAACTACAACTACCCATAGGACCTAAACCCATATACGCACACCTATCGGACCACTCTAAACGGCAGGGCCGGTGCTTCAAGCACAACCGCCGCCGGAAAGACTGCCATCAAGGCACTCATTATACCGTCAACCCGGTAACGGTTAAAGTGTCGAATGAGTCGTCGACTTCCGCCGCCGCCGGGACGCCCGTTGGGTATCTTGGCTGGGGTCCGACTGAGGCAGGCCGGGGTTCTGGTTATGCCTAAACGGCGGATAGGCGTTGCGGAGGCGTCGCCGGGTAGGCTAGAATAGCCTATATCCCAAGCGCGACGCCTACCGGGTCCGGCGGTCGCGGCGGTTTGGTGAGCGTATCTAGGAGAAGGCAAGCACCATGCTGAGATTCGCCGAGGAAATCATCCTGCTCCTGCTCAACGACGACGACGGAAGGTTCGCGCGGGTGCCCTACTGGTCGCTGAACTATGCCCTCGCCGGCGGTGTGCTGATGGACCTGGCGTTGGAGAACCGCATCGACACCGACTTGGAAAAGCTGGTCTTGGTCGACGCGACCCCCATAGGCGACAGCCTGCTCGACGAGACGCTGGCCGACATAGAAGCAGGAGACGATCGCAACGCCCGTTTCTGGGTGGAGCGCACGGCGAACCGCGCCCACGCAATCCGCGAGGAGGCTCTCTCTCGGCTGGTCGCTCAAGGCATCCTGGAACGGCGGGACGACCGTTTCCTGTGGGTGTTCCGGTCCAGACGCTACCCGACCGTCCACGGCGAGGCAGAGCGCGAGGTGAAGCTGCGCATCATGGGGGTGTTGTTCAGCGACGAGATCCCCCACCCGCGCGACGTGGTGATCATTTGCCTAGCCGACGCCTGCGGCATCTTCAAGGGGCTGTTGTCCAAGCGGGAGCTGGACCAAGCGTCCACGCGCATCGAGCAGGTGCGCAGGCTGGACCTCATCGGCCAAGCTATGTCCCTGGCGATCCAAGACATCGAACTACTGATCGCCGCCTCGATGCAGCGGCATCTCTACTGACTCGCCCAGATCACCGGCCCGTTACCCGCGACGCAGCCGTTCCCCGAGCCACTGGCAGCAGGGGAGAGCCTGTCCGGCGGAACGAGTCTGACGGCCTTTTGTCAGTATGATTTGCCCACAGCTTACCAGGTCATCGGGGAAGCCTACGTCGCCGTGCAGCATCACTATGGGGCAACCAAGGCCGATGCACGCTCCGGCCTGGCGGACGTTCTACGCAGCGGGTTGGTCGCTCCCCTGAATGGACCTACGGTGTCTGAAAGGAGTTCCCTATGACAGCAATCGAGGAAGGGCTCAACAACAATGCCCGCTACGCCGAGAACTTTGACAAGGGCAATTTGCCGCTGCCCCCGGCGCGAAATCTGGTGGTCGTCGCCTGCATGGACGCCCGGCTGGACACCCACAAACTTCTGGGTCTGCAAGAAGGCGACGCGCACGTGATACGCAACGCAGGAGGAGTGGTCACGGATGACGTTATCCGTTCACTGGTGATTTCTCAGCGCTTATTGGGCACTCGAGAGATCTTGCTAATCCACCACACAGACTGTGGAATGTTGACCTTCCGCGACGACGACGTCAAGGACGCCATCGAAGCGGACACCGGCCTTCGGCCGGCCTTTGCATTGGAGGCGTTCAGAGACCTGGAAAAGGATGTGTCCCAGTCCATATCTCGCATTCAGGCCAGCCCGTTCATTCCTCGCAAAGACCAAGTCCGCGGGTTCATATATGACTGCGCCACCGGTCGGCTCAATGAGGTCACCCCGGCCTGAGCAGTACTGCCTTTCAGCCGGCGGTTTTCGCGGGTTGATGCTCCAGAAGGAAATCACGCACCTGGTTTATCGTCTTGGCGAACACGTCCTCTGACTCCTTCCAGGGGTATACCGTCACCTGGGCTTTAGGAGCCAACGCCACCAAGTCCATAGCGGCCTCGTACGAGTGCGCTGGTGTGTCGTCGGGCATGACCAGCATCGGCGTCTGGCACGAGCGCGCAAAGTCCCGCGACACGCTGTACATGAAGTCCGGCTGGACGCGGTAAAGGTTGTGCAGGTACTCTTCGACAATCTCCATTGTCACGTCAGGCCGCCGGGCGCATAGCTCGGGGGCCCAGCTATCAATGCCGGAGTCATACATGGCGTCCGGTGTTTTCGGTGCGTGTCCAACCGGCTGGCAGAACACGCCGGCCACAACGCGCTCGGGCGCCCGCTCAATGAGCTTGAGTGCAAAAGGCCCGCCGATACAGTAGCCCATGAAGAAGAACTCCTGTATGCCGAGGTGGTCCATCAACCCCAGTTGGTCGTCGGCGAAGGCCCCCCACGGGTCCTGTACCTGGACCGGCCCGCTGGACTCTCCGCCAATAGCGTTGCGCTGGTCCATCGTAATGCAGCGGAAGTCGTCCTTGAATACCTCCATCGCGTTGAACACCTGTCTGGGCCAACCGCTCATTATGGAGTTCAAGCCCCCGCCGGGGGTCACCAGAAGCGGGAAGCCGGCCCCAGTCTCCTCATAGTGGATGCGGACATCGCCTTTGGTATAAAACGGCATTGCAGTTTCTCCTTCTTGACCCCAGTACCGGCGTCCAAGGCAATTGTAACTTGGGAAGCCGGGTTGTCAAGAAAGAAGCCGCCGGTTGAAACTGCGGAAGAAGCCGGTATCCTTGAAAGGTGGGAAATGGACGCGGCCGAGGGGCACAAGGCTGATTCTCGCACCGATGCCAAGGGAACGGGAACCACCTGCCCGGGGAGACCTTTGCATAGCTGTGTGGTCATGGAGATAAGGAGATGAACTTGTCCAAGATATTCCGTCACGGGTTGTCAATCGCCGTATTGATGATGGGTTTCCTGTTTTTTGCCGCCGCGTGTGGAGGAGAGTCGACGTCCTCTGCTGCGCCGGCTTCCACGACAACTCCGGAGTTGTCGTTGAGTGATTTGCTTTCGAGGGTGGGGGAGAAGTTGGCCGCCATGTCGACGGCAAAGTTCCAGATGGTCGAAGAAGTGGAATCGGGAGCCCAATTCTTTGGGGCGACTTTCAAGAGCATGGAGGGAGAAGTAAAAGCCCCCGACAGCTTCAGGATGCTGGTGGACGTGGTGGCTCCGGGTTTTGGATTTGTGCAAATCGAAATGCTAGCGGTCGGAGACCAGGCATTTATGAAGTTCTCCAAAGACGCGCCGTGGGCCCCCTTGCCCCTAGAGCAGGTGCCCTTCAATTTCGGGGGGGTAGGCATGACTTTAAGCGAATTGCTGCCCATCATCAAGGATGCGGCCATTACGGGCCGGGAGGCCCTAGGGGACGTCCAGGCTATCCGCGTAGAGGGAAACATTCTGTCTGAGGAGTTGTCGAACCTCATCAGGTCCGTGGACTCGGGTCATGCAGTCGCGTTGACCTTGTGGATTGACGAGGATGAGCATACTTTGCGGCAGATGCAGGTAAGGATAGCCGGCCAAGTCTACGACGACGATGCGCCGGGAACGATACGTATGCTGACCATCGGAGGCGTCAACACCCCTGTTGACATCCAACTTCCAGATATAGCCTCCGGGCCGTGAGCGCTGCTAGGCCGGGCTTCGCCTCCCTGGGTTCTTCCCAATCGGTCGTCTTAGGGATTCTTTGCCTGGGGGTTTTCTCGACCGCCTTAGACCAGACCGTGGTAGTAGCCGCGCTGCCCAGCGTAATGGTGGACGTAGAGATCCCTCTTACGGACCTGGACAAGGCGTCTTGGATCGTAACCGGGTATCTGGTCAGCTACACGGTAGCCATGCCGCTGGCGGGGCGCTTGTCCGACGTCTACGGCCGCGTCAGGATGTTCCAAGCGGCGCTGGTTTTGTTCTCCATTGGGTCGGCGTTGGTGGCGGTTGCGCCGGACTTCTCCTGGATCGTGTCCGCCAGGGTGCTCCAGGCCATCGGAGGCGGCGCCACGGTCCCCATAGGCTTGGCCATGGCGGCGGGAGCCGTAGCACCGGAGAAAAGGGGAGTTGCCCTGGGACTCGTGGCCGCCTCGGCTGAAGCGGGGTCCGTTTTGGGTCCCCTTTATGGGGGCGCCATCATCGAGTGGATTGGCTGGCGGTGGATATTCTGGCTGGACATACCCCAGAGCTTCATTCTGATAGCGCTTCTGGCTATTTTGCCAAACCGCGCCAACCCTGCGGCTAAAATGGACTACTTCGGAGCACTGGCGCTGGGAGGGGCCCTCACCGTCTTAACTATAGCGCTGTCCCAAAGAAGCATCTTTTCAGGGGAGTCCATCATCCCCTATCTTCTGTCCGCCCTTGGGGTCTTCTTAATCGTCGTACTGATCGTGGTGGAGAGACGGGCGGTACAGCCGCTGCTAGCGTCTTTCCTGTTCAGTTCCAGGGCCTTTATATCGTCCAACATTACCCAGTTCCTAGTGGGGGTCGCCCTGATCATTGCTCTGGTCACTGTGCCCCTCATGGCCAGCACCGTCATGGAGAAGAGGGCCTGGGAGAGCGCCCTCCACCTAGTCCGTCTTACGGCTGCCATTCCGGTGGGGGCGGTGGTAGGAGGCTACATCCTGCGTTGGACCGGAGTGAGGGCAGCGTGCATAACCGGCCTTGGGTTTATGGGAGCGGGCCTGCTTATCATGAGCGGTTGGGGAACGGAGGTGGAGGAGGTCAGGCTGTCCGCGCCCTTGGCCGCCGCGGGTTTGGGATTTGGGCTGGTCATCCCTCCTATCAGCGTCACCGCTTTGAGCGCGGCGCCCAGTCATTATTGGGGCACCGCGGCCTCATTAGTCACCGCATCACGAATGGTGGGGATGGCGTTGGGGCTGGCGGCCTTGGCCGCTTGGGGCATAGAGCGCTTTTACAGCTTGACCGCCCACGTGACGCTTGGACCGACATTCGAGGAGACCGAGGCCCCCTTGATAGCAGCCGGGGTGACCGTATTCCAGGACCTCTTCATGATCGCGGGATTCCTGTCCCTGGTTGCCATTCTACCGGCGCTGCTGATGAAAGTGGAAGATGAGAATGAGTTCAACCAGGCCTAAGACCCCGGCCAAGCGGTTGCCGGAATGGTTGGGGCGCGCCTTCGTGGGGGCCTTGGACTCCCAGGATGCGGGCTACCAGGTTGAAGTTCCCTCGGGATACAATAGCGCAGCCGATTATGACGAGGTCAATTTTGCCCAGGGTTGTCCTGTATACGATTTCGCCCGTTTCATTAGTGATTATTGTCCCGGTGCTTGGGTAGAATTTACCTCGAAATCATTGAAGACACTTCAAAATGAACTACAACTTGGAAACTTTACGAGGGGATATCTTTGGCGGCATCACCGCGGCGGTGGTGGGGCTGCCGGTGGCGCTGGGCTTCGGCGTAGTGTCAGGTCTGGGTGCACTGGCCGGCATATATGGGGCGATCGCGGCGGGTTTCTTCGCAGCGGTATTCGGGGGGACGAAGTCCCAGATATCCGGTCCCACCGGCCCGATGGCCATGGCGATGGCGGTCATTGTCACCAGCCATGCGGACAGCCTCACCGAGGCGTTCACGATAGCCATTATGGCGGGGCTGATACAGATTCTTTTGGGAGTAATGAGAATCGGCCGCTTCGTGGCCTTCACGCCGTACTCGGTGATATCGGGGTTCATGTCGGGCATCGGCATAATCATCATACTGTTGCAGACCCTGCCCTTCCTGGGGGCGTCCGTCGCGGAGGGCGGACCGGTGGGAGCGATCCGCGCTTGGCCGGACGCGATAGGCGATGTCAACTTCGGCGCGCTTGCTATCGCCGCCGTTACCCTTGCCGTGGGCGTGGCTTGGCCGGGCCGGTTCAGGAAGTTTCTGCCGCCGACCCTGGCGGCGCTGGTCGCCGGGACGCTGTTGGGGGTCCTGTGGTTGAGCAACACGCCGGTCATTGGCGACGTGCCGACCGGCCTGCCGAACCTGCAGTTGCCGGATTTTTCCGCCAGCGTACTATTGCGCGCCGTGCAGCCGGCGGTGGCCCTTGCGCTGCTCGGCTCCATCGACAGCCTGCTTACCTCCCTGATAGCCGATTCGATGACCCGTACGCGCCACAACGCGAACCGGGAGTTGGTGGGCCAAGGCATTGGCAACGCGGCTGCGGGACTCATCGGAGGTCTGCCCGGAGCCGGGGCCACCATGGGCACGGTGGTGAACATACGCGCCGGGGGACGGACACAAGTTTCAGGAGTGCTGCGAGCGGCAATCCTGCTGGCGCTGGTCTTAGGCCTTGGGAAATACGTCGAGTCGATCCCCCTTGCGGTCCTTGCCGGCATTCTGATGAAAGTCGGCTGGGACATCATAGATTGGCGTTTTCTCACCCGAGTCTACCGAGTCCAGCGGGAACACCTTGTGGTAATGTTGATCACTCTCCTACTCACTGTGTTCCTCGACTTGGTCACTGCCGTAGCGATAGGCTTGATCGCGGCGGGGATGGCCAGCGCACGGCTGTTCGAGCGTCTAGAGTTGGACAGCGTGGTCTCGGTGCCGCTACTGGACCGGAGTTTCCTCGGAAGTGTCGGAAGTGAACAAGGCGCTGCGAATGAGGTGGACGATTTCTCCGCCCGGGTTGGCTTGGTGGCCCTCAGGGGGAGTTTTTCCGTCGCATCCTCCAACAAGCTGACCAACACCATCAGCGAGGACATCCGGGACCATGAGGTCGTGATCCTCGACTTCTCCGACACCGTCTACATGGACGACAGCGCCGCCCTCGTGGTGGAGCAGTTGATCGATACCGCCATAGCAGAGGATACCGAGTGCATCGTGATGGGCCTCGATGGCAGGACTGCCGCCACCCTTCATGCGCTCAACGTTTTGCGCCATGTTCCCGAGAACCACTTTGTCGCGACTCTGGACGACGCAAAGGAGACTGCGAAACGGATACTCGAGGGTTAGGCCCGGCGGCTCCGCCCGGAAGACGTTCATAAAGGCGTTCATAAACGAAGCATTGGAGTCCAGTCCGGATTTGAAAAATAGGCTAAAGATGAAATTTGCCGGTCTGACGCTGGCGTGTCTGCTGTCGACAATGTTCGGAATTGCGGCCTGCAACGGCGGCGAGGATGGGCCAACGACTGCCGACGCGGTGGAGTGGGGGTACGACGGGGCGGGCGCGCCGGAAAACTGGGCCTCGCTGTCTGAAGAGTACACAACTTGCGCCGACGGCGGTCAGCAGTCGCCGGTCGACATTACCGCATACGAAGAGGACGTCGGCGGGCCTATTTCGTTCTCCTACGGCAGCGACGCCAGAGCAGTGCGCAACGACGGCAAGTTCGTGCATGTCGACTACGCGCCGGGCAATACCTTGAGCGTCGGACAGCGGACCTTCGAACTCAAGTCGGCGCACCTTCATTCACCCTCGGAACATCGGATAGACGGGGTGAGTTTTGCGGCGGAGCTGCACTTGGTCCATGCCGATGCCGACGGCCGCTTGGCAGCAGTGGGGCTGTTGTTTAGACTTGGCGAGCCCAGCCCGGTGGTGCAAGCGATTCTCGACGCCGCCCCGGGCGCCGGTGATACCGTCAGCGGCGGCATTGCCCTTGATGCCAGCGGTTACGTTACGGGCGAACTCGGCTATTACCGGTACGACGGCTCGAAGACGACGCCTCCGTGCCATGAGCCGGTTGGCTGGTATGTGATGCGCGGTCCTAAGACTATCTCGCTGGAACAGGCCGACAACCTGCTGGCATTGAGCGGCGGCCCCAACAACCGTCCTGTCCAGCCCACGGGCAGCCGCGTGATAACAACCGACGGCGCGCCTTAGAAAATAGGGCCACACGTAAGTGTTCAGAGTTGAGGGAGTTATTCCGGCCCTCCAAACCCGTCACTCCGGCGAAGGCCGGAGTCCAAGAAGTCCTCGCTAGAGGCCGGCTTGGTTTTCCTGGGTCCCGGCCTGCGCCGGGACGACGGGAGTGAGTCATCTCACTAAGTCTGAACAGTTACCTGGCGCAGTGCGTTATGGTGAACTTGGGTTCTCCTATGATATTGTTGTCTTGATGAACTTCGACCACTACAAGCTTGAGCCGTCCATATTCGACGAGATGTTCCAGCCGGATGGCTCGCCTAGAGAACATTGCCGGCGTCTTTACGAAACACTGGACCGGCTTTCCGCCGAGGAACTGAGCAGCATTCAGGAGCGGGTGACCCGGTCCTTTTCCAACGAGGGCATCTCCTTCACGGTCTACGGAGACGAGGAGGGTGAAGAACGGATAATACCCGTAGATTGCTTGCCGCGGGTGCTATCGGGGGCGGAGTGGCGGCATTTAGAGAGAGGTCTAGCCCAGCGCGTTAAGGCACTGAACCTCTTTCTGGAAGACGTTTACGGCGAGGCCCGTATCATTGACGACGGGGTGGTCCCGGTGGACGTGGTCCGGGAATGTCCCCAGTACCGCATGGAGATGCGGGGTTTTTCCGCGCCCCACGGCGCCTGGGTCGCTATCTGCGGCACCGACCTGGTGCGGACCAACGACGGCTTTCGGGTGCTTGAAGACAACCTGCGCGTCCCTTCCGGCGTCTCCTACATGATCGCAAACCGGAAAGCGGTGAAAGCCAGTTTACGGCGGCTGTATAGAAGCTATCGGGTGCAGGAGGTGGAGCAGTACGGACGCCTGCTGCTGGAGACGCTTCTTGAACTCGCGCCTAGCGGACGCTCTGAGCCATGTATTGCGCTGCTAACCCCTGGGGTTTACAACGCGGCCTTCTATGAGCATGTGTTCCTAGCCCGCGAGATTGGCGCGGAACTGGTGGAGGGCCAGGACCTGCTGGTAAACGACGGGTTCGTTTACATGCGGACCACCACGGGACTGCGTCGTGTGGACCTGGTCTACCGCCGTGTGGACGACGATTTCCTAGACCCGCTGGTCTTCCGTCCCGATTCTCTCCTCGGGGTGCCGGGCCTGCTCCACGCCTACAAGCTGGGGAACGTAGCCTTGGTAAACGCGCCGGGCACAGGAGTTGCGGACGACAAGAGCGTATACGCTTACGTACCCGATATGATCCGCTACTACCTGGCAGAAGAAGCGGTCCTGCCCAACGTGGAGACCTACCTTTGCCGCCGGCCCAAAGATTTGGAGTACACTCTGGACAATCTGGACAACCTGGTGGTGAAACGGGTGGGCGAGTCCGGGGGATACGGGATGCTGATTGGACCTCACGCCACGTCGAAAGAGCGGGAAGAGTATGCCGAACAACTGCGCTCCAACCCGGCCGGCTTCATCTCGCAGCCGGTGCTGCCCCTTTCCCGGGCGCCCTGCTTTATCGAGGGCAACTTCGAGCCGCGGCACGTGGACTTACGCCCCTTTATACTTCACGGACGGGAGACTCGCATGGTGCCCGGGGCGTTTTGCCGCGTGGCCTTGCGGCAGGGAAGCCTGGTAGTGAACTCCAGTCAAGGCGGGGGAGGCAAGGACCTTTGGGTGCTGGGGGATTGAACTGAATGCTTTCTCGCAGCGCACAGGGGCTTTACTGGTTGGGCCGCTACTTGGAACGCGCCGAGTTCCTGTGCCGTTTGTTGCGGTTGCAGGCGGAAGCCTTGGTGGACCATCCCATCCAGGAGATTCATTTTGGCTGGATTCGCATATACGGCGTCATAAACCGGGAGCCGCCCGGAGGCCGCTTGGAGCTGCTGGACAGCGATGAGTTTGCCCTGGCTGATTCCTACACCCTTGCCGACGATCTGACCTTTGAACGCTCCAACCCAGATTCGATATGGAGTTGTTTCGTCATGGGCCGGGAGAACGCCCGGCAGATGCGCCACTGCATTAGCAGCGAACTGTGGTCCAGCCTTAACCTGGCCTATCTGAAGATTCAGAAACTAAGCATCCAAGACATTTGGCTGGCCTCTCCCGAGGGTTTCTACGCGGAAACGGCGGCGGAGATGAACGCATTTTCCGGCGTGGCCGCCGCCACCATGTACCGGGACGAGGGCTGGCATTTCATGCAGCTTGGCCGGTTCATTGAGCGGTCCCAAATGTCCACCTCGTTGTTCCTGTCGCAACTGGCCGCGGACTCGCAGACTGGAGAATACTCCGACGCGGACTGGACGACCCTGCTGCGTATTTACCATGCTTTTGAGGCCTACAACCGCAGCTACAGTGTTGAAGTGCAGCCGGACCAGGTGTTGGACCTGCTGGCTACGGACCCCCTGCTGCCGGACTCGTTGTGTCGGTCTCTGGACAGGATGGCGTCGGACTTGGCTTCTATTGGCCCCGGTCCGGACGCAAAAGCCAGCGGTGTCGCTAGGCGCTTGGCGGGCCGTATGACGGGGGTGATCCATTACGAGTGGCCCGATAGGGAAGACCGCCACGAGTTGTTGCGGCAGGTGCGGGAGTACTGCCGGGAATTGCACCACCTGGTAACTGTGGCCTACTTTAATTATCCAGTGGAGGATTTCCCTGGACCCTAGCTTTATGAGCGACGCGGCGCTCTACGAGATCGAGCACATCTCCCGTTACCTGTACTCATCGCCGGTGCGGCAATGTGTGCTGTCCCTTTGTCTAAGACCCCGCGACGATGCTCAGCAACGGCTTCTGGGGTTTGACTTGGCCACGGACCCCCCGGCGCCGCTAAACAGCGAGACAGACTTCTTCGGCAACACCAAGCAGGTCCTAAACATCCATCGGGAGCACGAAGCGTTGGAGATCACCGCCCGCTCCACTGTGGAACGGGGGCGGGCCGCCCCGCTGCCGGATTCCCTGGGCGCCGGCGCTTGGGAGGAGATTCATTCATGGAGGGAATTATCCGGTTATTGGGACTTCACTCACCCCGGCGCTTCCGCTCGGCCTTCCCCCCCTCTCACCGCCTTCGTAGACGAGGCGGGTATCGAGCCTAGCGGCGATCCATTGGAGTCGTTGCTACGGCTTTCCGACATCCTCCACCATAGCTTCCAGTACGTTCCAGGCAGCACGTCGGTGGTTTCTCCTATAGAACATATCCTGGAATCAAGACAAGGAGTCTGCCAGGACTACGCCCACGTGATGATCGCCATTGCCCGTTCGTGGGGCATCCCGGCCCGCTACGTCTCGGGCTACCTGTATGTCGACGGTCAAGGCGACGAAGTGGCGCCGCAAACAGCCACTCATGCCTGGGTGGAATGCTGCTTGCCCGGCCAGGGCTGGATTGGCTTTGACCCCACCAACCGGTGCTTGGCTGAAGAGCGGCACGTTAGAGTGGGAATCGGCCGCGATTATCGGGACGTGACCCCGGTCCGGGGGGTCTTCGTAGGTGGTGGAACTACCCGGCTTGAGGTGGATGTGCGCGTACTTGCCGGCCGCCGTTGATTGTAGGCTGGATCGTCGAACTTGGAGTGTCCCAACAGTGCGGCATCGATGGATTCGTAGAGCCGTTGGCGTCAGCAGTCTAAGAGACTCTGGTCTGTTGAGTATCGGGGATTGAGACTCATATTTCCGGATGTTAACATTACCGGGGTAAACTTGTTGCCAGTTCCGGATGTTAACATTACCGGGGTAAACTTGTTGCCCCGGCTAGGGGGATGGAGTCTATGTCGACGGAACAATGCCATATCGCCTTGAAGGAGTGGGCGGTGACAGTTCGGGCACTGGCCCAGGGCCAACAGGTGCTGTTGCTGCGCAAAGGCGGTATTCACGAGTCAAGCAAAGATTTTCGAGTTATCCATCGCGAATTCCTTCTTTACCCCACCTTCAAGCACCAGCGGAAAGACCTGTTGAAGGAAGGCTGTCAGCCGGCCCTGCGGGACCTCTTGGACCAGCCCCGGGATGAAAGCAGGATATGCTTCTCCCACTGGGCCAAGGTGGAGGAGACCATCGAAGTCTCCCAGCAAGCCAGGGTGGAGGCCCTGTCGCCTTATCACATCTGGACCAATGACTACGCCCAGTCCCGCCTACGCTGGAAGCCCATGCTTCCCTTGGCGGTGTTGCTGCTCCGAGTGTATCGGCTGGAGCAGCCTCTAAGCCTGCCGTCTTTGCCCGAGTACCGAGGCTGCACTTCGTGGGTGGAAGTCTTGGAACGAGTGCCCTTGGGGAGAATGGAACCGGTGCTTGACGACGAGGAATTTCACCGCCGCATCGAAGAAATCCAAGGCGCTTTGGGCGCGGCCGTCCCGGCATAGCGGATTCCTCAACAGGAATAGAGAGGACACTTTCCCAATGAAATACCGCCAATTACCTCGGACCGAGTTGCTATTGCCTGAAATAGGCTTTGGAGTTTGGACCGTGGCGACCAACTGGTGGGGCCACCGGTCGCCGGAGGAACAAGCCGCTCTACTGGAGAACGCGTTGGAATTGGGCATAACCCTATTCGACACCGCCGATACTTACGGCGAAGGATACGGAGAGGAAGTACTGGCCAAGGTGCTGGGGAATCACCGTAAGGAAATCACTATAGCCACCAAGTTTGGCTACGATTTCTACGATAAGACACCTCGAATCGGGCACCAAGAACGGCCTCAAAAGTTCGACCGGGAGTTCGTGATTTTCGCTTGCGAGCAGAGCCTACGCCGGCTGGAAACGGACTACATCGACCTTTACCAGATTCACAATCCCCGAATATCCTCTCTGGAACGGGATGAGCTGTTTGAGACCTTGGAGCAACTCCAGTTCGACGGCAAGATCCGCTACTACGGAGTCGCCTTGGGACCGGATATAGGTTGGTTCGAGGAGGGCGAGGCCTCGATGCGGGAACGCCATGTCGACAGCATGCAAATTATCTACAGCATTCTGGAGCAGGAGCCGGCGCGGGACTTCTTCCCCATCGCAAGGGAGGAGGAAGTCGGCTTGCTGTCGCGGGTCCCTCATGCGTCGGAAGTGCTCACCGGCCGTTACCTTGAGCCGCCGGCCTTTGACGAAAGCGACCACCGGGCCAACCGCAAGGCGGAATGGATGAAGCAGGCCCTGGCCAAAGTGGAGAAGGTGAAGTTCTTGGCCGGCGACGACGTGGGCCGCTCTATGAGCCAGGCCGCCATCAAGTTTTGCTTGGACCAACCGTCTATAGTATCGGTGCTGCCCAATCTCACCACCTTGGATGAACTGCAGGAGTACACCGCCGCCACTGAGGCTCCCGATTTGACCGAGGACGAACGCCGCCGATTGGATGATCTGTGGCTTAACGGGTTTGATCTGGAAGACCCGGTCCCTGAATTCCGAGAAATCTAGCCCTGGAATTTCTGGTTCCCGCTTAAGGCCAGTGAGTGGACACGACAGGAAAATTACAAGTTATCCCGAATTGGAACAGGTAAACCGGAAAAGGTCTTGCAACAACCCGAAGAACCCTGGGACGTCGACCTCCTTGACCACTGCCACCGGTCCGCCCTCAGCGATTATCTTGGTCTGGCCCATTCGAGACGGATCGAAAGTCTCCACCTCCAGCGTTGCCCGGCGGGTAGTGACCAGCCCGGGCTCAAGGGCAACCGCCAAGGCCAGGGGATCGTAAAATTCGAAACGCTCCCGTTTCGAATCGCGGTTGAACCAGTTGGACAATAGTTGCGCCGCCAGCCGGCCCAGAGGTGATTCGCTTTTCAACCCTTCAACCGCTTCTCTGGTGACAAAGGTTTTACGACTCGCATCCAGGTCTATCAAAGTCAGGGGGACTCCCGAAGAAAGGACCGCATGGGCCGCCGCCGGATCGCTGTAAAAGTTGAATTCGGCATGGGGCGTCACGTTGCCGCTGCATTCGACGGCCCCGCCCATCACTACTAACGAACTCGCCAAGCTCAAGGCCGCCGGATGCCGGTCCAACAGGTTGGCAAGATTGGTCAAGGGACCCAGGGCCGCCACGGTGATCTGACCTGGGTTGCTCTGGAGCTTGGATGCTAGAAATTCCGTCGCTGTGACGTCCAACGGCCCAATCCTGGGTTCAGGGAGCCGCCGGGAGATTCCGCTCAAACCGTGGAACCGGTAGGAGTATCCGAAGCGGCCTCGGCAAGGACGGGCGGCGCCCTGTGCCACCGGGACCTCTTGGCAGCCGGCGTATTGCAATAATGCCAGAGCGTTGCGGGTTCCCCGGGAAACCGGAACGTTCCCGCCCACCGTTGTTAGGCCCGCCAGATCAATTCCCGGCCTTGCCAGCGCCATCAGAATAGCTATGGCGTCGTCCACCCCTGGGTCGGTGTCGATTATGACTCTAGAGGGCTGGACCATTGCTGTCCAACTCGGGATACAAGAGGCGGGAATTAGCGAAGGAGGTCAAAGTCTCCAGTGAAGTGTGCCAGAAGCGGTACCCGGTGGCCCGGCGCAGCTTGCTTGTGTCCAGCACAATGGGATACCGCACCAAGTCCAACCCGGAGGCGGTGGAGTCCCGCTGGATGCCCAGATTCCAGGTCAATTGGACCAGCGGATAGGCCAGGGAGGCCGGCAGGCTGAGCAGTCTGCTTTTGATGACGGCGGCAAGCTCATGGTAGAAGACCACCCCATCGCCTGCCACATTGAATACGCCGGGCGTCTCTCGGTTAATGACGATAGACAAAATCCGGGCTAAATCGTCCTCGTACACAAATTGGAGGGGCGGATTGTAGTCCAGCACCCCCAGCAACACCCGCCGGAATAGCCCTTTGCTGATGGGGGTTTGGGCATTAGGTCCCAACGCTATGCAAGGCCGGAGGATGGTGACTTTGAGGTCTTGGTGTTCCGCGGCAAATTCTCTAATCAGTTCTTCCGATACGAATTTATCATAACCATAGGGAAAGTCAGTCAATGGGCGAAGAGGAGCGTTGTCGGGCAAGGGGATGGGATTATCCCTGTGGGCCCCGTACACGGTATAGGAGCTGAGGAAAACGAAATGACGCACCTGGCCCCGGACACAGGAGTCCAACACCGATTTAAGGGCGTCCAGATTGCTTTGTCTAATGGCGGCGACCTCGCGCCGGTTGTGGCCGCGCTTGGCGTTGAAGGCCAAGTGGACCAGCGTCGTAACCCGATGTTCATACAGAGCGTCGTCCATTGGCTCGGTGACATCGTGGCGATAGGCGGCTACGTTGTGGACCGGAAAGGCCAAGGGCCTGGTGTCGAAGGCTACAAGCTGGCGTTGTGCGCCGTTCTCCTCCAGCTCTTGCAGCAGCCTGCCGCCGATATATCCTGCTGCGCCGGTGATCGCTATGACCTTGTTTGATTGTGCCATGACCTGGGAAAGGCGGGGATGCCGGTTAAGCGAGCGTCATGGGTTTAGCTGGGCGTAAGGGGCAAGAGGGGCAATACGCTGGTCAGCCAGGTTTGGGCGGTCACCCGCATTTTTTGCCCGGTGCTTAAAGAGACCCGGTGATGCAAGACATCGTAATCGGTGTCCTCGATCCTTTCCAAAACCTTTTGATAAAGCTGACCCAGGACCGCCGGACAGGCCCGGGACCGCCGGGAAAGATAGGGCAACAACTGGAACCCACTACGGAAATAGTGTCTAGCCCGCTGCGCTTGGAACCGCATTAGCTGGGTGAAAGAGTCGTTTACTACTCCGGCTCGTAGTTCCGCCTCCGAATAGCCAAATCCGGCGATCTCGTCTTGGGGCAAGTATATACGGTCGAACTCCAAGTCTTCCCGCACGTCCCGGACAATGTTGGTCAACTGCATAGCCAGCCCCAAGTCTGCGGCGTGTAACTTCGCCGCCCCGTCCTTGTAGCCGAATATCTGCAAACAAATGAGTCCGACCACTGACGCCACCTGATAGCAGTACCGGCGTAACTGCTCAAAATCCTGGTACCGGTTCTTTACCAGGTCGCTTTCCACCCCGGCGATGACCTCCCGAAAATACTCCGAAGGAATATCATATCGTTGGGCGACGTCGGACAAAGCCATGAACACGGCTTCGTTGGCCCGTCCGGCGTAGGCATCGTCAAGCCTTTGCTGCAAAGCGCGCAGAGTCGAGAGTTTTTCCTGGGTGGAAGCGACTCGGTCCACCGAGTCATCGCAGTGCCTACAAAAAGCATAGGCTACGTAGATGGCTTTCCGGCGGGAAGCCGGCAGGGTAAGGAAAGCGTAGTAGAAGTTCTTAGCTTCCCGCCGAGTAATTGCGCGACATTCCTCGTAGGCTAGCTCCAGAGCAGTCATGGCATTTCTCCATGTCGCGGCGCCCTACGGGTTAAAGCAGGGCTATCGCATTAGAAACAACCCTTCCGTCACTCCGGCTTTCGCCGGAGTCCAGGGGCCGCTATGCGGCCGATTGCCGTAACAACATTGGGGAATTCGGGGCCTGGATTATCGCTTTCGCGGTAATGACGATAGGCGTCTTTCCAGCCTTTGCAATCGCCCTACGGAAGTGAATGCCCTAAGACTCCGAAATAGCCGGCTTGTTTCCTTGGTTGTCCTGGAATTCACCCTTCCGGTCTATGAACTTGGCGTATCGGCCCAAGGCCGTCAGCGGCCAGTACTGGCGGTATAAATGGTAGTTGATCATGAAAGCAGCCGGCAGGTCTAAGCCCTGATAACCGTTCTCTCCCGGTTTAGGATGATTTTGCAGCCGCTCCCCAATGCCGTAGCCCGGAAAACCGGTGCCGGTAAAGTAGGGTTCCTCCCAACCACCCTCTTCATTCTGATTGCTAACCAAATAGTCTACGCCCCGCTTGGCCTCCGGACTGTCTCCTTCTCCACCCGCCAACAACGCCAGAAGGGCCCATGCGGTCTGAGAAGCGGTGCTTGGGCCCACGCCGTGAAGTTTCGGATCGACGTAGGAGCCGCAACTCTCTCCCCAGCCGCCGTCGGAGTTCTGGTGCGATACCAGCCATTGCAGCGCCCGGCGCACGTAGGGTTGGTCCATGTCTTCGCCCACGGCAGCCAAGGCGGGAAGCACGGCGCCTATTCCATAAATGTAGTTGACTCCCCATCGCCCAAACCACGACCCATCATCCTCTTGTTCCCGCCGGATGTAGTCATAGGCCCGTCGCAAGACCGGATGGTCCCTGGAATAACCCAACTTGCCGTACATTTCCAGAATATGAGCAGTAACGTCCGCGCTGGGCCGGTCCAGGGTTTCGCCAAAGTCGAAGAAGGGGAGCTTGGTCAAATACTGGGAATCGTTGTCTTTGTCGAAAGCGCCCCAGCCGCCGTTTTTCGACTGGAGGGCTTCCAGCCAAGCCACGCCCCGGTCTATGCTGAGTTGGCGGCGCTCTTCGCCCCCGGACGGCAGCCGGGCCGCCGACAAGGCCATTATCACTTCAGAAACGTCGTCGATGTCCGGATAACGGTCATTGTAAAATTCGAAAGCCCAACCGCCGGGCTGGGCCTTCTTGGCTTGCACTTGCCAGTCGCCGCCGGCCAGAATCTGTTGGTCCACCAGCCAGCGGGTAGATTCCTGGACCATAGAATCGTCTTCAGCAACCCCGGATTCCAACAGCGCCAACTGGGCCAAGCAGGTGTCCCAAACCGGAGACATGCAGGCTTGAACCGTACAGGTATCGGCGTCCTCTATAGCGAAGCCTTCAAATCCTTTAAACCCTTTCTCCACCGCCGCAGCGTTCGAAGGCCCTCCCAGGTGATGCAGGGCGATCAGCGAATACACCCAAGGAGGTTGGATGCCGCCCCAGCACCCATCCGCCTCCTGGTGGTCCAATATCCAATCGACAATCTTGCTTTTGGCGCGCTTGCGGAGCAGGTGGAACGGCAACCGCTGGTAAAGATCCACGACGCGGTCCAAGCGGAACAGGACCCGGGACCATCCCCAGCCGTCGGTGGGCTTAGGCAAGGAATAGTCGGTCTCGCTGCGGGGCCGGGGATAAAGCTCGTCGAGGTTGGCCGACTCCGGGACCGGACACGTGGGACGATCGGTAAGGATGACCAACATCGGCACTATGGTGGCCCTGGCCCAACTGGCAAACTGGTAGATATTAAAGGGCGCCCAAGAGGGGAGAAAGATCAGCTCCGGCGGCATGTTGGGCGTACCCCGCCAGTCCCACTGTCCAAAAAGGGCCAGCCAGATCTTGGTGAAAATCCGCACCTGGGGGACCCCGCCCCGGGAGAGGATGAACTGGCGGGCTTTGCGGAGCGGCTCGGAATCCGCGGAATGTCCGGCCAGCTTCAGAGCAAAGTAGCTCTCCACCGAGGTGCTCAGGTCCCCCGGAGCATCGAAATACTGGCCCCAGGAACCGTCGTCCCGCTGTTTGCTCAGTATATAGTTGGCCAGCTTGCGCCAGCGTTCCCGGTCCACCCGGCCCAGGAAATGGGACAGCATCAAGTATTCAGCCTCCATGGTGGTGTTGGACTCCAGTTGCCCGCACCAGTAACCCTCCGGATGCTGGTTCCGGCGGAAATAGTCCTGGCTGAGCCGGATGGCCCGGTCCACCGCTTCTTTGCCGGACGGTTTTACTGCTCTATTTTCCTGGCTGGCTGCTACAGATGTATCCATGTTCATTGAACCACTTTACCGACTTCTCCAGAGCGGCTCCTACCGGGCTTTGAGGCAGACCCAGTTCCCTTACGGCCCGGTCGCAGCTTACGTACATCGGGGTCCTGGAAACTTTAACTCCTTCAAGAGGGATCCGGGGCTCGCGGCGCAGCAGTCCGCTCTCTAAGAACCGGTCCAAGTAACCGGCCCCCATAACCAGCCAATAAGGCGCCCGCCAACGCGGCGCCGAGAGGCCGGTTGCTTGCTGGAGCATGTTGAAGACCTCTTTTAGAGCAACGTTGCGGTTACCCAACAAATAACGATGGCCCGGTTGGCCTCGTTCCATAGCCAAAACGTGGCCCACGGCTACGTCTTCCACATCCACCAAGTTCATGCCGGTGTCCAGATAGGCGGGAATGCGTCTCAGCAAGAAGTCCAGCACCATCCTTCCGGTGGGCGTGGGTTTGACGTCCCAAGGACCCACCGGCGTTGTCGGGTTTACCACTACCACCGGCAACCCGTTGGACGCGCTTTTCAATGCCAACTGCTCGGCCTGGTACTTGGACTTCTTGTAGTGCCCCGACAGGTGTTTGGGGTCCAGCGGCGTGTCCTCCGTCGCCAAGCGCCCATTGGACAGGCCGATGGTGGACACGGTGCTGGTATAGACTATGCGGGAAACCCCCGCCTGTGACGCCGCTGAAAGAACGTTGGCCGTCCCTTCCACGTTGGTCCGGTACACTACCCTAGGGTCCCGAGACCAGAAGGTGTAGGCCGCCGCACAATGGAACACCGCCTCACATCCTTGAGCGGCGTGAAGCACCGAATCACGGTCCAAAATATCTCCCGCCACCGGCTCAATCCCGGTCCCGTCGATGCTCAAAGTGTTGCTCCCAGGCCTGACCAATGCCCGCACCCGGTCGCCTCGATGCCGCAGCAGCCTGGCCAAGTTGCCCCCGATGAACCCGGTCGCCCCAGTCACCAGAACTCTCATCTGCGGATGCTCCGGTCCAGAACGGGCACAGCGCCAACAGCGGTTTCGGCGGTTTCGCAGGATAGAGCCGGCACGGCATCGGAAACTTGGGCCAGGAAGTTCACGGCGAAATCGGTTAAAGCCCGCTGGGCGATGCCAAGCTGCCGCCACAAGCCAGCCAAGGCGGGTATCCGCCACGGCATGGCGATCAACCTGGCTAAAGCCCCGGCGGGGGAAACGGCCATGCCGGACAAATAGGCCGGCAAGACCTGATGGACCGGGTCCAAGACTGCCCTGGCCGAAATGAAGGGCACTCCGACTTCCTGGGCAACTGACGCCGCCCAGTAGTCTTCCATATTCACGATACCAACAGGGTAACGGCAACCGATGGCCTTTTTGACCTCCGGCGATGTCACCAAACCGCTTACCGTCAGCGAGTCGGCATACACCACCGGCCGCTCCATGTGTTTGCCCGCCGCCGCCGCCCATTGCCAAAGTCTCGGGTCCGGAATCAGAAAATTTGCTCTTCCCCCGGTCCTATCCTGCCTATCCTGGGGCGTTGTTGGAATTTCGTTGTGGTTGGCTGGGTCGAGCGCTTCCTCTCGCAATGGGACAAATGAAGAATTCTGAACCAAACGAGGGCTGTAGTAGCGTGAGGAAAGGACTAAATCTCCGGTTTGGAGGCCCGGGCCGACCGCTCCGGCAACTCCAAGCAGCAGCAGACCAACCGTCCGGTGCGGGCCCCGGTTAGAGTGGCCGTTACTGTTCTCCAAGATAGACCGGAGACCCGGGCCGGCCTGCTTTCCCATGCCAATTACCCGCAGGTCTAAAGGCATGGCTTCCTTCATCCCAGGCAGCCTGACCAAGCCACTGGGCCTCCAGCCGCGGCCCATTCGCCTACGGACTCCAGCCAGCTCCCGTTCCATGCTGGCCATGACGATTAGCACCATGTCTCCAACCGGTTATCCCGCCGTAATTCCCGCCTTGCCGGCGGCCCCGGACTTGATCAAGGTTGCCCAGTCCTTGGGGGTAGTAACCGCTTGGAATATGGTGGCTGATTCGAACCCGCAGTGCATCATGCAGTTGGCGCAACGCGGGTCTTTGCCTACCCCGTAACGCTCCCACAGCGCGGCATCGTAGAGCTCATTCACATCTTGTACGTGCTCGTCAGCCAGAGGATAGCAGGGCTTGCGCCAACCCATTATGGTATAAGTGGGATTGGACCAAGCAGTACATTGGTACTCCCGCTCTCCTTGCAGAAAATTCAGATACAACGGGTTGTTGTAAAAGCGAATTCCCTCGCTCTTGGCGGGGTCCAGCAAATTCTTGAAGACGCTTCTTGACTCCCGCTTAGTAAGGAAAAGCTCCTGGTCCGGGGCGTCCTCGAATTCATACCCCGGAGAAATCATCGAGCCTTCGACTCCGATATCACCCACCAAGCGGAACATTTCCCGCAGGTCCTCGACATCACTATTCCTGAACACGGTGGTGTTGGTGCAAACTCGGTATCCCTTGTCTAAGGCCGCGCCAATACCTTGAACGGCTCTTTTGAAAACCCCGTCGCGGGCCACGGACTCGTCGTGCTTCTCCTCCATCCCATCCATGTGCACTACCCAGCACAAGTACTTGGAGGGCGGCACTTTGGCCAGCAACCGCTCAAGAAGCAACCCATTGGTGCAACAGTACACAAAGTACTTCTGCTCCACCAACCGGTTGAGGATTTCATGGATCTTGGGATGAATCGTCGGCTCCCCGCCAGCCACCGACACAATAGGAGCTCCCGACTGCTTTACGGCGTCCAGAGCTTCGTCAACCGGCATCATCTTGTCGATCACCGGTTTATACTCACGGATTCTGCCGCAGCCGACACAAGCCAGGTTGCACATTTCCAGGGGCTCCAGCATAGTTACCAAGGGAAAGCGTTTCCGCCCTTTTAACCGGTTCCTTAGTATGTACCAACCCAACCGGAACGAAAGCTCCAGCGGCCGTTTTGCTCGTTTCATCGAATCATCCTCGAAGGTATTTTTAATCGCCTACCGGGCGAAAGGCCGCATGTAGGTTTTCGGCTGCCGGCATCAGTATTCTCTCCGAGCCAGAAAGTCCACCAGGCCTTCCGCTTCTTCTACGGCCCAAGAGGGCAACGAAACCTCTTCCAGGGCATCCAAAGCAGCAGCGGCGCTGGCTTCAACAACCCGCTGGGACTGTTCCTCGGCTTCTACCTCATCCAGCACTGCCAGGACCCTTGCTACGTCGTCCTCGTCAAGCTCTTGCCGGTGGTAAATCTCCAGGAGGTCCCGCCGCGACCGGCCTTCGCTGTAGTTTAGAGCGAAAACCACGGGGAAGGACTTTTTGCGGCGTCGAATGTCGTTGCCGGCGGCTTTTCCGGTAGTGGAGACATCCCCCCAAATACCCAGCATGTCGTCTCGTATCTGAAAAGCCCGGCCCAAGCCGCCGCCGAACTTGGAGAACGATCGGAAGGCGGCCGGGTCGTCGGTTGCGACCAGCGTGCCAATTTCCAACCCGCTGCGGATCAACGCTCCGGTCTTGCGGGCGATCATCCCCAGGTATTCGTCGGTGGTGATAGAAGTGTCGGCCTCGAAGGCCAGGTCGAGGCATTGCCCCTCAATCATCGCTAAGTAGTTGTCGGTCAGCAACTGCGAGACCCTGATCTTGATCTCGGGGCGCGCATCCTCGTAGAATATGTTAAGCAGCGTCAAGTCTCCCGCCGACTGCATCGCGTTGCCGGCCACCAAGGCCTTGGGCACCCCCCAAAGGTGCCACACAGTAGGTTGATGGCGGCGCTCCCGGTCTTGGTCTTGGATATCGTCGTGAATCAGCGAGAAGTTATGGACCAGCTCCAACGCCGCCGCCGCCGGCACCGCCCTGGCAAAGTCTTGCGAGAGGGCCTCGCAAGCGAACAAACAAAGAGTGGGTCTTAGGGCTTTGCCCTGGGAAATGGCGGACCGGGCCCGGCACCCCCACCGGTCTACCCAGCCCATGTGGTATTGGAGTAGAACGTAAAGACCGGCATAGCCGTCACTCAGCACCGACCGGGACAGTTCCTCTTCTATCCAACCTTTGTAACGGGCAAACATCGCCGGAGGTTCCGGCCCTGTCTTCACCTTGGCCATAGGATATTGGGCCATATCAGGCTCTATGGCCGCCTTGCGAAGTGGGGGGCCGGATGGCGCAAAGCATCATATCGTGACTCGATTAATACACCTAATACATCGTGTACCGATGCCGGGAATCCTAGCAAAGCCCAATTAACAGTGTCAAGTGCAATTCAGGGCTGCCTATTGAGGTCCACATCGATAAATAAACGGCATCTGAGCAGGCATCCCGGTTTTGGCCGGATGAGGATATACCGAGGTTACAACACATGAATTTTCTTGGACTATCGAAAGGCGGAATCAGTTGATATAATGCTGGTGAGGGCCCTTTCCGCCGGTCTCATATTGGCAGAATTCGGAGTTCTCCTACCCTGTTGACAGGGACATGTAGATTATAATATCTTATTTCATTGAAATGGTTGTTACAAAAGAGTAACATTCATTGTACCCAGCCAGACTCTCGTTAAAAAGGAGTAGCGTGCTGGTCTTTACGGGTGAGGAACCTAGTATAAACTCCACTACAATGGGGCCAAGAAGGTTCTAAAAGAATAAAAAGGAGGAGCACATGGCTGAACAGGATATTGCGCTGATGGCTCATTTGTTGCGCCGGGCCGGGTTCGGAGCAAGCCGCGATGAGATTGAAGCTAGAGCGGCCCAGGGCTACGATAAGACAGTAGATGAATACTTAAACCCGGGGAGTATCCCAGGAATCGAGGAAGACTTGCTGTACCGGTTGCAGCCCTCCTGGTACCAGGCTGCAGCCATCGAGTCCAGCGTTCACCAGTGGGTCTACCGGATGATCAACAACCCTCGCCAACTTCAAGAGAAGATGTCCCTCTTCTGGCATTCGATCTTCTGCGCCGGACACGCCAAGATCGACAGCGGACAAGAGATGGGCCATATGGTGGCGATGTTCCGGGAGCACGGCATGGGTAACTTCCGGAACCTGCTTTACCAGCTTTCCACCAATCCGGGCATGGTCTACTACTTGGACAACTCCGAGAGCCACAAGGTTGCTGTAAACGAGAACTACGGCCGGGAACTCTTGGAGTTGTTCTCCTTGGGTGTCGGCATGGACGAGGGGTTTAACTACTCGGAGGACGATGTTAAGGCTTGTGCCCGGGCTTTCACCGGTTGGAACGTCGCACCCGCATATTCCCCCTTCCCCTACGGGCGCAGTCCCTGGGAGTTCCGGTATGACCCGGCTGACCACGACGATGGCGAGAAGACCTTCCTGGGGGAGACAGGCAACTGGGACGGAGGGGACATAATCGACATCATCTGCAAGCAGCCCGCCACCGCCAGGTTCATCGCCCGGCACATGTACAACTTCTTCGTGGCCGACGAGCCCCAGGTTCCCGCGTGGCGTCTGACTCCACCGCGGGATCCGGAACTGCTCAAGAGCATGGAGAAGGCCTACTTCGACTCGGGGTACGACCTTACCGCCATGTTGCGGGCAATGTTGACCTCCGAGGCCTTTAAGTCAGAGTCTGTAAGAAACACCAAGGTTAAGAGCCCGGCCGAAATGGTGGTGGGGACCATGAGATTGGTGGACGACCACCGGGAGAACAAGCCTGGGCTGTTCGAGATATGCCTCGAGCCCAGGTACATGGGCATGGACCTGATGAATCCGCCAACAGTGGAAGGCTGGCATACCGGACGGGAATGGATCGACAGCGGTACGCTGGTGGAACGCATCAACTACGCTTCCGATTTGCTGGGCAACACCGATTTGCCAGGCGTCAGGTCCCTAGTCAACCGTGTCAAGGCCCGAGGTGCGAATCTATCTCCTGAGTCCTTCGTGGACGGCTGTATCGACGTTGTCGGACCACTGGCCATTGATAACGATACCCGCAACGAGCTAGTTGCCCACGCCCGGAGGGGCGGGGAAGTGAACTCTGAGGATTCTGGGTTCACCCAGCGCACCGGTGAAATGTTCCAGATGATAGCCTCAACAGCGGAATTCCAGTTCGAATAAAAAATCAGCGGAGGAGATAACATGGTTTCTACTAAGAAAGACCCAGTCCTGGCAGTTCTTACCCTGTCGGGAGGCAACGACGGCCTAAATACCGTGATCCCGCGCACCAAGGGGTTGTATCGGGACTACCGCCCCACCCTGGCCATCGCCGAAGACCAGATCATCCCCATTACCGATGAGCTGGGCCTTCACCCCGCCATGGCTCCCTTGAAGAAATTCTGGGACGAAGGGAAGCTGGCCATCTTCGTGGGCATGGGATATCCCACCCCCAGCTACTCCCACTTCCGGTCAATGCACATCTGGCAGACCGCCGAGCCCGAAATTCAGGGCGTCGAAGGCTGGCTGGGACGGGCCATCGGGGAACTCGATCCTAACGCCGAAAACGTGCTGACCGGTGTCAACTTCGGACGAGGCCTGCCCAGTGCGATGGCCAAGGACGGGGTTCCCGTGGCGTCGGTGGGTGACTTGGAGACCTACGGGCTGCTGACCAAGATCGAAGGTGAGGACCAGCGCTCCCAGGCCCTAGACGTGTTCGGGCGAATGTACGCGCCGGCCGTCGGCCTCGGTCCGGTCGTTGACTACATCCGCAATACCGGCACCGATGCCTTGAAAGGGGCCGACATCCTCTCCACCGCGCCGGACAGCTACACGTCTAACGTGGAGTACTCCGGCAGCTCGGTGGGCCAGTACATGAAGAACATTGCCCAGACCCACTTGGCTGGCTTTGGTACCCGTGTGCTATTCACCATGTCTCCTTACAACGGTTTCGACACTCACGCCAACGAGGCGCTCCTGCACGCTGGTTTGTGGACCGATGTATCCAACACCGTCGACAACTTCATGACCGACTTGCGCGACCACCAGGCCAGCGATAACGTGATGCTGTTCATGTTCAGCGAGTTTGGCCGCAGAATTGCCGACAACGGCTCAGGCAGCGACCACGGCGCTGCCGGCATTGCCTTCGCGGTAGGAGAACACGTGAAGGGCGGCGTCTACGGCGAGTATCCGTCTCTCGAGCCCGCCGATCACGAGGAGGGTGGAAACCTGAGGCCCACCCAGGACTTCCGCGGGGTTTATTCCACCATCTTGGAGGGCTGGCTCGGTCTGGACCCAACGCCGATCGTCGGCGGCAACTTCGAGCGGGTAAAGTTCCTGTAAAACTGGACTGCGGCACCTTTAACCGACATCGTCTAACCGGCATCAACAAGTGGCGGGTCAGTGGGGGTCGCCCGGTCTGAATGGAATACAGAGGCTGCTTCGACGGGGCTAAGGATGTAATCGGAGCAGCCTATCTGATTTAAAGATAACGAGGTTAAGAGGTATGAGCACTCATTTCTTCGGCCTTAACCAGCGAACGTATGTTTACAGTCATTCGCTGGGGCGCAACGAGTTCTCCGGGGACGGCTTCCGCAACCCGGTGGACATGGTGATTGGCGAAGGTGACGTCGCCTATGTTCTAAATCGGTCCTATGAGCAACGGCCCGATGGTGTCCACGTTACCATGATGACGCTGAACGAGGAGTACATAACCGAATTCTCGTCCTACGGGGAAGACGAGGGACAGCACGTTTGGCCCACGTCTATAGCATTTGACCCTCAAGGCAACGTCTACACCGCCGACGAGTGGCTGAACCGCATCAGCATCTTCGACAAAGACGGGGAGTTCCTCAGCAGTTGGGGTAAGGCAGGTTCCGGCGACGGGGAATTGGACCGGCCGGCAGGCATTGCTATAAGCGGCGACGGCACTTTGTTTGTGACCGATAGCCGTAATCATCGAGTGCAAAAATTCTCCCTGGACGGCCGATTCAAAGGTAAGTTTGGTAGTTTCGGGGATGGACCGGGGCAATTTAACCTTCCCTGGGGCATCGCACTGGACAAAGACGGCCAGGTGTTCGTGGCCGACTGGCGTAACGACCGCATCCAGCAGTTCACCGCCGATGGCGAATGGCAGATGAGCTTCGGCCAATCAGGCAGCGGCGTCGGCCAGTTTAACCGGCCCAACTCTGTCTGTGTGGATGGCGACGGGGACATATATGTGGCGGACTGGTTAAACGACCGTGTCCAGGTCTTCAGCCCGGAGGGCCGGTTTGTAACCCAGATGTTTGGTGATAATGAAATGTCCAAACGGGCCAAAGATAAACTCTTGGCCAACCCGGACCATATTCGACAGCGGGCTCTGGCATATGCCAACAATCCCGGCTTCGAACAAAACTTCTGCCACCCCACCGCCGTGAAGATAGACCGGCAGGGTCGCGTTTGCGTGCTGGATCCCCAGCGGGGACGTATTCAGATTTACACCAAGACCCACGACCCGGTATTGGTCTAGGGCAACACAGTCAGCGGAGGTCACTTCGATTGGGTAAGTGTTCCGTAAAACCGGACTGTAGTATGTCTAAGCGACATCATCTAGCAGGGATTCGATGGCTGTCGGCCGGTTAAAATGGAAACAGAGGCTGCTTTGGCAGGAAAAGACTGCCACCGAAGCAGCCTGTCTGATTTTAATATAAGGAGGTAAGAGCCATGAGCACTCATTTTTTCGGCCTTAACGAGCGTGCTTATGAATACAGTCATACAGCGGGGAGGAACTCGTTGACCGGCAACGGCTTCGCCAACCCGGTGGACATGGCAATTAGCGACGGCGACGTCGCCTACGTGTTAAACCGTTCCTATGAGCAACGGCCCGATGGTGTCCACATCACCATGCTGACGATGAACGAAGAGTACATCACTGAGTTCTCGTCCTACGGGGAAGCAGAGGGGCAGGTCATGTGGCCCACGTCTATAGCCTTGGACACCCAGGGCAACGTCTACGTCGCCGACGAGTGGCTGAACCGCATCAGCATCTTTGACAAAGACGGTGAGTTCCTGAGCAGTTGGGGCAGAGCAGGTTCCGGCGACGGGGAATTGGACCGGCCCGCAGGCATTGCTATAAGCGGTGACGGCACTTTGTTCCTGACCGATAGCCGAAATCATCGAGTGCAGAAATTCTCCCTTGACGGCCAATTTAAAGGTAAGTTCGGCAGTTTCGGAGACGGACCGGGCCAATTTAACCTTCCTTGGGGCATCGGCCTGGACAAAGACGGGCAGGTGTTGGTGGCCGACTGGCGCAACGACCGCATCCAGCAGTTCACTGCCGACGGCGAATGGCAGATGAGCTTCGGCCAGTCAGGCAGCGGCATCGGCCAGTTTAACCGGCCTAGCGCAGTCTGTGTGGACGAGGACGGGGACATTTATGTGGCGGACTGGTTAAACGACCGGGTCCAAGTGTTCAATCCGGAGGGCCGGTTTGTCACCGCGCTCCTTGGGGATAATCAATTGTCTGAATGGGCCCTAGCCAATCTCCGGGCCAACCCGGACCACATTCGCCAGCGGGCCCTGGCATATGCTCACAATCCGGACGTCGAAAAACGCTTCCAACGCCCCAACGCCGTGAAGATTGACCGACAAGGTCGCGTTTGCGTGTTGGACTACAAGAGCGCACGGATTCAGGTTTACAATAAGACTAAGGAGCCGATGGTCTAGAGCAGCAAAGCCAGCGGCGGTAAGCGCCGCCTAAATAGGCCCAAAAAACCGCCGGAGTAGGCACACTAAGTTGTCGGCTCCGGCAGTTTTTGTTTTACTACTAGTAGAGCCTCACTGTTGTATTGATGGGTATAGGGACTTGAGCTTGATGCGGGCGTCCTCGGTTGTGAAGCGCCAGTCCACCTGAATTACGTCCCGGTTCCGTTGGTCCTGCCATGCGCCTGTTTCCCGTTCCAGGACTTCCTGGCTGGGTATCCGGCGATCCAAGCACTGCCGCGCCAGCACCCCCAGTTCGATCTCGGCCATATTAAGCCAACTCCCGTGCTTCGGGGTGTAATGTATCTCCAGCCGTTGGGCAATGCGCCGTGCCTCCGCCGGCTCGAAAGCCTGGTATAGGGATGCCGGATGATGGGTGTTCAGGTTGTCCATCACCAAGACTATCCGCTCCTTGTCGACATAGTCCTCGTCCACCAGTTTCTTGACCACCCGTGCCCAGTCGGCCTTGGTGCGCCGGTCCGTGACCTCCACCCGCCGCCATCCCTCCAGGGGCGCGAACAGCATGAACAGGTTGCTCACTCCGTTGCGTTGATATTCGTAATCGTATGCCATGGCTGCCCCCGGCCGCGACGGACGGGGTTGGCGGGTCTCCTGCACCAGTTGCTTGCTGGTCTCGTCCAGACACACCAGCACCTCCCCCTCTCCGTAGGGACGGTGATAGACCTCCAACACGTCCTCCATGCCGCACACAAAGTCCGCGCTCCCTTGGGGCGGGAGGCACCAGCATTCTTTCAGCCAAGGCTTGAGTTCGTTTTTTTCAGAGTCCGGCGCACCGTCTCTGTGCTGATGCTATCCACTATCTCCTGCGCCACCAATCCATCGGCCAGCATTTGCAGCGTCCAACTGACCCGTCCCTCCGGCGGTTGAGAGCAGGCCAAGGCTACCAGGTGGGCCTCACCCTGACCATCCAGCTTTTTCTTGCGGCGCTTTAGCTGCTGTTTGCGTCCCAGGGCTGCCTCCAGGCCCTCCTCCACGCACCGGCGGCGCACCCGTTCCACCGTGGCGCTGCCCACCTTCAGGACCCAGGCTATATCCTCGTCCCTCATTGCGCTATCAACCTGGTTCTCATCGCTAAGCAGCAGAATGCGGGCGTGAGTCTGCTTGTAAGCCGCCGCCCAACCCTTGGACACCAATCCCTTCAGTTCCTCCTGTTCCTCCTCCGTAAGTCCCACTCGGTATTTCTTCATCATCACATCCATCCCCGCTTCCCGATTTTCTTTTTTGACTGCTAACCCATCATATCTCACCAGCCATCATTTCAATGATGGTCAGCTACTAAACCAAAGCCAGGGTGAAATGCGCAGAACCATGGAGTAAATTTGTGGAGGAACCGGGTTGGCCTATGCTGGAGTTTGGGAGGGGTTGGTGATGGGAGTGAGGGAGATGGACCGGTTTCTCGAACAATGGCAAATGGGTATCAGGGATTTGCACCGGCGGACGATTATGGCGCCCACGCCCCGGGAGCGGGAGCGCTGGCAGGCCATCTGGTTGCTGGCCCAGGGTTGGACGGCAGCGGCAACAGCGGAGGCGCTGGAGCGGGACCCCCACACCATCGGACGATGGGCATCGGCCTTCGGCGAGGGCGGGCCTGCGGCCCTGATATTCGAGCAGACCGGTGGTTCCCCCCCGCCCTTGACCAAGCGCAGCAGGAGGAGTTGAAAGGGGCAGTGCAGCACTCCCCAGACAGGTCGGGTATCGAATTGGCCAACTGGTATTGGAAGGTGGTGCGGGAGTTTGTTTCTCAACGGTTTGGCATCAGATTGAGTCGCAGCGCTTGCCTGAATTACCTGCACCGGTTGGGATTTGCCTTCAAGCGTCCCAAGAAGCGCCTGGTCAAGGCTGATGCGGCCAAGCGGGACGCCTTCGTGGCGGATTACGCCGCCCTGTCGGAGCAGGCGATACAAACCGGAGCCAAGATATTCTTTGTTGATGAGGCCCACTTCCGGGCGGACGCGGAACTGCGGGGCAAGTGGGTGCCGAAAGGGGAATTGGCGTTGGTGGACTCGACCAGCCCGCGGTATGGGGAGAAGGCCAGCTACTACTCGGCGGTGTGCCTGGCGACGGGAGAAGTGGAATGGATGGAACTGGAGGGCAACAGCAACGCTGGGACCTCAGTTGCCTTCCTGATGCAACTGAGGGAAAAGCATCCTGGGCCGCTCAGCGTGATCTGGGACAATGCTCCAGCCCATCGTGGGGAGCCGGTGCGCGAGTATCTGAGGACGCCGGACCTGATGCTGCAGCTGGTGAACCTGCCGGGTTACAGTCCAGACTTCAACGCCGACGAGGCTATCTGGGGCTGGGTGAGAGAGGAGGCCACTGGCAATCTGTGTCTGCGGAGCAGGGTGGCGGTGCAGGCCAGGGTCGGCAAATTCCTGGCCGGGCTGGCCGACCGGAAAGGCGAGGTGAAACGGCGCTGCCGAACAGTCCTGCAATCAAGGGCCGAAGCACTCCCGCAAGACTCGTGGCTCGATTCCAAGCCTACGGCAAATGCACATCCCACCTTGGCTTTAGTTTAGTAGGTGCTGTGTTTCCCAAGTTACTGGCATCCTTCAGTAACTCACACATCACCAATACACCCGACCCTTCTTTTTCCGAGAAGCGCCTCTATATGCTTTTTCGGTGGGCCGATGGGAACGAGATGTTTATTTCAGGGATGGCACACTAAGGGACATTGATCAAGCTATACCCACGACCTGCTGAGTTGCTGCTCAGGAAGGCTATCCGCTGCTTTCAGCGGCGCTGTCCGCGGTGGACTGTCCGCCGCTCTCCGGTGGGCCTTCGGGCATGCCCCCGTCGATCCAAGAGACTATCTCGTCGATTTCTTCATCGGAAAGAAAGGGCCCCCGCAGGGGCATCCGGCCCCAGGTGCCCACAGACCTGGCCAGAGAGCGGACGAACTGGGTTTCACGCCCCGGAACACCGGGTTCGATGGCCCGAATGCCGGATAGCACAGATTCAGCCAGTTGCTGCGGTGAGTCCCAGTAAAAACGGTGAATTCCGGGAAGAGGGTTTCTGCCCCGGCGCTCAACCCAGCGCGCCATTATGCCATCCAGAATCTCCTTGACTCTGGGCCAGTATACAACGTTGTTCTCCGGTGGTCCTTCCTTCATCTATCCAGCTCTCGAAAGGTAAGTTTCTCCAACGACAGTCCCTCGCCTCACTTCCTGCGTCCCACTTTTTGACCCGGCTTCATTGTCATCCTTCTAAAAATACCCTCCGTCATACCCACGAAATACCTGCCCCATACTCCGATACGGAGCGGGTATCCGCGGCTCCAACGCCCCTGGACCCCGCGTTCGCACTATAGTATATCTGCACTGATGAGGTTCACCGTTGGGACAGGGCTTCGTTGAGCCATATTACCCTCCCCACTTCGGTCACTTCACAATACGGTACTCGCAAGTTACATTCTTGGAGGCAAACACTGACGATTCGTTGTCAAATAACATGGTGTAGACCCCGGGAGAAGGCACCTTGATCTTGTCTTTCTCTCCGAAGGAGCGGTCTTTGGTTACTACAGCGACTCCGCGCGGGCCAATGAATAGAAAGTTGATGTCGTGGTCCGAAGAAAAACCATACTCAATCGACCAACCGGATTTCACGTTCAATTCAATCTTGTGGATTGTCCCAGCCGGAACACGGAATGCGCTACCTGAGAATGGTACATCGGGTCTGTCCCTGGAACCTCCTAAATCCCACCCAGACCAAGCAACCCCTTTACTATCGGAACGATAGGCAACGGTGGCATATGGTGCTCCCTCACTTTTCATATTCATACGTGGCCTTCGCAAGACCATTAGCAATTCTGACGGGGTGTACCGGCTGAAGAGTGTCAAGTCGCACAACTGAGATTCCTCTCTTCCGCCGCGCATCCGCTCGCAATGATAGAAAACCTGTCGCGCAGCAAGCCGCTTCCCAGGGCAGGCAACATAGCCCTATCTGGGGTGCTCGCTAACGGCCTCACTCTTTAGCAACTCTAAGGCGTGGGGAAGAACGGAGTTGACCACGTCCAAGCATTCACGCACCCCCTTGGTGCTGCCCGGCAGAGTAATGATCAGGGTGTTGCCGCGGATTCCGGCCACCGACCGGCTGAGCATAGCCATGGGAGTGAACTGCAAGGTGGCGGCCCGCATCGCCTCGGCCAAGCCGGGGACTTCTTTATCGATGACCTCCATGCAAGCCTCGGGGGTGACGTCATAGGGTCCCAAGCCGGTGCCGCCAGTGGACACGATCAGGTCCACATCCGGTGCATCGGCCCACTGGGACAGCCGGTCCGCTATCACTCGTCGGTCATCGGGAACGATCTCGTAGCGGACCACCTGGTAGCCCTGGGGCTCCAGCGCGTCCTTAATAGCCTGACCACTGCTGTCCTGCCGGGTGCCTTGATGCCCGGAAGTACTTACAGTTAAAACGCCAAGTCCAAACACAGTTGCCTCCAACGACCATAATATCACACCGTCGGCCTGCCAGAAACATAACCCAAGCGGGGCACAGTCAACCACCATGAGCCTGTCCCATAATCTCGTAATCCCATGAATCCAGGTTCAGACAATCGCGCCAAGAACCGAAAGGCCCTGGTTAACCTTCCCGTCCGCATTGACAAGGGAATTGCCCCCCCTTATATTCACAGGGCAATGCCTCCGGGTATGCTAGGCCCAAGGAGAACAACACCATTGACCGTAGCTGCCAATTGCGTGTTCTGCGATATTGTCGCCGAGCGGTCTCCCGCCAGGGTGCGTTACCTGGACGAGGAGATTATCGTCATAGTTAACCAGTTGACCTGGGTCCCTCTCATGCTGTTGGTCATACCCAAGAAACACATGGGGCAGAGCGAAATGTGGAGCAGCGGCCTGATGAGCAGGTTGGGCAGTGTGGCGGTGGATATGGGATGGTGGCTTGCTCCCAAAGGCTTCCGGGTTCTCTCCAACTTCGGACGAGACGGGATGCAAAGCCAAAGCCACGGCCACATACACGTGATCGGGGGGGCCCATCTGGGCGAGTACGCCTAAGACCTTCTTAATGAACAACCAGGCAGGGGCAGAGTATGGGCGAGACGGTTCTCTACGATAAGCAAGAAAATGTGGTTACTATCACCCTCAACCGTCCAGAGGCGTTAAACTCAATCAACCGGCAATTGCGTCAAGAGTTGGCCGAGGCCATCACCGAGTTCGACGAAGACGCCGATGCCTTCGTTGGCATCATCACCGGGACGGGGCGGGCCTTTTGTGCCGGGCGGGACCTGAAGGAGCGGGCGGTGGACAACGCCGAGGGAATCCAAGCGCGGGCTTACCATAGCATGTCGCCCGACCGGCCCTACATGTGGCCCCAGACATGGAAGCCCTTGATCGCTGCGGTAAACGGATTCGCCCTGGCCGGAGGCTGGTCCATAGCCCAGATGTGCGACCTCCGGATCGCGGCCGAAGAGGCAAAACTGGGCATCACCGAAACCAAGTGGAGTCTATTGCCGCCCTTTGGGACCATCCTGCCCAAGATGCTGCCCTTGTCCGCAGTGCTGGAGCTGGTGTTTACCGCTCAGCCGGTCAGCGCACAGAGGGCCTACGAGATGGGCTTCTTAAACAAGGTGGTTGCCGCCAACCAACTAATGCCCGAGGCCCTGGCCCTAGCCAGCCAAATAGCCGAAAACGCGCCCTTAGCGGTCCAGTATTTCAAGGAGCTGGCCTACCGGGGGTTGAACATGTCCACCCAGGACATTTCTTCGCTTACTTACCATATGTACGACCAGTTGCTTACCACCGAGGACTCCAAAGAGGGCCCCAGGGCTTTCACCGAGAAGCGCAAGCCCCGCTGGCAGGGACGCTGAAGAAGATTGAATGCGCGATAATATAGTTAATCACTTTATGTAGAGTCCGCAATGACGACGGCAACCGATTCCGACGAATCCCGGCTGGGGCGGCTGGAAGGGCAAATGGAGCAGATGGTTATCGCCCTCCAGGATGTCCGCAGTGAACTCCGGTCGGTCAATCACCGGATGGACCAAGGCTTTCAGGAGATACGAGGGGAAGTCGAGAACTTCCGCCAAGAGATACGAGGGGAAGTTGAGAACTTCCGCCAAGAGATACGAGGAGAAGTTGAGAACCTCCGCCAAGAGATACGAGAGGAAGTCGGGAACTTCCGCCAAGAGATACGAGGTGAAGTCGGGGACTTCCGCCAAGAGATACGCGGGGTCAATGCCAGGATAGACCGGCTGTTCCTAGCAACCTTGGCCATCGGCGGCGGCATCATCGCCGCCTTGGTGATCCAGGTAGTCCGGCCTGGGTAATCCCCAGCATCAAGGATTAAACCTGGTATTCGGGCCGGCGCAATAGCTGGCGGGCGATGACAAGCCGGATGACCTCGTTGGTGCCTTCGCCGATGATCATCAAGGGCGCGTCCCGGTAGTATCGTTCCACCGGAGAGTCCTTGATGTAGCCGTAGCCGCCGTGGACCCGCATGGCTTCCAGCGCCACCTCCTGGCAGGTCTCGCTGGCGAACAGCTTGGCCATACCCGATTCCAGGTCCACCCGTTGGCCCAAGTCCTTTTTGGCGGCGGCGTCATAGGTCAGAAGGCGGGCCGCTTGGATTTTGGTGGCCATATCCGCCAGTTTCAGTTGGATAGCTTGGTGCTGGGAGATAGGGACGCCGAAAGTTTCCCGCTGTTGCGCGTAGTGTATGGCGGCCTGAAAGGCTGCTTGGGCCACGCCCACAGCCCGGGCCGCCACGTTGATTCGCCCCGTTTCCAAGCCGCTCATCACTTGGCCGAAACCCCGGCCTTCTTGTCCACCCACTAGGTTCTCCGCCGGTATGCGGTAGTCCTCGAAAATCAACTCAGAGGTGTCCAAGCCCCGGTAGCCCAGCTTGTCCAAGTCCCGTCCGACGCGGAAGCCGGAGCCTCCTTTCTCCACAACAAAGCAGCTAATTCCCCGGTGCTTGGGTTCAGCGGCTTGATCGGTGCGGGCCAGCAGGCAAAAGGCGTCTCCGTAGCGGCCGTTGGTGATGAACATCTTGGTGCCGTTTAGGACGTATTCCTCTCCATCTTTCGTCGCGGTTGTTTGCAAATTCGCCACATCTGTGCCGGCGCCGGGTTCAGTGAGGGCCAGCCCGCCCCGCTTGCGTCCTGCCGCCAGGTCCGGAAGGAACCGCCGCTTCTGCTCTTCAGTGCCGTAATGGGTCAGGACATAGGTCAGGATGTGGTGGGTGCCGATAGCCCCGCTCAGGCTCATGAAGCCCTTGCTGATCTCCTCGAAGATCATGGCGAAGGTAGTGTAGTCGAGGGCCATCCCGCCGTACTCTTCGGGCACGGTAATCCCGAACAAGCCCAACTTTTTCATCTTGTCGATGAGGTCCAAGGGGACCTCGTCCTCCCGGTCCAACCGGTTCGCGACCGGCTCTACTTCCCGGCGCACGAAATCCCTAACCAGGTTTATAATCTGTGTTTGGGCCTCATGGGGAGTTGCTGTGGTCACAGAGGTCTCCTTTGAATTTAGAGTTCAGCCGTCAAAGACAACACCGTCTAGCTCTCATAAGCGTAACTGTAGCTGGGACTGGTGACCCTGCCGCCATCAACGATCAAGTATTCCCGGTCGATAGGACGGCCTTCAAAGAAATTTATCAAGCAATCGCGGACGCCGTCGGCGTACCGTTTCTGGGCCTCCAGTGATGTTCCGGATGTATGCGGCGTCATCGCGTGATTGGGCATCTTCCGCCAGGGATGGTCGGCCGGCGCCGGTTGAGGGTACCATACGTCGCCGGCATATCCGGCCAGGTGGCCGCTCTCCATCACTTCCACCAGCGCCTCGGTGTCGACTATTCTCCCCCGGGCGGTGTTGACCAAGTAGGCGCCCTGTTTCATGCTGTAAAGCTGCTCCCGGTCGAACAACCCCTGTGTTGTCGGCGTCAGGGGGATGTTGATGCTGACCACGTCGCACCGCCGAATAAGAGCATCCAGGTTTGAGTAACGAGCCCCCAGGAGCTGCTCCTCCGTAGTGCTCAGACGCCGATAATCAAAATAATAGGTATCCACATCGAAGGGTTTAAGCCGGGCCGCCACTCGCTGCCCAATACGCCCCATGCCGACTATACCCACGACCTTATCCTCCAGATCGTGAGATTTTGCGGCGATCTTACCTATATCCCAACCGCCCTCGATCACTTCGTAGTAGGCAGGGATATAGTTGCGAACCAGGGTGAGGATCTGCATCACGACGTGTTCAGCCACGCTGACGACATTGCTGCCCGTGATCTCGGCCACGGTGACGTTTCGCTCCGCCGCAGCGGCTAGATCGAAATGGTCGGACCCAACGCCCGCGGTGAGGAGGAGGCGAAGCTTCGGCGCTTTTTCGATCCTTTCTCTGGTGATGTAGGCCGGCCAGAAGGGCGTGGCGATCAGGACGTCCGCGGTCGGGATCTCCTGGTCAAGTCCTGATTGAGTGTCGGTCAGCGCCACCAGTTCGTGGCCCCGCGCTTCCAACATCTCACGCAACCCAAGAGCGTTTTCCGCACATCCCAGGAGCTCCGGGGTTTCTTTTGCCGTCGGACCTCCGGGGTAGAGAACGGCTACGACTTTCATGGTTCCCTCCTAGCTTATGGAAGTATTCTTTTTTCGAGCGGCAGGACTAGGTCCGGACAAAGTTTACCGGCTGCGCACTGAGGGGGAGGGCAGGTTTTCAGTAATAGGTCCGGCCAAGAGTCCCTCAAAACGGCAGCGGGCTATCTTCGATGAAAAGTATAACACCAGGAACGGACGTGAGACAGGTTTATCAACAGAGCCAGATAGTTTCTAAACCGTTGCCGGCTCAGGCTAAGTGCAGCGATCTAGCAGCCCTTAAAACCCAGGTCGGAACCGGTTCGATAGCCCGCAATCCCAGCGTCACCAAGCAAGCGACAGCTACGCCGATAAGACCGCCAGCCAGCACATCACTGGGATAGTGCAGTCCATTGGCCACCCGCGCAAGACTCCACAATGCCGCCAGGAAAATCAGCACCAACGCGGCGCGCCGGTTCTTCATCCAGACGCCCACGGCCAAAGCGAAGGCCACGGCCGCCGGATTGGCGGGGAAGGAAGAGTCTGTGGGGGCATACAGAAGGTTGGCAAGGTGGTGCTGAATGAAGGGCCGCTCCCGAAAGTATTGTTGGTTCAGCAGCAACACCGCCAGATTAGCGAAACCCAGCGAGATGGCGCCGGTCAAAACGCCCCGTTGGTTGGTTTCCCGGCTTTTGGCGTCCCTTCCGTGGAACCAAAGCCCCAGTCCCCAAAAGCACATCAGCAGCGGCAAGAAGTAATCGCTGACCAGTAAGTAAATGAACCGGTCCAGGAGGTAGAACCTCCCGACACTCTGGTTCAGCCAAGCCACCAATTCCGCTTCTAATGCCACCAGCCGGCCACTTGCTTGAAAGCGGCTATTTACCTTGTTTGGGCGACAAAGCGAGCGATCATCTTGAGCCGGAGAACCAGTTTTCCGAAACTTGCGCCACACCGGCCCGTTAGCCCGTTGCCGGTTGACTCAATCTTGGGTGTCTCCGGGGGTCTGTCCGGCCAAGGGATTCGCCAGGTCCGGTAAAGAGCGCGCAAGTAACTGCAATGCTTCAGGGCATCCAGGCCCGCCGGGAATTCAGACCGCTCGGCAGATAATTTCCGGTTGATTAACGAAGACAGCAACAGCGTGAAAGCAAGAGCGGCGCCCGAGCCGGCGAAGAAGTAAGCGAACTGCTCATTACCGTTCAATCCTTGGGCAGTATCGGGTACGTTCCGAGGCTCGGAGAGAAAAAACCAGGTGAAGGAGCCGATGGCTAGCGCCAGCCCCAAGAAAAATGACCCAGGGCGATATTTAAGGTAGAGAATGCCGATGAGCCCTTTATATGCCCCGGCCATTTGGAAAACACCGCACGATACCAGGAAAACCAGGAGGTAGTAGTCAAGGATGAATGAGCCGGTCACAGAGACGGCTAGCCTTGGGGCAGCATTTGTTCGTCGGTTGAGTCCGGCTCTACGTCCAAGCGCGTTTGGGAGGATGGAGTCCGCACACTGAAGTAGTGGGTTAAGCCCACCAACACAGGCACGGCAACAGAGTAAATAACTACAGGATAGGAGTAGCCAACAGGCCATGCCAAAATAGGGACCGAAATAAGGAAGAAGGCTATAGCCAGAATTGCTTTTCTTTTCAGGAACAGGATCAGCAGGGTGACGGCGCCTACTGGGATTGCCAAAACCGGCAACAGGCCAAGCAAAACGCCGATGGCGGTGGCAGCCCCGCGGCCCCCGCGCATCCCCAGGTACACCGGCCAGTTGTGCCCGACCAAAACCGCTGCTCCGGCCGACATCTCCAAGGCCGTTGAATCGGCCAAACCCCGCACCAGCACTATGACCGCTGCCCCTTTTGCAATGTCGACGATTCCGACCAACATCCCGGCTTTCGGGCTTACGTTGCGGAAGACGTTGGCGGCTCCGGGGTTGCGGTCGCCGAGTTGCCGGATGTCTTGGCCGGTGAGCAAGCGCGTAGCAATATACGCGGTGGGTATTCCTCCAATCAAGTAAGAAACCACAATGAGGCTAACCCAGGTTAAGCCGTCCCAAGACACTTAGGAGATTCCTCCATGGGTCAGGCAGCGACCATTCGCGGCGCGGCTGCGGTGCACCAATGTAAGAACTTGGGGTTTCGTCCGAAAACGATGTCGAAGTACCTTTCTTGCAACTGCAAGCTAATAGGTCCGGGGTTGCCATCGCCAATTGGCCGGCTGTCCAGTTGCACCACTGGCGTCAGGTGGGCGGCAGTGCCGGTAAGGAACATTTCTTCGGCAAGATAAAGCTCGCTGCGGTCCACGCTCCGCTCAACCACTTCCAGGCCAAGCTCGCTCTGAGCAAGGTGAATGATGGTATCGCGGGTAATACCCGGCAGCGGGTTGTCTGACAGGGCAGGGGTTATCAACCGACCGCCGGACACCATGAACACGTTTTCGCCGGAGCCCTCGCTCACGTGGCCGTCTTGGTTCAGGATGATAGCCTCGTCAAACCCGGCCAGGGTTGCTTCGGTTTTGGCTAAGATACTGTTGACATAGTTTCCGCAGCTTTTGATCCGGGTGGGAATCATGGGGTCGTCAGTCCGGCGCCATGAGGAGGTGCAACATCGTAGCACGTCGGTGCCCAGGTAGTTACCAAAAGGAACCGTAATCAGGGTGAAGTCGGAAGACAACTCTTGGAGCTTGAGATTGGCCACGACTTCGGCGCTCTTGTAAGCCAGGGGGCGTATGTAGATGTCCTCCCGGTGCCCGTTGCGCTCCACCAAGTCCACCGTGATGTCGCACAACTCATCCAACGAGTATGGAATGTCCAACATCAGAATACGGCACCCTTGGAAGAAACGCCGGTAATGCTCCCGCAGCCGGAAGATATACACTACCTCCTTTTCCTGGTTCCAATTGCCTCGGATTCCTTCGAATACTCCCGTGCCGTAGTGGAGGGCGTGGGTCATGACGTTGACACGGGCTTGACTGACGGGAACTACTTTGCCCTTGAAGAAGGCGTGCAACTCACTCTTGCCGTCGGAAGATGGTTGAATAGTAGTCACGCCATGTCCCCTTTCGTTATAAACTGGCCTAAATTATAATCGGACTCTTATGCTTAACACAAGCGACCTGTTCCCAGCGGCGGCCGCCTAATGTCCCTCATCAGCAGCCGCACACTGGCAATAGCGGCGTTATCGGCCATCGTCACAGCCTTGGTGTTCGCCGCCGTGCTGATTTTCGTCCGTGGCGACGATAACGCCCCGATCCAAGTGGTGCTCCCCACTCCTAAGGCAACCGAAAGTAATACGGGCGCAAATAGCGACGGCGCTGCCAGTCCCGGTGCGGCAGAGGACATAATGGTCTACGTCAGCGGCGCGGTCCGAAGCCCCGGAGTCTACCGGTTGCAGCCGGGCCGCCGTTTGGCCGATGCGCTGTCTGCCGCTGGCGGCGCCACCGCCGACGCCAACCTGGAGGCAGTCAATTTGGCGCTCCGGGTCAAAGACGAGGAGCAGTACCACATTCCCAGGGTCGGCGAGACCCCGTCTCCCAGAGCGTCCCTTGCCGGAGAGTCGGGGCCCGCGGTTGAAACTTCTTGCGACGGCCTGATGGACCTGAACGTTGCTTCCGCGGTCCAGTTGGAAACACTGCCCGGCATCGGACCGGTGCGGGCCAACGACATTGTGTCCTACCGGGAGCAAAACGGCCTCTTTGCTTCGGTAGAGGAGATCACCGAGATTTCCGGCATAGGCGTGGCGACCTTTGAAAATATTGTAGGACTGGTTGCTGTGTGCGATGGATAGTGACGGCACTGGTCAAATTCAAGCTCATTCGTGAATTGGTAGTGTCTCAGTTTAATTGAGAATTACCTTGAACAATAGGTCAAACTGAGACACTGCCCGTGAATTTTAAGTCCTCTGCGGTTGCCTTGGAACGCTGATGAGGCTGGGGTTGCTGGCGGCGGCATGGCTGGCCGGGACCTACATCGGTCTGCAAACCGATTCGCCCGCCCTGCCTCTCCTGCTCTTGTTTCTGGCCGTTTTGGCCGGCGGCGCTTTGTTCCGCCTGTACCGGTTGCCTTTGTGGCCTGTAGTGTTAGCCTCAATCCTGTTGCTTGCGCTGCTGCGGGTTGAAGCCGCCGACCAGCCACTGCCGCGACTGGCGTCCGAGGACGAGCAGCCCGCAACCCTGCGAGGGAAGGTTTCCAACGACCCGGAGGCGACCGCACGGAGTATCAGGTTTACCTTTGTCGTGGAAGCTATTGACCGGGGCCGTGGGATGGAGCCTATCGAGGCCGCAGTCCTAGTGTACGCCCAGCCTCCAGACGCCCTGGTGTCGCTCCGAGACCCGCCCTTTTTCCGCTACAACGATGTTCTATTGATGGAAGGCCGGTTGCAACGGCCCAAGCAACTGGCGGATTTCGACTACCCGTCCTATCTGGCAAATCAAGGGATTTCCGGCATAGTTTTCGCTCGAGCAACGACGGTGTTGAACCCCGAGGACGGGACCAAAGGCGGTTGGCGAGGACGTATTTTCGACCTGCGCCGAAAGCTCTCGGAAAACATCGACGACGCCCTGACCGTTCCCCAATCAGCAGTTGCCAAGGCCCTGCTGTTGGGACAGCGGGGCCAACTGCCGGAAGACTTGGTGCAAGATTTCCGCAACACCGGCACTTCTCACCTTCTGGCGATTTCCGGTTTGCACGTGGGCAGCCTAATGGCCATAAGCCTGGCGGCGGCCGCAGCGGCAATGGGCCGGCGCTGGGCGATATATCTGGTGTTGCCGTTGCTGCTCATCTGGCTGTATGCCCTGGTAAGCGGCCTGCCCCCGTCGGTGTTGCGAGCGGCGATCATGGGCAGCGTGTATTTAGCCGCCTTGGCCTTGGGCCACCCTCGCAGCGTGCTGCCGGCCCTGGCATTGAGCGCCGCCGCCATGACCGCATTCGACCCCAAGGCGTTGCAGCAGGTCTCTTTCCAGCTTAGCTTTGCGGCAATGGCGGGCATCGCGCTGGCATTGCCGTACCTTACATTATTTTCACCGGCCATCGCCCGGCGGGGCGCCGCTTTGCCCGCCTGGATAGCGCCTTGGCTCACGCCTCTCCTGACCTGGACAGCCACCGCCCTCATGGTTTCAATAGCGGCCTCCTTGGCTACCTGGCCTCTAGTTGCTTTCAATTTCGAACGGGTCCCGCTATTTGGCATATTCACCACCATTTTGGCTCTGCCAGCCTTGCCTCTGATCCTCTCCGGCGGCCTGGCCACAGCGGTATTCGGACTTTTGCACCCCGTCGTCGGCCAGTTTTTTGGGTGGATAACCTGGATGCCGTTGTCCTATTTAATTGAGATGATTGCTTGGGCCCCGGGCTACACAGTCTCCGGCGCATGGGTTGGCAGCAGCTTGGTCTGGACTTGGTACGTTGTGTTGGGCGCGCTCTTGCTGCTGGCCGGGAGCGGATTTCGATTATCGCGATTATTCCCAGGTCTAAGCCTGAGAGCGGCTGCTCCAAGGGACGCCAGTCCCATTTCAGGGCAGCCTACCGGCCCTGCCTTGGGTTTAGTTGTTCTTACGCCGGTACTGTTGGCGGCCGGTATTTTCTTGTGGCTGCAGCTTCTCAACGGTCCGGATGGCAAGCTTCACGTGTATTTTTTCGATGTGGGCCAAGGCGACAGTACCCTGATTGTCACGCCCAAAGGCCGGCAGGTGTTGGTGGACGGGGGGCCGGATGCGGAAAGCGCCGCCCACGCCCTTGCCGGAACTTTGCCAAGGGGCGACCGCAGCCTGGACATGATGGTGTTGACCCATCTGGACTCCGACCATAGCCGAGGTCTGTTCAGGGTGCTGGACCACTATGGAGTGGCCTCGGTCCTAGTGGGGCTAGAGTACCCCGGGAGTTCTCTTTACCCTCAATGGCGGGCCCAGTTGGAACGGGAAGGCTCAACCCCAATACCGGTCTGGGCCGGGCACCGCATAGTTTTGGAGCCGGATTTGAGCATGGAGGTGCTCAACCCCGGCGAAACATCCATCGGCGGTTCTGCCGCCGACCAGAACAACAACGGCGTGGTGCTCCGGCTCGTCTACGGCCGGGTAAGCTTCTTGTTGGCCGCCGACATTGAGGCCGAGGCTGAAGGCCGGTTGACTCGGGGCTCCGCGGCATTAGAAAGCGCGGTGTTAAAGGTCCCTCATCACGGCAGTAAGACCTCAACCACTTCGTCCTTCCTGGCCCGCGTCGACCCGGTAGCGGCGGTGGTCTCAGCGGGAGCGTCCAACAGGTTCAGCCACCCGCATCCCGAGGTTATCGACAGGCTGAACAGGGCTGTTGGTGCCGACCTGGTCTACCGGACGGACCACTACGGGACCATAGAGTTTATCAGCGACGGGGAGACCTTATGGGTGAGGACTGATAGATAGCTGTCAAGTCATGTATACTGGGCTACAGCCCATCGTCAGCCCAAGGGCCGGCTGTGGACTGGGCAATCATCGAGTCAGGAGCAGCCCGCTTTGCTGAGAGCCGACGGCAGGTTATGGGACCAGATCAGGCCCACGGCCATCACTCCAGGCTACCAGAAGTTCGCCGAAGGTTCGGCACTGATTGAGATGGGCTCTACCAAAGTGCTGTGCGCCGCCTCGTTGGACGAGCGGGTGCCGGCCTTCTTGCGCGGCCAGGGAAAAGGATGGGTAACCGCCGAGTACTCCATGCTGCCGAGGTCCACGTTCACCCGGACGCCCAGGGACCGGGACGCGGGCCGGATCAGCGGCCGTTCTCAGGAAATTCAACGGCTGATTGGCAGGGCATTGCGGGCCGCTACCGATCTGGAGGCCTTGGGCGAGCGTACCGTCCATATCGACTGCGATGTCTTGGAAGCCGACGGCGGGACACGGACCGCCGCAATCACCGGCGCCTACGTAGCCCTGTACCAGGCCATGAGCCTGCTGGTGAAACACCGGGTGTTGCCGCGAGTGCCCTTGCTTGGGGCGGTGGCTGCCGTCAGTGTTGGCGTGGTGGCTGACCGGTTGTTGCTGGACCTGTGTTATCAAGAGGACTTTCGGGCTCAAGCGGATTTCAACGTGGTGCTCACCGAGAGGGGCGAGGTAGTCGAGATTCAGGGAGCGACCGAAGCCGCGCCTTTCTCCCGTCAGACCATTGACCGGATAATGGCCCTAGCGGCCCGGGGCATGGAGCCCTTGTTTCAGGCCCAGCGGGAGGCCGTCAGCAGGTTGTGATAGGATAGCCAGCCGCCAGGGTCTTTCTGTTGTCACCCCAAGCCACTCTCCAATGTCACCCCAAGCCACTCTCCAATGTCACCCCAAGCCACTCTCCAATGTCACCCCGAGCGGAGCGAGGGGTCTAAAGTCTTTGACTGCATTCCCTTTCTTCGATACTCGGACCAGGTTCTTGCTGAAAGAATTTTAGATTCCTCGCCTACGGCTCAGAATGACTTTTCCGATAATGAAAAGGCCCTGTGTAAGGTTGGCTCCTATCTTGAAAGTTGCGCCGGTGGTTGGAATCACCCTTACCTTCAAGGTTGAGTGCTTCTATATTGGTCTATGAAGAGGAACTGGGAAGCGTAACCGGCATACTTTCCAAATCGCTTTTGGCCCCAACCCTGTAGGCTTGCGGCCTCCGGCCTCTTTGCGTGAGGAAATCCTGGAACTTGGCGATACAACCGTATTAAGGCGTTGTGTATATGGGTGTCCACTGGAAAGGCTTCCAGCTTGTCCAGAGAGAATAGGGCGACGCAGTTGGCGATTTTGGGCCCGACTCCACTCAGCCGATTAAGCTCTTTAATGACCTGTGAATAGGACATTTTCGTCAAAGCATCAAGGTCAATCCATCCATTCGACACCGCCTCGGCGGCTTGTTGGATTCTAGGTCCGTAGACTGATAACCCAACCAGCAACTCTTTTAACTCTCCCAAGCCTGCTCCAGCAAGGTTCCTGGCATTGGGAAAAGCTCGCCGTAGAGCGTGATCGGGATTGACCGACGAACTGAACTTGTCTAAAAGTCGCTCCATGTTGTCTTGGGCGCGAGAAATGCGAGACCTGACGGACAGGATGAAGAAGACCAGACACTCCCAGGGATCGATACGCATTACCCGCAGGCCACAGTAACGGTTCACCAATTTGGCCATTTCGCTGTCGCGTTGGCGGAGGTCGGTGTAGATTTGATCGATAGGGTAGTCCAGCCGGAAATGGTGTTGAAGGCGGCACTCCACCAACGCATGGTTCGACGCGCAATTGAATTGCACGGGGCGGTTAGGTCCGCCATACTGACGGATGCGTACCACTTCGCCGCAGATTACGCTCTCGTACCAGCCATCTTTGACCCTTCGCCAGCGATGTCCTTGGCCGCATTCCAGAGTAGCGTCTAAGTTGAAAGGTTGGCCTTTAACATCCAGTTCCACGACCGCCTCCTGACCTGCCGTCGTTCCCCAGACATAGGGGATGCCAGGCTTTCCAACTAAGCCGGTATTGCAGGGCGTTTCGGTGCAGGACGGTATGGAGTTATTGGACGATTACTTTGCGCTTGTAAAGGAGCGCCCTACGTTGCTACAGGGGCGCCCTCGTGGTCCAAAAGCGTCAAGGGAAGGTCCAGACGGCGAAGCCCCGGCTCTATCGCTTTCCGATCGCCCACCACCAACACCGAAAGCCGGTCCGGCTGGATTAGCTCTGCGCCAATGCGGTGGACATCTTGTAGGGAGACTTCCTCAATATTGCGCTTCACGGTCTCGAAATAGTCGTTGGGTAGACCGAACAGCGCCATTTGAAGAAGATGGTTTATCAATTGCGCCGGCCGCTCGAAGCTGGCCGGGTAGCCTTGGAGGACGCCCGCCTTGGCCGCGTCCAACTCTTCCTGGGTCAAGGGCCGGCCTCCGTGAATGTCGTCGAACTCCCGCAGGGTCTCAGCAACCGACTCTTGGGTTACTGCTGTCTGGACGCTGCCTCCGGCGAACAGCAAGGACGGTCCCTGATGCCACATGACGAGGGAATGATACCCGTAGCTGTACCCCTTGTCCTGCCGGAGGTTTTGGTTTAACCGGGCAGTGAACTGACCGCCAAAGGCGGAGTTTAACAGCAGCAGGCCAAAATAGTCCGAGTGCTGGCGGGGTATGGTCGTATGCAGGGCGCGGATCACCGATTGGGCCGCACCGGGGTGGTCCACCAAGTAGATCGCGGCGGCGCCGGGTTTGCCGTTTTGCTTGTATTCGCTATGCTTGCCAACCGGCCCATCCGCCTTCCAGTCTCCCAGGGCCGCTTGGACCTGCGTCACGACATCGTCCAAGACCACGTCACCCGCTATTACGAAGGTGGCCTGGCCGGGGCCGTACGTTTTCCGAAAATGGCCGACCACGTCATCGCGGGTTAGCGAGGCCAAGGCGGGCTCCGTGCCATGAATCGGGTGGCCGTACCCCGAGTCCCGGCTGAAGGCCAATCCGGCGATTAAGTGCTCGGCCACCGCGGTCGGGTCGTCTTTACTGCGGCGGAGGTCCGTCAAGTGCTCCCGCCGCACTCGTTCCAGCTCGTGTTCCGGAAAGGTGGGATTCTTGAGCAAGTCGGCCATCAAGCTCAGAGCGCCGGTCCAGTGCTTTGACAAGGTTTCAGTAGCCAACAAGGTGTATTCCCGGCGGACCTCGGTGGAAATACGGGCGCCAATGAACTCTGACTCGAAGGCTATTTGCTGGCTGGTGCGTGACGTTGTGCCTTCGGCCAGCATCTGAGAGGTAAAACTGGCAAGTCCAGGCAACTCTTCCGGGTCGGTGGCGGCGCCGGCCTGCATCATCAACCCAAAAGTAACTATGGGCAGCCCAGGCTGCTCCACAGCGATTATCTCCAAGCCGTTGTCCAGCCGGCGCCGTAGCGGGGTAGGCGGCGTGAAACTTGGTTCTTGGGCCGGCTGGGGCATAACCGACCGATCCATAGCCGGGGTGGAAGTCGACCGGAAAGAATTTTCGGGCAAGACCCGCATCCTTACCTGCCGGTGGTCCAGCACCGATTCACTTACCCGCAGGATGTCCTCTCGTTGAACGGCCAAGTATCGGTCCAGGCTGGAGTTGATCATCTCGGGGTCCCGGCCAAAGACATTGAAGTGGTTGAGTTGGTCGGCGCGGCCGCCGAAACTGCCCACCCGGGCCAACTGGCGGAAATGGCTGGCCTCGATGCGGTTCTTGACGCGGGTTATTTCCTCGTCGGTTGGAGGTTCCCGCCGCACCCGCTCTATCTCGGTTTCGATGGCGGCCTCCACCTCGTCCAACTCGTGTCCGGGCGCAGCGGTCGCTTGGACCGTGAACTGGCCCGCTATCTCTGCGGGATAGTAACGAATCATGACGTTCTGAGCGATCTGTTGTTCGTAAACCAGAGACCGGTGCAAGCGGGAGCTGAGGCCGTCGGACAAGACCGCTTGCAACAACTCCAAGGGCGCATCGTCCTCATCCAGGTCGGGCGGAGTGGGCCAGGAGATGTATAGGCGGGGAAGGGTCACCCGGTCCCGCATTTCCAGTTCCACCCGGCCGGCAAGGGCCGAATCCATCCGTCCTTTGCGGGGCAGGTGCGGTCCGGGGGCCAAGTCTCCGAAATAACGGTTGACCAACTCCATTACTTGGTCCCGCTGGAAGTCGCCGGCAATAGCCAGGCTGGCGTTGGAGGGCGAATAATAACGACGGAAGAAGTCCTTGACGTCCTCCAGGTTGGCGGCGTCCAGGTCCTCTTGCGAGCCAATAGTCATCCAATGATAGGGATGGGGCATAGGGAACAAGGCGGACTGGATGTGCCAATAAGCCATGCCGTAAGGGCGGTTTTCGTAGGACTGCCGCCGCTCGTTCTTGACCACATCCCTTTGGATGTCAAACCGTTGTTGGTCCAACGCCTCCAGTAAGAAACCCATACGGTCGGACTCCAACCACAGGGCCAATTCCAAGAAATTTGAGGGGACATCTTCCCAATAATTGGTCCGGTCCGGAGTGGTGGAGCCGTTAAGGTTGGCCCCGGCTTTCTGTAGAGGCTCAAAGTAGCTTTGGTTATGATGCTTGGAGCCTTCGAACATGACGTGTTCAAAGAGGTGGGCGAACCCAGTATGGCCCACCTCTTCGTCCTTGGAACCCACGTGGTACCAGACATTGACCGCCACGACAGGAATCGAGTGGTCCTGGTGCAGAATGACATCCAGCCCGTTGGGAAGAGTCTCTTTCTCAAAGGATATGGTCACCATCAGCTATTTCCTCTCTTAGCTGTCAATAGACCTCTCCGGGATGGGGCGTTCGGCCTGGTTAGCCGCGATCTCGTCAAGGTCCCACAAGCGGGAAAATTTGAATGCCCGGGGGCAATGGCCGAAGGCTTCAGTCACTTCGATGAGCATTCCCTGGAGGTGTTTGGAGTTATCGTCGTATTCGTACAAAGATAGGTCGACGTTTCGTTGGTCCAAGTCTTCCTTGCCGACGATGGTCACCTTGCCATTGACCCGCACAGTATCGTTCATGCCCGGGATCATAAACAGCAGCCCAATATACGGATTGGAGTCGACGTTTTGATAGGACTGGAACAGTTTATTCCCGGCCACGTCCGGAAAGAGCAAATGTTTCTCGCCCAATACCCGGACGAACCCCGGCTTGCCACCCTTGGGGGAGGCGTCACACTGCCCTGCCGCATCGCTGGTGGCCATGACGGCAAAGGGCGAGTGCTTAACGAATTCCTGGACATACTTGGTCATGTAGGGCTTAAGTTTGCTCACCGACCTGCCCTTGGGGTAGCCAAAAGTGTCGGCAAAGCGGTTCTGCGCAACGGTCTGGTCGGTAGTAGTCATTGGGACTCCTTGCGGCGGGATCAACTCATTCTACTCACACCGGTAGAAAACGGCAAGGGAAGCCCTGCGGCCCGTAACTGTTCAGAGTTGGTCAGCACACTAACACGGAACCGCTCATCCTGAGCGCAGCGCAGCGGAGTCGAAGGACTGATTCCCCTCAAATCTGAACAGTTACCCCGGCCCTTGGCAGGGTCAAGTCGTTCGTCTGAACTGTGATTTCTCTGATTCCCGGACTTACCGAATTGAGAAATCCTGCGAATCCCTTAATCCGATGAATCCCGGTTCAGACACAGGTCGGCAACCGCTTGGACCAAGCGTTGGCAATCAGCAAGCGGACGAATGCCTACCCGGATATACTCGGGAAGGCCAAAGGAGGTGCAATCGCGAACAAACAAGCCTTGGCGCGCCAACTTGCTCCGCCAAGCCGCCGCATCGCCAACGCGCACCAACAAGAAGTTGGCGGAGGAAGGCGGCACCGGAAAACCCATTCCGGTCAACCGGTCCGACAAGTATTCCTTGGCTTGGGTCACAGCCCGCCGGGCCCTGGGCAGGTAGTCTGAATCGGCCAGTGCTGCCAGAGCGGCCGCTTGAGCCAGTCCGTTAACGCTCCAATCGGGCTGGTAACGCTCGAGTCGGGCCGTCACGTCAGGGGAGGCCATAGCATATCCAATGCGCAGAGCGGTCAGCGCGTAGTCCTTGGTCATGGACCGTATCACCACCACACCTGCTTGCTCCACGAGACGCAGAGAGTCCCAGCGGTCCTCGACGAATGACGCGTAGGCTTCATCGAGGACCAGCACCCCCCCGGCTTGGCAGGTTGCCGCCGCCAAAGTATGCACTTCCTCGCGCCCAAGGAACACGCCGGTGGGGTTGTTTGGGTTGCACAAAAAGACCAGGCTGGGTCTCTCGGCGGCGATACGGCGGACGGCTTGGGCTAGGTCCCAGCGAAAGCCGGGGCGCTCCCGGCCGTCCAAGCAGGAAACGTCTGCGCCCGCCACCGCGCAGGCGCCGGCGTATTCACCGTAAGTGGGGGTGAATAGCAGCCCGGTATTGGCGGTCCCCGGCCGGGGCGGCGACAAATAGACCCGAGCGAGCAGGTGAATTATCTCGGTGGAGCCGTTGCCCACCAGTATGCACTCAGTGCCGGCCGTTGCCCCTTCCGACCGGGACAGATGGTTGGAGATTGCTTCTCTAAGTACCATGCACCGGGGGTCGGGGTAGGCCGCTAGGTCCACCTGGCGCAGGGCCTCCCACACGCCGGGCGGGGGGCCTATCGGGCTAATGCTGGCGCTAAAGTCCAAGACCTCCTCCGGCTTCAGACCCAATGCCCGCAACTCAGCGGGCTTGATCCCTCCATGCACCGGACGGCTAGGGGGGGCCGTATTTTCGGTTGTCCGTGACTGGTCAGTCATATCCGCCGGTTGGGGCTTGGCAGGGCTAGAGAATCACAATGCGAACATAGGCCAAAGCGAGGGCCGCGGCAAGGCCCAGCGCGGCAACCAGGTACATGGACCTGATTGCTTGGTCGATGTCCTGAGGGCCGATAGGCCGGGTATCGTCGCCCAGCCGGTAATGGCCTACTTTTCCCAACTCTACTCCCAAGGCCCCCGCCATGCCGCTCATGGGCCAACCGGCGTTGGGGCTCTGGGTACGGGAATGGTCCCGCCACATAACTTTCCAGGCCCCCGCCGCCCTCTGGCCCGGCAAGAATGAGCTGGCCAAGACCACAAGAAGCCCGGTCAGCCGCGCCGGTATCAAGTTTAGCAGGTCGTCCAAGCGGGCCGCCGCCTTGCCCAGAAACTCGTACTCCCCCCGGTAGCCCACCATGCTATCCAGGGTGTTAACGGCCCGGTAGGCCACTGCGCCGGGAAGGCCGAAAAGAGCGAAGAACAGCCACGGCCCCAAAATGCTGTCGGACATGTTTTCCGAGACCGACTCCACCACGGCCGCGGCGGCCAACCCCGGCGATAGCCGGGCGGGGTCGCGGCTCACCAAGGACCGGAGGCCGCGGCGGGCCCGCTCCATGTCGCCCCCGGCCAGCCCGGCCCGGACTCGAGCAGCGGCTTGATGAAGCATTCTTACGGAGAATGTGGACTTAAGCAATGCGGCCCCCACCAGCACATAGGCCGTGTCATGAAGGTCTTGCAGCCCTCGGACGGCGAAGTATGCGGCAGCGGCCCAAAAGCCGACGACCAAGACAACCATAGTGCTTCCGGCCGCCAACCCCCGCCATCCGTCCTTGGGCGCCAGCCTCTCGGCGAAAGCTATGGTGCCGCCCATCCAGACCGTCGGGTGAAACCTGGACGGCGGTTCGCCAAGGGCTAGGTCCAGAGCGGCCGCCAAGGCCAAGACGGCCAGGTCATCCGTGCCGGCCCACATACACTAGTAGAGCCTCACTGTTGTATTGATGGGTATAGGGACTTGAGCTTGATGCGGGCGTCCTCGGTTGTGAAGCGCCAGTCCACCTGAATTACGTCCCGGTTCCGTTGGTCCTGCCATGCGCCTGTTTCCCGTTCCAGGACTTCCTGGCTGGGTATCCGGCGATCCAAGCACTGCCGCGCCAGCACCCCCAGTTCGATCTCGGCCATATTAAGCCAACTCCCGTGCTTCGGGGTGTAATGTATCTCCAGCCGTTGGGCAATGCGCCGTGCCTCCGCCGGCTCGAAAGCCTGGTATAGGGATGCCGGATGATGGGTGTTCAGGTTGTCCATCACCAAGACTATCCGCTCCTTGTCGACATAGTCCTCGTCCACCAGTTTCTTGACCACCCGTGCCCAGTCGGCCTTGGTGCGCCGGTCCGTGACCTCCACCCGCCGCCATCCCTCCAGGGGCGCGAACAGCATGAACAGGTTGCTCACTCCGTTGCGTTGATATTCGTAATCGTATGCCATGGCTGCCCCCGGCCGCGACGGACGGGGTTGGCGGGTCTCCTGCACCAGTTGCTTGCTGGTCTCGTCCAGACACACCAGCACCTCCCCCTCTCCGTAGGGACGGTGATAGACCTCCAACACGTCCTCCATGCCGCACACAAAGTCCGCGCTCCCTTGGGGCGGGAGGCACCAGCATTCTTTCAGCCAAGGCTTGAGTTCGTTTTTTTCAGAGTCCGGCGCACCGTCTCTGTGCTGATGCTATCCACTATCTCCTGCGCCACCAATCCATCGGCCAGCATTTGCAGCGTCCAACTGACCCGTCCCTCCGGCGGTTGAGAGCAGGCCAAGGCTACCAGGTGGGCCTCACCCTGACCATCCAGCTTTTTCTTGCGGCGCTTTAGCTGCTGTTTGCGTCCCAGGGCTGCCTCCAGGCCCTCCTCCACGCACCGGCGGCGCACCCGTTCCACCGTGGCGCTGCCCACCTTCAGGACCCAGGCTATATCCTCGTCCCTCATTGCGCTATCAACCTGGTTCTCATCGCTAAGCAGCAGAATGCGGGCGTGAGTCTGCTTGTAAGCCGCCGCCCAACCCTTGGACACCAATCCCTTCAGTTCCTCTCCTCCTGTTCCTCCTCCGTAAGTCCCACTCGGTATTTCTTCATCATCACATCCATCCCCGCTTCCCGATTTTCTTTTTTGACTGCTAACCCATCATATCTCACCAGCCATCATTTCAATGATGGTCAGCTACTAGATTCCCGAATTGGAGGTTGTCGGCATAAAGAACAACATCAAGCAGCCGCCGGGCCATTGCCAGCCCTCATAGACCAACGTTCAATCCAGCAACCAACGTTCCAGCAACTGAGGCAGAGTCTCCAGCCAACCGGAGGGCAACACAGCTACCGCCACCAGTAAGGCCAACACAGCGGTTGTCTCGTTGACCGCGCCGTAGGTGTCCCCGGTTAGACCTCCCAATTTGGAAGTCATGGCCCAACCCAGGAGCCAGGCGATTGCCGTGGCTCCAACCAGCATGGCCGCTCCGGCGATGCCTCCCAGTAGTACAGCGGCAATAGCCGCCGACACCGCAGCCGCAGTCGTGGCCGGCCAAATTCTTCCCTGATGAAAGGGGAACCCGAGACCCTGTTGCCTCACGTATGGGAAGGCGGCCAGGGCCACCACCATGGACCACCGGGAGAGCATGGGAAACAGCAGCAAGGCCCATTTTTGACCCGGTTCCTGCAAACCAAGAAGCGAGACCAACGCTCCGTAATGCAACAGCAGCACCGAAACCGCACCGGCCGCCCCGAAGGCTCCGACCCTGGGGTCTTGCATTATCTCCAAGCGCCGTTCTTTGGTGAAGCCCCCGAACAACCCGTCGCAAGTATCCATCAAGCCGTCTAGGTGAAGGCCACGGGTGATAATCAGTAGGGCCGCCACCAGCACGGCGGCGGACAGGAAATCGGGGAAGACCTCGCGGCACCCTCTCTCCAGGCCCACCAGCATGATGCCCAACAGCAAGCCCACGGCCGGGTAGTAAGCGCGAGAGTTGCTGATCTCCCGCTGCGAGGGAATCCGTTTCGAGGCGGCGGGTATGACCGTCAGAAAACTGAGGGCCGCCAGTAAAGAGGTCAGCTTTGCGCCCCTGGGCCATCGTGATCGACAATGCGTTGGGACACGCTTGCTTGGGAGATGGTCTGGTCAATCAACGGCGATATGGGCATGGAGCTACAAGGTTCTCTAAAACTCGATGCCGGGTTGGGCTTTGATGCCCTGTTGATATGGATGCTTGACGACCTGCATCTCGGTAACCAGGTCGGCGTAATCGACAAGGGCTTGGGGAGCGTTGCGCCCGGTTATGATTACGTGTTGCATTTCGGGCCGTTGCTCCAACACGGCCAAGACATCCTCTACCGGGATCCAACCATAGTGCATGGGGTAGGTGAACTCATCAAGGACTACCACGTCGTATTCACCGGAGGCGATTACCTTTTTGCAGTCCTCCCAGTGGATCACAGCCAGTTCGGCGGTCTGCTCCAAGTCTCGAGAACGCCAGGTAAAGCCGTCGCCCATGGCCCGCATCTCGACACCCATCTTCTTGGCGGCGCGCTGCTCCCCAAAGTTGGCTGTGGAGTGTTTAATGAACTGCAACATGATCACTCTAAGTCCCCGGCCCCAAGCGCGCAGCAACACTCCCATGGCGGCGGTGGTCTTACCCTTGCCTTTCCCGGTGTTGACAATGACCAACCCCTTGTTGATTCGAGGGCCTTTTACCGACTGAGGCTCTTCCCGGGCGGCCTCTTCAGTGGTCATGAGACTTTACCTCCAGAAAAGCTGAAAACGTATGGCATTAACCTACCCGGCGTCCGTCTTCACCGCAAGGTCCCAACGTCGTAGCGTAGGCCATGGCGCACCTACGGGGCCGCTATCTTGGAGTGTTTAGCACAGGTTTCGACAAAGCGGCGGGCCATAGCAGCATCGCTGCCTAAGTGAATGTGGACATACGACGCCCAAACACTCCCGACCTGGAAGCCGTCAGCCCGGCCGCCTTGGTCTACGACCCGGTAGACCGACCCCTCGGGTCCGGGGGGCTGTTCAAGGATTGACCAATGAAACTCGTGGGCCCTTACCCGGTGCCCGCGAGGCATCAGAGGGCTGTCGGCCCGGGACTCCACCTCGCGATAGCCCAAGGTCAGACGCCGTTCCGACATGGCGGACACCGCCGGGATGGCCCCCACCATGGGGAATTGGGCCCCGTCCAAGTCGGAGAGGCTGCGGCCCAAGTACATCAGGCCGCCGCATTCGGCGTACACCGGCACTCCCCGGTCCACTGCTTGCAGAATCGACCTGTGCATGGACTTGTTCCGGGACAGCTCGCCGGCAAACATTTCAGGAAAGCCGCCGCCGATGTACAGGCCGCCAACCCCTTCAGGCAACCGGTCATCGTGCAGCGGGCTGAAGGGGGCCAGTTCCGCGCCCCAGGCTTCCAAGAGGTCCAGCGAGTCTTGGTAGTAAAAGCTGAACGCCTTATCCCTGGCAATAGCGATTCGGGCTATCTTGGGTTGTGTTGCCTCGGGAAACGCCTCCGGCCGCGCCGGGGGAGTATCGCGGCCACCGGCCATTTGGACGATCCGGTCCACATCGATGGTCTCCTCCACTTGGGCGATGAGGGAGTCGTACCACTTGCGGGCCACTGTGCCCTCGACCGTTGGTATCAGGCCCAAGTGGCGCTCCGGCTGGACCAACTGGTCCCGTCTTGGCAAGTAGCCCAAGACGGGGAGGCCGGTGGTTTCCTCGATTTGAGGCTGGCAAAACTCCAAGTGACGCGGCCCCCCCACCCCGTTTAGGATCACGCCGGCAATCCGCAGCTCGGGATCGAATTGCTGGTAGCCCAAGACCTCGGCGGCAACGCTGCGAGCAACCTTGCTAGCGTCGGCCACCAGGACAACCGGCGCGTCCAGCAGCTTGGCCAGCTCGGCGGTGGAACCCTCCTCGGTCAGGCTGGAGTGGCCGTCGAACAGGCCCATGACCCCTTCGATCACGGAAATGTGACTGCGGCCGGCCGCTCTTTGGAACAACTCCAAGACCGTAGGGCGGGGAATGAGCCAGGTATCCAGGTTGCGGCCGGGCACGCCGCAAGCCAGTTCATGGTAGGACGGATCGATGTAGTCCGGCCCGGCCTTGAAGGGCTGCACCTGGTAGCCGCGGCGCGTCAGCGCCCCCATGATTCCGGTGGCGATGGTGGTCTTGCCTACTCCGCTTCGCACTCCGGCGATTACGATGGCCCGGGTCAATGAGATTTCTCCATCCCGCCAGGGTGGCCGAGCCGGCGCACTTGAAATGAGTCTAAAACCATGCTGTGCTAGTCCTCCAAGGGAACGAGCTCTCCATACTTCTCTCTCATGGCCATGAAGAGATCGTGCCGGGGCTGGTTCGTGTCTTCCTGTTCCGACTTTCTCAAGTATACCCGAAACACCGGTTGCTGCTCTCCGTCAAATAGCCAGATGGCGTAGCTGGGAAGTCCTTGCTGGTTGATGGTAAATACGAAACGGGCTTGGCGGACTTGGTCCAATTCCAGGTGCAGGTGGGTGCCGCCGTGGGCCAAGAAGGTGACGATCTTCCCGTCGTCGGTGAACTGCAGGTCATCGAACATAGTGTAGACCTCGGCGGTGGTTACCGAGTTGGAAAGCATCAGCACCACTTCCGCGAAACCCGGCTGGCAGTCCTCTAATATTCGGCGTAACATTTTGCTCCTTCAAGCAACTACTCTATGTCAGGGTCTTTCGGTTCTTGGCGCACGGGTATAACCAAAGCTGGCGAGTATTCTATGATGGGCCGGAGTAGCCGTCAATACACCGGTCAAGACGGTAATTGTTCAGACCCGATGCGGCGAATTCACTACCGTCGTCCCGGCGCAGGCCGGGACCCAGGAAAACCCAGCCGCGGAAAGCCTTGAATTAGCCGCCAGGCTCCTAGCAAGGACTCCCTGGACTCCGGCCTTCGCCGGAGTGACGGGATCGGAGGGCCGGAGTAGCCGTCAATACGCCGGTCTTGACGGCGCGGCGGATGAGACATATTATGCCCGCATCCGGCAGACCATTTATAAGGGAATTATATCGGATTTTAGACATTCGCCATTCGTGAGATTGGGCAAAGTTAGCACATTGCGTATGCCTAGCCAGCCGATACCTGCCACGGCCATTACTTGTAGCCGCGCGAGTCATCCTTAACTAGACCGTACCTGAGCAGTCCCGTGGGATTCGTGCAGGGAGGTATCGAGTCTCCTTGTGCGCCAGTGCGGTCTGGGTGACTCGCAATTGCCTAACTGCCCGAACTTCAAGGAGCACCCATGACCAATTGGAGCCTGGCGCGCCGGAGTCTCATTCTGGTGGTCGCCTTAGTAGCAATTGCGTCGGTTCTGGCCTGCGCAGGACCTGCCGGACCACCTGGCCCTATGGGAGAACAAGGTCCTCAAGGCGAGCGGGGTGAAGTTGGCCTAGAAGGGCAGCAAGGCCCGAAGGGAGACAAAGGAGAGCAAGGCGGCAGGGGTCCTCAGGGCGAGCCAGGCCCGATGGGAGACAAAGGAGAGCAAGGCGACAGGGGTCCTCAGGGCAAGCAAGGCCCGAAGGGAGACAAAGGAGAGCAAGGCGACAGAGGTCCTCAGGGCGAGCCAGGCCCGATGGGTGAGCCAGGCCCTGAGATACAGATACCCGTCAGCATGCACGTCATAGACGTTCCGCAAATAGAACCGGACACTCGGACGATATATGAGCCAAGCAACGTCCAGCCGGCGTCCGGCCCCAACATGAATGCGTGTTCGGGTTATGATCCTGCGGTTTCCTGGATTGAGGAAGCCTATCTGGAGTTCTCCATCTGCTACACGGCAGAGCATTCTGAGGATGTGGAATTTGCGGCATATTGGGTCGCCTACGCCCGTGACATCCAGCACGTGAAATATAAGGTAGAGAAGTTTGTAAATCGGGTCGGAAGACCTCTTCACGTTAACCTGATGCTCCTCCCAGACCCCGACGCCAATGCGGACATAGGGACTACTCGGTTCATGTGTTGCTACAGGAAGAGTGGTGAGCGTTCGTCAGATGGCGAATTTGCATGGATTCCGTACTTAGCCCCGTCTCACTCGGACTGGTCCCATCCAACATTCGGCCAGCTACGCTTTCGGCCCGAGGACTTCCACATAAAGAACATTGTCCATGAAATGACACATGCCGGTCAGCTCTCTTTCTGCGACTACTCATGTGAACGGCGTAAGGAGATTCCGAATTGGTTGTATGAGGCATTGGCGGAATATGAGGGCACGATAAGAACAGAAGATAGTGAGGCAGTGACGAGGCTAGCGGACTATGTGGCTGATAGGGGGCTAATATCTCTGGGGATTCCTCTGGGAGCCACGGAACCGGAGATCATTGTGTCGGAGGCATACTTCGGCGGATCGCTATTCATGAAATATCTGGCTGACAGATTTGGTGAGAGCATTCACTACCGTCTCGCACGGCCTGATTATACGTTTGCCGAGACGCTTCTGTCAGAGTTCAGGTCGAAGGGCGTCACTGTCCTTCAAGTGTTCGGGGATATGCAGCAGTGGATTGTTTCGCTCAAGTCAAACTGACACACTGTACCCATAGCAGGGCTAAAATCCGATATTATTCCCATTTATAAGGACCACCTACCCCTATGTCAACCTTGGCGGTTGGAACGCGCACTTAGCAGGTTCAAGACCGCCTAATGGAGGCGCAGATGCCCACCTATACCTATGACCACATTCACCTGCGAAGCCGCAACCCTGTGGAAACCGCTCGATACTTCAATAAGATGTTCGACGCCGAAATCCTTGAGTCGGTCCAGTCCGACGGCCAGCCGAGGGTGGATGTGGACATCAACGGCCTCACCATCTATATCGCCCGCGCCGATGAGAATGCGCCTCCCGGACCGGTCGATCCCCATTTGGGATTGGACCACTTCGGGCTAAAGGTGGACAACATGGATGCGGCGGTCGCCCAGCTAAAGGAGCGGGGGGCGGAGTTCTCCTCCGAGCCTCGCGACCTGCGCCCCGGGCTGAGGATCGCATTCGTTCGCACCCCGGACGATGTCCGCATCGAGTTGCTGGAATGGACCTGACCCCCGGAAATCGCGTTCCTTGTTAGTTCCCCCAGGGTCTTTTAGTTTTCATATTGGAGTGGTGCAGTAACCCCCTGTAACGTCATTCTGAGGAGCCCTTCGACTTCGCTCAGGATAAACTCTGCGACGAAGAATCTAAAAGTCTTGATTGGAGAATCGGCCTTGACTTGCAAGGGAGATTTTAGACCCTTCACTCCGTTCAGGGTGACAATTAAAAGACCCTGTTAGTTCCCCTAACTCGACTTGACACGGTTATGCCGGTCTCTATGCAGTGCTCAAGCTGTAACTAGCTGAATCTTCGCTGACTCGCCGCTCATCTACCAGCTTTGCCAAGTGGGTGCCCACGTTCCTGGCTGCCGCCTTTCTGAGGTTCTTGCGCAGGTTGCGAGGGTAAACAACTCCCACGATCTCCTCCACCGTCCGGGCCCCTGCCTCCAGCGCCGCCACCACTTGGTCCTCTCGCCGCTGCCTGTGTTCGATATACCACTTGACCCGGTTTGTCGCATTGTGGACCACTTGACCGTGGCCGGGACAAATGAGGGCCGGGCGTTGACGGGCCAGCAGTTCCAGGGAGGTCATGTACTGCTTGAGATTGCGGACACTGGAAGATGAGTTCCCCAATATGGTGTCTCCACTGAAAACGACCCGGCCCGCCGCCAGATAGTAGGCTACGTGATCGTCTTCGTGGCCGGGGGTGAACAGTGCTCGAAGGGAGATTCCTCCTCCGGCGGGGACCGTCTCACGGGAGCGCAGCTTCACCACGGATCCCGGACCTAAACGCTGAGTTAGGAGCGGCGCCAGCTTGGGGTGGCAGAGAACCGGGCAGCCCATAACGTCCTGCAACCGGTCCAAGCCGCCTATGTGGTCGCCGTGGCCATGAGTTATCAGTATCGCCGAAATCCGCGGGCGGCCCAGCTCGGCGTGGTAATCCAGGATTTGCCGGGTCCAAGAGCGGTAGGGCTCTCCGGTATCGACCAGCACCATGTGATCATCGGGATCGCCCACAAAGTATATTTGGGTGCCTCCCGGGTGCATCGCCCCGAAAGTGCTCTGGTCTTCCTGGATGTGAGTGCTGTATATGTGCTGGGTTATCTTCATATCGGACCTCGGGCCGGCGTTTCTCCGGCCTGCGGGCACGGCTCCACCGCTTGTTTCCCGGCTTGAACGGCGTTCTACCACTTCGGTTAATGTAATTGTTCAGACTTAGGGGGGCATTCCGGCACTCCGAGCCTGTCACTCCGGCGAAGGCCGGAGTCCAGAAAGTCCTTGCTAGAGACTTTGCTGCGGATTCAAGGCCCTCAGCAACTAGGTTTTCCTGGGTCCCGGCCCCGTATCGGGGTACGGGGCAGGCTCTGCGCCGAGACGACGGGAACGAATTCACCTCATCAAGTCTGAACAGTTTCCGGTTAATGCGATGGTAGATGCGGGTGGAATATCCGTCAATCCCCGGAGTCAGGCTGTGGTATGATGCGAAAATCCTGAAGGCGGCGCGTCGGCCCCGGCGGCGGAGGGCTGCGCGCTTGGTGCGGATTATGATTAACCATCAAGACTTGAAACAAGCGTTGCCCAAAGTTGACGGCGCAGTCCAGGTTAACGGCTTGGAGGGCCCGGTCGAGGTCTACCGCGACAACCTCGGTATTCCTCACATACGCGCGTCCGGTGAGAGAGACGCTTTTTTCGCCCAAGGCTTCGTTACCGCCCAGGACCGCTTCTGGCACATGGAGTACGACCGGATGCGGGGCGCAGGCCGCTGGGCCGAGGTTGTGGGTGTGCCGGCCTTGGAGCAGGATAAACTGATGCGGCGTTTTCGCTTGGAGGCTTCGGCGCGGGCGGACTACCAGGCGGTCGAAGACCATACCCGGATGATGCTGGACGCTTACGCCGCCGGTGTGAATGCCTTCGTCGACAGTACCTCAAGCCTTCCCGTGGAGTACCGTATCACCGGGCTGCAACCGGAGCCCTGGCAACCCTGGGACGGGCTGCTGGTTTACAAGGTCCGCCACATTTTTATGGGAGTGTTCGAGTCCAAGCTATGGCGGGCCCGTATGGTCAGCAAGCTGGGGCCGGAACAGGCGGCCAAGCTGTTTCCGGGGTACCAACCGGGACAGTTGCTGATCTTGCCTCCGGGAGAGATATATTCCGGGCCTTTGGAAGATGGGTTGGAGGAGCTTAGCCGGGGCGCCGCCGCCCTGAACTATTTGAACGAAAATGACAGCGGCAGCAATAGCTGGACCATTTCCGGTCGGCGGACGGCCTCCGGGAAACCGCTCTTAGCCGGGGACTCTCACCGGGGCTTGGACACCCCCAACGTGTACTACCAGAACCACCTGGCCTGCCCCGAGTTCGACGTGACCGGCTTGTCCTTCCCCGGCTTGCCGGGGTTTCCTCATTTTGGCCACAACGACTGGGTCGCTTGGTGCGTCACGCATACGGCCGCCGACTATCAGGACCTGTACATCGAGCGGTTCAAGGCCGAAGACCCTAAGTATTACCTCTACCAGGGGCAGTGGCGCAGGGCCGAAGCGCACCATGAAACCATCAAAGTAAAGGACAGCGAAGACGTCGATATAGATGTCTGGGTCACTCATCACGGCCCCTTGATTTCAGGCAGCCCCCAGGAGGGGAGCGGTGTGGCTTTCAAGTACACCGCTACCGAAGGCCCTTCAAGTTGGCCCGACATCCTTTGGCAGATGCTCAGGGCCAAAGACGCTGACGAACTGGCCGAGTCCATGCGAGATTGGGTGGACCCTTGCAATAACTTCTTGATAGCCGATGTGCACGGCAATAGCGGTTATTTGTGCCGGGGGCGGATTCCCATAAGGTCGATGGCCAATGCTTGGCTGCCGGTCCCAGGTTGGACTGGAGAGCACGAGTGGCAGGGGCAGATTCCTTTCGACGAGTTGCCGCGTTCACTGAACCCCGAGGCGGGCTATTTGGCTACTGCCAACAACCGGCCGGTGGGAGACGACTACCCCTATTACATCGCCGTCGATTTCACCCCTGAGTTCCGGGCCAAATCAGTAACCGAGGGCCTGCTGTCTCTGGACCGGCCCCAGGCTTCCGACATGGCCAAGGTCCACGCCCAGAGGGTGTCCATCCCGGCTTTGACCTACATCGAGTTGCTCCGGAGGGTTGATCCGTTGGACGACGTGTCGGCCCAAGCCAGGGAAAAGATGCTGGGCTGGTCAGGGTCGATGGACGCAGGACGGGTGGAGCCCGCCATTTACAGCGTGTGCCGGGATGCGCTGCTCAAAGACGTTATGCAACACAACCTGGGGACTGAGTTGGTCCAGGAAGCATGGAACCCTGCCGACCGAGCCCTGGGGTCTTTCGGAAACCGCCTCAAAGCCCGGATAGTTGCTATGATTTCCGAAGACGACCGCAGCCTACTCCCCCAAGGAGAGGACTGGCCTTCCATGCTGGCCCGCGCCCTGAGTAAAGGCGCGGCCGACTTGCGAAGCCGCTTGGGAGACGACCTGGAAGACTGGCGTTGGGAGCGAATACACCAAGCCCGTCCTCGCCACACCCTGTCCTTGGCCTACCCTGAACTGTCGGGAATATTGGACCCGCCGGCCATACCGACCAGCGGCGACGGCGACACACCCTTGGCCGGCGGTTACTCCCCGGCGGACCCGGCGACCACCACCAGCCAGTCGGTGGTCCGCTATGTTTACGACCTTGCTGATTGGGACAACTCGTTATGGGTCGTCCCCTTGGGCAGTTCCGGCCATCCGGGGAGCAAACACTATCACGACCAGTCGGAGACTTGGCGGCAGGTGAAGATGCTCCCGATGTTCTACTCCTGGGACCGGATCATCGACGAAAGCTCCGCCCGGCAACGGCTGGAACCGGCTTGATCCCATACTGACCCTAGCACCAATCCCGAGCCCAACTTCTCACGGCGGGTGCTTCGATTGGGCTCGGGACAGGCTCCGTACATCAGGCCCGTGGGCGGTCATTCATGGGACCGCCAGGGTTTCTTGCCGCGACCGCCGCACGAAGCGTTGCAGGGCGATGGCAGACCACAAGGCCTCAATTACGGTGATGGGATAGACTTCCTCCAGTGCGCTATAGGCTGCGGTCAGGGCGCACCCCCCGGCGAAGGCCAACACCATCCATTTGGACCGGGCCTCCAACCAGTAGGAGAGCAGCATTATGGCCACCGCAACGGAGCCGAATAGAGTGAGCATAACGACCTCCCGGTCCCAAGCGGCTGCCATCGAGCCGGGTGAAGTTCATTCTCTTATCAAGCACCGGTCAAGTACCGGCCCAGCAGGTCCAATGCCTCTTGAGCCGCAACCCGCTTGGTGGCGTCCCGGTCGCCGTCGGCATGGACCTCGATTGCTTGGTCATTTCCGTCCTTCACCGACAGGCCGATGAAAAAGGTGCCGATGGGGGCGGGGCCGCTACCCGGAGCGGGACCGGTTACTCCGGTGACGGAGACGGCGAAGTCGGTGTCAGTCAGCTCGCGGACCCCTTTGGCCATAGCGATGGCCATCTCCTCACTGACGCTGCCATAGGTTCCGTACAGCTCATCCGGCACGCCGAGTATGCTCTCCTTCAGGCCACCGGCGTAAGCAATTACTCCACCGGGGAAATACCGGGAGGCTCCGGGCACCGTGCCCAGGAGATAACCCACCAGTCCGCAAGTATCGGCCTCGGCCACCGAAACCGTCTTTCCCTGTGCCACCAGTATTTCAGCCAACTCAGTTACTTCCATAGCTTACCTCCTTCTCGTCCGTCTGAACTGTGATTTCTTTGATTCCGGGATTTACCGGATAGGGAAATCAGGCGAATCCCTTAATCCTACGGATCCCGGTTCAGACAATTGCGTCAAGAACCGGAAGACCCCACCTTTTGGCGGGTGGGAATAGGAAAATCACGGCTTCTCCAAGAGTAGGAAAAACTCCCGGTTTCCGGCATCTCCCAAGATTGGCGAGGCGCAAAGATCACGCAACCGCAGCCCGTGGCCGACGACCCAAGCGATGCTCCGGCCTAGGACCCGGGCGTGAACTTGAGGGTCTTTGATTACTCCGCCCCGGCCCACTTCTTCTTTCCGGGCTTCGAACTGGGGTTTCACCAAGGCTACCAAGCAACGTCCGCTTTTCAAGTGCTCCAGCGCCGAGGGTATGACCATGCTTAGCGAAATGAAAGAAACATCCAGGGTAACTAGGTCTACGGTTTCCTCCAGCCCAAAGGGGTAACGAGCGTTGCGCTTCTCCATGACCACTACCCGCTGGTCCCGGCGCAGACGGTAGTCCAACTGTCCGTGCCCCACATCCAGAGCGTAGACCCGCCGGGCGCCTCGCTGCAACAAGCAATCAGTAAATCCGCCGGTGGAAGCGCCGACATCCAGGACCGTCAACTCCCGCACCGGCAGACCGAAACGGTCCAGGGCATGGGCCAACTTCAGACCGCCCCGGCCGACATAGGCCAAGCCTCCCCGCACCTCCAAGGGCGTGGTTTCGGGAAGTTGGGAACCGGGCTTATCGACGCGGCCCGACGGAGCGAAAACCAGCCCCTCCATGATCAGCAGCGAGGCCCGCTCCCGAGTTTCGGCCAAGCCCTTATCCAGCAAAAGAAGATCGGCCCGTTTCTTCCCAACCCGCCGGGACGACGCGGTCTTGGCGGCCCTCGGCCCTCGTTGTGAATGCTCAGAACGCATTTAAGGCGGATGCATCTTTGGTTGGGTTCACGCCGTGGTCAGCCCAGGGCCGGAGCTACTCGCCGATGAAACGGGGCCGGCGTTTTTCGAGGAAGGCGGTGTATCCTTCCTGGTAGTCCCTTGTATCAAACTGGGCCAGAGGAAGAGCGGCCTCCTCTGGAGTGAGGTCTCCAAGAGAGGGCTTGTCCAAGACCTGGTTGAGTGTGATTTTATTGACCGAATGGGAGAGAGGGGCCAGCGAGCCTATCTCTTCGGCCAGACGGTAGGTGTAAGTCTCAAGCTCTTCCTTGGGGACTAGCTGGTTGATCAAGCCCATGCGCAGGGCTTCTTGGTCTTCTATCAATCGTCCGGAGAGCAGAATATACAAAGCGTTGCCTTTTCCCACCAGATTGACCAAGTCACGCATTTCCAAGTGGCCGGCGCTTATCCCCAGCCGCGCCACCGGAATTCCGAAGCGGCTGCCCTCGGCAGCGATGCGCAGGTCGGTGGCTAAGGCCAATTCGCAGCCTCCGCCCACCGCGTAGCCATGGATCATGGATATAGTGGGCGTACCCATGCCGTGCAGCGTGGCCAGCAGCCCGTTGATCCCCTCGTTGTACACACTCCCCTCTTCGACACCGAACCTGTGGTCTTGGAAATCCCGAATGTCCGCACCGGCAGAGAATGCTTTATCTCCTGCTCCGGTAATTATTACAGCGCGTATATCGCGGTCCGCTTCCAGCTCGGCCAGCATCAGGTCCAGCTCTCTCCACATGTCGAAGCTAATCACATTGCGACGGTCCGGCTGATTGATGGTAACCGTAGCCAGGGGTAGCTGGCGATTGAGTAGGACCCGATCAGACATAGCTCTAACCCATCAAGTCAGGTTTAGGGAGGAGGTTGGAGACCAAGGCAGTATACCGTGGAAGCAACGGCGCGTCATCAGCCATTGTTTAATGAGACCTTTGCATAACCCCCAACCATGTCATTCCGAACGCAGCGAAGCCCTTCGGCTGCACTCAGGATAAACTCCGTGAGGAATCTCAAACCTATGTCAGCAAGCACTGGGTCTGTAGCTGGACCGACGCGACGACTCTGGCCCAACGTCTTAGGGGCTGTTGACACTACCAATTTTCTATATAGGGATTGGTAGTCCAGCCTCCCACAAAGGGCGCCTCTACAACCGGCGTGCTACGGGATTTCGTAGGGGCAACCCTTGTGGTTGCCCGGTCCTCAGCTATTAGTGTCAACAGGCCTTAGATTCCTCCCTTCGGTCGGAATGACAAGTTGAGCGACCAGTTACGCAAAGGTCTCTTTAACGGCTGGGTCTTTGGGTTGTCACCCCCTGTTCAAGTCAGAGAATGAAAAGGCCCTGTTGTGTGCCCCTTCGACCGTTTACAGTTGTGGGCCCATGTGATAGTTTTGCCAAGGTCTCCAATCCCGAACACAGGAGAAGGCGCCGTGGCAACCATAGAGGCAATTCGTTGCGAGAACCTGACCAAGCGGTTCGGCGGGGTCACTGCGGTGGAAGGCCTCAGCCTGGCGGTGGAAGAGGGCGCCTCCTTCGGCTTCCTGGGCCCCAACGGGGCGGGAAAGAGCACCACCCTTCGGCTGTTCACCGGCCTGACCAACCCCTCAGAGGGGCGCATGTGGGTGGGCGGCGAAGACGTATCGGGCCTCTCCCTAGAGTTGCGGGCACAGATAGGCTATCTGCCTCAGACCCCCGCCTTCTACGGCTGGATGACGGGCCGGGAGTTCCTCCGGTTCACCGGCGACTTGTACGGCATGACAAGACAAGAGTGCCGCGCCCGCGCCGATGAGTTGCTGCGGGATGTGAACCTGCTGGATGCCGGCGACCGTAAGGTGGGGGGGTACTCGGGGGGGATGAAGCAACGGCTGGGGCTGGCTCAAGCACTGGTGCATCACCCCAGGGTATTGTTCCTGGACGAGCCGGCCTCAGCACTGGACCCAATAGGGCGGCGCGACATGCTGGAGACCATCAACGCACTGCGTGGCCGCACTACGGTGTTCATGTCCAGCCACATCCTGGGCGACATCGAGCGGGTTTGCGACAGAGTGGCCATAATAAACCGGGGCAAGCTGGTAATCTCCGGCGCCATCGACGACCTGCGGGTGAGACAGGGTCACTCCGTGTTCTTGGTGCAGGTGGAGGAGGAGCCGCAGGAACTGGTCAGCCGTCTATCGGGCCTGCCATGGATAGAATCGGTGAAATCCGAGGCGGGAGAAGGCTGGCATGTTCTGCGTGTTGAGGCGGCCCAGTTCGACGCGGCCAAGAGAGAACTGCCCAAGCTGGTCTATGAGAGCGGTCTTACCATGCTGAAGTATGAGCTGATGTCGGCCAGCTTGGAAGACGTCTTTATAGACTTGGTGGGGCCGGGGAGTTCAGCCCAATGAGAGGATTCGCCGCCCTGGCTCGCAAGGAGTTTCTGGAGCAACGCCGCACCTGGAAGTTCGTGGGCACTACGGGAGTGCTCACCGCCGTAGCGTTGATGGCTGTCCTTATCCCCTCGATCATCAGTTTGGCAAAGGGGGACGAGCGCACGGCTGAATATGCTAGGGACTTGCTTCAAGCCTATGGCGCCACCGTCGTCACGTTGGGTGGTCTGATAGCCATCATAGTGTCGATGGGTCTGCTAGCCAACGAGAGACGCAGCGGCACCGCCGGCATGACCCTGACCAAGCCGGTGACCCGGGCTTCCTTTGTTGCAACGAAGCATGTCGGCCTAGTGCTTATGCTGGTTGCATCGGTGTTCCTGGCTTCTTTGGTAGCTTACCTGCTGGCGTTAATCTTCTTAGGCGACGTTGGTTTCCTGAGATACCTAATCACCATGATGACACTGGGAATCTGGTTGGCCTTGACCGGTTCCATCAGCCTGTTCTGTAGCGGGTTGTTCGGCCGGCAAATGGCGGCGGCTGGCGTAGCCCTGCTCCTTTTTATTGCCCTGATATCCATGAGCTTAATCCCGCACGTCCAACCGTATTGGCCCTCCAACCTGGTTTCCTGGGGCGAGTCCTTCTTTGTTTCCGATGGCGCAGCTAGCGGCGCCAGAGATTGGTGGCCAACCCTGCCGATCAGCCTGGCGGCCATAGCGGCGCTGGGCGTCGGCGCTTGGGCAGTGTTCCAAAGGAAAGAGCTCTAAGCGGCGGACTCCTACCGCCATCACCCCGGCGAAAGCGGGGGAGTCAAACAGAGGACGGCGGAAGCTAGACCGCCGGTTTACGGAAGGGTTCCAGCAATAACCGCACATCCGTATCGATGTCGGCGTCCACGAAGAAGGGCTCAAAGTCGGCGGCCCTAGTCCAAATGCGGGAAGTCTGGATCAGGGCCGCCCGCTCAACGGAGGCCGGCCACCGCAGGATATAAACGTCGGTGTTGTCGGCGTGAGCAGCCCCGGTGGTGCCGTTGACGGCTCTGCTTACAGCCAGGTTGTTGCCGGAAATATTGGTGATGAGCATTTGCTCGTCGCCGATCAGTACGGTCTGGGCGATGGCGAATTGGGTTCCGTCGACGACGGCCACAGTGGTCTTGGCGGCGGTCATAGACGCGTCGTTCAGGTCGGCGCCGCTGTCCTCTTTGAACTGTCGATAGCCCCAGACGCCGGCAACCTGAAAGCGCTGTTCGCCGGTGCTGAAAGCGTCCTTGGTCCCGTGGTGACGCACTCTGATGCTGGAGTATGGTTGGCCCCAATGCCGGGTTGGCTCAGCGTTGTAAGGTTCCAACCAATAATCGTTGGCTGCCCATGTATCGTCAAAGGTCTTATCGTCGCTGGCATCCTCTTTTAACGACGTAAGAGAAATCAGGTCCGGAATGAGCAACCTGGAGGAGCCGCTGCCGTCGAACCGCAGGGTCTGAGTCCTGGGGTAGAAGTGGCGACTACAGTAGTGATCGACCCAATCGGAAACAGCCAATAGCAACTGAAACATCTCGTCGTCGTCACCGGCCCCGGCGGCCGGGTCCTTGAGCAGGCTGTCGTCTTTTAGCTTGGTCAGGTCCCCGTAAAGGGACCGATAGGCTTCACGGGCCATTTACACCATCCTAGCCTTCCCCTCCGAAATGGGAAGGGATTAGCTTTCTTCGATGTACTCGATAAGGATCTTGTGGGCAACAGTGGGCGCGGTCCCCCGCCACCGGCCGCTAAGCACTTCATCCCGTTTGCCCCTGGGGCCTTCCCGTCTCGGGAATACCCTCGTGGCGGCGCTGCCGGCATCGGGAACCGCCAGGATATCGATGGCCCGGTTGGGCGCGGTGATAATGTTGCCGGCGTCTCCGAAAAACAACTCCCAGAGGCGGCGGCCGTCCTTCGACTCTTGGAGCACCTTGGCCCTCACGAACCGAAGACGGCGTCCCGGAGACGGCGCCAGCAGCTCTTGACGGTCGACGGTGGCGCCAGCCTGGATAACTTTGGTCCGAAGGTTATAGGGACGGCGGCGCAGCCGGGCGCGGTAAGCGCGCCGGACCCGGTCGCCAAGCTTCAGGCTGGCCGGCACTTACGACTCCTCGACGTATTCGACGATGATTTTATGTGCCGTCCTTGGCGCCGCGCCCAGCCACCGCCCGCTTAACACCTCGTCCCGGAGGCCCCGGGGCCCCTCGTCTTTGAGGAAAGTCCTAGTGCTGGTTTCGCCCAGGTTTGGCACGTCAAGGATGTCCACGGCCTTATCGGGGTTGACCGTAATGTCCGAGCCGGTGCCGAAGTACAACTCCCACAAGCGGCGGCCGTCGGACTGTTCTTGGATCAACCGCGTTTTGAGCAAGCGGACCCGCCTACCCTTGGACGGCGTTACCAGCGTTTCCCTGGCCCCGGAAGTATTGGAGTCATGGGCGTTGACCAGGGCCGCGTAGAGCCTGGGCTGTACGCTCGCTTTGTGATTCCTGGAGGCTCTATCGGAAGCTCCACGGCTGCTGGTCATTTGAGCAGCCTGCCGACGCTGGCGCCGCCGAGGCCGGCGATGGCGGCCAGAGACACCGTGAGAGCGGTGCCGTTAACTCCCTGGCTTAAGGCATAGCCTTCCAAGCCGGCAATGACGATTATGGTAAGGCCGGCGACGGCGGCGTATGCCCTGGTCATCCTGTATCCGCTGAATGAGGTCATGCGGCGATCTCCTGGGCCGTTAAAGGCTCCCTATAAAGTCCACTTGGTCGTTGTTGTTGGCCGCGTCAGCCCAGAACTGGGAAGTGGAGACTCCATCGGCCAACTGGAGCTGGATGGATTCGCCGGGGATTAGAGTCATGCCGTCGGCGGACGACACGTCGTCACCACCCAAGTACAGGTCCCCGGTATTATCGGCGCGGGCCTTGAAGACGGCTGTCTTGAAGTTTCCCTTGTGAGCGGCTTGGACGCGGGTCCCGGCCGCAGCGATCTTTATGGTTGCAGAGATAATCAACCTAAGTCTCCTTCGCTCCCCCTTGAGCAGGGTGAGTTTCTTCCGGGGTATTGCCCTTTTCGGTGCGCCGATTTCTAGGCCGCGCCGGTGATGTTGTATTGGAGCGCGGTGTGTGTGGCGGTAGACCGGGTCCCGCTGCGCCCTTGGAGAGCGATGCGGAAACTGACGACCATGATGTTCTGCCTCTTTTGCGGGTCCCTCACCGTCTCTATGCTGAGCTCCCGCTTGTAGCCAACCCGCCACTGGCCGCGGTTGACGATGAGAAGACGCCCGGTGTTGGTCCCGTTGCCCGCATCGGTGACCTTTCCGTCGATGTCGGCCAGCTTCATTTGCTCGGAGACGATAACGGGTATCCCTTCCACCGCGCCAAGCTGGCCGGTCAGGAGCGTTGCTTGGGGTCCGAACTTGTCCAGAGTCCTAAAGTTGCCGACGCCGAGGGAGCGGATGAAGGTGTTGACGTCGGTTATGTAAACTACTTCCGAAGGCCGGACGCCGTATTTCCCCAGCTTGGACCGGACCTCGTTGAACATATCGTCGGACACCGCCCCGGCGTGATTGTTGGCCTGGCTGGTGTTATCCACTAAGGGTAGGTGGAGAAGGCCGTCGAACCCCAGCAGCCATTGGCCTTTGCCCGCGTCGGTGGCGGCGATGGTGGCGCCGTCGGCGTTGATGTTGTTGGTGGCCGTGGTATCGCCGTTTAGAATTACGTCATCGATAACCTCTCGGGCATTGCGCAAGAGGCTCCTGCGCAGTTCCTCCATCATGGCGATGACCGCGTCTTCATCCAGGTCGTAGGACCAGAGAACCTCGGCCACCAGTTCGTAGGCCGTAAGGGTCTGGCGGGCGGTGCTGAGGGCGGTGCTTTTGGCGGCCACGTTCTCGGTGCCGGGATACCAGTTCACGTCGCCCAATTGAAGCGGGATTTGAAACGGGTTGCTGGGCATCTGGACCGTGTTGAACAAAGGGGCCACAGCAGTCTCCAGGTTGACATCGTCCCACAGGGCCCTAGCCTCCTGTGTGCCCACTAGCTCGTCGCCGGTGCCGGCCGTCGTTGAGTCCATAGCGGCTTTGAGGTTAACCCGCCAGTCTTCCAACATCCTGGGGTTGAGACCGGACGGATCGCGGAGTTGGGCGGTTAGCAGGCTTCGAACGCAAGCCAGGTCCAGCAAGTCCAAGCCGGTGTATTTGCCGTATGCGACCCGAGGGCGTTCTCCGACTCCAAACCGGGCCAACATGGACTGTTTCTCGCCCTCCCGCCATAAGTCTTGAATTGTTCCCAGCTGGGCTGCTATTCGTCCTATTTCATCCTTCAGCGGCGGGAGCTCGGCGTCCAGCCGCGATTGGTAATATTCCCGAATGCCGGCCATCTCCCGCTTGATTAGCTCCAGGTCCTGTGTTGCGAGTGTCATTCGTTCCTCCTTGAAAGTGCTGCCGGGATAATTTCGCTGCTATGTTGGTCAGCCTCCAGCCAAACCTCCGCTCCTTGAGGAAGTCGCCCATCCCGGAGCAGAGGTTGGAAGGTATGCCGGGGGGGGGGGCGGGAACCCGTCTGTTGGTCAAGATCCGCGGCGTTAGGAGCGGGCCTCCTTTAGGATTGAGAGCAATTCGCTGAAATTGGACGGCTGAGGTTGAGTGTCGCCGCCAGTTTCCAGAGAAGCCAAGGTCTGGGCTATCTCCTCGCTCAGCTTGCTCAACTCGTCAACTTGGGCCAGCAAAGCCGGCCAAGCCGCCTCGAGAGCCGGACCCGCCGGATTAGCGCGGCGAAGGTACTCTCCGACGCGGGGGGCTTCACTCAAGGCCCTGCGCAGGGCGTTCCGATTGGCTGGCACCGGGACCGCACTGGCCTCCAGCAATTCTTGTTCCAAGAACCGGATGCCCAGGACTGCTCCGGTCTTCTCACTCCTTCGCTCCTCGTAGCGCAGGGGTTTGAATCCCACCGACACCCCCCGTTGATAGCCGGCCCCATACAGCATCGCCACCTCCTGGGCGAAGGGAGTGGGAGCGAATTCGACCCGGGCCAGCAGCCGGTGGCCGTCCGTCCAAGTTTCCTGAGCGCGGCCGATTACCGGCCGGGCGTAGTCGTGGGCCCACAAGAACACCGGATTATTGCGGTAAGCTTCCAAGTTCCAACCGTCGGCCGCGATCACGTCGCCATGCCGGTCCACCTCATCGGTGGAAAACACGAAGGAAATCCTTTGCGCCGGACCGGGTTCCTCCGGGCTGGGTCCTGCCTCGTTCCATTTCCGCAGTAGCGGCGCGTCGCCCACTCCCCGGCGGTAAGCATCCAAAGCTTCCAGCAGTCTTTCTCTGTCCCAAGAAACACCCACTTGGTCTTCCAATTCCTCACCTCCGGGTTTGCTGAGACCGGCCTTGGGGTCAAAATCAAAGGGACCGGCCCATGTCGGGGTCGGTCCCTTCCGGACTCCGGCTTCTGCCGGGTCTCCAAGACTTATTTAGCTTCTGGATATTGAGGTTAGACAAATGTTTCCCAGGGTGTCAATGGCGTTTTGACACAGGGCCTAAAATCGGACATATCGGCTAAAGGCAACATTGACCTTTAATTTCTCATGTGATAGCCTAAACTATCGCGAAACCAGCGAACAATACTTGTTTGGCCAATCAGCGAGGAGCGTGACGATATAACATGGAAATTACGGCCCTAGCCATTGAGAGACTCAAGGAAGTCCTGGACGAACAAGGTGAAACCGACGGCTCCCTGCGCGTGATAGCGATGCCGGCCGAATCCGGCGGACTTCAATATATGCTGACCATGGAAAAGGAAAGTCAGCCCGACGACACCGTGATGAACGTAGGCGGCGTCAATTTCCTGATGGACTCCGACAGTGCGCCCTTCTTGGAAGAGGCCACCATAGACTACGTGGAAAACTTTGGAGGCCGTGTCGGCTTTGTAGTGAACAACCCCATGTTTGCCACCGCCGGCGGTTGTGGTTGCGGAGGCGGCGGTTGCGGCTGTGGGGGTGGGGGCGGCGGCTGTGGTTGCGGCAGCGGAGGCGGCGGTTGCGGCTGTGGGGGTGGGGGCGGCGGCTGTGGTTGCGGCAGCGGAGGTTGCGGCGGTCACTGAAGCCCTATCGCCTTAGGCCAACAACGACTATCCGTAAGGCCCCAGAACATTGGGGCCTTACTCTTTTCCCGCCCCGGACCACGCCCCATGCCCCATCCTATCTGAGGAGCCCGCCCACCGGGTTTCCCTTGACTGCTGTTGGGCGTCACACCGATAATGCAACCCGGATGGCGTCGGGGCATTCCAACGGTAAAGAGCGTAATCCCGGTCCTGCGGTGTAGTCAAGAGGCGCAGTTGCGGCTTCGGCCCGCGGGCGGGCCGTGGCGCAAAAGGGCAGTCGCAAGCGGACCCACTGGGAGAGAATATGACTCGAGTGACTGGAAGTCATTTGATCGCCAAGGCCTTGAAGCTGGAAGGCGTGTCCAACATATTCACCTTGGCCGGCGATCACATCCTGCCGGTGCTGAACGTCATGTCGGACATGGACTTTCGCTTCATTGACACCAGGCATGAGCAAGCGGCGGTCCACATGGCCGACGCTTGGGGCCGGATCACGGGGCAACTGGGTGTTTGCATGTACACCAGTCCCGGCTTCGCCAACGCCATTCCAGGGCTGGTCAACGCCCTGCACACCGAGGCTCCCCTTCTTTCCATTGCCGGCAGCGCCGAGCTGGCCGAGTTGGGCCGCGGCGCTATGCAGGAAACAGACCAAGTGGGTATGGCCGGACCGGTGGCCAAAGGGTCGTTCATGGTCCACGACGCCCGTCGGATACCCGACTACATCGCCCGGGCCGTGCGCCTCGCCTTCAGCGGACGACGCGGCCCCGTCCACTTGACCATTCCTATAGATGTTCAAGAACAAGAGGTCGATGAGGACCAAGCGGTCTTTTACAACCCCAATGAATACCGGCCCTCCGAGGCGGCGCTGGCCCAACCGGAACTGGTGCGCCAAGCCATAGAGTTGTTGCGCCAGGCCAAGCGGCCCATGGCCATCGCCGGGGACGCGGCGGGATACGGGCTGTCCGGCGATGCCTTGCAGCGATTTGTGGAGACCACCCGCGTGCCTGTTTTGACCGAAGGCCAAGCCCGGGGATTGATTTCAGACGAGCATCCCCAGTCCTTCGGGTTCTTCGAAACCGGCCTTAACCGGGTCGCTAAAAAACTTCCGGATGCCGACCTGGTGCTCCTCCTGGGGCGGAAGCAAGACTACACCATCGGCTTCTGCCGGCCGCCCAACGTGGCTATAGACGCCAGGATCATTCAAGTCGACCCTTCCGCTGCCGAAATCGGCCGCAACCGGGGTGTCGCAGTGGGGATGCTTGGCGACGTCACTGCCGTGCTTCAGCAGTTGACCCAGGAGGCGGCCGCTCATTCCTGGATCGAACAACCGTGGCTGGACGAGCTACGGGCGGTGCAAGCGGCTCAGGGCGAATGGTCTGAAGCTTTGGCGACGCCGGAGACCCCAATGCACGCGATGTTCGTCCACAAGACCATCGAGCCGTTGCTGCGCCCCGATGATTGCTTGGTGTTCGACGGCGGGGATTTTTGCCACTTCGGACGCTCCTTTCTCCCCGCCCGCTTGCCCGCCCGGTGGCACTACGTCTCGACGCTGGGTATGCTAGGCTCGGCGTTGCCCACGGCCATGGCCGCAAAATTAGCCCACCCGGACTCCCGGGTGATTGTGTTCAGCGGCGACGGAGCATTCGGTTTCAACGGCATGGAGTTTGACACTGCGGTGCGGCACAATCTGGACATAGTAACAGTCTTGGGCAATGACGCCGCTTGGGGAATCGACCGGCAAATACAATTGGGTCTATACGGCCGTCCGGTAGCCACGGACCTCCTGCCCAGCCGCTACGACTTGGTGGCCCAGGGTCTGGGCGGTCACGGCGAGTTGGTGGAAAGGCCGGAAGACCTGAAACCCGCTTTAGAGAGGGCCTTCAGTTCTGGCCGGCCCGCCTTGTTGAACGTGGCGGTTCAGCGGGCCATAAGCCCCCGGGCCGAAGCCCTCATCGCCCGGCGTAAGGCGGCCCAAGGGTAGGCGGTTCTTGCCGCAAATTGCTTATGGACATGAAATGCGTCGTCTGCAAGCACGGAGAAACTCGGATAGGAGCAGCCACGGTGACTCTAAGCCGGGAACAACTGACCCTGGTGGTCAAGGACGTGCCAGCCCAGATATGCGGAAACTGCAGTGAGGAATACGTGGACGCCAATACCACAGCTTGGCTTCTGCAAACCGGGGAGGCAGCCGCACAATCCGGCAGTCAGGTGGACGTGCGGCAATACATAGCCGCTTAAGAACCGAAGGAGGCTCCGATGGCTCAATCGCCCCACGGCATCAATTTTGAAGCGCACCGCCCGGTGGTCATGGGCCGAAAGGGCATGGTCTGCGCCGGCCATCCCTTGGCGGCCCAAGCAGGGACTGCTATGCTGCAAAAGGGCGGCAACGCCGTGGATGCCGCCATAGCCACCGCCGCTGCTCTAAACGTGGTTGAGCCTTTGATGTCAGGAATAGGCGGTGACGGTTTCATCATGGTCTACCAAAAAGAGAGCGACCGGCTGGAGGTCTGCAACGGGACCGGCGCCGCCCCCTATGCCGCTACCCCCGAGCGTTATCTGCCCCAGGGCATTCCCATGAAAGGCATTCTCTCGGTGTCGGTGCCCGGCCTGTTGGACGGGTGGCTGGCCGCCCATGAAAAATACGGCAGCCTATCCCTTGCCGAAGCCATGTCTCCAGCGATAGACCTGGCCCAAAACGGCTTTCCGGTCAGCCACGTTTTGGCCAAAGCCATCTCATCCGACCCGCTGCTCGGCCAGTTTCCAACCTCCCGGGCAATCTTCTGCCGAGAAGGACGTCCCCTGCGGGCCGGGGAACCCCTTTATCAAAAAGACCTGGCCAGGACTTTCCAAGCCATCGTCAGCGGCGGCCGGGAAGTTTTCTACGGCGGCGACCTGGGCCACGCCATAGTGAAGTTCGCTCAGGAGCAAGGAGGCTTGCTAACCCTGCAAGACTTGGCTGACTGCCGCGCCCAGTGGCAGGAACCGATCTCTACCGGATACCACGGTTACACTGTTTACGAAGCGCCCCCCAACTCCAGCGGCCATGTGCTGCTCCAAGAGTTGAGCTTGGTGGAGCAGTTCGACCTCAAGTCCCTGGGTTGCAATACCGCCGAAAGCATCCATCTCATGGTGGAAGCCAAGAAGCTGGCATTTATCGACAGAGAAGCCTATGTGGCCGATCCCAGCTTCGTGGACGTTCCCATCCAGGGCCTGGTATCCAAGGAATATGCGCGGGAGAGAGCCGGGCTCATCGACCTCAGGCAGGCGGCCTCCCGGGTCTCCGCCGGCGAACCCTGGGGCCACCAATCCGGGCCGCAGAAACGCCTAGACGCTCCTGCCGCCAGTGTCGGCAGGCCAGAAGAGGACACAACCTGTTTCGTAGTAGTGGACCGATGGGGCAACGCCGTTTCCCAGCTCCAAAGCATCCAGAGTCCCTGGGGCTCCAGCTTGGTCGCGGGCGACACAGGAATTTTACTTAACAATCGCATGACCTACTGGCACTTGGACCCCGGCCACGTGAACTTCTTGCAACCAGGGAAACGGGTCCGTCACACTATGAATCCTGTGATGGTCTTCAAAGACGAAGATACACCGCACCAACGGGGGGTCTCCGGGGAAGCGGAGAAAGGGAAAGGCAAGCAACTGGCCCTCGTCTGCGGCACCCCGGGAGCCGACACCCAGGTCCAGACCAACCTCCAGGTCATTACCCACGTACTCGACTTCGGGATGACGGTCGCCGAAGCAGTGGAGGCGCCCCGCTGGCGCAATACCCACAGTCCCACCGAGTCCACGGTCCCCCACGAGTGCGATGACCTACTCTACCTGGAAAACCGTTTTCACGACCGAGTCCGCGCCGGGCTATCCGCCAAGGGACACCAACTCAGCATCATCGGACCATGGGATGCCAGCGGCAGCGAAATGATGATCCAGGTAGACCCGGAAACGGGCGCGCTGGGCGGCGCGGCCGACCCCCGGCGGGACGGCTACGCCATAGGCTGGTAAAGCAGGCCGGCGGTTAAATGAAAATTCCCGGAGATAAAAGAAGCCAATACCCCGACGATTGCGGCCACCGGGCCGGTGTCTTCGCCGAGGCCATTCGCGACGGCGACATGGACTTGGCCTGGGCCATGCTCTCCAAAGAAACCAGGGGTATGCGAATGGGAGTGTGGGCCACCCGGAACAAAATCGACATGCAAATCGCTTATCGCGCCGGGTACGACACGGCTCATCCCATGCGGGCTTCAATGATGGAAGACTTCCGCAACACCGTGCTGCGGCTCTGGCCCTTGGAGGACCTGACCGATTTGGGCGTCTCCCCGACCAGCTACATAGACGACGAGCACGCTTTCGCTTTTCTCCCCTTCGGCGTGTCCCACGTCCCGGTCAGCACTGCGCAACGCAGGCTGATGAACGGGTTGATCCTGCCCATGTTGTTGGAAGACGCGGAGTGGCGGGTAGACCTTCCCGGCTGGCGTTTCTTTAACCCGGAAAGCCGGGAGTAGTCTTGGCGCGAAACCAAACCACTAGGGGCTCTACGGAAGGGACCGGACTCTCTCCCAACGGCCACGCCAGGTGCGAGCTTTGCTTGCGCCAGTCAAACAGCTACACCGTACATCACTTGATCCCTCGTTCCAGGGGAGGCAGGTTTGGCCCGAAAGCAAAGTTGTGCCCAACCTGCCACCGGCAGTTGCACGCCCTGTTCTCCGAGGCGACGCTGGCCCGGGAACTCAACTCCATAGAGTCGATCCGCGTCAATCCTGAGATGGCCGGCTATCTGAACTGGGTCCGCAAACAAAAGGGCCCAACCAGCTTCCGGGTGCGCCGTTCCAACCAGCGTCGTTAAAATTCCCGTCTTGTGCAACCCAGACCGACCCACTATACTGCCTGGTACCATGGCAGAACCGTACGAAACACCTGCTGGCGATCCGGTCTCCCTGCCCCTGTTCCCGCTAAACGTGGTGCTGTTTCCCGGCATGACCTTGCCGCTTCACATCTTTGAGGAAAGATACAAGGCTATGATCGGAGACTGCATCGATAGGGAACAACCCTTCGGTATTGTACTGATCAAGGAAGGCCGTGAGGCGGGGGAACCGGCGCGGCCTTTTTCAATAGGCACCACAGCCCGGATTGGTCGCGTGGAGCGTTTGGCCGAGGGCCGCATGAACATCCTCACCACCGGGGAACGGCGCTTCGAGACCACCGAGATCAACCAACAACGGCCTCATCTGATCGGTCAAGTCAGATACTTGGAGGAGCCGGAGGGGGAGATTCCTTCCGCCTTGGTCTCTGAAATAAGTGAGGAGTACTCCACATTCTTGCAAAACTTGTCCGCCCTAGCGGGCGGATGGACGGGCCGGGTGGAAGCCCCCGACGACCCGGTCCGCTTGTCCTACAGCATCGCCACCAACCTGGACCTACCGGGACGGGTACGCCAAGAGTTGTTGGAATCGCTCACCGCTGACCAGCGATTGCAGCGACTGCTGCCCCTCATCAAAAGAGGCAACCAGGCTCTACAGGAAGAAGTGGTCAAGCGCAACCCCTTTCAGGGTCCCCGCCTCAACTAGCTGCTCCGTTTCCCAAACCCTACAAAGATTCGCGGTATCCTGCCGTTACCCTGAAGGTCCTGAGAGGGTTTCCAATTCCCCCAATTGCTATGCAAGCCCTTGATAAACTATATGCAATAGTATATACGTTAGGCATGGAAACGAACCGGGAGGCGATTCGGCGGCGATTGGAACGAGAGGGTTGGGTGATAGTACGCCGCGGCAAGCATGATATTTACCGGCATGAGAACTCGGCTGAGACTATACCGTTGCCTAGACATCGTACGGTCTCCTTAGGAGTTGCCCGACTGATATACAGAAAGGCAGGATGGGTAAAATGAGCGTGACGACTATGACCAAGTATCCGGCAATCATCGACGGAGAGCGGGGCGCCTATGGGGTTGTTATACCCGATCTGGGGGCCTGTGGCATGGGAGCAACGGTCGATGAGGCTCTGGCCGACGCCACTCAGGCGCTGCCGGAGTATCTAGCGGTATTGCGCGAGCATGGCGAGGACATTCCTTCGCCCAGCGCGTTGGAGGACATTGCACTCGCCCATGGCGAGATGCTCGCCTACGTAATTCTGGAGGAGTAGGCAGAGCAATGACGGAAAATCTCATATCCAGCCGACAGGCTGCCGAGCAACTCGGCGTATCACAGATTCGAGTCCAGCAATTGCTTGCAGCAGGCCGTGTTGTTGGGGCTAAGCGCGTAGGGCGTTCTTGGATAATACCAACGCCTGTGCGGTTGATTCCTGGCTCCCGTGGCCCTTGCGGAGTGTCGGATACTCAAGTATTTAGTTCCGCTCTGTAAACCCATATATGACATACCGTAAACTAGGGAATTCCGCTCTGAAAATACCCACCCCGCAATTCCCGCGCAGGCGGGAATGACCGGGTTGATTTCATTCAAATGCGCTTGCCCTGCTCTTGCTGCGGCGTTCCCCGTAGTCAGCGGCCCGGCGCAAGAAGAGCCTGCCCCGTTACCCGGCGGACGAACTCGGCCACTATGGCGCGGTCCTGAGCAATGGTGAATTCCTCCATAAAGTTGTGATAGAAGTTGGCATGAAACTTCTCGGCCACGGAAAACCCCGCCGCCAAGGATGGGTCGGAGCTTTCGTCGGCCAAAGCAGCGACGGCTCTACCCAAGGCGTAGTGTTGGCCGAACTCCCAGCCCCGCTCTTTGGCTGCGGCCATGACGGCATGAGATGCGGCCCCCCATAACTTTTCCGAGGCTTGCAGGACACCCCCGGCATCGAATTCCCGGCCAGATTCCTCCAGGAACTCCAAAGCGGTCCGGACATGTTCCTCGACAGACATCTCTCGCGTAGTCATAGCTGGCTCTCCAAGAACCCTGTGCGCAGCTAGGTCCTGACCAGGTTGCCGTAGATACGCAGCCCGCCGGACTCGGGGATCATTCCCGAAAACAGCCCCGGATGGATCATCTCCGCCAATATCTCCAGGCCAACCACCAACCTGGGGCCGGCCCGGCTGGTGTAGGAACTGGCGTCGATTACGTACACTCGTTCGTTGCGGACCGCCGGCAGGTCGGCCCATTCCTCTCTTTCGGCCAACAGAGGAACGTCTTGAAGCCCTCTCTTTACGCCGTATCCGCAGGGCATGAAGATGATAACCTCGGGCTGGCTCTCCACGATTTTGTCCCACTCCAGTGGGAAGGAGCCCGTCTCCTTATCTCCAAAGCAGTTGGCCCCTCCGGCCATCTCCACCATTTCCGGGACCCAATGGCCGCTGCACATCAGAGGCTCCACCCACTCCAAGGTCAGCACCCTGGGCCGGTCCGCCGCCAGGGAGGCCCGCTCCGCCACTGCGTCGATTCGGGCCTGCATCCGCGATACCACAGACTCAGCCTTCTTTTCTGCGCCCGTCACTTGCCCCACCCTACGGATGTCCTCCAGCACATCTCCAACATACTGGGGGTCCAAGGACAATACCTCCGGTTGTTTGGGTAGTCCGACGCTGGCCTCGGCTACCTGCCGAGTGGAGATGGCTCAAACCTCGCAGATCGCTTGAGTCAGCAGCAGGTCGGGTTCAGCCGCCTCGAGGACGTCTTGGTCGATCTCGTAAATGCCCAGCCCTTGCTGAAGCCTTTCCGAAATGATCCGGTTGACCTCGGCGCTGCTGGGCTGCTCCCCCTCTTTGAAGACGCTGCGCACCACGTGGGAACGGTTGCGAGCTGCGGGAGGGTAATCGCATTCGTGGGTCACTCCGAACAGATTATCATCCAAGCCCAGAGTATATACGATTTCGGTTGCGCTGGGAAGGAAGGAACAGATTCTCATAGACCCTCCGCAAGTATGGCTGTATCAAAGCAATTGAGGAAATGAACGCCGCCTACCGTAACCCTTCAGATTTGATGGGAGTCGGTCCTTCGACTCCGCTGCGCTGCGCTCAGGATGAGCGGTTTCTTGTGAGTGCGCTCGCCAACTCTGAACAGTTACCTCCTACCGCCTCTTTTCAGCATGGGCCACCAGCTCCACAGTGGTGTCCGCGGTCGCCACGGCGACCGAACCGTACAATGGTCAACGCCGCTTCCAGGTTTCCACCAACTGGTGGGCCTGATCGTCGTCCACTCCCCACATCTCGAAGTTGACTCGTATGGCTTCGTAAACGGTGCGTTCTCCCAGGGCTTTGTCCGGGTCCCGCCATGCTTCGGCGCCAACGTCCATCCAGTCCAGATCAATCTGGCCCTCGTTGGCTAAACGCTCCACCATGTTGACGGCGCAAGCCGTGATTCCGGATAGGAAAAGTTCACCCGCGCCCACTTCCTCTCCGCCGGCGTCATCGGCCACGAAGTGGTGAGTCCTTGCGTTGCAGATGGCGCGGCCTAAAGTCCCGGTGCTGTAGCTTCGTACTTTGTAGGCCAAGGTAAGTTCGTTCATTGCTTCCTCGCTTTTGCTCTCTGTAATTCTCAGCAGCCCAGGTCAACCACCAAGAGCCTGTCTAGCAATCTCGCCGGTGACTCTCTTCTCCCGCGAAGAGAGACCTTTGCATAACCCCCACCCCTGTCATTGTTATGAAAATAGCTTATTTTCATCGCCCTTGTATGGCCTCCGTAAGGCCATGTCATTCCGAACGCAGCGAAGCCCTTCGGCTGCTCTCAGGATAAGCTCCGTGAGGAATCTCAAACCTATGTCAGCAAGCACTGGGTCTGTAGCTGGACCGACGCGGCGACTCTGGCCCAACGTCTTAGATTCCTCCCTCCGGTCGGAATGACAGGGTTGAGCCGGGCGGAATGACAAATTGAGCGGCCAGGTCAATTCCAAGGGCTGCCCCTACATTTCGGCATCGCGGCCATCGTAGGGGCGCCCCTTGTGGGCGTCCAGTCGCCGTGCCTAGTCAAAATGTGATTCCCCTACCTTTCAGCCCCGTCGGCTAGTATTCTACCTTTGCCCGTTCCCAGCCACAAGCGCGGACCAACTTTGACACCAACCCAACTAGATGCCTATCATAGTGTCAAGCCCCTGGTTCCGGGTCTCGGGAGGTACACTCGATGGCTACTATACCAGAACTAAAAGAGCAGTACGAAGACCTTGACCTTAGGCTGACCCTCAAGGATGAGTCGGCCATAGACACCCGGTGCTTGCTCACTTTCCCATACGATTACCCTGAGCAAGAGTCGCAAATCGACATGGACACCGACGAATTTACCGCCCTCTGCCCTTGGACCGGGTTGCCGGACTATGGGACCCTGAAAATCTCCTACGCGCCGGGGGGAAGCTGTATTGAGCTGAAATCGCTGAAATACTACCTTCTGTCCTTCCGTGACGTGGGAATCGTCCAAGAACATGCTGTCAATCGAATTCTCAAGGACTTGGTGGAGGTATGTCTTCCCAGGCACATGACCGTGACCTTGGATTACAAAGTGCGGGGCGGCATCCATACATCCGTTTCGGTGCAATACCCGAATGGCGGCGCAAGACATGCATCTGATAAGAATTGAGATTAGCTTCGACAGCGGCCATCGCTTGCTGGACTACCAGGGTAAGTGCGCTTTTCCTCACGGCCACACTTATCGCGCCGAGGTCTTCCTCGAAGCTTCCTCTTTGGACTCTTTGGGACTGGTGTTCGACTTCACCGAGCTTAGAGGCCGCGTCAAGTCTTGGATCGACGCTAACTGGGACCATGCGTTTCTGGTCAATGCCAGGGACACCGAGTTGATCGCGGGCCTGGAACCGGTGGCCCAAGGCAAGCTATACCGGTTCGACGGTGACAATCCTACGGCCGAAGTGATGAGCAGAGAGCTTTACAAGACGGTAAGGGACCTTTGCGGGGTGAAGCCGGCCAAAGTGAGACTCTGGGAATCGGACAACCAATACGCCGAGTTCCACGAGGGAGAGTGATATGCCCACCCGTTACGGCGTGAGCCTACTCTCCGGAGGGTTGGACTCCACCACCGTCACCGCATACGCCCTCAGAGTGACCGACGACCTGACTGCTGTCACTTTCCAATACGGCCAAAGCCATAGCAAGGAAGTGGACTGCGCCATAGAGGTAGCCGATGCCCTGGGCATCCGGTGTCATCTTTTGGACATCTCCTTTTTTCGTCAAGTGGCCTGGTACTCGGCTCTTACCAATCCGGACCGTTTCCCCATTCCACAAGACCGGGCCGCCGCGGAAATGGGCGCCAGCATCCCCATTACCTATGTCCCGCTGCGGAACACCTTTTTCCTGGCCTTGGCCGCCGCTTTCTTGGAAAGCAATATTCTTCACGCCATTGAGGTAGAGGGGGCCGACCCTGGCTCGGTTGAAGCGTACCTTTTCATGGCGCCCAACGCCATAGACTACAGCGGCTACCCGGACTGCCGCCCGGAGTATTTCCACCGGATGTCGCAAGCCCTTGGCTACGGCAGTAAGGTCTGGACGGAATACAACATCCCATTACGGGTGGAAACACCCATAATTGACAAGTCCAAGGCCGACATCGTGAGGATGGGTGTCGAGTTGAAGGCTCCTCTGGAACTTACTTGGAGCTGCTACCAGGGAGGCCAAACCCCGTGCCGCTCCTGCGATAGCTGCATCCTGCGGGCCAAGGGATTTCAGGAAGCGGGGGCGCCGGACCCTCTGCTGCAACGGTTGGGAGTGATTCCTTAAATGCTGCGAGTAAGCAAGCAGCCCAACGGGCAGCCGGAAATCTTTTACTCCCTCCAGGGTGAAGGGGCCAACACGGGCGCCGCCTCGGTCTTCCTCCGGCTGTCTACTTGCAACCTGGCCTGCAGTTGGTGTGACACCAAGTACACCTGGGACTGGGAGCATTACGACTACGGCTTGGAAGTGGCGTCCTTGGAGCCCAGCCAAGTCGAAGCCCGCGTCCTGAGCTTTGGGTGCCGCCGGTTGATCATCACCGGCGGCGAGCCGTTGCTGCAACAACGACAACTGGCGCCCCTGGTAGCCTCCCTCAAGGACCAAGACTTCCAGTTCGAGGTGGAGACCAACGGCACCATTGTTCCCCAGCCTGAGTTGGTGCGGGACATAGACCAGTGGAATGTATCGCCCAAGTTAGCCACCTCGGGCAACACCGGGGAACGGCGGGACCAGAGGCGGGCAATGTATGCTTTCTGCCGGTTGCCCAACGCCTACTTCAAATTCGTAGTGACTGAACCCAGTGACGTTGACGAGGTCTGCCGCCTCCGCGACAAGTATGGCTTGGTCAATCAACGAATTATCCTGATGCCCGAGGGCACCACGGTTCAGAATATCCAGCGGCGAAGCCCGTGGGTCTCCGAAGCCTGCGTCAAAGAGGGCTTCCGTTTCTCCACCAGGCTGCATATCCTGCTCTGGGGCGACAAGCGGGGCCAGTGATTCGATGGGTCTCTGGGACCGTCATTGGTCCGTAGAGCTTTGTTGGACCGCCTCAACCTTCACCCAAAAGCCCGGTCAACTCCTTAAGGTCCTTGAGGGTGTCAAGGCCGCCCACCGCCGCAATCACCTGCCGGGTTCTTTCCTCGCCCAGGACCTCCTGAGCCAGGAAAGTGAACTTGCCGGTCAATTCTTCAGTAGAAGCCGGATTTCGGCTATCGCCGTACTGAACCGTGACGCTCTCCTTGATGATACGTCCGTCATTCAGTGACACGGTCACCCGGGAAACCGGATAATCATAGCTCCGCAGGTCCATCTTGGGGTCTGCTTCCAACTCCACTTTTTGGGCCAAGGCTTTGACCCGTGGGTCTGCCACCCGGTCGGGGTAGAAAGCGGTAATGTCGGTGCTGCCGTGAACCAGCGACGCAGCTACGGCATAGGGGATGGAGAACTTGGCCGACAGCATGTTCTTTGGCTCGGGGTCGGCCAGAATCGCGGCTATAGGCGGCGCTTCCACTTGGACGTGGGCGACGTCGCCGGCCTGAAATGCCTCCCGCCGCGCCATTGCCTGCACCGCGTCCAAGGCGGGGTGATTATAAAGGCAACATGCGTGCAGCTTGAAGTAGTTGCGTTGTATACGGTATCCGCCCGGTTCGCCCAAGCCGTCTAGCACCGCTTCCGCATCGAATCCATTGCCCAGGATGGCAGTGTAAAGGTCTCTTGGCCCGTCGGTGATTCCGGTAAAACCGCAGCGCACCAGATGGGCTGCCAATATACCCTGAAACCCGGAGCGGCCAGGGTACAGGTTCCGTACCGTGGCCCCCTCTAGACAAGGGGTCCAAGAGTTGGCCGGGCTCATCGACATCGCCATATTCATAGCTTGGCGGGTCTCGCTAGCGTCAAACCCCAAAAGCTTGGCCGTTGCCGCCGCAGTGCCGATGGTGCCCCAAGTGCCGTGGGAGTGGATATCGGGCCGGGGAGTGGTGCCGCTGCCAATGCGAGATGTCACTTCATAACCGACAACCAGGCTTTCCAACAACTCCTTGCCGCCGGCCCCTTGTCCTTCGGCCACGGCGATGGCCCCCGGCGCCACATGAATCGACGGGTGCCCTCCACCCAGCCGGCTGCCTTCGTCCATTTCCAAAGCCACGCCGGCGGTGGCGTTGACCAGAGCAGCGAAGGGGGGCTGGACCTTGCCCCGGTGCCCGAATAGGGTGGCCGGACCGGCGTTGCTCATGCCCTGGGCTAGTTCAGCGAAATTTGCGTTCTCCGGTAGCCGGCAGCCGGCCAAGACAGCGCCGATAGTGTCCAGCACCACCGTCTTGGCGGCGGACACTGTCGAACCATCCAAGTCTTCCAAGCTGGTCTCAGTAACGAATCGGGATAGCCGGTCCAAGTAGTCTTCTGCCATGAGACCTCCAGATGCGGATGTTTTTAGCGGTCTGCTTATAGAGTGCTGCTTTGTTCTGGACTCTACGTTCTTAGGGGATTCTTGTCGAATATGGCCCATTGCTCCATACTTGAAACATCATGTGTCGGAAAGAAAGTCTCCCTTTCATCTTCCTAGCCAATTTGGGGAGGTCCATGCCGCTGGGCCGCAAGCTGGCGTTGCTTGTATCCAACAACCTTACCAAACTCCGGAGATGGCAGGGCTGCTGCGGCAATTACGGCCAGCCCGGTTGTTGAAGGAGTCACTCAACGCCGTCGGGGTCCGACGGCTGAGCGCCTTCGCCTCCAGAAAGCACTAGTCCCCGCCACCAGTGCCGGCCGCGCCCCCTTCGCTTTCGAACGAAGCCCAGCTTGGTTAGCTGAATACCAAAGTTTCGCTGGACCAGAGGCTCCTGCTCCGTAGCCAGGCACCATTGCACGTAGTGGTCATACAGTTCCTTGGCCATGGCGTGGCCGTCCGGGTCCCTTACGCATTTATCCTGGATAAACGTCGCTACCGGTCCATCGCTGGCTGGGGGCATCGATAGCTGATTTTCCTGTATTGGCCCGGCCGGCGCGACGACGCCAACAGTGGGTCCAACATTTCTGGGAGCTTCCTTCAACCAGCCAATGCAATATTCCAGTAGGTCCAGATACTTGACCAAGCCGCCGAAATCTTGCCAGGCCACTTCCTTCCCATCCAGGTATGAAGCATCTAAGACGAAAGATATGGGGCGAACTTCAAAACGTTGACGATAAGCCGGGGGACAACTCCATACCGGCGCCAGCATTCCTTGACTCAAGGTGTTGTAGAGAAGGAACAAGACACTTCGGGCGGCGCGCAAGTCTGGATCGGCTTCTTTTAGCGGCGGTCTCCGGAAGACCTGCTCCATTGTACCGTAGGTCTGCATCGCCGAAAAAGTAACCGCGCCGCGTACCTGGTTACTGATGCACCTGGCCAGGTCCTGATTGCCCCTCAGTTCTAGGGGATTGAATACCTCTACGATCATGCCGTTGTCAGTGGGCACGGCAACCCGTCCCGTGGGCGCCTGAGCCGTGGTAATCAAGCCCTTCTTCGTCCCGGTCCATAGGGCCATAGCCAGTGCCAGGTTCTCCCACACCATCTTGACTTCACGCACAGGGTCCACAATCCACCCCTCCCGGTTGACTTTGTCATGGCCCGGTTTATTCGTTTAAGTTCATGACCACCTTGATGACATTGTCCTGCCGTTGCTCGTACATATCGTAGGCCGTCTGTACCTGGGAAAACCCGACCCGGTGGGTGATCAACGCCGCCGGGTCGCACCATCCCCGCTGACGCAACCCGACGATCTCCTTGATATGGGACGTAGGATCGCCGCTGCGCGCCCCGGTAGTTGGAATGATCCGGGGCTGTTTCTCCATCAACAAATTGTGCTGAAGAGAAACGAAATCATCGGTTTGCACCCCAAAGATGATGACGGTGCCGAACTGGCGCACCAACCGGAAGGACATGGCGAAAGTATCGGGGTAACCGGCCGCTTCAACCACAATATCCGGGCCCAAGCCGCCGGTGATTTCATCCACCGCTTGGTCGATGTCGTCTTGATCGGGGTTTACTGTGTGGGTCGCTCCGAACTCCTTGGCTTTGGTCAGGCGGTAGTCCAAAAGGTCGGCGCCGATGACGTTTCGAGCCCCGGAGCGAGAGGTTATCATGGTGAAGCTTAGGCCAATGCTGCCTTGGCCCAACACCAGCACGTTCTTGCCCAACAGGTTGGGCATTTGTTGGCAGGAGTAAAGGACCGTACCGGAAGGCTGGCACATCACCCATTCGTCCAAGGGTCCTTCATCGGGCAGCGGAATCATCCTGTCCGGGCTGGACACGATGTACTCCACCAGTCCGCCGCTGCCTCTGGTGGGAATGACGATGGCCCGCTGGCCCTCTCTGAAGTCGTCGGTGCGGCTCTCCACCACCACTCCGGCCAACTCGTGGCAGGGCAACCCGGCCGTCATTGGATACTCCTCTTCAGGATGGACTTGGTATCCGTGGCGGATGTCGCTTCCGCAAACCGATACCCGCTCCAGTTTAACCAGGCACTGGCCCTCGGATGCAGTGGGCATCTCCATATCCACAAACTCGAAGTGCTTTGGTCCTGCCAGCCTCGCTGCTTTCATCCGATAATTCGACTCCCAAGTTAGGATTCTCGGACCATCTTAATATGCGGCTGGACCTTCGGCAAGTGCGCTTCTTATTCCAAGCAGGGTCTTTCTATTCTCGGAAGAGTCATTGCTATGAAAATAGGCGGCTTTCATCCTCTCATGTGGCCTTCGCAAGGCCATAGTCATTGTTATGAAAATCGCCTATTTTCATCCGCATACGTGGCCTTCACAAGGCCATCAGTCATTCTGAGCCGCAGGCGAAGAATCTAGTACTACAGTCGCAGATGTAGGGCAGGTAGAATAGGGGCATTCAACGAGTGGTGAGGTGAGGTGGTGATTGTTGTGAAAGATGAGGTGGCGGAGGTCGCCCGGTGGGCCGAGGGCATCGACCAAGTGCACCGGTGCATAGTGGGAAGATTCCGGCGACCGGAGCCGCGCCGCCGGGTTCTGGACTACCTGCGTGGTCTGCTCAGTGCAGTGGAGCGCAAGAACGGTTGGCAACTGGCGGAGCAAGCTGGCGACGCAACTCCCGACGGTGTGCGGCGCCTGTTGTACAACTACCGTTGGGACCCGGACCTGGTTCGCGATGACTTGAAAAACTACCTGATGGAGCATCTGGGCGACGCCGCTGGGGTTCTGGTGGTGGACGAGACCGGATTCCTCAAGAAAGGGGAGAAGTCGGTTGGGGTGCAGCGGCAGTACAGCGGGACGGCGGGACGGATCGAGAACTGTCAAATTGGCGTTTTCCTGGCCTATGCCAGTGCCAAGGGCAGAACCCTGCTGGACCGGGAACTGTACCTGCCCCAGGTATGGGCGGAGGACTGGGAGCGGCGGCGGGAGGCCGGGGTGCCGGAGAGTGTCGGCTTTCGGACCAAGCCGCAACTGGCCCAGCTAATGCTGGAGCGGGCGCTGGCATCAGGAGTCCCCTTCGGCTGGGTTGCCGGAGCTGAGGTTTATGGCAAGGACCGCAACCTGCGGCTGTGGCTGGAGCGAGAGGGAATTCCCCAGGTGCTGGCCATCAGGAGCAACGAGAAGCTGTGGGCTTTGACCGACAAGGGTCCCCGTCAGGTGCGGGCTGACCGGCTAACGTCACAGGTTGACGAGTTGGCTTGGACCAGGTGCAGCGCCGGCAACGGGGCCAAGGGTCCCCGGGTCTAGACTGGGCCTTGGTGGAGGTCCGGCCCCTGAGAGAGCCGGGGAAGGGCTACTGGCTGCTGGCCCGGCGCAGCATTGCCAAGCCCGGGGAGCTGGCTTACTACCTATGCTTCGGCCCGGCGGGAACGGCCTTGGAGGAACTGGTGAGGGTGGCTGGGACCCGGTGGGCCATCTGAGGAGTGTTTCGAGGAGGCCAAGGGACAGGTGGGACTGGACCAGTACGAGGTGCGGCGGTGGGACGGCTGGTACCGGCACATCACCTTGGCGATGCTGGCGCAGGCGTATCTGTCCGTAATCAAGCATCAGGCCATGGAAGGGGTAGAAAAGGGGGCTATTACGGTCCGGATGACGCACTGATTCCCATGACGGTCCCGGAGGTGCGCCGGCTGCTGACCCGCCTTGTATGGACCGAGAACCAACTGCCTGATTTCATCCTGTCCTGGTCCTGGTGGAGACGGCGCCGCCAAGCCAGAGCCCGGCAATGCCACTACAAACGCCGCTTGTCAAATCTGCGACTGTAGTATTAGGGCCTGTTGACACTACCAATTTCCTATATAGGGATTGGTAGCCCAGCCTCCCACAAAGGGCGCCTCTACAACCGGCGTGCTACGGGATTTCGTAGGGGCAACCCTTGTGGTTGCCCGGTCCTCAGCTATTAGTGTCAACAGGCCCTAAAGCCCTTCAGCAAGAACCACAGTCCGAGTATCTAAGAAAGGAAATGCAGTCAAGGACTTTAGACCCCTCGCGGAGTTTATCTTGAGTCTAGCCGAAAGGCTCGGGGTGACAATCGAAAGCCCCTGCTTATCCCAACCACAGCGCTTTCCTTGTGACCGGCTGCCTAACCGGTTATGATAAAGATCGTCGGCTCGTTGGAGCTTCCCTCCAGCCAAAGAGCGGAGAAATTCATTGCCGCGAAAGTATGACGTAGTGGTGGTAGGCGCCGGAAATGCGGCCCTTAGCGCCGCCCTAGCCGCTAAAGAAATCTGCGGCTCTGTGCTGGTGGTGGAGAAAGCGCCTGAATACTTTCGGGGCGGCAACACCTACTTCACCGGCGGCATTATCCGCTTCGCTTTTGACGGCATCGAGGACATCAAGACCCTGATTCCGGATATGTCCGCAACGGAAGAAGCCTCTGTCGATGTCGGCAGCTACACCCAGGACCAATTTTACGGCGACCTGATGCGGGTTACCCAAGGCTTATCGGACCCTGGGTTAGCCCAAACACTGGTCAGTCAGTCGCTTCCCACGATGCAATGGCTCAGGAGCAAGGGCGTCCGCTTTGTCCTCTCCTACGGGAGGCAGGCTTTCAAAGACGGCGGTAAGTACCGTTTCTGGGGCGGGCTGCTGGTGGAAGCGGTGGGAGCCGGAAAGGGGCTGTCCGACCAGCAGTTTCAAGCGGCGGATCAAGATGGAATCGAAGTCCGCTACTCGACCCAAGGAATGCGCCTGCTCCAAGACGATAACGGATCTATAAACGGTCTGCGAGTGTTGGGTCCCCAAGGGTTTGAGGACATCCCGGCTGGCTCGGTAGTCCTGGCCAGCGGCGGCTTCGAGGCCAATGCTGAAATGCGCTGCCGCTACCTGGGGCCCGGTTGGGAGCTGGTTAAGGTCAGGGGGATTCCTTACAACACCGGCGACGGCATTCGCATGGCCTTGGAGGTGGGGGCTCAGGCCCACGGCCACTGGAGCGGCTGCCACGCCGTTGCTTGGGACATGAACGCTCCCCCCTTCGGCGACCGGACCATCACCGAGTTGTTCCAAAAACATTCCTATCCATTGGGCATAATCGTGAATCTGGACGGCAATCGGTTCTTGGATGAAGGGGCCGACTTCCGAAATTACACCTACGTGACCTACGGGCGGGCTTTGCTAACCCAACCCCAAGGGCTTGGTTTCCAGATTTTCGACGAAAAAGTCAGGACCATGCTGCGGGACGAATACCGCATCGACCAAGTGACCATGGCCCAAGCGGACACTATCGAAGAGCTGGCCGCCCGCCTGGATATAAACCCCGAGGGTCTCAGCCGAACGGCCAAAGAATACAATGCCGCTGTGCGAAGCGACGTCCCCTATAATCCGGCAGTGAAGGACGGTCTGGGCGCCCTGGGCATCGATCCGCCCAAGAGCAATTGGGCCCTGCCCATCGACAAGCCGCCTTACCTGGGCTACGCCGTCACCTGCGGAATCACCTTTACTTTCGGCGGGATCAAGATAAACAACCGTGGTCAAGTGGTGACCAACAGCCAGGAGCCTATCGCCGGTCTGTACGCCGCCGGCGAGATGGTGGGCGGTCTGTTTTACCACAACTATCCCGGCGGGTCCGGACTATCCGCCGGCATGGTCTTTGGCCGCTTGGCCGGCAGCAGCGCCGCCTATGACGCCGCGGCTTTACAAGGCTGACCCGAGCTTTGGAGCCGCCCACTAAAACCGCCGGCCCGGGCATTTATTACGGCTGGTACATCGTCGCCACCTGCTTATTCATTGCTTTCGCTACTGTGGGAGCCCGCAATGCCATGGGAATCTTCGTTATTCCCATGAGCGAGGAGTTCGGTTGGAGCCGGGGGACCATCTCCTTGGCCGGTGCTCTCGGGTTCCTAGTGAACGGTCTTGCCCAGCCCTTTTACGGCAGATGGTTCGACCAGCGGGGCTCCAGCGTAATCGTTAGCAACCTGGTCATCGCGGCGGTTGCGACGATGCTCCTCAGCCTTACCTTTCACTTTCTGTTTCTTATTTTCCTGTTCGGGATAGTCAGTTCGATGGCGCTGAGCGGCGCGTCACTGAACAACACATCGGCCTTGCTGGCTAGGTGGTTCCGCCGCAAGCGGGCCACGGTCATCGGCCTAAATTCCGCCGGCGTGTCCATAGGCTCGTTGGTGCTGGTGCCCTTCGGAATTTACTTGATGCAAGCCACCAACTGGAGGATCACTTGGGCCGCATTGGGTCTAATTATCTTTACTGCGGTCCCTTTGGCCGTAATGTTCCTCCAAGACAGCCCGGCCAAGCGGGGGCTCCTTCCCGATGGAGACTCTGATCGCCCCGGGGAAGCGGGAGGAAACGCGGCCCGTCAGGCATTGCCGGCCCTGGATACGGAGAGGTGGAGCCAGTCCTACCGGTCTCTGCCAATATGGCAGGTGTCAATGGGCTTATTCATTTGCGGCGCCACCACCTTCATCCTAAGCTTCCACTTCGTCGCTTTCGCTCAGGAAGATCGGGGTATCTCGCCGGGAATGGCTGGCGCCATGTTCGCTGTCATGGGAGGCATGAACGCCTTGGGCAGCATCGGCGCCGGGATGCTCTCCGACCGGTTTAGCCGGAAAAACCTGCTGGCCTTGGTGTACTTCGCCAGAGGCACTGCTTACATGATATTGTTGGTCCCGCCTTTGTTGGGAATCCCCATTCTTTCCGGCGATACCGGGGTCTGGCTCTTCGCTTTTATCGCCGGTATTTCCTGGATCGCCACCAACCCCTTGAGCGTGTCCCTTACTGCGGATGTTTACGGCCTGCGGGCCTTGGGCACCATCACCGGCGTTACCTACGTTTTTCACCAAGTCGGAGGGGCCACTTCGGCCCTGCTGGCAGGCTACCTCAACGACTGGACCGGCAGCTACACCATACCCTTCTTGGCCGCCGGTTCAATGCTGTTCATTGCCTCCTTCACCGCTTTCACCATCAACGAGCGCAAATATTCCGTGCGCTACCAATCCCAGCCCGCCGCTGCTGCCGCCGGAAACTGACCCGTGAGCCCGTGGGCGGTCTTGTGGTCAGTAGCCCGGCACCACAGCGAGCCGGCCGACCCGGACTTGTTGGAATGGATCAAGGGCTTCCTTGACCATTTATTCCACTTGGGGCCGTGGACCATTGTGACGGTGCTGGCCCTCCTCATCCTGTTGATGCCTATTGCTATAATCACCGTCTATCTGGTGCAACAACGCCGCCGGTCGGGGGCAACCGCGACAAGGCCAAAACGGAAAGATGTCTGAGCTTCGGAACTTGCCCCTATGCCCAAGCGGGAGTAAAATTTGGTAGTTCTATCTATTCTCCAGCCTTGGGGCATGGGCCATAGCAGCAGCGGGTAGCCTTCGATGGGTCTTAACCCAATGCTGCGAGGCTAAATCTCACGAGGAAGGACACAGCGAGAGCAAAGATGTTTGATAAACAGTCATTGGACAGTCTTTTCGATGAGCTACGGGACCAGTATGAGTTGGAGCCCGAGTGGGAGGACATCCAGAGGGATGCCCATCTAGGCGTGGCCCGGTCCGATGCGGGAGTTTCTCTGGGCGACATCGATAGCAGGGTCATTACCGTTATCGAGAAACACCGACCAGATTAGCTTTCCGGCCAAGCCCTTTCCCTAAACCTTTACCTCCTCCCGCTTTCTAAAGACCTTTGCGTAACTGGTCGTTCAACTTGTCATTCCGACCGGAGGGAGGAATCTAAGGCGTTGGGCCAGAGTCGTCGCGTCGGTCCAGCTACAGACCTAGTGCTTGCTGACATAGGTTTGAGATTCCTCACGGAGTTTATCCTGAGCGCAGCCGAAGGGCTTCGCTGCGTTCGGAATGACAGGGGTGGGGGGTTATGCAAAGGTCTCTTTTCTACGGGACTGTTTACTGCTGCCTCGGGGCGGTGCATAGAAACTATCCCATAGACAATCGCCGCTGAGAATCAAGGCAAGGCGGGCTGTGCCAACGGCCCTAACCCTGTCTGGTGACGTGTGACCGCTTGACAGCCCCGATCACCGAAGCATAGCTTGGATGCAACAGGGACGACCCGACCCGCTGTTGGGCCGTCCCTTCACTATTTCAGGAGGTGATGGGGTTTGCGTTGCCGACGCTGCTTTTCCACGCGGTTGCTCAAGTTGGACAAGAAGTTGTCCAGAGATAATGATGTGTTCCGCTGCCAGGAATGCGGTTTCTTGTTTAGTCCCGCTGCTACCGACGCGATTGATTCAACCGGCCCCGGCGCAAAGGGTGAACGTTCCCGGACGGTCGCGGTCCGTTCCGACCACCAAGACCGGGATTAACCAGCGATGCCCGAATCCTCGGATGCCGAGTACATTCCCCCTCTCGTTTTCGCCAGCGATGTGCTGGGGGTCAAGCTGTGGGATAAACAGCAAGAGGTATTGGCCGCATTGCCGGACCACCGGCGGGTCGCGGTCAAATCCGGGAACGGCTTGGGCAAAGGCTTCTCCGCCGCAGTGGCCGTTCTATGGTTCCTCCACTGCCACAACCCGGCCATAGTGCTTAGTACCGCTCCCACCTTCCGCCAAGTCCGGCACATCCTTTGGCGGCAAATCCGCCGGCTCTACCGGCCCGCCAAAGAAAAACTGGACGGCAAGATGCTGGACACCCGCTGGGAGTTGGCCGAGGACCGCTATGCGATGGGCCTATCCGCCGACTCGGCGGACGAATTCCAGGGGTTTCACAGCCCCAACATGTTTATCGTCGTGGACGAAGCCGAGGGTGTGAGCGATGAGATATACGAAGCCATTGACGCTGTAATGACCTCCGCCGAAACTCGCTTGTTGCTTATCGGCAACCCCACCACCACCTCCGGGGCCTTCCGCCGGGCATTCTACGAGGAGCGGCGGCTCTACCACACCATAACCATCTCGGCCTTGGACAGCCCCAATGTGCAAGCGGGCAAGGTAAAGATCCACGGCCTTACCACCCCCCGGTGGGTCCAAGAAAGAAAAGACGCTTGGGGCGAAGAAAACCCCATTTACCGGGCGCGGGTCTTGGGAGAGTTTCCCGACCAAGCCGAAGATACTCTGATCAAGCTCTCCGACGTGGAGACGGCCGCACAACGGGCGTCCACCGGCAACGGCCCGAATGGCCCCGGCAAGGCTTATGACCAAGTGGTGTTGGCCGTGGACGTAGCTCGCTTCGGTTCCGACCGCAGCGTTATCCTGCGCCGCCGCGGAAACATCGTAGAAGATATTCAGATTTTCCACCAAATGGACACCATGCAGTTGGTGGGTTGGGTTAACGCAGCAATCAGGGAGTGCAGCCCGGCCGACGTATGCGTGGATGAGATCGGAGTTGGCGCGGGGGTTGTGGACCGCTTGCGTGAGGAGGGTCATCGCGTCAGGGGCATCAACGTCGCCAGAAGCGCTCATCAGAGCGGCCTGTTCACCAATCTCCGGGCCGAAGGCTATTGGCGGTTGCGCGACCTCTTTTCCACAGGGGAGATCAGCATTCCCCGCGACAACCAATTGATGGGCGAACTGGCCGCTATGCGTTACAGCTACGATAGCCAGGGCAGGGTCCAGATAGAGAGCAAAGACTCCATGCGGAAACGGGGCCTTCCCTCGCCGGACAAGGCTGACGCGTTGATGTTGGCTTTCTTGGAGTCGCCCGGTAGGACCAGATTATGGACCTGAGCCGCCGCCCGGACTCCAAGCTCCACTCTCCTACTTTTTGCGCCAGCCAAGAGACCGGACAGTAAAGTCACTGCCCGGCGGGCAGTGACGCCGGTTAACGAGGATTGATTGAGGATTAAACGAGGATTAAACAATGAGAGTTAAACCTGTATTCTCCCAAGGGCTTCGGCCATCGCTGCTCAAAGCCTTGGAGACGTTGAAAACACCGCCGACCGCCATGTTTGACTCGGCCAAGTCTCTGAAGGACCGGCTGAGCCTCGCCCGGGCTGGACCTGCGGCGGTCCAACAACGGGCCAACCGGGCCTCCGGTGTGGACGTGGACTGGTTGCAAGAGGCCGCCGGCCCCGGCGCTGGCTGGAGCAGGACCGAATACGGTGAATACTACGCCGCATCGGTTTCGGTTTACGCGGCAATCAAGCTCCGGTCGGAAGCCCTCAGCCGCCCCAAGCTCCTCATCCGCCGCCGGGCGGCCGATGGAACTCTGCTCCCCGTGGACCCGGACCATCCGGCCCAACTGTTGCTGGACCGGGTAAACCCTTGGTATACCCGGGGAGATTTGTGGCGGGCCACCGAGACTTATCTCAACTTATGGGGCTCGTCATTCTGGGCCCTGGAAAGGGATGAAAAGGGACAAAGGGAGATCTGGCCGCTCCGGCCGGACCGGGTTAGCGTGTTGCCCGACCGCCGGCAGTACATCCGGGGGTTTGTCTACCAGGGGCGCAACGGTCCGGTGGCCTACACCCCCGACGAGGTATTGTGGATGCGCTATTTCAATCCCTTGGAGGAGTACGCCGGTCTGTCTCCCATAGCTCCGGTGCGCCTTGCCGCCGACATGGGCAAGGACGGCCTGCGGTTTAACCGCAACTTCTTCCGCAATTCGGCCCAGCCCGATTTCGTCCTGCTGACAAATGAGAGCATGACCGATAGTGAGGTTCAAGACTTTTACAACCGTTGGGAGGACCGTTACCGGGGGCCGGCCAAGGCCCACCGTCCGGCCATCGCCAGCTTCGTCCGTGACATCAAGACCCTGGGCTTCAGCCAGCGGGAGATGGAGTTCATCCAAGGGTTGCGCTGGAGCTTGGAGGAGGTGAGCCGGACCTATGGCGTGCCCAAGCCCTTGCTGTCCGACCTGGAACGAGCCACTTTCTCCAATGTCAACGCCGCCGAGCGCATGTTTTGGCGCAACACCATACTCCCCGAGTTGCAGTTTTTTGAAGAGCGGTTGAACCGTATGCTCTTGCCGCGCTTGGGCTACCCGGACTTGGTGGTCGAGTTCGATGTAAGTCTCATCGAGGCCCTGCGCGAGGATGAAAACAGCCGGGTGAGCCGGGAAGCCCAACTGTTGGACCGGGGCGTCCTAACCATCAACGAGGTGCGCCGCACCCGCAACCTGCCGGACGTGCCTTGGGGCGACACTTGGGCCAAAGCGCCTGGGTCTGCGCCAAAGCCTCCGGCGGCCAGCGCGCCGGCTTCCAACCGGCGAACGGCCAAGAACTGACGGGACCCGGAAGGTCTCTTGCGCTCCTGATGCCTGTTCAATCCGCGTAGATGAGAGGGGATGTGGCAGGGTCTTCGGTTGTTCGTCTGAACTATGATTTCTCTGATTCCGGGATTTACATGATTGGAAAGTCCTGCGAATCCTTTAATCCGATGAATCCCGGTTCAGACAATTGCGCCAAGAACCGAAAAACCCCGGGATATGTGGCAGGGCTATCGCACTAGAAACAACCCATCCGTCACTCCGGCTTTCGCCGGAGTGACGAGAGCGATTCAGTCCAAATGCGATAGCCCTGGGATATGTGGGCCATGAAGTTGACGAAGGGAACAGCGGATGATTCAATGAGACTAGGAACAATGGCCTACAAGAAGCTTGTCGGCGTAGACGCCCCCAGCCCCGCTCAGTTATGGGCCTGGTCAACCCAATAGCTCAAGAGTAACTGTTCAGAGTTGGTAAGCGCACTGACCGGGAACCGCGTTGATAAGCGCACTGACAGGGAACCGCTCATCCTGAGCGCAGCGGAGTCGAAGGACCGGTTCCCCTCAAATCTGAACAGTTACGCCCAAGACTGTTTCGGTTCTTTCAGGCTAAAGCCAGGGGCGGTTAGCTCAGTTGGTTAGAGCGCCTGCTTTACACGCAGGAGGCCGCAGGTTCGAGTCCTGCACTGCCCACCAAACTACACAAAATCAAGAACCTTCGCGTTGAGGTTCAGGCTGGGCTGTAGATAGAATGAGACCAAGCGGTGAGAATGGGGGAAGACATCGTTGGAGACGTATAGATAAGGGGATAACTTTTGACTAAGGTCGGGGTTGAATGACAGTGTCCAAGGCCCACCAGTGTGTATTTCGCTCCCCCGACTTGAGAGGTATGACATGGGCATCGACGCGCTGACGCACCGAGACGACGGTTCCAAAGTCACGGTCCCCATTTCCCACGACGACTGGCGGCAGTGGGTAAGCGCAGGACGGACCCGGAACTGGATGCTGGACGACCCGCTCATAGACTGGCTCCAACTGTACGGTAAAAACCGGGACTATATACCAAAGCAGGAACTGGCCGACTACGACAAGGACCTTGACTTCCTTCCATTTATTTTCGATCGGGGCAGAGAATTTGAGGCTGGCATACTCCGGCTGTTTAGAGAACAGTATGAGGTAACCACAGTCGCCTATGACTATCGGGAAATTAGCAGGCTGGATAAGGCTGAAGAGACCTTTGACACGATGATGCGGGGTGAACCCATCATCTAGCAAGCTGTGCTATGGGACGCCCATAATATGAACTACGGCTCGCCCGATTTCCTAGTGCGAAGCGATGTCCTGCACTATCTGTTCCCGGAGTCCATTTCGGAGCAAGAAGCGGCAACATCCGCGCCCGACTTGGGAGGCAATGGCTGGCACTACCGTGTGGTGGACACCAAGTTTACGACGCTGCACCTGAACGCCAGCGGCACCGAGCTTGCCAACGATGGCAGCGGGCCAGCTTATAAAGCACAGTTGTATATCTACAATCGGATGTTGGGTCGTCTGCAGGGTTTCGAGCCATCCAAATCGTATCTGTTGGGGCGTGGCTGGCAGAGGAAGCAAAAGGGAGACACTTATCGTGGCACCAACGCTTTGGACCAATTGGGGCCAGTTCCGCAGAATGGAACTGTCAGCAACAAAGTCCCCATAGCAGCCACCGTGGAGGAGGCCCTTCACTGGGTGCGACGGGTTCGCACCCAGGGCAAAGACTGGCAGCTTCTGCCGAAGCCGTCAGTGGCTGAGCTTTATCCCAATATGAGCAATGCCGACGACGGCGATATGATGTTAGAAAGCAGACCCGTCGAACTGGAACCCGGCGTCGAGGAAGATGAGCCGACTAGCCAGTGGGTCGGCGTTAAGAAGTGGTTGGCTTACGAGTTGAAAGAGTTGACTCAGCTATGGTATGTCGGAGTCGGTAGGCGTGAACAAGCGCACCAGGCTGGAATCTTCCGCTGGGACCACCCCGGCCTGACGACGGATGTAGTAGGCGTTCGTGGGCCTAAGATAGCGCCTACTCTCGGTCGGCTGTTGGCAGTCAACACCGATGACGGCCCACCGGTTCGCCCTCTGCGAATTGAGAAGACTAGGGACGAATGGCACGCGACGCCCGATGTCGAATTCTACGTGGACTTCGAGTTTTGCAGCGACCTGAACGATGACTTCTCCAAACTGCCGGAGAAGGGCGGACAGCCACTTATCTTTATGATTGGCTGCGGCTACGTGGAACAAGCGGAGTGGCAGTTCAAGTCGCTGGTCACTAATAACCTGTCGGAAGAGGAAGAAATCCGAATAATCCGAGAATGGGTTGATTATATGTCTGCCGTTCGCAACCGGCTTGACCCGACTAATGACAAGCCTCGGATTTTTCACTGGTCCCACGCTGAACAAACCGCACTAGAAAAGGCTTACAATTCGGCTAGGCAAAGACACAAAGATTACGCCGACTGGCCCGAACTGAGCTGGTACGATTTCCTTCAGAACGTGATGCAGGAGGAGCCGGTGGTGGTGAGAGGAGCGCTTAGTTTCGGATTGAAGGCGGTTGCCAACGCTATGCACTCGCACGGACTGATTGAAACCCACTGGGCCGATAGTCCCATTGACGGTCTAGGGGCAATGGTGGGCGCATGGCGCTGCGACGAAGAGGCGCGGAAGCAAGGTGTGCCGATGACCAGGTTACCGCTAATGGATGAGATCGTCCGTTACAACGAAGTTGATTGCAAGGTGATGATGGAAATTGTTCGCTATCTGCGGGGGAACCATTAGCGGCAATCTCAGGCTCCCAGGGGCCGCCGGCTGATGAGTGCATCCTCGAACCCGACGTTCCGGCTCACTGACCGCATCCGAACCCGGCAGAACGCGGTGGTCCTGTCGGGTCCGGCTGCGAGTCTATAGGCTGACCTCCCACCGGAAGGTTCACAGTACAGTCTCCGTAGGCCCACCTTTTCCAGCCTGCGTGTACTGTAGGCAGCAACAGGGCGGGGGAGGCCGGTTTCCCCGGCCGCCTCCGAAACCCTGTTGCCAATCTACTCGCCCATGCCAGAGGACCAGTTGTAAATCTTCGCCAGCGTCCCGCCCATGAGCGCGGAACGCTCTGAATCGGAAAGCCGGTCGGTAACCCGGAATGCCTCAACGCCTTGCTCGTAGGTCAACAGCTTCACTGCCCGGGTCCAGTCGGTGCCCCACATGCATCGATCAAAGCCGAACGCGTCGAATACCTTGCTCAGAGGCTCCCAGATGTCCGGGTACGGGAATGGCTGATGGGAAAGGGTGCAGGCCCCGGAAATCTTGATGGCTACGTTGTCATATTCTGCCAGCGAAAGTACGTTGTCCAGATCGGCAAAGGGTTCCGGCGGCGCCGGCGGCTCGAAAGGCTGGACCAGACCCACATGATCGATTACCACCTGGGTGTCCGGATGGCGGCGGGCTAACTCGCGCAAAAGGGGCAGCTTGCCCGAAGACATAACATTCACCGGAACGCCGGCTTGGGCGCCGGCAGCGAGTATGCGATTGAGACCCGGGTCGTCCGCTTCGAAGGGTTGGGCCGTAAGCATGACGCGGGCTCCGACCACGCCCGGCGTCCCGGTCCACTCAGCCATCTCGTCAGCGACCGTTTCCGACTGCGGATCGAACGGCCTGATCAAGCCGAACCGGCCCGGATGTTTCGCGTATACCTCAAGCGCGTAGCTGGCGTCGTAGCGATACAGAGAGAACGGCGAAATCAGCAAAGCCCCGTCGACGCCGACTGCGTCCATCGCCGCCACCATATCGTCGCCAGTGACCTCGTCAGGGCCGGTCAAGAATCCGCTCCAAGGACGTTCCGGACGGTTTCGCTCGTAGGCGTGTACTTGACAGTCAATAGTGGGAGTTCGAGTCGCCATCATCTTTCTCCTTGTTATTCATAGATGCCGGGTTGGCGTGTGAGGTCCCGCTTGGCCCTCCAAGCTACACAAAATCAAGAGCCTTCGCGCTGAGGTTCGTTCTAGTGCTGTAGACCAAGGGCTCCACCCGTCAACGTTGGCCCGCCCTAGCCGTTTATCGCAAACTCTTCCACTCTTCCCGTGAGGCTTCGACCTTATCGAACCCGCCGTGTTGCCTCACGTCTTCATAGGTCGAGGTCTTGGTGCTTTCCCCGATGGTCACGGTGGAGAGCACATACCTTGCCGGTGACTGAAAGTCGGTTTGGTGAGCAAACTCATGCTGCATGGAAATGATCTTATCGCTGGGTATATGGCGCACCTGACTAAACGTAACGATTTCATCCCCGAGCGTATCCTGGGTCCCATAGCAGGAGTAGGTCAGAACCAACGGCGTACCTGCCCCGCCAAGCCGCTTGTCCTCGCACTCAAACTCCAGGTAAGGATGCACGTCCTTATCCTCATACCACCACTTGATTACCCGCACCATTACATCCGGCTCAACCGGTTCGCTCCAATCAATGGCAAGCGGCGAGTTAGCGTACTCCCAATCGTACAACTTGAGCGCCCGAATGAGCTCCGCCGCTACTTCTTCTTCGGTCTCCGGATAGGTTTGCAACATTGGCGTTGCTTCGGGCTCAGGCACAGCGGGCTTACTGCTAACGGTCTCCTCCTGCGGCGACAGAGTTGCTTTGGACTCCGGCGTGACCGTCGCACCGGCGCACCCCATAGCAACCAATCCCACAATGACCAACGCAATGACAATCAACTTATCCTTCCTCAACCTATAGTCCCGAATACCGCCCATGTTTCTTACTCCCTCCTGGGATCTATCATACTCCTGTCCGGCGGCGCGTGGTGAGGACGAGCGTTCCGCGAGGGTTCCGGACAGGGCACTTTAATTCTCCCTCTAAGAGAGTTGGGGTGAGGGGGAGGTTCTTCGCATTAGTAAAGGTTTCCTGCGCGAGTACGGACGCCCTCACTCCCTGCCTTCGCAGGCGCAGGCTCCAACCCTCTCCCCAGAGGGAGAGGGAATTTTTCGACAATTAAAGGCCCTGCAGTTTGGGCAGGGTCTTTAATTGTCACACTGCGCCACTCTTCAATGTCACCCCGAGCAGAGCGAGGGGTCTAAAATCCTTGACTGCATTCTCTTTCTTCGGTACTCGGACCAAGTTCTTGCCGAAGCTTCTTAGGGCCTGTTGAGACTAATAGCTGAGGACCGGGCAACCACAAGGGTTGCCCCTACGAAATCCCGTAGCACGCCGGTTGTGGAGGCGCTCTTTGCGGGAGGCTGGACTACCAATCCCTATCTAGGAAATTGGTAGTGTCAACAGGCCCTAGATTCTTCGCCTACGGCTCAGAATGACATTTACGAGAATGAAAAGGCCCTGGCAGTTTGGGGTCAGGTCCTTGACACGCTGGCTGAGAGGCCATGTTAAAGTCGGTTTGCCGGGCTGACGCTGCGGCGGCGGTGGATTAATCGGGTATTTGGGCATTTCTCAGCCTAACGTGAGCTTGGAAGGTTGGACCGGATTGAATATCCTGGTTACTGGATGTGCGGGCTTCATCGGCTCCAAGGTAGCCTCGCTGCTGCTGGATATGGGCCATACGGTCTGGGGGGTCGATAATCTTACCCAACCACATCATAGCTGCCTGCAAAGATGGCGGCTGAACACTCTCCGGCAACGTCCTGGTTTCACTTTCCATCGACTCGACATCTCCGACCCTGAGCCGTTGAAGCCCATATTCCAGGGCGGCAGCCAGAGAGGCCAAGTGTCGCGGGTTATCAATCTTGGCGCTTTGGCCGGAGTCAGGGGCAGCGTCGCCAATCCCCGGGCCTACTATGAAACCAACGTTCTGGGCACCCTCAATCTGTTGGAGTTGTGCCGGGAGTTTGGGGTCGGCAAGTTTGTTCTCGCCTCAACATCCAGCGTCTACGGGGGCGGGGTCACAGGCCCAATCGCAGAGGACGCCCCCTCGAGCCAGCCGCTGTCGCCCTACGCGGCCTCCAAGAAGGCTGCCGAGACCCTGCTTCATTCTTACCACCATCTTTACGGCATCGACGCCATGGTGTTGCGCTATTTCACCGTCTATGGTCCGGCCGGCCGCCCCGACATGAGCATCTTCAAGTTCATCCGCAGCGTAACCGAGGATGAGCCGATTACGATTTACGGGGACGGGACGCAACAAAGAGATTTTACCTACGTGAACGACGTTGCCCGAGGAACCGCGGCGGCCCTGGCTTTATCCGGTTATGAGGCGATCAATCTTGGCAACGGCAGACCGGTGGCGCTCAATGACATCATCCGCATGATTGAAGATGCCGTCGGCCAATCGGCGCAAATCCAATACCAGGAGCGGCACCCGGCCGACCCGATGATGACTTGGGCCAACATCAGCCGCGCTCGAAATCTCTTGGGATGGGTCCCTGTCGTGGGCATCGAGGAAGGGATTCGCCGTACCGTTGAGTGGTACATGGTCCACCGTCATTGGGCCAAAACGTTAAGCTAAGCCTTTTATTGCGTCTAATTCTTCCTCTTTGCGCTCACTGGCTCGGGGTCTTTTAATTATCTCAAGGCCCTGCCCATTGGCGGCCCCAGGTTGACTGCCGGCCCTAGCCGGGGAGCTTTTGGCCCAACTCCACGCCGTTATGGCGACTGTAATCCCGGCTGCCGCCAACCAAAGAATCGTTAACATCCACGTTTCCCAAGTCCAGGAAGTGTATTGGGGAAAAGCGTGGGCCACAAAGTGGAATGGGGGGAACCCCATGTCGAAGGGGTCTACCGCAATCGTCACCTCACGCGAATGACCGGCCTGGGCCAGCCCTGCGGTGATAGCCGCGCTGTAGAGCCCCAAAACCAACATCGCCGCCCGCACCGGCAGCCTCGCCTGCCCCGCCACCAAGGTCAGGGGGATAATCAACAGCGGCAACACCACTAACAGCGTCCTCCCTGGAAACCACCACCCCATCATAGTTATCATCAGGAAGGTGGCAATGAGCAACTGGATGCCGATTAGCCCCAAGACCAGCCGGTGCAGCCTATCCCCCAAAACCAACGCGACCAGTCCGGGCACAGCCACCAAAAGAATCGGGGCCCAGTGCCCTATCCCGAATCGGCGGTCCACGAACAGACCCCAAAGCCGGTGGGCCCGGTCGCCGAACTCCCAGTGCGCGTCGGCCAACTGCACGGAAGAAATCCCAGCGTAGACTAAGTTTACGTTATACGGCGTAAGACTGTCGAAGGTCGCCAGATGGAACCAAACGAAGAAGGCCGCGGAACCTCCGCCCAAGCCCAGCAAGACCACCCTGCCCGGAGGGTCGGCCCGGTAGAGGAAGTAACCGGCAATCAACAAAGCGAGGGGCGCGTACTTTACGCCGAGCCAGCAGACCGCCGACAATCCGATTGCCAAGAACAGCCCATGCAACGGCGACGGCCGCTTCCTTCCGGTTGCCGCCAGCAAGCAGACCAAAATCGCCAAGGCCGCGGGAAATTCAGGGTAAATCTCGGTAGAGTAGATGAAGACAGTGGCGGACAGACCAACCGCCAGCGTCATGGCCCAACTGATGACTCGCCTGCCGGTGAGGCGGTCTGCCAGCAAGTACGCGAGGACCATTGCCGCGGCGGCGGTCAGCAGCAACTGTGCCTGCGTGCCGACGAGCCCGCCCAGGGCGAATCCGGGTATCAAAAACACGGAGAGCCCCGGGTTGTGGGGACTTAGCAGCCTGCCGTCCTCAGCAGGGACCGACTGTTTCCACAACCCGTCCGGGTGATCGAAGAAGCTCTCGTAGGACTTCTCCTCGTATTGGTTGGTCAGGTCCAGGTCCCGGTCCTGGATGAGGCTCCGGGTGGTCAGGAGATAAAAGGGTTCGTCGCCCGTTATCGACGCGCCTCGGCTGGCCCGAATGTCTATGGAGAAGAAGTAGGCCGCCGACAACAAGAGAAAAAGGGCTGCCGCACTGAGCAGCAGCCCTCTGTCACGGACAAGGCGGGATGCGCCGGTCACGGTATGATGCCAACCTCGCGCAGCAGCGAAAGCGTGCCCTGCAAATTGGTTAGAGCCCCCAAATCAATGTCCGGGCTTTCCAACGAAGAGAGGGACGGCAAGTCTCCTTCCGGTTCCACGCCGGCGATCAAAGGGTATTCCTTGGTAGTCTCGGAAAAGTAGGTCTGGGCCGCGTCGGAAAGCAAGTACTCCAGGAACTGTTCGGCGGCCTCGCGGTCCTCGGTATCCTTGATGATTCCGGCACCGGCCACCAGCACCAGAGCTCCGGGGTCGCCGCCGCCCAAGAAATGGTTCCGGGCCCCAAACTCTTCTCCTTCCTCCTCCAGGAACCGCTGCAAATAATAGTGATTTACGAACCCCACGTCTACTTCGCCACGAGCCACTGCGGCCACTGTGGTTATGTTGTTGGGGTAAGACTTGGGTTGATTGGCGTTAATGCCTTCGAGCCAGGCCCTTGCTGCTTCTTCACCCCACTTCACCCGGAATGCTGTAACAAAGGCCTGGAAGGACGCGTTGCGTGGGGCCCAGCCGACCCGGCCCCGCCATTCCGGGCTGGTGAAGCCCCGAATCGATTCGGGCAGGTCCGTCTCCGGGTCGATAGCCGAAGTGTTGTAGACCACGGTGCGGGCCCGGCCGGAGGTGCCTACCCACTGGCCGGACGGAGACCTGAAAGCCGGGGACACCTTTGAGAGGATCTCCTCGGGGAGTTCCGAAAGGAGCCCGGCGTGGGAAAGACTGCCCAAAGAGCCGGGGTCTTGCAGAAACACCACGTCCGCCGGCGTGTTTTCCCCCTCTTCGAGGATGATAGACGCTATGGCAGTGCTGCCGGCGTACTTGATGCTAACGTCGATTCCGCTCTCTTCAACGAATGACTCCAACAGCGGATGCACCAGGCTTTGGGAACGCCCGGAGTAGATGGTCAGGCTATCGTCGCCGCCCCCGCCACAGGCCAAAGGAGCGGTCAACACCACCGTCAGCAAGGCTGCGGCCAAGAGCAGAGACTGCCGGAAATGTAACCTTGTCATGCCCGTTCACCTAATCTTCTGCTGGAATTGGTCACTCGAAGCTGGTTACGAGGTCATCCTGCGTCAGGAAGAGCGCCGAGGCCGTTCCGTTGAGCGCGTCAAGGGCTGAGTCGCGTTGCGCTGCCGTCAGCTCGGCCGGCGGCGACTCAAAGTATGCGACTATCGCCTCGTCCGCCGTGGCGTTCGCCTTGGCAACGTCAGGCTGGATCGACATATAGAACGAGAGGCCCTCAACCAAAGCAACACCGGCATCGTCATAGTTGCCGGCCTCTGCACGCTGCAGCGCTTGGCCCATGTAGCGCACCGAAGCAAGGTAAAAGATGGTGTTGAACCGAGAGTAAACGTCGCGCGCTGCAGCGTCGTATGCGGCTTGGTCTTGGTCATCCGCCGCCTGCTGCGCCCGCACCATCGCCTCGCGCAGTGGGATGTCGATTGTGCCCTCGCGTCCGAAGTTGGCTTCTCGGCTGCGTGCGGTTGCGGCCAGCGAGTTGGGGTACTCCCCGTTCACTTCCTCACCAACGTAAACCGCCCATGCCTCATCCACGAGGCGCGAACTGAGCCTGTCACCGCCGAGAATCATATACCGCTTCGCCCAGTGGTAGATGATCCTCTGAATGCCTTTCAGAATTGCCTGACGTTGCTGTGCCGGAGTGTACTCCTCGGCTGAGCCCCGCTTCCGGATCGCGTTGCTCACGGGTGTATCTAGGAACGTGTCGGAGTCATAGTAGGCTGCCGAGTCCGGGAACTCGACGCTGCGACCAGGGTCGCGCGCAAACCCGCGCAGCGTCCGGCTCGTGGCGTCAATGCGGGTGTGCATACCCGCCTCGTACAGCAACATGATCTCGGGCGCCGGCAATGGCTGGCCTTGCTTCACCACGTTAGTCAGCGCGACGATCTCTTGATAGTCCGTGGAAATCTTCTGGTAAATCTCTCGGTTCGTGGTCGGCGTATAGATGCCGTCCGACTTGGTGGGGCCGCTCGTCTCTGCTGTAAGGCCAGCCGGGATAAACAAGCCGCCCGCGGCGACTGAGCCGCCATCGCCCTGTGACGAGGCTCCGGTGACCGTGAAGGAGACGCGCATCCCAAGTTCGTAGTGGCTCTCCAGTTCTCCTTCCTCTATCTCGGCGATATTACAGATGAGCAAATAGTCGCCGGGTTGTAGATTGAAAACCCCCGATGCCTCCGTGCCGGGTAAGAAAGGCTCGATCTCCCCAATCATATTGACTTGGTCTTCCGGCACCATCCCCTCCACCACGGGAAGCTCGCCGGGAGCCGTATCGGTCTTGATGATCACCAACTCGTGGGGGTCGTCGGGACCTGCGTTGTTCACTAAGAAGTAGACCGGGCCTGCTTCCACCTGGGCCTGTTCCGGCAAGATCGCCCACTCCTTGAGGGTCACGGCGACCTGCCTCGCCGCCGACGGCCGCGGCTGTACTACACCGGCCTCCGCCACACCCGTGACCGTCGCCACTCCGGTGGCGCCGCTCACGGAAACCACGCCAGTCCCGCTGACCGAGCCAGTCCCCGTGGCGCTTACCGAGACGCTTACAGACCCGGTCTCACTTTCGATGACCTGGATTCCGGGCCGGTCTTCGCCGTCGCCGCCGTTGCAGGCCGCGACCAGCAGGAGCAGGAGGACCGCCACCCCGGTGATCCATAAATAGACCTTGTTGCCCACCAGCTTTTTATCGTTACACATCGCCATATCTCTCCTATATATGTTAGCTCTATTTGCCCTGCCCCGCGAAATCCAGTGCATTCGGCTGCTTACCGGGTCACGCGTTCAACAGTTGCCTTACCATCGCCGCCGGCACTCGCCACAAATACTTCACGCTGATAAACGATTCCCCCTTGGTCCGGTAGCTGTACGAGATCGGAACTTCGCGCATACGCATTCCTTTCTTGAGAAGGTCCAAGGTCAACACTTGGGCGTAGTTGTAGTCGTGAATGATCTCGGCGCACTCCAGGGCGCGGCGAGAAAAGGCCCGGAATCCCGTCTGCCCGTCGCTGATCCGGCGCCCGGCCGCGATGCATAACAGCACGGTGAAGACGAAGTTGGCAATGCGGCGGTGGAAGGGTTGACCTTGGCGCGCGCCCAGGTAACGCGAACCCAGAACATAGTCCGCTTCTCCGGCGTCGATAGGATTCAGCAGGTCCGGAATCTGGGAGGGCGGGTACTCGCCGTCGGCGTCGATGTACACCGCGGCCCGGGCGTCCATATCCCTTGCCGCCGCCAAGCCCGTTCTGAGAGCGGCTCCCAGCCCCCGGTTGCCGGAATGACTGACCACCAGGTCCGCGCCATGCCGCCGGGCCGCCTCCGCCGTCTCATCTGTCGATCCGTCGTCGACGACGATGATGCGCATACCGGCCACTTGCCCGGAGGGCATCCGCGCCAAGGTGCCGGGGAGGTTCTCGGCTTCGTTATGGGCCGGGACGATTACGGCCAACGGCTTGGATTCTTCGATGTCTTCGGCAACACCCAACACTTGCCCCACCGACTGCGCCGGCGGCCTAGCCCCCAGGAAGTAGGCTATGGTGGGCGCTATGTCCATGACGGAACGGGGTCCGTCGAACACCCCGGTCTTTTCCACGCCCGCGCCCCACATAATGCAAGGAACATAGGTTTCGCTGGGGCTCATGTGCCCATGCCCGCCGATGCCGATACCCTGGCCGTGGTCCGACGTAACCAGCACCGTAGCGTCGTCGAGGTAGCCGCGTTGCCGGCACCAACCGAGAAACTGCTCGATGATCCGGTCCGCCGCCTCGATTTTTGAAAGGTACTCGGCGTTATAGCTGCCTCGGGCGTGCCCGGTCTGGTCAACGCTCAACAACTGGACAACCAACAGGTCCGGCTCGTCGCGCTCCATAACCGCGCGGGCCCTGGCAATCAAGGCGTTGTCAATGTCGTCGTTGTGGGTGACTGCCGTCACCGTCTCCACGTTTTCGCCAAAGGCGTCCACCAGATGGGCGATACCCACCAGCTTGCCCGTCATGCCCGAGTCCCGGAGGGAGTCGAAAATGGACTCGCACTTCACCCCCAAATTGGGGACGAAATTGCTGCGCATACCGTGCATTTTGGGCGGCGCGCCAGTGAACATGGAGCTGAAGCCGGTCACGGTCCGGGCGGGGTAAACGGTCGCTGTGTTTCGGTAATCGGCCCCTTCCCGGCGCAGGCGGTCTAGGCAGGGGGTGTTCGCTTCCAGCAGCCGGTCCGCCCGGCAGCCGTCGATGACGATAGCAATGAACCGCCTGCACCGGCGATAGCCGCCATCGGCGACGAGGCGCGTGGGGGCCAGGGACGGAGCGGGCGGCCAAGTGAAGAACCATTGGTGGACCAGCACGGCGGCGACGCCCAACCCCGCGACAAACCCCTCCACGGCAATCACGGTGTCCAGACTGGGGCGTTGCACCATTACTTGAAAGGCCAAGACCAGCAGCAGGGCCTTCGGCATCTGTTCCAGGAAGTTGCCGCTGGTGGGGTCCGGGTTTTCCAGCACCAGCCGCCAAAATCTGGTGAAATTGGTCCAAGGAGTCCCGATACGCAGGTGGTAGTAGACCGTGCCCCACAGGAAAATGGTGAAAGTCAAATAAATCCCCACGACCCAAGCCACCGCCGCCAGGTCTATGAAACGAAAAGCGGCTAGGAACAGCCCCAAGAAGAGCCACAATACGGTCCGCAACTTGAGAGGGAAATCGAACCGGTAGAACAGCAGGAAGAGCGGGGCCAGGGCGGCCAGGGCTATTCCCGCTTTGGGCCAGTAACCGGCGTCGGTCAAGTGAGGCAGGCTTAACAGCATCAGAATGCCAATAACGAACACCGGAGTGAAGGGTTTGCCTTCATTGAATACGTTCCAGAGACGGGCCGCCGCTACTTCAAAGCGCGAGGCTCCCTTAACGCCGTCCGCCGATCCGCGAAAGCCTCTCAGCGGGTTCAATTCCGGCAGTTTTCCGATGGCGGTGGATGTGAAGGCTAGGGCCACCGTGTAGGAGTAAGCAAATTTCAGGCCGTGGGTTGCCACTGCCAAAGCCAGACCTTCCTGCCACGGCACTCCGTGGGCGTACAGAGCCCCGGTCATTACGGCCTCATACACGCCGATTCCTCCGGGAGTCATGTGGAACACCTGGAACAGGATGGTGAAAGCGGTGACCGCCACGGCAGCGGCAATCGAAATATCGATCCCAAGGGCCTTTGCCGCAACGATTATTACCGCGGCCTCCAGTACCCAACTGGGAAGCGTCCACAGGGCGGCGTGGGCAACCCGCTTGCCTGACACCTGTCTAAGCTGGGCCTGCAACACGTCGAACCGGGACTGCAGGAACCCCGGCAACCAACTACTGTGGATGCGGTTCCGGCGTATGAAGGCCAGAAATGTCCCAACTCCAAGGACCACCGCCGCCGGCAATGCCAGTCCTTGCAACCACAGACTCTCTCCGGTGGAAAGGGAAACCACGGGGCCGATGATTGCGGCGATGGCTATCAGTACCGCAAAGTCCAGGATTCGTGCGACGGCCGTTGTGGTTGCCGCTTCCGCCAGCGGGACCCCGAATCTTCCCGCCAGCAGGGGCCGGACAAACTCGCCCAGCTTAAACGGCGCAAGATGGTTCACCAACAGTCCGGCCTGCATAGCAACGAACAATTGGAACATGCTGGTGCGATGCACGATCAACGCCTGCCAGGCCATCGTCCTCAACCAGAATGCGCCCATGTAGGCGAACACCATCAGGGCCAACAGCCAGGGTTGCCCGCCAAATTCCCACAACGCGGCTTTCAACTGGGCCCAATCAGCCAGAAAGGCTACAAGAAGAGCGGCCGCCGCAAGAAAGGTCAGTGACAGAATGCCGCGGTAAACCGAGACGGTGGGACGGTTGATCGCAGGAAACTCTGGGGCAACCAATTTTTGATATGGCGACACTGTATTATTATTCACGTGTGGTAAGGATATAGTAAGTTGTCTTGAAGTTGCTTTTAGAGTCGTATATATATACTATAAGAAACAGTGCAAACGTATAGCATGGATATAAGTACATGTCAAGAGGCAATACATCTCAACGTTAGGACTGTAATGTTCAGACACTACAAGCATTGCAATCAACCCAGCATTGCGATTCAGGCGCTGTAAGATGCAACACCAAAACGACATGGAGGAGGCCGCAATTGAAAATCACCGTGGTGGGACTCGGTCACTTGGGGGTGGTGGCTGCCGGCGGCCTGGCTATGGCAGGCCACGAGGTGACCGGAGTAGACATCGATGACCGAAGTATCCGGAAACTGAGATCGGGTGAAGCGCCCTTTTACGAGCCGGGGCTTGAGGAGTGGGTGGCGGCCGGTATTGACCGGGGTAATCTACGCTTCTTTCATCTGGACGAATTTTCCGGGCCCTTGGGGGATGCCGCACTGGTTACCACGGGTACGCCGGCGGCCGGGAACGGAGAGGCGGACCTGGGCCAGGTACAGTCCGTATTGACCTGGATCAAAAGGCTGAAACCTCGGAATCTTGTCCTGGTGATGAAGAGTACTGTTCCCCCCGGCACCGGCCGGGCGATTCTGCGGCAAGAACTGAGGGGAATGGATGTCGACTATATTGCCAACCCTGAGTTCCTTCAGGAAGGGCGGGCGTTGCAGGACTGGAAATCCCCTGGGCGTATCGTTGTCGGGGCCAACACCGATTCCAAGCGGGCCGTTGCCGTCGTGAAAAAGATGTACTCTGGGATCACGGCCCCCTACCTGATAACGGACATTACCAGTGCTGAGATGGTCAAGTATGCAAGCAATGCTTTTCTGGCGGCTCGAATTTCCTTTATCAACGAAATCGCCTCCCTCTGCGACCGAGTTGGAGCCTCCATTGACGCGGTGAGCGACGGTCTGGCAATGGACGCCAGGACAGGGGTCAAAATCCACGCCGGCGTTGGATACGGGGGGTCGTGTTTCCCAAAAGACCTTCGGGCCCTCGATCATTTGGCGTTGACGTGCGGGCTGGAGCTAGACCTGCTGAGGTCGGTAATCACCATTAACAACCGGCAGCGCCTGCTGCCGTTGGATAAGCTTCGAGCCCGGTTCGGCGGCGCGATGGCCGGATTGAAGGTTGGCGTGTTGGGGTTGGCTTTCAAGCCTGGCACCAACGATGTTCGAGAGGCCGCATCATTGGACCTGATCGACGCCTTGGTCAAAGATGGGGCAATGGTCAGGGCCTTCGACCCTCAAGCTATCCAGCCGGCCCGCCGGTTGCTGCCGCCAAGCGTCGACTTCGTGGGCAGCCCGGAGGAAACCGCCCGCGGGGCTCAGGTGTTGATACTCCTGACTGAGTGGACCGAGATAGTCGGAGCGGACTGGGGTACTATAGCCAATGATATGCGCTCCCCCAAGTTCGTGTTCGACGGTAGAAACGCTCTCGATCCTGATCTTATGGCGCGTCTTGGGTTCGAGTACACCGGCGTGGGCAGAGGGTGTGACGGCGCCCCGAGAACACCGGGGCCGGGTACATTAGAATTCCCGCGCTACGTCAACGGTCAATCGCTGACAGCGGTCGAGGTTGGGCCATAGGAGTGACTGGTCAATCGCCGGACCGCGCCGCCCGCGCCGGTGGAATCCTTCTTCTGCTCACGGCGGCCGCTACGGCGGTGATGGTTTTCGCCCGCGTGTCGGCGGACGCCGACCAAGCGACTTTGTTGGAGTCGCTGCTGGCGGTTGCAGACAACCGGGTGATGTACAGCGTCGCCGGGATAGCCAGATTCCTGTCGGGCATAACACTCCTAGCCGCCGCCTGGTTCCTGTGGCGGACCTGGATTATCCGGGAGCGGTTTGCCGCGCCTCTGGTGCCCTACTTGTTTGCTTTGTCCGGCGTCTGCACTGCCGTGTCGGGGGCATGTGCTGTCCTGATTGCCGTCTATCCAAGGCCCGAAGTGACCTTCGCCAATGGGATCCCCACCGGCGAAATTGCTCCCATAGTCGAGGTAGTGTCCGATCTACGGTGGATTATAGGCAAGGTTGGATTCACTGCCGCCGGCGTTGCTCTCATCATTGCGGCCCGGTATCAGTGGCAGGTGGGCGGGACGCTTAGACGGGTAGCGCCGGTGTCGGCGTTCATAGGTGTTGCGATGCAGTTCATCTGGGTCGACGCTGCGGCCGTCATGCACCAAGTGGCGGGTCCGGCCTTCTTCCTCTGGCTCCTGGCCATCGGCGCGATGCTTGCCGCGGGCCGTGTCGAACGACACTTTATCACGCACTACTTCGGCGGCCGGAGCTCAAGTTAGAAGTTTCGGGATAGTCGCATTCTGGAGCCTTATGTCATAAACCAGATAGCAGATTGTATTAAATTAACTATTGACATCTTTAATTAAATGTCTATACTTACTGATTATTGTCGTCCGAGAGTCTTTTTCTAGTATATCTTCAAACTTTCATTTGCATAGACTGTGCAAAGAGCCAATACTCATGCGTACCGGTCCGGTCGTGAGAGACCATCGAGCGTCCCGTGCTGAGGCCCGGCGGGTCTGCGGCGCGTGTTGCGCCAGCCGAATTATTGACCTAGTCAGGAGGCGGCTATGACACCGGTGTTTCCATACTTGATCCGCAGGTCGGATGACGGTTGGAGCGGCGAGTTGCTCTTGCGGCTCAAGAACGGCCGCTCCGTCTACGTGGTGCACCTTTCCTTGGAGCAGGCCCGGGTTCTTGCCGTGGAGATGCGGGGGTTGGCCACCGACCACTGCCCGCAGCACCACCTGACCCTGCGCGTCGCCCAGGCCCTGGGGGCCATCGTCAGTCACGTGATAATCCGGAGCACCGGACAGTCCGACGAGGTGCTGGGGTCGATGTGCATGATTACCGACAACGGGCTGCAGCACGTGACCGTCGACGCGGCGGCGGCCTTGGCGATGGCCGTCCACCTGGGCCTGCCCATCTTCATGGACGGCGAGTTCTCACTGGCCGACGGCCCCCTGAGGGCGTCCCAGGTGCTGAACGACCTGCCAGCCTTAACCCCAATCCCCAAGGTCTTTCGCGACGTTGTAGAGGGGTTGGAGTTTCCCGGAGCGGAGGGGGAGTCCAGGGCCTGAGCCTCCGGCCCAAATCGAATACTGGGAGTTGACGAAGTGGCGATCGATAAGGCTGAAACCCTGAGCGTGTACCATGCTATCTACCTGCGGCGGATGGCGTGGGCTTTCAAACCGGCCGCGGTGCCCCGTTCGGCGATAGAGCGGATGCTGGACGCCGCCGTCTGGGCCCCCAACCACCGGATGACCGAACCGTGGCGATTTTTCGTCCTCGAAAAGGACAGCCCGGCCCGCCGGCAAGCCAGCGACCTCGCCTACGCCTCGGTCCTGCAACTCACGGACAACACACGGTACGCCGTGGCGGCCCGGGAGAAAGTCCTCGCCCCTCCCTATGTCATCTGCGCCTACTCGGCGCCGGGGCCCGACGAAGAGACCACCAAGGAGAACTACGCGGCGGTGTGCTGCGCTGTCCAGAACATCGCGCTGGCCGGGGCGGCCGAAGGGCTGGCCGTCACCTGGGATACCGGCGGCGTCACCAGGCACCCGGAACTCAAAGGGCTGCTTGGCGCCGAAGCCGAGTGGGAACTGGCGGCGATGCTGCTGATAGGATTTCCCAGCGAGTCCCCCAGTTCCCGCCGGACTCCGGTCTCCCGGTTCGTCCGGTGGCACGGCAGCGAGTAGCCCGGACCGTAAGCACACGGCCTCCGCCAAGGGAGCCGGCACCGGTTACCCCTTGACTGGTCATCTCGACAATTCAAGAGTTATAGACTAGGACGTGTATCTAGTCGTCATTGGCGTTATTAGGGGAACGGGCAACATAAGGAATGTTGGAGACACTAACCACGCTGGATGTCCGGAAGCTGAAAGCCTGGCAACTTGATGAGACGCAAGCAATCTGGCGCGACTTCAGAGATCGAAAGTCCTGTCCTTCCATCAGTGCGCCATAGACCCCGTGCGTATAGGGCTGGATGAACGCGTCGTCCGAGACTGCTGGGCCTTGGCGAAAACGCTGTGGCCGCCGTGGCCCGGCTGCGGACGCTGCTGGCCAGCGATCCGTCCATCCACGGCTCCAAGAAGCCGGAGTTGCATGGTTGAGATGCTGAGACAGTAGAGACGAAGCGCCATCGGCAACAGGACCACCGGAGTCCAAATGCCGATTGAAGTGGGCGAAGCCTGGCCGGGAATGCCAGTCAAACAGATTCAGGTTCCCCTGGACCGCCGCAGGTTTATTGTCTGGCGGACCGTCACAGGGAAATGGCTTCGAAGGCCAGGATGACGATGGACAAGGTGGTCAGGTGGCCCCACAACCCGGCAGTCGCTTCATGGCCGGGGGCTATCTTGTCGGCGTACTGCATAAGGAAGGGGACAGAAAACTACCCTAGCCGTAACGTCAACGCCGCCCTGAGCGGTCCGCCAGGGTCTTTTCATTGCCACCCCCTGTTCAAGCCAGGGGCAGGCTCTGAGCCACTCTCCAATGTAACCCCGAGCAGAGCGAGGGGTCTAAAGCCCTTAACTGGGTTCTCTTTCTTCGGTACTCGGACCAGGGTTCTTGCTGAGGGTTTTTTGATTCTTCGCTTACGGCTCAGAATCACATTTCCGAGAATGAAAAGGCCACGGCAGGCCGCGCCCGGAGAAGATCACAGGACGCTTAACGGCGCCACTCGGCAATATTCCACAGCTCGCTGTCCCAGCCATTGATTCGGACTCCTCGCAGAGTGTTCAGATGCGCCGAAACGGTGCCCCGGTTCACCAGGGGAATCTCGTAGTAGTTCTGCACGAGGATGTCGTTTAGCTGCTTGGCCAGCGCAGCGCGCTCCGGTCCCATTCGGGTCTGGGCCAGTTGAGCGAAGAGCTTATCGTACTCCGGGTTGCAAGAGCGGGGGTTGTTCCCGTCGGACCAGTTGTTGTCCCGGGTCTGGATTTGACTGCAAAGTTGACCGGATAAGAACTCTTGCGGATCGATGCCGGAACCGCCGGCATACATCTGTACGTCGGCGAAGAACCTGCGATACGACGCTTCTTGGTCAACTACGGGGTCTCCGCCGAAAAAGACGCTGGCGTCGTGCTGCACCAGTTCGGTCTCGATGCCTATCTGACGCCACCAATCGCGAATGAGGGCCTGGGTATCTTGCCGGATAGAATTGGCCGAGGTCTGGTATGTAATCCGCAGAGGTACGGAGTTGTATTCGCGGATGCCGTCGCCGTCGGTGTCTATGACGCCATTGTCGTCCAGCAGCCGTTTGGCGCCCTCAATGTCCTGGGATAGGCACCCGTCGTTGGCGGTCGAAGCGTAGTTCGGAGGGCCGGCGACCAGATTGCAGGCGGGCTCGCCGGCAAAGCCGTAGAGCTGCTCCGAGATGAGACTGCGGTCTATAGCCATCGACATGGCTTGTGGAATGGGCGTGAAGGTCAGGAATGGGTGGGGATTTTGTCCATCCAGATATTCGGAGCGATTGTCGCCCAAGGCAGGGTTCGGATTCGTCTGATTTATCACGACACGTTCCACCAGGCTGGTGAATGCGGACACTACTTTGCCCAGTCCGGCTGCTTCCAACTGGGCAAGAGCCTCCGGCTCCACTTGCAGGTTCCAGGCGTAATCGGCTTGGCCCGTTTCCATAACGGCGCGGGCTGCCGAAATAGCGTCGCCTCCGCCCTTGAGCACTACCCGGTCGAAGTAGGGCGCCGGCCCCCGGTAGAAGGGATTGCGTTCATAAATCGCCTCATCGTTGGTCTTGAACCCGGTGATGCGATAGGTGCCGGTGCCCAGGGGGGCCGTGTTTTGAGCTTCGCAGGCCGTGGCAGCTGCGCCAATACAGTCGGCAAACTGGGCCCGGCTGATGATGGGCGTCCCCGAACCAACGAAGGCGTTGTAGGGGTAGGGCGTGGGTGCCTCGAAGGTGATTTTGACCGTGAGAGCATCAAGAGCTTGCACCGAGGAGATGCCGGTAAATGCGCTGCTGGCGGTGCAGCCCGTATCTTCATCTACACAATAGAGCCAGGTGAAGACCACATCATCGGCGGTCATGTCACTGCCGTCCGACCACTTGAGGCCCTCTTTCAGCTTCCAGGTGATTGACCCCAGGTCCTGAGAAAAGCCGCCGTTCTCAAGGGTTGGAATCTGGACAGCCAGTGCTGGCAGAAGCTCGCCGTCCGGGTCGTATTTGGCCAGGGGTTCCAGTGTGACCGCCCCGGCGTCCACGTCTTTAGTGCCGGCCGACAGATACGAGCCAGGCAGGGTTGGGGCCTGCCAATACAGTATCGTCAGGACTTCCTCTTCATCCGGGGTTGTGGTTTGGTCCGGCGAAGCTCCGGACCCTGCTGTGGGCGACGCCGTCCCGGAGTCATCGCAAGCAACAAGCAAGAGCAAGGAAACCAGGCCGAGAGCGAATTTTAGAAAAGTCTTCAAAGCTTAACGTCAAGTAATCTTTTCGTATAGTTTGGTAGGCCGTGTGGGAATCGAACCCACGACACCCGGATTAAAAGTCCGGTGCTCTGCCTAACTGAGCTAACGGCCCGTAGGCTTCCTGGAGATTGGTCCCAACTTGGGCCAGCCCGCGCTGGCTGACCGACCAGTATTGTATCACCTGACCGGCAGAGTAAAAACGCCGTGGCCGCTCATTGGCAGGGCCTTTTAATTGTCACCCTGAGCAAAGCGAAGGGTCTAAAGACCTTGACTGCATTCCCTTTCTTCGATACTCGGACCAGGTTCCTGCTGAAGGCTTTTAGATTCTTCGCCTACGGCTCAGAATGACATTTTCGAGAATGAAAAGGCCCTAGTTATAGCCGAGGCTAGCTTGCTTAGGCCAGTTTAATGTGATAGCGTGCCAAAGGTAAGCCTAGACGAGGAATAGGAGAAGCGCCATGACTTACAAACCAAAATTTCTAGGCCACGTCAACATTTACGTGCGAAACGCGGAACGTTCACGGGACTGGTATGAGGACCTGCTGGGCCTGCACACCTACGATCTCATACCCGGACGCGTTGCTTTCATGTCGGCGGACCGGGAAATCTCCCATGAAATCGCCCTGGTTGAAGTGGGAGAAGAGGCCCCTTTGCAACAGAAGGGACAAGTTGGCTTGAACCATATGGCATGGTACATGGAAAGCCTCGATGACCTGAAGGAACTCTACCACCGGGTCAAAGAGAGAAACATAAACGTCGAAAACGTTTCCGACCACGGCCTCTCCATCGGCATCTACATCCGCGACCCTGACGGAAACGGCATCGAGCTTTCATACGAGTTGCCCCGCAGCCAGTGGGGGCGCGAGGAAAATATCTTCATGGGCGGCGGGTTCACCCAGATGGGCCGGTTTCCTGGGCCTTGGGACGAGTGGACGGCCGAGCAAAAGCAGAAGGCCGCCGCCAGGTAGATTTCACCAAATCTCAAGTGGAGCAATCCGGGGGCTCCGGACTGGACCCAGTCCGGAGCCCCCGGAGCATTTTGCTCTAGCGCCACTTCCACACAACGTCCGTAGGCCAAGCGTTGTGGCTGACTACAACCGCTGTTTGAGAACCTCCCTTCCGTTGGATGAGCACCGTTCCTCTCCTGGCTGCCCTGCTCCGACGCCCGCATAGCCCAACCTTTGCACTCTTGGAACGATGGCCCTAACCAGGTTGCGGCGGCAGACCGGCCAGCTTTACCCTCTCCACGGCTGCCCTATTCTGCGGTCGAGCTATGCGTGATAGTATGGCTGGACTGGAACGGAAACCTTAACCAAGACGGGAAGGCAAGAGAAGCCGCTATGCCAGCGAGAACAAACCGAGAGTACATAGCGGGCCTCGATGAAAATAGCCTATTTTCATGCCAATGACAGCGGGGATTGCGCAAAGGTCTCCGAAAGCGGGTATGACGAAGGGTATTTTCAGAGGAGTAGCATCAAAGGAGGAAAGATGATCGAGAAGCTATTCGATATTACAGGCCGGGTGGCGATAGTTACCGGGGCATCGTCGGGGTTTGGCGTAACTTTCGCTCACGGACTGGCCGAGGCCGGAGCCGACGTGGTGGTGGCCGCCCGGCGGCTGGAGAGGCTGGAAAAGACCGCTGAAGGGGTCCGGGAGCGGGGTCGCAGATGCCTGGTCGTGCAAACCGATCTCACCCAACCGGACCAGATAGAGAACCTGGTGTCTAGGACCTTGGCTGAGTTTGGCCGGGTGGATATCTTGGTGAACAACGCCGCCCGGGGCGCGACGGCCATGTGGACGGAAACGGCCACGTTGGAGGAGTATCGGCTAATCATGGATACCAACCTGACCAGCGTTTTCCTGCTGACTCAGCTAACCGGCAGGGATATGCTGTCCCGAGGTTGGGGGCGGATCATTAACATATCGTCGGTGGAGGGGATACAAGCGGCGCCGGAGATAGACCCCAGTTTCGGTTATTGCACGGCGAAACACGGGATGGCGGGCCTAACCCATGAGACGGCCAAGCAGTGGGCTAAACGAGGGGTGACGGTGAACCAGATAGGCCCCGCCTTCTTCCACACCGAGCTAGTGGACCGGTTTCTTAGCGACCCGAAAATAAATGCCCAAATCTCGGCCTTGTCGCCTATGGGCCGGGTGGGCCAGCCCGAAGAACTCTTGGGCCTGCTGTTGCTCCTGGCGTCTGACGCCTCCAGCTATATAACCGGCCAGACCATCATGGTGGACGGGGGCTATAGCATCTGGTAGGAGACGGCTAAGGCAACCGGAGAGATTCCTGAGAAAGCAAAGGAGAGGGAAAATGGGACCGGAATTGATAGATTATCTCCTGTACGAACCCGAGTCTACGGGGATCCTTTGGATTAAGTTCAATCGCCCGGAACGTATGAACGCGCTGATTGGGTCTTCTGAAGAGAAGGGCACCGTGGCCAAAGTCGGCGAGTATATGCGGGCCGGCGATGACGACCCCGATATTAGAGTCATCGTCCTCACCGGAGAAGGCCGCGGGTTTTGCTCGGGCGCAGACATGAGGGGCGATATTCCCGACTCGATAAAAGGGGAGAACTTTCGGGGAGACCGGGGCATGGAGAAGGGGCCCGACGCAGCGCGGCAACGCTTTTATCACGGCTTCACCAAGCTCCACAAAGACATCTCGCAAATAAGGAAACCCACCATCGCCATGATCAACGGGCCCGCTGTTGGCTCGGGTATGGACATGGCCCTGCATTGCGACATCCGTCTGGGATGCGAGAACACCCGTTTCATCGGATACCAGCAATTGGGCCAGATCATGGAAAACGGCGGTAGTTACTACTTGCCCAAGATGGTCGGCTTGGGCAGGGCGCTGGAGTTTGCTTACACCGGGCACCTGGACGCCCAAAGGGCCTATGAGTGGGGCTTGCTGAACTATCTGGTCCCGTCCGAGAAATTGGAGGAGACGACCAGAGAGCTTTGTGACCGGATCATGAGAACGCCCCCAATGGTGCAGTGGATAAGCAAGCGGATCATGCGCGCCGCCTTGGACAGCACTCTGGAAACCACGATGGTGTTGACCTCCAATGCCGGGGGTATTCTTCAAGGTTCGGAAGATGCCGAGGAGGCGCGACAGGCTTTTCTGGAGAAACGCTCCCCAACGTTTAAGGGACGCTGATACAGGCTCAATCGCCCGTGGGAGCGGCGGGCTCCGCCTCGGTGGCCCTTTCCCCTTGGAAAAAGGACATGGTCATGCCGATCAACAGCAGGACCAACATAACGGTGTATGCGTTTCGAAGGCCCACCGTGAAGGCGTGGCCCACCGCGGCCCCGGCGGTCTCCCGTACCGCGTTCAGACTAGGCTCGAACCCCATAGACCCCATGGTCGCGGTTATGATGGCCGTAGCCGTCGCCAAGCTGATGATGCCAGCCCCGTTGCGCGTCAGGTTGAGCAACCCGGAAACAATGCCGTAACTCGCCGGCCCCACCGAACCCAGCACAGAGCTGGCGTTGGGCGAATAAAATGTTCCGCTGCCGATGTTGGTCAAGAACAAGGCTGCTATTACCAACACCAAGGGAGATTGGTCTGTCAACCGAGAGAACAGGAGCACACCGGTGGCGCAAACCGCCATCCCGCCTACGGTAAACAATCTCCAACCGTAACGGTCTGAGAGCACTCCGCTGATCAGCCCGCCGAGGGTCAAGCTGACGGCGCTGGATATCATAGCAAGACCCGATGTTGCGGCACTGAACCCGAGGACGCCCTGAAGGTAAAAGGGCGTCAGCACGAACATCGCCGAAGTGCCCAAGAAACTCAAGAACGCCGCCGAAACACCAAAGGAGAAGGTCCTGCGGCCAAAGAACCTGAGGTCCAGCATCGGATTGGAAGTCCGTAACTCCCACCAAACAAATGAGCCCAGCAAAGCAAAAAAGCTGAGCATAGCCAATATAATGACAGGAGAGTCCCAACCGAATTTGTGGCCGTTGGTCATGGTGACCAGCAGCATTATCAGGGTCAACGCCGACAGCCCCGCGCCCAGCCAATCAAATGCGGTAATTGAATCTTGCGGCCTGAGCGGAGACCGGTTCTCTTCCGGAATTGCCGTGGCGCTAATCATCCCCAGCAGCACCAATGGGATAGAGAGAAAGAACACATAGCGCCAGCCGACGGCGTCCACCACAACGCCCCCAATACTGGGTCCGGTTGAGGAGGACAAGCCCACGATCACCATCATCAAGCCGATGGCCCTGCCGCGCTCGTTGGGCGGGAAAACGGAAGCAATGATGGCCATGCCGGGAGTCTCGGTCATGGCGGCGCCGGCGCCCTGTAGGATTCTGGACGGGAGCAGCAGCATCAGGCTGGTGGCCCGGCTCGCTAGAAACGCGCCCAGAACGAATACTACGCCCCCGGCAATGTACACCCTCTTGCGCCCCACCAAGTCAGCCAACCTGCCCATGGGCATCAGCAGGGCGCTGATGGTGAGGACATAGCCGATATGCATCCACTGGATGGTCGGGAGGTCGGTGTTGAAGTGACTCGCTATACTGGGTAGAGCGACAATCAAGCTCGTTTGGCCCGACCAAGTCCCGAAGAGACCGAGGGCCATGAAAGCGAAAGCCCAGTATTTGTAGCCGGGGCTGCTTGCCTCCAACCCCTTGATCCGGCGGCTAAACGCCGGGAAGCCGGCAAGAGCAATTAGCAACAAGCCGGAGGCAAGGACCAGCAGGCCGGTCAAGGTCATGATGCGAGCGCGTCTTTAACCAAGGGTCAATCGCCGGTGGGCGCTACTGGACCAATCTCTGTGAGCTCTTCACCCTTAACGGCGGACGCGGCCATTGCCATCAAGACCAAGGCGATCATCACAAGATAGGCGTTGCGGAGACCCACGGTAAAGGCGTGACCCACTCCGGCCCCGGTACTTTCGCGGACTGCGTCCAGGCTTGGCTCGAACCCCAGAGAGGCCATGGTTACGGTTATGATGGCAGTAGCCATCCCCAGGCTGACGATGTTGCCCGCATTGCGGACCATGTTGAGCAGGCCGGAAACAATGCCGTACTTTTCCGTTTCCACGGCACTCAGCACAGAGCTGGTGTTGGGCGACCAAAAAGTCCCCATTCCCGCCTCGACCAATATCAAGGAGGGCAGGACCATCGCCAGGGATGATTCATCAGTCAACCGGGAGAGTAGGAACAATCCGGTGGCGGAGCTCGCCAACCCGCCAACGGTGAACAGCCTCCACCCGTAACGGTCCGACAGTACGCCGCTGATCGGCCCCAGCAGCATCATGCTAAAAGCGGCGGACATCATGATCAAACCGGTCGTCCAAGGGCTGAAGCCAAGGACGCTTTGAAGGTAAAAGGGAGTCATAACAAGCACTGCCGACTCGCCCAAGAAAGACAGCAACGCCGCCGAAACCCCAAAAGAGAAGGTCTTTCGGCCAAAGAGTCTCAGGTCCAGCATCGGGTTGGGAGTCCTTAGCTCCCACCATATAAAGGCGGCAAACAAGGCGAAGAGGGTGAGCGCCGCCAACATGATGGTAGGAGAGGTCCAGCCCAGTTTGTGGCCGTTGGTCATGGCTAGGAGCAGTACAATCAAGGCCGCTGTGGACAGAACGGCGCCCAACCAATCAAACGAGGCGGCTCTATTCCCCGGGTCCCGGGCAAGCCTGCTCTCCTGCAAAACCGTCATGCCGATGGCTATTCCCAGGAGGACCAAAGGCACATTGATGAAGAACACGTACCGCCAACTGAAAAGGTCTACCAGCAGACCCCCAATGGGCGGACCGGCAAGGGCCCCCATGCCCACCACGCCCATAATCAAGCCGACCGCTCTGCCGCGCTCGTTGCCCGGAAAAACGGAGGCGATGATGGCCATGCCGGTGCCCTCGGTCATGGCGCCCCCGACCCCCTGGATGACTCTGGACAGGACCAGCATTAGCAGGCTGGTGGAACGGCTGGCCAAGACCGCGCCTAGGACGAATACCAGGCCCCCGATGATGTACACTTTTTTGCGTCCGACCAAGTCCGCCAGCCTGCCCATAGGCAGCAGCAAAGCGGTAATGGTGAGGACATAAGCGATTACCACCCACTGCACCGAAGGGAGCTTGGTGCTGAAGTGGCCGGCGATGCTGGGAAGAGCGACGTTGAGACTACCGTTGTCCAGCACGGACCCGAAGAGGCCCAGGCCGATGGCGCCGAAGGCCCAATACTTGTAGCTTGGATTGGTGGTCTTCAAGCCGCGTATCCGGCGGTTGACCTCGGGGATGGACACAATGGCCATGAGGAAAACGCCGGACGCAATAACCAACAGACCGGTGAAGATCATGGCCTAAACGAACCGGGCCTTTGCCCAGCCCTCTTCAAAGGGGCTGCTGAAGATGGAAGTCGCCTTCTTGCTTTTGAACATCCATTTTCCATTGACCCGGACATACTCTTCATCGTCAATCCCGGCCCGCCATAGGGCCCGGTCGCCATCGGCCGCGGTGCAGGGCATGAACAAGTACCACCTAGCCCGGGCGGTGTCGCCGGTAACCTCTATCTGAGGGTTCAGCCCATAGTGTAAAGCAAAGGTATAAATCTCCGAAGCCCTGCGGAAGAAACCCCGGATGGCCTCGCGGCCTTCGAACCGGCCCAAGCCCCCGCTCTCCCAAACCGCGTCTTCGACAAACAGCTCGGCTATCTTGTCCGCGTTGTAGTTATCATCGCAGTAAGCGGCGTAGGTTGCTTTCAAGTTCCGGATTGCTTGTACGTCCTCCACAGCGCGCATCCGGCTTTCCAACTCTGCCAGTCTGGATAGGATTTCTGTCGACGGTTGAGCGGCCATTCGGTCCCTCCTAACGTAAATAGTGCGACTTTAGAGTCCCTGAGTATCTCCTGCGGCCCCCGCCGGGCCAAGACCCGGCAGGGTCTTTCGATTGTCATCCTGAGTCCGTCTGTGGCGGACGAAGGGTCTAAAGTTCTTGCCTTCCGTGCCGTTTTGCTACTGGAACTTCTTGGATTCTTCGTCGCTCAGTTTATCCTGAGCGAAGCCGAAGGGCTCCTCAGAATGACCGGCTGTGGAGGTCTGTATCCCCTTAACATCGAGAATCGAAAGACCCTGGGGTGGGAATATGATATGAGGCTTAGCTCAGTGCAGTATACGCTGCGGCTAGCGGAAACGAGGGGGATGAGCGCATCAGGCGGGCGCGCCTGCCGCGGTCTCTATAAGCGGGGCAATATGAATTCCTCAATGGCCACGGCCAGCCCGTCTTCCTCCACCGTCGGCGCCACGAAGTCGGCGGCCTCTTTTAGCTCGTCGGGGGCGTCGCCCATGGCGATGCTAAATCCGCACAACCGCAGCAAGGGAAGGTCATTGTAGCTATCCCCGGCGGCCGCCATGCTGCCGGCTTCCACGCCAATCATCTGGCCCAGCCTGAGAGTGGCGGCGGCCTTATCCACCCGGGAACCGGTGAAGTCAACCGCCCAGAGGCCATTGTAGGGCAGGTACGCCTTCACCACGTGCAACGCTGGGTTGGCGGTAAAGTGCGCCGCCATCCGGTCCGCTCCCGGCTCGTCTAGGTCCAGTGCCGACACCCTGATCAGGTTCCAGTGAGTGATGCGAGAGTAGCTGGTGATCGAGCCGCCGGAGTGGGTGGCAATAAAACTAGCCTTATTGCTTTCCAAGGTCCGGATTATCTCACGAGCGAAATCGGGCTGTAGTGGGTCAGTCCAGACGGACCGGCCGCTGCTTGGGTCCAATATATTAGCCCCTCCGTCGCAAATCTGGGGCGATGTGAGACCCAGTTGCCGGGCGAACTTGATGGTGTCGGCTGATTCCCGGCCCGTGGCGATGGATACGGGCACAAGTTTCGCCATCCGGGTAACGGCCCGGTTCACCCTGGCCGAAATCTGCTCGTCTCTGCCGATCAGCGTTCCATCCAGGTCAATAACCGCGGCCTGCATATTGACGCTACTTAACTCGACGGACCCATTTCGCCAGTGCCGTAGGAAAACCCGCAGGGTGATACAACAGAGAAAGGTCCAATTAAGGGGTCCAATTAACTGAACACCAACTCCGTGTTCTGCCGGTCGGGCCGCCGCATCTCAGCCAAGCCCTCTTCAGCGGTCTCCGTCGAGTTGCAGAAGAGCTCTATGCCGTTGCCGTCGGGGTCATGGAGGTAGATGCTCTTGGTCATGCCGTGGTCTGTGGTGCGGTCGATTTCCACCCCGAAATCCTGGAGCCGGCGGTAGTACTGGGTCAGAGTATCGAGGTCTTCCACTTGCAGGGCCATGTGGTTCAGCCCCAGGCCGCCCGGAGTTACCGGAGCGGCATCTTCGGCGGCCTGAAACAGAGCTAGGTCGTGGTGTATCTTGCCGCAAGTCAAAAATGTGCCGAAGCCCGGGCGTTCGATAGTGATCTCGAACCCTAAGACTTCGGTGTAAAACTTGGTCGCCGCATCTTGATCTTTGACGTTTAGCACCAAGTGCCCTACCCGTTTAGGTTTAACCATGGTACATCCCCCTCTTGAACATACGATTGCCAGCTAGGGTGCGGGCTGCCGATTAGCACCACACTATACGCTTTCAAGCACCGGTTGCCAACAAAATTCTGCTCAAGTAATTGTTCAGGCTTAGGGGGTCATTCAAGATAACTGTTCAGATTTGAGGGGAACCTGTCCTTCGAGTCCGCTGCGCTGCGCTCAGGATGAGCGGTCCCGTGTTAGTGTGCTGACCAACTCTGAACAGTTACTGTGCCGGCAGGGTCTTTTAGTTGTCACCCTGAACGGAGTGAAGGGTCTAAAATCGCTCTTGCAAGTCAAGGCCGATTCTCCAATCAAGACTTTTAGATTCTTCGCCTACGGCTCAGAGTGACCGTGGCGGCGGCGTGCTCAATGTGCCGGATGATGGGCGCTAGGACAATTAAAAGACCCTGCTGTGCCGGCGGGTGCGCCCCAAGATTTTGCGCCCATGTCGTAGGCCCGCCGAATCATCGACTCCACTGCCGGGTCTCCCCCTTTCGCAAAGGGGGATTAAGGGGGATTTCCCCCTTCGCCATCCGGCTACTTACCGGTCTGAACGATTACCTCAATGCCACCTCTTCCTTGACAAGCCGGAAGGCCAATACCCAAACTGAAACCATGTTGCCCATGTCCCAACCGCCAAAAGCCTCCCTCAATCTCCCTTCGTCCCCAGCGAAGCGCCGTGGAGTCGAAGAACTGGAGTCCGCAACCGGCAACCGGCCGCTGCCGGGCCCGCTTTCGCGAAGGGGGATTTCAACCCTACGGCCGATTCGTTCCTTATTTGTTCCAAACAAGAAACGAATCCGGCCCGAGCCCAGTCTCCGCAAAAAATCTAAGGCGCACCCTGTGCCAACGCCGTGCTTGACACTTATTTTGTAAAATCATAAACTCAGACTGTCGGATGCTAGTTTGGTGCCGGCCTAATTAGGGGCCCGGTGGTGTAGCGGTTTAACATACTGGCCTGTCAAGCCAGAGATCGGCGGTTCGAATCCGCTCCGGGTCGCCAAACGTCTAACTTATGCCTAGTTTGTAGATACGAGATTTCAGCTTTCTTGTTCTGTTGCCCAGGGTTATAGAGGCCTCTCAGGCAAGCAAGATCAGTCGGATGTAAGGAGGGTCAAATATGCCGCAAAAGGAAATGGTCCAGCTAGCGCATCTACTGCGCCGGGCTGGGTTCGGAGCGTCCTGGGATGAATTGGAGCAATACGCCGCGAAGGGGTACGAGGCGACGGTTGAGGAGCTATTGTACCCGGAAAACGCCCCCTCCCCCCTCGAGGATGAAGACATCATCAGGCGGTATCACATAACCCATAACAATTTTTATCCGGTGGAAAGCAGCCGGACCTATTGGCTGCGTCGCATGATTAATACGCCGCGGCCCTTGGAGGAGAAGCTGGCTCTTTTCTGGCACGGGGTGTTCGCCACCGGGTATACCAAGCTCTTTCAAGGCCGGGCGGTCTTAGAGCAACTCGAAATGTTCCGGCGTCATGGGTTGGGCAGCTTCCCCAATCTGCTGCTGGAACTGTCCAAGAACCCGGCGATGATTTTCTGGTTGGACAACAACCTCAACCATAACGGCGCCGTTAACGAAAATTACGGCCGCGAGCTATTGGAGCTCTTTTCCATGGGGGTGGGCAACTATACCGAGGACGACGTGAAGCAAGCCTCCCGGGCCTTCACGGGATGGACGGTGCGCGACAACCCATATCACGCTGTCAAAGCCGAAAGCAATTCTCCCTGGCCTTACGGAGACCTTGCGCCGGAGTTCCAGTACAGGGCCGACGACCACGACAACGGCGACAAGACCTTCTTGGGGGAGACCGGAAACTTTGACGGCGCCGATATTATCGACATTATTTGCCGGCAGCCAGCCACCGCTAGGTTCATCTCGCGCCACATGTATACTTTCTTCGTAGCCGACGAGCCCCAGGTTCCGGCCTGGAAAGAGACTCCTCCCCGGGACCCCGAAGCCATTGAGATACTGTCGGACGCCTACTTCAGCCACCAATACGACATCCGTTCGATGCTTCGGGTACTCTTCAATTCCGACTTCTTCAAGAACGCCGCTTTTGCCAAGGTAAAAAGCCCCGCCGAGTTGGTGGTTGGCGCGGCGCGCGTCGCCGGGGGTTACCGGTTCCCTCACATGGACGACGTAAAATTCGGTCCCGCCACAGCAGACATGGGGCAGGAGCTTCTGGAGCCGCCCAGTGTCGAAGGATGGCATACCGGCCAAGAGTGGCTTAACACCTCAAGCGTGGTGAATAGGGTCAACTTTGCGGTCAAAGAATTCTCAGACGTAACCCGGCCCGGGATCCGGTCCATAATCGGCAGAGTCCGGGAACAACAGGCCTACCAGTCCCCCGAGAGACTGATAGACGCTTGTCTCGACCTGCTGGGGCCGCTGACCGTCTCTCAAGATACCCGGCAGGAATTGGTAGTTCGAATGACCGCGGCGCAAGAGGCGGAGCCGGGCCGGAAGGCTGATGAAGACATGGCCGAGGAAAGAACAACAACGGCGTTACAACTCATTGCGGCCATGCCGGAGTACCAATTGGTCTGAGGGCCGGCGTTCAGTTGCAAATAGGGGTAAGGAAATGACAACCCGAAGCAAATGCGTATATAGCCACACTGTCGGATTATTCAGCGATCTGGGCAGGGGGTTCCAAAACCCTGTCGATGTAGCGGTCGGCCGCGGCGGGCTGCTCTACGTCCTGTGCCGGGCTCAAGACACAAATCCGTCTCCGCTGCCTTACAAACGGGTCACCATGTGCATGATAAACGGCGACTTCCTGGGCGAGTTTAGCGGGGTTGGCACCGAAGATGGGAAAATGATGTGGCCCGTGACCGGCTTGGTCGATGAGAACTATGAGCTGTACATATCGGACGAGGCCCTGCACCGGATCTCCATCTTCGACAAGGACGGGAACTTTTTGAGGAAATGGGGCGTCATGGGTCAAGGGGAGGGCCAGTTCAACGGGCCCGCCGGCATGGCCTTCGACCCGGAGGGCAACCTGGTTATAGTTGACAGTATGAATAACCGCATCCAGAGGTACACCGCCGACGGGCGCTATCTTGGCGGATGGGGCGGCGGGGGCAACGGTGATGGGGAATTTAACATGCCTTGGGGTCTCACGGTAGACAAACAAGGGAACGTCTACGTTGCCGACTGGCGCAACGACCGGGTCCAGAAGTTCAACGCCGAGGGCCAACACTTGGCTACCTGGGGCAGTACCGGCCAGGGGGAAGGGCAGTTCCACCGTCCCTCCGGGGTTGCTGTGGACGACGACGGCGATATCTACATTACGGATTGGGGCAACGAGCGAGTCCAAGTGCTCGATGGCGACGGCGAATTTGTGATGGAAATTAAGGGCGACGCAACCCTGTCCACATGGGCTGACGACTACTACATCAGCAACCCATTGGAGCACGAAACAAGACTGGTTGCCGACCTCGAACCCGATCCGGATAGGATGCCGGACAATCGATTCCGGCCGAAGTCGGCCCTAATCGAGAAAATCTTCTGGGGACCTACTTCAGTGAAAACAGATGACCAGGGCAGGGTCTACATCACGGACAGCGGCCGGCATCGAATCCAGATATACCGGAAGCAAGGCTAAACAATCACGCTGATATGTCAACTTAGTTCGATAGGAGGGATTCCATGGCGTCTCAGACCAAGCAACCGGCGCTCGTAGTAATTCAGCTTTCCGGCGGGAACGATTACCTCAATACGATTGTTCCCTACAGCAACGGTCTCTACTACGACTTCCGGCCCACAGTGCATATAGGGTCCGATGTTGTTCTCCCCATAGATGACGATTTCGCCTTTAATCCAAACCTTAGACCGATCAAGGACCTTTGGGATGAAGGCAACGTGGGCGTCATCAACGGCATTGGCTATCCCAATCCGAACCGTTCCCACTTCCGTTCAATGGATATCTGGCACACTGCGGAACCGGAAAAAATCGGGACTGAAGGCTGGCTTGGCCGCACCATTAGGGACTTGGACCCGCATAAGGAGAACGTGCTTACGGGGGTCAACTTTGGGTCCGGTCTTCCCAGGGCTCTCGGTTGCAAGGATGTGCCGGTGGCGTCGGTGGGGAACCTGGAAACCTACGGACTGTTCCCGGATGTACGGGAGGAGCAAACCAGGGAATTCGCTTTGGAAGCATTCTCCAGGATGTACGGGGCCATGGGCCGCGGCGAAGTGATAGATTACCTGGCCCAGACCGGCACCGACGCTCAAAAGGGCGCGGACATCCTTAGCACCGCTCCGGCCCTGTATTCGTCCAGCATCGAGTACGCCCCCAACCCCATCGCCCAGAACCTAAAGGGCATCGCTCAAGTACTGTTCGCCAATCTGGGGACCCGGATCTACTATACCTCCTACGCCAGTTTCGACACCCACGGCGGCGAGCTATCGGCCCACTCCAGGCTCTGGCGTGAAGTATCCGGTGCGGTGGGCGACTTCTATGCAGACGTGAAGGAGCATGGCCGGGAGAACGATGTGGTAATCCTGTTGTTCTCTGAATTTGGCCGGCGGATTCAAGACAACGGTTCGGGCACTGACCACGGTTCCGGAGGAGTGGCCTTCGTCGTCGGCGACCCGGTGAAGGGCGGCATGTACGGCGAGTATCCCTCTCTAAGAGAAGAGGACCAGTTGAATGGCGACCTGCACTTCAACAACGACTTCCGCTCCACCTACTCGACGGTCTTGGACCAGTGGCTCGGGCTTGACGCTGTTCCCATTGTCAACGGTCAATTCGAGCAGTTCGATTTCTTGAAAAACAGCTAGGGGCTTCATCGGTCAAGCTCCTGGCGTTTCCCAATAGCGCGGGTGGAAAACCCTACGACAAGCGGCTTTCACCCCAGGAAGTTTCAGTGCCCAGTCAAGGGGCCGGGAAGTGGGTGGGCTTCGCCCACTTCCCGGCCCTTTTATAGGCGGGGCGGGTGGGAATTTGGGGCCTAGTTTAGGCATAACAAAGGAGAGTGCATGAGCAACCAGGAGATCGCGCTGATGGCGCATTTGATGCGCCGGGCGGGTTTCGGAGCGACGCGGGACGAGTTGGAGGAACTCGTTCTCAGGGGTTATGAGCAAGTGGTCGAGGACTTGCTTCATCCGGTGGCTCCGCAGAATATGCCGGATGACATCATCCGGCGCTACCACGTCGACCAGACCGAATTGAGGAATCAGGCCGGCGCGGGCGCGTACTGGATGTATAGAATGATTACCACCAAATGCCCGTTGGAAGAAAAGTTGGCCCTGTTCTGGCACGGTCTTTTTGCCACCAGCTTCGCTAAACTCAATCAGTCCATCGCGATAATCGATCAAGTATCCATGTTCAGGAAATACGGCTTGGGAAGCTTCCCCGCTCTACTGGTCGAGCTTTCCAAAGACCCGGCCATGATCCTGTATCTCGATAACAACCTCAACCACAAAGGCGCCATCAACGAAAACTACGGACGTGAGTTGCTGGAGCTCTTCTCCATGGGGATCGGCAACTACACCGAACAGGACGTGAAGGAGTGCGCAAGGGCCTTCACCGGGTGGACCCTTGCCAACGCGGAATACATGGCGGTCCGGGTCAACAAGGACTCGGCTTGGCCCTACGGCCGCATCTCCTGGCATTTCGAATACCGCGACGACGACCACGACGATGGAGAAAAAACCTTCCTTGGCGAGACCGGCAGGTTCAACGGCGAAGACATCATAGACATCGTAGTGAGGCAGGCGGCCACGGCCCGCTTCATCAGCAAGCGGTTGTTCCAATTCTTCGCCGCCGACCAAGTCGACGAAGACGGGGAGCAGGTGGTCGAGTCGATGGTGCGGTCGTATTTCGACTCGGGTTACGAAATACGTTCGACTCTCCGCACACTGTTCAACTCTGACTATTTTAAATCCGACCAGAGCCGCTTTGCCCGGGTCAAGGGCCCGGTTGAGCTGGTCATAGGCGCCATACGCATGGCGGGCAGCTACCGGACACCGACCCTGGGAATGGAGAAAGTAGCTCTACATGCGGGGTACATGGGCCAGATACTGCTTACGCCCCCCAGCGTGGAAGGCTGGCACGAAGGGATGGAGTGGGTTGACAGCGGTGCGATGGTGGAGCGAGTGAATTTTGTTTCCAGAGAGCTTAGCAATGTCGACCTTCCGGGCGTCAGGGCCATTATCGATAGGTTGGCCAAAAGGAACGGCGGCCAACTGTCGCCCGAGGAACTGGTGGACCGCTGCTTGGACTTGCTGGGACCGGTCCCGGCTTCCAAGGAAACCCGCGATTCGCTCCTCGAATATGCGGCGTGGCAGGGACCCTTGGACCTGTCGGGACACCGGCCGGGGGATGAGTCCGAGCAGCGGGTCGGGGACATGCTGCGGTTGGCGGCATCCAGTATCGAGTTCCAACTGGCCTGAGCCAGCTCGTCCTCTATCTATTCTATAAGAATGTTCCGTCTAATCTCCGGGTCTAAACAGGAGCATAGCGTTGAGCACCCGGTCTGAGGCTAAGACCTTTACCCTGGAATACCTCAAGACGATTGGCATCCTGTCCAACGCCGCCGGGCGGGGCTTCAGCCATCCCTATGACCTTGCAATCAACAAGGACGGACGCATCTTCGTCTTGAACAGGTGCGATCCGCTGCGCTATCCCTTCATACGGGTGGGCGTTTGCAACTTGGAAGAGGACTATCTGGCGGAGTTCGGCAACGGATTCGGCTCGGGAGACGGCCAATTCGTCTGGCCGGTAAGCCTAACCTTCGACAGCCAGGACCGCTTGTACGTCACCGACGAACAGGCGCACCGGGTTTCGGTCTTTGACTCCTCCGGGGAATTTCTGAGCAAATGGGGAGTATTCGGCCACGGCGACGGCCAACTCAACGGTCCCGCCGGCATAGCGGTTAATGCCAATGGCCGGGTTTACATAGCGGACCAGCACAACAATCGAGTCCAAGTGTTCACTACCGATGGCCGGTACCTCTGGCAGTGGGGTGAAGAGGGCAGCGGTGACGGCCGGTTCAACCTTCCCTGGGGCATAACGCTGGACTCCCAGGGCAATGTTTACGTCGCCGATTGGCGTAACGACCGTATCCAAAAGTTCGATGCTGAGGGCCGGTTCCTGGCCGGCTTCGGCGAGTCCGGCAGCGGCGACGGCCAGTTCCACCGTCCCTCGGGCGTGGCGGTGGATACGGAAGGTTACATCTACGTCGCCGACTGGGGCAACGAGCGCATACAGGTGCTGGGCCCGGATGGCGGCTTTCAAGTGAAGTTGAGAGGCCAGGCCACCCTCTCCAAGTGGGCCGAAGAGTTCTTGGCCGCCAACCCGGACGAAAAACAGGAGCGGGATAAATCCAACCTGGTTCCCAACCTACCGCCTCACCTGGATACGCCTTACCTGGTATCGGCCCAGACCGAGCGGTACTTCTGGGGGCCGGTGTCGGTAAACCTGGATTCCGGGGGCCGGCTCTATATTACCGAAACCAACCGGCATCGGATTCAAATATATCAGAAGAGATAAGGCCGGCTAATTCGGCCTGAAATAAAACATGCATGCAAGAGTAACCTTTGCACAGGTCCGTCCTGGCAAACTGCATGAAACAATGGCATTGCTGCGGGATTCCCTCTATCCCGCATTCAAGCGGATGGAGGGGTTTAGGGGCGCGCTCCTGCTGACAAATTCTAACACCGAGAGAGTTGGCGGGATTACCCTATGGGAGTCGGAAGCCGACGTTCCCCGCGTTGCCGAGATGGCAGTTGAGACCAACGCCCGCCCTACTCGGAGATTCTTTGAAGCCAGTCCCTTGGAGCAACTGGCTACGATACCCCTGGCCGGGCAGCCTGATAGAGAGATTTATGAGGTCAGGGTCCGGTTTGTAGCAACCTCGAGTGGGGAACCTGGGCACGCGTCAGTGCTAAGGGCTCAGGCGCAACCTGGTAGGATGCACGAATTAGTCGACATCACTCGGAGTTCGGTGGCGCCCTTCCTGAAACAACAAAAGGGATTCAAAAGCTATCTGGGGCTGACCCAAGACGGCAGCAGCAAAGAATTAGCCATCACGCTGTGGGACAAGGAAGCCGACGCGAGGAATTGGGAGAACACTCGCGCCTACCGGGAATTGACTGCCAAAATCATCCCTCTCACAACAGGGCCGCCTACCGTGGAACATTATGAGGTCAGCGTCCATATGTGAATCCAAACCAAGCCCCTGATTCTTCACCCGCCTAGCAGTCCTAATCGTCCAACCAAGCGTCCTGTACCAGAATCCAGACCGCCGGGTGGGGTTGCACGCCCCGCACGTTAGTGCGGGCCCCGTACATCTGCGGCTGCCAGGCCAAGACAAGACGCGGCACGTCCTCAATTAGAGTGCGCTGGATCTCCGCGTAGGTCTCCTTCTGCTCCTCAATCGTCTCCCCCCTGCCCTTGACGAGCAACTCTTCGAAGGCTGGGTTGTTATAACGCGCCGCATTCCAGACGGACTCGATGCTGTACGCTTCGTTCAGCATTTGGTCCGGATTGGGCCGGCCGTACCAATAAACTACGGTGAAGGGCTTTACCGTCCACACTTCGTCCCAGAACCCGTCCGGAGACCCCCGCTGGACATCGACCCGAATGCCCGCGGGCGCGGCGCTCTCCTTGTATGCCACTGCCATTTCGATCATCCCTGCTCCCACGTCGGCTGTGTGCAGGGTGACGTCGATGCCGTCTGGATACCCGGCCTGCTCCAGCAGCGACCTAGCCAGGTCGGGGTCGTAGGCCGGGGGAGCGTACTGGGACGCGAAGCGGGGGTCTTTGGATGAAACCGGGTGGTCGCCAGCGACGAAACCCCGCCCCAGCAGCGCCGCTTGGTTGATGGCTTCCCGGTCCGCAGCGGCTTGCATCGCTTGCCGCACCAGCTTGTTGTCGAAGGGCGGAACCCTATTGTCCATCTCCAGTCCAATGTAGGAAAAGCTGGGATTCGACAACACCGTAGTTTCGGGATGGGCGTCGATGCCGGGTACGCTCTGGGGTTCCAACTGCACTACGATGTCCACATCACCGCTCTTCAATGCCTCGGCCCGGGTTGCCGCCTCGGCGATCAACAGGATGACGATCTCATCCAGGTAGGGTTTGCCCTCCTCCCAATAGTCAGGGTTCCGCACCATCACGGCACGCTCACCCGGCAGGTACTCCTCAAGCATGAAGGGCCCGGTGCCGAACTCCTCCAAGACCAACCGGTCGATATCCACGTCGGAGGGGATGATTCTGGCGAGTTCGATGGATAGGGAGTCCAAGAAGAAGCCGTTGGGACCGTCTAGGTCGAAGCGCACGGTGTAATCGTCGAGAGCGACTATATCCTCGACAGCTTGGAATATGGTCCGCGCTGGAGAGTCCAACACCGGGTCCTGCAGCCGGTCAAAGGTGAAGAGCACGTCCTCCGCCTTGAACTCCTTGCCGTGGTGGAACTTTACGCCCTGGCGCAGATGGAAGGTGTAGGACGAGAGGTCATCGTTGGCCTCCCAGGAAGTGGCTAGCTCCGGCTTCACCGTAAGATCGGGCTGGATCATCAGCAGGTTGTCATAGGTTGACTGGGTGATGGCGGCGTCGACGATGGTCAAAAAATAGATCGGGTCCAGCGTCCCGGTGTTCTTCACGATGGCCATCGTCAGTGTGCCGCCGTACTTCGGCGTGTCAGCCTGTGCCGTCTCTTCGGCGGCAGTCTCCTCGGCAACTGCGCCATCGTCCTGGGCGGCGGTCTCTGTGGCCTCGGCGGCGACGGGAGCCGTGGTCGCCTCGCCATCGCCGCAGGACACGACGAATATTACCGACACCAGCGTCACAGCGAGTATGATCAGAAAAGGATGCAGACTAGCTGTTCTAGATCTCATTACGGCCTCCTCCCTTTGAGCAACAAAGCTACTGTCTAAGGCGAGGTCTTTCAATTGTCGTTGTTACGAAAATAGGCCATTTTCATCCGCATAGGTGGCCTTCACAAGGCCATTAGTAATTCTGAGGAGCTCTTCGACTTCGCTCAGGATAAACTCCGCGACGAAGAATTTAAAACTTTTGACTGGACAATGAGCCTTGACTCGCAAGAAGGATTTTAGACCCTTCACTGAGTTTATCTTGAGCCTAGCCGAAAGGCTCAGAGCCTGCCCCTGGCTTGAACAGAGGGTGACAATTGAAAGCCCCTGCTGTCCAACGCACCGTCTGGCGAAGCTACACGAGGATGTACAGGATATGGACCCGGCCGATTGCCGCTCGGCCGCTTATAACTGACAGGGCTTAGGTCTGGCAGACTACCAAATTATTCTGAATGTGTCAAATACAGTTGTAACAACAGTAATTATAGAACTATTCAGTGGATTATATGACGAAATAAGTTGCAACTGTCTCCTCTACAACAACCTTATACGTCGCTGGGCATCCCATCCACATCCCGGAGAGCGTCGTAATCCGACTCTTGCTCTCTGCCTGATTCAGGTATGCGCCGGGTCCCAGACCCACGATAAACCCGGCGCTGACTGCGAAAGCGCCCATTGCTCATACCCCCGGACGATTGCAAAGTCGTTGAGTTGCCCACTCCCCCGTTCACCCTGAGCTTGTCGAAGGGCCGTCGGTTCATGGTTCGATAGGCTTACCACGAGCGGATTTGGTCTTTGGCGGGCACTTCGCAATCGTCCTGGCTTATACCCCCGGTTTTGGGAAGGTGGCGCAGGAGGAACAGTGCTATCGCATTAGAAACAACCCATCCGTCACTCCGGCGAAAGCCGGAGTCCAGAGACCGCTATGTATCCGATTACCGTGACAATATTGGCGGATTCAAGGTCTAGATTCCCGCGAAGGCGGGAGTCTATTGCACGGCTTTCTGGATTCCCGCCTTCGCGGGAAAGACGGGGTGGTCTATTTTCATGGTAATGACTGGGTTGATCTCATTCAAATGCGATTGCCCAAGCTGAAGGAATACTTAGTATTGACTAGCCTTAATGGCATAGTCATAATTATTAACTGCAGCGGCTTGTTGAGGCGGGCCGATGCAAAGGTTGCAACAGTGAAAAACAGGAGGGTGGAACATGTCTGATTACCGAGTCATATCATCGGATAACCACGTCGTCGAACCGCCGGACTTGTGGACCAGTAGGGCCGAGGCCAAGTTTAAAGACCGGGTCCCCCACCTGGTGCATCAGGAAGATGGAGACTGGTGGTACTGCGACGGGCAGCAAATACTCAGTGTCGCCGGTGCCGGGACCCAGGTCGGAGTGAGATTTGAAGACCCGGAGAAATTGATTAGAGGGGGCCGGATGGAGGAGGTCCGCCCGGGGGGGTACATTCCCGAGGAGCACGTCAAGGACATGGATATCGACGGCATCGACGTGAGTGTCGTCTATCCCACCGTTGGCCTTTTGATCTACGGCGTGCCGGACAGTGGGCTGCTATCCGCCAACTGCCGAATCTACAACGATTGGGTAGGAGAGTTTTGCAGCGCGGTTCCCCAGCGGCTCAAGGGTATCGCCATGTTAAACGTGGATGACGTGGCGGAGAGCATAAGGGAGTTGCAGCGCTGCGCCAAGCTGGGCTTCTCCGGGGCTATGATCAGCATCTATCCTCCGGAAGACCGGGGTTACGATATGCCGGAGTACGAGCCTCTGTGGGCGGCGGCTCAAGACCTTGGGATACCCCTCAGCCTGCACGTAGGCACCAATCGTCCCGGCCCTGGCCTGGAATCTCAAGGCGCCGATACCTCTACCACCGCTTATATGACCAACCTGGACCATTGGGTGCGGATGTCTCTCGCCAGGATGATCTTTAGCGGCGTTTTTGAACGCTATCCGAAACTCCAAGTGGGTTCGGTGGAGCAGGAACTGGCGTGGGCGCCCCACTTCATTGAACGTCTCGACTACAATTACACCCAAAGAATCCAGGGAGTCACCCAGGAGTGGCGCTTCAAAGGGGACGCTCTGCCCAGCGACTTCTTCCACAACAACATCTTCCTGGGCTTCCAGGAAGACGCTATGGGCGTCAGAGACCGGCACGTCATAGGTGTGGACCAATTGCTATGGGGAGGAGATTATCCCCACACCGAGTCGACCTTCCCCAGGAGCCGCGAGATCATCGAGGAGATCCTGGTGGACTGCACCGACGAAGAAAAGGCCAAGATAGCCGGCGGCAATAGCGCCAGGATATACAACCTGGAGTAAAGTCCCGCGCTCTGTCTCGTCGGGCTTTGACTCTCTCGGCAGGCGCTCCTTCGGGGGGCCTGCCGTTTTTTGGCGGTTAGGCCAATCATTGGGACCGAAACAGCGCCGGTGCCTTAAATCACCACTAGGGCCAACTCGTCGTATAATTATGACATCCTGTGTGAGGACGGACACCGGGTTGCGGACTGCCGCTCACCAGGGTCGACCAAAGGGAAAGGAGGCGACGATGGCTCAGGTTACTTTTGGGCTGTTCGATTGGATTGACCGGAACAAAGCGCCCTTGCAACAGCTCTATGAAGAACGGTTTCAGCTTCTGGAAGCCGCGGACGCCGCGGGTTTCTTTTGTTACCATCTGGCGGAGCACCACGCGACGCCCTTGGGCATGGCCCCCTCGCCCGCGCTGTTCCTTACCGCCGCGGCGCAGCGCACCCAACGTATCCGCTTGGGACCACTGGTCTACCTGCTGCCGCTCTACGATCCCCTGCGGCTCATCGAAGAAGTCTGTATGCTGGACCAACTGTCCGGCGGGCGGTTGGATTTGGGTGTTGGCCGCGGCGTCTCTCCTTACGAATTGGCTTATTTCGGTGTCGATGCCGCCGATGCACGGGCCATCTTCGACGAGACCCTGGCGGTCCTTGTCGCCGGGATGACCAACGAACGGCTCACCTTCGAAGGCGATAACCACCGCTACAAGAACGTGCCGATGGAACTGCGTCCTCTACAACAACCCTATCCGCCGCTATGGTATCCCACCCACGTCCCGGAGAGCGTGGTATACGCAGCCAAGCACGGCTACAATTTTGTGAGTCTCGGCGCGGCGGCGCAGTTGCGCCAGAACATAGACCTTTACTGGGAGACTTGGGAAGCGCACAAGCATGACCAGGGCCGGCTTAACGGCCACGTCGCCGAACCCAAGGTAGGCGCGCTCCGGCAAGTGTTCGTGGCGGATACCGATGAAGAGGCGTTGGCGGCGGCCCGCTCTGCCCACGCCGACTGGTACCGCTCTATCATGAAACTGTGGCACGAGCACGGCGACCACCACAATGATGTACTCTTCTCCTGGGATGCGTCTACCGAGCACCAGACCCTAATCTTTGGATCGCCGGCCCGCGTGCGCGAGCAAATGTCGAATTTGCTGGAGGCAAGTGGATGCAACTATGTTGCTTGTTCCTTCGCTTGGGGCAGTTTCAGCCACCAGCAGATGCTGCACTCGCTGCGCCTGTTCGCCGAGGAAGTGATGCCCGCTTTATGAGGAATACTTAGCATTGACCGGCCTTAATGACCGGGGCATAATCGTTGACCGCAGCGGCTTGTCGAGACGGACCGCTGCGAAAAATTGCAACAGCGGAAAACAGGAGAGTGAAGCATGTCTGATTACCGGGTCATATCGTCGGATAACCATGTCGTCGAGCCGGCAGACCTATGGATCAGCCGGATCGAGTCGAAGTTCAAGGACCGGGCGCCTCATATCGAATACATAGAAGGCGGCGACTGGTGGATCTGCGACGGCAAGAAAGTGCTCGACGTGGCTGACGCCGGCGCCCAAGCCGGAGTCAGGTTTGAAGAGCCGGAAAAGCTCAGCCGGCAGGCCAGCATCGAAGACGTGCGTCCGGGAGGCTACATTCCCGAGGAGCACGTCAAGGACATGGACATCGACGGCATCGACGTGAGCATCGTCTATCCAACAGCGGGCTTGGCCCTCTATAACGTGGTAGCTGATGGCGAGCTACTGAGCTCCCTCTTCAGGACCTACAACGACTGGGTCGGCGAGTTTTGCAGCGCATCTCCCAAACGGCTCAAGGGTATCGCCATGCTGAACGTGGATGACGTGGCGGATAGCATCAGGGAGATGGAGCGTTGCGCCAAGTTGGGCTTCTCCGGGGCCATGATCAGCGTCTATCCTCCGGAATACCGGGGTTACGATCATCCGGAATACGAGCCCCTGTGGGCGGCAGCTCAAGACCTTGGGATACCCCTCAGTCTCCACGTGGGCACCAATCGCACACCGGGCCTGGAATCTCAAAGCATCGTTACTTCTCCCACCGCTTACATGACCAACCTGGACCATTGGGTGCGAATGTCTCTGGCCAGGATGATCTTTAGCGGCGTCTTTGAGCGCTATCCCAAACTTCAAGTGGGCTCGGTGGAGCAGGAGCTATCCTGGGCGCCCCACTTCATCGAACGTCTCGACTACAATTACACCCAAAGAATCCAGGGCGTCACTCAGGAATGGCGCTTCAAAGGGGATACGCTTCCCAGCGACTTCTTCCACAACAACATCTTCCTGGGCTTCTAGGAGGATGCTTTAGGCATCCGGGACCGCGACATCATAGGCGTGGACCAATTGCTGTGGGGCGGAGATTACCCTCATGTGGAATCGACCTTCCCCAGGAGCCGCGAGATCATCGAAGAAATCCTGGTGGACTGCACCGACGAAGAAAAGGCCAAGATAGCCGGCGGCAATAGCGCCAGGATATACAACCTTAACTAAAGTCGGCGCTCTATCTCGTCGGGCTTTGGCTCTCTCGGCAGGCGCTCCCGGCGGGGCGCCTGCCGTTTTTGGCGGTTAGGCCAATCATTGGGACCGGAGAGGAACAGGGTCTTTTCATTCTCGTAAATGTCATTCTGAGCCGTGGGCGAAGAATCTAAGAGTCTTCGGCAAGAACCTGGTCCGAGTACCGAAGAAAGAGAATGCAGTCAAGGATTTTAGACCCTTCGCGGAGTTTATCTTGAGCCTAGTCGAAAGGCTCAGGGTGACATTGGAGAGTGGCTCAGAGCCTGCCCCGGCGTAGGCCGGGGGTGACAATGAAAAGACCCTGCCAGAGAGGAATACCTAAACTAAAGCCAAGGTGAAACCTGCATAGGCATCCGATAAAATCGGGGGAGTTGCATAGGCTACAAGGTGATTAGAAGCGTGGTCGGTGTTGGGTATGGGAGAGATAAGCCGGTTTCTCGAACAGTGGGAAATGGATGTGTCCGGTCTGCGCAGGCGGCTAATTCTGGCTCCGACGCCCCGCGAACGGGAGCGGTGGCACGCTCTCTGGCTGCTAGCCCAGGGTTGGACCGCTTCGGCGGTGGCCGAGGCGCTGGAACGGGATCCTCATACCATAGGACGGTGGCTTGGCGCCTTCGGCGAAGGCGGTCCTGCGGCCTTGGCCTTCGAGCAGTCCGGGGGTTCCCCCCCGCCCTGGAAGAGGCGCAGCAGGCGGCGGTGCAGGAACTGCCTGCCAATGTGGATATCGGCCTAGCCAACTGGAACTGGAAAGCTGTCTGGAAGTTTGTCTTGGAACGTTTCGGCATCAGCCTGAGCCGCAGCAGCTGCCTGAACTGGCTGCACCGCCTGGGATTCGTGCTCAAGCGTCCTAAGAAGCGGCTGGTCAAGGCCGATGAAGCGCGGCGAGAGGCCTTCGTGGCAGAGTACGCTGCCCTGGCGTGTGAGGCGCAAGAGACCGGGGAGAAGATCTTCTTCGTTGATGAGGCCCACTTCCGGGCGGACGCTGAGTTGCGGGGTAAGTGGGCGCTGAAGGGAGAGCCGGCCCTGGTGGACTCGACCAGCCCGCGCCGTGGTGAGAGGCCTGCTACTACTCGGCAGTGTGTCTGGAGACGGGCGAGGTGGAATGGATGGAACTGGAGGGGAACAGCAATAGCGGAACATCCGCAGCCTTCCTGGAGCAGTTGAGAGAGAGGTACGGCGGGCGTCTGAACGTGATCTGGGATAACGCGCCAGCGCACCGTGGCCCGGCGATGCGGTCATACCTGGAGACCCCCGGTCTGAACCTGCGGCTGGTGAATCTGCCGGGGTACAGCCCGGACTTCAACGCCGACGAGGCGGTCTGGAGATGGGTGAGAGAGGAAGCCACCGGGAACCTGTGCCTGGGAACTAAAGCCTTGGTGCAGGAGAGGGTGAGCGGCTTCCTCGCCCGCCTGTCCAGGAGGAAGGATGAGGTCAAACAGCGGTGCCGGATCCTGCACTTAAGGGCCGAGAAGCTGCAAAACTCCCAACCCGGTTCCCAGCACCACCCAAATGCACATCCCACCTTGGCTTTAGTTTAGTATTGACTGGCCATAAGGCCAGGGTCATAATTGTTGATCGCAGCAGCTTGGAGATAGGCTGATGCGAAAAATTGCAACAGCGGAAAACAGGAGTAATTGATGTCGCCGGCGCAGGGGCCTTGGCCGGAGTCAGGTTTGAAGCCGGGTCATATCATCGGATAACCACGTTGTCGAGCCGATTGACCTATGGACCATTAGGGGCGAGTCAAAGTTCAAGGACCGGGCGCCTCAAGAACGTATAGAAGGCGGCGACTGGTGGGTTTGCGACGGCCAGAAAGTAATTGATGTCGCCGGCGCAGGGGCCTTGGCCGGAGTCAGGTTTGAAGAGCCGGAAAAGCTCAGCCGGCGTCGAAGACGTGCGTCCGGGGGGATACATTCCCGAGGAACACGTCAAAGACATGGACATCGACGGCATCGACGTGAGTATCGTCTATCCAACCGTCGGTCTCTTGCTCTATGGCGTGCCCGATGGCGAGTTGCTGAACTCCGCTTTCAGGACCTACAACGATTGGGTCGCCGAGTTTTGCAGCGCGTCCCCCAAACGGCTCAAGGGTATCGCCATGCTAAACGTGGATGACGTGCCGGATAGTGTAAGGGAGTTGGAACGCTGCGCCAAGCTGGGCTTTGTCGGGGCTATGATCACCGTCTATCCTCCCGAGGCGCGGTCCTACAATAAGCCGGAGTACGAACCCCTGTGGGCTGCCGCCCAGGACTTGGCAATGCCCCTTAGCTTGCACATCGCCACTAATCGTCCCGGCGCAGGTCAGGAGTTCCAGGACGTCGATACCTCTACCTCTGCATTTATAACCAACGTCGACCATTGGGTGCGGATGTCTCTTTCCCATATCATCTTTAGCGGCGTGTTTGAACGATATCCCAAATTACAAGTGGGATCGGTGGAGCAGGAGCTATCCTGGGCCCCTCATTTCTTGGAACGGATGGACTACACTTACACTCAGAGAGTCCAAGGAGTATCCCAAGAGTGGCGGTTCAAAGGCGATGCGCTGCCCAGCGACTACTTCCACAGCAACGTGTTCCTCGGCTTCCAGGAAGATGCTATGGGCATCCGGGACCGCGACATCATCGGTGTGGATAATTTGACGTGGGGCGGGGATTACCCCCACGTAGAATCGACCTTCCCCAGGAGCCGCCAGATCATCGAAGAAATCCTGGTGGACTGCACCGAGGAGGAAAAGGCCAAAATCGCCGGCGGCAATAGCGCCAGGATATACGGCTTCGATTAAGACCGCCCGGCGGCCCAACCCCCACCCAAAGACAGCGGGCGCCCTTTTTCAAGGGCGCCCGCTTTTTGTGCGTCCGGACCCAAGCTTTGGGGTCGGGTCCTAATTCAGCTTGTATACCCTGGCGGCGTTGCCTCCGGCGATCTTTGCTTTTTCTTCCTCGGTGCAGTCTGCCAGGATCTCCTCGATGATCTGGCGGCTCCTGGGGAAGGTCGACTCTTGATGAGGATAGTCTCCACCCCAAAGCAAATTATCTACGCCAATGATGTCGCGGTCCCTGATGCCTAAAGCATCTTCCTGGAAACCAAGGAACACGTTGCTGTGGAAGTAGTCGCTGGGAAGCAAGTCCGAATTGATGCCAAAGGCATAGTCGCCGTTGGCCCTCTGGGAGTATTGGTAGTCAATCCGGTCCAAGAAGTGGGGAATCCAGGATAGCTCCATCTCCACTGAGCCCACTTGGAGTTTCGGATAACGCTCAAACACTCCGCTGAAAATCATGTCGGAGAGGGACACGCGCACCCAGTGATCGGAGTTGGCCAGATAGGAGGGCTTCACCCGGAGGTTCGTCCCTTCCTTCACCCAATTTTGTTGGCCCGGGCCTATGCGGTTTGTGACGATGTGGAGGCCAAGGGGCATTTCAAGGTCCTGGGCCGCAGCCCACAAGGGTTCATATTCGGCCCCGTCGTATCCCCTGTCTTCAGGGGGATACACCGTAATCATGCCGCCGGCAAGGCCATTCTTCGCGCAACGCTCCAGCTCTTTAACCGCCAACTTCACGTCGTCTACGTTGAGCATGGCGATGCCTTTGAGACGCTTGGGGAACGGCTTGCAGAACTCGGCCAGCCAGTCGTTGTACACCCTAAACATCTCGTCCACGAGATTGCCGTCCGGTACGTTGTACAACAAAAGGCCGACAGTAGGATAAACGATGCTCACGTCAATCCCGTCGATATCCATGTCCTTGACGTGTTCCTCGGGGATGTAGCCTCCGGGTCGGACCTCTTCAAATGTAGTAGTAAAGGTTAGATTTTCCGGTTCTTCGAACCTCATGCCCGTCTGGGACCCGGCGGAAACGCCGAGCAGCCTCTGGCTGTCGCAGTACCACCAGTCGCCGTCCCCTTCACGGACAATGTGCGGGATCCGGTCCTTGTACTTGGCTTCGGTCCTGCTGGTCCACAGGTCAGCCGGCTCAAAAACGTGGTTGTCCGAGGATATTACCCTGTAATCAGACATGTCGCGCCCTCCTTTTTCTAGAACATTAGTCTGTCTGCACCGGCCTATACTACTATACCCGGATTGCGCTGCTGCGAAATCTCTCGGCACGGCCCCCGCCCGAGGCACAAAAGCGCCCTCACCGATAGTGGCGACAATTATGCTATCGCCCTTGGGTGTAGTCAAGAGTGGGTTTTCGTCGGGTAGAATAGTGAAACACGGTTTCAATGTCTAGAATAGAACTTGCTGGAGGATAGGACCATGAGCATCTTAATCAAAAACGGGCACATTTTCACCGCTGTTGACAATTACGTGGCCGACATTCTGGTTGATGAGGGAAAGGTCCGCACTATCGGCATCGACCTCGCCGCCCAAGCGGACAAAACCGTCGACGCCAGCGGCAAATACGTAATACCCGGAGGCATCGATCCCCACACCCACCTCGACTTCCCTTTCGGCGGGACCGTCTCCTCCGACGACTTCCGCACCGGCACCATTGCCGCCGCTATTGGAGGAACCACCAGTATCGTCGATTTCGCGGTACAACAGCGGGGCCACTCTCTGTCGGAGTCGTTGGACCTGTGGCATCAGAAAGCCGAAGGCCGGGCCGCCATCGATTACGGGTTCCACATGATTATCCTCGACTTGCCCGATAGCCGCTTGCCTGAGATGGACGACATGGTCAAACAGGGCGTGACCAGCTTCAAGATGTTCATGGCCTACTTGGGGGCGGTGATGGTGGACGACACCACCATTTTCAAGGCTATGGGCCGGGCGGCCGACAACGGCGCTTTCATCTGTCTGCACGCGGAACACGGCCACATGATCGATGTTCTGGTTAAAGAGGCCCTGGCCGGTGGCAACACCGCCCCCAAGTTCCACGCCTCCACCCGCCCCCCGACAACCGAGGCGGAAGCCACTCACCGGGCGATCCGGATGGCGGAAATCGCCGGCGCCCCGGTTTATTTCGTCCACCTTAGCTGCGCCGAGGCTTTGCAGGAGGTCCAAGCGGCCCGGGCCCAGCAAAAGTACGTCTATGCCGAGACTTGCCCCCATTACCTTACCTTGGACGACAGCATGTACGATCAGGAAGGATTTGAAGGGGCGAAATATGTTCTTACTCCGCCGTTGAGGGAGAGCTGGCACCAAGACGAGCTGTGGAAGGGGCTGCGCCGGAATGACCTACAGGTGGTGTCGACCGACCATTGCGCTTTCCGGTTCAGCGACCAAAAGACCCTGGGCAGAGGGGATTTCTCAAAGATACCCAACGGAGGTCCGGGCATTGAGAACCGGCTCAACCTACTCTACACCAAGGGAGTGACTTCAGGACTGCTGGACATGAACCGGCTTGTGGAGATCTTCTCGACCGCTCCGGCCAAGCTTTTCGGGTTGTTTCCCCGCAAGGGCACCATCGCAGTGGGCAGCGATGCCGATATTGTGGTGTTTGACCCCGACGAGGAGTCGGTCATCAGTGCTCAGACTCACCACATGAACGTGGACTACAACCTGTATGAAGGAATGAAAGTCAAGGGCGTGCCTCAAGCGGTCATTGCCAATGGGCAGCTTGTTGTTGAGGATGGGAAGTACGTCGGCACTCCCGGAGACGGCCGTTTTCTCAAGCGGGGAACATTGTAGCCAATCCCAACTAACGGGCCGCGAAGGCTCTGAGGCTCTTCATGGGAGGTTCACGGCTGGGAAGTCCGCGGTCCTTGGGAGAACAACAACAGGCGCTCCCGAGAGAGCGCCTGTTGAAAAGAGCGAAAGTCCGGCCTGATAGAGGGTCTAATTCTAACTCAGGTTGTATACCCTGACGCAATTGCTGCCGACTATCTTGGCCTTTTCCTCCTGGGTGCAGTCCGCCAGAATCTCCTCGATAATCTGGAGGCTCCTGGGGAAGGTGGACTCTTGATGCGGATAGTCTCCGCCCCACAGCAATTGGTCCACACCGATGATGTCACGGTCCCTGATCCCCAGAGCATCTTCCTGGAAGCCGAGGAACACGTTGCTGTGGAAGAAGTCGCTGGGCAGCGCCGCGTCCTTAAACCGCCACCCCGCCGAGGTCTCTTGGTTTCTTTGGGTGTAAGTGTAGTCCATCCGGTCCAAGAAGTGGGGGGCCCAGGACAACTCCATCTCCACCGAGCCCACTTGTAGTTTCGGATAGCGCTCAAACACGCCGCTAAAGATGATATGGCCGAGAGACATCCGCACCCAATGGTCGACGTTGGTTATAAAGGAGGGCGACATGGTCTCGATATCATCAAATTCCTGGCCCGGGCCGGGGCGGTTGGTTTGAATGTGCATGCTAAGTGGTATTCCCAAGTCCTGGGCCGCAGCCCACAAGGGCTCGTACTCCGCCCTATCGTAGGGCCGCCCCACAGCCGGAGCGACGGGGATCATAGCCCCGGAAAGGCCCATCTTGGCGCAGCGTTCCAACTCCTTTACGCCAATGCCAACATCATCGATGTTTAGCATGGCGATGCCCTTGAGCCGTTTGGGGACCGCGCTGCAGAATTCGGCAACCCAATCGTTGTAGGTCCTGAACATGGAGTCCAACAGCGCGCTGTCCGGCGTGCTGTACAGTCCAAGTCCGGTCGTAGGATAGACGATGCTTACGTCGATGCCATCGATATCCATGTCCTTGACGTGCTCCTCGGGAATGTAACCCCCCAGACGCACGTTTTCCACCCTGCCGCCATCCCTGCTCAGCTTTTCCGGTTCTTCAAACCTGAGTCCGGTCTGTGTCCCCGGAGTGATGCTCATCACTTCCATGCCGTCGCAAATCCACCAGTCGCCCCTCTCCAAATTTTCTACGCGAGGCAATCGGTCTTTGAACTTTGATTCCCCCCTGCTGGTCCATAGGTCTACCGGTTCGACCACGTGGTTGTCCGAAGATATGACTCTATAATCGACCATGTTTCACCCTCCTCTTTTCCACTGTAACAAGCTCACTGCGCCGGCCCGTGAGGACAGGCCGCTGATGCCAGCAATTATCCGCCTGTCATAGGCAAGAGTCAATACTATTTATTACCCCAATGCGGCCTACTCGAAACCGGCGATTCAACTGAAACCCGCATTCTTAGTGCCCCTCCTCCGAACTGAGCCGCCCGCACCAACCCAGACAAAGGGCGTTTGAAGGCGTTCTGTCTTTGAGCTTTGACTCGGCCTTACCGGTTTATATTTTACGAATACCGTAGCATTATAAAAGATTAACGTTATTAAAACAAGCTATAATGGTCAAATACAACGTAACCAATGTGAAAAAAGTACAATCTTGACAATTACAACTTACTCTATGTAATCTTGCTTCCACTGGGTGAGGAGAACTCCGCCGATTCGGTACCCCCATATATCCCTGCCTAGCTTCCCCCAATAGTACGTTAGTCCCTCACAAGAAGGAGTCCGTGATGAAGTCCAAGACCGCTAGGCTGCATTCGCTTCTGGTCCTGCTGGCATTGGCGATGGCGTCTATCCTCTTCGTCGCGGCCTGCGGCGGCGGCGGCGAGGCCACCGCAGGCCCCCAAGAGTCCGAGGTGGCCGAGGTGGCTGAGGAAGCCGAGGAGGCCAAGGACGCCGCCGCTACTGCCGAGGCCGCCGCCGCAGCCGAGGCCGCCGCTACTGCCGAGGTCGTTGCCGCGGCCGAGGTCGCTAAAGCATACGAACTTGCCGAGACTGCTGCCCAGGTCGCCGAGGAGACCGACGTCGCCGAGGTCGGCGAGGAGGGGGGGCCGAAGTACGGTGGCACGCTAATAGTTACGTTAGCCCCTAACCTCGTGGGGTTGGACCCGATTTTTATTACAGGCGAGGTTGGCATTGTCATTAACCAGCAAGTTTATGACAACCTGCTCATGATCCAGCCGGACCTATCCGTGAAGCCGGAGTTGGCCACCTCCTGGGAGCCCAACGAGGACTTCACGTCCTACACCTTCCACCTGCGGGAGGGCGTGAAGTTCCACCACGGGAAGGAGTTCAAGACGGAGGACGTGGTCTTCAACGTTAACCGGTGGGTGGATCCCGTGTTGGACTCTTCGATGCGGCCCACATTCGAGGTAATCAAGGAAATGGTCGTCATCGACGACTACACCATCCGCTTCGACCTCGTAGCTCCCAACGCGTTCTTCCCGACCTATTTTTCGATCTTCGGAGCGCGGATCCTCCCCGCCGACGTGGATGTCGAGCGGCTGACCTTGGAGGAGTTCGGCTCGGGGCCCTTCATGATTGACGAGCACCTGCCGGGCCAACGCACTACGTTGGTGCGGAATCCCGACTACTGGGAGGAGGGCCGCCCCTACCTGGATGAGATTGTCGTCCTGAGTATCAATGAGCCGGCAACCCGGGCCGAGGCACTCAAGAGCGGTGACGTGGACGTCATATATAAGCTGACCCCGCAGAGCGTCCCCGGCCTCGAGGCCCACTCCGACACCACGGTGTTGAAGGCGACCAGCTTCTCCTACATCGCGCTGCCCATGCCCACCAACCGGCCGCCCTTCGACAACAAGCTGGTCCGGAAGGCCTTTCAAGCTGCAACGGACCGGGAAGCCATCAACCAAGCGGCGTTGCTGGGGCTGGGCATCGTCGCCCGCGATCACCCCATTCACCCCGCCCACCCCGCCTTCGCGCCGCAGTATGCACCCCCGGACTACAACCCCGAACTGGCCAAGTCGCTGCTGGAGCAGGCCGGATACCCGGACGGGGTCGAAGTCACCCTGTACACAGCCGACGTGGGGCCAGGGATGATCGAATTGGCGGTGGCATTCAAGGAGAGCGCTGCGCCCGCGGGTATTCGGGTTAACGTCGAGCGAGTGTCTCCGGACGGGTTCTGGGACGTTGTCTGGAATAATGATCTGTTCACTGTCGTCTATTGGTTTGGCCGCATTCCGGACCAAGCCCTGAGCATCCAGACTCACAGCGAGTCCGCCTGGAATGCGCCGAATTACAACAACCCGGTGGTTGACGCGCTGATCGTCAAGGCCAGGGGGCAGGACCTTGAGGGCCGGAAGGAGACCTACGGGGAGATCCAGCGCATTCTGATCGATGACGTACCGCGTATTGTCCCGGCATTCCAGCCGTGGCTGTACGGCGCTCGCAACAACGTACGAGGCGCAGACCCCCATCCGCTGGGCTGGCCCTTCTTCCAGGACGCCTGGATAGACGATTAGATACTCCCATATATCCCTGCCTAGCTTCCCCCAATAGTACGTTAGTCCCTCACAAGAAGGAGTCCGTGATGAAGTCCAAGACCGCTAGGCTGCATTCGCTTCTGGTCCTGCTGGCAGTGGCGATGGCGTCTATCCTCTTCGTCGCGGCCTGCGGCGGCGGCGGTGAGGCCACCGCAGGCCCCCAAGCGGTCGAGGAGACTGAGGTCCCCGAGGTCACTGAGGAGGCCAAGGCCGCCGAACTCGCAGAGCTTGCTGAGGCCGCAGAGGGGATCGTCTTGCATGCCGAGGTCGCCGAGGTCGCAGCGCCGGCTGAGGAGGGGGCGCCGAAGTACGGTGGCACGCTGCGATTTGCCTTCTATGTGAACAACGTGACGCTGGACCCGCTTTTTGGTGGATTCGTCATTGACATCGCCATCCTCCAGGCAGCCTACGACAACCTGCTCATGATCCAGCCAGACCTTTCGGTGAAGCCGGAGCTGGCCACGCACTGGGAGGCCAACGACGACCTCTCGTCCTACACCTTCTACCTGCGCGAGGGGGTGAAGTTCCACCACGGGAAGGAGTTCAAGGCGGAAGACGTGCTCTCCACCTTCGAGCGGCTGATGGATCCGGTGGTGGACTCTCCGGCGCGGGCCACATTCTCAACAGTTATCAAGGATGTAGTTGCCCTTGATGACTACACTGTCCGCTTCGACCTCGTCGGCCCCAACGCCTTCTTCCTGGACACCCTATCGATCTATCAAGCGCGGATCGTCCCTTCCGACGTGGATGTGGAGCGGCTGTACTTGGAGGAGTTCGGCACGGGGCCCTTCATCATTGAGGAATACTTGCCGGGCGAACGCACCACGATGGTGCGGAACCCCGACTACTGGGAGCAGGGCAAGCCCTACCTGGATGAGCTCGTCATCCTCTTTATCCCCGAGGCTGCAACCCGGGCCGAGATGCTCAAGAGCGGCGACGTGGAGCTCGTATATCAGTTGGAACCCCAGAGCGTAGCCGGCATCGCGGACTATCCCGACACTGTGGTGCTGAACAAGGCCAGCCTGTCCTGGAACGGACTGGTCATGCGCGTCGACACGTCGCCCTTCGACAACAAGTTGGTCCGGCAGGCGATGCAAGCCGCAACGGACCGGCAATCCATCAACCAAGCGGCGCTGCTGGGGCTGGGCATCATCGCCCGCGACCACCCCGTTCCCCCCATCGACCCCCGCTTCGCGCCCCAGTATGCACCCCCTGAGTACAACCCCGAACTGGCCAAGCAACTACTGGCGGAGGCCGGGTACCCGGACGGGATCGATGTCACCCTGCACACAGCCGACGTCGGTTCAGGGTTGATCGAAATGGCGCTGGCATTCAAGGAGAGCGCCGCGCCCGCGGGCATTCGGGTCGATGTCGTGCGGACGGCTGTGGACGTGTTCTGGGACGAGATGTGGAATCATGAGGCGTTCACCGTCACCTTTTGGTATGGCCGGCCCAATCCGGACCAAGCCCTGAGCATCCAGATCATGAGCGACGTCGCCTGGAACGCGCCGCGTTACAACAACGCGGAGCTTGATGAGCTGATCATCAAGGCCAGGGGACAGGACCTTGAGGGCCAGATAGAGACCTACGCTGAGGTCCAGCGCATTATGATCGACGACGTGCCGCGTATTATCCCGGCATTCCAGCCGTGGATATACGGCGCCCGCGCCAATGTGCGAGGTGTAACCCCCCATTGGGCTGGGGGCCCGTCCAAGACGCCTGGATAGACGACTAGGTCGCCATGGTCCCAGCGCATTAGCTTTCGGACTGCCATACCCAATAGCGATGGGATGCGACACCAACTTAACTAAGAAAAGGGGGAGTCCGTGATGAGGTCCAAGACCGCCAGGCTGCATCCGCTTCTGGTCCTGCTAGCAGTAGCGATGGCGTCTGTCCTCTTCGTCGCGGCCTGCGGCGGTGGCGGCGAGGCCACCGAGGTCGCCCAGGTCGCTGAGGAGGAGGAGGACGAGGCCGCCGAGCTCGTAGAACTCGAAGCGATCGCCCTCGAGACTTCCGAGGAGGCCGAGGAAGCCGTACTGGCTGGTGAGCCAAAGAGGGGCGGCACGTTGAAATTCGTGACCTATGCCAACCACCTGACGCTGGACCCGCCCATAACTGGACTCTCGGTCACTGACATCGCCATCACCCAGGCAGCCTACGACAACCTGCTCATGATCCAGCCGGACTTTTCGGTGAAGCCGGAGTTGGCCACCCACTGGGAGGCCAACGACGACCTCTCCTCCTACACCTTCTACCTGCGCGAGGGCGTGAAGTTCCACCACGGCAAGGAGTTCAAGGCAGAGGACGTGGTCTCCACCTTTACCCGCCTGTTGGACCCCGTGCTGGACTCTCCGGCGAGGACCACGTTCGAACCTATTAAGGACATGGTTATTATCGACGACTACACTGTCCGATTCGACCTCGTCGGCCCCAACGCCTTCTTCCTGGACACCCTATCGATCTATCAAGCGCGGATCGTCCCTTCCGACGTGGCCGTCGAGCGGCTGGTCCTGGAGGAGTTCGCCACTGGGCCTTTCACCATTGTGGACCACCTGCCGGGCGAACGCACGGTGATGGTGCGGAACCCCGACTACTGGGAGGAGGGCAAGCCCTACCTGGATGAACTCATCGTCGAGTATATCCCCGAGGCTGCAACCCGGGCCGAGGCGCTAAAGAGCGGCGACATCGACGTTGTGTACCAGTTGGAACCCCAGAGTGTCGAGGGTCTCGAGGCCCATCCCGACACTGTGGTGCTGAACCGGCCCAGTCTGTCCTGGATTGGGCTGGTCATGCGCGTCGACAGGCCGCCCTTCGACAACAAGCTGATCCGGCAGGCGATGCAAGCCGCAACGGACCGGCAAGCCATCAACCAAGCGGCGCTGCTGGGACTGGGCGAAATCGCCTATGACCACATCATTCCACAGAACGACCCCCGCTTCGCGCCGCAGCATAAACCCCCGGAGTACAACCCCGAACTGGCCAAGCAACTACTGGCGGAGGCCGGATACCCGGACGGGATTGACGTTACCTTGCACACAGGCGACGTCGGGCCAGGGTTGATCGGACTGGCTCTGACATTCAAGGAGAGTGCCAAGGCCGCAGGGATTAATGTCGATGTAGTGCGGAGGACTGCGGACGGGTTCTGGACCGACGTGTGGAATGTAGAGCCGTTCACTGTCGTCTATTGGTATGGCCGGCCCAATCCGGACCAAGCCATGAGCATCCAGAACATGAGCGGCGTTGAATGGAATGCGCCGCGTCACAACAACGCAGTGCTTGACGAGCTGCTCATCAGGGCCAGGGGAGAGACCCTTGAGGACCAGATAGTGACCTACGCTGAGGTCCAGCGCATTCTGGTCGACGAGGTGCCGCGTATTATCCCGGTATTCCAGCCGTGGCTGTACGGCGCCCGCGCCAATGTGCGAGGTGTAAGCCCCCATCCGCTGGGCTGGCCGCTGGTCAACGACGCCTGGATAGACGACTAGGGTCGTCATCGCGTAGCTTCCCCCAATAGTAGGTTAGTCTCTCACAAGGAGGAGTCCGTGATGAAGTCCAAGACCGCTAGGCTGCATCCGCTTCTGGTCCTGCTAGCAGTAGCGATGGCGTCTGTCCTCTTCGTCGTGGCCTGCGGCGGCAGCGGCGAGGCCACCGAGGTCGCCCAGGTGGTCGAAGAGGCTGAGGTCCCCGAGGCCGTGGAGGAGGCCGAGGCCACTTCGGTGGCCGAAGCCGGGCAATCCGAGCTCGAAGCCGTCGGGGCCGCCGAGGGCATCGTCGTGCAGGCCGTGGAGGCCGAGGCCGCCGTGGAAGCCACGGAGGCTGGCACGCCGAAGACGGGGGGGAAGCTGACATTTGCCCTTTATGCGACCCACATAACGAATGACCCGCCCAAAGTTGGAGTGTCGGTCATGGACATCGCCGTCACCCAGGCAGCCTATAACAACCTGCTCTTGATCCTGCCGGACCTTACTGTGAAGCCGGAGCTGGCCACCCACTGGGAGGCCAACGCTGACCTCTCGTCCTACACCTTCCACCTGCGCAAGGGCGTGAAGTTCCACCACGGGAAGGAGTTCAAGGCGGAGGATGTGCTCTTCACCTTCGAACGGCTGCTGGATCCCGTGCTGGACGTTCCGGCGCGGGCCACATTCGAAGTTATTGAGGATATAATCGCCGTCGACGACTACACCGTCCGCTTCGACCTCAAGGGCCCCAATTCATTCTTCCCGGACTCCCTATCGATCTATCAAGCGCGGATCACGCCTTCCGACATCGATGTCGATCGGCTGATCCTGGAGGAATTCGGCACGGGGCCCTTCATGATTGTGGAGCACCTGCCGGGCGAACGCACGTCGTTTGTCCGGAACCCCGACTACTGGGAGGAGGGCAAACCCTACTTGGATGAGCTCGTCCTCCAAACTATCACCGAGGTTGCAACCCGGGCCGAGGCGCTCAAGAGCGGCGACGTGGACATCGTATATCAGCTGGAACCCCAGAGCGTCGCCGGTCTCGAGGCTCATCCCGATACCGTGGTGCTGAGCAGGCCCAGCCTGTCCTGGATTGGGATGTACATGCAAACCGACTCCCCGCCCTTCGACAACAAGCTGGTCCGGCAGGCTATGCAAGCGGCAACTGACCGGGAATCCATCAACCAAGCGGCGCTGCTGGGGTTGGGCGAAATCGCCTACGACCACCCCATTCCATCCTCAGACCCCCGCTTTTGCACCGAGTGTGAACTCCCAGAATACGACCCCGAACTGGCGAGGTCGCTGCTGGAGCAGGCCGGGTACCCGGACGGGATTGACGTCACCCTGTACTCAGGCGACATCGGGGCAGGGGTGGCCGGAATGGCGCTGGCATTCAAAGAGAGTGCTAAGGCTGCGGGCATTCGGGTCGACCTCCGGACGATAACTGTGGACTCGTTCTTAAACGAGCATTGGAATATTAGTCCGTTCGCCGTCACCTATTGGTATGGCCGGCCCAATCCGGACCAAGCCCTGAGCATCCAGATCATGAGCAACACCTCCTGGAATACTCCGCATTACAACAACGCGGAGCTTGATGCGCTGATCATCAGGGCCAGGGGTGAGACCCTTGAGGACCAGATAGCGACCTACGCGGAAATCCAGCGCATTCTGATCGAGGACGTGCCTCGGATTATTCCAGCATACCAGCCGTGGCTGTACGGCGCCCGCGCCAATGTGCGAGGTGTAAGCCCCCATCCGCTGGGCTGGCCGCTGGTCAACGACGCCTGGATAGACGACTAGGATCGTCTTCGTCCCAGCGCATTAGCTTTCCGACCGCCATACCCGATAGCGATGGGATGCGACACCGGTTCTTATAAGCCGGTGTCGCATTCTTTTTTGCTCCTCCTCCGAACTGAACCGCTCGTACCAACCCAGTCAAAGAGCGTTTGGCTGCGTCCGGTCTTTGCACTTCGCCCCTGCCCTACTGGCCCACAGGTTACTAATACCGTAACATATATTACGGATTAATCCTGCTAAAATAAGCCACTACAGGTGATACGTAACGTAATCAATGTGAAAAAAGGTACAATCTTGACAATTACAACTTGTTCTATGTAATCTTGCCCCCGCTGGGTGAGGGGAAGTCCGCTGATTCGATACCCCCATATTTCCCTGCCTAGCTTCCCCCAATAGTACGTTAGTCCCTCACAAGGAGGAGTCCGTAATGAGGTCCAAGACCGCTAGGCTGCATCCGCTCCTAATACTGCTGGCAGTGGCGATGGCGTCTGTCCTCTTCGTCGCGGCCTGCGGCGGCGGCGGTGAGGCTACCGCAGACCCCCAGGCCGCAGAAGAAGGCGAGGTGGCCCAGGTCCCCGAGGTGGTTGAAGGGGCCGAGGTCGCCGAGGAAGCCGTACAGCCCGGTGAGCCGAAGAGAGGCGGCACGATAACAATGGCACTATATACGGAGCACACAACTCTGGACCCGCCCGTTGTTGGTCTGTCAGTCATGGACATCGCCATCACCCAAGCCTGCTATGACAACCTGCTCATGATCCAACCCGACCTTACCGTGAAGCCGGAGTTGGCCACCCACTGGGAGGCCAACGAGGACCTCTCGTCCTACACCTTCTACTTGCGGGAGGGCGTGAAGTTCCACCACGGCAAGGAGTTCAAGGCGGAGGACGTGGTCTCCACCTTTGCGCGGATACAGGACCCGGTGCTGGACGCTCCGATACGGCCCACATTCGAAGTCATCGAGGAAGTAGTTATCATCGACGACTACACTGTCCGCTTCGATCTCGATGGCCCCAACGGGTTCTTCCCGGACTCCCTATCGGTCTATCAAGCGCGGATCGTCCCTTCCGACGTGGATGTCAGGCGGCTGCACGCAGAGGAGTTTGGCACGGGGCCCTTCATGATCGATGAGCACGTAATTGGCGAACGAACAGTGATGGTGCGGAACCCAGACTACTGGGAGGAGGGCAAGCCCTACCTGGATGAGTTCATCGTCCAGTTTATCCCCGAAGCCGCCACCCGGGCCGAGACGCTCAAGAGCGGCGACGTGGACCTCGTATACCAGTTGGAACCTCAGAGCATCCCCGGCCTAGAGGCCCATCCCGATACGGTGGTGCTGAACGAACCCAGCCTGTCCATCATTGGGATGGACATGCGCAACGACATGCCGCCCTTCGACAACAAGCTGGTCCGGCAGGCGATGCAAGCCGCGACGGACCGGCAAACCATCGTGCAAGCGGCACTGTTTGGGCTGGGCGAAATCGCTTACGATCACCTGGTTCCGCCCAGCGACCCCCGCTACGCGCCCCAGCATAAACCCTTGGACTACAACCCCGAACTGGCCAAGCAACTACTGGCGGAGGCCGGGTACCCGGACGGCATTGACATCGTCCTGCACACAGCCGACGTCGGGGCAGGGATGATCGAAATGGCGGTGGCATTCAAGGAGAGCGCCGCGCCCGCAGGCATTCGGGTCGAGCTCAAGCGAGGGAACCCCACCGTGTTCTGGGAAGATGTGTGGATGGTAGAGCCGCTCGTCGTCATGTATTGGTACGGCCGGGCTAATGTGGACCAATCCCATAGCATCCAGTACTTAAGTGACTCCAGTTGGAATGGGTCGTTTTGGTTAAACGAGGAGTTTGACGCGTTGGTCCTCAAGGCCAGGGGGCAGGACCTTGAGGGTCAGAAGGAGACCTACGGGAGGATCCAGGAAATTCTGGTTGAAGAGGTGCCGCGTCTTGTCATCGGATACCAGCCCTGGCTGTACGGCGCGCGGGCCAACCTTCGAGGTGTAACCCCCATCCGCTGGGCTGGCCGCTCATCAACGACACCTGGATAGACGACTAGGGTCGCCATCGTCCCCCATATCAGCTTTTGGTCTAACACACCCGGCAGCGATGGAATGCGGCGCCGGCTCTTATAAGAGCCGGTGCCGCATTGTTTTTTGCCCCGTTGGGCTGGCATAGGTACTTTCCTTCGTCTCGTCTCATGGCTTGGTCTGAGTGGCCCGGGATAGCCAGTCGAGGTCACCCATCCGCATATTGGCAAATAAGGTATTAGACGCGATTGCTCTATGCTGAGTAGCCATTGATTGGTATAAATCCAATGATGAAAAGTCGTCATACTATGGATATACTAACGAAGATATTGACCGTATGTTGACCAGGTTGCGGCTATTTCGTGACGATACAAATATATATAGGGTTGTTATTCTGGTTGACAAATATTGGATGGTCTGATAGCGTTACCCGTCGAGCCTTCAGGGGCTTGTCGGTGGATGAAAGACAGTCCGCCGATTAGACACTCACCTATACTCCCGTGCAGCTTGCCAAAGCAATTCGTGTTGTCGCCCACAAGGAGGAGACCGTGATGAGATCCAAGGCAGCTAGGCTGCATCCGCTTCTAGTCCTGCTGGCAGTAGCCATGACGTCTATCCTCTTCGTAGTTGCTTGCGGCGGGGGCGGCGAAGCCACCTCAGCCCCCGAGGTCATGGAGGACACCGACGGAGACGAGGTGGCCGAGGTCATGGAAGAGACCGAGGACACTGAGGAGGCGATGGCGCCCGGGGAGCCTAAGAGGGGCGGCACGCTAACCATGGCCATGTATACCGAACACACCACCCTGGACCCGCCCGTCGTTGGACTGTCGGTGATGGACATCGCTATCACCCAAGCAACCTATGACAACTTGCTCATGATCCAGCCGGACCTTACCGTGAAGCCGGAGTTGGCTACGCACTGGGAGGCCAACGACGACCTCACGTCCTACACCTTCTACTTGCGGGAGGGCGTGAAATTCCACCACGGCAAGGACTTCAAAGCGGAGGACGTGGTCTCCACCTTTGCGCGGATACAGGACCCGGTGCTGGACGTTCCGATACGTACCACATTTGAAGTAGTCACGGATGTAGTCGCTCTCGACGACTACACCGTCCGTTTCGATCTCGACGGCCCCAACGCATTCTTCCCGGACTCCCTATCGGTCTATCAAGCGCGGATCGTCCCTTCCGACGTAGATGTCAGGCGGCTGCACTTGGAGGAGTTTGGCACGGGGCCCTTCATAATCGAGGAGCACCTAATTGGCGAACGAACGGTGATGGTGCGGAACCCCGACTACTGGGAGGAAGGCAAGCCTTACCTGGATGAGTTCGTCGTCCAGTTTATCCCCGAAGCCGCCACCCGGGCTGAGACGGTCAAGAGCGGCGACGTGGACGTTGTATATCAACTGGAACCCCAGAGCGTACCCAGTATCGAGTCCCATCCCGATACTGTGGTGCTGAACCAGCCCAGCCTGTCCATCATTGCGATGGATATGCGCAACGACCGGGAGCCCTTCGACAACAAGCTGGTCCGGCAGGCGATGCAACTAGCGACGGACCGGGAAACTATCGTGCAAGCGGCGCTGTTGGGTATGGGCACCATCGCCTACGACCACCTGGTTCCGCCCAGCGACCCTCGCTTCGCGCCGCAATGCAACCCTCCGGCCTACGACCCTGCGGCAGCCAAGGCGCTACTGGCGGAGGCCGGACACCCAGACGGCATCGACATCATCCTGCACACGGGCGACGTTGGGCCGGGGATGATCGAAATGGCGGTGGCCTTCAAAGAGAGCGCTGCGCCCGCCGGCATTCGGGTCGACGTCCAACGGCAGTCTGCGGCTGTGTTCTGGGAAGACTTTTGGATGGTAGAGCCGTTCACCGTGGTCTATTGGTATGGCCGGGCCAACGTGGACCAAGCCCATAGCATCCAGTACATGAGCGACTCCAGTTGGAATGCGCCGTTTTGGAACAACCCCAGAGTTGACGAGTTGATCGTACAGGCCAGGGGTGAGACCCTTGAAAAGCAGGTCGAGACCTACACTGAGATCCAGTGCATCCTGGTCGAGGAGGTGCCGCGTCTTGTCGTGGGATACCAGCCCTGGCTGTACGCCGCGCAGGCGAACGTGCGGGGCGTAACCCCCCATCCACTAGGCTGGCCGCTCATCAACGACGCCTGGATAGACGACGAATAGGGTCGCCATGGTCCCAGTGCATTAGCTTTCGGTCTAAAATACCAGGGAGCGATGAAATGAAGCGCCGGCTTATATAAGCCGGCGCTTCATTCTTTTTAATCCGTTGAGCCGACGGGCGTATCCCATACCCCTACCAACATTTGGCGCGACGGCCAAGGCAACCACAAGGGTTGCCCCTCCATTTCAGCATCGTGCCATCGTAGAGGCGTTCCTTGTGGGTGTCCACTAGTCTCAAGACCTGGCGTTGTAGTAGGTGTGAGGCGTCATGCTTTGGGGTAGAGTCCCTTCATAGAACCGGCGCAGATGGGGTTCAACCAACCGGCTCAACTCTCGACGGTCTACTTCTTCAGCCGATAGGGGCCGGTCCAATGCTTTCTTGAGTTCTTTATAGAGGTCCTCTTTGTTGACCTTGGTAAGTTGCCGGTCCCGCATAACGACTTCACCGTCAACCATAACTGTGTCCACATCAATGCTGCGTCCCCTATGAACAACGGCGTCAACCACGGAAACGTCGGGGTCAAGGTACGGCTCTTCTATATTCTGCAAGTTTAGCAGGACCATATCCGCTCGTTTGCCCGGTTCCAGGGTCCCGATGCGGTCGCCGAACCAACTGGCGTAGGCCCCATTGGCCGTGGCCATCTGAAAGACCTGATAGGCCGTGGGAGGGGTGAGTTCTATGCCGGGCACCCGGTGCAGTTTGAGCACCAACCGCATTTCCTGGAACAGGTCCTTATCGTCGTTAAGCCCGGCTTCGTCGCTGCCAATGGCTACCCTGACCCCGCTGGCCAACAACCGGCCCAAAGGAACAATTCCACTCTGTAACCGCAAATTGGAGCTGGCATTGTGGCAAACGTTGGTCTGGGTTGCGGCCATAAGCTCAATATCTTCATCGGTGGTCCAAACGCTATGACCACAAGTGACTTCCGGCCCCAAGAAGCCCAGTTCGTGCAGGTGTTGTAGAGGGGTCTTATTCCAAGCCCGGAACCCGTACAGTTTTTGGTACACCGTCTCCTGAAGGTGAATGTGAATACCGGTGTCGTACTTGGTTGCCAGCTCTTTTAGGGCCAGCAGCATGGCGTCGGAACATCGATGCACGTTGCTTGGGGCCACCGTGACCCGGACCCGTTCAAGACGGTTGTTGCCGTACTTGGCGGCGATGTTCTCCAGTTCCGGGACCACCTCTTCCACCGGCAAGTAACCGCGCCCCATGAACGTCTTGAACCGCTCTCCCAGGCCGGCGGGCATTTGCGACGCGAAATCTTCCTCGTTGCCGCGAGGCCCGGCCACCATAGAGCTCTGATCGGCAATAGACGGAGCATAAGAGACCCGCATACCCGAATCCTGGTAGGCTTTTACCACCTTGTCGGCTACTTCCAGGTCGACGGGCCTGTAGCCCCGGCCTACCGAGTGAAGCGCCTGCACCGTGGTGGTTCCCGACTCTATCATCTGCACCGCGCCGTAAAGTTGGTCCAAGTAAGGGTCAATGGACCTGGAGCCTAACCTGGCCAGCATCCACATCTCCAAGGGCAAGTCCGGGGCCCCAAGCTGAAATGGGCTGAGTCCAACGTGGAAATGGTCGTTCACCAAGCCGGGCATGAGCACATAATTCGGGCCGCCGATCACCTCCACATGAGGATGCCTGGTCCTCAAATCTTGGTAATCACCCACTTCTATGATCTCGCCATCCCGTTGCAGCACCCCTCCATCGGAGACCACCTCCGCAGAAGAAGCGCCGGTGATTTTGCAGATCACGTACTTTCCCCGCAGCAAAGTCGATGCCATAACGCCTCCTTCTTCCCCGTCAGGTCATAATGAACACGCACTCACCCGTTGTAGGGCCATGATTCGACAGGCTCACTACGAAGCGAAAAAACCGCTCACCCTGAGCTTGGTGGAAGGGCCGTCCTGAGCCTACCGAAGGACTGGAAAGGAACGATTCGCGGGAGTTTAGCGATTGGGGTCAAATGCCGCCGCTGCGCCTCTCCTAGCCAAGAGCGCGGCCGCCGTCCACCAAGAGCACGTGACCCGTGACCATGCTGGCCAGGTCGCTGGCCAGAAATACCACCGCCCCCGCCACGTCCTCCGGCTCCACCACCCGCCCCATGGGTATCTCTTTAACCGTGGCTTCGAACCTCTCGGGATCGGCCAAGGTATCACCCATCATGTGAGTCCTGGTGGGGCCGGGGGCCACCGCGTTGACCCGGATGCCGTACCCGGCCCACTCCGCAGCCAAGGCTCGGGTCAGGTTGACAACGCCGGCTTTGCTGGCCAAGTAAGTAGCCGAGATGCGTGACTTGGGCACCACGAAGGCCAACTCCGACGCGGTATTGATTATGACGCCGCCTCCGGTCTTTACCATCTCCCGCCCCGCCGCTTGGCTCCCGAAAAACACGCCCCGGAGGTTTACGTCATGGACCGCGTTCCATTCCTCGGTACTCAGCTCCAAGGCGGGTGTTCGGACGTTTACCCCGGCATTGTTTACCATGATGTCCAGCCGGCCGTGTTCGGCGGCGGCCGCCGATACCACTGATGAGATGGCTTGCGGGTCCCGCACGTCCAACTCCACCGCTTTAGCAGTCCCGCCCGCATCCTCGATGAACCGGACTACGCTTGCCGAATCATCCGATCGCTCGGGCAGATCGACGATGGTTACATCGGCGCCGAAAGAAGCGAGGCCCTTGGCCATAGCCGCCCCAATCCCGCGGCTGGCCCCGGTTACGATGGCTGTCTTGCCACTGAGATCGATTGGACCCACGGCCATGTTACTTCTCCCGGTTTGCGAATTGTCTCCTTAGCTTGAACGGAGTATAAATGAACCCATCCGCAGCCGCAATCAGGCCGCGACGGCCTTTTGATTACCGCTTTGCTCCGGTCGCTTATTAGAGGTTATTATTGGTGAGGTCCCGCGCCATAGATATCCGACTTATGAAACGGAGGTGTCATGCCATGGCTGAACCGGTGAAGATTGATTCCCATATCCACCTATACCAGGCCAGTGAAGACGGAATTGCCGCCAAGGAGGGTTATCACATATTTGAATACGGCACTAAGCCTAATGTACGCTTCAGCCGGTACTCGGGTACCGTGGCGGACGTAATTGAATCCATGGAGTCTGCCGGGTATTCCAAGGCAGTGGTGGTGCACCTCTGGTCAGCAGTATCGACCCGTCAACAGGCCGTCGACAACATTCCAGCAGGGGTGGAGGAAGCAGCGAGACGGGAGGCCGTCAGAGATATTGAAGCTTCTTTGGGCGACCGGCTCAAAGAATTCAATTTATGGGGGTGCGAGCTGGTCAAGGACCATCCTCAGATCGTACCATTTGTGGCCGCCGATGCCATCGCTCTGCCGGGAGACGCCGGGGCGGCCCATCTGCGAGACATGGTGGAGAACCACGGGGCCAAGGGCATCAAGTTGCACGGAGCAGCCCAAGAGTTCAACATGTCGGACCACCGGATGTGGCCCATCTACGAGGCCTGCCAGGATCTGGAGATTTCGGTCGTCGCACACTCGGGGCCGGACCGAGGCGGCCGCCACTATGCTGAGCCTCAAGCATTCGCCGGTATGCTGGAGGAGTTTTCCAATTTGAAAGTCGTGATTGCCCACCTTGGGGGAGGGGCTTGGCAGCAAGCTCTGGGAGTAGCCCAGACCTATCCCAACGCCTACTTTGATTTGTGCGAGATTATTGAATGGACCGGAGGCACCAACGCTCCATCGGACCAACAGTTTGCTCAATTGATCAAAGACATCGGGCCCGAGAGGGTGCTGATGGGCTCAGACTTTCCATGGTATGACCTAGACCACACAGTAGAGCGAGTCATGGAGCTGCCGATTCTTTCACCGGAGGAGAAAGAAAGCATTCTGGGAGCTAACGCAGTCCGAATTCTGGGGTTATAAAGCGCGAAAACGTCTAGTGAGAACGGTCTTACGATGTAACCGGCGTCCGGTCTTGTGTCGACAGATCTTATGTTTGAGCTACTCCAGGTTCCTCAGCAGCCGGCCATAGCCGTGAATGGGCTGGGTCCATCCAACTTTGCGCAGAGCCAACCAAATGGTGGCCTGGTTGACCGTTATCACCAACTTCCCTAGTTTTTGTTCCAGCTCTTCCACCGCGTCCAGGGCCCGCCAAGCGGTTCCCGGCAAAAACACCGTGTCCGCCTCTTCCTTGACCACGGTGGGCACGAAATCCACAATCACCTGAGGGTCCTGCTCCTCTATCTCCATAGGATTCATAGAATCCTGCATCCAGGGTTCCCCGTCAGCACTGACCACCGCAAAGCCCGCCTCTTCGAGAAGAGGCTTTAGCCTATTGCGGAGGTGGAAGTTCCGGTAGGGGCCTGCCACGCTGATAGCTTGGGTCCCCATAAACCGCATGGCTTCGAGACAAGACCCGACCGCAGTAATTGCGCCTACGCCACTGGCAGCCTGCATGGTTTCAGACATTTTACGGTCAAAGTCCAAGTTGCCCCGGTGCCAGGTCCCCGAGGTGCAGGCGTACACCAAGAGGTCGGGGCCAATATTGGCCAGGGAGCGGGCGCCCCGGACCACATCATCGTTCATCTTGCTTACATCGAACCCGAACAGGGCCCAATCAACGGTATTCGCTTCTTCACTGCTCATGTTTACCAGGTATTGTTCATCTTCCGTCGCTCCGGGCTGGCCTCCCCAACGGCCATTCCACATACGCTCAAAATGCACCGTGACCCCGCCGGGGATTACTCTATAAAAGTCGGGTTCAACAACCGGATTAGTGGCTGGCAGCAGAGCGCCAATTCGTTTTGTCCTTGCCATGGCTTCAGTTCCTCTCCAAAGGCCGGCTATTTTATCTCGTAGAATTGGGCGCAGTTGTCCCAGAGAATCATCTTCTTGTCTTCATCCGCAATGGGCAGTTCCAAGAACCTCTCCACCGCCCCGGGCCACTTGGAGTCGGGGTGCGGGAAGTCGGTGGAGAAGACCAGACGGTTGTTGCCCATGTAATCGATAACGTACCGGGCCAGTTCCTCGTCGGCCTCCACCGAGGCAAAGCACTGCCGTTTGTAGTACTCGCTGGGCGGCATCTTGAGGTCCGGGGCGTAAACGTCTCCCCACAGCTCCCAGTGTTCGTCCAGCCTCCACAGTAGGAAGGGCACCCAGGAGCAATTACCTTCCAGGAAGGCCACCCGCAGGTTAGGGTGACGCTCCAGAATCCCCCCGGCGCAGAAACTGGCGGTCGCCATCATAAGCTCGACGGGATGGCTGAAGACGTGCTGGATCATGAAGTTGGGATTGAACTTGTCCCCCGCTTGGGGCAACGCCGATGCGACCCCCTCGTGAAAACCCAGGGGCGCCTGAAGCTCCTCCAGCGTGGCCCACAGGGGTTCGTAGTAGTTGTCGTACCAATTGCGTCCGCCCACTTCATTGGGTCTGAGGAAAACCCCTTTGAAGCCCAGTTCATTCACACAACGAATGGACTCGGAGACAGCGTCCTCAACGTCGAAAGGGGAGATCATCCCCGCCCCTAGGAGACGCGCCGGGTCGGCTTGGCAGAACTCGTGAAGCCAGTCGTTGTAAGCCCTAGCGATGGCCGCCGCCAGCGGCGGGTCCAAGTCCGGCACAGTCAAGACATACAGCCCTCGGGAAGGGTATATCACCGCCACGTCGATGCCTTCGGCGTCCATCGCTTCAAGCTGCACCTCGCCGGTCCAGCCCCGTTGGTCGAAGGCTTGGTACTTCTCCCGGTTGGCGGCGTGCTCTTTGCCCGAGAACATTCGCCGGTCCATTTCCGGTGTAGGGGTCCGTCCCCAGGGCTTGCCGCCGGGCCCTTGCAAGTACAGGTTGGCCACAGTGTCGGTCAACCCCAAGGGAGCCTGAGACCTGAACTCGGCGTCTATGTAACGTTGCCACAGGTCGGCCGGTTCGATAATATGCAAGTCGCTGTCCAAGACCTTGAAGCCGTTTCTAACCATATACCGTCTCCACAGTTAAGACCGGTCTCTTGAAGTGGCCAAGTCAACCACAAGGAGCCTGTCTCATAATCTCGCCGCTGGCCTCTTCTCTCCCTTGACGGGAGAGGATTAAGGTGAGGATGATGCTTTCGTTAACCCCCTCACCCTAGCCCTCTCCCGCGAAGGGGAGAGGGGACTCTGAGACAGGCTCACAGGGGTTGCCCTTACATTTCGGCGTCGTGACCATCGTAGGGGCGCCTCTTGTGGGCGCGCCCTGTCAACTATAGGCCCTAGTGTTTGCGGAGCTTGTCGGGCACGCCGAAAGCCAAGGCCACTGTCTCTCCCCAAGGAGCGGTGACTTCCTCGGTGCTGACGGTATAGTGGACTCCGGCACCTTCCGCAGTGGCGTCTTGCTCCTGAAGATAGGCTTCCAAGCGGCCCTGGGCATCCGTTCCCAGGAAGTGGACCCGTCCGCAGCAGCACTGGTCGTGCCCCGCTTCTCCGCTGCCGCGTTGGTACCTTGCCCGAGGCTTACAACCGCAGTCGCAGTTGTAGCGGACCTCGACTACGTCGGGCTTATTCATGGGTGTACGCACCACATATTCCAGAGATTTCATGATTGCTCTCCTCGATTCATATCCGGTTGGCCGCACCGCGCCATCCGTTGTCATCTATCGGGCGACGTACGGCCGGGGCGTAAGAACTCCGAATTTAAACCTGCGTAACCTCAAGGAGTTGGTCACTACGGAAACAGAACTGAGGGCCATGGCGGCTGCGGCCATGATTGGATTAAGGAAGCCGAAATCCCCAAAGATGTACCGCAGCGGACCCGCCGGCACGGAGCTGTCAAGGACCTGAAAGAACACCACGAACAGGAGGCCCGCCGCGACGGGGATCAGGAGGGTGTTGTACCCGAAGGCCCACAACAGGTTCTGTTTAATAGTCCGGACAGTGGACTTGGATAGCGCAATGGCTTCAGGCACGCCGCCAAGGTCCCCGCGCACCAGAGTCACGTCGGCTGAGGCAATGGCGATGTCCGCGCCGCCGCCGATGGCTACGCCCAGGTCGGCTTGGGCAAGGGCAGGCGCATCGTTGATGCCGTCGCCTACCATGGCTACGAATTGCCCCTGGGCTTGAAGCGCTTGTATCTCTTGCCTTTTCTGGTCCGGCATCACCTCGGCCAACACGCGGTCGATACCCACTTGCCCGGCAATCGCCTCGGCGGTGCGCCGGTTATCGCCGGTGAGCATCACCACTTCCAAGCCCAGCCGGTGCATAGCCTCCACCGCTTCTCGGGCCCCCGGCCTCAGGGTATCGGCAACGGCTATGATACCGTCCACTTCACCATCCTTGGCAACGAACATGGGCGTCTTGCCCTGTTGGGAGAGCACTTGGGCCCGCGCCTCCAGCCCGTTCAGACCGAATCCCCGTTCTTGCATCAACGAGAGATTCCCCAGAGTGAGATTTGCCCCGTTAACTTTAGCCTGTATGCCATGGCCGGGCAATGCCTGGAAGGCGGCGACTTCCTCAAGGGCGAGACTTCTTTGGCTGGCGGCAGCCACGATGGCCGCTCCCAGGGGATGCTCTGACCCCCGCTCTGCTGAAGCGGCCAGTCGCAGCACTTCCTCTTCAGTTCGGCCGCCAGCCGCCAGCAAGTCGGTGACCGCCGGCTTTCCCTGGGTCAGGGTGCCGGTCTTGTCCAGCACCACTACCTGTATCTTGTGGGCTCGTTCCAAAGCCTCGGCATTGCTGATCAGGATGCCCCGCTCCGCACCTCGTCCCATGCCCACCACGATGGCCGTGGGCGTGGCCAGGCCCAGGGCGCATGGGCAAGCTATGACCAGCACCGCAACAAAATTGAGAATAGCGATGGGCAGCGCCGGTGTGATTGGATGCCAAAGTATCCATCCTACGATAGTGACTAGGGCCACCCCTATAACCATAGGGACGAACCAACCGGCCACCCTATCCACCAGACGCTGAATAGGCGCCTGGGAGCCTTGGGCTTCTTGCACCATGCGGACGATTTGGGAGAGCGCGGTGTCTCGTCCCACTTTGGTGACTCGGAAGCGGAAACTCCCCGTCTTGTTAATGGTGGCGCCGTAAACTTGTGCGCCCAGACCTTTTTCCACCGGCAGGCTTTCGCCGGTGAGCATCGATTCGTCCACCGTGGATGCGCCGGCGACCACCAAGCCATCCACAGCAATCTTCTCGCCGGGCCGCACTACCAGGATGTCGCCTGGCCGCACTTCATCAATGGGTATGTCCGCCTCGCCCGCTTCTCGGACCACGCGGGCGGTCTTGGGCCTGAGCCCCAAGAGCTTGCGGATAGCGCCGGAGGTCTGTCCCTTTGCCCGCGCCTCGAGGAGTCTACCCAACAGGACGAGGGCGATGACGATGGCGGAGGCGTCGAAATAGGCGCCCGTGCTGTGACTGAAGACGCTATTGGCGTGGACCAACCTGGCGTCGGCAAAGTAGCTCTCGAAGAAAGTCAACAAGGTGCTGTAGCCGTAAGCCACGCTGGTGCCCACTGCTATCAGTGTGTTCATATTTGCGGTCCGGTGCTTGAGACCGGCCCACGCGCCCTGGTAGAACGTCGCCCCAATCCAGAACTGGACCGGAGTCGCCAAGGCCCACAGTATCAGGTTAAGCTGAAACGAGGTCAGCCCCAGCGTCTCCAAGGGAATGTACATAAGGGCCATTATGACGACCCCCACGGAACCGGCAATAATGACTTTGCCAGCCAGACTCTTAATCTCTCTGGTCCGGGCCAGCCTCTCTTGGTCCGCTTCCTCAGCCGCCGTCTCGCCTGCCACGCCCTCCACCGAGTAGCCGGCGTCCTCCACCATGTCGCCAAAGTCTTCCAGTGTTGCCAGCCCCGACAAGTACTGGACGGATGCTTGCTCGGTGGCCAGGTTGACACTGGCAGAGAGGACACCGGAGACCTCGCTGAGAGCCTCTTGCACATGGGCTACGCAAGAGGCGCAGGTCATGCCGCCGATATTCAGAGTGACTTTATCCACTCCGGCGGTGTAGCCGGCTTCATCTAGGGCTTGGGCCAGCAGGGAAGGCGTTGCTTGCCCAGGGTCCAGGTCCAGCAAGGCCTCCTCGGTGGCCAGGTTGACTGAGACCTTGGAGACGCCGGACACCTCCTTGAGGGCGTCCCCCACGTGGACCGCGCAAGAGGCGCAGGTCATCCCTTCCACTCGGAGCGTCAAGCGCCGCTGATTTGGATCTCTATTCAACATTTACAGTGACAAGAGCTACTTGTTGACCGTAATATACAAGTCTTTGACCTCGCCGACCACTTGGCTTTCGCGGCCCTTCCTGATTCCGTCGACAACGCAAGTATGCAGGCGGCCCTCAGCGGCGTCAACTAATCCTCACATTCTCCCCAGGGGATTTTAGACCCTTCACATCGTTCAGGGTGACAATCAAAAGACCCTGGGCATGGTCCTAACAAGATTGACCTGGACGGAACACATGAGTATCATTCCAAGCAGAGTAAAGGCAGCGCATCCCTGGCTTGAGGAGCGACTAAAGTGCCAACGGAAGTTGATCTGCCCAGTATCTACCGGACCTACGAAGAACTCCTGCGGAAAGTAGACCAGGAGTTCAATAGAGTTCGAGACATTTTTATCGACAGAATGCAGTGCCGCCGGGGTTGCAGCAGTTGTTGCAGCCAACTATTTTCAATCAGCGCCATCGAGGCGGCCTACATCTCCAAGGCGGTGAAGGAACTGGACCCTGAGTCGAGGGAGTTGATGCGCGGCAAAGCACTGGCCTACTTGGAGCAACTCACCGGAACTCCGGTGGACCGGACCCAGAACATCGAGGACCACAGCCGGGCCATACAAGAGGCGTTAGGCCGGCTGGTGGGCCGCCGTCACATCCCTTGTCCGGCTTTAAAGGATGACGCCTGCACCATTTACGGCCACCGTCCGATCATAGCGAGAAAGTTCGGCATTCCCCTTTGGAACCCCAAAAAGCCCAACGTTCTCCAAGCGTGCGAGTTGAACTTCAAGGAAGGCGAGGCCATCGAGGCGGACGGTCTGGTGGAGCCTCAGATCATGTTGGAGTGGCAATGGCTGGAATTCAAGGACCATACCCACCAGCAGTTGGACCTCCCTGAACTGGCGGCCACCGTGGCTTCGGCCATTGTGTTTGACTACGAAGAGCTTTTACAAAACAAGATCGCCCTCCAACGGGAGACGTAGACAGCGGCGATGTTCTTTCGGATTGCGCCGGCGCATAGTGTCTCCTCATTCATTGGAGCGGGGCTGGTGCGGACCTTGGCAAGCGGGCGGCCGCGGCGCTGGTCAAGGGGGCCCCACACAGGCAGCCAAGGCTACGCCGACGCCGCCAACGACCTTCCACGATGGAGTGACCTGTTGCTGGAATAGTACGATGACTGTGAAGAACTGCTTTAGATTCCTCACTACGTTTCGGAATGACATGGTTGAGAACCGGAATGACATGGCTGGGAGCCAGGCGCGACGCCTTTCTGTCGGGTTGGTCTTAGATGCGATTGCCCTGGGGTCCCACATTAGAGGGGGTACTTATGGCGAACGACTCCAGTAGGCTGGACGGACAAGTGGCCATCGTAACCGGCGCCGGCCAGGGCATAGGCAGGGGCATCGCCAACGTTTTGGCTGAGGCCGGGGCCAAGATAGTAATCGGAGACCTCCAGGACTCCTCGGCCACCGCGGAAGAGATTCGCTCCAAGGGCGGAGAGGCCGTCACCATGAGGATGGACACCAGCTCGCCCGATGACGCTCGCGCTCTGGTGGACTTGGCCTTGAGGGAACACGGCCGCTTGGACATCCTGGTGAATAACGCCGGTATCGATGATCCGGAGGGCAATGCTTGGGACTTGCCCGATGAGGAGTGGCGGCGGACCATCGACGTCAATGTAAGCGGGGTCTTCTACTGCTCTAGGGCAGCCCTCCAGCCCATGTTGGATGCGGGGAAGGGCGCCATCGTGAACATCAGCTCCCAGTCCGCCCGCCGAGGGCGAAAAGGGGGGTCTCCCGCCTACAACGCCAGCAAGGCGGCGGTCTTAGGGCTCACCGTGGCTTTCTCGGTGCAAGTAGCCGACAGGGGCGTTCGAGTGAACGCCATAATGCCCGGCCTGATAGATTCCAGGGACTTTGGTTGGACCCCCGAGGAGTGGCAGGCCAGGGAAGCGGAGTATCCCTTGGGCCGAGGCCAGCCCCGGGACATAGGGGAGGCCGTAAGATACCTGGTCAGCCCGGCGGCCCGCTGGGTTTCGGGCACCGCGCTGCAAGTCTACGGCGGCCACTACTCTACACCCATATAGGGCGGGCTCAGCCGCTCTCCCGCAGGCACTCCTCCAGCAGTTCCAGGGCCGCTGCGGCAAATGTCCACATGTTGGCCTCGCGGTCGGCTTCGCCCGTTTCCAGGGTTATGGCCCGCTCAACAGGCCCGGCGACAGCGATGCAAGCGTGGCCGGCAGCATCGCCGTAGCTGTTTCCGGTGGGGCCGCTGGCGCCGGTTTCGCTCAAAGCCCAGGTCGTCCCCAGCGATTCACTTATGGTGCGGGCGTTCAACAGAGCATAGGGTTCGGAGCTTGCTCTTATACCGGTCATGGCTTCATCCGAGACCCCCAGCAACCCCCCTTGGGACACACGAGTATAAACAACCGCGCCGCCGACATAGTAAGCCGAGGCCCCGGGAATAGCCACCAGGGATGCTGAGATCAGACCTCCGCAAGAGGACTCGGATACAGCAATAGTTTGTTGGCGCTGTTTGAGCAATGCGCCTACCGACGCCGCCATTGAGCTAAGGTCCGGCATGGTCCCCTCCTATTGAGAATGTGTTTACTGGAGAAAATTACTACCGCATGAAGTATCCCGGCTACTTGGGGAGATTGCACACGTCCAAGGCGGTCAGGGCAAGGACCCTGGCCACCTGCTCCATGTCGCTGATGCGGACATATTCGTCGGGGACGGTGCTGGACTCGGACCCGCCTCCGGGGCCGTAGAGCAGACAGGGCACGCCGGCAGCCCACAAGTGGCAGGTGTCGTCTCCACTGTACGATCCCGGCAGGACCGTGCCCACCCCGTCGGGCTCCCGTCCGGTTACGGTGCGGTACTGGCGCAAAACCGTCTCCAGGATGTACTCGTCCTTGGGCAGGTCGAAAGGCTCCATAACCACGGTGTTTACCCTGTACTTGGGCGGGGGCGGCATCTCGATCTCGTACTGGAATTCCGGGTCTTCGGCCTTGATCCCATCCAGAGCCAGCTCTATGTCCTCTTTGACCGATGCCGCAGTCATGCCCGGCAGGAACCGTGCGTCCACCAGAACAGTACAGAAATCGGACACGAAGTTGGGGCCTCGCTGATCGTAGTCCCGGCCCAAGCCACCGATGATTGCGCCTACATTTATCCTGGGCAATCCGGGCAGGTCGGTGCGGGGGGTGTGCCTGAACTGCACACCTTTTATGACCGGAACGGCCCTGCACATCTTCTCGATAGCATCCACCGCTTCCTCCATGCGGCTGATATGCCTGGCCCTTCCGATAGTATGAATGGCCATCTCCACCACCCCGGCATGGACTGTCAGGATGTTGTTCGCCCCGAAAGGTTCCGGCACGACGGCCATGTCGGTCAGAGGACCGTGTTGGCACAAGTAGCGGGTCCCCACGCCCCCTTGAAGCTCCCCGGCGACACAGGCCAGCACCAAGTCGCCCTTCAACTGCACTCCGGAGCGCCGGACGGCTTCGGCAGCCTCGATCATAGCGGTCACGCCGCCTTTCATGTTGCGGATGCCCCCGGCGTAGAGACGGTCCCCGTCGATTTGGGGAGTCCAAGGGTCGCGGCGCCAGCCCATTACTATTGGGTCGATGTCGATGTGGCCGTTTAGCATCAGGGACTTTCCGCCTCCGCTGCCCCGGAGAGTGCCGATGGTCTGGAAACGCCCCGCTTCCGCCTCTTGCAGTTGGACCTCGTATCCCCGCTGCTCCAGAAACTCGGCAATGTAGCGGGCCACGTCGGTTTCCTCGGTCTTGAAGCTGGGAATCTTAGCCAATTCCTGGGCCAAGCTCAGCATGGCCTTTTGGTCTATGGAGTCCAATATCCTCTGGGTGTCGTTGGCAGTCACGCTTTACCTCCTGAGCGCCGCCGGCCCGGGCCGGCGAGATTCGAGAGCAGACCAGCTATTGACTAATCTCCCCTCGCTAATTTCCCTCGAAGTATCGGCGGGGATTGTCTACCATCATTTGCTGAATTATGCCCTCCGGCATACCCAGGGCCCTGAGACGGGGCAGCACGGCGCGAGTGATCCAGAGATACCCGTCCGGGTTCTCTTCCCGCGTAGGAAAACCGGGCGAGGGCACACGCGTCAGCACGATGTTCCAGTCGTGAGAGAGCATTATTTGGCTGCCGAAACCCGCGTCCAGCAGCCCTTTCAAGTAGTCGGTCCGTTGCTCCCAGCCGGGCAAGTCCTGGCGGCCTTTAGGATTGTTGATGTCCCAACCCAGAAAGACGCCGCTTTCAACCAGATTGGAATGGTATTCCTTGTCCAAGGTATTGTTAACATGGCCGATATAGACCCGGCCGGGCTCCACGCCCTCCTGTTCAAATATACGGACCTGTGCCTCCCCAACTCGGGACCGAGGCGGGGTGTGGGTGGTAATGGGCACGCCGGTCCGCCGGTGGGCTCGGGCAGCGGCCCGCAGCATTAACTCCTCAGGTTCCAGAATGGGATCGCTGGTAGCTACCTTGATTATCCCCGCTCTTATGCCGGTGCCCTCTATCCCTTCTTCGATTTCCCTGACCCACAGGGAGGCAACGAAGTCGGGAGACCTGCCCCAGAAGCTGCGGGGGACGTCCAACCAACAACCGGTGCAACATATAAACTGCACCCCGGTCCGCTGTGAAACCTCCCGCATCAGGGTCACGTCCCTGCCTAGGTCCAAGGGCGACACTTCTACTATAGTATCAACGCCTTCGCGGCGGGCTTGGGTCAGATCGCTCGTCGCCGTTTCCAATACCCATTCCCGGTTGACCAACTCGTCATAGGTATTGGGAATTCCCGGCCCTGAGTCGATCAGATGCTCATGAGGCAAGGTGAAGCCAAGGTCTGCGGTGTCCAGTGGTCCCAAAACCGAATTAACTACTGCCATTATGGTCCTCCGGGCCTGCTGGAGTAACTGAGGCTACAACCGGCGTAGCGGCACAAGCAAATTGGAGGGGCGGTTGCTCCGTGTCATCCTGACCAGCCTATTGTACCCGGTGCGCGCTTGCCCGGAAAGTTCCCGTTTGCGGGGTAACTGTTCAGAGTTGGTCAGCACACTAACACGCAACCGCTCATCCTGAGCGCAGCGTAGCACGGCGCCTCCCACTCTACTCGGACCTCGTACTGAACCGCTCATCCTGAGCGCAGCGCAGCGGAGTCGAAGGACGGATTCCCCTCAAATCTGAACAGTTATTTTGCGGGCTGCCAGGACGATTACAAAGTCCGAAAAGACGCCTATCGTCATTACCGCGAAAGCGGTAATCCAGGTTGGACTTGGGCCGGCGTGTGTCTCCCTCGGTCAGAGTTTGGCAACTTTGCAATCGCCTCCTAATGCTGCCGGTAACGGTTGACGATGGGCAGGCGGCGGTCCTTGCCGAAGGCCCGAGGCGTGATCTTGACGCCGGGCGGGGCTTGCCGGCGTTTGTACTCGTTGCGGTCGACAGCACTGATAACTTGGCGCACCACCTGGGGGTCGAAGCCCAAATCCACCATCTCCTGATAACTGCGGTCCTCCTCGACATAGGCTTTTACCACAGGGTCCAGCACTTCATAGGGGGGCAAGCTGTCTTGGTCCAGTTGGCACTCCTTCAGCTCGGCCGAGGGGGGTTTGTCGATTATGGCCTGAGGAATCACCGGACGGGGCTCGCCGTGCTGGTTGCGCCATCGGCACAAGCGGTAGACCATGGTTTTGGGCACGTCTTTGATCACGGCGAAACCGCCGGCCATGTCGCCGTACAGAGTGGCGTAGCCCATAGCCATCTCGCTCTTGTTTCCGGTGGTAAGCACGATCCAACCGAACTTATTGGAGATGGTCATTAGTATGTTGCCCCGTATCCGGGCCTGAACGTTTTCCTCGGCCACGTTGGGGTCGATCCTCCGGAAAAAAGGCTCAAGAATATCACCGAAAGCCAGGTGAGCAGGTTCTATGGGCACAGTCCAAAGCTCAATGCCCAGGCGGTCGGCCAGCTTCCGGGAGTCGCTGACGCTGCCCTCCGAGGAGTACCGGGACGGCATGGTTATACCCACCACTTGGTCCGGCCCCAATGCGTCCCGGGCCACGGTGGCGGTTAGGGCCGAGTCCACTCCCCCCGATAAACCCACCAGAGCTTTGGCAAAGCCGGACTTGCGCAAGTAGTCTCCCGTTCCCAGCACCAAGGCATGGTAGACTTCTTCTATTTCCTCCATCTCCGGGGCCGGGCCGGACGGCGGCAGGGGAGGCTGCTCCTGTGCTTCGAAGCCGGAAACCTGGATTACTTTGGGGATGCCGATCTCTCTCAGGATGGTTGGATTCTCTTTGCGGGGGCGAGAGTCCCGCAAGCGAGTCCGGAATACTGCCTCGATGTCCAGGTCGCTGATTACCAGTGACTCCTTGAACGCCGGACCCCGGCTCACCGAGCCGCCGTTCATATCGCAAACCAGGCTGGCGCCGTCAAAAACCAGCTCATCCTGCCCCCCCACAGAATTAAGGTAAGCAACGAAAAGCTCGTTGTCGGCGGCGCGGGTGGCAATCATCTTTTCCCGGTAAGACCGCTTGCCGGTGTGAAAGGGCGAGGCGTTGATGTTTACGATCAGCTCGGCTCCCGAGTCCCGTTGCACTGCGATGGGACCCACCGGATACCAAACGTCTTCGCAGATGTTCACGCCGACGCCAACGCCGTTGATCACGTAGACCGGACAGGAGTCACCCCGGCGGAAGTAGCGGTCCTCGTCGAAAACCCCGTAGTTGGGCAGGTACATTTTGCGGTAGATGTCAACCAGCTTTCCGTCGTAACCCAGGGCCGCGGCATTGGATATGTCCGTACCCATGTCAACGTAGCCCACAACCACCGCGGTACCCTGGGAGGCAGCGACGATCCTTTCCATCGCCGCCACGTTTTCCCGCAGGAAAGAAGGCTTGAAAAGCAGGTCTTCAGGCGGGTACCCGGTGGTAGCCATCTCCGGGAAAGCAATCAGGTCGGCGCGGGCGTGCCGGGCTTCTTGGATGCAGTCCAGCATTTTAACCGTGTTTCCCGGAATGTCGCCCACTGTGGTGTTGATCTGGGCCAGGGCCAGCCGGAACCTTCGAGCCATGTTCAACCTATCGGCGCCGTACAAGCGGGGTGTTCATTGTGCGCTGTCTCCCTTGCGGCCGACCACCGCAAAGATAGGGTCGGCGGGGGGGCTGTTGTCGGAATTGACGAAGCCGGACCGGATTTCCTCGAAGTTGCCGGCCGACTCCATATAGGAGGTCGCCAAGTCCATGCGGCCTTGGTCCGTGGACTCCCGCCAGATACGCACCGCTTTGGTGGGAAACATGCGGTTGGAGAATGTGACTACTAAGAGGCCCCCGGTTTTCAGTACCCGGTTCACTTCTTGAAAGGTTTCCACCGGCCGGGTCAGGTATTGGGCCGACACCGTCAGGATTACAGCGTCAAAGACCGCATCGTCGAAGGGCAGCATCGGCTCCCGGTTCAGGTCGTGAACGATGAATTCGTGTAGGTCCGGGTTCTCCGCCATTTCCGGCGCGTTTAGCCCCAAGCCGATCATGCGGTCCTTGGGATGTCCTTGGGGCCAGTGAGAACGCCAACTGCTCATCAGGTCCAGCACCACCGCTCCCGGAGGTATCAGATCGCGGAACAACTGGCCGACAGCCTCAATGGCCTGCTGGTCTATGTGGACCACCAACCGGGGAAAGGAGTAAAACAGACTGTCGTTGCTCTCGTCTATTCGTTGAAAAGATTCAGGAGGATACATTATCAGTTCAACCATGAAGGGTTAAGGTCAATTGTTTAACCTTGAAAGCCAAAGGAACCGGCTCGCGGCCCCATTGCCGGCTAATTGTAGCACGGCCCTTGCGTTAATGACTGGTGAAGTCCGGTGCCGGGGGATACAATTTGGTACGAGACTGATAGAAGAACCCGGCGAGGTGAGTACTATGACCCAAGGACAGGAAATCCGTACAGGCCACCCCTACTTCATGTATGACGCCATCCATGACCAGCCCCGCGCCGTTGCAGAGATGTTGCGAAAACATGGGCCGGGCGTACAGCAAGCAGCGGCCAATGTGGCCGGTAAACGGCGTCTGCATGTGGTGGGAATCGGGACCTCATGGCACGCCGCCTTGGTGGCCGAACATTGGTTTCGCCGGTTTTGTGCCGGAACAATGGAAGTCCAAGCCTGGCACTCTTTCGAGTTCTGCGCTTATCCCCCCAAACTGAGCGACGCGGACGCGGTGATCGTTATCAGCCACCGGGGCACCAAGACCTATTCCTTCCAGGCCTTGGAGACGGCCAAGGCCGCCGGTTCCTATACCGTCTCCATTACCTCCAACAACCCCGGCCCCCGGATTCTGGCGGCGGATGCGGTCTTTAACACCGTCGACCAAGAACGCTCTGCCGCCTTCACAGTGAGCTACACATCGGCTTTAACGGTACTGGCGTTGCTTGCCGCCTCTGTGGGGGGGTTGATGGACAACAACAATGAGGCGTCGTTGCTGCGGTCCCAACTGGAAGACGTACCCCGGCAGATTGCCCAGGTCCTAAGCCAAGAAGGAATGGTCCAGCAGGCCGCCGGTAGGTTTGAGAGCCGTAACCGTTTCATTTGCGCGGGGTGGGGACCCAACAGCGCCAACGCCTATGAAGTGGCTTTGAAGATTAAGGAAACCAGCACCTGCGATAGTGAGGGCCTCCAGATAGAGCAACTCCTTCACGGACCGTTCTGCTCCGTGGATCAGCAGTGCCTTGTCATGTTGATCGCGCCCCCCGGCCCCGGCTACCAACGGGCCATGAACGTAGCCCGAGCCTGCCTGGAAGTAGATGCACCAGTATGGGCACTGCTGCAGGAGGGCGATGAACTGCTGTCCGGCTTGGCCGCCGAGTCCCTTTTTATGCCGCAGCTCCCGGAGTTTTGGAGCCCCTTGGTTTACGTCCTGCCGCTGCAGTTGTTCACCTATTATCTGACGCTGGCGCGGGGCGCCCATCCAGACCTATTCCAACAGGACAATCCCAAGCAAGCCGCGGCCCGCCGCCACTACACCTTGTAGTCCAACGGCGTAGTCCAACAGCTATGAAAGCGGTTATCCCTCTCTGACCACCGGGTTGCGCAGCACCCCAATGCCGCTGATCTCGATTTCGATAACGTCGCCGTGGGTCATGTTTTCGGTGGCCCCCTCGGTGCCCATCCATAACACATCGCCGGGGTATAGGGTCATATAGCGGCTCATCTCGCTTATGTAAGTTCGTACACCGAAGATGGCGGTGGCTACGTCGTACTCGCCCACCACCCGTCCGCTGAGCGTAATCTTGCAGTGGAGGTCGTCGGGGTCCAGGCCGGTCACGATCCACGGCCCCATGGGCTTGAAGGTGTCGGTGTTCTTGGCCCGCCACAGCGTCCGGTCTTCCCGCTGCCAGGAACGCTCGCTAACGTCGTTGCCTATGGTGAAGCCCAGCACGTAGTCCAAGGCTTGGGATTCGGTGACGTTTTTACACTTCTTGCCGATGACCGCCACCAACTCGCCCTCGTACTGCACTTCATCGGAAGCGTCTTTGGGCACTACGATGGGTTCCTCGTGGGGTATCAACGCGTTGACCGCCCGGTAGCCCACATCGGCTTTCTTGGGTAGACTCGGCTCGGTCCCCACTTGCTGGGCCGCCCAAGTGATGTGTTCCGGGTAGTTGATGCCCGCGGCGTAGAAGGTGGGCGGGATCACCGGCACCTCCAGCTTTACCGAGCCGAGTTCATGGCTTTTGGAGGTCTTGGAGTAGGAGTCGAATGGACTGCCGGCAACCTCGACGATAGCATCGCCCTCCACGATGCCGTAAGCCACCCGGTCTCCGGTTTTGAACCTGCACCACTTCATTGCCAACCCTCCTGGTTGTCTTGACTAAGCCAGGCTCCCCTCGCTGTAACGGTCACACCCCCGCCTCACTCCAGACCAAAGCCGCGGCCCCCGCCATTCCCACGCCGTCTCCCAACCGGCTGGGGGCCAAGCGGAAGTTCCCGTGACCCTCACTCATGGCCTGCTGTTGGATCAACGATTGGAGCCGGGGCAGAAGCCCCAGTTCGGTGAGGCCCACAGTGACCCCTCCTCCTAGGACCAATAGGTCCGGGTTGAACAAATGCACGGCGTTGGTCAAGCCCACCGACAATGCTTGCAGCACACCCTCAAAGATATCCGTCGCCAGGCTGTCGCCTTGGCCGGCGGCGTGGACCACCGACTCAGCGGTTATGGACTGGACCTCTTTGACCGCCCAAACGGAGCTCGGCGGCCCGGCCCCGGCCAGTGCGGCCCGAGCGATCCGGGCGATGGCGGTGCCGGATGCCAAGGACTCCAGGCATCCTTTATTTCCACACTGGCACTGGGGCGCCGACTCGCTACGGTCGATGGTCATGTGGCCTATTTCCGCCGCCAAGCCGCTGGCCCCCAGAAAGACCTGCCCCCGGTGGACCACGCCGCCGCCGATGCCGGTGCTTACTGTGACGTAAACCAGGGTCCGGGGCGGCGTTCCTTGGCTGGCGGCATCCCGCCCAGCCCCGTATTGGAACTCCCCCAATGCGGCCAGGGTGGCGTCGTTTCCAACCCACACCGGATAGCCCACCAGCGGCCCCCACCGGTCCTTGAGGGACACCCCGTCCAAGGCGGGCAAGTTGGGGGGGTCGTACAGGGTCCCCGTTTCGGCATCCACCGGCCCGGCTACGGCTATACCGACGCCGACAATAGCGCGGTCGGAGCACCAAGCGATGGCTTCCTTCAATAGGCCGTAGGACGACTCCAACAACGCGGCTTGGCCGCGGTCTATTGGATTGGGCACGCGGGACTGCCAGAGGCTCTCGCCAACCCGGTCGATGACCGCCGCCCGAGCCCAAGTGCCTCCCCAATCCATGACCACGGCCACTTGTTGTTGCTCATTCATCTACTCGTCGCCTTGGAACAAAATCCGGGGCCAACGGGACCACAAGACTCGGCAAATTTCAGAAGTTTCACTGTCCTGTGAGATCGAAGTAATCATCCGGTTCTTTGATGTCGATCCGCTCCCCAAAATCGAACATCGTCATGTCCATGTCCACCGATACGGTGTCGCCCATGGAGAAATCCATTTTCATTCTGCGGACATAGCCGGCGTCATCTATCCACATTTCCAGTCTTTCATACTCTATCTGGTTCAGCTGTTCCTCCATACTAAGGCCCGGTTCTGCTGCATCGAATAACGGTCCCAATTGCTGCTGCTGCTCCGGGTCCAATGCTGCCCAAAGCTCTTGAAAGCCCAAGGCAATTCTTAGATGCTCAGTTTCCACCCCTTTGATTCGTTCCCGGCCGATGGACTCTACAGAGTACACTTCCCAGGGAACGTCCTCCTCGGGAAATAGACTGCCGTAGAAGCCGGTGGGGTCTGTAAAAAACTGGGAAGGCAGGGCCGCGGACTCAGCTAAAGCCCCCAAGTCGACCCGAATCCATTCTGTGTCCTCACTGGGAGCCCTAGTGTAAGCGTACTGCCGGGTGAGGACCTGTTCCACCCGAAGCTCCCCATCCGGGGCGTCGATTGACATCTCGGTGTGAATCCACTGGTTGTCACTCACCTCCATGTCCATAGATATGGATAGTTTTTCTCCGATGACGGTACCATTCATATCCATCTGGGCCCGGAAGGTTCCCAGCGTGTTCATAACACTCTGGGAGCGCTTGAGCAATTCCAGCGGCGTCTCCCCCGTCGGGAATGGTTCAGGCTTTAAAGTATCCGATGAGGAGCCGCCACAACCGATTGCCATAGCCAACAGAACAACTAGGGCTGGCAAGAATAGGAGGACTCTTACGGCCGGGGCGTCGTTGATTGTGCTCGATGACCTCGGCATGGGTTTAGCCTCTTCGGAGAATGTGACTGGAATTGTAGCATGAAGCACTAAGGGGCGGCGCCTGCGCCCTCAAGCAGGCCGTCGAGGGTCGCCCGCAAAGTGCCGGCGTTGATCGGCCCGACGAATTTCTTTCTTATTACCCCGTTGGGACCAATGAATATCTTTTCCGGAATGCCCTTCACTCCATAGTCTATGGCCACGGTCCCTTTCCCATCGATGCCGTTGGGATACGGCACGTCGAAAAGGTCAACGAATTCAATGGCGTCGCTGGGCCGGTCCCACATGTTAACGCCGATGAATTCAACTCCCTGCTTCTGGGACTCCCGGTACACTTGGGACAGCGTCGATGCTTCCTCCCGGCAAGGAGGACACCAGGAGGCCCAGAAGTCCAACATTACCACCTTGCCTTGGAGTTGTGACAGCGTCACGGTGCTTCCATCCAACAATTCCAGGGAAAAATCCCTGGCCTCCTCGGCGTCGACGGAGACTTGGCCGAACTCATCGTTTATTGCCAGTCCCCCAGGGTTGCTGCCGGACTTTACCGATGCCCAGGCAAGCAGACCGATCAAGGCCAAGACAGGGACCGTCGCGCCCAGCAGCAGCCAGCCGCGTTTGCTCATCTTGGTCTTTCGCCAGCGTCGTCTACAGGCCCGGCGCTGCCGCGGATACGAGTCAAGAGCGCTTCCCTTTGGCCCAGATATTCGGCCTCAGCCAACATCCCCCGTTGGAACTCCTCATCCAGGGAGGCCACTTGCCGGACCAGGGCCGCTCGTTGGGCCAGGTTGCTATCGAGTTCCTCGCTGTTTGCATCCACCGGGGATGATACCGGCCGGGGCGCTCTAAATGCGCCGAACAGCAACAACAAAGCCAGCACCGCACCGACAGCGCCGGGAATCGCCACTTTCCAGAAAGTCCCGTCAGTGACCGACGTTTGCAAGCGGCTGACCAGCCCCGGCTGGGGCAGGTTGGTCAACTCCAAGACCGTGCCTTGTCCCGGCTCGAATCCCCTCTCTTCCCAAATCAGAAACTCCGAGCTTTCTACGTTCACCGATGAAATGGGCCGCAGCGGTTGGACTTGGACCTGGGCCAGCCGCCGCGGCAGCAAGACTTGGTACACATCCGCCCCTTGGGGCAGGCTCTGCCGGTAAGAAACGCTGTCTCCTTGGTAGGGAAACCGGAAGGAGAACTCCACATTGTGGTCGCCGGGCGAAACCGGGGAGGTGAGGGCGAAGCCGGTGCCGATGGAGACGATGTCCCCTCCCGGCAGGTTGGAGCGGACGCTAAGCTCCGTTGCCTCGAGCGGCAGAGCAAAGCGCAGAAAACTTAGTTGTCCAGGGTTGGACAAGTCGGGCAAGAGAGTGCGGTCGCTGTTGTTGTTCAGTTGCACAAATTCAATGGCCGAAATTTCGCGGTCATTCTGGTTCACTCCGGCAATCACCAGAAGCTGCCGGGTCACTCTAACCACCGACGCGTCCTGAGTAGTCTCGTACACCGTTAGCTGCACTTCATCCAGCACATCCTGGAAGCTAAGGGAGTTGCCGTAAAATACCCCCCCATAATCCACGCTCAGGGCATAGATACCCTCCCCGGTCCTGGGCACGTCTTCAAACTGAAATTCGCCCTCCAGATCAGCCGATGCTTGCCCGGTGAAGACCAGACCGCCGGCTTCATCGGAAACCAGCAACAATACCGGGAGCTCCGGCGGCAGTCCCGCACCCGCTGTTCCGTTGACCACGGTCCCCCGGATACTTATCGTTTCTTGTGCCAAGGCGGAGCCGAGGCCAACGGCTGCCAGGGCCAAGCCCAGGGCAACGGTCAACACAGCGGGGTGGAGCAGCCCGACACCCCGGCGATGGGGCAAGTTCACGCCTTCCGCGACGGGTTACCCAACTCCGCTCCGCACTCAGGACAGACCGTTAACCCCGGACCCGGTAGGGACCCGCAGTTGGGACAGGCCGTAGGCCCCCCCTCGGCGGCGCGCAGGACGGCCCGGACAGTCAGTACCTCTTGCTCCAACAGCCAATCCGGAGCACTGGCTTGGTCCTTCATTCGCTGGCGCAGAGCAGCGGCGGCCCGCAAGCGGTAGTCGCGCAACTGCTCCCGGTACAGATGGTCCGGGACTTGTCCCAACTGGTATTCCAATTGAAGAGTCCGAATTGAATCGTAAATATCCCCCAACTCCGCCGCCGAGCCAGCACCCGGGCGGCCGTCTCCGGACCGGGTCTGGAAACGTGATCTGAGGAAGGGATAAACAACTATGGCGATGCTGAACACCGCCAGCACCGCACCGACGAGCAAGGCCATTATTTCATCCGAGCTTCCAGTATTCGGCTTTCAGCGGTCAGCCAATTCAAGGCGGCCAAGGGTCTTCACGCCCCGCTTGCCCTGGCGCCGCCTGGGACAAGGCCGGGCGTTCTCAAGCCGGCCGGCACTGGGACGGATTGGGGCCACAACGAAATCAGAGTGCCCAGCACCAACACCGGCCCAGCCACCCACATCCACCAGATCAAAGGATTCACCAATATCCTCAACCCAACGCTGCCGTTGGGCAAGTTCTCGCTGGGCACCAAGTACAGGTCCTCTACAGGGGTCGAACGGATGGCGGCGCGAGTGGCGGCCATGTTGAATGACGGATAGAAAGACCGTTTGGGATGAAAGGTCTCCAGCAATTCGCCGCCGCGGCTGACCTCGATGGAGGAAACAAACTCGGTGCGGTTGCCCTTGGGCTCGGCCGCCGTCCCCAAATACTGAATCTCATAGTCTTCGACAACCACACTCTCTCCCGGAGCCAACACTACATCCCTCTGGGTATTGAAGAATGTCGCGCCGATTACGCCCAAGGCTACCATAACCACAGCCAGGTGCACTACATAACCGCCGTAGCGGGGACGGTTGGCCGCGATAAGTCGTAAAAAGGCTAACGGGTAGTTTTCCTTAGACGAGCGATGACGGGAAATGGCGCCCCGGTGCCATTCCATAAATATTCCGGTTGCCACCAAGGCCCCCAGGCCGAAACCGATCAAAGCGAACCACTCCCTCATGCCCAAGCCAATTAGCAAGACTACAACCGTGGTCCCCGCTAGGGCGGGCGGGAGCAACGCCCTGCGCACGCTGGCCGGAGTGGCCCGGCGCCAGGGCAACAGGGGCCCCACCCCCATCAGAAAGAGCAACCCCAGCAACAACGGACCATTGACTTGATCGTAGAAAGGCCGGGCCACGGAAATCTCCTCTCCGGTAGCCAGACGTGAAACAAGGGGATACACAGTACCCCACAGGGTTATGAAAGCGACGGCCAGCAGCAACAAATTGTTGACCAGGAACGCGGCCTCTCGCGACAACATCGAATCCAGAGTCTGGGCGCTCTTCATTATCGGATAGCGCCAGAAAAACACCAGCAAGGGTACCAGCACGCCTACAGCCAGGAAGATTAGGAATATCCAACCCAGCGTGGACGCTCCGAAGGAATGGACCGATGGGACCGGCCCGCCGCGGTTCATGAACATGCCGTATAGCGCCAAGCCAAAAGCGACATTTATCAACACCACATTCCACATTCGGAACATTCCTCGCCGCTTTTGCACCATAATGGAATGAACGAAGGCGGTGAGGGCCAGCCACGGCATGAAAGCGGCATTCTCCACCGGGTCCCAGAACCAGAAACCGCCCCATCCCAATATGGTGTAAGCCCACCAAGAACCTAACAACAGGCCACTGGCCAGTAAAACCCAGGAGATGAGTCCCCACACGCGGCCCGGGTCCACCCACTCGTCCCCAGTTTTGCCGCCGATGAGGGAGCCCAAGGCGAAAGCGAAGGGCAAGCTGATGCCGATCAAGCCCGCCATCAACGCCGGCGGATGGAAGAACATGCCGAGATGAGTCAAGAGGGGATTGATTCCCTCGCCGTCCGCCGGGGTGAAGGGCAGCTTGTCGAAGGGGTTGGCCATAAACCCCATGACAGCCAAGAAGAAGGCCAAGACCACCATCAATATTCCGGTGGTGTAAGGGAGAGTATCCCGGACCTTGGCCGGCGCCAGCCGCACGGCTATTGCCGACATAGCCGCCAGAGCGAAAGAAATGAACAGCAACGACCCTTCGTTGCCAGCGTAAAAAGCCACCCAAGTGAACTTGTGGGGCATGGCTAGATCGCTGTGCTGGGCCACGTAAGCCACTTCGAAGTCCCGGTTGATGAATGAGGCCACCAGGCTGAGCGTCGCCACCAATAGCACCAAGGCGGTGAGGTAAACGGCACTGCGGGAGCTTTCCATCAGGGCCGGCGAACCTCTGAGCTTGCCCACTACCGAGCCTAAAGCGGCGTAGGACACCAAGGCCAACGCTATCCAAAGACAGATTGCGCCGAGATCAGCCATTTCGTTCCGGCTCATCCTCCTTTGGAATTTCTGCTGGAATTTCTGGGCTGCCTGCTTCGGAAATGGACGCGCTTTGGCCGGCTTCGTTGGCTTCCGGTAAGTCCGGGCCGGAATGACCCGCGCCCGTTCTTGGATTGCCGCCTTGGGACAGGGTCAACTCCCGGTCGACGGCCTCCAAGTAAGGTTCCAGGTCATCGTCAAACGAGGGCTCGGCCGCTATGTCCCCCGTACTGCGTGAGGCCATTGACCGGATGATGACGAAGACCGCAGCCATGGCAGCCAAGACGCCAACCACCGGCAAAACCCAAGCCAACAAGTTGACTCCTGACTTGGGCGGCGCCGCCAAGACCTGGGGACCGTAACGGTCCACGAAAAAGTCCAGAATCTCCTCACGGCTGGCGCCTTGGGCCAGCATCTCCCGGACTATTCGACGCATCTGCTTGGATAGCACCACCTGGGCTTGGTCGATGGTCTCCGCCGGACACACCGGGCATATAAGCATCCTGTCGATGGACTGGGCCACTTCTTCGTCGTAGAGAAGCTCCTGGTCCAGACCTTGCGCGTGGGCTGCGCCGCCGCCAGCCAACAACAGCGCCGCAAGCAAAGACAAGGTACATGCTAGGGGCCTGAGCAGTCCAGGCACTAGTCCGGTTCTCACGAGAAAGCTGTCAAGCATCCCCGCCTCAGTCCCAGGGCATGTGCAAAGTCGTCCCCTCTCCCTTTGGGAGAGGGCCAGGGTGAGGGCCGTTCCCGGTGTAGCAGCCATGTTTGGTGTGAAGGCTTCCCCCTCATCCTAACCTTCTCCCCTGGGGAGAAGGGACTTTGCACATGCCCTGCCCCGGTCCAAGAGGGTGTCTAAAAAGGTGTTGCTTTGGGGCCCAGGGCATGTGCAAAGTCGTTCCCCTCTCCCTTTGGGAGAGGGCTAGGGTGAGGGCCCTTCCCAGTGTGGTAGTCATGTCTGGTGTGAAGGCTTCCCCCTCATCCTAACCTTCTCCCTTAAGGAGAAGGGATTTTTTATCACTAAGCCTTCAACAGCCCCGCCAGAGTCTCAAGGTCGGGTACCTCGAGATCGGGTTCACATTGGATAAGCGGGGTAGAGGCGGCTCCTCTGCGGTTGACCCAAACCGTCTTAATCCCAAGGGCACTGGCAGGAGCGATGTCGTGATACAAGCTCTGGGCCACGTGCACCTGCCGACCGGCATCCACTCCGGCGGCGCTCATGGCGTAGCGGAAATTGTGCTCCGACGGTTTGTAAGACTTCAGTTGCTCCGAGGTGACGACCCAGTCGAAAGGGACCTTCAACAGTGCCTGGGAATAGCGAAACAGGTCTTCGTCTACATTGGAAATGATGCCCAGCTTGAACCTAGTCTTCAAGGTCTCCAGGGCCGGGACAGTATCGGGGAAGGGGTGCCAGTCCCGCATCGACTCCGTCAAGATGTTTTCTTCTTCGGGCCGCATATTCAGATTCAAGCGGTCTTTTAGACCCGTAACCACCTGTGCCAGGACAGCTCGATAGTTTACGAAGGGAGTCTGCGACTGGGCTTCCCGCTCGTACTGCCCATATAACTGGAGCAAGCCGGTTTCCGACGGCCGGGCTTGGCTGCGGGACAGCAGCGGTTCCAGGGCCGAAAGAATACCCCCTTCCCAGTCAATCAGTGTGCCGTAGCAATCGAAGCTCAGAACGGAGATGTCTTTGAAGTCCAGCATGTATTATCACCGGACCTGGGCTCAGTCCCAGGGTTGTTTAATTGTCGAAAATGTCATTCCGAGCCGTAGACGAGGAGTCTGCCCCTGGCTTGAACAAGGGGTGACATTGAAGAGCGTCAGCCTGTCCCGGCATAGGCCGGGGGTGGGCACATTCCCTTCCCAGCTACTCTATGGCGCGACCACAAAGTCTCCGAACATAGTGACGTTGTGCCCCGGAAAGGTGCATACAAACTGGTAAGCGCCAGCCTGGGGAGCGATGAAACGCACCTCGCCGGTTTGCCCAGGGTCCAGCAGCAGGCTGCTGGCAATGATGTCAGGGTCTCCCGGCTCAATCCAGCCATTGCCCGGGCCGGCCACCGTTCCCCGGATGGCGACCGCGTCTTTCTGCTCGGCTTGCACAATCACCAAGTTATGCTGAAAGAGACGGGAACCGTTGTTGAAGACCAATACCACCTCGCTGCCGGCTGCAACTTCCAACCTGTCCTTGTCAAACTCCAGTGCGTCTCCGTTTACCCCGACTTGCATACCGGGCGGAGTTGTCGGAGAGTCTCCATCCGTTGACACTTCCGGTGTCGGGTCCGGAGTAGGCGCTGCGGTTGTCGAGGGCAGGGTGGCGATATACTGGGCGATTGTGCTGATTTCGTCGGCGCTTAACAACTTGCCAAAGGGCGGCATGACGCTGTCGTCGCCAAAGTACCGCGGCCGGCCGGGTTGGGCCGTAAACTCTACGACGGACTGAATGAAATCGGGAGTAAATAGCGTCAAGTCGGTGGGCGCTTGTTCTTGGTAGCCGTACTGGTCCATCAAGGTCCTAAGCACCGACCCGGCGCCTTGGGGGCTGGCGCTGCCTTTAGCGTCATCGCCGTGACACATGGAGCAGTTGACAGTGAAAAGATGACGCCCGGTCCCGGTATCGAAGGCCGTCGATTCCTGCGGCGGAAACCAAGCCACCGAGCTGGCCGGCGCACTCAAGCTGGGTGGTTCGCCGGACTTGTAGGACTGCTGATAATGCATCTCATAAAATATGTCCACCGGGTAGGACCCTTGAGTACACCCGACGGCAAACAGGCCGACGAAAAGGGCCAAGCCAAAGAGACAGCCCTTGAGCTTTCCGCCAAAGCCTGCTTTATCCTGTTGGTCTGTCCTAGCTGGTGGGTGAATGTCCATGTCTTTGAGCAGGGCTATGTCTGGCGCACCACGTCTACGGCCCCCGCCTGGGTCAATATACCCGACACTTGGGTCAGTTGCTCCTCCTCTACGTTCACCAAAACGCCGATGTAACCTTCGGTGATTCGGGTGTCGTAGAGCCCCTTTTTCACTTTGGGAAGCCGTGACTCAAAAAGGATGCCCAGGATGGTAAAAATGATGGCGCTCAGCATGGTGCTTTCGTAGGTGACCACCGCCATGGGGGGCAGGGACAGGATGGGTTTCCCTCCTTGAGTCAGGGGGTAGGCCAACTGGGTCATAGAGGTCAGGATGATCCCAATCGTTAGGCCAACCAACGCTCCAATAAAAGGAAAAATGTAGAGCCGGTGGCTCTCATGACGTTCTCCAAACGCTCCTTCCGGGTAAGGGGCATCGGTCAGAAAGTCGTAGTCTTGGGGCGAGATATTGGCCCGCTGCAAAGCGTCTCCCGCCTCGGCAGCATAGTTAGGGTCTTCGAACAGGCCCAATATCGGCATTCTTGCCATCGCGTCCCTCTCTTAGACGGCTAAGACTGGTTCAGCTATCCTTTGACTGGGTCTAGTCTTCAGGGTCTAATCCTCTCGGAAGGTTGCCGGCACCGTCCGGCGGCCCACCCGGATCTCGGTCTTGAGAATATCCCCTTCTTTTATGTCGTACAGCGGTATCAGCGGGACCACGCGGCTCAACAACAACATCAAGATGGCCACCATAGCGAAAGTGCCCATGATGATGACTATTTCGACTATGCTCGGCGCGTAGGTGTACCAGTTGAAAGTGAATATTTGCTTCTGGGCCAGTCCTGGCACGATAATCAGGAACCGCTCCAACCACATGCCAATGTTGACCGAAATACAAGCGATGGACATGAGCCAAAGGTTGCGGCGGGTGCCGCGGCTCAGCCACAAGGCCATAGGCAAGAAATAGGTCAACCCCACGAAAAAGATCATCCACAGGTTCCAAGGCGGCTGGGTAAACTGGAAGTCCCTTAGCGCCACCTCGTCGGCCTCCATCCCGTAGAAGCCGAAGATGACCTCCATGGCGAAGAAGTAGAACCAGCCGGTGGCGACTACGATCAGAAGCCTTCCCAAGGCGTCGATGTGCTCCAACCGGATGTAGTCCTGCCAGCTATAAGCCCAGCGCAGCAGGATCATCACGAAGACCACCGCCGAGACCCCAGAATGCACCGCTCCCACTACGAAGTAAGGGGCAAATATGGTGGAGTGCCAGGACTTCACCGACACCGCCATGCCGAAATCCCAGGACACTATGCTGTGCACCGAGACGAACACCGGCAGAATCAGGGCCGACAGTAGCACTCCGGCGATAATCTGCAGTTTCCACTGCCGTGCGTTGCCCTGCCAACCCATGGCCAGAATCCCGTATATCCGGTGGCTTAGGCCGGTGGTCCGGTCTCGCAGCACCGCAAAGTCGGGAAGCAGGGCGATGACCACGAACAGGATGCTGGAGGTCAAGTAGGTGTATACCGCGCTGGGGTCCCAGACCAAGGGCGACCGGATATTCGGCCAAATTCCCCTGGCAAAGTCGTAAGGAACGAAGGGCAGCGTGTAGATCCAATAGATGGTGCGCCAAGGCCGCCCGGTGTGAATCAGCGGCATCAGCATCGCCGTCATTAGCGAGAAAACCGTAAGAACTTCGGCGGCCCGGGTAGCCGGCCGCCGCCACTCGGCCTTGGAAAGCCGCAAGATGGCCGAGAGCATCACCCCGGCGTGGCTGATGCCGATCCAGAACACGAAGTTGGTGATGAAGAAGCCCCACATCACCGGACGGTTCAACCCGGTAACCCCGTAACCGCGGTTGATCAGGAATCCGGCGGCGGAGAAAGCACCCAGCACGAACACCGCCAGGATGGCAACGGATATCCAGAACCACTTGGGCGAGTTGAGAATAGAGCGGAGCAGGTCCGCATTGACTTGTCTTGCCGGTAGGACTCTACCTTCCTGCATGGAAGCTCCAATAACTCCAAAAAGCCGTCAGCTACTCAGGCTTGGCCAGCACCAGGTACCGGCCCCGGATCAGGGTGTCCATCCGTTGATATTTAGCTCCCTCCTTGGTCTCCCAGACCGACAGTATGGGAATTAGCCTGCTGGCGGCCAAGTAAATAAATGCGGCGGCCCCCAGACCCCCGATCACCATAAAAACGTCCCAGACATCGGGCCATGCCGGTCCGGGCATGAACTCGAAAAAGATAGCGTAAATGTCTCCGGCGTTGAATGACCCGACGAAGGTCTTCAAGTTAAAAATGAACGCGCCAGCCACCGCCGACAAACCAGCCAGCGCCGGTCCCCAGTCGGTCTTGCGCACCGGATTCCAAAGCAAGATCAGGAAAGGCAGGACGAAGCTGAAGAAGAAGTTGGCGGCGAAGGCGCCGCCATAGGCCTCGATGAAAAAGTACTTGATAATGTTTTGTTCAATTTCCAGACGGCCGTACCAAAAGGTGATCAAGAAAGCAAAGGTATGGTAGGCCCAGAGCAAGGTGAATCCCAAAAGGATTTTGCTGGCCGACCAGAAGGTCGACACGCCGATGTATTCCTGGTATCCGCCCCAACGGCGCATTATAAACAGCACCACTAGGATCAACCCCAGAGCGGACTGGAAGCTGGTGAGGCTGAAGAGAGGCGGGAATATGGAATCTTTCCAACCGGGCACCAAGCTCATAGCGTAGTCGGTGCTGATAATGAAATGCACGTAAATAAGCAACATGAAGTAGAAGGCGCCCAGCATGGCCAGGCCGGCCTTTTGAGCCATCCATTGCCTTTTGGTGCCATACCAGTGGCCCGCCAGCAATGAGTACAGCTTCCGCCGGAACCCGGTGGCGGTCAGCCGGCTTTCCGCCATGTCCGGGACGGCCGACAACCACAAAATCGCCAGGCTGGCCACGGCCAGAAATATGATGCCCAGAACGTCCCATGCCAGCGGCCCGCCTATGGGGACTTCGAACCAGATGGTCCTCCGTATCTCCAGTTCTTCAACCCCGATATCCGGGTTCTTGACCGATGGCAGAACAATCATCAATGGAATGAACATCAGGACGTTCAGAACACCGACTACGGCAAACAATTCAGATACCCGGGAGAGGGGCCTTCTCCAGTGGCTCTTGGTAAACCGGAAAGCGACCGCAGCCAGCGGCGCGGCGCCGGTGACCATGAACAAGAACATGAATATGGCGGCGTAGTAACCCCAAGGCGCGTGCTGGCCGAACCCGTCGTCGATGGCCCGGACCACGAACCCGATGATACCCAGCACAAACAAGATGCCGGCGGCCGCTAGAGCAAGGGTAAAGGGCCTGGGCATGGATGTGGTCTTATCCGCCACGTCCCGGGTGACACTCTCGGGGGCGGGAAACACCCACATGCCGTTGGAGCTATGCTCGCTAGCCGTCACGTTGCCTGTCCTTCCCCAAGGGGAACATGTCCACTTTCTTCAGATAGATTACGTTGGGCTTTGTTCCCATCTCCTCCAATAAACGGTACACCCTGGTGGGGGCCTCTTCGACCCGCTCGGTCCGGTGGTGCCGTTCCTCCAACAGATGGTTGGCTTCCTCGAAATATTCGTGGACCGGACCGGTGGCATCGTCCTGATCGGCGAACTTCAGCGCATTGGTCGGACAGGACATTACGCAGGCCGGCAGGAAGTTGCGCTCCTTCATGGTCTTGTAATCCAGTTTAGCCCGCTCCTGCCTTTCCACCTTCAGTTCCGCCCGGCGGATGCGCTGAATGCAGAAGCTGCAACGTTCCATGACCCCCCGGCTGCGGATGGTTACGTCGGGGTTCAATTGATTGCGCATTCGCTCGGGCCACACCGGCTCCCAGTAGTTGAAAAAGCGGACCTGATAAGGGCAGTTGTTGGCGCAATACCGGGTGCCGATACAGCGGTTATACACCTGGACATTAAGGCCTTCATCGTTGTGGTAGGTAGCGAATACCGGGCACACCGGCTCGCAGGGGGCATTCTCGCAATGCTGGCACATTATGGGAATGAACCGGGCCTTAACGTTGGGGAACTCCCCTTCCCAATACCGCTCGATGCGTATCCACTCGTAGGCGCGGCGTTGCAGGAAGAAGTCCTTGGTATTGATAGGAAGGTTATTTTCCGACTGACAGGCGACCACGCAGGCCTGGCACCCGGTGCACCGGTCCAAGTCCACCACCATGCCCCACTTGTGATCAACCCTGGGTTTGGGTGTTGTCATTCTATAAACCCGCCTTCCGCTTTGAATCCGCCATCCGGTTATTTGGAACCTTGTCTCTCAAGTTATCAGCGATTCTTTGGATATGCTCTTAGAGAGCGGATAGTCCCAACTTACAACTGCTCGGGCGTGATGGTACGAATAATTCGTTCTCCGGGCAAGATGCCCACCTCCACGGCCCGGACTATCCCCTCGAACTTGGACACTTTAACGCTTTCCCCTGTTTTGGAAATTCTAACCTGAGTGTTGGCCCAAGCCAGTGCCCCCGTCCCCTCCACTTGGTTGGGTTCCAGGACGTCCATAACGTTGGAGCTCTCCCAGCCCGGCCGGTCCGTCGCATACTCCGAGCCGTGACGACGGCCTTGCCCCAAAGGCACGGACACTGTGCCGGGAGGAACAGCCGGCGTTGGGTAGGCCGGCGCCCGAATCGACCCCCCGGAGGATTCAATCAAGAGCACGTCCCCTTCTTTGACCCGCAACTCCCTGGCGTCCCGGTCGCTAATCTCCACCCAGGTCTGCCAAGTGATGGTGGTCAACGGGTCCGGCGTCCCTTGCAGCCAGGGGAGATGAGCGTTTCTGCCGTCCAAAAGGCTGTTGTGAGCAAAGGGTGTCAAGTAGAAAGAGCCGGCACTGGCGGCCTGGGGCTCCTTGGCTTGGGAGGCGATCCGGCTGAGCAGGCCATTGGGCGCAGCCACACTTTGCGGGCCGACGGCGCCTTCATCCCACCAGCCGCCGCGTTGCAGCAGCTTGGTCCAAAACTCATCGGCGGAGGAGGCTTGGATAGAACCCCGGTTGAGAGAGAAGAGAGCGTCGGAGCCTTCCCGCAAAAGGTCCTGATACTTGGGCCAAGGCAACTCGGTCTCTTTGCCCAGTTCTTGGCCCATGGCCAGTAGGATATCGGGAAAACTTTGGGGCTCGATTTCATACAGCGGATTCACCACCGGCTGCTGGAACCCCATAACCTGGTAGCCCGGCCCCGGCTCGGGAATGTCGCCGCCCCAGTCTTCCAGGTAGACCCGGTCGGGAAGGATCAGGTCTGCCAAGGCGCTGGTGTCGTCCAAGAACGGGGAGAAGCTTACGATGAACAAGTCGTTGGGTTCAGTAAGGGCTTCCCTGAACCGCACCGAGCCGGGCAAGCCATGTACCGGATCGGCTTGATGCAATAGCAGCAGCCGGGTCTTGCCGCCGGCCAAGTCTTGGGCAACATCGGCCCAATCGGACAGCGAACCTGCTTGGGACCCGGCGGGCACGCCTTCCAGAGGGCTGGCCGGGTTGAACCGGATTCCTCCCCCTGCTCCAACGCTTCCCACCAAGTAGTTGAGGGCGTAGATAGCCTCTAGATTGAACAACCCGTTGCTGTGGGCGCCGGCCGATCCGCCGCCGATAGCCAGGCTGGGCTTTTTATTGGCAAACTCTCGGGCCAGCCGGCGAATTTCTTCGGCCCCCTCTCTACCCCTCAGATTGTCCGCCAGAAAGATTCTGTCGGCTAAGACTTCCGGCCGGAACGCTTCCAGGGCTGCGGCTCCCCTGCCGCCGGTGAGGGAGGCGGCGTCGACTCCTGTCGCCTGAAGGTTTTCGGCGATTATGACGTAGGCTAGGCTCAAGGCCAAGTAGCCTTCCCAGCCGGGCTTGATGGGCAGCCACTTGTCGGCGTTGGCCGCCGTCATCGAGAAACGGGGGTCCACTTGGTAAAATACCCCTCGCTCCCGTCCCGCCCCTTGGCGGAACTCGCCGTACCCCAAGCCCCAACGCACCGGAGAAACCCAGGTGGAAAGGAAATCTGCGCCAAAGGACAACAAAAACTGGGTATTTTCCAGATCGAAGTCGGGCAGCAGTTCTTGGCCGTAGACGTTTTTGATTGCGGACCGATAAGTATTAACGTCCAGACTCTCGAAGCCAAGGTGACGCCCGCCCAGGGCGCCGGCGAAGCGATTTACCACCGTGCCCAAGTGGCCCCGCAACGGCTCGGTAATCATCAACATGGCGTCGCCCCGCTCCTCCAGACGCTGCTTGAGGATGTCCAAGGCGTTGGTCCAAGAAAGCTGGGCGAATTGACCAAGCCCGCGAGGCCCGTTCCGCTGCAAGGGACGGGGGATGCGGTCGGGATGGTAGAGGGCTTGAAGGCCGGCCTCGCAGGAGGCGCTGTGCTTGCCGCGATTCACCGGGTAGGCCGGGTTCCCCTCCACCTTCTTGGCCCGGCCCTCCATCACCCTGACCACGATTCCTTCTCCGGATGAGCAATTGCGGCAGAGGGTGGCGTACCAGTTATCCTGTCCCTTGACCAAGTCTTCGGGGAGACTCACCGGACTCTGGAGGTCGAACTCGCCGTGACGAATGCCAAATCCCTCACAAGCCACCGCTCCCACGGCGGAGAGGCCGGCCCAAGCCAGAAAATTCCGGCGGGTCAGTTTCATCGGACGAGACTCCGGTAAGTTGTCACTTGTGGCATATCGTGCAGTCCGTGGGAATGTCGGTAGTCTCGGGCAAAACGTACCCTTGGTCCTTGGGCACCAAGGTCAGGAATCGATGACAGTCCAGACAGGTCCCCATTTTCATGGACTGGAACCGCTTCGGTTTGACCTCGGTCACATTGGCGATGTCGCCATGACATACAGCACAAGCCGCTTGCACCTTCTGCTCCGAGGTGCGGTCCGACCCGTCTGCCTCGGTCAGAAACCGGATGTGGGCCTCGTGAACGAAACGCACATGGTCGGGGAGGCGGTGTACCCGCTCCCAGTTGATGGGCTGGCCCTGCTCGAAGCTAACTACAACCTTGGAGATCTCCACTTGGTCGGCAGCCGTTATACCTCTAATATTCTGGTGGCAGAACATACACTGTTCCACCGCAGGCACCGTGGCGGCTTGTCCTTTGGTCACGTTCCGGTGGCAAAATTCACACTGGATGCCGTTCTCAGCCACATGCACCGAATGAGGAAAGGTCACCGGTTGCTCCGGAGCGTTGCCCAAGCCGAAGGGCGGATTGGAAAACCAGGAAATGAGCAACACTACCACCACGAAACCGATGATGACTGCGGCGCCCGACCCCGCCAGAGTCAGGGCCAGCATTTTTCCCCTTGGTCTCCTCACTACATGATCCGTCCGCGACCCAGCGTTGCTTACTCCTCTCGCCTGTATCGGGTTGCACCCAGGCAGCGCCGTCTACTTGGGTGAAGAGGGGATGATCGTTGGTCACATGAAAGGTTATATCAGGTAACGGTCCCAGAAGTTCTCGACGTCCAGCGTCTTGTTTATGCCCAACACCAGGATGACGATTGCGGCGGCGAACACCAAGAAAGCGAACCCGCTCAGCGGTATTCGCCACCTAGAGGCGGAAGCCGGCAGGTGGCCCGTAACGATGAGCGATGGTATCACCGCGTGAGCGGTCAGCATTGTCAAGGCAAAGGTAATGACCAGCGGCAAATAGATCCAGAACCAAGTGAGCCATACATGAATATCATTCCAATTGGCGCTGGTCAACGCCTTGGGATCATCAAACATACTTGCGCCGTTCCGTCGCCGGATTCGGTTCAAGCCTGGTTCTAAGTAGGCTGAAAATCAAGTGAAAAATATCACGACACCCTTGGGGTGTCAAGGGGGATTCGCTGCAGGGCAATCGCGTCTAATGCCATCCCGACAGAAAGGACTTGCATCTGGCTCCCGGCCGCGTCATTCCGAAACGCAGTGAGGGATCTAAAGCGGTTCTTCACAGTCATCGTACCATTCCAGCGACAGGCCTCTTGGGGTAGTGGAGGCGTTGCTGGCGGGAGAAGCGCTTAGTTTGAAACCTGCTCTGCCTCGGCGTCCTGCTCTTCCGAAGAGTCCGGCGGTCCCTGGTCCGGCTGCTCTTCCGTTCTTTTCTCTTGCTGCGCCATCCAGTTTTCCAACCAACGGTGGAAATCGCCCAGAGCGGGCGGCGACACGTAAAACACTTCGATATCCGCCGGGAACTGGATTTGGTGCCGTTCATTAACCAGCAACAGTCCGACTTCGTTTTCTCCCAGGGTCTCGTCGATCCGACCGGCAATATGCTGGTAACGGTTTCTGTTGCTCTCGCTGAACCATTCCTGAAGCTTGCCCAGTACCTTTTCGGTGGCCAGAGGCATCATTAAGCAGCGTTGCAGGTCCAGGGTTTCCATCAAAGTCGAGATGTCCTCCGTGGCCTCCAGCACAGCTCCGGCGGCGCATTTGGCCTTAACAAACTGGTGGCTGCGCTGGTCCGTTTTCTCCAGTTGCTCCAAGCCCTGCTCGCCGCTATCGCATAGACTCTCGTGATATATGTGGTGCAATCCGCCCAGGGCCGCTTGGAGAGATTCCACCTGTAGTTGCATTTGGTCCCAATAATTCTGGAGGACGGCAAGGGCGTCGGCGGCTCCTGTCGGCGGTCCATATACCAGCGGCGCCAGCAACAGCTTCCTGCGGCCTTCGTACTGTGCGGCGGAAGGACGGGATATGCGGCCTAGCTCCTGAGCCATTCTGAAACCTCAGTCTTCCGAAAGATTGTGACGCTGTCTTCTATCTCTAAATCAACCTAGGGCCTGTTGACACTACCAATTTCCTATGTAGGGATTAGTAGTCCAGCCTCCCACAAAGGGCACCTCCTCGGGCACCTCTACAACCGGCGTGCTACGGGATTTCGTAGGGACCAACCCTTGTGGTTGCCCGGTCCTCAGCTATTAGTGTCAACAGGTCCTAAAATCCCATGAGCTCGAAGGGGCGGTGGTAAATTATCTCGTTGATCAACTCTTCGGGAACCGTCCCTCGCGGTCACTCTGCCAGCTTCTCGCCAACCCGAATCAGACGGCAAGGTTACTGCCGTCGCCTTTTTTGAGTCACCAGTGATGGTCAGCTACTAGGGCCTGTTGACACTACCAATTTCCTATGTAGGGATTAGTAGTCCAGCCTCCCACAAAGGGCACCTCCTCGGGCACCTCTACAACCGGCGTGCTACGGGATTTCGTCAACCCTTGTGGTTGCCCGGTCCTCAGCTATTAGTGTCAACAGGTCCTAAAATCCCATGAGCTCGAAGTAAATTATCTCGTTGATCAACCCTTCGGGAACCGGCGGCAAGGTTACGCCGTCGCCCCAGTTGTTGATGCTTTCAAAGGCCTCGATCGCCTCATTGGTTGTCATCACGGGGAAATCGGAGCCGAAGAGGATACGGTCGGTCACCTCGTACTCCATAGCCACCTGAAGACCGTTGTAAAGCTGCCATTTGCGATGGAAGCGCGCCGAAAGATCGGTGAAGACGTTTTTGTTCTTCCGCATGAGCATCACCGTCTCCTGCATCATTGGCTGCCCGAAGTGGGCCACGATAATGCGCAGGTCCGGAAAGCCGCGGCCGACCTTATCCAGCAGGAGGGGGTTTCCCCACTCCAGGGTTGCATTGGGAGGGTATGCGCCCCCCATGTGGAACATAACCGGCACGTTCATGTCGTTGGCAATTTCATAAAGACGCCAGGCTTGGGGACTCCAGGGATCAAAACCCTGGTAGACGGGGGAGAGCTTCAGTCCTTTTAGACCCAGCTCTTTGAGACTTCGCTTCAGGTCGTCCTCTGCGCCTGGATCGTCGGGGTGGACCGAGGCCAAGCCGACGGCCCGGCCCGGATACCGGGAAATGTATTCGGCGATGAATTCGTTGGGAACCTCGTGCCCAGGGCGTCTGGGCACGTTGACCACCACAAATTTCTTAACCTTTCCTTCTTCTATGACCCGCGTATGGTTCTCGGGCCAAGGTTCGCCGCCTATCACGCCATAGGCCCTCATTTCTGCCCGCGACGCGGTGCCTACATGCTCGGGCAACCAGCAGTGAGTATGCCAGTCTATAAGCTCGCCTGGACCGGAAGATGCCATACTTGTACCCCCAGTTTATTGACTACTCGGTATGGGATCAGTCGACCCTAAGGAAGCCCTTTTCATGGGACTGCCAGGCCTACCCATTGGAAATAGACAGCGCCCCGGTCTCAAACCATTGGACCGTGCCGTCGCACAGCACCACCCCGTCCTCGCAACGGCACTCGATGCGCCCCCCCTCGAACTGGTCCTCGTAGAGCTGCGCGTACAGCCCCCGGTGTCTGAGCAGTTCTTGGTGAGTTCCTTGCTCTACTATTCTGCCTTGGTCAATGGCGAAGATCACGTCCGCCGCCAAGATGGTGGAGAGACGGTGAGCTACGGCAATGGTGGTCCGCCCCCGCATCAACGGCGCTAGGGCTGACTGGACCTGGCGTTCGCTCCTCGTATCCAGGGCCGAGGTGGCCTCGTCCAGTATCAGCACCCGGGGATCGTGCAGGACCACCCGGGCTATGGATAGCCGCTGGCGCTCACCTCCCGATAGCCTGTAGCCGCGCTCGCCAACCACCGTGTCGTAGCCGTCAGGGAACTCCATGATCCTGTCGTGTATGTAGGCGGCTCGAGCGGCGGCCTCGATCTCCTGCTGGGTGGCCTCAGGATTCCCGTACAGTAGGTTGCTTCGGATACTCGAGTGAAACAAGTAGCTCTCTTGAGTCACGTAGCCGGTAAGACGGGCCAGGCTCGCTAGACTGATCTCTCGGACGTCGAGCCCGTCAATCCGCACCGAACCCTCTGTGGGGTCGTACAGACGGGGAATCAGGTAAGAAATGGTCGTTTTACCCGCGCCGCTTGGTCCCACAAAGGCGGCCAGTTGCCCCGGCTCAACGCGAAAGCTGACCCCGTCCAGGGCCAAGTGGTGGCCTGCGGCGCCGTTGTTCGAGTTCGTTCCGTTCGTTCCATAGGATAGGCGTACCGACTCGAACGAGACCTGGCCCCGCACCTGTCGGGGGTCCACTTCTACGGCATCAGGTGAGTCGACAATGTCGGGCTTGATGTCCAGGTAGCCGAATATGCGCTCGAACAGGGCCATCGAGGCCTGAAGGTCCACTGACACCTGTAATAGGCTGCCCAAGGGGAAGAATAGTCTCGCCTGCAGTGTGGTGAAGGCTATGATGGTCCCCGCGGTGATTCCGCCCAACCCGGTCCCCGTGAGCAAGTAGCCTGCGATGACGTAGATAGCCACCGGAGAGATGGAGAAGAATATCTGCATCACGGCGAAGAAAGACTGGCCTGTCATCTGGAGGCGCACCGATAGGTGGGCCAATCTCTGGTTCTCGTTGTGGAAGCGCCGGATCTCCTGGTTCTGCCTGCCGAACAGCTTGGCGAGCATGATGCCTGAGATGGAGAGGGTTTCCTGGGTGGTGGCGGTCATATCCGCAGTCGCTTTCTGGGACTCGGCCGTCACCGCCCGGCGGCGGTCGCCCACTATCTTGGTAAGCAGGAAGAAGATGGGAGCGGTGCCCACCGCCACCAACGTGAGCTGCCAAGAGAGTATGGTCATAGCTACCAGCGTGCTTATGACGATGACTATGTTGGACAGAACGTTGGACACTGTGTTGGTGACGACGTTCTGGACCCCTCCCACGTCATTGGCTATCCGGGACTGGATTTCGCCGGTGCGGGTACCCGTGAAAAACCCCAGTGACAGACTCTGAAGGTGTCCGTAGAGCCGGTCCCGCAGGTCCCGCATCACCCGCTGGCCCACTTGGTTGGTCATGTAAGTCTGGAGGACCCCAAGGCTGCCGGTGACTACTGTGACTCCAGCCATCACTCCGGCCAAGACCCAGAGCAAGTTCAGGTCGGGGACACCGGAAGTCGGGAACAAGGCCGAGTCGAACACTTCCCGTATCAGCAAGGGATTGACCACACCCAGCCCGGCGGTCACGAGGATGAGCAGTGCGATGCCAGTCACACGAACCCCATAGGGCTGGAAGGAAGCGACCGTTCGCCTCACAACCCGTATGGGTTGGTCTGCATAACCTATTGGACTAACATCGGCCATATTGCTCGAACTTCTGAGCCTGTTCCGTCGCTGCTTCTAATAGGGAGGAGGCTATAAACAAAGCCAATTATACTTCACCATCAGCACGCCGAGAAAGCTCTGACCGGCTGCATTTACGACACCCGGCGGGCCCTGAGGATGGGCTTGGTCAACAAAGTAGTGGCAGGGGACCAATTGATTGAGGAGGCGCGGTCCATGGTCGAGGAGATTCCCCCCAAACTCGCCTCTGGCAGACCGTCTGAGTGTCGCTAGAGGTCCAACGCCAGTAGTCCCGCCCTGGCGATATCCTCATCCTCTTGGCCGGTCGGCAGACCTCCAACGCCGATGCCGCCGACTACGGCACCATCTTTGATCACCGTCACTCCCCCGCCGAGGGCGATGAGTTGGGGGTCATTGAAGTATTCGAGAGTCCGGCCCTGGTTGCGGAGTTGCTCGGCAAAAGCCCCTGTGTCCATTCCACGGATGGCCGAAGTGTAGGCCTTTCGGATGGCGAAGGTCGGCCTCAAGCAACGATCCATGCGAGCGTAGGCCAGCAGGTTTCCCGCGTCATCAACGACTGCCATGTCGATCTTGCGCCGGTTTGGATCCTTACTGTAGTCGTCGATCATTGCTTTTATAGCAGCTTGGGCTTGATCTAAGCTTAGCATGGGTTTGTTGTACATTGGCACGTCCTCTAATTACGGGATGGAGCCCAATATACTACCGGGGCGCAGCCGCATCAAGAAAGACCCTGCCTTTCGCTCCCGGCAGGGTTTGCTCTGTGTCTGTATTCAGCTAAAATCAACTGAAATCGCCCCAGCTTTTCCCCAGACCGGCGGGCATTGGCGCGCCGGCTGCTGAGAAGGTTGAGACGGAGTTGAAGCCGGAGACCCGGGCCGTCGGCGTTTCAACCCTTCGTTCCCGGTCCGGGTTAGAGGCAGGTGTGATGCAATTCGCAGTTGGAGTCTTTATCTTCGTGTTACTGGCCGCGGGGTGGTCCCGCATTTTCCAACGCCTTGGCTGGTCGCAGTGGTGGGGGTTGGCGATGTTGATACCTCCGGGTATTTTCATTGTTCCAATAGTGATGTACTTTCAGCGATGGCCCATCGAAACCAGGCTGGAAGAACTGGAACAGGAGTTGAGCCGGCTCAGGTCTCAGTAACCGCGGCCAACGCCGGGCGGCGTGTCGGACGCAAGACACTCCAGTCCATCTTCACTGGGTAAGTGTTCAGAGTTAAGGGGATTATTCCGGCCCTCCGGACCCGTCACTCCGGCGAAGGCCGGAGTCCAGGAAGTCCTCGCTAGGGGCTAGCTAGGGATTCAAGGCTTTCCGCAGCTTGGTTTTCCTGGGTCCCGGCCCCGTATCGGGGTACGGGGCCGGCTCTGCGCCGGGACGACGGAGGTGAGTCACCCCATCAGCCTGAACACTTACCTCACCGGGCCGGAGTTGACACTACTCACGGCGCTTCCTATAATCCGGTTGCTTCTCGATAGAAGGGACGAAGAAGGGCTTGGATTCCCGCCTTCACGGGAATGACAGGGTTGGTCTCATTCAAATGAGATTGCCCTGGGGTCCGGCAGCAGGAGGAGAGAGATGGAGTACCAGATTTGGTTGAACGGGGAGTACGTACCCCGCAATGAGGCTAAGATCAGCATGATGGACCGGGGTTTCCGGTTGGGAGACGTGGTCTTCGATACTGCCAGGACCTTCAACGGCAAGATATTCCGGACCCGGGACCACGTGGACCGCCTATACCGCTCCCTTCAATACGTCCGCATAGACCCGGGCATATCCATCGACGAAATGGAGCGGTTGACCGAAGAGGTCGTCAGCTACAACGAGCCAGCGAGAGAGGCCGGCGACGACTATATGGTCACGCAGATAGTAACCCGAGGCGAGGGCGGCCGGGCCTTGCATACTTCCGATGCCAGCGTAGCCATCTGGATCGACCCCATCGACTTTCAGCGATACTCTCCCTTGTTCCACGAGGGCGCTCACGTGGTCATACCCAAGACCCGCGGCTATTCCCCTTCGGCGCTGGACCCCAAGCTAAAGCACTACAGCAGGCTGAACTTTGTCATGGCCGAGTTGGAAGCCACGGACGTCGACCCCGAGGCGATACCCCTCCTTTTAGACGAGCACGGCAACGTAAGTGAAAGCATCGGCGCCAACTTCTGCGTCGTCACCGACGGTGTGCTGCGGACTCCCGGCGACAGGGCTATCCTTCAGGGCGTGTCCCGCAAGGCGCTGCTGGAGTTGGCGGTCCAACTCGGCATACCTACGGCGGAGGGTGACCTGCAGCCCTACGATGTCTATACGGCGGACGAGGCCTTTCTTTGCAGCACTCCGTACTGCCTCCTTCCCGTAGGGCGGGCCGACAACCGGCAGGTGGGCGACGAGGTGCCAGGGCCGGTGACCAGCCAGTTGCTGGCGGCCTGGAGCGAGTCGGTGGGAGTGGACATAGTCGATCAGATGGCCCACCGGGCCAAGGTTCTGGACGCGTCGAACTAGGATTCATTTGGCTCTCTTGACATGGCCCCGTTCACCCGCCGGGCGGCCGCACCGCCATGTCATGCTGAGCTTGTCGAAGCATCTCAGACCCTTCGGCTAGTAAGTGTTCAGAGTTGAGGGGATTATTCCGGCCCTCCGAACCCGTCACTCCGGCGAAGGCCGGAGTCCAAGAAGTCCTCGCTAGGGGTTAGCTACGGATTCAAGGCTTTTCGCGGCTTGGTTTTCCTAGGTCCCGGCGCAGGCCGGGACGACGGAGGTGAGTCACCCCATCAGTCTGAACACTTACTTCGGCTACGCTCAGGGTGACAAGATGGGACAACAGGGTGACGGGATGGAACAATGCGCTACTCGCGGTTCAACCGGCGGCGCCAGCCCTTGGTCAATGCAGAGAGGGCCGACGTGCCTCCGTCCAGTTGCTCTCAAGGGCATGAGCCGCTTGCAATAGGGTCAACTCCTCGAAGTGGCGTCCCACCAGTTGCACCCCAATGGGAAGTCCTTCCCCGCTCCAGCCGAAAGGCACTGAGACAGCAGGAGAGCCGGTAAGGTCCCAGGGCAGGGTCAGGCGCAGCGTGTGTCTGCCCGGCAGGGTTTGGCCCGCTATGTGGAACTCCCTCTGTCCGTGCGGGTAAGCGGGCATGGGCACCGTCGGACAGAGGAATATGTCGTAGCGGGAGAAGTACTCCTTCACCCGGCGGCGCAGAGACTCCCACTGCTCGGCGGCCTCCAAGTATTCAGCCAGAGTGCTGTCGCGGCTGTCCAGGTATCGCGCCCGAAACAACGGGGTTAGCTCCGACTCCCTTCCCGAGGTAGTGGGCGCGGCGTACCGCCTGGCTTCCGCCACAAAGATAGTGGCGGAAATCGCACTGGCGTCATTATCCTCGAGCCCGGGGATCTCTACAGGCTCGACATCCAGCCCCAGTTCCGCTAATGCGGCAGCCGCTTTCGCCACGGCTTGCTGAACCTCCGGCTCTACCGGCGCCCCCGCTGTGGAACTCCATCCCACCTTCATCCTGGGAAGCGGCCCGTCCAGCGCTAAGTAGTCGGGCAGAGGTACAGGAGGGGTGTAAAGGTCCGCTTGGTCTGGCCCCGCCAGTACGGACATGGCCAAACCTATATCCTTTACGGTTCGAGCGATGGGCCCCACGTGGATCGCCCGCAACAGCGCCTGGGGCTGAATACCCGTGTAGGGAATGCGTCCCAGGGTGGGTTTGATGCCTACCACCCCGCAGAGGCTGGAGGGCGCCCGGATTGAGCCACCCAGGTCGGTGCCCAGTCCTAGGGGCGAAAGCCCGGCGGCGATGGCTGAGGTCTCACCGCCGCTGGACCCCCCCGCTGTCCGCTCCGGATTCCAAGGGTTGCAGGTCCGGCCGAAGACCTCGTTGTCGGTCTCCCACCACAAGGCGAACTCGGGCATGTTGGTCTTGCCCAGTAGAATGCCGCCCGCTTCCTTCAGACGAATGAACACCTCGGCGTCCTGCTGGGAAACGTATCCCCCAAAGAGCTTGGAGCCCAAGGTCATGGGAAGCCCGGCGGTTTCTATGCAGTCCTTCAGCGTATAGGGGACGCCGTGAAGCGGGCCAAGATTGTCCCCCCGTATCACTGCCGCTTCCGCTTCCCTGGCCCGGTCCAGAGCATCCTCAGGGAAAATCACAATGGCGTTGAGCTTGGGATTTAGCTGCTGGATTCGTTCCAAGTAAGCTTGGACTATCTCAACGGGAGACAGGGTCTTCTCACGAATCCGAGTTGCCAACTCGGTGGCGGAGTAGAAACATAGCTCTTCATTCATTGAACGTCCTTTCCGGTTAAGTTCCAAAGGCGTCGCCCGTCGACCGAAACCTAGCATCTCACATTTCCAGTGTCAAATCACCGGCGACATCCGTCAGGGTCTTTTAATTGTCACCCTGAACGGAGTGAAGGGTCTAAAATCTCTCTTGCAAGTCAAGGTCGATTCTCCGATCAAGGTTTTAGATTCTTCGCCTACGGCTCAGAATGACCGTGGCGGCGGCGTATTCAATGTGCCGGATGATGGGCGCTAGGACAATTGAAAGACCCGGCGACATCCGTAAGTGTTCAGAGTTGAGGGGATTATTCCGGCCCTCCGAACCCGTCACTCCGGCGAAGGCCGGAGTCCAGGAAGTCCTCGCTAGGGGCCAGCTACGGATTCAAGGCTTTCCGCAGCTTGGTTTTCCTGGGTCCCGGCCTGCGCCGGGACGACGGAGGTGAGTCACCTCATCAGTCTGAACACTTACCGCCATCCAATAGACCGATGCCTGGCTCCCATGCAGCCTACCTTGACCGCATCTAGGGCGGCCAATACAATCCCCCTAGGTTGCGGCTCAGAGTTACAAAAGCGGTCCGCTGATGGTCCTGCCTGGAAAGGCGGCTGCCTCGGTTCTGAGGGGCGCTTCCACAGGTCTTTGCACGGAAAAAGAGAGGAGTTGGCATGAACAAAACAGACCTGCCCTTTCTCGGCGTCGCTGAGCTCTCTCGTCTGATCGCAAGCAAAGAAGTCTCTCCACTGGAAGTCACCCAGGCATACTTGGAGCGTATCGACGAACTGGACTTCAAGTTCAACTCCTACCTCACTGTATGCCGGGAAGAAGCTCTGAGAGCTGCTGGCGAGGCCGAGCGACAAATTGCCCAAGGCAACTATTTGGGCCCCATGCACGGCATCCCAGTGGCGGTAAAAGACCAACTCTGGACCAAAGGCATCCGCTCCACCGGCGGCTCCCGTATCCTGGCTGACTTTATCCCGCAAGAGGACGCCACCGCTATTGCCAGGCTGAAGACGTCCGGCGCCATACTCTTGGGAAAGACCAACCTCAGCGAGTTTGCCGTCACAGGCTTCAGCCACCGCTTCAGCACTCCACGCAATCCCTGGAACCTGGACATGTCTGCTGGCGGTTCCAGCAGCGGCTCGGGGGCTGCCACCGCCGCTTTCCTCTGCGCCACCTCCTTAGGGGAGGATACCGGCGGCTCGATTCGACGCCCCGCCGCTTGGTGTGGCTTAGTTGGGCTGCGTCCTACTTGGGGCCGGGTGAGCCGGCATGGCGTGATGACTGGTGTTTGGTCCATGGACACGGTTGGCCCCATCTCCAGGACGGTGGAAGACGCCGCCATCACCTTGCGGGCCATTGCCGGCCATGACCCCAAAGACCCCTATACCTGGAATACTCCGGTCCCCGATTACCGCCAGTACCTGGATGGAAACATCAGGGGTATGCGGGTTGGGATAGTAAACGAGTTGATGGACAGCGAGTGGGTGGAGCCGGAAGTGCGGGAGGCGACGGAAAAAGCGGTCTCCGTGTTGTCGGAACTGGGAGCGTCGGTGACGGAGGCGTCTATACCCCTGACCGCTCACGCCAACGCTATTTCGTCGTTGCTGCTGGCCGTGGAGCCGGCGCTAAACCAGCGGGAGTGGGTCAGACATCGTCTTCAAGACTACGGACACGACAACCGTATCGGGTTGTTGACCGGCAGTCTTATCCCGGCTCAAGCTTACTACAAAGCTCAGAAACTTGAGACCCTGTTGCGGCGGCAGGTGCATGAAGCCCTGCAAACCTATGATGTGCTGGTGTCGCCCACTGCCGGGAGGACTGCCGTCCCCATCCGGGATGACGCGGTGATTACCAGTAAGGACGGATCGGCACGCTTGCCCTACATGCGGACCAACAGTTTCAACCTGGCTGGCGTTCCCGCCATATCGGTGCCCTGCGGCTTTAGCTCTGAGAACCTCCCCATAGGACTTCAGATAGGCGGCCGTCCCGGCGGCGAGGAAACCGTGCTGAAGATAGCCCACGCCTACGAACAGAACACCCCCTGGCACAACAAGCGGCCAACCGAACTGTAGGGCACTGTCGACAACCAACATAGGGATCAGGCCAAAGCCTTTCGGCTTTCAATGATTCACCCCACATTCCCCACGAAAGTGGGAACCCGGGAAAGACCACTAGTAGGAAACCTTGCTGTTGGCAAACGCTTCTGGATTCCGGCCCAAGGCCGGAATGACGATATAGGGACAGAAGGTTTTGCGGGACCATGAACGGTAGGAAAGCTGGGATTCTCGGCCAATTCCCCTCATTAAGTCTGAACAGTTACCAATATCAGGGCCCCTTCATTCTCGAAAATGTCATTCTGAGCCGTAGGCGAAGAATCTAGGGCCTTCAGCAAGAACCTGTTCCAAGTATCGAAGAAAGAGAATGCAGTCAAGGATTTTAGACCCTTCGCTATGCTCAGAGCTTGCCCTGGCATACCCCCACCCCTGTCATTCCGAACGCAGCGAAGCCCTTCGGCTGCTCTCAGGATAAACTCCGTGAGGAATCTCAAACCTATGCCAGCAAGCGCTGGGTCTGTAGCTGGACCGACGCGACGACTCTGGCCCAACGCCTTAGATTCCTCCCTCCGGTCGGAATGACAAGTTGAGCGACCAGTTACGCGAAGGTCTCCAATATATGGGCGTGTGGACAACTTCGGGCGCTCCGCTTATAGTTTGGCGTCAAGAGGACCGCGTTTCGTAATCTAGGAGGACTGCATTGGAACAGAGGCCAGTGGGACGTTCAGAGGTTAGGATATCCTCCGTCGGGTTAGGGGGCGGCATGTTCGGCGGGCGGCTGGACGAGCAAGAGTCGTTCCGCGTCTTGGATTACGCCTTGGAGAGAGGAATAACCTACGTGGATACAGCGGAGCTGTACGGCACCGAAATGATGTCCGAGCGGGTCATCGGCAAGTGGGCGCAGCAGCGAGGATGCCGGGACAAGATTAGCATCCTCACCAAGTTTTACGTTGACGCCCCCCGGAGATGGGGTAACCGGGAGTACATTCGAAAAGCATTGGACGCCAGCCTCTACCGCTTGCGCACCGACTATATCGACATCTACATGATGCACTTTCCCGACCTCACAGTCCCCATCGAAGAAACGCTGTCCACCTTGACCGACGAGATCGAAGCCGGGCGAGTCCGCACCATCGGGTTCAGCAACTTCTACACGCACCAACTCCAGGAAGCCTTAGCGGTAAGCGCGTCGGGGGGATACCAGCGTTTCGAGGTGCAACAACCGGAGTACAGCCTCGTCATGAACCCTTGGAGCTTTGTCAGGTATCCTGAGAACGATTCTTATCCCATCGGGCTGTACGAAACCGAAGACCAGCTATTCCCCGTTTGCCAGCGGGAAAACATCAGCAATACGATATACAGCCCCTTGGGCGGGGGGTTCCTAAGTGGCCAATATGCCCAAGGCGCCCCGCTGCCGGAAGGCAGCCGGGCCAGCCTGCAAGGACGGTTTGTCGACCGCCTGCTTACGGACCGGAACTTCCGGATACTGGAAAAGCTGCGCGCCAAGGCCGGTGAAGTGGGCATGTCGGTCTATAATCTGGCGATGGCCTGGGCGATGTCGCATCCCGCGGTAACTTCGACCATAATAGGGGCGCGGACCCAGGAACACATCGACAATGCGCTGGAAGCGTCCGAGATACGCCTTGATCCTGATTTGCGGGCTGAAATGACGACTTGGACCCGTTAGTTATGAGGTGTTGCATAGATGACCGACATTACTAGATTGGACGGAGAGGTTTCCATAGTAACCGGCGCCGCTCAGGGCATCGGCCGGGGCATCGCCAACGTCCTAGCCGAGGCTGGCGCCAGGATCGTAATCGGAGACCTTCAGGACGCTTCAAGCACCGTGGAAGAGATTCGCGGGCATGGCGGGGAGGCCGTCGCTATGGTGATGGACACCAGTTCCTCGAACAACGCCCGCGCTCTCGTGGACCTAGCCCTCAATGAGTTCGGCCGCTTGGATAGCTTGGTTAATAATGCCGGTATTGACGCTCCACCGGGCAACGCATGGGACCTCACGGACCAGGAATGGCAGCGCACTATTGACGTTAACTTGAGCGGTCTCTTCTACTGCTCCAAAGCAGCCCTCAAGCCTATGTTGGCGGTGGGGAAAGGTTCCATCGTGAACATCAGCTCCCAATCCGCCCGTCACGGACGAAAAGGAGGGTCTCCCGCCTATAACGCCACCAAGGCGGGTGTCTTGGGACTCACTGTCGCCCTCTCCGCCCAAGTGGCCGAAAGGGGCGTCCGAGTCAACGCCATAATGCCCGGCCCTATTTTGTCCCGAGACTTTGGCTATTCGGCGGAGGAACAAGCGGCTAGGGAGCGGGCAATTCCCTTGGGCTGGGGAATGCCCCGGGACATTGGCGGCGCAGTGAGGTACTTGGTGGGGCCGTCTGCTCGTTGGGTTTCGGGTGCCGCCCTGCAAATTCACGGCGGATCGACCGGATTGTAGCCTTCTTGGACCAGGCTGGAGAACTCTTCAGCGCACCCGTTCTTGAGCGCGGCGCAACCGGTCGCGCCCCAAATCCAGCCGTTCTTCAGCCGCCGCCATTTCTGCTTTGGCCGCCACAGTCATGACTCTCAAGGGCTGTCCGGGCTGAATAGCAGTCGTGACCGAGGTGTATTTGTCCACCAGACTCAAATAGTACTCGTTGGCGGCTTCGAGTTCGTTCCGAGCCTCCAAGAATTCCTGCCATTCCCGCGTGTCGAACTCTGGCATACTGTCCTCCTGGCCTGATACGGCTTGCTTTTATTCAATCATTGCAGAGACGCGATTAAGCATATGATCGGGCCTGCCCCTATTTTGTCCCGAGACTTTGGCTATTCGGCGGAGGAACAAGCGGCCAGGGAGCGGGCAATTCCCTTGGGCTGGGGAATGCCCCGGGACATTGGCGGTGCGGTGAGGTACTTGGTGGGGCCGTCTGTTCGTTGGGTTTCGGGCGCCACCCTGCAAATTCACGGCGGATCGACCGGATTGTAGCCTTACGCGGCCTCAATGTCGGTAAGCGCGAAGTCCCGGCCCTTGAACAAAAGGGGCTCCCCGGCAACCTCCGCCAGTGCGTAGGCGAAGCAGTCACCGAAGTCCAGTCCTGCCGGGTGGTTGCCCTTGCCGAATCGCCGCCAAGCCCGGCGTGCCGCCTGTGCATGGTCAGGGGTGACCGGCGCCAACTCAACAGCCGCTTCTTGCAGAAAGGCATCAAGCTCATGCCCAGTCGCAGCACTGCTGCGGCTTTCGAGAACGATGGCGGCCTCCAGGAAATTGACCACCGACATGCGACAGCGCGGAGCTGCCGCTATTGCTTCGTCGTACCGCTCCGCTCCGCTTTCGCCGAATAGGATTGTAATGACCGCTGACGTATCGACGATCACTTTGGCAGCCCCCGCTCGTCGTAAAGCAAGTCGCCGTGATCGACGGCCGGCGGTCCGTCGCGCAGCAGCTTGGCGCAGCGCTCCGCGATGGCTCGCATCTTCTGGAGACGAACCTCGACACTGCGCTCGTGTCTCTCGCGCTCCAAGCGCTCCTTGAGCGCGACCGTGATCGCGCCGGTCATGGTCTCGCCGGTAAGGCGGGCCAGCTCGCTGGCCAGCCGGCAGGTCTCTTCATTTTTGATGTTGAGGCTCACCGGTTCTCCTTTAGGGTAGAATTCCAATGAGTATGTCTACCATACACCGTCCCGCCGCCCTGCGCAACGCTGTCCGGGTGCTCAGCAGGGTCTTTCTATTCTCAATGTTAGGTGAATACAGACTACCACGCCCGGTCATTCTGAGGAGCCCTTCGGCTTCGCTCAGGATAAACTCTGTGACGAAGAATCTAAAAGTCTTGATTGGAGAATCGGCCTTGACTTGCAAGAGCGATTTTAGACCCTTCGCGGAGTTTATCTTGAGCCTAGTCGAAAGGTTCAGAGCCTGCCCCGGCGTAGGCCGGGGGTGACAATTAAAAGACCCTGGGGTGCTGGGCAAGGCATGTGCAAAGTCGCGGAAAGGTGGGTGTATAGCTTCCCGGCCCCTGTCGGGCGCGAAAAAATCTCCCTTAATCCCCCTTTACGAAAGGGGGAGACAGGTGAAGCCCCGATGCAAGCAGGAGACAAACGAAGCCCCTATGCAAGGGGGAGGTAGGCGGAGCCCCTATGCAAGGGGGAGACAGGCGGAGCCCCCCTATGCAAGGGGGAGGTAGGCGGAGCCCCTATGCAAGGGGGAGGTAGGCGGAGCCCCTATGCAAGGGGGAGGTAGGCGGAGCCCCTATGCAAGGGGGAGGTAGGCGGAGCCCCTATGCAAGGGGGAGACAGGCGGAGCCCCCCTATGCAAGGGGGAGGTAGGCGGAGCCCCTATGCAAGGGGGAGGTAGGCGGAGCCCCTATGCAAGGGGGAGGTAGGCGGAGCCCCTATGCAAGGGGGAGGTAGGCGGAGCCCCTATGCAAGGGGGAGGTAGGCGGAGCCCCTATGCAAGGGGGAGACAGGCGGAGCCCCTATGCAAGGGGGAGACAGGCGGAGCCCCTATGCAAGGGGGAGACAGGCGGAGCCCCCCTTTCGTAAAGGGGGGTTGGGGGGATTTTCGTATCCCTGTGGCCGACTTTGCACATGCCCTGGGGTTCTGGGCCCGTTTCTGTAGGTGCTTGTAGCGCCAACTGGGTCTGGTAGCATTGGGCCATGTCTCGATGGTGGATGTCTTGGACCTCGTTGGTCCTGATAGTGTTAATAGCTTGCGGCAGTGCTTCCTCGGCGCCGCCTTCGCCGTCGGTCCCGTCAAACACGGCCAGACCTGCTCCCGTCAATGCCCCGCCACCGGCGTTGCCGGCATCGGAGCCAACCGGCCATTCAATCCAAGGGGATGAGAAATCGAAGGACGACAATCCCGCTGGCATCAAAAGACTCCGTTATCTGGCACTGGGGGACTCGTATACCATAGGGCAGAGTGTGGAAGTCTCCGAGCGCTGGCCGGTCCAACTGGCGAGGCGGTTGCAGGAGGACGGCGTAGCTATCAACGAGCCGGAAATCGTTGCCCAAACCGGCTGGACAACTAACGAGTTGGCGGAAGCTATTGCCAGGATTGGCCCCTCGGGTCCTTTTGACATCGTTACGCTGATGATTGGAGTGAATAATCAATTCCGCGGGTTGGACATAGAGCAATACCGGCGGGAATTTTCAGCCCTCCTTCTCCGCTCTGTTCATTTCGCAGGTGGAGAACCGTCCAGGGTAATCGTTATCTCGATTCCGGACTGGGGCGTGACGCCTTTCGCCCAGGACCTAGACCGGGACCGAATAGCCCGAGAAATTGACCGGTTTAACTTTGTTGCTATGGAGGAGGCCGCACGGGTGGGCGCAATCTTTGTGGATGTCACTGGGGTCTCACGATTGGCGGCGAGCCAGCCTAGTCTAATAACATTCGACGGGCTTCATCCTTCAGGCGATATGTACAGTCAATGGGTGGACCTGATTTTCCCGGCCGCTCGAGGGATCGCAAGGAGGACCGGCAGCAGCGATTAGTTGACAACAATGCCGGCCACAATCCAGCCGCCGCCGGAATCCTGGAGTAAGAACCAAGGTAGTTGACCTGCTGGCTCGGAACACGGTCCACACGGGTATCGGCGACTACAGCAGCCGGATCATCGTAATCGGCGTATGTTGGGCAGACCGATAGCCGTGGCCAGGCTCACAAAAGTCAGGACCGCCCCGTTGACCAGAAGCGCTCCCGGTGCGCCCAGCAGACTGGCCAACCCGCCAACTCCCAGGTGGCCCGCGGGGGCAACCCCAATGCTAAACACATACGAACCCATGGCGCGGCCCCGTTGCTCATCAGAAACGTTGTCCTGCATTAGCGTTTTCCACAAAGCCTCTGCGGACTTGAGAAAGACGTTGACCAAGGCCAGGGCCGCCAAGAAGAAGAACAGGTTGGAGGACAACGAGAGTATCATTAGCGCCAACCCGGCTGCGGCAGTAAGGAAAAACATCAGTAACCCCTTCCGTCGGTAGTCGCTCAAACTGGCAAGAAGGGCAAGACCTACCAAGCCGCTGCCCTGCCGGACTGCGTACATGAAACCCAGCCCCAGGGGGCCCACACCTAGAACCTCTTTGGCGAACACGGGCAGTAGCGTCGCGTGAGTGAACCCGAAGACCTCGCTAACCGATACCAGACACATAAGCACCAATAACACACGGTTCTGACGGACGATCTGGACGTAACCGACAAGGTTCCGTAATACGGACTCGCGGCGAAATCGTAGCTCCCGCTCCGACCTGCGCGTCCCCAGAAGCACGATGCCGGAAGCCAGGTAGCTGACGCTGACGGCCAAGTACGCCCAGCCGGGGCCCACGACCCCTATCAAGGCCCCGCCAATAAGCACACCGGCCAACCCGCCGGCTTGATTACTCATGGCGATAAGGGAAAGGCAGTTGAGAGCATGGCCGGGCCCCACTATGTCGTAGGCGTATGCTGGGGAGATAGTTTGCGCAAAGACGAAAAAGCCTCCCGCCACCCCCACCAAGGCGATGACCGTCCACACTTGGGCAGCATCAGTCAGCAGTAACAGGGCCGTCAAACCCGCCACGATGCTGGAGCACAACGTGATAAAACGCAGCAAGAGGCGGCGCTCCAAGCGGTCGGCCACGACCCCCGAGAGGGCCCCCAGAAAGAAGCTGGGGGCTGACCGGACCGCGAAGACTACTCCCACCATAAATGCTGACCCCGTCAAATCGAAGACCAGCCAGCCCATGGCGAGTTGCTCCATAGCGGAGGCCAGGAAATAAAAAAGCGTTGAAGGCCAAAGCAGCTTAAAGTCCCGGTATTGGAAGGAGACGGCCCAGTTAGCGCCGCGCATGACGGGCGCTAGCAGGCCGATTGAGGGTGTTGCTCATGCCGCTCGCGTGACAAAGAAGAATATCCCATGTGGCTGTTGGGGCATTGGAATACCGGATTTAACCAGTGTACTCCAACTATAGGCGGTATCAAGGTGAGGACCGCTATCAACTTAATAAGTATTGAATCCGGCCAATTGACACCACCGGAGTGAAGGCATTTAATATTGACCAGGCAAGAAGGCCCTTCGTTTGAAGTTTTGTGCAGTAAAGTCTTGAAAAGGTCTTGGCCTGGGGTAGTTGCCCGGTAGAGGTCTGGCTACCTCACTGCTAAATAGGAGGAATTGTGGCTACTACAGCGGAAGTGCTCATTATCGGGGCGGGAATTGTCGGTTCCAGCACGGCTTACCATCTGGCGGAAAAGGGGGTTAAAAACATTATCGTCGTGGAAAAGGATAATGTGGCCTCCGGGGCCACCGGCCGGTCATCGGCGATGCTAACCCCCGGAACCAGGCGCGTGCCTGGGCGGGAGAGCCTGGAGTGGCAAAGCGTACAGGTCTACCGGAAGTTTCAGAATGAGATGGGAGTCGACTGCGGCTTCCGGCAGACGGGGGACTTAGGGCTCTTCGGCACCGACCCCGAGGAGTTGGAGAGCGCGGCCGAGACGGTTAAGGCGGCGCAAGCTATTGGCATCCGCGCCGAGATTATTTCACCAGAGGACGCTAAGACCTTGCAGCCCTTCCTACGAGTGGACGACTTGGGGGGCGCCGTCTATAACCAGGATGCCGGCAATGGGGACGGCTACAGTGCGGCCAATGCTTTCATGGGAGAGGCGCGAAAGTTGGGAGTCCAACTAATGCGCTACGCCCAAGTCGCCAGCCTAGAGGTAGAGGGAGGGCGAGTTAAGGGGATTCGCACCATTACCGGCGACAGCATCAGCGCCCCAATTGTGGTGATGGCGACAGGGGCTTGGTCGATGCCCTTGGCGAAAACGGCGGGAATCGACATACCCCTCACTCCGCGCCGCATCGTATGTGGAATACTGCAACGCCCTCCGGAAATTGCTAATCACATGGCCTACCACGACAGGACCATTGGCACTTATTGGCGCATGGAGGGAGCCGACCTGACCGTGTTGGGAATCCGCAATCGAGAGATCATGCCGGAGTGTGACCCCGATAACTATCCCCAGACTATCCCAGAGGAGACTCGCAGCATGTGGGCGCGCCGGTTGATCCACCGCATACCGGCTATGGAGAAGGCCGGATGGAGGCTCATCTGGACCGCCCCGGATTCGTACTTGCCCGATCACACTCCCATGTTAGGCCCGGCCCCGGGAGTTGACGGGCTGTACTTTGCTTTTGGCTGCAGCGGCGTAGGGATGACCATGGGGCCTATCTATGGAAAGCTCTTGGCCCAGGTGATTGCCGACGGCCAAGCTCAGTCCGGCGACATCCACTATATGCGCCCCAGCCGGTTTGCCGAGGGAAAGCCCAACCATATACCGACAGAAGACGAGTGGCCCTACCCCACGAAGGTCGACCGCCAGTTTCCCTAGACCGGAGTTATATCGGTTAAACGCGCTTCGAATACCCACCAAAGAGGGCTTCAAGATAAGAACCGATATTAACTTATTATTAGTATTGAATCTGACCAATTGACACCACAGGAAGATAGATATTTAATATTAAGGAAGTATGAAAGAAGACCAAAGGAGGAGTAAATGGCGGACAAAGAGATTGCGTTGATGGCCCACTTGTTGCGCCGAGCCGGGTTCGGAGCAAGCCGTGACGAGATAGAGGCCAGAGTAGCCCAGGGTTACGACAATGTTGTGGAAGAGCTGTTGAACCCTGGCGACGATCCCGGTATCGAAGAAGACATGATGTACCGGTCCTACCCTGCTTACTTCGACAAAGCGGCCATCGAGACCGGGCAGACCGAGATCGTGTACCGGATGATCAACAATAAGTACCAGTTGAGAGAGAAGACGGCCCTGTTCTGGCATACCATTTTGTGCGCCGGCGACAACAAGGTGGACAACGCTCGGACCACCTGCATGGAGTACGACAAGTTCCGGGAAATAGGAATGGGCAACTTCAAGGACCTCCTGTTGTGGCTCTCCACCGACCCGGCCATGCTCTACTACCTGGACAATATCGAGAGCCACAAAGTCGCGGTCAACGAGAACTACGGCAGGGAGTTGTTGGAGTTGTTCTCCATGGGCGTGGGCATGGACGGCGAGTTCAACTACACTGAGGACGACGTCAAAGCCTGTGCACGGGCCTTCACTGGCTGGAACCTGGCTCCCACCGTGCCGGTGTTCCCCTACGGCCGGACCCCCTTCCAGTTCCGCTACGACCCGGCGGACCATGACAGCAGCGAGAAGACTTTCCTGGGCGAGACGGGGCACTGGAACGGCGAGGACATCGTCGACATCATCTGCAAACAACCCGCTACCGCCCGCTTCGTCTCCCGGAAGCTGTACGACTGGTTCGTAGCCGACGAGCCGCCGGTGCCGGCTTGGAGACTGGCCGAGCCCAGGGACATGGAAGCTATAAAGGCACTGGAGAAGGCTTACTTCGACTCCGGCTACGAGATAAAAGCCATGTTGCGGGCCTTGTTCACCTCGGACTTCTTCAAGGCGGAAGCGGTTCACTTCGCCAAGGTCAAGAGCCCCGCCGACGTGGTCGTGGGGACCATGCGCATGGTCCAAGACCACACCGAGCCGAAGCCGGGACTGTTCTTTGTGGCGATGGAACCGATATACATGGGAATGGACCTGCTCAACCCGCCGACAGTGGAGGGCTGGCACATGGGTGCGGAGTGGATCAACAGCGGCAGCCTAATCGACCGGATCAACTTCGCTTCCCGAATGCTGGGCGACACCGAGCTTCCCGGGGTCAAGTCGATGATAGAGCGGTTGATGGCCCGAGGGGAGAGCTTGTCGGCGGAACAACTGGTGGAGGGGTGCTTGGACTTAGTGGGCCCCATGACGGTGGCCGATGAGACCCATCAACAACTGGTGAGCCACGCCGACAAGGCCGGGGAGTTGCGGCATGGCTCAGAAACGGAGAGGGCCGAATTTGCCAAGCGGGCCGGGGAGATGTTCCAATTGATTGCCACCACGTCGGAGTTCCAGTTCGGATAAACCAGAAGAATAAACGGAAAATCAACAAGTAACGGAGGAGAGAAAATGGTATCGACCAACAAAGACCCGGTGCTGGCGGTGGTGTCGCTGTCTGGGGGCAATGACGGGCTGAACACGGTGATCCCTTTCACCAACCCCCTATACCGGGACTACCGTCCCACGCTGGGTATACCCGAAGACCAGATAGTTCCTTTTACTGATGAACTGGGCTTTCACCCATCCTTTGCTCCCTTCAAGAAATACTGGGACGAGGGGAAGCTGGCCATCATCCTGGGAATAGGCTACCCCCACCCCAGCCTGTCCCACTTCCGGTCCATGGACATCTGGGCGACCTGTGAGCCGGACATCCTGGGAGTGGAAGGGTGGTTGGGCCGGACCATCAAAGCCATCGACCCCAATGCGGAGAATGTGCTTACCGGGGTGAATTTCGGCCGGGGGCTGCCCCGGTCGCTGGCTATGGAAGGGGTGCCGGTGGCTTCGGTGGGGGACCTTAGTAAGTACGGACTGCTGACCGATATAGAACGGGAAGAGGAGCGGAACGAAGCCTTGGACCTCTTCGGGCGGATGTACGCGCCGGTCATCGGCAGCGGGCAAGCCAACGACTTCATCCGGCGCACCGGGGTCGAGGCTTTGAAAGGGGCGGACATCCTGAGCACCGCTCCGGGAAAGTACCAATCGGAAATGGAATACCTGTACGGGAACATAGGCGGATACTTGAGGGACATGGTGCAGGTGCATAACGCCGACTTCGGCAGCCGGGTGCTGTTCACCACCGCGCCCTACAACATCTTCGACACCCACGCCAACCAAGCGGTGGGCCATTCCAACCTGTTGCAGGACGTGGCGGTCAACGTCGACTCCTACATGTCGGACCTGAGGCAGTTGAACATCGGCGACAATGTTGTGACACTGCTGTACTCCGAATTCGGACGCCGGGCCGCCGACAACGGGTCGGGGACCGACCACGGCACAGGGGGCATCGCCTTCGTAATTGGTGAGCAAGTAAAGGGAGGGCTGTACGGAGAGTACCCTTCCTTGAAGTCCGGGGAACTGGAAGATGGCGGCAACCTACAGCACAACCTGGACTTCCGTTCGGCCTACAGCACCATCTTGGAGCGGTGGATGGGCTTGGACGCCAAATCCATAGTCGGTGGAAGCTTCGAGCAAATAGGCTTCCTGTAAACCGGTATCGCCCCAATGGCCTTGTCTCGTGTATCCAGGTTATCGGTTAAAGCCCCTGTCCCGTATCAAGACAAGTTTGATACGGGACAGGGCTAAAAACATCTGGCTGCTCCGGCGCTTGGGTCCAAGCTCTGGAGGGGTTGTGATGACTAATATTATAGGAGGTAAGTTGTGGCTAGCGTTTTTCTAGGTATTAACGACCGGACCTTTACCTTCAGCTTTGTCGCTGGCCGGTCCGAGTTCCAGGGCACCGGCTTTCGCAACCCTATGGACGTTGCCCTGGCCCCCGACGATGTTGTCTACGTGGTGAACCGGTCTAACGAGTCCAGGTCCGACGGTACCAGGATCAACGTCTTCAGGCTGGGTGACGACGGGGAAGAGTACATCACCGAGTTCGGCTCATACGGCGAGGGGCCCGGCCAGTTTTTGTGGCCCATCTCCGTAGCCTTGGACAAAGACATCAACGTCTACGTCGCTGACGAATACCTGCACCGGATCACCATCTACAACAAGGACGGAGAGTACCTCAGCCATTGGGGGACCCGCGGCTCAGGCGACGGTGAGCTGAACGGCCCCTCGGGCCTGGCCATCCGGGACGACATTATATTCGTGGCGGACAGCCGGAACCACCGGGTACAGAAGCTCACTCTGGACGGCAAGTATATCGGGCAGTTCGGCAGCCTCGGCGACGGCCCCGGCCAGTTGAACACCCCTTGGGGCATCGGTCTGGACAAGGACGGCAACGTCTTCGTGGCCGATTGGCGCAACGACCGGATCCAGTCCTTTACTCCCGATGGAGAATGGCTGGCCAGCTTCGGCCAACCCGGCACCGGGGGCGACGCCTCAATCTCCCGCCTGCACGGCGGTATCAGGGTGGTGCCCCGGCCCGTGGGTGTGTTCAACCGCCCCACCGGCGTCTCCGTGGACAAAGACGGGGACATTTACGTGGCCGACTGGCTGAACAACCGGGTGCAAGTGTTGACCCCCGAGGGGCGGTTCATCACCGAGTTCACCGGCGACGCCGGTCTATCCAAGTTGGGCGTAGCCAAGATCGAGTCCAACCCCGACATGGTCCGCCAGCGCAACGGAGTGCGCGACTTCACCCCGGAAAAGGTGCTGTGGGCGCCGGTGGCGGTTAAGGTGGATGACCGGGGCAGAGTCATCATAGTGGACACTACCCGGCACCGGTTCCAAGTCTACCAGAAGAACACCGAGCCGGTACTCATCTAAAGACGCTCACTCGGCTAGGCCATTACCCTTCGGAAAAAGTTCAAGGCGTTGTCGCCGGCGATCTTTTTGACATCCACGTCGGAGTACCCCCGCGCCACCAAGCCGCGTAGGATATTCTGGCCGTCCGCCGGCGACTCCAAGCCGTCCAAGTAGGGCGCTGGAAACTCCCGGGGCCCGTCCCGCCTCATCATGTTGCGGTGAAAGGCTACATGGTCGCCGATCATAGTGTCGGTCCCAATGGCCACGTGGTCCACCCCCGCCAGCCGGATCATGTAGTCGTAGTGGTCCAAGACGCACTTGATGTCCTGCTCCGGATCGTCGCTTAGGGAGTTGGGGACAGCCGTAATGGCGATGAGGCCGCCCCTTTTGGCGCAAGCAAGCAACTCTTCATCTTTGCGGGTCCGCCTCACCGGTCTGAGGGTATAGGCCGCATTGTGGCTGAACACCACCGGAGCCGCAGAAAACTCGATAGCGTCCATAGCAGTCCGGAACGAAGCATGAGACAGGTCAACGGCCATTCCCAGGTCGTTCATTTTGCGAACAACCTCGATTCCAAAATCACTGAGCCCGCCGTCGTTCCGTTCGTACATTCCGTCGCCAATGTAGTTCTTGCGGAAATAGGTGAGGCCGGCCAGACGGACGCCGAGGTTGTACAGAGTGTCCAGTCGGTCCAACCGGTTGCCTATGGCCAAGTGCTCGAGGGTTGGCATGAACCCAACTTGGCCCTGCTGTTTGGCCGACTCGATGTCCTTGGCGTTGGCGACCTTGACCACCTCGCTTTGATGGCTAAGGTCGGCCAGCATCATGCTTACCTCGGCCACCACGTCGTCGAACTCGACGAAAGACAAGTCTTGGGCGTTCACCAAGCCCCTGAAGATGTTGGCTGTCGTTACTGCCGACCAGCCGCCGTGCTTTACCGCATCGTATCCCCAGCTATAGCTGTTGGTCCGCAGATAGTCGATGAACCGGCCCATGTCTTCCGGCATCACAAAAGGATGTTGATGCACGTCCACCATCACCGCCTCTTCGGCCAGCTTTTGATAACGCTTCTCTTGCCCACTATCCAATGGGACTCTCATTGATGGAACGCGGTCTATCTGCTTCGCTTGACGAAACCCGGTCGCTGGCATGGGATGCCCTCCCGAATATTGAATCACAATCTACAAATGGGACTTGGGGGATTATATCAAGCTCCGCCTCAGAGCACGGGCTTATTGTTCAGCGCGCCTGTACTCCAAACTTCCAGGTCGTAGGCCATTCCCCAGAACCTGTGTTCAAAGCGGAGGCTGGTCAAGTAGGCTACTTCCATGCTGACTAACTCAGCGGGAGCCGCTCCTTCAGCCACCCGGTCGGCTAGGGAGCGAATATCCCGAGCCAGTGCCTCGAACTCAGGTGATGAGTACATCCGGACCCACTGGCTATACAGCGGCGCGTGCTCGGGCTCTCCCCGTTTTGCCAGGTGCTCGCCGATTTCCCAGTAGCCCCATTGGCAGGGCAGGAGAGCAGCCACCAGTTCGCCGAAACTATCTTGGTGGGCCACCTTCAGCAAGAAACTGGTGTAGGCGATGGTGGTGGGGGCGGCTTGGGTATGTTCCAGCTTCTCTCTGCTAATCCCGAATTTGGCGCAGTAGCTCCGGTGCAGCTCCATTTCGGTGTTCAGGGTCTCGTCCAAGAGGCCGGCGAACCAACTCATGGTGTCCAGGTCGGGGGCCCGGGCCGAGGCCAAGGCCAGCGCCCTGGCATAGTCAATCAAGTAAACATAGTCTTGCATGACGTAGTGCTTGAACTTTTCCACGGGCAGGTTCCCGTCCCCAACGCCCGTGATAAAAGGGTGAGACAGGATGGCTTGGCGCAGCGGTAAAGCTTTCATTTCAATGTGTTTTACGAAGCTCAAGTTGGCGCTCCTGTCCGTTAAATTTCCTCTCACAGCAATCGGCCACACACTAGCCTCTGGACTCCGGCGAAGCTTGTCCCTATGGAAACGGGGAGCCGGAGTGATGGATGGGTTGTTTCTCATGGGATAGCCCTACCCCTCCTAACCTCCCGACACTTCCCCCTTGCCACCTCCGGTGACCCCTCTCTACGCTATTAATAGGCAGCTATTAACCCCTTGCCAAATCTATCAAACGGCCACTGAGGCCATGGCTCACAATGGCTCACAATGGCCCTGAAATAAAAAAACCCGGCCTCTCTCCCCACCGGCAATCGGAGCCTGGCTGCCATTTTCATCTGCATACGTGGCCTCCACAAGGCCATCCGCAATTCCCGCTTCCGCGGGAATCTAGGCCCCTAATTCGCCAATGTTGTCACCGCAATCGGCCACATAGTAGCCTCTGGACTCCGGCTTTTCGCCCGAGTGACGGATAGGTTGTTTCTAATGCGATAGCTCTGAATTTCCTCTCGGCGTCCCTTGACAGAACGATGGTAAGGCGTCTTATGTTATGCGGGTTGGCTGAAGGCGTCAGGCGCGGCGTTGACGGTCTCGAAATATGTCCGGCTTGCTGGCATTCTGTGGTTTCGGACTAATCACTCCAACATTATAATGCATAGTTAACCTATCCCAAGGATTCACAAGTGAAAGGCGGCATCATGGAAGTTGTGTTTATCAAAGATGTTTTCAACCAGGCCCGTGCCGGCGAAGTCCGCCGGGTGGCGGACGGCTACGCCCGTAACTACTTGATCCCTCAAGGCATGGCTGAGCTGGCGACGCCGGAGGTAATAAAACGCCTGCACAAAATCAAGGCTTCCGGGGATGAAACCAGGGTCCGGGAGACTGGACTAATGCAGGAACTGGCAGAGCACCTGGACGGCGTCAGCGTCTCTGTGATAGGCCGAATTACGCCCACCGGCAGGTACTACGGGTCCATCACCAGCACCCAGATAGCCTCTCAGTTGAGCGCCAATGTGGGACGGGAAATCGACCGGCGGCTGGTGGAAGCTACCGAACCCATCCGGGAGCCGGGAGAATACGAAGTGGTATTGCGGTGGTCTAACGACATCCAGGCCACTATCCATATCCTAGCCGAAGCTGAGGAATAAGGAGATGTACGCAGAGAAGCTGCTTCCCCACGACCTTGAGGCGGAGGAAGCGGTCGTAGGGTCGCTGCTGATCGATGGGGACTCGTTCCTCCAAGTGGCCCCTTTGCTAAAGGCGGAGGATTTCTACCGGGAGAAAAACCAGATATGTTTCTCCGCGTGTGTCGCGCTGTTTCAGCGGGACGAGGCCATCGATCAAGTGACCCTGGCTCGGGAACTGAGCCGTACTAACCAACTGGACGTCGTGGGGGGGATGGCTTACCTGAGCCACTTGGTGTCCATTACACCCACTTCCGCCCACTCCCAGTTCTACGCTCAGGCAGTCTCCCGGACCTCAACGATGCGGAAGTTGATTGACGCCGCTTCCAGGATCTCAGCTATCGGCTATGAAGACACCGACGATGTGGAAATTACCCTCCGGCAGGCTGAGGACATCCTGTTTCACGTCCGTTCCGGCCAGACGGAACGGGGCTTCGTTGCCTTGCGCCAGATCTATGACCAGTATCTGGAGGACCGGGCCGCCGTGGTCGAACCCTTGGGTCCGGGGAGCGGCCCCATCATGGCCGGTTACAACGACCTGGATGAGCTTCTGGGGGGAATGCAACAATCGGACATGATAATTCTGGGGGCCCGGCCGGCCCTGGGCAAAAGCACTTTGGCGGTGAACATCTCCCTTAACGCGGCTCGAAATGGCTCGGTTGTGGGCATATTCAGCCTGGAGATGGGCCGAGAGCAACTGGCTCTCCGTATCTTGTCCGCTGACGCCGAAATTGACTCCCACCGGCTGCGGTTGGGCTTGGTCACCGAAGCCGAAGAGCAACGGATCATCGACTCCATAGGCCAGCTTTCGGAGTTGCCGGTGTACATCGACGACACCCCGTTCCAGGGAATGGTTGAAATGCGGAGCAAGGCCCGCCGGCTCTCTCTGGAGCACGGCTTGGACTTGCTGGTTGTGGACTACCTCCAGCTAATCCAAGGAAGGGGCCGGGGCGATAACCGGGTCCAAGAGATCAGTGAAGTCTCCCGTTCCATAAAAGGCATGGCCCGGGACCTCCGCGTCCCTGTCATCACTTGCTCTCAATTGAGCCGGCTGGTGGAGAACCGGCCGGGGCACCGGCCCCAGCTCTCAGACCTGCGAGACAGCGGCAGTATCGAGCAAGACTCCGATGTAGTCATGTTCATCCACCGAGAAGACATCTACTACACCGAAGAGGAATGGGAGCAACATTTCCCAGGGCGTCCCTACCCCAAAAACGTCGCCGAAATAATCGTAGCCAAACACCGCAACGGCCCCACCGGCAACGTGAAGCTGATTTTCCGCGACAACCTGGTGCGCTTCGATCCTCTGGAAAAAGTGGAAGCGTTCTGATCATGTCATTCTCTGGCTTTGGCCGGGGCATGTTATTCACCCCGGTGCCCAATTCCCTGTTCGGCCCCCTACTGGAACAGATTCAGGACCTGGCCGAACTCAAGGTTACACTGAGGAGCATTTGGTTGCTTCACCGGAAGCGGGGCCGTCCGCAACTGGCGCGTCTCGACGAGTTCCTCAATGACCCGGCGCTGCTTCGGGGGCTTAAAGGCCCCGGAAAAGCCCCCCGGGAGGAGATACGCCGGGGCTTGGAGTTGGCGGTGGCCCGCGGCGCCCTGTTGATGCACCGGCCCGAGGGGGATGATGAAAATAGTCAGCTCTACCTGCTGAACACGGATGCGGGCCGCAGTGTTCTGGCCCGGTTGCGCCAAGGTGAGGAGCTAGGGGAAAGGGAGCACAGGGTAGACTCAGCGGGCTTAGAGGAGGAGCCGCCGGAGGAAAAGCCCAACATATTCGTTTTGTACGAGAATAACGTGGGCCCTCTGTCTCCCATGCTGGCCGAACAGCTCAAGGAGGCGGAATCGGTCTACCCGCAGAGCTGGGTTAACGACGCATTCCAAATAGCTGTCGTCGAGAATAAGCGAAACTGGCGGTACATAGCCGGGATCTTGCGGCGCTGGGCGGCCGAAGGAAAAGACCATGGAAAGCTTGGGCGACATCCTGAGAAGGATAACCGTCAAAAATACCTTGAGGCATACCAACGGCGATGGGGCCTTTCTAAAGGACAGCCTTCCCGACGCTGAAGTTTGTTCCTTGTGCAAAGGCAGCGGTTGGGTGGCGAAACGGGTCAGCGTAGACCATCCCGACTTTGGCCAAGCCTTTCCTTGCCGCTGTCAACAAACCAGAGACACCGAAACCCGGTCGGCTGCTCTGCACCGTTACAGCAACCTGGGGCCTCTGGCCCGCATAACCTTCGACGCCACCCGGCCCGAGGGTCCCCTTCCCGATGTTGGCAGCCGCCAAATGTTCCAAGAAGCCCTGGTAGCAGCCGCCGAGTATGCCGAAAATCCCCAAGGTTGGCTGACTTTCTCCGGACCCAGCTGGTCCGGGAAAACTCACTTGGCGGTAGCGATAGCCAACCGTTGCATTGAACGGGGCCAGACCGTCTTTTTCATTGTGGCGGCGGACTTGCTGGACCACCTCCGGTCCACCTACTCTCCCGACACCCCGGTCTCTTATGACGAGCTTTTCAACCAAGTGCGGGAAGTGCCCCTCTTGGTGTTGGACGACCTAGGCAATCAAAGCGGTACTCCCTGGGCGGCGGAAAAGCTGTTTCAGGTCCTCAACCACCGCTTCAACGCCGCTCTGCCCACGGTGATTACCGTTCGGGGCCCGTTGCAGAGGTTAGACGAAGGTTTGCGGTCTCGAATAGAAGCTGCCGAAGGCTTCTCTAAAGTGCGCCAACTAGGCCAATACAACACCCGGTTAGCGCGGCGGCTTGGCGGCTTACCGGAGGACATGCGACGCCGGATGACCTTCGATACCTTTGACGTGAAGGGCGGAATAAACGCATCGCGCCAAGACCGCGAGTCTCTGCAACGGGCCAAACAGTTCGCAGAGAATTTTGCAGTGCAACCGGAGGGCTGGCTTCTGTTCACCGGGCCTTCCGGCTCGGGCAAGACCCACTTGGCGGTGGCCATTGGCAGCGAAAGCCTGCGCCGGGGCCGGCCGGTGTTTTTCGCTTTCGTGCCCAGCCTGTTGGACCATCTGAGGTCCACCTTCAGCCCCGACAGCCCCATTGGGTATGACGAGCTCTTCGAGGAACTGAAGACGGGGCCGTTGCTGATTCTGGACGATTTGGGGGCGGAGAGCAGCACCCCATGGGCCGAAGATAAGCTGTACCAGATTATCGTTCACCGCCACGAAGCCCGGCTTCCTACGGTGATAACCTCCGCCATCCAGGACCCGGAGGAAACCAAGCCTCGGATCGCCTCGCGTTTGGTGGACAGTATGGTAGTCGAGTGGCAGCCCATCGCCGCGCCCAATTATCGAAACCAACGGCCGGGACCGGAGCGCCTAAAATAGCGTACAATAGCTGGCGACAATGCAGCCTCCGAATCAAGATAAGAGTTGCTTTCACCCCGGCGATCCGGTCTTGCTGCTGGACCGCAAAGAGCGCCGGTACTTGGTGACTTTAGGTGAAGAGCAAGTCTTCCACAGCCACTTGGGACGCCTCTACCACAGCCAGCTTATCGACCACACCGTCGGGGGCTGGTATCGAACCGACCGGGGGCACATCCTCCTTGCTGTGCGTCCTACCCTGGGGGACTTCGTGCGGGAGATGCCCCGGGGGCCGCAGATTATATATCCAAAGGACCTGGGGAACATCGTCAGTCTCGCCGACATTTTCCCCGGAGCTACCGTAATCGAAGGGGGCCTGGGCTCCGGTTCACTGACCGCGGCGCTGCTGCGGGCCGTGGGGGCCGGGGGTCGGGTGGTCACTTACGAAATCGATGAGTCCGTGCTGGCGCGAGCTTTGCTCAACATCAAGAAGGTCATCCCGGACCACTCCAACCTCACCGTAACGGTCGGGGACATTTATCAAGGCATCGAGGAGCAAGGGGTTGACCGTGTGGTGCTGGATGTGCCCGAGCCCTGGCAGGCGGTGCCAACCATCGGCGATGCCTTGGTAATGGGCGGCATTATGTTGAGCTTCTTGCCCACCATTCTGCAAGTGCACCAACTGGTGATGGAGCTAAACCGGGACTCGCGGTTTCAGTTGGTGGAAACAGTGGAAACCCTGTTGCGCCCCTGGCATGTCACTCAACGCAGCGTCCGGCCAGCCCATCGAATGATAGCCCACAGTGGATTTTTGACCACAGCGGTGCGCTGCCAGGCCCGAGGGGCGCCCTCGACAGTAAGCACACAAGCGGCGCGCGACCTCAAGGCGGAAGACAAGAATGTGGAGGAAACAAGTAATGGATGTGATGGATAGGGACCGGACGATAGAGTTTCTGCGCCAGCATGTGAAGACCGAGATGTTAATGAAGCACCTGTACACCGTGGAAGCCGCTATGCGCGGATACGCCCGGAAATTTGGCGAAGACGAGGACATCTGGGGCATCGCCGGCTTACTTCACGATTTTGACTGGGAGGTCTGCCCCACCCCGGAGGACCATCCTCAATTCGGAGCGCAGATCCTGCGCGATCACGGCTACCCGGAGGAAATGGTGCGGGCGGTCTTGACCCACGGAGAGCATACCGGCATTCCCAGGGAGTCGTTGATGGAACACACACTATTCGCGGTGGACGAGCTATCGGGCTTCATCCGCGCCGTAGCCCTGGTGCGCCCATCCAAAAACCTGGATGACGTAGCTCCCCGCTCGGTGCGGCGCAAGATGAAGGACAAGGCTTTCGCCAAAGACGTGAACCGGGAGGACATTGTACGTGGGGCCGAAGAGTTGGGCGTCGACCTGGACGAACACATCACTTTCGTCGTGGAAAGTATGAAACCCGTCGCGGGTCAGATAGACCTGGCGGTTGGGCCGCCTCAAAGCTGACCCTGCCTGAATTCCATTTCTTCCGCGCGCCAGGCCCCTATTCAAGGATTTAAGATTCTTCGCCTACGGCTCAGAATGACATTTCGGAGAATGAAAAGACCCTCTGCCCCGGTCGGCTAATCTTGCTGGGACCAGTACTCCTGCCACTGCCCCTCGGCAGCAGAGAAACGGTTTCCCAGAAGCGACAGATGTTGCGGTGTTAGCAGGGGCACGGGAATCCGGTCCGCCAGAGCGGGCGCTTCGATTGAGCAGCCGAATCCCCATAGGTCGGCCCTGCCCACTCCTTTGGCTTGGGCCAAGACCTTGAAGTCGCCCAAGCCTCCGGGGCGGGCCACATCAACCATGCCGGCGCGGTTCGCTTGCGCAACGTATTGGGGTAGACTCAACCCGGCCAAGCGCTGCTGCATCCCCCTCAACCCCAGTTGGCGCAGGAAGCGGCCCTGGGCCACGATGCCCAGAGACTCCAGGCCGTTGCGGCGCCCCGCCTCAATCACCGAGGTGAAATCAACCTGGGCAGTAATGTCCTGGTCCCCCAGGTAAAGCAGTGGAGCGTCCAACTGGGCGTGGCGGTAAAATGTGGTCAAAGTCCCCCGGCGCCTTCGTTCCGGCGAATAAAGCTCTTGCGCCAAGTGGCCGTAATCCACCGTCAGGACGAAGCCGGTCTCCAGGGCGCCGGCGATTTGCTCGGCCCAAGCGTCCAAGCCCAAACAAATCTCAGCGGTCTGACCCTCTGTAAGCTCAATCTCCAGGGCCTCAAGGCGCGCTGCCAATGCCGGAGTGGACGGCTCCCCGAGGCAGGTCGCCAGTCCACCGCCCTTCCCGGTCACGTACACTTCCCGCAGCCCCTCCGGGCACATAATTACTTGGTGAACCGGAAATGAGTCCAGATATTCGTTGGACAGAAAGCATCCCACGACCGGTTGGAATGGGATTTGGCAGGCTGCGACCCGGTATACGCCGGTTGCCGGAAGGCAATCTGAAAGACTCGTCTCTACCCCTGGCCTTGCCCGCCGGTCCAAGCAGACGTAGCGCAGCGACTGGGCGAACTTGCGGGGCAAGCCTTCCGAACAGTTCACCACGTCCCGGCATAAGAGACCGTTCCCGGCCCCCAACTCCACCACTGTGAAAGGGTCCGGGCGGCCCAATAGCTCCCACATTTGAAACAACTGGACGGCCAGCAGCGCACCGAACACCGGGTGGACTTGGGGACTGGTATAAAAATCTCCAGCGGGCCCAATCGGATCGCCGGAAATGTAGTATCCTCCGTAGGGCCAGAACAGGGCCAACTCCATGAATTCGGCGAAGGCAATGGCTCCTCGTTCTTCGATGCGCCTCCATATCTTCGCTTCAACGTTCATCGTGCTGTTAATCAGCCGGCCTAATCAACACAAGAGGGGGCCTTCCTGGCCCCCTGCTAAAAATCCTGCCGGTTGGCGAGCGCTAGGTCCGCTGTTCGATGGGAACATACTCCAAGTCCATCTCTCCAGAGTACTCCAGCAAGGGTCTAATGAGAATGTTGTCTTCGTATTGCTCGATGCACTGCAGAGCCCATCCCGGAATGCGGCCCAAGGCGAAGATAGAGATGAAAAGGTCGTCGGGTATCCCCAACAGGTAGTAGATGGACCCGGCAAAGAAGTCCACATTGACGAAAATCCCCCTGGAACGGTAGGGCACCATGACCTGATCTTCCAGGTAGGTAAGAATCTGGAACCATTCCGGCTGTCCCATCTTCTCGCCCAAGACCCGGGAGCGTTCCCTCAAGTGCCTCGCCCGCGGGTCCTCCGCCTTATATACTCGGTGGCCGAAACCCATGATGCGGCCGCCGCCGTCCAGTATTTTCCGGGCGTACTCCTCCGCGTTCTCCGGCTGGCCGATGTCCTGGGCCATCTTCATCACTTCTTCCGCTGCGCCGCCGTGCCAGGGACCTTTGAGCACCCCAATGCCCGATGTAACCGCCGAATGAAGGTCCGACAAAGTCGAAGCGGAAACCCTGGCTCCGAAGGACGAAGCGTTGGCGCCGTGTTCCGCGTGGAGGATGAAATCTACGTCCAACAAATCAACTGTCTCTTGGTCCGGCTTCTCACCGAAGAGCATATTGAGGAAGTTTCCCGCATGGCTCAGCGACGGGTCGGGAGCCACGGGCTCCAACCCCTGCCTTAGCCGGTGGTGCGCCGTGACGATGGTCGGCCCCATAGCGGTGAGGCGGATTGCTTTGCGGATGGTGGCCTCGGTGGAGTTGTCGTTCACGTCCGGATCAAAAGCGGACAATGCCGACACGCCAGTGCGAAGGGCGTCCATAGGGTGGCTGCTCTTGACCAAGTCCAAGACCTGGATGATTTCGTCGGGGATTATGCGGTTGGCCCGAAGGGAGGCGTCGAAGTCCTCGAGTTGCTGCTGGTTTGGCAAGCTGCCGTAAAGTAGAAGATGTACGGTTTCTTCGAAAGTGGACTGTTCCGCCAAATCGTGGATATTATAGCCGCGATAGAGTAACTTGCCTTCTTGGCCGTCGATGAAGCTGGACTCGGTGGTGTCCAAATAGACATCCTTGAGCCCCTTCATTATTTGGCGTGCCATGTTCCTACCTTCCTTCAAGGACCTTGGTGAGGGAGCTTAGGTCCTGCGCTCGCGCCGTTCTTCTGCCGGAGCAAGGCGCAACCCATGCGTTACGGCCAATTGCTCACTCGCGGGATGGGGCCGATTTTAGCATCCGCCCCTAGGGGTGTCAAGCTCGTCCGAAGCTGCGGCGCTAAAGCCGGTACAGCCGAGCCGGGTTGTCCCACAGGATTCTCTTTTTGCTCTCTTCGTTAAGCGGCAGGTCCATGAACCGGTCCATGGCAAAGGGATACTTGGCGTCGCTATGAGGAAAGTCGCTGGTAGTCACCAAGCGCAGGTCTCCCACAACATCCACCACGTGGGAGACGAAGTCCTCGTCGACTTCCAAAGCGGCGTAACCCTGTCGTTGGAAGTATTCCGAGGGCTTTATTTTGAGGTGCCGCATCTCGCCGTAGGGGTAACGCCACTCGTAATGGCCGTCCATCCGGTCCAGCCAAAAGGGCAGCCAGCCGCATTGACCTTCCAAGAAAGCAAACTGGAGTCCGGGGAACCGCTCCATGACGCCGCCCATGACTATGTCCATGCAAGCCATCATTTGCTCCACGGAATGGGTTGCGATGTGAGCGATGCCCATATCGTCCGGGAAACGGTCCGCGCCTGTGGCAGGCATTCGGGAGCCGGTTGTTTCGTGAAATCCAATTGGGATCGCCAAATCTTGAGCCTCGGCCCAGATAGGGTCGTAGTGAGGGTCGTGCCAGGGACGGCCGTTGTACATATTGGGCCTTAAGAATACAGCCTTAAAGCCAAGTTTTTCCACGGAACGCCGTATTTCCGCTGTCGCGGTTTCCACGTCGTGGGGCGAGATAGCGGCCGCCCCAAACATCCGCCTTGGGTCTCCCTCCTGAATGTAATCGTAGAGCCAGTTATTGTAGGCCCGGCAAGCCGCTTCGGCGAAGCGAGGGTCCATTCCGTTCTTGGCGGTGATGTACATGGCCGAAGTAGGGTAAAGCACCGCCAAGTCAAGCCCTTCAGCATCCATGGCCTTCAATTGCGATGCCGGGTCGAAGTTAGCGGAGATCTCCTCAGCGTACCGTTGTCCCAGAGTTTGCTCCTCTGCGTCGCTCATACCGGCATAGGTGTGGTCGCTCATACTGGCCATCACCTCGCCATCCACGACAGTGCGAATATCCCAGCGGCGTTCATTCAAACGGCGAGGGGCGCGGTCTTTGAATTCCGGGTCTATGTAACGGTCCCACAAGTCTACCGGTTCCATCACGTGCAACTCGGCATCGATCACTTTAATGCCGTTCTTAGCCACTGGAGCACCTCCACATTACATCAATAGCTGTCCGGTCCTGACTCCAAGCCTTTCGTCCATTTAGATCCATTATATCGTGTTGTTGAGAACTGTTCAGATTTGAGGGGAATCGGTCCTTCGACTCCGCTGCGCTCAGGATGAGCGGTTCCGTGTTAGTGTGCTGACCAACTCTGAACAGTTGCGTTGTTGACAACGAAGTGCCTCTGTGTTGGAATTGCCCTATTCAACAACAAACCGGCAATTGCTGCCCATACGCCGCTGGCTGGGAGGAGAAGGTTATGGCGACAAGCACTTCGGGCAACGGAAAGCATTTCGTCTTCGCAGGCTTGGCCGGGGAAACAGCCCCAGGCCGCACGGTCATGAGCGGCCTGTACCGCATGACCGAGGGCGGGGGAGAATGGGAGACTCTCAGCAACGGCCTACCGGATGCGCCGGCGGTCAGGGCAATAGCCGTCCATCCCCGGAATCCGGAAATTATTTACGTAGGCACCCAGCACGGCCCTTATAGAAGCGCGGACCACGGAGACCATTGGGAGAAAGTAAATGTGCCGGACCATGGCTTGCCGGTATGGTCGATGCTATATCATCCCAGAGACCCCCAGGTGATGTTCGCCGGCTACGATTCGTCCGAGATTTATCGCAGTGACGACGGGGGAGAAAGATGGGAACAGTTGCCGGTCAGCGTGCGTTTTCCCGAGGTTACCGTGGGACCTGGGTCCAACCTGGCGAAGCGCGTCTTGATGCTATCCGGCAGTGTGTCCGACCCCGATGAGCTATACGGCGCCATTGAGGTGGGCGGAATCATTCGTTCCCTGGACGGCGGCGAGCACTGGGAGAACCTGAGCCACGGCCAATACCTCAATGATGATCCGGTGGACATGCACGGAGTTTTGGCCAGCAACTTCCGGCCGGGGACCGTATTGAGCATCGCCCGAGCCGGCATGTTCCGCAGCACCGATAGGGGAGACCACTGGCTGAGGGTGCCAATAGAAGTGCTGAACGAAAAGGGCCAGACCTATTGCCGGTCTATTCGAGAGGTCCCCGGCGACCCCAAAACCATCTGGGTGGCGGCCGGAGCCAATTTCCAGAGTGACCTTGGCGCGCTGTACCGCAGCACCGACGGCGGGGTGAACTGGGAACGAATAGATTTGGAATTCCGGCCTCAGAGCACTATGTTCGCCCTCGCTTTCAATCAGCGCAACCCTAGCAACATGTGTTGCGCCACCAACGGCGGCGAAGTGTGGGCAAGCGATGACAGCGGTAACACCTGGACCGCCCACCCTCTGCCTGAGGGCGCTGCCCAACTATATTCCCTGGCTTGCGGATAAGCGCAACGGGGCTGGACAGCCACTGGCGACCGTGTGTATTCAGAAAACCTGGGCCAACAGGGGGCAGGATGGTTGGGCGCGAAATTACCTATGAGCTAGAGCAAGGAGACATTGCCCCTCCTGCCACCGGGCGTCCAGTGGTGTACTCGACCCAGGGTGTTATCTCCACCGGCCACTACCTTACGTCAATGGCCGGCATGAGAATGTTGCTGACCGGCGGCAATGCCTTCGACGCGGCGGTGGCGGCAGGTTTCGCAGCAGCGGTGATCGAACCAATCGCTTCCTACTCGTTGGCGGCGGAGGGGGTTTTCATGCTGTACCACGCCGCCAGCGGGAAACTACTATCCCTCAGTGGCCAGGGTGTAGCCCCGGCACAGGCTACCGCCGAGTTCTACAAGTCACGGGGCATGGACCGGATTCCAACGGGTCCGGGGCGCCGAGCCCACTTTTCTTTCACCGTCCCGGGTGTGGTGGACGCATTCCTGTCCTTACTGGAAAACTACGGGACCAAGTCCGTGGAAGAAGTTCTAGCTCCGGCGATCCACTACGCTGAACAGGGCATCCCAAACTATGAGTATATGATAGACCGCCTGAAGCCGGCCTCCACCGGAGAGCAATTCGATCACTACCCGCCTGGAGGTTGGGATATTTTCTACCGCGACCGCCAGCCTCCTCTCCCCGGTTCGCTTCTGGTTCAGCCTGGCTTGGCCAACACTCTCAGAAGCATGGTTTCTTCAGGCGGCGCCGGGCTGGAAAGCCGCGCGGAGGGCATTCGGTTTGCCCGCCGCGCCTTCTATCAAGGTCCCATTGCCAAGACCATTACCGAGTGTTCACAAAGGACGGGGGGCATCTTAGCCCTGCAGGACCTGGCGGACTATAGCGCCAAGTATGAGAAGCCGGTCAGCTCTACTTTCCACGGCTATGAAATATGGGGGCACAGCACTTGGACCCAGGGTCCAATGCTCATGCAGACTCTGAACATCCTGGAGCATTTTGACCTGCTCCAAATGGGCCACAACTCTCCGGCCTATATTCACACCGTGACGGAAGCGTTGAAATTGGCATTTGCCGACCGGGAAGCCTACTATGGCGACCCGGAGTTTTCCCCGGTGCCCATCGACGGACTGCTGTCCAAAGAGTATGCCGCGGAGCGGGCAAGCCTTATCGACCCCGGCAAAGCCCATCCCCAACTGCCTCCCTGCGGCGAGCCCCGGCGCTACTCCAAGAGTGGAAACCAAGCCGGCGCAGCACCGGCTCCCATTCCTGCCGGAGTTCAGGACGGCAGCGACGCCGGCAGCGACGGCACCACCCATGTCGCTGCTTTGGACCAGGAAGGGAACATGGTATGCGGGACCATCAGCGGCGGCGCTTTCGCTAAATCGGTGTTCTTCCCCGAGTTGGGTTGTTGCCTCAGCACCCGTATCGAGATGTTCAACTGCCAAGAAGGGCACCCCAACGTGGTGGAGCCGGGCAAGCGGCCCCGGACCACCCTGATCAACTACATCCTTAGCAAGGATGGCCAGCCAACCATGACCATCGGTTGTCCCGGAGGAGACAACCAGGCCCAGGCCAACGTGCAACTGATTCTCAATGTTCTGGTATTCGGCATGGACCCGCAACAGGCGGTGGAGGCGCCCCGGTTCGCCAGCCAGAGCGTCACCAATTCCTTCTACCCCCACGTCTACTACCCCGGACGCCTCGACTTGGAAGAAGGCTTCCCTGAGTCGACGGCGGATAAGCTGAGATCCTTGGGCCACAAGATTGAAAGGGTTGTGGATTGTGGTCTGGGCGCCACCGTCGCTCGACGGGACGCAGAAACCGGTGTTCTAAGCACCGGGGCCGACCCTCGCCGCGCCTGTTACGCCCTGGGCTGGTAACGAGCCTTTTTGCACTCCCCGCAAGCCAGGCTAAGGACGAATCCGGCAGCAAACACGGGCCGGGTGGAAGACCTGTGCGTCAACTCCTCCCCCATAGGCCTGCCCCCTGGTCAAAACAACCCCAATATTATGTCCGTCTCCCCGGAATGACGCCGATATTCCGCCTGTACTCAAAAGATAGTCAAAGATTGAGGTGGCGACAAAGGGCGTAAAATAGATATAGAATTGACCAGGGAGGGATGGCCGAGTGGACGAAGGCGGCGGTCTTGAAAACCGCTATACGGGTGACTGTATCGTGGGTTCGAATCCCACTCCCTCCGCCATATTAATGTTTCTTGCCGTTCCATAAAGCCTCAAAAGCCCCTCACTCATAGCTGAATTACTGATAGTCGGGCCTTGAGACTTCTCCCGAACTCCCGTAAAATACCACTGCATCCCACTTATTATGTGGGAATATCTGTGGTAAGGAAGGGGGCATGGGCAAGCTCACCGCACTCAAGGTAAAGGCCCTGGTCAAACCAGGCCGGCACGGAGACGGAGACGGCCTCTACCTCAACATCGCCCCTTCCGGCAGCAAATCCTGGGTCCAACGCATTGTAATCCATGGACGGCGCCGGGACATAGGGCTCGGGCCGTATCCCGCGGTCAGCCTGGCCAGAGCCCGGGCCATCTGCCACGACAATCGCACCGCCGTTGCCGAAGGGCGGGACCCGGTTACTGAGAAACGTGAAGGTCGGGAAGCCGCCCGTAAGCCGGTCCCATCCATCCCCACCTTCGCTGAAGCCGCCGCCCGGGTGATCGAGCTGCGCCACCCCACTTGGAGCAACCCGAAACACGCGGCCCAGTGGCAATCGACGCTCCAGACCTACGTCTTCCCGCTAATCGGGGATAGGGCGGTTGACGCCATCACCGTCGCCGATGTCATCGACGCCCTGACTCCCATCTGGACCAGCAAGCCGGAGACCGCCAGCCGGGTCCGGCAGCGAATGGAAACGGTTATGGATTGGGTGGTTGCACAGGGGCACCGGCCGGACAATCCGGCGGGACGCTCATTGCTTAAAGCCCTGCCAAAGACCCAGCGGCTGAAGGAACACCATCAGGCTTTGCCCCATGGCCAAGTGCCGGGTGCGGTGGAGAAGGTCAGGGAGTCTACGGCCAGCATTTCCACGAAGCTGGCCTTTGAGTTTCTGGTACTGACCGCCAGCCGCTCCGGCGAGGTCCGGTCGGCTGATTGGACTGAAATCGATTGGGGGTCGGCAACCTGGGAGATTCCCGCCGCCCGGATGAAGGCCAGGCGGCCCCACCGGGTCCCATTGTCCAGTGGAGCTATGGAGATACTGCGCCAAGCATTGGGCCTAAGCGACGGTCACGGGTTGATATTCCCCGCCGCCCGTAGTGGCAGGCCGGCGTCGGAGATGGTGTTCACCGCCATGCTCCGGCGGCTGGAAATCCCGGCCGTACCGCATGGATTCCGTACTTCCTTCAGAAACTGGGTTGCCGAGTGCACGCCCACACCGTGGGCGGTCGCGGAAGCCGCCTTGGCCCATAACGTCGGCAACAGCACTGAGGCAGCATATATGCGGAGCGACCTATTCGACCAGCGCCGTGCGTTGATGGACGCTTGGGCTGCTTACGTTACCGGCGGGACCGTTAAGGACGATGGAACGGCTGAACAGCCTCCGGACACCGGTCACGGCACCGAGGCGGAGGACACGCAGGTCGAACTAATCGACCTGACACAGGCGCTAATGGAGGCTCAGGAGGCTTACGTTACCGGCATGACCGACGTGGCGGGAAAGACGCCTGAACAGGTCCGAGACGATCATCTACGCGACGTATTGGACGACAAAATTCCAGGTATCCCGAAATTTTCTGATTTGCTGTCCAGGTGGAAGGATGCTCATTCAGGTCTTTCCTTCGCGAGCCGTCCGGGAGAAGCCAACTTGTTGATGGTGCTGCTCATCTACATTGCGGAGGCCAAGACCCAGCGGTGGGCCTGGGACGCACTGCGCAGCCTTATAGAAGAATTGTTAATGAATGACGAACCAGTCCCTTGTATCCTGCATGTGTGGGGCCTATACCAATTAGTCCGGGGCGGCCGTCCCCGTAAACGCGGTCGGCCCGAAGAGTTAGACCGAGCCTTGCGATATTTGGCGGCTTGCAAGTTTCTACGGGCTCTAAGGTGGACTCGTGAAGACGCTATCGGCCACATCGCCCACATCAAAAAATGCCCGGAGGACACCGTCGAGTCCAGAATTCGCAAGCTGGAACAAATATCTCTAGCCGCGGCAAAAATTAGCCCTGATTTTTCACGGTGACAAGCCGCTAGCCCTGCCGTACCCTCCGTTACAAGTAACGTTTCGAAGGGGGTACATCATGGGCACTGCAAGTACCGGCCGCCTCCTGCGCTTGAGCGAGGTGCGAAGCCGTACCGCGCTGGGACGTTCCACCATTTATCGCCTGATGCGCAATGGAGATTTCCCTGAGCCATTGAAAATCGGAGACCGCGCCGTCCGATGGCGGGAGTCCGAGATCGAGGAGTGGCTGGCAGCCCGCCCCAGGGCTATCGGGGACACGCCACCCTGAAGAGGCGTTCAGCACGATGACATTCGCCCCGGCCGGGGCTTTGTCCCCCACCCGTTTCGGGAAGCAATCACTTGGCGAATCGATATATTGGGAACGGCGGAGCGCAAAATAATTATATCATTAGATGGGGAAATCCCTAGGTGCATCGAAGGAAAGAGCGAAGCTAAGTGATAAGAAAGTGATTCACTTTTCAAGTGTGAGATTTCGTCGGCAATCACTTTTTTATCACTTTGGAAACATCGAATAGACAGAGAACATGTTTGAAGCTAAAACAGCGTCCCCCAAGGTCGTACAACGACGCTATGGTATTACCACATCTGACGGCCTTACGTCTTGACTATTTATGAAGATGGACGGCGGGAAAGCCGCCTTTTGAAGATGCCGCAGCTATCGGAGCTCCTGGGCGAGTCCATTCCTGAACGCGATCAATTGCTGGTGTTGGTAGGCTACGTGCGGGGGCTAATGGCTGGCAAGACCAAGGGCTTGAAAGAGCGGAATCGCCTGCTCGGAGAGCTTATCCTTGAGGGCGTGCGCTTTAGGAAGCTCCAGTTAGTGCTGGATTGGAGTCCGGCGCACCTGCGCCGGGTTTTGCTGCACGATTGCGGCCTGAATTGGGCGACGATAAAACAAATTGAGAGACGCTACGCGGAAAGGGAACGGGCAAGGGGTAGATATGGCATTCCGTTTGCATATAGAGGATAGGGTTCCTCTGGTACGATAAGGGCATACCCTACAAGCAAACGGAACCGGTGCTACCTCGCATTTCCGCCATTATCTTGCAGCAAGATGCCTTATCAGGGAATGTGCCCGCAATGAACCGATTGCCCCTTTTAGGTGCAGTCGACACCTCTCCTTTTATCACTGGGTGGTCGCATCTACTGTCCGGCTATCCGAAGGCCGGGAAAACCGAATTAATTACCCGTTTGGTATTGGAATGGGGGAGGTCAGGAGATTCTGTACTTTTCTTCACCGAGGAACCTCGGTCAGTGTGGTGGGCACGTCTCGGAAAGCTAGATCCGTTTGACAATCTCGATGTCAACATGGTGTTTGCGATGGGGTGTGACCGTGAGACGATAGAGGCGACTATCGCTTCGGGCTCCGAGTCCGTGGTGGCTATCGACACGACCAAACTCCTAATGATCCGTGACGAGAACGACAACGCTGCAATCAACCTAGCTCTTAGCCCTTTGTTGGCAATGGTTCGATTGAATTCCAGGACATTGATTCTAAGTCATCACACCCGCAAAGGCGGCGGTGAACACGGGGAAGCAGCGGCTGGTGGCCATGCCTACGCCAGCATTGTCGATGTAGTGTTGGAGTTGGACAGGGACCGCCACCACGACCGCAGGCGCACACTCAGAGGATGGGGCTGGGTTGTCACAGTCGAGGATGCCGTCTACGAAATGTTGGAGGACAATTCCCTCAAATTCCTGGGAGATCCCCGGGCACTGGAAGGGGATGAAATCAAAGAGCGAGTTCGGGAAGTACTCGGGACGGATTGGGTAACCACTAAGGACGTTGTGGAAGGGTTAGACGAACCCCAACCGAGTCAAGAGGCCGTCCGGCTGGCGCTCCTGTCCCTAGTTAAAGATGGTACTGCTGAGCGTAACCCTCCCTTAACTGAGGGGGTCCAACAACGGGGGAAAGCTCACAAGTGGAGGAGCACACAAAGTTGGGTTCCCACTATAGAACCCTTAGTACTACAGTCGCAGATTTGACAGGCGGCGTTTGTAGTGGCATTGCCGGGCTCTGGCTTGGCGGCGCCGTCTCCACCAGGACCAGGACAGGATGAAATCAGGCAGTTGGTTCTCCGTCCATACAAGGCGGGTCAGCAGCCGGCGCACCTCCGGGACCGTCATGGGAATCAGTGCGTCATCCGGACCGTAATAGCCCCCTTTTCTACCCCTTCCATGGCCTGATGCTTGATTCCGGACAGATACGCCTGCGCCAGCATCGCCAAGGTGATGTGCCGGTACCAGCCGTCCCACCACCGCACCTCGTACTGGTCCAGTCCCACCTGTCCCTTGGCCTCCTCGAAACACTCCTCGATGGCCCACCGGGTCCCAGCCACCCGCACCAGTTCCTCCAAGGCCGTTCCCGCCGGGCCGAAGCATAGGTAGTAAGCCAGCTCCCCGGGCTTGGCAATGCTGCGCCGGGCCAGCAGCCAGTAGCCCTTCCCCGGCTCTCTCAGGGGCCGGACCTCCACCAAGGCCCAGTCGTAGACCCGGGGATCCTTGGCCCCGTTGCCGGCGCTGCACCTGGTCCAAGCCAACTCGTCAACCTGTGACGTTAGCCGGTCAGCCCGCACCTGACGGGGACCCTTGTCGGTCAAAGCCCACAGCTTCTCGTTGCTCCTGATGGCCAGCACCTGGGGAATTCCCTCTCGCTCCAGCCACCGCCGCAGGTTGCGGTCGTTGCCATAAACCTCAGCTCCGGCAACCCAGCCGAAGGGGACTCCCGATGCCAGCGCCCGCTCCAGCATTAGCTGGGCCAGTTGCGGCTTGGTCCGAAAGCCGACACTCTCCGGCACCCCGGCCTCCCGCCGCCGCTCCCAGTCCTCCGCCCATACCTGGGGCAGGTACAGTTCCCGGTCCAGCAGGGTTCTGCCCTTGTATCTTAGCTTGGAGGTGGATAGTTTTCTTTCTTAGGTGTGCGGGGTGCGGCAGACCGGCCCGCCCTGGGTCATAGAAGACCGTTGTCAAGCTTGGGTCGCCGCACCCTTTTCAGAACAGAGCCCGCACAGTTGCCTGGGTCAACCAAGCCCGCATCTGGCAAGGACGGGCCGACGGTTCGCAGGGAGGTTCTCATGGAGCAACACGGTATCTACGTAGGGGTCGATGTGGCCAAGGCCCGGGTGGATGTGGCCATCCGTCCTGGGGGAGACCGGCGTGAGGTCTGCAACGACCAGGCCGGGACCGCGGCACTGGTGGCCCAGATGCAGCAACTCAATCCCGCAGCCTTGGTGCTGGAGGCTACGGGTGGGCTGGAACTGCCCTTGGTGGCAGCCCTGGCAGCTGCCTCCCTCCCGGTGGTGGTAGTCAACCCTCGCCAGGTGCGGGACTTTGCCAGGGCCACTGGGCGGCTGGCCAAGACCGATTCCCTGGACGCGGCGGTCCTGGCTCACTTCGCCGAGGCCGTCCGTCCTCCCCGACGTCCCCTCCGGGACGCCGAGACCCAGGTCCTCAGCTCGCTGGTGGCCCGCAGACAACAGGTGATGACCATGCTGGTAGCGGAGAGGAACCGACTCTCCAGTGCTACTATGGCCGTCCGGCCCAGCATTGAGGCCCACATCGCCTGGCTCAAGCAACAGCTGGACGACCTGGACCAGGGCTTGCGCCAGACCCTCCGCCAGAGTCCTGTATGGCGGGAGAAGGACGACCTGCTGCGCAGCGTACCCGGCATCGGAGACCAGATCTCTCTTACCCTTCTGGCATACCTGCCCGAACTGGGCACTCTCAACCGCCGACAGATCGCTGCCCTGGTGGGCGTGGCTCCCTTCAACCGGGACAGTGGTGCCCTGCGGGGCAAACGCACCCTCTGGGGTGGACGGGCCAGGGTCCGCACAGCCCTCTACATGGGGGCGTTGGTAGCCAGTCGCTTCAACCCGGTCATCAGGGACTTCTACCAGCGCCTGTTGTCTGCCGGCAAGCCGAAAAAGCTGGCTCTGACCGCCTGTATGCGCAAGCTGCTGATAATCCTCAACTCCATGCTCAAGTACGGCTCGTCCTGGAACCACCCGGCCACCAAGTCCCTCACCCATTCCTATTGACTTTCAAGACAGTTGCTTGGCACTGGCATAGGCCAGGAAAACGCCAATTTGACAGTTCTCGATCCGTCCCGCCGTCCCGCCGTACTGCCGCTGCACCCCAACCGACTTCTCCCCTTTCTTGAGGAATCCGGTCTCGTCCACCACCAGAACCGCGCCAGTGTCGGCCAGATGCTCCATCAGGTAGTTTTTCAAGTCATCGCGAACCAGGTCCGGGTCCCAACGGTAGTTGTACAACAGGCGCTGCACCCCGTCGGGAGTTGCGTCGCCAGCTTGCTCCGCCAGTTGCCAACCGTTCTTGCGCTCCACTGCACTGAGCAGACCACGCAGGTAGTCCAGAACCCGGCGGCGCGGCTCCGGTCGCCGGAATCTTCCCGCTATGCACCGGTGTACCTGGTCGATGCCCTCGGCCCACCGGGCGACCTCCGCCACCTCATCTTTCACAACAATCACCACCTCACCACTCGTTGAATGCCCCTATTCTACCTGCCCTACATCTGCGACTGTAGTATTAGAACGGATCAGCCGGCTTCGGCTGGCACCTGGCTAGCCTACTCGGGAAGCGACGGTATGGGTGACAATGTTACGGGGTCGTCCAGGGTAAATTGGCCACCCCGAGGGAGGCCTTTGGGCAAGGGTAGGGGATTCAGCATTTTTACGCTCGTCAGAGAGGTGGTTGCTCTATGAAAGTGGTCAGTTCAGTGAATCGGATGCAGTTGGCGCGCTCAGGATGTCGGTTTATAGTTCACAGCACGCCAGCGAGTCCCACAGGCAGGGCAATCAGTTTGATCTGGGAAATACAAGCTGAGAGCTTCACCAATTAAGAACAGCCGGTTAAAATACTCGAAACTTCGCAACAGTAGAAGGACCGGGCAAGATGTACGATCTCCTGATCAAGAACGGAACTATATTTGACGGCTCTGGAGGGCCTGGCTACCCGGCGGACATCGGGGTGCTACAAGGCCGGATAGTGGCGGTCGGCATCCTGGAAGAGGACGCGGTGGAGACTATTGACGCCTCGGGGTTGGCCGTTTCGCCGGGATTCATCGACCTGCACACCCACAGCGACTTCTCATTTTTGCTGGACTCCGCAGCCCAAAGCAAGGTGCGGCAGGGCTGTACTCTGGAGCTTACCGGGAACTGCGGTTTCAGCTATTGCGCTCCGCTGATCGGCGGCGATGCCAAGAAGTTCGCCCAAGAGCGCCTCGGCCTCTACGGTGATGAGCATGAGATGGGCTGGGACTACTTCTGGCAATACCACGCCAAGTTGGAACAGTCGGGCTCCACGCTGAACCTGGCCACACAAGTAGGACACGGGACCGTCCGGGCGGCTGTGATCGGGTTTGAAGACCGCGGGCCGACTTTCCATGAGTTGGACCGGATGAAGGAGCTGGTGGCCAACAGCCTGGAGGACGGCGCGTTGGGTTTCTCTACCGGCTTGTACTACGCGCCGGGAAGCTACGCCCGCACCGACGAGGTTGTGGCACTGGCCCGGGAAGCAGCCCAGCGGGGCAAGCTGTATTCAACCCACATGAGGGACGAGAGCGACTACAGTATCAGTTTAATGGGCTCAGTAGAGGAGTCCATCGCCATAGGCCGGCTGTCGGGTGTTCGGGTCCAAATCTCCCATCTCAAGTGTGTGGGACCTGCCTCATGGGGGCGGTCTCACGAGCTGCTGGAACGGATAGAAAGAGCTCGGGCCGAGGGAATAGACGTGGCGGCCGACCAGTACCCCTATACCGCCAGCAGCACCAGCCTGGCCGGCGGGGTCTTCCCCCGTTGGGCCCAAGTGGGCGGACGGGAGGGATTCCTCGCCGGACTGGAAGCCGAGGACTTTTGGGACCGTCTACACGACGATATACAGGAGAACTTCCAGCGGCGCGGCGGCCCTGACCAAATCGTTATAGCCAGCTTTCCACCCGACCGGAGCCTGGAGGGTCTGAGCTTGACGGAGATCGCCGGAAGGTGGGGGTTCGACCCCATGGACACGGCGATTTACTTGTACCAGCAGGGCGAACCCTCGGTGATCATGCACTCGCTACAGGAAGCGGACGTGGCGGTGATCGCGGGTAGCCGCTGGGTGGCTGTGGGTAGCGACGGCAGCTCCCTGAGCACCGAGGGTGTGCTTTCTTCAGGTAAGCCGCACCCTAGAGCCTACGGCACGTTTCCCCGCTTCCTGGCCCGGTACGTGCGGGAATCTCAAGTTGTGCCATTGGAGGAGGCCATTCGCAAAATGACCTCGCTACCGGCGTCCCGATTGGGGCTGACCCGAAGGGGCCGAATCGCCCCCGGTATGTGGGCCGACTTGGTAGTATTCGACCCAATGCGGGTGGCCGACACCGCCACCTTCGAACACCCCCACAGCTATGCTACCGGAATATCCCATGTGATGGTCAACGGCGTGCCCGTCATCAAAGAGGGCGAGTTCAGCGGAGCAACTCCCGGCAAATTGCTGAGAGGCTTCGACGCCTGAAGATACCACAATTAACCGCAGAGAGCACAGAGGGCGCGGAGAAATAAAATCAAAATATTTATACCTCAGCGTTCTCCGTGGGCTCTGTGGTGAGATTTAAGACGCATCTAACCAGCCTACCCGGCTCATCCCCATTTACAGAAACTCCAACACCCCCGACGCCATTTCTCGCTACAAGGAACTCATCGACGCCGGCTTCCCCAGCGTCAAGAATTTCACCACCGACATAAGGCCCGCAGACGAACTGCCAATCTGGCTGACGCCCATCGGCAAAATAGAATTAATGGTGGTGGCCCAACCGGCTGAGACTGACACCGGACCATTGCCGGACCGTGTGACCATCCGCCGCCGTCCCCAGCAGGGGCCACTACTACCGGTTCAAGCGGGGAGACCGCGTGACCATTACGTGAGGCTGCTACGTCATGCTGGCCTTCAACTTGAATGCCTTCGGGGTCGAGTTGCCAGCAGAGAGGACCGAGGAAGCATTGCCGATCTAAGACCAGGGCAGTAAGCGTCAAGAAACGCCGCCCCGGTGGTCCTCTCACCGGAAGCGGCGCTTCAAAAAGGGAGGAAACTAACTATAGGTAGCATAAATCAACCGATTGAACTTGGCAAGTCTACTGGCGACTTGAGCCTGGGCAATTCGGCATTATTGCCCCGTCAAAGATAGTAAGGGTGCCCCTTTTTATAGGTATCTAATAGTACCCAGTTCGCATTATTGCACCTTTGGGTGATTGATGGTGAAAAGCCAAGGTCTCCATTCGGCGGAATTCTTGAACTCCCGCTTCTCCTCACACCGCTGACACACCCCGTCGCTCAGTGGACCGTTCGGCGGCTCAATCATCCAGTGATGGGCGCAATTACTAGCTACGAAATCATTTAACCTTTCCGCGTTCCGCCGAGATGGCCCCCCACGCTTGTAGACCCAATCTTCTACCGTCTTGGGAGCGACCTCCAATTGGACGGCAAGCTCCCGCACACTTAAACCTTGCTCCCGCAGCCAGGGTTTCAGGTCCACCATGTGGTCATTCTACTACAGGGAGCGGCGGCACCCTTTATAGGGTGATGGATCGGGCAGCCCCGCATTATTGACCCTCTTTCCGTTTATCCAGCGCCTCTTGGTACCTCACGGAGACATCTGCTTGGGTTTCACGTTGATCTTCATTCCACGAGGTCTTGATGTACGACAGGACAGCGTCCACCTCTGGACCGGTAAGTATGTTTTTGAAGGCCGGCATCTGGCTAAATCCGAGCTTGCCGTTTATGACCCAGTCTTTGAACTGAGCATCCGGGTGGTGCCACGTATGGCCATACTGGTTATGAGGAGGTGCTCCTGAACCCCCCGGACCTCGCAGATCCCCGTGGAACACCTGGCAGTTGGTGGCGTGCAATTCTGCTCCCTCGGTAATATTCTCATTTAGAACAGTAGGGGCAGTTTGAGTCACCGGTATTGGCGTCCCGGTAGGGGTCGGTGTCCCAACTCCAGAACATGCAGCCAAGATTAGTCCGACTGACGCAACTGACACCAGTGTTGACCTTATAGCAACGGCCTCCCAGCCTTCCTCCCAATTCTGCGACGAGAAGAGAGGAGTGCCCTTATGTTTAAACGTGCCAAACTTGTGCCAGTCGCAATAGCCATGTCCCTTGTCACCGCCTTCATCCTGACCGCTTGTGGTGGGGGAACAGCGGCGATGACAGCGCTGAGGCGGTAGGAACATCAGAAATTTCTGGAGCCGGGTCTTCTACGGAGCAAGCCCCGCTGCCTCGCATTCAGGAGGGTATTTACACCATAGACCTGGTGAAGACCCTGACACCTTCAGTAGTCCAAGTAGTCACAGAGTTCCAGGCTATGGGTACTTTTAACCGGCCGGGACCCGGTGTAGGTGTGGGAACGGGTGTAATCCTGGATCTGGAGGGCAACATCCTGACCAATAATTACGTCATCGCTGGAGCCGAGCGCATAACCGTGACCCTTAACAACGGCAATAGCTTCACCGCGCGGCTGGTTGGGGGAGATGCTGCCACTGACACTGCGGTGATCCGTATTAAGGCCAACGGGCTTCAACCGGCGAAATTAGGGCGCTCCTCCGAACTTCGGGTGGGCGAACAAGTGGTCGGAATCGGCCACGCCCTAGGATTGCCGGGGGGACCTACTGTCAGCAAGGGAGTGGTGAGCGCATTGGGCCGTTCCATAGACATCGACCCCCGGACCACCATGTTGGACCTAATCCAAACCGACGCGGCCATTAATCCTGGCAACAGTGGTGGGCCTCTGGTCAACTCCAGATCGGAAGTAATTGGAATCAACACGGCGGTCATCCAGGGTAGCCAAGGAATCGGCTTCGCCATAAACATCGACGACGCCAAAATCGTTGTCGACCAGCTCATGGAGAACGGGTATGTAGATCGGGGCGTTTTGGGGATCTCGCCGATCACTCTTCCTTCGGTCTTGGCCTTTCAGTTGGGAGCTCCAGTGACCGAAGGGGTTCTTGTGGTCCAAGTGTTCGCTGGCTCCGGGGCGGATAATGCTGGCTTGCAGGCAGAGGACATTATTGTGCAAATGGGTGAGGAGCCCATTCGCAACACAGGCGAGCTCTCCAAGTTCCTACTGGGCCAGCCAGCCGAACCCGTACCGCCCACCGTGCTCCTCGTCGGCGCCCGAGGCCAGAATCAAGCCGTCCTGCAGGTCGACGCCATTGCGCTTGAGCAGGCGCATAGCTATGAGCTGGCAAGTCAACAGCTCCTTGCAGTCCGAGGAGCCTCGGCCGTAGACCCGCTCGTCGGCCACCGTGGCGCTGAAGGGCGGAAAACGCCACTTGCTCTCATCTTCCTCCGGGACCACATCGGTGTGGGACATGAACATCAGGCCGGACTTCCCGGAATGACCCTCTAGCCTGGCGATGATGTTCCCCCGTTCCGGTGTCACCCCAAGGATTTCGGCCCTAATACCGTCCTGGGCCAGCCAATCTCTTACATATTCACACACACGGGTCTCGTTTCCCGTGGGCATGAATCCGGTGTTAACTGTTGCAATTCTTACCAGCGCCTGTTCCAGGGCGAGGATGTCGTCACGAGAGGCTTCAACTTGGTCCAGGAGAATATCAAGCTCCGGCTTAGTTCGCTCCCTTAGATCTTCTCTTTCCGGTTGTCCCGAAAAGCGTGTGCGAGACGTGGTTTCTCCCCCTTACCAAGGGGGTAATATGCCCATAATACTTGGAAGACTAGCCCCTCCTAGTAGAGCCTCACTGTTGTATTGATGGGTATAGGGACTTGAGCTTGATGCGGGCGTCCTCGGTTGTGAAGCGCCAGTCCACCTGAATTACGTCCCGGTTCCGTTGGTCCTGCCATGCGCCTGTTTCCCGTTCCAGGACTTCCTGGCTGGGTATCCGGCGATCCAAGCACTGCCGCGCCAGCACCCCCAGTTCGATCTCGGCCATATTAAGCCAACTCCCGTGCTTCGGGGTGTAATGTATCTCCAGCCGTTGGGCAATGCGCCGTGCCTCCGCCGGCTCGAAAGCCTGGTATAGGGATGCCGGATGATGGGTGTTCAGGTTGTCCATCACCAAGACTATCCGCTCCTTGTCGACATAGTCCTCGTCCACCAGTTTCTTGACCACCCGTGCCCAGTCGGCCTTGGTGCGCCGGTCCGTGACCTCCACCCGCCGCCATCCCTCCAGGGGCGCGAACAGCATGAACAGGTTGCTCACTCCGTTGCGTTGATATTCGTAATCGTATGCCATGGCTGCCCCCGGCCGCGACGGACGGGGTTGGCGGGTCTCCTGCACCAGTTGCTTGCTGGTCTCGTCCAGACACACCAGCACCTCCCCCTCTCCGTAGGGACGGTGATAGACCTCCAACACGTCCTCCATGGCGCACACAAAGTCCGCGCTCCCTTGGGGCGGGAGGCACCAGCATTCTTTCAGCCAAGGCTTGAGTTCGTTTTTTTCAGAGTCCGGCGCACCGTCTCTGTGCTGATGCTATCCACTATCTCCTGCGCCACCAATCCATCGGCCAGCATTTGCAGCGTCCAACTGACCCGTCCCTCCGGCGGTTGAGAGCAGGCCAAGGCTACCAGGTGGGCCTCACCCTGACCATCCAGCTTTTTCTTGCGGCGCTTTAGCTGCTGTTTGCGTCCCAGGGCTGCCTCCAGGCCCTCCTCCACGCACCGGCGGCGCACCCGTTCCACCGTGGCGCTGCCCACCTTCAGGACCCAGGCTATATCCTCGTCCCTCATTGCGCCATCAACCTGGTTCTCATCGCTAAGCAGCAGAATGCGGGCGTGAGTCTGCTTGTAAGCCGCCGCCCAACCCTTGGACACCAATCCCTTCAGTTCCTCCTGTTCCTCTCCTCCTGTTCCTCCTCCGTAAGTCCCACTCGGTATTTCTTCATCATCACATCCATCCCCGCTTCCCGATTTTCTTTTTTGACTGCTAACCCATCATATCTCACCAGCCATCATTTCAATGATGGTCAGCTACTAGCCTCCCCTTCGTAAGGGGGCGGAACTTCCCCCACAATATCTAAGCACCTTCGGGTGGAAATTCCTGTTCCGCCTCGCCGATTGCCCTATCCAGGATGTCGATGACCTCGTCAATAAGCGCCCGGTCTATGGTCAACGGGGGTGACAGGATGATTGACTCACTGGCTCGGGTGGCCAGACCATAGCCACGTATCTTTTCGGTCAGGAACTTTGCGAATTCCCCCTGCGGTCCACCGGGATAGGGATCTTTGGTCTTCCGGTCCTTCACCAGTTCAATGGACATGAGCAGGCCCAGCCCTCCCCCAACATGCCCAACCGAGGGGTGGTTTTCCTGAAGCACGGCCATGGCTCGCTCGTAGAGGTAACTGCCCATCAGGTCCGCGTTATCCACCAGGTTCTCGCGCTCGATGATCTCCAGGTTTTTTACTGCCGCCGCCATGACCGCCGGATGTCCACCATAGGTGACGCCGTGCTGGAACACCCCGTTGGGGCCTTCGGTGTTGTCGAAGGTCTCCGCAATCTTCTGGCTGGCCACCACTCCGCCGATTGGTAGCTCGCCCCCGGTGAGGGCTTTTGCGACGGTCATGATGTCCGGGTTAACGCCGAACCGTTGCATGCCGAACCAGGTCCCCAACCGGCCGAACCCGCAAATGATCTCGTCGGCGATCAGCGTCACATCGTACTTGTCGCATATCTCGCGGACCGCCGGCCAGTACTCGTCGGCCGGGATTTGGGTGCCGTTGGGTATTGGCGTAGCGATGAAGGCCGCGACAGTATCCGCCCCTTCGCCTTTGATGATGTTTTCCAACGCCCGGGGGCTTTGCATGCAGCAATTTCCCCTGTCGCGGTCCTCGAAGCCCCAGGGGCAACGGTAGCAGTAGGGCGGGTCAACCTGGGTGGCGCCCCCGGGCAGCGTGGAATCGAAAATGCCGGACCCTCGGCGCCCGCCGGTGCCTATGTTCATGGTCCCCGGGGTGGAGCCGTGATACTGCCCACGACGAGAGATGAACTTTGTTTTTTGCGGATGGCCCGAGATGAACTGGTACTGTCGGGCTAGCTTCAAAGCAATCTCCACCGCCTCCGAGCCGCCACCGCAGAAAAAAGTCCGGTTCAGGTCGCCTGGGGCCAGCTCGGCCAGTTTCTTGGACAGCAGTATCCCCGGCACGCTGCTGTAGGCGCCGGAGTTGGTATAGGCCAAGGCCGCCATCTGCTCCGCGACGGCGCTGGCTACTTCGGGATGGTGATGGCCGATGTTCTTGAGAAAGAGGCCCGCCATGGCGTCGATGTACTTATTACCTTCGATGTCATAGAGGTAACAGCCCTCGCCTTTCACCATGATGTTGTAACCCCCCCGGCGCCACCAGGTCGGCCATCTGGTGGTTTTGGGTCCAGAAGTGGTCCAGGCCCCACTGCACCAACTGGTCAATCTCCTCCCGGGGGTAGCTGTCTTTGATCCACCAGGCGCTCATATCAGGGTTCGGGGTTACCATATCCTCTCCTTTCCCAGGCTAGTGGTGTGTCACTCCTGAACTGAGGGGTATAGGTGCTTCAACTTGATACGAGCATCGGCGGTGGTAAAACGCCAGTCCACCGGGTTTCCCTGGGCATTGCGCGCCTCCTCCCAGGCAACCACTTCCCAGACCAGGGTTTCTTCGTCCGGGATGCGCCGGTCCAAGCACTGGCGGGCCAGCAGGCTCAACTCAATCTCCGCCATGTTCAACCAACTGCCATGCTTGGGGGTATAGTGAATTTCCAGTCTCTGGGCCAGCCGCCAAGCCTCTTCAGGAGAGAACACTTCCTAAAGGGAGGCGGGAGTATGGGTATTGAGGTTGTCCAAAACCAATACCACCCGCTCCGCTTGCGGATAATGTTCCTCCAACAGCTCTCTAATGCACCAGGCCCAGTCAGCCTTGGTGCGCCGCTCCCGCACCATCACCCGCCGCCGCCCGGCCAGGGGTTCATAGCACATGAACAGGTTGGCTACTCCGGCGCGCCCATATTCATAGTCCTGACGGGCCGGCCGCCCCGGTTGGGGTGGCTGGGGAGGTCGGCCATGGGTCAACAACTGGGTGCTGGCCTCATCCAGGCATACCTGGGGGAATCTGGGGTCATAGGGACGGGTGTAGACCGCCAGCACGTCCTCCATCCGCCAGACAAACTCCCCGTTGGCTTTGGGAGGAATAACCCACTGCTTCCTCAGCCAGGGCTTGAGACGGTTTTTTTGAGCACCCGGCGCACCGTCTCATACGATAGGGAGTCCAGGTGTTCCAGTTCCACCATTCGATCAGCCAGCAACCGCAGGGTCCAGCGGCCCTGGCCTTCCGGTGGCGTGCCACAGGCTACCGCCACCAAGTGGGCTTCCTGGCGTCCATCCAGCTTCCTCTGGTACAGGCGATCAGGTGGAAGCCGGTATAAGGCTGCTTCCAGGCCAGCGCTGGCGAACCGCTGGCGGACCCGGCCAACGGTGGGGCAGCTAACCTCCACCGCTGCCGCAATGTCTTTATCTTTCCATCCGTGGCCTTGGTCCCCTTGGTCAGCCTTGAGCAGGATTCGGGCCTGGGCCAATGCCCTGGCTGGCCCAATACCCGCAGAAATCAAGTCTTGGAGTTGCCCCCGTTGCCCCTGAGTAAGAGCTACTGAGTAAGAGCTACAATGTATCCCTTCTTCATGCAACCAGGTTACACTCTGCCAGCTCATATATCAAACCACTAGTGACTCACCACTAGGTTGATTGGTCGCAACCGTAAGGCGGCATGATTCCCCTTGCGAGGTCGTCGGAACCGCCGGCTCATTATAGGTCATGTCCCGGGGCCACAGTGTGAAAACGCGGCCAAAGAGTAATCACCAACAGTATATCAGCAGTGGACAAGGCGTCCGTCCCGAACCTTTGCTCACAATGGTCAGCGACCGATTCCAGCGACGAATAAACCCCCTGATGGATCAGATCGAAGAGGCGGCCGACCAGCGGGAATGGGAGCGAGTGCTAGCAGGCTGCTGAAAAACCCTGGCACGGACCTGACAGACGTCATGGGGAGAAGATAGCTGGGGTACAATATAGGAAACAGGTGGGGAGGTGGCTGCGGTGCGCGGACGACATGATCCACAGGTAAGCATGTTGGCCTTCATTGACCTGGAGACGCGAGTACCAGACGATCATCCCTTGCGGCTGATCAAGGCAGTGACCGATAAGGCCTTAGTGGCGCTGTCGTCGGACTTGGACCGGATGTACGCTGAGGTAGGCCGGCCTTCGATTCCGCCCGAGAGACTACTGAAGTCTTCCCTGCTGATCTCCCTGTACTCGGTGCGCAGCGAACGGGCCTTCTGCGAGCAACTGGATTACAACCTCCTCTTCCGCTGGTTTCTGGGTATGAACCTGGTTGAGCCCAGCTCTGATGCCACCACCTTCACCAAGAACCGGGAGCGGCTCCTGAAGCATCGGGTGGGCCAGGCTTTGTTCGACGAAGTGGTGCTGGATGCGGACCGGCGGGGCCTGCTGTCGGACGAACACTTCACCGTGGACGGAACATTGATTGAAGCGGCCGCCAGCCTGAAGAGCTTTAAACCCAGGGACGGCGATCCGCCCAAGACGACAGACGATGACCCGGGCAATCCCTCAGTGGACTTCCAGTGGACTTCCATGGAGAACGACGTAGCAATACCACCCACCAGAGCACCACGGACCCGGAGGCCCGGCTGCTGCGCAAGGGGAAAGGCAAAGAAGCCAAGTTGGTCTTCATGGCCCATGCCCTGATGGAAAACCGCCACGGTCTGCTGGTGGACTTCCAGACTACCCAGGCAACGGGCACGGCGGAGCGGGATACGGTGCCGGTGCTGGTGGACCAAGCCAAGGAGCGAGGCTTTCATCCCAGAACGATGGCCGGGGACAAGGGCTATGATACCGGGACTGCGTGGCAGACCTGCGGCGGCGCGGGGTGACGCCTCACGTAGCTCAGAACACCAATGGCCGGTCCAGCGCCATTGACGGCCGGACCACTCGCCACTCAGGGTACGCTATCAGTCAGCGGATTCGGAAACGGGTTGAGGAGATCTTCGGGCGGATGAAGACGGTGGGCGGGTTCCGAAGGACACGGTATAAGGGGCTGGACCGAACCGGTCTAGCTGGGTACCTGGTAGCTACGGCCTACAATCTGGTCCGCATGGCCAAGCTCCCGGGGCTGGCAAAGGAAGCGCCAGAAACCAAGGTGGCATGACCTGACATTGGGCTACCCATGCCCAGCATCCCCGGAGGACCCGACAGAGGTAGCAGCAGACGCCAAAAACCCCGTTCCAACGCCCCATTTTCCTCCACGAGGACCAAGGGTCAGCGACTTGATGCTCTGAACTCGGTCTCGGACCCTATTCTTCAGCAACCTGCTAGAGAACTAAACCAGTCTTGACCACTTTCTCCATTATCCCTTCTCAATGAATGGAGTAAACTCCATATATAATGGAAATTATTTCGGCCTCCGCGGCGATTTGGCTCGCCAATCCGTTACCACCATCGCGCCGTACAGCAGGCTCAGGAGGGGCACCACGACCACAATCCCTAGCCACTCCCAGGGTGAGAGCGCCATACCCATCAGCTTGCCGACCCCTGCGCCCACCCCGATGGCGACCATCTGGGCCAGTCCGGCCTCAATGACGGCAGTTTTCATCGCGCCTCCTTGACAAAGCACATTGCTCACATACTACACTCCGTATGACAATCCACATACGGAGTGTAGGCAAACGTGGTGACACCCGAAAGGCTCCCCCGGTACGAGTGCCGATGCGGGCACCGATGGATCCCACGGCAGGAGGGACGCCCCCGGACTTGCCCGAAGTGCAAATCCCCCCGGTGGGACTTGCCCCGGGTCCGGCCGCCTCACCCCCGGAGGACAGGATGATCGTGCTTAATTAGCAGAGGGACCGCCCACCCGGGCGGGTAATGCGGGGGAGGCCGTCCCAAGTCCGGCTTCAACTCCGAAGGGGCAGTGACGATAAGAGCCTTCATCTGGTTGATGGCCTGGGTGCGGGCCTTGATGGCCGAGTCCTTGACGATCTTCAGCATCCGGATCATCTCCACCTTGTCGAGACCCGACTTGGGCTGGTCCCTGGCTACTCCAGCAAGGACAGAGCGTGCCGCCATATCGGCATCTACGGGGTCGCTCTTTCCCACCCTGCGGCGTGTAGACCTGTCTGGCCGGTTGACCTCGATGACAGTCTGGCCAAGTCCGGCCAGGTACCATGTCAGTCCGGCTCCGTAAGAGCCAGTACCTTCGATTCCGAAGGCAACGACCTCGCCCAGCCCGGACGCCCAGCAATGGAGACTCTCGTAACCCCTAGGTGCAGTGGGCAGCCGGCGCTGACCCAGCCGGGCGCCAAGGCAATCAATTGCCACGGCTACATGTTCGTCTCTGTGTGTGTCGACTCCGACAATTACCCTGGTAACGCCTATGGGGTTGGTACTTGTCACAGCTGTCTCCTTATGCTCGACGGAATTAGCTCCAGCCGGCCGGGAGAGCGGACAGGACTGCGAGAGGGTCTATGGCCAAGCTCCTATCAGGTTACTGCTCATCCGATCGGTGGGCTTAGTGGGCCGCCTCGAGAACAAGTCGACAGATCACAAGGAAGGCATTGCGCCGGTCCCATTATGGGTCAGGCCCGAGCCGAGGAGGCCCGGGTGGGATTATCGCAGTCCCATTATCGCTGACAATCTACAGATGACTACTCACGGGAGTGTCCAGCCATCGAGGTAGATATCTCTCTGGGGGGCGCCAGGGTGGTGGGAGTCCTGGAGAGACTAGAAGATACACGGGGACTACCTGAGGTGATCACTGTAGACAACGGGCCGGAGTTCGCAGGCAAGGTGATGGACGACTACTCCCGCTTCATCCTGGCCCACAGGCTTCAGAGGGACATGACCTCCGACTCCTTCATAGAGGTGGTGCAGGAGGCCGTGGACAGGACCGGCATGGATCAGGTCCCGATAACGGACAGGACTAGTAGCTCAACGCTCTTGTATAGATGGGTAGAGGGACTTGAGCTTGATGCGGGCGTCCTCGGTGGTGAAACGCCAGTCCACCCTTATTGAGTCCCGGTTTCGCCGTCTTTGCCAGGCTCCTGTCTCTGCCCCCAGGGTTTCCCGGTCGGGAATCCGTCGGTCCAGGCATTGGCGTCCCAGCACCCCCAACTCTATCTCGGCCATATTCAGCCAACTGCCGTGCTTGGGGGTGTGGTGAAACTCCAGCCGCTGGGCGATGCGCCGCGCCTCCGCCGGCTGAAATGCCTCGTAGAGCGATGCCGCGTGATGGGTGTTCAAGTTGTCCATCACCAGCACTATCCGGTCCTTGTCAGGATAGTCCTCGTCCACCAGTTGCTTGACTTGGCGCGCCCAATCGACTTTCGTCCGGCGGTCAGTCACCTCGACCCGCCGCCATCCCTCCAAGGGCGCGAAAAGCATGAACAGGTTACTCACCCCGTTGCGTTCGTATTCGTGGTCATAGGCCATCACCGCCCCAGGACGCGGCGGCCGAGCCGGGCGGGTCTCCCGCACCAGTTGCTTGCTGGTCTCGTCCAGGCAGACCAGCACTTCATTGTCCTCATATCGGCGATGATAGACCTCCAGCACGTCCTCCATGGCGCACACGAACTCGGCGTTCCCCTGGGGCGGGATGCACCAGCAATCTTTCAGCCAGGGCTTCAGTTCGTTTTTTTCAAGGTCCGGCGCACCGTCTCGGCACTGACCCTCTCCACTATCTCGCATTCCACCAACTGGTCCGCCAAGAGCTTGAGGGTCCAACTGGCCCGGCCCTCCGGCGGTTCGGTGCAGGCCAGAGCCACCAGATAGGCCTCTCCCGCTCCGTCCAACCGCTTCGGCTGCCGGTTCAGTTGCTCCTTGCGCCCCAGGGCCCGCTCCAGACCCTCTTCCACGCAACGCCGGCGCACCCGCTCCACCGTGGCCCTCCCCACATTCAGGGACCGGGCTATCTCCTCGTCCTTCATCGGGCCTTCAGTCTGGTTCTCATCGCTTAACAGCAGAATTCGGGCATGGGTCTGCCGGTAAGCTGCCGCCCGCCCCTTGGATACCAGCGCCTTCAGTTCCTGCCGCTCCTCCTCCCCCAGCCCTACCCGGTATTTCTTCACCATCACTCCCACCTCACTTCCTCCAGTTTACCCTCGACTGACCATTATACCCTATCGCCCATCAATGCAAGTGGGTTAGTCCACTAGGTTGTTGAGCGACAACGGCACGGGCTATGTATCAAGAGCCTTCAGGGACTACCTGGGGATGGTGGGCATTAGGCACATCCTGGCAGCCCCTTTCCATCCTCAGACCAACGGCAAGCTGGAGCGATACCACCAGACCCTCAAGCGGGACGTAAATCAACTACCCTACGAGATGCCGTCAAACCTGGAGGCGGCCATCGTGGCCTTCGTCAAGCTACTACAAATACCGCCGCTATCACAAGGCCCTGGGAAACGTGATGCCCTCCGATGTGATCAAGGGAAGGCGGCAGGAGATCTTACGACGCAGAAGGGAGGTGCAGGCCCAAACAATCCAACGACGAAGACAGCACAACAGGGCACTCAGGGAGCTTGCGAGACCTCAATCAACCCTCTGATATCTCGGGTCTCAAAATGTCCCAATTTTGCTGGTTGGCAACAGTTAGTTTCATCTGGGGAGTTCGCCGTATTGGCCACAATAGCGGATTGACCCGCAAACAGGAGATGGGGCAAGGTAGAGGTATGTCAATTCTAGTAAGGATAGGCTAGGAAATAGGGGGTTCAAGGATCGGATGGCAAATCAGCACGGTAGCTTTCAAGCCCGCTCTCGGATGCGTGTTATGGACAGCATGCTTCCGGTTTTACACCAGATTCATGTGATAAGGGCGATCACTCGCCACCACGAAATCGACAAGGAAGGTCTCTATGGCCAGGCTCTGGCAGACTTTACTCATGGGGACAACGCAGAAGCCTTCTCTGCTCTTGGCGAATTCGTCCATAGGGTGACGTCAGGAACACTGCTAGATGACAAAGGCGACGCACCTGTAGGAACGTTGTTGAGCATAGATCTACGTGACGTCGAAGAACATACCTGCTCAAATATCCGTGAATTCAACCATAGGTACCTGAACAATAAGGGCATATCCGCTCTGCTGACCCTTCTCGCAATTGATGCGGCAGGCCTGGACCTGGCAGCCATCGACGTCTTGAGGGGAGGAGAAGCTCTCAGCGCTGCCTACGGACCCCGGAAGACTCGACGACACAAGAATCTGGGTAAACAAATGCAAAGTTGGCTCAAGGACTTAAAGTCAGCGGACGAACCTGCGACGATGGAAGCGGCAGACCGCTATGTCGAGTATCGCTATCTTGACCACGGTAATTTGCCTAACTACAAGAAGCGCAAAGAACTCGAAGGCGATACACCTAGCGAGCGGTATTACAGAGAATGGTTTCGAGACTTCAACAAGGCACTCGGGTTTTGGCAGCCGGGCCCCGGGCGACCAAGTAACACGCCTGACCATCACTGAAATGACCCTGCCCCATTTGCCGTACAAGCCGGAGTGCGAGCTTTGTGGCTCAATCTACCATTCCTGCCAGTGCGGCAAGCCTCCGCGGAGACAGGTTGCCTAGGGCACTGCGGGGTCTTTCCCCATTGTAATATCTTCGTAATATCTTCGCCAAGATTCCATCTTCTTCTGATCCCCCTCCATGGACAGGAACTAGTCTTAGTTCAGGCACTCTTGCCGAAGTCTCCCATTGAACGACCCAATGAAGGCGTTGTCAGCAGGTTCGTTTGCACGACCGAGGTCCAATTCCACGCCGTTTGTCAAGCAACTGTCTTGAAAGTCAATAGGAATGGGTGAGGGACTTCGTGGCCGGGTGGTTCCAGGACGAGCCGTACTTGAGCATGGAGTTGAGGATTATCAGCAGCTTGCGCATGCAGGCGGTCAGAGCCAGCTTTTTCGGCTTGCCGGCAGACAACAGGCGCTGGTAGAAGTCCCTGATGACCGGGTTGAAGCGACTGGCTACCAACGCCCCCATATAGAGGGCTGTGCGGACCCTGGCCCGTCCACCCCAGACGGTGCGTTTGCCCCGCAGGGTACCACTGTCCCGGTTGAAGGGAGCCACGCCCACTAGGGCAGCGATCTGTCGGCGGTTGAGAGTGCCCAGTTCGGGCAGGTATGCCAGAAGGGTAAGAGAGATCTGGTCTCCGATGCCGGGTACGCTGCGCAGCAGGTCGTCCTTCTCCCGCCATACAGGACTCTGGCGGAGGGTCTGGCGCAAGCCCTGGTCCAGGTCGTCCAGCTGTTGCTTGAGCCAGGCGATGTGGGCCTCAATGCTGGGCCGGACGGCCATAGTAGCACTGGAGAGTCGGTTCCTCTCCGCTACCAGCATGGTCATCACCTGTTGTCTGCGGGCCACCAGCGAGCTGAGGACCTGGGTCTCGGCGTCCCGGAGAGGACGCCGGGGAGGACGGACGGCCTCGGCGAAGTGAGCCAGGACCGCCGCGTCCAGGGAATCGGTCTTGGCCAGCCGCCCAGTGGCCCTGGCAAAGTCCCGCACCTGGCGAGGGTTGACTACCACCACCGGGAGGGAGGCAGCTGCCAGGGCTGCCACCAAGGGCAGTTCCAGCCCACCCGTAGCCTCCAGCACCAAGGCTGCGGGATTGAGTTGCTGCATCTGGGCCACCAGTGCCGCGATCCCGGCCTGGTCGTTGCAGACCTCACGTCTGTCTCCCCCAGGACGGATGGCCACATCCACCCGGGCCTTGGCCACATCGACCCCTACGTAGATACCGTGTTGCTCCATGAGAACCTCCCTGCGAACCGTCGGCCCGTCCTTGCCAGATGCGGGCTTGGTTGACCCAGGCAACTGTGCCGGCTCTGTTCTGAAAAGGGTGCGGCGACCCAAGCTTGACAACGGTCTTCTATGACCCAGGGCGGGCCGGTCTGCCGCACCCCGCACACCTAAGAAAGAAAACTATCCACCTCCAAGCTAAGATACAAGGGCGGTGACAGAGTGGGCCACTGGGGCGGCGGAATCGTGTACCACCGACATGAACGCCTGACATCAGTAGATCAGACAGAGGGTCGACAATGGAGGAGTAGGAACGGACAGCGTTGTCAGCGCGTTATGCGTTGTCCGGGTCTTCGGGAGCTTGGGGCACGGCGTTCTCGCGGCTGCGCTTGAGGCGGTAGCTGTCGCCGTTCATCTCGAGGATGTGGACGTGGTGGGTGAGCCGGTCCAGCAGCGCTCCAGTCAATCGTTCTGAGCCAAATACCCCGGTCCATTCGTCGAAGGGCAGGTTGGTGGTGACCAGGATGGAGCCCCGCTCGTAGCGCTGGCTGAAGACCTCGAAGAGGAGTTCCGCGCCGGTGGGGGACAGGGGGACGAAGCCCAGTTCGTCGATGATCAGCAGGTTCAGGCGAGAGAGTTGTCTCTGTAAATTCAGCAGCCGTCTTTCGTCCCGGGCCTCCATGAGTTCATGGACCAGGGCGGCGGCGGTGGTGAAGCCCACGGACAACCCCCGCTGACAGGCGGCCAGGCCCAGCCCCAGGGCCATGTGGGTCTTGCCGGTGCCGCTGTTGCCGATGGCGATGACGTTCTCCCTATGCTGGACGTATTCGCAGCGGGCCAGCTCCATCACCAGGGCTTTGTTCACCGAGGGGATGGCCAGGAAGTCGAAGGTGTCCAGGCTCTTGACCGCCGGGAAGCGGGCAGCGCGGATGCGGCGCTGCACCATGCGCTGGTGGCGGTCGATGAGTTCCAGTTCGGCCAACCGGAGCAAGTACTGGGGATGGTCTGCGCCCTCGGCGGCACACTGGGCGGCCAGCTTGCCGTATTCCCGCAGGAAGCTGGGCAGCTTGAGTTCCTTCAGATGATGCTCCAACAGCAGCGTCGACCTGTCGCTCATGCCGCCCTCCCCGACAGCAACGTCATGTAGTCCCCAGCCGAGGTAGTGTTCACCCGCACTCGGGGCAGATAGGGGTACAGCTCCAGGTCGAGGCGGGGCGGCCGTCCCTCCATCCGGCACATCACCAGGTGCTTCACCGCGTCGAAGCTAAGCGCCCCCAGCCGGAGGGCGTCCCTGATGGCTGCGTGCACCTCTTGCAGCCTGAAGCTTTCCAACAGCCGGAGCACCTGGACGAACTCCCGCTTGCCCCGTCGTCCCATCCGGGACTCCAGCAGGCGGCGCAGGGTGGCGAACTCCTCGGGAAGGCCCCAGCCCTGCATGGGCGCGGCCTGGTCCAGGGCGCCCGTCTTCTGCTCCAGCAGGGGCAGGTAGTGGACGGGATCGTAGACGAAGTCGTCCCGCTCATATGAGCGTGGGTGCCGGGCGATGACCTCGGAGCCGCAGCTGATGACCACCTGATCAACGTAGCCCCTGGCCATGACGTCCCGATACCCGTAGGCCACCGGCACCGAGTAGTCGTTGGTCCGGTACCGCACCAGGGACTGGGAACTGACCCGGCCCGCCTGTTTGTCGCAGGCGTCGAAGGGCGCGGCCGGCAGGGGCAACAGGGCCTCCAGGTCCCGCTCCATCCGCTGACCAATGCTTTCGGCGTGCCCTCGGAGCCGGGCGTCCATCCGTTCCAGGCAGCGCCCCTCCAGGTGGGCGTTCAGCGCCTCAAAGCTCTCGAAGGACGGCACCGGCACCAGGAAGTTCCGCCGCACGTAGCCCACCATGCCCTCCACCTTCCCCTTGTCGTTGCCCTTGGCGGGACGGCCGAACCGGTCATCGAAAAGGTAGTGGGACTGAAGCTCGGTGAAGGCCCGGGTGCGCTGGCGCCGGCCGTCCCCCAGGATCCTGGCCACCGCCAGCTTGGTGTTGTCGTACAGGATGCTCTGGGGCACCCCACCCAGGAAGGCGAAAGCGGAGACGTGGCCGTCCAGGAAAGCCTCGGTGGTCTCCGCCGGATAGGCTTTGACGAAGCAGCCGTCGCTGTGGGGCAGGTCCAGGACGAAGTAGTGGGCCTTGCGCTCCACCCCGCCGATGATCACCAGGGCTTCGCCAAAGTCGCACTGGGCGTGCCCCGGGGCATGGGACAGCGGCACGAACATCTCCTGCGTCCGCCGCCGATGTTCCCTCACGTAGTCCTTCATGATGGTGTACTGGCCGGCGAACCCGTGCTCGTCCCGCAGGCGCTCAAAGATGCGCTGGGCGGTGTGGCGCTGCTTCCGGGGAATCCCGAGGTCGTCTTCCAGTATCCGGTCGATGACGCCGGTAAAGGGCTCCAGCTTGGGACGGCGGGGCGGGTTCTGCCGCCGGTAGCCCGGTGGGACTGAGTAGGCGGTCATCTTGCGCACCGTGTCCCGGTGCAACCCGAACACCCGGGAGGCCTCTCGGATGCTCATGCCCTCCACCATTACGGCCCGGCGGACCCGCAGATACACTTCCACTTGGTACATCCGTCGCACCATCCATAGGCTCAACTTCAAACCTATGGATGGCGGCGGACGGTCCATTTTTCAACCGCCAATTGTCAGCTGGTCAATCCGCCCGCATGGTCCACTTTAACTCCGCCTTTTACAACCCGAATGGTCCCGGGCAGGCGATGTTGCTCCATCAGGTGATACAGCACCTCCACGACTCCCTGGCCTCCAATGCTGGCTGCCACCTTGATGGCCATACTCTCACGAGTAAAGCAACCGTCTTGAAAATCAAGATGTGACCACGGGTATGATCCAGCGCTGACCGTTCTTGACCATGCTGTTCAGAATGGTCAGCAGTTGGCGCATGCAGGCAATCAGGGCCACCTTCTTGGCCTTGTCGGCGGCCAGCAGCCGTAGCTAAAAGCAACTGTCTTTGATGTCAAGACTTGATGAGGTTTTGGTTCCAGCGATGACCGCTCTTGGCCATGCCGTTGAGGATGGTGAGCAGCTTGCGCATACAGGCGACGAGCGCCAGTTTCTTGGGTTTGCCGGCGGCCAGCAGCCGTTGGTAGAAGCTGCGGATCACCGGGTTGTGCCGGCTGGCCACCAAGGCGCCCATGTAGAGCACGGCCCGGACTCGGGCCCGCCCTCCGGCCACGGTTCTCCGGCCCCGCATGGTCCCGCGGTCCCGGTTCATCGGGGCCACTCCCACCAAGGCGGCTATCCGCTTCCGGTCCATGGTGCCCAGTTCCGGCAAGTGGGCCAGCAGCACCAGGGAGAGCTGTTCCCCCACGCCAGGAACGGAGCGCAGCAACTCGTCCTTCTCCCGCCATGCCGGACTCCGGCGCAGCGTCTGCTGCAGGTCCTCGTCCAAGTCGTCCAGTTCCTGCTCCAGCCACTGGAGGTGAGCCTGGATGCGTGGAGCAACGGCGCGGCTGGCCGGCCCAAGACGGTTCTTCTCCGCCACCAGCATGGCCACCACCTGGTTGCGCCGGGTGGTCAGGGAATGAAGTTCTCGGGTGTCCGAATCGGGCAGGGGACGGACCGGCGGACGTACCGCCTCGGCGAAATGGGCCAGAACCTGGGCGTCCAGGGCATCGGTCTTGGCCAGTCGGCCGGTGGCTTTGGCGAAGTCGCGCACCTGACGGGGATTGACCACCAGCACCGGCAGGGCCGCCGCCGCCAAGGCGCCGGCCAGGGGGAGTTCCAAGCCGCCAGTGGCCTCCAAGACCACTGCCGAGGGGTGCAGAGACTGCAACTCCGTGCCAGGCCGCTGACCCCGGCCTCGTCGTAAGCGACACTCCAGGCGGCGCCCGAAGGCCGGAGGGCCACATCCACTCGGTCCTTGGCCACGTCGATGCCTGCGTAGATGGCTTCCTGCTGCATATTCCCTCCCGGTCAAGGGTTGGCCCGTTCTTGCAAAATGCGGGCTTGTCAGCCCAAGCAACTGTCCGGGCTCTTTGGGGAAAGGCGCGGCGACCATGCTTTCAGACGGCCTGCCATGACCAAGACCCTACCGGTCTGCCGCACCCTGAATCACTCCTCACCGGAGATTTTCCGCACCAACCTCAAGATACAAGACCCTAATATGAGACCTTTGCGTAACTGGTCGCTTAACTTGTCATTCCGACCGGAGGGAGGAATCTAAGGCGTTGGGCCGGAGTCGTCGCGCCGGTCCAGCTACGGACCCAGTACTTGCTGACATAGGTTTGAGATTCCTCACGGAGTTTATCCTGAGCGCAGCCGAAGGGCTTCGCTGCGTTCGGAATGACAGGGATGGGGGTTATGCAGAGGTCTCAAATATATAGTATTGACCTGGCCCAAAGCCCGGTGGATAATTGTTGCTGTTATGAGGCAGGTATCCCACTACTACCGTTGCTATAGTGGTAAAAGGGAGTGTGAAACATGGCTGATTACAGAGTTATATCCTCGGACAACCACGTATTCGAGCCGGTGGACCTGTGGACCAGCAGGACCGAGCCGAAATTCAGAGACCGGATGCCCCACATCGAGCACTTGGAAGACGGTGATTGGTGGTACTGCGACGGCCACAAAGTCACCGGGACCAGTGCCGGCACCCAGGTTGGAGTGAGGTTTGAGGACCAATCGAAGCTGGAACGCACTAGGCCGGTGGAAGAGATCCGACCGGGGGGCTGGATTCCTGAAGAACATGTGAAAGACATGGACGCCGACGGGATAGACGCCGGCATCATCTTCCCCAGCGTCGGTCTGGACCTCTATCAAAATATCCCGGACAGCGATCTGTTGACGGAAATATTTAGAATCTACAACGACTGGCTGGCCGAGTTCTGCCGGGCCTTCCCCGACCGGCTCAAAGGCATTGCCATGATCAACATTGACGAGGTGAAGCCCGGTGTGAAGGAGTTGGAACGCTGCGCCAAAATGGGGCTAATAGGGGGAATGATTACGGAATACCCCACACCGGACCGGCCGTACAGCTTGCCGGAATACGATCTCCTCTGGGCGGCGGCTCAAGACCTACAAATGCCCTTGGCGCTGCACTTCACCACCAACCGGCCGGGACCCGGTCAAGAGGCCGTCGGCGGCATGGATAACCTTAGCCCCGCTTTCATGTGCAACATGGACCACTGGGTGCGGATGTCGCTGGCTCACATCATCTATGGCGGGGTGTTCCAACGCTTCCCCGAACTTCAAATAGGCGCGGTGGAGAATGAGCTGGCTTGGGCCCCCCACTTCCTGGAGAGGTTGGACTACACCTATACCCAGCGGGTGCCCAGGTCGGAATGGTGGGACCGGTTTACCGGAGACAAGCTACCCAGCGAGTACTTTCACAGCAACGTCTTCCTCGGCTTCCAGGAGGACGCCCTGGGCATTGAGTTGCGCGACCGCATAGGAGTGGACAATCTAATGTGGGGCTCGGACTATCCTCACACCGAGTCCACCTTCCCCAGAAGCCGGCAGATACTGGAGGAGATCCTGGTGAACTGCACCGAGGAGGAAAAAGCCAAGATCGCTGGCGGCAACGCCGCCAGAGTATATCGTATGGATTAGAAACCGGCACTCCGCCGGACCAAACCTTGGCTCTCAGCAGGCGCTCCTTAAGGGAGCGCCTGCCGTTTGTTATCCGGAATTCCCCAGGGTCTTTTCATTGTCATCCCCGGCCTACACCAGGGCAGGCTCTGAGCCACTCTTCATTGTCACCATGAACGGAGTGAAGTCTAGGGCCTGTTGACGCTAATGGCTGGGGGCCGGGCAACCACAAGGGTTGCCCCTACGAAATCCCGTAGCACACCGGTTGTAGAGGCGCCCTTTGTGGGAGGCTGGACTACCAATCCCTATATAGGAAATTGGTAGTGTCAACAGGCCCTAAAATCCTTGACTGTATTCTCTTTCTTAGATACTCAAACCACATTCTTGCTGAAGAGTTTTAGATTCTTCGCCTACGGCTCAGAATGACATTTTCCGAGAATGAAAAGACCCCGGAGGTTACCGGCCTGCTATGGGGTAGTATCCCTTGTCCCAGGCTAGACCTGGAGCATCGACTTGGGAACGCAGACCCGCATGGTGTAGGGAGGATTCCCGGCCAGGCTGGTCCGCACATCGGCAGCACAAGCGATCAGCATGGCGGCGTCGGTGACATCAATGCCCAGCTTGTCCACCATCAGGTCCGCCATGGCGGATATGGCCATCTTGCTGGCCTCCTCCATGGTCTCGCCTTCTCCGGTGGTCATCACTTCGGTTTCGTTGGCAACCACCGGGCGGGAGACTTTGAAACTGTCCTCGATGGACACCCTGAAAGTAGCATCCAGTGCGCCCTCGACGGCCGAGGCTGTGGCCTCGCCATCGCCGACCGCCGCGTGACAATCGCCGAGGGTTAGCAGGCCGCCCGGATGAAACACCGGCAGGTAGACGGTGCATCCTTTGGTGATCTGGGTGTTGCCCATAGAGCCGCCAAAGTCGCCCTTTTGACCGCTGCCCGCCGGTCCATCCTTGGGCGCCACTCCGAGCCGGCCTATATTCGGGCGCAACGGCATGGTGATTTCATCATTGAAGACCACGTCCTTGTCAGTGATGTTCACCCGAGTCTTGCGGAACTCTGGGATACGATCCCCCAGAGGGCCTCGGCCCGGTGTTGCTCCGATCCAGCCATAATCCTGGGGCAAACTAACATCCAACACATCTATCTTAAGGGTATCTCCCGGCTTGGCCCCCTCTATATAGACAGGTCCCGCCATTGTCATTAAAACTTGCATGGCTTCCGGCGAAGAGTTGGGGCCTTCCCAATCAAGGAACCGGTCATTGGTTTCCATCACGAAAGTCTCTCCGGGCTCAACCCGCAGCACGGGTTCGTTGTCCGCGCTGAAGCTGGTGCAGAGTTGGTCTTTGGTGACTCGTTTCATGTTCTTACTCCTGCGAAAGTGTATTTAGCCGGGGCCGACGGTGCGGCTGAGTTGGCGGCCAAGCTCTCAACTGTTGCGCTGGGCCGGAATGTCCCGGCGTGGGGAGATTATAAGATGCGCTCCAATATTGGGTCAACGAGGCGCCTTCGCTAACCGGCGTCGCATTAGCCCCCGTCCCTAACGGCCCCGAAAGTTTGGCTGCCGTTTTTCCAGAAAGGCTTGGACCGCCTCCTTGTGGTCCTGGGTGCTCCTAGCTTGTTCCTGGGCAACGTCGGCTATCTCCAGGCTCTCTTCCAAGTTGGTCTCCAGGCTCCGGTGTACCAGGTACTTTATCAAGGACAGGGACACCAGCGGCCCCTTGGCCAGCCGGGCGGACAGTTCCATTGCTTCTTGCATCAGGGACTCGGCAGGCAGCACCTTGCTGACTATACCCAGCCGGTAAGCCTCATTCCCATCAATGCGGTCGCCGGTGTATTGCAGCAACAGGGTGTTGCTCAGGCCAATCAGGCGCGGCAGTTGCCAACTGCTGCCGTCGCCGGGGACCAACCCCATTCGTGAGAAGGCTTCGGAAAACACCGCCTTTTCCGAAGCGTAGCGTATGTCGCAAGCCAGGGCCACCCCCATGCCCACACCCATCGCAAACCCATTGACCGCCGCGATGGACGGCTTTTGCAGATTGTGGATGCGTAAAGGCAACCGGCTGGCTTGTCCGCTAAAGCCGACTTTCTCTTGCCGGCGGCTCAAGCGGGCCTCCATTTTCCCCCAAGGCAAAGTAACCGGCTGTTCTCTTGGCCGGCCTTGGTCTTCCTGCTCTTGGATTTGCCGGTTGAACCCGCGAACGTTGGCTCCGGAGCAAAAGGAAGGCTCGGCGCCGGTTAGCAGCAACACCCGCTGTTCCGGATCGTCCTCGAACCGGTCCAAGGCATCCATCATCTCATCAGCCATTTCCCGACCCAAGGCGTTTCGGGTCGGGGGGTCATGCATGGTTAAAATCAGTACGTTGTCCTGAGCCTCGGTCTTGATGTATTGATATTCCATAGATGTCCCCAAATAGTAAGCATTGGGTGATTCAGCGGCCGGCCGTCCAACCGAAAAGGAAGGGTGGATGAACACCTGAGCCGGTTATGGTGACATGCCAGGGGTCTAACCGGTATAATCTGTGGCGTTGCCCAAGTCCAAATATCCTAGCCCGTGGTCCCTCCCAGGGCCACAGGTTAGCACAACTGTGGGAAGCCAGACAACACACGCGGGAGGCACGGGGATGCAACAAGGCACCATCGTCAATCTACATCTGGCCAAGAAAAGCCGCACGCCGGTGCAGCCGGTGCAGGAAGCCACGGCCATCTCCGGCAAGGGGCTGGAGGGTGACCGCTATTGTAATGAACGCATTGTCCGCCAAGTGTTAATTATGGACAAAGAGACTCTGGACGAGTTGGCCCTTGTGCCGGGCATAATCAAGGAGAATATCACCACCACCGGCTTAGACTTGTCTCAAACCAAGGCGGGCCAAGTGGTCTTTCTCGGCGATGAGGTGACCATGGAGCTTGTGGGGGAATGCGAACCCTGCGAGAGAATGGACGCCATCCGGTCCGGCCTACGGGAGATACTGGACCACCGCCGGGGGATGCTGGCTGTAGTCGTCAATGGCGGCCCCATCAAGGTGGGAGACTCCATCCGGGTGGAGCCTTAGGCTCCCCTTCGATGTCATTCCGAGCGGGGCGAGGAATCTAAAGCCCATGTCAGCAACGCTACGTCGGCAATTCCGACGACCTTCCATGATGGAGGGGTCTGTCGCCGGAATAGCACGATGACTGTGAAGGACCGCTTTAGATTCCTCACTCCGTTTCGGAATGACAGGGAAGGACCCGCCTTTTAGCTACCTTCTCAGAGGGTGTTCAAAAGGCCGGCCCTTATCTTTAGACACGATTGGGACGGGACCCGTATTTGTGCAAACCAAATGCGGGTCTTCCAGTTGCCCCGCCAGTGGCGGTCGGGACCGGAGGGGGCGGCTATAGCCAGTTGGCGGGGGCCTAGCCGCCGTTCTTAACCAACGTCCGCTTGATGGTCTCGGCCAGGTCGATCACCTGCGGAATGTCGGACCACGCCTCGACTGCTTCATCCGCTTCCAACTGGGGAAGCGCCATCCTAGCGTTGACCTGGAATTTGCTCTTTATATTGTCAAACCCCCAAGGGTTCTTTTGTCCGCCTAAGATGTCCTCCCGCCCGGTGGTATGCTCAATTACCCGCCCATCCTTCAAGGTGATCTTAACCGGGACTCCCAGAAGAAAGTCGGTTGAGCCTGACTGGGACTTGGCCAAGACGCGGGTTCGCACCTTATCCATGGTCTCTTGGACCGTCTCTTGGGCGATTTTCTCATCGCGGAAGGTCTCAATCCCTACCTCACCGTCAACGAGGGCCGCCGCTACGTTGTATTTGGCGCTGAACTTGCTTTTCAACGAGCTATCCGGCTCCAGCATTACCACGGAATAGTAAGACTGGTCGAATTCAGCGTTGACCACGTCCTGGTAGGTGAAGTTATGTTCCCGCATCAGGCTAAACAAGCTGTCCAATATGGCGTGGTTACCGCCGCAACAGGGGTACTTCTTGATGATCAGAGCGTCCTGGATGCGGTAGGGCTTGCCCAGTTCCTCGGCCATTTCGTTTAGGTCATAGATGCCCTCGCCCAGCACCGTGGCAGCGAAGCCGAAAGGGTCCTCTAGCACCCGGTCGCCGGCAGTAAGACCACGCTGCGCCAGTTGCGCCGCCATCACGCCATCGCGGCAGGTCAAACCGGCGTGCAAAGGCTTGGTCATAGTGCCGAAGTTATGGATCAATCCGCTGGACATGGACCCGGCAATGCCCAGGGCGGTGACCGTCTGTTTTTCGTCCAGCTTGAGCAATTTGGCGCAGGCTGCGGCGCCGGCCAGCCGCCCGATGACCGCGGTGCTGTGAAAGCCTTTCTCCATCTGGTTGTATTTGGTGGTGTGCTGGATGGCCAGACCTACTTCGCAGCCGATGACGTAGGCTTCTATCAGGTCCCGGCCGGTGGCGCCGATATGCTCGCCAAGGGCCAATAGAGCAGGGAAGACAGCTACCGTAGGGTGTCCAAAGCCGCCGAAGTCGTCATAGTCCAGAGCGTGGCCCATAGTGCCGTTGGCCAGGGCGGCATTGGACATGGAAGTCCGTCGCCCCGAAGCTAATATAGTAGCCTCGGGGACGGACCCTTGGTCGTTTACGTATTCTTGGATGATTTCCCCTACCGGCTCGGTCGATCCGGCCAGAATCACTCCCAGCAGGTCAAAGCAGGACTCGTTTGCGACGCGAATGGCGTCGGGGGGGATGTCTTCATAATCCGTGTTGACAATCCAACTGGCGATGGTCTCGGTAGCGCCCATTTTGCCGCCTCCAGTGCGTAATATTTCAGTAATAATCAATGGCCTCCGGGAACGCCTAACACCGCTATTATATACACCATTCCGATAGGGGCAAGGGGATATGGACAGATACGATAGCCGTGGGGCAAACGACGTTGATATGCCGGACCGGACCGGGGCCATGCTACAATGGTCAATACGCCCAGTGGAGGCTATAAAGCTATGCCGGATGTAAAGATCAACGCCTCCCGCCTAAACCGGTCCCTGGTAGAGTTGGGCCGCATTGGCGAGACCCCGCAAGGGATGCAACGCATTGCTTTTTCTCCGGCCGATGTGGCCGGCCGTGAATACGCCGTCTCTCTAATGCGGCGCGCCGGCCTGGAAACCAGGGTCGACGCCGCAGGCAATATCATCGGTCGCAAGGCCGGACCGGCTCCGCACCTGCCCGCTATAGTAATGGGTTCCCACACCGATACCGTGCCCAGCGGAGGAAAATATGACGGGGCCCTGGGGGTGTTGGGGGCCATCGAATGCCTTCAGACTCTGGCCGAAACGGATTCGGCGTTACGCCACCCGGTGGAAGTCGTCATCTTCACCAATGAAGAGGGCACCCGGTTTCACCGGTGGTTAATCGGCAGCCGCGCCATGTCCGGTCTACTTGAACCCGAGGACCTGACCGCGGTGGACAGCGAGGGGGTGCATCTGAGGGACCGCATGGCGGATATTGGAGGCGACTTCTCCCGCTTCGAAGAAGCGGCCCGAAGGCCCGGGGACCTGGCTGCGTATCTGGAACTCCACATCGAACAGGGGCCGGCCTTGGAGCAGTCGGGGACACCCATCGGGGTGGTTACGGGCATCACCGGCAGAGCATTGTTCGATGTGGAAGTAAAAGGCACGGCCAACCACGCCGGCACCACGCCCATGCCAGCCCGCCGCGACGCCTTGGTCAGTGCTTCCAAGCTGGTCCTAGCCGTGGAGCGGGTGGCCGGAGAGCTGGAGACCTGCCGGGTTGCGACAGTGGGCAGCATACAGGCCCACCCCAATGCCGTTAACGTCGTGCCGGGCAGCGTCCGCCTAGGGCTGGAGTTCCGCGACATCAGCATGGACGCCCTAAGCGCCGCGGAAAGGGAGCTGCGGCAGGCCGTGGCAGCCATTGCGGAGTCGGACGGTGTCGACATGGAAATCGAGCGTCACCGTTTCAGCCAGTCGGTGCCCATTGCTACTCGAATGCAGGACTTGGTCGAAGAAGCGGCGGACAGGACGGGGCTGACCCACATCAGGCTGCCCAGCGGCGCGGGCCACGACGCCCAAGCCATTGCCGCCGTCACCGACATGGCCATGATCTTTGTTCCCAGCGTCAACGGCATCAGCCACTCGCCCCAAGAGTATTCCACTCCTCAAGATTGCGCCAACGGGGCCCAAGTACTCTTGGAGCTGCTCTTGCTGGCCGACCAACGGATGTAACGAGGGCTTGCGCGCCGCTCCATAGCCGGCCCGAGTAGGGGAAAATAATGAAGGTTTCTGCAAGTTATCAATTCAATGCCCCAGCCCCCAAAGTGTGGGCGGTGTTGACCGACACCAAAGCCCTGGCCCGTTGTATCCCCGGCTGCGAGGGCCTTGACCCCCTGGGCAACGACGAGTATCAAGCGGTGATGACCGTGGGGATCGGCCCCATCAAGGGCCGTTACAAAGCCAAGATCTCCATGCGGGACCAAGTGCCTCACCAGTCTTACCGGTTGGCTATACAGGGCACCGGGGCCGGTGGATTCATCAACGGGGATGCGGCCGTTACTCTCGTGGAGGCCGACGGAAAGACCACGGTAACAGTGGACGGAGATTCCCAAGCAGGGGGGCCGGTGGCCAGGGTCGGGCAACGCATGATGGATAGCGTCGCCAAGACGATGATCGACCGGTTCTTCGGCTGCCTTACGGAGGCCGCTGCTTAGTCCACGGCGAGTAGCGGGCGAGACCGGGCCGCCGCCCTTGGGACCAAGGCGGACGGCTGAACTGCAACTAATTCAGGCGAGAATCTGAGATAGGAACGCTTGGGTTCTCTCTTGCCTCGGGCTGCCCAGGAACTCATTGGGCGGGCCTTCTTCGATGATAATTCCGTCGTCGAACATTATCATGCGGTCGGCCACTTCTCTGGCGAATCCAATTTCATGGGTGACAATTAGCATGGTCATTCCGGAAGTAGCCAGCTCCCGCATAACATCCAGCACTTCTTTGATCATCTCCGGGTCCAAGGCGGAAGTCGGCTCGTCAAAAAGCATGATCTTGGGTTGCATGGCCAGTGCCCTGGCGATAGCAACCCGCTGCTGCTGGCCTCCGGAAAGCTCGGAGGGATATTTATAGGCTTGCTCCGGGATGCCAACTCTTTCCAGCAGGGCGCTGGCTACTTCTTCCGCTTTTTCCTGAGGCCATTTCCTGACCTTGGTTGGGGCCAGCGTGATATTACGCATTACGGTAAGGTGGGGGAACAGATTGAAGGACTGGAACACCATGCCAACCTCACGCCGGATGGCGTCGATGTTCCGCACATCGTTGGACAACTTGACGCCGTTGACTACGATGTCGCCTCTTTGGTGTTCCTCAAGCCGGTTTATGGTGCGGATAAATGTCGATTTGCCGGAGCCGGACGGGCCGAGAATCACCACTTTCTCCCCCTGCCGCACCGATGTGGTGACGCCCTTGAGTACGTGAAACTCGCCGAACCACTTCTGGACGTCCCGGCAAATGATGATTTCCTCGAGCACCTCCGCTCCTTCCCCAGTAACCATAAGAACCTCCTCAGTATTCCTCGCTATTGCCGGCGCCGACGGGACTAGCGTTGGCCGACGCCCTGGTATTCCTCGATGCGCCTGCTGACGTATGACATGCTATAGGTGAAAACCCAGAAGACCAGTGCTAGGAAGACGAACAGCTCCGGCGCGTTGCCCAAGTATTCCGGGTTGCCCAAAATGAAGGCCCGGCCGATTGCCACCACGTCCAACATACTGATGATGTACACCAAGCTGGTGTCCTTGAACAACGCAATGAACTGCCCCGCGATTGCCGGTATGACGTTTCGGATGGCTTGGGGTAGGGAGATGAGCAGCGTAGTTTGCCAACCCGGCAGCCCCAACGCCCGCGCCGCCTCCGCTTGGCCTGGGTGCAACGCTTGCAGCCCGCCGCGGATGTTCTCCGCCATATAAGCCGCGCTGAAGAGGGTAATGACGATGGCGGCCCGAAAGAGCGCGTTTAGAGGGAAATCTTCCGGAAACGCCAGCGGCACCAGCACCTGCGACATGAAGAGCAGCGTAATTAGCGGTACGCCCCGGAACACTTCGATAAACACCACGCACAGTAGCCTTACCACCGGCAAATGGCTGCGGCGGCCCAACGACAGGGCAATGCCGATGGGCAGGCTGAGGGCAATGCCGCCCACCGCCAGCAGCAGGTTGAGCATCACGCCGCCCCAGTAAATGACGGATACCGGCTGCAAGCCCGGCACCCCTGGCAACCCGTGCAGCAGTATCAGGGTCAACAGGAACGCCGCAATCCACAGGATGACGACCCAGCGGGTAGCGCCCAGCGGTGTGTAGCGGGCCAGTGCCCAACCCAGTGCTACCGCCGGCAGATTTGCCAGCAGCAGCAGGCGCACGTCCAACCCCATCTTATCCAGGTTGTAAGGGAGGAAGGCGAAGGCCGCCGACGCCAATGCAGCCAAAAGGGCGATGCCTCGGACAAGGCCGTTTCCAGCAACTCCCCACGACATTCCCAATAACGCTGTCACCAGCAGCAGGGAGACTTGCGGCCGCCAGAAGCAGTTCTGCTCGGGGCAGGCTAGGTCGGTGTTGTACTGGCCGATAACAATCCGGCCGTCCAGTATGGCGATGATTTCCCAATCGGCCTCGCCAATGACCCAGCCCAGGCCGAACCAGAGGACCAGAGCCAGGGCGGCGGCGGACACCACGGTAAGCAGGCTGTTGTACCAGGTGTTGAACAAGTTGGACCGGACCCAACCTCCGACACCCACGCTCATGCGCGGCGGCGGCAGTGACAGTGGCGGTGTTATAGACGAGCGGCTGCTATCTCCTGCCATCTAACCCCCGGTGAAACGGATGTGCCGGTTGTACAGGTTGCCGACAATAGAGTAGGTCAGGCTCATCGCCAGGTAGGCCAGCATAATAAGGATGAATATAGACACCGCCGGGGCGGTCTGGGTCATGGTTATAGCCACATTGGTCAAGTCGGTATAGCCTATGGCGCCGCCCAGGCTGCTGTTTTTAGTCAGGTTCAGGAATTGACTGATCAGAGGGGGGATAATGACCCGCTTGGCTTGGGGAAAGGTTACGTGGCGCAGTGCGCCTAGCGGCGACAGCCCAAGGGCGCGGGCCGCTTCGACCTGGCCGCGCCTAACTGATTGGATCCCGGCCCGCACGATTTCGGCGATGAAGGCCGAAGTATAGATCACGAGCCCAATCAGCAGCACCAGCAGACCGGCGCGAATAGTAAAGCCGCCGCTGATGCGTCCAAACCGGCCCTGGGGCTCCGGCGACGAAATGATGTAGGGCGCGTCGCCGTAGAACGCGCTTACGGCCAGCCAGGCCACAACCCCAATGACCACCGTCGCGGCGCACCTCCCCAGCAGGGGATACGACACCTGTCCGGTGCGGGTCTCGCGCCTGGTCAGCCACCGGTGGACTGCCCAACCGGCAATAACCGCAATGGGGAGCGCCAGCCAGATGAACGCCGCCCCTTGGTCGGTCCCCGAAGGCCAAGGCAGCGATACGCCCCCGTTGTTGATGTAGAACCCCCCGCCAATTACATAGCCTTCTCGGACTGCCGGCAGGGCCAAAACGATGTAGAACCAGAAGTAAAGTTGCACCAGCAGCGGTATATTACGGAAAACCTCGATGTATACCAACGCCAGCTTGGCGACAATCCAGTTGCTCGACAGACGGGCTATCCCAATGGCAATGCCCAGCAGTGTAGCCAGAATGACGCCGGAGATGGAAACTACAACGGTGTTGACGGCGGCTACGCCAAAAGCATATAGAAAAGTATCCGACGACTCGTAAGGTACGAAATGCTCGCCTATCGGGGTCTGATACTCCCGGGACAGGAAGCTGAAGCCGTGGGGGATTTCCCGGTCCTGTACCGCGTCAGCGATGTTGATGAAGAACCAGGCTACAAGAAACACTACCAGAAAGGCGGACACAACCTGCACCACCCACTGGATAATCAGGGTGTGTCGCCAGACTGGTACGTCCTGATAAGTTAGAATCCGGCGTATTTGAGCCACCATACTATTAGCGAAGCGATTGCCGAAGAGGGCAATCGCTTCGCCGTAGTCTTACAGGCCGGTGGAGGCCCTTATCGCAGGGGCGCGGCGTAAACCTGACCGCCCTTGGGACAATCGGCGCAAGGGGCGCTGGACCACAGGGCGTTGCGGCTGCCTTCCCTCACCAACCCCAGCGGGGTCAGGTGACGGTCGTAAATCTCGCCGTAGTTGCCTACCGCCCGGATTACGTCCTGCGCTACCGTATCGTCCAACCCCATGGTCTCCTGGCCGTAGGACCCTTCCAGACCAAAGAGCCGGTCAACGGCGGTGTCGCCGGTAACGGAGGTGGGGATATTAGTCGAGGTTATCCCGTAGGCTTCGGCGTAGATGAGGATGGCCATAACCGTCTTCACCACGTCGTACCACTGCTCATCGCCGTGGGGGACCACCGGACCCAGCGGCTCCTCGGAGATGGTGCCGGGCAGGATTACGTGGTCCTCCGGGGTGTCAAAACCGGCCCGGGTGCTGACCAACCCGGAACGGTCGGTGGTGAGCGTATCGCATTGACCGGCCTGATATGATTCCCTGGCTCCGACGTTGTCGGGGAAGGTCACTACGTCGAAGTTCATGTTGTTCTGGTTGTCGAAGTCCTGTAGGTTCAACTCGGTGGTGGTGCCCTGTTGCACACATACCTTGGCGTCCTTAAGTTCCAGTAACCCGGAAACCCCCAGGCTCTCCGGCACCATGAACCCTTGGCCGTCATAGAACATCGTCTGGGCGAAATTGCCCCACTGGGCATCCCGGGAACTGGTCCAAGTAGTGTTGCGAGACATTATATCCACTTCGCCGGACTGCATGACCGGCCCACGCTCGGCAGCCGTGGTGGGACGGAATTCCACGGAGTCGGGGTTGCCCAAGACAGCGGCGGCGACGGCGCGGCAAAGGTCGATGTCAAATCCGGCAGTATTCCCGGCACTGTCAATAAAGCCGAAACCGGCCAGACTATTGTTGCTGGCGCATATAAGCTTGCCGCGGTCCTTCACGTCCTGGAGTCTGTCGCCGCTGGCCGCCATCATCTCACGGGCCATTTCTTGGGCCATACCTTCCGCCATTTCCTGGGCGCGTTCCTCAACCGTAGCCGCGTCCGGCTCCGAAGAGCAGGCCCCCAACGCCAAGAGCCCGACCATTAAGCCTATAACCAAGACAGCCAGTTTAGCCTTCAACTGTTATCCTCCTTACGGTTGTGCCGATGCGGACCGGTGTTGTCCGCACTGTAGTTATCCATATAGCCGGTTTTGCAGCAGCCCGTATACATTACTGAATTCGATACTATCCCGCCTCTTCAGCCTTACGAGCCATTCTGCGCGCCGCGCCGTCGCAACTCCCTTAGCACCTCAGTAACCATTATGATCAGAAACGCTATTGCCAGCGGGGTTATGAAGCCCAATAGGAAACTCCAGAACCCGTCGTAGGACACCGCCGCCTTGACGCTGTAGACGAAACTAAACACGATTATGATCCCCGCCAGTATCCTCCCAATCAACACCGCGTCTACATTGGCTTTGATTTCCATGGGATACCTCTCTCTATAAACTTCAGAATCGAAAAACTAGGGACCGGCGCCGTTACCGGCTCAAAGCCGGGCTTAAGCAGTAAGGACCTGACGGTTCATCCGTTATTTAGTTCCTCGGGAACCCCAGACAGCATTACTCAGAAACTATCTCAAAAGGCGGTTCGATAAGCTTTACCGCCAGCAGGTCAAAACAGTAGGCTCGATAGTCCTGAGTTCGTCGAAGTACAGGGCCAACCAAATTCGACCGCTTTGAGATAGTTTCTAAGGTTTCCTATTTAATTTTTATGATATTGGCACTACCAGGGTGTCCAACTCCGTGGCGAAGGCCGGGAAGGTTATGTCTCCGCCCAGCCGGTCGGTGCCGTGGCCGGTGGCCTGGAAATTAACCTCTTGGGCGTCACTGCCCAAGAACACGCCGTCTCCGGTCAACGATACGGTTACCAACCGCCATTCCCAGGTCTCACCGGGACTCAAGACACCATCGCCCAAGGTGTCGCCGCCGATAAACTCCTTAGAGTTGATGTTGAGGCGGACGTTTGCCGGCTCCACGTCAACGTATACGTTAGTAAGCGGGGAGTCGCCGGTGTTGGTCTCGGTAATGGTTAGCACTTGGACTACCAGCCTGAGCACCATGGTGTCGACCTCGGAGAGGGCAACGACGCTGTTAGGATGGATCACTCTGACCAAGGCGGTGTCGCTGTCCTGCACCGGATTACCGTCCGGGGCAGTACCGGTCACGCTGGTTACGCTTTCCGTGTCTTCAGTCAACGGTGGGGAGCTACACTCGTAGGTTACTTCATCTTCGGATGCAATCGTACCCAGAGGCCGGGAGCAGTCCGGCGAAACACTGTCCGCAACCACCACGTCGACAAGCTCGGTGCTCCCGTAGTTGCTTACTTTTACGATATAGGTGGCGATTCCCCCTTCTCTTACGATATCTTCCTTCGGAGTCACGTCGATGGCTAGGTCTAACTCGAAGACGACCACCTCGACTTCAACCGAATCAGTCAGCGTGCCCACGGCTACCACTCGACCCTGAGCAGTGGCCATTACCAAGGTGCGCCCGGAAGCATGGGTGCTGGTACAGTCGTAGTTAAATGAAGCGTTGGGCGCCATGACGCCAATAGACTGGTCGCAGTCGGGGGCTTCCGGCACCGTAACAGTCACGTCCACCAACTCGGTGGTATTGGGGTTAAAAACGGTAACTTTGAAGTCCGAGGGATTCTCGATTCGCACTCGCTGCAAACGCGGGGTCATATCGATGGATATGGCTATGGCTTCAATAGTGATGGAGGCACTGGCGCTGTCCTGTACCGAGGACAGTGCCTCGGGTACCCCGCCAATCACGTCGGCCGTCACGGTAGCGGTGTTGATGGCTTCCTGTGCGGGGCTCATCTCACAATCGAAGCTAGTGGACTCACCCACTGACAGTGACCCGACATTCCGCTCGCAGCCGGTCTCGAGTGAATCAATGACCTGAATGTTAGACAACTCGAAACCACCGGTATTGGCAATGACGATTCTAAAATCGGCGCTGCCGCCCTCGTAAACGACCTGCTCAGCGGGGCTGATGCCAAGTTCAATCCCCGGGGGCGCTATTTTAATCTGAGATTCCACGGACGACGAAGCTGGCGGATGTTCTACGGCTTCAGCAACGGTGTGAGAACTGCCCCCGCCATAGACTGCCCGGGCGGTCAACACCAGGTTTTCAGCATCGTTTTGGTTGACGGTGTAAGTGGCGGCGGGCGCCTCGTAGACGGAACCGACCTGGATCAGAGGAATGTCGGGAGTCCCATCAACGCCGGCAACCTCTACTGTTGTGCCGTTGGGCAGGATAATCGAAAGCTGACCGCCGCTGTAGTTACAAGCGGTGTTTCCAGCAGGCAACTCGGGAATCGAAAGGATGGCTTTGTAGAAGACCCGCATTCCATCAGAAACCTGGGTTACCACAACACCGTTTTCATCTAAGGTGCTGACGGACAACCCGACAGTGGAAACATCGCATTCCGCAGGGTCTTCATGACCACGCACCAACTGGGTGCCAAACATGAGGGAAACTACGACGGCTGCAATTATCGCCGCCAGGATTACCAGATGGATCGACCTGCTTTGAGTCAACTTCATCGACTTACCACCCATAAACATAGGATGCCCAGATTTCGGGCAAAGCCGCAGATTAGAATAATACCATCTTTACCAAATAGCAAGCACTTTTTGGGTATTGAGCAGGGCTATCGCATTTGGACTGAATTGTCCTGTCATTCCTGCGAAGGCAGGAATCCAGGCCCCTAATTCGCCAATGCTGTCATGGCAATCGGCCACATAGTGGCCTCTGGACTCCGGCTTTCGCCGGAGTGACGGATGGGTTGTTTCTAATGCGATAGCCCTGGGGTATTGAGACCTTTGCATAACCCCCACCCCGGTCATTCCGAACGCAGCGAAGCCCTTCGGCTGCGCTCAGGATAAACTCCGTGAGGAATCTCAAGCCTATGTCAGCAAGCACTGGGTCTGTAGCTGGATCGACGCGATGACTCTGGCCCAACGCCTTAGATTCCTCCCTCCGGTCGGAATGACAAGTTGAGCGACCAGTTACGCAAAGGTCTCGGGTATTGAGCACCGGTCGGAATTTCCCGGAAGACCTTCGGCCTCATACCCGGATTCAAGCGGTGAAGGGCTGAGGCCGCATTGCCAGACGGCTTATATCCAGGGGTGTGGTGGTGAGAGAAGAAACTGCGGCAGCGGACGATTGACGAATGAGCCTTTCTAGGACGGGGAATTCACTTTTGCAGCCGTCCAAGTTACTGGTATGCCCTGTCTGCCGAGGCGTATGTGTGCGCCGGGGCAGGCGGACAGGCCGGAAAATAGCTGTACATCGGGTTAGCTAAAGGACTTGGTCGCCCGTTTCTCCGGTGCGGATCCGGATAGCATTGGACACAGGCGTAATGAATATCTTGCCATCGTCGCTGCTCCCGGTCCGTGCATTAGCAACAACGGCATCAATGGCTTTCTGGGTATCTTCGTCACTGACCACCACCTCGAGCTTGAGTTGGTGCAGCATGTTCATCACGTAGCTCTGAGTTCCCCTACCACCGGTGCGTGTTTCTTTTTGGACTCCCCGCCCGGTTACTTGGATCACCGTCAAACCAATGATGCCTTCGTTGGCTAGAGAATCCTTTACGCTGTCCAGTTTTTCGGGCCGGATGAATGCTTCGATCTTGTTCATTTTCCCTCCTTGAGTACTTTGGCTTACTGTACAGGACCGAATGACCGACAACAAATTCGCGAAGAAAGGCCGCTATTAAAGTATAGCTCAAAGCTGCGCCCCCATCCTACCATTGGATGACAAGTAAGCGTGAGGCACTTCGGCCTTGTTAAGGGACCATACCTTATGTGGAGAAGGGACAGGCGGGGTTGAATCTTATTTTGGTCAACGGCGGCCCCCACTTGTGAGAGGGCGGGGGTTGTGGATGAGGCGAGACCTAGGAAATGTCGAGCCGGTCGCGGTAGTCCGGGTCCCAAGCGGCCAGCAATCCACGTTTAATCGCCTGCTCCGGCGGAATCCGGGGGCTGGCTTCGCCGGTCGTGGGCACGGAAGCAATGACTGCGTCCTGTACCAGGGCCTCGTAAGCGGCTTTGTCAACACCCAGCAGGTCCCGCAGAAGCGATTCGTTGTCTTGACCGAATGTAGGCGAAGGGCCCCGGATTCGCAGCGGGCTGCGGGAGAGCTTGTAAGGCCGGCCCATAAAGAGCCGGGTCCCTATTTCCCGCTCGGGCGGATAATCGACCCGTTCCAAAAAACCCCGGCTCTTGTATTGGGGGTCAAAGTGAATGTCTTTACCGGTGAGGACCGGCCCAGCGGGGATACCCTCCTCTTGCAACCGGTGCATCAACTGGTACTTGTCCAGCCCTACGCTCCAAGTGTTGATGGCCTCATCTATCCGGTCGTGGTTGCGCTGACGGGCCAAAACATCAGCAAAGTCGGCGTTCCGGGCAAGTTCCTCCCGGCCCATCAACCGGCAGAGGGCCTGCCACTGCTCGTCGCTGCCCACCGACAGGGTGATCCACTGGTCGTCACCCTGGGCCCGATAGCAACCCTGCGGCGCACGGTGGGGGTGCCGGTTGCCGATGCGGCCTCCTTGCCGGCCGTTGGCGATGGCATCCATGATGTACTCGGAAGCAAACATCACCCCCGCTTGGTACATGCCGATGTCCACCCACTGGCCGCGGCCGGTCCGGTTGCGGTAGCGCAGCGCGGCGCCGATTGCGAACAGGGCGGTCCAGGTAGAGAGAAAGTCGACAAACGAGGCCCCGGCCTTAGCCGGGAGCCCGCCGGAGTACCCGGTAATCCAGCAATGGCCGTGGGTCCCTTCTTGCGTGGTCGCTTGAGCCGGGTATCCCGAGTAAGGCCCATCGCCGTGGCCGTAACCAGTGTTGGAAACCATGACGATGTCCGGCTTGATTCGTCGCAAGTTGGGGTAGTCCAGGCCCCAACCGCGCATCACCCGGGGCGTAAAGTTCTCCATCACCACATCGCTTACCCTCACCAACCGGCGGAACAAGTCCCGGCCCCGTTCATCGGTCATATCCAGGGTCAACGAACGTTTGCCCCGGTGGATCAGGTTGTAAGTCGAGGGGCGATTCCACCAGTCTTCCCCAATGTCGCGCTCAGGAAAGGCTCCGGCGTAACCTCCGGTGCGGGTAACGTCGGGGCGGCCTGGCCCCTCGACCTTAATCACCTCCGCTCCCATATCGGCCAAGAGGCCGCCGGCATATGGCAGAGCGAACACGTAGCTCGAGTCCAGGACGCGGATTCCCTCCAACGGTAATGGCAACTTTTCTTGCGTACTCACTATTGGGATAGCAGACAGCTAGATCACGTCTAGCTGCCGCAGCCGGCAAAATTCTTCCTGGGTGTAACCCAGACCGTCGACGTAGACCTCGCGGTTGTGCTGGCCCAGGGTAGGCGCCGGGTCGGTCCGGGTGTATGGAGTCAGACTCAGGTTGAACAGCACCGCCGGGACTTTGATTTTGCCGATCACCGGGTGTTCGACTTCCCGGTAGAAACGGCGGGCCTCCAGTTGAGGACACTCGGCTAACTCGGTTGGGGTCTGCACCAAGCCGAACAACATCCTCGCTTGGGCTGCTTTGTGGAACAAGTCCCACTTGTTTTGGTCTTTGATGGCCTCGGTGACCAGCCGGTCCAACTCCTCGCCGTGCAGCGGCCGCTGGGCTTGGTCTGCAAAGCGGGGCTCCAGCATCTCGGGCGTCTCAAAGAACCCGGCGATATCCTCCCATGAAGCCCCTCCTCCCGGCTGGACGATGATCCAACCATCGGCGCAGGGCATGGGGTGGCCGAACATGCTGCCGCTGGGGCGTCGCCGGGCCTGGGTGCCCCCCATGAAAGGATACATGGTCTGAGTAGCCAGCATGGTGGAGGCGACGCACTCGGTAATGGACACGTCGATATGCTGACCCCGGCCGGTGTTGTCCTGCATGAACAGAGCCATAGCGGTGGCCGCGGCGCCGTTCAAACCGCCTTCGTACTGGGCCTGGAACCCGCCGTGCTTCAGCGGTTCGCGTCCTTGGACGCCGCTAATGCTCATTATCATGCCCATGGCGTAGTTGACGATCTCCTCTCCTTGGTACTGGCTGTAGGGACCCTCTTGACCAAAAGGGGTGATGGAGGTCAGGACCAAGCCAGGATTGAGCTGCTCCAAGACTTGGTAGCCTAACCCGAGAGAATGTAAATAGCCGGGCCGATAGGTCTCGATGGCGACATCGACATGGGGAACTAGCCGTTTCAGTATCTCGCGGCCGGCAACCGTATTCAGATTGAGGGTAGCTCCCTTTTTGTTGAGGTTCATAACCAGGAAGAAGAGGCTCTTTTCCGGATGGGGATCGTCGCCGAAGAACGGCCCCATCCGGCGGAGGGAGGCCCCGCCGGGCGGCTCTACTTTAAGCACCTCGGCCCCGTAATCGGCCAGCAAGCGGCCGCAGAAGGAGCCGGCGATATCCTGGCTCAGGTCCAGTACCTTTAGGCCGGCTAACACACCCATGGGTATGGTGCCTGGCCCCTGTTCTTCCAAAGTCACTGTGAGGCCCTAATCCTTTGGTTGTTGCAAACAGCGCCGCCCATTAATTGTTCAATTCCCCGTGCCCAGCGAAGAGGTAAGGGCCGGAATGGCCCTCTGGGGTTGCCCGTCGTCGGCCGTAGGCAGGCCGAAAGCGATTGTAGCGGAAGGAACAGGGCAAGGCAAACGGGAGGTTGGGATCCCTGGCTTGTCCACCGGAATAATCCCCTCCCCCAACACTTTGCTCTACTGCTTCGGAGGAGGCTCCGTCCGAACATCCGACTTGGCTAATTGCTTGATCCGTGGAATAATTCCCACACTCCCACCCAGCCGCTCGAAGCGAATTGGAGGCCGCCCAGCCTATTGTCTTGAGCAGCCTCCAAATCCTTCTTACCCGGAGGAGATTCCTTAGTGCTGGAGAGACCGCCTACAGGCTTTCCCAGGGAGTTGCCGAGAGACACTGCGAGCTTGAAACGCACAGAAAAGGAGGGGACATGAGCGAGACCAACCTAAGCAATTGGGGCAGGTGGGGGCCCGAGGACCAAATAGGAGTGCTGAACCTCCTTACCCCGGAGGTGATACTCAGGGCATTTAAGCTGGTAAAAAAGGGTAAGGTTTACAGCTTGGCGGTCCCCTTGGAAAAGGACGGGCCCCAGATGCCCACTTTCCACAAGACCTGGCGGGTCTCCCATGTTGCCCGCCGCCAAAACCCCGACTTGCACATCATCGATGACGTGATAATGATGGAGACCCATTCGGGCACTCACATAGACGCTATCGGACACGTCTGGGCCGAGGGACGCTTCTACAACAATTTTTCGGACGAGCACGCCAGCAGCCAGGGAGTGGCGAGGACCGGCATAGAGAACGTGAGGTATATCGTGGGCCGGGGCGTGATGCTGGACATAGCCGCCTACCGAGGGGTCGACCATCTGGGCCCCGCCGAGGCAGTGACCAGGGAAGACTTGGACGGCGCGGCCTCGGCGCAGGGCATAACCCTGGAGCCTGGAGATATTGTCCTAGTCCGAACCGGCTGGTACAAGCTTTTCTACCAAGACTACGCTCTCTGGCAGACCGCGTTTCCCGGCCCCGACGCGTCGACGCTCCCTTGGTTGAAGCAGCATGACGTTTGCGCCATCGGGGCCGACCAACCCACCTGCGAGCGGCGAGACCCCCTGGCCCACACAGGCAACCTGGCTCTTCACAGGTACGCTATTCGGGACCTGGGGGTGCACATTCTGGAGAACCTGGACTTGGAAGAGCTGGCTCGGGACAAAGTGTACGAGTTCCTTTTTGTGGGGGCTCCCCTGCGCCTGACCCACGCCACGGGATCTCCCTGGAACCCCTTGGCCTTCGTGTAAACGCCTAAGCGCCGCTGAATGCTCTAACTCTCAAGTTTCAGGGAATGAATAGTAACTATGAACTATGGAGGCGCTGCATTAAACATTGCGGCTAGAACCGAAATGGTCCTCTAGGATAACGGTGAACTCATCGAGGGTGTAGCTGTAGGTCTGGGTTCCCTGGGCCTGGACGGCGTAGTAACCGCACACTGCGCCCATTTGCACGGCGCGCTCCACCGGATACCCCTCCAGCAAACCTTTGATCAAGCCGCCCCGAAAAGCGTCCCCGGCGCCGGTGGGGTCCACCACCTTCGCCGCCGGTACTGCGGGCACTTCGATGGTCCCGGCTTGGCTGAGCACTTGGCAGCCCTGTTCAGCCTTGGTGGTTATGATGGTTTCCACCGTTTCCAGCAGTTGCTCGACGGATAACCCTGTCTTGTTGCTGATCATCTGTAGCTCGTAGTCATTGGAGACCAACATATTGGCTTGGTTGATAGTCCGGGCCAAGTCACTGCCGTCCCAAGCAGGCAGCGACTGGCCCGGGTCAAAAATCCAAAAGATGCCCAACTCCCGGCAGGTCTGGGCATACTCGGCCATATCTTGCAGGTTGCCTGGCGCCACGATGGCCATACACTGCGACGGATCGGTCTTAGTGAAATCGTATTTCGAAGGGTACTTCATTGCGCCAGGATTAAAACCGGTGATTTGATTGTCCGCCGAGTCGGTGGTGATATAGGCGGAGGCAGTGAGTTCCTCGTCGATGATGCGTACATCATCCGTAGCGATGCCCCGCTGCTCCAACCACTGGAAATAGCGGTGATAGTCGCGGCCCAGGGTGGCTAGGACTCGCGGCTTTGCTCCCAGCAGGGACAGGGCGTAGGCGATGTTGCCGGCGGTGCCGCCGAAGTTCTCGGTCAGACTGTTGACAGTAAAACTCACGTTGATCATGTGTATCTTGTCGGCCATGATGTGGTCAGAGAAGCGGCCGGGGAAGTCCATGATGCGATCGTAGGCCAGGGAGCCTGAGACCAAGATTTCCATAGTTCGCAGTCCTCGTTCACCAGGGAGTTGCTTGTTCAAAAATAGGGAGTTCCGTTATATCAGCAACCGTAACGGCCCGCTAGGTCTCCGGCAAATTCAACCAAGTCTCCGGGCTCGATGTCTCCGGCGACCGACTCTCCCGCGTTTATTTCCAGCACATACTGGGTGGGGCGCACCGGAGAAAATCTGGGCAACTGCTCCAAGGTCTGGTCCGGTTCCGGAATGGGGGCGCCCAGAGTCAGGTCCACCACGGTGCAATCGGCCCCGATCCACACCATGTCCAAAGGAAACCGCATTTCTTTCATCCAGAAGCTGTACTGTCTTTCCTGCTGGTACACAAACAACATTCCGGTGCCTGAAGGCAGGGTCTCCCGGCCGGAGAGGCCCTGCCTTCGCTGCTCCGCGGTCAGAGCCAACTCCACCGGGAAGACGGCCTTGCCGACCCTGACCACCGGACCTTCAATCGCCGGAGAGGATTGAACCGCAGCCGTCGCTGTTTCCGGGGACAATTCTGAGCCGGCAGCCGGCTTATCGGCCGGAGTCGCGGGGGTAGTCGGAGCCGGACTGCCGGGCGGCATCGTTGCTGCTTTGACCGCCCCGGATGTCGCGTCTGCTTGAGGCTGCTCTTCAAGTCCTCTTTCCTCATTCGGGCCGTCGCCGGGAGATTGAAGAGGAGGGGTGACGGTGGCCGCGGACGTTTCCGTGGGCGCCGCCGGGGTGCTTGCGGCGGGACCACCGCAGGCCATACCCAACATACATAGCAGCACTGCTAAGAAACGTATCATGGGACAAGGTTAATTGTACACTGGCGGGCCGCAAAAACCTTTCTGAGGCGCCAGCCCCATGTAAGGGACCGGGATAACCGGCGCCGCGCTTGGCCGAGCAGCCACCAAGAGCCTTCTGTATTGACGAACTTAAAGCCAAGGGAGTAGTCTGAATGGCGTCAAGTCCTACCGGGGCGAGAGCAGGGTCTTTGTATTGTCACCCCCGGCCTACGCCGGGGCAGGCTCTGAGCCTTTCGGCTAGGCTCAAGATAAACTCCGCGAAGGGTCTAAAGTCCTTGTCTTCAATGCCGTTTTGCTGCCGAAACATCTTAGATTCTTCGTCGTAAGCTCCTCAGAATGACCGGGTGTGGCAGCCTGTATTCACCTAACATTGAGAATCGAAAGACCCTGGGGGCGAGAGCATGACGCAAGAGACAAAGTCAGTCCTGACTCCCGAAGTCAAAGCAATGATCGGCGTCAGCGGCGAGCTAGTCGAGGCTTGGGGAGTAGTCAACGAAGAGTATTTAAGACGGTTTACCCAGGCCCTCATGGACCCCGACCCCAGGTATTGGGACCAGGAATTTGCCGAGTCGACCCAATACGGTGAAATTATAACTCCTCCTATCATGGTCAGCTACATGGCTACCCGCATCCGCCCCGACCAGGAAGACCCCATCACCCGGGCCTTCCAGGAGGACCCGGAGTCCGACGGCATCGGCCGGGTGGAACGTCATGGGGCCTTGCCTCCGGTCCCAACCCACTTGGTGCGGGTGCTGAACGCCGGGAACGAACTGGAAATCTACCAATATCCCAGCATTGGGGACAAGATATATTTCCAAAACAGGTACTCGGACATCCGGGAGCGGTCGGGCCGGGACGGCCGGGCTTTTCTGATAATCACCACGGAAACGACCTACAAGAACCAGGCCGGAGCATTGCTTTGCATCACCAGGGCTTCGACCATCCGCCGGTGACATATTCAATAAAGTCCACCCAAGATACGACAGTCTAATTGCCGCCCCGGCCCCCAAGAGAACGAGGTAGAGAAAAGATGAGCGTGCTTCTAGAAGACTTGCTCAAGATGACTCCCGAAGAGATTCTGGCCCACAATGAAAAGCCCACGGCGGAGCAGTTGCGGAGCAAACAGCAGACTTACTTCGAGGACGTGTACGAAGGAATGGAGTTGCCCAAGTACATTTATCACCCTACTCCGACCCACTTGTTCCGGTGGAGCGCAGCCATCGAAAACTTTCACCGCATCCACTATGACCTTGATTTCGGCCTCAACCACGACAAGAATCCCAGCCTGCTGGTTCACGGGTCGTGGAAACAAAGCGTGGCGCCCCAGTACCTCAAAGACTGGACCCTGCCCAAGGGGTGGCCTTGGAAAGCGCGCTTTGAACACCGCGCTATGTTGGTGCCCGGGGATATCTTGATTATGTGGGGCAAAGTAACCAACAAGCAAGAGAAGGAGGGCATGGGCCTGATTGACCTGGAACTGGGGATGACCACCCAGGACGGCACCGAAAGTATGCCGGGCACCGCCACGGTGGTTCTTCCGCTAAAGGACGGCCCGGATATACCCTATCCCTTTGTGCCGCCTGCCGGCTGAATACTTCATCTTAGCAGTGACCCTCACATTCCCCGAGGGGGAGTGGTTTGGATTGCGGGGTCTTGTCATTTTCGGAAATTGTCATTCTGAGCCGTAGGCGAAGAATCTAAAAGCCTTCAGCAAGAACCTGGTCCGAATAACGAATAAAGAGAATGTAGTCAAGGGTTTTAGACCCCTCGCGCAGTTTATCTTGAGCCTAGCCGAAAGGCTCGGGGTGACATGGCAGAGTGGCTCAGAGCCTGCCCCGGCGTAGGCCGGGGGTGACAATGAAAAGGCCCTGGTTTGGATTGAGGCTGTTGACGTGGGATTCTTGGGACCCTTAGGAAGATGAGTTGAGTGGCGCCAAACATTTTTAATTGGACCAGCCGAAAGTAGCCGGCAGTGTCCTGCCAAGAGGTGGATGCGCAGCATGGCCCGATTTATAGCGATTCACAAGGTGTCGGGAATCACCGAGGAAGAATTTCGAAGCAAGCTGGACGCCGTCCGCAAGTGGCGGCCGGACCGCCGCACCACGGTGCTAAAGGTCTACGGAGACCTTGAAGACGGCACCCTGGTGACCGAGTGCGAGGCTGTGGAACGCACCCATTTTGAGGACTGGATCAACATGGTGGGCTGGCCCGCTGAGTCAATTCACAAGGTCGACCTTATCTGCCAAGTAGGCAACTTTTGGAATGTGTGAACCCGGGCCAACCTGGGATCGGCTCTTCCAGCCTAGCTCTCAGCGCGGCCCTGCTCGGAGACCCTCCCCCAAGACCGGAGCGGCCAACAACGAAACCAGACCCGGCCCACGATGAGCCGGCGGTCGACAGGCCCAAAAGCGCGGCTGTCTTGGCTGTCGCTGCGGTTGTCTCCCAGCACAAAGTATTCGTTTGGCCCTAGCCACCACTCCCGGTTATGGTCTCGACCTGCGGCAAAAGGTCCGGCCAAGTATGTTTCCTCCAACAACTCCCCGTTGAGGTATACCAGACCTTCCTCCAAGCACAGGTCTTCGTTGGGGAGGCCGACGATCCGTTTGATGTAGGTGCGGTCTTTCCATACCGGGTGCCGGAATACCACAATGTCTCCTCGGCGCAACTGGTTTTGGGAGGACTTGGCATGAACCGCCAACACCGACTCGCGGTTGGCCAACGCCGGCAGCATACTGTCTCCGTCAACTACGAACCGGGCCGAAGCGAACAGGTCTCTTAGCGTTTGCTCCAATTGGCTAGCCAACACATCCCGCCGTCGCCCGCCGCTACTCGGCCTATCCTATCTCCGGAATCAACCCGGGCTGCCGCATCATGCCCAGGTAGTCCTCATCATCCAACGCTGCGATAGCTTCCCGTGGGAAAAGCGGGCTTTTGGGGCTGGGTCTCTGGCCTTGAGCCTTCAATGCGGGACGGCAGTATGCAATCCTCCAGGGCCATTGTCAACCTGATGTGTTCGTTGGAACGGGGTCTTTCGGTTGTTGACGCAATTGTCTGAACCGGGATTTATAGGATTAAGGGATTCGCCTGATTTCCCAATCCTGTAAATCCCGGAATCAAAGAAATCACAGTTCAGACGAATAACCGAAAGACCCTGCACCGGATTCTAGACGGTTGGCGGAGTCTCGCCTATAATCGAGCGAGCGCTGCAATCCCGGTGGTTGGGTTGCTCTAACCCGGCAAGGAGGTTTCCCATGGCTAACGAAGCTGTCCGAGTTGGTCTCATCGGTGCGGGCCTCAACACCCGCGACCGCCATATCCCCGGCTTTCGAAAGGTGGATGGCGTCGAGATCGTCGCCGTGGCCAACCGCACCCGCGAGTCCGGGCAAAGAGTGGCGGACCAGTTCAACATCCCCCAAGTGTATGACGACTGGCGAGAGTTGCTGGAAGACGACAATATCAACGCTGTATGCATCGGCACTTGGCCCTACATGCACCGAACATTGACGCTGGCGTCCTTGGAGAAGGACAAGCATGTGTTGTGCGAGGCCCGGATGGCTTCCAACGCCCGGGAAGCCCACGACATGCTGAACGCCGCCAAGGCCAAGCCCCATTTGACCACTCAGATCGTACCCTCACCCTTGACCTTCAAAGTGGACAATCTGCTACGGCAATTGATAGCCGACGGTTATCTAGGCGACCTGTTGGCTGTGGAGGTCCAAGCCTTGGGGACCGACTTTATCGACTTTGACAGCCCCCTCCATTGGCGGCACGACCGGGACTTGAGCGGGTACAACATCTTGGCCATGGGTATATGGTACGAGGCGATGATCCGCTGGGTGGGCCGCGCCGCCAAGGTGATGGCCATGACCCAGGTCTACGTGCCCCACCGGCGGGACCAAGGGGGCAAACGAGTCGGCGTCACCATTCCCGATCATGTGGACATCATTTGCTTGTTGGCCAACGGGGCCCAAGCCCACCTACGCCACAGCAGCGTCACCGGCCTGTCGCCGGGCAACGAGGTATGGCTCTACGGCACCGATGGCACACTGCGCTTGGACCAACAGTTCAATGTATACGGCGGCCGGCGGGGCGACCAACAACTGGCGGAATTGGCGAACCCACCGGAAAAGCAGTACGCTTGGCGCGTGGAGGAAGAATTCATTGGCGCCATCCACGGCCAAGAACCGGTCACCCACACCCCCTTCGATGTGGGAGTGCATTATATGGAGTGGACCGAGGCCGTTACTCGCAGCGCACAGACCGGCCAGGCGGTGTCACTGCCTCTTTAAGCCCCGGCGATTTCGGCAGTCTCCAAGGGCTGCCCCTACATTATGACAGAACACTACTTCACTTTGGAAGAAGCCAACGCCCAACTGCCTTGGTTGGCGGAAACCCTTGCCCGCTTGGACCCCTTGCGGGAGGAGTTGGCAACGGGGCACACGGCCCTGCTGGCATTGTTGCGCCAACGCAGCGGAAACGGGGCCGCCAGCAACGATCAGGAAATCCGAGTACAGCAAGCGGCCATCGAAGGCTTGACCCGTCAGATACGCTTGGGGGTGCAGGAAATCACCGACAGAGGAATAATCGTGCGGGACTTGGAGCGGGGCTTGGTGGACTTCCCGTCCCGTCGAGAGGGACGGGAAGTTTACCTCTGTTGGATCCGAGGCGAGTTCGAGATAGAGTTCTGGCACGGGACCAACGAGGGGTTTGGTAGTAGAAAACGGCTGTAAGGCCGCTGCCCCCCTAAATGAACCTGGCCTGCTGCCTGGCTGAGGCGGCGTGATCGATATATACGGTGATCACCTCACTAAAGAAGTCCACCGCTTCCACTCCCTGTTCCCGCTGGCCCACTCCCGACGCTTTTAGCCCGCCGAAGGGCAGGTGCACCTCGCCGCCCAATGTTGGCGCGTTTACGTGGACCATGCCTGCGTCCACGGTGTTGATGTAGTGGAAGGCCCGGGTCAGGTCCTTGGTGTAGACCGAGGAGGAAAGGCCGAATTTTACGCTGTTGGAAATCTGAATGGCCTCATCCAGGTCTTCCGCCTTGAACACTGTCAGCACTGGGCCGAAAATCTCCTCTTGGGCGATGCGGGTATCCAGGCCGACGTCGGTGAAGATGGTCGGCTCAATATAATATCCGTCGTCGTAGATGCCGCCGCTCAGGCTGTGGCCGCCGTAAACCAGATTGGCCCCCTCTTCCGTCCCGATGCCGATGTACTCGGAAACCGTGTCGAACTGGGACTGGCTTGAAAGGGGAGAAACGTCCACATCGGTATCAAGGCCGTTGCCGATCTTGAGCTTGCTGGTCCGTTCGATCAACTGCTCCATGAACTCATCGTAAATGGGGGCCTCAACTATGACGCGGCTGGTGGCGGTGCAGCGTTGGCCTGTGGAGCCAAAGGCCCCCTGCACGATGCCTCCCAAGGCTTTGTCCAAGTCGGCGTCGGCCAGCAGGATGACCGCGTTCTTGCCGCCCATCTCGCACTGCACCTTCTTCAGCAATCGGGCTCCCTGGCCGTAGATGTCGGTGCCGATCTCGGTGGAGCCGGTAAAAGAAATAGCCTTCACCTCGGGGCTTTCCACCAAGGCATTGCCCACCGACGAGCCGGGACCGGTGACCAGGTTCAATACCCCAGGAGGTATTCCGGCTTCCTCGAACACCTGCATCAGCTTGACAGCACTCAACGGCGTTCCGGAGGCCGGTTTGAATACCAGGGTGTTCCCGCAGATTAGCGCCGGAGCGATCTTCCAGGCGGGGATGGCGATGGGAAAGTTCCAGGGCGTAATAATAGCCACCACGCCCAAGGGCCGCCGCGTGGTGTAAGCAACGGTGCTCGGTAGCTCGGAGGGGGTGGTATAGCCGAACATGCGGCGTCCTTCCCCTGCGGCGTACTCGATGATGTTCATGGCCCGCTTGACCTCACCTTGGGCGTCGGCCAAGGGCTTGCCCTCTTCAGTGGTGATGGTCCGGGCGATGTCGTCGGCCCGCCGCCGCATGATCTCCAGGGCCCGGAACAACACGCTCGCCCGCGCCGGCGCAGGGGTCTCGGACCATCCGGGAAGAGCCTCCTGAGCGGCGGCCACGGCTTGCAAGGCGTCCTCCCCGCCAGAGGTTTGAAACTCGCCCAGTACGGTGTCTTTGCTGGCCGGGTTGGTTATGGTATAGGTTTTCCCCGATACCGATGCCACCCAATGACCTCCGATATAGTTTTTGTGGGCCGTAACTTCGGTTTTTGCCATGACCTGTCCTTTCCTGTTAGTTTGAATTGCGGATTACTATGAAAATGCTTACCAGCGCGTCCACCCGGTCCACGACATCCGTTGTTGGGCGCATGGAGAATGTCAAGCCAGGAACTCTATGCCCGCTCCAATGATCTCGATCTGCATCGAGCGGACATCGGGAGCGGTATCAGCGAAGGAAACTCCCAGAGTAATGTTGATCCCTTGACCGGCTTGTGGGTTGCCTGGAACATCGAACCGGGCGTCCAAGTGGTTGTCCTGGAGGTCCAAGCCGGTGTGTTCCGCAATGCGAAGTTCGCCGTCGTAGACTATTACTTCATGCACCTTGGCGTTGGCTCTGGTGCGGAAGCTCACCAGCGCGGCCCCAACCCGCATATTGGCGCCGTTAACTACCGTGGGTGTGGGCACCGGTAAGTGGACCCAAGTATTTTGCCCCGCTGATCCTTCGATGCGGACAAAGGGCCCGGTGTGGCGCACTGAGGTGATCCGGTTGGGGTACTCAACCTGCATACTGGACCCATGCACCCAGGAAACGAATTTGCTGTCTGGCATAGCCTCGCTCCGAATAGCAAGTTACTCCCGGTCATCGGTCAGGTCAACCAGTGTGCTGCAAACGGGGGCAGCGTTTTAGTCCAAGCACGGACCGGCGGCGCTTCGGATTGTCGAAAGTGATTATAGCCTCTGGCGAGGCAACGGTACAGCGTCAAACGCCAGATGTAATTGTTCAGACCTCTTCCTGAAATTCAACATGGAAATGTCCGACACTCTTGTCCATGGTATATATAGTATACATATGGACAGCAGAGAAGTGATACGGAGACTGCTGCGGGAAGGTTGGGTGCGTAGGAACGTCACCGGCAGTCACCACCATTTTATCCACCCAGACAAGCCGGGCCTGGTTACGATAGCGCACCCACGAAGGGATTTGCCGGTTGGCACTCTCCGTGTAGGATTTTCCGGCAAGCTGGCTGGGATTGGAGGAATCGCTGATGCAATACCCTATAGTTATTCACAAAGATAAGGACACGATGTACGGGGTAACTGTTCCCGACCTGCCAGGGTGCTTCTCCAGCGGTGAGACACTGGAAGAGGCCATGTCCTCCGCTCAAGAAGCTATCGCCGGCCATATTGCCACCTTGCTTCTGGATGGTCAGCCCATTCCTGAGAGAGCGTCCCTGGATACTCATCAAGCTAACGAAGACTACGCGGACGGCATCTGGGCGCTAGTAGAATTTAATGCCTCGAAAGTGCTTGGCAAGGCAGTCAGGCTCAGTATCACAATACCGGCTCATATCCTGACCACCATTGACGCCGCCGCCGCTCGGGTCGGTGAGTCGAGGTCTGCATTTCTCACCCGCGGAGCGCTCTACCTCGCTAACCACGAGATGGAATCTCTGAAACTCCCTTGAATAGCGGCTCTCCAACTGTAGCCGCGAAGGTTGCACACGGAAAGCCGCTCCTGTCGCCTTGCTCCCCACTGGGGTGACATAGTTCTGGTTGGAGTTGAAGGGAAGGTCCAAGTAAATCAGGTCCACTGACTCGCTGTTCATACACCGGGAGTATGTCCAGGTTGTCGCCAGTCTAGGCGGTCTTGTCGGCGAAGTCAGGGGGCATGGCCGTTCAGTCCCTATTCGAGGTAGTCGTCACCCGACGTTGGACGACTCTCACAATCTGCCTTGAAAGGTCCGTATGTCTCCTCGAATCCTGCTAGGTCAAACTTTGCCTCATACCAACCCTTGTCACCCTCAACAGCAAATTCCAGGTGGTCATGTTCAAGGAGTCCGTCAATGAACTTCTGGTCTAACTGCTTACGTCTCGGGGAAACGTTATTCCCTTCCGTACTCCCATCCCATGTTTCAAAAACCGTGCTTTCGGAGTCCCACTTCAGTCGAACACTCAGGTCATAGAGTACAGATACGTGGGAACCCCAAGCAATATCGGAGCTAATGTATGGCCTACAGGGGGAGAATTGAAACAGGTTACAGTCAACCGGGCGTCCCCTTCGCCCTCTCCAGTCTCGTGGGTCTCGTAGGCCCACAAACTGATGGAAAGCCCGTCGGCGTTGTCGGATTGAACCCAGTCTCCCACAGCCGGCTCTTTCACCGCAATTGGTTGGGACGCTTCGGACCCGCAGGCCACCGTAATTAGCAACAATACAAAACTGGCTGCCACTAAAGCGCGCATTAATCTTTCTTGTATATAGGGCTGCTTTTCGTGGTATTTTGTTCCGACAGCTATGTGCGCAGGCTGTTCAAATTGGAGCGGAAGAAGGGATTCGAACCCTCGACCCCCTCCTTGGCAAGGAGGTGCTCTACCACTGAGCCACTTCCGCTTTCAGTGTTTCTTCCTTAGCTAAGTCGGCAAAATGCCGGCATTCGCGCTGGTAAACAGGAAGCTTAGCCACAATTTTGGGCGCTGGTGCCGAGGGACAGAATCGAACTGTCGACACCGGCATTTTCAGTGCCGTGCTCTACCAACTGAGCTACCTCGGCAGGCCGCTTTTATCTTAATTCCAGACGAAAGAGACTGTCAAGAAATCCTGTTGGGGGAGCAGGGTCTTTCTATTGTCACCCCCGGCCTACGCCGGGGCAGGCTCTGAGCCACTCTCCAATGTCACCCCGAGCAGAGCGAGAGGTCTAAAGTCCTTGTCTTCAATGCCGTTTTGCTGCCGAAACATGCTAGATTCTTCGTCGCAAGCTCCTCAGAATGACCGGGCGTGGTAGTCTGTATTCACTTAACATTGAGAATAGAAAGACCCTGGTTGGGGGAGCGAGTGGGCAAGTGAATAAGTGCACTCGATTGATAATGGGCGCGCCGGTAGCGTATAATACTGGCGGTCACAACTTTCGATCTAACTTGGAGGATGGCCGCAATGGTTGATATTTTGACAGGGACGGCTATGGTTAAAGAGGGCCACGCCCAGATGCTCAAGGGCGGCGTCATCATGGATGTGGTCAATGCCGAACAGGCCCAAATAGCTGCAGAAGCCGGGGCTGTGGCGGTTATGGCCTTGGAGAGGGTGCCGGCTGACATACGCGCCCAAGGCGGAGTCGCTCGTATGACCGACCCGTCCATTATCCGCGCCATTATGGATGCAGTGAGCATACCGGTCATGGCCAAATGTCGTATCGGCCATTTTGTTGAGGCCCAAATATTGGAGGCCCTGGGGGTGGACTACGTGGACGAGTCCGAGGTGTTGACCCCCGCCGACGAAGTACACCATGTCTGGAAGCACGACTTCACCGTTCCCTTTGTTTGCGGGTGCCGGGACTTGGGTGAAGCCCTTCGCCGAATTTCCGAGGGAGCCACCATGATTCGCACCAAGGGCGAGGCTGGCACGGGCGATGTGGTGGAAGCGGTCCGGCACATGCGAGCGGTGCAAGACGCTATCCGAAAGCTACAGACCATGCCCGATGACGAGTTGGTTGTGGAGGCGCGGAACCTGGGGGTCAGCTTGGAACTACTCACTAGGACCAAGGAAATGGGACGGCTGCCTGTGGTCAATTTCGCCGCCGGCGGCGTGGCCACCCCGGCGGATGCTTCACTGATGATGCAATTGGGCGCCGACGGAGTATTTGTCGGCTCCGGCATATTTAAGGCGGGAAACCCTGCCGAACGAGCCTATGCCATTGTTCAGGCGGTCACTCACTATAAGGACCCGAAGATCCTGGCCGATGTGTCGACAAACCTTGGCGAAGCGATGGTTGGCATCAGTGCTCGGAGCATACCCGAGGCAGAGCTCTTGGCCCCCCGCAGTTTCTAGTCTGGCTTTCTTGACCGGGACAATACGGTCCGGGCTCGTTGATTATGGCACAGGGGCGCTCCGCTCTATTTAGGACGAAGCCAACCGGAGAATACATCGAGTTCGAGGCCAAAATAACGAGGCAGCTAGCCGAATTGAAAGTAGGGGTCCTCGCGGTACAGGGAGATTTCGCCGAACACATAGCCATACTCAAGGGGCTCGGGGTGGAGGGCCGGGAGGTGAGGCTCCCCCAGCATTTGGAAACGTTAGACGGCCTCATCATTCCTGGCGGAGAGAGTACTACTCTGAGCAGGCTGATGAGTATCTATGGCCTGCGACAGCCGATTGCGCGGATGGCCCAGGAAGGCAAAGTGTTGTGGGGCACCTGTGCCGGCATGATAATGTTGGCGCACGAAATCACCGAAGAGGATCCGGTCCCGCTGCAATTAATGGATATAGGGGTCCACCGTAACGCTTTTGGCCGCCAGGTAGACAGCTTCGAACAGGACTTGGACGTCGTAGGCTTCGAGAAAACTCCGTTTCATGGAGTGTTTATACGGGCGCCGGTTATTGTGCGCGTCGGCAAGGATGTAGACGTACTGGCTTCGTTGTCCGATGGCCGGCCGGTGGCGGTCCAGCAAACTAATCTGCTGGCCACCGCGTTTCACCCCGAACTTACAAAGGATGACCGATTTCATCGCCTTTTTCTGGACCTCATCACCATTCCGGCTGAATGATGCAGACTTTCCGGTTAGGTGACTTCTTTCGGTGTCTCCTCCTCAATGCTCCCAAGAGGCCCAATATGGGAGTCCCGCTGTTTCGATGGCTGGGGAGGCGGGCTTCTTCTCTTGCTTTGAGGAATTATTCCGTGAAGTTGCTTGATACAGCGTTATAATCAAGAAAGCGGCCGTTTCAGTATTGACCCGGATGTCCCCTGAGGAGGCATGAGATTGACGACGGTGCCGGAAATGGTGCGGCACGAGCTGGACCAGCTTCTTAATGTTTTGCCCCAAGGAATAATAGACGCACTGCGCAGCCGTGAGGACCAAGGAGAGCTTCTGGAAGTAGTCTTGGACTTGGGCCGGCTGCCGGAGGCCCGCTTCTCCACTTTCGACGTCTACTTGGACCAACGGGAAGTATCCCAGGAAGACTTGGACCAAGTCACGCAACGAGTGGGTGACTTTGGCGACGATCACCGTGCCGGCATTGAAAGGACCTTACACCGTATATCGGCTATTCTCAACCGCAAAGGGAAGGTTGTCGGCGTTACTTGCCGAGTAGGCCGAGCGGTGTTCGGCACTATCAAGATTATCGAGGACCTGGCTTTCTCAGGCAAGAACATTCTTTTGTTGGGCCGTCCCGGCGTGGGCAAAACCACCATGCTGCGGGAGATGGCGCGGGTTTTGTCCGAAGGGGCTAGGAAACGAGTTATCATCGTTGACACTTCCAACGAAATCGCCGGTGACGGCGACGTGCCCCATCCGGCCATCGGGCGGGCTCGGAGGATGCAGGTAGCAACACCGGCGGAGCAACATGCGGTAATGATCGAGGCGGTGGAGAACCACATGCCCGAGACTATCGTTATCGACGAAATGGGGACCGAACAAGAGGCCGCCGCCGCTCGGACCATCGCCGAGCGGGGCGTGCAACTCATTGCCACCGCCCACGGCAACACGTTGGACAACCTGATTATGAATCCTACTTTGTCCGACCTAGTCGGCGGCGTTCAAACCGTCACGCTGGGCGACCAGGAAGCCCGTTACCGGGGCACCCAGAAGAGCGTCCTGGAGCGAAAAGCGCCCCCAACTTTCGATGTGGTAGTGGAGATTTTGAGTTGGGAGCGGTTGGCGGTCCATGACGGTGTGGCCCGAGTGGTGGACCAGTGGCTCCGGGGGTTTCCGATAACTGCGGAAGTACGTTGGCTGGATGAAAACGGGCAAGTCAACCGGAACCGCGAGCAGGCCGGAGGCAATGACAACACTCCAACGCCGTGGGACCTTGAATATGCGCAGCCGTCTTTGGAGAAACCCGAGGAAGCCGCCGCCGGCGCCACAACAGCACGGGATGTGGACGTCAAAGTTTTCCTATTCGGCATAGGCCGGGATAAGCTGGAGGCCGCGGTGGATGACACCGGCATTACGGTCCAAGTCGCCAACGAGCTGCGCAAGGCCGACTTGGTCTTGACCACCAAGACCCACTACCGTCGGGGGTCCCAGTTGGTAAAAATCGCCGAGGCCAGCGGCAAACCGGTTTACGTCATGCGCAAGAACACCATGCCCCAAGTCCAGGATTTTCTCCGTACAGTAGCCAAAGAGTGGGGCTTGGGCCGAGGACGGCCCCTAGAGGAAAAAGAGGAGCCCCAACAGGTGCTGGAGCAAGCGATGGGGGAAGCCGAAGAGGCGGCCAACCGGGTGCTCAACGGGGAGAACTCGGTAAAACTGACGCCGCAACGGCCTTACGTGAGACGGTTGCAACACCTGTTGGGCCACCGCTACAACGTGGCTACGGTAAGCCACGGCCGGGAACCGGACCGGTCCGTCATGTTCTACCGGACTTGATGCTTGGTTCCTGCGCGCCGTTCATCGTATTTGAAGGTCTAGACGGCTCGGGGAAGAGCACTCAGGCCCGGCTCCTATTAAGACGTTTACGGCGGAGAGGCCGGCCGGTCTTGTTGACCCGCGAGCCCGGCGGGACGCCTTTGGGAGAGGCTCTACGTCGTTGGCTAAAAGGCCGCCGGCATCTTCCACCCATCGCCGAATTGTCTCTATTTATCGCAGCTCGAGCCCAGTTGGTTAATGATGTTGTCGGTCCGGCTTTGCAAGGCGGCGTAACAGTCGTCGCCGACCGTTACGCCGCATCTACTGTGGCCTACCAGGGCTATGGGCGGGAATTGGGCTTGGAATTGGTCCAAGAACTGAATCAAGCAGCCACCGGCGGCTTGACTCCTAGCCTGACGGTGTTGTTGGACCTTCCGGTGGAGGCGGCCCTGGGCCGGAAGGGTAGTCCGGAGACGGACACTTTTGAAGCGGCGGCCTCTGAGTTTCACCTCAGAGTGCGAGACGGTTACCTCGCTCAAGCGGCCCAAGGCCAAAGCCACTGGCTGGTATTGGATGCCACGCAGCCTCAAGCAGTGCTTTCGAGGCAGATTTGGTCAAAAGTACAGCCCCTCCTGTAAAGAAGGGGCTGTGATTTTAACGGGCTTGCGGCGCGCCAAAGTGCCTAGCTAATCATCGGCTGGTGCCGGCTCCAGAACGTCGATTCTTTCTTGAATGATCTCCCGCATGGCGCGGACCCGTTTCAGGTCGGGGAAAATTCCTCCCTCACCCAACTTATCGAAAATCCTCTCCCCATCGACGAAGACCTCCATGATTCCCTGGCCTCTCGGGGAGATGGTCACCGAGACGTCTGGCCCAAAGTGCCGGAAAAACTCATTCGCCATCCACGTGGCGGTGCCTAGGTGCTGTCAAGGTACGCAGTAAGTGATCTCTACTTGAGCTTTGCCTTCCATCGGGGAACCCTCCATCGGCTGATTGTTTGGAAGCCGAAGTTTAGTATAACCTAAATCCCCGGCAAGTCAATTCACACCCGCCCAGGGTCTTTCTATTGTCACCCCCAGCCTACGCCGGGGCAGGCTCTGAGTCTTTCGACTAGGCTCAAGATAAACTCCGCGAAGGGTCTAAAGTCCTTGTCTTCAATGCCGTTTTGCTGCCGAAACATCTTAGATTCTTCGTCGCAAGCTCCTCAGAATGACCGGGCGTGGTAGTCTGTATTCACCTAACATTGAGAATAGAAAGACCCTGACACGGAGCCCCATCATCACATGCTCGCCGGGGGCCGCCGGAGCACAACAAGCGGCGAATACGGAGCGTTGGTTCAGCGCAGCCCTATACTTGGCAGCGCGCAATGGCGTACTGCTGGCAATCCTGGCATTCAGCGCCTACTTCCTGTCTGCCATTATCCTGGAAAACGGCTATGTCCTGCTTTCCGAGGACCAACTCTTCGAGTACTGGACTGTCGCTCTCTATCTGGCAAGCGCCCTCGTTTGCTTGCTAGGCCCTTGGGTTGTAGGCGGCGCCTCCCGCGTCACTCGGTACTGGCTAGTGGGATGGGGAATACTGTTCTTATTGGTGGCCTTAGAAGAGCTAAGCTGGGGCCAAAGAATCTTTGGTGTAGACACGCCGGAGTTCCTGATATCCCGCAACCAGCAGGACGAGACCAACTTCCACAACCTGGAATCGGAAGGGGTGGACCGCTTATTTGCTTCCTTGGTTTTTGCGGTGGCTATAGCCCTCCCTTCCCTGGCCCTATTGAGCAAAAGGCTCAACTCCCTGGTCCGGCGCTACGGGATTCCTTTGCCCCAATGGGAACTGGTGGTCCCGTTCTTGTTGGCTTTCGCTTTCTTTGTGCCGGCGTGGTTTGCTTCCGCGCCTGAGACGGAGGTGCTAACCGGCCTTGCAGTGCTCTGGTTAGCCTTCCTGTTAGTAGCCAAGTGGAGGGGCGGCGAGACGGCATTTGCTGGAATTAGCATCTTTCATTTGCTGGCGGGGGTGGTGGGCCTGGTTGCGATTCAAACCGTATTGGCGGTCTTCGAAGGAAACCCGGGCCACCGCAATCATCCCACTGAAATCAAGGAGTTCCTGTTCTCCTTTTGTTTCCTAGGGTTCTCTCTCCGTGCAGCACTGCCAGGTTTAGGCAAGATAACCCTTTGACATGCCTCCATGCCCGGTAGTGTCTCGGTTTAGGTCCATGACTAGCTCTAAGACCTTACTTCGGCTTTAATCTAACTTCAGGATAGTGTCCCAGTTCAAATTGCCGGCCTAGCTGGGCTATAAGGATCCGGCTACTACGCCTGTCGGACCGAGTCTATAAGTTGCTGTGTAATCAAGACCCTCTCATAAGTCAACCCCTAACAGAATGTCGACCCTCTTCTGCTCAAATCTATATTCACCCAGACTATCGGAGCCTCGTCGTTCAAGCCTACCCAACCTAACGGAGTATCTAGGGAGTCTCTCTAATGCGTCGAAAAACAAATGCAATGATGGGATGCCCCAAGCGATAGGCACATCCCATCGTTGCATTTATGAAAACCTGGCGTGCGCCGCGAAACGCCGGACGTCAGAGAATATAGTAAAAATGACGTAACATCTAGCAAAGCTTCTTGTCAAGTTTGTGACACCAGGAGACCTTTGCGTAACTGGTCGCTCAACTTGTCATTCCGACCCCCACCCCTGTCATTCCGACCGGAGGGAGGAATCTAAGGCGTTGGGCTAGAGTCGTCGCGTCGGTCCAGCTACAGGCCCAGTGCTTGCTGACATAGGTTTGAGATTCCTCACGGAGTTTATCCTGGGCGCAGCCGAAGGGCTTCGCTGCGTTCGGAATGACACGTGAGGGGGTTATGCAAAGATCTCCACCAGTGTAACTGTTCAGACTTGAGGAAATTTCTTGGAAAATCCGTTCAAGAGGCGACAGGACGCCTTACCGATAGATTTTGCGGGGGCCAACGGTTTTCAAGTATCCTTCGAAGTTGCGGCGGGTTTCTTCTAGGGAGTCGCCGCCGAACTTCTCAAGAAAAGCGTCAATCAAAATCAACGCCACCATCGCTTCGCCGATGACACCCGCAGGCGGCACCTGGCATACATCGGACCGCTCGTAGTGGGCCTGGACCGGCTCTCCGGTGTCCAGGTCCACCGAAGGCAGTGGATTGACCAGTGTGGCGATGGGCTTTATACCGAACCGGGCCACCAAAGGCATACCGTTGGTCATGCCCCCCTCGGTGCCTCCCAGGCGGTTGGTCTTACGTTGCCAAGGAGCGGCGGGGTCGGTTACCGGCTCGATGATGTCATGGACCTGAGACCCGCGCAGGTCCACGGTCTCCCATCCGGGCCCGATGGAAACGGCTTTAACCGCATTAATGGACATCAACGCTTGGGCGATCCGTGCGTCTATCTTCCGGTCCCAATGGACGTGGGAGCCTAAGCCAATGGGCACGTTCTGGGCGATTACTTCTACGGTGCCGCCGACAGTGTCTCCAGCATCCTTGGCGGCGTCTATTTCCGCCATCATACGCGCAGCTGCCCCCGGGTCGGCGCAGCGCACCGGAGACTCCTCCACCGCGTCCCAATCAATATCCTCCGGCGGGTCCGCTTGTATCCCAGCTATGGAGACGACGTGGCTGTGGAGCTCAATGCCGAACTCTTGGAGGAACCGCACCGCCACCGCGCCGGCGGCTACTCGAGCGGCCGTCTCCCGGGCACTGGCCCGCTCTAGGACGTTGCGCACATCCTCGAATCCGTACTTCATGGCACCGGGTAGGTCGGCATGTCCCGGTCTGAGACGTGTAACACGCTTGCCCCGGCCCTCGGCGTCAAGGTCGTCTACAGCCTCGACGGCCATGGCGGCCTGCCAGTTGGCCCAGTCCTTGTTCTCCAGGGTCATGCCTATGGGGCTGCCCAGGGTGTAACCGTGGCGCACACCGGACATAATGTGAGCCCGGTCCTGCTCAATGAGCATTCGGCCGCCTCGACCGTAACCCCGCTGCCGCCGGGCCAACTGGACGGCGATGAACTCTTCATCAAGGGGCAGACCGGCCGGGACTCCCTCGACGATGATAACCAAGCCCTGACCGTGGGACTCGCCCGCTGTGAAAAACCGGACCATCTAGACCCGCTCACAGATGGGGTGAACTCTCCCCTGCATCAGCTAACGGGCCGCCATGGCGCGAGTGGCCGCTTCGAGCATGACCGCTACCGGAGCTTCCCGGCCCGTCCACATCTCCAAGGATGCCGCACCCTGATATACCAGCATGTGGATACCGCCCAAAGTGAAGGCGCCAGCATGGCTCGCCTCTTTGAGCAAGGGCGTATCCAGTGGATTGTACACTAGGTCGTTCACCACCGCCGTCGCTGGAATCTGCTCTTTGGACAAAGGAGACCGGTGTTCATCCGGACCGTGGGTCATACCGATGGTGGTGCAGTTGACTATGAGGTCTGCGGAAGCTGCGGCAGTGACAAGAGACTGGGAGTCCAAGGAAATAGGCTGGGCGTCCAGTCCATTGTCGCGGGCCATCTGGCTCAACCGGCGGGCCCGGGCTTCCGTTCTGTTGGCAATAGTGAGCCGCCCGGCGCCTTCCCGGATCAAGGCCAGCATCACGCCGCGGGCAGCGCCTCCGGCTCCCAGTATCAACACGCTGCGCCCTTGGGGTTCAAATCCTCCGGCCTCCCGCAAAGCGCGCAGGAATCCGGAGCCGTCGGTATTGTGCCCGGTCAGGATGCTGTTCCGGTTAACGATAGTGTTGACTGCGCCCGCGGCAGCGGCCCACTCGTCCACTTCGTCCAAGTGAGGAATAACCGCCTCTTTATGGGGCACGGTGACGTTTATTCCCAACACGTCCGGGCTGCGCAGTCCTTGCAGGAACTCGACCACTTCTTGAGGTTTTACCTCCCAAGCTTGGTAAGAAGCGTCCAAAGTCAAATGGTCCAAGGCCGCTTGCTGGAATACCGGGGATATTGAGTGGCCGATGGGAAATCCGATGATGCCGAGTTTAGAGGCCATGGTTGGTCCTTCTACCCCAACTGCTCCAGGATGTCGTCCAAGCGTTGCTTGCGTTCACTAAGCGACCTCAGGCGCTCTTCTTCATTTTCAACCACTTCTGGCTTGGCCTTGGCTCGAAAGTTTGGGTTGGACACTAGGGCCGACACCCGGTCCAGGTTTCTCATGCAGTCGTCCCGGTCTTTGCGGAGCCGTTGTGTCTCCGCTTCCAAGTCTACCACGCCTTCCAGGGGCAACCGGACTACCAGGGGACTCACCACCAAGGCGATGCCTTTAGCAGAGCTATCCCGCGGGGAATCTTTGGCAAGGATACGCAGCGGCTCCACCCGGGAAAGTGTCCGTATGACCTCCGCTTCTTCCTCGATGGCGCGTTGCTGGCCGTTGGCCTCGACCAGGGCCTCCAAGTGTTGATTGGCCGGGATGCGAAGCTGGGCCCGCGCATTGCGCACCGCCCGAATAGCCCGCATAACCAGGGAAATCTCCTCTTCGGCCCGGCTGTCTCTGCGGACGCCGTCGGCCTGCGGGTAGGGGGCGACCATTATGGACTCCGGCAACCCCCCTTCCTGGGGTAGGACTGTTTGAAGGTTCTGCCAGATTTCTTCGGTAATGAAGGGCATGAAAGGATGCAGCAACCGCAGCGTCCGCTCCAGCACATGGGCCAAGACGGGCAATGGAGAGGGAGTGGAACCCGACCGTAATCGTATCTTGGCCATTTCGATGTACCAATCGCAGTACTCATCCCAGATGAAGTCGTATAGCTTCTGCTGGGCCTCTCCTAGCTCGAAGTTGTGCAGCGAATCATTCACCTCGTTGGTGAGCCGGTCCAACCGGCTCAATATCCAGCGGTCTTCCCGGTGTTCCACCGCGCCCAAGTGGTGCCAACCGTCCAAGCCGGATTTGCCTTTCAAGCTGGTGTGTACGAAGCGGGCTGCGTTCCACACCTTGTTGGCGAAGTTGCGGGCCGCTTCCAGTCTGCTCTCGGTAAACCTCAGGTCGCTGCCCGGAGCAGTGCCGGTGGTCAGGGCGAAACGGAGGGCGTCGGTGCCGTAGCGGTCCACCAACTCCAAGGGGTCCATGGTATTGCCCCTGGTCTTGCTCATCTTGGCGCCCGTGCCGTCCCGGATCATCCCGTGGAGGAAGACGGTGCGGAAAGGCGCTTGGCCGGTGTTCTCGATGCCCAGCATGATCATGCGGGCGACCCAGAAAAACAGGATGTCGTAGCCTGTCTCCAACACCGAGGTGGGGTAGAAATAGCGCAAGTCTTCGGTGTCCTGCGGCCAGCCCAGGGTTGAGTGGGGCCATAAGCCGGAGCTAAACCAGGTGTCCAACACATCCGGGTCTTGATTGAGCCGCACAGACTGGCAGGAAGCGCAACCAGTTGGGTCTTCCACCGATACGGTCAAGTGGCCGCAATCCTCGCAGTACCACACAGGAATCCGGTGTCCCCACCACAGTTGCCGGCTGATACACCAGTCCCGGATATTCTCCAGCCAGTTGAGGTAGACTCGGGTGAACCGCTCCGGCACCACTCGGATCTCGCCCCCGGCGACGGCGGCGTGGGCCCGCCCGGCGATGCTGTCCGGTTGCTCGTGGCTGCCCAGATTCACGAACCACTGGAGGCTGACCAAGGGTTCGACCACCGAGGCGCATCTTTGACAGTGGCCCACCGAGTGGCGGTATTCCTCCACCTTTTCCAAAAGCCCCAGGGCTTCCAATTCGGAAGCGACTTCCCGCCTGACCTGGAAGCGGTCTACGCCAGCGTACTTGCCGGCGGCGCCGTTCATATTTCCATCCAAGCCGATGACCGTGAGAATCTCCAGTTGGTGCCGCTGTCCTATCTCGAAGTCGACTTGGTCGTGGCCCGGCGTCACCTTTAGCGCGCCGGAGCCGAATTCCTGGCTGATGGCCTGATCACCGACTATCGGTATGCTGCGGCCCATTATGGGAAGCGCGGCCCGCCGCCCCAGTAGCCGCTGATAACGAGGGTCTTCCGGATGCACCGCCACTCCGGTGTCGCCCAACATAGTCTCGGGCCGGACCGTAGCGACCGTAATGTAACCCGGCTCCAAGGTTGGGTTTCATTTGTTTGCGTGACATCGGAATTGACGGGCAGGGACTCTTCTTCGAGGGGGTAACGTATAAAGTACAGGGAGCCTTCCAGTTCTTGATAGTCCACTTCCAAATCGGAGAGAGCCGTGGAGCAGCGGGGGCACCAGTTGATTATCCGCTCGTGGCGGTAAATAAGCCCCTTGTTGTACAGGTTTACGAAAGTGGTCCTGACCGCGCGGCTGGGACCAGGGTCCAAGGTGAACCTATGCCGGTCCCAATCGGCCGACACGCCCAGACGCCGTGATTGCTCGTGGATGATGCCGCCGTACTTTCGGACGTGTTCCCAGACCAGCCCTTCGAACTCCTCCCGGCCCAACTGGTGGCGGTCCCTTCCTTGAGCGGCCAGTTGCTGTTCCACGGCCCATTGGGTGGCGATGCCGGCGTGGTCGGTGCCGGGGAGCCACAGGGTCGGATCCCCCAACATGCGATGCCAGCGCACCAAAGCGTCTTCAGTGGCCTTCTCCAAAGCGTGGCCCAAGTGCAACTCGCCGGTGACGTTGGGCGGAGGCATGATAACGGTGAAGGGTTGCTTGCTTGGGTCCACATGGGGCGCGAAATAACCCTTGGCCAGCCAATTCCGGTAAAGTCGCTGCTCCACCGTGGCGGCGTTATAAGTGCTGGGAATTTCGGCGGAGGGCCTGGAGGTCATCTTGGAGATTTTCTCCCCTCTTTTTGGATTTCGGAGGCTCATTTTGCGAGGGACTAGCAAATAATGGCTGTCAGCAAATATATCACCTAGGCTACCTAATAGTCTAATGACCGAAATTGGCCTAGCGAGTATATTACGAAGTCATATACAAATTTGGCTATGATTGGGCTAACCGATTTGTATGGGACATAAGACCATTGACAGCATAAGAGCACGTGTTCTAACTTGTAAATTGAGTTAATAGGCCTTATGGAGGTCTTTTGGCACTCAAATCAGCTATTGAATGGACAGACGCAACCTGGAATCCGGTAACTGGCTGTACTAAGGTGAGCCCAGGGTGCGCCCACTGTTATGCCGAAACGATCACATTGCGGTTCAAGAGAGGTGGCCCCTTTTTGCCGGGTAAGACCACCATCAAACGACACCCGGAAAGACTGCGGCTGCCGCTGACCTGGAAAGCTCCACGTCATATCTTCGTGAACAGCATGAGCGACCTATTCCACGAAGAAGTCCCTTTGGCATATATCAGGCAAGTGTTTGACGTGATGGAGCAGGCCCCGCGGCATATTTTTCAAGTTCTGACGAAGCGTCATGAGCGATTACGTTCACTAGCCAATGAGCTTGAATGGTCACCGAATATATGGATAGGTGTATCCGTGGAAAACCAATATTGGGCGGACCGACGCATACCTGCGCTGGTTCATGTCCCGGCTAAAGTGCGGTTCTTGTCAGTTGAACCAATGCTAAAGCCGATCGACTTACAGCCGTACCTACGAGACATTCAGTGGGTCGTAGTAGGGGGTGAGAGTGGTGTCAAAGCCAGGTCCCTCAGGGTTGAGTGGGTCCGGCGAATTCGAGACGATTGTGCAGCAGCCAATGTACCGTTCTTTTTTAAGCAATGGGGGGGCAGAACCAGTAAAGCCGGCGGACGTTGTTTAGATGGCGTCATTTGGGATGACATGCCTGAAATCTCGACCGGTAGGATACGGTGATACTTCCAAATGGTCCCTGGATTCTTCGATAACTTAAGAGATCACTCAGAAGTAAAACTTCGAATTCTTGGGAGCTTTCTTGCCCCGTGGGCGGCAAAACTCGGTTCGTTGGCCAGACGGGGTAACGGGATTATTTGGTATGTCGATGGATTTGCCGGTGCAGGGAGATATGGTGATGGTAGGGATGGCTCACCTTTGCTTGGTCTACGGGAAGCACGACGACTCCTGAGTGTAAATAGAGATTACGCATTGGCATCTTTCTTCGTAGAAGCTAATCGGAATAATTGGCGGTCGCTCGAAGGAATAATTAGGCCGTTTAAGGCTGAAGGACTTCAGGTTCGCAATGAGCGCGGTGAATTTTCTGATTTAGTTGGATTGATTGATCAAACTACGAGTGGCTCACCTATCCTGTTATTTGTCGATCCGTTCGGAATCAAGCCACTGGTATATACTCGTTTTAGACCACTTCTTACTCGGCGATCACCAGTAGACCTTATTCTAACTTTTCAGCACACAGCCGTACCCAGACTGGCTAAAGATCATCCTCACCTTGTCTCGCAAGCAATAGGTAGTGATGCTTGGTTAAGAGGATGGGACATGCTACAAGGCTCCGCGAACCAAACAGAGCACGTACTTCGATTCTTTGCTAACAACCTTCGTCGCGATGGCAGGTTCTATAACGTGGTCAGCTATCCTATACGAGAACGGATCGATAAAGCTCCAAGGTACCATTTGATGTTTGCCAGCAGGCACTACGATGCCTTTGAGCTGTGGAATGATCAGGTAGTTCAAGAGGACACACTGTTGTCCCAAAAACAATATCAGGGCCTCGCTACCCAATCTAGTTTCTTGCCGCAGTTTGATCAAGAAGTAGCCGGCGTTAACCTGTTGAATGGCATAAGGACGTTTGGTGCCTCCCACGCGCAGTTCACCCGCAGAGACTTGGTAATGCATTTTGTCAGCAATTGGTGGGGCGCATACCATACAGGGGACATTAAGCGGGCAGTGGCATCACTGCTAGCAACTGGAGATCTAAAAAGGGAACCCGGCCGAAGACGAGGAATTGACTTCGACTTTATGCATTTTTAAGTAAAGGCGGCTACGCTATTAGCCCTGGGCCCTGGTATGGCCTCTTGAGGTCTGGGTAGCTTGCTCGAGAAGACGCAGCTTTCTGATGCCCTTTTTGGTGTCGCTAGCTACCCGGGCCGGGTCCCATATTTTGAGGCGCCGCTTGTGGAGCCAGTAAGTGAATCCCTTTATGTCGGATAGGGAGAGGTGGCGGCGCTTGGGTATGTGGGCTTGTTGGCGGTACTCCTCCAGCAACTCCGACCGAGTGGCGCTGTACAGGTGAAGGAAAGCCTCCTCGACCAAGTCCTCGGTATCGGAATAGCCGCGAGCGGTATACCGCTTGCGCACCTCCTCCTCCGCCGACAACTGCAAAGCCTCCTCGACCACCACTCCATACCAGAAATTCAGGTAAGCCCGGTATTTATTGACACCCAAGAGATCGCGGAAGGTCTCCGGTTCCACCGCTTCCGGGAGCTGCCCCCGGAAAAGCAACGACTCCTTCTCTTCGACTGGAATGATGCCGTCCAACTCGCTGCAGAGCCGCTCCGCTAGGACCAACCAATCGAAGGCCTCGCCTTGGATCAAATACCGGTAGGTCCGGCCCAGCAATTCTTCCTGGGGTCGGGTCCAGAGTCCAACGGCCTCCAATAGAGCCCGATGCCAAGGAACGCCGGACTGGGCCGCGGCCTTCAGGTGATGCAGTGCTTCCGGTGTCTGCTGGACCAGACCGGTCGACGGCTCGGTCCCGGAGAAAGGAGAGTAGCCGGGCTCGTTTTCCATGAACTACCAGGCCCCTGCTTGAGCGGCTTGGAACACTTGGGCGCGGTCCGGCTTTGGAGTGCGGATATAGGCCAGGAATCGGGCCAGAGGCAGTGCGTTTAGAATATGCTTTGGCTCACACCAAGCCCGCCGGGCCACCGCCACGCCAAATCGCCTCTGGCTCAGGTCGGCGTAATGGTGAGAGTCGGTGCTCACCACCAGAGGCACCCCCAACTCCCGCGCCCGGTAGGCGTGAGTGTCTTTCAGGTCCAGCCGTTCCGGCGAAGAGTTGATCTCCAGGGCCGTTCCGGTGGCCCGCGCTTCTTGGAGCACTGCCTCCAAGTCGAACTCTGTTGGCTGCCGTCTCCCCAGAAGCCGGGTGGAAAGGTGACCGATAATTGTAACCGCTGGATGCCGCATGGCTTTTATAATGCGCTGGGTCATGGTGCGACTATCCTGTCCCATGGCCGAATGCACCGACGCCACCACCACGTCCAGCTTTTCCAGCAGTTCGTCCGGATAATCCAGGGTGCCGTCGGACCGTATGTCAACTTCCGAGCCGCACAATATGCTGATGGAGTGCTCCCCTTGCAGGGACCGCAAGAGACCTATCTGGTCGAGCAGGCGCTGCGGCGACAAGCCGTTGGCTATGCCAAGGCCCGATGAGTGGTCGGTAAGAGCCATGTATTCGTAGCCCTTGGCGGCTGCCGCCGAAACCATCTTCTCGATGGAGTCGCGGCCGTCGCTCCAGTCGCTATGCAGGTGAAGGTCTCCTCGAAGGTCGGACTCTTCGACCAGCATCGGCAGGCGGTCTTCCTGGGCTGCTTCCAGCTCCCACATGCCCGCCCGCAACTCCGGCGGAATGTAGGCCAAGCCAAGCCGAGAGTAGAACGCCCTTTCGTCGGGGTACTGCTCAGCAACACCCGTATCCAGGTTGGTGACGCCGTACTCATTCAGCGACAACCCGATGCGGTTGGCATAGTCTCGCAACCTGATGTTGTGCTGCTGGCTGCCGGTAAAGTACTGGAGCAGCGCGCCAAAAGACTCCAGACCCCCCAACCGCAGGTCCACTTGAATTCCGGGCTCTACAATCACGCTGGTCTTTTTGGGGCCGTGGACCAACACCTCGCGGACCACATCCAGGGAAACCAGGGCATCGCCGGCTTGTTCCGGGTGGGTGGATGTGCCCACTAGGTCGATGTCGCCAATGGTTTCCTCCCAACGCCGCAGGCTTCCAGCGGGGAACAGGGAGCCGATGTGCGGGCACTTATTCCGCAAGTCATGAGCGATCTCCTCGGCCAAGGGCAACGCTTGGCCGATGGGAGTCCGCGTGTCTTTGGCTTGTGAACTCTGTATGTGGCGAAGAATGTTGTCCGCAGCTTTCTTTCCCATCCGGGGAAGGGCGGCCATTCTCCCGTCGCTAATTGTTTGTTCCACCTCATCGATGCTGCTGATGCCCAGTTCTTGGCTGATTAGCAAGGCAGTCTTGGGTCCTATACCGGGCACCTCCATCAGTGTCAGCACGCCTTGGGGCAATTCCGCCAGTAGCCTCTCGTAGGTAGAAACCCGGCCGGTTTGGAGCAACTCGTGGATCTTGCCGCTAATGGCCTTGCCGATGCCGGGTATCCGTTTCAAGTCGGCTCCGTCATCCACCGCTTGGGCCAAAGGAAAGGAAAGTTGTTCAATGGTGCGGGCCGCCCGCTGGTATGCCCGTATTTTGAACACACTGTCTCCCTTGAGTTCCACGAGAATCGCCAAGTTCTCGAAAAAGCGGGCTATGTCCTCGTTGCTTTGCGTCATACTGTGCAGCGTCAAACGTTGACCATTGCTGGCTGGCCTTATTATACTACTCTTCTTGGCGGGGCTCTCCCGCATATTAGCGGCGAAGATGGGAGGTTGGCGATGGGCGACACGGTATTCTTATCCGTCCGGTCCCCGGCATACTTTCAAGACAGGCGTCAACAGTGGATATAACCTGGCTGGGCCACGCCTGCTTCCGCATCCGCTCCGACGACCTAGTGGTGCTTACCGATCCTTACCCCTCGTCTTTGGGCCTGAAACCCGAAACCCGGCCCGCTACGGTAGTAACGATTAGCAATTCTCACCCCAACCATAGTTGTTGGCAGGGTGTGGCGGGCGGTCCCAAGGTGTTCAACTCCGCCGGTGAGTACGAATATTCAGGCGTCAACGTCCGGGGGGTTATGACGTCGCTGCCTCCGGAAACTCCCCATGAACAACGCAACGTTGCTTATTCCATCGAGATGGACGGCGTGAACGTCTGCCACCTGGGAGACATAGCGCGGCCGTTGACCACGCGCCAAGTGGAGGAGTTGGCCCCGGTGGATGTGCTTTTGGTCCCCACCGGGGGCGGTTGCACCCTGAACTTGGACCAAGTGCTCCAGACGATGCAGGACTTGGCGCCGAAGATAGCTGTACCGATGCACCACGGCAATCATGGCGCGGGGCCGTCGCTACAGGATGTGGATGTCTTTTTGCGGCGGATGGGATTGAGCGAGGTCCAGTCCCAGCCCCGGTTGGTCGCTACCGCCGCCAACCTGCCCGCAGACATGAGGATAGTGCTGCTGGCCCCCTATGCCAAGGCCGGTTAGCCCCCGGCCCTGCGGCGGGCCAAGAGGACCAGCCCGATTCCTCCAACCACGACAACCGCCCCGATAATCAAAGCCAGTCTTGGTATGGCGGTTACCGACCGGTCTCCAGGCACCGGCAGCGAGGCTGTGGGAGTAACCGTAGGAATTGGCGTCGCCGTGGGTGTAGGCGTGGCGACGGGCAGGGGCTGGTTGAAATTCAGGTCCAATGTGTAGAAATCAAATAGTCCCACGAAATCGGTGGTTTCGGCAGCCTCGATCCTGCCGTACTGGTTGACCAAGTAGAAGCTGACGGCGCGCCCGATCAGAGCCTGATCGGAAGGATTCAACTTCAGCCCCTCGTACTTGCCCCCAGGTCCAATGGCGACGGGCTGGCTCTTGAATCCGGTGGCGCAGTTGTCAATGCAAGCAATAAGCTCTATGCCGGCGGGTGCGGGAGACCCTTGCAGAGAGACTTGGCCGGAAAAAGAGTCTTCGAACAAGGGTCGGGGCGGCCTTTCCCCTTGCTTGGGCACCGCGGCCAAGGCGCTTAGCGCACCGAGAACCAACGCCGCCGCGCCAATCAGGAAAGCGATCTTCCGCCACGCCACCGCCTACCTCCTGCTTCCCTCGTTAGGCCGGGGTCGGCCATGTTTCTCAAGATTCTTGCCAGCTATATCTTGACCGATGACGCTGCGCTTTGCAATGCTTTCGCCGGACGGGTCCTTCCAGTTCTTGGCCCAATTGTCTGAACCGGGATTCACCGGATTGGGGCCTACCTGTCATTCCGAAACGCAGTGAGGAATCTAAGAGGTTTCTTCAGAGTCACCGTACCATTGCATCGACAGGCTCTCCCATTGTGGATTGAGCCGCTCGATTAGCTCTACTTTTTTGCTGCGGCCCCGCTTTGTGACCTTGTCCGGTCCGGGCCTTAGTTGAGATGGTGGGAGTTCCAACCGCTATACAGGGTCTTGCCTTGGAAGGTGGTTTGCTCCGACACATTCACCTGGAGAATGTCGCCGCTATTGGCTATGTTGTAGGTGTTGAAGCCTTCGAATATTTCGCCCGGTTTGTAGAAGAGCCAGGTCGCGTCGGTGTCGCTGGTCCGGACGAGTTGCAACACTTCCACCAGGGCGCCTTGGGCTATGAGGTCGGCGAACACGTCCTTGGGCGCCCTGCTCACCGGCGCGGTCACCACATTGAGTGCGGTGTTGGCGCTGGTGCCTCCAGCGATAACCACCACTTCCTGGGTGCCGAGGTCCAGGCCCGGCACCAGCACGCTGGCGCTGAACCCGCCGTCAGCGCCGGTGGACGCCTCCGCCAGCGGCTGGACGGGTATGCCGCCGATGGTCAGGGTCGACACCGGGATGAAACCGGGGAAGTCGAAGCCGGTGACGCTGATGGTTTGCCCGGAAGCGGCGCTGGCCGGGTCGATGCTAATGGAAGCACTGGGCACCGTGTGGGTAGCCGTAGCCGGTCTGTCGCTTCCGGTATCGGGGACGCTGACCTCGGCGGTCACCGTATTGCTGGAAGGTATGCCGGTGCCGTAAGGCACCGTGAAGCGGGCGCCAGCGGGCAGGTTGCCGGTACTGTCGGCGGTGACGGTGGTTAGCGTATCTCCGTTGTATTTAATGTGGACGAGAGTGTTGGCCGAGAACCCGCTGCCGGTCACGCTGACGGTGCTGCTCCGTCCGCTTTCGGTGGGGTCAAGAGCAATTGCTTTCGCCGGCACCATTATCTCGGCAATACCGATGCGGCCGCTGCGGTCCCTGACAAGCACCTCTTTGCTGCCGGCCGTTTTCATCCCGGCAGGCACCTTGAAGGTTGCGATCAGTCTTCCGCCGCTGTCGATGTCGATTTCCTCGTGGGCCGCTTTCATGCCGTCAACGGTGATACTGTTGGCGGCCACAGTCCCGCCGCCCTTGAAGCCATTGCCGCTGACCGTGACAGACTGATTAGCCACTGCCGTGGCGGGCGATACGTTTATAGCGAAACCGCTAGTGATAGTGATGTTGGTCGAACGGGGGGCAGTGTAACCTGGCGCGTCATCAAGGCTGGTGACTATCACGGTCTGGGTGCCCAGGGAGGTGGTCGAAGGCACCGTAACCTCGAATTCACCAGTGTTGTCACTATAGCTGGCCCCACTTGCCGGCAAGGTCGCGCCGGCGCCGCCGAAGGTTATGGCGACAACATGTCCTTGGGCGCCGGGCCCTGCGCCGAAGTCGTTAAGAGTGATGGTAACCGTGCCTCCCCGCGGGGCGGAGGCGGATGAAGCCGTTATCGATCCGATCTTGGTAAACGTCTGGGCCCCGAGGCGCGGGGTTGCCGTGTCCATCTCCATTGGGGCGATACCCAGGCCGTCACGGGCGTTGATGTAGTTTTCTCCGACAACAAAGTCCCTGCTCACGGTAACCGAGGCGGTAAACGCCCCGTTGGCGATGTTGGCGTCGGAGACTCCCAGATGGGCCTCATCGTCGTCTTTGATACCGTCTTGGTCCTCGTCCAGCCACAGGTTGGCGGTGCCGCCGCTGGAGAAGGCTTTCCCGGTGACGGTGATCATCGAACCGGCCACGCCCGAGGTCTTACTCAACTGGAGCCAGCGGCGCACCTCGAAGTAAACCATGCCTCCGTAATTCTGGCCGTCATAGGACATCCGGACCCAGGTCTCGGATTCAGTGTCGGATTCAGCGTAGGGGACGACGGAGTTGGTGATTCCCGCCAGCCTGCTGAACTGCAGGACGATGGGAGTTATCTTGCGGATCATCTAGAGCTTCCGGGGTTGCGCTGCTGGGGTTCGTATCCGGCACGGTGATAATGATGATCGTATCGCCGTTGCTCTCCTTTATGACCTGAGGTTCCAATTGAGGGTTAACCACGGGACCGCCGTGAACGCTTATATGAATGCGCTCTTTCTCGATGAAGGAAGGGACCCCGATGTTCGCATCAAACTTGACGTAGATACTGTCTCTGCCTGGGTGCAGGTCTTTGTCGTTTTGGAAGGACATGGTATAGGTGGCGGCTTCCCCCGGTACGTTGGGGGTGTTAGTCTGGGAGCCGCGAACAATGGTGATTCCACCGTGGTCCGCTTTCACCGCGCTCGGGCTAAACATGCCCAGGGCCGCCGTGACCGCAACGACGCCGGCGGCCAACAGCAAGGCGAGCCCCAAAGATGCGCCGACCTTGGCTTTCACTTACCTTGCTTTCTCCGGGCGGTAATTGTTCAGACTTGATGGGTCATTGCTATGAAAATAGGCCATTTTAATCCGCATACGCGGCCTTCACAAGGTCGCCCCGGTCATTCCGAACGGCCACCCCGGTCATTCCGAACGGAGTGAGGAATCTAAAGTGCTTGGGCAGCAGCACGCCGTAGAAGGCGAGGAGTTTTAGACCCCTCGCTCCGCTCGGGGTGACAGGTGACCTGCGGTGAGGACTTATCAAACACCCCGCTGCGTGGTCCGTTGTTTCTACCATCTCCTTTTTTACACCTCGTTCCTGCCGGTGTGCGGGGCTAGCAGCGCCAGCAGTTCCTTCACGGCTTCGATGCCGCCGCGCACTTGTCCAGCGGTCAGCCAGCCTTCATAGAAATTGGTGTGTAAGCTGCTGGCCTCACGAAACAGACCGTTGATTTCAGGCTGGCCGGTTTCGGAAGCTAGGTTATCGATCGCCCGGAACAAGTCAGCGTGCCCCCGGTGCGTCCAGCCCCGGTTTTGGGCGATGGCCTTGACTTGGTGGGCCGCCGCTCCCCAAGCCTTCTCGGAAGCCTGGAGGAGGTCGCCTTCTGCCAAGTGGTCGCCAGCCTTCGCAATGAACTCTCGGCTCACCGCTGGGTGGTCCGTTGTTTCTACCATCTCCTTTTTCTCAACCCTCGTTTCTGCTGGTGTGCGGCGCCAGCAGCGCCAGCAGCGCCAGCAGTTCCTTCACGGCTTCTATGCTCTCGGCAATAAATGGAGCAGCCATCCAACCTTCGTAGAAATTCACATGTAGGCTGCTCGCCGAGTTGAACAACCTGATGATTTCAGGCTGGCCGGTTTCGGACGCTAGGTTCTCGATCGCCCGGAACAAGTCAGCGTGCCCCCGGTGCGTCCAGCCCCGGTTTTGGGCGATGGCCTTGACTTGGTGGGCCGCCGCTCCCCAGGCCTTCTCGGAAGCTTGGAGCAGGTCGCCTTCTTCCAAGTGATCGCCAGCCTTCAGAATAAACTCGCGGCTTACCGCTGTGTGGTCGGTTGTTTCTACCATTTTCTCTTGCTCCTTTATCCTTGCGGCGGTGGGTTGGCGTATCCGGCCCGACAACATCATCATGCTTAACCCGGCTGGGGGCGTCAAGCGGGGTTGTTGTGAGCTTCGGACGCCCGGGTCATTCGGAACGGCCACTCCCGTCATTCCGGACAGCCACCCCTGTCATTCCGAAACGGAGTGAGGAATCTGAAGTGCTTGGGCAGCAGTAGGCCGAAGAAGGCGAGGAGTTTTAGACCCCTCACTCCGCTCGGGGTGACATTGGAGAGTGGTTCGGGGTGACAGGGGAGAGTGACTCGGGGTGACATTCTTCTTTTGCTCAACCCTCGTTCCTACCGGTATGCGGCGCCAGCAGCGCCAGCAGTTCCTTCACGGCTTCGATGCCGTCGCGCACTTGTCCAGCGGTCAGCCAGCCTTCATAGAAATTGGAGTGCAAGCTATTGGCCACGTGGAAAAGCCGGCGTATTTCAGATGGCTCAGTCTCAGATGCTAGGTTCTCGACCGCCCGGAACAAGTCAGCGTGCCCCCCGTGCACCCAGCCCCGGTTTTGGGCGATGGCCTTGACTTGGTGGGCCGCCGCTCCCCAAGCCTTCTCGGAAGCTTGGAGGAGGTCGCCTTCTTCCAAGTGATCGCCAGCCTTCACAATGAACTCGCGGCTTACCGCTGTGTGGTCGGTTGTTTCTACCATTTTCTTTTGCTCCTTTGTCTTTGCGGGGGTGGGTTGGCGTATCCGGGCTGACGACATTATCATGCTTGACTTGGTTGGGGGCGTCAAGCGGGGTTGCCGTGGGCTTCGGATGCCCCTGTCATTCCGGACAGCCACTCCCGTCATTCCGGACAGCCACCCCTGTCATTCCGGAACGGAGTGAGGAATCTAGGGCCTGTTGACGCTAGTAGCTGAGGACCGGGCAACCACAAGGGTTGCCCCTACGGAATCCCGTAGCACGCCGGTTGTAGAGGCGCCCTTTGTGGGAGGCTGGACTACCAATCCCTATATGGAAATTGGTAGTGTCAACAGGCCCTAAAGTGCTTGGGTAGCAGCAGGTTCAAGTATGGGAAGAGTTTTAGACCCCTCGCTCCACTCGGGGTGACATGGGGGGGTGGCTCAGGGTGACAGGGGGGAGTGGCTCGGGGTGACAGGGGAGAGTGGCTCGGGGCCATCCCCTGTCATTCCGGACAGCCACCCCTGTCATTCCGAAACGGAGTGAGGAATCTGAGGTGCTTGGGTAGCAGCAGGTTCAAGTATGTGGAGAGTTTTAGACCCCTCGCTCCGCTCGGGGTGACATGGGGGGTGGCTCGGGGTGACATGGGGGGTGGCTCGGGGTGACAAGGGGGAGTGGCTCGGGGTGACATGGGAGAGTGGTTCGGGGTGACATGGGGGGTGGCTCGGGGTGACATGGGGGGTGGCTCGGGGTGACATGGGGGGGTGGCTCGGGGTGACATGGGGGGGTGGCTCGGGGTGACATGGGGGGTGGCTCGGGGTGACATGGGGGGTGGCTCGGGGTGACAGGGGAGGATGGCTCGGGGTGACATGGGGGAGTGGCTCGGGGTGACAGGGGAGAGTGGTTCGGGGCCTGCCCCTGGCTTGAATAGGGGGTGGCATGGGGGGTGGCTCGGGGTGGCATGGGGGTGGCTCGGGGTGGCATGGGGGTGGCTCGGGGCTTGCGGCGGGCTTGGGCAGGGAATGACCAACACCGGGCATAGAGAAAGGGGCGTCTTGTTGTGCTAGACGCCCCTTGTGGTACCGCTGGTTGGGTGCGGAGTTGCTTGTTGGTTAGCTCCTCCGGCCCAGCAAGAAGGCTCCACCGGCTCCAACTATGGCGATGATGGCCAGGATCAGGGCTACGATGCCCAAGACGCTGGAAGCATCATCCCCCGCCGCGCCAGCGGCTCCGGCTGCTCCCTGAGCCCCGGCTTCGCCGGCGGCTCCCGCAGTTCCGTCAGCGCCCTTGGCTCCCGGCGCTCCGGCGTCACCCTGAGGGCCCTGAGCTCCGGTGTCGCCTTGGTCGCCCTGAGGGCCGATGTCGCCCTGGGCTCCCTGAGGTCCTTCCGGACCCGTATCGCCCTGGGGACCCGGAAGACCCCGCTCGCCTTGCTCGCCCTGAGGACCCACCATGCTCGGGGGTACCTCGGTTTCTTCCGGGGGCATCGGGGTTTCTTCTTCATCGCCCGGCATCATTCCGATGACGGGGCTCAGGTCCAACTTATGGACGCCTTGCATCCAGCTCCCCTCCTCCATCGCCATGGCGTCGCCGATCATGAACATCACCATCATGCCAGCGGTCCCGTCGGCTATGGTGAGGTTGTACTCGCCGTCCATGGTCATGGCGGTGGCGACATCCTCTCCATCGACCTCGGCGGTGATGGTGGTGCCGTCGGGAGCGGGAGCCATCTCCCCGTCGATGTCGATCATCACATTCCCCACGAAGATGGCCGGGGGGCTCTGGGCGAAAGCGACGGCGGGGATGGTCAGCAACAGCGCCAAGACCGAGAATAAGGCCAGGAATTTGGTTTTGGTCATTGGCTTCTCCTTTACTTCTTTACTGGTTGGAATTGCGGGGCCGCCGCTGGGCGGCCCCGCGCTGTGACCTTACCCGGTCCGGGTCCTAGTTGAGAACGTGCTGGTTCCAGCCGGTGTACAGGGTCTTGCCTTGGAAGGTGGTCTGTGACGACACATTCACGAAGAGGATGTCGCCGCTCTCGGACTCGCTATAGGTATTGAAGTCCTCGAACATTTCGCCCGGTTTGTAGAAGAGCCAGGTTATGTCGGTGTCGCTGGTCCGGACCAGTTGCAGCACTTCCACCAGGGTACCCGCTTCGATGAGGTCCGCGAACACGTCCGCGGGGTCGGCAGACACCATCGGGGGCGGGGCGTCGGTGACGGTGAAGGTCAGGCTCTCCCGGTTAGTTGCAGCGTCGGCAGTACCGCCAACCCCAACGAAGAAGGTCGTGGTGCCTGCAGGCAGGGCCGGCAACAGAATGGAGGCTGTGAAGTCACCGTTAGCGTCGGTGTTGATGGCGCCGGTGAGGACCGAGAGTCCTCCAACCGTCATCTTCACAACCGCCGCGTAGGCCTGGAAGCCAACCCCGGAAACTGTGATCGTGGTGCCAGGCTGGCCTTGTTCAGGGCTAAGCGTCACCATCCCTCCAGGGACTTCGTGGGTTGCAGTAGCTTCCTTGTCAGCCTCGTTGGGGTTGCCTATACCACTGGCGGCCGTTACATCATTCTCAGTCCCAACTGGGGTATTGATCGGCACGGTGATGGCCTTGCTCCAAGCGCCTAGGCTATTGGCGCTGGTCGACGTCGTAGCATCGCCGTAAGTGATATTGACGTTCGCCCCAGCCACGAATCCGGTGCCACTGGCAGTTACGGGGGTCCCGGGCCGGCTGGTCGTCGGGTCCAAGACCAGCGTGGGTTTGGGGATCGTTATTTTCGTCACGCCGGTCCTGTTGTTTCCGGGATTGTCATCCTCACTGGCATCGTTTTCGGTGACCTCTACCAACACATTGGCGCCAGTCGCGCTAACCGTCTTCGGGATGGTGATGGTTGCCACGATACGACCGGAGTTGTTGGCGAGAATCGCTACACTCCCCAGACTGGCCTTCTTGCCGCCAATTTCTATGGTGGCCAAGGCCGCTTCAGCGGTGAACCCGGTGCCCCGGATGGTAACTTCCTGGCCCGGAACTGCAGTCGAGGGACTGATGGTCAACGGCAGCCCTTCGACTGTGATTTCGACGCTGCCGGTCTCGTCATCGCCGTCATCAGGAGTAACCGTTACTCTGACCTGATGTTTGCCAATGGTCAGAGCGGGCGGAACGGTGGCGGTGAACTTGGCACTGCCGTTGTTGACGTCCAGGTCTTCCGCATCGTCTCCCTCGGTGTCGACGATGAGGTTCTTGTTGCCGATCTTGTAGGAAGTCACACCGCCATCAGAGAAGTTGGCCAGGGTTATCTCGATATTCTCGCCGAGACGTACGCTGGTCTTGTCCAGAGTCATGATTCCCGTGAGATTGAAGGTTACCCAGCCATTTTCAAGGGCTGAATCGACAAGGATCTTTTGGGCTGCTATTGCTGCTGTCCTTGCCTCGTCATTAGCATCGTCAGCCGGGGCTGCGCCATCGATCAGCTTCTGCTGCGCTTCGGTAACCATCGAGAAGGAGTTCCCCTGAACATCGAGAGTATTGATGTAGTTGAGGCCAGTCTCGAAATTGCTGTCGATGGTAAAGGTTTCCTTGAAAGAGCCGTCATCGACATCTATGCCACTTGCGATAATGTATTCATCGTTGTCAGGGGAGCCGTTGGGAGCGGTGGTATCGGTCCTGGTATCGATGAAGAGGGTGTTGATGTCCCGCTCGAATCCCTTGCCCGTGACGGTGACCATAGTACCGGTGGCACCACTCTTCTTATCCAGGCTCAGGGATTTCCCTACGGTGATGTCATTGCTCTCGATCTCAGTAGTACCATTGGGAATTGTAGCTTTGATCGAGTAACTGCCCGCTGTCGACGGGACCGAGATACCGGCAGCCTGGACGAACACGATTTCGTAGTGCGCGCTAAGTTCGTCAGGGGGATTGGTCTCGGGATCCATATCCGGGACTCGTACTGTCACCTTCTTGCCGGATACGACAACCGCCGCCGCCGTCGCAACCTGTATTTGATTGCCATCAGCATCTAGGCCGTTGATCGTTACGTCATCGGGATCGATCGAACTGGGAACACCGAAACTCCCCATGTCGAAGGCCAACCTGGTACCTACGATCAGGGTACCGGCGTCTTCGTCGGCAGCACCGTTAGCCGATGCCACTTCTACCGTAACATACGCGGCTGAACCGGGGGTTTCGGGATCGGCTGTGAGTACGACACCTGTGTCGACCTCATTGCTTTCAATCGCGGAGGCGGCGGCGTCTCCTCCAGACCCGTCCACGTCAATGACGATTGAGGCCTTGACGTTTTCGACAGTTTGGGAGGTCTTGATGTTCTCGGAGGGCATGATATTGACCGTGATTTTTCCCGCTTTGAGACCCTGCTCGATATTCGCAGTGTCTTCATCACCGTCGTGATCTGCTGTGTCTTCGGTGTCGTCCGTGTCAGCAGGCACCGTTAGCATGAGTACCCCGTAATTGGGGGTGTCACCATCAATGTCACTTTGGCTGGCCGACGTTAGAGCAACGTCAGTAGTACCGAAGGCATCCGTAGCCACATTTGCCTCATCATCCGGATCAGCTACGGGCCAAGTCCTGGCACCTTCAATGGTGACTGTAGGGTCAGCAGAAGTAGTTATGAGGTTCTCAAGGGTAATATCGATTGTTCCACCGGGCGGCAAGTTCGGGACGTCAAATGTGAGAGTCAGGCCGACGTTCGTATCGGCTTTAGTGGTATCCAACTCCAGTTTGACGGGTTCGTTCTGCGCCCCCGCCTTCTGGGAGGTAAATGTGCCCAGGGCCAGCATGAGGGCAAGGACGCCCACCGCCACCACCAAGGCGAGCCCAAAAGATTTAACCACTCTAGTGTTCATCTACTGTATCTCCTCATTGATCTCGCTCGAATATTGGTATCCGTTCCCTTTTGGACTTCGCCTGAGAGCCGGCGTGGGTCGCTCCCCCTCTGGCTGGTCTGGCCGCGGGGGCAGCTCCCCGAGAGCTTTGGGATTACCGAGGGGTCGTGTATCGAAGAATCGGCGCGGATTGCGGTATACGGCATGGGCGCACTTATCCCTAGTGTTGGTTTCCTTGAAATTTGTTCATTTTTAGCACTCTGAGCTTTCCCTTGTCAAGGCTTTCGGGCCAGCTTTATCCAGCAAAATCGCCCCAAGAAACCAGTCCTCAGGGCGGTCGATCCAATCCGGGAGTCACTGGACTCTCCGGCGGCAGTCCCGAGCGCCTTTAGCGGGAGGCGCAAATCAACCCGCCGGGACTATACTAGCTGGCGGCCCCGTTGTCAAGTAGCTATGTTTCGCGGGCAGGGTCATTCAATTGTCACCTCCGGCCTACACCTGGGGAGGTCCTGAGCCGCTCTTCAATGTCACCCCGAGCAGAGCGAGGGGTCTAAATCCTTGACTACATTCTCTTTTTGGATGCTCGGACCAAGTTCTTGGTGAAGAGTTTTAGATTCCTCGCCTACGGCTCGGAATGACATGGCTGGCGGCTCGGAATGACATGGCTGGGGGGCTCGGAATGACATGGCTGGGGGCCTCGGAATGACATGGCTGGGGGCTCGGAATGACATGGCTGGGGGGCTCGGAATGACATGGCTGGGGGCTCGGAATGACATGGCTGGGGGCCCGGAATGACACGGCTGGGGGCTGGTCGGAATGACATTTTCGACAATTGAAAGACCCTGGTTTCGCGGGGTGCGCCTTGGATTTTTGCGGGGGACCGGGCTCGGGCCGGATTCGTTTCTTGTTTGGAACGAATAAGGGACGAATCGGCGGCGGGGCTGAAATCCCTCTTCGCGAAGGGGGGCCCGGCAGTGGCCGGTGGCCGGTCGCGGACTCCAGTTCTTCGACTCCACCGTGCTTCGCCGGGGACGAAGGGAGATCGAGTAAGGCTTTTGGCGGTTGGGACCTGGGCAACATGGTTTCAGTTTGGGTGTTGGCCTTCGGGCTTGTCAAGGAAGAGGTGGCATTGAGGTAGTAGTTCAGACCGGTAAGCAGCCGGACGGGGAAATCCCCCTTAATCCCCCTTTGCGAAAGGGGGAGACAGACGAAGCCCCAGGCGAAAGGGGGAGACCCGGCGGTGGAGCAGGGCAATCGCATTTTGATTTAGCAAGTACTGCGAGCCATCCTCCGTCATTCCGAGCGTAGCGAGGAATCTAGGGCCTGTTGACGCTAATGGCTGGGGGCCGGGCAACCACAAGGGTTGCCCCTACGAGATTCGGAATGACAGGGGTGGGCTGTCATTCCGACCGGCTCAACTTGTCATTCCGACCGGAGGGAGGAATCTAAGGCGTTGGGGCCAGGGTCGCCGCGCCGGTCCAGCTACAGGCCCAGTGCTTGCTGACATGGGTTTGAGGTTCCTCACTCCGCTCCGCTGCGTTCGGAATGACAGGGGTGGGGGCTGGTCGGAATGACAGGGGCGGGGGTTATGCAAAGGTCTCGTTTGCGTTCGGAATGACAGGGGCGGGGGCTATTCCATCGTCGCTAAACTAGGGCCTGTTGACGCTAATGGCTGGGGGCCAGGCAACCACAAGGGTTGCCCCTACGAGATTCGTAATGACAGGGGTGGGGGCTGGTCGGAATGACAGGGGTGGGGCTATGCAAAGGTCTCGTTTCGTGAGGGAAGCGCAAAGGTCTCGTTTCAGTCTTGACGCACTTTCCAAGAATCTTTATTCTGCAAATGCGACAGTGTTCTGAGGTTCTTGCAGGGGTGAGTGCTTGAGACTCAAGCGATAGATTGTTTAGGTTGCCTCTTGTATGAAAGGAGGTACGGAAGATATGACCACTTTACTTGACAACATAGCTGCTTATGATGAACAGCGGAGCCGCCTTGAAACCGAGCATCTGGGTAAATGGGTATTGTTCCACGATAAAGAGTTAATAGGAGTCTATGACGACTTCCAAGATGTTGCTAATGAGGCAGTAACACGCTTTGGAAGGGGACCTTACTTGATCCGGTCTGTTGGCGCTCCTCCTATGGCATTGCCCGCATCAGTACAGTACAGACCGATTTATGATAACTGCTAGCTGTGGGTTTCCTGACAGAGACAGCCTACAGAGGTATGGGCCAACCCTTTGGGTGGAGGTCGGGTTAGACCCTTCTTTTCACCCAATAAACGATTCGCGACCCACCTTACCGCCGACTCCCTGGGCTGGATTGGTAGATACTGGCGCAGGAGAATGTTGTATTGATTGGACGCAGCTTGTTACGTGATTTCCGAATGGAATATGATGGGCGTACTGGCGAAGTAGTTTTAGGGCGATAATATCCTCTCCCCGACCACCACCATTTTCCGCACCCTGCTCAGAGCTGGGCCAGCACCATACTACGCTACCTTTCGAACCATTCAGCACATCCACTTAGGTGTCCCGCTAGAAGGGCGAGAGGGCTATTACCCACCCATCTGAGCGATTCGATGCACCATCCAAGTAACGTAGGCTTTACGGGTCATGTCGTAACGTTTGGCCTCGTCGTCGATGAACCGGACCACTCCTTCATCCAGGGCCATGTTGGCCCTGACAACCTTATTGGAAAGTCGGATCAACGGGATGGAAACAAGTTGGTTCCCCGGAGGGGTTTCGATGGTCTCCATTGGACTGGGAGGCGCAACAGGCCAGCCGTTCTTCTCCATTTCGGAGACATAGGACCGGAGTACGTCCTCGGCGTTCAGAATGGCCTCTTCTATGGTATCTCCCATGGCGCCAACATCAAGGTCCGGGAAAACCACACCGTAAGCGCCCTTCTGCCCGTCGATCAGTGCCGGATACCGCATGATTAGCTCCTATTCCCAAGCCGGCTTTCTGGGCGATGGCCCGCGCAAGCCCTGGTGAGAGGGTGCGATGGCGTGGCAAAGGAATGACAGGGGTGGGGTGTTATTACACCGTCGCTAAACTAGATTCTCGGCGTCTTGGATATAGCCAGCGGTTTCTTGGATGCGCCTCATCGTGGTTTCCACGGGATCACACAGTCCTAAATAGAAACAATCACCGTGCAGTTGGCCCTGCCGGGAATAATAACGGCCCACCAGCGTCTTTAATTGGGGAAACCGCTCGGCTAGCCGGTTCAACTCCTTAGTATTACAACGACGCTTCCTTAATTTGGTCAGTCATTGGCCGGAAGTAGCTTCGCGGAAGGCAAGGCCACCAAGCTGTCAAGCACGTGGGCAGGTTGCCATGGAGAGGTCCTCAAGATCCTTTTCTTCTGAACCGTCGTTGTAATATTAGAGGTCTGCGGCGTTTTCTCCGGTATTTCGTTGGTGTATCCAAGTACGATGGCGTTGGTGGCCCGTAAAGTGGCGCACCACGCCTTCTCCGCCGCATCCCGGATGTCGCCCGCCGCCAGACGGTCTAGGGCGGCGGCGTGCATGGCGCGGGCGTCGTCGAATATCGCCTTGATTCGGTCAGTCGCTACCATCATCCGCCTCCGTGCGCCTCGTATCCGCCATCTCACCGCCACTAAGACCCCCTGGGCGGCAGGGGTCAATTGTGGGTTGGGGATGCCTGCACGTCAACCCCGCCCTCACCACTGAGGGAAATGCAAAACCCTCGTTTCGTCATCCGGGGGCTTTCAGTTCTCGGAAATGTCATTCCGAGCGTAGGCGAGGAATCCAAAACTTGCCGGCCCAGATACGCTTTAGATTCCTCACTCCGTTTCGGAATGACAGGGGGTGGGCGTTTCGGTGTGGCAGGGGGTGGGCGCCACGGCTCGAATGTAGGGGCAACCCTGGTGGTTGCCCTTGGGTCTCAACGCCATAGCCTTGGGGGCCGCCCCCATGGGTTGTGGTAGTATAGTCAGTCGATGGAGGAAGGGATTGTCCAGCGGCTCCCCTGTCCCGGAAAGCGATGGTAACCAGGTGCGCCAGGTGACGCTGTTGCCTGGGGAAAGGATCGCTTGCGTCTTTTCCCCGGAGCGGGGCTTGACCCAAGCGCCCCCAGCCACCGGGCAGGTCCTGGTCGCCACCAACCAGCGGGTCCTGGTTTTTCGCCGCAATGCCGGGCGCAACGAGACTTTTTTGGCCCCGGTGGCAGAGCTCAAGGGCGTGGCGGTAAAGTCCCCCTCTCGTAAAGCCGCTTCGATTTTCCAAGCAATCTCCCTGGCGGCTGGGGGAGTCCTCCTCTTCCTGGTCGCCGCCTACTGGTTGACCGGCCGGTTCGACGGCCCCAATGTGCCGCTGATTCAGATAGATATTGGGCCGCTGTTGGTCTTGTTGGGGGCATTGGCCGGAGTGTTTTTGATGGGCCGCCACTACTTTTCCCAAGGGGGCGGCTCGGTTACTTTCCAGGGCAACGACTGGAGCTTCGAGTTCCCCTACCGGGGCGGCCGGCCCGACCAGGAAATATACCAGGTGGTGAATAGCTTGTTCGCCGCCCGCCTCTCGGCCAACGGCCACTCCCACTTGTGGGACGACTGAGCGGTCACTGCAAGGGCCTGACCGCCTCCGGCTCTCAGCCATGCCCCTCCGCCCTTCAACTATGTCATTCCAGCGCTCCCGGGCATGTCATTCCGCCTCTCCCCCCTGTCATTCCGAAACGCAGTGAGGAATCTAAAGCGGTCCTTCACAGCCATCGTACCATTCCATAGACAAGTCTCTCCATCGTGGGTTGGACCTCTCGATTAGCTCCACTTTCTTACTGCGACGCCAGCTTTTGATTTCCTTCTCCCGCGCGATGGCGGATACGATGTCCGGGGTCTCCTCGTAGTAAGCGAGCCAAGTGATGTTGTATTTCGCAGTAAAGCCCGGCACGAGTTTGCGCTTGTGTTGGTACACCCTTCTCACAAGGTCGTTGGTGACGCCGACGTAGAGGGTTCTGAGGCTGTTGGTCAGGATATACACGTAATATTGCCGGTGTAGCCTTGCGGACATACGCTTTAGATTCCTCACTGCGTTTCGGAATGACAGGGGGTGGGCGCGCTGGAATGACATTTGGGTGGCTGTGCTTGGTGCGGAATGACATTTAGGGGGGTGGGCGTTTCGGAATGACAGGGGGCGGGCGCGCTTGGTGCGGAATGACGGTGAACTGAGCCTTGAACACCTCCTGTCATTCCGAGCGTAGGCGAGGAATCTAAAACTCGACGGTCCAGATACGCTTTGGATTCCTCACTGCGTTTCGGAATGACAGGGGGCGGGCGCGCTGGAATGACAGGGGGTGGGTGCGCTTGGTGCGGATTGGCGTTGAAAGGGGAGCTTAGCCAGATGGGTTATCCCTAAGAGGCGATTGCCCCTGCGAGGGGTGGCGCGGGGCTGAGAGCCGGAGGCGGTCAGCCCAAGGAGAGGCCGGGGTCCACGTCCAAGTCCAAGCCCTCAGCCCAAGGAGAGGCCGGGGTCCACGTCCAAGTCCAAGCCCTCAGCCCAAGGAGAGGCCGGGGTCCACGTCCAGGTCCAAGCTCTCAGCCCAAGGAGAGGCCGGGGTCCACGTCGAGGTCCAAGCCGGACTCACTGTCCCTGCGGTACTGATAGTAAGCGCAAGCGGCGATCATCGCCCCGTTGTCGGTGCACAACACCGGTTCCGGTATGATTACCGGGAGGCGGGAGCGGAGGGTTACTTCCTGCCGCAGCCGGGCGTTGGCGGCAACCCCCCCGGCCAGGATCAGGCCCCGGGCGCGGTACTTTTCCGCCATGTCCAATAGCTTTGCCGCCATGACGTCCACCACCGACTCTTGGAAAGCGGCGGCCAGCTCCCGGACCAGCTCATCCAATTCCCCCTGGTCCAACCCGCCGCTTCCCGAAGGATAGACGCCCTTTTCTTGGGCCAAGCGCAGCAAGGCCGTTTTCACCCCGCTGAAGCTGAAGTCCAGGGTCTGCTTCATCCAAGCCCGGGGCAGGCGCTCCCGGCCGGCGGCCCCTTGGGACACCCGCTGGATTTCCGGGCCGCCGGGGAACCCCAAGCCCAGGATGCGGGCCGCTTTATCGAAGGCTTCTCCCGCGGCGTCGTCCCGGGTGCGGCCCAGCAGCTTGTAGACCCCGTGGCCCTCCATGAGGACCAGGTCGGTGTGCCCGCCCGAAGCAATCAAGCAGGCTAGGGGGAATCCCGGCTCGCGCTCCGGGTCTTCCCGGTTTAGCCACGAGGCGTAGATGTGGCCTTCCAAATGGTTTACGCCGAGCAGGGGCACCCCCAAAGCGAAGGAGATTGCTTTGGCCGAGTTGAGGCCGGTGATTAGAGAGCCGGCCAAGCCGGGGCCGTAGGTTGCTGAAACAACGTCAATGTCTTCCAAGGCCAAGCCGCTGTCGGCCAGGGCCTTCTCCAAGGCGGGCACCAAGTCGCGGACGTGCTGGCGGGAAGCCACTTCCGGGACTACGCCGCCGTAGGGGGCGTGCAGCTCGGCTTGGGACGAGATGACGTTGCATAGCACCCGCCGGCCGTCGGCCACCACGCCGACGGCGGTTTCGTCGCAGGATGTCTCGATGCCCAGGATATTCAAGCCCATGTCTTGGCCTTCGGGCCGCGGCGGTCAGCAGGCGGCCGGCTTGCTTCACCGGCCCATCATAGGACCGAGAGACCGAGAGCAAGGGGAGTCAACTTTACACCCTCAGCAAGCCGATGCTATCATCGTAGCACCGCGAATGGACAGCCGCCCCTGGGACTGCGGAGGTGACCCCCGAAAATGGATATCGCTGATTTATCGAGGCTGCTTGTACTGGTACTATGCTTAGGTCTGTCCGCTTTCTTTTCCGCCTCGGAGACCGCTTTTATCGCTTTTCCCCGGGCCCGCTTGATGCATTTGGTTAGAACCGGCGTGCCCGGAGCGGCCCGGGTGGGCCGGTTGGTGCAACGCCCCGACAAATTCCTGGCCACGGTATTGTTGAGCAATAACCTGGCGAATACCGGCGCCGCCGCTTTGGGCACCGCCTTGGCGGTGAGCTTCATAGGCAATGATTTCCTGGCGCTTCTGGCGGCTACTTTTGGCGTAACCTTGATATTGCTCGTATTCGGAGAAGCCTTGCCCAAGACCATTGCTTGGCACCGTTCCGAAAACGTGGCCTTCGCGGTGTCCCGCCCCTTGGTGGTGGCGGGGATGACGTTGGCCCCGGCGGTACACGTTTTGCAGGGAGTGACTTCGGTTGCCAGCAGGGCTATGGGGATCAGCGGCAGTTTCCCTCAAGTCGGCGAGGAGGAAATACGCACTCTCATCGCCGCCGGCGCCCAGTCCGGGACGGTGGAGGCGCGGGAAGCCGCTCTACTGGAGAAGGTGTTCCGTTTTGGAGACCGCCAAGTCCGGGAGATCATGAGGCCCAGACCGGAGATAGTCTGGATCGAACGCGGGACCACACTGGAGGAATTCCTGCCCGTCTATGCGGAGTACCGCCATACCCGGTTTCCGGTGTACGAAGGCACCATAGAGAACGCGGTGGGCGTCCTAGCGATCAAAGACGTGCTGCTGGCCATGGGCAGGGACCGGCTCCGGCCCCAAGAGTGCGTCACCGATTTCTTGCGCCCCGTTTATTTCGTTCCCGAGACCAAGACCGTCAGCAGTACCTTCAGCGAGTTGCAGCACGGCGCCTATGGCTTGGTGCTGACGGTGGACGAGTTTGGCGGGATCTCCGGCCTGGCCACCTTGAAGCAGTTGCTGGAGGTCATCGTCGGCCAAGTAGCGGAAGAAGAGGGCCCCCAGGAAGAGGTCTATGTCCCGCTGGACGATCACACCTATCGTTTGGATGCCGGGGTCGGCATCTCGGAAATCAACGACGAGCTGGACTTGAACTTGCCGGTGGGCGATTATCAAACGGTGGCCGGCTTTATCCTGGACAAGCTGGGCCGGATCCCCGAGGAGGGTGACGTGGTGGAATACCGGGACTTGAGGCTGACGGTGAAGCTCATGGACGGCGTGAGGATAGACCGGGTGGAGTTGCGCCGGCCCCAGAGCGCCCAGGAGGGGAGCAGCGGATGAAGCTAGTTCTGGTGCGGCACGGGGAAACGGAATGGAACAAGTTGGGCCGGTTTCAAGGACATTTTGACATCGCTCTAAATGCCTTGGGCTTCGCTCAGGCCCAGGAAACGGCGCGGGCGGTGGCGGAGTGGAAGCACTCGGCGGTTTACTCCAGCCCGTTGATCCGCACTATGCAAGTTGCTCAGGAGATTGCCCGGCTCAGCGGTATGCCCGTAATTGGGGTGGACGGCTTCAAGGAGCTGAGCTTGGGCGACCTCGAAGGGGTGACGGGGCGAGCGATGCTCAACGATTGGCCGGAAGTTTACGCCGCTTGGCGCGACGATCCGGCTACTATGGCGATGCCCAACGGTGAGTCTTTGAAGGACCTGCAAGACCGGGCTTGGAGCTCCTTGGTCGAGCTGGAACAGGCCCATGCCGAAGACGAAGCCCTGATCGTGGTGTCCCACAATTTCGCCATCCGGGCCATGGTCGGCAAAGTCTTGGGGATGTCCCTGTCCAACTTTCACAGCATGTCTCTTGACTTGAGCTCCATTTGCGTCGTCGAAAGCGACCAGAGGGGCCGCCGGCTGACCTGCTACAACTCCACCTGCCATTTGTCTCCCGAAAACCGATAGAGGTATTCTGTGGCTGTCGCCGCCCGGTTGGAGCGCCAAGTGGCCGGGGCTTTGTTGCGGGCCGGCTACAGCGGCAACGATGCCCGCTTGGTGGTGGGCATTTCCGGGGGGCCTGACTCGTCCGCTCTGCTCCACTGTTTATTCCGGTTGCGCCAGCGGCACGGCCTGCGCCTCCATGCCGCCCACCTGAATCACGACTTCCGCGGCGAGGAAGCGGAGGAGGACGCCCGGTTCGCGGCGGCGTTAGCCAGGGACCTGGCCCTGCCGGCGACGGTGGAAAGACGCGACGTGCTGCTGTATCAGAAGGAGCGCCGGATTTCTTCTTTCGAACAAGCGGCCAGGGAGTTGCGCTATTCTTTTCTTGCCGAGGTGGCGGAGGGCACCGGGGCGTCGGCAGTGGCCTTGGGCCACACCTCGGACGACGTGGCGGAGACCGTCTTGCAGCACATACTTCGAGGTTCGGGCATCCAGGGTTTGCGCGGCATGTCTGAGTCCTCCCCTTGGCCCCTGCCCAGGGAAGGCGGCGGGTTGCGGGTGTTCCGGCCCCTGGTGGGCGTCAGCAAAGCCGACACGGCCGGCTATTGCCGGGAGTTGGGCCAAAAATACCGGGTCGACAGCGGGAATTACTTGTCCAGGTTCACCCGCAACCGTATACGTCAGAATTTACTGCCGCTGCTGGCGTCTGAGTACAACCCCCGGGTTGGGGAGGCATTGGTCAGGCTGGCCCGAACCGCTGCGCTGGAGCTTGACTACCTGGAGGCTGAAATAGAGCGGATTTGGCCCGGGGTTGCCGAGGAGGAAGAGGGCGCGGTGGGCTTTGACCGGCCCGCCCTGCTGGCGGTGCACCCGGCGCTTCAAAAGCTGCTGTTTCGCCGGGCCTTTGCCCGCCTCTTGGGGGATACCCGCAGACTGAGTGAACGCCACTTGGATGCTATGCTGGAGTTGGCCCAATCGCAGACATCGGGCCGGAGCCTGGACCTGCCCAACGGGCTGCGGTTGCGCCGGTCATACGAATACCTGCGGCTGTCCCAAGCTCCGGCCGCATCCTGCCCTTATCCGGTGCTGGAAGGGGTCCATTCCCTGGCTGTGCCTTCCCTTGGCACGGAACAACAAATAGTCTGCCAAGCCGGTCCCTGGCTGGTGACTCTCCGCTTGGACTCGTCTGGCCCTGCTGCGTTTCAAGGCGGTTGCCCCGGTTCACAAAGCGGAACGGCGGGCGGAGCCGCCGGACGGACCTCTTGGACCGCTTACTTCCACCGCCCGGCTTTGGGGGAACGCTTGGAGGTCCGGACACGGCGGCCCGGCGACCGTTTCCAGCCCCTGGGCATGACCGGCGAGAAAAAGCTGCAAGACTTTTTTACTGACGCGCGGGTGCCCCGGGAGTGGCGGGACCGGGCGCCGCTGCTGGTTGACCGCCGGGGCATCGCCTGGGTTGTCGGCTACCGTATTGCTCACTGGGCCAAGGCGGCGGCGGGTGGACCGGGCGCTGCCGAAACGTTGCGGATCACATTCGAAGTTAACAGCCAAGTCAACAACGAAGTCAACGGGGCCTAGCCGCTTCTACAGTCCCAGCAGCCTGGACGGGTTGTCTTTCACCATCATTCCCACCTCCACCTCCTCCATGCCGGCCTGCAATAACGTGGCTATGCCCATGCGCAGCCCCTCGGCCGGCATGGGATGGAAGTCTTGCCCGAAGTCGGTACTGACGATGCAGTTCTCCGACCCAATGGCCGAGATGGTCTCTACCAACTCCCTGGGGGCCAAGCGGTTGGTGAGCGGCATCATGACTTCAAGGCAGTGTTCGATATAAGCGCCCATGGCGGCCAGGCTCTTCATATCCTCCAAGGTCATTCCGGTCATGAAGGCCATGGTCGTGGCGTGAGTAACCACCACCCGGCGAATACCCAAGTTCTGAGCCTCAGAAACCAGGACCATGCTCTCCTCGGTGGAAAGATGGCCGGTGGCCAGCACCATGTCGTGGGACTTTATGCACTCCAATACAGCGTAGGCCTCGGGCGCCAACCGGCCCTGCTCGTCCAGAATATAGATGCCGCCGTTGAGGCCCTTGCTCCGCCGGTCGGCCCGCGCCGAATAGGTCGGCATCCAGACTACTCTCCCTCCCATCAAGGCGGTGCTTTCCACGGCCATGGGGTTGAGCCCGCCCACCTCCACGTCCAAGGTCACGCCACCAATTAGAGTGATGCCGGGCACCGCTTGACTGGCGGTATAGGCCACCGGATGAGTGGGGTATTCGTGGCTTTTCAGCACTATCCCGCCCATGCCCATTTGCAAGGCCTGTTCCGCCACGTCGATGGCGCTGCCCCGCCGCGCCGCCTTGGGGTCCGGCGCAATGTGGACGTGAATATCCAGTGCGCCTTCCATTAGCCGGTCTGCGTTGCTCACGGTGTCTCCTGGGGTCCTGAGTTACTCCAATGGCTGGTATCTGGCGGATTGCTCTTTGTTTGGCAGTCCAAAGCAATAGCTGGAGAGAATTTGCCACAGCACAGGATTGAAGCTACTTTACAACAGGCGCAGCCCCGCTGCAATTCAGCGAGCCGGACGTTGAGAGGACGTTTTCAGGCCAAGCTCAGCTTATGGGCGACAGGATACCCGTCTGTTAAAATGATGTCGCCAAGAGCAAAAAGGACTTCATAGAGGATACGCCCAATGGCCCTACCCATTGAACTGGTTCAACAAATTCGTGAGGCCGGGAAGGGGCAGGGAATTGACGCGGAAGCAGCTATTGAAGAAATTACCGCCCTAGTCGGTGACGGTGGATGCCTAGAATTCTCAGTGTGGGCAGGGCCAGGCTGGCATCAAGATAAGCTACGATTCGATGTCTACGTGTTGGGAGGGTCATGCCTTTATAATTATTCGCTTCTTGAATCCGCGTCCCAAAGGGCGGCAATATTCCTGGACTCTATTCATGCAGTAACCTTGTTGCATGTTCAAGATGTAAGAAGCCCTTACATATTAGCCTATGAGTATGGCGGCTCACGGAACCCTGGGACGATTTTTGGAGGCCCGGATGACGTTGGTCGCTTAGAGCAATTCCAACACAAGATCATTAACGCTTGTACGGCTGCAAGGGACCTAGAGGAGGTCATCAATGCCAGTGTTGACGCATGAACGTATCCTGGAACAGGATAATTGGGGAAGAGAGGAGCCAGTATCTCTTGGCGGCCCCATTCGCAGTTTACTGGCCCCACCAGTCGAGGAAAAAGGAGATTCAATTGTATTTAGGCCCACCGCCATGGCGATCGACCGTTTTTACTTGGCTATATTGAAAGGGGCGCCATACCTTTACCGCCGCGTCAGCGAGACTGAGGTAGAGGTATATGGACTATCTGAGTAGCCTGCTCCGAATAATCCCTTCTCTACGTATCATTAACCGTCGCAAGACGATTGTTCTAATGAACAAGGTGAATGTCGCTGATCTTGAAGTTTGTCAGCCTAAAATAGTGACGCGTGAGATGCCGTTCTGGCGAACAGACAAGGTAGATATATATATATATCGTGCGTTAGCGGACGGCTCTGTGCGACATACTCCTAGTGACTGACATGCCCCCAGTGTCTGGGATCACCTCGCCGGAGCAACGCCCATTTAGGCGTATAGGTGGGAACGTAAGAATGATTTCAGCGACTGAGCACGAAGCCGGCGGCCGTTTAACCGGATGACAGCTTGATGACCGACCGCAGGGTCTCGCCCCTCTCCATAGCCTCGAAAGCAGCTTCCGTGTCCTCCAACGAAATCTCCCGCGTCACGACCCGGTCCAGGTCCAGTTCCCCTTTGCGGTACCAGTCGGCCAGGAGAGGAAAGTCACGGGACGGAAGGCAGTCACCATACCAACTGACCCGGAGCGCGCCGCCTAGACCGAAGAACTGGAGCATGGGCACTTCTATGTTCATGGTGGGATCCGGGACCCCGATGAGAGTGCAGGTGCCCGCCAAGTCCCGCGACCAGAGGGCTTGGAGCAAGGTTTGCGGAGAGCCGACGGCCTCGAAAGCGTAGTCCGCGCCGTGGCCGCCGGTCAACTCCTTGATGGCTTCAACCGGGTCGGTCGCGGCGGCGTTCACCACGTGGGTGGCGCCGAACTGCCGGGCCCACTCGAGCTTATTTTCGGCGATGTCCACCGCGATAATCGTTCCGGCATGGGCCAGTTTTGCTCCCATTATCACGCTGCAACCGACGCCGCCGCAGCCGTAGACAGCAACGCTGCTGCCCCGGCGCACCCCGGCGGTGTAAAGGGCCGCTCCCACCCCGGTCATGACCCCACAGCCAATAAGGCACGCTTGGACCGGCGGGCACTCCACCGGGACCGGTATGGCTTGTTTCGCCGCCACCACGGTGTGAGTGCAAAAAGTGCCGATGCCCAGGGCCGGGCTCAACACCGAGTTGTCTTTCTTGGTGAACATTCTGGGTTCCGCGTTTAGGCTGGCCGCGCAGAGGTTGGGCTGTCCGATTCGGCAAAACCGGCACTGCTCGCAGGGCGCCCGCCAGGCCAGGACGACGTAGTCTCCCACCGCCGGCGTGGCTACCCCCTCGCCCACTTCCTCCACAATACCGGAGCCCTCATGCCCCAACAGGTAAGGGAAGTCGTTGCCAATTTTACCTTGCTTGTAGAGCAAGTCGGTGTGGCAAACCCCACTGGCCAGAATGCGCACCAGCACTTCTCCGGGACCCGGCGGCTCGATGTTGATTTCTTCCAGCAAAGCCGGTTGTCCGGCTTGCCTGGACACGACTCCCATCCCGGTGATGGTCATAGTTCCCCCTTAGATTCATATTGAGCAGTGGTTGTAGCCGTTCCTCTTCTCCGAGCTTGGCGATGGGAGACACGGACTAGCTGCCGGCCTGTGCGGCGGAGGCGGGAACATCGGCGAAAGCCGGGATGACCTTCTCCCCAAACAGCCTGATGGAATTCATAACCATCTCGTCGGGCATTGCCCCGAAGCGGAATCTGGCCCCGAAAACGTCGCAACCGGTAAGCTTTTGCACTTCCCTGACCCGCTGAATCACTGTCTCAGGGCTGCCCACGTATGCCAGGTTATTTTCCAGCCAGAAGTCGATGCCGGTCCTCGTGGCCCTCATCATCTGATCATAGCTTGCCCTGATTGTCCCCTTTGCAAAGTAACCTATCTTGGGCATCCAGTCGTATTTATTCTCGCCCCACTTGTAAGCCTCCGGCAGATGGGAAGCAACATCCTGATAGGCCTGCTCATCGCTTTCCGCCAAGTAGACAGGCCGGTAAATATGAGTGAGCGGCATGGTTTCCTTGGTATGCCCGAACTCCCTGCATACCTCCCGGTACTCCTCGAAGCTTTCGGCGATTTCCTGGTCTGAGACGCAAAAATTGCCGTAGTTGGCGTTATTGGCGGCAGCCCACTCCAGGGACCCTCTGCTGCGGCCGGCAAACCAGAGGGGCGGGTGGGGTTTCTGGTAAGGTCTGGGAAGCGCAATCGCATTGTCGAACTGCCAATACTTACCCTGGTAAGTAACGGATTCCTCGGTCCATGCTTTCTTCACGATCTCCATGAATTCGGGGAACCTTTCCCGCCGCTCGGAGTAGGGTATGTTCCAGCGGTCCGTCTCGTACCGGTTCGCCCCAGAACCTACTCCGACCTCCATCCGGCCCCGGGATAGCTGGTCGATCATGGCCGTGTCCATAGCAAAGCGCATGGGATGGTAGAAAGGCGTGGCCAAGACCAACTGAGCGAACCGGATAGTGCTGGTGCGCTGGGCTAGGGCGGACAGATAGACCATCGGCGATTGAATCTGGCCGAAGTGGACGTTTTGATGTTCGATGATGAAGTGGTACTTGAACCCCACCTCTTCCTCTAGTTGCACTTCCCGAATCAGAACCTCGTAGCGGTCCACCGCCTCGGGGACATCATCGAAGAAGTTAAGCAAGCCGTCTTCGTACACCGCAAAATCCAACTGTGCCATGAGTTACCCCCTATTAGTTTTGAGCAACTTGGCGTTGCCTACCTTGAACCCAGATATGGAACCCCGATATGGGCACTAGACTAATGGATCAGCAGCAATCAGCCGCTGATCCATTACGGGCTTATCTTTGCCGGGCGGCGGGGCTAGCCTTTGAGGTACTTGTCGAACCAGGCCATAGCCTTGGCCCAAGCGTCGGCCGCCGCTTCCGGGCGGTAGCTGTCTCGGGCATTGCAGTTGAAGCCGTGGCCGGCCCCCGGATACATGTGGAACTGGTACGTCTTGTTGTGCTTTTCAAGCTCAGCCCCAATGGTCGCCACATCCGCGGGCGTGGGATTGGCGTCATCCTCTCCAAACAGACCCAGCACAGCGGCATTTATGTTGGCGGTCTGTTCCAAGGGGGAAGGGCCTTCGGTCCCCAAAGGCGCCAGGATACGGCCGCCATAGTACACTACCGCAGCCTTCAGGTCCGAAATGTTGCAAGCAGCCAGGTAAGAGACTCTACCCCCGAAACAGAACCCGACGATCCCTATGCGGTCCGGCTGAACAAAGGACTGTGACTTGAGATAGTCCACGGCGGCCCTTACGTCGGCTATGATATTGGGATCGGTGCACTGGCCCATATTTGCAATAGCGGCATCTCTCTCCTCATGAAGGCCCATAGTCATCCGGCCTTGCCGGTGGAACATAGCGGGGGCTAACCCCACATATCCCTGGGATGGTAATTTATCGGCCATATATTGTATGTGAGAGTTGACTCCCCATATCTCCTGAATCACCACCACCGCCGGATGCCTCCCATCGCCTTCGGGCTGGGCCAAATACCCTTCCATCGTCTGTCCATTAACGCTCATGTCTACCCAACGAGGCGGCATGACTATCCCTCCTTTTTGACCTATAAAGTATCTTGGCGGCATAAGCCGCACCGCAATATTTTATCACGGTGAACAAGGAGCCATCGACCGGCTGCCTTATTTATCCCTCTTCATCTACCCTCAGCAAGCGCCCGGACAATACGCCGGACAAGTCCAATTCCCGAAGTTTTGCTGCCTCGTTTTGGTAAACCTCTAGTTCGGGCCGGATTAGGCCAAGCTCTTCGTCGGTCAACTCGAAGCCGCCGTAGTCGCGAATCATAGCCTTTAGAGTTTCGTCGGACAAGGTCAATTCCATCACCTCTGAAAACGCCGTAATACAACCGTAACTCGGCAAAGTGTAAAACAGGGTGGGGTGGAAATCAATGAAAGCCGACATCGGCCCGCCCTTCGTTTTATTTTAGGTCGCCAACCTGTATGATAGACGTAATAGGACTGCCGGTAAGGATGGCCCAACTACCTGCCTTGCCAGGCGAGGATAACCCAGGAGGCGCCAAGCTGAGAAATCTGGCGGGCTTTTTGGTCCACTTGTTCGGCCGCAACGGGGACCTGGAACGAGCGTACCTCTCTGTGGTCCACGATAGGTGCTTGCTGTGCGAGGAACCGGTGGGAGAATCGTCGGCCTACTTGACTTATCGGGTATGCCCTTTCTGCCGGTTCCATTACACCCTGACCGCCAGGGAGCGGATCGAGTTACTGGCGGACAAAGGGACTTTCAAGGAGTCGCATAAGTATCTAAGCTCGATAGCGCCCCTTTCCTTTTCCAGGCGTGGACGGTACCGCAAACTGCTGAGCCAAGACCAAAATCGCACCGGACTAACCGAGGCCGCGGTCACCGGCCGGTGCCGCATCGACGGCATCGACGCAATGTTGGTGGTGCTGGACTTCGGTTTCATGGGCGGCAGCATGGGCATTGTGGTTGGGGAAAAGGTGGCCACTGCATTGGAAACGGCCGCACGCAGGGGCCTTCCGGTGATTGCTTTAGTCTCCGGAGGCGGGGCCCGCGTTCAAGAAGGGGTACTCTCTTTGATGCAGATGGCCAAGACCGTGGCCGCAGCCAACCGTCTGCGGGAAGAAGGCTCCCCCTTCATTGTGGTGCTGTCCAACCCTTCCACAGGCCAGGCTTACGCCAGCTTCGCTAATTTGGCGGATGTGATCCTTGCCGAACCCGGGTCCCTCATAGGGCTGTCACCCCTGCGAGCCCTGCGGGAAGCGTCAAACACTCCTTTGCCCTTGGATGCCCACACCGCCGAGGCCCATCTGAGCCACGGGCTTTTGGATAACGTGGTTGACCGGGAGGCCTTGCAGGCCCGCTTGGCAACTCTGTTGCAGTTGCTGACCGCTGAAAAGTTGGGGAAAGGAAATAATAAGGAGCTGTTGAAGGTCGAGTTGGAGACGCCGCCCGAGGCCGAGGTCTGGCAGGCGGTAACCACGGCCCGGCACCCGGAACGCCCCCTGGCTATGTCGTACATTCATTCCATGCTCGACCCCTTCGTTGAGTTGAGGGGCGATCGTTTGAACAGCGATGACCGTTCAATAGTGGGAGGGGTGGGTTTCTTGCATGGGGAGCCGGTAGTCATCATCGGCCAGCAGCGCAGCCATTTTCTGGATGGAGAGCGGTACCACGTATATCCCGACGGTCTACGAAAAGCACAGCGATTGATTGCCTTGGCCTCCCGGTTCAAGATACCGTTGGTGACCCTCGTCGACACCCAAGGGGCCGATCCGGGCCTGGAGGCGGAGGAACAAGGCATCGGCAACGCCATCGCCACCACCCTGTCCCTGATGGCCGAAGCTCCCATCCCTATCGTTTCAGTTATTATCGGCGAAGGGGGCAGTGAAGGAGCATTGGCTCTGGGACTGTCGGACCGCATCCTCATGCAGCAATACGCCATCTACTCTCCCATATCGTTGAACCGCCACCTTGGCGGCCCTTACCCCGACCATAGGCTGGACCGGGAGGCTGCGGAAGCCCTGATGTTGACTGCGCGAGACTGCTTGGAGTTGGGCATCGCCGACCAGATCGTGGGCGAACCGGAAAGCGGCTCCCACAGCAACCCCAGGGAAGCCGCCAACGCTGTCCAATTGGCAGTCGCCAAGCAATTGGCCGAACTGTCCAAGCTGTCCACCAGCAAGCTGTTGAAGCAGCGCTATCAGAAGTTCCGGCGAATGGGAGAAAGGAGCGCCTATTCCCAGGAAGCCATGAGCCTTGAAGTGGAATTGTTGATGAATATTGCGGCCGACGGGACCCGGCGGGGCCGCTTGGTCAGAAGTCAGAAACGAAGAAGCCGCGAGGAACGTCCCGTCGAGGCCGCGGTCAAAGCTGAGGAAGAGGCGTAGAAGAGCTTCAGGCCGCCTCTCGCCCCAGTTCCTTCAAGCTTTTCCTGACCGCATCCGCCAAGCCAGCGTACTCTTTGCCCACCTCGGGGTCGGCCAACGCGGTTGGATTTGAAGTGTCCCGGTAGCTGGACCGCAAAGCAAGCCCCCCCAGGAAGGGCGCCTCGATCTCTTGGGCCAGCTTCCTCCCGGCGCCCTCGCCGAAGATTTCCCCGGTGTAGTTTTCCACGATTCCCAGGACGTTCAAGTTGAGCTTGCGGATCATGTTGATGCAACGCTTGGCATCGATGGTCGCCAGTTCTTGGGGGGTGCTGACCACCACGAAGCCATCCAGCGGTATTGTCTGCATGACGGTCAGGGGGGAGTCTGAAGTGCCTGGGGGCAGGTCCACCAGCAAGTAATCCAAGTCTCCCCAATCCGTTGCTTGGAGAAACTGGTTGATGGCGTTGTGAATCATCGGACCCCGCCAGATGATGGCTTCTTCCTCTTTCTCTTGAAAGAAGGCCATAGAGACGACCTTGACCCCCCACTTCTCCGCCGGAAGTATCTGGCCGTTGACGTAATCGGGCTTCTCGGCTATGCCCAAAACCTTGGTGACGTTGGGACAGTCGATGTCCACGTCCAACAGTCCGACCTTGCTTCCTTGCCGGGCCAGCACCACCGCTAGGTTGACGGCGACGGTAGTCTTGCCGACGCCGCCTTTCCCGCTGTATATCCCGATGGTGGTCCGGACCTTGGACAGCCGGTCGGTGATTTGACGTTTCTGCTGCCAGCTTCGCTTGATTTGCTCAAGCCGAGCGTTCTCTTGGCGAGTTGACATAGGAGCTATATACCCAGTTGAGCCTTGGCTTCTTCACTGATAAGTTCCGGAGACCAGGGCGGATCGAAGACCATCTCTATCTCCACTTCCTCGACCCCTTCCACGTCCTGGATCGCCCATTCCGCTTGCTGAGCAATGAAGGGCCCCATACCGCAGCCGGGAAAGGTCAAGGTCATCTGCACGTAAACGTTGCCCCCTTCGTTGACTTGGACATCGTAAATCAGCCCCAAGTCGACCACATTCACCGGAATCTCGGGGTCGTAGACTGTCTTGAGGGCCTCTGTGATAGCGTCTGTGCTCAATGTTGTTTCTGTCATTGCCGCCTCCTGTTGTTGGACCTAAGCCCCATTATAAAGAAAGTCGACCGAAACGGTCAACAATTATGGTATCAGCAGGATTTTGCCGGTGGTAGCCCGTCCTTCCAGTTGCCGGTGGGCTTCAGCCGCCTCCTCCAGCGGAAATAGATGCTCTACCCGCAGCTTGAGTTCGCCCGACTGGACCCAGTTGAGCACATCGCTGGAACGTTGTTCCAACTCTTCCTTGGTGGCGGTGTAGTCGCCCAGTCCAGGTCTGGTGAGGAATAGAGAACCTGGGCCCAGAATACGCGGGTCCATAGGCGGCGGCGCGCCGCTGGCTTGGCCGTACAGTATCATGGAACCGCGGCGGGCCAAGCAACTGATGCTCTGATCGAAGGTGGTCTTGCCCACCGAGTCGTAAACTACCTGGACCCCTTCCCCGTTGGTGGCCCGTTTGACCTCGTCGGCGAAGTCCTGTTGGGTATATAGGATTACATGGTCGGCGCCGGCCCCGCGGGAAAGCTCGGCCTTCGCCTCGGTGGAAACGGTGGAAAAAACGTAGCCGCCAAGGCGCTTGACCATCTGGGTAAGCAACAGACCCGTGCCCCCGGCCCCGGCGTGGATAAGCACGCGGTCGCCAGGTTGCACCGGATAGGTGGAATAGCATAGATAGTGGGCGGTCATGCCTTGGAGTATAACCGCCGCCCCCGCCCGGGCGTCCAGGCCCGGCGGACGTTTGATTAGCCGCCAAGAAGGCGCCGCTACCCGCTCGGCATAGCAACCGGGGAGGCTGCAGAAGACTACCTCATCACCCTCCTTCACCTCGGATACACCGGGACCCACGGCGCGGACAACCCCGGCAGCCTCGACGCCAATGACCCAGGGCAGCCGGGGCACCGGGTTGATACCGGCCCGGCTGTAGGTGTCGGTGAAGTTGACCCCCACCGCTTCAATATCAACCGAAGCCTCACCGGCGCCGGGAATGGGGTCGGGGGCGTCTCGATACTTCAATGCCTCCGGGCCCCCGTATTCCTCTATTTGCATTACTTTCATGATTGACGCTCCTCATACAAGGCTGCCGCCTAAGCGGTAGTATACAACGGTTTTGGCCCCGGCAGACAGCCAGCTTCAGATTGCTATCCGTGTTGGAAACTGCTATGATAACGGAGTAACCGCTGCGAGAGATGCGTATGTCAAGTATCATCCAGTCGGGATTAGTTGTATATAACATGGTCTACTACCGATTCCGTATAGTAATCCGACAATTGTGCATGGTACCGTAGAGTGACCGCTCCGGTTAGCATCCTGGTGAATCGCTGGAGGTATTGAAGTTGACAGTTGACGTCAGTCCTTCCCTTTCGGAAGCTTTGACCAAGTTTGTAGCAGCAAAGAAGAATGGCAGGGGGGTGAAGTTGGACCACCGGGAGTTGAGCCGGTTCGTCGCTTGGTGCGGGCGGGAAAGAAACGTGATGGAGGTCACACCGGCCGAAGTGGCCGAATATGCTCAGCACGTGGGATTAGGAGGGCTGGAGTCGGCGCAGCGGTTAAATCCGGTGAAAGCTTTCCTGGGGTTTTGGAAAGACGAAGGGTGGATTAAAAACGGTTTGGCGGCGCATTTACGGATTCCTCGAGGACGCCGCGGCAGTAAAAGAGTTGGCTCGGCCTACCGGGAGGAACAGAGCAGCCAGCTATCTCAGGAAGGGTACGATAGGCTGGTGGCTCAATTGGAGGTCCTGAAGGGAGACCGGGCCAGCGTGGTGGAAGACATCCGCCAAGCCATGATGGACAAGGACTTCCGAGAAAACGCTCCTCTGGAGGCGGCCAAGGAACGGCAGGCTCTCATTGAGGCCCGAGTCCGCGAGTTGGAAGCAGCTATCACCAACGCTCAGATCCTGGGTAACGAGCCCTCTCGACCCAGCCAGCGGGCGGTGGTAGGGGCGAAGGTTAGCTTGCAGTTCGTGGATACCGGTAAGAAAGTGGTCTACACTCTGGTGGACGTTAGGGAAGCCGACGCTTCATCGGGTAAGATTTCTACCGTATCGCCGGTGGGGCAAGCTTTGTTGGACCGGATAGTGGGCGAAGAAGTGACTGTCAACGTCCCCAAGGGCACTCTACGCTACGTAATCAAGGCCATCAGTACCTGATCCGGGCTCCCCTGAAGGAGCCCGGCTGCTCAGCCCAGCTTCTCCACTACTTCCAGTATCTCTTCTGGATCGGGCAACACACCTGCCGGATAGGTTTGCCGGAAACGGACAATCCCCCCTTTGTCCACTACGATCACGGCTCGGTTCCCGGCGCCCCGCTCCTCGTTCCATAGACCGTAGGCGGCTGTAACTTTGCCCTTGGGGTGCCAGTCCGCCAGTTCCGGATAAGGCAATCCCCCCATCGCCGTAGCCCAAGACTGGTGGGCGTAAATATGGTCGCAGCTTATGCCCAGCACCTGGGCATTTCTCTCCTCGAACCGGCTGTGGGCCGTCCGGAACGAGATGGCCTGCGTGGTTCAACCACTGGTGAAGTCCAGCACGTGGAAGGAAAGGATCACGTGCTTTTGCCCCCGGTATTGGCTCAGGGAAACATCGCCCTCACTGGTCGAGGGGAGAGTAAATTCGGGGGCTGCATCGCCCATTTCGGCTGGCATAATTCCTCCAAACGCCTTGAAATCCTGGGATGTTCTGTACTGGGAACCTTGTGTCCGACGAATTATACCCCACGCCGGCGCACATTACGACCACAGGCCGGACCCAGTCTTCATAAAGAGTTGGCCCCTCTCCCTTGGAATGTAAATCTCCAATGATATACTTGGACGAATTAACCTCGTCTAAATAGTCCGCTGCTACTGGCAAGCTAATTCCTCAAAGCCGATTCTTCAGAGGCGGAAGGATTGGAAGTAGGTTTTCACCGGGGAGTGCACCTTCCGGAGTTGGACCTGTGGCTGGATTCCCGGCGGCGCCGGGAATTCGGCCTTATATCCCACGCCCACTCCGATCACACTGCCCGTCACGCTCGTCCCGTTTTGACCCGCAACACAGGGCTGTTGTTATCCCAGTACCTCAAGGGGTCCGATCCCATCCTCCTGGATTATCATGAGCCTCTGGAGACCGATCTGTGCACTATTACGCTGTATCCCGCCGGCCATTGCCTCGGCTCGGCCCAAGTGTTGGTGGAATCCAAAAACACCGGGGAGAGGCTTCTTTACACCGGCGACTTCAAGTCCCGCCCCAGCCCCACCAACGAACCCCTGGAACCGGTGCCCTGCGACATCCTGGTGATGGAAGCTACTTACGGCCAACCCCAGTACACCTTCCCCGATTCGGACCAAGTGCTGGCTACTGCCTACCGGGTGCTGCGCTCCTGGATTGAGAAGGGCGAGAAACCTATCCTGCAAGCCTGGAGATTGGGCAAGTCCCAGGAGCTATTGCACCTGCTGTTAGGCCAGGGGTTCGATGTGGCCTTGGAGGAAAACGTCTATCAAGCGGCCCGAATATACGAAGAGGGAGGCGTGTTATTTCCTGGCGAGTTGCGAAACTTCGATGGACGCTGGCCCGAGGGACGGGTGCTAATCTGTCCCCCGGGGAAGTGGGCCCAAGCCAACCTTAACGGCATACGCGGCCGCCGGGTAATGCAACTGACCGGCTGGGCCGCCCATAGCCAAAACCGCTGGAGCCGCCGCGGCGACGTCAGTCTCCCTTACAGTGACCATGCCGACTTCAAGGAGTTGGTGGACTATGTTACTCAGGTCCGCCCCAAGCAAATATACACGGTCAACGGTTTTCCCGAGCTGGCCGCCCACCTGCGCCACCTGGGTTACCCCGCCGTCCATCTAGACGGTGGAGGAGGGCCTTCGGTCGCGGGTTTCCAGTTGAAATTGATTTAGCGCGTACAAGGCTGGGATTGTTCGTCAAGGTCTCTAACATCGAAAGCACACTCAGCGGGGTTATGCACCTTTGCGCCGCTGCATACTTTCCAGGATGGAGAAATCCCCCCAACCCCCCTTTGCAAAGGGGGGCTAGGGGGATTTTGATCGAGCACGATAACCACCTCTCCCAGGATTGTCTCCATCACTGCATCAATTTCCTCTAAAATTTGCAAATTGTCGAAACGTAAAACTTGCAATCCCAGTCTCCTCTAGGAAGGAATCCCGAGCAACATCCGCCTGGCGTTGGGGCCCACGTGAATGCTGAGACCCATCAACTTCTACGACCAGCTTTATCTTAGGGGCATAGAAGTCAACTATATAGTTTCCGATTGGCTTTTGCCGATAGAACTGTACTCCCTGAAGTTGCTTCGCCCGCAGCCTAGACCATAACGCTAGTTCGGCGTCCGTCATTTCTCGCCTTAGGCGACGGGCAGATTGTTTAAGCTTTGGATTGTACTTTAACATCGCTAAGAATTTAACAGGGGCGGTCCGGAAACTGCCCCTGTTAAAAATGCGTCAAGCTACCGGGGGTGCATCCATTTAATCGGGCGTGGTGCCCACTGCCGGCAATCTGGAGGCTTCGTCGGCGGCCAACATGCGGTTGACGGCGCTCAGGTAGGCCATGGCGCTGGCGACGATGATGTCGGTGGAGGCTCCCCTGCCAGTGTAGTTTTGGCCGTTGTTTTCGATTTTGATGGTCACCGTGCCCATGGAGTCGATGCCTTCCGTCACCGACTGGACGGTGAAGTCCATCAGCTTCGGGGATGCGCCGATAACCCTGGCGATGGCATTGCACACAGCGTCCACCGGGCCGTTGCCGGTGGAGGCGTCGGTCACCACCTGCTGGTCGGGGCCGATAAGCCGCACGGTGGCGGAGGGTATGTCGTGGTCCCCGCTGCTGAACTGGACGTGGTCCAATGTATAGCTGACGGGCTCGCTGGAGGTCCGCTTCTCCTCATCCATGAGGATCTCCAGGTCTCTATCGGTGACCTCGCGCTTCTTATCGGCTAGGACTTTGAACGACTCGAATACGTTGGAGACCTCCTCGCGGGACAGTTGATAGCCCAGGGCCTCCAGCCGGGACTGTAGACCGGCCCGCCCGCTCAGCTTGCCAAGCACCAGGGTGCTGCCGGGCACACCCACCCGCTCCGGCTGCATCACCTCGTAAGTCGACCGGTCTTTCAGAACGCCGTCCTGGTGAATGCCCGAGGCATGACGGAAGGCGTTTTCCCCTACTACTGCTTTGTTGGCCTGCACCGACATACCGGTGATGCGGCTGACCAAGCGGCTGGTTGGATATATCTGGGTAGTATCGATACCGATTTCCGTTTGGAAGAGGTCTTTTCGGGTGTCCACCGCCATGATGATCTCTTCCAGAGACGCGTTTCCGGCCCGCTCACCTATGCCGTTGATGCACCCCTCCACTTGGGTCGCCCCGGCCTCAATGGCGGCTAGGCTGTTGGAAACCGCCAGCCCCAAGTCATTGTGGCAGTGGACGCTGAGGGTAACTCCCTCGATACCGGCCACCTTATCTTGAATCTCCTGTAGCAACCGGGCGAAGTTGGAAGGTATGGCGTATCCTACGGTGTCGGCTATGTTGATGGTGGTTGCGCCGGCTCGAATCACTTCCTCCAGCATGTGGAACAAGTAATCGGGGTTGGTGCGGGTGGCGTCCATGGGAGAAAATTCGACGTCCGGGCAGTATTTCTTTGCTCGTTCCACCATGGCCACCGCCATTTCCATGACCTCTTCCCGGTTCTTGCGCAACTGGTGCATCTGGTGGATCTCGGAGGAGGACAGGAAGACGTGTATCCGGGGCCGGTTGGCGTGTTTGACGGCTTCCCAGGCCTGGTCCACGTCGTTGGCTACGGCCCGGGCCAAGGAGGCGATGATGGGGTCCTTGACCTCGCGGGCGATATTGGAAACCGCCTCGAAATCGCCTGGGGAGCTGGCGGCAAATCCGGCTTCGATGATGTCCACCCGCATTTTCTGCAGTTGGCGGGCGATCTCCATTTTTTCATCCCCGGTCATTCCGATGCCGGCGGATTGCTCTCCATCTCGGAGGGTGGTGTCCAGGAACAGCACTTTCTTGTTAGCCATTTTCAATCTCTTCCCTATTTACTCTGATTTCTTAGGCTCTTGGCGGGGCAACTGGGTTTTATGGACCAGGGGAAGGATGCAACAGGGTCACGTAGTCCACCGCACCCAGCCTTGCCAAGACCAGCGTGCGATGGTGAACTACTCTCAACGTCTCCCGTTGCATCAGATTTCGCTGCCTAATAGTGTCGGTCCTCTCCAACTGCCGTTGTGTTGACATCAGTCTCTCTCCTAGTAGGACCTCCACTTTACTGCCGACGTATTGCCGCTCCAGGTATTCTAACCTCCCAATCTGTTCAGCAGATTGATCACTGCCGCGGCGCCCAATGCGATGATTGAAACCCACATCGTGATGACGATTCCCAGTATCCACAGAAACTGTTTGTCAGTCCTTGATCGCTGGGCTTCCATGTCTCTCTGGAACTGGAATTGCAAAGTTTGGAAATTCTCTTGCCGGGATTCCAATCTCTGGAAATTCTCTTGTTGCTGTAACTCCAATCGCTGGAAATTCTCTTGTTGCTGTGATTCTAATCTCTGAAAATTCTCTCGCAGGCCGCGAATGTCCTCTCGAAGCTCACGAATATCCCCGCGAATCTCTGAATTTTGAAGTTCGAGATGCTCGACCCTGACTTCCAGACGGGCCAGTCTTTCGCCGTCGGGCGTCGCTGTCGCGCTGGTTGTCATGAGGTTCCTACACCTCTTTGGGGTCCAGCCAGGGCATCATGGATCTGAGCTGCTTGCCGACATCTTCGATCTGGCTGCTACGGGCTTGCTCCCGGAGCGGGGTGAAACGCTTCCGGCCCTCGTCGTTCTCGGCGATCCACTCCCTGGCGAAGGTGCCGTCTTGGATATCTTTCAGAATCGCCCGCATATTTTCCCGCACATGCTCGTCGATGACTCGAGGCCCCCGGGTCAGGTCTCCGTACTCGGCGGTGTCGCTGACCGAGAACCGCATGTAGCCGAAACCACCCTGGTATATCAGGTCTACGATCATCTTCAGCTCGTGCATACATTCGAAGAAAGCGATCTCCGGTGGATACCCAGCCTCCACCAACGTCTCGAAGGCGGTGCGGACCAAGCTTGTTACCCCGCCGCAGAGAATGGTCTGCTCGCCAAAGAGGTCGCTTTCCGTCTCATCTTTGATGGTAGTTTCCAGCACTCCCGACGAAGTGGAGCCGATGCCTTTGGCATAGGCCAGGCCAATCTCCTTGGCGTGGCCGGTGGCGTCCTGATGGACCGCCAGCAGGCTGGGCACACCGATTCCTTCCACGAAAAGCTCCCTCATGCGGTGGCCCGGCGCCTTCGGCGCCACCATCATCACGTCCACGTTGCCCGGCGGCACTATCTCCCCGTAGTGAAGACTGAAGCCATGGGCCACCATGAGGGCGCTGCCCGGCCTCAAGTTGGGTTCGATTTCGTCCCGGTAGGTGCGGCCTTGGACGTGGTCGGGAATGAGCACCATTACCACGTCGGCGGCTTTGCTTACCTCGGGCACGTCTCCGACCTCCAGCCCCGCTTCCTGGGCCGTGGCGCGGCTTCGGCTGCCGGGATAGAGGCCGACCATTACTTTGTGGCCATTGTCTTTGAGGTTGAGAGCGTGGGCGTGGCCCTGGCTGCCGTAGCCTATGATGCCGATGGTTTTATCGGCCAAAGCGCTTATGTCCACATCGCTGTCGTAATACACATTTACCATTACGCTACCGCCTTTCCCTTGGTCTCACTTAGATTTCATTGAATCCGTTTCCACCGAGGTCCATTACTGTGCTGTCGTTGACTTGGCCTCCGGGATAGCCCCTCTCCATGGCCACCACCCCAGTCCGCAGCATCTCCAGGATTCCGAACGGCTGAAGCAGGTTGTGCAGGGCATTGATTTTGTCTTGTTCGCCAGTGATTTCTATCACCATTGACTGGGTCCCCACGTCCACGATATTGGCCCGAAACAGGTTAACGATCTGGATGATTTCACCCCGGGAGGCGGGCGCGGCCTTGACTTTGACCAAGGCTAATTCCCTGGCCACGATCTCCTCGCCGGTGATGTTGGAGACTTGTATAACCTCGATCAGCTTGTCCAGTTGCTTGGTCACCTGGGAGACTGTGTCCTCATCGCCGTTGACCACAAAGGTCATGCGGGATAGGCCGGGCTGCTCACTCTTCCCCACCGCCAGGCTGGCGATGTTGAACCCCCGTCGGCGGAACATGCTGGCCACCCGGGTAAGGACTCCGGGACGGTCCTCCACCAAGGCCACCAGGGTGTGGTGCTGTCCGTTCTGGCTCATTTATTCAATGCGCTCCGGCACTGGCTCTTCCATCATTTCTTGAACCGACTCACCGGCGGGGATCATGGGATAAACGTTCTCGTCGGCATTGACGATAAAGTCGATGACCACCGGACCGGGAGTTTCCATTGCTTGTTGGATGGCGCCGGCCACCTGGTCCTTCTCAGCAACCCTCACCCCTGGAATTCCGTAGGCCTCGGCCAGCTTCACGAAGTCCGGGTTGCCGGAGTAGACAGTGGCGAAATAGTCCTTTTCGTAAAATAGGTCTTGCCACTGGTGGACCATGCCCAAGCTGCCGTTGTTGAAGATGGCAAACTTCACCTCGATATTGTTCTCAACCGCGGTGGCCAGATCGCACATGGTCATTTGAAAGCCGCCGTCTCCGGCAATAGACCAGACGGTCTTGTCCGGCCGCCCTATCTTGGCCCCCAGAGCCGCGGGGACCTCGTACCCCATGGAGCCCAGCCCGCCGGAGGTTATCAAGGTGTTGGGTTGATTGAAAGCGCAGAACTGGGCCGCCCACATCTGATGCTGGCCTACGCCGGTTACTATGATGGACTGCCCGGCGGTCGCCTTGGAAAGCTCTCTCAGCACGAACTGGGGCAGTAAGCCCTCGGTGTGCCGGATCAATTTCGGGGGGTGCTCGCTTCGGAGAGTATCAACGCAGCGCAGCCAATCGATGTGTACGTTGGATTCCACCAGCGGCAGCAATTGCTGCATCACGCACTTGAGGTCGCCGGTCACGGACGCCGAGGCTTTGACGTTTTTATCGATCTCCGAGGGGTCGACGTCAACGTGGACTATTTTCGCGTTGGGAGCGAAGTCCTTCAGTCGGCCGGTAATTCGATCGTCGAACCTCATGCCCAGGGATATGAGCAAGTCGGCTTGGTCGATGGCCAGGTTCGAGTGAGCCCAACCGTGCATTCCCGACATTCCCAAATTCAGATAGTGGCCCGTAGGGAAGGAACTGATCCCCAACAGAGTGGGGACCACCGGAATTTGGGCCTTTTCGGCTAACCTGATGAGCTCTTCACCAGCGTGTGAGATCAGAATTCCGTGCCCGGCCAGGATCACCGGGCGTTCCGACCGGTTGATCAATGCCGCCGCGTGGGCTACTTGCTCCGGGTCCGCATCGCCGGGCGGATTATAGCCGGGCAGGTTGACCGTCTCGGGCCAGATGAACTCCGCCCGCTCGTTTAACAGCACGTCCTTGGGTATGTCCACCAGCACCGGTCCGGGCCTGCCGGTCCGGGCGATGTGGAAGGCCTCCTTGATTACTTGGGCGATGTCGGCCGCGTTCAGCACCAGATAGTTGTGCTTGGTGATGGGCAGGGTAATCCCCGTAACGTCGGTTTCTTGAAAGGCGTCACGGCCAATGGCCGCTCGGGGCACCTGTCCGGTAATAGCCACCATGGGCACCGAGTCCATCATGGCGCCGGCGATGCCGGTGACCAGGTTGGTGGCTCCCGGCCCGGAAGTAGCCACGCATACGCCTACTTGGCCCGTGGCCCGAGCGTACCCGTCGGCGGCCATGGCGGCGGCCTGCTCGTGCCTGACCAGGATGTGGCGGAGGCCGGTGTACCCCGCCAGAGCGCCGTAGAGAGGCAATACCGCACCTCCGGGCAGGCCGAATACTACCTCTACCCCCTCTTTGAGGAGGCTTTCACATACGATTTCCGCGCCGCTAAGCTCCATCTTGTCTCCATAATTTTAGACCAACAAAAAACCCGCCCCCCGAAGGGACGGGTTGATTAATTCCCGCGGTACCACCCCTCTTTTCCGGCAACCTGACAATCAGCTTTCAACTGAAGAGCCCTGTTTCCGGAACAGCTTGATGACTTTTAACGGTGTCCACCGTCGCGCCCTACTTGATTCAGGCGGAACGCTCCAGGGCGAGTTCGAAACATTGCCGTCACCAGCTTTCACCAACCGCCGGCTCTCTATGACCGGATGCTTCTACTACTCCCTTTCAAAGCGAGTTTCGTGAAATTTTTAATTATTGGATGGTAACAGTTGGGGTAGTCCTTGTCAATGATTTGATTTAACCGTAAGTGTTCAGACTTGGTCAGCACACTAACACGGAACCGCTCATCCTGAGCGCAGCGCAGCGGAGTCGAAGGACCGATTCCACTCAACACTGAACACTTACATTTGACCCTGGTTCGCCCAGGACCTATTATTGTCACCCCGAAGCGGAGCGAGGGGTCTGGCACGCCGGTGCTCTTCAGCGCGATGACTATCAACGCCGCTCGCCGAAAGCCCCTCAACCCCAGGCCCTTCGACTTCGCTAAGGGCGACACGAATCGCCCATCAACCCTGAACAGTTACTATACTTGGCGCCGCATTGCACCCTATTTCCGGCATTTGCTATCATGCGTGAAATGCTCCTCCGGCTCACCGGTTCGCGGCGAACTTCTCCGGCCTGGCGCGCCGGTAGTGCCAATAACATTGGGGCAAGTGCCATGCACCCCGTAAAGTACGTTGTCCCAGTCCTGCTCTTAGTGTCCGCCATAGCGATGGGAGTAGGACTGGCTTGCTCATCCGGGCCTGCTGGCAGTCCCGCGTCGGATAGGGAAGCCCTAGTCGCCCTTTACCACGCCGCGAACGGCGCGGACTGGTCGGAGAACACAAACTGGCTGAGCGCCGCCCCAATCGACGAGTGGCACGGTGTGAGGGTTGATGACAACGGCCGAGTCGCCGGACTGGGCCTCACAATTAACCGGTTGGTCGGAGGTATACCCGCGGAACTGGGCAAGCTCTCCAACCTGAAATGGCTGACCCTCGGCGGCAATCAATTGAGCGGGGAGATACCGCCGGAACTGGGCAACCTCTCCAACCTGGAATGGCTGTTCCTCGACAACAACCGGTTAAGCGGGAAGATACCGGCGGAACTCGGCGGTCTCTCCAACCTGGAATCACTGTTCCTCGACAACAATCAATTGAGTGGGGAGATACCGGCGGAACTTGGCAACCTTTCTAACCTGCAGTCGCTGTCGTTCCGCAACAACCGGTTGAGCGGGAAGATACCGGCGGAACTTGGCAACCTTTCCAACCTGCAATGGCTGTCGCTCGGCAACAACCGGTTGAGCGGGGAGATACCGGCGGAACTCAGCAACCTCTCCAACCTGCGACACCTGCTACTCAGTGGTAACCAGTTGAGCGGATGCATACCAAGGCGTCTGAGAGCCGCACTGGAGGATTACCCTTCCGGCCTCGACCTGCGGTTATGCGAGCCAAGTCCGACGCTCCTGCGGTCTCCGGACCGTCCCCTCCTGGTCGCTCTCTACAACGCTATGGGCGGCCCTAGATGGTCGGAGAACACGAACTGGCTGAGCCCCGCCCCAATCGATGAGTGGTACGGCGTACGGGTTGATGACAACGGCCGAGTCGCCGAACTGGACCTCACAAGTAACCGGTTGGTCGGAGGCATACCCGCGGAACTCGTCAGTCTCTCCAACCTGGAACGGCTGTGGCTCGGCGACAACCAGTTGAGCGGGGAGATACCGGCGGAACTCGGCGGTATCTCCAACCTGGAATCGTTGTTCCTTGATGGCAATCAATTGAGTGGGGAGATACCGGCGGAACTCGGCGGTCTCTCCAACCTGGAACGGCTGCGGCTCGACAACAATCAATTGAGTGGGGAGATACCGGCGCAACTTGGTAGCCTCTCCAACCTGGAATCGTTGTTCCTTGGTGGCAATCAATTGAGTGGGGAGATACCGGCGGAGCTCGGCGGTCTCTCCAACCTGGAACGGCTGCGGCTCGACAACAATCAATTGAGTGGGGAGATACCGGCGGAGCTCGACGGCCTCTCCAACCTGGAACGGCTGTCGCTCTTAGATAATCAGTTGAGTGGGGAGATACCGGCGCAACTTGGTAGCCTTTCCAACCTGGAACGGCTGTCGCTCGCCAACAACCGGTTGAGCGGAGAAGATACCGGCGGAACTTGACAACCTCTCCAACCTGCAAGTGCTGTGGCTCAGTAACAACCAGTTGAGTGGGGAGATTCCCTCAGAACTGGGCAATCTCTCCAACCTGTACACGCTGTGGCTCCACAACAACCGGTTGAGCGGAGAAATACCGGCGGAACTCGGCCACCTCTCCAACCTGAGACGGCTGTTCCTCGACGGCAATCAATTGAGCGGGGAGATACCGGCGGAACTTAGCCACCTCTCCAACCTGCATTCGCTGGGACTCAGTGGCAACCGGTTCAGCGGATGCATACCAAGGAGTCTGAGAGCCCTACACGCAGAGTACAACTACTTTTCCAGTCCTGATCTGCCTTTCTGCGCGCCATAGACCCAACCCCGCAGGCATTGGGGCGGACTGGCCTTAGACTTGGACGAACATTGAACGGTTCCCATGTCACCTGTCCCTTGACACCCCGGAAATCCGGTCGCCAAACTTGGATATGATGACTCAGGGTACGGCTCCCAATAACCCCCTCCCGGCGGAGCACGGCATTCGGCCGCCTCCCGGTAGGGGCCCAGGAGGTTTTTCAACCTTGGCTGATTCGTTCGTGATTCGTTCGCTCCAACAATCGAATCCATCCCCGGTTCCCGAGCCCGCCGGACCTCAGCGGCGGCGCGGCGGCCAGCCGGGCAATATCAACGCCCTCCGCCACGGCCTCCGTTCCGAACGCTTCAACCCCCTCAGGCTCCAGTCCCTCCTCGACCAACCCCTCCCTGAGCAGGACTCACCTCCCCCCGACTCTGCCCTCAACCGTCACCTTCACATCCTCCAAGCGGCTATCGAGGACTTGGCCCAAGCCGCTGCCGATGGCCAGGCCGCCGCTGTCCCCCTCCTCCTCAACGCCATCCGTAGCCACGCTACCCTCGCCGCACTCTCCTTTTCCCTCCAACACCCCCAAGCCCGCCGCCTCCGAAACAACCCCGAGGGCCACACCAAGTGCGCCGCCTGCGACACTTGGTGTCAAAACCAGTTCCTCACCCCCGATGCCCTGTGTCGGAATTGCGCCAATTCCTGACTCATCCCCCGCTGGCGTCTTGTTGGTTCTCCCTCTTCATCATTGAGGGAGAGGGGATATTCCCCGGAAAATTCAAAGGTCCGGGGCTCGCTCAGGGTCTTTCAATTGTCGAAAATGTCATTCCGAGCCGTAGGCGAGGAATCTAAAACTCTTCACCAAGAACCTGGTCCGAGCATCTAAAAAGAGAATGTAGTCAAGGATTTTAGACCCCTCGCGGAGTTTATCTTGAGCCTAGCCGAAAGGCTCGGGGTGACACTGAAGAGCGGCTCAGAACCTCCCCAGGTGTAGGCTGGAGGTGATAATTAAAAGACCCTGGGGGCCCGCTCGGCCCCACCGCCTTCAGCAGAAGGAATGTGGTAGAATTTAGTCAACCCGCCCCCTATTCCCCCCTCGGCAGAGGGCGCTTGATAGGGGGTTATGAAGGACTACCAGCTTTGACTGAACGAATTCTGGTTGCTGTGGCTTGGCCCTATGCCAACGGCCCTCTCCATTTAGGCCATGTGGCGGGATGCTATCTATCCGCTGATATTTTCGCTCGTTACCACCGGATAAAGGGCAACCAGGTATTGATGGTGTCGGGGAGCGACAGCCACGGCACCCCCATCACGGTCCGGGCCGAACAGGAAGGAGTGACTCCCCAGGAGATCCTGGACCGCTATCACCCCCAGTTTCTGGATACTTGGGACCGGTTGGGCATTACCTTCGACCTGTTCACCACCACCCATACCGAGAACCATCAGGCTGTGGTCCACGACATATTCCGAGTTCTTCTGGAGGGAGGATACATCTATCCCGACTCCATGCTGCTGGCTTATTGCAGCCGGTGCAACCGGTTCTTGCCCGACCGGTATGTGGAAGGGACTTGCCCCCACTGCGGACGCGACAATGCCAGGGGCGACCAGTGCGACAGTTGCGGACGCACCCTGGACCCTAAAGACCTGCTGGCGGCCCGTTGCGCGTTATGCGGCACTGCTCCGGAGTTTCGTGAATCTGAGCACCTCTTCTTGAAGCTTTCCGCTTTCCAGCAACCCCTCTTGGAGTGGGTCAAGCAGCAAAGCCATTGGCGGCCAAATGTCCTCAACTTCACCCGCCGTTACTTGGAAGACGGCCTCAAAGACCGGGCCATCACCCGGGACCTGGCCTGGGGGATTCCGGTCCCCCTGGAAGGTTACGACAACAAGCGGATATACGTTTGGTTTGAGGCGGTGATCGGTTACTTGTCGGCGGCGGTGGAGTGGGCGCGGCAGACCGACACTCCGGATAAGTGGGAGGACTTCTGGAAGGACCCCAATAGCAGGTCTTACTACTTTATCGGCAAGGACAATATCCCCTTTCATTCCATTATCTGGCCTGCGATGCTGATGGGCTACGGCGGTCTGAACTTGCCCTACGACGTACCCGCCAACGAGTTCCTCAGCTTGGAGGCCCAAAAATTCTCCACCAGCCAGAACTGGGCCGTTTGGGTGCCGGATTATTTGTCGCGCTACGACCCAGACCCGCTGCGCTATTTGCTGTCTGTCAACATGCCGGAATCCAGCGACTCCGACTTCTCCTGGACCGAGTTCGTGCGCCGCAATAATGACGAGTTGGTTGCTACCTACGGGAACTTGGTCCACCGGGTGCTGTCCTTCACCTATCGAAACTTCGATGGCAAGATTCCCGTGCCGGGGCCTATAAGAGAGGTGGACCAAGGGCTATTAGACAACGCTCGTTCAGTAATGGACGGCGTGGACCGGGACCTGTACAACTGCCGCTTCAAGGCGGGTATTAGCCGAGGGTTTGCTTTGGCCCAAGAGGCCAACAGGTACCTGGACTCAACCGCCCCGTGGAAAACAATCAAGAGCGACCGGCAAGACGCGGCGACCTCCTTGTGGGTTTCTATCGCAGTGATCAACTGCCTTAAGACGGTGTTGTTCCCCTATATTCCATTCAGCGCCCAAAAGCTCCACGAGTTTCTGGGGCTTGACGGGAGAGTGGAAGAGGAGCAGTGGGACTTCGATTACGCCGTTGCGGCAGTGAAGCCGGGCGGGGCGTTGCGCGCCCCGTCGCCGCTTTACACCAAGCTAGACCCGAAGGTGGCGGAGGAAGAAGTACAGCGCTTGGGTATGCCGGTCGCTTAGGGGGCGGTTTGCTGAAAGGCTTGGATGAGCGGGCTGCCTCCATCTATGTCCCGATTCAGGACCAGTTGGCAAATGTAGAGGACCGGCTGCGGGGGCTGTCTGATACAGCCGCTCCCTATCTGGACCGGTTGCTGGACTACGTAATGGTCAACGGCGGCAAACGCATTCGCCCGGCAATTACTTTGCTGGCCGCCGATTTTTATCCCCATCAACCGGAAAACCCCATCACTATGGCTTCGGCAGTGGAACTCCTTCACGTCGCCACTTTGATCCACGACGACACGGTGGATAACTCGGACCTGCGCCGGGGCAAAGCGACCGTCAGCAATCTTTGGGGCCAACACGTGGCTGTGTTGTTCGGAGACTATGTTTTCGCGACCTCGGCCACTTTTGTTTGCGACACCGGCAACATCGGGGTAATCCGCCGGTTTTCTGAGACCATCATGGACCTGGCCAGCGGCCAGCTAGTTGAGTATTTCAGTGCTTTCGACGCGGAACAAGCCCGCAGGCTTTACGACGAGCGTATCTATCGTAAGACCGCCTCTCTGTTCCGCACCGCCGCCGAAACGGGCGCCATTTTGGGAGACGCCCCTGGGCCCCAGGTTCAAGCGTTGCGGACTTACGGTCACAACATCGGCATGGCCTTCCAGATAGTTGACGACCTCCTCGATGTGCAGGGCGACGCCGTCGAGTTGGGGAAGCCGGTGGGCAATGACCTTCTGCAAGGAGTCTTGACACTACCGTCGATCATGCTCATGGAACGGTATCCTCACGACAATCCCATAGAAAAGCTGTTCAAGGAACCGGGACAGGACGGACAGTTGCAAAAGGCCCTGGAGATGATCAACGGCTCAACCATTATCGACGATTGCAACACGGTTATCCGCAAGTACTGCGGCACCGCCTCCGAGTCGTTGGACATCCTGCCCGATTGCCCCGCCCGGCGCTCGTTGCTGGACCTCTCCGGCTATATCTCGGACCGTAATCATTGATGGGTTCCAAAGCTCTAACCAGCTTCCCACGCCACCCGGCCTCCCACTATGGTGAGGACCGGGTGGATGTCTTTTAAGGCTTCCGGGCTCGCCTCGGTGGGGTCTTGGTTAACCAAAACCAGGTCGGCCAACTTGCCGGGCCGAATTGTGCCCTTGATGTTCTGGGAGCCGTCGGCGTAAGCCCCGGCGATGGTGTACATCCGCAGCGCCGTCTCAATGGGAACTCTTTGAGACCGGAGTGACGGACCGCACCGATTGACAGACAACGGCTGGCCGTCCCTGCTGAAACCGGTGACTGCGCTGTAAATTGCCGGCCAAGGGTTGGGATCAATCACCGGGGAGTCGGAACTGAAAGCGACGGCAACACCGGAACGGTCCAGGCTTCCCACCGGATAAAGGCTGTTTAGCAATCCTAAGTCCACGCGCTGCCGGTAACGATCGCCGTTCCAGAATATGAACCCCGGTTGTGTTACTACCATGGCTCCGCTGCGCCGTACCTGGGCCGCCAACTCCGGCGGACACTCGGCACAGTGCTCGATGCGGTCCTTGGCCATCAAGCGGCTGGGAGTCGATTGGGCCCCTTGAAACACTTGGGCGGCGGCGGCCACCGCCTCTTCCTCGACAGCGTGAACAGCTACTGGGAAGCCGGCCCGATGGGCTTCATGCACTATCCGGCCCAGCTCTTCGATATCCGGTTGCAGTGCGCCGGTGGTCAGACTGAGCATGGCCTTGACGTGCCCCAACCGGAGCCGGTAATCGCCGTCGCCCCAGCTCCGGCCTTCTGCCAGGAAGTCCTCCAGGTGGTTGGCTCCGACCAGCATAGTAACCCGGCATTGCAGCCGCCCCGAGGTTTGTAGATTACGGAGAGCTTCCCAACGGACCAAGCTATTGTTGACGCCGGCATCGTGGACCGACGTGATCCCGTAGCCGAGCAGCAAGCGGCTCAGACGAGCAACTCCTTCTTCGCCTTCCTTTCGGTCCCGCAACCGGCCCAGCCGTTGTCTCAAGAAGGGGCCCATCTCCAAAAGCAACCCCGTGGGCTCCCCCGAGTATTCTATCCGCTCGATGACGCCCTCCACGGGATCGGGGGTGTCCCGGTGAATCCCAGCCGACTGCAACCCCAGGCTGTTCAGTATCGCGGCGTGGCCGCTGCGGTGGTCCAGCCGCACCGGATGTTTGGGCGCGGCTAGGTCCAACTCCCACCGGGTTGGGCGCCGCCTCTCTTCCAAGGCCAGTTCGTCGTACCCGAAACCTCGAATCCAACTGCCCTGGGGCGTTGAGGCGGCGCGGCGTCGAATCGCGGCCAGCAACTCTTGGATACTTGAGACCGCCTCGGGCCCGCAAGGCAGGCCTTGAAGGGACGATGCCGTGGCCAACAAGTGGCAGTGGGCGTCAACAAAACCGGGAAGGAGGCACATCCCTTGACAATCTATGGTTTGGCTGCTTGGTCCGGCCAAGAGCGCAACATCGGCCGTGCTTCCTACGGCGGTGATAGTCTGTCCATTGACAGCCACCGCGTCGGCCCTGGGCTGTCCAGGTTCCAGGGTCAGCACCCTGGCGTTCATCAGCAACAAGCCGGGCGGGCCGGAGGACCGTGGGGCTTCTTGTGAATAGGGGGTAGGACTTACCATAGGCTGTCTGCTTGGGTTAAGAGACGGGTTGCCGCCAATGCGCCTGTCCTTATCCCAGTCTGGACCCTATAATCCTAGCATAGACCGCATCGTGAAGACCCTTCCCCAAATAACGAGATTCGGGGCGGCAAGTCCAACCGACAGGAAGTTAGACCGTCTAGCTGGCGAGGACCAGGGGCCGCGCCGCGCCTCCTCCATCGAGGTCTCGGGGGGCAAACATCGCCTTGCCACTGCTGCGGTGGCGCTGCTGGCCTTGGCGGGGGCGCTGTTGATGCTATTGGACTGGCAGGAGGTCCGGGCAGTCCTGTCCCGGGCGGACTGGCACTGGATGCCCTTGGCCCTGACCATTACCGCTGTCTCCTACTTGTGCTTGAGCTACAGCTTCGCATCGGTCAATCAGACCTTTAACATTCAGTTGGACTGGCGAAGCCTCTTGGGCGTGGGATTCGTTTCCTCGGCCATGATTGCCGCTATTGGAGGATTGGCCGGCCACTCCCTCCGTCTGCTGCTAATGACTCGACGGGGGCTGGCTACTGGCGACGTGCTGGCGCCGTCTCTATTCCATTCCTACCTTGAGAGCCTGGTGTTTTTCGCTCTCATTCCAATTGGCCTTGGCTACTTGCTGTTGACCCACCCCCTTTCCCCAGGGACGGCCCTGTGGCTGGGTGTTGGCGCCGGCGTCCTGGGCTTGGCTTTTGCGGCCACTGCCGTGGTTTTCTTTTATACTCCGGTGAGGTCGCTGGCCCTTCGGTTGGTCGGGTCGGTTTGGCGTTGGGTGGCCCGCCGGGACATCGGGCCGTCGTTGAGGGACTTCGAAGCCACGCTGACCGGAGGGCTAGCCGCCCTACGGGGCCGGCCTCTCGTCCTGGGCTTGCCGGTGGTCCTGGTGCTGGCCGACCGGATCGCCAGGGTCGCCCTGGTCTGGGCCTGTTTCCAAGCCTTGGGCAGCGAAACGGGACTGGGGGTGATAGCAACAGGGTTCGCCGTCGGCGTGGCGGCGGGAGTGATGTCCATGGTTCCCGGCGGCTTGGGCGTGCAGGAGGGTTCAATGGCGGGGACCTACCATCTGCTGGGAGTCCCTCTGGAGGAGGCCATCCTGGTGTCGGTCTTGTTCCGGGCGGTCTATTACATGGGACCCTTCGTTGTCAGCCTGGCTTTTTACAGGGCCGTGTTGCGGAGGAATAAGAACGGTTCCGTTTAACATCGGATGATGCCGTAAATTAGACCGCCGCCTTCCGTCGGGCTTTGGGCCGTAGCGCCCTGGGCGTCCGGGCCAACGCATAGGGCGGTAGCGGGTTGAACTCAGGTTCCGCTCGCTTCTTTGTGCTACGACCTTTACGCACGGTCGGAACCCGGATTACCGGCTTTCTGTTCCTGGGAACCACTTTTGAACCGGGCAGGCGACGCCACGCCTGCCGAAGTAGTTTCCTTCTTGCGACGCTTGGGCCGGGGCTGCGGTTCCATCCGCGCCACATCTTCCCACTCGCTAAAGGGCGGCTTCACCTTCGCCCTATCGCCCGGCTTCTGCCCGCATAGGCCCTCGTGGTCCCGGAATAGGTTGTAGGTCAGAACCCAGCCATCCAGGTAGCGTTGCCCGCTTTCCTTGCTGTCCAAGCCCCGCAGCGTCTTGGTTCTCTGCCGGTAGGTGCCCTGAAGTCTCTCCGACAGGTTGTTGTTTATATCGGCGGTTATCCCTTGGGACTGGATATGCTTGGCCTCGGGTAGGACTTCCTTGATGGCCGACAGGTAGGACCGGAGCTTGTCGGTGGTGATGGTCTTGGGCGGTGAATCCGCCGACTTCAAGGCTTTCCGCATGACCGTCTTGGCTGCGCCGGCTGTCCGCTCTTTGGAAAGGTGAGACGCCAGGATGTAGCGGGTTTCCGAGTCCATGACGTTCCAATTCCAATACTTCTCCCCGCCGACGGCGACCATCATTTCATCCGCTACCCAATGGCCGCCGGTGTGAGCCGGGTGCTTCTCCATTTCCCTGACGGCAGTATCGGTGTAGGTCTTGACCCAATGATAGATGCTCGCCTTGGCTGGTTCGGGCATGTCGTACATGTCCGCCATCGTCTCGCCTATCTGCTTGTAGCTCATGCCGGAGTAGAACATCCGAACCGATGCGCCGATGCGCTCCGGCGCGATGCGGCGACCGTGGAGAAACCCGGCGCTGGTGAATTGCTTGCTGCAACCCCGGCAGAGATACCGTTGATACCCGCTCCGCCTCCCGTTCTTGACCACATCCTCGGATGGGCAGTAGGGACAGTTGATCGTCTCGGTCTTGGTGAACTTAGCCATCTAGGGCCTCTGTCTCGACTTCCGTTAACACGTCTTGCCCAGCAGCAAGGAACCGCTCAAACTCAGTAGTCCCAAGGATTTTCAAGATACTCCGGGCCACTCGATCTAAGTTGCCGGTTACGTCAACCCGCTTGGGCGCAGGCCGGAAGATTCCCGCCTCCCGTGCAGCCTCCGCAACACTCTTGAACTCGCCCCGTTTCATCCGCTCCCAAATATCAGGGCGGTCGCGGGCAATCCGGGCGGTGAGGTATTCAGATTTATTGCCACCTGCGGGAGGAAAGCTTTGACGAATGTCAAAGCTTTTCCCCCGCTCGCCATTTCGTCGCAACGGACGCCCAGGCATGGCCGCCTGGGCTGCTACTCTGGCCCTAGCCCTAGCGTCATCGCCGAGCGCAAGGTCGACCAGCATCGCCTCTTTCGTACCGTATGGGTTTTCGTAAGGTATCTTCTCCCAAATCTTATGTTTCTCAGCATCCTCCCAGGCCCCCAGATAACGCTCCAGGTCTAGGTCGATCGACTTCCACATGGTCTGAAGAACACTCACTGTCTGCCAGCACCAAGCCGGGTCGCCAGGGGTTTTCAAATCGCGTGGCCCACAGCTTGCCGAGTCTTGTTCCGTCAACCCCATCTTGCTACTCATTCTCCAACCTCTCAGCCCGCCGCGTCAGTTGCTCTAACATCCTCTGGAGCCGGTCAGGGTCCGTTATATCTCGGAGCTTCCCTTGTCTGATCACGCCGACACTCATCCAAACCTCGCTAATGGTTCGACCATAACGCGCCGACCGTTGTTTTGGGTCCGACACGCCTCGGAGCAACAGGTTGGCCAGCCGCGTAACAACTTCGTTCAGGCGGTCGTATAGGGATTCAAGAAGGGGAGTCATATCCGTGACTTACGGAGGGGGACTGGGAGGGTCCATGACCACAACGCCGCCGGTTCCGCCAGTATGGAAGTTCTCAACGGCTCGCTCGAATGCGTTGGCTAGGCGGGCAGTGGTAAGGTGGCGCAGTTCCGGCTCCTTATCAAGTATGTCAGTAATGAAGGGTAGGAACTCTCCTTTCCCATAAACCCGGCTACTGTCTTCAACAAAGTCAGGCGGCGCCGTGCCGATGACCTCAAACTCCGGGATTCTGCGCGACGGCTTTCCCCCACTCTCCCCACCAAGGGTTCCAGGCAAGGGGCCGACCACTCGCCAGTCTCCCCGCCCGTGGTATTCTCCGCCTTGGTCACTGATTAAACTCTCGAAAAGTTGGGTCATTCGAGCGTCGTCGGGCGCGATATAGGTCGCAGACGTCAGGGTGCGCCCTTCCTCAAATGGATACCGGGTCGCTATACGTATCGACCGCTGGACGAAAGCATTGGTCGCCAGCCGTGCAGGGGAAAGGTCTAAGCCCACTTCGAGTCGCGGAATATCCAGTCCTCGACTCGCCATTTGCTTGACAACCAACACGTCGCCGCCCTTGCCTTCAGTGTCACTTACAAACCGCGTGATAGCTGCTAGACCATCGCTGGTTTCGCTGCTGGTCGCTATGACAGCCTGGAGACCGTAGGCTGCAAGTGCCGTCTTTACCATATTGGCGTGGCCGTCGGTCTCCTTATCTTCGGAGGAGTCGTTATCGTTGCCCACGAATACAATCCCTGCCGATCTCGGAGCCAGTTTACGGAACCACGCTAGTTCCTCAGCTAACACTTTGCAGGAATCCTCGACCACAATAGGGTGTTTCAACACCCTCCCAAGTATTCGGTCGCAGTCGCTCATGGATAATTCCGAAAGCCAAGTCTTTCCCATATCCATTTCGCCGACCTTTGAGAGATTTATCTTGAATGGACGGCGGGCTATCCTACAGAGTGTGTTCCCTTCATCCCACGCATCGCGGAAAGTGGTGATCCAGTGGGCTTTGAGTTCATAGACTTCGGTCTCCCGTTCATATATAACCGCCCGCACCCGTGGTTTGTCTGATGGTTTCCACCCGGTCGACTTTAAAGCCCGGGATGTGCCCTTTATCGGTCCGGTATGGTGTAGCTGTACACAAGCGGATAAACGCCCCAGCCTCCGCCAAGGATTCCATTGTCTGACCCCACACGTTTTCATCACTGGACATATGCGCCTCATCAAGAAAGACGATGGGCGGCGCACCAACCCGCCGGATCATGTGGTCAATCCAATGTTGCAGGGTAGCGACGTGGGTCGTAGCCATCGAAGTGGTGGTCGCAATGAGATGGCTCTTAGTGAGCCGGTCGAAGTTGGGAGGCCGTACCACTTCGTATTTGCTGACCTCGGAGTTAATACCGTAAAAATGCAAGCACTTCAGCAACTCTTCATTTCTCAAGCTCTGCTCTCGCAACGCCTTACCAGGGGCCATTATCATCGCGCTGCTAACCAATCCCAGCCTAATTAACTCCAAGCCGGTGACACGCATGAAATCAGTCTTGCCGTATCTGGTGGGCAAGACGATAGCGGTATGTTGTTCGTTAGCGCGGACTCGCTTAATGGTTTCTTGGTAGGCTCCAAGTTGCCCAGGGCGAAACTTATCAATGTCTACAGTGAAGTCAGAGAGTCTCTCCAGCATGGTCGCTCCTTTGGACAGATTGCACCTCTGGCACAGTGCCGCCATTTCAAACACGTTGGTTCTACGCGACGCGACCCAAGGAATCACATGGTCAGCGTGCCAACCCGCAGTGAGTGGCTCGCCGCAACCTTCGCAGTTACCGCCTGCGTTAGAGTACAGCGCAGCCCTCAACTCTGAGTCTCTGAGAAACCGATGTTGTTTGATTCCCATTAGACGGCTATTTCACCATCATCCGATGTTAAACGGAATCTGGCCGGGTACTGCGGTCCCAGAAACTCCATGCCGAGCGCGTCCATCCGGTCGGTCACGGTGCGGTCGCGAGCCGGAAGGGCCAGCAGGTTTTCGTCAGTCGCGCCGTATACCATGTTGAGGTCGCCCGCCGCCAGAATGCGGTGGGTGCCGGAGTCGGTGCTGCCGATGAACGCCGACAGGTCCGAGATTATGCGGTGCGCCGAGCCGTCCGGGTAGATAAAACTCGACTTGTTGGCGTACGGGTGCGGTGTTATCCAGCGGGCATACATGGACACCACAATGAACGGCGGCGCGTCTTGTGGAATGATGCAGGCGGCGGCGATGGTGCCGATACCGCTGACGGCGATCTCGTCTCGCTCCGTGGCACCCATCGGGCTCACTTGCTTGAACCACTCCACTTCCACGCGGTCTGACAGCTTCACCACCATCAACCACCGGTCGTACAAATTTGTGAACCGGCCTTCGTACCAACGCGAATTCCATACGTGCGAGTCCCAGTGCTCAGTTGGGCCGGTGTCGACTTTGTCGGCTACGTCGGGCGGCGCCTGCCCCGCCTCTTGCAACAGGGCGACGTCAGCGTCCATCTGCAGAAGCTGACGCCACGGCTCGTAACGCTTGGCGATGTTCCAGCTCACTGCCGTTATAGCCAAATCGTCCTCCGGATGGTTCCACTAGAATTCTATCGATGCTTCCTGTAAGTTCACAGTTCAGGAAAAGCCACACTGCGACAGAAGGTGCCGGGCTGACAGGTCGGCGACAACTCCGAAATGGTCTGACAATCGTCTCCCTTCGTGGATGTTGCTGATCACACCCAGGGACTCAACTGTCAAATCCTCACTCAGCGTAATGTGGTCAATGCTTCTTCGTCCCTGGAAGGCAAGCGCCGATGTTGTGATTGTCATGCTCGGCGGGAAGGCCCTCTGAAGCGCCAATCGAAGTTCAGGGCGTGCACGGCTGCCCGGCCCGACAATCTGATTGAAGTCCCCCATCACTATAAGACGCTTCTCAGACCTCCTTCCGAGAACTTCAGTGAGACCGGCCAGATACTGTTCGTGGTCTTCCCACTGCATCTTGCGTTCCAACTTGCGTCTAGCCTCAGTCCGTGATCCGAACCAGGGAATACAGACTCCGATGACAGTAACCTCGCCCAAGGATGTTTGTGTGAGTCCGGACACGAACCGTCCGGGCGGCATCGAATCGATTCCCACATCATCGACCTGCTCCCAAGGTTCCCTCGACCAGAGCAGAACCTTCCGCCGATTTTCCTTGATTGTGTACCCGTAGTTGGGCCGAGAGCAGGTAGTGTGCCCGTCTTGAGACAGACGACCTCGGGGGCTTGTCGATCAATGCGGTTCAGGATTTCAGTGGTGCGCCGTGAGCTGGGCGTAGCCCACGCGACATTCCATGTGACCACTCTCAGTGACATGGCCCTGCTCTCTTCATCTACCCTTGGGGGACGACAGGTTCAAGCCCTAGGCGCTCATCCGCGGGAGAGTCTGGTACAGGTTAGCAGACTTGCCGCTGAGGAGGCGCTAAAGCGAACCTCAATACAAAGGTTCTTGTGAACCAATTGACACGCACTCAGGCTGAGGGGAACCGGGCTCAGGAGAATCATCGTCGATGGGTATAGCCAGCGTGATGTGCACGTTGTTGTCCCTGTCGATGATGACCTGTTCCACGAGCATCTGGAGATAATCGTGACGCTCCTCGGGGGTCAACTCGTCCAAGCCCTGGCCGACCTTTCTCGCCCAGGCTAGGACCTCCTCCATCAGTCGCCGCTTCTCAGTTCCACTCTCCTCCAGATCACGGTATTCGTCCAGCTTCTCCCTGGCGCTCTCAAGCCGCTCGGTGATGAACCTGCGCTGGAGGTCGAGTTGGGCCTCGGTGATCTTTCCCGACACGAACAGCCTGACAGCGCGGTCCTCTTCCATCTGGATGCTTCGCAGGTCTCGCTCGGCCTGGGCAATCTCCTCTTCCATTCCGCCGCCCTCCTGAGAATCGAGGGTGGCGATACCGGCGACGATCAGGTCGGGGTTCTGGAGTACCCGCTTCACCTCGCTCCATATCGGCTCCTCCAACTGCTCCGCCCGGATGTAGGGCTTCTCCCGGCAGCGCAGGCGCATGCCCTGCATCCCGTTGCACATGTAGTAGCGGCGGGGGGCGGTCAGGTCGTAGGTGTAAGCCTTGCCGTTGCGAACGCTGGTGGTTGTCCAGGAGGCCCTCGTATGGAAGTTGCGGCCGCACTCGCCGCATTTCAGCAGGTGCTGCAACAGGTAGAGCACCTTCGTGTTCCTCTTGGCCTTCCTGCTCCGCTGCTGCTTCAACTTCTGCGCCCGTTCCCAGGTCTCATCGTCGATCACCTGCGGGACCGGAATCTCAATCCAGGTGTCCCTCGGCTGGTCGTAGACCTTCATGCCGTCCTCGGTGGCGACATGGCGATACTTTCCGTAGACCCAGGTGCCCGCGTAGGTGGCATTCCCCAGGATGTGGTGCACGCGGGACTGGAGCCACAGCAGCTTGCCGGTCTGTGTGGGGACCTCCTCGTCGGTCAGCCGCACGGCAATGGAGTAGGCCCTCATCCCCTCATCGACGTACCTGCGAAAGATGCGTCGGACGACCTCCGCCTGCTCTTCAACCACCTCGGGCCTGCCGTCGTCTCCGATGCGGTAACCGTAGGAGAGGCCGCCGGTGGGCACCCGTCCCTGCTTGGCCGTCCCCCGCTTGCCCATCGTGGACCGCTCCCGGAAGTTGTCCAGCTCTATCTTGCCGATGGCCGCCATGAGTCCGAAGGTCTTCATGTCGATGGCGTCCAAGACGGCTTCCAGCCGAATCTGGTGGGCCTCGACGACCTCCATGAGGGCGGCGGCGGGGTACATCCCCCTGCTGAGGCGGTCGGACTTCCAGCAGACGATGGTGTCGAAGCGTCCGCGTCTGGCGTCGGCCAGCATCCGCTGGAACTCGGGTCGCTTCTTCGACCAGCCCCGGCCCACCTCCTGGTAGCGCGCGGTGATGGTCAGTCCCTTGCTCTCGCAGTAGGCTTCCATGTCGCCGGTCTGCTCGGCGATGGAGGTCTTGTCCTCCCCGTCCTGGCTCTTGTCCGACACGCGGGCGTAGATGGCCGCCCGGTTCGCCTCCGTCTTCCTCTTGGTGGTTCTCGCCATGATTGCCTCCTTTTGTTCATTCCGCAGAAACTAGAAAGACCCGCCTCCTGTCGGGAGCGGGTCTGCGAGTAGTACAATCTATTCGCATCACCTGTACCGTCAGGTGGAGCCACGGCCCGGGGTGTTTGCAGCATCGCCGGGCCAACTTTCGCTCCCATGATACCGCGATTGGCGGAGTTGCGTCAAAGTGCGACGGCTCCCGGTTGTGCCTCGTTTGAGAAGAAAGCTCACGGAGAACTAGTAGAGCCTCACTGTTGTATTGATGGGTATAGGGACTTGAGCTTGATGCGGGCGTCCTCGGTTGTGAAGCGCCAGTCCACCTGAATTACGTCCCGGTTCCGTTGGTCCTGCCATGCGCCTGTTTCCCGTTCCAGGACTTCCTGGCTGGGTATCCGGCGATCCAAGCACTGCCGCGCCAGCACCCCCAGTTCGATCTCGGCCATATTAAGCCAACTCCCGTGCTTCGGGGTGTAATGTATCTCCAGCCGTTGGGCAATGCGCCGTGCCTCCGCCGGCTCGAAAGCCTGGTATAGGGATGCCGGATGATGGGTGTTCAGGTTGTCCATCACCAAGACTATCCGCTCCTTGTCGACATAGTCCTCGTCCACCAGTTTCTTGACCACCCGTGCCCAGTCGGCCTTGGTGCGCCGGTCCGTGACCTCCACCCGCCGCCATCCCTCCAGGGGCGCGAACAGCATGAACAGGTTGCTCACTCCGTTGCGTTGATATTCGTAATCGTATGCCATGGCTGCCCCCGGCCGCGACGGACGGGGTTGGCGGGTCTCCTGCACCAGTTGCTTGCTGGTCTCGTCCAGACACACCAGCACCTCCCCCTCTCCGTAGGGACGGTGATAGACCTCCAACACGTCCTCCATGGCGCACACAAAGTCCGCGCTCCCTTGGGGCGGGAGGCACCAGCATTCTTTCAGCCAAGGCTTGAGTTCGTTTTTTTCAGAGTCCGGCGCACCGTCTCTGTGCTGATGCTATCCACTATCTCCTGCGCCACCAATCCATCGGCCAGCATTTGCAGCGTCCAACTGACCCGTCCCTCCGGCGGTTGAGAGCAGGCCAAGGCTACCAGGTGGGCCTCACCCTGACCATCCAGCTTTTTCTTGCGGCGCTTTAGCTGCTGTTTGCGTCCCAGGGCTGCCTCCAGGCCCTCCTCCACGCACCGGCGGCGCACCCGTTCCACCGTGGCGCTGCCCACCTTCAGGACCCAGGCTATATCCTCGTCCCTCATTGCGCTATCAACCTGGTTCTCATCGCTAAGCAGCAGAATGCGGGCGTGAGTCTGCTTGTAAGCCGCCGCCCAACCCTTGGACACCAATCCCTTCAGTTCCTCCTGTTCCTCTCCTCCTGTTCCTCCTCCGTAAGTCCCACTCGGTATTTCTTCATCATCACATCCATCCCCGCTTCCCGATTTTCTTTTTTGACTGCTAACCCATCATATCTCACCAGCCATCATTTCAATGATGGTCAGCTACTAGGGGCCACAATAGCTACAGATGCGAACTTCCCACCCCGTGCTAGCGGCCTCGCGCTGGGCAGTATCAACCGTCTCTAGGCCTTCACCTCCTCGCGGAGGCTTCGTCCGTTGTCCACGACGTACAGGGGGGAAGCTCAGCCGGTCTCTTGGCCACCTCAGGTGCTCGTAGGTGCTGAGCGGATCCCAACGGGTGTCGGCGAAGATGGCGCAGTCGGGGATGCGGTCGAATGCCCCCTCGTTTGCCATGAGCGCCATGACTGAGGACCGGACACCTCCGCCCAAGCTGATGACGGTGAAACGAGAGGAGCGCATCAGTCGCCCCCCTCGGCGTGGTCTTCAGCTTGCGGGTCGCCCGGGGAAGCGTTCTCGCCGCGTGCGGCCTGCCTGTCCCTGCTGGCTTGCTTGATCATCATAGTGATGATTCGGCGCAAGCGGTCCCGGGCGTCGGGTCCGGGCCTGGAAGAGACCCTGATCTCGCCTATTTCAAAGGCGTCGCTGCCGGGCTTCCGCCTTCTGTTCCGCTGGTTCTTTCCGGTGGTATCTTTCATGTTTGCGTAGTCACAGCGGCGGCTGGGCCGTCGGAGCCGACGGAATGGGCGGGCAACGGCGGCATCCAGCCGTTTCAGACCCCGCCGTGCCGCCGTTGCGCCGGCGCCCGGCGGGGCCGCTCGTCCAGATGTGCTCCTTGAAGAAGCTCATCTGGAAGCTCTCGGTCACGAGGACCGCCATGCCTCTGGGCATCCGTGCCGCGAACCGGAAGAGGGCGTGCATGGCCCAGTCGCGGGGCTCGACGCCGTTGCGCCGCCGGTGGACCAGCTTGGGGTCCACGCCGCCAGATGCCGCAGACTTGCAGACGCTTTCATCATGCTGCCATGCAGCAAGAGAGGAAATGCGTCCCTGTTTTTGGACGCCGTTTCTGGCCTGCTCCTCGAAAACTGGTCCAGTGATAATGCGAGTTTTGTGAGATGATCACACATGTTGAAGGAGGATCGTCCCATGAAGAGTTCCCGGTATACGCCGGAGCAGGTTGCCTTCAGGCTCCGCCAAGCAGAGGATGGCACACCGGTTTCAGAGGTCTGCCGCAAGATGGGCGTCAGTGAGCAGACCTTCTACCGGTGGAAGAAGAAGTTCCAAGGGATGGGTGTGGCCGAGGTGAGGCGGCTTAGGGTCCTGGAGGAGGAGAACCGTAGGCTGAAGCAGCTGGTGGCAGACCTCAGTCTGGATAAGCAGATGCTCCAGGATGTGCTCCGAAAAAAGCCCTGAAGCCTGCTCAACTGAGGCCCTGGGCAGAGTATCTCCAGATAGCCTACTGCCTAAGTGAGCGCCGGGCCTGCGAGGTATTGACCCTGCCCAGGACCTCCCACCGATACCAGAGTGTGGCAGATGAGCAGGCTGCAATACGGATGCGGTTGAAAGACCTGGCCCAGGACAGGGTAAGCTATGGCTACCAGCGTCTCCATATCCTCCTGCAGAGGGAGGGGTGGGCAGTGAACCACAAGCGGGTCTACAGGCTGTATCGCCAGGAGGGTCTGATGATGCTCAGGACCAAGAAGCCCAAGAGGCACGTATCCTGTCAATGCCTGCTGCCACTTCCATGTCTTGCCCTCCCGGTTTGATGATGCCTGTGTCCTCCACACTTGTAGATGCGGGCCCGAAGCCCGTGTATCCGTTCGGAGCGACCAGAACGGCGGGAAGGGTGTCCTACTGTACGCCGGCGCAGTCTAGGGTTCCGCCTGCCCAGTCAATAGGCCCATTGACCGAGCGTATTGATCATATAAGTTGCCTGGGCCAATCGAGCCCGCATCTCGCAAGTAAGGGACACACTTGGCAGGAGGGGGAGATGGAGCATCAAGTCACCTATGTTGGTATCGACGTGTCCAAGGTTCAAGTAGATGTTGCGGTCCGTCCGTCTGGCGATGGTTGGAGCGTCAACTACGACGAGTCCGGGGTAGCGGCGCTGGGTAGTGCACTTGCAGGCTATGAATCCTGCGTCGGTGTTGCTGGAAGCCTCCGGGGGCATGGAAATTCCCATGGTGTCAGCCTTGGCGGCGGCCGCGTTGCCGGTGGTGGTAAGTCAACCCCCGCCAAGTGAGGGACTTTGCCAAGGCCACGGGCCGGCTGGCCAAGACCGGCGCACTGGATGCCCAAGTTCTTGCCCATTTCGGCGAGGCCGTCCGGCCGGCGTCGCGCCCTATACGAGACTCCGAGTCCCAGGAACTCAACGAGTTGACGACACGACGCAATCAACTGATGACCATGCTGGTCACCGAGAAGAACCGCTTGGGGCAGGCCAGCAGAGCAGTACGTCCCGGCATACAGGCACACATCAGCTGGCTGGAGAAGGAGCTTGACGACCTGGACCAATGTCTACGCGACACGGTGCGTAGCCGTCCGTCATGGCGGGAGAAGGATGACCTGCTGCGCTCGTCGGTGTGGCGCCCATCAATCGGGACAGCGGAATGATGCGGGGTAGGCGCTCTATATGGGGCGGCCGGCAAAGGTGAGGACGGTGCTTTACATGGCAGCATTGGTAGCCACCCGATTCAACCCGGTCATCAGGGTCTTGTATCTTGAGGTTGGTGCGGAAAATCTCCGGTGAGGAGTGATTCAGGGTGCGGCAGACCGGTAGGGTCTTGGTCATGGCAGGCCGTCTGAAAGCATGGTCGCCGCGCCTTTCCCCAAAGAGCCCGGACAGTTGCTTGGGCTGACAAGCCCGCATTTTGCAAGAACGGGCCAACCCTTGACCGGGAGGGAATATGCAGCAGGAAGCCATCTACGCAGGCATCGACGTGGCCAAGGACCGAGTGGATGTGGCCCTCCGGCCTTCGGGCGCCGCCTGGAGTGTCGCTTACGACGAGGCCGGGGTCAGCGGCCTGGCATCGGAGTTGCAGTCTCTGCACCCCTCGGCAGTGGTCTTGGAGGCCACTGGCGGCTTGGAACTCCCCCTGGCCGGCGCCTTGGCGGCGGCGGCCCTGCCGGTGCTGGTGGTCAATCCCCGTCAGGTGCGCGACTTCGCCAAAGCCACCGGCCGACTGGCCAAGACCGATGCCCTGGACCCCCAGGTTCTGGCCCATTTCGCCGAGGCGGTACGTCCGCCGGTCCGTCCCCTGCCCGATTCGGACACCCGAGAACTTCATTCCCTGACCACCCGGCGCAACCAGGTGGTGGCCATGCTGGTGGCGGAGAAGAACCGTCTTGGGCCGGCCAGCCGCGCCGTTGCTCCACGCATCCAGGCTCACCTCCAGTGGCTGGAGCAGGAACTGGACGACTTGGACGAGGACCTGCAGCAGACGCTGCGCCGGAGTCCGGCATGGCGGGAGAAGGACGAGTTGCTGCGCTCCGTTCCTGGCGTGGGGGAACAGCTCTCCCTGGTGCTGCTGGCCCACTTGCCGGAACTGGGCACCATGGACCGGAAGCGGATAGCCGCCTTGGTGGGAGTGGCCCCGATGAACCGGGACCGCGGGACCATGCGGGGCCGGAGAACCGTGGCCGGAGGGCGGGCCCGAGTCCGGGCCGTGCTCTACATGGGCGCCTTGGTGGCCAGCCGGCACAACCCGGTGATCCGCAGCTTCTACCAACGGCTGCTGGCCGCCGGCAAACCCAAGAAACTGGCGCTCGTCGCCTGTATGCGCAAGCTGCTCACCATCCTCAACGGCATGGCCAAGAGCGGTCATCGCTGGAACCAAAACCTCATCAAGTCTTGACATCAAAGACAGTTGCTTTTAGTTTTCATATTGGAGTGGTGCAGTAACCCCCTATAACGTCATTCTGAGGAGCTTGCGACGAAGAATCTAAAAGTCTTGATCGGAGAATCGGCCTCGACTTGCAAGAGCGATTTTAGACCCTTCACTCCGTTCAGGGTGACAATTGAAAGACCCTGCTAAAACACCGGCCTAGCTTGCACGATAAGCACCAACGCCGCCCGCAAAATTTCTCTCGGTGATATACTTAGGTATACTTAATCGACTAGCAACCGCCAAAGGCCAATTTCGGGAGAACTCAAATGCCGCTGTATTTCCTGTTGAGTAGCCTGACATCCACCGGACAACGACTGCTGCACGATAACCACGACTTGGTGGTTGAGGCCGCTCGTGATATTGAAGTAAACGGCGCCGAAATCCTAGGCCAGTATGCTGTGCTGGGCAAGTATGACTTCGTCATGATGGTGGAGGCAGAAGACAATGCCGCTGTTGCCCGGCTGTCGCTGGAGATGGGGGTGAGGACCGGGCTCCACATTGAGACTCTTCCCGCCATCGCCATCGGCTTCCTGCGCCAACACCCCTACAATGAACCGGCTTTGAGTCTTACGTCGGTCCAAGAACCCGTACCGGAGTAAGGCCGCCGCGCTGGCGTTGGGTCAATCTTTGCTTTGCGGACGGCCTCTTGACGCTTCGTTCCTTAACCAACATTCGCCTCCCGCCTCACCAACCATAGAAGCTTGGGGAGAGGGCGTTGCCGGATGACGCTTGTTCTGGGGTAAATGACATTCATGTCTTTGAGCGACGATCTCCGCGCCGGTGTCGGTCCCATCTGGGAAAAGGTGGTAGGCCACCCTTTCGTGAAGGAACTAGGGGACAATACCCTGCCCCCGGAGACCTTCAACGTATACTTCGACCAAGACTATCTTTTCCTCAAGGACTGGGTGGTGCTGCTCAGCCTGGCTGCGGCCAAAGCGCCGGACTTCGACGCCGCCCGCCGCATAGTTGGTTTTCTCCACTTGGGCTTGGGCGGTGAGGAAGGGCTGTTCCAACAAGCCTTCAGAGAGCGCGGCCTGTCTCCAAGCCAGGTAGCGGCGCTGGAGCACCTGCCGACTACTCAGCACTACAGCGGTTATCTCCGCCGGATGGCCTATGAAGGCAGCTTCGTCGACTTGGCAACGGCCCTGCTAGCGGTGGAATGGCCCTACATGGACTGGGCCCAACGCCTGGAAGCCGCGGGCAAACGCCCCGCCAACCATTACTATCAGACCTGGATACAACTTCACACCAGCCAGGGAATGGCCGACTTCGTGAATTGGCTGCGGCTAACGGTGGATTCCAGCACCGTAACGGAATCCGACCGCTCCCGGATGCATCACATCTTCCGGGACATATTACGCTACGAGCTACAATTTTGGGAAATGGCTTACCGGGGTGAGGCATGGCCGGAGTGAACAACGTTCCCCGAGCCATGACCATCGCCGGGTCGGACTCCGGCGGCGGCGCGGGCATCCAAGCGGACCTCAAGACCTTTGCCGCTCTGGGGGTGTACGGAACGTCGGTGTTGACCGCAGTCACCGCTCAGAACACCATTGGCGTCACTGCCGTTCATGAAATCCCCACGGAAGTCATTGCCGCCCAGATCGACGCGGTATTCACCGACATAGGCGTTGGGGCAGTCAAAACGGGTATGCTGGCTAACGGCTCGATCATCGAATGCGTAGCTTCCCAACTCCGGCGGCACGCCGTGCCCTGGCTGGTGGTGGACCCGGTAATGGTGGCCAAGAGCGGAGACTCCTTGCTCCAAGTGAACGCAACAGAAACTCTGCGCACCTGCCTGGTGCCCCTGGCCTCGGTGATCACGCCCAACATTCCGGAAGCGGAGACCCTCACCGGCATGAAGATAGTCTCCGATACGGAGATAAGACAAGCAGCGAAAAAGCTGGTTGCCATGGGCGCCAAAGCCGTAGTGATCAAGGGCGGCCACCGGGAAGGCGCGGCCACCGACCTGTACTATGACGGGTCGGATTTCCAGGAGTTTTCGGCGGACCGCATCGATACCCTGAACACTCACGGCACCGGCTGCACTTTCGCTTCGGCCATCGCCGCCGGCCTTGCCAGGGGCTTGAATTTGTTGGATTCAGTGGCCCTGGCCAAGGAATACGTGACCGAGGCCATCCGCCGGTCATTCGCCGTCGGGCAGGGCCACGGCCCCCTCAACCACTTTTACAAGCTGTGGTAGGGCCAAAACAGGGTCTTTCGATTCTCGAAAAAGTCATTCTGAGCCGTAGGCGAAGAATCTAAAAGTCTTCAGCAACAACCTGGTCCGAGTATCGAAGAAAGGGAATGCAGTCAAGGACTTTAGACCCCTCGCTCTGCTCGGGGTGACATTGGAGAGTGGCTCAGAGCCTGCCCCGGCGTAGGCCGGGGGTGACAATAGAAAGACCCTGGACAACCAGGGCATAGCCACCACGATTAGCTAGCTGCCCCATCCCGGCGCATCCCGCTGCGGTTACGGTATAATGGCCGTCAGAATGGGTAATCGCGTCCAGTGATTGTCAAAACATTTGCCCCATTTAGAGGTCCGCCAAGTATGTTCAATCCCGTTTCCAGCAGGGTGAGCTTCCCAGAGGTAGATGCCAGAGTCCTCCGGCAATGGGAGGCAAGCGACGTTTTTCACCGCACCGAGACCGAGCGCGGGCACGGCCCTTTGTTCATGATGTTCGAGGGGCCGCCAACGGCCAACGGCAGTCCCGGCATCCATCATGTGCTGGCCCGGGTGTTCAAAGACGTAATCTGCCGCTATCGGACCATGAAAGGATACCGCTGCCTGCGCAAGGGCGGTTGGGACACTCATGGGTTGCCCGTGGAGCTGGAGGTGGAGAAGGAGCTGGGACTGACCAGCAAGCGGGATATCGAAGAGTACGGCATCGAGCGGTTCAACCAGAAGTGCCGGGAGAGCGTGTTCCGGTATCTCAAAGAGTGGGAGACTCTAACCGAGCGGATCGGGTTCTGGGTGGACATGGAGCGCCCCTACATCACCCTGGAAAACAACTATATAGAGTCAGGCTGGTCGATACTGAAGGACTTGTGGGACCGCGGCTTGCTGTACCGCGATATGCGCGGCACTCCCCACTGCCCCCGTTGTGTCACCAGCTTAAGCTCCCACGAAGTCGCCTTGGGCTACCGGGAGGACACACCGGACCCTTCGGTGTTCGTCAAGTTCCGGGTTAACCCTACCACCCCCCCTTGCCAAGGTGTGGGTGCATCTTCCGAGAACGAAGTCCCCCCCGGCCCTCCCCCAATAAAGGGGAGAGAGGAGGAGATTTGGTCCTCAGAAATTCCCACCTACCTACTGGCTTGGACCACCACGCCATGGACCCTGCCCGGCAACACCGCCCTGGCCGTAGATGAACTGGCAAACTATTCGATGGTGGAACTGGAAGGAGAGTCCGGGACGGAACGCTTGGTCCTAGCCTCCGAGTTACTGGAGACCAACATAAAACAAGAGTACAAGGTGGTGGCTAAGATCAAAGGCGGCGACTTGGTGGGCATAGATTACCAACTCCTTTATCCGCCAACTGAATACGGAGTGGAAATCCAACAGTTTCTACGCCGGAAAGCTCTCAGCGGCGGCGTCAACACTGAATTAGGGCCTGTCACCGAGTTGCACCCCCAGGTTGTCAGCGCCAACTTCGTCTCCATGCAAGAGGGCACCGGCATCGTGCACATCGCCCCGGCTTTCGGCGACGAGGACTTGACCCTGGGCCGGGGGAACGGCTTGGCTTTCGTCCAGCCCGTGGACCTTCTGGGCAAAGTAACCGGGACCTACCCCTTCGCCGGAAAGTTCGTCAAGGACGCCGACGAAGAGATCATGGATGACCTCAAACAGCGGGGGCTGCTATACCGGCGGGACATATACAGGCACACTTACCCCTTCTGCTGGCGGTGCGACACGCCCTTGCTCTACTACGCCAAGAGTTCTTGGTACATCCGCACCTCGGCCTTCAAGGAGCAGTTGGTCAGCGGCAACAACGACATCAACTGGTATCCCGACTACATCAAAGAAGGCCGTTTCGGCGAGTGGCTGCGGAACAACGTGGACTGGGCCATCTCCAGAGAGAGGTATTGGGGCACTCCCATTCCCATCTGGCAGTGCCGCGAATGCGACCATACTCTATGCGTAGGCAGCGTGGGCCAGCTCAAGGCTCAAGCGGTTCCCGGAGACCGGGAAGGGATCGACAATCTGGACCTGCACCGGCCCTACCTGGATAACATTATGTTGCAGTGTCCTGCTGATGATTGCGGCGGGCAGATGCAGCGCATTCCCGAGGTAATGGACGCCTGGTTCGATTCGGGAGCCATGCCCTTCGCCCAGTGGCACTATCCCTTCGAAAATCAAGAGATCGACAACAACCAGGATGGGCGTTTTCCCGCAGATTATATTTGCGAAGCGGTGGACCAGACCCGTGGTTGGTTTTACAGCCTCCACGCTCTGTCCACCCTGCTCAAGGGACAGCCTTCTTACCGAAACGTCATCTGCCTTGGACTGGTTTTAGACGAACGGGGCCGCAAGATGAGCAAGCGGGTGGGCAACGTGGTGGAGCCCCTGCCCGTGCTGGACCAGCACGGGGCCGACGCACTGCGCTGGTACTTGTTCACCGCTTCTCAACCCGGCGAGTCACGGCGTTTTTCCTCCAAATTGGTCAACGAGACCCTACGCCGGGTGCTGTTGACACTGTGGAACGTCTACTCATTTTTCACCAACTACGCCTCCATCGACCGTTTCCACCCGGACCAAAAACCCGCCGATTGGCGGCCCGAAAGCGAGTTGGACCGTTGGATTCTTTCTGAGCTCAACACGCTGGTCTCCCAAGTGGACGGCTACCTTAACGGCTACGATCCAACCAACGCCGGCCGCCGGATTCAGGAGTTTATCGACCAGCTTTCCAACTGGTACGTGCGGCGCAGCCGCCGCCGGTTCTGGAGGAGTGAAAACGACACCGATAAGCTCTCCGGCTACGTAACGCTGCATACCTGCTTGGTGACGGTAGCCAAGCTCATGGCGCCCTTGGCCCCCTTCGTGTCCGAGGAAATCTACCGGAATCTAGTCTGTTCCGTGGACCCCAACGCACCCGACAGCGTGCACTTGGCCGAGTATCCGACGGCGGACCAGGACCTGGTCGACCAGCAACTAATGGATGCCACCCGGTTGGCCATGCGAATATCCAGCATGGGACGGGGGGCCCGGTCCAAGGCCGGCATCAAAGTCCGCCAGCCGCTGCCTAGAGTCGTGGTTAAGACCCGAACGGCGGCTGAAACAGAGACCCTCCGGCAAGTAGAGAGCCAAGTGCTGGACGAGCTAAACATCAAAGCATTGGAAGGGGTTGGTCAATCGGACATTACCGAGGCGGCGATGGCTCGTTTGAGTGACGAATCAGAGGGCATCGTGCAGTTGGACCAGTTCTGGGTCTCGCTGGAGGGCGGATACATGGTGGCCGTTGACAGGACCGTTACCCCCGAGTTGGCCGAGGAGGGTTTGGCCCGGGAGTTGGTGCACCGGATCCAAAACCTGCGCCGCGCCGCCGGTTTCGAGGTTACCGACCGCATCGTCACTTACTATCAGGCCCCCCAGGAGATCCAACAGGTCATGGGAGGCGGCTTTGCCGGCTACATCCGGCAAGAGACCCTCAGCGAAGATTTGGTGGCCGGAACACCCCCGGACGGGGTCAAGACGGAAACTATGAAGGTGGAAGGTAGGGAAATCACTTTGGGAGTCCGCCGGGTCTAGCTCGGCCAGCCATGCCGGAGCTTCCCGAGGTTGAAAACACTCGCCGCTATCTGATCGACGCCGGTCTGCCCGGAAGGACCTTCACCGGCGCAGACATCGGCTGGGCCAAGACCGTCAAGTCGCCTTCAGTGGATGCTTTCGTCTCCGGCATTGAAGGCAGACGGGTGCGGGAGGTCAAGCGGAGAGGCAAGTACATTCTGGTCCCCTTGAGTAGAAGCGATTCGCCAGCCGCCTCTACTTTGATTGTCCACTTAGGCATGACCGGAGGGCTACGGGTCCAGCAGGCTTCGCATCCGGCCCACCCTATGCTCCGCCACACTTTTGCCTTGGACGACGGCAGCGAATTACGGTTTATCGACGGTCGCAAGTTCGGCAAGCTTTGGCTGACCAACGACCCCGCAGATGTGTTGCCCGTGCTTGGCCCAGAGCCGCTGGCCGATGAATTCACCCTGGAGGGGCTGGTGCTCAGTCTTAAGGGGAGAAATGCCCCGGTCAAGGCCCTACTGCTGGAACAGTCGATCATAGCTGGAATAGGAAACATCTACGCCGACGAGTCTTTGTTCCTCGCGGGCATCCATCCATTGCGGCCTGCCTCGGGGCTTTCCACAGAAGAAATCCTGCGGTTGAAGGACAGCATCGTGGCGGCTTTGACCCAAGCGGTAGGAGAATACGAGCGAAGTCGAAACGAAGGCTGGCCCGACCCGCCCATGGCTCTGGACGCTTGGTCCATTCCCCGCAAAGACGGCGGCCCCTGCCCCCACTGCGGAGGACCAATTTCGGCCATCCGAGTCCGCGGCCGGGGCACCTACTTCTGTCCCCAGTGCCAGGCTTAATGTAACTGTTCAGACTTGATGGGGTGACTCACTCCCGTCGTCCCGGCGCAGGCCGGGACCCAGGAAAACCAAGCCGCGGAAAGCCTTGAATCCGTAGCTGGCCCTTGGCGAGGACTTCCTGGACTCCGGCCTTCGCCGGAGTGACGGGTTCGGAGGGCCGGAATAACCCCCTCAACTCTGAACACTTGCGGCTTAATGACCGTGAGTAAATACCTAAACCGGCCCCTTACACCGCCGTCCCATAGATGTGATCCGGCACCACGATGATTGTCGCACGCTTGTCGTCGATCATCGCTTGGTCGTATTCCTTCCAGTTGGGGTGCTCTTCCCCGGAGGCGGTGCGGTAGGTATCGCGCAGCACTAACCGCAGCTCATCCGCATCAGTGTTGTCGGCAGAGATTATGTCGGCGCGGCCCTCCAAGACCACAAAGCCCCACCAGCTCTCTTGAGACACCAAAAGCGAGCAGCGAGGGTCCCGTTTCAGGTTCAGTAGCTTGGCCCGGTCAAAAGTCACTGTAAAAGCGACCCCGTTCTTCAGTGGACCGCAGCTTACTATGCTCATTTGGGCGGCGCCGTTGCGGCGAAAGGTGGTGAGCACACCACGATGGGTCTGAGCACAAAACGCCCTAATATTCTCCGGTAGCATCTGATACCCTCCTTGGCCGGTTGCTGCTAAAGTGCGAAGTCGATTTTCCAAACGAAGCTCGGCCCTGTAGTGCGACTTCGGCCAGGGCCTTTCAATTGTTGTTGCCATCTATTCCGTCTTACCGGCGAAAGCCGGTATCCAGGAACCTCCCGGCAATGGAGTGTTGGTTGTTGCGAGAATTGTGGACCCCGGCCTTCGCCGGGGTGACGATTCGGAGGTTCGATAATTGAATGACCCTGCGACTCCGGCTTCGCTGAGAGACCCAGCGAGGGGCGCTTCAGTTGACCCAAAAGGTGGAGCCGAAGTGTCCTTTTTGAACCTCGATCCGGACCGGGAATATATCTTTCAGCTCGTCCAGATGGGTGATGACAATTATCTTGTCAAAATCGTCCTGTATTGCTCCGATTACATCGAGGATCTGTTCCCGCCCGGCGGCGTCCTGGGTCCCGAAACCTTCATCGATAAACAGAGTGGGCAGCGGCGCCCCCATCCGCTGGGCCAACACCTTGGAGAGAGCGATGCGCAGGGCCAGGTTTATTCGGAAAGCCTCGCCGCCGCTGTACATCTCGTAGCTGCGCGGACCCAACTCGTCGCTGACTCGAATCTCCAGCGTCTCGATGGGGTCACCCCGCCCGGTCCGCCGCTCTCGCTGCGTCTCCAATTGCAGTTGCATCCGGTTGTCGGTCATTCGGCCCAGCAACAAGTTGGCCTCATTTTCCAGCCGGGGCACCACCGTTTCAACGAGCATGGCCTGGATCCCCTGACGCCCCAAAGCAGTGACCAACTCCTGATAAATGTCTTGGTCCGCCAGCATCTCGGACAGACGAGCCGAGCCTTCGCCTATTTCCTGCTCTAGGACCCGGGCCCGCTCCAACTGGCCCACCAGGTTGCCGCGCCTGGCGATGGCCTCCTGCTGTTTGGCTTCCAGCCCTTTCTGGGTCTCTTCGGCCTGCCAAAGACAGGTTTCCCAACTGGGCAATCCGGAAACTCCTTCTTTATCGGCTTGACGCTGCTCTTCCAGCCGCGATAGCTCCTCTCGCCGGCGATACAGCATCCGCTGGGTCTGGGCCGCCGATTCTTCCTCCCGGGGCAAGTTGATCTCGGCCTCGGCTAGTTGCCGGAATTTTTCCTGAAAAGGCTGAAGCTCTTGGACTTGGGAGTAAGCATCGGTCCGGGCGGCGTCATCATAGTCCAGGGCCTCGATTTTCCTGTCCAATTGCGTCAGCTTGGTCAGTTCGGGGCCAGCGAAATCCTGGGAGGCCAGCGACGCTAGCATCGTAGTAAACTTGGCTTGTCCTTGCTCCAACTCCTTCCCCGCCAATTGGGAGTCTCTAATCCCCCGCTCCAACTCGTTAAGCTTAAGCTCCATCTGCCGCCGGGACTGAACCAAAGCGGTTTCCCGTTTGGTGAGGGCTTGCCCCAAGCCGGCCTGTTCTGTTTCCAGTTGCTGCAATTGTGCGGCGTTGAGACGGTATAGACGACGCTTCTCGGTTATCTCGACTTCATAGGTCCCCGCCAGTCTCCCGCATCCGTCTTCACCCAGGGGCGTCTGGCACAAGGGGCAAACCGCCTCCCGGTTGTCGGTCCGCTGTAGCAACTCCAGCTTTGTCCGGAGTTCCTGTCCCTCCACCTTGTATCGCTCGGCAACACTCTTAGCCTCGCCTATGCGAGTGGACAGGGTGCGGTGGTCCTCCCGCTGGATTACAATGGCCCGCTCCTCTTGCCCCAGCTTCTCCAGCCTCCCTCGGCTCTCCTCTTGTTGGACTGCAAGGCCGGGTTCCGTCCCTGCTTTGGGAGGCAACTCCACTTCGACTCTATGACGCAGCTGCTCCACCTGGGCCTCGAGCCTGGTCCTACCGTTGTCGATGGCGCGCACCAGTTGGGACCTTTCCTGGCTCAGCTTGTCGTAAGTCTGCCGCGCCGCCTCCAGGGTCTCGAAACGGCAGCGGGCTTGCTTCAAGTTCTCCGCACCGTCATTGATGGTCTCCGCTTGTCGCAGCAGGTCTTGATACTGACCTACTCTTCCCCATGCCAATTCCGCCGCCGACTCCAACTGGGTGATCTCCTGGTTCAACGTATCTATCCGGCGTTCCAACTCCTCCAGCCGGTGACGCAGGCGTTCCAGCTCGGCTACCTTACTCCTGAGCGTGTTGGTCTGCAGCCGCTGTCCCTCCAATTGCCGGCCCAACTGGTCCAACTCTTCGTCAACGTTGGTCAAGTCCTCGGACAGGTCTCCAATCTGCGCCGCTTGGCTGCGCATTTGGCTCAAGGCCCCATCCATGGCAGCGACTTTGTTCTTGGTTTGCTCCAGTTCGTCTCTGGCGCGGGCTTGGAGCCGGTCGTAGCTTTCCAGTCCCAGGACTTTGGCAAGGACCGTCTTGCGCTCAGCCGGGGTCTTGTTGCTGAATTCGTCGGCCCGGCCTTGCAACAAAAGGGCCGAGTTGGTGAAGGTCTCGTAGTCCATACCGACGGTCTGGTCAATTTTTGCTTGGGTTTCCCGGATATGATTTCCGGTGATCGGTTGGGGGCCGCCGGGACCCAATACTTGCAATTGCAGGTCGCTCACTCCCTGCCGGCGCCTGCCTCCCCCACGGGCATGGATGCGCACCGCCCGGTAATGAGTGTTCCTGGCCTCGAAGTCCAATTCCACGCGGCACTGGTCGGCGCCATAAGAGATCAAATCGTCGTGGGTCTTGCCACGGGCCTTGCCCCACAAACACCAAGTTATGGAGTCGAGCAGGGCAGATTTCCCGTGGCCGTTGGGGCCGCATAAACAAGCAACGTGGATACCGGAGAAGTCAAGGGTGGGCGCCCCCTCCCGGTAGCAAAGGAAGTTTTCCAGGCTGAGGCGCAGGGGAATCAAGAAGATACCCAGGCTTCCGGGCGGGGACAGCCGGTTTCTCTCCAGCGTCCAACCGTGGTCCCGTTACATTCCATGATGCCTCACCCCCGTCCGGCCGTCACCATTCTAGCACAGGCCGTTCACTCTATCGCTATCTATAAAGTAGAGACTGTCGGTGCAGCCCCGGTTCATCAAAAGGCGGAAGGGCGCCCCTTCTCAGTTCTTGCCTTGGCCCGTTCCCAGCCCGGCCAAGGATGCAGCAGAGGGGCCTGGCGCTGCTCCAGCGGCCACAGGACCAGTTTCCGACCCCCCTGCCACTGGACTATGAGGGAAGACCGGCCCACCTGGCAACCGGTGGCGGGATCGATTCTAAACCTGCCGTAGAAGGTCGTGAAATCCAACCTACCGGCAGTTTCTCGCAACACAGGGTCATCGCAAGTGCCTGCTTGTTCCACGCACCGCTGCGCAACCAAGCCAGCGGCATAAGCCTGGGCCATGGGATAATCAACCGGACCATGATGCCATTTGCTCAGCGAAGCCAGGACCTCCTGGGCAGACGGTCCGTAATCATGGTCATAGACCCCCGCCGGCTCCCACTGGCTGGGACCGATGAATCCATCCACATCGTGACCCAGCGCCTCTTGAAACTGCCGAATCGGCGCAGCAACCACTGCTATTGCTCTCAGGTCGAGCGGCTGCTGCGCCAGTTGCCGGGCGAAGTTGAGGTCGTTGGAAATCCTGCCAACCGCAAGCAAGACTTGGGGGCCGGCTTCTTTTATTTCTCCCAGTATGTCACTGAAATCAGTAACTGAAGGGGAGTACTGGCGGTCATAGACAACTTCAAAACTCAGCAGGTCCGCCTGACGCTGTACTTCGGCGGCAATCATCAGGGGGAAGGTGCCGGGATAGACCCGTAACAACCCCACGGTCTTGGCTGCGGCATTGGCCTCCCGGACCAGCGGAAGCAGACCCGCCAGGTATCGGCTGGCCGGAGTCAAGACGCCCACCACCCAACGGTATCCCTGCTGGTATATATCGTCAGAGGCGCCGCCCTGGTTCCAAAGGAGCCGCTGGTGAGACTCGGAAACTTGGGCCGCCGCCCGAGAAAGCACACTGGAGTAGGGGCCAAAGAGCAAGTCCACCCGGTCCTGGGTTATCAATCGCTCGGTAATTTGCTTTGCTTGCTCCGGTCTACCGGAGTCGTCGTGGTGTATCACGGATACCCCGGCTGCCGTTCCGCGGCACCCCAAGACAATGCCGCCCGACCGGTTGACGTCGTCGGCCCAAGCCTGAAGTCCGATCAATGCCTGCTTCCCTTGGACCTGGAACCGGCCGCTCAAGGACACAGGAATTCCGACTTTGAGTAGGGGACGTGAAGCCATTTGCGGCGTCAAACCTCAGCGATTGCCGGCATAGCGCCCGGCTAGCTGCGGCCTAATACCTGGGCCGGAAGATTCCGAAGGAACTGGTGTAACCGTGCAGGAAGGTGGTGCCGCTAACAGGGCCGATCTCCCCATTACAGAAGAAGCCCCCCAAGGGCACCGGCCCGAGCTTTTCATGGAAGATGTCGGTGTCATGGTTGGCACGGCCGTACAAGTATTGCCCGCGTCCCAAGCAGGAAAACAGCAGCGCGCCGTGGACCTGGTTCTCCCGGTTGTCCATGGCGTACCTATCCAGCACCGCAGTCAGGTCCTCGGCCGAGGTTTCAGCGTCGCGGAGGTGGAACTGGACCAGTTGTCCTTCCTTGAGCATTTCACCAATGGCCAAAGCCCCGGTGCGGGCATCCATGCCCACCACGTTCCGGATCAAGAAGTCTCCTTGTTGCGGTGTTTCCAGGAACTCGTCCATTACAACTCCCAAGAACAGGGAGTGTTGCATCAGGCCTTGGTCCCGGGGGCTCATGGTCTGAAACAACTCTTTCAAGTGGTTCAAAGGCGGTTGCCCGTCCAACTTTACCAGTAGGTTGCGCTGGCTTTCGGTAATTCGCATCGGTTGGCCGACCGGACGGCATCCCTGGGCCACTACAGTGTCTATGGTAATGTTGCCGTGCAGGGCCAGCCCTACAGCACCGGACCGGTAGACTCGGTCGTTCAAGAACAGAGCGTTCCCTCCTTGCTGATGAGCGCCGCTGGCCAGTCCGCCGATCTTAGCCGACTGGCTGAAAGCGAAGTCCAACCCCATCAGCAGGTTCTGCACCGGAAAGGAAAACGGGTCCGCCACCATGACGAACTGAGGGTTTTGGTCTTTGGATACTTTTACTAACTCCTCCCACAAAGCAGGCCCCGCATCCAGGTCGGGGAGGCTCTCTCCGTCCAAGTGAAAATCGACGATTTCCACGCCCGGCAAAGCGGCGCAGGTTATAGACACCGCCGGACGTTGTTCTATTTCCTCGCCATTTCCAATGATGCCGCCGCCTGAACAACCGAATATCTTTGCCGGCGCCAGTCTTTGTTTGACCAGGCGGGAAACCTGCTCATAGTCCGCCTCATGATGCGAGGAGACAAAGATTACGGCCAAGTCAGGCGCAGTCCCCCCAAGTCCTGAGAGCACAGTTACGGCGCATTCTTCGATGGCCGCTTTCAGATTAGCCTGCTGGGACACAGCGGAAACCCACTTCATACAAGCCACCTCTCCAGTCATATCTCTGAAGCTGCCTCCAAGTATACCAACCGGGGCATCTACTTGAGAACCGTTAGGAAATCATCGGACTTGAGAAGGGAAAGAGCCAGTTCCGCAGCGTCGCCGAGCAGATGCGGCACCACGAATTGCAGCGTATCCGCGGGGGTGTGTATTCGAGAGAAGTCATCGGAAACAAACAGCAGCACCGGAATGCCCGCGTCGACAAAGCTCTGGTGATCGCTGCTGGCGCCCTGCAATGGGGGGCTCACTCTTACGCTGATAACCTGAGCGTCGCCTTGGGCCAGTGCCAGGTCGGTCAACTCCCTGGCGCCCAGGACTTCCAGGGTTTCGCCGCTGCCCAGAGCATCGAAGTTAAACATAGCCCGGATACGGTCCAATTGGGTCTCGGTCAATGAGGCCACATAATGCCTGCTTCCCCTCAGACCCAGTTCCTCGGACCCAAAGGCTATAAAGCGCACGGTAAATGGCAGGTCCTCGCCCGCAAGCTCAGCGGCAAGGGTCAAAAGCACTGCGACGCCGGAAGCATTGTCATTGGCCCCGGTTGTATCAGCTACCGTATCGTAATGGCCGCCCAGGACCACCACCGCATCACCAAGCCCGGACTTTTCGGCGATGACGTTGCGCGAAGGAAGCTGTTCTGCCAACACCGATACGGCCGCCTCCACCGCGCTGGCCGAAAGCAAGTCCTCGATTTCCCGGCCGTCCTCCCTGGATATGGATACGACCGGAATATCGGCCGGGTTGAAGAGGATGCCTTGAAAGTCCCCAGGCAGATTGTTGTAGACCACCACGGCGACGGCCCCGGCTTCCGCCGCCAACGTAACCTTCTCCTCGAAGGTTATCCTGCCCCTCTGGGCCAAGGCTATCTGCCCTTTCATTCCTTCCACGGGGAAATCTTCCTCTCTGGCCAGTCCAACGCTGACCAGCTTCCCGGAAACCTCGCCAATGGCGGACCGCACTAGAGGAATAGCGTTGATGGCTCTTGCTTGAGGGGCGGTGATTTTCAGACCCAACGGTCCGCTGGAGAGTTGCTGAACGGTAAAAGATTGCATTTCTACGGCATAACCCAAGTTTTCCAGCGTGGAGGCGAGGTGCTCCGCCGCCTCCAGTTCCTCCTCGGTAGCGCTTTCCCTGGGCCCCAACACCTCCACTAGCTCAGTCGCATAGACGAGGGCCAAATCCGCCAGACCGGCTCCGGAAGGCCGGGATGATGGCAATGGGGACGTTGGCTTAGGGGTTGAGGTGGCACTGGGGGCCGGCGTCTCCGGGAGGGTGGTGATCGGAGCGACGCTAGGGTCAAGCGTGACCGTGGCCGGTTGGGGCGCGGCAGCAGCGCCAGTCGAAGAATCGGAAGAGCAACCCGCCGCAAGCATAGCGAACAACAGAAGTAGGCTAACCGCCACGAAAATGGGCAAATGCTTGCTGGCCATTGGGTGGTGAATCAACACCGACCTATCCGAGTCCCTTGCGGGCGGCGATACCCCCGACCTAAGGGGCCGAGTATAGCATCGCCTGCGAGAAGTCGGAAAGGTTAATATGATGCTTCATCCATGAGATAATGCTCACGTTCCCACCAGCCCTCTCACGTTGTAGGGCTGAAGATAAGAAGCGCCAGTCTGAGGGTTTTCGTGAGGGTCGCTGGGAGTAGTCAAGAACTTGGCGGACACAGCACCTAATAAGGAGGTTGCCATGCCAGGCGACAAGATCCGACTTGGAATCATTGGCGCCAACGCCCGGTACGGTTGGAGTATGCGAGCCCATTTGCCGGCCCTCTTGGCCCTGCCCGGCTATGAGTTGACGGCCGTATGCACCTCCCGCCCTGAGACAGCGGAGGAATCGAAGAAAGCCTACGGCGCCAAGATGGCTTTTCACGACTTTCGTGAAATGGTGAAACATCCGGATATCGACCTGGTTTCCGTCTCTGTCCGCGTGCCTTGGCACCACCAAATGGTCATGGCCGCCCTGGAGGCGGAAAAGCATGTATTCTGCGAGTGGCCGCTCGGGGCTAACCTGGCCGAGGCGGAAGAGATGGCTGCTTTGGCCCGGTCGAAGGGGGTTCGACACATGGTGGGCCTCCAGGCCAGGGGCGCTCCGACCTTGCTGCACATACGGGACTTACTGGCCCAAGGGTACGTGGGCGAAGTGTTGGCTTGCAACATGACCATGTTCTTTCCGGGACTGCTACAGCGAGGAAGGGACATGGCCTGGATGGCGGACCGGACCATGGGCGCCGATACCTTGGCCATAGCTGCCGGCCATGCCATCGACATATTCTGCTATTGCGTCGGAGAGTTTCAGGAGTTGTCCGCCCAGGTTGCTACCCAGGCGCCGGTGTGGGAGACCGGGACACCGGGAAAGACGGTTCCAGTAACGGCAGCGGACAATGTGTTGATCAACGGCGTCTTGGCCGGAGGGGCCGTGGCCTCAGCCCACATCGCTACCGTGCCCTGGCACGGCACCGGGTGGAGAATGGACGTCTACGGACGGGAAGGCACGCTGACGGCGTCCTCGGATACTTGGGTTCAATACGGAAACATCCAACTCAAGGGCGGGCAGGCTAATCAAACCCAATTGGATATGTTGGCTGTTCCAGACCGACTGATTCAGGTTCCGGGGGAGATGCCAAAGGGGGAACCGTTCAACGTGGGCCAACTGTACCAAATCCTGGCTCAAGCGATCCGAGAAGGGAACGAAGTAGAACCAGATTTCAACCTGGCTGTGGCCCGGCACCGGCTTCTGGACGTGATACGGCGTTCTTCTGACTCGGGAAGAAAACTCGAGGCACCCTGAGGCTTAGGCATCTTTATTCAAGTTGCCAAGAAACTCCCGGTTGTTAGGGTATTTGGCCATGCGCTCCAGTACCCGCTCGGTCGCGGTCAGAGAACCATCATTGGAGACCAGGCTGACCATACGGCGAAGCAATTGGATGTGTCTAGCGGTTTCCTCATCGAACAGCAACTCCTCGCGGCGAGTGCCGCTGCGGACGATGTCGATGGCGGGGAAGTAACGCTTTTCCGCCAGCCTGCGGTCCAAGTGAAGCTCCATGTTGCCGGTGCCCTTGAACTCCTCGTAGATAACCTCGTCCATCCTACTTCCGGTATCCACCAAGCAAGTAGCGATAATGGTCAGGCTGCCGCCTTCTTCGATATTGCGGGCCGCGCCTAAAAACTTCTTGGGCGGGTACAACGCTACGGGATCAATTCCGCCGGAGAGGGTCCGGCCGCTGCTGGGCACCGCCAGGTTGTAGGCCCGAGTGAGCCGGGTGATACCGTCCAGCAGGATCACCACGTCCTGCCCGAACTCCACCAAGCGTTTAGCCCGCTCCAAGCACAATTCCGCCATGCGGCATTGCTCTTCCACCGACTCGTCGAAAGTGGAAGCGTAAACCTCCCCCTTTACCGCCCGGCGCATGTCGGTGACTTCCTCCGGCCGCTCTCCGATGAGGGCCACCATGAGTAAGGCTTGGGAGCAGTTGGTCACAAGGCCGTGGGCCATTTGCTTCAGTATGGTAGTCTTACCGGCTTTCGGAGGGGACACTATCAAGCCTCGCTGTCCCAGGCCGATGGGGGAGAAGACGTCAACCATCCGCATTGACAGGTCGGCGCCATTGGTTTCGAGCACGATCTGCTCTTGGGGGAACACCGGCGTCATATGCTCGAATTGAGTGCGGTGACGACTGTTCGCTTGGTCCGGTTCCAACCCATTGATTTTTTCCACCCGGACTAGCCCAAAATACCGTTCCCCTTCCTTGGGAGGCCGCACTTGACCGGAAACGGCGTCACCGGTACGCAACCCAAATCGCCGGATCTGCGACTGGGAAATATAAACGTCGCCGCTGGTTGCTTGGGGGTCCACTTGGCGAAGAAATCCATAGCCTTCGTCCATGATCTCCAAGATACCGGAAGCAACCAACAACTGCTGGGCGGAGGCCACCTGAAAGAGCCGGCTGAGCAACTCTTCTCGACGCATGTTGGTCAGACCGGAACCGTCGGCGAGCCCTACGTCTTGGGCCAAGTGCAAGAGCTCGTCCTTGGTCTTGTTCCCCATCTCCGCCACATTCAAGACCTGTTGTGTAGCCGCCATGTCCACCTCTTTCGGTTTTAGAAGTGCTTCGCCCCGCCCTGCTTTCAACTGGACTTGGACGAGCTTTCCCCGTTATTCAGTTGCCGCCCGCTTTTTCCCAATCTGCCAGGAACCGGGCCAAGCCGGCATCGGTTAGCGGGTGTTGGACCATTTGCAATAAGACCTTGTAGGGCACCGTGGCGATGTGGGCTCCGGCCTTGGCCGCCAGGTTGCAGTGAAGGCTGTGGCGGATGGACGCTGCCATGACCTGGGTGGTTATATCATAGCTCCGGTAGAGGGACGCAATTTCCGCCACCAGCGCCATACCCTCGTGGCCGATATCGTCCAAGCGCCCAACGAAAGGGCTGACCACTATCGAGCCTGCTTGGGCACCCAGTAGTGCTTGGTTGAGCGAAAAGCATAAGGTCTGGTTTACTCTGATGCCTTCTTGGGACAGCACGGATATCGCTTCAAACCCTTGAGCCGTGCTGGGGATTTTCACCCAAGGATTCGGTATCCAACCGGCAATTTCCCGGCCTTCGTCGATCATGCCGGCCGCGTCTTGGCTGACCACTTCCACCGAGATAGGGCCGTCGATAATATCAGCGATTTCACGGACCGCCGCTTTGTAACTCTCTGAGTCCCCAATTCCCTGAGAAGCAGCCAGAGACGGGTTGGTGGTTACACCGCTGATGACTCCCATACGGGAACCGTCCCTGATTTCCTGGATATTCGCCGTGTCCAAAAACAACTTCACATCGTCACCACTTCGTTGTCACATCGGGGCAATCGCATTTGAATGAGATCAACCCGGTCATTCCCGCGAAGGCGGGAATCCAGGTCCCTAATTCGGCGCTGAACGAGCCATCATAGTCCTCCAAACGGATGGCAAAGAGCCTCGCTCACGCCGCACCGTCGAGGGAGTCCAGAGGCAAGGGCCGCTGGACTCCCTCGCGTATAGTCTTCTTGGCCACACCGAGAAATTCAGTAAACAAGGGGTGCGGCCGGTTTGGGCGCGACTGAAACTCCGGGTGGAACTGGACGCCAACCATAAATGGGTGTTCCCGGACCTCTCCGGTTTCCACCAGGGTCCCGTCGGGGGAGATCCCGCCGACGATGAACCCGGAGTTGCCCATAGCCTCCCGGTAAGCATTGTTTAGCTCGAAGCGGTGCCGGTGACGCTCATTGACCAAAGAAGTCCCATAGGCCGCCATGGTCCAGGTATTTTCTTGGGGAAGGCAGGGATAAGCCCCCAGCCGCATGGTGCCGCCCTTGCTGGTCACCCGCCGTTGGTCTTCCATGATATGGACGACGGGGTGGCCGGTGTCAGGGTCGAGCTCCGACGAATTAGCGCCGGTCAGGCCCAACACGTCCCTGGCCCAATCGATTACCATTACTTGCAAACCCAAGCATAACCCCAGGTAGGGGACTTGGTGTTGCCGAGCGTAGTGCACCGTCTCAACCATGCCTTCGACCCCGCGGGGTCCGAAGCCTCCGGGCACCACAATGCCGCAAGCAGTGGCAAGCAGGGCCTCTGCCCCAAACCTCTCAATGTCTTCAGAGTGTATCCACTGAATCTCGATCTCCCGGCCGTGGGCCAGTCCGGCGTGGCGTAGGGCCTCTTTGACCGACAAGTAAGAGTCGGGGTATTCGACATACTTGCCCACCAAGGCGATAGGCACTGCTTCGCCCAGGTTGGTCATCCGGTGCACCATAGCCGCCCACTCAGCCATATCTCGCTGGCATCTTGGCAGGTCCAGGACTTCAAGGATAGTGTCGCCCAAACCCGCCTCCTCTAAAATCAGCGGCACCTCGTAAACATTGCCTACGGTCTCCAATGGTATGACCGCTTTACCGGGAACGTCGCAAAACAAGGAAACTTTTTCACGTATGGAGTCGGGCACCGGATAGTCGCTGCGGCAAATAATGGCGTCCGGCTGGATACCGATGCCCCTGAGCTCTTTCACGCTGTGCTGGGTCGGTTTGGTCTTCAATTCCATGCCGGCGGCAAGATAGGGAAGCAGGGTCAAGTGGATGTAATAGACATTATCCCGGCCCACATCGTTGCGTATCTGCCGGATGGCTTCCAAGAAGGGCAACCCCTCGATGTCGCCCACTGTGCCGCCCACTTCCACTACCACAACATCGACCTGGGTGTCGTCGGCAAGGCCGATGATCTTCTGTTTTATTTCATTGGTAACGTGGGGTACGGTCTGTATGGTCCCTCCCAGGAAATCGCCGCGCCGTTCCTTGGGAATAAGACTTAGATAGACCTCGCCGGCGGTGAGGTTTGAGGCCCTGGTAAGCTCGATGTCGATAAACCGTTCGTAGTGGCCCAGGTCCAGGTCGGTCTCCCCGCCGTCAACAGTAACAAAGACTTCACCGTGTTGATAAGGAGACATGGTGCCGGGGTCAACATTCAGGTAGGGGTCCAGTTTCATTACGGATACGGATAACCCTCGGCTTTTCAGGATGCGTCCGATCGATGCGACGCAGATCCCTTTGCCGATTGAACTGACCACTCCCCCAGTGACGAATATAAACTTAGTGGGCATGGGCCCATGCCAGCGTGACAATGCGGGGAGGCATCATGATTCAGCCAACGTCCATGGCCAAGAGAGATACACAATCGGGTTTGGCCGGAAGAGTAGAACAGGAAAAACGAGCGGACAATGAAGAAACACTGGCTTCAATTATAGTTTGGGGGTTACAGCGGTGTCAAGCGTCTTGGTTCAGGGCAAATCGCACCTTACGGATAACGCATATGGATAAGCTCCCCCTTCGATGTCTTTCCGAGCCCTTCGACTTCGCTCAGGATAAACTCCGCGACTAGGAATCTAAAGCCCATGTCCGCAAGGTTACGCCGCCAATACTATGTGCGTATCCTGACCAATAGCGTAGGAACCCTCTAAATCGGCGTCACCAACGACCTTCCACAATGAAGAGACCTGTCGCTGGAATGGTACGACCACTGTGAAGAACTGCTTTAGATTCCTCACTGCGTTTCGGAATGACACGGTTGGGAGCCGGGCGCAAGGCTTTTCTGTCGGGTTGGTTTTAGATGCGATGTCCCTGCGTCCCGGTTCTCTGGGGGTGAATAATTTGCCGCCGCCTGACGCGGACCGGTTAGCCAAGGCTAATGGTCCGGGTACAGTCCCACAGTCCAGCCCAGCTCAACCTGCCGTTGGAGGGGCACGGTAGCCGGCGGGACACCGCCCGCTGGGACGTTCCCGATCAAATCTTCCTTTTGCAGCGATTCAATTTGCTCCTTGGGCAGTCCTAGCACGTGGTGCAGCACATACTCGTTATGTTCTCCCAATAGAGGAGCCGGCCCGTCAACAGCAACCCTATTCCGGGACAACTTCCAGCCGCGGCCCATATACTCTCTACGGCCCAGGCCGGTCTCCGCAGGGTGTTCCACAGTTTCAAAGAAACCCCTGGCTCGGAAATGGGGATCGGCCAGCAAGCCGCGGGCGTTTAGCACCGGCCCCGCCGGCACGCCGGCGCCTTGAAGCTTCTCCATAACCTGATATTGGTCCTGGGTCGAGGTCCAAGCGGCTATGGTTTCATCCAATTCGTCCTGATGCTCGATACGAAACAAAGGACTGGCGTATCTCTCGTCCTGGGCCGGTTCCGGATAGCCCTCGGCCTCCAGTACACGGCACAGAGCCCGCCAATCCTCATCGCCCCGTACCGCCAGGGTCACCCATTCGTCTGTCCCTTGGCATGGATAGCACCCGTGTGGAGCCATGAACGGATGACGGTTGCCAATCCGCCGGGTCCGCCGGCTGTTAAAAGCGAAGTCCAACAATCCCTCTCCCAGAAAGGAGACGCCAACCTGGTACATGGCCAGGTCGATCCACATTCCCCGCCCGGTGCGGGCCCGGTGCAGCAAGGCGGCCAAAACTCCCGTTACTCCCGTCCACGTGGCCAGGAAGTCCGTATAGGAGTTGCCCATCTTGTTGGGAACTTGGCCGGGAGCGAGGCGGCCTTTCTCGTCTTCTTCCAGATACCCCATGAAAGCGCCGGTGCCCTGAGCCGGCTCCAAGGCCGAAGCCATAGCCCCAAAGTTGCTCCAGGGACCGCTATGCCCGTAACCGGTGTTGGATACCATTATCAGGTCGGGCTTGACGGACCTCAGGCTGGAGTAGTCCAGCCCGAAGCGGGCCATCACCCGGGGAGTAAAGTTCTCCAACACCACGTCGCTGACCCGCACCAGGTCTTTCAGAATGTCCTGAGCAACCGGGGAGCGCAGGTCCAGCGTAAGACTGCGTTTGCCGCGGTTTAGGGTCTGGAATGTGCCTCCCCTTTCCCACCAGAGACCGCCGGGTTCATTGCCGGGGAAGGGGCCGGTAGTAATCCTGGAAGTGTCCATGAACCGGGCGTGGTGGGTGTCTATCTTGATGACTTGTGCGCCCAAGTCGGCCAAGTAGGCTCCCGCGTAGGGCATAGCGAAAACCCGGCTCAGGTCCACCACGCGAATGTCCTTCAGGGGGGAGGTACTTGAGGAATTCATGGCAAGTCTCGCCTAAGTAACGTGTGTCCCAAGCTGCCGGCAATTCTCGGCTATGGCCGCAAACGACCTTCGTAGCGACATATCTCCCTCGTGTCTCCCTATGAAATTACCCGGCGGCAGGAATGTAGGAATCAGTCCAGGGATTAAGCTTTAGGGTTTGACCTCGTAAAGGATATTGAAACTGTCTTCCCAAACACTGCGTAGGCTGCTGAAACCGGCGGCAAGGGTCATTTCCCGCAACCTGGGCTCCGGCAGGCCCATAGCGCCCAGGCCGGCGCCGCCGCCTGCCAGGGAGGAAGTCATACAATAAAACAAGCTGGTCCCATATTTGACCGTGCCCAAGGAACCCAGGTCATCCTCAAGCCGGTCCGAGCAAGCGATCTCCAGCACTATATATGTGCCCTCGTCCCGCAGCGATTTGCGGACGGCGCTGACAAGACCCACGGGGTCCACAGCGTCGTGCACCACGTCGAAGGTGGTGATCACATCGTAGCGTCCAGGCAACCCCTCCACCGCGTCCCGCTGTTCAAATTCAACCCGGTCGGCCACCCCGTTCTCCTGGGCGTTTAGGGAGGCTCTTTCCACATTGGGGCCATAGAGGTCGAAGCCGAAAAACCGGGAATTTGGAAACGCCAGGGCCAGCTTGATCAGCGCACCGCCGGCGCCGCAACCCACGTCGGCCACCAGCGCGCCCTGTTCCAATTTCTGTTGGACCTGAGGTATGCTCGGTATCCATCTCTGCACCAGCAAGTTGTCGAACCGGATGGCGCCGTAACGCTCCTGCCCTTCCCACCAGTCCTGCCCGAAGGCGTCTTGGGGGACTCCGGCGCCATCCCTGAAGGACTGGGTGAGCCGGTCCAGCGTGACCAGCATACCCGGTATGGACTGATAAACACCGCCCAAGAATACCCGGCCGCCTTCTTGGGCCAGGACCGGAGCGTGTTCCGGAGGAAGAGTGAACCGGTCCGAGCCGGGGTCGTGCTCCAAGTAACCGGCGCAGAACATACCTTTGAGCCATTCCTCCGCGTATCGCTGGTCGATTCCGGTCCGTCGGGCCAGATCGCGGCTGTCGGCCGGTCCGTTGGACGCCAAGTCTTTGAATAGGCCTAATCGATCACCGAGAACAGCCATAAGGACGGCCAGGGTCCCGCCCAGATCATCGTTGGCCTTCTGAGTGAATAAGCGCCGTTTAGTTTCGTCTATCTTTGATTGGTTGGCCATGTTCCCTCGCTCGCCGGACACTGGGCTACACAAACACCGAAAGGACAGGGGTCATATGACTCCTGCCGCCCGCAGACCGGCCATTTCTTGGGAAGAACGGCCCAGTTCCCGGCAATATATTTCGACATTATGCTGGCCTAGCAACGGCGCGGGACGCCGGACCTGGAAATCCTTTTCCGACAACTTGGGGCCCATGCCCGCATATTTGGCTTTCCCCGCCGCCGGATGGTCGACCTCAACGAAAAATTCCCGTGCGGCTAGCTGGGGACAATCATAAAGATCGCCGGCATCTTGAGCCATACCGAACACCAACCGGCGTTCACCGGAGGCTTGGAATAATGGTTTCCGGTCCCAATTGGCCAAGCCTTCCAAAAGCAGTTGTTTCAGATCTTCTCCGTACTCGACGCGTCCGGAGACGGTGGAGAAACGCTGGTCGTGCAGTTCCTCCATGCCGATGACCTCCGCCACCACCGAAAAAGGCTGGGAGCCTTGAGCCGAAGGCACTACGTAGCCGTCGCGGGCCGGCATCAACTCTTCGAACCCCGAGCCCCTGGTGGCACGCCGGCCCTTGATCGCCCCCATATAAGTGTAGTAAGGAACAGCTTGGACCAGATGGGCGGCCAGACATTCCGCCACCGAGACGTCCACCTGCTGGCCCAGTCCGCTGCTCAAACGGCCAAAGAAGGCCGCCAGGGTGGCCCCGGCAGCGTTGGCGCCGGCCACGTAGAAGGACTGGTCCAGGGCGTTGTGAAGCGGCTCCCGGTCCGAGTCTCCAGAGTGATACATCAAACCGCTGAGGGCGCAGGTCACGATGTCCTCGGCAACAAAATCCCGGTAAGGGCCGGTCCGGCCAAAGGGAGTTATCGAGGTCACCACCAACCCGGGGTTCAACTCGGCTAGGTCCTGATAGCTAAGCCCCAGTGACTCAGCCTCGGTTGGCGGGAGATTGTGCACCAAAACGTCAACCCGTTGGATTAAGGCAGTCAGAAGGTCCCGGCCCGTCACCGGCGCGGGGTTCAAGGTAATGCCGCGTTTATTGGTGTTCAAAAACAGGAAGGGAATGCTTTTCTCCGGGTGCGGGTCGTCTCCAACAAAAGGCCCGGCGCGTCTGGCCTGGTCACCCACATCCGGCGGTTCCACTTTTATGACATCGGCACCGAAGTCCGCCAGCAACTTGCCGCAATAGGGGGCGGTAACGCGGCTGCCCAACTCCAGTACCCGGACGCCTTCCAACATGCCTTCGGTCAATACTCCTCGGCATCCCAAGCCAGGGGCAGGGTTTGGCCCCGCTTGGGCAGGACCACCGTGGCCCTGCCGGAGGCGGTTTGCTCGCCACGGTTATTGCTCAGCGCCACTTGGCAATATACGTATCCGAAACCGCCTCGTTCCTCCTTGCCGGTTACGCTGCCGGAGGCGGTCAACACGTCGTCAGGGTAGTCCATTCCCCGGTGTTCCACGTAGAACCGCTTGAACCAGCCTTCTTGGCCGGCAAAATTAACCAGCAACTGGCCCAGGTATTGGTTTTTCAAAGAGCCGTTAACCACCACATTGGTCAGTCGCTGGCGCAGTTGGGCGAAGGGCAGGTCCCAATGGATTCTGGCGTAATTGCCGTTGGCCGCGGCCCAGCGGACTAGATGGGTGGTGGTCATAGGGCCCTTGATTACCGGCGGCAGCTCCGTTCCTTCGGCGACCTCTTCAAAATAGAGTTGCCGCGACGGCGACGGCCCCGGACCCGGGACGGCGACATCCGGGCCGGGCGGAGAAACAGGCACAGTCTGCAAATGGCCGTCACCGTCGGCCTCCGGCGCCGGTTGGCCCTCCACCGGTAGAGCCCGGTGGATGCTGGTATGCCGGTCTGTGTTAATCACCTGGCCTTGTTGATTTGTCTGGGTTTCTTGTCTCACCACGAACACCAAGGGGCCGGACCTCCCCTGCTTCTCGTAAATGTCCAGAATGCGGAACTGGCGGCTTATCCAATCCCCAGCGTAGGCGGGCCGCAGGAATTGCCGGTCGCTGCCGCCGTTGAGACCGTAACTGTTGAAGGGCAGCGGCACCTGAAAGTGGGACTCCTGTCCCGCGCCAAAGTAGCCGATAGGGGGAGCGATGTCCTTCCAGGTAGCCAAAGGCGGGCATAGGATGCCGCCAAAGCGGCTGCGTTGGGCGTACTCCCGGTCAACATACAAAGGGTTGGGGTCCTCAGTGGCGTCGGCCAAGTCGTAGGTCATTTCTTCGCTGATCGGGAAGCGGTTCTTTTGCTTGGCTGTCTCGTGGCCGATGAGGGAGAGCACCTCCGGGGTAATCAAGGCGCCGGGCATGAACTGCGCTCCTTCCGTTGTCGTAGGTCGGGTTTGGACACGGGCAACCGTAAAGGCGCCGGGACCAGTGCAGTTTAGCACACAACCCCGGCATGGGGATGTATATATGGGCGCCAACTGTGGCTGCCCCTTGGCAACTATTCATATTTGAGGAGAGTCGGTCCTTCGATTCCACTGCGTTCAGGACGAGCGGCTCCGTGTCAGTGGGCTGACCAACTCTGAACAGTTACGCCCCTTGGCAAAGACGCGGGTCAGGGAGTTCAGGCTGTATTATACTGAGAGATGAAAAGGAGGAATCAAATGAACTTGAACGAGTTTATCGAAGACGCTTTGAACAAGGAAGATGAGTTCTTGATGGAAGCGGTCAGCGACCTGACTCCCCAAGAATTGGCTTGGCGGGCCGGGCCGGAGGCCAACCCCATTGGCTGGATATTGTGGCACATGTTCAGAGTGGAAGACATGTGGACCCAGTTCTTCATTCAGAAACAACTGGAGATATGGGAGCGGGACGGCTGGCACCAGAAGTTTGGTTTGCCAACCAGGGATAATGGCTTCGATCACACATCGGAGCAAGTCGTCGCCTTTCCCGCTCTGGACTTGGCTGAGTTGCTAAAGTACGGCAAAGCAGTGCGCGCTCAGACCCTGGAATACCTGAGAGACCTCAGCCCGGAGGACTATAGCCTGGTTCCCAGGGAACGACGGCCTGAGATGTCCGTGGGGGCTATCTTGCGGCAAATTGTGGGAGAGTTCTATCAACACCAAGGCCATATCTCCTACCTGAAGGGACTAATACGCTCCAGGGCCAGCTAAAGTTAATCCTGCCTTGCGACGGCAGGACACCCTACCGCAGGTCACCTGTCACCCCCTGTTCAAGCCAGGGGCAGGCCCTGAGCCATTCTCCCATGTCACCCCGAGCGGAGCGAAGGGTCTAAAACCCCTCCCATGATTGGGTCTGCTGCTGCCCGAGCATCTCAGATTCCTCTCTCCGGTCGGAATGACGGGGGTGGTTGTTCGGAACGATGGGGGTGGTCGTTCAGAATTGCTGATGGCCTTGTGAAGGCCACGTATGTGGATGAAAATGGCCTATTCTCATGGCAATGACATTTAAGGGGGCGCCCTTGGTTCGTATTGACCTTGAACTGAGCCTGGAATCGCAGTTACGCAATGGACTTCCGCGAACGGAGACCTTTGCGTAACTGGTCGCTCAACTTGTCATTCCGACCGGAGGGAGGAATCTAAGGCGTTGGGCCAGAGTCGTCGCGTCGGTCCAGCTACAGACCTAGTGCTTGCTGACATAGGTTTGAGATTCCTCACGGAGTTTATCCTGAGCGCAGCCCTTCGGCTGCGTTGCGTTCGGAATGACAGGGGTGGGGGTTACGCAATGGACTCCCGCGAACGCGGGAGTGACGACATGGGGCAAGAGTGACTATAGTGGAGTCACTGCGGGCAACGAACTGCTCTCGAAGACCGTTGCCGCCTGCTTGACTTTGGCGGACCCCGGTAGTAGCGTGATGCAGAATTCCAGAGTGCCTGGAATATTATGTTGTGGAATATGCGGCAGTATTCCCCAGGGTGTGATGCCCTTTCATAGAGGCGATGTCACTTGTATCTTGAGACTGGTTAAATCGACCGCCACAGCAATCCAGCACTGGCTGTGGCGCCCCAAGGTCAGGTTGATACTGGGTATAAGTATCAGCCCAGTGGTGGCCTACCTGGTAATTCGGGACATTGATTGGGGCGCTCTTGGCAGCCAACTCCACGACTTCCCCATACGCTACGCCCTCGCCTCTCTTCTGGTCTTTTCCTTGGCTATGGCGCTGCGGGCCTATCGATGGCATGTCTTGTTTGTCGGGGAGAGGGTGCCCATACACCGGCTTCTATTGGTCCAGAATGCCGGTATTGGCATCAACAGTCTTTCCCCGATTCGAGTTGTCAGCGAAGCGGTCCAATATTTGCTACTGACCCTGCGGTACCCGGTCAAGAAGGAGATGGTGGCAGCCACCCTGGGAGTGCAGCGGATATTGGATTTTGTGATAGGCGCGCTGCTGCTGGGTGTGGGTCTGCTGTTGCTGCCAGGACTCAAGGGGTTCGCTCTTTATGTCTTGGCCGCGGGTGTCTTGGCCCTGGTTAGCCTGGCGGCCGTGCCCGTTGTCATCTGGGTTGGAACGCGGCCGCGCTTTACCCGCGTGCCGCTGCTGGCTTCCACGTCGTTGTCGTTGCGAAGCTTGGTGCAAGCGAGGCTCAAGCTGACCTTTTCTTTCTTGCTGACCCTAGCGTATTGGCTAACGGCAGGTCTGTCGGCCTGGGTGCTCGCTTATGGCATGGGCATAGAAATATCGGTTTTGTTGGCGACGCTGCTGGTTATCGGCACCTTGACTTTTGTCGCCTTGGTGCCCTCATTGCCTGCCTCGGTGGGGACATTCGAGTTTGCGGTGTATTACTTGCTGACCGCTTTCGGTATCGGTCCTGTGGAGGCGTTGGGGTACGCGCTGGTTATCCACGCAATAATCTTCATACCCCCGATCTTGATCGCTCTAGTGGTGCTTGTATCTTGGCCGCTAAGCAAGAGAGCGAAGGATGCGCTAATCCCGGGTCCTTCAGACCCCTCCTCCAGTCCGGTTGAAAGCGCGCCAATTTCCCCTCCCTCATAGCGGGGAGCCGCGTCCAATGGGACGGGCTGAATACGGGCTGTTGGAAATCATCAAGAACTTGATGGCGGCGCTTGGCCCGCCGTCCAATTTTGCTCTTATTATGTAGAGCGTTCCCCTTAAACCGGCGGCTGAGATTCTCTATAATTGTTACTCTGACATTCTTTGACACTCTTTAGCGTTCTTCGCGGTCACATCCGGCCGCTGTTGTCACTGTAGTATTGGGTGGTGCAGGAGGAGTGGTATGAGGCACATGACGAAAGCCAAAGCCGTGGCCGTGGCTTTGCTGCTGTTGTTGGTTGCGGCTTGCCAATCCGCCAGCCCCACACCGTCGGGAACCCTTTCCCCAACCCTGGTTCCACCAACTCCCAGTGTGCAGCCTACATCGACAGTTTCGCCCACCCCCGCCGCGTCAAAAACAACGCCTCAGGCAACAGCCACGCCGGTGCCCAAGGCCACGCCCGTTCCGGCTAAGTATGCGATGCCAAAGGGTCAACGGGGCGGGTCTTTAAGAATCGCCGGTTTCGCCGACGTCCCGCACCGGGACGTACATCAGACCATTCAAGAAACCCTGGCTTCGCTGGGGCCGGGACTGGCTTACAGCCGCTTACTGCGGCTGCGGTCGGGGCCTGAATCCGAACAACCCAGCCTGATATTAGAGTGTGACCTTTGCTTGAGTTGGGAGTTGACTCCGGACTTTGCTTACGAGTTTCAGTTGCGGCCTGACGTCAAGTGGCAGGACCTGCCGCCGGTCGACGGACGGCCCTTGGTCGCCGATGACTTAGTCTTCAGCTACGAACGTTTGCGCACACCGGGCTGGCCCAACGCTCCGTTATTCTCGTCCATTGGGGAAATCGAAGCTTTGGGGCCGCACACTTTGCGGGTCGAGCTGGCCTCGGCCGATGCCGACGCCCTCTTGTCGCTGGCTGATGGGCACGCCAAGATTGTCGCCCGGGAAGTGGTGGAACAATACGGCGACCTGCGGGACAGCCCGGTGATCGGCACCGGTCCCTGGATATGGGAAGAAACCACAGCCGGCGTGGGGACCAACTTCAGGCGCAACCCGGACTACTTTGAAGATGGACTGCCTTTGCTGGACCAACTCCAAATAAAGGCTATTAGGACTCCAGAGGGGGACTTGTCGCTCACCGAAACGAGGCTTGCCGCATTCCAAGGAGGAATGGTGGATGTGGCCTTGCTGCCGCCACAGGAATGGCGGCAACTGGAGGATTCGAATAGCGGAATTGCTTCGATAATTTCCAGGCAAGCCGGGACTGGCGTGGCTCTTTCAATGAACGTCCAAGCGCCGCCTTTGGACCGCTTATCGGTGCGCCGCGCCATCCTGAATTCTCTGGACCCTTGGGATTACATTGACACCCTCTGGTCGGGCCAAGGCTTTGTGAGCTTGGGTGTGCCGGTGCAAGGTCCAGACTGGCTTCTAGGTCGGGACGAGATGCGCACCCAGCACTTTGCGGACCCGGGCGCGGCTCGGGAGTTGCTGGCTGCTTCCGGTGTGCCGGGGACGGTAGACATCGAGCTCACGGTGCGGACCGAGGAGCAAGGTGAAATATACCTCGACTTGGCCGAACGCATTGCCAAGGACCTGCGGCGGGTTGGGTTTAATCCCACAATTCGTCGCCTCAATCCCCTTCAATTCAGCGAGGCGGTCCTGGAGCACCGGGACTATGAGTTGGCGCTGGGAGTGCTGCCGCCTACGTCCACCACCAACAGTTTCCTGATGGGCTTGCTGCACAGCGAGGGGCGCTGGAACGTTACAGGCCACCAAGACAGCGTGCTGGACGCTATGATACAGCAGCAAGCCGCCGAGTTTGACCCGGAGCAGCGTAAGCGGCAACTGGCCGAAATCCAACGCTACGTCCTGAACCAAGCGTACTTGTTCACTCCTGTAAGCGACGGTTCCAGGTGGGTGTTTAATCAGGACGTCAAAGGGTTCTATCCCAATACCGCCCTGTCGGAGTACAACTACTGGTCTCGGGTGTGGCTGGAACGGTAGCTCTCAATCGCTACTTCCAGCGCAGTCCAAGGGAGAAGGGCGCACTTAATTCGAACAGGAAACCGGCGCACCACCGTCAGCGCCTTTAGTTGGCCCAAGTGGTCCTCCCAACCAGCGGGCAGCGGCTTGCCCCGCATCATGTCGTGAAACAACCGAGCCAAGTCAACCGACTCGCTTAGGTCCTTCCCTTGAAGCGCGTCGGCCATCATCGACGCAGTGGCTTGGATGATAGAACAACCCTCGGAATGGGCGCCCACTTGGACTACACAGCCGTTATCGTCCAGTTTGAGCCGCAGGGCCACCCGGTCTCCACAGAAAGGGTTGTATTCCTCGGCTTCCACATCGGCGTCAGGCACCGAGACACGGTGGCGGGGACTACGGTAGTGGTCGAGGATCGCATCCCCATAGAGGCCGCCCAAGGGCACATCGGGGAGTTGAGGCATGTTTATCTCGTATGGCCGTCAGTGGGCATAGCGGTTAGACCATGCCCTCTAGTTTATCGAGGAACTGCTTAATCCGGTCCAGATTTTCCCATACCATCTCTTGGGGCATCCAGGCTTGGGAGAAATTATCGTAAAGGCCGCTTGCAGCAGTGAACAGCGCCCCCAGTTGGCCATCGCTTGATTCGTGCACCAACCGGTTGACAGCCTGGTAGAGTTGGCGGTCGCCGTAACGTCCCCACCCCCTGTTTTCAGCTAGGCCCTTGACCATCTGGGCCGCGGCGCCCCAACCCTTTTCAGAGGCCTCCAGGAGGTCGTGCTGAGCCGCAGCCTCAACAGCTTTCGCCAACAACTCGCGGCTGGCGACGATGTATTCTTCAGCGGCCGCCATCTGAATTCACTCCCTCCGGTTCGGACGATGTGAAGAGCCAGTCATATTCGGCAGGTCCCAGCTTAACACAAAAGGCGCGGCCAATCGTCCCGTATTATCCCTCTCTCTCTCTCTATATGTGTACGTATGATATATGTTATATACGGGACTCTCAAACGCCGTTCAAGGTTTCGAGTCCTAGAGTAACCGTTCAGAGTTGACGGGGCGGCTCACTCCCGTCGTCCCGGCGCAGGGCCGGCCCAGTACCCCGATACGGGGCCGGGACCCAGGAAAACCAAGCCGCGGAAAGCCTTGAATCCGTAGCCGGCCCCTAGCGAGGACTTCCTGGACTCCGGCCTTCGCCGGAGTGACGGGCTCGGAGAGCCGGAATAACCCCCTCGCCTCTGAACAATTACGTCCTAGCGACTTTCAGGCGGCTGCTGATCCAGTTCCCGTCTCAACTCGCTGGAACGGAAGGAGCAAGAGTTAACGGTGGGGAGTTTGCTGGGAAATCAGAGGGGGCAGACCTCATCCTCGGATGGTCGCCTCGTACTCAAACAAACGAGGCTCGTGTAGGGAAAACTTACTCGGTGGTTATCGATTCGCCCCGGCCGTCCATGGCGGCCAGCAGAGTGTGCCACGCCAGAACGGCGCACTTGATCCGGGCGGGGTACTCGGCGACGCCGGCCAGGGACTCCAAGTCTCCCAGAGTGTCATAGTCCAAGTCTGCCTCGGGATCGGTCATCATCCGGCGAAAGGCCTCTGCCACTTGGTCCGCTTTCGCCAAGGTTTGACCTTTGACGCTTTGGGTCATCATCGAGGCTGAAGCCCTGGAGATGGCGCAACCAGACCCCTGAAACCCTACGTCGGTAATGACGCCATCTTCCACTTTTAGGTACAGAGTAATTTGATCGCCGCAAAGAGGATTATATCCTTCGGCGGTCTCGCTAGGGTCCTCCAGATTGCGAAAGTTGCGGGGCTTGCTGTTGTGCTCCAGCAGAATTTCCTGGTAAAGCTCGTTAAGCCCGGACATTAGCCGAAAACCTCAATGACCCGGTCTATGCCTTTAATCAAAGCATCGATGTCTTCTTTGGTGTTGTAAAAAGCCAGAGAGGCGCGGGCAGTGGCGGATAGGCCGAATCGTTCCATCACCGGCTGGGCGCAGTGATGACCGGTGCGCACCGCCACACCTTCCGCGTCCAATATAGTCCCGATGTCATGGGGGTGCACACCCTCCATAACGAAAGATAGTATTCCGGATTTCTGTTTGGCCGTGCCGATCATGCGCACATTACTGAGACTGGAGAGCGACTCCGTTCCATACTCCAGTAAACCGTGCTCGTAGGCGTCGATGCGGTCCAGTCCCAAGGCGGTAACATAGTCGATAGCAGCGCCTAGGCCGATGCTGCCGGCTATGTTGGGCGTCCCCGCCTCGAACTTGTGGGGCAGGGTATTGTAGATAGTCTTTTCGAAAGTCACCGACTTGATCATTTCGCCGCCGCCCTGGTATGGGGGCATGGCCTCAAGCCGCTCGGCCTTGCCGTAAAGGATTCCGATTCCCGTGGGGCCGTACACTTTGTGGCCGGAGAAAGCGTAAAAGTCGCAGTCCAAGTCTCGGACGTCCACCGGACAGTGGGGGACGGCCTGGGCGCCGTCCAGCAGTACCGGGACCCCTTGGGCGTGGGCGATTTCCACCATCTTCTTCACCGGGTTGATGGTCCCCAGGGCATTTGACACTTGGACGACGGAAACCAGCTTGGTGCGTTGGTTCAGAAGCTTCTCGTACTCCTCCAGCAGCAGTTCACCCTCGTCGTTCATGGGAATTACGCGCAGTTTGGCGCCCGTCTCTTGGCAGAGAATCTGCCAAGGCACGATATTGGAATGGTGCTCCATGGCAGAGATCACTATCTCGTCGCCTTCCTTGATGTTCTGCCTGCCGAAGCTCTGGGCCACTAGGTTGATTCCCTCGGTGGTCCCTCTTACAAAGACGATCTCCCGCTCGTCTCCGGCGTTGATAAAGCGCCGGACTTTGCTTCGGGCCGCCTCGTAGTCGGCGGTGGCCATTTGGCTGAGAGTATGGACACCCCGGTGGACGTTGGAATTCTCGGTAGTGTAATACCGGGCCAGCGCGTCGATAACCGCCTGGGGTTTCTGGCTGGTGGCGGCGTTGTCCAGATAAACCAAGGGCTTGCCGTTCACTGTCTGCCGCAGGATAGGGAAATCCTCCCTGATCCTGGCAACGTCGAATCCCGCGGCCGGTTCCGTTAACTGTTCCTCGAACTGTTTCCCGCGGGTTGTTGGGTTGCTATTGGTCATTCCCTACCCCCAAATGAAAGGACTGTAGCGGGTATAGTTTGCATAAACAGCCTGTCCAGGTATTCTCGCAAAGGTCCGAGGCCCACCGTATCGATGATCTCCAGAGCGAAGGCATGGATTAACATCCGGCTGGCTGTTTCCGGGGCCAAGCCCCGGCTCCTCAAGTAGAACAACGAGTCCTTGTCAACATGGCCTGCGGTGGCCCCGTGGCCGCACTTCACATCGTCAGCGTAAATGAGGAGGCTCGGCTTGCTGTCCACCTCGGCACGGTCCGACAACAGCAGGTTCTTGTCGCTCTGCTGAGCGTCGACCTTCTGAGCGTCTTTACGCACCAAGACCTGCCCGCCGAATACCGCTCTGGACTTCCCGTCCAGGATGCCTTTGTAATTTAGCCGACTGGAGGTGTACGGCTTGGCATGGTCGATGCTGATCAGGTTGTCCATGTGTTGGCCTTCAGTGGTCAGGTACAGCCCATTCAGCATACACGAGCTACCCGGCCCATCCAGCAGCACCTCGAAGTCGTTTCGGCCCAGGGTATTGCCCAAAGAAAACGAGGCCGACGAGAAGGCACTGTCCCGGCCCTGGCTAACCCGGCTGGCGCCCACATGAAAAGACTGGGGACTCTCCATTAGCAAGCGATAGTGGTCCACTTGGGCCCCATCGCCAACCGAGATTTCAGTCACCGTGTCGGTAAAGTATTCAGCGTTGGACGGACCAACATAGGTTTCCACAACTGATACCGCGGCGTTTTCCTCCACCACTATCAAGGTCCTGGGGTAGGAAACCCTGGGCAATCCCCGCTCGGTTGTGACAAAAACAAGGTGCACCGGCGGACTTGAAACACACCCCTTGGGCAGGCGCACGAAAGCGCCGTCATTGAGGAACGCTGTGTTCAGTGCGGTGAACCCGTCCTCTTGGAAGCCAGCGTACTCTGCCAGATGCTGCCGGACAACCGGCCCGTCGTAGTGGATGGCTTCCGCCAAACTGGCGACCCAGGCTCCGTTGACCGTCTTCGGCGTCGTAGACAACAATTCAGAGAATCGTCCGTCCACAAATACCAGATTGACCCACTCTTTATTCAACGGCGCAATTTCTTGTAGGTCACCGGCCGCCAAGCCAGCGTCTGGGTTGAGGTCCCAGGCATAGCCGAAAGCAGCCCTGGCTATGGGAGCGACGTTGGTATACTTCCACTTTTCGTTGCCCCGCCGGGCTGTGGGAAAACCCAACTGGGTAAAGCTAGCCCAAGCCTGGTCGCACAAACCGGTCAGCCAGCCAGGGGCCAAGACCGCCCGTTCATTCCGGGCTACTTGGAAGTCAGCTTCGTAATTATCGAGTTTAACCGCAGCTTGAGTCATATGACTCTTCAGTCTCCAATGAAACGGCTGGCAAAGATAGCCGCGAACAGCGCTCCGCCGAGGGCAAGAATGGCATAGAAAAGCCGATCAACACGCCGGTTCACCTCTTGTAGACCGGCTTGCAAGTCAGCCCTGAATTCACGCTGACCTCCCTGAAGTGAGGCGATATTGCCTTCGAGCCGTCCGATTACGCGCCATAAGGCGGCGGCGTCAATCTGACTGCCGGCGTCAGCGCCGGTTGTCACTCGTTCACCTTGATCAGCTCACCGACGGATTCCCTGACCCAGTCGTAGCCCCTCTCTTCTAACTCGCGAGCCAGCTCGGGTCCGCCGGAGCGGACGATACGGCCGTCCAACAAAACGTGGACGTGGTCGGGAGTTATGTAATCTAGAATTCGTTGGTAGTGAGTGACCAAGACCACGGCGTTGGAGGGGGCCCTCAACCGGTTCACCCCATCGGAGACGACCCTCAAAGCGTCTATGTCCAGGCCCGAGTCGGTTTCATCCAACAGCGCCAGCTTGGGCTCTAAGACCGCCATTTGCAGTATTTCGTTGCGTTTCTTTTCGCCGCCGGAAAAGCCTTCGTTTACCGCCCGTTTGATCAGGTCGGGGTCGATCTCCACCATTTTGATCTTTTCCCGCAGCAAGCGGTCAAAGTCCCGAGCCCCCATTTCTTCCTGGCCGTGGTGATCCCGCGATGCGTCCACCGCCGCTTTCAAGAACTGCCAGATACGCACCCCGGGAAGCTCCAAGGGATACTGGAAAGCGAGGAAAACCCCCTTCCGGGCGCGGACCTCCGGGTCCAACCCCAAAAGGTCCTCCCCCTCGTAGAGGACCTGTCCGCCGGTGACCGTGTATTCGGCTTTGCCTGCCAGAACACTGACCAGCGTGCTTTTCCCGGAGCCGTTGGGCCCCATGATAGCGTGGACCTCTCCGGCGTTTACGGTCAGGTCTACGCCCTTGAGTATTTCCAGATCATCTGCGGAGACGTGCAGGTCTTGGACCTCGAGCATATTTGTGTTGTTATTCATCTTATCCGTTTGCTGCTGCTCCGATTATGGAAGCAGCTTTACCGCCGCTACTGCGAGAGCCGCAGCGGAGAATATGAACCCGCCCGACCATAGGGTAGTCCTTAACTCCACTCCCTTAATTTCTGCCCGCAGCCCGTTCTCTGACGCCTTGATTTCAGCTCGAAGCCCATTCTCGAAGGCCCTGATTTCGGCCCTCAGCCCGTTCTCTAACGCTGAAATTGATGCCCTAATTTCGGCCCTCAGACTGTTTTCCAGGGCATCTATACGACCTGGAAACTGCTCAAAAGCGCCTTCCAGCCGGCTTACCCGTTCTTCTAGAGTCATCCGTTATCATCCCACCGCCCCTTCAAGGCTCACCTTGAGCAACTGTCCCGCTTCCATGGCGAACTCGAAAGGCAACTCCTGGAATATGCTGCGGCAGAACCCGTTGATTATCATGTAGTGGGCGTCCTCCATGGAGATGCCCCGCTGTTGACAATAAAATAGCTGATCGTCACTCACTTTGGAGGTCGACGCTTCGTGCTCCACCTGGGTGGTGGGATTGCGGACCTCGATATAAGGCACCGTGTGCGCGCCGCACTGGTCGCCGATCAGCAGAGAGTCGCACTGAGTGAAGTTCCTGGCATTGCTGGCCGAAGGATTGATTTTAACCAACCCGCGATAGGTGGCGCTGCCGTGGCCGGCCGAAATCCCCTTGGCGATGATGGTGCTCCGGGTATTCTTGCCTTGGTGGATCATCTTGGTGCCGGTATCCGCTTGCTGGTAGTTGTTCACCAGGGCCACCGAGTAAAACTCGCCCACCGAGTTGTCGCCTTTAAGGATCACGCTGGGGTATTTCCAGGTGATTGCCGAGCCGGTCTCTACCTGGGTCCAGGATATTTTGGAGTTACGGCCCTGGGCCTTGCCCCGTTTGGTGACGAAGTTGTACACGCCGCCCCTTCCTTCCTTGTCTCCGGGGAACCAATTCTGAAGGGTGGAGTACTTGATTTCCGCGTCATCGAGGGCCACCAGTTCAACCACCGCGGCGTGTAGCTGGTGGGTTTTCCTGGCGGGAGCGGTACAACCTTCCAGGTAGCTAACGTAGCTGCCCTTATCGGCGATAATCAAGGTGCGTTCAAACTGCCCCGAGTCGGCCTGGTTGATGCGAAAGTAGGTCATCAACTCTATGGGACAGCGTACTCCCGGCGGTATATAGGCGAAGGACCCGTCGCTGAAGACCGCAGAGTTGAGGCTGGCGTAGAAGTTATCGGCGTAAGGCACCACCGACCCCAGGTATTTTTGGACCAACTCCGGGTGCTTCTGGATCGCCTCGCTGATGGGGCAGAAGATAATTCCGGCCTTTTCCAGCATGTCCTGGTAGGTGGTGGCTACGGACACGCTGTCCAGCACCGCATCCACCGCCACTCCGGCCAGTTTCTCCCGCTCCGCCAAGGGGATTCCCAGCTTGTCGAAGGCTTGGATCAACTCCGGGTCCACCTCGTCAAGGCTCTTTGGGCCATTCTGCTTCGACGACGGGGCCGCGTAGTATATGATGTCCTGGAAGTCGATGGGGGGGTGCTGTATCATGGCCCAACGAGGCTCTTCATAGTTCCGTTTGACCCAATGCCGGTAAGCCTTAAGCCGCCATTGCAGCATCCAATCGGGCTCGCCCTTCTTCAAGGAAATCAAACGGACGATGTCTTCGTTCAAGCCCTTGGGGGCAACATCCGAGTCGATGTCGATGGTAAAGCCCCACTTGTAGTCGGTATTCAGGTCATCGGACGTTGACCCCGTCCTGGAGATGACCTTGGGTGTCGTCATTTATACATCCTCCCGGTATCCGGCGGCGGACCCTGGGCCAGCCTTGACCTGGACCCGCCCCAAAAACAAATAATTGTCGACCAAATTGGTCAACAATTATGCTAGCACCTGGGCCCAAGGCTGTCAACGATTTTCGGCGCGGGCGGCTGGTTGACTTGGCAAGAGGCCGGATAGTATAACACCGAACATATCAGGAGGAGCGTCATGGCGTTTAATTATCTGCTCGGCGACTGCCACACCCACTTGGACCAGTACCCCCAGGTTGAGATACCGGATATTCTGGAGCGGGCCAAGGAGGCCGGGGTGGGTTTCGTGGTTTGCGCCGGGACCACCGTCGAATCCAGTCAAGCCTGCGTCGACATGTCTCAGCGGTACGCCGCCCTTTACGCCGGCGTCGGCATCCATCCCATGGAGGCTCACCAGCCGCTAAACGAGGCCGCCTACGCCCGGCTGGAGGGATTGGCCAAAGAAAACCCCAAAGTTGTGTGTATTAGCGAAATCGGCCTGGACTTCTTGCCTAACTCACCGGACCGGGGAGTCCAGTTTCAGGTGTTCCGGGAACAGATCCGCTTGGCCGTGCAGTTGAAGCTGCCCATAATATTCCATTCCCGGGAATCCCACCCCGAAGTGCTCGGAACTTTGCGAGAGGAAGGAGCGGGAGAGGTGGGCGGAGTGATGCACTACTTCCAGGGTGATGAGGCCACGGCCCGGCAAGCAATTGAGTGCGGATTCTTCATTTCTTTGGCCCGCCCACTGCTCCGGCTCCCCGAACTACAAGAAGTAACTAAGGCCATCCCTCTGGAACACATTGTCCTGGAAACCGACGCCGCGCCCCAGCCCTTCAAGAAGTACCGAAGCAATTGGACCGAGCCGCGTCACACTCAAGCCGTGGCCCAGCGGTTGGCCGAACTCAAGGGATTGACGCTGGAGGAGGTCGCTGAAGCAACAACCCGGAACTTGACCCGACTCTTGGGCCTGCAAGACTTGCTATGTCCGGGGGCCCCTTAATGAAGCAACAACCCTAATTGGTGGAGACGGGGGAGAGTCGAACTCCCCGTCCAAAAGGCCCCCTAGTCGGATGTACTACAAGCTTGTCCGGTAATTTATTTCTCGCCCCCCGAAGCTTTCACCGGCCAAATCTCCGAGAAGCCAGCCGATATAACTTTGGCTACTGCGTATCGGCGTGGGAGCAGCCGCATCCCGGACTTTTGGCGCCTGCTCCCCCTCCTCCGGGAATAGCGGGAGGCAGACGTAGCCGCACTTTAGGCGGCTAGAGCAAATTCACGTTCGCCAGTTAATGGCTTCCACCGGTTTAACGAGGTCGGTGGCACCTCGGCTTGCAATCCGCCACGAGACGCTCCTGTCGAACCCGCGCGTCCCCATGTACGCTTTCTATTATCCCACGCACCGGTTCTAGAGGTCAACTTAGGAATCAACCTCGACAATCATCTCGATCTCAACACAAGCGCCCCTTGGCAGGCTGCCCATTCCCACTGCGGAACGGGCATGGCGCCCTTGGTCTCCATACAACTCCACCAGCAAGTCGGAAGCGCCGTTGCCCACAATAAACTGACGGTCGAACTCCGTGTCCGCGTTTACCATCACCAACAACTTGACCACCTGCTTCACTTTATCCAGGTCGCCGACAGCTGCCTTGATGCTGGCCAGGCAGTTAATCATAGCCAGCTTGGCGGCCTCGTACCCTTGCTCTTCCGACACTTCCCGGCCCACTTTGCCGGGGTTAAGCACCGTGCCGTCAGGCTGCCGGGGTAGATGCCCGGCGACAAACAACAGGTTGCCGGTGCGCACCGCGGGTATAAAGTTGGCTATAGGCGCGCCTGGCGATGCTAATTCCAGTCCCATATCGGCTATTTTTTGCTCAATCTGCATATTTCACCTTCAATAGCGTCCGCGACGGTCTGAGCGTCTGCGGGATTTAACCCGGCCAGTGCACCGTGGCCGGACTGCCGGCCTCGTCCGGGGCGGACTACCCGGTCCGGACTATCTGGACCACTAGGGCGGCGATAATGCCGCCGCCGATGGCCCAAGTCGCCAGAAACAGCCGGTCTATCCTGGCGTTGACCGCCCGGAGCTCTTGGCGGAGTTCCTGTAGTCCGGCATCCAACCGGCGGCTGAGTTCCTGTATGGCGATGGACTGCTGTTCCATTTGCCCTTCCAGCCGCCCCAGCCGGGTATCATCGGATTCGGTTGCCGTTGTCATGGCCCGCCCCTATGAAGTGATCACTTCCCAACTGACGTAGTTGTTTTACTGTTATGGGCATCCGCTAGCTGAAATGGTACAGCCTGGCAGTATTTTCTCCGGCGATCTTGGCCTTTTCCTCTTCCGGAACGTCTTGAAAGATCTGTTCCAGTATTTCCCTGGACCTTGGAAATGTAGACTCGGCGTGGGGGTAGTCCGATCCCCACAATAGGTTGTCCACCCCAACGTAGTGCCGCAGTTGCATCCCCAGGTCGTCCTCTTGGAACCCGATGAAAACGTTGCGTCGGAAGAAGTCGCTGGGAAGCATATCTTCCTTAAACCTGATGAGTTGGACTCCCCCGGCCCGCTCCTGGTAGAAGTTGTCCATCCGGCTCAAGAAGTAAGGCGCCCAGGAAACCTCGAACTCTACCACGCCCACTTTCAGCCTAGGGTAACGCTCGAACACCCCGGAGAAGATCATGCTGTTGATACACTGACGGGGGTCGTATTCCCGGTTTGGAAAATCAAAGGGGTTTTGCAACACCACGCCGCCGGTGTCCATGCCGGGCCTCCACCGCATGGTGCCAACATGGAGACTGAGAGGCATTCCCAGGTCTTGGGCCGCCGCCCAAAATCGGTCATAGGCTGGATGACTGTAGGGTAGGATAGGGTTTACCGATATCATAGCTCCGGCCAAGCCCAGCCCGGCTGCCCGCTCCAATTCCTGCACGCCGTCGGCCACATCGTCCAGGTTGACCATGGCTATACCCTTGAGCCGGTCCGGGTATGGTGCGCAAAACTCGGCCAAGTAGTCGTTGTAAGCTCGAAAAGCCGCAGAGAGGACATCGGTGGCGGGTACCCGGAACAAGGTCAGCCCTTGGGAGGGATACAACACGCCTCCGGCTACGCCATCGATTTCCATGTCCTTGACGTGCTCGTGGGGGTCGAGACCGCCCAGGGGCACGGTTTCCATGCTGCCGCCGGTGGTCAGCTTCTCCGGGCTCTCGAACCGTAGGCCCGCTTGTTGATTTATGCCGATGGCGCCGAACCGCAGGCCGTCGCACACCCATTGGTCCGCATCCGCCTCGTGAAGCAGCCGTGGGCCCCGGTCTTTGAAACGCCGGTCGATCCGCTCCGCCCAGAGGTCCTCCGGCTCGATGATGTGGGAATCCGACGAGATAATTCTGTACTCTGACATAATCCAACCAACCTAAAGAAATCTAAATGCTTTGCCGCCTCAGGCGTATACTTCAAGCATGATGTCAGTGGGGTTGCCCCCGTTGGCCGGTCCGCGGTCCATAGAACACGCCGCCACAATGACCAGTAGGTCCTTCATCGCTTTTAAGACCACGTAGTCGCCGGCCTTTGCGGGAGACTCCCGCACCTCCTGATGGCCCTCCAGGTCGACGAAGGGCGTATTTTGGAAAAGGTTGTGGGGGTCCGGAAGGCTCTGCGAGGTGAGGTTGAACCTCTCCAATGTTGCCGCCAAGTTTCCTCGACAACTGGGGTGTTCGTCAAAGCCGAGGTCCTTGTAAAGATAGTAGTCGCAAGCAGGCGACAACAAGTCATGGACCCCCACAGTATCCTCTTCAAGGAGCAGCAGGGGATTGCGCATGTTGCTGTAAAAAGGCTTGCCGACGACGGGGTAAATGGACTCAACCATGCGGCGGGTGTGTCCGGGAGAAAGGTGCTCGCCGGGCGAATCCAGCACGAAGGCGAACAGGTCGGCTATCTGCTTGCCCTGTACCGCTATAACCTTCACTCGTTGGCCGGTCCGGACCTCCACGCCTCCACCGGTCATTCGAGGAATATGCACTCGTGAGACAAGCTGCCCCTCCGTAGACATCGGACCCTCCCTTACTAACAGTTCAGCCGCGTTTGGTCAAAGACCACGGCCCGCTCACGGCAACCGCCTGATGCCAATTAGCGCCCATGTCATCACACGCCGCGAATGCTCCGTTATCCGCCGGGCACTCGCACTATGGCCTCCACTTCCACCAAGAACTCGGGCCTCGCCAGGGCGGTCACGCCCACCGTGCTGCTGGCCGGCGGACTGCTGGGCCAAGTCTCCGAGCGGACCTTGCTGTAGGCGGGATATGTATCCATATCGGTCAGGAAGCAAGTTATCTTGACCACCTCCTCCATGGTGGCGCCGGCAGCCTCGATGATGGTGCGCAAGTTGGCCATGACCTGCCTGGACTGGGCCTCGCAGTCCCCCTCGCCCACCAGGTTGCCGCCGCTATCCGTAGCCACTTGTCCGGAGGTGAAGAGCAAGTCCCCAAGCCGGATGCCGGGTGAAAGATTGGGGTTGGGGGCGACTCCGGAAGGCCTAATCGATGTTCGCTCTGGCATACTGTTTACCTCCATAAACAATTTGTCGGTTGGCGCATTCGTGTTGAGGTATTCATAAGGAAGAAATGCTCCGCCATTATAACAGTGCCGGGGCGGGGCCTGGCTCCGCCGGCCTCCACAAGCCTAGCTATATTGGGGGCTGGAAAATAGGAAGGCGTCCCTAGATTCGGGCCGGAGCCGGAAGACTGGGAAGGTCCCGGGTAACTGAAGTCACGCCGCGTACCCCCTCCAACTTGGCGAAAAGTTTGCCCAGTTGGTCCAGTCCGGTGGTGTGCAGGGTCAACTCCATGGTGACGGTGCCGTCGGAGTGCTCCCGAGTAATCACCGAGGCTATGTTGACCTGCTCTTCGGACACCAAGACGGTTGCGTCCCGCAGCAGTCCCACCCGGTCGTAGGCTTTTATCTTGACCCTCACCGGGTGCAATTCCTGGGCGGCCCCCCACTCCACTTTCACGATTCTTTCCTGCTCGTCTTCGTTGCGGATGCCGGAGCATTCCTTCTTGTGGACGGTGACCCCCTTGGCTCGGGTAATGAAGCCCAGGATTTCGTCTCCGGGAATGGGGTTGCAGCAACGGCCGATCCGGATCAGTAAGTCGCCGACGCCCAAGACCGAAATGCCTGAACTAGGGCTGGACAGAGGGAGCTTGGGCTTAAACAGTTCCGGTTGTTGATCGGTCTCCTGGCGGGACTGGGCCAGCCGGTGAGCTACCTGGCTTTCGGTGATCACTCCCGAGCCCAGATTGGCCAGGAACTCATCCATGTCGTCGTACTTGCACAAGGCCAGGACTTCCGCATCGTCGAAACGCTGGTTGAACCTCCCCAACTCCCGGCGAAGCAACTCCCGGCCCCGTCGAATGTTGCTGCTGCGGGCCTGGCGCCGGAACCATTGCCGCACTTTTTGCCGGGCACTGGCGGAGCCGACATAGCCCCGGTTGGGATTGAGCCAGTCCAAGCTCGGCCCCCGCTCCGACTTGGAAGCCATTACTTCTACGGTATCGCCGCTCTGCAATGTTGTATCCAGCGACACCAACCGGCCGTTCACTTTAGCCCCGATACAGCGATGGCCCAGCTCGGTGTGAATTTTGTAAGCGAAATCCACGGGCGTGGAGCCGGCAGTCAGCTCAACGATGTCCCCCTTGGGCGTGTAAACGAACACTTGGTCGTGGAAGATGTCCTGTTTGACCGACTCAATAAATTCCTCGGTGCCGATGACTTCCCTCTGCCAATCCAAAAGCTGGCGCAACCAGGTCATCTTTTCTTCGAACCGCTGGTCGCCTGTGTTCCCCTCTTTATAGCGCCAGTGGGCCGCCACGCCGTATTCGGCGATCTGGTGCAGCTTATAGGTCTTGACCTGCACCTCCAGCGGGTTGCCCCCCTCACATATCACGGTGGTGTGCAGGGCTTGGTACAAGTTTTCCTTGGGATTGGCGATGTAATCATCGAACTGGCCTGGGATGGGGTGCCAGAGCTGATGGATTACGCCCAGGGTTTTGTAACAATCTTCCTTGGTGTCCACCAACACTCTCAGAGCGTACAGGTCGTAAATGTCCCGTAACTCAGTGCCTTGGGCAGCGTACTTTTGAATCTTTTTGTGGGTGCTGTAAATGCCCTTGGGCCGGCCAACCACCTCACCCTTGACGTTAAAGTCCTCCATTGCTTCCCGCAGGATGCTGGCAACTTTCTCTACATAGGTTTCCCGAGCCTCCCGTTTGGCGGCAAGCATATTGGAGATCTCATGGTACTTTTCTTCGTCCAGGTAGCGGAAAGCCAGGTCGTCCAACCGCCACTTGATTTCCCAAATGCCCAGCCGGTGGGCCAGGGGCGAGTAAATATCCAGGGTTTCCTGAGAGATGCGTTTGCGTTTCTCCGGCGGCAGAGCATCCAGGGTGTGCATGTTGTGCAACCGGTCGGCCAGTTTGATGAGCACTACCCGGATGTCTTCCGCCATTGAAACCAGCATCTTGCGCAGGCTCTCAGCGTAAAGCCTATCCTGGTCGTAGGCGCGGTCTAGAGCGGTGGTGTTTGAGTCGTGCAGCCGGGAGTCCAAGCGGGCCAGCTTGGTTACGCCGTCGACCAACTTGGCCACCTCGGGGCCGAACCGAGTTTCCACCTCTTTAAGGGTCACGCCGCAGTCCTCCACCACGTCATGAAGCAAGGCGGCTATGACGGTGTGCGCATCAAGGCGGAGGTCCGCTAGGAATAGAGCGGTTTGCAAGGGGTGGGCAATATAGGGTTCGCCGGACTTTCGCATCTGGCCGCTATGGCACTGGTCAGCATACAAGTATGCTTGCCCGATCAGCTCAGTAGCGTCTCCAAGCATGTAGCCGGATACCCGGTCAATTAGCTCTTTAGCGTTGTCCGTGACTACCCCATGCTGGTGACTCTTCGCACTAAGATAATAGTATCAAGAATGAGCCAAGGCCGAATATACTGTAGCTGAAGTATTGCCGAATTCTACTCTCTTTGAAGGAAAAACGCCACCGGGAATAGCGGCCCAAGGTCTTTCGATTGTCCCAGTCTGTCAGAGCATAACCGAAGGGTCTTGGATGCTTCGACAAGCTCAGCATGACATGGCGGGAAAGTGTCGTAGGTGGCATAATAATCGAAAGGCCCTGCTCGTATGGGCGCCAATCAATTTTTTTGCGGAGATTGTAATCTGCGTTCCGGGTCGCTGTTACACTCGGTTTCCATGTTCGGAAATCCCTATGTGACCAGCGTCTCCGCAGCGGCTCTGAATGAGGAGTAGGCCAATGCCCCGGCTTCGGTTGCTCGCTTGCTTCGCCCACCCCGATGACGAGGCCTTCCCTGTTGGCGGGGCGCTGGCGGCTCACGCGGGCCGGGGAGTTGCAATCCGCTTGGTTACAACCACTTCCGGTGAGGAAGGGGAGATCCGCCAAGAGGGCGCCGCTACCCGGGAAACCCTGCCCCGGATACGGCGCGTCGAGTTGGCCTGTGCTGTGCGAGCGTTGGGCTTGGCCGAACACGAGGTGCTGGGTTACCGGGATTCGGGCATGGCCGACAGCCCTTCCAACAGCCACCCCAACGCCTATGTCAATGCCGCTTCCGATGAAGTGGTGGAGCGTCTGGTCGCCGAGATCCGCGGTTTCCGTCCTCAGGTGGTCCTCACCTTCGGACCGGACGGTCTTTACGGCCATCCTGACCATATAGCCGTTTGCCGCCACGCCACCGAGGCTTTTCACTTGGCGTCTGAGACCGAAGCCTTTCCTCACCAGTTGGTCCGGGGGCTGCGGCCTCATCAGCCCGACCGGTTGTTCTACGGGGTCAGACCCAAGGGATTCCGGACCATGTGGGCCGCCAAGCTCCGGGGCGCCGGCATCGACTTCCCATTGCCTACGCCGCTCCAAGAGGAGCAGGGCGTTCCCTCAGAAGACATTCACTTGGAGTTGGACGTGGGAACTGACCTGGAGGCCAAGATGGCCTGTATTCTGTGCCACCGCACCCAGGTAGCTGCAGACTGGCCCTACCACCGGGTGTCCAGGGAGATCTCAGCCAGCATCCTGGGCCGGGAGTTTTACATCCGCGCTTTTCCCCCGGTCCGGCCCGGCGAAACGGTTTCGCCGGACTTCTTCTCGGGCATTTCTCCTGAGTCCCAATAAGGGATTACCCCGATTATTATTCCAGAAACTCGGTGGTCCAGCGGCTGTAGTCCTGCCGGCGGGTGGCCCGGCTCATTAGCTCGGCCGAGGCCAAGGTGGGCGCCAGGTCCCCAGGGGCGGCCCCTTCCCGCAGTGCCTTGAGGGTGTCGTATACTGCTTTCACCGCCGCTTGAAAGGCCAGGTGGCCTTGCAGAGCGACACGCACCCCATTGGCCGCCAGGAATTGGCGGTCCGTCAACTCACCGCCGACGCCTCCCAAGAGCAAGGGAACCTCCACCTCGGCGTGTACCGCTTCCAGTTCTTCCTTGGTCTGGAGCCCCACTAAGAATACGGCATCCACCCCGGCCGATTGGTAAGCCTTGGCCCGGCGGACCGTGTCGGAGACCCCGGAGATACGCAGTGCCCCAGTGCGGCCGGCGATGACCAAAGCCGGGTCCTGCCTGGCCGCCAGAGCCGCTTTCATTTTGCCGACTCCCTCTTCCAAGGAAATCAACTGCTCTTCCCCAGCCGCTCCAAAGGCGCGGGGCAACACGGTGTCTTCGATGGTTAGAGCAGCCGCGCCGGCGGTCTCCAGTTCCTCCACGGTGCGCATGACGTTGAGCGCGTTGCCGTAGCCGTGGTCTGCATCCACCATAAGACTCAAGTCGCTGGCCCGGCAGATACGGTGAATCTGCTGGGCGAACTCGGTCAAAGTCAGCACGATCAAGTCGGGAGCGCCCAGCACCGTCGCCGAGGCGATGGAACCGGCGAACATTCCTATCTCGAAGCCCAAGTCCTCGGCGATCCGGGCTGAAATCGGATCGAACACCGAGCCGGGGTAAACGCACTGATCACCGGCCAGGATAGACCGGTACCGCTCCCGCCGTCGGGTCAGGTTCATAAGTCTCCTTCAAGCCGTCAGGGTTGCTGTAGTATACTGGCTGCTCCAAGGTCGGAAACGGCGGCCCTCTGGCCGTGGCCCATTCTAACACAAAGGGAGAGATGCCAATGGACACGGCGAGCAGGGATGCGGCAGCCCAAGAACGGCAGGATCCCGAGCAGTGGATTATCCTGCCGGGAACTACCGTAGGGGGAGAAGTGGGAACTTTCTGCGTCGCTTTCGTCATCCGGAACCGGAACAGAACGCGGTCCCGTACTTTGAACGGGCTGGTTGACACGGGCGCGTCGCGCACCCTGATTCCAGTGCAAATCTTGGAGGAACTGGGTATAGAGCGAGTCCAATCAAGGCTATTCAGTTTCGCCGATGGTTCCACGCAAGATCTCCCTACCGGCTGGGTGGACATGGAATTGGAAGGACAGACGGACCAAGTATCCGTCGTGTTCGGCCCTGACAACCGCAAGATATTGCTGGGAGCGATGGCGTTGGAGACGTTCGCCCTAGCCGCAGACGCAAAGAACCGCCGCCTGATTCCCGCCGAACTGACGCTGTAGCTCAAACCCGCGAGGTGAAAAACATGGTCAAGATAATCGGCGTGGACTTCAGCGGGGGAGATGAAAAACGGGAAGTGAACACATGGATAACGGAGGCGATATTACAGGATAGCGAACTGGTGATTAAATGCTGCCGCCCCACGCCGCGGGCCGAGTTGGAGAACATCCTGAAAGACCTGCCCAGCGACGCAGTAGCGGCTATGGACTTTCCTTTCTCAGTTCCAAAGGCTTTCGCAGACTACTGGAAGCCGGAGGCGAAGGGGATGCCCGACTTGTGGCGCGCCGCTGCCGCGACTAGTTGGAATGACTTCGAGAGCAAGTGTAGCAACTATGCGAACGGTCAGAAAAGTGGGAATAAGCATCCACTACGCATAGGCGATCTGCACTCGAATGAGCCTATATCCTGTCTGAACAGACGTATAATGCCGATGACCTTCCACGGGATGAAGATGTTACACCAGCTTTGGGAGTCCAAACATGGGTTCCGAGTCCCACCGCTTCATGCGTCCAAGCACAGTGGCCCCATGCTGCTTGAGGTGATGCCGGGGGCAGCGCTGGAGGCTTTCTGTCTACCCTCTGATCTCTACAAGAACAGCATCAGAGACGAAGATAAACTCAAAAAGATAGCGGAAAATCGCAAGAAAATTCTGCGGGGATTGAGTGATAGATCAAATGTGGAGATAACCAATCTTGATCGCTTTCGAGGGACTTATCTCAGCCACCACGATGGCCTCGATTCACTGGTGGCGGCAGTTGTGGCTGCTCAATGGGCGGCCAAACGATATTTCCGCTGTCCATCATGCACCCCAACCATAGTCACATCAAAAAACAAGAAGCGGGCGGCCCGAGCATCCAAGGACGCGCTGAATATGCCACAGGTGCAAGCAGCCCAACTTGAAGGCTGGATTTACGTGCCAAAGCCTGCCTGCAACTGACCCCTAGACACTGTAAACTGACAACCGGCAACTGCAAACTGACCACAGGAGGAAAGACCATGCAGATAGTTAGAGTGTATTCCGGAGACGACGGCGAGTCCCACTTCGAGGACTTAACTCCAGACCAGTTCGCTGAGATAGTTAACCGGGTCGGCGAGGGAGACATCAACTTGAGCCGCAGGACCTCGCCGTCTTTCTCCGATTATCACACCGCGCCCCGCCGCCAGTATGTGGTTAACCTGTCCGGTATTGCCGAGTTCGAAACCGCCGACGGCACCAAGCGGCGGCTGGTGCCCGGAGACGTGCTAGTGGCCGAGGACCTAACCGGCCACGGCCACATCGCTAGGAGTATTGGCGACGAGTTCAGGGTGTCCCTGGCTGTTCCTCTAGCGGATTAGAGCTTTCCCCAGAGAAAGTCTTGATAAGGTCTGGGAACCCCTCTGTAGTGGGTGTCCCAGAGCTATTCGCTGTCGGAGCGCGCCGCTATGTTCCACGGCACGCCGGGCCGTCCTAATTCTCATTGACGGCCTGCGGCCCGATGCCATCGACGCGGCATCCTGCCCCCATTTACAGACCTTCCGTTCCCGTGCTTCCGTTGCTTTATCCGCCAGTGCCCTTCTCCCCGCTCTGAGCCTGCCGTCCTATTTGTCGATATTCCGCAGCATTCCCCCCAGCCGCCACGGCGTGACTACCAATGACCCCTTGGAGAATGCCCGGTCGATCAACCATCTACCGGTGCCTGGGTTGCTGGAGCTGGTCAACGCCTGCGGATTGAGGTGCGCCGCAGCTTACAACTGGGAGCATATCCGTTACGTCAGCCCTCCCGGACACTTGGTCCTCTCCTATTTCCGCAACGGGATCAAAGATGACCCCTACAGCGACTTGAAGATCGCTGAAGAAGCGGCCCGGTGCCTGATCAGCGACAAGCCCGATTTTATGGTGGGGCCTATCTCGGCGCCGTGGCTGAGGCGGGACACGAGCACGGCTGGATGTCCCAATCCTATCTGGACCAAGTAACCCGGACGGACCAAGCAGTAGGCGTTATCTTGGACTCCCTGGACCGCGACGTGTCCGTGTTGCTGCAAAGCGACCACGGCGGCCACGGCCACAGCCACGGGACCGACCGACAAGAAGACCTTGGTATCACCTGGATGGTCAGCGGCCCCGAAATCCGCGCAGGACACCAATTCTCCTCCCCCTGTGACCCACCTGGATACCGCGCCCACCTTGGCTAGGATTTTGGAAGTCGGTTGCCATTACGGTTGGGAGGGAAGGTGTGTCGAGGAGGTCTTTGCCCCGGCGGCGAAAGAAGCGTTTTCCATCACATTTGGCTGCGCGACAACGCCCCTGAGGACCGGGAGCCGACCAGCGGCCAGAGGTTGAATGACGTTCTTTGTCGACATCCTGGCAGTGTGACCCAGGACCTGTACAAAGTCCCTTCTCCCCAAGGGAGAAGGTCAGAGCCTACCCTGGACTTGATCCAGGGATGAAGGGAAAAGCCCTCACCCTGGCCCTCTCCCAAAGGGAGCTTATAGGGGTAGGTGTTTAGTGTTCCGTAGCTAAGAGTCATAGCTAAGGCAATGTATATCATCCTGCCCATGACATTACCATGAAAATGGTCTATTTTCATAATAATGTCATTCTGAGCCGTAGGCGAAGAATCTTAAATCCTTGAACAGGAACCTGGTCCGCGTATCGAAGAAAGGGAATTCAGCCAAGGACTTTAGACCCCTCGCGGAGTTTATCTTGAGCCTAGCCGAAAGGCTCGGGGTGACAATGAAAAGACCCTTCTGAGACAGGCTTTGTATAGGGGTTCCCAGGTTATGCTTACCCGATCAGCAACGAGTGAAGATGGAGCAGCCCCTGCTGACGCCGGGCGGAGGCCGCCACACCGGTCCATGCCGGGTCCATTAGCTGTTCGGCCATTTCCCGAGTCAACCGGTTTTCTTGCAGCTTGCCAAACCGGCGGTACCGCCCCAAGTAAACCTCTCCGGTCTCGGAATCATCCCCTTGGGCGGCCAAACCATGCAAGAATGGCAGCGCCACATTCACCGCCAAGTCTCGGGCCCGGTCTTGTCCGATCAACGCTTCTTTGCGGCCGGGACCCCTCTGGACACTAAGAGCCAAGCCCAACTCCTTGGCATCGTCGCTGAGAGCGGCCCGCATCAGACCTTGGACCAAGCCGACTTCCAGGAACCGGTCCACCAGCACCGCCGCACCGGCTATGCGGCGCCGGGGATGATTCGGAGGACGCACCCGGAAACAGTGCCACTCTCCAGGGGATAGGGCCGGCCCGAAGCCGGCCTTGGGCAAGAGCGGTTTCGGGTCATGGGTTAGGGGAGAGAGCCCCGACATCGCGGCCAGCCACGATTCCAGCGATTGGGCCCGCTGCCCCACAGGCGCGCCGGCAGCGGCCCGCGCCAGGGCGGCGTAGGGCGCCCGCTGAGCCAGCTTCAAAAACGGCTGCTGGTTGAACCGGTAACCCAAGCCTTCCAGAAGCCCTTCGTACAAGACTTGGTCCGGTTCCTGCTCCAGAAGTAAACTTCGAAACCAAGCGCTCCTAGCCAGAAACCTCCGGTCGCCGGCCTGGTCCAGCAGGGCCCCCATACCGCCGGGACCGTCCGGTTGAGGGTACCCGTGGCGGCCCAGCCTAGCCCATAGACCGGGGTTGGGAACGGTCTCCGCAGGGTCTCCGCCGTCCAGCAACGGCTTCAATGAAACCACCGGGGCTTGTTGGCCGCTTTGCAAGAGCGTGGCGGGGGACTCCACCTCGAGAGCGGCGTGCAAGACTACACCGTTATAGTTGCGGTCTTGGCCGTGGCCGTGGTTGTCCCAGTCCCGTTGGCTGAGGTGAATCTCCACGTCGCCCCGGACCAGCCCCACGCCTTCCACCTCCAGAAGAGCATCCCGGAAGTCCGGGCCGGCGCCGCCACCCGAATGCCCCGGATAGATAACCCTGAACTTGGCCCCGCTGCCGGTGCGAAATTCCTCCTGCCGAGCGGCGCGTTTATGCCAGAGACGGGCCAGCAACTGCTCCGGTATTGGTCTTTGCTTCGGCGGCTTCTCCCGCAACAAGCGGGGCGGCCCGCGCCAAGCTCTACTGGCGGCGTATTCCACTTCTCCCATCCCCGGAAATTGCTCTTGTTCATCAAGATAACACAATTTTCGAGCCCCGAGGGGCCGAAAAATGGAGCCCTTCTTGCTCTTTCGACGGCCCGGTCGTAAAATGACCCAAGACCAACCAAGGGGGGGCAAGGGCCATGGCAGGCTTTAAACATCCGCTGGAAGACATCCGGGTTATCGACCTGGGACGGCACCAAGCGGGCCCCCGGTGCGCCCAAGTGCTGGCGCGTATGGGCGCCGAGGTGATCAAAGTGGAGCGGCTGGGGGGCGAAGAGACCCGGTACCACGGCCCTTGGGTGCGGAAGCAGAGCTCCTACTGGGTGCAGTACAATTCTGGCAAAAAAAGCCTGAGCATGGACTTGCGTAAAGAAACGGCCAAGGACATTTTGCAAAATCTGGTGAAAGTGTCCGATGTGGTGGTGCAGAATTTCCGGCCCGGCACCATCGAGAAAATGGGCTTTGGCTACGATGTCCTTAAAGAGCTTAACCCCAAGATCATAATGGTCAATGTGTCCGCTTACGGCCAGTTTGGGCCTTACAAGGACAACATCGGATACGACCCCATCGGGCAGACCATGTCCGGCATCACCATGGTAACCGGCGAGGAGGGCATGCCCCCCATTCGGACCGGAGTGCCCATTATTGACCGCATCACCGCCCTGCACGCCGCCATCGGCACTCTGGCCGCCCTCCACGAGAGGGAGTTCTCCGGTGAAGGGCAGACCATGGATGTTTGTTTGGCGGACACCGGCTACAGTATGACCGAAATACCCATCACCGCTTACCACGGCACCAAGGTACCGCCCAAACGAGGTGATCTATCCGCGCCTCCCAGCGGCATCTACCCCTGTAAAGGAGGATGGGTGTTGCTTTCAGCCGGGGACCAGCACCACTGGCACCGGGTGTGCAACGCCTTGGGCAAACCTGAATGGCTGGAAGACCCCAGGTTCACCACCCGCCACCAGCGGTCCAACAACAGCGGCCTGGTTAACGATGCGCTGAACGAGTTGCTCTCCAAGATGACCATGGAGCAGGCCATCGCCCACTTCACCAAGCATGACGTGGTGGCGGCGCCGGTCAATGACATCCCCATGGCCGCCGATGACCCTCATCCTTGGGAACGCCGGGCTATGGTGGAAGTCCCGGACTTTCTGGCCGGCAGCATTGCGGTGTCCGGGGACTACTGGCACTTTGGACGGACCCCGGCGGCGATTGGCTCCACTCCCAAGGTCGGCGAGCACAACGAGGAGGTCATCTGCGGCATCTTGGGCTACTCTCAGCAGGACCTGGCCCGGTTCCGTGAGGAACAGGTCATCGGGGAGACGGACCACTACGACGAGGTGCCCGGCTAGATTTAATATTCATTTCTTCTAAACCGCCACCGCTGGGAAGGAGGTGAACACCGGTGGTTGTCCTTTGGCTGCTCAGAGCTCTGGGTGCTGGGGGATTTGGGGTTATCGGTTGGAGATTGGGCGGAATTGGCTCGGATGAGGAACGGTTTATACCCTGGGGGCTGGCACTGACTCTCGCCGGAATTCCTTTAGGCGCTCTGCTTGCTCCCTACCTGAGCCTTAAACCCTGGGGCAAGGGCGGCGAGTACATCAGTTCCATTCCCGGTTCTACCCTGGTTAGCGGCACCGCCGGGTTGTTGGTGGGCCTGATTGTGGCCGCCCTCGTCTCTATCCCCTTGTTCGGCCTGGACGGTTGGTTGGGTTGGGGTGTGCCGGTCATGTTAAGCTTTTTCCTGGGGTTCTGCGGCTTGTGGATCGGGGTCAACCGCGGGGGGGACGTGCAAGCGATTTTCCCAGCCTTGGAGAGAGCCGACAGCACGGCCAAGCCGCAACGAAACGGCAGTATCCTAGTGGACACCAGCGCCATTATTGACGGACGTATCGCCGATCTGAGCATCACCGGATTCCTGGAAGGCGTTTTGGTGGTGCCTCGTTTTGTTCTGGACGAGTTGCGCCACATCGCCGACTCCAACGACCCTTTAAGGCGCAACCGGGGGCGCCGCGGACTGGAGGTGCTGGGCCGTCTGCGCAAGGACAGCACCATACCCATGGAGGTGCTGGATGTGGGCCTCAACGAGGGCGACGAAGTAGACTCTCTTTTGGTGCAACTGGCCCGCACCATGAAATCGCCCATACTCACCACCGACTATAACCTCAACCGCGTGGCCGAGCTCCAAGGGGTCCAAGTACTAAACGTCAACGAACTGGCCAATGCCCTAAAGTCCATTGTCCTTCCGGGGGAAGAGTTGCGGGTGAACATAGTGCAGGAAGGAAAAGAAGCGGGCCAAGGGGTGGCTTATTTGGATGACGGGACCATGGTGGTGGTGGAGGGCGGCCGCCGCTACCTCAACGCTTTCCACGACGTAGTGGTGACCAGGGTGCTGCAAACCGCCGCGGGCCGTCTTATGTTCGCCCAACCCAAGAGCGGCTGAAGGCTTCCCCCTCATCCTAACCTTCTCCCCAGGGGAGAAGGGACTTTGCACAGGCCCTGGGGCCGTGGATACCCGTTTTCGCAAGTATGACGAAGAGTATTTTCATAGCAAATGCCTTCTGAAGTGACGTCAAGAGCCGGGCTGGGGGTAGTCGTGGTGGCTGCCGGCAAGAGCAGCCGGATGGGGGGCCTGGATAAAATCTTCGCGCCGGTCCTAGGTAGACCGCTCGTCGCCTACTCGCTGGCCCGGTTTGAGACCTTTGCCCCAGCGACCCAGGTGGCGCTGGTGTTGGACGAGGGTTCCATGGAGCGGGGGCAGGCCCTGGTGCGGCAGGCCGGGTATCGCAAAGTTGTCCGGGTCTGTCCGGGGGGGCTTCGGCGTCAAGACTCGGTGCGGTCCGGCTTGGAGTCCCTGGACCCTTGCGATTTGGTCGTGATCCACGACGGCGCCCGCCCCTGCTTGGACCGTTCTATCTTGAGCCGAGGCTTGGCGGCGGCCCAGGAATGGGGAGCCGCGGTGGCCGGGGTCCCGGTGAAGGACACCATCAAAGTTGCGACATCCGAGGGCCTAGTGCGGAAGACCCCGGCGCGGGAGACCCTCTGGGCTGCCCAGACACCCCAGATATTCCGCTATTCCCTGCTTTGGGACGCTCATCAGCACTGTCATGGCGCGTTCACCGACGATGCGGCTATGGTCGAAAGCTTGGGCCATCCGGTCAAGATGTTCTTGGGCTCCTACGAAAACCTGAAAGTGACCACGCCTGGGGATTTGGTGGCGGCGGAGGCGTTTTTACGAGAAATCCTGAAGTTGCCTCTCCCGAAGGGAGGGAGAATTGTAGAATAGAATGACGCCACGGCCTGGGCTGAGGTACGAGTGGGACGAAGACAAGAGCCAAACGAATCTCCAAATACGCGGCTTCGGATTCGACTTGATTCATCGTTTCGATTGGAATACAGCAGCCACTCAACAGGACTTGCGCAACGTGGATGGGGAGCGATGGATTTCGATTGGACTGATAGGAGATCGCCTGTACGTAGCTGTTTGGACTCAGCGCGGAACCGCCACCCGCATCATCAGTCTGAGAAAGGCCAATAACAGAGAGGCCAACAGATATGAGAGAGCAAGAAGCTGAAATGTCTGCTAACGCCGACAGCCGTATCATCCGGCCAACGCTGGATGAGGATGCCGCCATTAATGCTCAGATTGCCGCCGATCCCGATGACTTCGAGCTTGACGACGATTGGTTCGAGAACGCCAAGCTCACCAAAGAACTCTTCCCCGAGACCTACCGGCGGGCTATACAGCGGAAGGCCGACCTTAAAGTTGGCGTTATTCAGAACGTCCAAATTACCCTGCCCGCGCACGTCGTCGCTTGGTTCAAGGCCCAAGCGTCGTTGGATGGCGAAACCGGCGGCACCGCCTGGATAGAGTTGATCGAGCAGACGCTCCAAGCTTATGTCTCGGCCTGCACTGCCGGTCAGCCCCAACCACCGGACGCGACGCACAGCGGATTGCCTGACCATCCGTCCGAGTGAGTGCCGGCAGCGCAACATCTGAACTACAATCTGCGAAACCGCGTCTATAAAGCGCAAAGAAGCAGATAGAATCGCCAGACTGGATATTCCCTGATTCAAGGCAGATTTAAAGCGAGCGAGATTTGACGCAGGGCGTTCCCGACTTTCGCGTTGGCATCGGCTTCGATGCCCACCCCTTGGTTTCCGGCCGCCGCTTGGTCCTGGGCGGGGTCCACATACCTCACGGCCTGGGACTGGCGGGGCACAGCGATGGAGACGTGCTGGCGCACGCCATGATGGACGCCCTGCTGGGCGCAGCAGGACTGGGCGACAAGGGGTCCCGGTTTCCCTCCAGCGATGCCCAGTACAAGAATATTTCCAGCTTGTTGCTGCTTTCCAGAGTGGCGGACTTGGTCCGCTGCGGCGGTTGGCGCATATCCAATGTCGATGCTACAATGTTGGCGCAAAAACCAAGGCTGGGACCCTTCATTGAAACCATGCGGGAGCAGACGGCTTCCGCCCTTTCCGTAGCCGCCCAGCGGATCGGGATCAAGGTTACCACCACCGATTACCTGGGATTCGTCGGCAGAGAGGAGGGCATCGCCGCCTGCGCCGTGGCATCGATAGTAACGGGGCTATGAAGCTTTACAACACCCTCACCAGCGAAGCCCGGCAATTCGTTCCAGCCGACGATAAGTGCGTCAAGATGTACGTTTGCGGAGTGACGCCTTACTCGGCTACCCACGTGGGCCACGCTTTAAGCTACGTGGTGTTTGACGTGCTGCGCCGCTACCTGGAGTATTTGGGCTACCAGGTGCGCCACGTTCAAAACTTCACCGACGTGGACGACAAGATCATCCAAAGGGCCCAAGAGCAAAATATACCGGTAGAGGAACTGGCCGAACAATACATCGAAGATTTCTTCCGGACCATGGACGCTCTCAACGTGCAACGGGCCCACATCTATCCAAGAGCCACCCAGGAGATTGCCCCAATCATCGACACCATACGCAACCTGGTGGACAAAGGCTACGCCTACGCTGCGGACGGCGATGTGTTTTTCCGAGTGACCCGCAGCGAGGGGTACGGCAAGTTGAGTCACCGCACCCTGGACGGCATGGTTGCGGGCGCCAGGGTGGAGGTGGACCAACGCAAAGAACATCCCATGGATTTCTCCCTCTGGAAGGGAGCCCAGCCCGGCGAGCCGGCTTGGGACAGTCCTTGGGGCCCCGGACGCCCCGGCTGGCACATCGAATGCACTTCCATGTCCACCACCTATTTGGGAGAGGGCCTGGATATCCACGGCGGCGGCCAGGACTTGATTTTCCCCCACCACGAGAATGAAATAGCCCAGAGCGAAGCCGCCACCGGCCGGGAGCCTTTCTCCCGCTACTGGGTACATAACGGCCTGCTCCGACTGGGCGAAGATAAGATGAGCAAGTCCCTGGGCAACCTGGTGTCGGTGGAAGAAGCCCTCGGCAAGTACGCCCCAGACTCGTTGCGCCTCTACTTTCTCAGCTCCCACTACCGCAGCCCTTTGCAGTTCAGCGACGAAGGCTGCGCCGCCATGGAGCGAAGCGCCCTGCGTTTGGTTCAAGCCCTAAACCGCAACGAAGAAGGCACCGGCGACCCCCTTGACCCGGCGCCGTACCAAAAGCGGTTCTTGGAGGCCATGGACGATGACCTGAACACGCCGCGGGCCTTGGCCGCTCTCTTCGACCTGGCCCGGGAAATCAACCGGGCCCAAGACACTCGCCGCAGCGCCGGCCAAGCGCAGGACTGCCTTCGCCATTTGGGCGGCATCCTGGGGTTGACTTTCCAAGGCCAAGGGCCAAGGGAAGAGGACCAGTTGGCGGCCAAGCCCTTTATCGACCTGCTGCTGGAGACCAGGGCTCAGTTGAGGCAAGCCAAACAGTACGAACTGGCGGACCGGATTAGACAGGGCTTGGACGCTCAGGGCGTATCCGTGGAAGATACCCCCCAAGGGAGCCACTGGCAGTACCGGCCCCGGCAATGAGAGATTGTGCTGGATAGCTCTGCCATTGAATCGCTGTCCCGGATTGTCGGGAAGCCGAACCTCCTCATCGACCCCTTCGACCTGGACCGGTATTCGGCCGACGCGCTGACCCCCTTCCGGGCCTTTGGCGCCGAGGCCAGGTTGGACCGGTTGGCCGACTTGGTGGTGCGTCCCGGCAGTGCCGAAGAGGTGTCCCAAATCGTGGTCCTAGCCGGCCAGCGGCAAATACCGCTGATACCCTATGGCGGCGGCACCGGAGTAATGGGCGGCGCGCTGCCGGTTTGCGGCGGCATCGTCGTCGATATGGGGCGAATGAACCGGGTCTTGGAAGTGAAGCCCACCGACCTGACCGCCCGGGTGGAAGCGGGAGTTGTGCTCCAAGACTTGGTGGACACATTGGCGGAACAGGACCTCATGCCCGGCCACGACCCCTACAGTGTTCCCATCGCCACCATAGGCGGGGCAATATCCACCAACGGCGTTGGCTATCGCGCCGCGGCCTTCGGCCCCATGGGGCAGCAAGTAGTGGGGTTGGAGGTGGTCCTTCCCAATGGCCGGATTCTTAATACGCGCTCGGTGCCCAAGTACTCTTCGGGCCCCGGTCTAAACCAGTTGTTCGTCGGCAGCGAGGGCGTGTTCGGCATCATCACCAAGGCCACTATTCGGGTTTATCGGCGGCCCGAAGCTCAAGTCTTCGCCACAGAATCCTTCGACAGCTTCGACCAAGGGTTTAACGCCGCCTCCGAGTTGCTGGCTTTGGGAATCCAACCCACGCTGTTGGACCTGACCGAAGAGGAGGACGGCGTCCAACTACATCTAATGTTCGAGGGGTACCGGGAAGGGGTTGCCGCTCAGGAAAAGCGGTCCGCCTTGGTGTGCGCCCAGTTCGGCGGCCGGACCGTTGGGCCTAAGCCTACGATGGCCTATTGGCGGGACCGGCACCAATCGGGCTTGGACTACAAACGGTCGGCACTGGGGCAGCCCCGCCGGGTCCGGTGGGACCGCAGCTTGAGCCGGGGCTTCGACTACCTGCACCTGGCATTGCCCATTTCCAAGGTATTGGAGTACCGGAAGCGTTGCGACCGTCTAATGGCTGGCAGCGGAGTTAGGACCGTGGAGTACGCTATCTGGAGCCGGCCGGAGCTGTTTTCTATGCTGATGGTCGCCGATTCGGAAACCGGCGGTAATTTCCGAGACAACCTGGCCAGGGTGGTGGAGCAGGTGTTGGAACTGGCCCAAGACATGGGCGGAGTCATGGAGTATTGCCACGGCGTCGGAGTCAAGTTAAACCACCTGCTCGCGCGGGAATTGGGCGCGGGCCACCAAGTTATCCGGGACTTAAAACAGGCCCTAGACCCCGCCAACATCATGAACCCCGGAAAATTGGGGCTTTAATATTTTATCCGTATATTGATTCCCACCTGCCCACCCTGAAGGAGTTTGGAGGCGGTAGGTACAGGAGCCCGGAGAAACACGCTCAGTGATTATTTGAGATAGGGCGCAACATGATCGGCGAATAGACGCATGGAGTTGACGACCCGCTCATGAGGCAGGAGGCCTCCCGAGTTCATATCCATGATAAACCCTGAAAGCCCGAACTCCTCCTGTAGCTCTCCCAAGTTTTCTCTCACGGCCTCGGCCGTCCCAAAAGCGACGTCGGTGCGGAACACCTCGTCGTAAGAGACGGTCAAGTTCCGGCGGGCCCTCTCCGCCCGCGCCAGCGCAGCCTCTTGGGACAGTCCTTCCAGCGGGGTCGCGGTCCACTTGGCGAGGAAGCGAATGGACCTCATGGCGGTGGCTTCCGGCTCGGAGTAAGCCTGTTCGGGCGTATCCCCTACATAGACGCTGATTAGAGTATAGATGCGGCCCATTCCCTGGCGGCCTGCTTTGCGCCATGCTCTGCGATACTCCTCACAGTGGGCCCGCAGGCTGCTCTGGCCGGCCCTGGCATTGATGAAAAGGATGTAGCCTTCTTCTCCCGCATGGGAGAAAGTCTCCGGGTTGACGCCGGCCAGAGCAATCGGTGGGTGTGGCTGCTGGTAGGGCTTGGGACCGGCCGACACGTCGTCGAAGCTCCAGTATTGGCCGCGATGGGAGAACCGTTCCTGAGTCCAAGCCTTCTTTATGATCTCCAAGGCTTCCTTGTTCCGGGCTGTGCTCTCTACATACGGTATCTTGTAAGGCTGATAGGGGTAGTCAAAGCCGCCCCGCCCCACGCCCAGGACAATACGGCCTTGGCTGATCTGGTCCAATGTGGCCACGTCCTGGGCCACACGAAGGGGGTGGTCCAGAGCGAGTTGCAGCACAGCGGTCCCGATGCGCATCCGGCTGGTGGCCGCCGCAATAGCGCCGGCAACGCATAAAGGCGCGGACCCCAGGAATATTTCGGGTTGGAACTGTTCGTGCCCTTGCCAGAACGTGTCGAAGCCCAACTCCTCGGCCGCCTTCGCCAAGGCAAGGTGCTCCTGGACCGCTAGGGCGTGAGAGGTTCCCGGCCGGTAAGGCAGCCGGGAAAACAGTCCAAACTCCGTCGATTGGGAATTATGGGGCATGGATTCTCTCCAAGTATGCAGGACCCTTCCGTTTAGTAACTGTTCAGATTTGGCGAGCGCACTGACATGGAACCGCTCATCCTGGAGCGCAGCGCAGCGGAGTCGAAGGACCGATTCCCTCAACTCTGAACAGTTGCTCCGTTTAACGCATTATACTCCGCAGAAAGGCATGGAGAAGATGGCGGAGTTTTTACGGGTCAATTCAGGGCCTGGAAAGTCCCGGAGGGTTCGGCTACAATGGCCCAACTCTTAGAGATGTGAGGGCAGGCTGGCTATGGTCGCTCCTCGGGCCTTTGTCACTAGGCAGGTTTTCCCTGAAGCTCTGGAGTTGATCGGTCGAACAGCCCAATTGGAAGTGTGGCCTGAGCAGAGTCCGCCCACCCCGCAGCAACTCGCCGATAAGGTTTCCGATGTGGATGGGGTGTTGACCAATATCATGGACCGGATCGATGCTCCATTGCTCGACCGTGCTCCTAAACTCAAGGTCATCAGCCAGCTAGCGGTGGGACTGGACAATATCGACCTCGCCTCAGCGTCCCGCCGGGGCATTCTGGTGGGTTACACCCCCGGAGTACTGGCCAAAGCCACCGCCGACGTTGGCTTCGCTCTGCTGTTGGCGGCGGCGCGGCGCATCAGCGAGAGCGAACGGTGGGTCCGGGCGGGCGGCTGGAAGATGGCCTTTCATCCTATGTATTGGTTGGGAACGGAGGTGCACGGGGCGACCATAGGAATTATCGGCTTGGGCCAGATTGGGCTGGAGATGGCGAAACGCGCCCTGGGTTTCGAGATGAAGGTTATCTACTACTCCCGGACCCGCAAACCGGGGCTGGAAGAACGTTACGGGCTTGAGTACGCCGAGACTCACTCATTGTTAAGCTCCGCCGACTTCATTTCTTTGCACATGCCACTGACGCCGGAGACCCGCCACTACATCGGAGAGCGGGAACTGCGCATGATGAAGCCTACCGCGGTCCTCATCAACCTGGCCAGAGGGCCCGTGGTGGACTCCAAGGCCCTTTACACTGCCCTCAGCGAAAAGTGGATACAAGCTGCTGCCTTGGACGTGACCGACCCCGAGCCGATTCTACCGGACGACCCGCTGCTGACCTTGGAGAACCTGGTGATCACGCCCCATATCGGCAGCGCCTCCGTTGCTTCCCGGCGGGAGATGTGCATGGTGGCGGCCCGCAACCTGGTATCCGGGCTGGCTGGGCAGCGGCTGGAGCATTGCGCCAATCTGGAACTGTATCCAACCAAGGGTTTGTGACCAGCCCCTTTCCGCCGCGCCCACCGGCCGGGTTGCCGCAACCGGGGCAGCGACAAAGAATGGTTCAACCAGAGCCGCCAGCGGCCCTCGACGATGATGTCCATCTAACGCGATGCTCGAACTTGGACCAATCGCTGGTTGACTGGATCAACTCCCAGGCTTAGCAGCTCCAATGCAGTAACTCCCAATAAAGGCTCACTGTCCTTCGGGCCAAAGACTACGAAGGTGATAACCTGGTCTCCGTTGACTCGTAGACGGACATAGCCTATCGGGTAATCTACGACCCGGTTGTCACCGAGTTCAAAGGTGCGCTGACCAGCACGCTCTACCCCCAATTGGTCCAGAGTGTCCTCAGATACAAACGTGTAGGTAGCCGCTGTGTCCACCGTGGCCTCTAGATCCACGAATCGCTCATCTTCCAAGTTTTCTACCCTTATGGGGACAGTGAATATACCCATCGCCGCCTCTTTCGAAGTTCTCTCAGAGTCTGTGCCCATGAGTCAATCTTCCCCTAGAATGTCCTAAGCCGCCCACCGCTCACGATCTGGACGTGACCGGGCCACGGCACGGGCGGCCAGTAAGGGTTGTCGCTGATTAGCTGCCAGCCCCGTCTTTTCTCACTCGGCCCGCTTGACTATCGGCAGGACTGGACATTCGTAGCTGATTCAAAGCTGACAGAGGTTATACCGGGGCATTTCGTATTGGGGAAGGCGAACAGTCTCGGCGGAGAGGGCGGGATTCGAACCCGCGAGAAGCTGTTAACCTCTACGCGATTTCCAGTCGCGCCCGTTCGGCCACTCCGGCACCTCTCCAGAACGGTGAGGCAGCCAAGGCCTGGCTTTGAGGGAGACTTTTTCCTAACCGGACGGTCCAGGCCCATTGGGCTTGCCAAGGCCATTATATTCAATGCTCATTGCGACTGTCCACCGCATTGCTTTCATTCGCTGGCAAGGGTAACCTATAATGTCTCTAACGCTGTTGGGTCCTGATGCCGGTATGTTGACGGTTGCTATTAGGACCCTGGCAAATTCACCAGGAACGGAGTGATTTATGGCCGAGTCGGGCTTTGTCAAGGTGGCCGATGTGAGTGACCTCGCAGCGGGCGAAATGATAGTAGTTGAAGTGGGAGACGAGCGGGTATTGCTGGTAAACGTCGAGGGAAACGTTTACGCATGTGACGATATTTGCTCCCACGCCTTTGCTTCCCTCTCCGAGGGCGACCTGAACGGCCTGGAGGTCGAGTGCCCGCTGCATGGGTCGGCGTTCAACGTGATCACCGGTGAAGCGATAACCCCGCCGGCCGACGAAAGCATCAAGATTTATCAGTTGCGAATTGAAGGCCAGGATATTCTGCTAGGGCCGCCCAAGAGCTAACACTGGGCGGTCCGGCCCATTGCCGTGAAAATAGGCGTCTGGTCCCCAATCATGTCATTCCGAAACGTAGTGAGGAATCTAAAGCGGTTCTTCACAGTCATCATACTATTCCAGCGACATATTCCCTCAATGGTGGAAGGTCGGTGGTGATGCCGGCGTAGTCTTGCGGACAGATGCTTTAGATTCCTCGCCGCGGAGTTTATCCTGAGCGAAGTCGAGGGGCTCGGAACGACATCGAAGTGGGAGCTTAGCCATATAAGTTATCCGTAAGATGCGATTGCCGTGGGCCCAACACCCCTGGATACCCGTTTTCGCGGGTATGACGAAAGGTATTTTCGGCCGTTGGCCTATCATCCCGCCTTCCCCAAGAACACCTGAGTCAATATGTCGCTTTCCCTCACCGATTCAGGCGTGCCGTCGTGGACCACCCGGCCTTTGTCCAAAACGTATGCCCGGTCCACGATGTTTAAAACGCCTCTGATGTTGTGTTCAACTACGAAGATAGTAGTCTTCAACCTTTGGTTGATCTCCGATACTTTTTGGAACACCTCTTTAACCACTATCGGCGCCAACCCCAGGGTCGGTTCATCCAGTAGCAGCACCTCCGGGTCTGCCATCAACCCTCGGCCAAGGGCCAACATCTGCTGTTGACCGCCGGACATCTGGCTGGCCAAGTCCCGCCTTTTCTCATAAAGCACAGGAAACAGGTCCATCACCGATTCCATACGGCGTCTTTTTTCCGCCCGGTCCCGCAGATAGAGACAACCCATCTCCAAGTTCTCTTCGATGGTCAGGTGGGTAAACACCCGCCTGCCTTGGGGCACGAAGGAAATGCCCAGGTTTACTATCTCGTGGGTGGCGGCATGCAAAGGCTCCTGCTGCCAGTAAACCTCACCGGACACCACCGGCGCTATGCCCATTATGGCTTTGAGCACCGTGGATTTTCCGGCCCCGTTGGGCCCCATCACCGCGGCGATCTCTCCCCTTTCAACTCCCAGAGAAGCATCGTCCAGGGCTATAACCGCGCCATAGTGCGCAGATATATTTACCAGTTCGAGAAATTTCATTTCGCCGGTTGGCGGCCCAGGCTGCCCCGAGGGGCGCAAGGCAAGCCCGGTTGTCCCTCCATCGGCCTTGGTGAAGCTCTCTTTGAATCTGGCCAGTAGTCCCGTCATTTTTCGAGTATCCATCTACCGATCATCTCCCCAAGGAAGCCGGTCCAACTTTGGGCTGTGGTCAGGCCCCCAGGTAGGCCTCTATCACCTCGGCTTTGCTCAGGACCTCCTCAACCTCTCCCTCTGCTAGAAGCGCGCCGCTGTCCAGGACAAATATGTGGTCTGACAGCTCTCGAACTATATCCATGTTATGAGAGATGAATATGATGGTGTGGCCCTGGTCCCTCATCTGTTTTAAGATCCCCTTAACCCGTTCCAACATCTGAGGAAAGAGCCCAGCGAAAGGCTCGTCAAACAAGTATATGTTCACATCCAGCGCCATGGCCCGGCCGATTTCCAGCAACTTCCGCTGACCATAGGACAGGTTCATGGCCAGAGCGCGCCGCTTTTCCCACATATCCACGCTTTCCAAAATATCCTGGGTTTTCTTCTTGTAAGCGGGTTTCGCTCTTTCCAGCAGTGCGGGAAACAAGCGTCTATTGGTGAGTACCACCATCAGGTTGTCCCATACGGTTATTTGATCGAAGAGCCTTACTTCCTGAAAAGTCCTGGTCAGGCCATGGGCCGGAGTTTCGTAGGTCTTGACCACCTTGAGGCCAACCCCATCTATAATCACCAGCCCGCCATCGATGGGCAATATCCCGCTTAGCAGGTTCACCAGGGTCGATTTTCCCGAGCCGTTGGGTCCCACGATGCTGGTCATGCCTTTCTTGGGAATGGACAGGGTTAGCTGGTCCACCGCCTTGACCGCGCCGAAGTGTTTGGAAAGCTCCGTTGTCTCCAGGGAGTAAGGGCCATAGGCTTCCGTTTCGGCAGTAGTCACAGCTTGTATCTCCCCACCAGGCCCTGAGGCCTGAATAACATTAGCGAAACCAGTAGGACCCCGAGAACGATCTGGCGAGCCTGCCCGATGAATTCGGTGGGCAAAAAGGGCAGGAAGCGCATCCCTTCTTCCAGCAACACGAAGACCAACGCCCCGATCAAGGAACCCCACACGGTGGCCAGGCCGCCGAGAATCACTATCGACACCATGAGGATGGATTCCAGCAGGATAAAAGAGTTGGGATCAATGAAGCTGGTCCAACTGCTAAAGATGCCTCCGGCCAAGCCCGCCATCATGGCCGAGATTACCCATATTGCCAGCTTGTAAAAAACCACCCGGTAGCCGAAGACCTCAATTGCTTGCTCGTCTTCCCGGACCGCGGTGAGCACTCGTCCGAAGGAAGAGGTCACTATGAACCAGGAAATCAGCATAACGATGGCCAGAAACACCAGGGCCAGCAGCAGGAACTCTAACCTCCCGTCGAACACCCACCCTCCAATGGCCGGCTTATTTATCTCGTGAATTCCGAAAGCCCCCCTGGTTAGGTCCCGCCAGTTTAGAAAGACGTTAAAAGATATAATAGCGAAGCCGAAGGAGGCGAGAACGAAGATGTCGTCCCGGAAGCGGTTGAAGACGCTGCCAACGATAATGGCTACCAAGCCGGCGATGATCATGCATAGAGGCAGCGCAGCGAAGAAGGGCCAAGCAAAGGTGGGAATGGCTTCCGAACGCAACTGCTCGTATGCCGGGTTTGAGGTGAGAATGGCCATCACGTAGGCGCCGATGCCGAAGAATCCGATATGGGCCACCGAAAGGAGGCCGGTAAACCCCACCAGCAGGTTCAGACTCACGGCCAGTATGGCCCAGATGGCGAAGACAGTACCGACGGTTATAGCAAATCCGGTGCCCTGCCACACTACAAAGGCCACCGCCCAAGCAATCACCAACAGGTTTATCCACAGCTCCAGATTGCGGCTGGAGCCTTTCCAAAACGCCTGGGAATCGTTGAACAGCCTCAGTAGCATGAGCCTACTTTCTAGGCAACAGCCCCTTGGGCCAGAAGCCGAGGAACAAAATAAGGAGAATGAAGGAAATAACATCCTTCCACTCGCCGGCCAGGTCCCAGATGCCGTAGTTCTCGACTAGACCCAAGGTAAATCCGCCAACTATGGCTCCGTAGATGTTCCCTATGCCGCCGACCACAGACGCTATCCAGCCCTTCAAAAGAAGCAGGAGGCCCATTCTGGGCTGGATGGCGGTATCATGGCCGCTCAAGAGTCCGGCCAAGGCAGCGCAGGTCGCGCCGATGAAGAAAACGACGGCGATAACAGCGGTGGTGTTGATCCCCACCACCATTGACACCTCTTCGTCGTCGCTGATGGCCCGCACCGCCTTCCCAAAAGAGGTCTTCTTCAGGAGAAGCACAAGGCCAACAAAAGCAGCGACGACCACGCCTATGGTGAAAACGTTGAATGGCTTGATGTTGGCTCCGCCTATGCTCCAAGGGTCGTTGCCGAAAGCTTCGGGCAAGGGGCGGGGAGCGCTCTGAAAGATTATGGTGGTAAAGGCGGTGATGGCTAGGAGAATACCAAGGGAAGCCACCAGCATGATAAGGGGCGATCTGGCGCGGCGGCGCATATACACGTACAGGCCGCGGTACAGGGCCAAGCCCACCGCTCCCGCCAGCAGGCTTGAGACGGCCCAACTCAGATAGAGACTGGACCCGGGCGTCCTGGCCACCAGCAGGCCGCAGTATGCGCCCAGAACAAGGTCCCGGCCCCGGCAACAACCAGCAAAGGAATAACGTTTCTTGTTCCAAGCCGGTCATGGCTATAACCCTGGTGCAGGGCCAAGGCAGCCGCTCCCGCTGTCATACCGCCGATCAACGGACTGAGGATGACATTCAAGTGGTCAGGATAAGAAAGGATGATCCCCGTGTAGACTCCGGCCCCCATCGTCAATAGGCCGCCGGCCGCAAGCACCATCGAGGGGGCTATGCGTGTCCTCAGGCGCGGGTAGAACCAGGTGTACAACACCCATGCTACGACCCCGGTAACCAGCAGTGCAAAGACGACGTTGACGTAAACATTCTGTACCTCGAACTGGCCTACTTGCAGCGCCTCTTTGGACCTTAAATAGAAGACGCCGTAAGCTCCCATGGCGGCGGCGGCGCCGTAGTACAGGTCGAAGAACCAGACGGTGCCGTATACAATGGTGAACCCGATGGCCAGCAAAGCGTATATGGCGCCCACAGAGACGCTGTTGAAGAGAAACTGAAGGGCTTGGTCCGCCGACTGGCCGATCTTCCACGAAACGTAACCAACGACCAACACCGTCAGCGTGGTCGCCACGAACTGGCTGCCCGTAAGCTGGGACAGCCCCGGCAGACGCTTTTCACCATTAAGGTATTTAAGCAACTAGGGCCTCCGAAACTGTATTCAGCTTACCGGAATTGATCGTCATGCCCGCTTACTGATGCCTGAGTAAGCATCTAAACCTTTCCCTCCCGTCATTCCGGCGAAAGCC
>CBDANK010000003.1:0-1158142 GCA_965197565.1 Dehalococcoidia bacterium
GTTTCCCGTCACGTCGGGGCGGAAGTCCCCGGCCTGCTTGGGGTCTGTGTGGCTGAATATGTCTCTGAGATCCGAACCGTTCGACCGGTTGGTCGATGTGGGCACTCGGGGTATCTTGGTCAGCCCGGCCTCAATGGCGTCGATGAGGGAGTAGTCGGAAACTATCCAGTCAAAGGGCCTGGGGTTGGATTGGGCTAGGAAGATTGGCGTAGCCGACATGTCTACGACGTAGCGGAGCAGTCCAGCGTCCCGTATCTGCTGGATGCCATCGAACCACTGGGTGTTCTGGGGCAAAGCGTTTCTCTTGTCGGGGTCTCCCCTGTGGCAGTGATGGCCCTCATCGTTGATAATCAGGATGGGTCCCAGTTGGGACTTCCCGTCGGCTATCCGGTCCACCACGTCCCGTGAGGTTTCCCTTCTCGTCTCCAGTTCCTCAGGAGTTGTCGGGTTGGAGCCTCCTGCGATTAACTGCTGCTGCTTGGTGCTGGTTGGCTCCAGGTCCTTGGGTTGCATCTGGTGGTAGTTGATCACGTTGACACTGGCGGAGGATAGGGCCTGCTCCCACTGGTCTCCGGGTGGTACCAAGTTGAAGGCCTTCCAGTCGCTGTCTTCGTGTCCTGGGTCCAGGGAGTCCTGGAGGCGCTCCCTGACGGTGAGTCCTGGCGTGATCACCAGGAAACGCCTGGTGAACCGGTGGTCGTCCGGGCGGCGTTCCGGTGGTTCGCGGTGTGATAGAGGATGAGCATCGCCATCACGGGGGTCTTCCCGGTGGCGGTCGCCATCTTGTGAGCAATCCGGAGTATGCCGTCGTTGTACCGGTCGTTTATTCCTTGGATTTCTTCCCTGATCTGGTTGGTTGCTGCCTCGTTTAGGTAAATGTGGGTCAACATCGCGTCAAGTTGAGCGAAGTACAGTTGGCAGGCTTCCTCGTCGGTCCAGTGGTTGATGAGGTCCCGGCTGGTTTGGGTGATGCCCGGGTATCCATCCTCCTGCCAGCCTAGGACAATCGTCCTGATGTCGTTGACCAGTTTGAGAGGAATCCAGTGGGCTCCCATTTCTCTCGGAAGTGCCTGGTTGCCTCGCAGGTTCCTGGAACCGGCTACTGGCGGTATGTTCTGGGAATCCCTTCGTCCCGGCAGGGCCGGTGCATAGGCCTTGGTGCTGGTGTCGAGTTGCCAGCGCCATTGGGGGGTCTCGAAGGGCGAGTTGATGACCGGTTCTGTTACCGGGTCGTTGGGCTGAGGCAGGGCCCGACATGTCTCTGTGGTCACGTTGGTCGGCTCCTTTAGTTGTTAAGTAAGTCGGTGGCTTCCACTTATTCTGTTATGGAGATCACCAAACTCATACTACAATAATCGTACCCTGATTTCTTTCTCTAGGTGCCATAACCCAAGGACTACCTCATCTCTTCTGTCGGACCTGATACCTGGGTCTCCTCCGCCCCACAGGGATCGGCCGGCTTCGCCGCGGTGGTCCCTGCTCTTCCTCCCCCGCGCTCCGGGTGTACGTGCAGGATGGCGTTCCCTGATACCTGCTGCACCCCCAGAACTTCGAGTGCCCCGACCTCAGCATCAGTATCCCTTCCCGACATCTTGGGCATAGTTCCGGCGGTGTTTCACAGGTCGGGTTCGAACACTCTGCCTGTTCCTCGTTCAAACTGACGTATCCCCGTCTGCAGCCCGGACACCTGGGCGAGAGGTGCTGGCACCTGGGGAAGTTGGAACACCTGAAGTTGTCACCCGACTGGGACGGGACCAGCGCCCCTCTTCCACACGCCGGACAGGGCGGTCTCATTCCGTCTCTGACCTTTACCTCCGGGCAGTTCTTCAGCATCTCTCTCACAAACAGGGAAGGTCTCGCCGGGTCAGTGACCAGGTAAACCGCCTTCCTGGCCCGGGTCAGCGCCACGTAGAAGAGCCTCCTCTCTTCCGCGAACGGGTACTGGTTTCCGTGGGTCGGAGGCATCACGATCGTGAGCAGCGGGTCGTCCTCCACCTTGCAAGGAAACCCGTACCGGTCGTCCCTCAGGTCCAGGACTACCACGTAATCAGCCTCTTGCCCCTTGGTGCTGTGGACCGTATTGAATGCCAGGTTCCTGATTCCCCCTCTCTGCCGACCCAGGGCGCTCCGGCTGTTTCTATATCTTCCCAGCACCATGATGGACTCCCTAGCTCCATCCCTGATTTCCTCAATCTCCCTGAGTGCCTGGTGGAGTCCGGTCTCCGGGAGGTCGGAAGGAATTACCGTGATGCCTAGGTCTCCGTCTTGGGTGTGGGCCTCCAGACGCCCTCCTGGTCTGCTCAGGAGTTCTGCTGGACGAACCGGCTTGAGGGCTCTCAGAATCCCGTCCCCGAACCGGAAGGTCTTCGTCAGACTCTCCCGGCGGGTGAACCCCAGGTGTTCGCCCACCTGGTGGACCAGACCCACGTAGGTGCCGGCGAACCGGTAGATGGACTGCCAGTCGTCTCCGACTAGGAAGTAGGCCAGCCCCCACCTTTTGAGGGCCTTGGCCAAGTTCATACGGCTGTTGGAGATGTCCTGGACACTCGTCGATGAGGACGTACCAGAACGGATTTTCCCACCTTCCTCGCTGGTGATTATCACTCTGCGGCCCTCGTTGATCAGGTCGTGGAAGTCAACGGCGTTCTCTTCTCGGAGCAGTTCCTCATACCCCTCCCTGACTATCTCGAAGATCTCGAGGAAGCACCTGGCCCTATCCCGGTCTCTGTCCTTCTGATCCTTGCTCCTCTGGACGATCTGATCTTGCTCCAGGTTGCTGGACTTGGCGTGGTTCAGGAAAGTCCCCAACAGGGACGACAGCCGGGATATTCTCTCCTTGGACAGCCTTTCGACTAGTTCCTCCTCAGGGACGGGGTTGAACTCGACAGCCTGCTCCTTCAGCTTTTCTTCCAAGCTGGATTTCAAGGACTCCCCTTCCTGTGCTGCCAACTGTGGGTCTCGATGAGCTTGGTCTGGTGCTGGGCGTGGAGGTCTCTCTTCCACTGGGCTTCCTGGGTGTAGGTGGTCCACCCCGGAGGCGCCTGGCCCTGTTCATTCAGGGCGAAGTGTTCGATGTAGATGTCGTATTCGGTCAGGTGAAAATCAGGCTGGTACTGCCGGTGTTCCTTGGTGGCGGTCAGGAACTCGTACGGCTTCTCGTAGGTGTAGCGGACTCCGTTCACTGCCAGGAAGTTGGCGACCGTGAGTCTCTTCGAAGCTCTTGACCAACTCCCCGTTCAGGGTCCGGAGTTCGACGTCTTGGACGTACTTCTCGTGGTCCTGCGGGGTTATCGAAGTCGAACGGATCCCGGTACTCGGTGGAGAACGACGACACCATCTGGATGATCAGGCGGGCCATCCCGGGGGTCGGTCATCATCCGGGCCAGTATCCCGTCAATCGCCTTCGTTGTAAGCGAAGTTGTCCTGGGCCAACTTGCTGATGGCTGGGAGCGGTCCCCTGGCTTGCCACGACCCTGAGGGCGAAAGAGTGGAAGGTGGATATCTGGGCGCCCTTCAGGTCGCCTGGGGAGTCGTTCCCTGATTTCCAGGGCCGCCTTCCGGTTGTACGCCAAGGCCAGGATGGACTCCGGGGGTACCCTCAGGTTGCGGACCAGGTGGGCTATCTTCCCGGTGATCACGGCGGTCTTCCCGGTGCCGGCGCCGGCCAGGACCAGGGTGGCGTCCTCATCGGTGGCGATGTTCCGGGCCTGCTCGTCGGTCAGCCCGTTCCTCAGCATGTCTCGGGTGGCCTCTTCGGACCTTCGGTACGGAGGCTTCAAGGAACGTCTCGTTCAGGGCGGCCCTAGTCCCCTTCCAAGGCGTACGGCGTTCGGTGGTTGATTCCAGCCACCGGAGTGACTGGGCTGGCGTCGGCTGCTCAACTTTTGCCGGGACCTCTCGTCCAACTGCTGTTTCAGTTTTTCTGTGGACTGGGTCATGTCGGTGGCGTGGGAACGCCGGATGAACCGGTGCGGGGCCAAGTAGGAGGTGATGGAGTCCCTCAGGTCCGTGATCTGGGGACCTAGGGTGTTGGCCTTCCTGGTGGCCTCATCGTTGAGGATCTCCTCCACCCGGCTGTGGAGTTGGGAGTGGAGCCTCTCTGAGGTGCCGCGTTCCAGCCCGCCCACGGTGATGGTCCGTCCCTGCTTTGTAAAGACGGTGAGCCGGCTGATGAGTGGAAGTTTCTGGAGATTGACTTCACGGATCTCATCGGCCCTCACGCTCTGTGCGATCCGGCCGGACTTGGCCCAGACGGTGAGGACGTCGTCTTCGAACCTGACGTTGGACGCCTTGTTCCGGTTGAACAGGTGGAGCAGTGGGGCGGTCTTGCTTGACTGGGAGGCTCTCTGGCTCATGGTTATTGTTTCCCAGGATCTCTCCGGCTGAAGAACTGGGCAAGAGGTCTCCGCCAGCCAGTAAGCTGTGTATCTTCCGTGTTGGTTAACCCTTCCTTGGCCGGTTCCTCGATGGTAACCCTGACGCTGGCGATCCCGTTTTTCTGCCGGACGTCACTGCGAAACTCTGGTCTGCTCCTCAGGTTTGCGATGACGTTTGAGGTGGGCTTCATATTGCCCGCGTTCCAGGGTTGCAACTCTGTTCGTCCGTCTTGATACGAGACCTGGATCCACGCCTTCTTGGTCCTCAAGAGTGCGTCCAGGAAATCCTCAGAGTTCGGCGGCTCCAGGGTGATCGGGAGAGTGTGTCTTCGCCCTCTTGGTATACGCTGCCTCTGCTGGGCCGGTTCTGGATCAACCTCTCTGTATTCTCGGGACAGGACCATCAGTGGAGTTCTGTCCAGCAGGGCCGCTAGGTCGATGCCTGGGTCACTCACAAAGTCAGGGACGTCACATACTGGGCTGACAGAAAAATAGAGGTCCCATGAGGCTTGGCGGATTGCTGTCTGGAGTTCGAGGAGAGGGTGTTGGTCCTCCGTGAGCATTCCCGCCCAGAAGGGCATGTAACACAGGTTCCAGCCAGCGGTGAACGCATCGGGGTTGTGGGTGTTTCCCCAGATATGACGGACCCCATAGCCGGACCGCCGGGCCAGCCTGCTTCCGGTATACTTCTCCCAGGCCATCTGGGCTCTGGAATTGTCGTCAAGGATGGTCTCTCTTCCGTCCCCGGCCTTCCAGGTGGTGCTTTGGCCTTTGCCGGTCCCTAGGTAATGTTTCCGGCTGTATCTTGCCCTTTCGGGAAAAAAGGGAGTCCTGTTCAACACTGCCTGCGGGTGCACGAAGTAGGTGTGCTGGAAGGCGGCTTGCACTATCGTGGAGCCTCCCTCCCGAAAATAGTCTTCCAGGGACTGGATGGCCGGAACAAAGTCGTCAGTGTGGAGGCGGAAGTTAGGGGTCATGGAAACTCCCCTGATGTCGGGTATGTCGAATGTAGGAACGGGTTGGTCGGTTCTGCCGCTCGCATACTACACCAACTCGGGTCTGTCTCCTGTAGGCGGAGACCATCTCTGGAGTCCCACCTCTATGTCCCATGCCTCCACACGCGCCTTCGCCATCACGATTGTTGGCTCAGCCAATCCCCATTCCCTTCCGTGCGGAGAGTGAACTATCAGGTCTTCCAGCGTGAGGATGTCCGGATGGTTGTCCAGTTGCCCTGATAGGGCTTGGTAGGTCTCATCCCTCTGGATGAGCCTGTCGCATATCTCACCCAGGTTCCCGGCATAACCGCCTTGAGTCATCTGAATAAACCTGGTGGGGTTGTAGCCGATGCTCTTGTTCTGGTCGATTACGGTTTCTACGGCTTCCCGAAGGCTGACAGGGGAGGGCGTCCGTTGTGCCATGTCCGACTCCTGTGCGTGTTGCCGTATCCGTTCTTTCCCAGTGGCGACCCCGAACCCTCTGCCCTCGGGCCTGCTGCATCGTGGTCGCTATCGGCTGGATCACCTGCGGCGGGTTCTTTCCTGCCGTATATCTTCTCTGGTCGCTCTCGACCGGGCCAGTGCTTCGGCTATCCGGGCGTTGACCGCCGGCACAAGGTGGAGGCGGAGAGCCTCCCGCTCCTTCTCGCCGGGCTGCGGCATGATCTCTCCCCGCCGGAAAGCCTCCGATTACCTGGCCAGGCTGCATCCCTCTCCGTTCGCCTCCCTGGTGTGTCAAGCAACTGTCTTGAAAGTCAATAGGAATGGGTGAGGGACTTCGCGGCCGGGTGGTTCCAGGACGAGCCGTACTTGAGCATGGAGTTGAGGATTATCAGCAGCTTGCGCATGCAGGCGGTCAGAGCCAGCTTTTTCGGCTTGCCGGCAGACAACAGGCGCTGGTAGAAGTCCCTGATGACCGGGTTGAAGCGACTGGCTACCAACGCCCCCATATAGAGGGCTGTGCGGACCCTGGCCCGTCCACCCCAGACGGTGCGTTTGCCCCGCAGGGTACCACTGTCCCGGTTGAAGGGAGCCACGCCCACTAGGGCAGCGATCTGTCGGCGGTTGCGAGTGCCCAGTTCGGGCAGGTATGCCAGAAGGGTAAGAGAGATCTGGTCTCCGATGCCGGGTACGCTGCGCAGCAGGTCGTCCTTCTCCCGCCATACAGGACTCTGGCGGAGGGTCTGGCGCAAGCCCTGGTCCAGGTCGTCCAGCTGTTGCTTGAGCCAGGCGATGTGGGCCTCAATGCTGGGCCGGACGGCCATAGTAGCACTGGAGAGTCGGTTCCTCTCCGCTACCAGCATGGTCATCACCTGTTGTCTGCGGGCCACCAGCGAGCTGAGGACCTGGGTCTCGGCGTCCCGGAGAGGACGCCGGGGAGGACGGACGGCCTCGGCGAAGTGAGCCAGGACCGCCGCGTCCAGGGAATCGGTCTTGGCCAGCCGCCCAGTGGCCCTGGCAAAGTCCCGCACCTGGCGAGGGTTGACTACCACCACCGGGAGGGAGGCAGCTGCCAGGGCTGCCACCAAGGGCAGTTCCAGCCCACCCGTAGCCTCCAGCACCAAGGCTGCGGGATTGAGTTGCTGCATCTGGGCCACCAGTGCCGCGATCCCGGCCTGGTCGTTGCAGACCTCACGTCTGTCTCCCCCAGGACGGATGGCCACATCCACCCGGGCCTTGGCACATCCACCCCTACGTAGATACCGTGTTGCTCCATGAGAACCTCCCTGCGAACCGTCGGCCCGTCCTTGCCAGATGCGGGCTTGGTTGACCCAGGCAACTGTGCGGGCTCTGTTCTGAAAAGGGTGCGGCGACCCAAGCTTGACAACGGTCTTCTATGACCCAGGGCGGGCCGGTCTGCCGCACCCCGCACACCTAAGAAAGAAAACTATCCACCTCCAAGCTAAGATACAAGGGCGGAGGCATTGTGTGCCAGTGGGGGGCGGTTGGCGTTCAACGAAGACCAGGGAGATTCCCAAGCGGAACCCCACTGATAGGCTGATTACCACAGAGGCTCGGCGTATATCTTTCCACCCTTCGGGCAGTTCGTGCAGGGTGCGTCTCCCCACAGCGCGTTGTCACTGTTCTCCCTGAGTAGACTGATACCGTCTAGGCCGAGATTGCGTTGATATATCTCGCCATAGTTGCCCACGGCGCGAACAACGTCTTGGGCCACCGTCTGGCTCATGCCCAGGTTCTCCTGTCCGAAGGAATCTACAAGACCAAACAGACGGTCAACCCTGGCATCGCCGGTAACCGCGCTGGGAACATTGCCAGAATCCACACCGTAGGCTTCGGCATAGATCAGTATGGACATCACGGTTTTGACGACATCGAACCACTGGTCATCACCGCGCGGGACAACTGGGCCAAGAGTCTCTTCAGAAATGGCCTCCGTCAAGATGACGTGCGCGCCGGGATTGGAGAGGACTGAACCGAGCAAGACTGCCAGTTGGGAGCGGTCGGCGGTAGATGCGTCGCACTGCCCGTGTTCGTAGGCGGTCACGACTAATTCAGTGTCCTGGAATGTGAGGGGTACTATGTTCAGGTCGTTCTGGTTGGAGAAGTCCATCAGGTTCAGTTCGAAAGTACTGCCATGAGCCACGCAGACGGCCGCATCTTTCAAATCGAGCGCACTGGAGATGTCGGACGTCTTGTCAACCAAGAAGCCTTGACCGTCATAGAACATCGTCTGGACGTAGTTGCCCCACTGGGCATCGCCTGAGGTTGTCCAGGTAGCTGAGCCGACGAGCATGTCAACTTCGCCTGACGGGATCATTTGGCCGGTAACAGGTTGGACCTCGATGGCGTTGGGGTCGCCCAGGACCGCAGTCGCCAGCGCGCGGCAGAGGTCAATATCGAAGCCGGACACCTCATCTCGACTGGCACATATTAACTTGCCCCTGTCCCTGATCTGCCGAAGCTTAGGACTCGACTCGGGCGTGTCTTCGCAGAAGGGCAGACCAAGCTCGGTGAAGTCGTCGTCCGGTACGTCCCGCAACCCCGCGGGTATGCACCCCGCCAACTGGTTACCTGAGAGAGACAGCCTTTGGAGGTTGGTGAGGCTGTCCAGTTCTGGTGGGACATCGCCGCTCAACCGGTTCCTTGCGAGGTTCAGTCTTTGCAAGTTTGAAAGGTTGCCCAACTCTGGCGGTATCTCACCACTCAAGTCGTTGGAGCCGAGGTCCAGCGTCGCCAGGTTAGTGAGGTTGCCCAACTCCGCAGGAATCTCCCCGCTCAATTGGTTGCTGCCGATGTCAAGGATTTGCAGGTTGTCGAGGTCGCTCAATTCCGGCGGGATCTTCCCGCCCAACTGGTTACCAGCAAGGTCCATCCATTGCAAGTTGGCGTGGTTGCTCAACTCCGGCGGTATCTCACCACTCAAGTCGTTGGAGCCGAGGTCCAGTATTCGCAGGGCGGTGAGTTTGCCGAGCCTTGCTGGTATCTTCCCGGTTAACTGGTTGCCGCTAAGGTCCAGCCATTTCAGGGTGGTGAGTTTGCTCAATTCCGGCGGGATCTCCCCGGTCAAGTCGTTAGAGCGGAGTCCTAGCAGTTCCAATTTCCTGAGACTACCCAGTTCCGGTGGTATATCCCCGCTCAACTGGTTGGCGGAACCCACAGGAATCCCATATACATAGTCAATGCAGGCACCGTCCTCGCAGTCCGCCAAACGCCGGGTTCCATCGGCCGGGCTGAAGTTTAGCACTCTGAGGTTGGTCAAGTCGCCCAACACCGGTGGGATCGAACCGGTCAACCGGTTGTATCTGAGAACCAGCTCGGTGACGCGCCCGCTGGCGTCGGTGCTTACGCCATACCATTCGCCGATGGGAGCCTCGCTAAGCCAGTTACTATTGTCCGTCCAGTTCGCTCCGCCGTTGGCGTGATAGAAGGCGGCCAACGCGGCCCTGTCTGTCTCTTCAGTCTCTAACGTCTCGGGCACAGCCGTAGGCACCGCTGTCGGTTCGGGCACAGCCGCAGGCACCGCTGTCGGCTCGGGCACAGCCGTAGGCACCGCTGTCGGCTCGGGCACAGCCGCAGGCATCGCTGTCGGCGCTGGCGTAGCCGCAGGCACTGTCGTTCGCGTCTGCGCGGGGGTTGGGACAGTGGTGACGGGAGATGCGCTGGCATCCTCCACTATGGGCGTAGCGGCAGCGGTGGGAGTCGAGGTCGGCAGCTGCGTGGGAGCCGTCACGACCGGTTCAGGGTCGTCGCAGGCCACGACAGCCATAGTCAACAATAGTGTGAGCAGGATCAGAATCCCCACTGCCTTCCTGTGGACGCTGTCCCTATCACTCATTTCTAGACCGGCAGCCTGTCGACCATAACGGTTGTCCGTTCACTCTTATGACGACTGCTCTCCCCTCTGACTTTTTCAACAGGCCCTTAACGTCGCCTTTTACAGTTCTTACAGGGCAAAATCACCATTCATATGCGGTCTGGATAGCCTTGTTCGCTGTGGAACCCCACCACCCGTTCCCGCAACTCTTTCTCGAAATTGACGAAAGTGCTTAGCATGGCCAGACCTCCTCAGTCTAAGCCCGCCACCACCCCCAGGTAAACCTTATACATCTCCGAATCCAGACTGTTGCCCTGATCATGGTCCACCACAGTCCAGGCGCGGCATTGATTCCACCCAAGGGGGTAAGCTACCATGCCCGTACCCCACAAGTAAACGGAACTCGAACCGCCGCGCAAGCTCTCCCAGGTCCGCTATCAGGCTGTATCTACCACACATCTCATATCCATAATGAACCCGCCGGCAGCAACCGCGCAATCCCAAACCCCGCAGGGTGAGTCAGTGCCAATCATGGGACGGAGGCATGGAGACGCCCGAAGGAACGGCGCGCAGGTCCGCAGCTATCACGTTGGTTGTGCCGTCCCACCGCGACACACGTCCGGTGACCTCCACCACCAGGCTCCCGAGTTCCCTGCGGCGCTTGGAAAACAGGTCGCGCCATACGATGACCTGCACGTCTCCCGTCTCGTCCTCGATGGTCACGAAGACGGTGCCGTCCCGCCCGCGCGGGTGCTGCCTCGCCACCGGCCAGCCGGCCACGGTGACCCGTTCGCCGTCGCGGCGCCGCTCCACGTCAACCGTGGGAAGCACGCCTCGACCCAGGCCGGGCCTGACGAACTCCATCAGGTGTCCCTTGGGGTAGATGCCCATCACCCGGTACTCGCCCATCATCTTCTCGCGGTCCGAGAAGTCCGGGAGCCGGGGCACGCTATCCTGGGTCGATATGGGCAGTCCGACCTGGCCGTTCCGGGAGGGCCTGGAATAGAGACCCGCCTCCCACAGGGCCTCCCTGCGGTTCGGGGTTACGCCGTCGAAAGCCCCCGCCATCGCCAGCGACAGCACGGCCTGCGGCTTCAGACCCGTCCGCCGCACCAGGTCCCCCGCGGTGACGTAGGGGCCGTGACGCTCCCTCTCCTCCACTATGAGCTTGGCCGACTCCGCGCCAACGTCCTTGATGAGCTGCAGGCCCAGCCGCACCGAGCCGCTCTCAGGAGCGCACACCGCCAGGCTTTCATTCACGCAGGGGTTCAGGAAGGACACTCCGAAACGCCGCGCGTCCTGCTTCAGCGTCTCCACCGGGTAGAAGCCCATCGGCTGGTTGTTCATCAGTCCGACGAAGAACTCCAATGGATGGTAGTGCTTGAGCCAGGCGGCCTGGTAGGCGGTGACGGCGAAGGCGTGGGAGTGGGACTCCGGGAACATGTAGTGGCCGTTGATCTTGGAGAATATCTTCCCGGCGGTCTCCTCCGGGACGCCGTTCCATCTCGCGCCTTCAAGGAACCGCCTCCAGTGCATGGCGATGAGGCGCTCGTTGTTGGGTCTGGCGAAGGCGCGGCGCACCTCGTCGGCTTCCGCCGCGGTCATGCCCGCCACGTCCTCGATGAGCTGCACCACCTGTTCCTGCCAGACGATGATCCCGTAGCCCCGCTCCAGGGCACGCTTTTCCAGCGGGTGTTCGTACTCCCACTCCGCCCCGTGCCGGTAGCGCTCGACGAACTGGGAGACGGCGCTCCCCTGTACTCCCACGCCGGGCCTGATGAGGGCGACCTGGTAGGCCAGGTCAAGCAGGTTGCGCGACCGGAGCCGCTGCCCCATCTTGAGCTGCGCCGGGGACTGGAGCAGGAATACCCCCTTGGACAGGCCCTCGTTGATCATGTCGTACACGTTGGGGTCCTCCGGGTCGGTCCTGCTGAGGTCGGGCCGTCTCCCCTCCCGCGCCTCCACGAGGTCGAGGGCCTCCGCCAGCTGGTCGAGCACCGGCAGGGAGAGGATGTCGATCTTGGCGAACCCGGCGTCGGCCACGCTGTCCTTGTTCCAGTCCATGATGTACCGCCCGTCCATCGCCCCGGCCCTCATGGGCACCATCTCCGGTAGGGGTGAGCTGCTCAGCACCATGCCGCCGACGTGCTGGCTCAGCCCCTTGGGGGCGTCCATCAGTTGCGGGGCGAGATGGAGCAGGTCACGCCAGCCCGGTGCGTTCACCCGGTCTCCGAAGTCCGGGAGCTGGACCATCTCCTCCCGGAGGTCCGCCGCGTCGTGGGAGTGCAGTTGCTTCGAGAGCAGGGAGAGATGCTCCTGCGGTAGCCCCAGGGCCTTGCCGAGGTCCTGGACGATGCCCTTGACCTTATAGGTCGTAATGGCCCCGGTCAGGACGGCGTACTCCGGCCCGAAGTGCTTGTGGACGCGCTCGATCAACTCGTCCCTGAGACCTCTGGGGAAGTCGAGGTCGATGTCGGGAAGGGTCGTCATGTCCTCGGAGATGAAGCGTTCCAGGGTGAGGTCCCACTTCAGAGGATCGACGTGGCTGATGCCGATGAGGTATCCGGCCAGCAGGGCCACCGACGAGCCGCGCCCCCTTCCGGGCGGCCTCTCCTCGACCGGGGTCTCGGGGTCCACCAGTCCGCGCTGCTCCATGATCCGTTGTGCGACGAGCACGATCTCCCGGTAGAGCAACAGGAAGCCGGCCAGGTTGAGGCGCTCGATGAGCCTGAACTCCTCCTGAAGGCGCTCCTCGACCCGCTTAGGCACCGAGCCGTAGCGCCGGGCCGCCGCCTCGTAGCAGAGCCTCTGGAGATAGCTTTGCGCCGTGTACCCCTCCGGCACGGCGGGGTCCGGCAGGGTGTAGCCGAGGTCCCTGCCGAGGTCGAATTCGCACCGCTCCGCTACACGAAGGGTGTTTGCCACGGCCTCCGGCCACTCGGCAAAGAGCCGGCCCATCTGGGCCTGGGACTTCAGGTGAAAGTGGTGATTGGGCCGGAGGTGCGGCAGAGCCCGGTCTATGGTGGTGTTGAGCCGTGCCGCGACCAGGGCATCCTGGAGGCGGGACCGCTCCGGGACGTGGTAGTGCACGTCGTTGGTGGCGACCACGGGGACGCCGACCTCTCCCGCGACCCTGACCAGCTTCCTGTTGCGGTCGGTGTCCCCCTGCAGTAGGTTCCGCTGCAGCTCGACGTAAACCGACCCGGTGCCGTACCAATCCAGGTACCGTTTCAGAAGCTCCCCGGCCTCGCCTAGGCGGCCGTCCACCGCCAGTTTGGAGAGAGGCCCGTCGCGCCCGCCCGTCAGCAGGATGACGCCCTCGGAGTGGTGTGGCAAAAGCGCGGGATCGAGCCTCGGCTCCCTGCGGTCGGCGGCGTTGGCCGTGGTGAAGAGCCGGGAGATGTTGGAGTAGCCGGCCCGGGTCCCCGCCAGCAGTGTGAGCCTTGTGCCGTCGGTCAGACTCAGCTCGCCGCCGGTGATGGGCCGGATGCCCAGGCTGTTGGCCAGCCGAGCGAACTCCAGCGCACCGCAGAGGTTGGTGTCGGTCAGGGCCAGCGCCGGATACCCGTACTCCCTGGCCTGCGCCAGCAGCTCGTGCGCATGGGAGGCCCCCACCCCGAAGGAGTAGAAGCTCTTGGCATGAAGCTCGACGTAACCATCCGCCATCAGGCGCTCTGCCGGTACCAGCGGTCGCCGGACCGGTCGTGGAACAGGGTGATGCGTCCGCCGTCGTCCGGCTCGATCCGGTAGTAGGAGCGGGTGACGGGCTCAGGGAGCCACCACAGATCGAAGGTCCACATGTCGTCTATGCGGGCCACCCGCTGCCAGCGCCTGTCGACTCGCACCGACACCGGCTCGCGCTCCGCGCCCTCCCGCACCTCCACGGGCTTTGGCGTGTGGAGCGGCCTGATGGTGTCCCTGCCCGAAGGGTCGATGGGCGCCTGCAAGGCCCGCATCTCCGGCGCGGGATGCCAGGGGGCGACTTGGGTGATCCTGTGGAGTGCGTGGCCTCCTCCCATAAGTCCCCGCAGCCTCCGGTCCACCGCCACGAGCCGCCTGCGCCTGTCGTCGCTCGCGTCCTTCAGCAGGCCCAGCTGAGTCCCCGGCTCCCCGCTGAAGCCGGACAGGGTGAGCGTCACCTCCTCGAAGGGGGTGCGCGGCGGGTCCGCCTCCAATCTGCTTCGGACCGCGAAGGAGGCTCCCTCCCATGCGCCGACCGGCTCCTTGAACCTGAAGCTCTTCTCCCAGTCAAGCCAACCGGAGGCCGCGCAGAGGAGGTGTGCCGCGCCGGCATACCTCCCCCTCATGTCCGGCCGGGCGTAGGCCTTCTTGAGGAGAGCGTCCACCGCGACGAAGAGCGCCTCTAGGGAAGAGGAGTGGAACGGCAGCGAGGTGAGTTCGACCACCAACTCCTCCAACGCCCATGGCACGACGGGGCTGTGGTCGATTCCTTTGCAGAGCGACCAAGCCCACTTTCCGTCGGGCCCGAACCGGTCGGCGAGCATGTGCCCGCTCATGGAAGCAACGGCCCCCAAAGTGTGCAGGCCGAAGCGGTGCAACTCCCTCTTCATGCCGGTGGGGACAGGCAGCAGGTCGATGCTATGGGGCGCGAGGAACGATGCCGCGTCTTCCGGAACTCTAAACGCTCTGTGTGCCCCGCACGTTCCGGCCGCGACGAACGCGGGGAACTTGACGTCCGCCACGCCGGCCCGGGGGGTCAGGTAGGCCGGGACTGCGTTCAGCAGAGCGGTGACGACTCCCGCCTCTCCTCGAAACAGCCCTTCGAGGCCGTCCAGTCGCACGTAGGCCGTGCCGAGATCGGCCTCCTCAACCCGGTCGCTGATCCCCTGCAGGGACGCAAGCACCTGGCCGAACACTCGGCGGTAGTGCGACTCGTCGGCATCCAGTACGATGGCCTTCGCGTGTCGGGACACGGCCTGCTCCAGCGTCATTCCTGGCTTCACTCCCGGAGCCGACCGGAAGCGGTCGACGACCACGGGCTTGGCCCTTGAAGGGCTCCGGTCGACGATGACGACGGGGGCATCCTTCAGGTGGGAGTGCCGGTACATCTCCACCTTGGCTCTCAGGTGAGTGACGAGCAGGCAAGCGACCCTCATGGACCATCCTCAATTTATCGGCGGGAATCAGGGATGGAGATAATAACGAACACATGTTCTCTTTGTCAATCTCCTCCGGGCATTAGCCAGGGCAATCGCATTTTATTTATGGTACAAGGAAAGGGTTAAGGTAGCGAAGGTGAACCAGTGGGTGGAGGTGCCGTGTGGCAGAACTGGAAGATGGGTTGATCCCTATTGCGGAGCATTTTGGGGAGTTAGAGGACCCCAGAAATGGGCGGGCCAAACGCCACGAATTGCTGGACATCATCGTCATCACCCTGTGTGCCGTCATCTGCGGTGCGGACAACCGGGTGGAGATCGAGGAGTTCGGCAAGGCCAAACGGGAATGGTTTGACCGGTTCCTGAAGCTGCCCAACGGGATTCCCTCTCACGATACCTTCGGTCGGGTATTCGGCATGCTGGACCCAGAGCGGTTCGCCGCCTGCTTCACCCACTGGGTGAATTCGGTGAGCCAACTGGTCCAAGGAGAGGTGGCGGCCATTGATGGCAAGACTCTGCGGGGCTGCCATGACCGGGGCAATGGCCGCGGCCCCCTGCATCTGGTGAGTGCCTGGGCTACGGAGAACCGGATGGTGCTGGGGCAGACCGGCACGGCGGCCCATTCCAACGAGATCACGGCGATTCCGGAACTGCTGCAACTGTTGGAGTTGTCGGGATGCTTCATCACCATCGATGCCATGGGTTGCCAGAGAAATATTGCTCAGCAGATCGTGGACAGCGGGGCCGATTACCTGCTGGCGGTGAAGGCCAACCAGGGAAAGTTGCACCAGAACATCCAGGACCTGTTCGCCTGCTGGGAACGGGAGGGCCTCGACCAGGTGGCCCACACCTATCGGGACCAAGTGGACCAGGGTCACGGCCGGTGGAAGCTGACGCGCTGGGATTCCTGTTGGAGAAGTTCCTGGACAGTTCCATCAACCTCAGCCCCCGGCCCGTCCTGAACGGCGACGGCTCGGTGCGTCTGGAGGGCCTGGACAACCACGGCATGGGCGCCGTCTTCGAAAAGAGCTGATCCGACGCTTCAACGAGGAGAACAACGAGGAAGCCGGGGAGCATTTCACCCCAAGGGACGTGGCGCAGCTCGTGGCGCGGCTCATCTTCCTGCCGGTTGCCGAAGAGGTCATGTCCGGCGCCTATCTGGTTTATGACGGGGCCTGTGGCACCGGCGGGATGTTGACGGTCGCGGAAGAGACGCTAATGCAACTGGCCACCGAACGAGGCAAAGAGGCAGAGGGCTATCTCCAGCTCTCGGGCCGCCTCCGCTTTGGAGGCCCAGCGGCCAGGCTCCGGCTTCTCTTTCCCATCGCTATCGGGTGACACGTCAGTCCTCGCAATGGAGTTGCAAAACCGCAAGTCGATTGCCTCTGTGCTTCAGCATAGCTTCCCATTTACAGGCATGTGCAAACGCTGACACGTCATACGAGGCGTCAACTCCCTTTCGTAGCTGAAACAGGAGTGATTTCGGTGCGAACTGTGGTGCGGCGGTTCCAGAACCCTCCCCTCGGACGCAACTTTGCAGCCCCCATTCAGCATGACGGGGGTTCCGTACCCTGGCGATGCTGGCCCATGCCTACTTGACGGTAGTCAGGCGACGGGCGAACGAATTGCTTCGGCGGTAAAGAGGGGGAGAGCAGGAATGGGATGAAGCCCTGATACCGTTGAGGGTTCCCGAGGCGCGCCGGCTGCTGTACTGGTTGATCCGGCGGCCCATTCCCTCGAACAAATCGGTGCTGGTGTGGTCTCGGCGGCGGCGCCATCAGGCCAGGGATCGACACAGCCGCTACAAAAGCCGCCGGCAACGCCTCAGTCAATATCTGCTGCTGTAGTACTAAGGCGCGGGTCAAGCGGACCGTCACGGTCTTGGCCGTGGGGAGCATGAGCGGGACGGTGGGGTTGGCGCTGTCCCCGTTCTTCATGCTGATTCCGGGGACCGGATTCTACCTCGCTTGGCCGCTGGGGTCCGGCTTCTTCTTGGCGGCGGTCCTCCGGTACGACAAATGGCTGCAGCAGCGGAAAGGCCTGCTGACGGGGCCGGGCAAGTCGCTGAGGAAGAGAATACTCCAGCGGGACCTCAAAAGGCGGGACGGTAGGAGAAAACGAAATCGGAAAGGCTGAATCACAAAGAGTGGACCGAGGGAAAAGCGATTCAGAAAATTTCACCGGCTCCAATCCAACCCTTCATAACGAGTTGGCGTTGCAATCACCGAGGATATTTTGCGGAAAACCCGGAGGCTTGCTGCCGGTGTCGAACCACCGGCCGCCAGATACGATTCAGAGGGGAAAATCCGCCGTTTCATTTATCCGTACGGGGTCTTGACCAAAAAGTGATTGACACACCCTATTTTCTGATTGAGTCGTATCTGAGAGCCAATCACTTTTTCCATCACTTTTCGGCTTTTTCATTTATGTAGAATGGGGTTTACCCCATAATATTATAAAATTATTTCCGCTGCGGGGGGTCTTCTTCGGGAAATCGAACGTTAGAGAGGTTGAGCAAATGGCCCAAGAGACCTACAGGATGCCGCCGGACGGCTGGGTGTGTTTCCACTGCGGAGAGCGGTTCACGACGGTTGGCGGCGCTCAGGACCACTTCGGCCGCCGGCCCAGCAGCACGCCCGGTTGCATGATCAAGGCCGGAGAAGCGCGGGGGCTGCTGATGGAAGTCCGCCGGCTTGAAGCGGAAGCGCGGGAACTCATCGACAACGCCTGCCGCGTGTGTGACCAACCCCTGGCGTCAACTCCGGAGTAGGAGCCGGAGTTGGGCTCGGAGTAACTGCGGCCACAACCGTGGGGATGGGTCCGGCGTGGGAGATGGAGGGGTAGGCGTTGGAGTAGCTGTGGGTTGTGGAGCTACCGCGGCGGTAGGCTTCGGCGGTTTGCGAGGGTTCTGCAGCCCCCTGCGGCATGGGGTTGGGATTGCAGCAGTCGTGGTCGGAGCAGCAGCAGGTGTCGGAGAGGGTTGCGGCGCGGCCCGCTTTGGCATCCAACAGAAATGAATGCGGCAAGCGTGAGAGCGGTCAACACAATTAGGGCGCGGCGCGGATACGACAAACTGGAACCCTCCCTGTGTTCGATCCGGCAAATGGGTAGCGGCATCAACATTATACGATTAAGCACTTGGCCCAGTTGACAGGGATCGAACCAGTCATGGGAGAGCCCAACTCGTCCGTCCCGGCTCGCTAGCTCAAGCTCCAGAAGGCCTAGCTGGCCTCGGTGTGCTCACTTGGTCGCGCGTCACGCCCGTTCCCAACAGCCCCACCGCCTCCGGCATGCTGCTGTGAGGCACGCTAGCGTCTAACAATCTGACCTGGCTTGAATGGACCCAAACCGACCGCCCACAAGCACTTAAGCTTTCCGTGTCGATTGAGTCCGTCAAATGAAGGTTCTCGATTTTGCCCAGTTAGGTGGTCCAAAGGGGACGGTATGCAGCGCTATCTTCGAGTTGGAGGCGCTGTTATGAGCCTAAGGAGACCTGCCCGCCTAGCCGTAACTCTCTTATTCACTTACTTGTCCAGGAGCCGTTCCAGGGAGGCGTCTCCGGGCTCTCGTAGGACGGACCCAGGAACTGCACCTCCTCATCTTCACCCTTGCATACAGACCGCGCACGCCGACGCGCCTCCAAAGAACGAGGCGAGGAAACCCAGGGGGATTTGCTAATCGCCCCTGTAGAGGACTGGAGCCTTGGGAAATGGGGATGCCTTTACGAAGTGACCTCGTAGGCCCAAATGCGATGGACCACGTCGGGCTCTCCCTTAGGCAGTGGATAGTAGGGTTCTGAAAGCTCGGCCGTCTTCCACTTACCAGCTTCCTCCAAGCCCGTCTGGTATTCTTTGAAACCGCCTTCCTCATACAGGTCCACTCGTAGGCTGAACACAACGAACCCGCCAGGCTTGGTGATGCGCGCCAACTCGTCGAAGGCGTGGGCCGGGGCGTGGCCGGTGGTGAACACTCCCACGCTAATTACCGCGTCGAAGGAGCCGGTCTCGAAACCCAACTCCTCCCCAAGGGTCATCTGGTGGAACTCTTTGTAGAGGTCCTTTCGGCGGGCCTCCTCCAGCATTCCCAAAGAAAGGTCCATGGCGTAGAGGTCTTGATACCCCGACTGCACCAAGCGCTCACCCACCAGGCCGGTGCCGGCCCCCGCGTCGAGGACCCTCGCCCCGGTGGGGACGTGCTTGGCGAACAGGTCGACTGCCGTCTGCGGGGCGTTCCAGGCGAATTCCTCGGCCAAGTCTTTGTCGTATTCGGTGGCCCACTGGTCGTAGCGCTCCTCCAACTCCTGGTTGGAGCTGGAGGAATAAACCCACTGGACCCTGTTGTGACTGTCTTTCATATCACTTCCGGCAGGTGAATAGACCCCATCCCAGTTCGTTCCTGTCCACGGCGGCGGCAGTCTCAATATAGGCGGTGGTCAGCCACTGGTAGTGTTCGGAGTCATCCAAGGCATCGTCCTTCGGCGTGCGCTCGGACAAGCACAGGTAGCTCTGCTTCAGGTGCGGGGAAAGGTCCAAGGCTTCCAATACGTCGAAGCCCTGGTCCTTCAGGGCCTGCTGGTAAGACTCAAAGGAGAACTCGGTGTCGAACAGCAGCCTGTCGTACACGTAGGTTTGGGTTGCGGGCGTAATCTCCCGCTGTGGTCTGAAGAGGTCGTCGAACACCATGGTCCCACCGTCGGTCAAGACCCGGTAGGCCTCGTTCAGCGCCTTGCGTTTATCCGGCACATGGTAGATGACGGCTTGGCTCCACACGTGAGTGAAGGAGCCATCCGGAAAGGGAAGCTCAGTGGCCGAGGCCTTCTCAAAGGCCAGCCGGTCTTTTAATCCGGGGCTTAGCATGGCCCGTTTCTCCAATGCGTTGTCCACGCGGACGCCGCTAAGATCGACGCCTATCACCCGCCCTCCACTCGCTCCGGCCAGCCAGATTGCGGTCGTGCCGTTGCCGCAGCCCAAGTCCAGGACTCTTGAGTCTTGGTCAATGCGGCCCTTATCGACCATCGTCCGGTTCAGGTTGTCACAGGCTTTGAGGAAGTCCTTGTCGGCGCTCTCGTCGAAGAGGCCCCAGTGGACGCTTCCATCCTCGTCCCAAACTGAGCGGTATACGACGTCTTCGGAGTCGTAATAGGACTCGGTCTCTTGTTCAGAAAATCTGCTGACCATGTTTGGCTCCCTCCAGGTATTCCACGAACCGGTTGTCCTAGTCCACCAGGATCGTCTGCGGGCCCGGCCGGTCGTCGGTAGTGTCGAAGGACATAGTGATTACGCAGTTGCCGGTTGCGCTGAGACGGGCGGCCTCTCCCTGCACGGCAATGACGCCCGATCCCGGCTCGCCGACGATGGCGTAGGTCTCAAAGCGGTTGCCGTTGATGACGTCGCGGACCAGCACTTTTTCGAAGTCCCACAGGTCCACCTTGATCTATCAGGTCCTCGCCAATAAGAATGCTCCCAACGTAGGTCCGATTGGCGTCAGTAACCCATTCTCTGTGAATGCTAGACCTCAACACCTCTCGCATTATCAACCGCCTGAATTTCTTGCGCTTTGCAAAGCGTTGCATGCAGTGTTAGGGCGAAAATTTTGTAAAGTGTTTCGGGGTCTCCTCGCAAGACAAAGCCCAAAAACGCTTGCCAAGCTAATTCACCGGAGGGATGGGATGATTTGGACTTGGCCGACGTTGCTCGGCGGCTGGGCTGGACACAAGCCAAAACGCAAAGCAACAGTTGCTGCTAAATGAAGGAGGACGAGGACTCGATGGCTAAACCATGACCCGATGACTCAGGGAGAGGGGTAGGAGAACCCCGGTGGATTGGATGGGGAAGTTAAGGTTCGCAGGGGAGGCTATAATGCTGGCGGCTGCGGTAACGCGCTACCCTTCGGTGAAGATGCCCCGCTGGGGAGTTGTAAGAGCATACCTGCATGGCACACGTCCGATAGATTAGGCGCGATGGCCCCGCAAGGTCCCCTCCACATCAACCTATTCCCACTCGACTCCATCAGAGTTTAGCAGCTCCCATAGGAACGGTCAAGATTCGAAACATGCGCCATACCGAGCATTCATATGCCTGATAGGTTGCAGAGCTGGCAAAGATGCGTGGAATCGTGCATGACTATCACTTTGAGGTGTCTGATACAACAAATGACTTGCCCTCGATAGTTATGCCACAAATTAAAACTTACCTGTTATCCAATAGACAACTAAAACTGAGGTACTCGTGGGCGGGGTGAGATTGGATTCCACGATAGGCAATTGAGTTGGACTCAGGAAACTGGACAGGTGGATAATTGAGGGTCCTGCTCCTAAGCTAAGTGCGCCAGATGGCGATAGAAAGGGGTGGGAGGCGGCATTGGTTCGCCTGGCTGTATCGAGAGATATGCCAACTGAAGGTTGAGCGGGATTTCTTGGTGGAGAGGTCCAGTCCATGAGGTGGCGCCGAGGCTGGGGATGGTGGAGCTGAGCATGGCGCTAAAGTGCCAGCCTGAACCTCAATACGAAGGTTCTCGATTTTGCCCAGTTAGGTGGTCCAAAGGGGACGGTATGCAGCGCCATCTTCGAGTTGGAGGCGCTGTTATGAGCCTGAGGAGACCTGCCCGCCTAGCCGTAACTCTCTTATTCACTTACTTGTCCAGGAGCCGTTCCAGGGAGGCGTCTCTGGGCTCTCGTAGGACGGACCCAGGAACTGCGCCTCCTCATCTTCACCCTTGCATACAGACCGCGCACGCCGACGCGGGTTCCGTTTGCTTTTAGGTTACGAGGCCCGGTAAATCCGGCTTGTCAGTTCGGGAGAGTCGAGCGATACCCCAGGGCTATCGCATTTGAAAAATTGGGGTGTTACCAAGCGATGAAGCAAGAGGATTGGCCTCCAAATCCCTAGTGTTCCTCTGCAAAACCGCAGCGATTGCCCTGGACGGAAGCAATTGAGGGTTATAAATATGGTTCAATCCTGCCCGAAAAATCCCAATGCGATACCCCTGAGCGATGCCCTATAAGCAAACGGAACCCCCATCCAGCATGACGGGCGGTTCCGTACCCTGGCGATACTGCCCATGCCCACTTGGCGGTAGTCAGGCGACGGGCGAACGAATGCTTCGGCGGTAAAAAGGGGGAGAGCAGGAATGGGATGAAGCCCTGATACCATTGACGGGTTCCGAGGCGCGCCGGCTGCTGTACCGGTTGATCCGGCGGCCCATTCCTCGAACAAATCGGTGCTGGCGTGGTCTCGGCGGCGGCGCCATCAGGCCAGGGCTCGACACAGCCACTACAAAAGCCGCCGGCAACGCCTCAGTCAATATCTGCGGCTGTAATACTAAGGCGCGGGTCAAGCGGACCGTCACGGTCTTGGCCGTGGGGAGCATAAGCGGCAGGGTGGGGCTGGCGCTGTCCCCGTTCTTCATGTTGACCCCCGGAATCGGTTTTTACATCGCTTGGCCGATGGGGTCCGGCCGGTTCTTGACGGGGGTGCTGCGGTACGACCGGTGGCTCCAGCGGCGGAAAGGTCTACTGAGAGGTCCGGTTAAACCGATGAGTAAAGGCATACTCCGGCGGGGCCGTAAAAGACAGGGATCAGATTGAGATTTTCCGGGGTTTATTTACGTCCGTCGGGTATTGGTCGAAAAGTGGTTTTAGACCCCTGTTTTCTGGCATTTCAAAGCTGAGATAGAACCAGTTTCAGAACCACTTTACCTCTTTTTCATTTACGATAGTTGGGATAAACCCCATAATAATATACAATTATTTCCGCCGCGGCCCTCCCGGCAGGGGAATTGGACACGCAAGGATTGAGCAAATGCCCCAGGAGACCTGCAGGATGCCGCCGGACGGATGGGTGTGTTTTCACTGCGGAGAGCGGTTCACAACGGTTGGCGGGGCGCAGACTCACTTTGGCCGCCGCCCCATCGACACGCCCGGTTGCCTGATCAAGGTTGGAGAAGAGCGGAGGCGGTTCCGTTTGCTTTCGGTGTACGGCCTATCTATCTGTAGGCACACCAAAAGCAAACGGAACCGGCTGAACTGATGGGAGTCAGCCCGAGCCACACCAGGCGCATCCTGTCTGCCTATCAAGAGAGAGGCGCGGCTGCCCCCGCCCATGGTCACCGCGGCCGTAGACCAGCCAACACCACACCCGATGCCGTGCTGGCCGATGTGGTCCACTTGGCTCGCACCAGGTACGAAGACGCCAACCACTCGCATCTCAGTGAGTTGCTTGCCGAACGTGAGGGCATCGGCAGGACCACCCTGCGGCGCATCCCGGTCAACGCCGGACTGAAAAGCCCGCGGCGAAGGCGCCCATCGAAGCGCCGGGTGCGCCGGCAGCGGATGCCTCGGGCGGGTATGCTGGTCCAGTTGGACGGCAGCCATCACCGGTGGCTGGGCGATGACGGTCCCCAGTCCACCCTCCTGATCGCGGTGGACGATGCCGCCGGCGGCGTGGTCAACGCCCTGTTCTGCGATCATGAGGATACCAGCAGCTACTTCCGGCTGATGCAGGGCCTGCTGCGGCGCTTCGGCATACCCCTTGCCCTGTACACCGACCGCCACCCGGTCTTCAAGCACCAGTCGGAACATCAGCCCGCCGGCACGCCCACCCAGTTCGGACGGGCAATGGAGGAGCTGGGGATACAACTGATTTTCGCCCTGTCCCCACAAGCGAAGGGGCGGGTGGAGCGGACGGCCGGAACCTTCCAGGACCGGCTGATCACTGAACTCCGGCTTGCAGGAGCAACCACCATGGCGCAGGCCAGGGCCGTGTTGCAGCAGTTCCTGCTCCGGTTCAACCGGCGTTTCCGGGTTCCGCCCCGGTGCCCTGATACTGCATTCCGCACCCTGAGTCCGGAGCTGTGCTTGGAGCAAGTCCTGTGCTTCAAGCACCGCAGACGAGTGGCAAGGGACAACACCGTCAAGTTCCAGAGGCTCACCCTGCAACTGCTGCCCGGTCCGAAGCGCCGCAGCTATGCCGGGGCGGTCGTGGTGGTACTGGAAGGACTGGACGGCCGGCTTCGGTACAGCATGAAGGGCGCATCATTGCTGCCCAGGAAGCGCCGCGCAGTCCGGGGTTTCTCCGCAGCGCCAACGGCACTTCCCCAAGTGCTCCTATCCCGACATCCGACTCAGAGGGCTTAGCTGAATCCTCGGCGGCGACTGTCGACCCCCTGAGCACGTTGCCGGATGAAGAAGATAACCACCGCGCTGCAATCGACAATGAGTCCGTAGCCGAGTTGTACGTAGACCGATCACCACGGAAGCCAACATTTCTGCGGAAAGAGCGATGGAAGGCGGTGCAGCAGGCCAAGCTCAAGGGGATGTCCATTCGAGGGATGGCAAGGGAGTTGGGAATTCACAGGAACACGGTGAGAAAATACATCGATGCCGAGAGCCCGCCGGCACGCCGGGCCCCGACCGCATCCACAGCGGCCCCATCTGATACCATCGCAGACCAAACGGGTGACATTTCTGCTGAACGCTTGGACGGACATTTATCCTGAACAGCGACCGCCGAATGTCAGTTGGTCAATCCGCCCACATGGCCCACTTTATCTCCGCCGATTACACGCTTCAAGCCGCCGGATTTCCATCAGCAGCCCCCGCTTTTCTCCAACCTTGATCAGGCAACCGGCCGTGCTGCTGGGCCGGCGGACGAAGTGGACCCTCGCGCCGCCAACCGTCGTGAACCGTTCCCCGCAGTGGAAACACACCCATCCGTCCGGCGGCATCCTGCAGGTCTCCTGGGGCATTTGCTCAATCCTTGCGTGTCCAATTCCCCTGCGGGCGGGCCGCGGCGGAAATAATTGTATATTATTATGGGGTTTATCCCAACTATCGTAAATGAAAAAGAGGTAAAGTGGTTCTGAAACTGGTTCTATCTCAGCTTTGAAATGCCAGAAAACAGGGGTCTAAAACCACTTTTCGACCAATACCCGACCGACGTAAATAAACCCCGGAAAATCTCAATCTGATCCCTGTCTTTTACGGCCCCGTCGGAACAGCCCCTTCCTCGCCGGGTTGACCGGTCCCGTCAGTAGACCTTTCCGCCGCTGGAGCCACCGGTCGTACCGCAGGACTGCCGTCAAGAACCGGCCGGACCCCATCGGCCAAGCGATGTAAAAACCGATTCCGGGGATCAACATGAAGAACGGGGACAGCGCCAGCCCCACCGTGCCGCTTATACTCCCCACGGTCAACACCGTGACGGTCCGCTTGACCCGCGCCTTAGTACTACAGCCGCAGATATTGACTGAGGCGTTGCCGGCCGCTTTTGTAGTGGCTGTGTCGAGCCCTGGCCTGATGGCGCCGCCGCCGAGACCACGCCAGCACCGATTTGTTCGAGGAATGGGCCGCCGGACCAACCAGTACAGCAGCCGGCGCGCCTCGGAACCATTGGCAGTAATGCGCACACCGCCCGGACGCATCTGGCCAGGAGAGGCCGCTGTCTACCGCCGGGTCTGTCCGTCCGTCCCGGAAATCTCTATTCAGCGACGTGACTACTGCCCCGGACCGCTAACGGTTAACTCCAGCCGGGTGGAGAGCTTCCTGCCGTCCCCGGTACAGATTGCTCCATCGGAGGCGCAGTTCTGGGTTACAGGCAGGACCACGGTCACATCCCCGTTGGAGTCCGGTTCTACCGTGATCAGCCATCGGATGTTGCTGGGCTTGTCCAGCCGTTGGGCCTTGAGGACTTCACCCCCCGACACAGTGAATGCCAAGTCTCTGAGAGTCTTGTAGCTCAGGGGGACCTCCTCGCTGAACCGGATCTCAAAGGTGAAGGCATCCGTCCCGTTGTGGCTCTCCGTGGTGGCTTCCAGGCTAACGGTCAGCGGCGTTTCCCCCTCGGTGGTTTCCTCCGGCTCGCCGTTCTCTTCTGATTCTGCGGTCTCATCGGTGTCGTTGAAGACCTCGGTGGAATTGAACCCTGCCGCCGCGTTGCCCGCCAAGTCCCTGGTCCGGGCGGCGGCAGCGTCCGAAGGCGGCGTGTAGCTGACGACCACGACGTCCTCGGACGTAGCCGCCGAAACCAGCGTCAACACCACCGTGTCGCCGTCCACCGAAACGCTCTCCACCGCCCGCTTGGCTTCTCCATCTAGCCAGGTTGTGTCATCGCACGTGCAGGCCACCCTCACATCGAAGGAATCCGTCGGCGGCGCAGACCCCTGGTCCAGGGCCTCGTCGTACAACACTCTCAGGGTCGCTCCGTCCACCCTGGGTCTTACCATTTCCGGCGCCTTGGTCTCCCGGGGAGTGACGGTCTGCTCAACCGAGGGCGGGCTGTCACCCACGCCGTTGGCGGCCAGGACCCGCACGCTGTACTCCACTCCGTCGGTCAGTCCCGTAATGGTGTGGACGGTTCCGGACGCGGTCGCCTCGGAAACGTCCGCCGGCGTGTCCCAGTTGTCTGCGCTCTCTTTCCACTGCACCTTGTAGCCGGTAATGTCGGAGCCGCCGTCGCTGGCCGGGGCTTCCCAGTAAACGTCCAGCGCTTCGGCGTCGTGAGGGAAGACGTTTAGGTGCCCGGGCACGCCCGGCTTCGTTGCCGCCACCGTATCGGTATCCGCGCCGGTCAGGGACTCCTGGTTGTCAGCATCGTCGGTGAAGCTCACCCGCACCTTGATGGTCTTGCCTACGTCGCTGACCGGCGGCGTGTAGGCCGAGTCCGTTGCATCCTCGATGTCCGTGTCGGTGGTTCCGTCGTTGGCAATCCACTGGTAGCTGTAGGAAACATTGTCCAGCCCGTCCTCGTCGGCGATGGCCGAGGTGTCCACCGTCAGCGTCTGCCCCACCCGGGCAGTGCCAGTGATGACGGGTAGGCCAGTGGCCGGAGTGCCATCGTCTGGCGCGGCCAGTCTGACGGCGACCTCTTCCCCCTCCGACAAGTCCAGTCCCGGGTAGTTCCACTGGAACTGGAAGAGAGAGTCCCCCTCCAGGGTCGATGCGTCGGTAGAGGCGAATTCGGATGTCCCCGCCACCAGTACAAACCCGGCACTCAGCTTTGGTAACACGGAGAGAATCAGCTTGCCGTCCAGAACCCCCAGGGCCTTGACGGTGTAGCTGGCGTCGTCCAACGTGATGGTGTCGGACGAGAGAGCACCCAAGGTGTTGTTCTCCTCGCCCTGGGCGAACGAGGAATAGCCGGCGAAATTCTCTCCGACCCCCACCGTGAGGGTAGCGGACCATATTGCTTCCCCCTCTGGTGTTTCACCGCCATGGCCTGGGGCGTTGGGAACGCCAAATACCCAGGGGCGGGCCTGTTTGATGGACAGAACATCGTCGCTGGTGATCTTGAACTCGATCTCCATTGCGAAGGGTTCGTCGGGTCCGGGGTTGTGCAGACCCTCGAAATGGTCATGGATATCCTGGAGGTGCCGGCGCAACTGGTCAATTTGAGCATCGCTCATGAGGAGTTGTCCTGGCGGCGCCTGGTTGGAGGTCACCAGGGTGGTGTATGAACCGGACAGGTCCAACAGGATTTCCTCGGGCACCGAGTGTGGATCGGGATTGGTGACCAGGTCCTCGCCGAGTTGCGTGTTGACGTAGTAGCTCTCCTCCGTTCCGTAGATGGGGTCGAAGGTGACGGCCACGCCGTTGGCCAGCTCGTCCGAGTAGTTGGGATGCACCAGCACCCCCATGGCCGTCGCCATGTGGTCGATGCGGTGGAACTCGCGTTCAGTGAATGCCCGGAAGTTCCACAGGCTGGCCCACACCCCTTTGATGGACTTGTCGATGCCGTCCTCCTCCGTCTCCTCCGGGTCCTGGGTCTTGGAGTCGTACAGCCCGGCGCCACTGAAGCCCGGCAGGTCTTCGTTGTTCGTGCTCGACCGGTAGCGCAGGGATTGCCCTTCGGGGTAGGTGGCGTGCATCTTCTCCAGCGCGTCGATGATCCAGTCGGGCGTCTCCCCCTTCTTGATCTTCTTGCGCAGTTTCTTGAGTTCTTTCTCCTGGGTGTCATAGTCCGACTGGAACTCCGGGTCGGCCAGCATCTCTTCGATATCGCCATAGAACCCGTTGTGATTCATGAACTCGTCGTAGAAGTAGAAGGGCGCCGCGAACCCGTCGGGGACGGTTCCGTCGGGAAAACCCAGCGTCCGCAGCACGGCCACGTTGGCCGCCTTTACGCCGAAGGCATTCCAGTCGTCGAAGCCGATATCGTCCAGGTCGGTGATCTGGGTGACCGTGAGGTCCCGTTCCGGCGTCTGGGTTCCGGGAGGGCGCGAAGCGGCGAAGTAGGCCTCGACTTCGGCGGGAGTGGCGGCGCGGATGGAGTAGCCGTCCGCAGTGACGCTGTAGTGGACGTATCTGCCGATGAGATCATCGATGTCGCCGTCGTCGAGGGCGTCGCGAATGAAGGCGTTGGGGACACCGTCCTGGACGGCCCGCAGGTTTACATGGGAAAGCGGTGTCTGGGGTACGGTGGTGATGAGGCCGGCAACCCGGGAAAGCTCGTTGGGGATAGTCTCGTAGATCACCACGTCGCGCGGGTCGGGGTGTTCCTCCAGCGACATGAGCCTGAGGAAACCGTACCCCTCCCCAACGTTGAGGGGGAGGAATGGAACATCTGGCAGGATGTCCTCTCTCAACACCACATTGATCCGGGAATCATCGTAGAGGGCCCGTTCTCTGTGATAGAGCGGCAGGGCTCTCCTCGGCATCGGGTAGTAGGCAAGGTTGTCATCAAGCAGCGCCATGCTGGCCGCCAAAACCTCATACGAACGGGCCACATCGCCGAAGGGGTATACATCCATGGGCTGGAACTGGTAGAGGTAGACGCCCAGGGAACCATCGGGAGCAACCACATTGGGGTGGTATATGATCTCGCCGCCCATGTACCCCTGTCCCCAGAGCGGGTCCTCCCAGAGACCGATTGCATCCCCGAAATCGGGATGTAATCGGTGGGTCTCGGTGTTCATGAAATAGATACCCATGTTGTCGGTAGCCACGCCGATAATGTAGAACTTGACAAACTCCAGGTCCTGGAGATGGCGGTGATTGGGAACGTCTCTGCCCTTGTAGGAAAGCGCCTCGAATGTCTCACGGTCGGGAATGGCCACCGCGCCATCTCGAAAAGGAACCGCCCGAGCGGGGTTCAGCGGGTTCATCCCCACCGGGTCCCCCAATTCGGTGATGTCGTCGATGCAGTCGTTATCTAGGTCGGCCGGGTCGGCGATGAGGAACTTTTCCACCCGGTAATGCTCCTTCGGGAGTGGGGACAGCTGCTCAGTCAGCGTTGTTGTGCCATCTTCGCCGAGGGTCACCGAGACCGGGAACTCTCGATCGGAGTCCAGGGCGGGCCGCACGTAGAGCACGAAATATTCCTCGGTGGTGGACTCGACGATAGCGGGAACGGCTTGTACCTCTACCGCCGTTGCCGCCGGGGCATGCTCGCCGACCGTACACGCCACGACTGATACCTTGACCGTCCTCTGACTGGTCAGCGCCTCCAGGCTGCCTCTGTCGTCATAGAACGACACCCGCACGCTAATGGTCTTGCCAAGGTCAGCGGTAACCAGGGTGTAGGTCGAAGCCGTGGCTCCTTCGATGTCGGAGAAGTTGTTCCCGTAGTGGCCGCGGACCCACTGGAAACTGAAGGCGTCATCGTCGAGCCCGTCGGGGTCGGCGATCCCGGACACGTCCGCCGTCAGCGATTCGCCGACCTCGACGGTGCCGCTGATAACGGGCGCGCCGGTCGCGGCACGGTTGGCGGCCACCCTGAGAATCCTGTCGCCGCCGGGCGTGTTGGAGGTGGCGATGTACAGGGCCCCGTCGGGGCCGAGCACCGGGGTCCGCAGCCGGCCGTGGCTGCCGTCGAGCTCCGGAACGACGATCTGACCCGCGAAATCGCCCAGCTCGGTGAACTCGAAGACCCGCAGCGACCTCGTCTTGAGCGTGGCCACCGCGAGTCGCCCTTCCCACTCCCCCCATTGGGGGCCATCCAGGAAAACGGCCCCGCTGGTTGCCAGGGTGGGGAATCCCGAGGACCATCTGGCCTGCCGGGCAGATGGGAACTTCGACAGGTCGGTCATGGGGACGTCGGCCTCGTCGTAGGAGCCCGACGATCCGCCGGCCGGGTCCGGGTCCCAGCCGAAGTTGCCGCCTGCTTTCAGCAGGTTGATCTCGTCGTCGTGTTTCGGGCCGTGCTCCACCAGCCACATCTGGTCCGTGCCCGGGCGCAGAGCCAGACCCTGGGGGTTGCGGAAGCCGTAGGCGTACACCGGCGAGGAGGCGCCGAACGGATTGCCCGGCGCCCCGGCGCCCGTCCGCGGGTCTACGCGCAGGACCTTGCCGCCCAGCGACGTCAGGTCCTGCGCGCCCGTTACCACCCGCCCGTCGCCGGTCGCGATCCATAGATATCCCTCCGGGCCGAAGAGCAGCCGGCCTCCCGAATGCCAGGGGCCGGGCCCCATCGGCATGCCCTTCACCAGGGGATCGACGACGCGTGTGGCTTCGTCGTAGTCCGCGTCGATCGTCCAGGCGATCACCTGCATCTCGCGTCCGGTGTGTCCCTGGAGCGTGTAGAACCGCCGGTTGGTCGTAAAGTCCGGGTCCACGGCCAGTGCCTGCAGACCGGCGAACCCGTCGACAAGCAGATCTCCGAGGTCCGCTGAGACCCGCTTGACGGTGCCGTCGGTCAGCCTCGCGTTCAGCACGCCGGCGCGCTGGGTGAACAGCATCGTCCCGTCGGGGGTGAAATCGATGCCCCAGGGGTGGGACAGGCCCGTGACTATTTCCGTCACCGTCAGTTCCGGACCCGGTTCGCGGGCACCTACCCCGGCGGACGAAACAGCCTGACCGGACTTGCCTGAGCCGTGCCCGTCGGTGTACGACGCCTCGGCCTTGAGCAGCATCCCTTCGTCTTCTTCGGTTGGAACGTAGCTGTCTCCTTCGCCATAGGCCTCGATGCGGGTCCAGACGTTTCCATCAGGAGACCTGGCCCAGCTCCACGAAACCGCGCCCGAAGACGCCGCAGGGCCCGATCCGCCGCCCTCGAGGCCGTCGGGATCGCTCAGCGAGGCGCTGAGCACCGTCCCGACCCTCGGCCGCGCCGGGAAGAGCGAAACGGTTCCGGGCCGATCCGCCGCCTCGACCGACGGCGTGGCCTCGCTGGTCAGCGTTTCATAATTGCCACGGTCGTCGACGAACGCCACCCGCACCTTGATCCGCTTGCCCAGATCTTCGGCGACGAGCGTGTAGGAGGGCGAGCCGGTCCCGATGTTCGTCTCGGTCGCGCCGTCGACCCGCATCCACTGGTACGAGTAGGTCGCGCCTGCCAGCCCGTCGTCGTCCGACACATCGGAGACCGCCGCAGCGAGCGTCCGCTCCACCTGCGCCGTGCCCGTGACCGTCGGCTCTCCGCCGGCCGGGTTGTTGATGAAGGAGCCGCGCACCTCGATCTTGTAGGAAAAGGCGTCGGAGGCCCATCCCTGAGCGGCGTCGTGAGGAGAATATGTCGCGCTTCCGTCCGCGATGGACCACCCCTCCGCGGCTCCTGCATCTTCGGAGCCGCTCGCCGTTCCACTGACGGCAATGGCGCCGGAACCGGTGACGCGGGCCCTTTCGACGACCACGAAGTAGGTCGTTTCTTTCTCGAGAACCGGGCAGGTCGTCCCCGAGGCCGGAGCGGCGAAGGTGTTCACGCTCCGCTCGGACAGGCTCGCCGGGGCGATCAGCGTGCAGAGAGCGTCGCCCGGGACGCCGCCGCCGTCCGCGTTGAGCGTCACCTCGAGGTCGGACGGCGCGGACGACGTGTCCGAAACTTCGCCGAACCCGATCCCGACGGACGCCGGCGCGTACCCGGCTCTGCTGGTCCCGGTGGTGAACGCCTGGCCCCTCTTCGCGCCGGCCGAGCCCAGGTCATGGCCAGCGTCGCCGGACTGCCCTGTGTTGCCGACCAGCACGGCGGCGGTCTCCGCGTCTTCGACGAAGGGCCGAACGACGCCGCTGATGCCACGATAGGTGTAGATCATGTCGTCGTCGGCGTCGACAACGTAGAAGGTCTCCCCGTTCGACCAGATGCCGGAGGCGTGGTCGTTGTCCTCGTGGAGCGGAAAGTCGTACCCCGCCTCGGTTCCGTCGGACAGTTTCACGCTCCGCACCGAGGCGTCGTTCGAGGCGAATCTGACGCCCCACATCGTCCGCCCGTCGGTGAACAGGCCCCTCAGCTGGCCCGAGCCGGGGAACGTCACTTTCCGGGACGTGTCCGGCCTCCCGTATTCGTCCTCCGGCGTCTCCGGGTCGTCGAACAGACGGAAGGCGTGTGCGTGCGATGTGGTGTTTGTGATCCACATGTGACGGCCGTCGGTCGCCGTGCCGCGCACGATGAACACTCCCCCCGCGACGTTCAGGCCCCCGTAGACAAAGTCCCGGTCCTCCGCACGCGTGAAACTCGTCAGGTCGTAGCCGAAGACGTCCCGGCTGGCGCCGTCAAGGGACTCTTCGGCGACGTACAGTCGAGGGCCGTGGCCGGTGACGTAGAAGTCCTCGTCACCGAGGCTCGGAAGGTCCCAGCCGGGGTCTCGGGTCCCGTACTCGCTGACTGCAGTGCCGGGATTGTCCCAAAGCTTGTAGGCGAAGACCTTCCGGGCGCTCTCGTCGCCGACCCACAGCGTTTCGCCGTCGGACCAGATGCTCTTCGGGTCCGCGTTCTCCGGATGAAGAGCAAAGGGTCCATCCTGGATCCATTCCCTCTGAACCAGCGGTCTGCCTATCCACAAATGCATGTCACTGCCGCGGTCGGCGCGGATGCCCGACGTGGAACCTCCTGCAGGCACGAGAAAAGCAACAGAGTCGATTGCTACGGTGACGAGATGATGCTCCCCATGCGCTTGAACCTCCACAACGTCCGAATATGAACTGCCTGATGCGATGGTGACGGTCTCGGCGGACAGATCTCCATTCAGGGCCGACAGTTCGACCTTCAGGTCGAGCGGCGTCGCGCCTTCGGCCAATCGGACCACGACCGTATCGTCTCCCCGACGCTCCAGCTCTGCCGTGAACGTGAAGGGTGCACCCGGATTGTCGCCCGAGTCGAGGTCCGTCAGTCCCGAAAGACCCTCGAAGACGCCGGCAGGCAGGTCCTTGAGCTTGTTTCCCGAAAGGTCCAACTCAGCGAGACTCCCGAGGTCGGCGAACACGCCCTCCGGCAGTTCGTCTATCGCGTTGGCGGACAGGTCCAGAACTTCGAGCCTGGCGAGGTCGTCGAAAAGGCCGGCCGGAAGGTCCGAGAGCCCGTTGCCTGCGATCGACAGCGAGACGAGTCCGGCCAGATTTCGCAGCACGCCCTCCGGCAGCGTCTCAAGGCCGTTCGCCGAAAGGTCCAGTATGCTCAGTTCTTCCCCTTGACCGTCGAACATCCCATCCGGCAGTTCAGTCAAGAGATTTCCCGACAGATAGAACTCCTCCACCGCGCGGAGGTCTTCGAAGAGTCCTTCCGGAACCGTCTCGAGGAAGTTCCGGTTCAGGTCCAGGGCGCGCAGCGCGTGCAGGTCCCGGAAATCCCCGGCCTGCAGGGCCGACAGTCCTCTACCCTGAAGGTACAGCCCGGGCGTGACGCCGGGGCCGAAGGGCTGGGAGCCAGTCCAAGTCCTGAGCCTCGTCTCGGAAGCCTTCGAGCAGTCGCCGACGCCGGTCATACCGGCGACGATGGCCGCCATCACAGAAGGCGTCCGGTCGCAGATGCCCTCGGCGCCGATCCGACCCGTCGGCTCGCTGGTAAGCGACTCATCGTTGCCGGCGCCGTCGGTGAAGGAAAGCCTGACCTTGACGGTCCTGCCCCGGTCGCCGGGGACGATGGTGTAGGTCGAATCGGTCGCGCCCGTGATGTCCGTGTCGGCGTTCCCGTCGTTCGAAACCCATTGATATTCGAAGATGGCGGCGTCCAGTCCATCCGCGTCGGCGATGGAGCGGGTGCCCGCCGCCAGCGTCTCGTCCACCCGGACCCTGCCGATGATCGTCGGTGCTCCCGTGGCAGGATTGTTCCAGTCGTATGCGTAGAGCTTAGCGTCGTCGCGGGATGCGACCCACATCGTGGACCCGGCCGACCAGAGGCCCTCGGTGGATTGATCGTCGGCGTCCAGCGCGAAGTCTTTGCCGGCGTCCCGGCTCCGGTCCGACATCCGGTAGGCGTACAGCTTGGCATCCCGCCAGTCCACCACCCACATGGTGTACCCATCCGACCAGATGCCGACCGGAAAGTCGTTCCCCAGGTCCAGCGTGAAATCCTTATCGGCGTCCCTGGCCGTGGTCGCCGCGTTGTAGGCGAACAACATGTCACGGCCGGTGTCCGCCACCCACATAGTGGTCCCATCCGACCAGATGCCCTCGGAAAATTTGTTGCCGGCGGCGGACAGCGTGTTGAAGTCCTTGCCCGGGTCCCGGCTCCGGTCCGACATCCGGTAGGCGTACAGCTTGCCGGCGGCGAAGTCCGACGCCCACATGGTGGTCCCGTCCGACCAGATGCCCACCGGAGAGCCGTTGGCGGCGTCCAGCGTGAAGTCTCGGCCGGAGTCCCGGCTCCGGTCCGCCATCCGGTAGGCGTACAGCTTGTGATCCTTGAAGTCCGCGACCCACATGGTGGTCCCGTCCGACCAGATTCCGGTCGGATATCCGTTGGCGGCATCCAGAGTGAAATCGCTGCCGGAGTCCCGGCTCTGCCCCTGGACTTCCGGGGCGAGAAGCAGGGCGGCGAGGGCAACCAGTCCGGCAAGCAGCAGCAGGAGCGGCGCAAGACGCCGGTACGCGGTCATGACTTTTCCCCGGCTAGCCAAGACTGAAAGTCGGGGGTCAACGTCAGTGTGAGGCCGCCATGGATGGCGGCCCCCAGCGCGAGCAGCGCAGCGACGGCTCGTGCCGTCGTTCCGTCCGCCGTCTCAGGTACATGGACCGGTCTGTCGAGCGCTATGTAAACGCCTCCTCTAGCGCGGTTGGGATTAGCGGAACCTACGCCCTCCTTCGCTGCCCGCACGTAGACTGGCGGCCTGTGATTCCGCTTATCGTGTGATTCTTCTTTACGTATTTACCCATGTAAACAGTAAGGACTCCACATCGCTTCGGTAAGTGTCAAATCACACTCTTGAGGAAGTAATTTGGAGAGGGTGTTTCTGCGACTTTTCGCTCTTGCTGGCATAAACAAGCGCGCCAGGCGCTTCGGGAAGTCGTCGGGGAACTCGTAAGTCTCACTGTCGTATTGAATGCGCTGTCGAGGCATTAACCGGTCCTTCCGCAGGACGGCCGCAATCCGCCTCCATGTACCTGTCCAGAAAAATGCCGAGCACCACCCCCAGTCCAGCGCCGATAATGGCCCCATGCCACAACTCGGCGCCGACCGCCCATGCCCATATGGTGGTGGCAAGGGCTGTCAATCCGGCACATACTGCAAGCCGTTGGAGGGTATATTTCCGATTGATCCTCATGTTAACCATCTGGTATTGCCTGTCTGGCGCCAACCGATCTGTGCGGCGCAAAGCTCCGGCCCGATGCGAATATATGGAACCGCTCGCCGAGTCCCACGGCAGCGGCGCCGGTCTGAGGACCCTGGCGGAGCTGCGCTCGCCCCGGCGGAGCCGGGCATCCCATTCCCCGTTTCGCGCCGGATGCTCCAGTCGGTGAACAGATGGCCCAGACCCAGGTCGTCGGCCAGGGCCAGCAGCGCCATCTGATGCTGGAAATGGGGCCGCACCCCTTCCTTCCACCACCGCTTCACGGTGTGGGGTGCGTTTCCGGCGCGGACGAGGGTCGGGACGGTGGTCAGCGCCAGGGAGCGTGGACCTACTGGTGAGAGTCATCGTTGCTCCCCCTTGTGCGGGGATATGGGACGCCGCCGGTTCCATTCTGCGAGCGAGGGCGCGTGGCGCACTTGCAACGGTAGTGGGTGGCGCTCCGTCGATATCGCCGGGAGAGTCGGGAGAACTGGATGAGGAACTGTTCCTGCGCCGAGGAGGGGCGACCGAGCAACCATAGAGCGCGCCGTAGAACCCGCAGTCCGAGAATCGCACAGGACTTGATCGACCTGACTATCGACATTGCATCTCTCTCCAGCGCGGGTTGAAGAGAATGCACAGAGGTATTGCGAGGCTCTTGGTCTGCGACTGCTGGAAGACGTGCGCTCTTCCAACCTGTCGACGAAGTCTATTGGCAAGCGTCTTGCCTGCTCTCCAGCGGCGTTTGGGGCGCCGTCCGGGCGTGGGGCGGCGCAGCGGTGTAGAGCGCGGTTGAAAAGAAATGGAGCGACCCGGCAATGGGCGGGTGACGAAAATCGGGGGGGGAGGGGCTGACAGGGGTATGTATGGCGTTGGAGGGACAAGTCGGGTTACCTCCAGGTTGGACTTGGGTTCAGGCCAGGGTTCGGGCAGCAGCCAGACCCGGCTCCAGAGCCTTCCCCGGTGCAGCGAGCGCCTGAGCCAGGCGATGCCATGCCGGATTACGCTGACGGTCCGTCCCGGCTTCTCCGGGCTGCTGCGATGAGTGGGCGCCAGCGTCCTGGGCGGCGTGCGCAAGCTGCCGGGGGCAATCCTCCGGTCATAGGCGTCTTCCACCCGGGTCCCGTAGGCCAGTGCCAGCAATGTTGCCACCGACAGCACCAGCCAATGGCGCGATATTCGCTCCGGGTCGGTCCTGCGGGTCTTCTGCCACTGCCAACCCAGGCTCTTGAGCGCCTTGAACCCCAACTCGATCCAGAAGCGCAGCGCATACCAACTCACCCCGGCCTGGTCCGGGGGAAGGTCGGTCAGGATGACCCAGGGCTCCTCCTGTTCTGTGTACCAGACCGCCAGCAGGGTGCAACGGCGTTTGGCGGTGCCCCGTCCGAAGGCGGTGCCCCAGCCGATCCAGGCGGTATCGGGACGGGGAACGAAGGCGCGGGCCGGCAACCTTCGGCCGTCCTCGGCGCAGAAGATGATGTTTTTCGGATACCTCATGTAGGGGTGCCAGCCGTGAGCGCGTATCTGCTTCCACAATTTCGGACTGGCGATGCCCCGGTCGCACAGCACCACCACGGTCATTTCCCTGGGCACCGCCGGGGCCAGTTCCCGCAGCAGTTCCACTATGGGGTCCATCCAGGACCCCCGCTGGTTGGCCTGGCGGATGCGCCAGGCCACGGGAATGGCGCAGCCCCGGTAGAGAACGCTGATGACGATGGCAACGGAGTCGTCCTTTTTGGACGTGGGATCCACCGCCAGGGCCAGCCGTTCGGAACGCCACCAGGCCAGGACCCAGCGGAGCAAGGGCACGAAGCAGATGCTTACCTCCAGTTGGGTCTTGCAGGGACGGGCCCGGTCGCTGCCGTCGTAGAGCCACTCCCTGAGATACTGGCGCAGGTTGTGCCAGTTGCCCCGGGTAGAGAGGGCGGCGGCCACGGCGTTCTGGCAGGCGCTGCCGGCCAGGATGGCGCCGCACACCCACCAAGCCAGACCGGTCAATTGTGTCTGAGTGAGGTGGGGTAAATGCGTTTGAATGAGCTGCTTCATCTGGTAGCATTCCCGAGGAAGGCGCATGGGAAACCTCCGGCCTCTGGTTGCGTGACTGCTGCCAAGATGCCGGATTCTCGTGCGTTTTTCAATTCCTCAGGCCAATTTCACTCCATACATACCCCTGTCAGGGGGGGAGGGGGGTTGAACGCCTGTGCTAGGCCGCTGTGGACTGCGGACCCCGGCGCGACGTGTAGAGCGACGCTGGAGCGCGTCGTTCCGCCCGCCGTCTCAGGTGCATGGATCGGTCTGTCAAGCGCCATTCGAATACCTCCCTCGCGCGTTCGGGATTAGCGGAACCTACGACCTCCTCCGCTCTCCGCACGTATAGCGGCGGCCTGCGATTCCGCTTACCTGGTGGTTCCTATTTCGCATTTGCCCATGAAAACGGTAGCGGCCCTCCAAGGCTTTGGTAAGTGCCTAATCACACTTCTTGGTGAGGTAATTTGGACAGCGCTTTGTTGGCTTTTAGAGAGTGTGGTTCTGCAACTTTTCGCTGTTGCTGGCATAAACTAGGTGGCTAGAGTAGTAGCCATCTACACGCTGGCGTGACCACGACTCGCTCCACGGTCTCACGCGCATACCGGAGAGGAGATGTCTCAGGCGCCTCGCCGAAGCAGGGGGACCAACACGGGTATTGCACTCCTGCGGCTGGGCCGATACGCCGAGGCCGTCGAAGGCTTGACCGCTCCCGGACCCTGTCGCCGGGGCAGAGCAACGCAATGGCCAGACGCGAGGAAGCGATGAAACGTCTACGCGAGAAAGACCGGTAGAGCCGCCTGGTGCCCAAGGGTAAGCCGCCAGCCGCAGGAACGGAGACAACCGGTCAACAACAGCTCCCTGGGCCGCCGTCCACCAGTTGCTGAATTGTCTGGTGGGTAGGGTAGGTAGACTTCGAGATTACGGAGTTGCGGGTAGACGGGTGTGGGTGTCGCTGTAGGAGCAGGTGAGGGCGTTGCGGTGGGAACCGGAGTCTGAGCGGGTGTCATGGTGGGAGTGGGGGTTGCCGTTGGCCCTGACGTGGACGAGGGACTGTCCCTGCAGGCGCTCAGGACGACCGAGACGGTCCGAACTGTCACGAATGCGAGCCAGCGTATTCTATCTTCGTATCCGCTCATTTCGGTTGTTTACGCCTCTTTCGTGTTGGGCTTGCCGGAGGCGGAACCGGCTACGGCGTGTTTGAGCATCTCTCGGGTTTTTCTACCCCCTCTAGCGTTCAATTATCGCTGACGGCCTACAGTGTCACCGGCCTGGACGGGCGTTGACAGGTGGGTCAGGTTAGGTGGGTGTAGAGCGCCGACGAACGTGGCGGGGTTTCCACTGTCAACGTCCGTGCATCCGCCACTGTTGCAGGCCACGACCCAGTAGTGGTTATGTCATCATCAGGGCTAGCGTGGGTGTAGGTGGTCCCTACGACGTCGGCGGCAGCTCCTCACAGACGACCAGTCTGTCGCCAATGGACTTGCAAATGGGGCCAGCGGAATCGGTGTAGTAGATCTTGTAGTTGTCCGCATCGGGCGCCGCGCTCCAACTGACGACTATGGCGGTCCCGTCGCGGCGGTATTCGACATTGGCGGGCGGCGCTGACGGTCTGGTGTCGACGAATGTGGCGGGGTTGTCGCTGTCAATGTCCGTGCATCCGTTTCTGTTGCAGGCTACGACCCAGTAGTGGTTGTAGTCTTCATCAGGGCTGGTGTGGGTGTAGGTGGTCCCTGCAACATTTGTGGCCAGTTCCTCACAGACAACCAGTGTGTCGCCAATGGACTTGCAAAAGGGGCCGGCGGAATCGGTGTAGTAGATCTTGTAGTAGTCCGCATCGGGTGTTGCGCTCCAACTGACGACTATAACGGACCCGTCGCGGCGGTACTCGACATTGTCAGGAGCTGACGGCCTGGTTTCGACAAAGGTGGCGGGGTCTTCGATGTCAATGTCCGTGCAGCCGTTTCTGTTGCAGGCTACTACCCAGTAGTTTTTCTCGTCATCATCAGGGCTGGTATAGGTGTAGGTGGTCCCTACGACGTCGGTAGCCAGCTCCTCGCAGGAACGGATGTTGCTCATCAAGGCACTCAAGGCGCTGAAGCTACCCAAGGTGTCCAAGGTGCTCGAGGGGAGACTGCATGAAGCGCTATCGTCGTAGTAGACGTTGTAGTAGTCCGCGTCCGGAACTGCGCTCCAACTGACGACTATGGCGGAGCCGTCGCGGCGGTACTCGACATTGTCGGGCAATGCTGACGGCCCGGCGTAGGCAGGCGCCACGGGGTTTTCGCTGTCAATGTCCGAGCATCCGATTCTGCTGCAGGCCAAGACCCAATAGTAGTTGTCGTACTCATCAGGGCTGGTATGGATGTAAGTAGTCTCTAGAACTTTGCCGGCCAACCTTTCGCAGTCAAACACTCTGCTGACATGCAACTCGCATGAGGGACTAGTAGACCAACTGCGTAGAAATGATGGGAAGTTCTGGGACGCAGGTTTCGCGTTCGAATCTTTGCCGGGAAGTCTCGTCATCCCAACTGCCCATCATTTCAAAGATTCCCATCTACTAGGGTAATCACTGTAGTAGATGCGGTAATAGTCCGCGCCGGGCGCCGCGTTCCAACTGACGACTATGCCGGTCCCGTCGCGGTGGGACTCGACGCGGTCAGGAGATTGAGGCAGTACAGGTGGTGGCGGTGTATGCGGGGTAGCAGACTTTACTCCCTTGGGGAGTACCCTATAGTCAAAGTAAATGGACTTGTGGAAGTATTGAGCGTAGGTATTATCGAATGCCAGAGCGTATTTGCCGGAAGACCCGGCTGTGATCGAGTCACCGGATGAGTGCGCCCTAATTGACCTCACCACATCCCCCGACGGATCGGTGACAAGAAACCCGATGTCCAGAGTAGTCGAAGCGTTTATAGGATTCTTAAAACCGGCATTGGTGACCTCGAATTGATACTCCAGGGTCTCTTCCTTGTTCATGCTGATGTCTATTGGGTGGTAACCGCCGGTCTCAACCGTTAAATCCGATCTGGTCCAGGGGACGTGGAGGACAGGCGTGTCCGTTAGTGTGGCGTTGGGTCCCGGAGTTTGCCTGAGCAAATCCTCCCCTGTGCGCACCGTGCTGTCGGTGCAAGAGGTCATGGCAACGACGGCAATGAGCAGTGCCCCCGCGAAGACACTGAGAAACCCTGGCCTCTTCACCCCCCCAAAAGGCGAACGCGCGAGTAAGTGCGCCAGACGGGCTCCAACCAGACTGTGCAAGCGCAGCTTCACCATGGACTTGGTGATTGCCCATGGGCCCATCAGACCCATTGCGCCCTTTGGCGCTTCCGCCTTTTCAGTTTGCGTTTAGGCATGTTGGCCTCCGGCCTTCTTTTCGCTGTCAGCATGATCTGCTCCCTTTCCGGGAAGTGAAGCCCGCCTACGCCTTGGCGGTTACACCGTCTCCGCTGAGGTCACGGTGCGCCGGGCGGCGAGGCTTGGCCGTTTAAGTCAGAACCCCAGCACACGGCGGCGCCATCGGTCCTCACTCCGCAGGTGTGGTACTGCCCAGCGCTAACGGCGATGAATTCGTCGTCGGGTGGTGTGGATTGTCCCTGATAATCGCTGCCCCAGCATTGGACCGTACCGTCAGCCCTCACACCGCAAGTGTGGCCTCCACCAACGCTGACAGAGGTGAACTCACCATCTGGGGGCTCCGGGTCATCTATGACGCCTCCCCAACAGGCGATGGAGCCGTCGGTCCTCACTCCGCAGCTGCGCCCACTCCATACGCTAACGGAGGCGAATGGGCCCTCGGGGGGTGTGGGCAGTTCGCCGAAAGCGAAGCTTCCCCAGCAGACCACGGTCCCATCGGTTGTCACGCCGCAGGTATGTTTTCCCTCCGCGCTAACGGAAACGAACTCGCCGTCGGGCGGCGTGGACTGTCCATGCTCATCGTCGCCCCAGCAGGTGACAGAGCCGTCGGTCCTCACGCCGCACGCATATCTCCGCCCTGCACTTACGGAGGTGAACTCGCCATCTGGAGGCTCCGGGTAATCATCTCCGCCTCCCCAACACACAACGGCTCCGTCGGTTCTCACACCGCAGGTATGTGTCCATCCGGTGTCGACGGAGACGAACACGCCGTCAGGTGGTGTGGATTGGTCGAAATGGTTGAGACCCCAGCAGCCGACGGCGCCGTCGACCCCCAAACCGCAGGTGTGATCATTCCCTGCGCTGATGGACGCGAATTCTGTTATCACCTTTCCCCCGGCCGTGCCACCGGGTGACACCCCCAGCGCCTTCATTTCCTCTGGCGTCAAGCTCATACTGAGAATGTCCGCATCGATGCAGCCGGCCTCGATCATGCGAGCGATAAGGTCCGAGTCCATACCTTTGATGGCTTCGGTGATATCCGGCTGGTGCTGAAGACCTACAGGAAACAGTACGCTGATGATGTACGCATCCTCAGACACGCCCTCTCCGGGTCCAGGAGCATCGTCCAACGCCTCCTTGACGGCTCTCTGGTAAACCAGCACAGCGGCGTGCCAGTCGGCGACTTCTTCCGGCGGATTCACTGCGTCCAGTTGCTCCGTGAACTCTTCCATAGCTGCCGAGAATTTCTCGAGGGTGTAGTCGGCTTGGGTTGGCCCGGACGTAGCTCCAGCACAGATCGCCAGGTAATCGTCGAGAGACGTTGGGGAAGTGTCTTGCACCCGGTTAGCCGGTGTCGACGCTGGGGTGCTTCTTGGGGACGTATCCTCGGTCGTCCCAACCTCCGATGGCGTCGAGCTATCCCCACAGGCGACAAAGGTCAACAGAATGACCGGTAGCGCCACCAGGGTTAAGACACTGTGTACTCCGGACTTGCTCATGACGGTATGTCCTCCTGCCTTGGATTTTCAGCGGAATTCGATTAGTTGAACGAGCGTCTTTGCTAGGCCGCCGCGCAGGACGGCCCCCGGCACAGCGACGGCAGGGGCCGTCGTCTCAGGTGCATGGACCGGTCTGTCGAGCGCCATGTGAATGCCTCCCTCGCACGTTCGGGATTAGCGGAGCCTACGACCTCCTCCGCTGTCCGCACGTAGCGTGGCAGCCTGTGTTTCCACTTATCCTGTCATTCTTCTTACGCATATTCCCATGAAAACGGTAGCGGCTCTTCAAGGCTTTGGTAAGTGCCTAATCACACTTCTTGGTGAGGTAATTTGGACAGCACTTTGTTAGCTCTGAGAGGGTGTGTTTCTGCAACTTTTCGCTCTTGCTGGCATAGACACAAGTGGCTAGATTAGTAGTCATCTACACACCGCCGTGACCGCCGCAGGCTCTGCGTGCTCACGCGCATACCGGAGAGGAGATGTCTCAGGCGCCTCGCCAGAGCCAGGGCCTTCATCCAATCAGGGCAGTCGCCGGACGCTGGCGGGCTGAGATACGTCGCTCCCATGCTGGTCCGGGCTCACTGGTCCGTGATCGCCTGCTGTCTTACGCAGCTGGCGTACCGGCCTTCGGGTTGTCCGGCGCGCTGTGTGGTGTATGCGCTGCTGTTCCTGCCGCAAAGGTCGGGGGAAGGCCGGTACGAGGTTGCTTCGACAGGTCTGTCGGCGGTCCGGTGTCATCCAATCGGGATACGGCGTCGCTTCACACCAGGGTTGGTTTGGGTACTGGAATAGGGGCCTGTATCTGATGAAGGCAGCGGTCGGCGCAGTACAGACGCGGCTTCTTCAGATGCTCTGGCTCGACCCGGACGAGGTATCGTACGCCGCCAATATTGCGGTGTGGATTCGCTGGCTCCTCTGGGTCGGCGCCATCACCACCCTTGCCCACGAACCTAGGTTCACGCATCCCCAATCCATGCCCCAATCCATTCCGTTCCTGATCCTACACGTGTCGGTGGCCACCCTCAACGGCTATGTGCACTACCGTCTGCTCACCAAGCGTCGGGTGACGTGGCGTCACCTGATTGTCCTCAACGCCTTGGACCTGGCTCTGATCACGGCTACCGTCGTCGATCTGGGGTACGACTCTTTGTGGTTCGTCGGCTACTATCCCGCCCTTGCCATTTTTGCCGCCGTCTTCACCGCCCCTCTGCTGTACCTCACCTGGACCACGATCACCGCCTCCATATATGTCGGCGTGATCCTGACCGTCGGTTCGGGTCTCACCCTCGATGGGATCGATGAGAAGGGCCTGTACATCAGAGTACTCGCGATGTTTGGGGTTGTCCTCGTGATTAACTTCATCACCCGGTTTCAACAGCGCAGGGCGAGGGAGGCGATCGAAAGGGAAGGGGCGCTGCAACGGGAGCGGATCGAGCTCTCCCAGGCCATTCACGATACGGCCGCCCAGACCGCCTTCATGATCGGCTTGGGGATAGACGCGGCCAAACAGGTTGCCGGAGACGCCAACGAGGAGCTCACCGCCAGGCTCGACGCGACCTCACGGCTTTCCAAGACCGCCGTCTGGCAGCTGAGACACCCGATAGACATGGGCCGCATATTCGAGGGCGGCGAGTTGGGCTGGACCCTGGACTCGCACGTCACGACGTTCAGCACCATAACGGCGGTGTCGGCGGAGCTGACTCAGAACGGGGTGGAGCCGCCGCTTTCAGTGGAGGTCAGGAGTCTCCTGTTCTCCATAGCCCACAATGCCCTCGCCAACGCCTTTCGCCATGCCGGGGCGAGCCGGGTGCTGGTCGAGCTCGACTTCGGACGGGACGAGCTCAGGCTGTCGGTGTCGGACGACGGGGTGGGGCTTCCCGACGACTACGAGGAGCGGGGCCACGGCTTCGGAAACATGCTGGCGTACGCCGAGCGTCTGGGCGGACGCCTTATCGTCGAGCCCAGGGGTTCGGTAGGGGGCGCCAGCGTGACCTGCGTGATGCCGGTGGTTCGCGGCGGAAAGGAGGGATAGATTGCCAGCAGAGTCTCGTCGCATAAGGGTGCTGCTCGCCGACGATCATGCGGTCACGCGGGAAGGTCTTCAGGTGATTCTGGAGCGGTCCAAGGAGTTCGAGGTGGTGGGCCAGGCCAGGGACGGAGTGGAGGCGGTGAAGGCGGCCTCCGAGCTGTCGCCCGACCTGATCGTCATGGATGTCATGATGCCCAAGATGGATGGCGTGGAGGCGTGCCGGGAGATCATGGAGTCTCTGCCCGAGACAAAGGTGCTCATGCTGACCGCCTCGACGGAGGCGAACGCCGTGATAGAGGCGGTGGCCGCCGGCGCGGCCGGCTATCTTCAGAAGGTGGCCGGAATGGACCAGGTCCTGGGCATGATGAGGAGCGCGGCTGCGGGCGAGGGGCGTCTGCCGACCGAGGTGGTGAGGCGGGTCTTCGACAGGTTACGGAGCGGGGCGAGATCGAAGGACGTCAACCTGACCCAGAGGGAGAAGGATATACTCGTGTCGTTCTGCCGGGGCATGTCATACGTTGCGATTGCGGAGGCAAGGGAAGTCAAGGTGGCCACCATCCGAAACGCCATCTACACCATTCAGGTGAAGCTGGGTGTTGCGTCGAAGCAGGAGGTCGTGATCTGGGCTGCGCGGAACGGGCTGCTGGATGACTGACCGTGTGGCGTGACCGAGGATCCCAACTCGAGAGACATCGTGCTCGAACGGGACCCGGGCAAGTGCCCCCATCTCACGAAATGCGTCGCCCGGAACCGAGGCCAACCTGTGTGTTCGGCTAAGGTGACCTACGGGTTCACCTCCCGCAACCATTGCGTTCCTTGAGGTGGAACCCATTATTAGGACAGGATCAGGGCTGAGCTAAGTGAGAGTCCCGACGCTCCTGCCAGTGATCCGGTTCCCTCTCCCGGTGAACACCTCCTTCCATTAGATTCCTCTTCTAAGCCTCCCTGCTCTCCATGGAACACTTCAGCCGGGGTCCGGTAGCCTAGGGCCTGATGGGGTCTCAGTCCGTTGTAGAACCGGAAGTAGTCTTCCAGCCCCCTCTGGGCCTCCAGGACGTTGGCGTAGGCCTTCAGGTACACCTCCTCGTACTTCACCGTCCTCCACAGCCGCTCCACGAAGATGTTGTCGGAGTACCGCCCCTTCCCGTCCATGCTGATCCTCACGCCGCGGTCCTTGAGGACCTGGGTGAACTCCAGGCTGGTGAACTGGCTGCCCTGGTCGGTGTTGAACACCTCCGGCTCGCCCTTGCCCAGGGCCTCCTCCAGCGCCTCGGCACAAAAGCCGGCCTCCAGGGTGTTGGACAGCCGCCAAGCCACTACGTACCGGCTGTGCCAGTCCATCACCGCCACCAGGTAGAGGAACCCCCGGTTCATGGGCAGGTAGGTGATGTCCGCGGCCCACACCTGGTTGGGCCGGGTGATTCTCACATTCCTCAGCAGGTAGGGGTAGACCGGGTGCTCCGGCGACCTTCGGCTGGTGCTGGGCCGCCGGTAGATGGCCCGCAGCCCCATGGCGCGCATCAGCCGCTGCACCCGCTTCCGGCTTACATGTATCCCCCGCCTCCCCAGCCAGGCCTTCATCCGTCTCGACCCGTAGAAGGGGGTCTCCAGGTACTGCCGGTCCATCTCGCCCATCAGGGACAGGTCCTCTGCCGAGATAGCCCTGGGACGGTAGTAGAGGCTGGAACGGCTGACGCCCAGCAGGGCGCACTGCCGCACTATGGACAGGGACGGATGCTCCCGGTCCACCATCTGCTGCCGCCTAGCCGGACTCATGGACCGGACCTCTCCGCCAAGAAATCCCGTTCCACCTTCAGCTGGCCGATCTCCTGGTACAGGCGGGCGATCAGGGCGGCCTCGTTCCTAGCCTTCTGCTCCTTGCCGTTGCCGAAGACGTCGGCGACGCCTTCGGTGAGTGCTTTCTTCCAGGCTTGAATCTGCCCGGGATGGACTTCATACCTGGCGGCCAACTGGGCCACCGTTTCCTGGCCCTTCACCGCTTCCAGGGCCACCTTGGCCTTGAAAGCCGGGCTGTGCTTCCTGCGTCCTTGCGACATTTCCTGCTCCTTCCCGACAGCAACAGCTGCCCTCAGTTTAGGAGCGGGACTCTCACTTAGCTACCTGTACGAAATTCCGGGTCCATCTCAGTTGTGGCGTCCCAAGAAGTTGGCGTAGTGAGCTGAGACGCCCAAAGATATTCCATCTTTGATGACGCGGATTTCCTGTGCAGTCATCGGACGGGCGTCTCGTCGGCGGCTCTGGTTGGGTTTCTTGGCCATCAGCTTTTGGTTCCTTACACGTGCGCGACCCTTTCAGTATGAATCCAGGCGGGTACAGAGCGCCGGGTAGTGGTCTTGTCCTCTCTTCTCAGGGATAAAATAGGCGACTGAGCCAAGAAACTATTTCATCGGCCTGCGGTGCGTGAGCATCGAGAAAACCCGCTGTGATGGCGGTGCCGTAGGGTCTTCCAGGAGAATTTCCGCCACAAACCTGCCACGCAAGCCAAGTATGTATAACCGCCTTTGGCTTGTCTTTTTCCTTAAACCTTTTGACAGGAAGGTTCTCCACAACGTCGGTCGCATGGACAATCAAGTGATCGCCTTGAGGAACTAGAAGACGCAGAAAGTCCTCCAATTTTCCCCGGTTCAGATTGTTGGGCATGATCCACGCCCCCACCCTAGGAAGAAGAGACTCGTCGGGAGGATCGACAATCGTCCCCTTGGAGTCCGCTTTCCCTGGCACATTTTCGTATCCCGCTTCCAATAATCGATTCCGAATAGACTGCCAGCGACCAGAGGGAGTCTTGTCGCCGTCTATGACCACGCCGAGAACGTCTCCTTCTTCAGCGCTGGCTTTAATCCGGGTTGTGAAGTCTTCAAGCAAGTCTTCATCATTTTCGTGTGCCTTTACATCGTCGAGGTTCGGGATGCCGCGGTTCCCACAAATGTGTTTCAGAACGTGCTCGTCGTCAGTCCCTTCCACCAACAGAATCTTGCGACCTGCCACGTTAACGTACCTCAATATTGTTTCGTGTGGCCACGGCAAGTTCACGTTCCACGAACACCGTGGGAAAGATTCTGTCGTACCTGCGCGTCAATCGCAGAAGCGCTCCATCTCGTGGGGCCTCCGCAGCGGCTTTTTGGAAGGTCTCGACGGCGTCCCAGCTGTGTGAAGTAGCAAAGACTTGAACATCTAACTCCTGGGCCAATCGAAATATCATGCGCCAGGCATCCAACTGAACAGAGTGGTGCAGCCCGTTTTCGATCTCATCAACCAGCAGGATTCCCCCGCGGGAGTTAATCAGAGACAGTATGATGGCGAACAAGCGGTTTATCCCATCACCGAAGGAGCGTAGAGGGATCGGACGGGGGATATTTTTGGCGCGGACGATAGCCGTTCTCGCCCTAGAATTACTCTCTTCGTCGACCATATTAACGGCGGAGATGCCCGGGTCAATTATGCGCAATGCCTCAACTACCTCCTCCTCGAAGTCCGTTAACGCAATCTCGCGCCAGAGATGCGACAGAGCGCCTGTCCTCTCCCCACTGTAGGGGCTAACAAATACACAGGGCATCCGCGACCTTTCAGACGGACGCGGAACAGGCCCGCGTCGCAAGCGGGATTGTCTATGCAAATTGTCCAGCGTCCAAATCTGTTCCCCTTCTTCGGTTTCAGCCACTAGAGCTGGAACGGGTTCCATCCCCTCAAAGAATGATCGTTGTCCGGGAATTAGTCTGCGGTTGCCGTTGGAATCAATTGTCTCCGCCACCCACTTGACTTGCATAGTTAGCTGCATGAGGCGCGACTTCCCCTGGGCTGAAATCACAATGGGGCCAAAGTCCTCTGAAAGTTGAGGAAATCCGTGGAACAATGAAGAAACGTGAAACACATAATCGGGATCGTATGATCTCTCATCCTCATCAAGGACACGCACATGTTCTTCACGGCTCGCCAGAATATTTAACAAAACCCGAGGCGCGGCATTTTGGGTGTGCAGGCGCAGTGTTTCAAGAACAGATGACTTCCCAGTGTTGTTTTTGCCAGTGATCAAAGTCACTCGCCCTAACTTCGGTATCTCTAAGTCCTTGATCCCGCGAAATCCTTGAATGTGCAGGTCTGGGTAGTGCAAATCATTCATCCTGCTCTCCCTTACGCGGATTGGAGTGGCCAATTCCATCTGGTCTCCGGTCGGCCTTCATCAGTTACGCCGCCAGCAAATGATATTTTAACACCCGTTCCGTTGCTTCTATGCCCTGGCCCACAGGATCCCGAGTGGCCCGCGACTCGGAGTATGTCATTGGGTGGTCGGACGTAGTTGATATGGCAGACTATGACGCCGTACCTTCATAATTCTTGGAAGGGAGGTTTGATGGGCTAGTAGTGTCCCAGCCACATCTCGAAGAGCGTACTACCTACCATGTATCAGGACCCACCTAACTAGACTTCTTATATCAGGACCTCCCACCGAGAAGTTCGCAATACGGTGCACTCTGGCCCACTTTTCTCGGACATGATGTACTGAAATCATAACTTTTCGCAAACGCTCAGTTCCACAGGGCGAGGTTCCTCGCCGCTGGGAAGGGTGAGACGAAGAGGCATGGTCATAGGGGACCCACCTCCGAATTACTGCTGAAGTGGGGATTCAGCCGGGATTCGGAACAGAACGCAAAGTCAGCCGACGCGAGATGCTGACCTCAATGGCGCCTGTGCTATTGTGAGCAAAGTTTCTTCTCCCTCAGCTTGCCACAGGCCAAAGGCGACTTGTACCGGTTTGTACCAAGGTTATCTACGTGGGACGATTCTCCCTTTCTATTCGGTTCAGATCGTCCCACAACAGTTCGTTTAGAAACCGCACCAGTTTTTCACGGGCGGATCTGACAAACTCTGTTATATTGCGAGTTGCAAGGGGTTTACGAATCCGCCAGCTTTGGGTGCACAGGACGAAAAGCGATGGCTTCATATCAGTACGAGCAGCTCAACGATGAGAGCTTCCAGCAGCTGAGTCAAAGTCTGCTCGTTAAAGAATTCCCGGGCCTCCAGTGCTTTCCAGTGGGTCAGCCCGACGGAGGTCGCGATGCCATTGTCCGTTTCTACGAAGGCCCACCAAATGCAGCTGGATTCATCCTCTTTCAGGTCAAATTCGCCAGACGTGATCTCAACCCTTCCGAGGCACGAGACTGGCTGCTTCGGACGCTTAGGAACGAACTGCCCAAAGTTCGGACCCAGATCAAGGATGGCGCAAAAAAGTTCGTGCTGGTCACGAATGTCGCAGGGACCGCCCACCCCGAAGTTGGATCAATGGACAAGCTTCATGACTTGCTGATTGAGCATATTCCTATACCGGCTCAAGCGTGGTGGCGCGACGACATCGACCGGCGTCTGGACAACGCGTGGGACCTAAAGTTCGCCTATCCCGCACTATTTTCGGGGACAGACCTGCTCAGGCTCATGATCGAGGCGAGTCCGAGTGAGGGTCGCGAACGGCGTCGCCATGCAATAACTGCGTTCCTCTCCGATCAGTTCAATGCTGACCGTGAAGTGAAGTTCAAGCAAGCGGACCTCGAGCACGACCTCTTCGACCTCTTCACTGATGTTCCGCTGGTACCTCGGAACCCCGCCGTGAGGAGGCAAGGATCGGACGAGCGACTCGCGACAGCGTTTCGTCGAGCGGCTGACTCAGCATCGGGCGATGTCGACTCAATGAGGATCGAACAGTGGTTGGAAATCGCAAGCGGGGGTGAAAGCGACTTTGACCGCCACTACCCACATGACGAAACTTGGTTAGGCGCAGCATCCCTCTTGCTTGATAGCTTCTTCCAGCAGGCTGAGCCGCTAGTGATCCTAGAAGGAGCACCAGGGCAGGGTAAATCGACCATAACGCAGTATATCTGTCAAGTCCACCGGCTGCGTATACTCGACCTTAAAGTGGGTGGTGCAAAGGACCAGGCTCATATGGACTCACCAGTGCGACTCCCGTTCAAAGTTGAGCTTCGCGACTTCGCGAATTGGTTGTCCGGCGGCAACCCCTTTGGCAATGTCAATGGCGATGATTCGCCGGATCCATCTCGAAGATCGCTTGAGGGGTTCCTGTCAGTTCTGATCCGGTACGCGTCAGGTGGAGCCGAGTTCGATGTCTCAGACCTGCATGCCACGCTCAGTTCGTCATCCGCGCTCCTTGTACTTGACGGGCTTGACGAGGTGGCCGAGATCAGGCAAAGGCAGCGAGTTGTTGAGGAGATCACCTCCGCCGTCTCTCGGTTAAGAGCAGTCGCAGCATCACTTCAAGTTGTTGTTACGAGCCGACCAACGGCATTCATGAACTCGGTCGTGTTACCGAGAGGCACCTTTGCCACTTATTCACTCGAGTCCCTGACGAGACCGTTGATCACTAAGTACGCTGAGCGATGGCTTCGATCGCGAGGAATTGATGCAACCGAGTCTAAGGGTGTTCTCCAAATCTTGAGTACCAAGCTAGACGAACCACATCTCAGAGATCTGGCACGCAATCCGATGCAATTGGCAATCCTGCTCAGCTTGATTCATCGGCGCGGGGTATCGCTACCCGACAAGCGGACAGCCCTCTACGACAACTATGTAGGAATGTTCTTTGACCGAGAGTCAGAAAAGGCAGCCGTAGTAAAAGAGAATCGGGACCTCCTCATCCGGATCCATCGGTATTTGGCTTGGGCACTTCAGTCAGGCGCCGAGATCGATTCCGAGCATACAATTAGGACTCGAGAGTCTGGCGCCTCGTTCTCCGGCACCATCGCTGAAGGCGATCTAAAAACGCTAGTCCGAGACTTTCTTGAAAGGGACGGAAGCGATCCTACTCTCGTCGAGGAACTCTTTAGCGGCGTTGTGGAGCGAATTGTTGCGATTGTATCGCGCGTGCAGGGACTTTACGAATTTGATGTTCAAACGCTGCGGGAGTATTTCGCCGCTCGGCATCTCTACCAGACAGCACCATACTCACCCCCAGGTAATGAGCGCCCGGGCACCATCTCGGACCGATGGCGCGCTCTATCACGAAATTACTACTGGCTGAACGTGGCGAGATTCTACGCAGGTTGTTATAGCGAAGGAGAGCTCGACTCCCTTGTCGAAGAACTTCGCGCCCTGAGTAATGACGAGGCCTTTCGTTCTACGAATCATCCGCAGTTGCTGACTGCGACGCTACTTGGCGATTGGGTGTTCTCCCAGAAACCCCGAGCGATTCAAGCCGCCGTCGCACTCCTTCTTGAACCGCGGGGACTGCGAATGCTTTTGGCTGGCGCAGGGTCGGGACTACGTCAGGTTGATGACGTAATTGTCAGCGATCCTTCAGGGAGGCAACGGCTTATCGCAGCTAGCAAGGAACTGATTAGTACGAATCCTCCTTTCGACCAGGTGATGGATACCGTACGGAGCGTCCTTAGACCGAACACTGAACCAGGGGAGATTTTTGATTGGTGGATCGAGGAGCTTCGTTCAGCTAACGAGACTCTAGCCAGTCGCTGGTGCGTCATTGGCGAACTCTTGGAGTGCTGGTCCGTTGTTGGTCTCGACACAGTAACCGACCTGCTTGGCCGCGAGGAGGTTCCATCATCGAGCGTGATCACTGGACTGCTGCATGCAAATCGAATGGACATCCTCGAAAGCACAGAAGAGTTGTTTGGGGCCGGCGTCGAAGCTGTATTCGCTGGCGAAAATGTTGGCCGACCAGGCGGCGATTCGATCCTTCAAAGATTGGCTTGGTCAGTCAAACTGACTTCTCTAAGTAGCCACATCTCACGAGCCTCTTTCGCGAGGCGACTCTCTTTGCTTCAATACCAAGGCGAAGTCCGGGGTCGTGCCGGAGGAATTACTTGGCCGAACTACCCCGTGGCCGACCGTTGCGCGCGGATCATTGAGGCCTTCACAAGCGAAGCCGAACGTCCCTTTTCGGAGTGGAGCACCTCTACTGAGCCGTGGGATCGGATAGTCCAACAGGGCATCACCGAGTTTGGTGAACGCACGAAATTCCTGGAGCTTGCTAATATTGCGGCGGGTATCCGGTCGACGGAGGAAAAATGTGAGGACAGCCCCAACCTGTTCGATAGCAGTCGACCGATGGTGCGACGGGCTCGGTATGCGCGCCTGCGAGCTGGTTCGAGGAGTTGGTGGTCAAAGCAGCTGCGGTCGGCAACCAACGGCGACGATGTTTGGATGGCGCTCTTGTTGTTTGCAACCTGGGCAGGGGCTAGGACAATTGAGGAACTGGCCGAACTGTTCGACAAACTCCTTAGCAACCTAGGAATTTCCGAATGGCACAGTCTCCACTCATCGCTCCGCATGGCTATGAGTGTCAATTCCGTTCGTTCCTGGATCAAGCCTCTCGGGATCCGCGTTAGCGTATTGCCGCCCTCGCTGAGTGTCCGTACGACCGCTCTACTTTCGGAGAGGTGTACGCAGCCGAATGCGGACGAGTTGTATGAGCGCTATTTGACTGACTACAAGGGTGTTGACCCGATCGTATCAGCGCTGCGCGCCGATGTCGAACTCAGGCACGCATTTGGGGACGAAACGAAGTGGTCTCAAGCGATTGAGAGTTTAAGATCCAGTTATAGTCTTGGAACCTCCACTAGTAGAGCTTTTTTCCGGTACCTGAGACGTAGGCCTCCCTTGCCGGATAAGGTTGCCAGGGAAGTAGTCGATCGGCCGCTAGAGTTTCCGTCCACCCTCGTAAGGCTCGCCGAGGCCCGCTGTCGCCAACTCGATGCGACGAAGATCATGCCGGTGGGTCGCGTGGCAGTTGACGAGGGCTGGTTCACAGACTAGGGCTTGTTCTCGTCTGCTGGAGGCCGTCGCAAATGAGGGCGAGGAAGACACCGTCAAGTTTGTCGTAGTGTGTGCCGATGCGGCGGAAGGGCTTGGGTTCGTTGCGGTTGGCCGAAATGAATCTGGTCAAAGATCTGTATTCAGCGTCGGCACGCATGGGGGTTCCGTTTACATTTAGGGCTTGCACCAACTGCGCCCTGTCCACTGTCTCATGGGGATAGCGTCGGCGCGGCGGATAGGATGCCTTGCCGCCGGGACATGCACTTCCCGCAGACCGCAATCTGCTGCCCATACGGCCCACCGTTTCCGACGCGACCCCTGAACGACTTTGCGCCTCTAGGTATCGAACAACCGCAGCCCTGGCACTCCCATTGCTTCCGGGCCGTCACTAGTTTTGCGCCGTTGGGCACAGTCCAGGCCGCGTGACATTGGCGGCACCGGTGATGACGCTCGCTTGCTTCCATTTGTCGATCAAAGCTCATTGTGTGATAGTTTTCTCTGTAGGGAGTTGGACCGCCACAGTCAATGCACTTCCCTGGCCGCGGTTCTGCCTTTGGCCTCGGTTCCGTCTCGTTGTCGGTCGCAGTGGGGCGCTCCCTGCGTATCCATCCATCTAGGGTGTGACTGCCGAGTATTCGGCGCTGCGTCAAGGTTCGGGTGTCTTTATTCACGTTCGTTATCCCTCAAAGCCCTAAAAGTAAACGGAACCGTTGATCGCCTTCAGGAATGGACTCGCCCAGGAGCTCCGATAGCTGCGGCATCTTCAAAAGGCGGCTTTCCCGCCGTCCATCTTCATGAATGGTCAAGACGTAAGGCCGGTCAGACTTGGTAATACCATAGCGTCGTTGTACGACCTTGGGGGACGCTGTTTTAGCTTCAAACATGTCTCTGTCCATTCGATGTTTCCAAAGTGATAAAAAAGTGATTGCCGACGAAATCTCACGACTGAAAAGTGAATCACTTTCTTATCACTTAGCTTCGCCCTTTCCTTCGATGCACTTAGGGATTTTCCCATCTAATGATAAAATTATTTCGCCGCCGTTCCCAATATATGGATTCGCCAAGTGATTGCTTCCCGAAACGGGTGGGGGCAAAGCCCCTGCCGGGCAAATGTCATCGCGCAGCCCGCCTTGTCAGGCTGGGGCGTCACCAGTAGCCCTGGGGCGGGTTGCCAGCCACTCCTCGATCTCGGACTCCCGCCACCGGACGGCGCGGGTCCCGATTTTCAATGGCTCAGGGAAAGACCCGTCGCGCATCAGGCGATAAATGGTGCTGCGCCCCAGCGCAGTACGGGTCTGTACCGCGCTCAGGCGCAAGAGACGATCGTTGGTTGCGGTATCCATGACCATACCCCCCAAACTTCAGCTAAGTTGAGGGTACAGCCTGGGTTGGGGGTCGTCAGGGTGAAAAAATGGGACGAACTTTTATCAGGATCTGATAGATATTCTATAGTTCTTGATGATGGTCTCGATAGTTTCCTCAGAAACCTGCTTCACAGGTGCGATGCGGTCCATGGCCTCTTCACGGGTGTATCCGCGAGTCCCCAGAAGCTTGAACATCGTCCCAACCTTAATGTCTCGGTCTATCTTACGCGGCGCGCCGCGCCTTGGGGGAGGGTCGCCCAAGACACGTAGGGCGCGGTTCCACCACTGCAAGAGATCAGGTATGGGTTCGCCATTCATTGACAATTCGAGGTAAAGTCTACGCAGCCCTTCCCTGGCCTCCGGCAGGATTGGAGCCAGAAGAAAGTAGATAGCCTCCAAATCCTCCTTGCTGCGCTCCCATGGATGCTTTGAGCCGGACGCTTCTGAAGGAGCCTCCCTCCACCGGCGCGGTAAATCAGCATATTCCGGGATAACCGGAACTTTGCCGTTCAATACCTCTTCTAGGACTCTATCCAGGACCGGATCGTCCCTTCTTTGCCGCAGCTTCCGTCTCCTCGGTTTACCCATGGTTCACCTCCGTACCTGTACTGCCTGTAACGTATGCCGCCCAAGCGTCCATCAGCGCCCGGCGCTGCTCGAATAGGTCACTTCGCATATACGCTGCCTCGGTGCTGTTGCCGACGTTGTGAGCTAGGGCGGCCTCGGCCACCGCCCACGGCGCAGACGTCTGCTCGATCACCCAGTCCCGAAAGCTGGAGCGGAATCCGTGGGGGACGGCGAGAATGCCCAGCCGCCGGAGCAGCGCGATGAAGGTCGTGGGGGACGCCGCGTTGCCGCTGCGGGCGGAGGGGAATACCAGGCCCTGACCGTCGCCGAAGCGTGACGCCTCCTTCAGTATCTCCATGGCCCTCCCGGGCAGCGGCACCCGGTGGGGACGCCTGGCCTTCATCCGGGCGGCGGGAACCTCCCATGCGGCTGCCTCCCAATCGATCTCGGTCCACTCCGCCGCCCGCACCTCCACGGAGCGGCCGGCGGTCAGTACCAGGAACTCAAAAGCCAGCTTGGTCGGAATGTCGGCGGTGCACTCCCTGATCTGCGCCACCGCGTCCGGCACCTGGGCATAGGGCAGGGCCTGGCGGTGTTCCTTCAGGCGTTTGACCGGAGGCAACACTTTGAGCAGGGAACGCCCCGCCGGATTGTCCAGCCTGTAACCGTGAGTAATCGCCCAGTCCATGACCGTCTCCATTCGCTGGCGGACCCGGCTGGCGGTCTCCGGCTTGGTGGTCCAGATGGGAGTCAGCACCGCCATGGCGTCGGCAGGGGTGATGGAGTCGACCGTCTTGTTCCCGATCACAGGATGGGCGTAGGCGGCCAGGGTGTTCTCCCACTGGGCGGCGTGCCTGGCGTTGCTCCAGGTGGGGCGGCGCAGCTCGATCACCCGGGCCGCGGCCTCGGCGAAGGTGGGGATGGACGGGGCACGCCTGAGGCCTGCCTGCCGCGCCTCCCGTTTCTCGGCGACCGGGTCCCGGCCCTGAGCAACGGCGGTGCGATTGTCGCGGGCGATCTCCCGGGCCCTGGCAAGGCTGACCGCGGGATAGGGCCCCAGCCCTATGTCCCGGCGCCGTCCATGGATTACAATTCTCTGGACCCACGATTTGCTCCCGGAAGGGGAGACGTTGAGGTAGAGGCCGTCGCCGTCGCCGTGCCTGCCGGGTTTGCTAAGGGTCTTTGCGGAAAGTGCGGTAAGCTTGCCCATGCTCCCTTTATTCCCATATTGTTTCCCACACCATGTGTGGGATGTAGTGGTATTTTACGGGAGCTTGAGGGAACGGTCAAGACTGCGGTGCCATCGGTCCAGTTACGCAACCGGGTTGTTCGAGACTTTATGGGGCCGCAAGAGTCATCAGTATAGCGGAGACAGGCTCACCACGAGCGGATTTGGTCTTTAGCGGGCACTTTGCAATCGTCCTACTAGACCGGAGAGTCCATCCGCTGTTATGTCACAAAGGGGAATTCCAGGGTTTTTCGGTTGTTGGCGCAATTGTCTGAACCGGGATTCAAGGGAATGTTTGCTGTAAACAGGGCCGGGTTTATAATAGTGACAGGGTTACATCACTAATTGGGGCGGAAATCTTGGCCGCCGAATCATTTCGATCCGCCTCTATTTCCTAAGATTTCGAGCCGGATTTTCGTTGTCTCAGCCAGTTCAATGCGGGAGGTGCCAACCGATGGAAGTTTTCGACGACATGGGCGCATCCGGCCACGAACAACTGGTGATCTGTTCAGACCCTGAAGTGGGCCTTAAAACCATCATAGCCCTTCACGACACAACCCTGGGTCCGGCGAGCGGCGGCACCCGCATGTGGCCCTATGAATCCGAAGGAACCGCGGTGCAAGACGCACTGCGCTTGGCCCGGGCCATGACCTATAAATGCGCCGCCGCCGATTTGCCCTTGGGCGGCGGGAAGGGGGTCATTATTGGCGACTCCCGCACCCAAAAGACCGAAGCCCTATTGCGGGCTTACGGTTCCTTCGTCGACACATTGGGCGGACGCTACCTGACTACCACTGACGTCGGCACCACCACCCGCGACTTGGAATATATCCATCAGACGACGGATCACGTGTTGGGACTGCCTATCACGGTGGGCGGCAGCGGCGACACTTCCATCATGACCGGCCTGGGTATCTATATGGGGATGAAAGCCTGCGCCCAAGCGGTATGGGGATCGGACACTCTGCGGGGTAAAAGGGTGGGGGTCCAGGGTTTCGGCAAAGTCGCTGCTTCTTTGTCGGAACACCTTATGAAAGACGACGCCCAGGTGGTAGTAACCGATATTAGCGAAGAGGCCCTGGACCGGGCCCGGGGCTTGGGGCTTAAGGTGGCGGCCCCTGACAAGATATTCGATGTGGACTGCGATATTTTCGCCCCCTGCGCCTTGGGCGGCGTTCTCAACGGGGAAACCATCTCAAGGCTCAAGTGCCGTATCGTGGCTGGCGGCGCCAACAACCAGTTGCTAAGCCCGGAGGATGGAGCAGAGATTCACCGCCGAGGGATTCTATACGCGCCCGACTACATTGTTAACGCCGGGGGCATTATCAACGCGGCGGCGGAAGTCGGGATGCTCTACAATCCTGATCGGGCCAGGGAGCAGACCGAGCGGATCTACGACATCACGGGCCGGGTTATTCATATCTCCAAGAGTGAAGAGATTCCCACGGCTAAGGCCGCCGACCGCTTGGCCGAGGAGCGGCTGGCTTCGGTGCGGGCTGTTAGAAAGATATATCATCCTTCCTAACTAGGTCAGACTAGTAGAGCCTCACTGTTGTATTGATGGGTATAGGGACTTGAGCTTGATGCGGGCGTCCTCGGTTGTGAAGCGCCAGTCCACCTGAATTACGTCCCGGTTCCGTTGGTCCTGCCATGCGCCTGTTTCCCGTTCCAGGACTTCCTGGCTGGGTATCCGGCGATCCAAGCACTGCCGCGCCAGCACCCCCAGTTCGATCTCGGCCATATTAAGCCAACTCCCGTGCTTCGGGGTGTAATGTATCTCCAGCCGTTGGGCAATGCGCCGTGCCTCCGCCGGCTCGAAAGCCTGGTATAGGGATGCCGGATGATGGGTGTTCAGGTTGTCCATCACCAAGACTATCTGCTCCTTGTCGACATAGTCCTCGTCCACCAGTTTCTTGACCACCCGTGCCCAGTCGGCCTTGGTGCGCCGGTCCGTGACCTCCACCCGCCGCCATCCCTCCAGGGGCGCGAACAGCATGAACAGGTTGCTCACTCCGTTGCGTTGATATTCGTAATCGTATGCCATGGCTGCCCCCGGCCGCGACGGACGGGGTTGGCGGGTCTCCTGCACCAGTTGCTTGCTGGTCTCGTCCAGACACACCAGCACCTCCCCCTCTCCGTAGGGACGGTGATAGACCTCCAACACGTCCTCCATGGCGCACACAAAGTCCGCGCTCCCTTGGGACGGGAGGCACCAGCATTCTTTCAGCCAAGGCTTGAGTTCGTTTTTTTCAGAGTCCGGCGCACCGTCTCTGTGCTGATGCTATCCACTATCTCCTGCGCCACCAATCCATCGGCCAGCATTTGCAGCGTCCAACTGACCCGTCCCTCCGGCGGTTGAGAGCAGGCCAAGGCTACCAGGTGGGCCTCACCCTGACCATCCAGCTTTTTCTTGCGGCGCTTTAGCTGCTGTTTGCGTCCCAGGGCTGCCTCCAGGCCCTCCTCCACGCACCGGCGGCGCACCCGTTCCACCGTGGCGCTGCCCACCTTCAGGACCCAGGCTATATCCTCGTCCCTCATTGCGCCATCAACCTGGTTCTCATCGCTAAGCAGCAGAATGCGGGCGTGAGTCTGCTTGTAAGCCGCCGCCCAACCCTTGGACACCAATCCCTTCAGTTCCTCCTGTTCCTCTCCTCCTGTTCCTCCTCCGTAAGTCCCACTCGGTATTTCTTCATCATCACATCCATCCCCGCTTCCCGATTTTCTTTTTTGACTGCTAACCCATCATATCTCACCAGCCATCATTTCAATGATGGTCAGCTACTAGGTCAGAATGCGGCGGCAGGAACGGGAACCGGTGTCTGCGTTCCAGGCACTGTTGCCCTGCACCAGAACCAGGGTCTTTTGGTTCTCGGCGCAAGAACGCCGCTTCTTGACACGGTGCAATACCGGCGGTAGACTTTGGCCTGCGCAATCGCAGGGAGGTTTTTTGTCTACGCCCGCTTCTGTGCTCACCGAAACGATGCGGCAACAAGCCATCGGCTTGGAGAGTTGCCCAGTAACGATGGAAGTGGAAAAAGGCGCCATCGTCAAGTTTGCCCAAGCCATCGGGGACGACAATCCACTCTTCAATGACGAGGTAGAGGCCCGCAGGAGCAGGTACGGCGGCCTTATTGCGCCGCCCACTTTCCTACGCTCAATCGCGACCGTCCGCCCCGATCTCCCCTTCGAGTTGCCTTTAACCCGTCTTTTGGACGCTGGCAGCGATTGGGAGTACTTCGAACCAATCCGAGTTGGCGACCGGATCACCGCAACCGCAAAGATCACTGCCATTTCGGAACGGACCGGCCGCTTGGGCCTGATGGTCTTCAAGACCACGGTGGTCACTTATCAAAACCAGTTGGACCAAGTGGTGGCCACCCAGACCAGCACTTCAATTCAATATTGAGGGTTAGCTCATGGCGGAGCAGGTGTATTGGGAAGACGTAAACGAAGGCATGGATTTGCCCTCATTGGTCAAGAACCCCACGACGCGGCAACTCGTTCAGTACGCCGGAGCCTCCGGCGACTACTATGAGATTCATTACGACAAGGATTTCGCTGAGAGTACTGGATTGGATGGGGTAATCATTCACGGGGCACTGAAAAACGCTTTCTTGGGCCAGTTTATGACCCAGTGGATGGGGCCTCAAGGGGTGTTGAAACGGCTCTCGTGCCAGTACCGGGGAATGGACCCGCCGGGCCGGCCCTTGACCGCCAAGGGCAAGGTGACCCGGAAACACCAGCAGAACGGCGAAAATCTGGTGGATTGCGACATCTGGCTGGAGAACCCGGAGGAGCAAAAGACAACTCCCGGCTCTGCAACAGTGGCCCTCCCTTCTCGCAACTCTCCGGGCCGGCCCTAGCGTTTTTACTGATTATTTTGGCCGGCGCCAGCCGGAAACCTATTTCCCCAATTGACCAGCAGGGTAAGTTGCCAGCATCCGGTTAGACCGCCTCAAGATGCGCCTAAAAGCGAATTAAGTGCTTCGTCTCAGAACTAATTTTCACACTCCCAGCCATCCAAAGGCGAGGCTAGGGGGACTTGCGCCATGAAAGGCGGTCTTCGGCAACGGGAGCGCTCTATACAGTCAGGGTATTTCGGTTCTTGGCGCAATTGTCTGAACCGGGATTCATAGGATTAAGGGATTGGTATGATTCCCCAATTCTGTAAATCCCGGAATCAAAGAAATTACAGTTCAGACGAACGACCGAAAGGCTCCGCGAATGATGGCGCCTGGCGAGACGAGAACTATGATATGAATGGAGCTTAAGGAGGCGGGATGACAGACATTCTCAAAGATAAAGTGGCCATCGTGACCGGCGCTGGCAGGGGCATCGGCCGGGGGGTGGCGACGCTGATGGCTGAGGAAGGCGCCAAGGTGGTGGTGGTCGACCCCGGCGTCAACGTGGACGGCAGCGGCTCCGATCAATCAATTGCGGAGCAGGTGGTTTCCGAGATACAAGAGGCGGGCGGGACCGCAGTGGCATGTACCGAGTCGGTGACTTCCATGTCCGGAGGCGAAAAAATTGTCCAGACCGCCGTGGACAGCTTTGGCAAGCTGGACATCGTGGTGACCTGCGCCGGCATACTCCGAGACCGGATGATTTTCAATATGACGGAAGAGGAGTGGGACGACGTTATTGCGGTCCATTTGAAAGGGACCTTCACGGTGGTCAAACACGCTTGTATCCTGTTCCGGCAGCAGCGTTCCGGGAGGATTATCACTTTCAGTTCCGAATCGGGCTTGGTGGGCAACTCCGGTCAGGCCAATTACGGAGCGGCTAAGTCGGGTATCGCCGGGTTCACCAAGGTAGTGGCCCGCGACATGGGACGCTACGGGGCGACCGCCAACTCGATTGCCCCTAGGGCCAGCACTCGAATGATAGGCGCCATTCCGGCCAGCGCCGCCGAGATACGGGCCAGGGGAGGTGTCGCCCCTATAGCCGGTGACGATGAGCCTCAGGAGATGGACCCCGGAGATGTCGCCCCCTTTGTTTGCTACCTTGCCAGCGACTTCGCGGCCAACATCAACGCCCAGACATTCCTGGTCTATGGCGGCCACGTGTCTCTCATGTCCCAACCCAGGCCCTCGCAGGCCATCTATAATCCCGAAGGCCACTGGTCGTTGGACCAACTGTCCCCGCTGGCCAGCAACGTGCTGACCAAGGACATTTTCAACCCGGCGCCGGCGGCCGCGCCTCGGTCATAGCCTTTTGCTTGAGGTGCTGACGAAGACCGCGATGGGAACCTTCCACTGGCCGCTGACGGTGCTGAGCGCCGACGGAGACCGCGAGGAGACAGTGCAAGCACTGGTTGACACCGGCTCAACCTACACCTCGCTCCCGGCCTCGTTATTGGGGCGGCTAAGCATCGTCCCGCAACGCCGGTTGGAGTTTGAGCTGGCCAACGGGGAGATTATCGAGCAGGAAATTGGTGAAGCCAGGCTGCGGGTCGAGGGTATAGAGGCCACCAGAATTGTAGTATTCGGTCCCGAGAATGCCCCCTCTTTGATGGGGGCCGATACTTTGGAAGGAGTCACCATGGTGGTGGACCCGGTGGGCCGGCGTCTGGCGCCTACCAGAGCTCTTTTGATGCGGGAAGAGAGTTTAACTATCGACCATGGGAACATTTCACTGGCCATTAACGGTGCTGAGCGCCGACGGAGACCGCGAGGAGACGGTGCAAGCGCTAGTGGACACCGGTGCGACTTACACCTCGCTCCCGGCCTCGTTATTGGGGCGGCTGAGCATCGTCCCGCAACGCCGGCTGGAGTTTGAGCTGGCCAACGGGGAGGTTATCGAGCAGGAAATTGGGTTCGCAACAGTGCGAATTGACGGCGTCACAGCTCCCACCATCGTTGTGTTTGCTGATGGTAACGCCCCCCCGCTAATGGGTGCTCACGCCCTGGAAGGTGTCACCATGATGGTGGACCCGGTGGGCCGGCGTCTGGCGCCTACCAGAGCTCTTTTGATGCGGAGCAGCCTTACCCCGTAACTTAATTTCAAGTGAGGTAGCGTCTAAATGGCCGATTTACTAAAAGATAAAGTAGCTATCGTGACCGGCTCCGGCCGGGGCATCGGACGGGGAATAGCAATGCTGATGGCTGAGGAAGGCGCCAAGGTGGTGGTGGTCGACCCCGGCGTCAACGTGGACGGCAGCGGCTCCGACCAATCAATTGCGGAGAACGTGGTTTCCGAGATACGCGAGACGGGCGGGACTGCTGTTGCTTGCACCGAGTCGGTGACCTCCATGTCAGGAGGAGAAAGGATTGTCCAGACTGCGGTGGACAACTTCGGCAAACTGGACATAGTAGTCACCGTGGCCGGTATCCTTCGGGACCGCATGGTCTTTAACATGACTGAGCAGGAGTGGGACGACGTGATTGCAGTCCACTTGAAAGGCACTTTCACAGTGGTGAAACACGCCTGCATTCTGTTCCGGCAGCAGCGCTCCGGGCGAGTGATCACCTTTAGCTCCACTTCCGGCTTGTACGGCAACTCGGGTCAGGCTAACTACGGCGCCGCCAAAGACGGCATCGCCGGCTTCACCCGCGTGGTGGCCCGGGATATGGGCAGGTACGGGGTCACCGCCAACGCCATCTCGCCCAGTGCCGCCACCCGCATGACGGTGAGCGTACCCGATGAAGCCCGGGAGCTAAGAGCCGCCCGCGGCATCACCACCGCCTCCAGCACCATCCGAGGCGAGCCGGAAGATGTCGCGCCTATGGTTGTCTGGCTGGCTTCCGATGAGGCTTCCCACGTTAACGGTCACGTGTTCCACGTCACCGAAGGAGTGGTCACTCTGCTTAACGAGCCGGAACCGGTGAAGACCATCAGCAAGGCGGGCAAATGGACCGTGGAGGAGTTGGCCCGGGTGGTCCCCATTACCTTGGGGCTTGAACTGCACAACCCCGCGCCCAGTCAGGCGCCGAGACAATAAGAGAGGGTACAGCTATGATCCATAACTTCTCCGCATCCTACGCTGGACACATCGTGGATGACAATATCGGGTTGGAGGGCACACCGGCCAACGACCGCTGGTATTCCAACGAGGCGCTGGCCGGGACTTTCGATTGGGCCTTGGACATTGCCCAACACTTGGACCGGTTGGGGTACAAAGAGTTCTGGATGGCCGAGCACCACTTTCAGCCCGAGGGGTACGAAGGTATCCCCAACCTGCTGATGCTGGGCCTTTACTTGGCTACCCAAACGGACCGGTTGCGGTTTGGCTGCGGCTTCAACATCACTCCCATGTGGCACCCGCTGCGCTTGGCCGAAGATTTTGCTATGGCGGATATTCTGACCAAGGGCAGAGTGATATTCGGCGTAGGCCGCGGCTACCATACCAGGGAGGTGGAAACCTTCGGCGCACCGATGCTGGATGGGGACGCCAACCGGGACCTTTTCGAGGAGCAGGTGGAGGTCATTCTGAAGGCATTTCAGGAGGAGTCTTTCTCCCACGAAGGCGCCCATTACCAAATCCCGGCCCGGGTCCCTTATCGCGGCTATACACTGGAAAAGCTTAGTCTGGTGCCTCGGCCGGTCAACCAACCGGTAGAAATCTGGCAGCCCCTAGTCAGCCCAAATCCCAGGGGCATTGATTTTATGGCCAAAATGGGGATTAAGCCCCTGATTTCCGGCACCCCCGAAACGCAGCTTAGAGAGCGCATGGAGATGTTCCAGCAAGCGGCCGCCTCCCACGGCCGGGAGTTGCAAATAGGCCAAGACGTGGCCTTGGGCTACCGTTTCTTCATCGCCGAAAGTGAAGAAAAGGCTATTCAACAAGCCCGGCCTTATTTTGAGGAAGCGATGAAATTCGCCGCTCCCCTGGGCATAATGCAAATTCGTCCCGAGCAGATTGAAGCCGTGGCCAACCCCAGTCGGTTCCGCGGGGTCGCTTTGCCTACTCTGGAAAACGCTGTTTCCGGCAAGACTTGGCTATGCGGCCCGCCGGAACTAATCCTCGAACATTTGAAGCAAGTGGAACAGGACTACCCTGGCGTCGAACGGGTCAACCTTGGCGCGGTAATGGGCATGCCCCTTGAGGTGTTCAAGGACCAATTAACCATGTTCGCTGAAGAGGTTATGCCCGCCTTTCCGGAACAGTAAGAAACCGTCTCAAAACGGCCGGAGCGTCAGTCCAGTAACGGGATCGTGCCCCACTTGATGGACTCTGGGTCCAACGAAACCCCTTGCTCTTTGGCCAAGTCCCGGATTTCCAAGAGGGTTGCGTTTACCTCAGAGGTGATTAACAGCCAATCAGGCTCCTCGGGAATCCAGTAAGGAGAGTTTATGCGCACCACCTGGTTTTCCTTGGGGTTCAAGTAGATCCCGAACTTGGAAGCCTGCTGCATACGGTTCCCCCTGCCGTTGATGGGTTAACAGGTTATTGCTCAATCGGCCATTGGAGTGGTTGCTATTGGTTGGGCAACGGCGCCGGTTTCCCCGGTTCCAGCCAGTCCGGAAGGCGGGCCGACAGCCTGAGCGTAACCCCCCCGGTATGCTTCGGGCAGCAAGGCGGCAATGCGGCCCATAATCATGTCCAGGATGCTGCGCATCACTTCTTTGCTGGGCCGGCCCTCTAACACCGGCAGGGTAAAGGGCGAGCCGATGTTGGCCTTGAGGCGGCATAGGGGCGCCGGCATACGCCAGCCGCGGAGTTTCTCGGTCCCGGTCAGGCCCACCGGCAGTATGGGAGCCTGAGACTTCAAGGCAACGTAGACTACTCCCAGCATTCCTTGTTTCATGGTATGGTCCGGGCTGCGATGCCCTTCCGGAAAAACCACTACGGCCTTGTCTTGGGCAAGCAGCCCAAGCATGGTCCGCACGGAGTCTATGCGCATACTGGAACGGTCGAAGGGCGATACATGGATCCTATTCATGGCGTATTTACTTATCGGACCGGTAAACCACGGCCGTTTGGCGATGAAATACAACGGCCGCGGGAGGCTGGCCACCAACAAGGGCGGGTCGGTGAAGGAAAGATGGTTGGAAACCACTATGAGGGGTCCGTAGGGAGGCACCGCTTCCTGTCCGGTTACTTCCAACCGGCCTAGATTGCTAAAGCAGAAGCGGGCAGTCTGCCGGCCCAAACGATAAAGAAGGGTCACGGTTAAACCTCTTGGGATAGCTCCTGGATGCGCTGCAAAATCCGGCCAACCACCTCCTCTATCTCCAACTGCTCTGTATCTAGGACGAAGGCGTCCTTGGCTGGAGCCAGAGGCGAGTCCTCCCGGCCGGTGTCGATTTCGTCGCGAGCCTTCGTTTCACGCAACACTTGCCGGAATTCCACTGTCTGCCCTTGGTCCGCCGTTTCTAGCCACCGCCTTCTTGCCCGGCTCTCGGCAGACGCGAACAAATAAACCTTCAAATCAGCCTTGGGCAATACCACGGTGCCGATGTCTCGGCCGATCATCACAATGTCCCCCTTGGTTGCCAGCAAGCGCTGCTGGCAGACTAGGGCCCGGCGCACCGGGGAGGCCCTAGCTACCAGGGACACCTGGGTGTTAACTCGCTGCTCCCGCAATTCCGATCCTAATTGGTGGTGACCCACCATCACCTTGTCACCGTCTTGGTCTTTCAGCCGTACGGGGTAGTCCTTGGCCAACTCTCCCAGAGCCTCTTCGTCGTTGATGGGAATATTCAGGTGCAGGGCCAGCCAGGTGACAGCGCGGTACATCATGCCGGTATCCAGGCATTTGAACCCCAGCCTCCGAGCCAACACCCGGCCCACTACGGTTTTCCCTGCGGCGACCGGCCCGTCGATTGTGATTACGTTAACCCCACCGCTCGTTTCGCCTCTTATGCCAATTTTGGTCTACGCATTATAGCATCGACCAGGCTCACGGTGAGCCTTGCTTTTTAACGAAGAGCCATTATAAATTGAATCCGCGGGACGGGAAATCCGAGGTATTGCCTGCTGCATCGTGGGCGGCCGCCGAGGGATTGCCCACGAGGCGAACGAGGTGGACCGATGAACTGGATAGACATTGTAGTGTTGATCCTGTGGGTGGTCATTGCACTATGGGGTTTCTCAATGGGACTGATCCGGGTCACGATTTCCTTCGTGGTAGTGGTCGTGGGGCTGGCCCTGTCCAGCCGGGTTGCCGAGGACGTAGGCAACATCTTTTCGGGGCTGACCGACAGCGAAGGCACCCAAACAGTGGCCGGCTTCATTCTCATTTTCGTCGGTGTTTTTATCATCGGGGCGATTGTCAGTTTCTGGATGGGCACTTTGCTGCGTTATCTCCCAGTGTTCGGCCCGTTCAACCGCTTGGGCGGCTTTGCCGTGGGGATTGTCGTTGGGCTTCTGTTGCTTTCCGGGGTATTGACCGCCGCGCAAAAGTTTACCGACACTGTCGACGATGACATCGACGAGTCGGTGTTAGCGGCTTTCATAGCGGATAATTTTGACGTGGTGATTCGCGGCGTCAAGCTGGTCCCCGGAGATTGGGACGACGAGGTGGGGAAGTTGCGATAATAACTCCATAGGTGCTGCTATAATAGGCTGAAATATTCCAAGATGCGCCCTAGGTGTATCTGGGGGCTGTGGCGCTAGATAGGGCCCCGCTTGGTCCCTGCCGGAAGAACCCGTTCCGCAGACCGGGCTCCAAGCGGTGATACAGAGTAGAAGGGCGCTCCAAACGGACCAGATCGAGGTATCTGTGCCAGTCGTCGACCACGCTAAAGTAGGCCAACCCGAGGCTCAAGAGTCGGGAGCAACCGCCGAGGAAGGCGATGCATCGGCCTCGCGGGCTTGGTTGACCAGGGCCCCTGTGCTGGTTCTCAACCTCAACTATGTGCCCATCAACGTTTGTACGGTGCGCCGCGCCATAATCCTGCTGAGCAAGGGCAAAGCGGAGCTTCTAGAAAACCACCAAGGACAACTTCGCACAATAACTGCGGTGGTCGACGCCCCTTCCATCATCCGGTTGGCCTACCTGGTGAAAAGGCCCTTCTTGCCTCGGAAACTCTCCAAAAAAGAGGTGTTCCTCAGAGACCGGTTTACTTGTCAATATTGCAACAAGAAGTCTCAGGAACTGACCCTGGACCACGTGATTCCTCGCAAGCAAAATGGGGCCCATAACTGGAACAACGTAGTGGCTGCTTGTGCCAGGTGCAACCTCCGTAAAGCGGGCCGCACCCCGGCTGAGGCCAGCATGACGCTGATCAAGGAACCCCGGCCTCCCGACCCAAACCCTTACCAGATTCTACAGAACCGTTCCATATTGGAAGAGTGGCAGCCCTACATACCCTGGAACATCCGGCTATGACTTGATTGGGCCAGCCTAATCCCGCAATGCAGGTTAAGCCGCGGCCGTCGTGGTTGGCAAGTTTAACATGAGTACCTCCAAGGCCAGCCTGGCGCTGGCATTGCGCCCCAGGGCTTCCAACGTCTCCAGCAGCATCTTGATAAAACCGACGACTTCAGCCGTGGTTAGTTGGGTCGCTTGAAGGCGCAGTTCGGTCCCGCGGTCAGTATTGTGGATATATTCCTCACCGCCTTCTTTAATGAGCAACAGATCCCGCCACCACCGCAGCCAAAAGTAAAGCCACTGTTTGACTGCGTCCCGGTCTTTGTAGAACAATCCGGCAAGCTCGTTGGCATAGTTGAACCGTGTCTCCAGGCCGGACCGGCAGGTCTCCATTAGCCTGGCCAACTCCTCCTCTCGCTGCTCTCGGGTTTCTCCCCCATGGTCTAGGGCGTTGATGGCCCAGCCCAAGCACCCTCGAGAAAGGCGGGACACCATTTCCGCTTCTCGAGGGTCGGCTTGATGCTCCGCAACCAGCTTATCCACCAGCTTGTCTTTGGCCAAGGGCAACAGCGCCAAGCGGCGGCATCGAGACCGGATAGTAAGCAATATTGACTCTTCGTCGGCAGTCAAAAGCAAGATCAGGACCTGCGGGGGAGGCTCTTCAAGGGTCTTTAACAGTGCGTTGGCCGCTTCTTCGCTCATCAATTCGGCTGAATCTATTATGATGACGCTGCTGGCCCCTTCGAAGGGTTTCAGGTGAACGTGGCTCAAAATTTCCTTCACGTCGCCGATTCCGATAACAGTGCGGGAGGGGCCTCCAGAGTCCCCTTGGGCCAGGGCCAGGATGCGAACGTCGGCATGTTGGCCCAACGCGACGCGGCTGCATTGGACGCACTGGCCACAGGGCGCGCCGGGGCCTTGGAGGCAGTTTACGCTTTGAGCAAGATTTAGGGCGAGGGTCATCTTACCGACATGGGGAGGGCCGGTCAGCAGGTAGGCGTGGGCCTGGCGGCCCTGCTTCAAGCTGGCTTCCAATTGAAGCAGAATGTGGTCCTGTCCGTATACTTGCCACATAGTCAGCCTATCGTCTGGGAGCGAAAAAGAAACCTCATTCAGGAGGAATCGTTTAAAGTCTGCGCTCCCGGTCGGCTGCGAATGCAAGGCACGCGTGAATATCCTCTCGCGCTAGGTCCGGGAGTCGATGAGGATCTGATCCTCCGACATGCCTGACGCCAAATACTCGAGAACATCATACACAGTGATGCGCAACCCTCTAATGCAGGGTTTGCCGCCGCGTTTACCCGGCTCAATCGTAATAATTTGTTGATAGTTCACGTTTATTTGGCCCATGTCTTGATTCTACGGGCCATGTCCTCGTTGCTGATGGTGTGACCTGCCTCAGACTCGGCCAATTCACGCTCAATCATACGAGCAAATGCTAGTTCGCGGAGAATTTCATCAAAGGAGCTATCATCAGGTTGCTCCTGAACAATTTTAGCCATTTGCTCCTTTGCTGAAACCATAATTCACTCCTGTCACAAGCCTCAGTCTACATCGAGGCGCATCAGGTCCTCATAGCTTTCCCGCCGCCGGATTAGGCGGCTTTGGCCGTCCTTTACCAGGACCATCGGCGGCCTGGGGTTCAGGTTGTAGTTGCTGGCCATCGACGGACAGTAGGCCCCGGCTGCGGGTATAGCCAGAACGTCTCCCGCCGCTATTTCAGGAAGCATTATGTCGGCAGCCAGAATATCTCCCGACTCGCAATACTTGCCGGCTATGGTCACTGTGTCTACGGGTTCCCGGTCTGCCTTGCCCGCCGCCACTACTTCGTAGGACGCTTGGTAAAGAGCGGGCCGAATGTTGTCGCCCATGCCGCCGTCGACGCTGACGTACTTGCGCACTCCCGGTATATCCTTGATGGCCCCGACGCGGTACAAGGCCACGCCGGCGGGGCCGATAATGGAGCGGCCCGGTTCGATCAACAACCTGGGCGGCGCCATGCCCAGCTCTTCACAAGTAGATGTCATGGTCCCAACAATCGCTTCGGCGTATTCGGCGATGGACGGCGGTCTCTGGTCTCGAGTATAAGCGATGGCAAAGCCGCCTCCGGGGCTGAACTCTTGGAGGTCCAGACCTTCCTCCCGAAACCCCGCGGCGAACCTGAGCACCAATTCGGTGGCCACACGGTAAGGCTCCAACTCAAATATCGGGGAGCCCAGGTGGAAATGCAGACCCCTGAGCCCCAGGTTGGGCGCCGCCAGCGCCCGGCGCACCGCGTCGGCGGCGTGGCCCGTTTGAATGGAAAATCCGAACTTGGAGTCCAGCGTCCCCGTGGTGGTGTAAGCGTGGGAGTGGGGGTCCACCCCCGGCGAGACTCGGATGAGAATATCCTGGACTTTTCCGGCCAACGACGCCAGATGGTCTAGCTGCTCCAACTCGTGAAAACTGTCGGCCACCACGTATCCGATGTTTTCCTGCAGCGCCGCCGTAAGCTCTTCAGCCGACTTGTTGTTTCCGTGGAAGTAAACCCGGTCCAAGGGAAAGCCGACGTTAAGAGCTATGGCCAACTCGCCCCCCGAAACCACGTCCAACCCAAGACCCTCCTCGTCGAATATCCGGGCAAGGGCAGGGTTGATGTAGGCTTTGCAAGCGTAGCTCACCCGGCAAGAGTGGTGGAGCTTTTGAAACTCCCGGATGAAGTTGCGGCAGCGGTCTCGCAAGGTCGCTTCATCCAAGACGTAGACCGGGGTGCCGTACTGGAGAGCGAGCTCCAGAGCGTTGCAACCGCCTATGACCAACTGGCCTTGGGAGCCAACTTGGGCCGTATCTGGAAACACTGTATGGGGAAACATGGGCTTTCTCCTTAAAACTGTGGGCATCATAGGACCGCCGGGCAGTTTACGCAACCTGCCATCGGTTGACTGGGCCAACTGGTGATTAAATAGCCCTCATTTCCCAGATCAACTGGAACGGCGGCGTTGAACAGTGTCTTTCAGTTCTTGGCGCAATTGTCTGAACCTGGATTCATCAGATTAAGGGATTCGCAGGATTTTCCAATCCTGTAAATCCCGGAATCAGAGAAATCACAGTTCAGACGAATAACTGAAAGCAACTGTCTTTGATCTCAAGACTTGATGAGGTTTTGGTTCCAGCGATGACCGCTCTTGGCCATGCCGTTGAGGATGGTGAGCAGCTTGCGCATACAGGCGACGAGCGCCAGTTTCTTGGGTTTGCCGGCGGCCAGCAGCCGTTGGTAGAAGCTGCGGGTCACCGGGTTGTGCCGGCTGGCCACCAAGGCGCCCATGTAGAGCACGGCCCGGACTCGGGCCCGCCCTCCGGCCACGGTTCTCCGGCCCCGCATGGTCCCGCGGTCCCGGTTCATCGGGGCCACTCCCACCAAGGCGGCTATCCGCTTCCGGTCCATGGTGCCCAGTTCCGGCAAGTGGGCCAGCAGCACCAGGGAGAGCTGTTCCCCCACGCCAGGAACGGAGCGCAGCAACTCGTCCTTCTCCCGCCATGCCGGACTCCGGCGCAGTGTCTGCTGCAGGTCCTCGTCCAAGTCGTCCAGTTCCTGCTCCAGCCACTGGAGGTGAGCCTGGATGCGTGGAGCAACGGCGCGGCTGGCCGGCCCAAGACGGTTCTTCTCCGCCACCAGCATGGCCACCACCTGGTTGCGCCGGGTGGTCAGGGAATGAAGTTCTCGGGTGTCCGAATCGGGCAGGGGACGGACCGGCGGACGTACCGCCTCGGCGAAATGGGCCAGAACCTGGGGGTCCAGGGCATCGGTCTTGGCCAGTCGGCCGGTGGCTTTGGCGAAGTCGCGCACCTGACGGGGATTGACCACCAGCACCGGCAGGGCCGCCGCCGCCAAGGCGCCGGCCAGGGGGAGTTCCAAGCCGCCAGTGGCCTCCAAGACCACTGCCGAGGGGTGCAGAGACTGCAACTCCGTGCCAGGCCGCTGACCCCGGCCTCGTCGTAAGCGACACTCCAGGCGGCGCCCGAAGGCCGGAGGGCCACATCCACTCGGTCCTTGGCCACGTCGATGCCTGCGTAGATGGCTTCCTGCTGCATATTCCCTCCCGGTCAAGGGTTGGCCCGTTCTTGCAAAATGCGGGCTTGTCAGCCCAAGCAACTGTCCGGGCTCTTTGGGGAAAGGCGCGGCGACCATGCTTTCAGACGGCCTGCCATGACCAAGACCCTACCGGTCTGCCGCACCCTGAATCACTCCTCACCGGAGATTTTCCGCACCAACCTCAAGATACAAGACACTGCGATGTTGAAAAAGCGGAGTTTGTTGACGAAAACCAGGAGTATCACTATACTCCGTTCTCATTCAGGTTGGCGCCCTTTTGGGCGCGGCCGATTCGATAGGGGAGTTCCCGCTAAGGTGGGTGCATCTGACCCTGGGATGCCGAAAGCGCAATGTGCGGTGACGGGTGAATGCTGTTGGAACCAAATAGGCGAGAGGAGGCATACTCATGAGAGCCGTTGTGTATAAAGAGCCGTTCAGAGTGGCTGTCGAGAACGCACCCGACCCCGCAGTTAAACACCCGAACGATGCCATCGTAAGGATCACATCGTCATGTATCTGCGGCTCCGACCTGCACATGTACGAGGGTCGCACAGCGGCAGAGCCGGGGATCGTGTTCGGCCATGAAAACATGGGCATCATCCAGGAAGTGGGACCTGCGGTAACGGAGCGCAAGGTCGGCGACCGGGTAGTTATGCCCTTCAACGTCGCTTGCGGGTTCTGCAAAAATTGCCTTGGCGGCTTCACAGGATTCTGCACCACGGTTAACCCAGGATTTGCAGGAGGAGCCTATGGCTATGTCGCGATGGGGCCATGGGTTGGCGGCCAGGCAGAATACCTCCAGGTCCCTTATGCAGACTTCAACTGTCTGCCCCTCCCCCAAGGAACAGAGCACGAAGCAGACTTTGCTATGCTGGCCGACATCTTCCCCACGGGCTACCACGGTGCGGAGCTGGCCGGTGTAAGACCGGGCGAGAGCGCGGCCGTATTTGGGGCGGGCCCGGTTGGCCTCATGGCAACCTACAGCTGTCTGATCAGGGGCGCTGCTCAGGTGTTCTCCGTTGATCACGTCCAGGAACGTCTGGACAAAGCCAAGGAGATCGGTGCGATACCGATCAACTACGATGAAGGCGACCCGGTCAAGCAAATCAAGGACTTGCGCAACGGTAACGGGGTCGACAAGGGAATCGACGCGGTCGGTTACCAGGCGACCAGGGCGGGTTCCTCCGCCGTCGGCGGAGAGCAGGACGAGGTCCCCAATATCGTACTCAACCAGTTGATAGAGGTGGTCAACCCCACCGGCGCTCTGGGGATCCCGGGGCTATACGTTCCCTCGGACCCCGGCGGGGTAGACGAGAACTCAAAGCGCGGCGCTCTATCGATTAACTTCGGCAGGCTGTTCGAGAAGGGCCTTCGCTTGGGCACCGGTCAATGCAACGTCAAGCAATATAACGCCTACTTGCGTGACCTGATCATCGCCGGTAGGGCCAAACCCAGCTTTGTGGTGTCCCACCAGGTGCCTCTGGAACAAGCACCCGAGGCATACACAAAGTTCGACCGGCGCGAGGACGGATATACAAAGGTCATCTTGCAACCGTAAACAATGCTGGCGGCAGGGTAGGAAGCCAAGCAAAGGATCAAAAAAGTAGAGGTGAAACATGGCTGACATCACTTTGGCTCAAGCCCAACAAGCGGTTGACGCAGCTCTTGACAAGTCCAGAGAAATGGGCGTGAAAATGGACATCGCGGTGGTGGATGCAGGCGCCAACCTGAAGGCGTTTGCCCGAATGGACGGGGCTTGGCTGGGCTCCATAGACATCGCTCAGAAGAAGGCCCGGACGGCACGCTGGTTTGACATGCCCACCGGTAACATTGGAGGCCTCTCCCAACCAGGCGGCCCCCTGTATAACATCGAGCACTCGAATAACGGCCTGATTACTTTCCCCGGCGGCCTGCCACTGACAAACAGCGACGGAGAGGTCATCGGCGCAATCGGGGTGTCCGGGAGCACCGTTGAGGATGACCACGCGGTGGCGTCGGCCGGAGCCGCCGTAGTTTCCTAATCCTGGCAAGACCAGGAATCGAGGAGAGATGATCCAGTAGGACCCGGCCCCCGAATGCGGTGCCTGGGTCTTTTGCGCGTGGGACCTTCTCCAACTTTGTCTTGGTTTCTATCTTGCTATACTGGTATACTCCGGTGCATTCAAGGCCGCATAATAGTTGAGAAGCTCCGGTGTAAATTCAGCTATAATTCCAGCCGTAGGGGGAGATATGGCAAAGATTCCGATTCAAATGACTGTTAACGGACAGGTCCGGCGGGCCGATGTCGATGCCCGCTTGCTCTTGGTCCACTATCTGCGGGAAGACCTGGGACTGACCGGCACCAAGATAGGTTGCGACACCAGCCAGTGCGGCGCTTGCGTGGTAAGCATGAACGGGGCCGCAGTCAAGTCCTGCACCTGCTTGGCAGTGCAGGCCGACGGCGCCGAGATCACCACCATTGAGGGCCTCGCCGCAGACGGCAACCTCCATCCCCTCCAGGAAGCTTTCTGGAACAACCACGGCCTGCAGTGCGGCTACTGTACCTCCGGGATGATTATGGCTTCGGTGGAGCTGCTGCAACGCAATCCCCATCCCACAGCCGAGCAGGTGCGCGAAGGTCTGGAAGGCAACATCTGCCGGTGCACCGGGTATCACAACATCGTCAAGGCGGTGCTGGCGGCTGCTGAAGCAACGGGAGGTTAGCAATGACGAGTAGAATTTTTGGCTCCGGGATTCGTAGAAGGGAAGACCCCCGCTTGATCACCGGCCAGGCCACCTATACTGATGACATCAAGCTGCCCGGCACGGTCCATGCCGCTATTAAGCGCAGCATCCACGCTCACGCCAAGATCAAAAGTGTGGACACCGCCGCCGCCGCCGCCGCGCCAGGCGTGGTGGCAGTATATACCGGCACCGACACCGACGGCGTGCTCAACCCCATACCGTGTGCCTGGGTGATTCCCGACTCGGATGTTAAACAAGTGCCCCACCCGGCCATCGCCAAGGACATGGTGCGGTACGTGGGCGATGCGGTGGCGGTGGTGATAGCCGAGGACCGCTACCAAGCGGAAGACGCGTTGGACTTGATCGAGGTGGACTACGAGCCGCTGCCGGTTGTTGTTAACCCGGAAGCGGCGTTTCAAGCCGGCGCTCCCCAACTGCACGAAGACGCTCCCAACAACCAGGCATTCCACTGGGTGGCCACCGGCGGCGATCCCGATGCCGCTTTTGAATCTGCGGAAGTAGTGGTCAGGGATACGATCATCCAACAAAAGCTTATCCCCAACACCATGGAGCCTCGCGCCGCTCTTGCCTCCTGGGTGGCTCCTACCGGTGAACTGACCCTGTGGAGCAGCAGCCAGAACCCGCACATTTGCCGGTTCGTAACCTCCTTGGTTACCGGAGTGGGCGAGCACAAAATCCGGGTGATCGCGCCCGAGGTTGGCGGAGGCTTCGGCAGCAAGACGCCTATCTACGCCGATGAAATGATTGCTGTCTTCTGCTCCATGAGGCTGGGCCGTCCGGTCAAGTGGACTGAGACCCGCTCCGAGAATTACCAAGCCACTCTCCACGGGCGGGACCACGTGGAACACGTGGAGCTGGCGGCAACCAGGGAAGGCAAGGTTACCGGCATCCGCTCGGTGGTCTACGCCGGCATGGGCGCCTACCTTTCCACGGCGGCCACCGGCATCCCGACGATACTTCACGGGCTAATGTACTGCGGCCCTTACGATATCGCCAACGCTAAAGCCGATGTATACGGGACCTTCACCAACACCACGCCGGTGGACCTCTACCGCGGCGCCGGCCGGCCGGAAGCAACTTTCTTGGTGGAGCGCATGATCAACCTGCTGGCCGACAAGTTGGAGTTGGACCCGGTGGAGGTGCGCCGCCGCAACCTGATTCCCAAGTTTGAAGATGGGCACGACGTGGCCATGGGCATAACTTACGACAGCGGCGATTACCCCTTGGCTCTGGACACCGTGCTGGACCACGTCGACTACCTGCAACTGCGTCAAGAGCAGGCCCGGTTGCGGGAGAACAAGCAGTACATGGGTATCGGCGTAACCACTTATTGCGAAATCTGCGGTATCGGTCCCTCCCAAGTAGCCGGGGCCGTTGGCTTCGGCGGCGGTCTGTGGGAGAGCGCAACCATCCGGTTCTCCCCGACAGGGAAGGTTAGCGTGTACGTGGGCACCTCGCCCCACGGCCAAGGGGAAGAGACCACTTTCGCCCAGATCTTGTCCGACGAGCTGGGGGTGGACGTTGACGACATCGACGTGATTCACGGCGACACCGCCAACACTCCCATGGGTTGGGGCACCTACGGCAGCCGCACTACCGTGATTGGCGGGGCCGCGGTGCTGCTGAGCTCCCGCAAGCTAAAGGAAAAGGGCCGGACTCTGGCCGCCCACTTGCTGGAGGCCGCCGAGGAGGATATTGAGTACGAGGACGGCAAGTTCTTCGTGCGGGGGTCTCCCGACCAGAGCAGGACTATCCAGGACGTCGCTCTAATGGCCAGCGTGGCTTGGAATATGCCCGAGGGCATGGAACCCGGTTTCGAGGCAACCACCTTCTATGACACACCCAACTTCACTTTCCCCTTCGGGGCCCACGTTGCGGTGGTGATGGTCGATCCAGACAATGGCCACATTGAGTTGCAAAGGTATGTGGCAGTGGATGACTGCGGGCTTCAGATCAACCCGATGATCGTCGAGGGCCAAGTGCACGGCGGCGTGGTCCAAGGGGCCGGTCAGGCTCTCTGGGAAGGAGCGGTTTACGATGACAACGGACAGTTGTTGACCGGCTCCATGATGGACTACGCTCTACCCAGGGCCAACATGGTGCCCGATATAGAAACCCTGTTCACCGTCACGCCGTCGCCCCACAACCCGCTGGGGGTCAAAGGCATCGGCGAAACCGGCACCATCGCTTCCACGCCGACTATTTACAATGCGGTGATCGACGCTCTTAAGCCCTTGGGCGTCACCAGATTGGAAATGCCGCTTACGCCGGAACGGGTGTGGCAGGCTATCCATCAGCAGTAGAGGGAAAAACCATGTTCGCGAAAGAATTCGAGTATCATAGGGCCACCTCGGTGGACCAAGCCGTACAACTGTTGAATGCCAACCAGGACGCCAAACTGCTGGCCGGAGGCCATAGCCTGATTCCCCTCATGAAGCTTCGGCAAGCCACTCCGGCCGCGGTGGTTGACATCGGCGGAATCGACGAACTCCGGGGCATCACGGTCAGCGACGGCGTCATCCGCATCGGGGCTCTGACCACCCACCGGGCGATAGAGACATCATCCGAGGTGCAAGAAGCCTGTGGGATGATGGTCGAAGTGGCCGGCGGTATCGGAGACCCCCAGGTGAGGAACCGGGGCACTATCGGCGGCAACGTGTCCCACGCCGACCCGGGGTCCGACTGGCCCACGGTGCTGACCGCACTCAACGCCAGCTTCGTTATTCAGGGCCCGGCCCAAGGGGGGTCGCGCAGGGTGCCCGCGGCGGAGTTCTTTACCGGCCTCTTGACTACGGTCCTAGCGGAGAACGAGATATTGACCGCCGTTGAAGTACCCCAGTTGGGAGCAAACCAGCACGCCGAATACGCCAAGATGGCCCATCCGGCAACCTCTTTCGCTGTCGTCGGAGCGGCGGTGATAGTAACCGTCGACGATGGCCGTTGCACAGCGGCCAGTGTGGTCGTCGGTGGCTTGGTCCCGGCGCCGCTGCGGGCCGGGTCGGTGGAAAACGCTCTGGTGGGCCAGGAACTGACTTCAGATACCATTGCCGCGGCGGCGGAGAGGGTATCCGTCGACCTGGGCAGCAACGTTACCGGCGATAGTGTTTTCGCTTCGGCGAACTACCGCCGGGCCGTGGTGGCGGTGGAGGTCAAACACGCCCTGAACCACGCTATGGGGCTGGCCCACGACTAGAGAGTCCTTCCTTGAAAATTCTGCTGACTAACGACGACGGAATTAGCGCCCCGGGGTTGTGGGCGGCTGCCGACGCGCTGCGCCAAGCGGGAGAGGTGTTTGTTGTGGCTCCGGACAAAGAGCAGAGCGGCGTGGGCGCTGCCCTTACTCTTCATTCATCGGTCCGCGTCACCGCAGAGCCGGTAGAGTCCAAATTGAGCGGTGACGGCAACGGTCTTTACCCCGTCACGGCATACTCGGTAGAAGGGACACCGGGCGATAGCTGTATTCTAGGGCTGGAAAGCTTGGTCGGTGGAGTGGACTTGGTAGTGTCCGGGATAAACGCCGGGTCGAACCTGGGCTGGGACGTGATGGTGTCGGGCACAGTGGGAGGAGCGATTCAGGGTTATGTCCGGGGTTACCCCACCATTGCCATATCGGTGGGAGCGGTTATCAACCCTCAGTTTGACGGCGCCAGCCGCCTGCTCCGGATGCTGGCTCAACGGCTGGGTGACAGCCCTCTCAACTCAAGCTGCTTTTTGAATGTCAACGTCCCCAGCATGGCCTTGGACCGTATCGGCGGCCTGAGAGTTACTCAGATGGGAGGCCGTTCCTATGGGGAATCGGTGCGGGAGGAGGGCGTCGGCGAAGACAAGCGTTATCGGATATCTCGAAATCGGCCTATGTTTGGGCAGCCCATCGACGGCACCGACATCTGGGCGTTGAAGAACAATTATATTTCCATTTCGCCGTTACAAATCAGCCTGGGCCATCAAGAGCAGGCGCCGGAGATTGAGGACCTGCTGCAGGGCATTTCGGACCAACTGCTGGACCGCCGGGAGTGAGCAGCCAAATGAGTAGTCGACGGGAGGGGAAGCCGGTGAATTCAATCACAGCAAGGCGATACCTTTCGCCGATCTACTATGCCGAAAATGGGGATATAAAACCCTCAAATGTTACCGTCATACCACCAGCTACACGGCGGCGGATTGTATTTGGCTGGTATGGAGGGAAATTCAATCACCTTGATTGGTTACTGCCATTATTGCCAACGGCGCATCATTACTGCGAGCCATTTGCCGGCTCCGCGGCAGTACTACTCAACCGGCACCCTTCTCCCGTAGAGACTTATAACGACATAGATGGTGAAGTAGTAACCTTCTTCCGAGTGTTACGAGATGCCTCTGAGTCACTCATACGGGCAATAACGCTGACCCCTTTTTCCAGAACAGAATTATTTCTGGCTCTCCATGGCAAAACCGATGGCATTACGGACCTAGAAAAAGCGAGGCGCTTTTACATTCGAGCTAGACAAGCTAGAACGGGTCTCGCTCAAACTGCGACGTTAGGCCGGTGGGCTAACTGTAAAGGCACGAGCCGTGCTGGTATGTCAGGAGTAATCTCACGGTGGCTAGGCGGCACCGAAGCTCTCCAGACCATAGCAGAGCGACTGTTGCGCGTCCAAATCGAAAATCGCCCCGCAATAGATACAATACGCTTATACGATGACCCGACTACGCTGTTTTACTGCGACCCACCATATCTTCACAGCACCAGGGGAGATAGCCATGCTTATGGCTTCGAAATGGACGAGCAAGAACATCGGCAGCTCGCTGAGTACTTGAATCGGTGCGTTGCGAAAGTAGCCGTGTCGGGCTACCGTTGTGCTCTTAACGATGAACTTTATGCCAACTGGCGGCGGTTTGATAGTGCAGTCAAGCAAACCCACTCCATCAAGAAACCACGCCAGGAGTCTCTGTGGATGAACTACTAGCCCATGGCTAGGCCACGGAGAACCCGTGGAAGACCGTTCGATTATGATTTGGCTGGTACCTTGCTCGCGGAACTATTCCGAGGCGCAGAAGAGAAGTTTCGTGAGGGGAACTCGCCAGATACGCCAGCGCATCTCGCTCAGGCAGCGGACATCCTATTTTCGTCCAACACACAAGCTTACAGAGAGACCCTCGTCGGGTGTGGTTTAGCTCGTCTGGTTGACCTCTCAGCCAATATTCGGCATCCGTATGTGAACCAAAGTGAGCGGGCCTACAATGGAAGAACGCTGGATGAAAGGGTAGTAAATCCGTTTCTTCGGGACCGGATGATTCCTTGTTCATCCGGTCCGTTTTTGTCAGCCTTTAGGCGCAACGTCCAGTTCGTCGCAGAAACTGCCCGTGGCCTTCGGGATCAAGCGGGATACTCTGCATTCCTAGATTATGTCAGCGCACTTGAGACAGCTGCCGACTCCCAGGGAATACGCGAAAAGCTTTCCTACCTGCTGTACCGTTTTGTAGCTCTGCGGGATAGCGCAAATGTCTCATTGTCTAGAATACATCGTCTGAGTCTTGAGCAATACGAAATCCTGATCGGAGAGCTCCTAGGTACACCTAGCGGTGGCATTCTTCCTGTGTTGTTATCAGTCGCATTGTTTGAGACCTTGAAAAAGCGTTTTGATCTTGGGTGGCAGGTTGAGTGGCAAGGCATCAATGTTGCTGATCGTGCATCAGGGGCTGGAGGCGACATCACTATCAGAAAAGACGATAGTATCGTGTTAGCCATCGAAGTGACAGAGCGACCAATTAATCGAGCAAGAGTAATCTCCACATTCAGAACCAAAATTTCGCCCCAATCAATTGAGGACTATCTATTCCTGTTTACCAGCACTCCACCCTCCGAAGATGCTTTGGCGGCAGCTCGTCAAGTGTTTGCCCAAGGACATGATGTAAACTTTCTATCAGTCCAGTCATGGATCATAAATGCTCTCGGTGTTATTGGACCTGCCGGTCGAAACCTGTTCACAGATGAGTTTTTAGCATTGCTGGGCGGACAGGGTATTCCTTCTACAATCAAGGGCACTTGGAATGACCGGATTAGAGCCATAGTAGGATAAGTGGCAAAGTTCCAGAACAGACTACCGTTTTTTGGAACTAATGGCGCCTAGGGACCGCCAAATGAATCGATCATCCGGCGGTTTACCCCGCAAATCTGTCCGATAGTCGGGAATGCTACCTCCCCGCTAGATCCCTCCATAGTTCCTCGTAGTCACGTAAGCTTTCTTGTAATAAATCCTCGTGAGTAGTCTCATCCAGGGTACGAGTCAGGGGCGGCTGCATAGAGCCACAATTGATGGTCGACTGGGTATTGGGGATTCCTGCTCTTGCCGGGGGTTTTGCCAAACCACATTTACAATAGGGAAGTCCCATCGCGGTCGTGTAGGGCTGGATGTCATTAGAATTAGTCAATTTAGTCGCCTAACCGTATTACTATACGTTGCTTGCTAATCAGCGGCGACAGGGTCGGATACCCGAGGGTCGGTGACGCCGATCATGCTGTCTCGGGAGACCAGCCGGGATAGCTCTTCTTCGTCCAGATGCTCCGTACCGGCGGGCCGCCGCGGCAGCACTAGATAACGCAAGTCCGCGGTGCTGTCCAAGACCCGCACCTCAACACCCTCATCCAGTTCAAGGCCGAACTCCCGCATAACACTACGGGGGTCCCTCACCGCTCGGGACCGGTAAGCAAGGCTCTTATACCAATCGGGCGGCCTCCCCAGTAAGGCGCGAGGGTAGCAGGAACACAGAGTGCACACCACCATGTAGCGGACTTTGTCGGTGTTTTCAACCACTACCAGCCTTGGTGTGGTATCGGGCAACTCATAGCCAATCCCGGCTAGGGCTGAGATCGGATCGGACAACAGGCGCTGTTTGAAGTCGGGGTTGGCCCAAGCGTGAGCCACTACTCGGGCACCGTCAGTGGGCGACCTGGACTCAACGATCTGCAATTGCTTCTGTACCTCATCGCTGCTGCACAGCCCTTTTTCTATCAATAGCGCCTCGATAGCCGCGGCGCGATGGGCGTAATAGCCCAACTCGCTGTCCCCTTCAGTCCCGGGATGGTGCTGGTGGCCGTCGTGAGTATCGCTCATGAATCGCTCCTAAGGATTCGCCGGATATAGCCAGTGTTCGTAGAGGTCGACAAGTACTTTATCGCTTTCCGGGCCCTGGTACCGGTCCCAGACTTCGGTCTGGGCGAATTCCACCCGGTAGAGGTGCTGTTGCGGCAGCCCGGAGCCGCCGTGAGCCAGGGACTCCGGATTGAGAAAAGCGCCGCATTGGGCAATAACCGTTCCGGTTTTGCCCTGGATGTAAGAGGGAGTGCGAAAGTGGTGGTCCGGGGAATCAACACGCACTTGGACCCGGTCGCCTGGGAGGTATTTTGTCGATTTAGCCATGTGGGCCTTTATCCCTTTTCTTCTTCTAGGCCTGCCATTTTCCGATCAATCTCTTCAGTGGAGAGAATCCCCTTCTCAACCATGAGGATTTCCAGGGCAGCGGTCCATTTTTCGTAGTAGCTCAAAGCTTCATACCGGCCGGGCTCCAAGCTCTCGATAGCCCGGCGCATCTCGTCGGTGCTCCTGACCCCCTTCTGGCCCAAGACCAAGTGTAGAGCGTCCATTCGACGCTCCCAGTCCATCAGATGGTGCTCGCCCCGGTCTATGGGCTGGCTGCCGGGCCAGCCTCCCCGGTCGTGAGCTTTCGGCATGTGGTCCTCCTTGCCTGGAAACTATTTCAAATAGACCGTAGACCCACTTATAAGACCTTTGGATAACTTCGATTCAAAGCCCAGTTCTACGTCATTCTGAACGAAGCGCAGCGGAGTGAAGAATCTAAAGCAGTGGACTGACGCAGAAACTTTAGATTCCTCGCTACGCTCGGAATGACAGCGGGGATTGCGTAAACGTCTCCTCATGGTGATCTGATTGTAGGATAACAAGCCGTTCTCAGCGGTTTATCCACATCTCCGCCACATCCTGGCAGCGCATAAACTCCACGTTGGGGAAGTTGCGAATGTGGTCAATTAACCGCTCCAGCATTAGCAACCGTCCGGGGCGGCCGATGTATTGCGGGTGCATAGTAAGGTGGAACGATCTTCCATACCTGTAGAGTCCCTCGAACTCGGCGGCCCAGGTGCCGAAGACCTCTTCCGGGTTGCGCATGGGGCCCAAACGATTGGCTACTGGCGCGTACACGAAGTTGGGGGCGTCATCCAGCAGCCAGTGAATGGGCAACTCCACCATCGGATTGCCGGACCCGGTCGCCTCCAGCACGTAGGGCGCGTCGTCTCCCATGAGGCTGGTGTCGTAGAGAAACCCCAAGGAGGACATGAACCCCAGAGAGTGCTCGCTCAACTCCCAACTAGGGGAGCGGTATCCCTTGGGGGCCTCTCCGGTTATGCCCTGGAGGATCTCGATGCCCCTTTCCAGCACTCGCTTCTCTTCTTCGGGCGATAAGGTGGCCGGCGGCTCGTGCATGTAGCCGTGGTGGGCTACTTCGTGGCCGCGCCGGGCGATCTCCTTAACCAAATCGACATGAGTCTCCGCCACGTAGCCGGGTATAAAAAAGCTGGACTTGATGGCGTGGTGGTCCAACATGTCCAGAATCCGTGGCGTAGCCACGCTGGGGCCGTATTCAGCCATGGACATGAGGCTGGGGTGGTCCTTGAATTCGGGATTGCGGTTAAGCCAGGAAGAAACCCCGTCCACGTCGAAGGTAAGCATAGCTACGCATTGAGTGTCGCCGGGCCAGATACCAGCCATAGTTGTCCTCCTTGATTTAGCTAAGTTGATTTTAGTAGAGCAATGGAAAGAGGTTCCCCCATTTTAGCTTATCGCGGGAAGGGGAGAAAGCGGAGTAATTCGGAAAGGTGTTTTCATTGTCACCCTGAGCGATAGCGAAGGGTCTAAAGTCCCTGACTGTATTCTCTTTCTTAGATACTCAAATCACATTCTTACTGAAGAGTTGTAGATTCTTCGCCTACGGCTCAGAATGACATTTTCCGAGAATGAAAAAGCCCTGAGTAATCCGGCAAGGACTATGGGTAGATTACGTCGAACCCGGTGTAAGGGCGCAAGACCTCGGGGATTGTCACCGAACCGTCCGCTTGCTGATAGTTTTCCAGGATGGCAATCATCACTCGAGGCAGTGCCAAGCCGGAACCGTTCAGCGTGTGGACCAACCGGGGCCGGGAGTCCTGGTCAGGACGGTAGCGGATGCGGCTGCGGCGGGCCTGGAAATCGGTGCAGTTGGAACAAGAGCTAACCTCCAGCCATTCCTGGGACCCGGCGGCCCAAGCCTCGATGTCGTAGGTCTTGGCCGAGGGGAACCCCAAGTCCCCGGTGCAAAGCTGTATCACCCGGTAGGGCAGCCCCAGCCGCCTGCACACGTCTTCCGCGTCGGCTAGCACCTGTTGTAGTTCATCCTCCGAAGTCTCCGGATCGACCAACTTGTACATCTCCACTTTGTCGAACTGGTGCACCCGCTTAATGCCCCGGGTATCCCGGCCCGCCGCCGCTTTCTCCCGCCGAAAGCACGGCGTGTAGGCCACATAGTTGCGCGGCAAGGCGCCGGGAGCCAGAATCTCCTCGCGGTGCAGGTTGGTCAAGGGCACCTCGGCGGTGGGAATCAACCACAAATCGTCCTCATCGTCGTGGTATAGGTTATCGCTGAACTTGGGCAAATTACCGGCCCCTTCCATACATTCCCGTTTGACTATGAGCGGGAGCATGACCTCGGTATAGCCGTGCTCCCCGGTGTGCAAGTCCAGCATCCAAGAGATGAGGGCCCGTTCCAGCTTGGCGCCGGCCCCGAACATGGTGTAGAACCGGCTGCCGGACAGCTTTACCCCCCGTTGGAAATCTATGATGCCCAGTTGCTCACCCAAGTCCCAGTGGGCCAGCGGAGTGAAATCGAAAGTGGGGGCCTCGCCCCACCGGCGCACCTCCAGGTTGTCCTCTTCACCTCCGCCAAGGGGCACGTCCGGTAAGGGAAGGTTTGGTAAGCTCAGCAGAATACCATTGATCCGTTGTTCCAACTCTTGGACTTCGTTCTCCAACCGATGGATTTTGTCCCCCACTTGGCGCATTTCTTGGATCACTTGGGGGGACGGCTCTTTACCGGAAGACCGAGCTTGGCCCACCTCGCGGCTCACCCGGTTCCGCCGATACCTCAGTTCGTCGCCCTGGGTTGAGGCAAAGCGCCGTTGGCTGTCCAGTTGCAGCAGTTCAGTAAGAGGGTCAGCCTCGCCCCTGGCCTCCAAGGCTTGCCGGACCGAGTCAGGCTCCCGCCGTATCAGTTCAATTGACAGCATGTTAGAAAGATCCGGTCGACCGCATCTGAGGGAAAAGCACCACGTCCCGGATGGACGGTTGAGAGCCCAGCAGCATGACCAAGCGGTCGATGCCCATGCCCAACCCTCCGGTGGGGGGCATTCCGTATTCCAAAGCCAACAGGAAGTCCTCGTCCCTGCGGTCCACCTCTTCGTCCCGGTACAGCCGCCGGATGTCCTCCTGGGACTCGAACCTCTCCCGCTGCACTGCGGGGTCGTTAAGCTCGGTGTAAGAGTTGGCGATTTCCATTCCGGCGGCGAAGGCTTCGAACCGCTCCACGTACCCCGGAACGCCCGGCTTGACCTTGGCCAAGGGAGACATTTCCTCGGGGTAATCCAAGAGGAAGGTGGGTTGAATCAAATGAGGCTCCACGAAGGTAGAGATCAGCTTATCGATCAACCGCCCCCGACTTTCCCTGGGACCGGCCTCCAAGCCCACCGCAGCGGCCCGTTTGGCCAGCGAGGCATGGTCGGGACAAGCTTCGATGTCGATGCCGCTCCTTGTAATCAGCTCCTCCCTTAGCTTGACCTGGCGCCACGGGGGAGCGAAATCAACCAGGCACTCCCCGAAGGGCGCTTGGGTTGTGCCCAAGACCTCTTGGGCCACCGAAGAAACCAGGGACTCCACCATGCCCATGACGTCGTTGTAGTCGGCGTAGGCTTCGTAGCTCTCCAGCAGGGTGAACTCCGGGTTGTGGTCCTGGTCGATACCCTCGTTCCGAAACACTCTTCCCAGCTCGTAGACTTTGTCGAAGCCGCCGATGATAAGGCGTTTCAGGTACAACTCGGTGGCAATGCGGAGGTAGAGTTGCTGGTCCAAAGCATTATGGTGGGTTACGAAGGGCCTGGCGTGGGCGCCGGCGGCCACGGGCACCAGTATGGGTGTGTCCACCTCCAAAAATCCTCGCTCATCCAGAAACCTGCGTATGGCGCTGATTACCCGGCTGCGTTGAACGAAAACGGACATCACATCCGGATTGGAGATCAAGTCCAGGTACCTCTGGCGATAGCGGATCTCCACGTCCCTGAGACCGTGCCACTTTTCCGGGAGAGGCCGCATTCCTTTGGACGCCAGGGTCAAATGACGGGCTTCAATGGAAATCTGGCCGGTGCGAGTGCGGATCATTGGACCATCGACGCCCAAGTGGTCGCCAACGTCCAGGTTCTTGAGCAAGTCGAACTCTTGGCCCAGTACGTTTTGGCGCAGCAGAGCTTGGACAACAGCGGAAGCGTCCCGCAGGTCAAGGAAGGCGGCCCGGCCCATGACGCGCATAGATACAATACGGCCGGCCAGCGACAGGTCTTGGGCATCAGACTCGGGCGCGTCGCCCCGTTCCACGGCCTCGAAAAGCGCGATGGCCGAAGCCGCGTCGCGGGTTCGTTTCAAACGAGGCGGGTAAGGCTCGATACCTTGCTGGCGGAGGCGTTCAAGTTTAGCCCGACGGCTGGTCAGCAGGTCGTCTTCGCGGTCGGCCATTTTAGACCAATCTCCAATGGACAAGGCTCCGTTCTCCCTTGATGAGAAGGGAGGTCAAACCAGACTTCATGACGTTGGGCAAAGTGGACCGGGGATCGGGGAAGAAAGCCTGGACTCTGGATTCACTCGATGGCAATGATTTCGAGTTTGATTTTGCCCGAGGGAACATTAACTTCGGTGACCTCGTTAAGCCGCTTCCCCAGCAGGCTCTTGCCGATGGGTGAAACATTGGAGATTCTTCCCTGAGAAGGATCGGCTTCGGCGCTTCCCGTGATTGTGTACTGGTGGGTCTTCCCGTCCTGGTTTTGCACCGTCACCGTAGCCCCGACCTCCACTGTCTCCCGCGCCTCCAAGGGCTTTTCTATGATTACCGCATTGTTGATCAAATTGTCCAGCGTTAGGATGCGGCCTTCCGTAAAGGCCAGTTCGTTCTTGGCTTCCTCGTATTCGGCGTTGCTGACGGTGCCGCCCCTTTCCCGAGACTGCTGAATACTCTCGGCCACGTCATGCCGGCGCACCGTCCGAAGGTGCTCCAGCTCCGCCCGCAACTTTTCCAGCCCCTCCCGAGACAAATATACGGGCTGAGTCATCGCCACATCCTCCAGGAAACTCAGACAAAACAACATAGGGGAAATGGCAAACAGGTTCGCCACTTCCCTCTGGTTAGATTTTAATCCCGGCCATAACAGTTGTAAAGCAGCAGATTGGGCCGGGTCAGGCTAAATCCGCGGCATTGTCCGCAAGTCCGTCTGGGGCTGGTATTAAGTGTCTCCAGTCAGAACTCGTACCCAGAAGTACCTATTCTCTTTCATCACGCCTCAAGCCATCGCATTACTTGAGGCAATGGCGGAAGTGGATTGAACCAACAAGGCCGGCTTACTCAATGTTGCACCCGGCCGCTTGTAATATCTGACGTGTTTCGGCGTCCAACTCATCTCTGACCCCTTCCAGCACAAGCGCCTTGGCCCTAAAGCCCTCATTGTCCAGGATCTCAAAATATTCACGAGGGCGTCCTGGTCGAAACCGGCTGTGGCCTCTAGGGTTTCTTTGATGGCCGCCAAAGTAGCCAGGTGGTAATTCCTGACGGCCGTCGGCGGATTAATGCCTTTGGTTCCATCGAGACCGGCCCGCAACTTGGCCCTGATCTGTCGCCAAGTGGCGTCATCTGGCGGGTCGACCGGATCACAGACTGCGCCGCATATTCCGCCACCGTCATTGGCTTGGGCGTAGGGGTAGGCTGTGGAGTTTCACAACTATTCCCACAAACGCAGGACCGCAACAACAACGGTAAAGCCAGCTACCATAAGCCCCCTAACCGAAGCAACAACCGCGTTTCCACGGCTTGCAACTTTGACTCTAGGGTTTGCAGGTCGGCCTTGGTTGCCAGATGCTTCAGCTCGGTACGGAATTCCGTTTCCAAGACTATCAAGTGCTCGTCGATGGTAGCCACACCTGTCACCCTCTGGGCTAGAGTAGGGATAGTATACTCGATGGCCTCATGGCAGAGTAACGCCTAACTCCAGTCTTGCGGTATACTGCCGCCGCTGAAGTTGCAAGCCGGAGCCGTTTCGGCGGGGCCTGGATAATCTACACCCGGACCGGGTAGATTACTTGAACGACGTTACCGTCTCGTAGAGCTTCGAAATACGGGTGGGGACTGGATGGGTTCTGGAGCCACCTCCGAGTGAAATAAGCGCACATATTGGCCAGTTGAGCGCCCACGGCGTCTTGCAAGTGCACGAAGCAGGAGTCCTCCAGCAGCGCCGAGGAGTCGATTCCTTCATCCGACCTAAGGAACTGGGTCATGAATCTCGGTTCCACCGACCTGTTGTCACCGGCCACAATCAGGGCGAAGTCCCTTACCTGAAATTCGACGGTCATCAGCTGTTCTGGGTCCACGCCGGCTATGTTTAGTTCGTCCATAAATAGATTCAAGGCCGCTAGGAAACGGCTGATGATGGGTTCCGAAGGACTTTGCCAGAGGGCGTTGGGGTTGTCGCCACTGGCCCGGGCCTTGGCGAAATCCTGCTTGTCAATGTAAGCAACAATGACCGGCGTCTCCCGGCGCAGGAGTATGTTGAGACAATCCTGGATAAGCTCATCGCGTTTCGAAGGCGGCCAAGACGAATAAACCCCAATGCCCTGGTACACTGCGCCGGCGCGAATCCCCTTGGGACCTCCCGGTTCGCCCGGAGTGCGGCCGAAGTGGCGGCGGTAAAGCGCATCGAATTCTCCGTTCATGGATACCGACTGGCTTTCGTGGACCAGCAAGCCCACATGGACGTGATGCGGCTGGTTGGCGTCATTTAGGCTGTTGCCGGTATTGCCGGACTCCCCCAAGTAGGTTAGGTACATAATGCCTCCGAACCTGAACTGTCGGTCATAATTCCGGTATCGCCTGCGCCCACCCAATCCGCATCCCAAATCCGGAGGTCCCCGCCTACGGTCCAAGCGATGAGACCAAGGCTGCTCTGAAGCTTTATCTTCACTCTTGACCCTCTTCTGCGCTTGACGCGCCGTCCCCTTCGACTGCGCCTTCCTCTTCCACCCTGGACGACTCGATGCGGACCACCAATTCTTCCGGATCGGTCAGCACGATGACGTTTGAGGGTAGGCTAATGTCACTCACTCTTATCACACCGTCGGGTTCAGTGAGATTGGCCAGGTCTACCTCGGCCTGGCCGGGCATTTCCAGGGGAAGGGCTTCCACGTCCAATTGACGCAACTGTTGCATTATAGTTCCGCCCGCCGCCCTGGCTCCGGGAGACTCCCCAGTGAGGACGATCGGCACTTGTGCCGACACCCGCCGGGTGGCTTCCGCCACCAAAAGGTCGACGTGCAGAAGGTCGTCGCGCCGGGGGTCCCATTGGATTTCCCTGGCGAAGGCTAGTTGATTTCCTTTTTCTCCTTGGACAGTCACCGAGATGGGAGTATTGGCGCCTGCTTGGGCCAGCACCTGAATAAGTCTTGGACCCTCACATTGCAGAGACCGAGATTCGATCCCAGGTCCGTATAGGTGTACTGGAATGATTCCGGCGCGGCGCAGTTGACTCACTTTCTTGCCCAGCAGCTCCCTGGGGGTTAGCTCCAGTTTGATTGCCTCAGTAGTCATGATTACTGTCTCTCCTCCACGGGTTGGCTGTTGGACCCGCCGGTCGGCATCGATAGAGGTCTTTTACTTGGCCGTCTAATGATAGCACCGAGAGAGCGGCAAAGAAAACCTGGACGGCTCCGACGCTCAGCGAGTCCCATTATTGACAGTCGGGTTATCATGGTTTTGATACCGAACCGGGAGGCAGGAAATGGCTTCTTCCCCAGAGACCGCCCAAGGCATGACCCTTCACCAAGCCGCACGGCAATTGGGTGTGCCTTTCACCCAGGAGAACGAAGCCGCCGACAGGTCCGTTCTGGTGAATGGAGCCAACTTTCACTACCTCGAGTGGGGGGATATCGCCAACCCTACGGTGCTGATGCTGCACGGGGCTTTGCAACAGGCCCACAGTTGGGACTTCGTCAGCCTGGCGTTTTCCGACGATTTCCACGTCCTGGCCCTCGACCAGCGGGGCCACGGGGACAGCGATTGGGCGCCGGAGGGAGACTACTCAATTGAAGCCCAGCAGAGAGACATCGACGGGTTTGCCGAAGCCCTTGGGCTGAATAGTTTCATTCTGATCGGCCATTCTATGGGAGGGCGCAACGCTTACGTTTGGGCCTCGCGCCATCCAAAGGCTCTCAAAGCATTGGTGATAGTCGACACCGGGCCGGAGATACAGCGGCGCGGCCAAGAGAGAATTCAGCGCTTTCGCGAGTTGCCCGACGAGTTAGACACTTTTGAAGAGTTTGCTCAGAGGGTTCAAGAGTATACTGGGCGCAGCCGTGAGCAGACCCTGGGCGCACTGAAATACAGCATCCGCCAGCGTTCCGACGGCAAATGGACCTGGAAATACGACAAACTGATACGCACTCCGGGCAGACGGGAAACTGCTTGGACCCCGGAACAGTTGTGGGAGTGTGTTGGCCGCATCGATTGCCCGACCCTGGTGGTGCGGGGCGGCCAGAGCGACTTGTTCCTTGAGGAAACCATGGACCGGATGCAGCGGGCCATTCCCAATTGCGTCACAGCGACCATTCCCCGGGCGGGTCACTTGGTCCAGGGCGACAACCCGGTGGACTTCGTGGCGGCAGTCCGAGATTTGTTGCACCGGGTCATCTAGCGCTTCGCTCCTCGAATCCGTCATCAACGCGCGGGCCGCAACTGGTTTGCCTAGGTGACTAGCCGGGGAATGCCGTCGCCCAAGGCAAAGCCGATGGCTGCCGATACCGCGCCGATGCCCAGGATTTCCAAGCCCTGAAAGAAGGGCGACCTTTGCACCAAGCGTCCTTTGCCCACGCCCAGCACAAACAAGCCCAGGAGGGACACGGCCACCGCGACGCCAATCGCGGTCCTTCCACTCAAGACCAAGTGAGGGACAATGGGCACAAGAGCGGCTAGGATGAACGAGAGCCCCATGACCAAAGCGTCCTTGACCGGATTGGAGGTGTCATCGGGGCTGATGCCCAGCTCTTTTTCCACCAAGGTGCGGAGCCACAGGTCTTTGTCTTGGGCGATTTCGTTGGCCATATGCTGGGCCTCCGCATAGCTTCTGCCTTCCCTCTGGAAGATCACAGTCAGCTCGGCCAACTCTTCCGCCGGTTTGGTTTCCAATTCTTCGGCTTCCCGCTCTATCTCCACCCGCCGCACGTCCTGTTCGGCCCGAGAACCTAGATAAGCGCCGGTGGCCATGGAGATCATTCCGGCCAGAGCTCCAGCCAGTCCGGCCACCAGCACCGTGGAAGTTTGGTCCACGGCCACGGCCACCGAAGTCACCAGGGCCAAGGTGCTCAGGATGCCGTCCTGGGCTCCGAACACCACCTCCCTAAGCCTGCCCAACGACGCCACCCGCCAACGCTCCCGGTCGATTTCCATGGCGGCGGTAACGTAAGTCTCCAGGTTGGACCCGGCTATGTTCACCACCTCGACAACGTTTTGATCGGTTTCCGCCGCGGGTTGTGTGCTTGGAACGGGACTTTCCTGAGTAAGGGGTCTCTGGACTTCCAGTTGGTCCAGAGCCGTGGTGAACATCTCAAGATGGTGACGCTCCCTTTCCAGGGCCAGGGCGAAAGACTCGGCGGCGTCGGTCCGGCCTTCATCCAAGGCGTCCCGAATCATCCGGGGATAAACGACGCTGAACTCCTTGGCCTCAGACGTGGTGACTGTACGGAGGTTCTCTTTGGTAGTGCCGATGTCCCCGGAGACCCGCAAGTGATTCAGGCCGTGTATGGTCTCGGCGCCCGCCACTTCCTGGAAGACTTGAGCGACCTCTGGGTGCCCCTCTTCCAAGGCTCGATGAGCGTAGGCATTGTACTTTAGGTACGCCATTGCCTCGGCGACTATGGCGTTCCAAAGGTTCCTTTCCGTTTTGGTGAGTGTCGAAGCGTCTAAGGCCATAATAGACGTCCTTTCCTGGGTCGGGACGCAAACAACGAGAAATAAATCGGCGCTATGTCTCACCCACTGGGCGAAGCGTGATGGGCGGTCATTCGCCATCCCAAGGGCGTGCGAACGAATATATTGGTTGCCAGCACGCCGAAGTTGCTGGCCTGGCCTTGCAACACGCTGGAGATGTTCTCAACGCAGGTCACCCAACCGCAATCTCCTTGCACTGCCGCGTTTACGTAGTGGATGTTGAAGTGCATCAAGGTGGTGTTGTCGAATATCCGTTGCCAGCTTTCCCGGACCTTGTCCCAGCCGGCCAGCGGAGGCCACCCCGGATGCACGCACAAAGCTCGCCCCGAAGCCTCCCAAGCAGCCTCCATCGCATCGATGTCCAAGGCGCCGAAGGCGTCGTAGAACCGCTGATTGGCTTCTTTGACAGCTTGAATATCTGGCTCGTCTGACTGCACTATATCTACAACTCCGGTTTAATACCCTCGGCGTCAGAGCAACAGCTATAAAGAGAAGGGCCGGGCTAACCCCGGCCCCTGTTTGCCGCCCCGGCTTTGAACGGAAGCAGGCTTCTCGAATGGGGACTGGAAGCCTAGTGCATGGGCGAGAAGGAAGCGGGCACCAACAGTTTGTTTTCCATACTGATCAGAAATTCCTGGGTGGGCGGCGGCCAGTTGGGGTTCTTGACCGCCTCGGCTCGAATCCTGGTGCGCTCGGCCAAATCTTTGTAGGGCCAGATATGGACCCATTTGTTTAATTCGCCAAGCTCGGTATACATAGCCGCGGCCAGAGGCGAGTATTCTTCCCGGTGAGGCACTGACGCCTCCCAAATTTTAATCACTTCGCTCATGGACCCTGTTTTGTAAATGTAGCTCCGCATCTCGTAGATACCGCCCAAGGCTTGGCCGCCTCCCAAGGGGCGCATAAACGGCGCTGGCGTAAAGATTTCCGAATTCAAGCTCAGATAAACATCGGGGTCGTTATGCGGCGGCCAGTTGGGGTCTTTGGCGGCTTCCTCCCGCACCCGGGTACGCTCCTCCAAGTTTTCATAGGGCCATACGTGGATCACCTGGTTTAGCGGGCCGACCTCAGTATGCCAAAAAGCCCCCAGCTTGGAATATTTCTCCCGGTGGGGAAGGGCCTCGGCAAAGTTTTCCTCGAAACTAGCAACTGCGCCGGGTTTCAAGTCGTATGTGCGCACTTCGTAAATCATAGAAGCTCCTTTTTGCGATCCTGATAAAGCCGGAGCATAAGCGTCCAAGGCAGTTACAGGGTGAGAGTCACCAACCCAGTGTAGCAAAAACCCTGACAACGGGCAATCGGTTTTGCTCGTCGGCCCAAGGCTATCACATTAGAAACAACCCATCCGTCACTCCGGCTTTCGCCGGAGTCCAGAAGCCACTATGCGGCCGACTGCCGTGACAACATTAGGGAATTCGGGGCCTAGATTCCCGCCTCCGGAGACCTTTGCGTAACCCCCACCCCTGTCATTATTATGAAAATAGGCCATTTTCATCCCCTTACGTGGCCTTCACAAGGCCATCAGCAATTCCGAACGCAGCGAAGCCCTTTGGCTGCTCTCAGGATAAACTCCGTGAGGAATCTCAAACCTATGTTAGCAAGCACTGGGTCTGTAGCTGGACCGAGGCGACGACTCTGGCCCAACGCCTTAGATTCCTCCCTCCGGTCGGAATGACAAGTTGAGCGACCAGTTACGCAAAGGTCTCCCTCCGCGGGAATGACGATGTGCGGTTTTACTGACAACGGACAATGGAAGCCCCTGATAGAAAGACAGGGCCAGCAACCCCAAGCGAGGCAATATTGTTTATACTGGGACTTTCGCTACACCTGTGAATTGGAGTCTTAACTATGAAAATTATGAGGTTCGAATTGCCCGGCTCTCCAGGGGAAACCAAGGTCGGATTCGTCGACCTTGGCAATAACCAGGCCGTGGACTCCGCTGCCGTCTTGGGGCGCATGGGCATCGAGGAGCCCTTGGGCCGGGTCGTGAACCTTATTGCATACAACGCGGAGCAATCGGGGGCGCTATCACTGGGGTTGAAAGATATTGACCGGTACGACGCCCCCAGATGGCGGCTGGATGAAGTCGTTTTTTTACCGTCAATCGAGGCCGGGTCACTGAGAGACTTCATCGCTTTCGAGCAGCACATCGGGACCATCAGAAGCCGCCGCGGCGGCGATATACCCGAGGCCTGGTACCGGATGCCCATCTACTACAAAGGAAATCACCGCTCTTTGCTGGGCCACGACCAGCAGCTAACCTGGCCGAGGTACTCGCAGCAAATGGACTATGAACTGGAGTTGGCTTGCATCATCGGCAAACAGGGGACCGACCTAACCGAGACCGAAGCCGAAGCTTACATCGGCGGCTATGCGATTATGAATGATTGGAGCGCCCGGGACATACAGATGGAGGAAATGAGCGTCGGCCTGGGACCCAGCAAGGGGAAGGACTTCGGCACGTCCATTGGTCCTTGGGTGGTGACCCCCGAAGAGTTCAATCCCGCCGACGCCCGGATGACCGCCCGGATCAACGGGGAAGTGTGGTCCGACGGGAATATCGGACAGATCCATTGGAGCTTCCCCCAGATGATCGTTCACGCATCCATGGCTGAAGTCCTGTATCCCGGCGACATTCTTGGTTCCGGCACAGTCGGCGGGGGCTGCGGGCTGGAGTTGGAGCGGTGGCTGCAATCGGGCGACGTGGTAGAGTTGGAGGTGGAAGGCATCGGAGTGCTGCGCAACCGGGTGGTGCGGCGGGGGTAGCGGCATCTAAGAAATCTTTGAACATCGGTTTGATCAGAAACCTCGGCTTGTACACAATGCTCGTCCCTGGACAGATGGCGACGGCCTCGGCGGCGTTCCTCTCGCAACACCTTCCGGTAGCTCTCAACCGGGTCACTGGACGCGGCCGAACCGTGTTGAACCAATAATTGTAGGGGAAGAAGGGATTCAGAACTCAAAAGCTGTGAACGGTTGCGCGAGACTGTGGAGGTTATCGACATTTGTGTCGGCAAAGGAGGCTCTTAAGCAGTGGCGAGTTGATGCATCTCAACCACAAGCTCGTTTCCAAGGGCCCGCAGCGCTTTGTTAATACGGCTAGGAGCGGTGCCATGACGGGGGTCGAGCATACGGCGCACGGATTTCTCGTCTGTGCCGAGACGTTCAGCCAATGATACCTGAGTCAGGCCACTGCTCATAAAAGCGAGCGCCAAGGCAGCCTTGGCCGCCATGTCAGCAGGCACAGCAACAAGGCGTTCACCCGGCAGAGGCTCGCTTGGCGCGGGGATGGCCTCGTTGTCGGTTATCAGGGCGGCTATGGCTTCCTCCAGCGCATCTTGCGCCTCTTCCAACGCCTCGGCTTCATCTACCCCGGAGGTATGACACCATTCAATGTCACGGAATGATACAACCACCTCATCCGTTCCCGAATGCCATAACTCCGCGGGGTAAGCAAACCTCATAACTTTTTCCTTTTGTGTTTGATTCATAGTAGGTCTCTCCTATCAAGTCCCAGGTCTCGAATCATCTTCGATAGCAAGCCTGGACCTAGCTCCTTGCGCCGGTTCTTCACGATGGTCTTATGGCTGCCATAGTAGAGAGTGATATGGCTACCCTTGCCGCGCTTGGAATCAACGTTTACCCCAACACCTCGCTTCCGGCCTAGCTCCTCTATCCGCTTTATAAATTCTCTGCCCTTCATGTAACGTATCATAGGTCAGGAATGCCCGAAAGAGGATGGTATTCGGATACATCTGCCCTAATTTTTAGTCATCACTCTCCGTCGCACACTCCATGACTACCACTGCGTTACGCCACTCCTGTAACCACTCCCATTCATGCTCTTGATGGTTGGGGGACCTGATGGGGGGTAGATGAAATGAATGACGCGAAAACCCTCTCTGCCCAACAGATTCATTTCACGTTAGATGTCGTCCCACATACCGGGCAGAGCAGTTGGGCCTTTGCCGGTATCGTCAAGAAGGGTTTCGGGGGGATGAATAATCTCGTATTCGTACTTCATGGCTCTCCTGTTTTAGGAGCTGTTCTCCATCGCTTGGGTAAACAACCTACGGTGGCTTGCTTCACCAGCCTTCAAGTTATTGTAGCCGAGCCCGTTGAGGATACTATACTAATCTAGGTTTTCCGAGTCCTGGCATTCGCCCGTATCAGGGTCCCAAAACACCCACTCCCAATCGTGCCCGACGGCTTGAACCGCGTCGGCGAGAGTATATGCGTTCACATTGTTATTACGGTCATCGCGGTAACTGTGATACAATACTGGGGCGCCAATGTTGAAAAAGTCGATGTACACCGGTTCGACAATTTCCCGTTCAACTATCCTGTCTCAATTCGCAAAAATCCCAATGCGATAGCCCTGGGGCGAAGACAGTCCTCATCCTTTGTCACGCCCCACGGATAAGCTATAGTATATGGTTGCAGCCCAGGCATAGTAGCGGAAAGGGAACATGGGACCGAGATTAAAAGAGAATGGCGTAGAGAGGGCCGACGCGTGGGTCGACCGGGCGCTGCGGTGGTTCATCTTTCCTCAAATCGTGGCGGCGTGCTCTCTAGCCGTGGGTAATGGTGCTAGCTACGTGTCGCGTTGTTCAGATAACTCTGATTGGAAATAGTCGCCAAGACTTGGGAATTGGTACACTAACCGTTGTTTTTCTGAGAATGTATTAGGATCACTCGGATGTTCGTTTGCCCAGTGGCGTAGGGAACGAGCTAACAGCCGAATAAAATGGCCTTCACCACCACTATTCCCTTGGGACTGGCTAATTCGGACTAGGTGTTCATAGTTGATGACGGTGGCCCTGTGAACCCGGCTGTGAAATTGGTACTGTCCCGTTTCAACTTTATCCAAGTCAAGAAGCGCATCCCTGAGATGTATTTGCGCTTTATGAGCTTCTTGTTCAGCGCGACTATACTGAGCCTGTTGGTACAAGTCTTTGGCCAATTGGCTCCGAGATAGCCCAGCCATGAAAGCAAGTTGCTGAGACGAGGAAAGAATCCCACGGCCTCTCTCAGCAGCTTCAGCAGCTGAAGTCCATTCGTGTTGTGCTTGCTCCATTCCCCACCAATGCCGGTATGCATCTTCTTTTGAAGATTTGAGGTCAGCCGCTCGGGAGAATTGTCTTCGTGCATCGGTGTAACGTGTCTGAGGCTTCCATGACTTATAAACCCAGCCAAGGCTTCCGTGCAGATCAGCGTTCTCAGGATACAAATCTTGTGCATGAAGTAGGGTGGACTCAGCTTCGGAATGGCGATCTAACTTGACGAAGCTTACGGCTTGCCTAATGTGTTGCCCTATTTGGTCTCTGTGTGCCGGAGTTGTATCCGCTTGACGCAAGATCACTTTGATCGAGCTAGATATACGCCGGGCTAAATCAGTTTCTCCGTAAACCTCCCTGACAAGTTGCCGGGTATTTATGTTTAGCCCAAATCTCGGCGCCTCCTCAATAAAACGAGGTCTGGGTAGCAAAAACAGCTTATGCAATTCTAGAATCGCGGAGTGACATTGATCCTTCGGAATATCAGCAGCAACCTCGATTTCTGGCAACGATACCGGCCCGGGAAATAAAGCGCACGTCAGCAAAACCCGCTTGGCGGATTCGGACAGCATATCAAACTCGCGCCCTAAAGCGTATTTACGCGCAGAATCCCCTAATCTGTCTTTCCACAACCTAACGGCTTCGTTAGGAGTCTCGCCAACAATACACAATCTGAGTAGGTCCTGCATAAATAGTGGACTTCCGTCGCAAGCCTCCAGAACATTGTTTTTGGTCGCCCGTGAAAATTGACTTAGGTCCAATCCATATAACTCTATTCGACTATCTATGAATTCGATCCCATCTTTGCTGCCGGATTCGAACCCGGTAACTTGAGTGACCCTTGGCTCCATTCCGAACGGGACTCGACGGGTCGTCAGAAGAACCTTCGACGACGTCCCTTGGCTCCTCTCCATAAAGAAATTCATTGCTTCAACGTTTTGGCCTTCAAGGGAGTCAACGTCATCCAGAATAACCAGAGCCGGTAACTGACTGAGATATTCAATACATTCATCGGATTTGGCTTTTAGATCGTTGTCTGCGAAATCGATTGCACCATACGCTCGAAGTACGCAATCTAGTGCCGAATTCAGATCCCAGAAATCCGGCGATTCGATATCCACTGATTGGCCTGATTCGAACCGCCGAGCCTTGGCACTCAACCAAATGACTGTTTCCAAATCTTGAGGTGATTCTTTACAGACGCTAACCGCAAACTCATAGGCTATGGCCGTCTTTCCTTTACCGCCGTCCCCAGCCAATAGCCAAACACGAGAATGTGGGTCCTCTAACCATTTTCTTAGAATGGCCAGTTCCGAACGCCTACCAACAAAGCTAGGCGCTATCGTTTCCCGTGAGGGTAAAGTGCTCGCCTCGACTAGTCTTTGCTCAGGCAAGGTTTCGACAGCGAATTGCAAATCGCCAACGCTAACCGATTCCCATATATCTTCGATCCTCTTTGCGGCCGTTGGATCAATGAAATCCAGAATCCTTCTAGCTGAATCCAGCATCATCAATGTGTCTTTAGTATCGATGTCGGCATCTGCAGGGTGTCCAAGTGCCGGATCCCTTAGGTTCTTGATGGTTCTAGCCCAACTCAGAATAGCATTCTTGGTTTGTTTCTTGGTCTCAAGAGGTGTATTGGGGTTGCAGGGGAATAATTCCGAAAAATACTTGTCAAACAAATTGTAAAAGTGATTAACTCCCAACAAGTCGAACTCGTCCACTAACTGACTACCAAGTTCGCCAGTTTGACGCCTTATTTCAGCGTCATTTTTGACACTGGCCCATTCCTTTTGAAACGGTGATTTAAGCTCGGTAAGCCAGTCGTCCGGGAATGTCTTCTTGAATGTCTCTCTTATGTGCTGCACTACAGAATTTCGATAAACTCGACCGATGCCTTCAAAGCATAGCGTGTTTGTGGACCACATCAGACATACCCTCGTCGAAGTTACTCACTATCGGAGTTCTCTGCTATCTAGCATTGTTCGAATTCGTGAGGTTGGCATCTGCTTCGGCTGAAGTGTACTACTACCTATTCAACTGGGCAAATTTGCTTGAATAAGCCAACTCCGGGACGAGGCGCGGCAGGGAAGGAAGTGGCTGTTCCACGTCAATAGCGCCGAGCCACTCAAGGAATTGAGCCAGCGTGTCCGTGGGAAGCCATCCTGGGCGAGGTCCGCCACCTCGCCCATCGCGTCAAGACCCACACCGCGGATACGAAAATCCCCCAACCCCCTTTACGAAAGGGGGATTTGAGCGCCTGGCAAGGACCGGGGAGCTACACATCCCCCTTCCCGCGACTTTGCACATGCCCTGACCGGCCCCCCAAACACCGTTTACAAGAGTGCCGCCGTATGTTAAAACTTGCCGTGACGGTGCACCCTGACCGTGGCTGCCGGCCAGCGGTCCATGGTTGATGGCCGTCCGGCGCACTGGAGGTGCAAACATGCCAGAGAACGTTGGCGGTATCGAAGCGCTTCTGCAGGAGGACCGCACCTTTCCGCCTTCCGAAGAGTTCCGCAAGCAGGCCAATATGGCGGACCCCAAGGTCTACGAGGAAGCCCAAAGAGACCCCGAGGGGTTTTGGGCCAAACTTGCCGAAGAGCTCCACTGGTTCGAGAAGTGGGATAAGGTCCTAGAGTGGGACCCGCCTTACGCCAAATGGTTTACCGGCGGCAAAATCAACGTCTCTTATAACTGTATCGACCGCCATTTGACCTCGGGCCGCCGCAACAAAGCCGCCCTGATTTGGGAAGGAGAACCCGGCGACTGGAAGGTCTACACCTATTGGGACCTTTACCGGGAGGTGTGCCGCTTCGCCAACGGGCTGAAGAGTTTGGGCGTCAAGAAGGGCGACCGGGTGACGATTTATCTCCCAATGGTGCCGGAGCTGCCCATCTCTATGCTGGCCTGCGCCCGTATCGGCGCGCCTCACAGCGTGATCTTCGGCGGTTTCAGTGCCGAGTCCATTCGGGACCGGCTCAATGACTCCCAGTCCAAGGTGGTGATTACTGCCGACGGCGGCTACCGCCGGGGCAACATAATCCAGCTCAAGCAGAACGCCGACGAGGCATTGACTGGCGCCCCCAGCGTGGAGCGCGTGGTGGTGCTGCGCCGCACCGAACATGCCGACGAGCGGATGGTGCAGGGACGCGACGTCTGGTGGCACGACTTGGTGGCGGACCAGCCCATGACCTGCGAGCCCGAGTTCATGGACAGCGAAGACATGCTCTACCTGCTGTACACCAGCGGCACCACCGGCAAACCCAAGGGCATTGTCCACACCACCGCCGGATACCTGCTGGGCACCTACGTAACCGCCAAGTGGGTCTTTGACCTCAAAGAGGACGACGTCTACTGGTGCACCGCCGACATCGGATGGGTCACCGGCCACAGCTACATCGTCTACGGCCCCTTGGCCAACGGGGCCACCTCGGTGATGTACGAAGGCTCTCCCGATTACCCGGACTTGGACCGTTTCTGGGCCATAGTGGCCAAATACGCCGTCAGCATCGTCTATACCGCGCCCACCGCCATCCGGACCTTCATGCGATGGGGCGAGCAATACCCTGGCCGTCACGACCTGTCCTCTATCCGGCTGCTGGGCACGGTGGGGGAGCCGATCAACCCCGAAGCCTGGATGTGGTATTGGGAGCACATAGGCGGCGGACGCTGTCCGGTGGTGGACACTTGGTGGCAGACCGAGACCGGGATGATTCTGATTGCGCCTTTGCCGGGCATCACCACCCTGAAACCCGGCTCAGCCACCCGTCCTTTCCCCGGCATCGAGGCAGAGGTCGTCGATGAGGCCGGCAACCCGGTGGGGCCGGGCGGCGGCGGTTACCTGACCATCAAGCGGCCGTGGCCGGCCATGCTCCGCACCATCTACGGCGACCCGGACCGCTACGTCGAGCAGTATTGGTCCCGCTATCCCAACATCTACTTCACCTCCGACGGGGCCAAAATCGACCAAGACGGCGATTTTTGGCTTCTGGGCCGGGTCGACGACGTGATCAACGTCTCCGCCCACCGTATCAGCACCATGGAGGTTGAGAGCGCATTGGTGGATAATCCCAAAGTCGCCGAAGCGGCCTGCATCGGCAAGTCCCACGAGATAAAAGGGCAAGCCATCGTGGGATTCGTAACCCTGAAGAACCAGGTGACAGGATCTAATGAGGTGATCGCCGAGCTCAAGCAGCACGTCGCCGCCAAGATCGGGGCCATGGCCCGCCCCGACGATATTTACTTCACCGCCGAGTTGCCCAAGACCCGCAGCGGCAAGATCATGCGGCGTCTGCTGCGCGACGTGGCCGAAGGACGCGCCCTAGGCGACACCACCACCCTGGCTGACCCGGCGGTGGTAGAGTCGCTCAAAGAGCAATACGGCGAGGAAGAGTAGGGGGCGGCCGCAAACACGTGGGCGCGTAGGCTGTGCGCCCACGTAACCGGCAAAATTCGCCGCAACGGACTTAACGGAGGATTAACCTTTGGTGTCTCCCCGGTCTGACCCGGAAGCCGCTCGGAACCACGTCTACCATTGTCGCCAGTATATGGACAATGTGCTGGAAGCCTTGCAGAAAGATGAGCCCGGCAAGGCCGGAGAAATGCTGTGGGGCAGCATTGCCCAAGCCGTCCACGCCGTTGATGCTTGGCGCGGCCCGGTGATTGGCGGCCACCGTGGGTTGCTGAACTTTGCCACGAATCTTGCGCAGGAAATTGAAGACCCTGCTTACCTCGGAATTTTCTTGGGGACACAGAGACTGCATGATAATTTTTACGTCCCTGAAGCTCCCAAGGAAACTATCGAAGCTGCGCTACCAGGTATCCGGCAAATAATTGCGGAAGTGTTGGCCCTGTTGCCGGACGAGGTCCGCGGCGGGACGGGAGCGGCCTAGCCAGCGTACCGCGGGCCGACCCGGCGGTGGTGGAGTCGCTCAAAGAGCAATACGGCGAGGAAGAGTAGACAACCTTGGCGCCCGAAGCGATAACTAAAGTCCAAAGGCACCTGGAACATTCCGAGCAATATTTCGACAATGGCCTGGAGGCGCTGAGGAATGAAGAAGTTTCCAAGGCCGGCGAAATGTTCTGGGGGAGCGTGACCCAGGCGTTCCACGCCCTGGCAGCCGTACACGGCGTGAACGTCGCCCGGCACCGGGGGCTGAAGAATTTCGCGATCCAAGTATCCAACGAAACGGACGACCCATACCTACTGGCGGGGTTTTCCACGGCGGAAATCCTACATAAGGGATTTTATGATGTGGACGTGGAGCTAGCGGACCTTGAGGCGGCCATACCCATCGCCAGGCGAACCATCGAGGCGGTCCGTGGCTTGATTCCCCAGGAATCGAACGGCCAATAAGGTCCTGACGACAGTGGCGGAGCCAAGTTTTATGACAAGTGAAGCGGTGCGCACTGACTCAAACGAAACTCAGCCCGCAACGGATTTAACGGAGACTTTATCAATGACGACAGCCCCAGACCCGGAAGCTACCCGGAACCACGTCTCCCATTGCCGCCAGTACATGGACAATGCGCTGGAAGCCTTGGACAAGAACGAGCCCGGCAAGGCCGGGGAAATGCTGTGGGGCAGCGTATCCCAAGCCGTCCACGTCGTAGACGCCTGGCGCGGACCGGTGATTGATGACCACCACAGTTTGATGAACTTCGCCTACCACCGGGTTGGACGGGAAATTAACGACCCCGCCTTTCCTGCAAGTATCGAAGCCGCCAGTAGTCTGCACCACAATTTCTATATGCCCGCAAGAACCAAAGAACAGATAGAACTCCTGGTCCCAGCCATCCACCAGGCCATCGCCCAAGCGTTGGCCCTGTTGCCTGACGAAGTCCGCGATGGAGCCGATGCGGAGTAATCGGTTGTGTCAACACTTGCACCAGTGTCTGGTACCGAAGTATGCCCCTGTAGCGGGTGGGAGGGCTGCGACTGCCATGCTTGTTGTGGCGGCTGTCCTGACAACGGTGAGTTCTGGTGCGGGGAATGTTGGGGGCGTGATTGCTACGACCATAACATCAGAGACCTAGTTGAGTTGCTCGCAGACCTTAGGGGTGAGGGACGGCCCCAGGATCAACTGGAGCCGATAATCAAATACATTGAGGATTGGCGCCGGAAGTTTGGAAAGAACCAGGATTAAGACGCTCATGACGGAGTGTGTAAGTTATGGCTAGCTACAGCAAGCGCGAGGCCCAAGAATGGGCTCGGGAAACCCTCAAGGGACAGTGGACGACACTCATTACCCCTTTTACCGGGGAGGACCGCATCGACGAGGAAGGGCTGCGGCGAAACATCCGGCACATACGCAAGCTCGGAACCAAGGGGGCCGGCTGCACTTGGGGCATGGGCGAGTTTTGGAGCCTCACCCACGACGAGCGGGTACGCATTATGGACATACTGGCCGAGGAAGCCAATGGCCGGTGGCTCATTGGCGCCCACGTGACCCATACCTCGGCCCCGGAGATGCTGTCGCTGGCCGGGCACGCCGAGGATGCTGGCTTCGACGTGCTTATCGTCGCCCCGCCTTTCATCGTAACCAAGACCGAAGAGCAGGTCATCGATTACGTCCAACTGCTGGCCGACAACACTTCCCTGGCCGTAATGTTCTATAACTCGCCCCAGTTCGGCATTGTCATGAGTCCCGCCGGGTTGGAGCGTCTTTGCCGGATACCTAATGTCGTGGGAGTAAAAGAGGCCAGCTTTAATCAGCAACTATCCATCGAAACCCACCTGTCTTTAGGCAAAGACTATGTTATCAGCACGCCCGACGAGTGGATTTTCTGGAAGGGCAAGGAACTGGGCTTCCAGCAGCAAGTAATGTTTTCCAATACCTCGGATTGGCGTTTCGACACGCCGGAGTGCAACCACTACGTCCAGTTCGTGGACCGGGCTACTCAAGGCGACCTGGACGAACAGTTCTACGAAACCCATCTGCGGCGGATCAAGGAGCTTTCCGACACTTGGTGGACCCGGACCGTCACCAAGTTCAACGGTGCTTTGCCCGTATCTATGGTGAAGTACTGGGGTGAGCTTATGGGAATGGCCGGCGGCCGGGTCAGGCCGCCCTTGACCGATCTCACCCTCCAGGAAAAACAGGCTCTCAGTATGGAACTGGAGCCGCTCAAGCCCAAAGCACCGCCAGTAGCGGCGGCGCCCAACCCTCGAATAGCCTGGCTGACTGGGAACAACAGCTTCTTTTCCGGGATGCTGTTGATGGTCAGCGTCCAAAACGTGGCTGAAGCCCTGGAAGCCGAACGCGGCGGCGCAGACGTAGTGGATGTGAAAAACCTGCAAGAAGCCCTGGTCGGGTCGGGCCATCCCGCTGTGGTGAGAGAGGTGCGGGCCCAGATTCCGGTCGAAAAGCACGTGAGCGTGACCCTGGGAGTGGTGCCCAGCCAACCGGGCACTGTGGCCATGGCCGCTTACGCCGCGGCGGCGCTGGACGCCACCTCGGTGAAAGTAGGGTTCTGTCAGACCGACTATGAAACGGCGGCGGAAACCCTACGCCAGTCGCGGCGAGCCATGGAAGGTTATAACACCAAGCTGATTGGCTCCTTGTTTGCCGACAATCACCTCTACAACGGGCTGGACCCCCTGCTGATGGTCCAACTGGCTAAAGAGGGCGAGTGCGACGGCTTCCTCATCGACACCCTGACCAAAGACGGGCGGAACCTGTTTGACTTCATCCCCGAAGCAACGCTGAGGGAAATTGTGCTTCAGGGCAAGGAACTGGGCCTCAGCACCTCTCTTTCGGGACATCTCAGGATCGAAGACCTGGACGAACTGGCCCGGATCAACCCGGACATCGTGGGGGTGCGCGGCGCGGTGTGCAGCCAAGGCGCAAGGGACCGGACCGTGGCTTGGGAGGCGGTGGCCGAGTTCAAACGCCAACTGGACCTGCGCAAAAGCGGAGAAGTAGAGGTTCATGTTGAGCCCGCGGCGGCATCCGGCAACGGGTCCGGCAGTGGTTGGGTCATCATTGACGGCCGGGGCAAAAGCTGCGCCGGGGTGATCGCCGCTCTTTCCCGCCAGTTGGAAGCGGACAATCAATCGATTATAGAGGCCATCCTGGCCGACGCCCTGAACATATACGACGTCATTCTATGGGCGGAGAATTCAGGACACCATCTGCTTAGCCAGCGGAAAGAAGTGGATGGCACTGTGCGGGTGCTCATTCAGCCGTAGGGACTCACCACAGAAACGGGGCTACAAGGTCGACCATGACTACCTCAAAAGCAAAGTCCAAGCTCACCTACGAGGACTACCTCAAAACGCCGGACGATGAGCGGTACGAACTTCTCCACGGCGAGTTGATTATGGCTCCAAGCCCCGGGGAAGCCCACCAGATTATTAGTATACGGCTAGGATCTCAATTGCATCAGTTCGTAGAACAAGCGGCTCTCGGCCAGGTCTTTTCTGCTCCCTACGACGTGAAACTTTCAGAGACCGACGTGGTCCAGCCAGATCTACTCTTTGTTTCCAACGAGCGTTCCAGCATCAGGACTCCGAATAACATCCAGGGAGCACCCGACTTAGTGGTCGAGATACAGTCTCCATATACCACGAAGCGAGACTGGAACGATAAGCGCGCCTTATACGCCCGGCACGGTGTCACTGAGTATTGGCTGATCGACCCGGAAGCCCACACGGTGATTGTGCTGCTGCTAAACGAGGGAGATTACGAGGTCGCGGGCCTATACGGTGAAAGCAGCGTGGTAATATCCCCAACCATCCAGGGGTTCTCAGTCACGCTCGACGAGATTTTTTCGCTGTAGTCATCTGCCCCGCCACCGGCTCACTTCGGCTTAGCATGAGGCACACAGAATCACTCGATTGCCAAAGTCGTCCAATTTCGGGGCCATTCGGTGGAAGTCATCCAGGTGAGTCGTCTGCGCCTCTTTGCCGTATCGCTGGCACCGAGGGTGCTTGCCGAACAAAGAATCAAACAATCCCATGAGGAGCTCCTAAATCATGAACACCGGGGAGGAGTCCCGGTTGATCCGCTGCTCCTGTTGGATGCCGTCCCGCAAGAACTTGGGCAGGGCAAACATGCCTCGATGGGTTTCGCCGTCGTAGAACATCAGCGGTTTCGCCACTCTATCCTCTACCAGACGGTCCACTTCCTCATCGGTCAGAGAAGGGATCGGCGAATCCGAGGCCAGGGTAAATCCCCACAAGGTTGCGAAAGCCGGAATGTGCGCTTGGGCCGGAACCGTATACTTGAATATGCTGCTCAAAGTCTTGAAGATAGTGGTGAAGCACTCCTGATAGCTGAGCAGGCCGGACGGGCCCGACTGGGTTACCAGAATTCCCCCCGGGTTCAGCCTTGACTGGACAATCCGGTAGTATTCCTCGGTGTACAGCAGGTAAGCCGTTCCCCCCTCCAGCGGGTCGACCAAGTCCATTATCATTACGTCGAAGGTTTGGGAACCCCTCGATAAGTATTCCCTAGCGTCCTGATGACCCAGTTCCACCCTGGGGTCGTCAAAGCTGCCCTGATGATGCCGGGGCAGGAAGCGGCGGCAAATGTCCACCACCTCCTGGTCCAAGTCCAGCATAACCGCCCTTTCCACTGACTTGTGCGCCAGAACCTCGCGGAGGGAGGCGCCTTCGCCTCCACCCGCTATGAACACGGCGCGAGGGTCCCGGTGCAGCAACATGGACGGATGCACCAGAGCCTCGTGATAGATGTGCTCATCCCGCTCAGTGGACTGGGTCTTGCCGTCGAGAACCAAGCTACGGCCGAAAATGCTGGACTCCAGCACCTCGACCTTCTGATACGCCGTTTGACCGGAGTAGAGAACCTGCCGCACCTGGAGCATGACAGCCAGGTCCGGGAAGATTGTCTCCAAATACCATTTGCCAGATATGTCCATACTCTCGTTGGACTGAGGGCTCAATTAGCAGTGGCCTTTTGAGTCATCCCCCGTTGGAGTTCGATAATCTCCGGGTCTCGACACTCCAGCTTGCCGGCCAGAATATCCGCGGCTTCCCTAGGCCGGAAGGAGGAGCCGCAAGCGAAAATATCGGCCGCAGCGTATCCGAATTCCGGCCAAGTATGTATCGAAATGTGCGACTCCGCTATCGCCAGAATGCCGGTTACTCCTTGGGGGCTGAACCGGTGAAACGATTCGCCCACCACGGTGGCGCCCACTTCGCGGGCGGTGTCGAGTAGCGCCTGTCGTATGAAGTCCGCGTCATTAAGTAGCTTGGGGTTACAGTCGTTGAGCTCCAGTAAAAGATGAAGTCCTAGTCCATTCAATCACCTGCCCTCCTGCTCTCAGATTACTGTCTAAGCAGCGAACACCAATTCTAAATGCACAGCCTTGGGTAATCAATACCCCAGCCTGGCTAGATAGCGTTTCCATTCAGGCGGCGGAAGATAGCAGACCACGTTGTTGAAGCAGCGCCAGCAGGTTGTGGGGCGACCATACCGCGCCCATTTTCTCCCGGCGTCTGACCTCCCGCTGGAAGTATTCTAGCCGGGAAGCGGTCTCGACGTCACGCTCCTTCCCGCCTCCGGCAGCGTCACGGGGACCGGCTATAATGAATCATGGACTTCAGCACGCCCCACGAACAAAAAAGGCCTACCCAACATAGGTCGGAAGGTCGCAGCGATGCCTAGCAGTAAATGGCATAGGATAATCTTCCTGGGCGTCGTGGCGGCCGCCGTGCTCATGGCGCTATTCCTACCCCAGGCTCTGGCACAGACGCCACCCCCTGACCAGGACGCCGAGGAGCAAGAGGATATCCCGACGGACGACATCCCGGCGGAGGAGATACTGGAGGACTGGCTGCCCATCGGCGCAGTGGTCCCGGAGGCGGAGGGCGCCGACCATGACGGCTTGCCCCACGTGCCCCCGCCCAGCGGGCTCAGAGTAATCTGATGGACCAGTAGCAGCGTCACTCTGCGATGGAACGCGCTGCCTCCGGCAACCAGCTACCGGGTGGAATAGCGGATTTCCGGAGTACCCGGTTGGAGAGTGGGCAGCCACGTGGGGCCCGGCTCGCCCCCCACGGTGACCAGCAGGGTGCGCAACCTGGGCTCCTGTACCGGGCACTTTTTCAGGGTGAGGTCGCGCGGGGACGGCATGAACACATCGTCTTCGCCCGGCAATCCCTCGTCCCAGGTGTACAGGTCCACCAGCTGCATCCCACCGCCTACACCTACACCCACGCCGGTGCCGCCCACGCCGGCGCCCACGCCTATACCACCACCTCCGCCGCCGCCCAGCAACCGTCCGCCGGACATCGCCGGCGGTCCCACTTCTGTGACCTACCAGGAAAACCGCACAGCCAGCGTAGCGACGTACGGAGCCACCGACCCCAATGGCGACACCATAAGCTGGTCGCTGCCCAACACCACCTTCGAGACTGACCGGGGCGATTTCAGCATCTCCTCCGGCGGGGTTCTCAGCTTCAAGAGTTCGCCTAACTATGAGAGTCCCCACGACTCAGACCAGAACAACGTGTACAAGGTCACGGTCAGGGCCAGCGACGGCAGGGGCGGCACGGATGACCGGGACGTCACCGTCACGGTTACCAATGTGGAAGAGCCTGGCGGTGTTGGACTTTCGTCAACCTCGCCGCAGGTCGGCACGGTAATCACCGCCGCTCTGTTTGACCTTGACGGCAGTGTGACCAACGAGACGTGGCAGTGGCAACGCTCACCGGATGGCGCCGCCAACTGGAGCGATATCCCCGGCGCTACGGGGAACACCTATACCGTGACAGATGACGACCTGGGGAAGTGGCTGAGGGCCACCGTCGCCTATGACGACGGTCACGGTCCCGGCAAGAGTGCGACGAGTGCGGCGGTTGCGATGCCACCTCCCACCCCTACCGGCTTGGCCGCAAACGGGTGGTTGCGCGACCCCAACAGTCCGGTCTGGTGGTCTCCGGTAAGCGGCGCAGCATCCTACGAGTTGGACTTTGCCGTCGAGACCTGCCCGTACCTCGGTCAATATACAGAAGCAGTGCCATGCACTACGGGATTTTGGCAGACCGAGCCCATTTTCCAGCCCACCAGTCGGGGGTCTACTATCATCCCGCCTCCCGGCAATCAATCGGTTAGCATCCTCCTGAGCAGGCTGCAACTTGCGGAGGACACGCTCTACCGGCTGCGAGTCCGCGCGCTTAACAGTGATAGAGACCCATCCGGCTGGTCTGAACCGGCTTTTGTCTATGCCAGCAACGGCGTCCCCATGGTGCCTGAGGGTCTGGACGCTGCGCCACCGTGGCCCCAAGTGGCCACGGCCCCCCTGCTGGGCTTTCAGGGCGGCTTGAACAACAATAACGAACACACAGTCAAGTACGTCGTCTATACGAACACGATGTCAGCAGACTACGGCGAAGATATCGGCAACGTTACAGCCGGCGATATTACAGCCGCCATCAATACCTGGATGCATCTCGTAAAGCGGAGACCCGACGCCAACGTATTCTCCTTCATGCAGACGGACACCATACCGGAAGATGCGTGCAAAGATGTACGTAACACCAGAGTGAGGTTGGACATCAACGAAGCAAAGTTTGTTACTGCAAAGGAATATGACGACTCTCTCTGTGCTCAATTCTACAGATCTTGCTACCGGTCTCGGTCGCTATATGAGCTTGAGCTACTCGTCGGCCTTGTTGACTCGACGATTGGTTCCCTAGATTCCCTTTACCCAGGCAGAATGATGTTGCGAGGACCACGGTACGATCAAGACGATTTAGGATTTATAGATGATCGCCCGTGGAATGCCACAATAACGGGCGGCAGCACCAGTTGCAACCTGGCCCAACATGCCTTCACCCACGAGATGGGGCACGCCCTGGGAATCGGTTTAGGTCAAGAGGAAACTGGCCATCTGGGTCACCCATATCTGCGGGAGGGCTCCCTCATGAGCAACCCAACTCCCAACGCCAACCTGCACTGCAGACCGCAGGCGTACGACATAGTGGCTATCATGGCCATCTATCAGCACAAGTTTCCGATTCAGTAGGAGACTGAGATGCGTGGAAGTATCGCAACAGTAGCCGTTCTGGTTATATCGCTGGCTGCCCTTGTGGCTTGCGACGGTTCACCCACAGAATCCCCACCCGAGGCGGACGGAGGGACGCCTACATACTCGTACTCGGCACCGGGGTTATCGGCCCCTGACCCCACGCCGCCCACGTTGTCTGACTCCAGCCCGCAGGGGGACGACGCGGTCTCCAGGACCCCGGAGTATCTGACCGAGATAGTCCCGACGTGCTCACCCATCGAGGGAACGGACCTGGACCCCTGCGGGTCCGGCGACACCGTGGCCGCCTTCGGCCCCACTGGTACCGTTGCCGGCGTGGGTCCCACGTCAGGCGGCTTCCGGCCGGTTAGTATTCAGTCATACTTGAATGGCACCTCTCTCATCGCCGTACCGCATATCGTGGCGCGCGGCACCTTCGTTCCCGGGTCGGTGCGCTGCACGGTCGGTAATATCTATCGGGACGCGGCCTATGTCGGTTTGGCCGAAGGCGGGAGGGACCTCAAGTGCTTTGCGGACTTGCAGGCGCGTGAGTACATCCTGGGAAGAGGCCCCTCCCGGCTGCCGGTCGAAGTCCATCACTTTCATTACGGCCTCCCCGCCGCCGCGTCCGTCTACGGAGACGCGACGGGAGACGAAACACCAACCGGACAGGAAGCGGAAGAATGGCTCCGTAGAGGTTTTGAGAAAATCGTTAGGGACCGGGATGGGTTCTTCACCAAGGAAATGGTCCACTTCCTTGCCCCTGGATACGACCAGGGCATGGTGACGTGGAAGGTGTGGAGCACATGGGGCGTGGAAAGGACGGATGACGATGCCATAATCGCTGTCCACCCGCACAGAACATCTTACAGGCTGAGTTGGCCTGAGGGCTATCAACAGTATCAATCCAGCTTGGAAGTGCCTCTGGCAACCTTCAAGTCCAATGTACAGAGCGCGGACCAGGCCCGGCGCACAGAAAACGGCGGGCGCATCGTCCCGTCCGACTACCGCGAGTTGCCGGACGGGGTTGCTGCACCCAGCCTGCTGCAAGACGCCAACCGGATAGACCAGTTCTTCAGGAGCACCGGCGCTTACGACCATCCAGACGGCCCGCCAAAGCTGCCGCCGCCCGCATGCGGGCTTGGCGCGGTGAGCGACCCGCTTAACGACGGCTGGCTCATGCAAGCCTGCATAACCCTGCTGGAGGCCAATGATGCCCTCCGCGGTAACGCGTCCCTGAACTGGAGCGTTGAGCGGGCAATGGCCGATTGGGACGGCGTAGCCCTAGGGACCGGCGATAACCCGGTATATGATCTTCCGTCCCTACAACAAGAAGGTTCGATAGTCGAGAGTCTCTCCCTGTCAAACAAAAGCTTGAGCGGGGTCATCCCGGAGGAGCTGGGTTCGCTCTACGGCCTGGAAAGGCTCAAGCTGGACAACAACAATCTGACGGGCGCCATCCCCAAGGCCCTTGAGGACCTGGCCGACCTTACCGAGCTCAGGCTGTCGGGGAATTCCTTCACCGGCTGCATCCCCCTGACGCTGCGGAGCGTGCCCACCAACGACCTGAGCTCATTGAACATCCCCTACTGCCAGCCTCCGGCCCCGGCGAATCTCAGGGTGGGCACGGCCACGGAGACCGGCGTCCCATTGAACTGGGATGCGGTGGCGGACACGGCCAAGTACCGGGTGGAGTACCGCGTGTCCCCGGCGAAGGGAACCACACCAGAGGTTTGGGCGGTGGACGACGACACTCTCACCGGCACGTCCCACACGGTGGATGAGCTAATCTGCGGCAATACGCACCAGTTCCGGGTGAGCGCCTACGGCGACGGCACGGTTTACGCTGCCGAGTGGAGCGAGCCGTCGGCTATCATCGTGGCGACCACCGCCGAGTGGAGCGAGCCGTCGGCTATCATCGTGGCGACCACCGCCGAGTGCGCGCCGCCGGTGTTCGACGCTTCCCGGTATACTTTCGAGGTAGGGGAAGACGCCGAGGTTGGGACCCTAGTGGGCAGCGTCGCCGCTACCGACTCCCCAGGAGACGCAGTGACCTACTCCATTACAGAGGGCAACAACGATGGTGTCTTCTCCATCGACGAAGCCACGGGGGAGATCACCGTAGCAAGTGCCTTGGACTATGCCGCCGCTCCGGTCTACCTCCTCACCATCGAGGCCGGGGACGAGCACGGGAACGCCGCAACGGTCAGCGCCCAGGTCTCGGTGACCTCGGTCTGCCTGAACGGGACCGTGGTGCCGAATTCGGATAGAAACTCGGCCCTGGTCGGCGACTGCGTCATCCTGTACGGGATACGGAAGGAGCTGGCGGGCACAGCCGCCCTCGACTGGAGCGCCGACACGGCCATCGCCGACTGGCAGGGGGTACGGGTCCGGGGCACTCCCAACCTTTCCAACGTGACCCACCTCTACCTCTCCGGCAATCAGTTGAGCGGCCGGATACCGTCGCAACTGGCCGGCCTGGCCAACCTGGAGGTCATCCATCTGCACGACAATCAATTGACCGGCCCAATACCCTCGGCCCTGGGTGGGTTGAGCCGTCTGCGGCAATTGACCCTGGAAGGGAACCGGTTGAGCGGGGCCATACCCCCGGCCCTGGGAGGCCTGGCAAGCCTGACCGACCTGCAGCTGGCGGATAACCGGCTGTCGGGCGCGATACCGGCGGAGTTGGGCGACCTGGACAGCCTGGAGTACCTGGGGTTAAGCAGCAACGATCTGACCGGCGCGGTGCCCTCCCGGCTGGGCTCACTGCGCAATCTGCAGTACCTATACCTGGAGCAGAACGACCTGACCGGGGGAATACCGGCGGAGCTGGGCGGCCTGTCCAATCTCGAGGCGCTGTTCCTGCAGGGCAACCGGTTGTCTGGGGAGATGCCGGTAGAATTGAGTGAGCTTACTAATCTGAGGCAGTTGGTCCTTGACGGCAACCTTCTTACCGGGGAGATACCGTCGGAGTTGGGTGACGTTGCTTCTTTGGAGGACCTATTCCTGAGGGACAATAGGTTGACGGGGGAAATACCCTCGGAGTTGGAGGAACTAGCCAATCTGAGCAAGCTGTACTTGGAAGGAAACCAACTCACCGGCTGCATCCCCTCGGGGCTGAGGGGCATCGAGCGCAACGACCTGAGGGGATTGGGGCTTCCCTACTGCACCCCTCCGACCCCCTAGCCCTCTATCACCAGGACTCGAACGGCAGCGTTTCCATTCAGGCGGCGGAAGATAGTAGGGCCTGTTGTTAAAGCAGCGCCAGCAGGTTGTGGGGCGACCACACCGCGCCCATTTTCTCCCGGCGTCGACCTCCCGCTGGAAGTATTCTAGCCGGGAAGTGATCTTGTAGCGGCTCTGGCCCATGATAAAGAAACGCTACCGTCTAGCTACTCTCCGGAAGCGCCATCCCCTGCACCGGCGTCATCATCGTTATTCCGGGGAATGTGGACCTCCCTGGACGCTCTCCGGCGTTGCCCGCGGCGGCGGTGGTCCTTGCCGTTGATTCTTCTCGCCGCATCGCCTCCGTTCCTTAACGCCATGTTCTCGGGACCCCACTCCTTGGGGAATTCGAGAGTCCTTACCGGATAGTTGATGGTGATGTCCTCTTCTTTTAACCTGGCGTGCAACCGTTTCATAAGCTCTGACTGCACTACGAAGCTACCCGAACGGTCTTTGGCCTGCAGGAATAGCCAGAAGTTGACGTTGGAGTCGCCAAAGCTCTCGTAGCCGAAATAAGCCCCGTAATCCTTCACCGCGTCGGGCAGCGTATCCAGGATTTCGTCCATTACCTCTTGGCAGACTTGCTCCACACGGCGCAGGTCGCTGTCGTAACTGACTCCGCATTGCAGATATACGTTGACTGCCGGCGCCGGCTGTTGGTAGTTGGTGATGATGGTCTCGGCGAACCGGTTATTGGGCACCACCACCAGGTTGTTCTCCCAGGTGCGGATCCGCGTGCTGCGCCAACCCACCTCCACCACGTACCCGGTGATTCCGCCTTCCAACGATATATAGTCTTCGGGGGCGATTACCCCTTCGGTCATCACGTAAGTACCGGCAAACAGGTTGGCCAGGGTGGGTTGAAGGGCCAGGGCCACCGCCAGTCCGCCCAGGCCCAGTCCGGCGATCAACGGGCTGATATTGATGTTCAGCAGGTCCAAGACCAGCAAGCCGCCCAGGCCATAGATTAGAGCCACCGAAATGCGCCTGAGAAGGGGGAACAGTTTCAGGTCAACCACATGCTGGGTCCGCCTCGCCAGGTTCTCCAGGTACCAATCAAGGGCGTTGGATACCAGGGCAACCACCATCATCACGCCCATCACGATGCCCAGCAGGCCGATGACCTGGTCAACCCGCCCCCTTTGTCCCGGGTTCAGGTCCAAGAGCAAGGTGAGGACTAGATATACGCCAAGGAGAACGACGCCGAAGGTAAACGGCCGGCGAGTGGCGAGAACCAGGCGGTTGTCAAAGTCGGTAGGAGTCCTCCGGGTTAGCCGCACCGCCAAGGGAAACAGGAGCTTGTCGAACCCCCCCGCCACAAGCAAAGTAATTACTATGCCGACGAAGACGGCGACCGGGTCCAGCCAGCCCGGATCACCTATTCCAAAGCGGGCCAAAATTGTGTGCATTATCCAGCGCCACTCCCACCGGGACCGACTGCGTTTCGCCCCGGCACGATGGGAAACTGATTAGATTGCGGCAAAATTATAACACTCCCAAACTTAAGCGGCTTCTTGCCCGAGTCGAGAAATCAATGCTAGAGTTGGACATGGTACGCCTTTGGCAGTCCGTGTAAGTTGGGACCACCAGTTGCACCATATTTCACCTCCCAGCAGCAACCGGATTTCAGTTTTGAGACGGAACAGGTGGACAACCGAGGAACGCAAAGAGGTGCTCGCTCGGCATATCGCCGTCTGGCTTTCAGAGGGCTACCGGGTTGAGTCGCAAGGCGAATTCCAAGCGGTTTTACTTCGCGGACATAGAGTAAAGCACATACTACATCTGATAATCACGCTGATCACCGGAGGGATTTGGGCCATCGTATGGATAGGTCTCGGGATTTTCGGAGGCGAAGAGCGCGACTATGTATACGTTGACGAGGGGGGCAACCCCCATGTTTCCCGATTGTAATGCTTCTGATGAACAACGATTGATATTCTGTTGAGAAGCCCGCGAAACTCGGCACTGTGGTCGGGCAACGAGTGAATATTCGATTAGTAAGGAGCCAAAGAGATGACCAACCTTCTTCAACAAGCCTTCAAGAGAGCTTCAGAGCTCCCACAAGATAAACAGGACAAATTTGCGCGCTTTCTTCTGGCCGAGCTTGAGTCGGAGCGACAGTGGGCCGAATTGTTCAACCGCCCCGAATCTGAAGAGTTACTAGAGCAGTTAGCCGACGAGGCTCTCGCGGAGCACCAGGCAAGGCTAACTGAACTTCTCGATATCAAAGAACCGTAGACGTGCGTTCCTTTGTACGGAAGAGTTTCTGGGATGCCTACCGGCGCCTTCCGGACCATGTGCAGCGCCAAGTTCGAGAGTCTTACCGCTTCTTCGCGTCTAATCCCAATCATCCCAGCTTAGACTTCAAACGAGTGAGCCAACGCCGTCCTGTGTATTCGGTGCGAGTGAGCATCAGTTATCGTGCTCTTGGCGTCCGGTCAGATAGCGACATGGTCTGGTTTTGGGTGGGTAGTCACCAAGAATACGACAGGCTTCTCAAGCGAGGTTAGGTCGCTCTCGTGGTGGACATCCCCAAGCCAGCAGTGGAATAAGGATTTACGATGGTGGGTGCTGAAAATCAATACCTCCCACCTACTTGACCTAGCAAAAGCCTGGCTCATCATAGCTGGCGGGCTCCTCACCAGTCGAAAAACGACTTGTTGGATATGAGGACTAGGTCGCGCGACGGTGCCTAGGCAATGAGCATCCGGTGGAAGGGGTCATCGAGGAAACCTGGCAGCAGGCAGGGAGATGTGCAGTCACTGGAATTGGGGAAAAGCCTCCCGCCCGATGAGCGGTACGAAGCGGCACGGACCCATCATACTCACCGAAAGCCCTTCGTCGGTACGGACAGCGTGCACCAGTTCCTGCTGCTCCAGCGTGCCTACAGGAATGACCAGCCTGCCCCCGACAGCCAACTGGGAGACCAGGAATTCAGGGAGCTTTGGCGAAGCGGCGGCAACTATAATTGCGTCGAAGGGGCCGTGGTTGAGACAGCCCAGGGTAGGACCGGCCAACTCAACCCGCACATTGTTATAGCCCAACTCCCGGAGCAACTTATCGGCCCGCTGGGCCAAGGGCGGCACCAACTCTACGGTGCACACTTGGCCTTGGGGCACCAGCAAGGAAAGAACCGCTGCTTGGTATCCGCTGCCGGCACCGACTTCCAGGACCTTTTCATGACTTTGGAGTCCTAGAGCGGCGACCATCAAGGCCACGATGTAGGGTTGTGAAATAGTTTGGCCTTCGCCGATGCCAAGGGGTAGGTCCAAGTAGGCCATGTGCCGGTGCTCCGGAGGCACAAACCTTTCCCGTGGAACCCGCTCCATTGCTTGGATAACGGATTCGGCACGTATCTTGCGCCGCAGGCTACTGGAGAGGTCTTTTCTGGACTTAGCTAAGTCTTCCTGCATACGCCTACACCCCGACAGATTCACTATAGCACGGCGACCACCCCGTCACAACGCAGTGGGGCTTGGAGGGTAACCTTAACTACAGCGTTGACGCCAGTCGGCGCGTGTGCTAGGCTCGAATAACTCTAGCTTCGCGGATTAGTATTACATAGATTTTAGTAGATTTGTGATAGTGAAACTCCGGCTCGACGACAAATCTCGCTGGCTTTCCTTGAGCGAAGCATGCCATTATCTGGACGTAAGCCAAGGCGCTCTTCGCCAGTGGGCCGACGGCGGCTTTTTACGAGTCTACCGCACCCCCGGCGGCCATCGCCGCTTTCTGCGAGATGATTTGGATGCTCTAACCGACAGCAGTTCGTCGTCTCCGGATTCCGACAAGCATGGAGAGTTGGAAGGTTCGGCGCTGCGCCGAATCCGGCGGCGGCTGCAACAGGAAACCGTGGCCAGTCAGCACTGGTACCGCAGTGTCGAAACGCAGGGACGGGACCGTATGCGCCTCTTCGGCCGCCGGTTGTTGTCCATCTTGGCCCAACACCAGCCCCTTACCCGGCAACGGCGTCAGGGGGCCTTGGAGGAGTCCTATCTGCTGGGACGGGAATACGGGACCGAGATGTCTGGCCGCGGCGTGACACTGAAAGAAACCATGGAAGCGTTCATCTTCTTTCGCAATATGGTTCTAGATTCGGCATCCTCCAATTATTGGGGGCGAATCCTGGAATTGGCCGACCGGGTCCTGTTGGGGGTTACCGAGTCCTATCAAAACCGTGCATCGGTTGGAGCGGCTCCGGCCAATACATAATTCTTGATATGCCATGTCGGCAGACTTTTGGGAGGCATTAAACACTAATGGACTTGATCGATCGGCAGTTGTTGAATCTAGTCCAGGGAGAGTTCCCCCTAGTGGACCGCCCTTATTTGAGCTTGGCGGAGCAACTGCAAATCGGCGAGCAAGAAGTCATAGACCGGTTGGACCGCTTGAAACAGACTAATGTATTGCGTCAAGTCAGCGCGATTTTCGATACCCGCCGCTTGGGCTACAAGACCACCTTGGTGGCTATGGCCTATGACCCGGCAAAGCTCCACCAAGGCGCTCTCCAGATCAACCGGCATCCCGGCGTTAGCCACAACTACGCCCGGGAGGGCTCGTATTACAATTTGTGGTTCACTGTGGCGGTGCCCCCCGACCACGACTTGGAGGCCACTGTGGACCGGATGGCCCGGGAAACGGGCGCTCTGACCGCCCGGATTATGCCCACGATCCGGTTTTTCAAGATAGGCGTCAACTTCGATATGGTCCGCCGGAAAGGCTCCTCTTTCAACTATAACCCGGACGGCGGCCGGGAAGACGGGGCCGCTAATGACTGGAACAAACCCGTGGCCCTAACCGATACCGACGAGTCGATAATCCGGGAATTGCAAGAGGACCTTCCCCTAGTCCCCCGGCCTTTTGATGATATGGCGAGTCGCCTTGGCATAACCACGGCGGAATTGTTCGCCAAGGCAGCCGAGTTCCAAGACCGAAAGATAATGCGGCGGTACAGTGCGGTATTGCATCACCGGCGGTCGGGTTTCAAGGCCAACGCCATGATCGTCTGGAATGTGCCGCCGGAACGGTCCGAGGAAGTTGGCATGATCATGGCTCAACATTCCGCTGTCACTCATTGCTACGAACGTCCAACCTTTCCTGATTGGCCTTACACTCATTTCACCATGGTCCACGCCACCTCTCAGGAAGGTTGCGAGGAGATCGGGAAGGAGATAGCCGAGGCTACCGGTATTATCGACCGGTTGTTTCTCTACAGCACCAGGGAATACAAGAAGACTCGAGTGCGCTATTTTGTCGAGGACTATGAACGGTACCGGGAGGGGGAACAAGCCGACCCCGTGGCCCAAGCCTAGAAAGGCCCCAGCATGTCGCCCTACTATCCGGCGTTTCTGAACATCAAAGGCAAACATTGCGTCGTGTTCGGAGGCGGCGCGGTGGCGGAAAGCAAGATCGCTAAACTACGGGATGCCGGCGCCAAGATCACCGTGGTCAGCCCACAAGTGACGGCCGGCATCCTGGAAGCCGTTCGGCAGGGGCGCTTGGACTGGCAAGCCCGCGAATACCGGGCTGGGGACTTGCGGGGGGCGTTCCTGGGCATTGCCACCACCAATGTCCGTTCGGTCAATAAGTCGATCTCCGAAGAGGCGGAAGAGTTGGGCGTCCTCATTAACGTGGTGGACGAACCGGCCCAGTGTTCCTTTATAGCTCCCTCGATAGTCAACCGGGGTACGGTTACCGTGGCCATATCCACCGCCGGCGCCAGCCCGGCCTTGGCCCGCAAGTTGCGAGAGGAACTTACGGTCAGCCCGGTGCTGGATTGGGCCGACCTAGCCGGGATCACGTCTCAGGCCCGGAAACGGGTGAAAAAGCAAGGCGTGGCGGTGGACCCGCAGCGGTGGCAGTGTTGTCTTACGCCGGACCTGCTGCAACTGGTCCAAGAGGGCCGGGAAGAAGAAGCCTTGACCTCCTTAATGGCCAAGCTGACCGGGGACAATGCGCCCCACCTCTGCCCGGACGTTCACCGCTGCCAGCCCGGAGGTTGCCGCCAGCCTTTTAATCGCCAGACCGGGAGGGCGGCTCATCAAAACGAGAGGGACCGGAGAGTCTGACATTTCATTGAGGAACGAATCACCAGTCCGCCGGTGGTTAATATGGCCCCAAGCAAGACAATAAAGGTTGGAAGCCGGGGCAGTGCCTTGGCCCTGCGCCAGGACGAAGAGGTCCTGTCACTGCTGCGCCCGATGCGCCCGGACCTGGACTTCGAAGTGGTTAGCGTGTCTACTCAGGGCGACGCCAACCCAAACGCATCATTGACCGGGTTGGGCTTGGGGGTTTTTGTCACGGAAATCGAGCGGCAGTTGCAAGAAGGCTTGCTGGATATGGCAATCCACAGCCTGAAGGACTTGCCGACCCAAATACCTCAGGACTTGGCCTTGGGCGCCGTACTACGCAGGCTGGACCCGCGGGATGTCCTGGTAAACCGTTGGGACTGTTCCTTGGCCGAGTTGCCCAAAGACGCCCGGATCGGCACCAGCAGCCCCCGGCGCCAGGCTCTGCTCAAGAGCCTCTGCCCCCAGGCTATCCTAGTGCCGATCCGGGGCAACGTGGAAACCCGGTTGCGTAAGGCCCAGGGCGAGGAGTGCGATGGCGCCATCCTGGCTGCGGCCGGCATGGCCCGGTTGGGGTTGAGCCAACAAATTACCGAGTACCTTTCTCCCCAGAGGTTCGTGCCGCCGCCCGGCCAAGGCGCCTTGGCCGTTGAGGTCCGGGCAGACGACGACCGAATGCTGGAGTTGCTCCGGCCCATAGAACATATCGAGACTCGGCTGGCCGTTACTGCGGAACGCGCCTTTCTGGAAAAGCTGGGCGGCGGCTGCCAGTTGCCTGTGGGAGTCTACGCCCGTTGCCAGGGGGAGTTGATGTTGATGACCCTGTTCATCTGCTCACCCGACGGCGGCAAAGTCTTCCGGTCCAAGCTAGAGGGTCTGGCCCTCGACCCATTGCAAACGGCCAACGACGCTTATCTAGCTGTGGTGGAGCGGGGCGGCATCGAGTTGCTCGATTTGGAACATGTTGAGCAGCATAAGTCCGGGCTGGAAGAGTAGGAGTTGACTGGCAAAGTCTACTTAGTGGGCGCCGGCCCCGGTGATCCGGGGCTGATCACTCAGAAAGGGTTGCGTTGCCTGGAAAAAGCCCAGGTAGTAGTCTACGACCGGTTGTTGGACCCGTCATTGCTACAGGCTGCTCCGCTTTCCGCTGAAAGAGTATTTGTTGGCAAAGGGCGAGGCCGCCAGGCCCTTGCCCAGAAAGAAATCAACCGGGTGTTGATCGACCGGGCCGCCGCCGGACTGGAGGTAGTGCGCCTCAAAGGAGGCGACCCCTTTGTTTTCGGACGGGGCGGCGAGGAAGCCTTAGCCTTGACCGAGCACGGGGTCCCTTTCGAGGTGGTCCCAGGGGTTACTTCTCCCATTGCGGCTGCTGCTTACGCTGGCATTCCCCTTACTCACCGGGGGGCGTCCTCCATTTTTACCGTGGTCAGCGGCAGCGAAGACCCGTCGAAACCGGGGTCGACGGTGCCATGGGAGACCTTGGCCCGGACCGGCGGCACCTTGGTGGTGCTCATGGGTTGGGCGGGAATGGAGGGCATTCTGGAAGCGCTGCGCTGCGGCGGCATGGACCCGGCCACACCGGCGGCCCTGGTCCAATGGGGCACCTGGCTCCAACAAAAGACCGTCGCGGGTTGCTTGGAAAACATCCTGGAGCGGGGCCGCCAAGCGGGGCTGGAGCCGCCGGTCATCGCCGTCTTGGGCAAGGTGGTCGAGCTTAGGGAACAACTGCGTTGGTTCGACAACAAGCCCCTTTGGGGTAAAAAAGTGTTGATTACCCGCTCTAGGAGCCAAGCCTCAACATTGAAATCCCTTCTGAAGGGTCTGGGGGCTACCCCGATTGAACTGCCCACCATACAGACCTTGCCCCTGGAAGACTATGACCAGCTCGACGAGGCACTGGACCGGCTGGCGGATTTTCGCTGGGTCATATTCGCCAGCGCCAATGCCGTGGAAGCGGTATTCTCACGTCTGGCAATGAGGGACTATCCCCGCGATGCCAGGGCTTTCGGGTCGGTCAAAGTCGGCGCTATCGGTCCCGCTACGGCACAGGCTTTGGAGCGCCGGGGCATCATAGCCGATTATGTGCCCATCAATTCGACGTCCCAAGCGGTGGTCGATGAGTTGTCGGACCGTGATTGGACAAACGCAGCGGTGCTTCTACCCGGAGCCGACATCGGCCGGGACCTGTTAGCCCAGGGTTTGGCTCAATTGGGCGCTCAAGTAAAACTGGTTGCCGTCTATCGCACCGTCGCTGCCCCTGACGTTGGCCCCCTGGCCCGGAAGACCCTGGACCAAGGGGTCGATATCGTAACCTTCACCAGTTCTTCCACAGTGCGCAACCTGTTGGAGGCTCTGAGCGGCGATGGCTCCGGTTTGAATTCCAGTATAATAGCTTGCATCGGCCCGGTCACCGCGGCCACGGCTAGAGAGTTGGGCTTGCGCGTGGACTTGGTGGCGGCAAAGCATAACGTCGAAGGTTTGGCGGAATCTCTTGTTGCCCACTTTGGAGGCGGCTAGGGTTGCCGCACACTGTATCACTACAATAAAGGGGAGACCATGGTTAGCTTTCCAGACATGCGGTTGCGCAGGCTGAGGGGACAAGAGTCCATGCGGAATATGGCCCGGGAAACCCGATTGTCGGTAAAGGAGTTCGTTTATCCTATGTTCGTTGCTCATGGCAACGGCGTGCGCGAACCCATCGAGCCGATGCCGGGCTGCTATCATCTTTCACTGGACCGGCTGAGCGAAGAAGTCGCCGAAGTCGCCGACTTGGGCGTTCCGGCAGTCCTCCTGTTCGGGCTGCCCGCCGAAAAAGACGCTATGGGCACCGAGGGCTACGATCCGGAAGGCATAGTACAAGAGGCTATCCGGGTTATCAAGCAGAACACGCCCGAGATGATGGTAATCACCGATGTCTGCATGTGTGAGTACACCGATCACGGGCACTGTGGAATCATCGAGAACGGACTGGTCGACAACGACCAGACTTTAGAACTACTGGCCCGCACCGCCGTATCCCATGCTCAAGCCGGGGCCGACTTGGTGGCTCCTTCAGCTATGATGGACGGTCAAGTGTGGGCCATCCGTCAAGCGTTGAACGGCCAGGGATACACCGACCTGCCGATAATGGGTTACGCGGCCAAGTACGCCTCGGCGTTTTTCGGTCCATTCCGGGTGGCCGCCGACTCCACGCCCCAGTTTGGCGACCGGCGCAGCTACCAGATGGACCCGGCCAATGCCCGCATGGCCATGCGGGAAATAGAAAGCGACATTGCGGAGGGCGCCGACATAGTAATGGTAAAACCGGCTTTATCTTACCTGGACGTAATCCGCCAAGCCAGAGACAGGTTCGACCATCCCTTGGCGGCTTACAACGTCAGCGGCGAATACTCCATGGTCAAGGCCGCTTCCGGCCACGGCTGGGTCGACGAAAAGAATGTTACCCTGGAGTTGCTTACCGCAATAAAACGGGCCGGCGCCAACATAATTCTCAGCTATCACGCCAAGGAGGTTGCCCGCTGGTTGAGGGAGACTGAGTGAGGAAGTCAAACCGACTTTAGACTAGGTCAAAGTCATTGGATTGAAGGGTCGGGCCGGGCAGCTAAAGCGACGACCGGCAAATAAGCTAGACCTAAACGGCCCGCCGGTCTTTATGGCGGGCCGTTTTTGTTGCAAAGCGCCCTTGGCTAGGACCCGTAGCGGACTGCGGCGTTGGGGTCGCTGTAAGTAACGTTCTTGGTAGCCCAGAATACCTCGCTGATGCGGTCAACAGTGGCCACCAGTTCCTGGGCCGCGTCCATGTCCACGTTTTGCCGGTTGCGTCCGGCCAGTTTCTCCGCGTTCCAGAATGTGGTGTGTATGTCGGGGTGCGCCTCAAGATGAGTGGGATTGAAGTAGTCGGCCCATAATATGCGGAGTTCCTTCTTGACGACCTCCGCGTGCTCTTCCTTGACGGCGACATACCGAGCCAGTTTGTTGGCGTAATCCTGGAAGGCAGCGGCATCGGTGTCGGAGCCCGGCCTCTCCAGGGCCTGAATTCGCAGAACCATTTTTTGCACCGTCTGTGCGGCGATTTTCGCTGCTATAGGGTCGTAAATCCCGCAGGGGATATCACAGTGCGCTTCAGCTATTTGCGCCTTCAACAACCCGAGTGGGTTAAACATGGTCCCCCTCCTCGCCCGTAAGATTTAAAGCAGGCACCAGAGTACAAGAAAAAGGGCCGGTTAGCAAGCCCCGATGCCTGGGCGTCAGGGCATGTGCAAAGTCGTCGCCTCTCCCTTTGGGAGAGGGCCAGGGTGAGGGCCGTTCCCGGTGTAACAGCCATGTCTGGTGTGAAGGCTTCCCCCTCATCCTAACCTTCTCCCCTAGGGAGAAGAGATTTTGCACATGCCCTGATTGCCTTGCCAGGCTCTCTTGCCAGAGAGCTTTTCACCAAGCTATCATAGAATGTATGGAGTCTCGACCGGTAAAGTACTCTTTGGGTCCCCTTTCCCTCGTCGAAGCTAAGACCTTTGGCGAGCCGGGGCAACGCACCTTTCAGTTGGCCCTGGAGGCGGGCCGGGCCAGTTGCGCGGTATGGCTGGAAAAGGAGCAGCTTTTCCAGCTGGCAATTTACTTGCAAGACACAATCCAGTCTCTTCCAGAGGATGACCGCAACCGTCCAAGCCAGCCAAGAGAACCGGAATGGTCCGGGGACAGCGTCTACATAGACTTCAAGGCGGCGCAGATTTTATTGAGTCACGATACGCCGACCAATTCTTTTTACCTGCTGGCCTACGAAGGCGAAGACTCTGAATCTGGTGAGGAGGGCGCCTCAGTCAGTTTCTGGATCACTACGGAACAAGCCAGTGCTTTGTCCGAAGAGGCGCTTCGAATTTGTGCTGCAGGGCGACCTCGCTGCTTCCTTTGCGGACTGCCGATTAACCCGGAAGGCCACGTTTGCCCCCGCTCCAATGGCCACGCCGCGTTGGAAACGAGCTAACCTCCGGTCCTCTGAAACAGGACATCTCGGTGAACGCTGATCCATCTACTTGGGAGATAATCCGCAACGGCGAAATCGTTGCTTGTCAACTAACCCCGGCGGGATCTAACTACACCTTTCTAGCCCAGGTCCAATTGGGCGACGCGACGACTCTGGTCATTTATAAACCCAGGGACGGCGAATCGCCCCTATGGGACTTTCCCCGGGGCACGTTGTACAAACGGGAGTACGCCGCTTACTTATTGAGCCAAGTCCTGGGATGGGACTTCATCCCTTTCACTATTATCCGGGAAGGACCCTATGGCATCGGCTCGGTGCAGCAGTTTGTGGAGCATGACCCCAGGCAGAACTACTATTCCCTTACCGACGTCAATGCCAGCCAGCTCAAAACTATTGCTTGTTTCGACTTGGTGGCCAACAGCACGGACCGGAAACCCAATCACCTGATACTGGACTCCGCTGGCAAGCTCTGGAGTATCGACCACGGACTGACTTTTCATCCGGACACGAAAATCCGGACGGTAATTTGGGACTTCAGCGGGGAAAAGATACCTAGCGCCCTGCTCAAAAGACTGAAAAAACTGGCCGAAGAGCTGGAGAACCCCCAAGGCTGCGTAATGAACTTGGTGAAGGTCCTCCCTCCCGAAGAAGTGGAGGCACTGCGCCGTCGAGTTCAATGGGTCTTGACCGAGGGAGTCTATCCAGGTTTGCCCGGCCGCTACCGGCGCCGGCGCAGATGACCAACTTCTAGCCGAAGAGCCGGTGTGCGGCCAGTGCCCTTGTCCAGCCTGCGGAGGAAAGCAACGTGGCGGTCCAACATATCAGTGCGGTTACCCTGGCGGTGCATGACATGGCCCGTTCCTTGGATTTCTATCAAGGGAAAGTGGGCTTGGAATTGCTTTATGGCGGCGACACGGCGTCATTTTCCAGTTTCCGGGTTGGCGACGGTTACTTAAACTTGATTCTGGCTCCGGACGGCGGCTGGAGTTGGTGGGGGAGGATAATCCTCCACGTGGACGACGTTGACGCTCTATACCACCGCCTAGTCGAAGAGGGGCTGGTTCCTTCCACCGTTCCCGCAGATGCCCCCTGGGGAGAACGGTACTTCCACATCAACGATCCCGATTCCCACGAGATAAGTTTCGCCAAGCGGTTGGAGCGGAGGGGTGGAGGAGACTAGACGTTTATCAGGAAGTTGATTACGTCTCCGTCCGCTACTCCATAAGTCTTTCCCTCGGACCGCACTAGCCCCTCCTTGCGCCCTTCCGGGATTCCGCCGCACCGGACTAGGTCGTCGAAGGGGATTACCTCCGCCCGAATGAAACCCCTCTGAAAGTCGGAGTGAATGGTCCCCGCCGCTTGTACCGCCGGCATCCCGGCAGGCACGCTCCAAGCCCTGACCTCTTGGTCGCCGACGGTCAGAAAAGATACCAGGCCCGAGGCTTCGTAGCAGCCCTTTACTACTTGGGAGACCGCCGATTCGCCCAGTCCCAACTCCCGGCGGAACTCATCGGCCTCGAGGCTCGACATCGAGCCAAGATCGGCTTCAAGCTTCCCGCACAGGCTGACGCTGGCCAGGCCTGTGGTTGCCTCGCCGCTTAGCGCCAATTGGGCTAAAGATACCTCCGGCCCCGACTCGTCGGTGTTGAAAGCCACGATGACCGGCTTGCCGCTCAGCAACTGGTAATCTGTCAAGTATCCCGATTCGGAGTTGGTCAGCCGCTGCCGGCGTAAGGGCAAACCCTCCTCCAATCCCTGTTTTGCTTTCTTGACGGCGTCCATTTGGGAGACCAGCGCCGGCCTCTCGGCTTGCTTGGACTTCCTGATGCCGTCCTGGAGTCTGTCTACCGCTCGTTCCAGTACTTCAAGATCGGCCAATGCCAGGTCCCCGAGTACACTTTCCAACTCTGCCCCAGGGTCGGAGTTGCCCAAAGGGTGGGGCGCAGTTGGGTTAGTGAAAACCCCGATTACCAGCAAGAAAGCATCCGCCCCTTGCAGCACGTTTCGGTACTTTCCACCAATACCCCCAGGCTTGGCCGCGGACTCAGAGCCGGTGGGGTCCCAGTACCTTATCTCGGCGTGAACGGTCTTTTTGCGTGCGTACATCGCCGCCAGAACATCCACCCGGGGGTCCGCGACCTTGACCACCCCGACTTGCGCCTCGCCGCCAGAGGCGCTGGCGTGTCCTCCGATCAATGCGTTGAATACACTGGTCTTACCGCTCTGAGGCAAGCCGATGATTGCTACGTCCATCCGGAAATCATCCCTTGGAGCAGGTTCAATACGACTGGAACAGCCGCCCCCACTCGGTCTTCAGGGCGGCGTTGATGCGGCGGCGACCGTGGGTCCTCAGCCAGTAGCCGTTGTGGTACAGGTTGGATGCAAGGTAGGATAAGCCGACTAGGGGAGAGCGGAGCAGCAGCTTCTCCATGGGCTTTAACGGCCCCCAGTAAATAAGCTTCTGGCCCCGGCTGGCAAAGGTGTTTTCCACGCCGGAAAAGCGCCAGTCCACTTGTTCGATGTCTTCTCCCAACACTTCGATTTGGGATACGTCGCCGCAGCCCAACCCGCGTTGATGGGCCAAGCGGATGAACTTTATGTTCATGGGGTCGAAACCCATCATTTTAGCCGCCACCGCGTCGATCGCCACTTGGTCGGCGGAAGCCAGGATACGGTCCTTGATGTGCCAGCGCATCGCCCGGGGGCCGGGGCCGTCGCCGGCAAAGGTCCCGTCCATGACCGCGAAGACTCCTTGGTGGATCTCCTGCTGGATAGCCAAGAGGTCCACCAGGGTTTCGTGAATCACCGAGTGCGTCCAGTGGCGCTTGCGGTGCAGTAGGCCCCCAAAAGCGTTTTTCATTGCCCCGGTCATGGTAGTGAAAACATGGGTCTTCATGGTGGGGAGGTGCACGATGTTGGTCCCGGCAAAGGATTCCGGGATCTGAATGCCCTCGGGGAAAATGTCATTAAGCACCAGCATCTCGGCCTTGGGCTTGTACTCCACCCACCGATTGGGCGGACTGTCCAGGTGCACGACAGGCAATCCGTAGCGGTCTTGGACCGCTTTGTGCTTGTTGTTTGCTTCTCCTTCGTAGGAATCAACCACCACGGTGCCGTTATGGGCTCCGATCAGGTCCCGATACCCCAGGTTCCTCAGCCCCTTGATCACGCCCTCAAGCTGCCAGGGAGTGGTGGAGCAGCCCGGGTACCAGTGTTGCCATGAAATGTTGATCTTCAGCAGGGTGGCGGCCTCTGGGGCCAAGTGTTGGCTGACACCGGCCATCACCATCGCTCTTTGAATGTCATCCAACACCGTCTCCGGCCGGGTGGACACGACAGCCACCACAGCCCGTTGGCCCGGTTGTCGAGTTTCCATGCTCAGTCGTTCAACACCAGCACTGAAACCACCACCGCCACCCAGCCGATTATGCAGAGAACCAAGGGCAGGTCCCTCACAATCAGTTGCTCCGGCGACTCGGCTTCCTCTCTGGTGTTTAACAAATAAAGATACCGGAACAAGCCAAAGGTCACGAGAGGTATGGTCAAAAGCATCGTATTGTTTTGAGGCAGATTATCGGCCTCCACTGTATAGAGAGTATAACTCAACCAAGCTGCCGTGGCCGACATAGCCAGCAATTGTCCGATGAAGGGTCCGGCGTATCTACTCAGTACCGAGCGTTGGTCAACCGCCGAATCACCGGCCAAGCGTACCTCGGCGTAGCGCCGGCCCAATACAATAAACAAGGCGGCCGCGGCCGTGGTGGCGTAGAGCCACGGCGATGGAGTCACATCTATGGCGATGGCGCCGGCAGCGGCGCGGATGACGTAGCCGGCAGCCACGATGAACACATCGACCAGCACCACCCGTTTCACTCCCAAGGAGTAAGAAACGTTGATGCCAAGATAGAGCAGGCTGACGGCCCCCAAGACGGGTTCCACCAGAAAAGCGGCTGTCAGGCCGGCAGTGACAAGGGTCAACATGGCGGCCACCGCCGCCGGCGCTCCCACCTTGCCCGACGCGATGGGCCGGCGTTTTTTGGACGGGTGCTGTTGGTCCACTTCCCGGTCAGCCAGGTCGTTGAAGAGATATACGGCGCCCGATAGAGCGCAGTAAGCAGCAAACACCACCAACAAACGGCCGATCAAACCGGGGACCGGGTCCAGATCGTCCAACGACCAGGCTTGCCGGATAGAGAACATGAAAGGGAGGAACACCAGGCCGTTTTTGATCCATTGCTGCGGCCTCAACGCCCTCAGCAATGGGCCTGGACGGGCGGCGGCTACGCTTTGTCCTACCGACCGGTAAATCTTGTCAGCAGTCCCCATGCGATTCGCCTCTGTCGGAACTATGCAACCATACTGCCCTCCGCGCCCGCCAAGCGGCCGGGCAAAGCGCCGGGGGCGCAACCTGCCCGGCGGCCTTGAGCGAACGGCTCAACCGGCCGGCCTATCCGGCCTCGGCCCGCAACTGGCGGTACATAGCTCCCAGGGCCGCCATGCTGGCTGCATATAGAGAAAAAACCACTACCGCCAGCCAGAGAAGCCAGGTAAACCGCTGGCTCAAATCCATAGTGACTGTAAGTCCGATCGCCACCAACACCAAGACCAGCAATACCAGGAGTCCCAAAAGGCTGCCGAAGACTACGGACCTTACGGCGTAAGACCCGCCGCTGTGGGCCGACGTTATGCCGTAGTAGCCGCCGATAAACGGTCCAAATGGAATCCCCACAAGGTCCACGATTGGAATCAACGCCAGAAGAACCATGATTCCCATCGCGAGACCCACGCCTTTGATCATTTGTCCTCCGGCGGAACTCACAACACCGTGCTCAAGTCCCGGCAGGCCGGCCCGAGGCCAAGGGGCTGCCGGGGCATCCATGATGAGCCAAGACCGCCGCCTTTTCAATTATAGACAGACCGTCCAAGCGATGCCTTGGAGCGTCCAGCATGGCCAGAGCAATCGCATCTAAAACCAACCCGACAGAAAGGCCTTGCGCCAGGCTCCCAACCAGGTCATTTCCACACGTCCCATCATGTCATTCCGAAACGCAGTGAGGAATCCAAAGCGGTTCTTCACAGTCATCATACTATTCCAGCGACAGGTCACTCCATCGTGGAAGGTCGTTGGTGACTCGGGCTTTGCCTGCCTGTGAAGACATGCCTACCTGCGCCCAACGGGCAGGCAGGCGGAGGTAGGCTTTAGATTCTTCGCTTCGGTCAGAATCACTTCAAAGAGGAGGCTTAGCGATATACGTTATCCGTAAGATGCGATTGCCCTCAATGTCTTCACAGGGTTTTTCAGTTGTTCGTCTGAACTGTGATTTCTCTGATTCCGGGACTTACAGGATTGGAAATCCTACGAATCCCTTAATCTGATGAATCCCGGTTCAGACACTTGCGCCAACAACTGAAAGGCCCTCAATGTCTGCGGAGACCTTTGCATACCCCCACCCCTGTCATTCCGAACGCAGCGAAGCCCTTCGGCTGCGCTCAGGATAAACTCCGTGAGGAATCTCAAACCTATGTCAGCAAGCACTGGGTCGGTAGCCGGACCGACGCGGCGACTCCGGCCCAACGTCTTAGATTCCTCCCTCCGGTCGGAATGACAGGGGTGGCGGTCGGAATGACAAGTTGAGCGACCAGTTATGCAAGGGTCTCGTCTGCGGACAAAGTTGGACAATTTGTCTGCGCCGATGCTATAATTCCAAAGCTGGACCGTCTGGGAGAAAGGCGCTATGAGAATACCAATGAAAGTGGACTATGGAGTAAGAGCCCTGGTAGAATTGGCGCTTCATCATGGCAACGGCCCGGTCCAGACTGCGGAGATCGCTTATAAACAAGCGATACCCGAGGCTTATCTGGACCAACTAATGACTACTCTGCACAAGTGCGGTTTTGTCATAAGCCGGCGCGGACCCCAAGGCGGCCATCGACTGGCTATGGAACCCCAGGATATTAATCTACACATGGTCATGTCCACACTGGACGGCAGCATTTCACCCCTTGACTGTCTTACTCATCCCAATGATTGCACTTTTTCCGAGTCTTGCGCCCAGCAAGAAGTTTGGAAGTCGGTGGAAGACGCCGTCCAAGAAGTGCTCTGCAATATCAGCCTCTCCGACTTAGCCCGGCGGCAGCGCGACCTAGCCGGCCAAGTAGCCTTACGATAAAAGCCTCCATTGCCGGCCCCAGGGTCCGTCTTGCGCTAGGTCCTTAAGACGAAGGTCCGTTCTACAGTCTTGGCCGCAGCGAGTTCAGGGTCTTCAGTTTTCATATTGGAGTGGTGTAGTAACCCCCGGTAACGTCATTCTGAGGAGCCCTTCGACTTCGCTCAGGATAAACTCTGCGACGAAGAATCTAAAAGTCTTGATCGGAGAATCGGCCTTGACTTGCAAGAGCGATTTTAGACCCTTCACGGAGTTTATCTTGAGCCTAGTCGAAAGGTTCAGAGCCTGCCCCGGCGTAGGCCGGGGGTGACAATTAAAAGACCCTGGCAGCGAGTTTGAGTCGCTTGACAAGCCCCTTTACCGGATATAGACTCAGTTATTGATGCGTCTAACCGAAACCCGCTATAGCCGTGTCTGCGCCTGTCACCCCACGTAGGTGATTGGCATGAAAAACAAGCTAACTTAAGGCCTGCGCCCGTCGCCGTCGGTGGCCCCTGACTGGGAGCGCGGGCTTTTTTGTAGACCATATGGGGCGAGGTTTCCACTCGCCGGGGATTGCACCCAAGCTAAGGACCCAATGCGGTAAGGGACGATTAAGGAGGGATTGATAGCATGTCACAACAGCCGGTTGCTTTGACAACCGATCAAGTAAAGCGCTACAGCCGCCACATCATAATGGGCGACGTTGGGAGCAAGGGTCAGCGAAAGCTAATGCAGTCCAAGGCCCTCATCGTCGGCGCCGGCGGCCTGGGTTCCCCTTCGGCCGTCTATCTGGCTTTGGCCGGGGTTGGCACCATAGGGATCGTTGACTTCGACGTGGTGGACCTGTCCAACCTGCAACGCCAGATCCTCCACCACACTGCGGATGTTGGCAGACCCAAACTCGAGTCGGCCAAGGATAATATCCGGGCGTATAACCCCGATGTCAATGTTGTGCTGCATGAAGTCAGGCTGGAGTCCGACAACGCTATGGACATCATCGGCCAATACGACCTAGTGGTTAACGGCGCGGACAATTTCGCTACTCGCTACTTGGTCAATGATGCGTGCTACTTGTTGGGTAAACCCTTGGTGGACGGCAGTATCCTGATATTCGACGGCCAAACAACGGTATTCCTGCCCGGCCAAGGCTGCTATCGATGTCTCTTTCCTTCTCCACCGCCTCCGGGCATGGTGCCCAATTGCGCCGAGGCGGGAGTTTTGGGAGCACTAACCGGCTTGGTGGGCAGCATCCAAGCAACCGAAGCCTTGAAGCTGTTCCTGGGTATTGGAGAGTCCTTGAGTTCCCGGTTGATTCTGATAGACGCTCTGAGTATGAGCTTCCGAGAGGTGAGGTTGAAGAGGAATCCGGCCTGCCCCTTGTGCGGCGACAACCCAACTGTAACTGAGTTGATCGACTACGAGGTTTTTTGCGGTCTGACGCCTCCGCAAGAGGTTGCGGTCGCTTCCGATTAGTTGGCCGGCGCCGCGCCTAAATGGTCTTCAGAGGGACTCAAACGCCATGTCTCGGTACTAACATCCGGGACCTCCTCTGGGGAAGTCCCGGTTTGGCTGGAGGCCGCGGCAAAGGGCCGCTGAGGATTGTGGTTAAGCGGTTAATTAGAGAGATGAAGGACTAAGGGAAAGTAGGACATCGTGGCAACGAAGCTGACCTACCGGGGCATCCTGGCAACTATCGGCAATACTCCCATTGTGGAGCTCCAAAGTATGAGCCCCAAGGAGGGAGTCCGCATCTTCGCCAAGTTGGAAGGACAAAATCCGACCGGCAGCGTCAAAGACAGAATCGCTCTGAAAATGATAGAGCAAGCGGAACTGGACGGCGAAATATCCTCCGCCCGCACCATCCTGGAGCCTACCAGCGGCAACACCGGCATCTCCCTCGCCATGATCGCCCGCCTGAAAGGCTATAAATTAACGGTGGTAATGCCGGAGAACGTCAGCGTGGAGCGGGTCCAACTGTTGCAAGCCTATGGCGCCGAGATCATTAATTCCGACGGCTCCAAGGGCAGCAACGGTTCCATAGAAATGGCCCACGGTCTGATGGAAAAGAATTCCCATGACTATCTTATGCTTTATCAATACGGCAATCCGGCCAATCCCGGCGCTCACTACGAAACTACGGGCCCGGAGATTGTGGAATCCCTGCCCGAGACGGCTGTTTTCGTAGCAGGCTTGGGCACCGGAGGCACTCTGATGGGGGTGGCCCGCCGGCTGAAAGAGCATAATCCTCGGGTGAAGATCGTTGCCGTAGCGCCCGAGCCGGATGACTTTATTTCCGGCTTGAGGGACCTGGAAGAAGGATTTATACCGCCGATACTGGACCTGAGCATGTTGGATTCCAGGATGATGGTCAGCAGCTTCGAGGCCTTTCGCATGACCAAGGAGTTGTTGCATCAAGAAGGCATCTTCGCGGGCATTTCCGCAGGCTCGGTGGTCTATGGAGCGCTGCGGCAAGCGGAACGGATGGACCAAGGCGACATCGTGTGTTTGCTGGCGGACGGCGGCTGGAAATATCTCAGCACCAGCCTCTGGACCAAAGATTACGAGCAATTGGCGCAAGAGTCCAAGGGTAAGATCTGGTGGTAAGCGGCCAACTCGAATGAGACCAACCTGTCCATTCCTCTGAAAATACCCTTCGTCATACCCGCGAAATGCCTGCCCCGTATCAGTACGGGGCGGGTATCCACGCCCCCAACATCCCTGGACTCCCGCCTCCGGAGACCTTTGCGTAACTGGTCGCTCAACTTGTCATTCCGACCGGAGGGAGGAATCTAAGGCGTTGGGCCAGAGTCGTCGCGTCGGTCCAGCTACAGACCCAGTGCTTGTTGACATAGGTTTGAGATTCCTCACTCCGCTTCGCTGCGTTCGGAATGACAGAGGTGGGGGTTACGCAAAGGTCTCGCGTCCGCGGGAAAGACGGATTAGGGGGTTGCTGTCTATTTTCATAATAATGACAGAGGGTTGTTCAAGGGTCTCCCTTCGCGGGAGTGACGGATGGGTTGTTTCTTGCGATAGCATTGGAGTTGCCGCCGCATAGTTGCTTGCCCCCGAGCGAAAGACTACAATAGTCTCGTTCGATAAGTAATGCTCGAGCAAGGCCCCTCATAAATTCTCCACTTCTAATTCCGGGAAGAGCTGCATAGAGTTGACGGTTCAAGCCTCCGGGCCAGGCACTATAGAAAGAGAAAACCGGCTGCCCCCCTTGGACCGGCTGCTGGATGCCTCCGGTCGCGGTGAGTCCATCGAAGAGGAGAACGCTGCTGCGTTGCTGACAGCCGGCAACGAGCGGCTTCAGGACTTGTGCGCGGCGGCGGCCGGATTGCGGGACCGGGGCAAGGGCAGGACCGTCACCTTCTCACCCAAGGTATTCATACCCCTGACCCGCTTGTGCCGGGACTTTTGCGGTTACTGCACCTTCAGGCAAGACCCCGCAGCCGCCGGGGCCAAACTGTTCTTGACTCCGGAGGACGTGCTCCAAGTGGCCAGGGCCGGAGAACGCCTGGGTTGCACCGAAGCCCTGTTTACCCTGGGGGAGCGGCCGGAGCAGAGATACAGTGAGGCGAAGGACTGGCTACGCCAGCGAGGCTACGCTACCACATTGCAATACCTGGCCGATATGTGCCGGTTGGTGACTCAGGAGACCTCGTTGCTGCCCCACGCCAACCCGGGCACCTTGAGCCGCCGCGAGTTGGCGTCGCTTAAACCCTACAACCCCTCAATGGGCCTGATGTTGGAAAGCGTCAGCGACCGGCTTCATGCTCCCGGCGCGGCCCACGAAAACGCTCCCAGCAAGCGCCCCAGGGTGAGATTGCGCACCATCGAGCTCGCCGGCCAGTTGCGCGTGCCTTTCACCACAGGTATCCTCATAGGTATCGGAGAGACTCGCCAAGAGCGCATCGACTCTATCTTGGCTATCCGGCGCCTTCACCAGGCTTACGGCCACATCCAAGAAGTGATCGTTCAAAACTTCCGGGCCAAGCCCGATACGCCCATGAGCGCGGTTCCCGACCCAACAGCCGTGGAGTTGCTCTGGACCGTTGCTGTGGCTAGATTGCTGCTGGGACCGGAAATGAACGTTCAGGTGCCGCCCAATCTGAGCGCCCGCGATTATGAAATCTACCTTGACGCCGGAATCAACGACTGGGGCGGTGTTTCGCCGTTGACCATAGATTACGTGAACCCGGAAGCTCCCTGGCCGGCATTGACCCAGTTGCGTGAAAGGACCGGCTCCAAAGGCTTCGAGTTGCGGCCCAGGCTGCCGGTGTACCCAGAATTTATCAACTCCTCCGACGGCTATTTGCCTGCTGAGTTAAAAGCCAAGGTAATTGCGATAGCCGATGGCGAGGGTTATGTACAGGGGGGGATTCAACGATATGCCGGAATTGACTGAGCAGCGTCACAACACTGTTGACCTGGAGAGCCTGGTTTACTTGCTGGAGCCCCGGGTCGCCAGGATACTGGACCTGGCTTTGGAAGGGAAAGACATCTCTCCCGAAGACGCCGTCGTTTTGTTTGACACCTCCGGTTTGGAATACCATGCTTTGGTTTTGGTGGCCGACGAGCTGCGCCGCCGGACCGTGGGCGACATCGTCACCTACGTGGTCAACCGCAACATCAACTTTACCAACGTGTGCATCAAGCGCTGCGGCTTTTGTGCTTTCAGCCGCGACTTCCGGGAGGAGCAAGGTTACTTCCTGCCTGAGGAGGAGATAGTACGCCGGGCCAAGGAAGCATGGGAGTACGGTGCAACCGAGGTGTGCATACAAGCCGGGCTGCCTCCCCAGATGCAAGGCGACCTGTACATCCGGCTATGCGCCGCCATCAAGCGCGAGTTGCCCGATATTCACATCCACGGCTTCTCTCCCGAAGAAGTGCTATACGGCTCGGTCCGCTCCCGATGCAGCATTCAGGAGTACCTGGAGGGGTTGAAAGAGGCCGGCGTGGGCAGCCTGCCCGGCACCTCGGCCGAGATACTGGACCAAGAATTGCGCGACCGGATCTCTCCGGGCCGCATCCGGGTGGACCAGTGGACCGAGGTAATAACCACGGCCCACGAGTTGGGGATACCCACCACGTCCACCGTCATGTTCGGCCACTTGGAGAGCAACGGCCAGATCGCACGGCACATGGCGTTTATTCGGGACATTCAGCGGCGCACCGGCGGCATCACCGAGTTCGTGCCGCTTTCCTTCGTCAGCTCGGAAGCCCCCATGTTCTTGAAAAACCTGGTTGAAGGGGTGCGCGCCGGTCCCAGCGGCATGGACGTGGTGAAAGTACACGCCATCGCCCGGATCATGCTAAACAACTGGATTCCCAACGTGCAGGCCTCCTGGGTCAAGGAGGGTTCCCGCATGTCCCAGCTATTGCTAACCGCTGGCGTGAATGACCTTGGCGGGACCTTGATCAATGAGTCCATATCCACGTCCGCGGGAGCCCAACACGGCCAACTGATGCGGCCCGCCGAGTTCCGCCAGATGATCCGGCAAGCCGGGCGAGTTCCGGCGGAACGCTACACCACTTACGGGACCAAACGGGTGTTCAGCGATGACGACGAGGAGTTGGACCCCTTGGACTTGGTGGGCGACAACGTCGAAGAACTCTTCGGCTCGTATCAACGTTTGATTAAACTTGACACGTACCGTTTCCGGCATCCGAAACACACCCAAAAAGAAGACCTGAAAGCTGCTCCTTCGGCATCCTGAGGCAGAAACTGGGCGGTCCGTCCCTGAAGTATCGATCACATTCCCCTATCCCGCCTCTAGACCCTCAAACCGGGGGGCTTTCCGGTCAGACAGGGGCCGGGGAAGCGGTTTCTGCGTTGATCATTGGGTGACGCCGTGAATTTTGGAAAATCGCTGGACTGTTACGGGGTGGTTTCGGCCCGGTTCCAGCCGGTACGGCCATGAGACGGTGCCTGAAAAAGCGCCCCCCTAATGCCGGGTTATAGCAGCTGCGCCATGAACGGCAAAGTCTTGGCCTTAGCCGGAGGGGTTGGGGGGGCCAAGCTGGCCTTGGGATTGGCCCGGATCATTCCTCCGGGACGGTTGGTGATTTGTGTAAATACCGGCGACGACGAATGTTTTCACGGCCTTCACGTTTCCCCGGACTTGGACACCGTCATGTACACCCTGGCGGGTTTGGCCGACCCTCAAACCGGCTGGGGCCTGGAAGGGGACACCTTTGACGCTCTGAACATGCTAAACCGCTACGGAGCCGATACCTGGTTTAACCTGGGCGACCGGGACCTGGCAACCCACGTGCGGCGGACCCAACTGTTAGGACAGGGAGCCACTCTGTCGGAAGTCACCACTGAGCTATGCCGCCGCCTTGGCATCGTTCATGACGTGGTCCCAATGAGTGACGATCCGGTCCGCACGGTGCTAAACACCGATGTTGGGGAATTGGCCATGCAGCGTTACTTCGTCCAGCACCGGGCCGAGCCTCGGGTTAGCCAGGTCAAATATGTGGGCGCGGAGTCGGCCCGGGCGTCCCAGGGGCTGGAAAAGGCTTTGGCCCAAGCCTCTCTCATCGTCTTCTGCCCGTCGAATCCATTTCTTAGCCTCGGACCCATATTGGCCGTGCCTGGAGTGCGTGAGCGGCTTGAAAACGCGACGGCCCCACGAGTGGCGGTCAGCCCCATCATCGGCGGCGCAGCGGTGAGGGGGCCGGCAGCTAAGATCATGTCCGAGTTGGGGCAAGAAGTCTCCTGTGTCGGGGTGGCCGAACAGTACCTGGGCCTATGCGATTTGTTTGTAATCGACAATCAGGATGCCCACTTGAGCCCGGCGATACAGCGGTTGGGGATCGAGCCGGTGGCAGCATCGATTATGATGAACAGCGACGAGGATAAAGCGGCCTTGGCGAAGTTCGTTCTAGCCCTGGGAGACAGTTAACTCAATGGGACCGGAATCGCCGGGTGTTATCGCTGTCATTCCCATGAAGCCGCTGACCGATAGCAAGACCCGGTTGGCTAAGAAACTTTCCCCCGAACAAAGAGGGGAACTGGCTATCGGCATGTTGGGAAGAGTAATCATGTCGCTCCAGTCCGCTTCCGTAGAGGCGTTCTGGGTAGTAGGCGGCGACCGGCGGGTGCAGGACTTCGTCCGCAACACCGGGGGGATTTGGCTGGAGGAATTGGGCCGGAACCTCAACGACACCGTGGGCAAGGCTTTTGATCAGGTTTTTGCCGAGGGCAAGTCGGCCATGTATGTAGCCGCCGACCTGCCTTTCTTGAAGGCCAGTGACGTTCACAGCCTGCTCCAAGCATCTAGACAACAAAACAATATCAGCCTGGCTCCCGCCCGGCAGGACGGCGGGACCAACGCCATACTGGTTCCCTCTGGGATACCATTTCGGCCGGAACTCGGTCCCCGCAGCTTTATCAAGCACCTATCTCAAGCAGCAAGGCTGGAGGTGTCCGTGGCGATCTGCTACAGTCCTGGCCTGGGTTTTGACTTGGACACCGCTGCCGATCTGGAGACCTACGAGAATATGGAACCCGGATTCTTGGACCGGCTGATGCCTGGGTCCGCTTCCAACACTGCCGAGTCCTAATACGGGCTGCCGATACCCAAAGTCGCGCACATGGAGATGGCGTTGGCTCCTGCCAAAGCAAAACTGGGAATCCTGTTGCCCACCCGGGGCCTTCTTTTGAGGCCAGCCCCCGCCCGAGACGCCGAGTTGGTCATCGGACTGGCTCGTAAGGTGGAAGCGGCCGAGTTGGACTCGGTATGGGTAGGAGACAGCTTAACCGCCAAGCCCAGGTTGGAACCCCTGGCCACCCTGGCGGCGGTGGCGGCGTGTACCGAGAGGGTGCGTCTTGGCACCGCCGTTCTGCTGGCGGCATTGCGGCACCCCATTCTGCTTGCCCAGACCCTGGCTACTGTGGACTTGATTTCCAAGGGCCGTCTGGTGCTGGGGGCCGGAGTAGGCGGCGCTTTCAATGACGAGCAGCGGGCGGAGTGGAGGGCCGCCGGAGTCGACCCCAAGCGGCGGGCCGGCCGCATGGAGGAAATTCTGCAGATAGTCCAACAATTGGGCAAGGGCGACCCGGTGACTTTCTCGGGCAATCACTTTTGCTTGGACCAGGTGCGGATGGAACCCCTCCCAGTCCAGCCCGGGGGGGTCCCTCTGTTGCTGGCCAGCCACTGGCGCGCCAAGCAAGACGCTCAGTTGGCGCGGACGGCGCGCTTGGCCGATGGATTAGTCTCTATATCGGATACCCCTGAGGAATACGCCCGGCTGGTGCAGCGGGTCCACGGGATGATGTCGGCCTCGGGACGGGATTCCAACCGGTGTGAGACCGCGTTCTATATGACGGTCAACATCAACAGTGACCGCTCCAAAGCTGATGCGGAAGCCACAGACTTCCTGACCCGCTACTACGGGACCAACATCTGGGGCGACCGGTGGGGGCCTTTTGGAGACTGGGAGAGGATTCAGCAACGGATGGCCGAATACGTGGAAGCGGGAGCCGAAACCCTGATTGTGCGCTTTGCTTCCTTTGACCCGGAGGCCCAACTGGAAACTTTCTTGGACCGAGTGGCCCCGGCCTTTAGTGCTTCGTTCCCGAAATAATCCTTACACTCCCACACCCAAGAGAACTGAAAAGAATAGTAAGTTTGCCGTAAACGTCATTTGAGGAATCGAGCACTTAGAGGGTGCTAAAAACCAACTGCGGCCCATCCCTGTCATTCCGAACGGAGTGAGGAATCTAAAATGCTTAGGCAGCAGCACACTCAAGAAAACGAGGGATTTAGACCCTTCACTTCGCTCAGGGTGACAGGTGACTGGTTGTGAGGACTTATTAAACACCCTCTTAGTAAACTCCCTGGGAGGTAAGCGATTGTACCCAATAGACCTGGATGGCAAAAACGGCGTCATCCTGGGTGTAGCCAACGAACGAAGCATCGCTTGGGCCGTGGCTCGAGTCTTGGGCGAAGCGGGAGCGCGTCTGGCGCTGACCTACCAGAACGATCGTCTCAAGGAGCGGGTGGCTCGGCTTGCCGGGTCGCTGGATGGGGCTGTCATCATTCCTTGCGACGCCGCCGATGACCAACAGATCATTGACTTATTCGACCGTGTGGCGGAAGACTTTGGGGACATCTCCTTTCTGGTGCATAGCATCGCTTACGCCCACAGGGAGGACCTGATTGGAAGGTTTTCCCAAACCGGCCGGGAGGGATTCAGGATTGCTTTGGAGGTCAGCGCTTACTCTCTTCTCCCGCTGGTGCGCCATGCGGCGCCGTTGATGGTTGATGGCGGGAGCATAGTAACCATGACCTTTCACGCCTCTCAGAGGGTGTACCCCGGCTATAACGTCATGGGGACGGCCAAAGCAGCCTTGGAGCATGAGGTCAGGCAATTGGCGGCCGAGTTCGGTGAGCAGGGGATTCGCTTAAACGCCATATCCGCCGGCCCCCTGGAAACCCTGGCCGCCAGAGGCATCCACGGCTTCACAGACCTGCGGCGTCACCATGCTGAGAAAGCGGCCATGAAGCGGAATATCAGCGCAGACGAAGTAGCAAAGACGGCCCTCTTTTTGTGCAGCGACCTATCCAGTGGGATAACCGGTTCAGTCATTCCGGTGGATGCCGGCTACCACATCATGGCGGTGTAAGGAGCAGTTCAGGGTTGGGCGTTTAGCGTTAACTGCCCGCCCAGCCGGCATTCAAGGCTTCCAGCCTGCGCCGGTCCTCTGCTTCCTCGGTTCCTCGGCCCAACTGAGCGTAAGCCTCGGCCCGTCCGGCCCACGCATCAACGTAGTTGGGGTCTAGGGCAATGGCCTTGGTGAATTGGTCGATGGCTTCTTGGATTCGCCCCTGGTTGAACAAAGCTGCCCCTCGCTCTGTCATACCGGCAGCAGTGGGAAGGACCGGCGACACCGGCTTTTTCCGGGGGGTGAAGGGCGGTTGAACGGCTTCCACCGGAGTTTCGGAAGCCGCTTCAGTCGCTGCTTCCGGCAGTGGCTCCTGGGTTGGAGGCGGGGGAGGTTTGGCGGCCGGACCCTGGCGCACGGGGTCTGAAATCCCTACCGGTTCCCGGTCTTTGACAACCTGGGCGGCCGCCGGTTTCTCCTCTTCCAGCACCGCCCCAGGATAATAGCGTTCAGCCAGGTCCCATCCGCAACTGGTGCAATAACGGGAGTTCCGAAGGAAAGAAGTCCGGCATCTGGGGCAGGAGGCAGACTCGGTGATAGTCCTGCCCTGGGGCTGAACACGCTTCATAAACATGAGGACTATCATGGGGATCACAGCCAAGAGGTTCAAGTTGGGGATCAGCATCAGAACAAAAGCGAGCCCACCCCAAACCCAGGGGTTTCTGCCCTTGGACCGGGCAACCCGCACAGTCCAAACCAACACCAAGGCCAGCGCCAAGTACAGTAAGATTGTCCCCATAGTAAATACCTTTTGCTGACGGCCCGGCCTGACCCGAGTTTCGCGGCCCGATTTACTCTTTGAATATACACTACCGAGGTAGTATCGACAATGGTTTGGCGTATTATGTTGGCCGGGCTACTCCGGAGTGCGTTGCTCTCTCAACCGCGTCAATTCGTCCCGCATCAACCGGACCTCCTCTCTGAGGTCAACGAGGGCGGCGAAACTAGGGTTCTTCTTCGTCGTTAGGATGGATGCGAAGTTGGCCGTGAGGGCGCCGAAGAGCCCGATCCCCCCTATCATGAGCACGTAGGCGAAGGCCCGGCCGATCTGCGTCACGGGCACTATGTCGCCGTATCCTACCGTCGTCACCGTTGCGACCGACCACCACAATGCGTCCGGGAAAGAGTCTATCTGAGAGTCGCTGCCCCTCTCCGCCGACATGACGATGGTTGCGACGATAAGCACGAGACCGATGGCGTATACTACCAAGAAATCGACGTGGACCAGACGGGTGACTCCGCGATAAGCCCTCAAGCCAAACACGATGATCCGAAGTATCCTCAGCGGACGGATGAACGGAATGACGACGATCAATACATCCAGCCACTGGCGTTTGAGGTACTCTACGCGTTGCGGAGCGACGGCCGTCTTGACGGTCAACTCCACGGCGAAGAACGACCAGATGAATGTGTCCAGAGCAAACATTAAGGCTTCCGCCGACGGGCTCAGCTCCCAGAAAAACGGCGCTGTAAGAAGCGGGACCATCGCAAACGAAAGGACCAACGCCGGCAGCTCCGTCACTCGTTCGATCTTGTCCAGCATGGCCTCCCGCCGCGCAATGCCGGTCTGCGCCGGATTAGCAAGTCTGTTCACGTTCCTCTCTCCCCTCAGTTGAGGATCGGCGCCCCTAACCGGAATACGGCTTGCGGCGAACGCCTCCTAAAAAGTAACCTATGGACTTGGTTGAGTGTAAGCTCTCAACGGACAAATAACGGGAGGACGCTACATGTCACGAGTCCTTGACCTACTGAGCCGGCTGGTCACGGCCCAGCCAATCGCTACGCTTCTCGTGCTGCTGGCCATCACCATCGGACTTGGCGCCGGGTTCACCAGGCTCGCCCCCCAGGCCGACTACACCGTGTTCCTGCCCGAGGACAGCAGGGTGGCCACCGCCAACGAGAAGATCGAGGCGCTGTTTAGCAGCTCCAAGGACACTATACCGGCCACGATGATCTTCCGCGGCCCGGTGCTGACGCCCGATGGACTCGCCCAGATAGACCGCACGGTGAAAGAGGTGGAGTCCAATTCCCTGGTCTCGCCGCTGCTGGCCGACCGGATCATCGCTCCCACGGTGCCCCTAGCGGCCGCCCTCGGCACCAACGACTTCGCCTCGCTGTCGCAGCAACAGATCGACGAAGCTGCTGCCCAGATCCCCTCCCTCGACCGGTTGGTCGGCAACGACGCGGACGGCGTGCCGGTAGCCGTTGCCAACGTGAAGCTTTTCGACCGCGCTACGGCCGCCGGAGACTACACCGGAGCCGAGAGGCTCGCCGCCGAGGCCGAGGAGCTGGCCGAGAAGCTCACCAAGGCCGAGTTGGCGGTCCTCGACATCGCCAAGTCGAGCCAAGGACCGCTTGAGGGCGGCAGCCTGTCCCCGGCCACCATATCAGAAGAGATTTCCGGCGCCACTGGCTCCGAAATGAGGATTCTGATGCTGGTGGCGCTGGGAGTGATCGCCGCGCTGCTGTTGTTGTTCACCCGCTCGATTCTCGATATGGTCGTCTCGCTGCTGGGGCTTGTGCTCACAATCGTCTGGATGCTGGGAGCGCAAGGCTGGCTTGGGCCCAACGGCCTTGGGCTGATCGGGCAACCAAACATTCTGACCACCATGGTGCCGATCATGCTCATCGGCCTCGTGGTCGATTACGCGATCCAGTCGGTGGGGCTGTATCGCGAGCGGCGCAACGAGGGGCATCCGGTCAGGACCGCGGTGCGTTCGGGGCTGCGGGCGGTCATCATTCCCCTTAGTTTGGCGGCGGTTACCACCATCGTCAGCTTCCTGACCAACCTCAGCTCGCCGATCCCCGCCAACGGCGACTTCGGCGTCGTCGCGGGCATCGGCGTGGCCTTCGGCCTGATTGTGATGCTGACCCTGATCGCGTCCATGCGTGCGCTCGCCGACCGCTGGCGCGAGTCACGGGGCTCCCTCCCTCCGGTCCGTCTCATCGCCGGCGCCATTCCGGGAGTCGGCCCCGCGGTGGAGGCGCTGGGAGGTCAGCTCGCCCGAAGGCCCGCTCCCTTCCTCGCGGCCGTCGGGGTCGTAACCGTCGTGCTGGGGGTTGCTGCCACGCAGACCGAGACAGTCTTTGACAGGAGAGATTTCCTGCCTTCCGGCGGCGACGCTATCAAGAATAGCAGGACTCTTGGCGCGGCCTTCGGCGGCTCCACCGGCACGGTGAAGGTGCTGATCGAGGCGGAACTGACCGACGACCGCACCGTTCGCAACCTGATCGACTTCAACGAGGCCTTCTCCGACGACCTGCGCCGGCCCGAGGGTGTGGTAGGCGGTATCGAGTCCTCATTGTGGCTGCTTCTGATGGACTGGATTAGAGACGACGACACGGCGGAGGACAATTACGATCCCGAGCTGCGGGTCATGACCGAGGCAGCCAACGAGTTCCGTCTCGATCCGGTGCAGATCCAGGCGATCATCGACCGTCTGGAAGAGAGCGATCCCGAGGGTTTCGCCGAGGTCGCCGTGGACGACCCCAACGGCGCCGATACCATGCTCATCCGGTTCCAAGCGGTCACCGGCGACCAGGACCGGGCCAAGCGCATGGTCGAAGACATCCAGGGTCTCTGGTTCGGCGACGAACGCGAGATCACGACAACCTCCGACGAGGTCGTGGGCCTCGAGATAGTCACCGCGATGACCGACAGCCAGACGGTATCTATTATTATGACCATTCTCGCCGCCCTGATCATCCTCGTCATCTTCTTCTGGATCACCCTGGGCCGTCCGGCGCTGGGGTTCATCGCGGTGGGGCCGGTAGTGCTGGTGCTGGTGTGGGTGCTGGGAACGATGGAGCTGCTGGGAATTCCGTACAATGTCATCACCGCGGTGATCACGGCGCTTTCCATCGGAATCGGCGTTGATTACACCATTCATATAATCCACCGCTACCAGGAGGAGTTCGCCCGCCTGCGCGACCCGGAGGCGGCGGCGCGCCGCACGCTGGCGACCACCGGATCGGCCCTCCTTGGCTCGGCACTGACCACGGCGCTGGGGTTCGGGGTGCTGATTTTCTCGTCGTTGACGCCGTTCCAGCAGTTCGGCATCGTCACCGCGATCACTATAGCGTACGCCTTGGTCGCCGCCGTCGTGGTGGTGCCGCCGATGATGATTGTGTGGGCTGCCTACCAGAACCACCGGCTGCGGAGCGCGGTGGCCCGCGCCGAGCGGGAGTTCACCGGCAGACCGGCACTTGGTGGGCCAGGGCGGAGCGGTGAACCGGAATGAAAGGTTGCACTCGGTGCTGCGGGACAAGCCCCTGTGCCAGCTCGGAGAGTTATGCCAAAGTCTCGTACAGCAAGCAGTAGATTGCCGGTTACGCCCTTCCGTTTATCCTTGGCAAGAAAAAATGCTAATGTTACAATAATTTGGCTTCTTCACTCGGTGGTTTAGAAACCATCCTTGAGGCTCCGTTGACCCCCAATTAGAAAACCTCTTGGCCCCAGCCCGCCAAGCAAAACATGTTGTTGAAGATAGTGAGGAGGAATTATGAAGATTACTCTTTCCATTCTAAAAGCAGACGTCGGTTCCATAGGAGGCCATACCAAGCCGTCGCAGCGCATGATGGACGCGGTGCGCGCTGATGCTGACGACGCTATCAGGCGCGGTCTCTTGATTGACGCCTTCGTGGACCACACGGGAGATGACATCTGTATAGTTTGCTCCCACACCCACGGCCCCAATAACACCGATGTCCACCAGTTTGCTTGGAATTCTTTCCTGCACGCCACCGACATCGCCTCTAAGTACGGACTGTACGGCGCGGGCCAAGACCTATTGGTCGACGCTCCCTCGGGCAACATCCGGGGCGCAGGACCGGCAGTAGCGGAAGTGGAGTTCGACCACGAACCGGTCAAGAGCAACCGGATGAGGCCGGCCGAGTCTTTTATGGTGTTGGCTGCCGACAAATGCGGGCCCGGAGCATACAACCTCCCCTTGTTCCTGGGATTTGCCGACCCCATGTATTGCGCCGGACTGATGCTGCCCAGGATCGGCGAGGGCTTCACTTTCAACATTATCGACATGGACAACACCAAAGGCGACAGCATCATTTCCTTGAACGCTCCGGAGGACTACTACCGGATCACAGTATTGTTGCGGGACAACGAAAGGTTCGGCATCGACTCCATTGTTTCGCGGTACTCCGGTCAGACCGCCGCCGCTGTCTCGGCCACCCGCTTGCACAACATCGCCGGGAGCTACACCGGCAAAGACGACCCGGTGGCGTTGGTCCGCAATCAGGGCATCTTTCCTGCTCCCGAGGAACTAATCTCCCCTTACGCCAAGGCCCACTATATAGGCGGCGACGCCCGGGGCTCCCACGTAATGCCCCTGATGCCGGTGCCCATCAACACCCCGGTTACCGGCATTTACTGTCTGCCGCTGGTTTCCTGCATCGGTTTCTCGCTGGCTGCTAATGGAGAGTTCTCCGATTCCTTTGCCGACTTTTTCGACAACCCAGCGTGGGACTACGTTCGGCAATTGGCCCAAGAGAAGGGACTGGCTATGCGCTCTCAAGGCTGGTCCGGAGCCGCGATGCTGCCCTACGGCGAACTGGAATACTCGGGGTTCCGGCAGAGTATCGGCGACTTGGTGGACCGGTTCGCCATACGCGACGGTCATGGCGAAGAATCGGCGATTCCGGAGAAAACAGTCAGCGCCGACGACTAGGTTGCCGTAAATTGGGCTGCCCCGATATTGACCGGCAGCCTTTCTCGAACCTCAGGGGCGGTGCGGCCTCTCGAGTGTGATTAACGCGGCCTGCGGGGGCTTCTCCGCAGGCCGTTTTTCCGAAACGCGGCCTGCGCCTTGGTATTGGGCTAGAGGGTTATGGAAAGCATTTTCAACTTACCAGCTTAGGCCGGGCGTCCTCTGTTGCAGTACCTCTCCGGATAGGCTGACTATCTGGTCGACTCTCAGCACCACAGCGACGCCGCTTATTTCTTGGTCTCCAACCAGCCCCGATTGGACCAGTTGGTCCATTACACGTTGGTAGATAGGACCGTCCGGATAGACCGCGGCGGCGCAGCGAAACTTCCATCCTATCCCTTGGCCGGGGTCACGGAACAGGACCACGACCTTGGGATTGCTCTCCAAGTGTTCCAAGGAGGAGAGCCGTCCCCTTTCCCGATAAGCCAACGATTCGTCGTCAAGAACCGTCATGCTGCCCCTGAAACCGGCGTTGGGCACCCCGTCCGGTGAGGCCGTGGCGAGGATACAAGGGGTTCCGTTGGCTCGGGCATTGTTTATTAGGCGGCGCATTTCTTCAGTAAGCCGAATGCCCTGTCCGACAGGTTCCTGAGGTGTTCCAGCGATGCTCATAAGATGTGAGGCAGGTTGTCAACCGGGCCGGGCTATTCCGCAATCCGCAAGGAAAGCTCATCCAGTTGGCCCGGCGATACCGGCGCGGGAGAGTCGAAAAGAAGATCGGCCCCGCTCTGGGTCTTGGGGAAGGCTATGACATCCCGAATCGACCCGGCCCCGGACATAATGGCTACTAACCGGTCGATTCCTGGGGCGATGCCGCCATGTGGAGGCGCTCCAAACTGGAAAGCCTCCAGAATTTGAGCGAAGCGGCCATCTATTTCTTCCTTGCTATAACCGAGGATAGCAAAGACCTTCTCCTGCAACTCCCGCCGGTGGATGCGGATGCTGCCGCTGGCCAATTCCGACCCATTGCACACCAAGTCATAGGCTTTTGACTTGATCGATGCCAGGTCGGGCCCATCCAACCGGGCCTCCTCGCCATCCGCCGGGGCGGTGAAGGGATGGTGGGACGAGTGCCACCGTTGGGCCTCTTGGTCCCATTCAAACAACGGGAACTGGGTTACGAAAGCAAAGGCCAGAACATCCGGGTCGGCCAAGCGAAGACGTTGACCCATGTGGTTCCGCATGGTGGTCAGCCACGAGTTGACCTGCGCCGCCGGACCGGCCATAAGCAACACCAAGTCTCCGGGGCCGGCGCCCATACGCCGAGCCAACCGCACACTCCACTCCACCGGCATCCGCAGACCCGCCGATAAGAGCACATCTTCTTCGGTTAGCGTATCAAATGACCCTTCACCCCGGTACCGTATGTGGCTCAGGCCAGCCGCCCCGGCCTCCCGCGCCGTTCCCTCCAAGTCCCGCAGCGCGGATCCCGACAGCCCCGACTGGCCGGCGGCAACAAAACCTTTTACGATGCCGCCCCGATCAACCGTTGAGAGAAACACCCGGAACTCGGTCTCGTTGGCCAAGTCGCTAACGTCAGTCATTTCCATGCCAAAGCGGAGGTCCGGTTTATCGGTGCCGTACCGGTCCACCACTTGGTCGTAGGTCAGTCTGGGGAAAGGCTTGAGCAGCTTCTTTTGCGGGTCCAGAGTCTCAACCAGGCCGGTGTAGAGCTCCTCGGTCAACTGAAAAATATCTTGTTCGTCAACGAAACTCATCTCCAAGTCCAATTGGGTGAACTCGGGTTGGCGGTCCGCGCGCAAGTCCTCGTCCCGAAAACAGCGGGCGATCTGAAAGTATTTCTCGAAGCCGGACACCATCAACAGTTGCTTGATCTGCTGCGGCGACTGGGGCAGAGCGTAGAAGTTGCCCGGTTGAAGGCGGCTTGGGACTAGAAAGTCCCGAGCGCCTTCCGGGGTGCTCTTGATTAAAATAGGCGTTTCGATCTCCAAGAATCCCCGGGCGTCGAGAAAGTCCCGTATGTACTTTACTACTTGATGACGGAGCTTCAGGTTCCGCTGCATGGGCGGGCGGCGCAAGTCTAGGTAGCGGTAGCGAAGCCGCAGGCTTTCGTCGGCGCCGGAGTCTTCATCAATGTAAAAGGGCGGGGTCAATGATGAGTTGAGAACGATGGCTTCATCTGCAACCACCTCCACACCGCCGGTTGCCATGACCGGGTTTTCGCTGCCGGGAGGACGGCGCTTGACGGAGCCTTTGACTTGTATTACCCATTCCGACCGTAGTTGGTCGGCCGCCTGGTAGGCACCGGGTGAAAGGGCCGGGTTAAACACTACCTGCACTATCCCCGACCGGTCCCGCAAGTCAACAAAGATGATTCCGCCGTGGTCGCGCCTCCGGCCAACCCAACCGGCCAGCGTGAATTGGCTATCGATGTCTTTCTCCCCAAGGGAGCCGCAATCAGCGGTTCTTAACACCCGTTTATTCTCCTCGTTGCCACTTTACCAATCACCGCAGGGGGAATTGCTAATGGCCTTGTGAAGGCCACGTATACGGATGAAAATAGCGGTGACCCCACTATAATCGCCCCTGCTCCATGTCGTCACTCCCGCTTTCGGAGACCTTTGCACAACCCCCACCCCTGTCATTCCGAACGCAGCGAAGCCCTTCGGCTGCGCTCATGATAAACTCCGTGAGGAATCTCAAACCTATATCAGCAAGCACTAGGTCTGTAGCTGGGTCGACGCGACGACTCTGGCCCAACTCCTTAGATTCCTCCCTCTGGTCGGAATGACAAGTTGAGCGGCCAGTTACGCAAAGGTCTCCTTTCGCGGGAATGACCGGGAAATGTCGGGGCAAGCCGGGTTATGCAAAGGTCTCCCTTCGCGGGAAAGACGAGGTGGTCTATTTTCATGGTAATGTCACAGGCCGGGAAACTGTTGGAAGATGTTTTCGATGGGGCTTGTTTGGTCCGAGACCATGCTGTCCACTGTCTCCGCCAGTTCCCCCGCGTCGCTCACCGGCGGCAAGCATACAGTATCCAAACAAATATAGGCTTTGGCCGGCGGCTGGAAGCTTTGCGCCAGCAAAGGTCTGATTTCCAAGTGGGGATAGGGAAGGGCCGCCGAAGCCCTCAGCATTTTCAAAGTGCTGCTGTCTTCGGGAGCGCCTTCGATGGTGATTTCTACCGGCGCGTTCAGCCAGAGGTCCACCAGCAGGCCGTAGGCACCGGCGAACTCTCCATGCTGGCGGTAGGTTTCAGAAAATGCGCTTAAGGTAGCCTCCGCCAATGGGCGGTAATCATCGTTTTTAGCGGCCTGATTCAATTTTAGCAAGCCAAGCACTGCGGTTAGGTTGTCTGCCAGAGGTTTTTCCCGCAACTGCAAGTACCCCACTGCTCGTGGGTCGGCTTCAGCATCGAAGAAGCCGCCCTTGCTTTCATCGAAGAACCGGTCCACCACTTCTAGGGCCACGCTCTTTGCCCGCTCCAGATAGCTCTCCTGGGCGGTGTGGGCGTGGGCCGCCAACAGAGCGTTGAGCAAATGAGCCCAGTCCCCAAGAAAGGCCGGGACTTCATTGGACCGGGTCGGGGATTGGGCCGAATTGTATACGTGGCTCAGACGCGCCCCCTCAACCTGGGAATCCAAGACCGCCAGAATATCCAGGGCCAGGGTGCGTAATGAGGGACGGCCCAACATCCACGACGCTTCCAGTAGCAGCGGCACCGCCAAGGCGTTGACGCCGGCATAGCAGGAGGGGTCGACCGGCGGAACGGGCTGCTCCCGCCGGGCGGACAACGGTAGGGCAAAGTACTGGGAATGTGCTCCTTGGCTGCCGTGCAACGCCGGGGTTTCTTCGTCCAGAAGATGATTGAGCACGTAGTCGAGGGCGCCCTCTGCCACTTCTCGGTAGCGGTCATTGTCCAGCAAATGCCAAGCGTCCAAATAGACCCGCGCCAAGTTCAGGTTGTCCTCCAGCAGCTTCTCCCACTGGGCTTCAGACCAGTCGGCCTTAGCGCAATAGCGGAAAAATCCGCCTTCTTCCTTGTCCCATATACTGCTCTCCGCCATTCGATCGAGGGTTTTGCGCAGCATAGCCCGGTAGAAGTCTTCTCTGGTGGTGCGGACCAAGTGGGTCAGCAAGGCCAGGACCGGAGCATTGGGGAACTTGGGTTCCTCACCGAAACCGCCGTTTGCGGCGTCGTAAGCACCGGCCACGGTCCTAGCAGCGCGGTCCAGCAAAGACGGCACTACTTCGGGGCCGGCCGCCACCCTCGCCGCTTGCTCTTTTCTTAGGCGCAGCATCTCTCGTGCGTGCTCGTAAACTTTAGGCCTGTCTTCCCGGTAGGCTTCCCTCACTTCCGCCAGCATAGCCAGGAACTGGTCCGGCGGCAGGTAGGTCGCTCCTCCTATGAACCCGCCGTGGCCGGTTAGAAAAGCAGTGGTGGGCCAGCCGCCCACGTTATAGCGGGCGTTTATGTCCGGACGGTGGTCGCTGTCTACCCGCACCGCCACAAAGTGTTGGTTGATGAAGTCGGCCACGTCGGCATCGGAATAGGAAGTCTCATCCATGACGTGACACCAGTAACACCACACGGCGGAGACGGCCAATAACACCGGTTTGCTTTCCTCTTGGGCTATGGCGAGAGCTTCTTCACCCCAAGGCCGCCAGTCAATCCGGTGGGCCTGGTTGGGATTTGGGGAGAACCTAAAGCTGTACACGATGTTTTTCATGCTGTTTTCATACTATCGAAACCACGGCTACCTTTGCCAACGGCCAGCTATCAGCAAGGGCTGATAGATTGGACCCGGTAATAGACACCCGGAGGCTAACATTAGCATAGGACCCCAGGTTTTTCAATCGAAGTTTAGGGAAGGGGAGCGTCGTTGCACCACTAGACCGGGACCGGCTCGACTGCGGCTTCAACAAGCGAAAAGGGCAGTAAGGCCCGGGCCTTGGCCAGCACCGCTTCTTCTCCATTCCAGCGGTCGACCGGACTGCCGCTCTCTAAAGAGCACACCGGAACGCCGTCTTTGAACACAATCTTGTTGCCCAGGACAGCTGGCACCCGTTCGCCTGGAGTAAGGGAGCCAACGACGTTCAGCGGGTCACAAGCCGACACCACCAGCAACTGCCCGGTTGGCGCCTGGTCCCGGACGGCCCGCAGTGCTTCCACCGCTTCGGGCAGGGCAAACTGTTCTCCCACGAACCCGCCGACGAAACGGCCGCCCCGGATCTCTCCACGGGCTTCCAGCCGCCGCAACACTTGGACCAGTTCCCGCCACCGCGGGGCCATAGACTCCCTGTTCAAGAGTTCCGGGAACAGGATGCCGTAACGAAGCAGTAGCTGCTTGGCTCGTGACTCCACTGGCTCGGACACCGGATTTTCTTGGCCCAGCAACGACCAGCGGCTATACCCGGCCCTAGCGCGGTGTTGGTTGCGGCTTGGCCTCCCCTCTCGGCGTCCCTTTTCGGGCCTTCCGTTTATGCGGACTCGCAGCGGTTCCATACTGTCAGTGGTCACCAGTCCGGCAACAGCCAGGCGCCACAAGGCTTCTTCTACGTCGGAGGACAAGCGCCCGGTGGCTGACAACATCTCCGACAAAAAGGAAGCGCCCCGTTTGGTCAGCACTTCGACCAGCTCTTTCGGAGCGCCGCAAAGAGCGGCGTCGCTCCCAACAGGGTGAGCAGGATGATCGAAGAGCCAATCCAACGACTCTCTCAGGGCCAGAGCTATTGGAGTCATCCGAGTCAAGGAGGTTTTCACTTGTGCCGTGTTGCCGTTTTCCCGCCGGTGAGCGAAGCGCCCCCACACCACCTCTCCTCCCAGGCACAGCCGGTCCAATAGAGTGGGCTTGTAATCCGCTATTCGCAGGGACAAGACCTCTCGCTCCCAGGCTCCCGCAGCCACCTCAAACCCCTGCAACATTTCGATGACATCCAGAAGACCTCCCTCGCCATCAAGCCTCGCAGCCGGCTCAGCGTGTTGCCACCGGAACAGAAACCGCACGAATTGTGCTGGCGAAACCGGTTCCACCTGTCGTCTAAGACCGTCAATAGTAGCCCGGTGAATACGCGCCAGGATACGCCGGTCGCAGAACTCCTCCTCGCTTTCCGTCGAGGTGAACCTGCCCCTAAGGACCAGTCCTTCATTCTCCAACTGTAACACCGCGTAGTCGACCTCGGCTTTGACCAGACCCAGGGTTTCGGACAATCGCTGTACAGTGAAGGGGCCGGAACACTCCGTCCATCCCCGGACCAGCGACAGGACCGCTTCTTCTCGCAAAAGGAGTTCGGCGGCGTCCAAGTCCTTGGGGATGGGATCGAGGCTGCCTTCGGGGAAGACTGTTTTGGCCAAAAGCAGCCTTTCGGCGGCGACCCAACCCAGGCCGGTATCCGGCCGGTGGAGCCGGTAGGCCCGCCCCGCATTGACCAGTTCGTCGAACCACTTTACTACTCGCCCCGACGGTTCATGCGGGGTACGCTCCAGAGCTTGTTGCTCCGGGACCAAGCCCAAGACCATCAAAGCATCGTGCAACTCATCGGGGTCCCGGATATGGGGCCAAGCGTTCCGAGTCTCTCCCTCGATGGCAGCGGGGTCCAAGGCGGCCAGGTCCCGGGCGTCGTCGGGCAGCGCCCGCCGCAGGGACACCGCCCTAGCGCGGCGTTCCTCCAAGGGAGCATCGTCCAGAAAGGCGTAGGGCATGGCGTTGAGCAATTGGTGGGCGAACACCGAAGGTTGAACAGTGTCCTTGGCGTACACCTCTATCTCACCCCTTTCGATGGAAGTGAGGACCCCTTGGAAGCCTTCCAGGTCTGTGGCATCGGTGAGGCAGTCTCGCATTGTCTCGAAAGTCAGGGGATGGTCGGGAACTTGGATGTCTCCAAGGGGCGCGTTATCCTGGCATTCCACTTGGGCGGGAAAAACCGCCGCCAAAAGATCGTCGGAGCGCATACGCACCAACGGGGCCGGCACTTTTCGCCCGCCGGTATGCCGCAGCACCGCAAGAGCGCGGGTAGCGTTCCAGCGCCACCGGGTGCCGAACATGGGGGCCTGGAGGACTGCTTGCCGCAATATCCTTTCGGCGTTTCGCGGGGAAAGATAAGTGAACACGTCACTCACCGGGAAGGAAAGGCTTGGTCCCAAGGAAAAGTTGATGCCGTCGTCAGTGGCCGATGCCTGGAGCTCAAAGTCGTGGTTCCGGCATATCTGCTTGCGTAGGGCCATGCCCCAAGCCCGGTTGATCCGGGCGCCAAAGGGCGCGTGAATGACTATCTGCATGCCTCCGCTGTCGTCAAAGAACCGCTCCGCCACCACCCGGCGGCCGGTCGGCACCATGCCCAAGACCCGGTTGCCTTCTTCCAAGTAACTGACCAGTTGCCGGGCGGCTTCTCTGTCCAAGCCGGTCTGGGCCAATACCCACTTCTCCGCTGCTTCAGGCCGCTCGAGACGGGCCGCTATTCCTTCCCGGAGGGCGGTAATGTGGTCCGACAGCTCCCGAGTCCTGCCGGGGGCCTCGCCCAGCCAGAAAGGGACCGTGGGAACTTGGCTCCGTGCGTCTTCGACCCGCACCCGGCCGCTCTCGACCCTCCTGATTTTCCAGGGAGTGTTGCCCAATAGGAACACGTCGCCAGCCAGGCTTTCGATGGCGAAGTCCTCGTTGACAGTGCCCACAAAGGTCTCTTCCGGTTCGGCGATCACATCATAGTCGGCGTTGTCGGGTATTGCGCCGCCGCTGGTCATGGCGGCTATACCGGCGCCCCGCCGCGCTTTCAACCGCCGGTTTACGCCGTCCCGGTGTAAAAAAGCGCCTTTACTGCCCAAGCGGGACGCAAACCCCGTGGACAGGAGGTTCACTACTTGGTCGAAATTTTCCCGAGGCAGATCGCGGTAAGGATAGGCGCGGCGGCAAAGCTGGAAAAGTTCGTCCTCCTGCCAGTCCTCGCGAACGCAAGCAGCCACTATCTGCTGTGCCAGAATATCCACCGGCCAAGCCGGTATCTTGAGCCTGTCCAGATCGCCGCTGCGCACGGCCCGGGTTAAGGCGGCGCATTCCACAAGCTCGTCCCGAGTCAGCGGAAACAAGCGCCCCTTGGGCCTCCCTCCCACCGTGTGTCCTGACCGACCCACCCGCTGTAGCAACAGGTTAATGGAGCGCGGGGAGCCTATCTGGCAGACTAGATCCACCAAGCCTATGTCTATGCCCAACTCAAGGGAGGCGGTGGCAACGCAAACCTTGGCTTTTCCGGACCTGAGCTTATCCTCGGCGGCTAGGCGAGTGGACCGGGAGAGACTGCCATGGTGGGCCGCCACCGCTTCTTCCCCCAACCGTACCGACAATTGATGGGACACCCGTTCAACCAGCCTTCTGGTATTGACAAACACCAAAGTGGTCCCGTGCCGACCGGTCATCTCGGCAATGGTGTCCAGGGTCTCCGCCCAAAGCTCGTGGCTGGCGATGGGCCCCAGCTCCAACCGGGGCATGTGGATGTCCAGGTCCAGGGTGCGGGCGCGCCCGGAATCCACAATTAAGCAATTCGGCATTCCATCCGGCCCAATGTTCCGGTTCCCCACCAAAAACCGGGCCGTCTCCTCGATGGGCCGTTGCGTAGCCGACAGCCCAATACGAGTGACGGGGCCTTGGGCCAAGGCGCATACCCGTTCCACCGACAGAGTAAGGTGGGAACCCCGCTTGTCGCCGGCCACAGCGTGTATTTCGTCTAGAATCAGGGTCTTGACTCCCCGGAGACCCTCCCTGCCGCTCTGGGAGGTAAGCAGAATATACAGCGACTCCGGAGTAGTGATAAGGATGTGGGGCGGCTTCTTGGCCATTCGCTGCCGCTCCGAGGGCGTGGTGTCTCCGGTGCGGACGGCGGAGCGGATTTCCGGGAAGGGTGTGCCGGCCTGCTGGGCCAAGTCGGATATTTCTTTAAGGGGAGTGGCCAGGTTTTTTTGGATGTCGTTAGAGAGCGCCTTGAGAGGGGAAACGTAAACCACCTGGGTCGCGTCCGGAAGGCCCTCGCTCAGCCCATCCCGGACCAAGCTGTCGATGCAAGTCAGGAAGGCAGCCAAGGTCTTGCCGGAACCGGTGGGGGCGGCTATCAGGGTGTGGCGGCCCCTAGCAATGGCGGGCCAGCCGGCGGCTTGGGCCTGGGTGGGGGCCTCGAACCGGCCGCGAAACCATTCCTGAATGAAGGGGTGGAACAGGGACAACGTCATGCAACAAGTTTAGCATATGCTATACTCGGTTTCGCTTGGGTGGAAGAAGGTGCCAGGGTCTTTTAATTGTCATTCAGAGGAGCAAAGCGACGAAGAATCTAAAACTCTTGATCGGAGAATCGGCCTTGACTTGCAAGAGGGATTTTAGGGCCTGTTGACACTACTAATTTCCTATATGGGGATTGGTAGTCCAGCCTCCCACAAAGGGCGCCTCTACAACCGGCGTGCTACGGGATTTCGTAGGGGCAACCTTTGTGGTTGCCCGGTCCTCAGTTATTAGTGTCAACAGGCCCTAGTACTACAGCCGCACATTCACTTCGACAGCACTTTTGGTCTCTATCAGCTTGGTTTCATCTATCGCAGACGTATAAACCGAAGCTAAGTTCGACGGCCTTCGAGGCCTTCCGGCCCTAAAGCCAGTCATCTGCGACTGTAGTACTAGACCCTTCACTCCGTTCAGGGTGACAATTAAAAGACCCTGAAGAAGGAGCGGGAGCAGGCTTGAGGGATTTCGTCGGACGGGGTAGCTATGGAGCGTATTCTCGAACATAAACCCAATCCCTTCGGCGGGGTGGTAATAGATCCACAGAGACTCCCCGAGGACCCCCGGCAGTTCAAGCAAGCACTGCATGAATCCTTGGATGCCTGGAGGTCTACCGGTGTCTTGGTAGTTTGGATGGAGGTCCCTATTGCTAAAGCGGCCTTGGTTCCGGTAGCCGTAGAAGCAGGGTTTTCCTACCATCACGCTGGTGAGGACTATTTGCTGCTGACTCTCCGGCTGGTGGAGGGCGCCCACATTCCGCCCTACGCCTCTCATTACATCGGCGCCGGAGGAGTGGTGCTCGACGACAACAACGAACTGCTGGTGGTGCGGGAAAAGTACGGATTCGGCAACCGGCCGCCGACCTTGAAAATGCCCGGCGGCGCTTTACGCGCGGGAGAACACTTGGCGGGCGCGGTGGTGCGGGAGGTGTTCGAGGAAACGGGGGTCGCCACCCGCTTCGAGTCAGTGGTGTGCTTCCGCCACTGGCACGGTTACCGCTACGGGAAGTCCGACATATATTTCGTGTGCCGCCTGAGTCCGTTGAGCAGGAAGATCACCATGCAAACGGAAGAAATCCAGGAATGTATTTGGATGCCGGTGGACGAATTCCTAAAAGCCGATACTGTCGCCGAGTTCAATAAATGGATCGTCAGGGCCGGGCTGAACAGCCCGGGGATGCACATAACCTCCGTCGATGGGTACAGCCCTTCTGAGGAGCGCGAGTTCTTTGTATCGGCGGCCCGTGAATAATGAGCGCTCCTGATTCCGCCCCTGAAATCTTGGGACCGGGATTTTTGGAACCGTTGTTGGCCGGCGTAATCCGGGACAATCAGGAGAAAGTAACCGGCTGGATAGCGGGTGAGCCCGGTTGCTGGGGCTTTCTGGCAGGGAAAGCGGTTAGTGCCTGCCGAGGGCGGTTGGGCCGGTCCTTGGCCGATCAAGAGCGGCGGTTGGTCTGGAGCCGCTTATGGTCGTCGCTGGAGCAACTCAAAGGCCAAGGGCTTGTTGATATTGCTCCGGAGTATTGAGGTCCCACAACACCTCGGCGGTTGGCATCTCAGTCCGTTGAGCACGCTCTTGGTAGGCGCGCACCACGGCCTTGATTCCCAGGGTTTCCTCGCTTATAGACCTCAGCTCCTCCAACAACACGGAATCCATGATGATAGGATGCCCGCCTTTGCCTTGGTAGGTAGGGATTGTGATCAGCGCCTCAGCTTCGCGGTGCCGCCGCAACAGTTCGCCGATGGTCTCCGGGCTGCGGGGTTGGTCCACGTTGAGGATTAGAATGGCGGCCGGTTCGTCGGGAGCCAAAGCCCTCAGCCCGGCTTTGATGGAAGTCGTTTTGCCTTGGGCATAATCCGGGTTGACGGTGCCGGTCACTCCTTCGCGGCCCTGTATTATGGGTTGGAGACTTTCGGACCGGTGCCCCAGCACCACAATCACTTTATGGATAGCGGCACTACGCAGAGCGGTGATCTGGTGGTCCAACAGAGTAGTCCCCTTCCAAGGGAGCAGCGCCTTTAGACTCCCCATACGGCTGGACTCGCCGGCCGCAAGAAGTAAGGCGACAGTGTCAGCCATGAGAGGGCGCGGCGGTTAAACTCGGACGGCGCGCTGGGCGATGTCGGCTGCCCGCTCGACGTACCAGTCGTCCATCTGCATTGGCCCGCCCGCTCCCCCGCGCCGCACCATGATTACCTCCGACATGACACTGACGGCCAACTCCTCGGGGGTGAGAGCGCCGATGTCCAGTCCGATGGGAGCACGCACCTGTTTCAGCCGCTCCACCGGGATGCCCTGCCGGGTCAATCGCTGGTAGATCATCAGCGTCTTGCGCCTGCTCCCCAGCAGACCGATGTAGCGGGCCCGAGTAGCCATAGCCGATTCCAGGGCCATATCGTCGAAACGATGCCCCCGGGTGGCCACAACCACAAAGCTGTTCACATTCAGCGTCAGTTGGTCGGCCCACCGGTCGTAAGGGGCCACCACGACCTCCTCGGCGTAAGGAAACCGCTCCTCATTGGAAAATTCGGGCCGGTCGTCTACCACGTACACCCGGTAACCCAGCATATGGGCCAAGTCGGCGGTAGCCTTGCCAACGTGCCCGCCCCCCACCATCACCAGGGTTGGAGGGGTGGTGAAGCCTTCCACGAATACTTCGGCCCCGCCGGCAGCCATCAACGACTCGGCGCTGCCAACCTCCGCTACTCGATGAGCAATCTCTATTGCTTGCGCGTCTAGGTTAGGGTCACCCAAAGAGCCCGCCACCGAACCGTCGAGGCGCAGCAACAGCTTTGCGCCCAGGTTGGCCGCCCCCTCGGAGACATTTACTACCGTCGCCAGCGCAACCGGGTCTCCGCCTTCGTAGGCGCCGACTATCTCCGAGGCGATGGGCAAAAACTCGGTGGGTTCCCTTACCGGGTCCAAGTAGAAATACATGGTGCCGCCGCAAACCAGGCCGTCGCGGGCAGCCACGTCCTCGTTCAAGAAGTAGTCCTTGAACTCCGGACCGCCGCCTCGACGCAAGATTTCCTTGGCGGCGAACCAAATATCACCCTCCACACAACCGCCGCCCAAAGTGCCGACCCCGGTGCCGTCTTGGCGGACCAGCAGCATAGCCCCGGCCTTTTGAGGAGTGGACCCCTTGGTCCGCACCACAGTAGCCAACACGCATGGTTGCCCCTCGGTCAGGAGATCAACCGCTCCCTGAATAACTTCCTTCATCTCACAATCCATCTGGCGGGCCGTTTCTATAGTTCCGGCACTAGGCGCGCCGTCCAACAGATGCCGCCGAGTAGTCCTTCTATCTAACTACCTAAGATTATCAAAATTATATGCCTCAAGCAATCGTCCTGGGCGTCGATGCTGTCACACTGTATTTTCGATGATAAATCAGGTACAATAGTATGTGGTATGGCTATTGTGGCGCTAACCTCGGTTGATCCGCATAATGCCCGCCGCTACCGAGAAGTGCTGGAATCCCTAGGAGTCGAGGTAAGACTCTTACTGCCAGGCGATGCCGGGCCAAGGCCAACGGAGGTGTTGATGGAGGGTGTGGGCGGCCTCTTGCTGACCGGCGGACCCGATGTCGACCCCAGCCTCTATGACACCGCTCCCGACCCCACAGCCGGCTTAACCGTCTGCCACCCCCTAGACGATTTGGAACTGCGTCTGCTGAGGCATGCCCTGGACCGTGATATGCCGGTCTTGGCCATCTGCCGGGGAATGCAACTGCTGAACGTAGCTTGCGGCGGCCGGTTGATTCAAGACCTTCCCAATCACCGGGCAGAGCCAAAAGACGGGCTGATGGCGTCGAAAATACACTTGACCTATTTGGCTCCGGGTTCCAAGGCTGCGGCCGTGATCGGAGCCTCCGGCTTTTTCCGGCTCAATAGCCGGCACCATCAGGGGCTGCGCGAAGCTCAGCGTTCACCCCGGCTCATGACAACGGCTTATAGCGTGGAGGACGGGATCATCGAGGGCTTGGAGAGTCCGGAGCATAGCTGGGTCATCGGCGTGCAATGTCATCCGGAACTCCAGGATGAGGTCCCCCGTCTTTTCGCCAACCTGTTTGCCGGCTTGAGCGAACAGGCGGCGGCCTACTCCGACACAGCCGGAGCCTCTCCAACCACCCCAAATGAGCCGCAAAGGAGCGTCGATTCATGGTAACTACTTCGCCTACGCCTCCAGCCGGGTCAAGCATTCCGGTGCGCATAGAAGAAGAAATGCGCACGTCGTACCTGAGCTACGCCATGAGCGTTATCGTGTCGCGGGCCCTGCCCGACGTGCGGGACGGCCTCAAGCCGGTGCAACGCCGTATTCTCTATGCCATGCACGAAATGGGCCTGCGGCCCAACACCGCTTACAAGAAGAGCGCCCGCATCGTTGGCGAGGTGCTGGGCAAATACCATCCCCACGGGGACGCCTCGGTCTACGACGCCGCGGTGCGGATGGCCCAGCCCTTCTCCATGCGCTATCCGCTGATTAGCGGCCAAGGCAACTACGGCAGCGTAGACGGCGACCCGCCGGCGGCCATGCGGTACACCGAGGCCCGCTTGGCGGCCATCGCCGACGAATTGCTGGCCGATATCGACCTCGACACCATCGATTTCACGGTCAACTTCGATGATTCCTTGGAAGAACCGGCCGTCTTGCCAGCCCGTCTTCCCAACATGTTGGTGAACGGGGCCTCAGGCATCGCCGTGGGTATGTCCACCGACATACCGCCCCACAATTTGGGAGAAGTCTGTGACGCCATTTGCTACTTGATTGACCATCCGGATTGTGCCATCGAGCGATTGCTCCAGTTCGTCCAAGGCCCCGACTTTCCCACAGGGGCCCATATTCGAGGCAAGACCGGGATCATCGACACCTATACCAACGGGCGCGGACGCATCATCATGGAAGCGTCCACTGAGATCGAAGAGGTCCGGGGAGGCCGGCAGCGTATCCTGGTCAGCGAGCTCCCCTACCAAGTGAACAAAGCCCGCTTGGTGGAAAAAATTGCTCAATTGGTCCGGGAGAAGCGGATCGAAGGCATTTCCGACATCCGGGACGAATCGGACCGCCAGGGAATGCGCGTCGTGATTGAGCTTCGCCGCGATGCCCAAGCCAATGTGGTGTTGAACAATCTCTTCAAGCATACCGACCTGCGCAAGTCCTTCAACAGCATCATGCTGGCGCTGGTGGAGGGCCAACCCCAAGTGCTGTCGCTAAAAAGGACTCTGGAGCTGTTCGTCGGGCACCGGCAAGAGGTGATCCGCCGCCGGTCCGAGTTTTTGTTGAAAAGGGCCCAGGACCGGGACCACATCGTACAGGGCCTGCTGCTGGCGCTGGACCGGGTTGAGGAGGTAATCGCAATAATTCGCGGCTCGGCAGACGTCGAGACCGCCCGCAACAACCTGATGGAGCAACTACAGCTCAGCCAAGTCCAAGCCCAGGCTATTTTGGACATGCAACTGCGCCGGCTGGCGGCGCTGGAACGGGACCGGTTGGAAAAGGAACATCAAGACTTGCTGAAGACCATTGCCGAGCTAGAAGCCCTCTTGGCCGATCCGGCGAAAGTGTTGGCCGAAGTGAAATCCGAAACCCGGAAGCTCAAGAAATCCTTTGGCAACGATCGCCGCACCGTTGTTCATGAAGAGGAGATAGGAGACCAGACCGACGAACAGTTCATTACTCACCAGGACGTGGTAGTGACCCTGAGCCAACGGGGCTACATCAAGCGGGTCCCCCGCGAGACCTACCGGACGCAGCACAGGGGCGGCAAAGGGGTCAAGGGCATGGCCACCCGTGAGGATGATGCTCTGTTGGATATGGTGGTGGTGGACACCCATGAAACCCTGTTCTTCTTCTCCAACCGGGGCCGGGTCTACCCGCTGCGCGCCTTTCAGATTGCCGGCGACACCTCGAGGGTCACCCGGGGAATACCCTTGGCCAACCTGCTTCCTTTATCCAGGGGTGAGCAGGTGCAGGCCATGCTCTCCATCCAAAATCCAAAGGAGGACTACCTGCTGGCGCTGGCAACCAAGCTCGGAGAGGTCAAAGCCCTCAAGACCGGCGAATTGTCCAACATCCGGCCCGGAGGCCTGATAGTGATGGACTTAGAACGGGATGACGAATTGGTAAGCGTCTCCCAGGTAGGCGAGGCTAAGGACCTCATCATGGTGTCGGAAAAGGGCCAGGCGCTTCGATTCGCCGTTGACGAACTGACCCCGCGGTCCCGCACCGCAGGGGGCGTTCGCGGCATGAAGTTGCTGGACGGCGATAAAATCGTGGCTATGGAACCCGTGCTACCCAACCACCATCTGCTGATTGTCAGCCGGGGCGGATACGGCAAGTCAACTCTCGTCTCCGAATACACACCGCACAAGCGGAACACACAGGGAATTCGCGCCATCCGTGTAACTGAAAAGAACGGCCCAGTGGCCGCGGCCAGGGTTGTGAACTACGCTGACGACGGGCAGGAGATGTTCATCATTTCAGCCAAAGCTCAGGTGGTCCGGATAACTCTGGAGGACGTGAAGAAAACCGGGCGAGTCGCCCAGGGCGTTATTGTGTGGCGGGACCGGGAGCCCGATGATTATGTGGTGTCCATCGCCTGCTTCCAAGGGCAGGTCCAATTGGAAACAAAAGAAACAAACGGCTCACAGAATGGGCGTCATTCGTCTAACGGCGCCGGAGGGGCAAACTCGACCGAGGCCTGACGGGCGCCCCGGCGGAGCGTAAAACAGGCCGTTCCCGGACACTTTGAACTGAAAGCCCAGCGTTATCAGTCTTGAGCCGGGTCATACCAACGGCTTTGGAAAAATAAGAGGGGCGCGCCGGAATTATGCCGGCGTATTTCTTGTACTTCTGCCAGAAAGACGGTGTGGTCTCCGTAAACGTGGGAGCCAATGACCTCGCAACCCATAAAGACCATGGAGTTCTCTAGGACCGGAATGCCCTGCTCCCCCTTAGCTAAAGTGTATTCCACGCCGCCTTGGCGGTCTTCGGGACGCTTGGCGAAGTAAGCGCCCAATTCTTGCTGCTCCCGCCTCAAAAAGTTCACCCCAAACCGGCCGCTTCGTTCCAGGTAACCGTAGGTGTGAGTGCCATGAGCAACACAGACCAGCACCACAGGCGGTTCCAAGCAGACTGAAGTGAAGGAATTGGCGGTCATGAAATGGGGCTCATTTTTGTCGTCGACAGTGGTTATGACCGTTACGCCGGTGGCGAATTCGGACATCGCTTGTCTGAAATCTTGTTTGCTGACCAAGATATTCCCCATCCTATTGATTGCCCCACACTATAACTGTTGCGCGGCTCTTTCGCCACTTAGCCGGTCCCGCTTCCTCAGCGGGGCTGTAGCGGGGCTGTTATTAACCGGCATAAATCCGGGCCACGGTTTGAGGGTAGGGCCGGAAGCACCTGGCAATTTCCTGGGGTGGACAACCAGCAGCCATCTCGGGGTCGAGCTTAACAACCGTGTCGGGAGGAATCAACCCTGAGAAAATATCCGGACGGGTCAATTGGGCCAGTATCTCCAGACCGCGCACTATACGCGGTCCGGGACGGCTGAAATATACGTGGTCCAGCAGATACACCTCGCCGCTCCGCACCGCCGGCAGCTCGGCCCATCCTTCAAGACCGGCCAGCCAAGGAATTTCCCGGCGGCCCCTGGCCAGGTCTGAAGAGCAAAGGTCTATGAAGAGCTTCTCGGGAGCCCAGGCGCAAATATCCTCCCAGCGGGGCCGCTCCGCGGGACAACCGGGCGGATACATCTCCTGACGCCCGCCGGCCAAGCGCAACAGTTCCGGAATCCAATGACCGCCGACTACGATGGGGTTGATGCCTTCCAGCGAAAAAACCCTGGGAGCGGGCGCGGCGCCGTTCAAGGCTTGAGTGATGGACTGGACCCGCCCCCACAAGCTAGTCACCAGTTCGGCCGCGGCACTGACGGCATCACAAGCGGCGCCCACTTGGGTGATGCTGTCGAATATTTCCCCCATTGTTCGGGGCTGTAGGACTACCACTTGGGGCGGGTCCGGCATACCCAGGATAGCTTCATCCACTTGGCCGGCGGTTACCTCGCAAAAAAAGCACAGGTCCTGAGTCAGCACCACTTGGGGGTTGTGACGCGATATCCACTCGTTATCCAGTTCGTATGGGCTTTCTCCGGTGGCCAACAAGCGCTGCATTTCCTGTTCGACCTGGTCGCTGGACATGACCGAAGGGTCCACCTTGCTTCGGCACACCACGGGTTTGCCTCGGGCTTCCAACGGGTAGTCGCAAAGGTCGGTAACCCCTATCACTTGGTCCCCCAGACCCAGCGCAAACAACACTTCGGTGCCGCTTGGGAGAAGCGAGCAAATCTTCATAGCAGATCCGATGCCCTTTTACTCGGAATACCGGAGGTAGGTTGCTACTGAAATGCCAACAGCCGGGTAATCCGCAGCGGCCACAGGCCCAGTAGGATTAGTGTATTATAAACTACCGCCGGGTCGCTTGTAAGTTATGGTCCCCGCTCGGGGACTTCATGAAGTTCGCACCGAATCCCCGATAGCTGGACGGCCGCGCCTTGGCGTTGCTGTTCGCCGTCATCCTCAATGGTGAATATCTTCAGATGAATATCTCCAGAGTTTATGGGGCAATGCTGCTACTCTCAAAACCGCTTTCTTTAATTGGGGACTCCTAAGTGACGTCATCCTCATCCGACGTCCAATGGAGCAACCGGTCTTTGCTGAGGCTCAGTGCTTACGGCTTCGGCATGATCGGTTTCCTACTGGCCATGGACACGGTGATACTGCCGGTCCTAGTGCTGGCCGTATCCCCGGAAAGCCTAAAGAATACCTACTTGTCAATACTGGGCGGCGCCGGGCTGATCGTAGCCGGCACGGTCCAACCCTTTGTTGGCCGCTACAGCGACCGGACCCGCTCGCCGCTGGGACGGCGAGTCCCCTACTTAATATGGGGTTGCGGGATGGTATGTTTAGGGGTGGTGGCCATCGGACTGGTCCAGAGCTATGTTGAGCTGCTGCTGGTGTGGCTGTTCATTCAGGCCAACGTGAACGTTGGTTACGGCCCGTATCAGGCCCTGATCCGAGACCTAGTGCCCCTGGGCAGAATCGGGGTGGCCTCCTCTATCAAGATACTCTCCGACGCCGCGGGAAGCCTGGTGCTTATTGTGATCGCGGGGGTGTTGATCGAGCGGACCAGCGGGCCCGATTTCATAAGCTGGAAGTGGGTCACACTGGCCTTGTTGGGCGTGGCTCTCATGTCCAGCACAGTCATTACCTCAATCACCGTCCGGGCCAGGGAGTCGGCTTCGGAACCGGCCCAGCACTTATCCGAATTAGCAAGACAGCCCGCGGCGGGGCTTCACCCCCAACTAAAGCGTTTTTTGCTGTCCCGGCTGTTGCTTATGACCGCCATAACCGCTTTCCCCACCTATGGCTTGTTCTTCTTGCGTGACTTGGTCGGCTTGGAAAACCCGGCCCAGAGTTTGAGCACCATGATTCCGGCTATAGGGGGGGCCTTGGCCTTGGCCGTCTATCCGGCTGGATGGGTTTCGGACCGGGTTGGGCGCAAGCCGGTAATTCTGGCGGGGGCCGTGGGAGCCAGCGCCAGCGCGGCTTGGATGATCTCGGCCAACAGCACCGGCGATGTGCTGGTGATCGCCACCGTCATGGGCGCCTCTATCGGCATATTAATGAGCTCCAATTGGGCTTTGGCCAACGACCTGGGGACCAGCGGCAGAGAAGCGATGCACATGGGGATAGTCAATCTGGCCACCACGGGGGGCGCCGGGGTGGCCAAATTGATGGGGCCCGGCATTGACTTGTTGAACCGGGCCTCGAACGGCGACGGCTATCGCGCCCTTTTGATCACCTGCGCTCTACTGTTCTTGATCGGCGCTTTCCTGGTGGTCCCGTTGAAAGCAGAAGCATTGACCGGGTCCGAGACCCGTCCCCAGGGTGAGGATAGGTTGGCAACCGAAGGCCAACAAGATTCCTCTTCTTCGGGGTAGCGACTGGCTAACGGCGGACTGCTTAGGGCCGGGCGGCAGCCGCCTTCTCCAAGAACTGAGACGCTCCCCGAGCCAGCCAGCCGTTCCAGGAGGTCATAAGAAACCTGGCCCCCTTTTCGATGTAGCCGGCCAGGTTGTCGTCGTTGACCACGGCGCCCGCCGTGCGCCCAGCGGATACTATCCGTGAAATAGCATCGTCAATCGCCTGCTGTACCTCCGGATGGTCCGTGTCTCCGATATGGCCCATGGACTGAGCCAAGTCTGAAGGGGCTACGAAGAACACGTCGATGTTGTCGACCTTCAAGATTTCATCCAGGTTCTTTAACGCTTCAATTTCTTCCAGGAGGACCACGACCATGGTCTGGTCATTAGCTTGGTGGAAGTAATCAGCCACTCCATAAGACTGACGCCCGCCATACATGCCCCGGTAGCCCAAGGGCCCGTATTTGGCCGACTGCATCGCTTGTTCCGCCGAAGCCCGGTCGTTGACGTGGGGGACAATGATTCCCATGGACCCACGGTCCAAGGTACGGGTGATCAGCCACGGTTCGTTGAAATTAACCCTGGTGATGGAAGTCATACCCCACACGTCGCAAGCGCGGGTTAGGTCCGCCAACTGGTCCCAGTCCACCGGTCCATGCTCGCACTCGATCCATGCGGCATCGAAGCCAAACTGTCCAAGAAAATCGATGGTGTCGGCGTTTTGCAACCCGGATATGGTGGTAACCACCTCTCCGTTTTGAAGCTTTTGCTTGGCTTTGTTCACCCTAATCTGTGCCAATAGCGGCCTCCTCTGACTTGCCGAATCTTCAATACTCCAAGAACATCTGTTGGAGTTGCTGCCGGTCGCTGGTGATAGTGAGGCCCAGCATCAAGAGGACCCGGGCCTTCTGGGGCGACAGATTGTCAGACACGATGAAACCTTGCTCCTGTTTCTTGGGAGTCATAATCACCCTGCCGGCCGTGGAACGGGAAGCTAGCACCACCGGCATCCCATCCCGCACCGCCGCTGCCGCCGCCGCAATCTGGGCCGGGGGGCAAGAGCCGCCGCCGGAACCCGCCAGCACCATTCCATCGGACCGGTTGTTCCTTACGGCTTCCACCAACATGCCGTCGGCGCCGGCATAGGTGTGCACAATGTCCACCCTGGGCAAGGAGGACAGAGCGTCCGCCTCAAAGGGGGCGTCAGTGGTGTGCTTGCGTATGGGCAGCCGGTAGAACACCACCTGTCCGTCGGAATCAGCATATCCCAGCAAGCCGAGTTGGGGGGAATTGAAAGTCTCCACCCGGTAAGTGTTTGTCTTGGTGACGTCTCGGGCACACTGGATCTCGTTGTTGAGCACAGTGAGGACGCCCTTGGCCGAGGCGTCGGGCCAAGCCGCAATACGGACCGCATCCAGCAAGTTCAGGTCGCCGTCGGTGCTCACTGCTGTGCTCGGCCGCATGGCGCCGGTAACCACCACCGGCTTGGAAGACTTCACCGTAAGGTGGAGGAAATAGGCCGTCTCTTCCAGTGTCGCAGTCCCGTGGGTAACCGCCACACCGGCAACATCGATCTCGTCACGGAAAATCTCGTTAATGCGCTGTGATAACAGGAGCCATTCAGGAGGGCCTACCAGGGTGCTTCCTACACTGAACAAGTCCTCGCTGCGCACTGTGGCGACGCCATTGACCTCGGGTATCCGGTCCAGTGACTGCCGGATAGTCAGGAGACGGCCCAGTTCCGCATACTGTATATAGTCCATACGGTCGGGTCCCACGCCGGCAATGCTGCCGCCAGTGCCGATAACTCTTACCGCCGGCTTGGCAGTCGACATATCAATTACCTCCTGCACACCCAACAATGGGCCTGTCGAGTCTTCGCTATTTTCGTCCTTTGGGGCCTGGGAAGCAACCGGACGGGGAGACACCCGGTAAGCCTGTATAATTGGTCCAGTGGCGTCAAAGAGAGGGAGAGCGGGTGCGTGCTCTGATACTGTCCGACATTCATTCCAATTTAGAGGCCTTGACAGCGGTGATGGACGATGCCGTGTGTCGAGGAGGATTCGAGATGGTCTGGGGCCTGGGTGATTTGGTGGGGTATGGACCGGACCCCGGAGCCTGTGTGCGCCTGATTCGCCGGCGCCGCGTTCTGTGTGTGGCTGGCAACCACGATCTTGCTGCTGTGGGAAAGCGGAACGCCGACGACTTCAATTACGCCGCCAAAGCGGCCATCCGGTGGACCTCCGGCCAGCTTTCGGACGAGGAAACCGATTTTCTGGCCAATCTGCCCAGTGTCGTCACCGCTCCACCATTCACTTTGGTCCACGGCAGCCTGCGGGCGCCCTGTGGACGAATACCTTCTGGGGCAGGACTCCGCCCAGGCTACTCTGGACCTAATGCAGACCCCATTCTGCTTGGTGGGCCACTCCCATATCCCCTTTATCTGCCGCGAGAACGCAGGCTCGCCCACCTTCTTCGAGTTTATCGAGGACGAAGTTTACTCCTTAGGGGAAGAGCGTTTGATAATCAACCCAGGGGGCGTGGGCCAACCTCGTGACCGGGACCCGCGCCCCAGCTACGCTATTTACGACGGCGCGGCAAACACCATCCAGCGGCATCGGGTAACTTACAGCATCAAAACCACCCAAGCGAAGATGCGCAAGGCCAATCTGCCTGAGCATTTGATCGAACGCCTGAACCGCGGGGTCTAGCGCCTGGGGCAGCGGGCAGGAGACCTTTGCGTAACCGGCCGCTCAACTTGTCATTCCAACCGGCCGTCCCTGTCATTGCTATGAAAATAGCCTATTTTCATCCTCTCATGTGGCCTCCGCAAGGCCATAGTGATTCCGACCGGCTCAACTTGTCATTCCGCCCCCCGCCCCTGTCATTCCGACCGGAGGGAGGAATCTAAGGCGTTGCGCCAGAGCCGTCGCGTCGGTCCGGCTACAGACCCAGTGCTTGCTGACATAGGTTTGAAATTCCTCACGAAGTTTATCCTGAGCGCAGCCGAAGGGCTTCACTTCGTTTCGGAATGACCTGGTTGGGAGCCGGGTGCAAGGCCCTTCTGTCGGGTTGGTTTCACATACGATTGCCCCGGGGCAGTGGAATATAGACCTTGATAGATTCCGGCTTAGACTCTAGAATTTGACACTAGGTGACTGGCCCGCTAGCTCAATTGGCAGAGCAACGGACTCTTAATCCGTAGGTTCTCGGTTCGACCCCGAGGCGGGTCACCAACTTTTAGCTTCAGATTGAGTGTTACTCTTAAACAGGGAGCCGAGTGAAGCTCGAACTAGAAAGCTTTCAGGTCAAAGGCATCCGTCTTGGCTCCAAGACGGCTTTCTCCGGGGGCATACTCACCATCAACGCCGAGGAGCTATGCCGGGTCGCCCGCTACGATGACTCTATTGCCGGCGTCAAAGTAGAACTGGTCTCGCCGGGGGAAGAGACTCGTATCATCCACGTATTGGACGCCATTGAACCCAGGGCGAAGGTACACAGCGACCGGACCGCCTTCCCCGGTTTCTTGGCCCCGGCCCGCACTGTCGGCGGCGGCGTCACCCGCCGCCTGATGGGCATGGCAGTGTTGCAGTCGGCCCAGCTACCCGAACCCACTGGCGGCATCTTGGAGTTCAACGAGGGCATCATCGACATGAGCGGCCCGGGCGCCGATATGTGCGCCTGCTCCAACACTCACAATCTGGTGCTGCTGTTTACCCCCGGTTCCGGCGCGACAAACGCCGAGTTCGAAAATGCCATCCGCTTGGGATCAATACGGTCCTCGCGGTACTTGGTCGAAACCGCGCTGGACGGCTCCTGCCCCGGACGAGACGGAGGAGTTCCAACTGGGTCCCGCCGACCCGGACCTGCCTCGGGTCGCTTACGTCGACCAAGTGCAACAGCAAGGATTCTTGGTCCAGACCTTCTTGTACGGGCAACCGGTGGCGTCACTTCCCACCATCCTGCACCCCAACGAGTACTTCGACGGGGCGGTGGTCAGCGGCAACTATCGCAACATGATGAAAGTTCCCACCTGGCTGCGTCTCAACCATCCGGTAATACAGGAGTTGTACCGCCGCCACGGCCGGGACCTAAACTTTGTCGGCGTGATACTGTGCCGCGGACACCACGACGACCACGAACTCAAGGAGAGGAACGGCTACATGGTGGCCAACGTGGCGCGGATGTTGGGAGTGCAGGCTGCGGTGATGACCCTGGAGGGCACGGGCAATACCTGGGTCGATTTCATGCAGAGCGTCAAGGCCCTGGAGCAGTCGGGAATCCGGACCGTCCAGATCGTGCACGAGTTGGGCGGCGTCGAGGGGAAGGATTGGCCCATAATCGACTACGTCCCCGAGGCCGACGCGATTGTCTCCGGCGGCGGCGCTGACCGGCGGTTTACCGTGCCCGCCATGAAGCGTGTTGTCGGCGGGTCCGAGCTGGTATTCAGCTCCAACGAAGAGTGGGGGCAGCGCCTGGACCCGGCGGACTGTCTGACCATCAGCGCTCACGAACTATACGCCGGATTCTGGATGATGCAAGCCAACGGCCACACCGCCAGAGACTTCTAAAGCGAGTGAAAGACTATGAATAAACCGGTCACCGTTTTGCACTTCGTCAACCAGTTTTTTGGCGGCATCGGAGGGGAAGACCAAGCCGACACAACACCCCAATTCCGGGCCGGACCGGTGGGACCCGGAGTGGCCTTGGCCAAACAACTGGGAGACCGGGCTACCGTCGCCGGAACGCTGATTTGCGGCGACAACTACTTTACCGAGCACCAAGAGGAAGCGATTGCCCGGCTCTTGGAATTGGCCGCCGCCAGCCCCGCCGATGTCTTGGTGGCCGGACCGGCCTTCAATGCGGGCCGCTACGGCGCGGCCTGCGGCGCCCTGGCCCTGGCCTGGCAGCGCACCGGACGGCCCGCCGTAACCGCGATGAACGTCAACAACCCAGGGGTCGAGCTCTTTTCAAGCGAGCTCTACATCGTGGAGACCAGCGGCACCGCCGCTTCGATGAGCGAGGCACTGGCCAAGCTGGCCGACTTGGCAATTAAGCTTGCTCGCGGCGCTGAAATCGGCCCGGCCAGCGTAGAAGGCTACTTTCCCAGGGGGGTGCGCCGGAATCTGCGAGTGGAACAAGGAGCCCCGGAGCGGGCTGTGGAAATGCTTCTGGAAAAGCTGGCCGGCCGGCCCTTCCAAACCGAATTGCCGGTCCCCAAGTTCGGCAACGTGCCGCCGGCCCCCCCTGTGGAGCACCTGCCCGGCGCTCTGGTTGCCCTGGTGACTGAGTCCGGCTTGGTGCCAATGGGAAACCCCGATAGACTGGAGACTTGGAATGCGTCCAAATGGCTAAAGTATCCCATCGGCGGCCTTGACGCTCTCCGTCCGGGGGACTACGAAGCCTGGCACGGCGGCTGCGACACCGGGGGAACCAATGACCGCCCCGACCGCACCCTGCCTCTTGACGCGGCCCGGCTCCTGGAAAGAGACGGCTTCATCCGGGGCCTTTACGACCATTACTACGTCACCACCGGAAACATGGCCAATATCGAGACCATGTCCAGAATCGGAGAGGAAGTAGCCCGTGATATGAAATCTCAAGGCGTGCAGGCGGCAATACTCACCGCTACTTGAGGCACGGGCACGCGTAGCGGAGCTACGCTGGCCAAAGAAATCGAGCGGGCCGGCATCCCGGTTGTGCTGATCACGGCCCTGATCAGCATCGCCGAGCGCGTCGGCGCCAACCGGATATTCAAGGCCGAGGGGCGGTTCCATCACCCCTTGGGGGACCTGGCCATGACCCCCGCAGCCGAGTTCCTGTGGCGGACAAACCTGCTGCGGGCCGCTTCACAAATGTTGACACAACCAGTGGACGGCCCAACAGTCAGGGGCCTGCCCCAGCTAATCGCCTGATCACCGTCGTCCGCAGACGCCGTTAGTCCAAGGACGATACGGTACTGTATTCTAGCTTATCTATATTACTTAGCGTTATAATTAGGCCATCTAATTCGCCATAGGAGCGAGATAAAAATGACCCAGTCACGTCAAGAGACCGTCTCCGCCAAATGCGCCTATTGCCAGGGGACCGGACAGGTCAATTCCGAAGGATGCAGAGCGTGCGCCGGCCACGGCAGCGTATTGGTTCCCGAGGCCAGGGAGTGCGCTCACTGCGAACCGGCCAGGGAGTGCGCTCACTGCAAAGGGCAGGGCAAAAAGTCGGCGTATCGATGTAACTTCTGCCGCGGCACCGGTTGGGCCCACGCCCTGCCGTCAAGGGCCTAGCCCGCAGGGTCCTTGGCCAACTCGGCTATCAAGCGGGTTGTACGGTGTATAGATTCGGCTTGGTCCTCGCCTACCGCAATTGGTGAGATCAACACTTCGCTGGCTCCGAAAGAGAACATTTCTTTGATTCTCTCGGCCACCCTGGTTTCATCTCCCCAGAAGACAACCGAGTCTACCATTGCGTCACTCCACTCACCCTGAGCAGCCTCGGGAAACCCGGCGTCTATGAGCATCCGCTGGTAATAAGGCAGCCTGGGGTTGGTCATTTGCTGCTGAACGGCGGCCCGCACCGCAGCAGCGTCCTCGTGAACACACACCGGAGCGTGAGCAATCAGGGGCGGCACTTGACGGTTGGCCTGTTTCGCCCCCTCTGCCATAGCGGGGAGCGCCACGTCTCGGAGATAGCCGCCCGGACAGATCCAACTGATTGCCCCGTCGGCTTCGGCTCCACACAGCTCGAAGGAACGACGTTGTAGAGCCGAAGCCATTACCGGCACATCCAACGGCTCGGCAATTGTCTCGTGGGCTTGGTAAAACTCGCCGTCGAAGTCGACTTTGCCCGTTTGTAGCAGTGCTTTGAGTATCCGCAAATATTCTCTCAAATGGCCCAGCGGATTGGGCATCCGGATACCCATTGCCCTCATTGTGGGACGGTGGCTGGGGCCGACACCCAGGCGGAAGCGGCCCGGAGCCAGTTGAGCCACCACTTGTGTCTGTTGCACCATTACCAGGGGATGGCGCGGGAAGGTGGGCACCACCGAGGTCCCAAACTTGATTTTTTGGGTCCGGCCAGCGGCGGCCGCCATCACAGTTATGCTGTCCAGCCGGGCGCCCCCGGTAGCCATCCACACTGCGGGAATCCCCGCCCCTTCGCTGCGTTCGATCCTTCCCAGGACCTCATCAGCGGTGTTGCCGCTTACTGCTACTCCAATCAGCTTGTCACTCATCTCTTAGACCCTCCTTCATTTCACGAACCCGCGACTCTCTGACTTCGGGATTGATTTGTCGGCCCGTAGATGGGCGGGTGGGAACATAAGGAAGTATAATCCCCGGCGCGGTGCAAAGGAAATGCGCCGGACCAACTTCAACATGGGCATTATACCGGCATAGCAATGGACTTGCCTTGTCATCGGCTTATAGGCGCAGGGCAATCGCATTTGGGCAAAATCGCCCTGATTAGGATATCCTTGTTCGCTGCCGCGTCACCCTGAACGATAGTGAAGGGTCTAAAATCCCAGCGGTAAGCACGGTTCTGCACGGCGTAACATTTTAGGGCCTGTTGACACTACCAATTCCTATATAGGGATTGGTAGTCCAGCCTCCCACAAAGGGCGCCTCTACAACCGGCGTGCTACGGGATTCCGTAGGGGCAACCCTTGTGGTTGCCCGGCCCCAGCCATTAGCGTCAACAGGCCCTAGATTCCTCCCTCCGGCCAACCCCTCATTCCGGACATCCGGCCCCGTACGTCGGTACGGGCCCGGAGTGTCTACGGTAATAGAGCCTGACTGGCTGATGCCTCTAATGCGATTCCCCTTCCCCGTTTCCACAGGGACAAGCTTCACGGGAATGACGGGGTGTTTACGGCTTTGCAATCGGCCTCCCCCTTCACTCTAAACTCCTGACACTCGGTCCCTTGCCACGCCGGATGACCACTCTCTACCCTGTTAATAGGCAGCTATTGGCACCCTGCCAAATCTATTAAGCCACCGAGGCCCATGGCTCAAAATGGCTCACAATGGCCCTGAAATAAAAAACCCCGCCCTCTCACCACGTTTGCAATCGGCCCTCCCCATACTCGCCACCGCTACCCTCCGTCGACACTCCGCCCGCCACGCCGGGTGGGCCGACGCACTCTCTGCACGTTGGTCCATAGACCCCTATTCAGCGCCAACTGCCCGACTAAGCGCCAGTCCGCCGAGCTCCAGGCTGCCATCCAGAGCTCACCCTTCAATGGTCCTTCACAATCGGCGACTTCCTGAGAATAAAAGACCCCGGAAATCTCTCCTGCGCGCCATTCGTGCCTTCCCCAATTTCTCCGTCAAATTCAACGAAATCCAAGAACTCCACACTCAGGTCCAAGCCCTTGAGTCCGCCCTCCCCCTTTGGACCGCCCAGGAGAAATCCAGATGAACCTTAGCTCTTTGCAAGCCCGCGTCCGCTCCCTTCGCCGGAGATTGGCCCTACCCTACGCCCAGCTCATGCTTCAACGCATGGCCGACGATCTCTGCACCCAATGGTCCCGCGCCCAAGCGGAAAAACGGCCCACCCCCTCTCCCCAGGCCTTCGTCGTCCGCGTCGCCAAGGCAGGTTTCTACCTCTCAACCTTCACCGGCGCCGCCCGCTACCTTGAACGCTGTGCCGCTCTCCGCCAGGAAGCCATCCCGTCCCGCCTCCTTCGCGCCCTCCTTCCCTGGGCTGCCTATCACCCGGGCCTCACTTGAAGATAGCCATTCAAACACCATTACTTGTAACTGTTCAGAGTTGGTAAGCGCACTGACAGGGAACCGCTCATCCTGAGCGCAGCGCAGCGGAGTCGAAGGACCCCTCATTCCGGCGCAGAGCCGGCCCCGTACTCCGATACGGGGCCGGAATCAGGAGTGTCTACGGTAATAGAACCTGACTGGCTGATGCCTCTCTGGATTCCCCTTCCCCGTTTCCACGGGGACAAGCTTCACGGGAATGACGGAGCGTTCGCGACTTTGCAATCGTCCTGGCTTATAGGCGCAGGGTCTTTTAATTGTCACCCTGAACGGAGTGAAGGGTCTAAAATCGATCTTGCAAGTCAAGGCCGATTCTCCAATCAAAACTTTTAGATTCTTCGTCGCAAGCTCCTCAGAATGACGTTATAGGGGGTTACTGCACCACTCCAATATGAAAATTGAAAGACCCTGCTTATAGGCGCCAATGGAGGTTGCCGGTGGAGCTTAATCGACTATAATAAGTAATCCAGCCTGGAACTCAGCATTGGGGGAAGTGTCGGAACTGGTAGACGAGCATGACTTAGGATCATGTGCTGAAAGGCGTGGGAGTTCGAGTCTCCCCTTCCCCACCAGTCCGCCGGCGTGGGTTTATATCGAAGGGTTCTGGGCGTATCCACTCTGTATGGGCCATCGCAGATTGTAGGTTAATTGATGCTCTTGAACACCGAGGAGGTCCCTTGGCAACCCTGCTGGAAGTGAAAGACCTCAAGACCCATTTCTTTACCTCCGACGGCGCGTTAAAAGCCGTCGACGGGGTTTCCTATGACCTTGCGGAAGGAGAGACCCTGGGGTTGGTGGGGGAGAGCGGTTGCGGAAAGAGCGTCAGTGCTTTATCCCTAATGCGGCTGGTCCCGAGTCCTCCCGGCAAGATTGTGAATGGTGAAGTCTTCTTCGAAGGTCGAGACATCCTGAAGATCGGCATGGACGACATGCGCCGCATCCGGGGCAGCAAGATTTCCATGATCTTCCAAGAACCAATGACTTCTCTGAACCCGGTGCTTACGATAGAAAGACAACTTACTGAAACCCTCCAGTTGCATAAAGGCATGTCCCGGGCCGCGGCCCGAAAGGAAGCCGAAATCCTCCTATCCCGGGTGGGCATCCCCGATCCGGCAGGGCGCATGAAACAGTATCCTCACCAGTTCAGCGGAGGGATGAGGCAACGGGTGATGATCGCCATGGCTCTCAGTTGCAGCCCCCGCTTGATCATCGCAGATGAACCGACCACGGCGCTGGACGTGACTATTCAGGCGCAGATTCTGGAACTGATGAAGTCTCTGACCACCGAGTTCGGGGTTGCGCTGATAGTCATCACCCACAACCTGGGAGTAGTGGCCCGCTACGCCAATCGGGTCAACATCATGTATGCTGGCAAGATTATCGAGCGGGGCCCGGCGCGCGAGATTTATTCCAACCCCCGGCACCCCTACACTGTCGGCCTGCTCAAGTCGGTGCCCCGGCTGGACCAACCCCGCCGCGCCAGACTAGAACCCATCGAGGGCCAACCGCCGGACCTGCTCAACCTGCCGCAAGGGTGCCCCTTTCGCCCCAGGTGCTTATGGGCGGTCGACAAATGCGCGGCTGACGCCCCGCCGCTGATGCAAACCGGAGAGGGTCACTGGTCCGCTTGCTGGCAAGCGGACTTATTGGGAATCGATGCCTTGGACCTTCAGGATGATGTCCAAGTCCGGGGCGGAGACCGCCGGCCAGAGTCTCTGTCTTTCGCTGCGGCTGCCCAGGACAGGGACTCAAGGGAGTCCAGCCAATTATGAGCGCCATGCCGGACGTCCAACCTCGACGGGGGCCCCAGCCCGACGGGGATATTCTCCTCGAAGTGAAAAACCTCAAGATGTATTTCCCGGTTACTTCCGGGCTGTTCTTTCGGCGGACCGTGGCCCAGATAAAGGCGGTGGACGACATCAGTTTCTTCGTCCGCCGGGGAGAGACCCTGGGAATAGTAGGGGAAAGCGGTTGCGGCAAAACTACCACGGGGCGCTGCATCCTCCAGTTGTACCGGCCCACGGCAGGCCAGATTATTTTCGATGGACAGGACCTCTCCCGCCTTTCTTCCAAGCAAATGAGAGCGGTGCGCCGGGAATTGCAGGTCATTTTTCAGGACCCTTACAGCTCTCTCAACCCTCGCATGACCGCCGGAAACATCATCGGCGAACCGCTGCGGGTCCACAAGCTGGTGAGCAGCGACGCCGAATACAGAGACCGGGTTGCCGAGCTTTTGCTAAACGTGGGGTTGAACCCATACATGGCCGACCGGTTTCCTCACGAGTTCAGCGGAGGACAGCGGCAGCGCATCGGGGTTGCCCGGGCCCTTTCCGTAGGGCCCAAATTTATTGTCGCCGATGAACCCGTGTCCGCCCTGGACGTATCCATCCAAGCCCAGATCATCAACCTGCTGGAGAGCCTCCAAGAGCAGTACGACCTCACCTATTTGTTTATCGCCCACGATCTCTCCGTGGTGCGTCACATCAGCGACCGGGTCGGCGTAATGTATTTGGGACACATTGTGGAGTTGGCCGAGCGTAACGAAATCTATCTCAACCCGGTTCATCCTTACACCCAAGCCCTGTTGTCCGCTGTCCCCATCCCGGACCCGGTGGCAGACGCTCAACGGGAGCGGATCCTGCTGACCGGCGAGGTCCCCAGCCCTTTGGATCCTCCCAGCGGATGCGTCTTCCATCCCCGCTGTCCCATTGCTACTGAGGAGTGTTCCCGGGTTGTCCCCGAGCTTAGGGAAGTGCAACCCGGGCATTGGACCGCCTGCATCCGAGCCGCCGGATACGGGCCAATCTAGGCTGTATATGGAAACTGCGCTAATACGTAACTTCTGCATCATCGCCCACATAGACCACGGCAAGTCCACCCTGGCCGACCGGTTCCTGGAGATTACCGGCACCGTGCGGCCCCAGGACATGAAGGCCCAGTTCATGGACCAGATGGACTTGGAACGGGAGCGGGGCATCACCATCAAGGGCAAAGCCGTCACCATGTCCCATCGCGCCCCCGACGGCAAGACGTACCAACTCAACCTGATCGATACTCCCGGCCACGTGGACTTCAGCTATGAAGTGTCCCGTGCTCTCGCTGCTTGTGAAGGAGCAATTCTGGTGGTGGACGGCAGCCAGGGCGTCGAAGCCCAGACCATCGCCAACACGCTTATGGCCTTGGACCAAGACCTGGTTATGGTGCCGGTGGTCAACAAAGTGGACCTTTCTCAAGCCGAGCCGCAGCGGGTGGCCGCCGAGATGGAAAGCATATTTGGCTTCAAGCGGGAAGAGATCCTCTTTGTCTCCGCGAAAGAAGGGACCGGGGCCCAAGAAATATTGAACGCGGTGATTAGCCGCGTACCCCCGCCCGTAGGAGAAGCGGACGCGCCCCTTCGTTCCCTGGTGTTTGATTCTCTTTACAATCCCTACAAGGGCATCATAGCCCATATCCGGGTCCAAGACGGGCAGATAGCAAAAAATGACCGCATCAAGGTGATGTCCACCGGGAAAGCGACCGAAGCCGTGGAGGTGGGTGTTTTCGCTCCTTTCCCCCAAGCCGTGGACACATTGGGGGCCGGGCAGGTGGGCTATATCGCCACGGGCCTCAAGAACGTCCGGGAATGCACTGTCGGGGACACTCTCACCGGCGATAGACAGCCGGCTAAGGAGTCGTTGCCCGGCTACTCCCCTCTGAAGTCAATGGTCTTTGCCAGCATTTATGCGTCGGACGGCGAAGAGTACCACAACCTGCGCGCCGCTTTGGAGAAGCTCCAACTAAACGACGCTTCTTTGACCTTCGAGCCGGAAACCAGCACCGCTCTAGGCTTTGGCTTTCGCTGCGGCTTTCTGGGTCTCATGCACCTGGAAATTGTCCAGGAAAGATTGGAGCGAGAGCACGACGTAGACATTATTGTCACCGCGCCCAGCGTGGCGTATTACGTGGTGTTGACCACCGGGGAGACCATTCTGGTGGACAGCCCGTCCAAGCTGCCTCCCAGTAATACCATCGAAGAGATCCAGGAACCGATCCTGGGTTTGACCATCGTCGCTCCCAGCCGCCACGTGGGAACGATAATGGAGCTAATGCATTCCAGACGCTCCGAGTTCAAGCGCATGGACTATATCCAAGGGACGGCAGACCCCGCAGCGGCTCTAGCTGGCGAGACCACCCAAGACCGGGTGGTCATGGAATACACCATGCCCTTGGTGGAGATGCTGGCGGATTTTTACAACCAGCTTAAATCGCGCACCCAAGGCTACGCCTCTCTGGATTACACCGTGGAAGGTTACCGCCCCGCTCCCTTGGTGAAGGTTGACATCCTGGTCAATCTGCAACCCGTGGAGGCGCTGTCCATGATTATCCACCGCAGCGTGGCGGCCAGCCAGGGCCGGGCTGTTGTTGAAAAGCTCAAAGAGACTATACCCCGCCAACTTTTCGAGGTCCCAATTCAGGCGGCCATCGGCGGACGGATCGTCGCCCGGGAGACAGTCCGCGCCTTGCGAAAGGACGTTCTGGCCAAGTGCTACGGAGGGGACGTTACCCGCAAGCGCAAGCTCTTGGAGAAGCAGAAGGAAGGAAAACGGCGGCTGAAAATGGTCGGTAGTGTGGAAATCCCCCAAGAGGCCTTTTTGACGATGCTCAAGCTAGGCAGCGAAGACTAGAAGCTACATCCCCAACCCTTCGCGCAGCTCGCGGATTTGTTGTAGGTGCTGCCTCCAATGCCGGTCGAATATTCCTTCCAAGAGCATCTGGAGGGTGCGCGTCTCATCAACGCCCCGGGTCCTCAAATGCGCCAGGACTGACTTTCCCTCGAAGTCTTCCTCGTCTGCCGCATCGAGGGCCTCTTCCATCCCTTGGAAGAATGCGCCGATGTCTTCCCGAATTTGCTCCAAGTCGTAGGCCGACCGGTCAGATGTCATATTATCCAAGTCGGCCCAAAGCTCGAACTCGTCCAGGTCTCCTGAAATTGTTCCCCACATCACTTGGTGAAGGCCGCCCGGTGGGGAATCCAGTATATGGTAAACCACCTGCCGCGCCGACCAAGCCGAAGGGTCCGGTTTCCAGTCGAGACAATAGTCCATTCCGTTCAGAAGACTCAGCAATTCCCTCTGAACGCTGTGAACGTTTTCCAAGTGGGTGTCTTTACGGTTGATCAAAGAAGTCCCCTCGCCAGATCAGGGATGGAGCATCTAGCCTTTCACGCTATTCAATAGGGCTGTAGCGGCCTCGCGGGTATCCTCTCGGGCCAGGGCGAACTCCAATGACGCTCGCAACAGGCCAAGAGGAGTGCCTGCGTCGTACCGCCTTCCCAAGAACTCATAGGCGAACAACTCTTGACTTTCCAGCAACAGCGTCATCGCATCGGTCAATTGAACTTCGCCATTGGCGCCGGGCGGGGTCCGTTCCAAGCAATCGAAAATATCCGGGGGCAATAGATAGCGCCCCACGACGGTCAGGTTGGATGGGGCGTCCTCCCTGGAAGGTTTTTCCACCAAACCCCGGATTCGATGTAATCGTTCCGCTACTCCGGCGGCTTCCACTACCCCGTAGTTGTGCACTAATTCCCAGGGCATAGCCTCGACCGCGACAACGCCGGCTCTCACTCTTCCGGCCACCGCCATCATCTGGGCCACCACTCCCGGAGTATAAGCAATGATGTCGTCGGGCAGAATTACCGCGAAGGCTTCTTCGCCAACTGCATCTCGGGCTGTCAGGATGGCTTGGCCAAGCCCCAAGGGTTGTTCTTGGACAATAAAGGATACTTGGCCCAAGCCGGCGGTGTTCCGCACCTTTTCCAATAAGTCCAACGACCCCGAGGCAGCCAGGCGGCGTTCCAATTCCGGCTGGGGTTGGAAGTAATCGGCGGTGGACTCCTTCCCAGGAGCGGTAACGATGATGACCTGCTCAACGCCGGCCTGCACCGCTTCCTCAACCACGTACTGAAGCATGGGCTTTTCCAGAATGGGCAGTAGCTCTTTGGGGAGGGACTTGGTCACTGGCAGGAACCGGGTGCCCAATCCGGCGGCTGGAATGACCGCTTTTTTTATCTCCATCGACGCCTCTCCGGTGAAGCTAATTCTAACACCCGGCCTGAGGGGTCACAAGAAAACGCCGGCCGCTTTACTATTTGACACCTTAATGCGGCTAGCCTACCATGGTATTGAGGCCGCGCTAGACGGGGAGCCAGCGGTGCCCTGCACTCGCAATCCGCTATAGCGGGGTCGAATTCCTCCCCTAGGCGGCGCTAATGGGCCAATATCTCGAGACTGTGATATTGAAGGTTGGGTCCCACGCGACGTAGTCTTGTGAACCCCGCCAGGTCCGGAAGGAAGCAACGGTCAACAGGATACTGCGAGTGCCGTGGGAGTGCCTGATCCGAGTCTTGGTCCGGGAGACGCCCAGTGGTTGGCGTCGAAGGGAGGTGCGCGGTCTCTACGTGAACTGCTTTCGTACCGGCGATTACTCCGGCGCCCCGTGAAGAAAGACTCGGCGCTAAAAACCAAGCCCGGCAAAGCCTTAGGGCAACATTTCCTAGCCGACAACAGGGTATTAACCCGCATCGTGTCCGCTGCCGCCATCGGACCGGTTGACTTGGTGCTGGAGATCGGACCTGGGCGGGGTGCCCTTACCCGGCGGCTGCTGGACCGGGGGGCCAGGGTGTTCGCCATCGAGCTAGACCCCCGGTTAGCGGCAACCCTGAGCGGCCGCTTGGGCAATCCCCCCAATTTAACCGTGGTCGAGGGCGACGCGCGGAAGGCCGAAACCCCGCTTTTGGCGCCTGCCGGATCTAGCTACAAAGTTGTGGGAAACCTCCCCTACTATGCCGCCAACCCTATACTTCGCCGGTTTCTCGAAGCATCCCGCCAGCCGTCGTCGATAGTAGTGACCCTGCAAGAGGAAGTAGCCCGGAACATAGCGGCGGCCCCCGGAAAGATGGGGTTTCTATCCGTGGCGGTGCAGTACTATGCTACACCCCGGTTGGTCTGCACGGTGCCGCCGACAGCTTTTCGCCCTCCACCCAAGGTTACCTCGGCGGTGGTCCGGCTGGAAGTTCTAGCCAGACCGGCGGTAGAGGTAGCCGACAGAGAGGCTTTCTTTGCGGTGGTAAAGTCCGGTTTTTCCGCGCCGCGAAAGCAGTTAAGGAACTCCTTGGCCCAAGGCCTGGGTGTGCCCCCGGAGACCGTGGGCCGGTTGCTGGAAGGGTTGGGCATGGACGGGAGCAGACGGCCGGCAACCCTATCTCTGGACGAGTGGTCCTCAATCTATAGTGCCTGGGAGCGGTTTAGTAACATTGGAAACCCTGGCTTACGCTAAGCTGAATCTCACTCTTGAGGTGCTGGGCCGCCGGAATGACGGCTACCATGAGGTCAGGACTATCCTTCAGACCATTGACTTGGCCGATCGTCTGGAAATCCTAACCGCCGCGGATTTACAAGTGGAATGCGATCAACCTTCGTTGAGCGGCGAGGCAAACCTGGTCTGGCGGGCTGCCGTCAGCCTGGCCCAACGAGCAAATATGGAGCCCCGGGCGCATATAAACATCCAGAAACGGATACCCATAGGGATGGGCCTGGGCGGAGGCAGCAGCGACGCCGCGGCCGCTCTTGTGGCGCTGAACCGTCTTTGGGGCTTGCGATTGGATACCGAAGAGCTGGCCCAAGTAGCGGAGGACCTGGGGTCCGATGTGCCGTTTTTCTTAACCGGCGGCACCGCTCTGGCCCAAGGCCGGGGAGAGCGGGTTGGCACTCTGCCTTCATTGCCTTGCCTACCCTTGATCTTGGTATGTCCTGACATCTCGGTGCCCAATAAGACCGCCAGCATGTACTCTAGTCTGACCCCGGCGCACTACAGTGACGGCGGAGTAACCCGCCGCATGGTGGAAATCTTTGCGGGGGGGCAGTTCGTAGCAGAATCGGTACCGGGCTTGATCCACAACGTGTTCGAAGAGGTGGCCTCCCAGGTGTTCCGTGACTTCGGTTGGCTGCGGCAGAGTTTAAACGCCTTGGCTCCAGGACGTTTTCACCTCTCCGGGGCCGGCCCAGCGCTTTTCGCTCTGCCTTCGTCGGAAAATGAGTTCCAGGAAGTGACCCGCGCCTTGAAATCCTATCCGGTGGACGTATACCTTGCTAATACCGTAACTCCCCAGCCGGCAGCACAATAAACCGGGGGGTTGAGCTGACCAATGGAAGTATTGGCTACCATTATTATTGACATGGACCCAGACTTTGATTTTGGGCCGTTCACGCTCTCTTGGCATGGATTGTTGACCTTTGTCGCGGTGGCGGTGGCGGTCTTACTGGTGGTCCGCTGGGGCACGCGGGAAGGGTTGGTGGCCGACGCCATATACTCCGTGGCGGTTTGGTGCATCATCGGCGGCGTCATCGGTTCCCGGCTGCTGCACGTGATAGACGTTTGGCAAATCTACCAGAACGACCCCGTTAGGGTACTCTACTTCTGGCAGGGCGGCGTCACCATATACGGGGCCATATTGGGAGGATTTGTTGGCGGCTCGCTGTACATCATCATCCGCAACTCCAAATGGTACCTCGGTTTGTGGGGCCGCTATTTCTCCTTTTTGGGAAAGCCTCGACAAGCGGCACTGCCCGGTATCGGCCACCTTGCCGACATAACCGCCCCGGCGCTCCTTATTACCCAGGCCATCGGCAGGGTCGGCGACATAATCAACGGCGAACACTGCGCCAAATTCTCCGACCTGCCTTGGGCGGTGGTCTATACTCATCCGGAACGGGGCAGTTTGGCCTGCGAACAGACTTTCGGGGTCGGGGCCACCCACCCGGCGGTAGCCTACGAACTGCTGATGGACCTGATGATTCTCGGCCTAATCTGGCCCCTGAGAAAACGGCTGCGTCCTCACGGCATGTTTTTCGCTTTGTACCTAGCGACCTATTCCACGGGCCGGTTCTTTCTTAGCTTCTTGCGGACCGAGTTCAATGAATACGGCGGCTTAAACGAAGCCCAGATAATCGCCCTAGTGGTTATGGCGATCACGATTCCCCTGCTGGTCTACAAAGCCCGGCTAGTGAAGCCTGAGCCCGCGCCGAGGGTCCGCCGGAGGAGGGCCCGCTGAGAAGCTGCTTCTTAGATACTCAAACCACATTCTTGCTGAAGAGTTTTAGATTCTTCGCCTACGGCTCAGAATGACATTTTCCGAGGAATGAAAAGACCCTGCGCCGCCTAGCTTTCGGTTGGCCGAAAGTCCAGCACTTTTAGGGTTAGCCTCTCCACCCCCTGCCAGCGGTCTAAAATCAAGGAGTAGACCAAGTCCACCTCCGACGTTCCGTCGACCCACCGCTGCGCTTCGTTGAAAGCCAGGGCCACCCCTTGTTCGTTTCCTTGGGCTACTTTGAGTTTCACGTGCTGACCCGTCTTGCCCACGTACTGAGTCTCCAGCACCCGGGCCCTGCGGGTCAAAAACAACGGCTGGCGGTTTCCGGGGCCAAAGGGCTCCAGCTTGGAGAGCCAACCCCGAAGACCGCCGCTCAATTCCTCAAAACCGATCTCGGCGTCGACTGTCAACGTCGGTTGAAGCTCAAGGGGCGCCAGAGCCTTCTCGACAATCCCGGTCAACCTATCTTCCAAAAGAGGAAGCTTGTCTTTGGAGAGGGTAAATCCGGCTGCTTGAGCGTGGCCCCCGAACCGCAGGAACAGGTCCTGACAACCCGAGAAGGCCTCGAATATGTCGAGTTCCGGGATGCTGCGTCCGCTGCCCACCACGCGGTCGTCTTCCACCGCCATAGCCACGGCCGGACGGTGGAAAGTCTCCGCCAACCGCCCGGCTACCAGACCCGCTAGACCGCGGGTAATCTCTTGACCCGACACCAGCAACACAGCAGGCAACTCCGCCGACTCGATGCGGTCCAAGACCTGCTTGTGGGCTGCCTCCATGGCCTCCTCGGTCAGCTCCCGGCGTTGGCGATTCAAAGCTTCCAGTTTCTCGGCCAAAGCCTGGGCTTCAGAGGGCGAGGTGGTGGTCAGCAATCGGAAACTGTCCATGGAATGGCCCAGCCGGCCCGGAGAGTTGAGACGCGGTGTTACCTGGAATGATATTGTCTCGGTGGTTAGGGGCCCCGGTTGTACTCCGGCGAGGCGGTACAACGCTTGGAGGCCCGGCCGTTGGGTCTGGGCCAGCGCCGCCAAGCCCTCCTGCACCAGATACCGGTTTTCGTCCAGCAACGGCACCAAGTCAGCGATGGTGCCCATTGCGGCCAGCTCCAAGAGGCTCCTGTCCCATGGCTGCCCATGAAATTGATAGAGGCCCTGGGCTAACTTGAAGGCCAAACCGGCGCCGCAAAGGTCGAAGAACGGATAGCTGCTGCCGGGAAGCTGCGGGTTGATAATCGCCGCCGCCACGGGTAGGTCCGATTGGGGCAGGTGGTGATCGGTAATGATGATGTCGACGCCCAGTTGCCGGGCATAAGCCACTTCTTCCCATGAGGTCACGCCGCAGTCCACGGTGACGATTAGGGTCACTCCTTGGTCGACCAGACGCCGGATAGCCGCCGTGGACAAGCCGTGGCCCTCCTCGGTGCGATGGGGCAAGTAGGGCAGAACCCGCAGGCCGAAGGCTTTCAACCCCTCGGAAGCTATGGCTGTTCCGGTTACGCCGTCAACATCGAAATCGCCGAAAACCGCCACCAACTCCCGGTGGTTGATTGCTTGATAAATCCGCCGCAGCGCCGGTTCCATGCCGGCCAAACGCAGCGGATCATAGGGCAGCCGTTGCGGCGGCTCCAAGAAGATTCGCAGCTTATCGGCACTGTCAATTCCCCGGCGCACCAGCACCTTGGCAATCGCCGAAGGAAGCTGTGAAGGTAAGGAATGGCCCGTAACCGGAGCGGGTAATTCCCACCGCTTGGCGGCGCCGGTCATAGCCGCGGCCCTAGCCGGCCATTTGAGGGTTGGCGAAGACCAACACGGAGTTGTGGCCGCCGAACCCGAAGGAGTTGCTCATTGCTACGCCGATCTCAGCGGAGCAGGCCTGGTTGGCTGTGTAGTTCAAGTCGCACTCTGGGTCCGGCTGTTCCAGGTTCGTGGTAGGTGGAATCAAGCCGTGGCCCATTGCCATGACGCATATAGCCGCTTCCAATGCTCCTCCCGAGCCCAACAAGTGGCCGGTCATAGACTTGGTGGAGCTTATGGGTATGCGGTAGGCATCTTCTCCCAGGGCCAGCTTGATGGCCTTGGTTTCCTGCCGGTCATTAAGCGGAGTGGACGTGCCGTGAGCATTGAGGTAATCGACCTCGGAGGGGTCGATGCCAGCGGCCTTGAGAGCGATTTTCATGGCCTTGCCGGCGCTATGGCCAGCAGGAGACGGCTCGGTGAGGTGGTGAGCGTCGGAAGTGGCTCCATAGCCCCGCACCTCCGCTAGGACGGGCACACCTCGCCGCTCCGCGCTCTCCCGGCTTTCCAGCACCAATACCGCGGAGCCTTCTCCTATAACGAATCCGTCACGTCGTATATCGAAGGGCTTGCTGGCCTTCTTGGGGTCTTCGTTAAAGCGCGATAAGGCCCTCATGGCATTGAAACCGGCGACGGTCACCGGGTAAATAGGGGCTTCACTGCCGCCAGCCAGCACAACGTCTTCCTGGCCACGCTGGATCATCTCCCAGCCTTGGCCCAGTGCGTCGGCGCCGCTGGAACAGGAGGACACCGTACAGTAGTTAGCCCCCATGGACCCGGTTACCATCGAAACCTGAGCCGAAGCCATGTCCGCCAGCATCATGGGTATCAGAAAGGGGCTGACACGCTTCGGACCCCGTTGGCCGAGCACCTCGAATTGCTGCGACAGAGTAATGATTCCGCCGATGCCGCTCCCGATGATGACCCCGACCCGGTAGGGGTCTATCGTGTCCGGGGTTAGCCGGGCCTGCCGGCAGGCCTCTTGAGCGGCCACCGCAGCAAACTGGGCAAAGCGGTCCATGCGCCGAGCGTCTTTGCGGTCCAAATAGCTTTCCGGGTCGAACCCCTTGACCTCGGCGGCGAAGCGGGTGTCGAAACCCTCGGTGTCGAAAGCGGTTATGAAATCGATGCCTGATTGCCCTTCCGCCAGACCGGCCCACGTGGAATGAGCGTCCAGCCCCAAGGGGCTTACTATGCCGATGCCTGTAACAAAAACTCGACGATTATTGTTCACATCCATTCTCAGCTATCCGGACCGCCCTCTAACCGGCTCAAACAGACCGGCAACAGGGCCATACTGGTTTCGACACGCGTTAGTGAAGCAGCCCTCCGGCCCTGCGCGGAAATGGGTGCGGCCCTTAGGGGATCATTCCCGGACGGCTTTGGCTTGCCTGGGGTCCAGCACCATTCGGTTGAGCATGTCGGTAAGTTCAGTGATTCGCCTGGATACGTTGGCCGCCAACTCATTGCCGCCGGTGTCCACCGGGTCAGACAGCGTCTTCAAAGACTCGGTGAGCTCGTTGATCCGGGTTCCCACGGCCTCGGCCACGTCCCGCCGGGCGTTGGCCAAGGGTTGGGAGGTCGTGCGCAAGGTTTCCACCAGTTCGCTGACCCGTTGGGAGATATTCTCACCGAATTCCTTGCCGGTCATGGACACCGGGTCGGACCAGTTCCTGAGAGATTCGGTGGCGTCTGCGATACGAGTGGATATGTTATCGCCAAACTCTCTACTGGTGGTCGCCAAGCGAAGCCGGTAGCTGCGCAGGACTCGGAATATCCGGCCATATAGGTCGTCCACCGATTTCAATTTGGCGGTGTATTTGTCGAACAACTCCCGGCTCTCCTCCATGGTCCAGCGCTGGTCGTAGTGGACCAACTGACGGCCGGTATAAAGGTGATAGGGCCTCATCTTGCCCTCGGGCAGCAGCTCGCCATTCTCGTCCAAGGGGACCATGCCTTCCCAATTGGACGTGGCCGGCAGGGGAGTGAGCAGGTTGGCGGTCTGGTATTTGCTGATCTCGGTTACCCAATCAGCCAACTGCATGATGCTTTCCTCAGTGTCGTAGGGCAACCCGATAATAGTCATGGCCACCAAAGCGAATCCCCGCTGCGTAAGGTCAATCATGTCGCGATGGGTGTCGCCCGGCTCCTGGCGTTTTCGCACCAGCTTCAAATTTTCGGCATTGTCGGACTCCACGCCAATATAGAGCATCTTGATATTGGCGTCATACATTGCTTCAGCTAGTTCCGGGTCCTGGCCTACCTCGGCGCGCGCCTGGCAAATCATGCTGATGCCTTGGACGTGCTCCTTCCATCCTTTGAGCCGGGCCAAGCGCTCATTCCGGTACTTTATGGCCCGCAGCGGCGGCGGATGGAGATCGTCGGAAATAAACACTTGGAACGATCCGTTCCGAGAGGAGTGGATTAGCCCGTCCGCCGCCATCTGCTTGAGCTGATGGATGCGCTTGATCTCCGTTTCCCTAGCTATCAGCCGGTACCCGAGGAATTGTTGTATCACCTGGCAATAGGTGCACTTTTCAGTGCAGCCTCGCACCGTCTCCAGCACGCCTCCGGCAAGGGGGTTGCTCGGTGACAGGTCCCTGATGGAGTGAAAGTCGGGAAGCTCCACAAAATCGGGAGAAACTAAGCCGGACCGCCGCGTCTGCACGACCTGTCCTTCGCGCCGGTAGCTAATGCCGGGAACCTTATCCAGATAAGCCTCCCGCTGGGAACCGCGGTAGGCGAGCAGCACATCGCACAACTGGCCTATGATGTCTTCCCCTTCCCGCTGGACTACCACGTCGAAGTGCCCATAATCGAACGCTTCTTCGGGCAGGGGACTCATCTGGGGTCCGCCGCCGACGGTGACGATACCGGGGTGGTATTGCTTAGCCTGCCGAGCGATCTGGTAGGCGCGGGGAGCCTCGTTTATCAACGCCGTCACCAGAAGGATGTCGACGTCCTGCAGGTCCTTATCAGGATCAATCAGTCCGGAGCGGTCTTCGAACCAAATCTCCCGCTCGTAATGGAACAGACCGTTCCACTGGGCCAATGCGCCGGAAAGAAACAACATTCCCTGGCGGGGAATGGCAATGTACTCAAAGTTGCCGCCGGTTGACGCCGGTTGCAGCAGCAACACCCGTTTGGTCTTGGTCATTTTTACCCCCATCCGCTAGTTTTAGATGGACTCAGTGTGTTTGTTTGTCCATCAAATGCCGTCCCAGCAGGAACCGCTAGCTATTACCGGCCGGAAGCAGCTATCCCAGCGGCGCACTTCACCATGCTGGTTTCCTATTATACCTTATTGATTTACGTAAACACACGGTTTCTTGATTATTACCAGGACGATTGCAAAGTGCCCGCTAAAGACCAAATCCGTTCGTGGTGAGCCTGTCTCCGCTATACTGATGACTCTTATGGCCCCATAAAGTCTCGAACAACCCGGTTTCGTAACTGGACCGATGGCACCGCAGTCTTGACCGTTCCCTCAAGCTCCCGTAAAATACCACTACATCCCACACATGGTGTGGGAAACAATATGGGAATAAAGGGAGCATGGGCAAGCTTACCGCACTTTCCGCAAAGACCCTTAGCAAACCCGGCAGGCACGGCGACGGCGACGGCCTCTACCTCAACGTCTCCCCTTCCGGGAGCAAATCGTGGGTCCAGAGAATTGTAATCTATGGACGGCGCCGGGACATAGGGCTGGGGCCCTATCCCGCGGTCAGCCTTGCCAGGGCCCGGGAGATCGCCCGCGACAATCGCACCGCCGTTGCTCAGGGCCGGGACCCGGTCGCCGAGAAACGGGAGGCGCGGCAGGCAGGCCTCAGGCGTGCCCCGTCCATCCCCACCTTCGCCGAGGCCGCGGCCCGGGTGATCGAGCTGCGCCGCCCCACTTGGAGCAACGCCAGACACGCCGCCCAGTGGGAGAACACCCTGGCCGCCTACGCCCATCCTGTGATCGGGAACAAGACGGTCGACTCCATCACCCCGGCCGACGCCATGGCGGTGCTGACTCCCATCTGGACCAGCAAGCCGGAGACCGCCAGCCGGGTCCGCCAGCGAATGGAGACGGTCATGGACTGGGCGATTACTCACGGTTACCGGCTGGACAATCCGGCGGGGCGTTCCCTGCTCAAAGTGTTGCCTCCGGTCAAACGCCTGAAGGAACACCGCCAGGCCCTGCCCTATGCCCAGGTGCCGGACGCGGTGGCGCAGATCAGGGAGTGCACCGCCGACATTCCGACCAAGCTGGCTTTTGAGTTTCTGGTACTGACCGCCGGCCGCTCCGTGGAGGTGCGGGCGGCGGAGTGGACCGAGATCGATTGGGAGGCGGCCGCATGGGAGGTTCCCGCCGTCCGGATGAAGGCCAGGCGTCCCCACAGGGTGCCGCTGCCCGGGAGGGCCATGGAGATACTGAAGGAGGCGTCACGCTTCGGCGACGGTCAGGGCCTGGTCTTCCCCTCCGCCCGCAGCGGCAACGCGGCGTCCCCCACGACGTTCATCGCGCTGCTCCGGCGGCTGGGCATTCTCGCCGTGCCCCACGGATTCCGCTCCAGCTTTCGGGACTGGGTGATCGAGCAGACGTCTGCGCCGTGGGCGGTGGCCGAGGCCGCCCTAGCTCACAACGTGGGCAATTCCACGGAGGCGGCTTACATGCGGTCGGACCTATTCGACCAGCGCCGGGCGCTGATGGACCGGTGGGCTGAATATGTTACCGGCGGTGCCGATAAGGAGTTGAGCAATGGCTAAACCGAAGAGACAGAAGCAGGGAAGAACAACGGAGGATCCGGTCCTGGATAAGGTTCTCGACGACGTATTGAACAACAAAGTTCAGGCTATCCCGGAATATGCCGATTTACCTCGCCGGTGGAGGGAGGCTCCTTCAGAAGCGTCCGGCTCAAAGCATCCATGGGAGCGCAGCAAGGAGGATTTGGAGGCTATCTACTTTCTTCTGGCTCCCCTCCTGCCGGAGGCCAGGGAAGGGCTGCGTAGACTTTACCTCGAATTGTCAATGAATGGCGAACCCATACCTGATCTCTTGCAGTGGTGGAACCGCGCCCTACGTGTCTTGGGCGACCCTCCCCCAAGGCGCGGCGCGCCGCGTAAGATAGACCGAGACATCAAGGTTGGGACGATGTTCAAGCTTCTGGGGACTCGCGGATACACCGGTGAAGAGGCCATGGACCGCATCGCACCTGTGAAGCAGGTTTCTGAGGAAACTATCCAGACCATCATCAAGAACTATAGAATATCTATCAGATCCTGATAAAAGTTCGTCCTATTTTTTCACCCTGACGACCCCCAACCCAGGCTGTACCCTCAACTTAGCTGAAGTTTTGGGGGTATGGTCATGGATACCGCAACCAACGATCGTCTCTTGCGCCTGAGCGAGGTACAGACCCGTACTGCGCTGGGGCGCAGCACCATTTATCGCCTGATGCGCAATGGAGATTTCCCTGAGCCGCTGAAAATCGGAGCCCGCGCCGTCCGATGGCGGGAGTCCGAGATCGAGGAGTGGCTGGCAACCCGCCCCAGGGCTACTGGTGACGCCCCAGCCTGACAAGGCGGGCTGCGCGATGACGTTTGCCCCCACCCGTTTCGGGAAGCAATCACTTGGCGAATCCATATATTGGGAACGGCGGCGAAATAATTTTATCATCAGATGGGAAAATCCCTAAGTGCATCGAAGGAAAAAGCGAAGCTAAGTGATAAGAAAGTGATTCACTTTTCAAGTGTGAGATTTCGTCGGCAATCACTTTTTTATCACTTTGGAAACATCGAATAGGCAGAGAACATGTTTGAAGCTAAAACAGCGTCCCCCAAGGTCGTACAACGACGCTATGGTATTACCACATCTGACCGGCCTTACGTCTTGACTATTTATGAAGATGGACGGCGGGAAAGCCGCCTTTTGAAGATGCCGCAGCTATCGGAGCTACTGGGCGAGTCCATTCCTGAAAGCGATCAACTGCTGGTCTTGGCGGGCTACGTGCGGGGGCTGATGGCTGGCAAGACCAAGGGCTTGAAAGAGCGGAATCGCCTGCTCGGAGAGCTTATCCGTGAGGGCGTGCGCTTTAGGAGGCTCCAGTTAGTGCTGGATTGGAGTCCGGCGCACCTGCGCCGGGTGTTGCTGCACAACTGCGGCCTGAATTGGGCCAGGATAAAAGAAATTGAGAGACGCTACGCGGAAAAGGAACGGGCAAGGAGTAGATATGGCAGCTACCAACGCTACAGGTAATCAGGTATCTACCGAGGGACAGGACGCGTAGCCGCAGCAGGGGTTCCTTTGCCTTTTAGCGTATGGCCTGTACGTAAACGGAACCCATGGCGGCCGCTAACGCTCTGGGCTCTCACCGGCAAACCCAGGCCCCGGACGGGGCCGGGCCTGTTTTTCAATCGATGGGCATCGGCGAAACAATTGTATATACAGATGGGGGCAGATCACTCAATGTGGGGAATTCAGGTTGAGAACGGTTGTCGGTCATCAATTCATGATCCAAGGAATTCCGTACATTTCCCTTCGAGGGAGGCTCGGTGAAGGTTACGTATGACTAACTGTTTGGTGGTGAGAGAGTGCTCCACTGAGGATGCTGAGTCCGTCCTAAGGCTACGGCGGGAAGCTGAGTCGACCGTCAGCATCACGGATACCATCGACGACATCCAGCGCGCCGTTATGGCAAGCACGGCTATTATACTCATAGCGGAGCAAGACGGACTTGTCGTCGGCTCCGTTATCGGTGGCTTTGACGGCTGGCGTGGCAACATCTATAGGCTGGCAGTCCATCCCGCATACAGAAGGCAAGGGATCGCCCGCAAATTGGTGGCCAAAGTTGAGTGCCACTTGGCCAAGATTGGCGCCAAACGAATTACAGCCCTTGTAGAGAAAGATCATCCGTGGGCAACAGGCTTCTGGGAAGCTGTCGGCTATAATTTGACACAGGTATGGCCAGGTACGTACGTAATCTCCGAGGCAATTACGGCGTCCTCTTGCTATACAAGAAAACCCGGTTGACGGCTTTGCACCTAAAATCCATCCTGAATCCAAATCCGCCACTCTGAACCAAAATTACCTATCTTGAATCAAAATGGTCAAGTCACAAGGCCCCGGGCGAACCATATGAAAACAGACCCAACAACCGCGCCACCGTTCATAGAACCTCCTGCGGCTAGTCAAGATGCACGGGGGCAGGAGTCGTGTCACGCCGCCCACTGCTGGATACCACGAGGGCGGCTTTGTTCCAAAATCCCTAGTTGTTCCAATATTCGGGTTTCTGTTCCAAAAAGACGAAATCCGTTTGCTGAGCCCGCAAGAACTTTCCAGACCTTAAAGGCAAACGGAACCACCCTAGGGTCTCCGGGCCGGTGCGCCGGGACAGCCAAGAGTGGCGAACTCTTTACGCCAAGCGGCAGGCTATTGAACGCACGTTCAAATCCCTGAAAGAGTCCCGGCGGTTGGAGTGGCATTGCCAGCGGGGCCTGCGGTCGGTCCGGCTCCACGCCCTCATGTCGGTGTTGGCCTATCAGGCAACGGCCTGGTGCGGATTCTCGCCGGGGAGCAGGGCCAGATGCGCTGGATGGTAAGGCGAGTGGTGTAAGGCTGATCTTAGCCCGGCCTACGTGTTCGCCCGATGGTAGGAATTCTACAGGCCAGCCGGAACCTAATCACGAAGGTTCTTGATTTTGTCAAGTCAGGCCCTCCGGGCCCCAGGGCAATCGCATTTTAATGTGAGAGGACTCTGAGCAGGTAGTCATAGTCCCAGCCGGCCTTTTTGCGCTTGGCTTTGACACCGACTCGGGCGCTCCTTTCCCGTTTGAGCAGGTTCAAAGCGAGGCGGCGCACTACCGCCAGGTTCTGGTCGGAGAAGCCCGTTCTGACCCGACTGCGGTCCTCATCGAAGGCCATGTCCAGCACCCAGTGCAGGCCGTTCTCAATGCCCCAGTGATCCCGGGTGGCCCGCAGCAATGCCGCCGCCTCTGCTGGGTAGCTGCAGATGTAGTAACGGGTATCCTCCGCTGCTCCGGCCTTCCCTTCCTGCCGGTAGCTGATGCGGGCCACACTGCCCAGACCCGCCCACTGTCCGGCAGGGTCCACCTAGTGGACTAACCCACTTGCATTGATGGGCGATAGGGTATAATGGTCAGTCGAGGGTAAACTGGAGGAAGTGAGGTGGGAGTGATGGTGAAGAAATACCGGGTAGGGCTGGGGGAGGAGGAGCGGCAGGAACTGAAGGCGCTGGTATCCAAGGGGCGGGCGGCAGCTTACCGGCAGACCCATGCCCGAATTCTGCTGTTAAGCGATGAGAACCAGACTGAAGGCCCGATGAAGGACGAGGAGATAGCCCGGTCCCTGAATGTGGGGAGGGCCACGGTGGAGCGGGTGCGCCGGCGTTGCGTGGAAGAGGGTCTGGAGCGGGCCCTGGGGCGCAAGGAGCAACTGAACCGGCAGCCGAAGCGGTTGGACGGAGCGGGAGAGGCCTATCTGGTGGCTCTGGCCTGCACCGAACCGCCGGAGGGCCGGGCCAGTTGGACCCTCAAGCTCTTGGCGGACCAGTTGGTGGAATGCGAGATAGTGGAGAGGGTCAGTGCCGAGACGGTGCGCCGGACCTTGAAAAAAACGAACTGAAGCCCTGGCTGAAAGATTGCTGGTGCATCCCGCCCCAGGGGAACGCCGAGTTCGTGTGCGCCATGGAGGACGTGCTGGAGGTCTATCATCGCCGATATGAGGACAATGAAGTGCTGGTCTGCCTGGACGAGACCAGCAAGCAACTGGTGCGGGAGACCCGCCCGGCTCGGCCGCCGCGTCCTGGGGCGGTGATGGCCTATGACCACGAATACGAACGCAACGGGGTGAGTAACCTGTTCATGCTTTTCGCGCCCTTGGAGGGATGGCGGCGGGTCGAGGTGACTGACCGCCGGACGAAAGTCGATTGGGCGCGCCAAGTCAAGCAACTGGTGGACGAGGACTATCCTGACAAGGACCGGATAGTGCTGGTGATGGACAACTTGAACACCCATCACGCGGCATCGCTCTACGAGGCATTTCAGCCGGCGGAGGCGCGGCGCATCGCCCAGCGGCTGGAGTTTCACCACACCCCCAAGCACGGCAGTTGGCTGAATATGGCCGAGATAGAGTTGGGGGTGCTGGGACGCCAATGCCTGGACCGACGGATTCCCGACCGGGAAACCTTGGGGGCAGAGACAGGAGCCTGGCAAAGACGGCGAAACCGGGACTCAATAAGGGTGGACTGGCGTTTCACCACCGAGGACGCCCGCATCAAGCTCAAGTCCCTCTACCCATCTATACAAGAGCGTTGAGCTACTAGGCCAGTTCCTCCGGGTCGGTAATCACCCAGCACCGGCGGCGCTCCCGCCGGCCGTGACCTTGGTCCACTTGGTCCCGATAGGTGTGGGCCACCTGGTCGAGGCCCTCCCGTTCCCAGCAGGCGAACAGGTCCTGGATGTTCTGGTGCAACTCTCCCTGGTTGGCCTTCACCGCCAGCAGGTAATCGGCCCCGCCGTCCACGATCTGCTGAGCAATATTTCTCTGGCAACCCATGGCATCGATGGTGATGAAGCATCCCGACAACTCCAACAGTTGCAGCAGTTCCGGAATCGCCGTGATCTCGTTGGAATGGGCCGCCGTGCCGGTCTGCCCCAGACCATCCGGTTCTCCGTAGCCCAGGCACTCACCAGATGCAGGGGGCCGCGGCCATTGCCCCGGTCATGGCAGCCCCGCAGAGTCTTGCCATCAATGGCCACCACCTCTCCTTGGACCAGTTGGCTCACCGAATTCACCCAGTGGGTGAAGCAGGCGGCGAACCGCTCTGGGTCCAGCATGCCGAATACCCGACCGAAGGTATCGTGAGAGGGAATCCCGTTGGGCAGCTTCAGGAACCGGTCAAACCATTCCCGTTTGGCCTTGCCGAACTCCTCGATCTCCACCCAGTTGTCCGCGCCGCAGATGACGGCACACAGGGTGATGACGATGATGTCCAGCAATTCGTGGCGTTTGGCCCGCCCATTTCTGGGGTCCTCTAACTCCCCAAAATGCTCCGCAATAGGGATCAACCCATCTTCCAGTTCCGCCACACGGCACCTCCACCCACTGGTTCACCTTCGCTACCTTAACTCTTTCCTTGTACCATAAATAAAATGCGATTGCCCTGCTCCGGGCCCGCCACCGCTACGACTCCAGCGGGAGCCCCTGGGAACGGACTGAGGAATCTCCGTCGGTGGATTGTCGAGGGGGCGCTGGCAGCGTTGGTCCTCGCTCTCAAACTTCGCGCCCGACGGAGGGAAACGCTTTAGAGGCAGTGGTGCCGGGAACATCTCATCGGGCGGTTACGTCATAACTTCCGAACAACTCATGAGGTGAGGGATGAACAGACTGTGGACTTACATAAACAGGAACATCCTACCGGCGGCGCTGGCCGGGATGTTAGCACTGTTCCTGATAGCCAGCGCATGCACCTCCAACGATACCCCCGCCCAACCGCCCGACGAAAGCGCTGCCCAAGTCATGCGCATCGAGGAGCGCGTGAACCAAGCGCTCACCAAGATGGAAGGCTCTTACCAGGCTTCCAACGGTAAGCAATCCGGCATCTGGGTGACCGGGGTGGGCCAGATGACCGCCGCGCCAGACATCGCCACCATCAACGGAGGCGTCGAGGCCGTGGCCAAGACAGTGTCTGAGGCCGCGGCATGGCGGCTGAGGCCATGGACGCCTTGATGAAGGCCCTGACGGGCCGCGGAATCGAGGAGCGGGACATCCAAGACCACCCGCTTCAGCATCTACCCCGAATACCAATACGACCGGGACAAGGACCGGAGCGAGTTGGTCGGCTACCGTGTCAACAACCAAATCTCGGTGACGATCAGGAACCTGGACCAGGTTGGCATGGTCATAGACGACATGGTTGAGGCGGGAGGCGACCTCGCCCGCTTCAACGGAATTCATTTCGGTCTGGACGACTCGAAGCCCCTGGAAGTGGAGGCCCGTAAGCTGGCCGTAGAAGACATGACCGTCAAGGCCATGCAGTTGGCTGACAACGCGGGAGTCAGCCTGGGCGACCTGGTTTTCATTAGCGAATCTGTCGGCGCCTCGCCCAGAGTGGACGAATTCTTGGAAAACGCAACGTTGAAAGCAGTGCAGAGTTCCGCGGTTGATACCCCCATCAGCGGCGGCGAACTCAGCGTGACCATCACAGTGCAGGGTGTGTTTAACATGGAATAAGGCCCCGGCCGCTGGCCCGGCGCTCTGAGAATCCGCTGCGCCGGGCCCACCAAACTATACAAAATCAAGAACCTTCACTCTCTGGACTCAATGGCTACGGAAACGTACGGTACTCATGGGCGGTCGATTCGGGTCCATCCAAGCTAGGTCGGATTGCTAGACAGTAGCGTGCCCCACAACAGCCTGCCGGAGAAGGTGGGCCGTTGGGAACGGGCGTGGCGCGCAACCTAAACCAAAGCCAAGGTGGGATGTACATTTCCGGGAGGGCGGGAATCTCGCTGGAGTGTCTCGGCCCTTGATTGCAGCACTGTCCGGCAGCGCCGTCTCACCTCATCTTGCCGGTTGGCCAGCCCGGCCAGGAAGCCACCGACCCTCTCCTGCACTGCCTCTCTGGTCCCCAGGCACAGGTTGCCAGTGGCCTCCTCCCTCGCCCATCCCCAGATAGCCTCGTCGGCGTTGAAGTCTGGACTGTAGCCCGGCAGGTTCACCAGCTGCAGCATCAGGTCCGGCGTCCTCAGATACTCGCGCACCGGCTCCCCACGATGGGCTGGAGCATTGTCCCAGATCACGCTGAGCGGCCCAGGATGCTTTTCCCTCAGTTGCATCAGGAAGGCAACTGAGGTCCCAGCGTTGCTGTTGCCCTCCAGTTCCATCCATTCCACTTCTCCCGTCGCCAGGCACACCGCCGAGTAGTAGCTGGCCTTCTCCCCATACCGCGGGCTGGTCGAGTCCACCAACGCCAACTCCCCTTTCGGCACCCACTTGCCCCACAGTTCCGCGTCCGCCCGGAAGTGGGCCTCATCAACAAAGAATATCTTGGCTCCGGTTTGTATCGCCTGCTCCGACAGGGCGGCGTAATCCGCCACGAAGGCGTCCCGCTTGGCCGCATCAGCCTTGACCAGGCGCTTCTTGGGACGCTTGAAGGCAAATACCAACCGGTGCAGGTAATTCAGGCAAGCGCTGCGACTCAATCTGATGCCAAACCGTTGAGAAACAAACTCCCGCACCACCTTCCAATACCAGTTGGCCAGTTCCAGGCCCGATGATGACGGCGGCAGCTGCACCGCTCCTGTCAACTCCGCCTGCTGTGTCTGGTCGAGGGCGGGGGGGAACCGCCGGTCTGCTCGAAGATCAGGGCTGCCGGACCACCCTCGCCGAAGGCCGAGGCCCACCGTCCGATGCTGTGGGGATCCCGATCCAGTGCCTCCGCTGCGGCCACTGCCGTCCAGCCTTGGGCCAGCAGACAGACGGCGTACCACCTTTCCCGCTCCCGGGGTGTGGGCGCCAGGATCATTCTCCGCCGCAGGTCCTTCGCGCCCATCTGCCATTGTTCCAAAGACTGGCCTATATCTCTTACCCCCATCATCAACCCCTCCCAAACTACCTACCCCAACTGCCTCCCAATTTACCCTATCCTTATGCGCATTTCACCTTGGCTTTGGTTTAGTATTACAGCCGCAGATAATCGGTGGTAGAATGTAGTGACTTTAGGGGGTGAGTGAGGTGAGGCGGTGGCAAGGGACAGGGACGAGGTGTTAGAGGTGGCGCGGTGGGCCAAAGGCATCGAAGGGGTTCATGGGTGCATTGCGGGACGGTTTCACCGTTGGGAACCCCGCCGGCGGGCGCTGGACTATCTAAAGGGACTGCTTTCTCCGGTAGAGCGCAAGAACGGCTGGCAACTGGCGGAGCAGGCGGGCGACGCCACACCCGACGGGGTGCAGCGGTTGCTGTCCACCTATCGCTTGGGAAGCCGATCTGGTTGGCGAGGACCTCAGGGACTACGTGGTGGAGCATCTGGGCGACGCCGCTGGGGTGCTGGTGGTGGACGAGGCCGGGTTCCTGAAGAAGGGGGCCAAATCGGTTGGAGTGCAGCGGCAGTACGGCGGGACGGATTGAGAACTGCCAGGTGGGGGTATTTCTGACCTATGCCACCGCCCAGGGACGAGTCCTGCTGGACCGGGAACTGTACCTGCCCCAGGTGTGGGCTGATGATGGAGAACGCCGGCGAGAGGCGGGAGTTCCCGAGGAGGTGACCTTCCGAACCAAGCCTCAACTGGCCCAGGACCTGCTGGGGCGAGCGGTGGAATCGGGAGTTCCTTTCAGCTGGGTCACTGGGGACGAGGTGTACGGCACTGCCCGCGACCTGCGGTGGTGGCTGGAACAGAAGGGAATGCCTCAGGTGCTAGCCATCAAGAGAAACGAGAAGCTGTGGACCCTGACGGACAAGGGGCCGCGGCAAGTACGGGCGGACCAACTGGCGGCTGGGGTGGAAGAATCGGATTGGATTCGGTGCAGCGCCGGCAACGGGGCCAAAGGCCCCCGAGTCTATGACTGGGCCAGGGTGGGGATACGGCCCATGAGGGAACCTGGCCAAGGGTATTGGCTGCTGGCCCGGCGCAGCATTGCTCAGCCTGAAGAGTTGGCCTACTATGTCTGCTTCGGCCCAGCGTATACGCCTTTGGAGGAACTGGTGCGGGTGGCGGGAATCCGGTGGGCCATCGAGGAATGCTTCGAGGAGGCCAAAGGACAGGTAGGACTGGACCAGTATGAAGTCCGAAAATGGGATGGCTGGTACCGTCACATCACTCTGGCGATGCTGGCCCATGCCTACTTGGCGGTGGTCAGGCAACAGGCGAACGCGGTTTGCAGCAGTAAAAATGGGGAGAGCCGGAACGGGATGAATCCCTGATTCCCCTGACAGTTCCCGAGGTCCGCCGGCTCCTCTACCATCTGATCTGGAAGCCTAACCCTCCGGAAGAATCGGTACTGGCGTGGTCCCGGTGGCGGCGGCGACATCAGGCCAGAGCCCGCCGCTGCCACTACAACCGCCGCCTTAACCTTCTCAGTCCATATCTGCGGCTGTAGTACTAAGAAACTATCTCAAAACAGCGAGGCGGCGTTGACGGCGGTACCAGAGGAGGGCACAAGCCAATTGAAGCCGGCCCAGGTAATTGGTCGGCTTCTTGTCGTAGCGCACCAGTATCCCCCGGCACTTGGACAGCCAGCTTAAGGTGCGTTCCACCACCCACCGTCGGGCGGGGAAGGTCTTCTCTCCCCATTGGTCCAGCTTCTCCTCCCCAATGCGCCGGATATGTCCACAGTATTGGTAGGCGGCAACTGTCCCGTGGCCTGTGGGATTGTCATACCCTTTGTCCAAGCACAGGTTTTGAGCGCCTGACGGGCGCGCCACTACTATGCTCTCCAGGGTCGGTCTCAAGAGTTTCGTATCATGGACGTTGGCTCCAGCCACCGCTACGCTCAGGGGTCCGCCTGCTGCGTCGACCAGGATGCTCTTCTTGCTCCCGGCTTTGCCCCGGTCGGTGGGGTTTCGTCCAATGGCGCCCCCCCAAAACGCGCTTTGCCTATAGAGCAATCCGCCGACTGCCATTCCCAGTTCACGCCGCCCAACTCCTGGCATTCTTCTATCAGGACAGCCCAGATGGCCTCCAGTGCCCCACACCCTACCCAGCGTTGGAAGGTCCGATGGATGGTGCTATCGTCTCCCAACTCCTTGGGGAGGTGGTTCCACTGGCAGCCGCTTCGCATTCGAAAGATAATCCCTTCCAGCATCTTCCGCTGGTCCACCCGTTTGCGCCCCTTCGATTTGGGCGGGTCCAACTCCAGTATCACCGGTCCGATTCGCTCCCAAAGGTCGTCCGGAACATCCCATAAAATAGGTAACGGTTTCCACTCCACTGCGATTCACCTCCACCCGCCTTTGGGAACAATCCTAGCGACGACCTTCACCCGTTAACTACTATCTGAAACCCCAATTTGAGATAGTTTCTTAGTACTACAGTTGCAGATTAACAATGTAGAATAGGCCATCACTTGATGAAGAGGTGTGGCGGTGGCAGCGTGCAGGAATGAGGTTAGGGACGAGGTTGAGGAAGTGGTCCGGTGGGCCGAGGGTATTGAACAGGTATACCGGTGTGTAGCGGGGCGGTTCCGGCGTCCGGAGCCGCGCCGGCGGGCGCTGGACTACCTGCGAGGACTACTGAGTCCGGTGGAACGTAAGAACGGCTGGCAACTGGCCGAGAGGGCGGGCGACGCCACTCCCTACGGGGTGCAGCGTCTTCTGTCCACCTACCGGTGGGACGCCGACCTGGTTCGTGACGATCTGGCCGGTTACGTTGTGGAGCACCTAGGCGACGCTGACGGCGTACTGGTGGTGGATGAAACCGGGTTTCTCAAGAAGGGGAACAAGTCCGCAGGGGTGCAGCGTCAGTACAGCGGCACGGCGGGCCGGATTGAGAACTGTCAGATTGGGGTATTCCTGGCCTATGCCTCGGCCAAGGGGAGAACCTTGCTGGACCGGGAACTGTACCTGCCCCAGGTCTGGGCGGAGGACCGGGAGCGGCGCCGGGAGGCCGGAGTGCCGGAAGATGTTGGCTTTCAGACCAAGCCCCGGCTGGCCCAGCGTATGCTGGAGCGGGCGCTGGAATCGGGAGTCCCCTTCGGTTGGGTTGCCGGTGACGAGGTCTACGGCAGCGACCGCAACCTGCGGCTGTGGCTGGAACGGGAAGGTATTGCGCACGTTCTGGCCATCAAGAGCAACGAGAAGCTGTGGGCTTGGACGGACAAGGGACCCCTCCAGGTGAGGGCGGACCGGCTGGCGTCGCAGGTTGACGAGTCTGACTGGAACAGATGCAGCGCGGGAGACGGGGCCCAGGGTATACGACTGGGCCTTGGTGGAGATCCGGCCCCTGAGAGAACCGGGCAAGGGGTATTGGCTGCTGGCCCGGCGCAGCATAGCCAAACCGGAGGAGTTGGCCTACTACGTGTGCTACGGCCCGGCGGGAACAACCCTGGAGGGACTGGCAAGGGTAGCCGGGACGCGGTGGGCCATAGAGGAGTGCTTTGAGGCGGCCAAGGGACAGGTAGGGCTGGACCAGTACGAAGTGCGCCGATGGGATGGCTGGTACCGGCATATCACCCTGGTGATGCTGGCCCACGCCTACCTGGCGGTAATAAGACATCAGGCGTCGGCGCAAGGATGCTCCAAGAAAAGGGGGGCTGTCCCGGCTTGGATGAAAGCCTGATTCCCATGACAGTCCCCGAGGTGCGCCGGCTGCTCACCCGCCTGGTATCGACGGCCAATCACCCCGCTGAGCTTGTTCTGTCCTGGTCTCTATGGAGACGACACCATCAGGCCCAAGCCCGGCGATGTCACTACCAACGACGGCTGTCACTACTGGTTCCAGTAGTGCAACTGTAGTACTAAGTGCAATACGCACTCTCTAGCAACCAATTGACCCCTGTTATCTTTCCGGCCAAGACTTCGTTTCTCGTAATTAAGGGTGGTCCGAGAGGGCGGTCAGGATCCTTAAGTGAAGGTGGTTCTCAGTCCTGGTACGTTTAGAAAAGGCTGGTTTGAGGGAACTCACAGCGCCCCCAGCCACAATTCGAAGACGGTTCTGTCTACCGTCAAGTCAGGCCCAGTATTTTGGGCAGTAGATGTGGCTACGTGGTGGAATTGGGGTTATGATGGCAAAAGCCACTAGTCCAAGGCGGGAGGGCAAAACGTGAAAACCACAGTTGAGTTCGACCCAAGCTACGCCATGCTGACCGTAGACTTGGAGCCGGGTGAAGCCATCAAGGCTGAGCCGGGAGCGATGGTTCTCCAACAGGGTGTGGAGATGAAAACGGGTACCGGGGGCGGCGGCCTGTTCGGCGGGTTCAAGAGGATGCTGGGTGGAGAGTCTTTCTTCGTCAACACCTTCACTGCGGAGACAGGTGGCGGACAGGTGAGTCTCGCCCCTAATTCACCTGGGGACATCGGGTCCTTTGACCTGCACCAGGGAAAGAATCTCTTCGTCCAATCGGGTTCCTTCCTGGCCTGCACCGAGAACGTCCAAACCGACACCCAGTTTCAGGGCTTCAGAGGCCTCTTCAGTGGTGAGAGCTTGTTTTTCATCAGGGTTTACTCCACGGATGGGATGGGAACCGTCTACTACAACTCGTACGGCGCCATTAAAAGGATTGCGGTTGAACCTGGGAGGGAGTTGGTCGTAGATACGGGTCACCTGGTTGCATTCACCGATGACGTAGACTACTCAATCGGCAAGGTGGGTGGAATCCGCTCACTCATCGCAGGCGGAGAAGGCCTGGTGATGAAATTCAAGGGCAACGGGGACATATGGGTCCAGACTAGAAACCTTGCATCTCTAGCAGATAAGCTCGTTCCATTCCTGCCAAAGACGGGCGATAAATAGCAATCCCCGTCAAACCTCCTCATGGTGTAATCGGCGGAGGTAAATTGGACCACGAAGGCGGATAGATCGCTGACAAAGGGCTGTTGAAGTTCAGGATAAATGTCCGGTTAAGTGTTCAGCATAAATGTCCTTTGCTTAATCTGCGATGGTATCAGATGCTGGTGCCGGAGGAGTTGCTGGGGTTCGCCGCGTCGGCGGACTCTCGGCGTCGATGTATCTCCTTACCGTCTCTCTGTGGATTCCCAACTCCCTCGCCATCCGTCGAATGGACCTCCCCTGAAGCTTGGCCTGCTGCACCGCCTTCCATCTCTCTTGCTGGAGAAACGTCGGCTTCCGCGGCGATGCGATGACCCGCAACCAGGCTACGTCCGGATCGTCGATTGCCGCAGCGTGAGCATCTACTTCTTGATCCGGCCTTGCGCCCGGCAGTGCGAGAGCTGCAACCGAAGGTTTTGACGCGAGTTCGGGATCGGAGGGTGGGATGGTGGCGGCTGGAGAAGTCCCGTTGCGGCTTCGGAGAGATGCCGGACTGGGCGGTGCTTCCTGGGACGCAATGATGCGTCCCTCGTGCTGTAGCGACAGCCGGCCGTCCAGCCCCTCCAGCACCACCACAACTGCTCCGGCGTAGTTGCGGCGTTCCTGAGTGGGCAGCAGCTGCAGGGTGTGCCTGTAATACTTCACGGTGTTGTCCCGCGCCACTCTCCTGCGATGCTTGAAACACAGGATATGCCCCAAGCGCGACTCCGGACCCATGGGCCGGAATGCCGGCTCGGGACACTGGGCCGGAACCCCGAAACGCCGGTTGAAGCGGGGCAGGAACTGCTGCAAGACGGCCTTGGCCTGTAGGGCGGTGGTAGCACCCGCAAGCCGGAGCTCCGTGATCAACCGGTCCTGGAAGGTTCCCGCCGTCCGCTCCACCCGCCCCTTTGCCTGGGGTGATAGTGCGAAAATCAATTGTGTCCCCAGTTCCTCCATGGCCCGGCCGAACTGGGTTGGGGTCCCGGTGGGCTGATATTCCGAACGGTGTTTGAAGACAGCGTGCCGGTCGGTGTACAGGGCGAGAGGAATACCGCGGCGCCGGAGCAGTCCCTGCATCAGCAGGAAGTAACTGCTGGTATCCTCATGATCGCAAAAGAGGGCGTTGAGCACACAGCCGGTGGCATCGTCCACGGCGAACAGTATCGTGAACTGAGGTCCGTCGTCGCCCAGCCACCGGTGATAACTGCCATCCATCTGAATCAGCATGCCCTCCCGGGGCATCCGCTGCCGGCGCACCCGGTGCTTGGGCGGGCGCCTTCGCCGCGGACTGCTGAGCCCGGCGTTGACCAGGATGCGCCGCAGCGTAGTCCGGCCCATGTCGAGGCCCTCGCGTTCACTGAGCAACTCTGAGAGATGGGTGTGGTTGGCTCCCTCGTACACCGTGCGAGCCAGGTGAACCACCCTGCTCCTGGTCGTCTCGGGAATAGCGTTGGCCGGCTTGCGGCCCCGATGGCCGTGGGCAAGGGATGCAGCGCCCTTCTCCCGGTAAGCCGCCAGGATGCGCCTGGTGTGGCGCGGGCTGACTCCCATCAGTTCAGCCGCCTGATCCAGGGAAATGTGCTCGGTGAGAAAGCTGTTCAGAACCTGGAGTCTCGTCTGTTCTTTGGGATTCAAAGTCACATTCTCCATGGCGTGAATGTGACATTTATGCTGGCCAGTTAGCGAGGACGTTTTCGCTGGACATCAACAAATCGGCGGTTGAAAAGTGTACCGCCCGCCGCCATCCATAGGGGCATTCTAGACCCCATGGATGGTGCCAGGGATGTACCAAGTGGAATCGTATCTGCGGGTCCGCAGGGCGGTGATGGTGGAGGGGATGAGCATCCGGGAGGCCTCTCGGGTGTTCGGGCTGCACCGGGACACTGTACGGAAGATGCTGGCCTACTCCGTCCCTCCGGGCTACCGGAGGCAGACTACGCCCCGGCGCCCAACCCTTCGACAAGCTCAGGAGGAGCGATTTACGGGCGTAATCGACCGGATCCTCGAAGACGACCACCAGGTTCCCAGGAAACAGCGCCACACAGCCAAACGCATCTACGAGCGTCTCAGGGACGAGTACGGGTTCGACGGCCAGTACACCATCGTCAAGGACTATGTCAGAGAGCGCCGCCGCCAATCGCGGGAGATGTTCGTGCCGTTGTCCCATCCGCCGGGCCAGGCCCAGTGCGACTTCGGCGAGGCCCTGGTGGTGATCGGCGGCGTGGAGCAGAAAGCCCACTGCTTCGTGCTGGACCTGCCTCACAGCGACGGCTGCTTGGTGAAGGCTTACCCGGCGGAGACCACCGAGGCATTCCTGGATGGACATGTCTCGGCCTTCGCCTTCCTGGGCGGGGTCCCCCGGAGCATCCTCTACGACAATACCAGGCTGGCAGTGGCGAAGATCCTGGGGTATGGCCGGCGCAAGCGCACCAGGGTATTCACCGAACTCCAGTCCCACTACCTCTTCGAGGACCGGTTCGGCCGTCCCGGCAAGGGCAATGACAAGGGAAAGGTGGAGGGGATGGTGAGCTGCATACGGCGCAACTTCCTGGTGCCGGTACCGTCCTTTGACAGCTTCGATGCCCTGAATGTTCACCTGGAACAGCGTTGCCTGGAGCGGATGGATGCCAGGCTGCGGGGGCATTCGGAGAGCATCGGTCAGCGGATGGAGCGGGACCTGGATGGCTTGATGCCGTTGCCCGCGGTGGCCTACGACGCCTGCGAAAAGCAGGCTGGCCGGGTGAGCTCACTGTCCCTGGTCCGGTACCGCACCAACGACTACTCGGTGCCGGTGGCCTACGGACACCGGGAGGTGCTGGTGAGGGGCTGCGTGGACCAGGTGGTGATCAGCTGCGGGTCTGAGGTCATCGCCCGGCATCCGCGCTCCTACCAGCGGGACGACTTCGTCTACGACACCATCCACTACCTGCCCCTGCTGGAGCAGAAGACGGCGGCTCTGGACCAGGCCGCGCCCCTGCAGGGATGGGACCTGCCCGAGGAGATGAACACGCTGCGCCGCCTGCTGGAGTCCCGCATGGGACCAAGGGGCAAGCGGGAGTTCGTTCAGGTTCTCAGGTTGCTGGAGCACTTCTCCCACCAGGAGGTGCTAGCCGCGGTCCGGGACGCCATCCGGCTGGGGGCACTGAGCTTCGACGCGGTGAAGCACCTGGTGCTGTGCCGGCTGGAGGGCAGGCCGCCCCGGCTGGACCTGGAGCTGTACCCCTATCTGCCCCGGGTGCGGGTCAGCGCCGCCTCCGCCGGGGACTACATGACGTTGCTGTCGGGGAGGGCGGCATGAGCAACCGTTCCACGCTGCTTCTAGAACACCATCTGAAGGAACTGAAGCTGCCCAGCTTCCTGCGGGAATATGGGAATATGGGAAGATGGCGGCCCAGTGCGCCGCCGAGGGCGTGGACCACCCGGAGTACCTGCTGCGCCTGGCCGAACTTGAGCTCATAGACCGGAACCAGCGCATGGTGGAGCGGCGGGTCCGGGCGGCCCGCTTCCCGGCAGTAAAGAGCCTGGACACCTTCGACTTCCCGGCCATCCCCTCGGTGAACAAGCAACTGGTGATGCAACCGGCCCGGTGTGAATACATCGAACGCCGGGAGAACGTCATCGCCGTCGGCAACAGCGGCGCCGGCAAGACCCACCTGGCCCTGGGCCCTTCGGCAAGCTCAGGAGGGCCTGGCCGCCTGCCAGCGGGGAATGCCGGTGGGGTTCACCACCGCCGCCGGCCTGGTCCACGAAATGATGGAGGCCAGGGATGAGAGACGGCTGCTCAACCTGCAGAGACAACTGTCCCGGCTCAAGCTACTGATTATCGACGAACTGGGCTTCGTGCCATTGTCCCGCACCGGGGCCGAACTGCTCTTTGAGGTCTTCAGCCAGCGCTACGAGCGGGGCTCCATCCTGGTGACCACCAACCTCCCCTTCGACGAGTGGACCGAGGTGTTCGGATCGGAGCGCCTCACCGGCGCGTTGCTGGACCGTCTCACCCACCAGGTCCACATCCTGGAGATGAACGGTGAGAGCTACCGCCTCAAGCACAGCAGGGAAACCGCCGCCTCTCAAGCTCCGGACGATACGGTCGACGGGTAGGTCGCACCAGAAACCGTCCTCCTCCTGACCTGTCTACTACACACCTGTCTGTGTCACCTTCCTCCTCAACAACTGCCACGGACATTTATGCTGGACAGTTGGCCAGGACATTTCTGCTGAACGTCAACAACCGGAGGTGGTACACTTTTGCTCCGCCTTGGTGGCCCAATATGTCCCCGCCCTTGACACGCAGGCCCTCCAGGTCGATGATGATCTCGAACGTGGCCCCTTGAATCGCCCGGACGCTCTCGCCGACGGAGCTCAGGACGGCGGCGGGCACGGCGTGCCCTAGGTGGCCCCGTTCGAGGAACCTCCAGAGGGTGTGGCGGGACACGCCGAGATGCTCGGTTGCCTTGTGCCGTCCGTGCAGCGACGCGTAGGCGCGCACGTAGTCCCGAACCGCTCTCCTGAGCTCCGGCCCGGTTTGTGTCGTGCCGTTCGAAGTTCGTGTTCTTGGCTCCGTGACGATCAATCAACTTCTCCAGTCGGCAATGGTCCAACATCTCATTGTGAATGGAAAATTGCTCGCATGTAATGCCTTGCAAGCCATTGTGTAGGAAGAGGTTTTGTGGTAGGGGCGAGGGCTAACGTAGCGGGGTCACGCAGCGGTCACTGTTCTCTGCGGCGAGCGTCATCACCTACGTGGCGATAAACCCGGGGGGAACGCGAGCAGAAACCCAGGCTCGCCACACTCTTGGTGCCCGCGTGGGTGCTCAGCGTTGAATAGAAGCGGAGAGAGGAGCTAGCCGAAACGTAATGCCGAGCTACAACTCAGATGTCGTCCTTGCCGACAGGTCCACCGCAATCTCCTCCAACTGCTCCAAGGCGGAGCGGAGGTCTTCTACGATCTCCTCGGCGATCTGGTCCGGCGGCGGGAGGTTGGCCGAGTCTTCCATGCTCTCGTCGCGTAGCCAGAAGATGTCGAGATTTACTTTGTCCCGCTTCATCAGGTCTTCGTAGCTGAATCGGCGGAAGCGTTCGGTTTCCTGGCGTTGGTGGCGGGCTTCCGAGTTGTAGCAGGCCACGAAGTCGTCCAGGTCAGCGCGGGTCAGGGGGTTGGTTTTGAGGGTGAAGTGCCGGTTCGTGCGTAGGTCGTAGATCCACAGGTCGCGTGTCCAATGGGTCTCGCTGGCAGGCTTCCTGTCGAAGAACAGGACGTTGGCCTTGACCCCTTGGGCGTAGAAGATGCCCGTGGGGAGACGGAGCAGCGTGTGAACGTCGCACTCATCTAGCAGGTGTCGCCGTACGGTCTCGCCCGCACCTCCTTCGAACAGGACGTTGTCCGGGACTACGATGGCAGCCCGTCCATGTATCTTCAGCAGGGACCGCACGTGTTGGAGGAAGTTCAACTGCTTGTTGCTGGAGGTGGCCCAGAAGTCGGGACGCTCCACCACGAGACTCTCCCGCTCGGGTTCACCGTCTGAGCCTACGAAAGTCAGACTAGACTTCTTTCCGAAGGGTGGATTGGTGAGCACGATGTCGAAGTTGACTCCCGGATGGGTGCGCAGGCTGTCATCGACGACGATGTTGGTCTCATCTCCGCCAATGCCGCGAAGATACAGATTCATAACACCGAGCCGGGCGGCCTTTGCCACGTTATCCCAACCAAAGAGCGCCCTGTTCTGAAGGTGGTCCAACTGGCCTTGATTCATGCTTGGATTGCTGCCGACGATGTAGTCGTGCGCTGCCAGGAGGAAACCGCCTGTGCCGCAGGCAGGGTCGCAGATGGTGGTGTCCGGCTCCGGGCGCATCACATCCACAATCGCCTGGATCAGCGGCCTTGGCGTGAAATACTGCCCCGCCCCGGTCTTGACGTCCTGGGCGTTCCGCTCAAGCAGCGACTCGTAGGCGTCGCCCTTGACGTCGGCGCTAAGCGCCAGCCAAGTCTCGCTGTCGATGAGGTCCTTCACCAGGCGCGTCAACATGGCCGGTTCCTGGATTTCATTCCTGGCCCTGTTGAAGATGACCCCAAGCGTGCCGGGCTGACGGCCAAGAGCCTCCAGGGTGCGGCGGTAGTGTGTCTCCAGCTCGTCTCCCTCACGGGCGAGCAAGCTGGGCCAGTCGCAGCCGTCTGGGATCGGAGGTGGCTGGTAGTCAGGAAGCAGCGTAAACGGCGGCTGGCTTCGCTCGTGCATCATCTTGAGGAACAAGAGGAAGGTGAGTTGCTCCAGATAGTCGCCGTAGGACAACCCGGCGTCACGGAGCACGTTGCAGTAGTTCCATAGCTTCTGTCCAATGACGGAGGATGTAGTCATGAGGTTTTCTCCTGAACGCCGAGAACGAGCTGCCTTTAGGACTTGATTTGGCCCTGCGGCGTTTGGCTCTACTCTTGAGCTTAGAGGCAGCCTGGGCCGCCTCTCGCTCGGCACGGATGCGCTTCAGCAGCTCCGATGCCGGTTCGTCATTGGGGTCCTGGGGAACGAGCTTTCCCGAGAACGCCTGCTTCAGGATGCTCTGGCGCAGCCTAGAGGCTCTTGTGAGGCTGGCCTCGACTGCGGCCTTGGCCTGCTGGATGACCGAGAGGCGACGTTCCACTTCGGTGACGATGCGGCATTGCTCGGCGAGGGGTGGAAGTGGCATCAAGAGCTCTTGGACGCGTGATTTGTTTAGCGCGGGTTGATTGTTGCCGGACCCGATGCGCCTTGTGGCGTCATACTGGCCCCACAGGTAGAAAAAGACATATTCAGGGGGCAATCCAGCCTCAGAGACTCTGATCGCTGCGGAGTTCTGACTGTTACAGGCGGGAATATCCAGTATCGATACTTGGCCTCGTGTCTTGCCTTCTCCTATCATGCCCAATAGGACTGTGCCTATTGGATGTAGAGTAACGCTGCTATTCTTCAGGCCGCCTTCGGTTATGTATTCGCGTGTAGCCTTGATTCTGCTAAACGATACTTCGCTACTACTAACCCATGGGATGTCTCCGTTCCAGAAATCAGACCTTGCCCTTCTGGGTGTAGACCCTACATAGACCTCAAAGCTCTCACCGATTCTGCTCCACACCCAGCCCTCCGGCAGGTCCGGCAGGTCGGAGATGGCCGGTGGGGAAGGTTCCCTGTACTTGCCTCTCCGGTTCTCCTGTGTCTCCCAGCGGGCGCGGCGTTCGGCTAGTATGCGCTCCAAGAGACGGTCGGCGGGTTCGTAGTCCCGGCCCTCGGCTTGGGCAAGCTCAGCCTCGGTGGGGACCAGCTTTCCCCCGCAGGCGGCCTTGAGGACACTAGCCCGGTACCGCTTCAGGTTGGCCAGGACCCGCTTCAGCGAGACGACCGAGGCGTCAAGGCGCGTGAACTGCTTCTCGATCTCCGCCACAATGCGGTGTTGCTCGGGGAGGGGAGGAAAGGGGACGGGGATTCCTTCAATGTGTTCTCGCTTAAGGTTGTTTATATTTACTCCAGCCGCAAGTTGCGAGGTGCGATTCCGATAGTCATCACCCTGTAGAAACCATGCAAGGTATCTATTATCCATAGCGCTAACTGCCCTCAATCCCAAACAAAAAGCGCCAAAGGTGCCGACCCATTCTTTATTCAACTGAGCTGCTTTTCCTACTACCGATGAACTACCGCTAGACGCAGCGATAACTATGTCCCCAGGTCTCAGGTACTGGTCTGGATTCACATACTGCGTTGGGACATATACGAGGCCATTAAAGTTCAGTATGCGGTCAATGTTAGTTGCACGTAGTAGTGGTACGAATCCCTCTGCGGAAACGCTGCTGGCGTCGACTTTCTTGTATGAGACACCACGAATCACTTCAAGAAGACTCCCCAAAGTGGTCATTGCCCACCCTTCAGGGATTTCTGAGGACAGTGTGGTCCCAACTGCAACGTCATCAGCATGTTTGGATGGGGGATTACATACCAAGTTACAGGACATCTAATCTTCGCTACCCCTGTTTCGCTGACCAGCCATAATCTGAATCAGACCAACTACACTGAAGGTAGCCTGCACGCATAAGGCAGCGTTACGGTAGTTAGCGTTCGGGTCGTGCTGCACCCTGTTGGCAAGGTCATAGGCACTGGTGGCAAAGTCATAGGCGCTTTTCACACACTTGCGAATCTCTTTGTTTGCTGCTCCTTTCATTTCAGCAGCTAGATATCTCTTTAGCATCCGCTTGAAATCGGTTGGGCTACAGTCTTGCACATCGCTGTCTAAAGCAGGATGGCGCTGTGGGTCAAAGACCGCCTGTGCTAGGGAGATGAGCGCCTCTCTACACGGGACTCCTACACTCTGGAAGGCGACCGGGGTTGCAGCGGCGTCCAGTTGCTTGCGGAGTTCTGCCATTGTGAGGTCAACCTTCTCCCAACCAGTAGAAGAATCGAAAGGAACCAATAGGCCATCATCAAGAGAGTCCCAATCAATCATGTAGTTAACTGATTGAAGACCATAACCGTACCCCCCCGCTTCTACTAGAGCCTCCCAAATCACCGCTTTATCATCCGATGTAAGCCCTTGCACGCTGATCTCAGCGGATGCTGGAAACCATAAGGTTACTTCTCCAATAGCGATAACTTCCTCGCCCCTGAACCCGACGTCGAACAAGTTATCTGTCGCACGAGCATTAGCCAGCAGTTCTGCTAGGTCCTCCCGCTTGCGGTGCCTAAGAAACCTACACACTTTGGTGAATTCTGCCACCATTTACTCCCGTCTGTAGTTTGGTATGTAGTTCCCTTTGGATGGAGCAAGCACCGCTTATTCCCTACCGGTTAATGATCCGCATGTATTCGTCGTGGCCGCCGGTCCAGACCCAGAATAGGTCCGGCCCCTCTTCGATAGCGATAGCCCTGTAGGAACGGCCGGTCCGAACCACCCAATAGTCGTTGACCTTCTTGAAATGAAGTGACGGGTGTCTTGGGTCATCCTGGAGTAGTCGGAAGTTTCGACGGGCAACCCCCTGCACGGCTTCAGGCAGCCGGTCAAAATGCGACCAGAATTGGGGAGTAGCGCGGTGCACACTACAACTCCCTCAGTTCCCTCAGTGTGCCGTCTCGCTTGGCTGTTTCAGCCTCCGCCACAAGGAAGTCCAGCCTTCCGGCAAGAATGTTCTCCTCGATCTGCTTGTCCCAGGCGTCCTCCGCCAACTCGTGGAGCCAGTCCATGATCTTGGAGTACTCAGCCGCAGGAAGACTCAGGACTGCCTGCTTGATTTCATCAGCCGTGGTCATCGATTACCTCCTTTTCCTTGCATCGGATACTGCCTCCATGGTTTGACGCTACGCTACCAGCGCGCCGTTCAACTCCTCAATGAGCGCCTCCAACTCATCCCCAAACAGTTCGTACGCCTTGCCCAGGCCACCCTGCCGGTTGAAGGGGGCGTACTGGAAGCCGCTCATCTCCATGCTGACGCTGCCCACGATGTGGTCTCGGATGGCCTCCAGCCAACGCACCTGCTCCTCGGTGAAGGCGCGGCCTGCCGTCTCCTGCATAGCCAGCCAGCCCTGGAAGCGTTCATGCACGCCATCGGCGAAGGGCGCTAACTCGTCCGCGCCGCCTATGGCGTAGCGCACCACGGACACGATGTCGGCCAGGGTCCTCTGGCCCGATCCTCGCACCCTTGACTTGTCCAACTGTCGATATGCCTCCCAAAGCCGTTCAGTCGTCCAAGAGCGCGGCGGCGATACCAAGGCATCGGCCAGGGCCTTGATGTCGGAGTAGCTAAGCCGTTGCCTATAGGGGCGCTCATACAGGACCTGCAAGGCCGTAATCTCGTCCCTGTTCTCCTCAATGTACTCTTGGAAAGACTGCACGATCGCCTTTGCCTGTTCGTCGGAGAACCCGGCCTCTATGAGGCTGTCGGCGCTCACCGTGTCGATGGTCTGCTCGTAGGAGCGATGGATGTCCACCAACCGCTGCCGCAGGTCGGGGTTGGCAGCAAAGGGCCGGGTGGCTTCTTCGAGCAACTGCTTCCGAGCCTCGGCAACAGCCGATGCAGGCGGGTCATCATGCCCTGTCGTCTGGCGTGCGGCATCCAGAGCGGCGTCCGGGTCCACGGCAGCGACCAAGCCGGAGACGAGGGCCTGTAGGGGCACGCCTTGAGAAGTGGCTTCTATAGTCTCGCGGTCCCTGATTGTCAGGTGGCGGTCCAGCCGTGCGAGGCGACTGGAGAGGGATGAGAGGACGTCCGGGTCTCGGTCGCCCATGCTCACCCGGTCCAGCAGCTTGTCGAAGGGCACGGTGGGCTGCCTGTCGATGGAGTAGGAGTCGGACAGCTCGGTCTCAGTCACACCTACGGCATCAACGATTACGAATCGCTCCTTGTTGTGGGCGTCGGGGGTAACGGCGTTGAAGTCAGTGGCGGAGATGGTGCGCACGCCTCGCCCCTTCATCTGCTCGAAGAAGCTGCGGCTTCGGACATTCCGCATGAAGAACACCACCTCTACCGGCTTGATGTCGGTGCCGGTGGCGATCATGTCAACCGTCACGACTATGCGGGGGTTGTAGCTGTTGCGGAAGGCGGTCAACAGGTCTTCCGGCTTCGCCCCGGTGGTCTTGTAGGTAATCTTCTGGCAGAAGTCGTTGCCCTTGTCGAACTCCTCCCGCACAATGCGCACGATGTCGTCTGCGTGGCTGTCGTCCTTGGCGAAGATGATCGTCTTGGGCACATCTCGGCGGGTGGGGAATATCTCCGTGAACAGCTTATCCCTGAAGGTCTGGACGACAGTGCGAATCTGGTCTTCCGCCACCACGTCGCGATCAAGCTGGTTGGGTGCGTAGGTCAGGTCCTCCTCTAGCAGCTCCCAGCGCACCTTTCGCGTCAGCCGATCACGCCGGTCAACGTAGTACCCGGCATCTACAGTCGCTCCTTGTTCGGTAATCGCAGTCCGAATCCTGTAGGTGTCGAAGTCCACATTCACGCCATCGACCACCGCCTGCTTGTGGTCGTACTCCATGACCAGGTTCTGCTGAAAGAACCCGAAGGTCTGCTTCGAAGGGGTGGCGGTCAGCCCGATGAGGAAGGCGTCGAAGTACTCCAGCACCTGACGCCACAGGTTGTAGATGGAACGGTGGCACTCGTCGGTGATGATGACGTCGAATGTCTCAATCGGAACGTCGGGGTTGTACTCGACGGGCGCAGGCTCACGCCGAAGAGAGGCTGCGTCGAAGCCGGAAAGCTCCTCCAGCTCGGGGTCGAGTTCTTCGCCTTTCAGGAGGGAATAGACCCGCTGGATAGTGGCGATACAGACTTTGCTCACAGGGTCGATTTGTGAGGATTGAAGGAGTTGGACGTTGTACAGCTCGGTGAACTTGCGACCCTCATCCGGGGTGGTGAAGCCCTGGAACTCGCGCAGGGTCTGTCGCCCCAAGTTGCTGCGGTCCACCAAGAACAGCACTCGCTGTGCCCCTGCGTGCTTGATGAGGCGATACACTTGGTTACAGGCCATGAACGTCTTGCCGCTTCCCGTGGCCATCTGCACCAGCGCCCTCGGCCGCCCTGCGGCTAGGGACTCCTCCAGGTTTCCGATGGCCCGCTCCTGCACCGGCCACAGGCCAGATGTGTTGAGAGGAGGCATGGCCTTCAGTCTCTGGCGGAGATTGTCGGCCGCTAGGTAGTCGCCCCTCTCTTCAGCTATCCGCCGTGGGTCAGTTCCAAGAGTTTCCGAAGTGCCAATCCACTTGGCCAGTGTCTCCGGGCTGTGGAAGGAGAAGACAAGCCGGCTTCTCGGCTCTGGGTCGAGCCTATTGGTAAACTGCGTCTCCGCACCAGTGCTCTCGTACAGAAACGGGAGCGGGTTGTGATGGGCAGGAAGGTTGTCGGGTAAGCCTTTGCTGTACTTCTCGGACTGGACTTCCACGCCGGTAAGCGTGGAACCTTCGGGTTTAGCCTCGACGACTCCCACCGCCTTCTGGTTCACATAGAGTAGATAATCTGCCTTGCCATGGCCGGACTTCAAGGGGACCTCGCGCACCGCGACGCCGCTGCTGGTGTACAGGTTGATGGAGTCGGCGTTCTGCACGGCCCATCCTGCCTGCTCTAGCAGCCGGTCTATGCTTAAGCGGGCCTCTTGCTCGGGGGTCATGTTTATCAAGCGGGCAGCTCCTCGATGCCATCCATGCAGCAGTTATTGACAGAACAAGTCAAGGTCCTGTCAAGCATCGGCCACCATAGCGCTCACAGGTTCAGCCAACCATGCAGGCATTACGGCTCGGGTAGCCGCCAGCTCCTCTATGTCTTCAGGTGAGAGCTTATGCTCAAGCGTTTCTAGGTTCTCCTCGACCTCTTCGGGGCCTAGCCAGGCCAGGGCGCGGACCGCATCGCCGGCAGGTCGGTGTGGGGCCACCAGTTGCCAACGAGGGGCATGGCGCAGTTCGATAGCTAGCCCACCGAGCCTGAGCTTACGGTTGGGGCCGGAGGTAAGGTAGACTGACCGTACCGGCACCTGTGTGGTGAGTCCAAGGGTGTTCACCGCCATCCCACCGCAGGGCACAATCGTCTCACCCCAAAGGGTGGACAGGGACGCAAGCACCTTGTCCAATGCGGGAGATCGAGACCCGAAGCGGGTCTGGATGGGCTGGACATAGACGCCCTGGCACACCCGCATGAGTTCACCCTTGCGGGCAAGCCGAGACAGCGCCTGGTCAACAGCCGCTCTGCTGCCCAAGTGCAGCAAGGCGCTTGGGCACAGCAACGTGCCCTCCGGCGACTCGGCGGCATGGCTCATGATCTGGGATGGAAGGCTTGGCATCGAGATTACCCCTGTAATAGAATGTCAGAAATATAACACGATGGCTGACGATGTTCAAGCGGGCAGAGCGAGGTCGTATTCTCAGTAGGAGAACCGCCAAGCTCCAGCGGGTGGATAGGCGATGGCTAATGATAAACGCTGCGTGGTCTTGATGAGCGGGGGCATTGACTCCTCCGCGACTCTGGTTGCCTGCCAAAGTCTTGGTGGGTCCGCGAGCGGGATATTCGTGGACTATGGGCAACCGGCGTCGCGGAGCGAATGGGAAGCGGCGCAACGGGTTGCCGACTATTACCAAATTGAGATTGACCGGGTGGAGTTGGGGTTTAAGTTGGCCTCAGTTCGCGGGGAATTCTTCGGTAGGAATGCCTTGTTCGTTCTGACAGCAGCCGGGGCTATCACGGAGAGACCACTGACCATTGCTTTGGGAATTCATGCTCTCACCGATTACTATGACACGACGCCTCTCTTCGTCAAGCACATGGAAAGACTCTTGAACGGCTATACCGGTGGGTCGGTTACTTTGTCCGCCCCTTTCCTGGCTGACACCAAGGCTGAAATTATTCGATACGCGATGGAAAAGTCGGTGCCACTGCATTTGACCTATAGCTGCGAAAGGCAGAATGCGCCCGCTTGCGCGGAGTGCCCATCCTGCCGTGATAGGATTGAAATCAATGGAGGTTGAATATCCGCACGCCCAAGTCCGCAGGATTCACAAGCTGGAGGTGGGAACGCCGCTCATCGCGCCATCTTTTTCCAGCCGTGGCTTCCCCTACATATCGGACATCTGGGAGGAGTTTCGATACAAGCTGTATGGCGTATGCCTCGTTAGTGCCTTTGACGTGGCCGGTGGGCGTATCCCGGCGGACGTGACCGATATGGTCAACATTGTCATTCTGGACAGCGGCTTGTACGAGACCAATGAAGGTTGGATAGAATCCGGTGACCGGCACACGCCTTCTTCGGCCACCAAATGGACAAGAAAACAGCACCATGAAACCGTGAAGAGTATTGGTGAAGGCGGCAACGCCATGCTCGTCAACTTCGACCACGTTGGCGCATTGGAAGACCAAAGCGAGAGAGCATCCGAAGACTTCTCCCTTGCGCTCCATGCAGCTTCTGACTTTCTCGTTAAACCCACTGATGCGACAGAATGGGTCAACATTCCGAAGTTAAGCCAACACTTGGAGGCATTGAAGCAGTTTGACGCCATCGGGATTACTGCCCGTGAATTAGGCGGTTCCTTCTTGAAACGGTGCAGCTCCATAGTAACGCTGCGCGACCTGCTGAACGACGCTGGCCTGGACACGCCGATTCATGTGTTCGGGGCGATCAATCCCTACGAGGTTCTGGCCTACTTCTTTGGCGGTGCCGACATCTTCGATGGACTCAATTGGTTCCGGTTAACCTTCCGGTCCGATGGCTCGGTGCCGATTGACGAATCAGCGTTGGAAGATATGAAATGGAATCTGCCGGAAGCGAATCTCCATTCTGAAGAATGGACGAATAACCTGCGATTCTTATACCGCTTGCAGGAAGCATTGCAAGAGTACGCCTTAAACGGTAAGTTTGAGTCGTTGGTAGAAGAATTCCCGGTTGCCCGGCGGGCTGCGCGTATCGCCGAAATCGCCGGGGCAGAAATTCGGAAGTAGAGGAGCATGAAATGGGCGGAAGTGGGGGTAGATTCGTTCCCTGGCCCAGACAACCCGCAAGCGATGACCAGATAAACGGATGGTTGCGAGACTGGCTGCGCGATTATAACGACCGTGACACGGAAGCGATTAACCGGCATGTTCAGGTCTTGCGCAATGCTTTGGAACAGGCCAACTACGATGTGCTGCCCACCAGGTTCGGCGGTTCGTTGAGTCGCCATACTTATGTGGATGGCCTGAGCGACGTGGATGTTCTTGCCAGGATCAATGACTCGACCTATTCGGGCCAAAGTCCAAGGGCCGTTATCCAAAGGATGGCGGAGTTGATCCAGCAGCGACTGCCCAATACAAAGGTCCGATACGGCGACTTGGCGATGACGGTTGAGTATTCCAACGGCATCGAAATTCAGGTGCTCCCGGCAATACGAACCAGAGCCGGTTATAGAATTGCTAACCCTACCCGTAACGAGTGGAGCGGCGTTATACATCCAGAGAGGTTCGCCCAAAAGCTCACTCAAGTGAACCAGGCTAAGCAAGGGCAGGCTATACCGGCCGTCAAGTTGACTAAGGCCCTTGCCCATCGTGTCATACGGAGCGACCGGGACAAGATTACCGGCTATCACATCGAATCTTTGGCCGTAGAGGCATTCAAGAACTACCGGGGACCTACCGACCTAAAGAGCATGCTAGGTCACCTAACGGACTACTCATCGACGGCGGTACAGCAGCCGATCAGGGACTCCACTGGCCAATCAAGGTACGTTGACGATTACATGAACGGCCAGGGAAGCGCCTCTCGTCAGAGGGCAGCAGCCAATTTCAGAAAGATGCGAGACAGCATCAATAACTGCAAGTCCCAGGCGGACATCGACAACCTCTTCGACATTTAGGCGGAGTCAACTGCCCAATGAAAGGGAAGTTCATACTGATTAGCGGGAGCGCAAGCAATTCCTGCACTGAAGCCAAGTTAGATCTGGCCGTCGAGTTCGTCGAGCATCTCGTTGGGGAAATTCTGCAACGCGGGGGAGGGTTGGTGATGCTGGCATCCGATGACTCAGCAACCCTAGACTCCAGAGGTGTACCACGAATTTTTGACTGGGTAGCCCTGCGGGAAGTAGAACGGTACGTGGAGAGCACTACCGAAGGCCCCAGAAAGTGCGCACGGATAGTCATGCCCGACCATGTTGTGGAAAGCAGGCTAAGCGAAGGTAATTTGCGGACATTGAGCAATTTGCAGCAACGAGGTGTGTTAGAAGTTGAACGTATCAGGAGAGAGGAATATACCGGGGGGAGGTACCGAGAGCTTCAAGTTGAGCTCGCCGACGCCATGGTGGCAGTAGGTGGAGGAAAGGGAACTTACAGCTGTGGTACGGATATGCTGGCTGCCGGAAAGCCGGTACTGCCCATTGACCTCAACGTCGGGGCACTTTCGGGGGACAGGGATGGCGCCCTTCTTCTGCATCGGGAATTGATGGGCGACCCTGCCCGCTTCTTCCCCGGCAATCACGAAACTGTCATGGACCGGCTGGACACGTTAACTTTGGAGCGTGAGATACACCATGTTTCCGCCGTTGCACAAAGGGCCGCAGAGTTTCTGGCCTCGGAGCTGCCGGTGGAAGCGCAGACGCCGGCAGAGCCAGCACCCCGGTCACGCATACGCAGATTCTTCAGCTATGTCCACAATGCCGTAAGCAACTTCGTAACGTGGGTCGGGCTGGCCAGGGCCATTGAGTTCTTGAGGGGTTTGTAACTCCACTGTCTTGATTCGATCGGAGCGGGTGGAATGCTACTGCAACGCCATCCACATCTCGAAGATGGTTCTGCCTACCGTCAACTTAGGCCCACCAAGCCATACAAAATCAAGAACCTTCACGTTGAGCTTTAGGCTGACGCTGTAATCAAAGCAAGCTTTAGTGCAGTTCGTGCGGCAGCTACACCCTACTTCTCCCAGTACAGTCAGGGTATCCTCAATTCTTATTGCAGTTAGCAGCTTTGCAATTTAGGTAGTTGCATTTCACCGGACTGTTCGCTTTCAGCGGGATAGGTTTCAATTGAGCCTGTCTCAGAAGTCTGTGAGAAAGCCTGGGTGTAGACTGTAGAGCAACACCGGGAGAGGAGCGAATCGGGATGCCTCTTCGAGATATGGACCGGGAGCAGATGTGGTTGTTGCCGCCGTCCCTTGACGAGCTGTTGCCGCAGGATCATCCAGCCAGGTTTGTGGCGGAGATCGTCGACGCCTTGAACAAGGAGGACTGGTCAGAGCTTGGCGTGGACATAGATGGCGATTCCATGGGAGCGCCAGCGTACCATCCCCGTGCATTATTGAGCGTATGGCTATACGGGTTCATGAGCGGTGTGCGCTCGTGCCGGAAGCTGGAGGTAGCCTGCCGGGACCAAATACCGTATCTTTGGCTGACCGGGTGGCAGCACCCCGACCACAACACCCTGTGGCGGTTCTACAAAGATCACCGGCAGTCCATGAGGAAGCTGTTCGAGCGAACGGTGCGGACGGCGGTGGCCATGGAGTTGGTGGACCTGGCGATCCAGGCGGTGGATGGGACGAAGGTATCCTCCAACGCCTCGGTGAACAGGAGCTACGATGCTGCGGGACTGAGAGGGCTGCTGGAGCGTCTGGAGCGGGCAATAGTCGACCTTGAGGCTCAGAACGAGAAGGGAGAAGACGCTGCTGCTACCCGCCTGCCTGAGGAATTGGCCAACAAGAAGGTTCTGAGAGAGCAGGTGAGGCTGACGATGGCCGGCCTCGCCAGTCAGAAACGCCATAGTCGCATCAACCTGACTGACCCAGAGGCCCGAGTGATGAAGGGTAGGCATGGTGGTATCGTGGCTGGATACAACGCCCAAGCGATGGTCTCGGCTACGAAGACGGAAGAGGGAACATCCGGCATGTTGGTCACCGCAGTGGACGTGGTAGATGAAGTCAATGACAATGCCCTGTTGACGCCTATGATGGAGCAGGCCGAGGAGACGACGGGGACGAAATCGCAGATGACATTGGCTGACGCCGGATACTTCGCTGCCAGCCACCTGACGGAGTGCGACCGTCGCGGTCAGCAGGTGGTGGTGCCGGAGGCACGGCAACGGTTCCTCAAAGACCCATATCACAAGGACAGATTCACCTATGACGAGCACAGTGACAGCTTCAAGTGTCCCCAGGGGCAGACACTCACGTTCGTCCGGATACAACATGTGAACGGAGTCCCATTGCGAGTGTACCGGGCTGCAGGTGCTGTCTGCCAGGCGTGCCCAGCCCTCAGAGCATGCACCAAAGCCAAGGAGATCGGGCGAAGCCTGGCCATTGGCCCCCACGATGAAGCGCTACGACGCCATCGCGCCTGGATGTCCACCGCGGACGCCAAAGAAGGTCACAAGCTGAGAAAGCAGCTGGTCGAGCCGGTTTTCGGAATCATCAAGGAGCAACAGGGCGCACGGAGATTCCTGCTGCGCGGCCTCTCCAATGTGACGGCCGAGTGGACCCTCCTGGTCACCGCCTTCAACTTGCGCACACTTTGGTTGGAAGGTGTGGAGTTCCGCCGTCCATCTTCAGCCTTCCACCTGACGGACCCGGACCTCGTCCCGTCACACGTTTCATGAACTGAGGCTAATTGTCTATTCGCCCCTTTCGTTTGACCTGAACTTCGGGCCGGATCAAACTCACAACAATGACCTTCTGAGACAGGCTCAATTGGGAATTATAAAGTATTTTGGCCAAAGGCTCAGAGTAGGCTTCCAAGTTCTACGACTCCAGACCAGCTTCAAGCATCATCACGCCGGCTAGGCGCCAAGCCATTCAGCCAACCTTCCCCATCATCCCCTGGAGTCGCCAAAATCTTCGTCGTTCAGTGTGGGGTCGGCATCCACGGCCAGAGCGATGCCATTGCCCATCAATAGGCCAGTGAACGCCGGTCCGGCAAAGTAGTCCCTCCGGGTAATTGGAAAACTGGTTTCCATAGCCATCTCCCTCCCTGTACCTCATGGTGACGCTTCATATTCCGGGCTGCAGGTCCGAAAAACGTCACAGGCCTGGCAGACAGGTCAACCTGGGCCTTCCACCCTGCCGCCAGCCCTACCCTACAAGCAAACGCAACCGCCAGCCACTTGTGGTTGGCAAGCGCCCGCTTGGACCGCAGGGGTTGGTCGCAGACGCGGCAGGCGTTGTCGATGAGTTCCCGCACTTCCGCCTCAAGCCGGCGGACTTCCAGCAGCAGCCCCCGCGCTTCCCCAACTTTTATCAGGCAACCGGCCGTGCTGCTGGGCCGGCGACCGAAGTGGACCCGAGCTCCGCCAACCGTTTTGAACCGCTCTCCGCAGTGAAAGCACACCCAGCCGTCCGGCGGCATCCTGTAGGTCTCTTGGGCCATTTGCTCAATAATCCTCACGTCCGAATTTTGCGCAATCGCGTCTGCGGCGGAAATAATTTTATAATATTATGGGGTAAACCCATTTCTGCATAAATGAAAAAGCCGAAAACTGGTCAAATAACTGGTTGTCCCTCAGATACGACAGAACCAGAAAACGGGGGGGTAAAACCACTATTTGACCAAGACCGTTTTTGAGTAAATCAAACGGCGGATTCTCCCCTCTGATTCGTATCTGGCGACCAAGGATTCGATGCCGGCAGCCAGCCCCCGGATTCCCTGCAAAATAACTCGGTGATTTAGCCCTTCCGATTTCGTTTTCTCCTGCTGTCCCGCTTCTTGGGGTCCCGCTGGAGTACCCCTTTCCTCAGCGCCTTGGCCGGCCCCGTCAGCAAGCCTTTCCGCCGCTGCAACCATTTGTCGTACCGCAGGACCGCCGCCAAGAATAGGCCGGACCCCAGCGGCCAAGCGAGGTAAAACCCGACCCCCGGAATCAACATGAAGAACGGGGACAGCGCCAACCCCACGGTCCCGCTCATGTCCCTACGGCCCAGGACCGTAACGGCCCGCTTGACCCGCACCCTGGTGATTCATATCTTCATTCCGGCCCTCGTCGGCGTGGTCCAACAGCCACAGTCCCCGCCCCGCTCATTTATCTCTGCAGCGGCGGCAAACGCCAACAGCACCCTATCCTGCCCACCCGGTTTTGTTCCAATATTCGGGTTTCCGTTCCAAAAAGACGAAATCCGCTTGCTGCGGCCCGCAAGGACTCTCCAGACCCTAAGGGCAGAGGGGACCCTGAATCCTCCTGTGGGGGTAGCTGATGACGTGGGAACCTGAAAATCAGGGAATCCGGGTTGGCTGAGTCTGGCCGGCCCAGGGACTCTACCTGGATGACGGCGGCCGCCAGCGGCCGCTCCTCTTGAAGATCGAAGAAGATGCGCCGCCGGGGACTCCGGCGTATGGATATGTCATGGGTACGGCCAAGGGGTTCCGCATCCGGCAGCGCCGGGACACTGAGCGTATCCTGGCCGCGGCCTACCGGCGGTATAGGCGGGCGCAGTTGGCGGAGTTGACTGGGCGCTTCAAATCAGCGGCGGGCGCCCGCGCCGGCTGCTGCGGGAGACGCTAGTAGCTCAACGCTCTTGTATAGATGGGTAGAGGGACTTGAGCTTGATGCGGGCGTCCTCGGTGGTGAAACGCCAGTCCACCCTTATTGAGTCCCGGTTTCGCCGTCTTTGCCAGGCTCCTGTCTCTGCCCCCAAGGTTTCTCGGTCGGGAATCCGTCGGTCCAGGCATTGGCGTCCCAGCACCCCCAACTCTATCTCGGCCATATTCAGCCAACTGCCGTGCTTGGGGGTGTGGTGAAACTCCAGCCGCTGGGCGATGCGCCGCGCCTCCGCCGGCTGAAATGCCTCGTAGAGCGATGCCGCGTGATGGGTGTTCAAGTTGTCCATCACCAGCACTATCCGGTCCTTGTCAGGATAGTCCTCGTCCACCAGTTGCTTGACTTGGCGCGCCCAATCGACTTTCGTCCGGCGGTCAGTCACCTCGACCCGCCGCCATCCCTCCAAGGGCGCGAAAAGCATGAACAGGTTACTCACCCCGTTGCGTTCGTATTCGTGGTCATAGGCCATCACCGCCCCAGGACGCGGCGGCCGAGCCGGGCGGGTCTCCCGCACCAGTTGCTTGCTGGTCTCGTCCAGGCAGACCAGCACTTCATTGTCCTCATATCGGCGATGATAGACCTCCAGCACGTCCTCCATGGCGCACACGAACTCGGCGTTCCCCTGGGGCGGGATGCACCAGCAATCTTTCAGCCAGGGCTTCAGTTCGTTTTTTTCAAGGTCCGGCGCACCGTCTCGGCACTGACCCTCTCCACTATCTCGCATTCCACCAACTGGTCCGCCAAGAGCTTGAGGGTCCAACTGGCCCGGCCCTCCGGCGGTTCGGTGCAGGCCAGAGCCACCAGATAGGCCTCTCCCGCTCCGTCCAACCGCTTCGGCTGCCGGTTCAGTTGCTCCTTGCGCCCCAGGGCCCGCTCCAGACCCTCTTCCACGCAACGCCGGCGCACCCGCTCCACCGTGGCCCTCCCCACATTCAGGGACCGGGCTATCTCCTCGTCCTTCATCGGGCCTTCAGTCTGGTTCTCATCGCTTAACAGCAGAATTCGGGCATGGGTCTGCCGGTAAGCTGCCGCCCGCCCCTTGGATACCAGCGCCTTCAGTTCCTGCCGCTCCTCCTCCCCCAGCCCTACCCGGTATTTCTTCACCATCACTCCCACCTCACTTCCTCCAGTTTACCCTCGACTGACCATTATACCCTATCGCCCATCAATGCAAGTGGGTTAGTCCACTAGGGCCGAGGTGGAAAGAGAAGATGCCGAAACCGGGGCCGGTTTTCCCAGGAAACTTCCCATAGGAGCAACGGAAAATGGTTAAAGGCGGACTCATGGCATGCCCCGGACTGCGCCTGCGGGGCGTTGCTCCAACATCTCAATTTCTCAATCAACACCAAAAGAAGGCGACGCCACCGGGTCGGCCGGTTGTCCGGCGCAGCTCCCCAGTACGATCAGGACCATCTACTATCGTCCAAGCGAGGTTCCAATTCCCGAAACCGGCTTCTCCCCAACTGTCCGCAGAATCAAGCTGGAGCCCAATCGCACTGGTTGAGGAGTGAGACGGGGGTCCGGGGAGTTGTGAGGTTGTCCTCAGTCTGACCTTGCCCGCCGGCTTGGGCGCCTCCAGGGCTCATCTAACTCAGGTCCTGGACCTGCTGCATCTCGAGCCAGGGGCGCAAGCGTGATTCTTACCCGCGGCGGCCCCATTGAGAGGGACCGAAGCTGGGAATCAACGTTTTGCGGTCTCTGTGCAGACTACCACCGGACCGGCAAGGAGGGTGGTTGGAGGAGCATGCCCTCAGACGATCGAATTGAACGGTTCGATTCTTCTCAGCTGGGCCTCGCCCTGACTCAACTGGTCGGCCTGCTCAAGGGTGACCTTGCGGACTCGGTCTCCCATGGGAAAGTAGAGACCAATCCACCTGTCGGACTGTCCCTTCGATCCTCGCTTCTAGCTGAGACTACCCTCATCCTGCATCAGGAAGTGAGTGTCGGTCTCGTCAGTTATCTCGAGCCCAGCCTCTTGTAGAACGTCACCGCCCGGGCGTTCACTTTCAGCACTCCAAGTCTTACCGGCAGGCCCAGACTATTCCGTCCACCCCATGGCACCACTGCCTTGCTGTCCCAGTCCGCCGCCGAGAGCAAGTGACTCACTTCCTCGATGGTGTTTGGGAAGACCACGGCCCCGGGTTCGATGCCGTCGACGGCAAACCTACTGAGGCCCGGCCCGTGAGTAATCCTACGGTTGCGAGGGATCCGATCGATCTCCCACTGCAGGGAGTGAGGGGTGGCTATGATGTTATACGGAAGCTTGGCGGATCCGGGCTAGGAGCCGGACAGCCACTCCCTGAGTGCCCGGATGTGGTCGGGTCTCGTGCCGCAGCACCCTCCAATTATCCGCGCCCCCTGCTCACTCCACCCCTTGGCGTATTTCAGGTACTGCTGTGGGTCCAGGGCATTTGCCTTGGGGGTTGGGCCGCCGTGGCCGGGGAAATGGGCGTAGGCGCCGAAGGTTCCCGACCAATTCTTCTTGACTATCTCCAGCCCGGGCCCCGTGTCGTCCACCGGCGTGTGCATTATGAATACCGATGCGATGTCCTTGTCCTTGATGGCGTCCATGGCGTCTTGAAGGGTCTCGCTTCCATGCCTGTCTTGGATGCCCAGGTAAAGCCCGTCTCCATCCCGGACCAAGGAGAGCCCGACCCACACCGGGAGACCCAACTCCGCTGCCGCTTCTATCACCGCCAGCGTGTCTGATATCCGGACCAACATCTCGCCCACCGCCACGTCCGGGCCGCCTTTGGCCAGCTCTCCTAGCTGCTCCCGGTAGGTCTCTAGAGCTTTCCCATAGGGCACCGGAACTTCCGCGTGTGCCTTGGGAGCCATCGTAGATACGGAGGCCGCAATGACCACCGAGTCCTCTGTCCCGGCGTTTCTCCTTGCCTGTACCGCCGCTTCGATTCCCAGCTTGTTGGCCTCGGCTACCTTGTGCTCGAGGCCGCCCTCTTCCAGCATGTCACGCCCTGTGCCAAAGGTGTTTGTGATGATAATCTCGGCGCCCGCTTCTATGTATTCCTGATGAATATCCCTCACCAACTCGGGATGGGTGAGCATCGGACCGCCCGACCACGTGGTGGGGCTTGCCAGCCCCCGCCTCTCGAACTCCGAGCCCATACCCCCGTCCATCAAGATCGTCTCCCCCGCTGCCAGGCGGCCCCGCAGTTTCTCAAAGTTGCTCATGTTTCTCTCCTGGTGAAATCCGAATTTGCCGTTCCATCCGGGCCCTAGACATAGATCCCAGAGGCTTGGGGCACGGGCTTATGTAACCCCTGTATGTGTTAGGTAATTCGCTAGTAGATTTGGTATCAATCACATACCGATCTGGAGGCGAGAATGCGACACAACAGCAACGACAAGACGGTGGATCGCAACTACGTCCAGAAGTGGCGGTTCCTCATCAGCGAGTACGAACTGGTCAAGGCGAAGAAACACCCTCGGTTCCGGTTCGTGCAGGACTTCTACAACTTCCATGATACCAACAGACAGACCTTCGCTAAGTACTACAACCGCTTCCGACAGTTAGGGTCCGACGAGGCGCTGCTTCCGCTGAAGCGGGGACCCAAGTGGAAGAGCCGCCGCACTCTCCCCCTCATCGAGCACAAGGTACTCGAACAGCGTCGCAAGGGTATCAACCGCTACGAGATATATGCCATACTCTTTCCCAGATGGCAACCCATTAGACGTTCACCTCAGGGCAATCGCATTTTGTTTATGGTACAAGGAAAGGGTTAAGGTAGCGAAGGTGAACCAGTGGGTGGAGGTGCGGTGTGGCGGAACTGGAAGATGGGTTGATCCCTATTGCGGAGCATTTTGGGAAGTTAGAGGACCCCAGAAATGGGCGGGCCAAACGCCACGAATTGCTGGACATCATCGTCATCACCCTGTGTGCCGTCATCTGCGGCGCGGACAACTGGGTGGAGATCGAGGATTGAGGTGGACCGGTTAGTTGGACAGAATTAAGGCAGAGTTAAGTGAGGGTCCCTCCGCTCCCGCATAAGATACCACGTCTGCTTCCGGCGACCACCTCCTGTCCTTTGACTCTTCCTCCCGGACTGTCTGATCCCCGTGGAACACCTCGGCCGGGGTCCGGTAGCCCAGGGCTTGATGGGGCCTCAGGTTATTGTAGAACCGGAAGTAGGCGCCCAGTTCCCGTCGGGCCTCGACGGCATTGACGTAGGCTTTCAGGTAGACCTCCTCGTACTTCACCGTCCGCCACAACCGCTCCACGAAGATGTTGTCGGCGTACCGGCCCTTCCCGTCCATGCTGATCTTCACTCCGCGATCCTGGAGGACCTGGGTGAACTCCCGGCTGATGAACTGGCTGCCTTGGTCGGTGTTGAACACCTCGGGCCAGCGCTTCAGTCAGAGCCTCGGCGCAAAAGCCCGCCTCCAGCGTGTTGGACAATCGCCAGGCCACCACGTACCGGCTGTGCCAGTCCATGATTGCCACCAGGTAGAGAAAGCCACGGGCCATGGGCAGATAGATGATGTCGGCGGCCCACACCTGGTTGAGCCGGGTGACCCTGGCGTTCCTCAACAGGTAGGGATAGACCCGATGCTCCGGCGCCGGTTGGCTGGTGCGGGGACGCCTGTAGATGGCCCGCAGCCCCATGACTCTCATCAACCGCTGCACCCGCTTCCGGCTCACCTGCTTGCCCTGCCGCTCCAGCCAGGCCTTCATCCGCCTCGACCCGTAGAAGGGGGTCTCCAGGTACTGACGGTCCATCTCCCTCATCAGGGACAGGTCCGCTTCGGAAGCCCCCGTGGGACGGTAGTAGAGGCTGGAACGGGTCACCCCCAGCAGGGCGCACTGCCGCACTATCGGCAGGGACGGATGCTCCCGGTCCACCATCTCCCGCCGACGGCCCGGACTCATGGACCGGACCTCTCCGCCAAGAAATCCCGCTCCACCTTAGCTGGCCGATCTCCTGGTACAACCGGGCGACCAAGGCGGCGTCGTTCTTGGCCTTCTGCTCCTTGCCGTTGCCGAAGACGCCGGCGGCTCCTTCGGTCAGGGCTTTCTTCCAAGCTTGAATCTGCCCGGGGTGGACCTCGTACCGGGCGGCCAGTTGGGCCACCGTCTCGTCGCCCTTCACCGCCTCCAGAGCCACCTTGGCCTTGAGGGCCGGGCTGTGCTTTCTGCGTTCTTTCGACATTTCCTGCTCCTTCCCGACAGCTGCCGCTGTCTTCAGTTTAGGAGCGGGGCTCCCCACTAACCAAAACTGTCACGCTGGCGCGACCTCTGATGGGTGGGGTACAGCCGAAGCCAAGGGACCTGGTATTGGCACCAACTGGTAGCCCAGTTGCGCGGCTCGGTGTTTTGCGGTGCGCAGTGCTCTATGCCGGTACTGACTCTCGTAGTATTCGGCTCCGGAGTCCACGTACTGCTGGCCGTAGCGCAGCATGGAGTAGATGATCCGGGCCAGCTTGTGGGCCGTGGCCGTGATGGCCTTGGGCGCACCCAGATGGGCTTTCTTCCGGCGCAGGAAGGCGCCGAGAGCGCTGTCGGAGCGGTGCAGCGCGTTGGCCGCCAGCCGCAGTGCCGCCGCCGCACGGTTGGCGCTGGCCTTGGTCTTCGAGCTGATCACTCTGCCGCCGGTGATGCGGTTGTCGGGACTCAGCCCCAGCCAGGAGGCGAAGTGCTTGGCGCTGGGCCATTTGGTCATATCGGTGCCAATCTCGCTGATCACCTTCAGGGCTGTGTAGGCGTCCACGCCGTCGACCCGGGTCAGATCCACTCCCGTCATCCGGTACAACTGGCTCTGGACATCGAAGCCGGGCGCGTTCTTCTGATTGCCCCTCCTGCCGTTGGGAGCCGGAGGTTCGCCGTCGCTGCGGTCTTCAAATCCGGCCAGTTGGGCTTCAATCTCCCGGTCGCACTCGGCTATCTTGCCCTGGTAAACCCGGTACAGTTCCACAGCTTGGGTTAGCTGGAAGAGGTGCTCATCCCGCCAGTGCCCCCGCAGCGATCGGGCTATGGTCGCCTCGTCCGCCTTGATCCGTCGGTCGCGCAGCCGGGCCAGCCTGCGGGGATTCCTCTCGCCTCTCACTATGGCCTCGATGATGTCCATGCCGGTCTTGCCCGTGATGTCGCTGATGACGTGCTGCAGCTTCACGTTCATCTCGGTCAGCGCCTTCTGCATGTGCTGGACGTGATGAGAGGCGTATTCCACCAGCATAGCCCGCTGCCGCAGGTAGCTGCGCAGGCGGCGTATATCCCCATCAGGCCGGAAGGCTCCGGACAGCAGCCCGTAGGTGTGCAGCTGTTGCAGCCACTGGCAGTCCACCACGTCGCTCTTGCGACCCGGTACATTCTTGATGCGTCTGGGGTCCACCAGCATCACCTGGAAGCCCCGTTCTTCCAGCACCCCGAACAACGGTATCCAGTACACGCCGTGGACTCCATGGCCACGGTTGCCACGCCGCATTCAGTAAGCCAGTCCGCCAAGCGATACAGGTCCGCAGTGAAAGCCTCGAACTCTTGCACCGGCTGTTCCGAGCGGTCAGCGGGAACCGCCACGAAATGACTGGTGGCGCCCACGTCGATGCCCGCCGAATTAAGGTTCAGCTGGGACAGTTCCGCCGGTTTCGTGCCGCTCTTGCCTCTGTTCATCGCCGCCTCCACCATTACCGTGTAGGCCTATCTCCGGAGGGGGTCGCGAACTGTAGACAATCTCCCCAACGGGATCGCCCTGACCGGGGCGTCACCAATGATGCCGTCGCAAGTCTCCCGGACCATGCTCTCACCCGGGCAATACGGACCAGTGTCCACTCGGCCTCAATCCGGAGACAGGCCTCATCCTGAGCCTACACCACTTGCGCGGCTGTCCAGTTAGTCGCCTCTGCACGGCCCGGATACGGGCATAACATTGCTCTCACTTAGCTACTTGTCCGATTTTCCGGGTCCACCTCACCTGGACGTGGTGCCGGTGGAAGAGGAGGAGAAGTGGCGGTTTCCTCCATTCAGCGCCACGGTGGCCGATGGCCGGGTCTTTGGCCGCGGCGCGTCGGATTGCAAGGCCTTGCTCGCCTGCCAATTGATCGCCTTGCGAATTCTCAAGCGGAATGGCGTCCAACTCAAAGACAGCCTGATCCTGGCCTCCTGCGCCGATGAGGAGCATGGCGGCCGCTACGGGTTTGGCTGGATGGCCGAAAATCACCCGGAGAAGCTGGCGGCTCATCTGGCCGTGAACGAGGGCGGTGGAGTTCCCATCGAGTCGGCAGGGAACCTCACTTATCTGCTGGGAGTGGGCGAGAAAGGCCGCTTGCAGTTGGAGATTGAGGTCCGGGGCTCGAGTGCCCATGCGTCAACTCCGTGGCAGGGCACGAACGCCCTGTTCGCTCTGTCGGAAGTCGTGAAAAGGATTGAATCCTACGAGCCGGAGCGTGACACTTCCACCAGCTTGTTCCAGCACCTGTCCGTTTTCGCCATCGAAGACAGGCCGTCGGCGGCAAACATCGACCAGATTGTCGCGGACACCGAGGATGGGAACCCCCGGTTCGCCTCGATTATGAGGGCGCTATCGCGCATGACCATCACGCCCGCCATGATTCAGGGGGGCATCAAATCCAACAGCGTTCCCGAGTCGGTCCGCCTGACCTGCGATGTTCGGACGCTGCCCCATCAGGACGAAGCCTAGGTCCGGCAGGAGTTGGGCAAGATACTCGATGGGATTCCGGGGGTGGAGATTGACATCGATTATATGTCGATTCCCAACGCCTCTCCCTTTGAGACCGACTTCGCCCAGCGAATCCAGATTAGCACCGCCAAGGCCCTTGACCGGGACGACATCCAGTGGGTCCCCTCGCTGAGCACCGGGTTTACCGACTCCCGCTTTACCCGCAACCTGGGGACCACCACCTATGGCATGGTCGGCTCCCACCCCGACGACGACCCAATGCTCGCCAACATTCACGGGACCGACGAATCGGTGGGTATCCAAAGCCTGATGAGCGGCACACGAATCATGCTGGCGCTGGCCTACGACATCCTGGCTGTAGAGTAGGCGCTGTTGCGCTTACTGATACGTAAATGAGTCACGTGTCAGTAAATCCTGAATTATTTCGGTCAATACATCGGCGGGCCCTCCCGGATATTGAGGCCCTCCCTGATGCCGCTTACCGTGCGAGTGAGAAAACCTGTCCGCTCACGGGCGCCAATGACCGGCGCAATTCATTAAGTCCATTCCCGACGGGGGTCCTATGCCAGCTCCCAGAGTGATTTACCGGCCCAAACCCGGCAGCCCCATTGACGTTGACCGGGAATTCTACGGACGCTTGGGGCAGGAAACGGAGACCCGGAGCTTGGTCGAACAGTTCGTGGTGCCGGTACGCTCCGGTAAAGCATGGCCGGTTTTGGCAGGCCAGGTATGCCGCGTCGTCGTGGTGGAAGGTGCGCAGGTGGCCGACTTCAACGCGTGGAACCTGAACAATCCCCGGGAACGGTTCTGGGCGGCCCGTACCAAGCAGTTGCACCGGGCCCACGTCACCACATTCGACCGGCTGTGGTCATGTCTCCCGTACCTGCGGCCCATGCTTACCATCACCGGCGACACGGTGGACTATCCCCTCGACGAGGACGGCGCCGGATGTCATGACCTCCTGGGCACCCGCTGCGATCCTTATGTTCACAAACTGCTGAACGGTGAGGACTTCGACTACTGCTGCCACTCAAACCTAGTGCGGGCAATCACTCCCTACCATCTTAACGAGAGCGACGTCCACGACGTGCTCAACATATTCCAGGTGACCGGACTTACCCGGGACGACCGTTACTTCGTGAAACCTTCGCCGGCGAAGCAGGGGGGCTACTTCGAATTCTTCGCCGAGATAGACCTGCTTTGCGCCATTTCCACATGTCCCCACGGAGACCTGTCGGTCCAGGTTTGGGGAGAAGACGCCGACGACCCCATCGACACCTGCCACCCCTTGGGCGTCGAAATTTATCAACCTTCTCCGCGACTACTGGAAGGTTGGCAGTCGCCTTCATCGGTCGACTACTGTGGCAGCCACGGACTTGACCGTCCATGAGATTCCGGTGACCCGTATGCGGTGAGCTGGTCAAACCATCAACCAAAGGAATTGGCCGGAGGAAAAGATGATAGTAGTAACCGGAGCGGCGGGAAGGCTGGGACGCCGGGTGGTGCAGTTGCTGGTGGACCAGAACAAGGAAATCCTGGCGACAGACCAGGTGGCTGCCGATGACCTCCCGGCGGAGTTTGTGCGTTGCAGACTCCAGGACGCCAAGGCAGTGGAGGATGTTCTCAAGGGCGCGGAAGCCGTCGTTCACATGGGAGCCATCCCCGGGCCGCTGCGGGAAGACCCGAGGGTCATTTTCGAAAATAACGTGACCAGCGACTTCAACGTAATGATGTCGGCGGCGGAGTTGGGACTGCGGCGCGTGGTGTTCTCGTCCAGCGCCTTCGGCATGGGGTGGGCCCACGACGGGAGCGCTTTCGTGCCGCTGTACCTGCCATTGGACGAGGAACATCCCATGATGCCCTTTGAGCCCTATGGCCTCACCAAGCAGGTTGGAGAAGATATCGGCAGGATGATCGCCCGCAATTCGGCCACCACGGTCGTCAGCCTGCGGTTTACCAATGTGGCCCTTCCGGAAGTCCAAGCGGAGTTCCCCTGGCCGGTACCCACGCCAGAGAATCCCCTGACGCTGGTGATGTGGGCCTACGCTGATGCCAGGGACGTGGCCGAGGCTCACGTGCTGGCGTTGGATGCGGAGATAGGGGAGTATGAAGCTTTCATGCTCGCCCAGCCCTCCAGCCGATTCAAAGAGCCTACGATTGACCTGGTCAAGAACAACTTTGGCGACCGGGTGGAGATACGGGAAGGGCTGAGCGGCACCGCCAGCGTAATCAGTACTGAAAAGGCGCAGCGACTGCTGGCCTGGAGACCTCGCTACGACTGGCGGTAAAGGCCGGCTCCGGCGGACGCCCGGCAGACCGTGTGATATATTCCCTATGCCGCTGCACCCGCCGGCGCAGATTCAAGGAGGTCAGGAAGATGGTCGACAAGGAACAGGACTGGGAGTACGGCCTGCGCGCCGAGGGACACGGGAACGAGGGTGAAAAGGCCAGGCCGGTCGTGATCGGCGAGAACGGCTTCCACTACCGGGTCTCGGGCGAGAACTGGGGCCAGCTTCCCGAAGGGTGCGTCTACAGGGAAGGAACGGCCGTCGCGGTGGACTCGAAGGACCAAGTCTACGTCTTCAACCGCGGTACCATACCGATGCTCGTGTTCGACCACCCATGGCAACCTGCTGCGCACGTGGGGCGATGGGGTCTTCGCCAACCCCCACGGCGTGACCATCGCGCCGGACGACACCGTCTTCTGCGTGGACAACGGCGACAGCACGGTCCGGCAGTTCACGCCCGACGGCGAGCTGCTGATGACCCTCGGTACGCCCCACAAGCCCAGCCCCCAGGATGAGCGGCGAACCGTTCAGCGTTCCCGCCCACGTGGCTTTTGACCGGCGTACCGGAGAATTCTACGTGGCCGACGGCTATTCCAACGCCAGGGTGCACAAGTACTCACCCGAGGGCAAGCTCCTCTTCTCGTGGGGCGAATCGGGCACCGGGGACGGCCAGTTCAACATCGTCCACAACGTCGAGGTAGACAACGATGGCTGGGTATACGTCGCCGACCGCGAGAACCATCGCATCCAGGTCTTCAGCTCCGGTGGGAAATACGAGACCCAGTGGGGCAACCTCTCCCGCGCCGCCGCCATCTGCATCGGCGACCGGGCGGGCGAGGAACTGATATATATCGGCGAGTACTTCTGCGGGATCGCCACCAACGACATCGGCACCGATCTCGGCCCCCACGTGACAGTGATGGACACCAAGGGCAAGGTCCTGGCCAGGGTCGGGCGGGAGAGCTACGGCGACCAATCGGGGCGGTTCTATTCCCCCCACGGGATAGCCGTGGACTCCAGGGGAGACCTGTACGTGGCGGAGGTGTCTTGGACCGACTACGGCCGGCACATGGCACCACCCCGCGAGCTGCGGTCGATGCAGAAGCTGGTCAGGGTTCTGGATTAGCTGGCGGCAGATGTCCACCAAACTGGACAAAATCAAGAACCTTCATTCGGCGGACTCAATAGACACGGAAAGCTTAAGTACTCGTGGGCGGTCGGTTTGGGCCCATTCAAGATTGCTGGACAGTAGCGTACCTGCCGGAGAGGGTGGGGCCGTAGGGAACGGCGTGGCGCGCAGCCTAGGTGACGAACCCGGCTATGCCGTCCGGAGCTGAGCTATTTCTCGATAGAGAGCCGTCATATCCCTGAGTACCGGCCTAGCTCCTTCAACCCAAGGGCATTCTACATTCGCTGTCAGGAGACCAACTGTACGTAGCACCTGCCCAAGTTGCTCTAGGAGACAGAGGAACGTCACATTAACTTGTACATCATCGTAGTGACCACCAGGGAGTAAAGTCCGCCGTACAGTTGTGAGTGCCAACAGGCTTCGACGCCGTGGGTGTGCGGCTCTTTCGCTGAGGAATCCGTATTTCTCATCCCACACTTTTTTGGCTTCGGGGGAAATTCGTTCAGCCATTTTGCCATAGGTCAAGTCTCCACTGCTGATAGATCCTTTATCATCGAGTAGCGCGTCCAACGTTGGAGGATGGGTTTCTGCGTCTTCTGCAACAAGCTGGTCCTCCATGCCCATTCGTACCAGTACCGACGCCTGCTGGTAGTAGCCGCGTTCCAATAACTGTCTGGCAATGTGCAGTGAATTGAAACTTCTCACGGCAAGGAACATTTGGGCATCTTCCAGTCGGCTATCTGGTCGTTGCTTCTCATAGGCGAAAGCATCTAAGCCTTGGAGAATCTGATCGAGGGCGGCATCGACAACTTCAAGCTCACGACCATGGTTCATTCGTATCTGAGATGAAACGTCGTTTTCGTTCGACTCAATCACTCTCATGTGGCGTTGTCTGAACTCAGCAGACATTGACTCTCCTCCTGAAATGCCCTCGCGATGCGGTTCGGCGCATGATCGGACGCTCAGTTCGTCAGCGGGCATCCTAACAGGCTGCGGAAGGAAGGCAAGGCGCTCAGCCGCAGTGTATGGAGCCTCGACCGTGTCCGTACAAACTTTGGCAAACGTACAAATTGTAGAACCTTCATCCGCCGGACACAATAGACACGAAAGCCTGAGGTACTCGTGGGCGGTCGGACTAGGAGGCAGTTGACTAGCTCCAGCAGGTCCATCCTTTCCTTGACCACCGTTGTCCTCCTTTCTTGAGCTTTCTTCTTTGCCCGCTAAGGATGACGCGGTGGTCTCTCTTTCTCCAGACCCTCTCCCTCTTACACCACTTCCTGGGACTCTACTCCAGAGGGTGGTGGCGCATAATGACCATATTGATGCAGTCGCTGAATTTGTCAACAACTTCGGCCTAGTTAGGAGGGGAATTGCCTTTTGCTGAGGTTCGCATAAGAACTGTTGCTGTTGTTGGAAGACCAGAGCGGGAAGTTTTTGCGCTTGCCCGACCGGTCCCTGCAATATGCCCTGGCCGGCAGTGTCCTCATGGACTTGACCTTGGAGGGCCGCATAGACACCGACCCTGACCGGCTCATCCTGGTGGATTCCACACCCACGGGCGACGACCTGTTGGACCCGATACTGGCAGACATCGTAAACGGCGGCGACCATGACGTTCATTATTGGCTGACACACGCCGCCGTTCGTGCCTGGCAAATCCAGGACAAGGCTCTGGCCCGGCTGGTTTCTCGCGACATCCTGGACCAGCGCGGGGATGATTATCACTGGGTCTTCCGGTTTGACTGGAGCGCCCGCAAGTGGCGCCGGTCCCGGGTCTATCCCGTCATTGACGGCGAGGCCAGGAAGGAGGTCAAGGTCAGGATTCTGGCCGAACTGTTCGACGGAGATATTCCCGACCCTCGGGATGTGATGATCATTAGCCTGGCGGACGCCTGTGGGCTGTTCCCCAAGTTGCTCACACCGCAACAGTTGAAAAGGGCGACGCCCCGCATGGAATTGCTGCGCAGCCTGGAACTACTTAGCCGCGGAGTCTTCCAGTTGATCGGGGAAGTAGAGCTCTCTAGCTAGGAAGGGAGCTCCGGTTGCTTCGACCCATGAATGGATGGCTCGCTGGCCAGTAGTATCCTCAGCCCGGCTACGGATGCGACGGCGTCTTCGCCGAGACCGAGTAGGTCCCGCACAACGCGCTGATCCATCTCAATTATTACTCCGCCCTTTACAGCCGGCCGCTTAAACGGACATTTTCCCTGAACAGCGATACGGTGCCAGCACCATTCAACGCTGTCCTCCATCAACCGCGCGTGGCAATCCAGACGACATGATGTGCGCCTCCCTTGCGGCTGCTTCCACCACGCGCCCGAACCTTGACTTCATCCACCTCGAAACCGGCACGGCGCAAACGTCTGACGAATGGCGGTTGAGAACCGGTAGACCATATCGCCAATACCCCGCCGCGCCGCAACGCCGCGTAGGTGGCGGTCAGCCCCGGCAGGCTGTAAAGCCAGTTGTTGCCCTTTCGGACCATCGCCTCCGCGCCATTGTCGACATCAAGCATGATGGCATCGTAGTCACTTCTGGCGGCCGTTATCAACTGGACAACGTCGGCTTCATGGAGTTCAGTTCGTCGGTCGTCAAGAGGTCGGCCGGCCAAATCGGCAAGCACTCCCCGGTTCCATTCAACCACGGCTGGCACCAGATCCGCGACCACCACCCGGGCATCCTCGCCAAGGATGTCCAGCGCCGTTCTCACCGAGTAGCCCATTCCCAGACCGCCAATCAGAACGCGGGCCCTCGGCCGTTTTGCCAAGTTCTGACAGCCCAATCTGGCCATGGCTTCTTCTGACCCATAAACCCGGCTGTTCATGAGTTCCAGGTTATCCGCTTTGAGCGAGAACTCAGAGTCACGTTGGTACAAAACGAGCTCCGCTCCTCCGCCAGGGGTTTGGGCCCGGCCGATCAACTGCCAAGGATTCATTGATACCTCACGATCATGTCTGGAGCAGCCGGGGCAATATCCTAGGCGGGATCCGATTCCGTGAACCACTGGATCACCCGGGCGATCTCTTCAGGCCTGTTTCAGGACGATGATGCATCTCCCGCAGTCCCTCTCCCGGATGCCGGAATCGTTCCCGGGGGGTCCCTGAAGGTTTGCTCTCTGTTCCTGGGCAGGGCGCCGCACATGGGTTTCCCGGTCTGTCCCGCTGCCGGGTAGTGTTCCGTCGGCGGCGGTCTGCTCAGGGTCATTTTGCCTCCCCCTCCGCCTCCTTTCGGGAACTGGATGACGTGAGGGATTGCCGCTATTCAGGATCCACTCTAATCTAACCATCCTGCTTCTCAGCACCAGCCGGATGCAGGGAGAATCCGTTGACGCTTCACCAACCCTTCCCGGCGCAACCGGTCTTCCACGGTTTCCACGTCCGTTTAGTGGGAAGCTCAAACCCGGCCAGTTGGTACTCGCAGCATGGTAGGCTAGTGCCAGGCTTTCGAGATCAGACGATGTTACCGTAGCTCAGCGAAGATTTCTTATTACAATAACAAGCCCTCAGCCCTCCGGCGCCGAGTACTCCAGCATCTTGCGCACCGTGTCCCGGTGCAGACCGAACACCCGGGCAGCCTCCCGAGTGCTCATCCCCTCCACCATGCAGGCCCCGACGCACCCGAACGTACAGTTCCACCTTGTACATCCTTCACACCCGGAATCGTGTCGTCCGTATGATGACCTGGGGTTTGACCGGCATAGAAAGACCAGTTTATCATGTCGCCATCTCGCTTGGGCTACCCTCGAAGCCTGAGGCCAGCCGCAATGGGTAATTCCTGGCGATATCATTGAGTTGTATATAGAGGTGAAGTGCGTGACGACCTCCCAGGACACCATTGACCAACGAGACTCCGACGATTTACAGATCGAACCCGAAGACCCCCAGTTTCGTGACATCGAACGTCCTTGGGATCCTGAGAGCATTCGGGTCGCCACGAACAGTTTCTCGCTTCGAAACATGATCGATCTCATCGCCGAAGGGAGTCTGGACCTCGCCCCAGATTTCCAGCGGTTACAAGTCTGGAACAGGGTGCAGAGAGCCCAGCTTATAGAGTCGATACTATTGCAGATACCACTTCCGGCCTTCTACTTTGCCGAAGACGTCGAAGGGATGCTACAGGTCGTAGATGGCGTCCAACGACTATCAACCATAAATGACTTTGTTACCGGCGGTAGTAATAGCAATGGAGGATTCCCTCTCAATGGCCTCGAATACCTCGCTGACGTCAAGGGCAAACGTTTTGATGATCTACCCAATCTCTGGAAGCGCCGTATCTACAATACGCAAATCGTCGCTCATGTGATCGCTCCAACGACTCCTCCTGATGTGATGTACGATATCTTCCGACGAATCAATACTGGAGGTACGCCACTCACTGGCCAAGAGATCCGACATTGCGTTGCCAAGAAGAGGAGTCGGATGTTCTTGAAGCAGCTAGTTGCGTTGCCTGCTTTCGAGAAAGCTACTCCGGCATCACTGCACAACCACAAGCGAATGGTTGACCAGGAGATCGCACTTCGGTTCACGGCTTTCTGGCATCTGACGCCAGCCAAATATTCCAAAGACAATACACTAGACGGTTTTCTCCTCCAGGCAATCCGAGACATTGACGATCCGGCGGTACTCTGTGACCGTGCCCTTGCTGGCATATCTGCGGCGTTCGCGCGCGGCTTGGATCTCGCCTATGAGGTATTCGGCAACTACGCGTTTCGCAAGTGGCCGACGAACAGTGATCGCCGCAACCCTTTCAATCGAGCGCTCTTCGAAGCTTGGACCATAGAGCTTGCAAAAGCCGATGCAGATGCTGTCACTAAATCAAAGCGCGACATTTGTCGATCTGCTCGCGAGGTCATGACTAGAGATGTTGCCTACATTGGTTCTGTATCATCTGCTACAGGAGATAGTGTCTCTGTCCATACCAGATTCGAGAAGACAAGGGCCATCATCATGGAGGCAAACAGCGGATGATTCGTTCCATGGAAATTCATAACTTTAAGGCATTTGAACGAATCGCACTTCGCTTCGAGCAACTGACTGTGATCACTGGAGTAAATAGCTCTGGTAAGAGTTCGGTGCTACAAGCGATCGTCCTTGCAGAGATCGCATCCACCACCGGCCCACATGTTCAGCTGAATGGGAGTCTGGGACTCGCACTTGGCGAGGCCCAAGACGTGCTCAATCACCGAGCGACGGAGCAGCTCATAGAATTGATAGCAACCGGAGACACTGGCACGGATATATTCCGATTGGAAATCCCGCAAGCTGACCGGAGTGTCGTGCTAGAGCGAGTAGACGTAGATCCTCGGACTGGCAGCCGAGACTGGTATGTCGGCACTTATTTGTGTGCTGAGCGTCTTGGTCCGCGAGACCTTTCCGAAGTTGCCGGCGACGGCGCCGACCGCGTGGATGTGGGCGTCCAAGGTCAGTTTACTGCATACGTACTGGCCCGCTTCTCGCGCCATCGCGTACAAGACCTGCTGCTCCATCCGTCCAGTGTCAGGAGCAGCCTAGCGCCAACGCTCGTGGCGCAGTCTGAGGCATGGTTATCCTCGATCGTGCGGCCGGTTCGATTGCATGCGACGTGGCTTCCACAAGCCAATGCCGCCACGCTCCGTTTTCGTGACATGGACGTGACCTCAGAGTGGATGCGCCCGGGGAACGTAGGATTTGGACTGACCTACACACTCCCGATCATCGCCGCGGCCTTGGGTAGCACTGCTGGCTCCGTGTTCATCGTTGAAAATCCCGAAGCGCACCTTCATCCAGCAGGGCAGTCGCAGATCGGGAGATTCCTGGTCCGCCTAGCAGCTACCGGCGTTCAGGTGGTGATTGAGACCCATAGCGACCACGTTCTCAACGGCATCCGTCTCGCTGTTACGGACGAACGTCTTCTCGCAGCAAAGGATGTCGCAATCCACTTTCTTGAACCTGACGAAAGCGATAGCATGGAGATAACACTTGGCAGTACCGGTACACTCGACCTTTGGCCATCCGGATTTTTTGATCAGGCCGAGCATGATCTCGCGGAACTGTCGAGGATCAGACGTCGTGGCTAAGGCTAAGTGCCGCTTCGTAGTCGACGAGAACTCTCTAGTGCTGGATCGCGTACCTGCAAGTGAGCGGGAGGCAGAGCTCGAATCCATGATCGGAGAGTTGCAGGCGCTGCAGGAAGGCGGCGAACGCGTTGATATTCTATCCGGTTGGGGATCGCTCAACTGTTTGGAAGGAGAGGATGTCGCCAATATACTCGCTCACGGTAACGTGTTCGACCGTGACAGCTCATCACTCCTGCTGCGATTGCTCGGACGCTGCGGCGCTTGGGATGGAGACCCCAACACAGTCGTTGATGATGAGGTCGTAGTAGATCAAGAGCCGCACCACAGCTTCGGGATAGCTTGGGCTCGCAAGATGGTCATGGCGGGCTGCGGAATGGCAATTGTAACGGCACCCCATCGCTTCAGCGGTGGTGCACATGCTGTCGATCAGCTTACGCAACCTGGACTAGTTGATGTTGTGTTTGTTGCAACTCCGGCTGACCATCCAAGATTCTATCGAACGCTGTACAGCGTAGAAAATATTCCTGAGGGTGAGTTCTTTGAAATCGCTGCGAAGGCGTTTCCAGACTTGGCTTTCGCACCTACTGTAAACTTTCAACACTTCAGAGGTGCGTATGTCCTCAGGCGTCCTGAGGTTGTCCATCATCTGTCATTGATCAATGATTGTTTTCTCGAATTGTACAAAGCTGAACGTGGTTCCTCAAGAAGCATTTCCATGCGCCTAGGGATTGCCGTCAGTATTGAAGGACAAAATCGGAAGAGCCAGGCGCTCATGCGATACCGAGACGCCACGTTCGGAGGCCGCGTATATCGGTGCGAATGGCACTCGAAACTGGAACCACACCGGAACCGCATCTATTTTCATATCGGCGATGAAGAGACGGACGGAAGAGTGTTGATTGGCATCTTCCATCAGCATCTCCCATGAATGCAGCGCACCGATTGTAATGCGGCACAGTCACTGGTACGATGCCGAATAGAGTGGTTGATGCCGTGTTGGGGTATCGCTACCGGCCTGGAACATCCCAGCTCTCACTGCCTCCCGCATAGCTTCCCGGTTCGCCGCGATGATCATAGCTTCGATGCGCCCCTCTTCTTTGGTGGGAACGCAGCGTGCTGACGCTTGGGAGTCGAAACAAAGCTTCAACGGAATCAAGCGTTCGCATCACTAGGGCGGAGCTGGACGAATACCGTGCTCGGGCGGCGAACGGAGCTGAGAAACTGCGGCTAATGGAGGCTGTCTTCGCATGGGCGACGGACGCCGGCCGGGACCTGGACGAGTTGACCCCAGAGCAGCGAAAGGGGATTCTGTAGATGGTCGTGGATGAGGTCATCGTCGACAGGAACGACAACGTGGACATCACGCTGGCTATACCCATTGAAAGTGAGCCCACTACGGAAGATTCCGTGACCGCAACATTCTTAACACCTTCAAGTTGAGGTTCGTTCTGGACCTGTAATCAGTCCTGATCGCCATCCCGCCGGGCGAGAGTCCGCCGCGAGCGACCAGGGAAGTCCGCCTGTCCCTGAGCTTCGGCCGTTAGCACATCGTCCTCAATGGAACCCTAGCAGACGATCAAGCCACCGGTCTCCACCCCGCAGGTGTGCACCGCCGTTGCTGACCAAGGCGAACGACCCGGCAGGCGGCGTGGCTTGGCCCACCAATTATCTCTCGGCCCCGCGAAGACCGACAGGCGGCGTGGCCTGACCATATTCATCATGACCCCAGCATTCGACGGAACCGTCGGTCTTCACCCCGCAGGTGTGCGTCCGACCAGCACTGACGGAGCTAAAGGAACCGGCGGGTGGTGTGGACTGCCCATATTCATTGGAACCCCAGCAGACAACGGAGCCGCCGGTCTTCACCCCGCAGGTGTGTTCACCCCCTGCGCTGACGGAGGAAAACCGGCCCTCGGGCGGCGTGGACTGGCCTCCGTAATTGCCCTCGTAATCCTCATTGGAACCCCAGCAGACGACCGAGCCGTCGGTCTTTACTCCGCAGGTGTGGAAGGTCCCGGCGCTGACGGTGGCGAACTCCCCGGCCGGCGGCGTGGCCTGGCCATCGGAATCATAGCCCCAGCAGGCGATTGAGCCGCTGGCCTCTACCCCGCAGCTGCGCAGCCACCCGGCGCTGACGGAGGCGAAGGACCCGGCGGGCGGCGTGGACTCCCCATACTTATTGAAACCCCAACAGACGATAGAGCCATCGGTCTTTACCCCGCAGGTGTGATTTTCCCCGGCGCTGAGGGAGGCGAAGGACCCGGCGGGCGGCGTGGACTGCCCGTCCCGATTGTTACCCCAGCATTTGACGGAGCCATCGGTCTTTACCCCGCAGGTGTGATTTTCCCCGGCGCTGAGGGAGACGAAGGACCCGGCGGACGGCATGGCCCGGCCATCCCCATTGGAACCCCAGCAGACGACCGAGCCGCCGCTCCTTATCCCGCAACTGTGATCGTCCCCTGCGTTGACGGAGGTGAAGGGGCCGGCGGCCATCGTGGCCTGTCCCCAGCCGTCACTGCCCCAACAGACGACGGAGCGGTCTGTCCGTACTCCGCAGGTGTGGAAAAGACCGGCACTGACGGAGGCAAAGGACCCGTCAGGGACAGTGGTATTGAGCTTCGCCAACTCTAAGAATTGGAGGGGAATCTCCTCTGACCGGTCATTGATGCTCCAGCCCCAGCAGACGACGGAGCCATCGGTCTTTACCCCGCAGGTGTGTATCCACCCGGCGCTGACGGAGGCGAACTCCCCGGCGGGCGGCGTGGACTGCCCATACTTATTGGAACCCCAACAGACGATAGAGCCATCGGTCTTTACCCCGCAGGTGTGATTTTCCCCGGCGCTGACGGAGGCGAAGGACCCGGCGGGCGGCGTGGACTGCCCATACTTATTGAAACCCCAACAGACGATAGAGCCGTCCGTCTTTACCCCGCAGGTATGATTTTCCCCGGCGCTGAGGGAGGCGAAGGACCCGGTAGGCGGGGTGGATTGCCCGTCGTAATCGGAACCCCAGCAGACCACAGAGCCGCCTCTCGCCACCCCGCAGGTATGGTATGATCCGGCGCTCACGGAGGCAAAAGACCCGGAGGGAGACGTGACCTGATAAGACAACCCCCAGCAGACGACGGAGCCGCCGGTCTTTACCCCGCAGGTATGATCCTGCCCGGCGCTCACGGAAGTGAAGGACCCGGCGGGCGGCGTGGACTTCCCGTCAGCATTGGACCCCCAGCAGGCAACGGAGCTGTCGGTCTTTACCCCGCAGGTGTGGCCATACCAAGTGCTGACGGAGGCGAAGGATACGGAGGTACCATCCCCACCCGCTTCAGGACGACCCTCGGCGTCTTTTGCCATCGACTGAGGCGTGTCGGTAGGACCTGAATCTCCCGTCGGCTCAACCTTTGGTTCTGCGGCGCCAGAAGAAGCCTCTGTAGGCGCATTGCGAGCCGGTGGAGCCGGAACGCCCCCAGACTGTGGCGTGGGTGTTCCGAGCGCGTCCTCCTTTGCGTCTTCAATGAACTCGTCGACCGCTTCGCTTGCCCGATCCCCTATGCAAGCGGTGAGAGACGCGAGCAGGAAGATTGCACCGGCGATTGCCAAGCTGAGTCTCATCAGTACGCTCCCCACATACAACGTGACTTCGTGAACCGCACTTCTCATATGGCCTGATGCCTAACATAGCGACCAAGATCGTCATTTGGCCAAGGAGAATCGCTCCCGAGGCGCCGTGGCTTGACCATACTGATCCCAGCCCCAGCAGGCCACGGTACCGTCGTCCCTCAGCCCGCAGGCGTGCTCCCATCCGGCGCTGACTGAGGAGAACCGGCCCTCCGGCGGTATGGCTTGGCCACCCCTTAAGCCCCAACAGGCCGCGGTGCCGTCTTCCCTCACGCCGCAGGTGTGTTCACCCCCAGCGCTGACCGACGAGAACCGGCCCTCCGGCGGGGTGGACCGGCCAAACTCATTCCAGCCCCAGCAGGCTACGGGGTTCCGTTTGCTTTCGGTGTATGGCCCTTCTGCCCGTAGGCACACTATACTCTAAAAGCAAACGGAACCGTTCCGGGACGCCGATTTCGCCGAGTTCTACTGCCCTGACAACGGCCGGGACAGCGTGCCGCCCAGCCTGCGGGCGACGGTGCTGCTGCTCCAGTCCCACGACAAGGTCAGCGACGCCGAGGCCAAGGCCCGGGCTGACTTTGACCTCCGGTGGAAAGTGGCGTTGGGGATTGAGGCGGAAGACCGGCCCTTCGCCAAGAGCACGCTGCAGGTGTTTCGCGCCCAGCTGATCCTGCACGGCAAGGTGCGGGAGGTATTCGAGTCCAGTCTGCGGCTGGCCCGGGAGTCGGGCTGTCTGAAAGGGCGTGGGATGCGGGTGGCGCTGGACAGGACCAACATCCTGGGGCGGGGCGCGGTCAAGGACACCTACAATCTATTGGCCGACGGGATGGTCAAATTGTTGCGGGCGCTGGCGGCGGTGGAGCAAGCTGCGGTCAGGGAATGGGCCCAGGCCCGGGAATATGAGAGATACCTGGGCTCCAGCGTGAAGGGCGAGGCGGCCATCGACTGGGCCGACCGGCAGGCGCGGACGGCGCTGCTGGCCAAGACTGTGGCAGACGCGGACCGGCTGTTGGAGTTGTCGCGGCAGGCGCAGGGAGAGTTGCCGGAGGACGGTGAGGAGCGCCAGCGGATTGTGGCGGCGGCGGAACTGCTGGGGCAGTTGCTGCTCTAGGACCTGGAACGGGCTGAGGGCGGAGTGAGCCTCAAGGACGGGGTGAGCCGGGACCGGATGATGTCGGTGCATGACCCGGAGATGCGCCACGGCCACAAGAGCAGCAACTGGCGGTTCGACGGACACAAGGCGGCGATTGTGGTGGACACCGACTCCCAGCTGATCACCGCGGTGGAGGTATTGCCCGGCAACACTCCGGACAACCTGGGGGCGCTGGAACTGGTGGAGGCGAGCGAAGCCAACACCGGCGTGCCGGTGGCAGAGGCCATGGGCGATGCCGCTTATGGCGACGGCGATACCAGGCAGACCTTCGCCGACGCGGGCCGCACTCTGATTGCCAGGGTGCCGGGGCGTCCCAATCGGACCCACTTTCCGAAAGAGGACTTCCATATTGACCTGGAGGCGGGTTCCTGCACCTGTCCGGCGGGCAATGTTACCCGGACGATGGTGCCGGCGGGACGGCGCACCGGCCAAACGGGTCGGACTTACCGTTTAGAGGCCTTCCGATTCGACGCGGCGGTCTGCGGGGTATACCCCCTGCGGTCCCAGTGCGTGGCGGCAAAACCGGGTACGGGACGAACGGTGCAACTGCACCCGCAGGAAGCGCTGTTACAGCAGGCCCGCGCCCTGCAGCAGAGCGAGGCCTTTGCCGAGTACCGGCAGCGCCGCGTGGTGGTGGAGCACCGGCTGGCGCGGCTGGTCCAATTGGGAATCCGCCAGTCCCGCTACTTCGGGCCTGCCAAAACCCGGTTCCAATTGTACCTGGCAGCCACCGTGGCCAACCTGACCCTGGTGGCCGCCAAAGCCGGGTTGACGGGAGAAACCGGCTCCGGTCCCAGCCACGGCAGCGCCCAGGTCGGTTCCGTTTGCTTTTAGAGTATAGTGTGCCTACGGGCAGAAGGGCCATACACCGAAAGCAAACGGAACCCCATCGCCTGGTGGCCAATGCCGGCCTGCTCCTGCCGGCCACCCTGAGCCCCGAGAAGTCAGAGGTGAATCCCGTATTTGGCCCGGAAATAGGGCTCTAAGACCTCAAGGCAGGATAGTCCCAAGTAAGCCCATAGTATCCAATCATCTATGTGGGATTATATGTGGGAACATCAGAGCTATGGTGCCGATACCCGCGGATTATAGCTTCACAATACGAGGCGATAATACTCCGCCTGTCGAACCATGAACGGACGGCCCTTCGACAAGCTCAGGGTGAACGGGGGGAGTGGGCAACTCAACAACTTTGCAATCGCCCTGCCGGTCTAGACCGGAGAGTTGAGCCGGATATATCCACGGTTTATAATCGACGACCGACGGCCTTGGTGCATCTATAACCGGTGTAACCGAGGACCGACTTAGGAGGCGACATGCCGGCACAATATTCCAGCCCGCCAGAGATGACTATAGACCCCTCCAAAAACTACACAGCCACGATTCAAAGCGCCAAAGGCGCAATGACCTTGGCACTGTTTGCTGGTGAAGCTATAGTAACCGTCAATAACTTCGTCTTCCTCGCCAGGGAGGGCTTTTACGATAATGGAGCTTTTCACCGGGTAATCAAAGGATTCATGATTCAAGGCGGTTGCCCTCGAGGCGACGGCACCGGCGGGCCGGGCTACCGCTTTGCCGACGAAGCCGTCACCCGGCAGTACGTCAGGGGGACATTGGCCATGGCTAATGCCGGTCCAAACACTAACGGCAGCCAGTTTTTCATAGTCCACGGCGATAACGTGGGGCTCCCGCCCAACTACACCATTTTCGGCATGCTCACTGATGGGCTGGAAGTGCTGGACGCTCTGGCTGACGCCCCGGTGGGAAGTGGGGGAGGTGGAGAGCGTTCTCGGCCCACAGAACGGCTGGAGATACAGACCATTCAGATCAGCGAGTCCTGATCCCCGGTGAAAGACATGGCTGTGCTTGAGTGGGTAGGGGGCGGTCAAACTTGGCGGGCGCCGCCGCTCTCGATCCACAACCGGTAAACCTGATTCTTCGGCAATTCCACCGCTCCGGCCACTTGAGACACTGCGTCTTTAGCGCCCATGCCCTCGTCACGCAACCGCGCCAATTGTTGCCGGGCCTCATCCTCCCGGCTCAGGCGCCCCTCCTCTGCCGGGCTTTCACCCTGGGAGCCTTGAATTACCAAGACAAACTCCCCACGAGGGGCTTGGACCCGCTCTAGGGCTTGAGAAACGCTGGCTTGGAACACTTCTTCATGGAGCTTGGTCAGCTCCCGGCACACTGAAATCCTCCGGTCGCCAAGCTCTTCCAGCAGGTCCTGCAGCGTAGCTTGCACCCGGTGCGGAGCCTCGAAAAGAACTAGAGTGAAATTGAGAGAGGCAACGCTGCGTAGGCGCTCCCGCCGCTCTTTGCGACGACGGGGCAAGAATCCCAGAAACAGGAATTCGTCGGCGGAAAAGCCCGACACGGCCAGGGCGGCGGTGAGGGCCGAAGGCCCCGGCACTACTTCTACCGGAAAGCCCGCGTCCGCCGCCGCCACCACCAACTCGCCACCTGGATCACTCAGTACGGGCATACCAGCGTCGCAGACTAGGGCTACGTCACTGGTTTCAACGGAATTCAACACCTTGGGAAGTTGGACCCGCCAGTTGTGTCGATGGTAGCTAATCAACGGCGCTCGAATGCCCAGGTGGGAGAGGAGCCGCCGGGTAACCCTGGTGTCTTCCGCAGCCACCAACGCCACCTGTCCCAGGACACGAGCCCCTCGGAGGGTCATGTCCTCCAGGTTGCCGATGGGTGTGCCTACCACGAAGAGGGTGCCCATACCGGCGGCGGTTGGCCTCCTCAACTTTCGGAATCTCTCTTGTCTGCACAATAATACCATTCGGCGGGCGGCCCAAATGGGTTTCCGAAACACCTAAACTAAAGCCAAGGTGGGATGTGCATTTGGGTGGTGCTGGGAACCGGGTTGGGAGTTTTGCAGTAGCTTCTCGGCCCTTAAGTGCAGGATGGTCCGGCACCGCTGTTTGACCTCATCCTTCCTCCTGGACAGGCGGGCGAGGAAGCCGCTCACCCTCTCCTGCACCAAGGCTTTAGTTCCCAGGCACAGGTTCCCGGTGGCTTCCTCTCTCACCCATCTCCAGACCGCCTCGTCGGCGTTGAAGTCCGGGCTGTACCCCGGCAGATTCACCAGCCGCAGGTTCAGACCGGGGGTCTCCAGGTATGACCGCATCGCCGGGCCACGGTGCGCTGGCGCGTTATCCCAGATCACCTTCAGACGCCCGCCGTACCTCTCTCTCAACTGCTCCAGGAAGGCTGCGGATGTTCCGCTATTGCTGTTCCCCTCCAGTTCCATCCATTCCACCTCGCCCGTCTCCAGACACACTGCCGAGTAGTAGCAGGCCTTCTCACCACGGCGCGGGCTGGTCGAGTCCACCAGGGCCGGCTCTCCCTTCAGCGCCCACTTACCCCGCAACTCAGCGTCCGCCCGGAAGTGGGCCTCATCAACGAAGAAGATCTTCTCCCCGGTCTCTTGCGCCTCACACGCCAGGGCAGCGTACTCTGCCACGAAGGCCTCTCGCCGCGCTTCATCGGCCTTGACCAGCCGCTTCTTAGGACGCTTGAGCACGAATCCCAGGCGGTGCAGCCAGTTCAGGCAGCTGCTGCGGCTCAGGCTGATGCCGAAACGTTCCAAGACAAACTTCCAGACAGCTTTCCAGTTCCAGTTGGCTAGGCCGATATCCACATTGGCAGGCAGTTCCTGCACCGCCGCCTTCAACTCCGCCTGCTGCGCCTCTTCCAGGGCGGGGGGGAACCCCCGGACTGCTCGAAGGCCAAGGCCGCAGGACCGCCTTCGCCGAAGGCGCCAAGCCACCGTCCTATGCTATGAGGATCCCGTTCCAGCGCCTCGGCCACCGCCGAAGCGGTCCAACCCTGGACTAGCAGCCAGAGAGCGTGCCACCGCTCCCGTTCGCGGGGCGTCGGAGCCAGAATTAGCCGCCTGCGCAGACCGGACACATCCATTTCCCACTGTTCGAGAAACCGGCTTATCTCTCCCATACCCAACACCGACCACGCTTCTAATCGCCTTGTAGCCTATGCAACTCCCCCGATTTTATCGGATGCCTATGCAGGTTTCACCTTGGCTTTAGTTTAGTCGTGTGACGACTTTAGTCACTGGATCCGCTCACACCTAGCATAACAGCAACACCCGTAATTCAATATAAGGGATAGTATTGACACTTAATGGGGCGAAGGAGTATTGTTCAAGTGACCTTTCACATAGCTAAATGCGACGGATCTATGGGGAGGAATTGACATGCTGAAAATCGGCCACGAGGTAGTCAGGCCCGGAAAGCTTTATGGCGACGACCCGGTAACTATTCCTGTTCCAGAAGAGTTGGAGACGGTGCCAGGCATACCCCTCAACAACCGGGAGGTGGATTGGTACGCTAGGGAGTACCCCTTGGAAAGCCAGACCAAGTCAGAGCGGGCTTCTGGTGACTGGAGCAATACCATCCGAGACGAGCACCCCGAGTTGCGGGAAATCATGAGGGAGCACTACAAGGCGGACTACAAGATAATAATGGCCGGTCGGTCGACCGCAGACATGGAGCCCGAGGCCGAGCCCACCGGCGAGGACGTCACCGGTTTGATAAAAGACAAGGCCCGGCAACTCGGTTACGTCGAGGTGGGCTTCGCTGCCTATGATGCCCGCTACGAATACAAGCACAAGCGGGGCTTTACCCAGCTCCCCACCGCCATCTGCTTGGCCTACGAGCAGGATTTCGAGCCTACCCAGACCATTCCCAGCGTGGATGCGGAGATCGTACACATGAGCGTGTACCGGACCCAGGCTGCTGCTGGGCTGCAGTTGGGTGACTTCATTCGATCGTTGGGCTATAGCGCCCACGTGATCCACTCCAACGACGCCACCGGCCCAATGATCCCCATGTTCGTGGCCGCTGGCTTGGGCCAGTTGGGTGCTTGTGGCTACCTGCTTACACCCCATGAGGGCAACAGGAACCGCTTGATGATGATCACCACCGATGCCAAGGTAACCTACGACGAGCCCGTAGACTACGGTATCCACGCTTTTTGCCAGGTATGCCAGGTCTGCGTCAACCGCTGCCCCGGCCGCGCCCTGATGCGCGACAAGATCTGGTGGCGGGGCATGGAAAAGAACAAACTCTACTTCAAACGCTGCCGCCCGGTGATGGCCCGGTACATGGGTTGTGGCGTCTGTATGAAAGTATGCCCCATCCAGAAGTACGGCATGAAAAACGTCATGGAGCACTACGCTGAGACCGGTCAGGTGCTGGGCAAGGGCACCCATGACCTGGAAGGCTACGAGATGGAGGGCAAGGGCTACTTCGGACCCGGCGAGATGCCGGTGTTCGACCGTGGCTTCTTCCAGATGCCCCACGGCGACCCTACCGAGTGGGCTTTCGATACCTTCAGACAGAAAGCGGCAGCGGCCGGCGGTGTGATAAGTGACGAGTTGCTGGCGGAGTTCAAGGAAGATCTCACCGTGGGCATGCGCCGGACGAACGACGACGTCGATTTGTTGGGAGACCTGGAGGCAGAGGACTACGTCTAGAAGCACTGCCCAACAGGAGCACCCTATGTAATGCCATCGGGGCGGCACACAGAAGGCCAGCAGGTTTCATGACCGGACTTGCTGGCCTTCACTGTTGAGACTTTGCTCTACCCTTGACAAGTAAAATTGCAGCAGGTACCGTTGGTGCTAGAACGTAAGGGTCTAGCTAGGGTATCATCGCTAAAGGAGAGAAAGCTATGCTGAAAATCGGTCACGAGGTAGTCAGGCCCGGAAAGCTTTATGGCGACGACTCGGTAACTATTCCTATTCCAGAAGAGTTGGAGACGGTGCCCGGAATTCCCCTGAACCACCGGGAGGTTGACTGGTATGCCCGGGAATATCCCCTGGAGACCATGAACCTCACGGAGCGCGCTTCCCGGGACTGGTCCAACGTCATTCGCGACCAGCACGCCGAGATGCGGGAGATACGAAAAGAACACGACAAGCTGAACCGCGGCCTGATGATGGCGGGACGGTTGACCGCTGAAATGGGTCCGGCTGGCGATCCCACCGGTGAGGATGTTACCGGCTTAATCAAGGACAGGGCTCGGCAGCTGGGCTACCTCGAAGTGGGGTTCACCGCCTATGACCCCCGCTACGAGTACGCAGCCAAGAGGGGCTTCACCGAGTTGCCCACGGCCATCTGCTTGGCCTATGAGCAGGACTTCGAACCTACCCAGACCATCCCCAGCGTCGACGCTGAGATCGTCCACTCCAGCACCTACCGGACCCAGGCTGCTGCTGGGCTGGAGTTGGGTAACTTCATTCGCTCATTGGGCTACCGGGCCCACGTCATCCACTCAGGCGACGCCACCGGCCCAGTGATCCCCATGTTCGTGGCCGCCGGTTTGGGCCAGTTGGGTGCCTGCGGTTACCTGCTTACCCCCCATGCCGGCAACCGGAACCGGTTGATGATGATCACTACCGACGCCAACGTCGCCTACGACAACCCTATCGACTATGGCATCCACGCTTTCTGCCAGGTATGCCAGGTTTGCGTCAACCGCTGCCCCGGTCGCGCCCTGATGCGGGACAAGATCTGGTGGCGGGGAATCGAGAAAAACAAGCTGTATTTCAAGCGCTGCCGGCCAGTCATGGCCCGCTACCTGGGGTGCGGCGTCTGCATGAAGGTGTGCCCCATCCAGAAGTACGGTCTTAAGAACGTCATGGAGCACTACGCCGAGACCGGCCAGGTGCTGGGCAAGGGCACCCACGACCTTGAGGGTTACGAGCTAGAGGGCAAGGGCTACTTCGGCCCCGGTGAGCTCCCGGTCTTTGACCGAGGATTCTTCCAGATGCCCCACGGAGACGCCAGCGAGTGGGCCTTCGACCAATTCAAGGCTGAGGTCGTCGCTGCCGGAGGCGAAATCAGCGAAGAGATGGTGTCCAAGCTCAAGGAGGAGATTTCCGAGGCCGTGCGCTTGGCGACCGGTGACACCGTAGCCATGATGGACCAGGACGCCGACTACATCTAGAGTACCCGCGTCGGCTGCCGTCGGGCATCGGTCAGAGTCCACAAAAGGCCAGTATTCCTCTCACTTATTGGGGGTACTGGCCTTCACTTTTGGACCTTTTCATAACAATGACAAGTTGAGCGACCAGTTAGGTAAAGGTCTCGCCTTTTGCTCTACGCTTGACAAGAAAAACCGCAGCGGGTACTGTTGGCATTAGGCTATAATGGCGAGACTGGAATATCCTCACTATAAGGAGGGAAAGAAATGTTAAAAATCGGCCACAGTGTAGTCAGGCCTGGAAAAACCTACGGCGACGACTCGGTCACTATTCCTGTTCCAGAAGAGTTGGAGACGGTCCCAGGCATACCCCTCAACAACCGGGAAGTGGACTGGTATTCCCGAGAATACCCCCTGGAAAGCCAGAATGTGTCGGAGCGGGCTGCGGGCGACTGGGCCATAGTCATCCGAGACCAGCATCCCGAGATGAGGGAAATCCGGAAGGAGCACTACAGGCTGAACCGCCACTTGGTGGAAGCCGGCCGGTTGACCGCCGGTATGGAGCCGACGGCCGAGCCCAACGGCGAGGACGTTACCGAGCTGATAAAGGACAGGGCGCGGCAACTCGGCTATATTGAGGTCGGTTTCACCGCTTATGACCCCCGGTACGAGTACAAGCACAAGCGGGGTTTTACTGAGCTTCCCACCGCCATTTGCTTGGCCTACGAGCAGGACTTCGAGCCCACCCAGACCATTCCGAGTGTCGACGCTGAGATCGTCCACTCCAGCACCTACCGCACCCAGGCCGCGGCCGGGCTGGAGCTTGGCAACTTCGTTCGGTCATTGGGCTACCACGCTCACGTAATCCACTCCAGCGACGCCACCGGTCCCATGATACCCATGTTCGTGGCCGCCGGCTTGGGCCAGTTGGGAGCTTGCGGCTACCTGCTCACGCCCCATGCCGGCAACCGGAACCGGTTGATGATGGTTACTACCGACGCCAAGGTCACCTACGACGAGCCGATAGACTACGGTATCCACGCTTTTTGCCAGGTCTGCCAGGTCTGTGTGAACCGCTGCCCAGGGCGCGCCCTGATGCGGGACAAGATCTGGTGGCGGGGCATGGAAAAGAACAAGCTCTACTTCAAGCGCTGCCGCCCGGTAATGGCCCGTTACCTAGACTGTGGTGTCTGCATGAAGGTATGCCCCATCCAGAAGTACGGCATGAAGAACGTGATGGAGCACTACGCCGAGACCGGCCAAGTGTTGGGCAAGGGCACCCACGACTTGGAAGGGTACAGCTTGGAAGGCAAGGGCTACTTCGGCCCCGGCGAGTTGCCGGTCTTCGACCGCGACTTCTTTAGCTCCATGCCCCACGGCGACGCCAACCAATGGGCATTCGATAACTTCAGACAGAAGGCGGTGGCCGCTGGCGGCGTGGTGAGCGACGAGTTGCTGGCGGAGTTCAAGGAAGAACTCACTGTGACCCTCCGTCGGTCCAATGACGACATGGAGTTGCTGGGGGAGTTGGACGCCGCCGACTACGTCTAACAAACCATTAGCGCCGACCGGCAAGGGAGATACCCGGCACGATCGTTCAAGCGCACGGAGGCCAGCAAGTCCCATTACCGGGCTTGTTGGCCTTTATTTTTGGTTGTTGGGAAACCAGAGTGCGGAGACGCCTAGCGGCCCTGTTTATTCATAATTTGAATATAAAGTACCCCTTGATATAGGCTTGACAAGTAAAAGAGCGGCGGGTATTGTTGGGATGCGGCTATGATCGGTAGCCCTTGCATTTCCATTTAGGAGGGAAAGCTATGCTGAAAATCGGCCACGAGGTGGTTCGCCCTGGAAAACGGCTAGGAGACCCCGAGGTTAATATCCCGGTGCCTGAGGAGTTGGAAACGGTGCCTGGGATCCCTCTCAACAACCGCGAAGTTGATTGGTACTCCCGCGAGTATCCCTTGGAGACCATGAATATCGATGAGCGCGCCGGCCGCGACTGGGCCAACGGCATTCGCGATCAGCACGCCGAGATGCGGGAAATCCGCAAAGAGCACGACAAACTCAACAGGCCCTTGATTATCGCCGCTCGTATCTCCGGTGACCAGGAGCCAACTGCCGAGCCTACCGGAGAAGACGTGACCGAGCTGATAAAGAATAAGGCTCGAGCTTTGGGCTTCCTGGAAGTCGGGATTACCGCCTACGACCACAGGTATACCTACAAGAGTAAAAAGGACTGGGTGCAGTTCCCCCACGTCATTTGCTTGGCCTATGAGCAGGACTTCGAGCCCACCCAGACCATCCCCAGCGTCGACGCTGAGATCGTCCACTCCAGCACCTACCGGACCCAAGGGGCCGCCGGCTTGGAGTTGGACAAGTTCATCAACTCGCTGGGTTATCATGCCCAGTTGCACAGTTCCAACGACAATTCCGGCCCTTACATCCCCATGTTCGTGGCTGCCGGCTTGGGCCAGTTGGGCGCTTGTGGTTACCTGCTTACCCCCCACGCCGGCAACCGGAACCGGTTGATGATGATTACCACCGACGCCAATGTCACCTACGACCAGCCCGTAGACTACGGCATCCACGCTTTTTGCCAGGTCTGCCAGGTCTGCGTGAACCGCTGCCCAGGGCGCGCCCTGATGCGGGACAAGATCTGGTGGCGGGGCATGGAAAAGAACAAGCTCTACTTCAAGCGCTGCCGCCCGGTAATGGCCCGCTACTTGGGTTGTGGTATCTGCATGAAGGTATGCCCCATCCAGAAGTACGGCATGAAGGACGTGATGGAGCACTACGCCGAGACCGGCCAAGTGCTAGGCAAGGGCACCCACGACCTTGAGGGTTACGAGCTAGAGGGCAAGGGTTACTTTGGCCCCGGCGAGCTGCCGGTCTTCGACCGCGAGTTCTTCAGCGCCATGCCTCACGGCGACACCGAGCAGTGGGCCTTTGAGAACTTCAAGCAAAAGGCCGTAGCAGCCGGCGGCGTCATCAGTGATTCGATGATGGAGGACTTCAGGGAGGAAGTCAGCCGCGGCTTGTCCCAAAGCAGGGACAATATCAACATGATGGAGGAAGAGGACTACATTTAGTAGCTCTACTCCCAGGACCTCCCGGAGGGCGGCTAACATCCCTTCGGACAATGCGGAGACCCCGTCCTGTTCGCGGAGGACGGGGTCTTGCTTTTTTGAACTCCTCTTGTCCGCCGTCCGCGGGCGGCTATGCCGGACCTTGCGGCTCGGGCACACCTTCAGAGGCTGGTTGGGACTTTTTCAGGTTCGCCGCCAACCGGGTCAATTCCCCCTGGTAAGCCTCCCAATCGGAATCCCGGCTGCGCAGGTCGAAGACCACGTGTTCCCAACTGAGGTTCCGCGCCAGACCCCGGCCCCTGGGTTGCACCACTGTATGATCTGGAGCCGCCAGGAATAATATCCACTTGTTTTGACTTTGCTGGAGGTCCTTGGCGGCGTTGATGTCGTTGCGAACGGTCTCGCTGTCCAAGGCCGCTTGGGAGCAAACCACCAGCAGCTTATCGTAGGTCCGCACCCCCCGTTCCACCTCTTCTTGGTCCGAGGTGCTGTGCCGGTCCACCAGCGGGTTGCCCCGAGCGTCTTCCGGGAACAACCAACTTCGGACGCCTTGGGTACGCAGGTCCTGTTGAAGTGTCTGGGCGAAGGGGAGGTCCCCAGCCGAACACGAAATAAAGCAGCTTTCCAGGGAAACCTCGACTCCCCGCAGGGAGCGTTGAAATTCAATCAATGACTCTGGGGTTCCAACACCCAGAAGGAATTGCTCGTCGATCTTGCCGCCGGACCGAAATAAGGTGTCTATTCCAACAGTGCTGGGCGCGTCGTGGCGGACTTGGTCCAATCCTTGGACTCTGCTTAGGTCGCAATCTTGAAACACCGTGTAGCCCACGATGCTGCCGTCCAACCCGGCGCCGGACAGGTCTGGGTTGTGCAACACCGCTTCGAAGAAATCGGCACCCTGGAAAGCAGCGTTCACCAAGGTAGTCCGGGTCAAGGCAGCCCGGCTGAGATTGGCGCCGGTCAAAGTCGCGTCCGTAAAATTGGCGCCGGTCAAGTTGGTCCGAGACAAGTTGGCGTTGGTTAGATTTGCTCCGGTGAGATTGGCGTCGGAAAGAACGGCCCGGTCCAAGTCGGCGTTGGAAAGGTCGGCGCCGCTCAGGTTGGCCCCTCTCAAGTTGGCGCCGTTTAGCAGGGCGCGGCTCAGGTTAGCTTGGATCAAGTTGGCATGATAAAGGTGGCAAGGGTTAAGGTAACAACCCGCCAGATTGGCCCTTTGCAGCATAGCGCCCATCAAGTCCGAGTCTCGAATGTCCGCGCCGCTAAGGTTGACTTGAGGAATCCGTGCATAGCTCATGTATGCGGCGTTCAAGTCTAGCATCTGGGTGGGGTTCTCCTCCCTCCATCGGGCCACCGCGTCCCGGCCTCGTCTAACAAGCTGGACGTGATCCATATTTGCCATACTACTTACTCCCGACCACGGTTGAATCCAACAGTTCCGACGCGGGCAATAATCGGCTCTTTAGAGGTTCTTTCCGGTGCCCGCTCGACAATGGCGCAACCGGCTAACCAAGGGCGCCAGGAAAATTTTAGCATAACACCACGAAGGGGCGTAAGAGAGGCCAATTTTCATCCTCATACGTGGCCTTTACCTGTCTGTGGCAGGCGGCTTTTGCCGGAGTGACGGCCTCGGATCGGAGCGTTGGCGCAATTGTCTGAACCGGGATTCATCGGATTAAGGGATTCGCAGGATTCCCCAATTCCGTAAGTCACGGAATCAGGGAAATCGCAGTTCAGACGAACAACCCGAAGACCCCTGGGGATGCGGCGCTCCAGGCTGCCCCGCTAACCGCCCACGGAGGCCGAGTTGTACCAGTCCAAGATTTCGCTGCCGGTCATGAACACTACCCCTTCGAACCGCCGGATGTAGTCGAAGATCATGTCGTAGTACTTTATGCGATGCGGCGCGCCTGTGATGTAGGGATGGGTGGAGATAGCCATTACGCGGACGCTCTCAGCCCCTTCGCGGTACAGGGTGTCGAACTGGTCCCGAGCCCGCCGGAAGATCTCCGGGGACCTGTGGTGCTGTATCAAATAGATGGGGATATCGTTCAACTCTACGGTATATGGAACAGCGATGAGGCGGCCGCTCTTGACCTTCATTTCATAGGGCTGATCGTCGTTGCACCAGTCAGCCAGGTACTCGATACCCTCTTCGGACAGAATGTCAGGGGTGTCAAAGGTTTCAGCCAATCCCGGCCCCATCCAGCCCCGGGGGGCCGCGCCGGTGAACTCCCTAATGGTGCTGATGGTGCGACGGATCACCTCCCGTTCGTCGGGCTCGTTGTTGATGACCCGCTGTATGAACCCGTGGCCCAGGATCTCCCAACCGGACTCCAGGCTTTCTTGCACCAACTGAGGATAGCTGAGGCAGACCGACGCATTGAGGCTCACGGTGGCTCGGACCCCATGGCTGTCCAACACCCGTTTCAGCCTCCAGAACCCGACGCGCAGGCCATAGTCGAACCATCCGAAGTTGGGAATGTCCGGGATGAGGCTGACCCCCTGGGGATTGGGCAGCACCGTGCGGGCCATGGGGGCGTTGATGTCCCATTCTTCCACGTTGACGACGGGCCAGACAATGACTCTGGCGTTGTCTGGCCCTCTGAGGGGCTTGCGGTGGAAGATGGGGGAGTATTCGGCTCGGGGATTGGCCATGATTGGGACACCTCTGGGTGGGCGGGAATCCGAAGATTAGTTTAGGAGTGAAGCCCTAGAGCTGGTCTCGGCCTAGTGTCAGCCAGTAGTACACGATGTAGGTGCCGGCTACTACCATAAATCCGGACGCGATGGGCTGTACGAAAGGGAGGGCTTTGCGCACAAGGGTCACCATCGCTCCCTTGAAGAAGGCCATTCCCAGGGTAATTGCCATTATCACCAGTCCCATGCCCAAGGCGTAGAGGAAAAAGTTGCTTACCACTTTTTGAGCACTGAACCCGGCCACGCCAATGCCCACCACTGAAATGAAAATGGGTAGGGTGCAACTAAGGGAAGCAGTGCCATAGCTCAAGCCGAACAGGAAGTATCCTTTGGCGTTGACCTGGTTAGGGTCCCCGAAGCGGCTGGCCGCTTGGGCAGCGAGATTAGTGTACAGTTTACCTCCCCCCACCATCCAAGCGCCGACTATGACCAGCGCAACCCCTATGACCAGGCCAAGCCAGGGGAGAATGTCGCTGACAAAGGACGCCGATACACCCACAACCGCACCAACCACTCCAAACAGAAGTATAAATCCGGCGGAGACCGCCCCGCCAACCAACAGCGCCCGCCCCACGGTCCGGGCTGGCGTAAATTGCTCACCCTCTTTCAAGTTGCGCCCCAGATACAGGCCCAAATAGGCGGGCAGCATAGCAAAGCCGCAAGGATTGACCGCGGAGGCCATGCCTGCGGCCAAGGCAAACAACGCCGAGGCGCCGATCAAGCCGCCCAGGAATTGTTGGGAATTCCCAGACACCGTGCTATCTACGAACAGGTTGATTGTGTCGGTGCCCCCGCCGCTGCCAACAACAACGGCGCCAACGATAGCCACGGTGAGAGCCGCGCCGGCTACCGCCATCGGCAGCACCAGGCTACGCCAAATATTCACTTCCCGCAGGGAAAGCCTTTTCAGCACCGTTGGCAGGCCTCGAAAAATAGCTGATCCGGCCATGAACATTCCAGCTTATATAAAGATACGCAGCTAATTAAGGAGCGTCGTACCGCCCCGTGGCGTCTCCTTATGACACCAGCGGCAGTCCGGCGTCCCGGCGCACGTCGTTGATGATCTCCAGGACCCTGGTTGGGAACGGCGGGTATTCCAACTCGAACTCCCCCAACAAGCGGCTGTTGTCCACCAGGTAATTGGACGAGTCCTCGCGCCCGCCGTCGCTATCGAAAGAGATTTGGGCGTCGGGGAGGAACCCTCTCACCAGGTCGGCCAAATCTCCGAGACTGATGGGGGTGCCTCCGGTGTTGTAGAGCGAATGATGGACGGTGTCGGCCAGGGTGACGCGGACAAATGCCTCCGACACGTCCTCCACGTGGACCGGGAGCCGCATGTAGTCCTTTTTGGGGAAATTGACCGGCTGTCCGGCAGCGGGCAAGGTTATGCACTGCACGTGGTCTGTGGAGCCTCTCACCTTGTCCGGGCCGGTTACGTTGGCCGGTCGGATGCCGATAATTGACATCCCGTAGTTTTTTTCGTATTGCGCCGCTTGGAACTCGTTGAAAATCTTGTGGACGGCGTACTGGCTGACGCCGTATTTGGGATCTTCCTCGTTGATCAATCGTTCCCCGAAATGCTTCTGGTCTCCGCTGACGGCTAAAGAGCTGGCGTAAACGACCCGGTTTACTCCGCAAATACGAGCGGCTTCAAAGCAGTTGTCCATCCCCAGGACGTTCAAGCGCATAGTGAAGTGGGGAGTATCGTCTCCGCTGCCCAACAAGTAAGCCAGGTTGATGACGCGGTCAGGTTTAGACTCCAACACGGCCTTAACCACGTCCTCGAACTGGGTTATATCCCCGTACGTGACGCTCACTCGGTCTTCCAATCCTTGGAAAGAGGCGGCCCTGGGGTTGATGTCCATGCAGGCCACCTTCTCGCCCCGTTCGGTCAGACGGCGGACCACCCGTTGACCAATAAATCCCGTTCCACCTAGAACCAGTATCGTCATCTTTGCTCCCTTTCACCCTGCGAACAACCGACGCACCAAACCGAAAGCATTTGGGCATAACGGCCCCAGACAAGGTATGCCTAGAGGCCGCCCGCCAGCTTCATGCCGTTAACCAAGGGTCCCTCTCCCCGCAGCAGCCCGGGGTCCTCAGACTGCTTTAGCCGTCCGGCCCTGTATAGCCGTTACCCGGCCGGGGCCTCCGCCTTGGCTGCGAAGGCCTGTTTCAAGGCCGCCGCCGCCTCGGCAACCGCTTGTTTGCCTTTGTCTACGACCGCTGACATAGCGAAAAAGCCGTGAATCATGCCGTCGTACCGGCTGTTTGTGGCGGGGACTCCGGCCGCTTGGAGCCGCTGCCCGTAGGCTTCCCCTTCATCGCGAAGAGGATCGAACTCCGCGGTAATGACCAATGCCGGGGGAAGGCCGGCCAAGTCCTTGGCGACATGAGGCGCGGCGTAGGGGTTGGCGGCGTCGCCCTCGGAGCTTAGATACTGGTCCCAGTACCACTTCATGGCTTCGGTGGTCAGCAAGTAACCCTCGGAATTTTGGCGATAGGAACCGGTGTTGAAATCCCAGGCAGTGACCGGGTATACCAAGAGTTGGAAGGCCAAGGGCAGCCCGCCGCGGTCTTTGGCCATCAAGGACACAACGGCGGCTAGGTTGCCGCCGGCGCTGTCGCCTCCGACGGCTATGCGGGTGGGGTCGACATTGAGTTCTGCGGCGTTCTCCGCTATCCATTGTGTGGCGGAGTAGCAATCATCGGCCGCTGCCGGAAACTTCGCTTCCGGCGCCAAGCGGTAGTCTACGGACACCACCACGCATCCGGTTTGCGCCGTCAAGTGGCGGGCCGTGCCATCGGCCGTATCCAGGTCTCCCACCACCCAGCCGCCTCCGTGGAACCAGCTTAGGGCCGGGAAGGGGCCGTCGCCGGCGGGGGTATAGATACGCACCGGGATGTCCGGACCCACGCCGAAAATAGAGCGGTTCTCTACTTTCGCTACCTCCGGGCCGGGCGCCATGGGACGCGATTTCGAATTTTTCCGGGCTTCTACCGGCGAAACTGTATTGTTGGGTGGAAGGCCCAAAGCCTCCAGTTGGTTCATGACTTGTTGTGCTTGCGGGTCCAGCGGCATGTCGCAGCCTCCTCGTTATTTTATTGACTCGGGCAGGTCATCAAGTCCGTAGTACTGGTGCTCAATCCGGTCTGGGAACACTTTGACTATTCTAAACCCTGATGGGTCGTCTCCCAGCGGGTATCCCACTGCTCCGGTAGTAACCATCTGAATGCCCTTGTGATTGAGATAATGGCACCGGTGCCAGTGCCCGGCAAACACCGCCGAAACTCCGTGGGTTTCGAACATGTCCAGCAGGACCTTGCGTTTCTCCCGGGGCAGCACCGCCCAACTGTCTTCTTCTTCGGGATGCTCAGCGTACAGCGGATGGTGGAGGAACACTATTATATGATTGCTTCCCTTTGTTTGCGCTTCACCGAGGGAGGTGCGGAGAAAGTCCGCTTGGCGTTCCCATTCTTGCGGCGCTTTGGAGTCGTCGTAAGCGACACAACTGTTCATGACTATGAAGCTGCTGCTGCTGGATTCAAAAGAGTAGTTATCGTCGCCGAACCTTTCTCGGTACTGCTCAAGGGTCAGCCGGGTGGGCGTGTTGCCCACGTCCCAATTGCCGGCGGCCCAGTAAACGGGGATATGGGAGCTAAGCTGTCCGGTGATACGTCTAAGCTCGGCCAACTGGCTGGCGTCGTCCTTGTCTTGGACCATGTCCCCGGAAACCACGACGAATGCCGGATTAAGCCGGTTGGCGGCGGCGATGGCCTTTTCGTAGAGGGCCGTTTCGTCGGCGAAGCCGGTGGTCTTGGGCATCCGCTGGACCTTGAACCCCATGGTCCGGCAAAGCTCAAGGACCCGGCTCTCGGACATCCCGCTGAACTTGGCAAACATGCCAAACTGGGGATCGGACATTTGGATGAAGAAGAAATCCATGGACATTGGACCTGCTGCAAAACCCCTACGCCGCCGGAAACTTTAGGTCTGCGGCCTCACCTCGCACCACACTGAACAAGCATTGTGCCTACGGGATGCGAGTGTAGTCTGCGATTGATTTGCTGTCAATCCTGTGCCGTGTTGCCAGCAGGCCGTTGAGGGTAAAGACGCTGGCTGCTAGAATTGACATAACCCCCCCCGGTCGAGCGGCGTGAATATCGTGAGGACGCTAAGGGTGTTCAACTACCGCCGGAAGTTCAAAGCGGTTACGAGGTAGGCAACGATTATATGGTGAAGATTTTGGATGGGGCGGCATTAGCCAAAGAAGTGCGGGGCGAGGTGGCGGCCGGGGTCGCTGAGATGCAGCAAAAGCACCAAGTCACTCCCGGTTTGGCTGCTGTCTTGGTGGGCGACGACCCAGCCTCAGCCATCTACGTCCGCAACAAGAGACGCGCCTGCGCCGAGGTGGGCATGTTCAGCGAGACCTTCGAGTTGCCCGCCGACACATCCCAATCGACAGTCCTGGACTTGCTGGAAGAGCTCAATCGGGACCGGCGGTTCCACGGCACACTGGTGCAGCTTCCATTGCCCCAGCACATTGAGCAGCAGACAGCCATAGAGACTGTCAATCCGGCCAAGGACGTGGATGGCATCCACCCCTTTAATTTAGGCAAGCTGGCCCAAGGCCGCCCCGATTTCGTTCCCGGCACGCCCGGAGGAATCCAGCAGTTGCTGTTGCGCAACGGCTATGATCCGGCAGGCAGCAATGTGGTCATCTGCGGCCGAAGCGACATAGTGGGCAAACCGCTGGCCATTCTCCTGATGCAGCGGCAAGCGGGAGCCAACGCCACGGTCACTGTGTGCCACACCCGCACCAAAGATCTGGCTAGTGTAACCAGGCAGGCCGATATTTTGGTGGCGGCTATGGGCCGGGCCAAGGGGATTACCGCCGACATGGTCAAGGAAGGCGCGGTGGTCATCGACGTTGGCATCAACCGGGTGGAAGACGCCAGCCGCAAACGGGGCTACCGGTTGGTGGGAGACGTGGATTTCGAGGCAGTGGCGGACAAGGCCGAAGCCATCACCCCCGTTCCCGGCGGCGTGGGTCCCATGACCATCGCTATGCTGCTGGTCAATACCCTGACCGCCGCCCGAATCAGCATTCACGGGAAATGAGCCGTCAGGACGGTTGCTGACCGTCCTTGAATCATGCGCACCAGCGATTTCGACTACCGCCTCCCCCCCAAACTTATCGCTCAGACTCCTCTGGAACCCAGGGACTCTTCCAAGCTGTTGGTCCTTCACCGGGCTGCCGGCCAAATCGACCACCGAGATTTTGTCGACATCGCCAAATATGTTCATTCCGGCGACGTGATGGTGTTCAATCAAAGCCGGGTCATACCGGCCCGGCTCTACGGCCGCCGGGAAGACACCGGCGGCAAGGTTGAGTTGCTGCTGCTGCGGCGTATAGACCCCGAAACCTGGCAAGCATTGGGACAGCCGGGCCGCCGGCTCAGGCCGGGCGTGAAGATAATTGTGGTTCCGAGAGAGACCCCTCCCCAATCTGCTCCTTACCAGGGGGGCATCAAGGAGGGGTTACGACAGGACCAAGGGCTTCCGCCATCCTTGGAGGTGGAGATACTGGCTTCCCACGCCGGTGGAATCAAAACGGTGCGCTTGGACTCCGAACCGGATATCGACCTCCTGGGCCGGATGCCGCTCCCCCCGTACATTCACCAGCGGTTGGAAGACCCGGAGCGTTACCAAACCGTCTATGCCGGGCAGCCGGGCAGCGTGGCGGCCCCCACCGCGGGACTCCACTTCACCGAGGAGTTACTGGAAACACTCAAGGGGTTGGGGGTAGAGTTGGCCTTCGTGACTCTCCACGTGGGGCTCGACACCTTTCGGCCGGTCCAGGACGAGGACCCCGCAACCCACAAGATACACACCGAATACTTCGAACTTGGGCCGCAAGCCGCCCAAGTGTTGAATAACGCCCGAAGAGAAGGCCGCCGGATTATCGCGGTGGGCACAACATCGGTACGGGTCTTGGAGCAGACGGCGCAACTGATGCTTCAACAAGGAAGAGAGCAGATCGCCGCGGCCAGTGGACAGGCCGGCCTTTATATACTGCCGGGCTACAAGTTCAAGGTGGTGGACGCCCTGATCACCAACTTTCACCTACCCAGGTCCACTTTACTTATGCTGGTGTCGGCCTTCGCGGAGAATGACCCTTCGGTGGACTCCGGGCTGGGCTTGGTGTTGCGGGCCTACCAGGAAGCCATTGATAAGCGATACAGGTTTTACTCTTTCGGTGATGCGATGCTGATTCTTTGAGTGGCGCCTAAGGCAGTTGGAGCAGTTGCAACACGTTGCCGTCGGGGTCCTTGAGAGTAGCGATCCAACCTCCCCAGTGCTCCCGCTCCGGCTTCCGGAGAAACTCTACACCCGCTTCTTTCAGACGCTGGTATTCCTGGTGAATGTCATCCACCCCCAAGTGAGGCATAAATCGGAAAGGGTCCCGGGAGACGCCGGACACCCGGTCGTGAAGCCCGATATTGTAGCGTACTTCCCCCAACTCGAAAGCAATGAAGTCATCATGTTGGGAGTGAAGGGGCAGCCTCAATGCGTCGTGGTAGAAACGAAACATGGACTCCAGATCGTCCGTCCAAAGGGTCACTCCGACAACTCCGGTGATCATGGTTGGCCGTCCTTACTCACAATGCAGCAGCTTGAAAAGTCAAATACCGGCTAATTATAAATCCCCCTCTCTGGCAATGGGAAAGGGGGATTAGCAAGCAGACAGGAGATTGGGTCGTTTAGACTTGGGCCGGGGCTTCCTGATGTTTAGAAGCGGCGCAGACCGGGCACCAACCGTAAAAGTCCACCCGCTGCCAAGCGACCTCGAAGTCCGACTCGTTGAGTATCCGGTTGCGGAGAAGGACCACTGCTTCCTGTCCGGCGTCGGCGTCCATCACGTTCTCACAACCAATACAAACCAGGTTGACGTGGGGCTCCATGTTCGGTTCATACCGGGACATCTTCTCAAAAGGCAATTCTTGGATGATGCCGCTTCGCTCCAACACTCCTAAAGTTGAGTAGATAGTGGCCAGGGTCATCGAAGGAAAGTGGTCCCGCACCCGTTCATAGATTTGTTGTACGGTGGGATGGTCCGTAGAGTTGAGCACGGCCTCGGCGATGGCCAAGCGTTGCGGCGTTACTCGAACGGACCATTCGCGCATCCGTTCGATAAGTTCATGCTGAGTCAACATAAGTGCTCCAGGTTATCCGACGAAACCATATCGGCTAACCACGATACGAATTCCATCCATCAATTTCCTAATCTGGACCTAACTATAACCGGAACGTGTCGGACTGACAACCCCCTCTGGTTTACGCCACAGGGCCTTTTCATTGTCACCCTGGGCCAGGCTCTGAACGGAGCGAAGGGTCTAAAACCCTTGACTACGTTCTCTTTATTCGTTATTCGAACCAGGTTCTTGCTGAAGGCTTTTAGATTCTTCGCCTACGGCTCAGAATGACAATTTCCGAGAATAGAAAGACCCTGGTTTACGCCACAGGGCAATGGCATCTTACGGATAACGCATATGGTTAAGCCCCCTTCGACGTCATTCCGAAACGCAGTGAGGAATCTAAAGCCTATCTCCACAAAGCTACGCCAGCAATACTATGCGCGTATCCTGGCCAATAGTATCAGAACCGGCTGCGTGGGCGTTACCAACGGCCTTCCATGATGGAGGGACCTGTTGCTGGCATGGTATGATGACTGTGAAGAACCGCTTTAGATTCCTCACTGCGGTTCGGAATGACATGATGGGACGTGTGGATGACCTGGTTGGGAGCCGGGCGCAAGGCCTTTCTGTCGGGTTGGTTTTAGATGCGATTGCCTTGGTTTACGCCACAGGGTCTTTCGGTTCTTGGCGCAATTGTCTAAACCGGGATTCATCAGGTTAAGGGATTCCCAATCCTGTAAATCCCGGAATCAAAGAAATCACAGTTCGGATGAACAATCGAAAGACCCTGGGCAACGCTGTCCGTACTTGAAAAGCTGGCGAAGCCTGGGATATTCTGAGTATATAAGGAGAGATGGCTGAGCGGACGAAAGCGCCGGTCTCGAAAACCGGTATACCTTCCGGGTATCGTGGGTTCGAATCCCACTCTCTCCGCCAACAGACATTTTCCAGTACCTTCCGTTACCATCCGTATTGTTCTAATGTCCCACTTCCTCAACTATGATTTCATAGAACATTCGTAGAACAAGGCTGTCTATTGGGGTATTGTCCCATCCGCTGCCGTCTGCTACAATCCATGTAAATACTTGGGATAAAACTGGGGTTATCCCAAGAGGGATAAGGGACGGCATAAGCATGGCGGCCGGCAAACTTAACGACAGGAAGGTCAAAGCCCTCCGGGAACCGGGACGTTATGGCGATGGGGCTACGCTGTACTTGGTAGTGGCTCCTGGAGGCTCCAAGCAGTGGGTCCAGCGATTGACCGTCCGAGGCAAACAGACCGACATTGGGTTGGGCGGCTATCCGGTAGTGGGACTCAAGGAGGCGCGGGAGAAGGCCCAGGCCAACCGAACCCAGGCCCGGTCCGGGGCCGACCCCCTGTCGGAGAAGCGCAAAGCGGCCGTACCGACTTTTCGCAGCCTGGCGGCTCAGCACATTGAGGCCCTCCGTCCATCGTGGCGCAACGCCAAGCATGCGGCCCAGTGGGGGTCCACGCTGGCGGCATACGTCTACCCGTTGATCGGGAACAGGCCGGTGGACCAGATAACCCGCGCCGGCGTGATAGGTCTGCTATCGCCCATCTGGACGGAGAAGCCGGAGACGGCGCGGCGGGTGCGTCAGCGGGTGCGGGCGGTGATGGCCAGGGCCATTGCCTTGGAGTACATTGAGCACAATCCCGCCGGCGAGGGCATCGAGGCGGCCTTGGCGAGGCTGCCCAGGGTCAAGGCGCACCATTCGGCGTTGCCTTACACTCAGCTTCCTGCCGCCCTGAGGGCGGTGAGAGAATCGCCTGCCACGCCCGCCGTGAAACTGGGCTTCGAGTTCCTGGCTCTGACCGCCTGCCGCTCCGGGGAGGTCAGGGAGGCGCGGTGGGACGAGGTTGACCAGGAAGTTGCCGCATGGACCGTACCGGCGGCGCGGATGAAGGGGGGCCGGCCCCACCGGGTCCCGCTGTGCGGGCAAGCAATTGCGGTGCTGAACGAGGCCCGGCGGCTCGATAACGGCTCCGGGCTGCTGTTCCCGGCGCCGCGCTCCGGCGTGGAGCTTTCCAACATGGCTTTCGGCCAGCTGCTGCGGCGGCTGGGGCTGGACTTCGTACCCCATGGGCTGCGTTCCAGCTTCCGAGACTGGGCCGCCGAACAGACGGACGCGCCCCACGCAGTGATGGAGACAGCCCTGGCCCACAGTGTCAAGAACTCCACCGAAGCCGCTTATTTTCGTTCCGACCTGTTCGAGCTGCGGCGCGGCCTGATGGCGGCCTGGGGGAAGTTTCTAGGAGGATGACGTGATGGACCGCCGGGGAAGGGTAGGAGAAGATGCCGCTAGGGAGCTGGTGCGCGACAACCTACGGCTCTGGAAGGACGGCCGGAACGGTGCATCGGAAGACCTTCTCCATATGGCTTGGTTTGGCATGCAACCCTGGGTGGTCAAGCTGGAAGGGGAGGCCCTGCAGGCTCTGGTGAAATTGGCTGCTGTGGAGGAAGGGCAGCACGGAGAAATTTTCACAGTGTTGATGTCGATAAGCTTTGGCGCCGAATGGGAGCTGTTCAAGCTGCGGATCGAGGGACGGTGGGACCGGGCCATCGAGATGATCCGGCATCCGGAGATCTACGGCGCCGTGGGTGATGTGCTGGACCTCGGCTGGACGCGGGAGGTCGAGTTGGAGGAATGGATTGAAGCGTCGGACCGTAGCTGGGGCGCTTATGAAGGGGTTAAACGGCTGCTGAAGAGGCTGCTCAACTCCAAGCAGCCCATACCAGGGGCCCTGGTCCAATGGTCGATGGAGGTGGCGGTGGGCGCCCGCAGGCAGCCAAGCAAGGGCCATCGGCCTGCTTCGGTAACGTACCGGGACGGTGCCATAGTAAATACCATACGGGACCTGACCGCAAGCCGCTCACAGCGCAGGGCAGGAATCAAGAAGTTGACCAAAGAGATGGCCTGCCAGTTGATAGCTGAGGAAATAAGCCTGGAGCCGGACACTATTCAGAAGATTTGGCAGAAGGGTAGGACCTTCCGCGATCTGAAGTTTATCGCTCCCGCTGCACGCCCGTTTAGGGGGTAAAGCCCGACCTTCTCCCCCTAAAAAAGGGGCGCGCCAATCCGTAAAATTGTAGCCATCATGTACGAAGAAGCTCGTTGATGGTTACAGAAAGCCCATCCGGCACCCGCATACTGAGGCTCCCCGAAGTGCTGGCCCGCGTGGGGCTGAGCCGCTCCACCGTGTACCAGCGGATGGCCGCCGGCGACTTCCCCGCCTCCGTGCGGCTGACCCCCAACTCCGTGGGCTGGCGCAGTGACGACATAGACGCTTGGATAGCTAGCCGACCCCGGACGGGCTGAGGGTGTCTCGTGGAGCCGTTGACACCCCACGGACACAAGCATACCCCCAGTCAAAACCGTGCATCCCCGGCCGGGTTGGGCACTAGCTGGTGGCAGTATCGTTTGCTTTCTGGGTTTGGACAATTGGCCCCGTGAGGAGTGGAGCCGCCAAACCCCATTTCCAAGCGAAACCCTCTGGTCAACATCCACCAAGCGGCGGCGCTCCAGTTCAGCTTTGCGGCGGTGTCCCAGAGCAAGGCCGTCGGACAACACGTCATGGCGAAGGATATGCGGGAGGCACTGAACTATATTGATGTGATTGACTTTGACACCGGAGAGGACGCCGAGGAGGCCCAGCAGCAGGTCCCGGCGGCCTGCCAGGAAGTCATAGAACAGGACAAGCGGCTTCTGACGGCACTCTGAGTAGGCATCAATCAGATGTTCAACTTGCAATCAGTGGAGTTTGGGTTGATCCAGACTGAGGTCGAGCAACCCCCGACGCGCTGGACCAACTACCGGCCCGGCCATGCCATTGATCTAAGGCGTATCGCGAGGTCCTTCCCCGATGGCTAAATATGCCAAATCCGGCTTACGAGGCCAACAGCAGCAAGGCCCCAGGGTATCCGGGTGACCCCGATTCACCTGGAAAAACAAGAGGACCGGAAACGTTGAACAGAGATTTAGAGTTGTACAAAGTTTAAGACGCCGCAAGGGTGGGATAAAGCCGGAGCACTCCAGGTCATAGTTGCGGCCGGCGAGAGGTGATAACGTGGACAGTGTGATGGCGACCGAAGACCGGACTGTCAACCTGCCCTGCTATGAGGCCCACTTGGTTGTGTTGTGTAGAGTTATGACGACAGCGGCAACGACTGAGAGACTTTGCCGGTTCTGCCGGGAGGCCCTGGTTCAGAAAACTCCAGAGCAACGGGCGGATTTCCGCAGGCGGAAATATTATGACCGCAATTTCTCAGCTGCAAGCCGAGGGTTGGGCAACGAACTCCGCCCAGATCAGCCGCCTGCCTATCCCGGCCGGCCGGCCGCGGGCTGATTCTGTGAAAAGGTGCGGCCATTGTACGCGGCTCGGAACTATCTATACATGGATTGACCCGATGGGGAGCGGGCAACCGTGGTTGGGTTTGCTTTATCGCCATCATAACGGCGGAGGCAGGTGAATGGCGGGGCCTGACCCGAATGCGAAAGTTGCCGGGAGATCAAAGAGGCGCTACAGATAGCAGAGGCGCCTTGGAAGACGTGGATGAGCTGGTGGGTCTGGCCAGCGTTGACGCTACCGCGGGAATGCCCGGAATCGGAACTGTCGATATAGGGCCACGGCGCAACTGATTCAGCTCCGGGACCTTTGCTGGCGCCGCCAGCGCCGGAGGTCGAGAGCGACATTTCGCCGGACTTGAAGCCGCCGACCGGCCGCTCGAAGTTGACGGCGACGATGACTGGGGCGAAGACCAAGGCGGCGTTAGGGGCCTTATCGGTGCCCATAACAAGGAAAGAGGTTCTATAGAAGCACCGCTCAACACTATCAGCCGTGGGCCAGCTATTACAGTATTCGTAGGACTGACCAAATTCCGGAGGAGCGCGAAATAATTGTATCATTAGATGGGAAAATCCCTGAGTGCATCGAAGGAAAAGGCGAAGCTAAGTGATAAGAAAGTGATTCACTTTTCAGTCGTGGGATTTCGTCTAAGCGCACTTTTTTATCACTTTGGGAACATCGAATAGACAGAGAACATGTTTGAAGCTAAAACAGTGTCCCCCAAGGTCGTACAACGACGCTATGGTATTACCACATCTGACCGGCCTTACGTCTTGACTATTTATGAAGATGGACGGCGGGAAAGCCGCCTTTTGAAGATGCCGCAGCTATCGGAGCTCCTGGGCGAGTCCATTCCTGAACGCGATCAATTGCTGGTGTTGGCAGGCTACGTGCGGGGGCTAATGGCTGGCAAGACCAAGGGCTTGAAAGAGCGGAATCGCTTGCTCGGAGAGCTTATCCTTGAGGGCGTGCGCTTTAGGAAGCTCCAGTTAGTGCTGGATTGGAGTCCGGCGCACCTGCGCCGGGTTTTGCTGCACGATTGCGGCCTGAATTGGGCCAGGATAAAACAAATTGAGAGACGCTACGCAGAAAGAGAACGAGCAAGGGGTAGATATGGCAACTACCAACGCTAGAGGTAATCAGGGATCAACCGAGGGCCAGGACCCAGAGCCGCAGCAGGAGATTTTAGCTAGTGGGGCGGACATTCGGGCCTCGGCGACAGCCAGGGCCGGCTTTGTTCCAAAATCCCTAATTGTTCCAATATTCGGGTTTCTGTTCCAAAAGACGAAATCCGCTTGCTGAGCCCACAAGAACTCTCCAGACCCTAAAGGCAAACGGAACCGTAACCCAGGTTCCTCGCCTCAGTAGCGATTAACGGTGATAGGGAAACCATCGTCATTAAGCCGTTTCTTGGTGGTAAAGGCGGCTATGAGGTTGTGGATTCATAAGGATAATGCAGGGGTCAATCCCCTTCGCGGGTACGCGGCCAGAGGTACAAAAATCCAGCCATCAGGAAGAGAGCCGCAGCGCCGATAGTTAGTACTGTCCATGGAGAATGGGCCAACAGCAGGTTCGCCTGGGCGAATGCCGCTCCCACAGACAGCAACAATGCAGTTACGATCAAGCTGAACCCTACCAGCCCTACCAGCGATAAAACCTCGCTGGTAACGACCTGGCCCTGTTCCCCACTCTCCAGATGCAGGGTTCTAAGCCTGCCTCTCAGTCTCCTCAGTTCAGCGACTCGGTGCAACGTTGCCAGCAGGACCAACGATGACAGGAACAGCGCCCCCACAGTCATTTGAGACAACTCCGGAGGCCCCGAAGGACCTCTCCAGAACGAGGCCCAATCCAGTTGATTGTGGGCCAGCACCGCCGGGGCCTGGAGCAAGAGGGCGAACAGGGTCACCATCCAGAAGGAACGTGTGGTCATTCCCAGCCACTGAAGCAGCCAATAGAAGATAATTGGAAGACAAGAGACGCCAGCAATGACCGCTAGGAATGGAGAAAACCCTGACGTTCCGGGTTCCTTAGCTTCCAGTTGGTCGCGCCATAACGTGTCCAAGCCCAAGGCCGCGCCCATGGACTCCCAAAACACGTAACCCGCCAGGGACAGGAGACAAGCCAGCAGCAGGGATTCAACAGCTAAGAAACGTGCCATGGTTTCACCGTCCCGGGTTGAGATGCCGCAATAACGTAGAAGCGAAGTCCTGTTGGTGGGGGTCCCATCGCAGCACCGAAGCCCCGGAGCGGCGAATGGTCCTGTACAGGGGTGGGACCTCCCAACGCATCAACTCCAGGGCATGGGCTTCCATGGATGTCTGGGGGCTTTGATAGCCACCGGGGTCCAAGTGGACCACCCGGATCTGATTCGCCCGCCGGGAGTTTGGCCTCAAGGAGACCAGCCGCCTTATCCCGGCGATGAACCCATCCAAGTAAGGGGACTCCGCTTCCCCTCGGGGGTAGTGAACGTCCAGCCGCGTGATGACGTAGACTTCGGGCCGCAACCGGAACAGAAAACCCTTGCACCATTCCACCGCTTGCAACAGGTTCTGATTGGGCTGCCCCGGCTTGAACCTGGTCAGCATGTTGGTCAAACTTTGGAACTGTTTCTGCCCTACTTCCGGAATCAGGATGTCACTCGGACTGTTGTAAATGTAGGCCCCCAGGGTGTAGCCCCGGGTCAGGTAATACTGGGCAATAGTGCCCGCTGCCTCCGCCGCTTGATCGACTAACGCGGACAGCGTCGATCCCACGTCCATGTAGTCTGCGCCGTCCAGGAAGATCCAGACCGCCTTCCGGCCCTCCGGTTCATACTGGTTGACTAGCAACGGGTTAGTGCTGCCGGAATTGCGGGCACTAGCTTTCCAGTTGATCCAGCGCATCGGGTCTCCCGGCGTGTAGGGACGCAGTTCGGTAAAATCGGTGCTGGAGACCCCCACTATGGCCACGTCCTCCCGGGGGTTGCGGCTGTGGGCTCGGCCCCTGATTTCGTTGACCCTCCTGATAGCTTGAGTACGAGGGACAACGGAAATCTCCAGGGATGGACCGGCCGACCCGTGTATCCGTTGGTGCAATCCCAACGGAGCCTCGGCCTCCCAAGCCGTCTCTCCCAAAGTGTACACGCCTCGCTTGGGCCACGAAACGCGGTAGGACAGGTCGTAGGTCCTTGCGCCGGGCCGCTTCCAAATGACCCGGAGGTTGTTGCCGCTGATTACCTCCGCTTCTGGCGGCAGCCCGTCGTAGACGTACAATGGCCCCATTCCCCCGCCGGCTTCCACCTGCCGCTCCACATCCAGCCCGTCGCCAGCCCAACAAACAAGGCGAAGTGTACTCCGCTTAACCACTATTCCCCTAGGGGCAACCAACGCGGCGCCCATCAGCACGACGAGCAGCACGTAAATGGCTCCCGCTAAGAGGATGAGGTTGCCAAAACATAAGGCCAAGGCCAACAACGCAAAGGCCAAGGCCAGCCATCGCCCCGGCAGCGCGGAAAACATTAGCCGGTTGACCGGTGTCCCAGTTCGGTGGGCACCGGGACCTGACTTACTATCTCTTCAACCACGTCCTCCGGTTTCACTCCTTCCAGAATATCTTCAATGTTCAAGATTATCCGGTGCCCCAGAACATCCGAAGTAACCATCTTTACATCGTCGGGGATAACGAAGTCTCTACCGTGGATAAGGGCCATACTCCGGGAGACTTTCAACAGGGCCAAGCCGCCCCGGGGACTGACCCCAACGGCGACTCGGGGATGCTCGCGGGTTAGCCGCACCACTTGGGTGATGTATTCCACCATCACCTGGTCTACGTAGACGTTCACTTCCACGTTGTGCTGCAACTGCAGGAAGCCTTCAAGGTCCACCGCAGGCTTCAGGTCCTCGGTGGGGTCATCCTTTTGCCATTGGATACGGCGCAATAGGATGTTGTTTTCCTGCTCTTGATTGGCGGGATACCCGGTGCCCAAGCGGAACAAGAACCGGTCCAGTTGGGCTTCGGGCAGCGGGTAGGTTCCTTCCTGCTCAATGGGGTTCTGAGTTGCGATGACCAAGAAAGGCGGACTCAAGAGCAGCGTATCACCGTCGATGGTTACTTGCCGCTCTTCCATGGCTTCCAGCAGCGCCGCTTGGGTTTTGGGCGGCGCCCGGTTTATTTCATCGGCCAGCAGCACATTGGTGAACACCGGCCCTTTGACTAGCTGGAACTCCCCGATGTTCTGCCGCCAGACCCTGGTGCCCAGGATGTCGGCGGGCAGTACATCCGGGGTAAACTGGACGCGCCGGGTCTCGCTGCCGATGGCCCGGGTGAACACCTTGGCCAGCAGGGTCTTCCCTAAGCCGGGGTAGTCCTCGAAAAGAACGTGACCGTTGGCCAAGGCCGCTGCCAGTAATTTTCGCAGCAGTAACCGGTTGCCCACGAATACTTGGGATACTCGGTCGATAATCCTCTCACAGACTCGGCCCGCCTCTTCTACATCAAATTGGCTCATGCTTTAATCCCTTCCTGAGCCATCACAAGGTGGTCGGCTGGCAACACCGGTTCCCGGGGCAACCGCTCCGAAGTAAAGTAGCTTTGCAGACCTTCACCAGGACGCAGCCGGAGTTGGGTCCCAGTCTCACCCAACACCTCCACCCCTCCGCCCCGCGGCAGCCGGTGTTCAGGCCCACCCCTTCGGTTCTCGTACACTATAACCTCCCGGCGAAGCACCGCCATTGGCAAATCTTCGTGGGCGCCTCCCCTAAACAGGTGGGACACCGCGCCGTCTATTATCCTCTGCCGTCGTTCCCGGTCCCAGCGAAGGGCCCCTCTCCGGAAAATGCGCCGGATGGCCCACCGAAGATAAGCTCCAATGCCACTGCCGGAGGCGGGGTCGTCGACCAACGTCATCAAGGGGAACCATAGCGCCGCTGCTGAGTCAAGATCGGCTCCTTGCTGCCAGTAGGCGGCGGTCAGAGTCACTGCCAACCGCTCCGGTCCGTAGCCTTGGTTCAGAAACGGAGCCCCTGTCTCCCGCAACCGGGCTTCATCCACAGTTTCCATAGGGGCCGGGGGAAGAGACAGGACAGCTTCCGCCCTGATCATGGTATCCGCTAGGGCGGCCTCCCGGCGTTCCCGGGTCGCTTCCTCATTGCGCCGCCAGAGGCGCGGCGCTGCCGACTCCACGTAGCAGCGTCTCATGGGGGCAAACACATCTGGGATACTTTCCATGGGCGGACCGTTCCGCAGCAGCAACCCCAGCAGGTAACACCACACCCGGCCCGAGTCGCCGGTGTTGATGAAGTTCTGCTGCAGGGCCAACAACCCAACCATCCGTGGGTCGGGCCGTTCTTCGGACACTTGGTAGTGGCGAGACCAGTTGGGCCAAGCGGCGGGCGGCGCGGCGGCGGGGACAATTTCCGCTCGCACCCCCTTCCAGACCCGGCTAAGTGGGACAAAAGCAAAGGCTAGGACCACCAGCCACTCGTAGATTGGGGCAAACCATAGGGCTTCGTAGAGCAGGGGACGCAGCAGCAGACCGTACAGGACAAGGGACATCCCCAAGAAGAACGCCCGTGTAGTCGATTGGGACAACCATCGAGCGGCGTTAGTGAGCGCCCCGCCGGGGTTGGGGACTAGGCCCCGAACCACCAAGGCTGAGGCCGCCGCAAACAACCCACCAGCGATGGCCGCTCCCAGCAAAGTGTATCCATGACCCAAAGGGGCCAACTTCGCCGCTACCAACCAGGCTGCATACCCCGCCAGACCGTAGGTCCCGGCCTTAAGCAAGGGACGGTAAGCCGCTCCGACCATTCCTTCCTCAGCGGAAGGCAATTTTCTGGCGAAGCCCAACGCCAAAAAAAGCCCGGCCACCAGATACTTGGCTTCGAATAACTGGCCAAAGTAAAGCGCAAGCCACCCTCCCAACTGCCAGTCCGGCCACCTGTCCAAGGCGGCCGCGCTTACGTTGGGCAAAGAACCGAGAACCGCCCATGCTATGAACGCTCCGCTGGCGGCGGTGGCCAAGGCGGCGGCGAGGGCAACACATTCGGCGGCTACCATCCATCGCAGCGTCTCGGGATTGGTCCACGGGACGGACACTTCATTGATGTTCCGCAACGCACTGCCAAGGTAACTGGCTCCCATCGCCGCCGCCAGCGCCGGCAATAACAAAGAGCTGTTGAAGCCGTAGGTGGCAGCCCAGCCCTGTTGCAGCAGCAGTGAGATTATCCCGAGAGCTAACAACCGAAACCAGGGGAACCGGAAAATCGTCCCGACGACGGGGAAAGGTATGCTTGCAGTCCTGACCGCCGCCATGAATACCAGAACAGTCCCGGCCCCGGCAATAAAAGTGTAGTAAATCCGCGGCTCGGCTCGGGTCCCCGCAAAGGCTACTAGTGCGCCCAAAAGCAGCGCCAACCATGAGGCGTCCCTTAACGACCGCCGCACCATCAGCAGGGAAAGGACCACGCGTGGCCTGAATTCCTCGGGCAGATGCAGCACCGCCCTCAACCGGGACACGCTTTGCAAACGGAACACCAGGTCAACCGCCAACGACAGCACAGCGGCGAGGACGACGGGCCAGAGCAGGAAATCAAGCCCTAGACTGCTCTTCGGCAAGAGGGAGTCTTCCAAGCCCCACAGGACAGCTCCTCCCGCGGCTATCAGCACCACCTGGAATAACGATCCTGCCAGCCGGCCGTTGGTTACCATGCCCGGTTCAATCTCCCACTATCCGTCGACGGGCCCGGTACATCGCTTCGAACCGCGCTCGGTCGATTTCGTGTTGGCTGTAGTCCGCCTCTTCAAACCGGGCGATTACTACCTCCAATGCTCGTTGGTCTATCGCTATTCCGCTGGCAACGACCATCGCTTCCATTTCCCTGGGAGTTGATTGTTCAGAAATGCCGGGCTCTCTTTCACGGACCCACGGCAAGAACGAGTTGTAACGACTGACCACGTCCTCCCGAAAATCCACCACCTCAAACTCCCGCCGGCCAGAGGCCGTCAAGTAGTGGCCTTCCCCGGAGAAGTCCACCGCAACCCGATACGTTCCGGGCACAGTACCGGCCCAAGCGGTGTGGCATCGTCCGCCGACCCCGGTTAACAACTCAACCGTTTGGCCCGGCTCGCCCATCTTTGCCGTCACCCTCCTCCCGTCCAGGCCTTGCCTCGAATCGTCCAGCAGCGCGATCTCCACTTGGACTTGCTCGCCGATTCCCCATATCTCGGGGAGGTCTTCCGCTAGCTTGACGAAAGCTATCTCCAAGTGGGTGTGTGTCATGTGGCGAGGCACCGGCCCGAGCACCCGAAATTCCTCGCGAGCGGTGACGGGCGAATGATTATCATCCCCCGCGAAACGGGCTGTAACTCGGTAGGTCCCTCCCGCATGCGCGGACCAAGTTGCTACGCACCTGCCCCGCCGGTCGGTGGTCAGCACGTTTGGCACCGCCGAATCACCCCAGTCCAGTTCCACCGTCGCCCGAGCTATTGGTTCGCCCGACTCGCCGGTCAGGACGCACCGGAGAGACACTAGCTCGCCGGCTTGCCACACCTTTTCCCCGTTCTCCGGCAGCGCCGGGAAGCTCAGGTCAAGCAGGGCGGAGACCTGCCCCTCCTCTTCGCCAGAGAGCGACTTCGGCCCCCGCCGTATGGATAAGCCGCCCAGTAGAAACGCCACGAGACCGCCAACTCGACGGAGCAAGTCCGCAAACGACGAAGCTCGCCGCACAACAAGGTAGGCCACCAAAGAACCAAAGACCAGCCCCAACGGAAGTCCTACCCAGAGCAACCAATTAAACCCGTCATCAGATGAGACCTGCACATCCGTGGAATGAGTCACGGGAAGGTTCGATTCGTCGCCGTCAAACTTGACAGTCAATGGGACTTCCGGCAGTTCTTCCTCTTCCAGCGCTGGCAGGAGAAACTTCGCGACACCGTCCGGGCCGGTGGTGGCGGTGGCTCCATCTCCGTAATGAATCGTGGCGTTTGGAATACCCGCACCTTGGTCGTCCAGCAGTTTGGCTTCAACCTGAAATGGACCTCCGGGAGTCACGCGTTCCAGAAGCCTAACAACAAGGCTGGTAGCAGACTTAACTACTCCTAACACCGTAGTGGTAGCTTGCAACGCCGGGGCGGACAACTCTAGCGGCATCGTTCCTAGCGCGGCGTCCGGCGTTACTGGGTAGCGCAGGGCAAAGGCACCGTTGGCATCGGTGCGCGCCAATTGCTCTCCATCGACGGTAACGGCGGTGTTGGGCACGGGCTGGCTTCCGGCAGATACCGTTCCCCGCAGCGTGAGGGCCTCGCCCCTGCCTACCGGCTCCGGAGTCTCCAGCACAATCTCCGGCTTCCCCCGGCGATGGGCCACCAGGTTTGGGACTGATTCAATTCGGCGTTCCCGGGAAAACCGGCGGCGGTGCTGGAGCCTCCGCCATAGGTGACGTCACCCAGGGATACCGAGCTGCCGCCGGTTTCCAGTGGAGTGACAGTGGCCCCTAGGTCCGCGAGCGCTTTTTCCGCAGCCTTTTGGACCCCCGGATCAACGTCGGTTACGGCTTGGGCCAAAGGCGCTATTGCCTTGGGGTCGCCCAACTCCGCCAGGGCTTCGACGGCGGTGGTCCGGACCATTGGGTTGTCATCTCCGGCGGCGGCTTCAGCGAGAGGCCAAAGCGCCCCGGTGTCTCCCACGGCGCCGAGAGCGTGAGCCGCTGCGGCCCTTACGGACGGGGACGCATCGGACCCAAGGGCTTCCCACAACGGTGACAATACCGATGCCCGAGGCAGCGGAGCACTATCGGCTAAGCGCGCCAACTCCGAGACAGCCTCGGCGCGTTGACCCGCTTGGGGCGACTCGAAAACGGACTCGGTCAACCGCCCCAACTCTTCCTCCCAAACCCCTCCCGTTGGGACACCGGACAGCAACCCTCCCGTTGTGTCGTATTCCAGAGTGTAAGTGTCTCCACCTACCCGGTCTTCCACCCCAGGGTCTAGCGATTTGCCCGGATTTACGGTGTCGATAGCGGGTCTCTTCTGCAGTAAGGTGTTGACTTCCTCGACGTAGGCCGTCGCCGGTTGCAATTGTGAAGGGTACCCAAAGAGGTTGAGACCCTGGACCGCGGAGGAGCCCAACAGCCCAAACATTAGGATAGCAACCAAGCACATAACCAAGGGCATGAGCAAGAAGCGGAAATTGATGATTCCCACAAGCATCAGCGCGATAACAATGGTAGCCAACAGTATCAATCCCAGCGGCTCCATCCCTCCGGCGTTTACTTGATGGTCCATGTAAGGGACCCTCCCGTAGGGAGGGCTTCCGTGCCGCGCTCCCGAAACAAACAAGTAAACTCCTAAGCCCACCATCGCTACAGCCGGCGCGCCGCCACACACCATGACCCAAAGGGGACTTCCAGGATGGCCCTTCAGCCATCGCCGAAAGAGCAAGATAGCTCCAGCCCCCAGCACAATACACGTGACAGCCGCAAGCATGGTTGTAAGAGAGGCGCCGCTGGAGACCTCAAAGGTTGAGCCTGGCGAAGAATTCCCCGCCGATAAATCGTTGACTCCTGAGGATGTCAGACTTAGAAATAACTCGAAAAGGAAGAAGAGGCACCCCAAGGCAACTGCTAAAAGAATCAGCGGGCCCAAGCGAGGCGCAATTCGGTGGAATAGAGCTTCCATGGGGAGATAATAACATAAGCCGCTCGGCAGCTAGAACGGTCGCTAAATCAGCCGGCTAATGGCAAAAAAGAGAGGAGAAAAGGATACCAACGAGGCGAATTAGGAGAAAAACGGGAACTGGCTGAACGGGGAGATGCCGGTTGGGCTGAGCTGACTCTCCAACTTGTCGAAAGGCATAGCGGCGGTTATTACTCTCTCCCGCTCCGCGCGGCTGGAGGGGGAAGTTAAATCACCGCCGACAGCGAATCCTAAGCGTAAGTCACCAGTGTTGCACCCCGCGGCAGGGTGGTTAGCAGGGCTGCTGTAGTCAACACCTAATGCGGATTGGACCGGGGTAGATCCAGGAGGGGTGCTAAGCCAATAGCGGGTGCGCAACGCTTTACGCCATGGGAACGTTTAAGGACATCGCCTAGTATTACAACGACGGTTTATCTGACAGGGTGATTTTCGCGACCAATTTGGGCTTGAAACGAACTGCCAAGAGCGTACCGCGATGGCTCACTCATGGCCGAATACGAAGGATCAGGCACCATATTTGGCTATCCGTCGTTGTAATACTAGGGGATTGTAAACCGTGGGCCCGATTATGTGCTGGCCTTGAAAGAGAACCAGGGGCAACTGGATGAGGAACCGGCTCCTATGGCATTCCGAGCGGGGATAGAACTCAAGCAGATGAACTAGAGGATAAGCGAGGCTACGGGAATCGGCATCCTGTAGCCTCGTTTCGTTTGTTTTATCGGTTGTCCTGGCGATGTCGGTTGCGACCCCAAGAAGTAAACTTCTCAATAACGACTCTGTTGAGCCAATCAGTCTAGGTAGCCAGGCCCACCAAACTTGACGGTAGACAGAACCGAGCCGTTCAGGGCCATCTCCTCGACGTCTCTCCCAGGTATGGGGCTGTCCTCGGGCATCGGAATCGTGTAGCGCACCACGGCATTGCCGGGCATGACGACGATCTCCTTCACGAAGGTCTCGATGAAGGCCCTGCGCTCCGTCAGCTCGCTCTCGTTGAGGAACATGCTCATGTCTAGGGCGTAGGCCGTGATGGTCTCCACGTCGTCCAGGACCTCCCTGCGCTGGGAGAGCATCGCCCTCGCCTCCTCCGCCGTGGCCTCCAGTTTCTCCTGCCGTTCCCGGTGCTCGCGTATCCTGGGCTTGAAGTCGTCGATGTCCAGGTCAGTGGTCTCCGCCAGGTCGTAGAGCCGTCCCAACCTGCGCTTTACGTCCATCAGCTCCGCCTCGATGGTTTCCAGCTTCTGCCTCTGCTCCTTTGCCACCCCGTCCATCTCCTCGTCCACCAGCTTCACCAACGCCCGGATATTGGACTCGGTGAGCACGTTCTCCCGAATCTTGTCCACCACCTTCTCCTCGAAGCGCCTGGCGTTGAGTCTGGGGGCGTTGCAGGCCCCGCTGCCACGCTTCATCACCGACTGGCAGACGTAGTAGGCGAACTTTCCGCTCTTGGCATCCTGGCCGGAGAGGGCGCGGTTGCACGCCTTGCAACGGACCAACCCGCTGAGGAGATAGGTGCTGCCCACTCTTCGGGGATGGCTCCTCCTGGGAGCGCGGGAGCGCAGCTTCCGATTCACCCTGCGGAACTGGGCCTTGGAGATGATGGCGGGGAAGGCCTTCTCCACCCGCACCGGGTCCGCCTTGTCCTTGGCGTCGATGCCCCAGACCAATGTTCCGGTGTACGCCTCGTTTTTCAGGATGATGTGGACGCCGTTCTTGGACCAGAGCCTGCCGGTGGGGTTGGCGATGCCCTCGTCGTTGAGGGTGCGGGTGATGTCCAGGATTCCCCTGCCTGCCTCGGCCATGCCGAAGATGCGCTCCACCACGGGCGCGGTCGTGGGATCGGGTTCCAGGGTGGGCCGCTTCTTGGCTCCGTCCTGCACCATGAGCTTCCGGTAGCCGTAGGGCACGCGACTGGCCACCCAGAAGCCCCGAGAAGCAGACTCACGCATCCCCCTGACAACTTCCTGCGCCAAATTCTCGCTGTAGAATTCGTCCACGCTCTCGATGATGGCCTCCATGAGCTTGCCGGTGGGGGAATCGTCGGCGTGCTCGGTGATGGAGACTACCCGGACGCCGCGCCGCCTCAGCATGGCCTTGAAGGCAACGGCGTGCTCGCGCTTGCGGGTGAAGCGAGAGAACTTCCAGACCAATATCTCCTTGAACGGGGACTCCGGCTTGGCGGCCTCGTCAATCATCCTGCTGAACTGCGGCCTATCCGCTATTCGTCCGCTCTCGGCCTCGTCCACGTACTCGCGGGCGACATGGTAGCCGTTCTTCTCGGCGTAGTCCCTGAGCGCCCGCAGCTGTGCGGCGACGGACAGGTCCACATCCTGGCGGTCGCTTGAAACCCTGGCGTAGAGGGCAGCCGGTATCAGTTCAATTCGGTCATTCATTGTTTCTCCTCCCTGCCTCTTCCTGGTCGATAGTCTGGCGGGAGCGCAGCCGTTCCAGCCGCTCCCGTCTGCGCCACTCCCGTTCCTCCATGAACAGGCGAATCCCCTGCCGGAGCAGCTCGCTCACGGAGAGGTCGTCCTCCTTCATCACCTGCCGCACCTGCGCCTCCATTTCCGGTGGCAGGGAGAAGGTGATGGTCTTGGATCGTCTGGGGGTGGTCACTCCTTCAGTCTCCTGTTGTAGTATATTGTCTTACTATACACTATCTCGACACCGGTCTTCAACCCCTGCCGGGACGGAATCGCCGCCCGGTTCGGTAGGGTCCGGACACTGCAACAATTGTCACGTTTCGACCTGTTGGGGGCTGACACCGTAGGTGGCGGAATTGCCTTTTGTCCCCCTATAGGAAGTAGTCGGAACGGGCTGGGGCCGGTGGTGGAACATGCTCCAGTGGTCATCATGGGCCTGGTCGTCAAGGCCCTGGGTGAGGCTGTTGTAGCTACGAGCCAAAGCTGAAGTGCAACGGAGAACTGAGGTGGACGGGGCCTCCCCTGACGTGTCAACTCTGCACCAATTTGTAATCGGGAGGGCGGAAGACGCAAGAGCGGTTGCAAGTTGGCGGACAATGGTCCCAGCAGCCATGCTGGGACACCCCCTACAGGAAGTGGTCGGAACGGCTGGGCGGTCACTTTGTCCTCTGATGCAGCAGGGATAACGGCCTCCTGTCGAGGGAATGCGGGGGCGGAAGTATCCATGCGTCACCCAAGATGCCACGCTCTCCAAGGGTCTCGGCGTTGGAGGTGATGATGGGGACTCCCTTCACCGTGTCGGCGACGTCGAGGAAGGCGGTCTCGTTGTCGGGAGACTCGAAGACGAAGAGGACCCGGGGCAGGCGTCCCTCGTGGTCTCGCTCCGCCCATCCGCTGTCGAAGTAGCGTCGATAGGACTTCAGGCGGGCACGGGCGCGCTTCGGCGTCGTGGCCCGGCGTTCGAACTCCAGCAGGTACGGACGCCACCGGCCTTCGTACTCCAGGGTGAACGAGACGTCGGGGTGGATGACGTAGGTGGTCCAGTCGTAGCGATAGCCGATGCTGGAGCGGGACGTGGGCAGCAGGTCCCACAGGTCGTAGTCCGGGGATCGGGCGACCTCGGCGGACAGGACGGCGGCGAAGTCGACGACGCCGGCGTGGTGACGCATCTGTGATGCAAGGGCTCGCACGGCGGTCCCGGCGTAGATGTCGGCGCCCAGATACAGAGGCTCGGCGCTCCAGCGGTCAAGGGTCAGTCCAACGGCTGCCCGGTCCCTGCGGGCCAGGTATGTCAGCCCCTCGTCGGTGAGCATGTGCAGAGGCTCGTCCGCTCGCACGAGGCCGTGCTGGGAGAGTGAACGGAGCACCTGGTTCACCCGGCGCTGGGTAACGCCGCCCATCAGTCCTGCGAACTGCTCACGGGTGCACAGGGGCCAGGCGGCCAGCAGGTCGAGCACGTCCTTGTCAGCTCTGGTCAGCTGCACCGAGAGGGCCGGTGTGAGCTGCTCAGTGGGTTCGGGCATGGCGGCCTGCACGCCGGAGGGGTACAGCGTGCCGGGCTTCGGCTTGGGTCTGTCCCGGAGGAAGGAGTAGGACGAGTCCAGCAGGCGCTCCGCCAGGGCCAGGATGCCGGACAGGGATGCGTCGGCGTCGATGCGCACAGCCTCGCCCACGCCGCTCCCGCACTGCTGCCAGACGACTCCCGTGTGGTCTCCGGCCAGAAACTCCTCCTCCGTCGTCACGAAGGTCCTGCGGTGCTCCGACGGGTCGCCCAGGGAGCGAATGGCTCTGCGGGTGGCCTGGTCAGCGTGGGTCAGCACCAGTGTGACGAAGGGAGTCTCGTCGCTGTCCAGCCGCTCGATGCTCCTGAGGCGGTAGCGGAGTCTAGAGGTGGGCAGGGCCGATCCCTGGCGAATCAGGCCGATGGTGCGGCCCCTGGACAGGGTGAGCAGCATGTCGTAGGGGCCGTTGCGGTAATGGTCCACCCGCACGGGATCGTCGTGCGGGTCGGCGTCGGCGACCATGGCGGCGACGCGGTGGAGCACGGCCACGGCGTCCAGACGCTCGGCCAGCAGCCGGAGCCACTGCTTCGACACCGGGTAGGCCCGGAGCATGTGCCTCTCGCTCTTGGTGGCTGCGCCCGCGGCGGTGACACCCTTCTCGGTGGGGAAGTACCGGCGCTGTGGCCTAGTCCCCAGTACGCTCAGGTGGTGCGGCACGGAGTCCACTAGGCCCCGCTCGGCCAGCTTCTTCAGCCGGTCGCGCAGCGTGGAGGCGGGAACGCGCCCGAAGCGGGACAGCTCCTCCACAGTGGCCAGGGGCGTGGCGCACAGCAGCAGGAGCGCCTCCTCAAGGCCCTGGCGCAGGGAACGAAGCGCAGGGTCCGGCCGCAGGCCTTCCAGGTCGATGATGATCTCGAACGTGGCCGCCTCAATCGCTCGACCGCCCTCGCCGACGGAGCTCAGGACGGCGGAGGGCACGGCGCGCCCCGTGTGGCCACGTTCGAGGAACCGCCACAGGGTGTGGCGGGACACGCCGAGGTCCTCGGCTGCCTTGCGCCGTCCGTGCAGCGACGCGTAGGCGCGCACATAGCCCCGGACCGCTCTCCTGAGGTCCGGCCCGGCCTGTGTCGTGCCGTTCAACGTTTGCGTTCGTGGCTCCGCGACGATCAATCGTCTTCTCCAGTCGGCAATAGCTCAACATCTCATTGTGAACGGGAGATTCGTCGAATGTAATGCCTTGCAAGCCATTGTTTTGGAGGTGGTTTTGTGGTAGGGGCGAGGGCTACTGCCAGGACTTGACAGGAATTGGCAGCATCAGTACAGTTTTTGGCAGACTGTGGTAGGGGTTGGCCAGGGAGGCATTATGTGCAAGAGTAAAGCAGGAGCAGAGGATGTCCAGCCCGATTGAGTTGGTGCATTGCATTACAACCTCAGATGGCTTGGTTGGCCTTCCGAGTGGCCGCTGGTGGATAGATGCGGCGTCTGCCCGTCGCATGGTCGGGAGCGCCGATGCGGTCAATGCGGCGATGAGGCGAAAACAGCTGCGGGCTGACTTGATCGACGGACGTAAGGTGGTTGACTTTACTGACATCGCATCGCGATGGTTGTTGAGTCGTCCAGGAGGCACAGATCAGGTTGGTCAGTACATTGAACAGTTTGAGTTACTTCGTGGCGAAGCACCTGCGGTTATGATCACCTATCACGATGAGGATCAATTCGAAGCCTGGCAGCTGTCTGACTCCGACGAATAAAGGCCCAGGCTTGGTATCCTCTAGGCAGCAAGCGGAGTTGACTTGAACATGCCACGACAACGGAAGCGGCACATAGATCCCTACACCCACCGGGACAAAGACCGGCTGTACAACCCACCTGTCGGCCTCGTCACGCCTGAGACCGACCCAGCAGGGGGGCGGAAGACATACGCCTACGACCTTCACTTGGACCCGCAGCTGCAATGGGCTGGCAAGGCGGAGCACACCTCCTTCGAAGTCCCCACCGTATCGCCCAACGTCCATGATCGCATAGATCCCCGCACCATCATCGAGGCCACCCGCAAACATAACTCAACGGCCTTCCCGTCTAGGGCAGCGCTTTGAGTGGTACCAAGCATGGATAAGGGAAAGGGAACTCCATTTCCCCACCGCCGTCCTATTTTAAGGTGGGTAGATTACGCTAGACGCTCTTGGCAACGGGTGGGCCACCTACGCGTACTCTGCGCCGTGGCGCATCCGGGCACTAGAACGAATCTTGAAGGTTTGTCCAACCGCTTTGAGAGTGTGGTAACGACCCTTCACGATATCCCAGAGGGGTTTCAAGATCGGGTATGGGAATACATTCGCGCTTACCGCGGCAATCGATATCGGGGAAGACAAAACCTCCTCTCTCCGGTGGAACTCCAGGACTTGTACCTATCGGATCCTCTATTGCCATCTCAGTCTGGGGCAATCACGGGAGACACAGCTACGGCCGGGTATAGGCATGCCGTTTATGTCGAAATGCCGACATGGGGTGTCAGGCTGCGGTTGTTACGGCGGGACAATTACACTCTCACCGATCGGGGCAAGGTATTACGTGGTCTGAGACGAAACTCGGATGAGGGTATTCGAACATTCAATCCAGACTCGAATATATATCAGGTCACTCCAGGAGAAAGATTCTTTTACCTCTATTGTGTCTTGGATGTAGACGGGGACCTAATCCAAGGAATTTTTTCTTACCTCTTGCAGCGAGAAAGTTCTTTCTCCCGGCGGGAGGTTGGGTATATAGCAGCCAAAGCCTTGGAAAACCTGTCTGCTATCAGGCTCTCTCGAGTGGCAGGCGGGCAAGAAAGATTAGTCAAGGACAGGATTGCAGCCACTATCAAAGCAATTGGGAGCCAGAAGGGATCTGGGATGGGTCCATGTGAGTCCGTGGCTACGCCCAGGACCGAGCCCTTAGTCGATTGCGGTATTCTTGCACGGACAGACCGCAACAGTTACGACTATCAATTGAGCGACAAAGGACGAAGATTTGCTCAAGCACTTGTGGATTCACCATCGATAGACAATGTTCTTGAAACTAAACTTGCCAGATGGTGTCTCGGCCTCTCGAATGGCAGCCACGCGCTAAGGTACGAACCTCGGGATGTGAAGCACTTCATAGCCAAGGGGTATTCGCAGCTTCGCTCCGGCCTGGGGTATTGCTCCATCCGAGAAGTAGCCGTAATGGCTATGGCAATGGCTATCGATGAGGGAGCCTGCTCCTTTGAATTGGCGGATGCTGAGTATGCGATTTCAGAGTTGGCCCGAAACCACGGTAGAGACGTTCGATTCACCAAATCCCGACAAGGCGAGATTGCACAGGTCCGAATTGCCCCGCGGGTTTTAGCAGAGTTGACCGATGACAATGAAACCTCGCGTTAGCCTCGCTCGGAGCGTAAAGGCGGCCGTTGTAAAGAACAACGTTCACGACGTTTTTGCCTCCCGGTTGAAGCGTGCTGGGAAATTTGCCAAGACAGTGGTCATCGCGTCACCGTGGATAACCAGTGAAGGCGCAGGTGCGAACACCTTGAAAACAATTACAAGTGTGGTTAGAAGGTACAAAATTGCTACCTATGTCTTTACTAGGGCACCGAAAACCCAGGCCCATCGACGAGCATTAGACACGCTGGCGGAATGCCCGTCAGTGGAGATTGTTCTAAACGAAAGCTTGCACGCCAAAATCTATGCTTGCCTAGCTCCATACCCGTATGGGTTTGCCTTGCTTGGCTCTGCCAATATGACTGATGGCTCAACCCACATGTATGAAGTCGGTCTGATTGTCTCGTCAGTAGGTGGGGGAGAAGAAACCGTTAGAGAGCTTGCGTCTTTTGGGATGGACTATTTGCGAACGCGTCCCGATTCAATTGTGTTTAAGCGAATCTCATCAGGAGGGTGGTAACACCATGGCTTACGAGGATCTGACACTAAAGGAGTACTTCTCGCTGAAGTACAGGGAATCGCTCTCCATTGACCCTTGGAATGACAAGGAAATCTACTTCGGCGATAGCCAGTTGATCGACCGCATCAAACGCCGTCTTGAAACTGACTTCGTACAACCTCGCGGGGTGCCCAAGTTTTTTGTCCATGGTGCGTATGGGTCCGGTAAGACTCACACACTTGCCCATATCTCCCACGAGCTCGAGAAACATACCATGCATCCTTCTGAACCCATTTACGTTGATATCGCACCTTTGCGGGCGCGAGACGGTTTCCAAAGAATCTATTCGAGACTGTTGGATGCAGTGGGATTAGACCGTGTACGCGAGGCAGCAGAAAGGGTAGCCGACGAGATCAAGGAGACCGACAAAGTCCAAGCGATGTTGAATAAGAATGTGCTTCCGCATGGTGACAGCACGCTGAAAGTGTCCCAGGCGAATATCTTTCGGAATGTGTTGTATGGAGGGCGTCAAACTCAGTTATCTTGGGAATGGATGAAGGGCCGGAAGAACACACCTGACCAAGCAACTATGCTCGGCGTGCAAAAGGATCTCACCGAGCCGGCGGATTTGGTGAGTTGTTTGTTAAATGTTGGTTCCCTCTACTACGTCGGAACCGGCAAGAAAGCGGTTTTCTTGATCGACGAAGTTGAAGCTATCCGGTCTGTCACAAACTCGGATTCATTGGACGAGATTCAACATATGCTCAGGTTGCTACTGGAGAACTCCAATACCGTCGTAGGGTTGGTTCTTGCGGTTCAGGCAGAAGGAGGGATGGAGGACATTGGCGACGTCTTCACTAGAGAGGACATCCGGCGGCGCGTAGATTTCGACCTAGGATTCATCGATTTGGCGTCCTTGGTTAGCCAAGTTTCAAGTGCTCGAGAGTTCATGGAGTTCATCCTTGAGTATCTCGTGGACCAAGACAAAGCTGATGATGTGATTCGAAATGAATCACTAAACACAAGAAAAGAACTGTTCCCATTCACGGAGTCGGCAGCAGATGCTATTTGTCAGCACGTAGCCGATAATCCTCAACTGGCCTCTCCTGCTTTCATCATCTCTACAATGAGTAATGCCGCTGTGGAAGCTTGGCGTAAGCGTGCCGAACAAGACATTCACGTGCTCGTGGACAATCAAATAGTAGAAGAGACGATATTCCCAGAAGGATAAACTCTCATGCGAAGATTTCGTACCGCACCTCCGGTTGGTCGGGTACGCTCCGTGGTGATCGGCCCTACTGAAAGTGAGCGGCGGATGCTGCTCGGGCGGCTGTCCGAAGCCGGACCGCAAAAAGAAATCTGGCTCGACGTTGATAAGGAGCACGTGATTGCCGTCTTGGGGAAGCGGGGTTCTGGCAAGACCCACACCTTGGGGGTATTGGTAGAGGGCTTAGGCTTTGATGACCCCACGCGTAGACTCAGTAAGGATTCTACAGACCGGGCGGTGCTGGTCCTCGACACATTGAACCTCTTTCAGTGGATTGGAGTGCCACTTTCATCAGCTCAAGGGCCTGAGTCAGAGATTCAGAGGCGTAACGCCCGGTCCTGGAACCTGCCGGAGGTCAAATTGTGTCCGCAGCTTTGGCATCTGTCTGGATCGCATGGACCAAGCCACGGTTCTAATCCGTTCCAAGTTACTGTGGCCGACATGTCTCCTCCAGACTGGGGATTGCTAATGGACGTGGATATAGTTGCAGAACCAATGGGTCAGCTGATCAATGCCGCCTACGACAAGGTTACGCGTACTGGTTGGCACAAAGCCGGCAGGCGCGTCGGTCCAACATCCAACTATTCGATTGCCAACCTAGTCGAGTGTATCTCCGAAGATAAGGAATTGGCTAATGACTTCGCTTCTGATACTCGGAGGGCAGTACGGCAACGCTTGAACTCCTACGAGCGAACTGGGCTGTTTTCGACTGCGGGTACTCCACTAGCGGACGTACTTAAGCCTGGCAAAGTCTCAGTAGTCCTCTTGGCTCATGTTGGCGAGGATCTGCGAACTCTAGTGGTGTTCCTACTCATCCGAAAACTCTTGGAACAACGCTCTGCTGCCTCCGAAGCCACAAAAAACGCTCTCATCACGGGCGGAACTCTCCAAGGGCCTGTTGTACCAAAAACTTGGGTCATTCTCGATGAGGCCCAAAACATCATCCCAGAGAGAACTGCGTCATTTGCTAACAGAGAACTGACAAGATTCGTCAGAGAGGGTCGCAACTTTGGCCTATCCATGGCTATCAGCACTCAACAACCAAGAGCAATCGATAACCGGGTTATGGCTCAGGTTGACGTACTCATGGCTCACACACTCACTGTTGCACAAGATACTCAATACGTCATGTCCAACCTTAAAGCATCCTCACCCACTGGAATCCAGTTGGGGAGCAAGAATCTGGATATGTCGGAAGCGTTACGAGAACTTGATGTGGGGCAGTGTCTAGTATCGTCAGTGGACGCCCCTAGATCCTATTTTGTCGAGATGCGACCCAGAATCACGCCGCACGGGGGCTTTGAAGCCTGATGCCGGACGAAGAAAGTACAGACAGGGTAGCCGCCTTGGAAGCTCGGGTTGCCGCACTCGAACTTTCGGTTGGTCGCTTAACTTTGAGTGCCTCGTCTTCACCGGCGGCATTGGCCTATCCAGAACCATTGGCCACTCCTTTAGTTAGGGAGAGTGGAGCTGGTCTCCACCATGAAAAATTCTTTAGCCTGTTAGACGCTGGTGAGGCATGTCTTCAGTACACGGGCGCAATGGTCATCGCGTTGTGTAAATCTGGCGGGCGTGAGTTTGATCCCGCTCAAGAGTTTAGACAGCCTCTGTCTTTAGGTAGATGGGCTGATCTAATCAGAAGCCTTCTTGCCTGGGAGGGATTACCTGACAACTCCATTAGTCAAGCCATGAAATCTTCAATTTTGCGGCCGAACGGCAGGTTCACACCGAGTGGTCGCTATTTACTGGACGAATTCATCGCCATACGAAATAGGGAGAGAGGTCATGGTTCATCCCTTCCTGATGAAGCATATGGGACGCTCCGCTTGAGGCATTCGGCAGAGCTACTCGACGCCCTACGTTCCTTCACCTATCTGGCCTATCCACTGGTGAGAATTGAGTCAGTCAACATTGTGACAGATCCCTTTAGCTATGATGTACGTCTCTTAGTCGGACCTCCGCCCCTGACCAGTACCGAACGCATTCAGTCTGCTATTCGCCTTCCAATGGGGGCAGTCTGTGTTTGGGACCAGGTTGACGGGCTTTTGGACTTAGGCGGTCTCGTAACATATCGAAGTTGTCCTATTTGCAATCTTGAACACACCTTTTTCTTGGAACGGTGGGACAACAACGCTAGACACTACCACTCATACTTTGGCAACCACCGGTACACTGAGTAGGAACCAATGGCAGAAGACAACTTGCATAATGACGGAATAGGACTACTAGGGCTAAGTGCATGGCCGTTCAATGTGGTTCCAGTCCAAGATTCCAGACTTCTCTGGGCAGATCGAAAGGATCTGCTCAACCAGATTCATCGCTTGGTACGCCGATTAAGCAGCCACCAGTCATCGACACTACATTTGGTGTGGGCGGATTTTGGTGCAGGGAAGACTCATACACTACTTTACCTGCGGCAACTTGCTCTATCGGACAAAGGCAGCGGCATTTTCCCTGTGTACACGGTGCTACCTAGGGCACCTCGTTCGTTTGTGGACATATACAGAGCCATAATCCAAGGGATTGGGTTCGACCGTTTGTTACCGGTCTACGAAGCCGTCAGGCATAGTGGTCAGAAATCACTCTTAACTCGTACTCCCGGTCTTCCGACGGCTTTCGAAGCCTTGCGCATAGGTAACGATGCGCTCAGGGAAACATCCATGAGGTGGCTCTCAGCAGATCCCTCTCTTACACGCAAAGAACTCCACGATGCATCCCTCCCCAGCAGAATTCGGTCCACAGACGAAGCCCTGATGGTACTCTCGTCCGTTACCGGGCTGCTGCTCACCCAAAATACACGCGTCTTGTTGATGATCGATGAATTCCAAAGGTCAGGTATGTTGCGTCGGGCACATCTGGACGAGATGAATGCTGGACTCCACACTTACTTCAACGATTGTCCCCGAGGATTATCTTTGATCCTCTCGTTCTCGTTCGGCTCAGCGGGCAACATACGCTACCATCTTAACGAAGAGTTGCGGAGTCGGGCCGATCCTTTTGTATTTGCCATTCCGGGGTTAGACAAACAGAGTGCTTGTGAGTTTCTTATGGACTTAGTGACAGAGTCGAAGGCGCCGGATAGGAATACTAGTGGACTAACCCACTTGCATTGATGGGCGATAGGGTATAATGGTCAGTCGAGGGTAAACTGGAGGAAGTGAGGTGGGAGTGATGGTGAAGAAATACCGGGTAGGGCTGGGGGAGGAGGAGCGGCAGGAACTGAAGGCGCTGGTATCCAAGGGGCGGGCGGCAGCTTACCGGCAGACCCACGCCCGAATTCTGCTGTTAAGCGATGAGAACCAGACTGAAGGCCCGATGAAGGACGAGGAGATAGCCCGGTCCCTGAATGTGGGGAGGGCCACGGTGGAGCGGGTGCGCCGGCGTTGCGTGGAAGAGGGTCTGGAGCGGGCCCTGGGGCGCAAGGAGCAACTGAACCGGCAGCCGAAGCGGTTGGACGGAGCGGGAGAGGCCTATCTGGTGGCTCTGGCCTGCACCGAACCGCCGGAGGGCCGGGCCAGTTGGACCCTCAAGCTCTTGGCGGACCAGTTGGTGGAATGCGAGATAGTGGAGAGGGTCAGTGCCGAGACGGTGCGCCGGACCTTGAAAAAAACGAACTGAAGCCCTGGCTGAAAGATTGCTGGTGCATCCCGCCCCAGGGGAACGCCGAGTTCGTGTGCGCCATGGAGGACGTGCTGGAGGTCTATCATCGCCGATATGAGGACAATGAAGTGCTGGTCTGCCTGGACGAGACCAGCAAGCAACTGGTGCGGGAGACCCGCCCGGCTCGGCCGCCGCGTCCTGGGGCGGTGATGGCCTATGACCACGAATACGAACGCAACGGGGTGAGTAACCTGTTCATGCTTTTCGCGCCCTTGGAGGGATGGCGGCGGGTCGAGGTGACTGACCGCCGGACGAAAGTCGATTGGGCGCGCCAAGTCAAGCAACTGGTGGACGAGGACTATCCTGACAAGGACCGGATAGTGCTGGTGATGGACAACTTGAACACCCATCACGCGGCATCGCTCTACGAGGCATTTCAGCCGGCGGAGGCGCGGCGCATCGCCCAGCGGCTGGAGTTTCACCACACCCCCAAGCACGGCAGTTGGCTGAATATGGCCGAGATAGAGTTGGGGGTGCTGGGACGCCAATGCCTGGACCGACGGATTCCCGACCGGGAAACCTTGGGGGCAGAGACAGGAGCCTGGCAAAGACGGCGAAACCGGGACTCAATAAGGGTGGACTGGCGTTTCACCACCGAGGACGCCCGCATCAAGCTCAAGTCCCTCTACCCATCTATACAAGAGCGTTGAGCTACTAGCATTAACGAAGACGTTTATCCTGTTATTGCGGAGTATGTGAACGAACAGGGTGCGATATCTCCTCGCCGGTTGATTCAGGCTGCCGCCTCAGTGTTCTCCGAATCTCTGCTCGATTTGGAGGACGGTCTAATTACCAGTGTCGAAGCCGACTACGCACGGGGCATCTTAAATAGTCAAAGCCCCATAGGTCCGGCAGATTCGGAGTGACTCATGGCGTATCGAGAGTTCAAAAAGAACAGCTCGGAGACGGTTCGCATTTCAGCTACGAGGTACCAGGGCCACGATCTAATTGATGTCAGAATCTTCGCACGAACCCGGGAAGGAGAAATTACTGTAACCCGCAAAGGAGTGTCCCTAAACGTAGACCAAATTCCTGACCTATTGGAATGCTTGGAATGGGCACTTCAGCAAGCTTGTGACGAGAACCCTGACAGAACAGAAGAACATCCATTGAATTCAGATCAAGCCGATCTGTTAGCCGCAGAAGCTCACAGAGTTTTATCGAAGCACGGATTGCCGGTTCATTGGGACCTGGCTGAATCCATGGTTCTAGAAAGGCCTGAAATGGCGCAGTTTACAAAATGGCAGCTCCACTACGTTCTTGCGACGAGGCGCGACTTATTCATCAAGGAAGACACTGGGTGTTTCCGGGCCTTCTAATTGCCCGAACGCAGGCAAACAATTGCTGCCAGAACAATTTCCCATCGCAGACCTGTTGGCTTGGGCTGAGGTTAGAGGACGACGACCACCTTGGCGGGCTTACCCTGAGCTCTTCGGCTTAGCCATCGCCGAAGTGTTACTCCAAAAAACGAAAGCTGATGCGGTCGTGGCACCATGGCGGGACTGCATCAGGGTATTCTCGACTCCGCAGTCGTTGGCTGAAGCCCCAGATTGGCAAGTTCATAAGATAGTCAAGCACCTAGGACTAGGCTTCCAGCGAACGGCTCGACTCAAAGCCATGGCTAAAAGCTGGGAAAACCTGTGGAATTCGAAATCGCCTTTGCCAGGTCTTGGTCCATATGGTTCTGGAATCGTGCGTTGGGCCTCAGGGTTGCAAGATGCCGCCGTGCCTATTGATGGGAACATAGCACGCGTATTTCGCAGATACTACAGGTTCAAGTTCGAGAAAGGTGAAGCGAGGAAGAAACCGGCGATAATAGACGCGGTGCAGCATGCCCTGGAAGAGGCTGGAAGCCCTCAAGGCAAATTGATGCTCATTTATGGTCTGGTTGACTTAGGAGCCATCGTATGCAGGCCCTCCAAACCGAGCTGCGACCAATGTCCGTTACGGCTCGGCTGCTTGTCATCTTCAGTAACTAGTCCCTCCGACAGCAAGAAGCCCTTAACTGTCTCTGCCAGGGATCGAGCTAGAGGAGGTGGAACAGCGTCGGATACAAGTTGAATTTGCTGGCTTAGGGTGCCGGAGAGTTGATACTTAGAGGGAAAGCCCTGGATCAACATAGCCTCGTACACACTGAGGCGTCTATCCCCACTTGGGTGAACATGAACCTCACGGTGTCCGTAAGAAACGGTCCAACTCGGTACATCCCAGGCCAATCTTCTAAAAGAACGGCCCTTCATCTCGCCAGATTTTATTGCACCATTTCTGAACTTGACAGACCGGGGGTTCATACACCAATGGTTAGGGTGTAACCCTATGTCTGATGGCCGACCCTGGCGGGTGTAGAACATGGGATCGGGGAGTCCGCCTATTGCCTCTCTCACAGTAGCTTTGCTTCGTTTTCCCCGTGGTTGCTGGAACTTGGAGGCCTTGAAGCGCTGCCTGTTGAATCCAACAAAAAACAAACGCCGCCGGTATTGAGGAACCCCAAAGTCGACTGCATCCAGGAATAATGGAACAACGTCAAACCCATTCTCTTCGAAGCACGCAACTAGAACCGCTAACGAATCGCTATGGGCTTTGCGCGCTAAACCTACGACATTTTCGAACACAAAGAAGTCCAAGTTGAACTCATCGTGGAAAGCCTTGAAGATACGCGCATACTCGAAAGCAAGTTTAGCCCTAGGATCATGAAGGGATTTGTGAACATTAGCGACTGAGAAAGCTTGACATGGAGGACCGCCAATAATGCCAACGGGCCCTATTCCATCGCCTGCAAGTTCCTGCCACCAGTCTATGATGATCTCAGGTCTCACGTCAGTGAGGTCGAAGATTTTCGCTGGTTGTCCTCGCCCAGGTCGATTGATGTTGTAGGATTCCACCGCTGCGCTTGCGTTATCGAGCGCGAGAAGTGGCTGAAACCCGGCCTCCTCGAACCCAAGGTCTAGGCCGCCGGCGCCGCAGAACAGACTGAGCACGGGGACTCGACTCATATCATAAGACCCCTAGGCCTCCAACCGTCCTTGAATCGTTGTCAATGCCTCTACATCAATACCTAGGGCACTGGCCAATTTTCGGAGTGTACTGGGCGCCGGATGAAGAGTACGACCTGCCTCCATCCGATAGATCGTACTTTCGTCGACATCAGCTCGCTCAGCGAGGTCGCGACGAGATAATGCTTTCTGCTCTCTAAGCCTTCTCAGATTGCCATTCATACCATTCGACACTGGATCAGGGTTAGTGCAACGTGTATGCAACCATTATGCATGCTCTATGCAAGTACCTCAGTATGGCGCACCGGACTAGTCCATGTCAACAGCCCTCCAAGGGTATGCGAACAGTGCTAGGACAGGTCTGCATGTCCGACACCGTCAGCTGCCACCAGTTTTAGATTCTTAGAAGAAGGTAGTGGCCAGCCCTATTGGAGGGGCAGGGTTAGGTGAAGACAATGTTGCATACGGAATGTCTCCCCAGTAAGACGATCCCAATCAAGAGCCGAACAGATGATTGGATGACTTATAGGGGGACCATCACTTCAAAGATGGTTCTGTCTACCGTCAACTTAGGCCCACCAAAGAAGGTTCGAACCGACCGTTAGACAAGTCTGCTTTTCTATCCAGCCCTCCCGTTTGGCCGCTAGGAGGTTATGGAGCCCTCGAAGTAGGTGAAGGCTATTAAACATTGGTTCCATCCAAATCCACCGCCCAAGAGTACCGTAGAGTTTCGTCGCGATTGCCTAACCGACAAGAAAGTGACTTGGAGAGGACCGTCTATCGTCCGTGTTTGAGGGTTTGAACTGGGACCAGTTACGCGTTATAAGAGTCCCCCGCCTGTTGAGAAGACATTCTCTTTAGGGTGTTAATCACTAATGAGGCTCCTTCAGCTCGGATAGTTTCCGCCATCCACTCCGCTATGAGAGGTACTGCTTTGTCGATGGCACTCCTCAGGGCATCTCTGTGCATCTCACCGGCTGTACCGTCATTCCATTCGTCCTCATCTTCCTGCCGTTGCTCCAGTGCCTCCTGAAGCGCAGCCTGAAGAAGAGGTTTGTAGAACTCGAAGACCTTCAAGCCAAAAATGTCTACGAAATCGGAATCCGGCTTTGTTCGACTCTTGCTTTCGACCAGACGCAAACATTCCTCCATCAGACACACTCCGAACTCGGATGCGAGCTCTTCATCAACTCCGGCGTCCTCCAGCGGCCCACATACGCTGGTGCCAAAATCGTAGTCGTGAAATGGCTGATCCCAGTCGCTCGCAATCTCGACCATCGGGGTGCTTACGATGGTTTCAAGTTCTTCATAGACTCCCATCCAGTCGCCCACCAAGTCGGACATATAGAACGAATCTTCATATCCCTTTTCCAGGATTTCTTCAATCGGATTCGAACCGTCCGTCACGACCTCGTCCGCTAGCTCGTGGACCAATGCTGTCGCCAATTGCCGGGTTTCGTCGAAGTAAGCCGCCAACTCCTCCACCGTCGAGATCCAGCGTTCCTCGTCCTCATGCTCCGTCTGCTCCGACCTATCTTTCATCCCTCGACTCCTGGGTAGTGTCCCGGTTTGCGCAGCGTTCTTTCCTTGTGGCTGGCAAATGCTACGGTCCGTGGAGGCCTCCTTAAACGCGAGGTTTTTCCGAAGGAACCTGTGGCAACATCTCATGCGTACCCGGTTTGCCATTGCGAGCCCCTACACTTGTCATTGTGACCCCAGTGAGGGAATCTCGTCAACGCAGCAACGGCGGCGGGCGACCCTGGGACTGCCGCCAGGGTGAGCCAGCAGCATGGGGCTGCATCGGACCAAGTGGTCTGAGACGGGACCGCCCAGGGGAACTGGCCGGCGTGATGAAAGGGCTGCTTCCGGTGAAAAATGCAGAATTGGGGAAAATAGAAGTAGAGTTACAGACTGTTGCAGCCACATTGCAGCTAAATGGGAGCAAACGATGCTCTAGGACCGTCGTTGTGCCGTTTGGGGGTCTCCTGGGCCGCCCAGAGTCGTTTCCGAGGTTCATCATCGCAGTCTCAGAATGCTGAGGTTGTGGCTAGCCACCGAGTCCTGAAGGTCTAAAGCAGACAGGAAGTGGAGGGTGGCTGCCGTGACTGGCGCCGGTCAGAAAACAGGGCAAGGTTTCGGATCGTAGAGCGGATTGCTAAAGGCCCGGGAGGAGTTCCACACGCGCCAGAGAGTGTGCAGCTTGAAGGCAGTGGCCAACATGTCCCACCAACCTGGACAAAATCAAGAATCTTCGTCCGTCAGACACAATAGCAACGGAAAACTCAGGTACTCGTGGGCCGTCGGTTTGAATACAAGCAGGTAAGGTCCGGATCGACAAATGGTTGTGCCACATCGGCCTAAATCACCGATTCGAGTCTGCTTAGGTGGCGAGTCAAGGACGAGATGGGGCTTGGAATCTCCGTAGGAGTGGAGACCATCAAGTTAGTGGTCAAGAAAGCCTCGGACTTAGACAAAGCCTGAGGTCATCCGGTGCCACAAGCGTGATATTGTTCGTCAGGTCTACGCCATCCCGAGCGACATGGGATGCAAGAACCTGGCCGCGTCAGCAGCCTGAAATCTACAGGAGCATCACATAGGATGGTTGGGACAGCTAAGCTGCCTTCAGAGTCTCCGGCGAATCCTCAGGAGACCAAGCCACTCTATGCTGTTAACCTAGCCGGTCTTCAGTTCCGCCAACTTGCTGTCCATGTTTTCCGCTTCCAACGACAATCTCTCCCACTCCTCCCAGAGGGATCCTGCTTCCTCTTTGAGCACGCGGTATTCCTCTCCTGCGGACGCGAAATGAGCCGGGCCGTCAGACTGGTCAGGCTGGGAGAACATGGTCTCCAATTCCGTTATACGGGCCTCGTGGTCAGATAGCAAAACGCCTATCTCCTCTATCCGCATCGCCAATCTGCGGGCCTCTTTGCTAAGCGATCGGCGCTGCCCCTCTTCGGCGCTAATCGGCCGTCCGGAGCGTCTCCTGGTGGCGACAGGTTCTAAAGTTGCGCCTGTAGCTCCGTTGTTTGCTGGATTCGCGCTTCCGTTACGGGTCTCAGTCTGCTTCCGGTACAAATAGGCGTCGTAGTCGCCGGGGTAAACCGTAGGTTGTCCAGCGTCAATCTCAATTATCTTGTTTGCAACCTGCCGTATGAGAGTCCGGTCATGGGTTATTAGACAAATCGTACCGTGGTAGTCCTCAAAGGCGTCTGCGAGTATCTCCCTGGAGGCGATGTCAAGATGGTTGGTCGGCTCATCCATGAGGAGCAGGTTGCTGGGCTGGAGAAGCAGCTTGGCCAGGGCAACCCGCGCCTTCTCTCCGCCTGACAGCACTGAAATGGGCTTACGGACGTCGTCGCCGCTGAACAGGAAGCCGCCCAGGGTAGTACGAAGGTTCTGCTCAGATTCCCTTGGCGCCGCATGTCGCAGCTCCTCAATGATCGTGTTGATTGGATTGAGGAGTTCAAGTACGTGCTGTGCGTAGTAGGCCGTTACCACGTTGTGGCCGGTTCTTCTCTCTCCCTCATCAAGTGGAAGGACGCCTGCGAGCATCTTCAACATAGTGGTCTTACCGGCGCCGTTTGGTCCGACCAGGGCAACGCGGTCGCCGCGCGAAAGCGCCAGGTTCATGCCATGGTAGACCGCGTTATCGCCGTAGGACTTGCTGACGTTGGTCAACGATATGACCCAGGAGCCGCTGCGTGGCGGCCCCGGAAACGAATAACGAATTCTTCTGGTCGTCCTTGGCAACTCAATAGTCTGCACCTTCTCAAGCTGCTTCAAGCGACTCTGCACCTGGCTGGCTTTCCTTGCCTTGGACCGAAAACGCTCGATAAAACGCATCTGCCTCTGTATCTCGCGCTCCTGCCTAGTCGCGGCCACCTGCTTGACCTTCAGGAAGCGCTCGCGTGCAACAAGGTATTCGTCATAGTCACCCTTCATGAGGACAACCTCGTCCACCTCAATGGCAAGAACCTTGGTTGCAACCTGATTTAGGAAAGCGCGGTCGTGAGATGTGACGATCACTCCACCTTGAAAGGAAGCCAAGTATTTCTCAAACCACAAGTTTGCATCAAGGTCAAGGTGGTTGGTTGGCTCGTCCAATAGCAGAAAGGCGGGCCTCTTGAACAGCAACCTGGCAAGGCCCGCCCGCATGACCCAGCCGCCGCTGAACTCATCCATTGGCCGGAGAAAATCGCCCTGTCTAAACCCAAGGCCCGAGAGGATAGTCTTGGCCTCATATTCCCTGTCGCCTCCACCCGCGGCTTCCAGCGCCATTTCGAGCTGGCCGAGGCTGTGCATTAGAGCGGCCTGTTTCACTGGGTCACGCTCCGACGAGAGAGCCTCCCGTGTGGCAGTAACCCTGTCCATGAGAACAATCACATCAGGGTTAGCGTCCAACACCTCTTGGAGGAGGGGTTTGTCGGTAAACGATGCAGGCTCCTGCTTGAGATAGCCTATAGAGAGGTTGCGTCGCTTGGATATGCTCCCTGAGTCCGGTAAGGTATCGCCTGCCAGAATGTCCATTAGTGTGGTCTTCCCGGAGCCGTTTGAGCCTATCAGCGCAATGCGGTCTCCGGCGGACACAACTAAGTTGAGGCCACTGAACAGAGTCCGACTTGAGTAGGCTTTACTGAGATCGGATGCAAGTAGCATTTTCCCCCATCCGCGTGGCCATTACGGCGCGTTGACCATCTCCAGCAGTGTGAGGACGGTCCGCCAGTTCCGCATGGCACTCACGGTCTGCAACTCTGCTGCAAGGTGGCTTTGCACCTAAAGTAGCCGAAACGCCAGACTTTAGGCTTAAACATGACACTTTAGGCTCAGCCAGCACTTTAGGTTCAAGTTAATCCGCGCCACGTGCAGCAGGTTCACCGGCTCAAAGTTGGGTGTAACGTCTAACTGGTGCATCGCCTGAATTAGAACGCAGACATTATGACACAGAACCTTCAACAGAATCTCGTTGATCTGGCCGGTTTCTGACTTCGCCCGCACGGAATCCCCGAACTTGCCCTTTATCATCGCGAATGTCGTCTCGACGTTGGATCGTCGGTGGTAATGGGCCTTTCAAGATTCCTCGTTCAAGGTGAAATAGGCGTACAGCCGCTTCCACATAGGCGAACCTTGGCCTGTGGTGTTGGACTTGAAGGGGATGAAAGGAGCGGCCCCGTGCCGTTCAATGTGCCTCAGATTGGCATCCGAGAGGTACGCTTTGTCGGCGGATACCTCGGCCATCGTGAAACGCTCGGCGGTGTTATCCAGCAGTCCAGGCATCATCGGCGAGTCGGCGGTATTGTTGGGGGTGACCTCGACCGACGTGATAATATTGGTTTGGGTTCCAGTAACGATATGGGCCTTGAGCCACTGGCGGTGGGACTTCTCTTTGCCCCACTTAGTATCAAACCAGCGGTCAAAGCGGCAGGTGCTAAAGCCGGAGCTATCCACGGCGAAGGTGGACTCCACAACGTTAAGGGGCTGGGCACTTCGCTCGATAAGGTCAGTGATGACTGGCCGCAGGTCCGGGTTGGCGATGTAGCGATTAACCATATTGAAGGCGGGCTTCACGCTAATAAAGCCCTTTCTGTTGGCGTCTCGGACATCTGAATCGAACCGGCGGGCTGAGAAGCCGGTGTAGACTTTCATTGCCCCGGCGTAGACCATGTCAGCCAGCGGCGTGGGCGTCCAAAGCTGTGTTCCGGCTGGACAATGTTGGAGCACAGGTCGGCTAGGAGCACCTGAAAGGTGTCTTTCTCCGAGGTCTGGGCAGCGTTGTAATTGGGCCAGTTTTGGGGGTAGGTGGGTTTCCGAGGTTGAGAGGCCGCTGTGGCAGTATTATAATCACTAATCATGGTGGAGCTACACCCTCCATCTTGATTTGGGAGCGGTCGGTGTTCCAGCACCACCGCTCCATTTGGACCACAAGTATCGTCGATCATGGCTAGGAAGTCAAGTTGGTATGCGGTGGTACCGCACCAATTAGCTACGACTTTTGGCTGTCTGCGTTGTCTAGCCGTGTGTCGGCGTATCAATTCGTTAGCTCTGACTGACCTATAGCGAAAGCCGTCGGACGGTTTGGGTTAGGTGCGGCGGCGGTCCGAATGCCTGGGTGGCATGGGGGCTGCCGGCGCATGGTTCTTCCGGGGGCGCGGCTTGTCCCTGAGGGTATAGACCGCACCGTCGGTTCGTCCCTCAAGGCCCGAACCCAGGCCGCCGCGTCGTGCAAAATCATGATTGCCGGAGCCGGCGGACCGCACGTCCACCTTGAGGCTGTAAAAGTCCAGACGGCAGCCGTTCAGTTGCCGGTAATGTTGCCCACCGCTCCGGTACAGCAGATGCCAGCCGCCAGGCGTCCGGTAGCTCACGATCGGCGGATAGTCGGCTTCGAAACGGGTCAGGCCTGAGGCGTCCCATTGGCCCACGTCAATCACGGTTAGGCCCAGCGTGGTCGATGGGTTGACTAGGCCGAACCTGACCGCCCTCGGCTAAGTGCTGGGAAACCTGGGCCAGCGTGGGACGGTTCCGCCGGTACTGGTAGCGTTTCCAGATCGGCCGCTTGTCTCGGACTAGAACAAAGTGCGCCCCTCGACCGTACAGGTCGGCCAGGTCCTCGGTAGCGTGGAGAAATGGGGCAACAGCGTTACCGCCGAAAGTGGGGGGTGTCTTGGCTTGTGTTAAACTTGTGGTAGGCATGGACGGAATTGGTGGTTCCTTTCATGCTTAGGGTGTCCCGTCGGGGTGGGCGGGGTTGCCCGGAACATGCACAACCGCATCGAAATGGTGGTCATGGTGATGTCCGGACAGTCTGCGCTTTAGGTGACGGAGCGCAGGCCGTTCTGGTTTTTAACGTCCTTATTCCTCCACCAGATCGGCCGGGCTAGTAGAGCCTCACTGTTGTATTGATGGGTATAGGGACTTGAGCTTGATGCGGGCGTCCTCGGTTGTGAAGCGCCAGTCCACCTGAATTACGTCCCGGTTCCGTTGGTCCTGCCATGCGCCTGTTTCCCGTTCCAGGACTTCCTGGCTGGGTATCCGGCGATCCAAGCACTGCCGCGCCAGCACCCCCAGTTCGATCTCGGCCATATTAAGCCAACTCCCGTGCTTCGGGGTGTAATGTATCTCCAGCCGTTGGGCAATGCGCCGTGCCTCCGCCGGCTCGAAAGCCTGGTATAGGGATGCCGGATGATGGGTGTTCAGGTTGTCCATCACCAAGACTATCCGCTCCTTGTCGACATAGTCCTCGTCCACCAGTTTCTTGACCACCCGTGCCCAGTCGGCCTTGGTGCGCCGGTCCGTGACCTCCACCCGCCGCCATCCCTCCAGGGGCGCGAACAGCATGAACAGGTTGCTCACTCCGTTGCGTTGATATTCGTAATCGTATGCCATGGCTGCCCCCGGCCGCGACGGACGGGGTTGGCGGGTCTCCTGCACCAGTTGCTTGCTGGTCTCGTCCAGACACACCAGCACCTCCCCCTCTCCGTAGGGACGGTGATAGACCTCCAACACGTCCTCCATGGCGCACACAAAGTCCGCGCTCCCTTGGGGCGGGAGGCACCAGCATTCTTTCAGCCAAGGCTTGAGTTCGTTTTTTTCAGAGTCCGGCGCACCGTCTCTGTGCTGATGCTATCCACTATCTCCTGCGCCACCAATCCATCGGCCAGCATTTGCAGCGTCCAACTGACCCGTCCCTCCGGCGGTTGAGAGCAGGCCAAGGCTACCAGGTGGGCCTCACCCTGACCATCCAGCTTTTTCTTGCGGCGCTTTAGCTGCTGTTTGCGTCCCAGGGCTGCCTCCAGGCCCTCCTCCACGCACCGGCGGCGCACCCGTTCCACCGTGGCGCTGCCCACCTTCAGGACCCAGGCTATATCCTCGTCCCTCATTGCGCCATCAACCTGGTTCTCATCGCTAAGCAGCAGAATGCGGGCGTGAGTCTGCTTGTAAGCCGCCGCCCAACCCTTGGACACCAATCCCTTCAGTTCCTCCTGTTCCTCTCCTCCTGTTCCTCCTCCGTAAGTCCCACTCGGTATTTCTTCATCATCACATCCATCCCCGCTTCCCGATTTTCTTTTTTGACTGCTAACCCATCATATCTCACCAGCCATCATTTCAATGATGGTCAGCTACTAGGCGGTTGGGGAAAACCATATTCTATTCCAGTAGCGAAGTCCCCAGACTTGAACGCCCGGATCACCACCTTCCTCAAAGTTCGACAGTCTAAAGCATAAGGCCGCTCGCCGGTCAGAAGGCAGGGAGGGCATGGAGGCCCTCCCTGATCTCCATGATATTCGGCTACAGTTAATATCAACCGGAAACTGCCGGTCTAGAGTGGTAGACCGCCTTGGAGCAACACATGGGAAGACATTCAATTCGTTCATCAGCTATTCCTGGCAATACGGTGATCAAGACGAGCGACTCCGCAGGCTGCTTCGCCGACGCGGGTATTATGCGTTCAATGATTACTCTCTGCCTAATGAAGATCCTGTCCATGACGCAGCCAGCGACGCCCATTTGCGGACGGCGGTCCGGGAACAGATGAAGCCGTGTCATGTCTGTTAATCCTTGCCGGGTTATACGCCAGCTACAGTAAATGGATCAACATCGAGACCCAGATGGCGAAGAATGAATTCCAAGGCCCCAAGCCCGTTGTCGCCGTTAGGTCTCTCGGAAACGTGCGCATCTCCGGTGCCGTACGAGAAGCCGCGGACGAAATTGCTAAGTCGAACACAGAAAGCATCGCCGGGCTATTCCTCAGTTCGCGTAACTTTTCGTACTTGACCACTTTATTGGCGAAGGCTAAGCCTTGGCGGACGTCAGTTCTCTTCGCTGATGCAGGCTGCCAGCCATAGTGTAGCCAGAGTCACGTTCCCGAAACCATCGGTTGCCCGAACTTTAACCCCGGGTATGAGGTCGAACAAATAACGTGGTACAAGAAATGAAACCAGAAGACTACGGCGACAGCTCCCAAACCGATCTGCTGGATCAATACAAGCTCTACGTGGAAATGGCTGACCGAATCAGTCAGCGTCGGGACCAATCGAACCGTTTCTACGCAGGGTTGGTGTCCGCGATAATTGCGCTCTTGGTCGTGATTGGAAGGTTTGGGGTCTCCGGGAGCAGTTGGAGCGCTGCCTTGCTCGCAGCAGGTTTGTTCGGCGCTTGCCTGTCGGTCATTTGGTTTATCAACCTTGGCTCCTATCGCGCTCTTAACACGGCCAAGTTTCGAGTCATCAACGAGATGGAAGCGCAGTTACCCTACGCTGGATACACGGAGGAATGGGCTTACCTTCGCCCACCAGAGGGGCCGGCAAAGTATTTCCAACTCACTAAACCAAAGCCAAGGTGGGATGTGCATTTGCCGGGTGCTGGGAATCGGGGCGGGAGTCTCGCGGGAGTGTTTCGGCCCTTGATTGCAGGACCGTCCGGCAGCGCCGTCTCACCTGGTCTTTCCGGCTGGACAGCCCGGCCAGGAATTTGCCGACCCTCTCCTGCACCGCCGCCCTGCTCCCCAAGCACAGATTGCCAGTGGCCTCCTCTCTGGCCCAGCCCCAGATAGCCTCATCGGCGTTGAAGTCCGGGCTGTAGCCCGGCAGGTTCACCAGCCTCAGCTCCAGCTCAGGCGTCCTGAGGTACTCCCGCACCGCTTCCCCACGGTGGGCCGGCGCATTGTCCCAGATGACCCGCAGCGGCCCTGGATGCTTTTCCTTCAGTTGCGTCAGGAAGGCAACCGAGGTCCCGCTGTTGCTGTTGCCCTCCAGTTCCATCCATTCCACCTCGCCCGTCTCCAGGCACACCGCTGAATAGTAGCTGGCCTTCTCTCCATACCGCGGGCTATTGGAGTCCAGCAACGCAGGCTTACTCTTCAGCACCCACTTGCCCCGCAATTCCGCGTCCGCCCGGAAGTGGGCCTCAGCAGCAAAGAATATTCTGGCTTCAGTCCGTTGGGCCTCCTCCCACAGGGCGGCCTACTCCGCCACGAAGGCCTCCCGCTTGGACTCATTGGCCTTGACCAAACGCTTCTTGGGGCGCTTGAAGGCAAACCCCAGCCGGTGAAGCCGGTTCAGGCAACTGCTGCGGCACCGGCTGATGCCAAACCGTTCTGAGACAAACTGCCGCACCACCCTCCAATACCAGTTGGATGCCCGCCGCGGCGGGCGGTGGTTCCACCACCCCTTTCAACTCCTCCTGCTCCGTCTGGTCAAGGGCGGGGGGGAACCACCGGTCTGCTCGAATATCAAGGCCGCAGGCCCTCCCTCACCGCAGGCCGACGCCCAACGTCCGATAGTGTGGGGGTCCCGCTGCAGCGCCTCCGCCGTCGCCGCTGCCCTCAAGCCCTGAGCCAGCAGCAGGATGGCCTACCACCGCTCCCGGGGTGTGGGAGCCAGAATCATCCGCCGCCGCAAGTCCTTGACTCCCATCTGCCATTGTTCCAGAGACCGGTCTATCTCCCTCACCCCCATCACCAACCCCTCGCAATTTCTGAGACCAGCTACCTCGGTTCCTTCACAAATTTACCCCATGCCTCTGCCCATTTCACCTTGGCCTTGGAGCCTGTCTCATAAGGACACAAATGGACTTGCCGGAGACAGACGTCGCGGCAAATTCACTGGCCATGGGCGTAATGGGGATTGGGCAGGCAGGACAACCGGTCAGCAGTGGTGTTGGCGGCTATCGTGCGAGCACGGTTTGCTCCTTGAGGCACGGGTAAATCCGGCCGCCGGGTACGCCATACGCGCCACAGACTTCGCAGGTTGAAGGCGGTGGCCAGCAGGGTCCATTCGGCAGCGACGTTGCCCAGACCACGCAACAGGAACCTCCGTAACCCCTGCTGCTCCTTGATGATCCCGAAGACGGGTTCCACCAGTTGCTTTCTCTTCTTGAACCCCGAACGAGCCTCGTCTGTGGCCATCCAGGCGCGATGACGGCGCAGGGCAGCGTCATCGGGGCTTATTGCCAAGCTCCGGCTGGGAGAACCACGGGTGAGGCACACTCCGGCAACCGGGCACGCCTGGCAAATATGCTTGGGGGCTTGGTACATTCTCTTGTTCGTTTTCCTGGCGAACCTGCCGCGTGCCAGGCTCAGCACCTGGCCTTGGGGGCACCTGTATCTGTCGCTGTCGGCATCGTAGGTGAACCGGTCCTTGTGCTAGGGATGGTCCAATGCCATTCCTCTGGGCGACTCTGGCATCGCCACCTGCTGACCGCGGTCAGCGCATTCCTGTAGCGCCGCTGCCGAGTGATAGCCGGCATCGGCCAGGGTCAATGGCCTCTTGACTCCCGTGGTCTCCTCCGCCCTTTGGAGCATCGGGGTCAGCCTGGCGTAATCTGCCGGTTCATCCACCACTTCAACGGCCGTGACCAGCATGCCGGACTTTTCCTGGCCCGTCTTTACTGGTGAAACCATGGCTTGGGCCTTGTAAGCGGGCAAGAAGCCTTGCCTCATTTTCATGAACCGGGCGTCCCGGTCCGTCAGGTTGATGCTTTTGCGGCCCTTCAGGTCCTCCAGGTCATCCATCGCCCGACGCACCTGGTGGCGCAAGGTCCTCTTGTCGGCCAATTTCTCCGGGAGATGCACCGGGGCCCTGTAGGTTTCCCCTTCATTCTGGTCCTCCAGTTCGGCGATGGCCCGGTCCAACCGCTCCAACAGTTTGGCCAGTCCCTCGGCATCGTAACTGCGATCAGAAGATGCGTTGGCTGCCACCTTGGTTCCGTCCACCGCCTGTACCGCCAGGTCCACCAACTCCATCGCCACTGCCGTTCGCACCGTTCGCCACCGCAGCTTCCGCATGCTCTGGCGATGATCCTTGTAGAACCGCCACAGAGTGTTGTGGTCCGGGTGTTGCCAGCCGGTAAGCCACAGATAGGGTATCTGGTCCCGGCAGGCCGCTTCCAGCTTGCGGCTGGAGCGTATTCCGGTCACGAAGCCAAACAGCCAGACGCTCAGCAGTGCCTTGGGATGATAGGCCGGCGCTCCCAACGGGTCGCCTTCTATCTCCACGCCGAGTTCCTTCCAGTCCTCGCGGTCCAGGGCGTCGACGAACTCGGCCACGAACCTGGCCGGATGATCCAAAGGCAATAACTCATCAAGAGACGGCGGCAACAGCCAGGCCTGCTCACGGCGCATCTCCCGAAGCGGCACCTTCTCGACTCCTCTCCCAGCGTCTCTGCAAAGTGTACACCACCACTTTTGAGACAGGCTCTTTAGTTTAGTGTCCACACGTCTTAGTATTGCTGAAAACCGTATGATTGGGAGGCTAAGGGAAGAAATGATTAACTTCACTAAGATGACTCGATATGCCTTGGACAACATCACTGACTATTTGGAGTTTGAGTCGATGTGCAGTGACCTTATGTTCAGGGCAGGCTTCAAGAACTTGAAGCCTTAAGATGGACCCTGGAAACTGGACAGGTGGCTAAGTGAGAGTCCCGCTCCTAAACTGAAGACAGCGGCAGCTGTTTGCAAGGAGTGGGAGATGTTGGTAGTGCGTCAGCTTGAAATCGGCGGGTTACATCCGTTACAGCGGTCTTGGGACGGTAGGACTGCTAACGACACGAAAAATCCTCAAAACCCTCTGCTAAATGCCATTGTCCCTTTACGAACTCCCAGTCTGTCGCGCTCTCGTCTCTGAAAAGGAGGTTTCCACCGTGATAGTATTCCATGACTGCGCCGCCCCGGTTGCCGGCAACCTCAACATTGGACGCACGAGCTTCCAAATCGGCGTCTACATCAACACCAAACTCAGATCGGATTTGTGCTTTATTAAAACCTATAGTCTCTGCAACTTCCTCACTGGAGCAGTTGGACTGGACATTAGGATGCAGGAAATTCACGAAACTCGCCCCAGTCAGCCTCTAGGAAAGCACTGCCGGCCGCGTTGTTTCGCGCTTCCAGATTTTCGACCGTGGGACCAGAGGAATCGGAGGAGTCGGAACCGGCGCAGGCGAGCAGCAATGTCGTAAGAATCATCACTAGGACGCCGGTGAAGATAGTGCCCTTGGGTTGCCTTTGATGTTGCATTACCTTCTCCCAAGAACCGAATTCACCCCATCAAGGGGAGCGGTCAAGAGTAAACCAATTTTCATTCACGTTTCCCCCTGGGCTAAAAAGGAGTTGCTGTACTTGGTCACTTCCGCGAGTACGGAACGAATAAGCGGTACAGTATTGCTAGGAGCACAAGGACGCCTACCACACCTAGCGGCGGTCCTGCGGTACGACAAATGGCTGCAACGACGGAAAGCCCTGCTGACGGGAACACCCGGATCGTCGAGGAAGGGAACCCTCCGCCGGGACCGCAAAACCCGAGGATCTAAGTGACATTTCCCGCCGTTTATTTATCCGTACCGGGTTTTGACTGGAAAGTGATTTTCGACCCCGTTTTTCTGCCACTTCAAAGCTGGAGGGCAATCACTTTCACAATCAGTTTTGCCCTTTTCTATTTATGTAGACTGGGGTTTACCCCATAATAATATAAAATTATTTCCGCCGCGGACACGGGTTTGAGAAATTCAGACGCAAGGAGATTGAGCAAATGGCCCAAGAAACCTACAGGATGCCGCCGGACGGCTGGGTGTGTTTTCACTGCGGGGAACGGTTCACGACGGTTGGCGGCGCTCAGGTCTACTTCGGCCGCTGGCCAGCGACACGCCTGGGTGCGTAATCAAGGTTGGGGAAGAGCGGGGGCTGCTGATGGAAGTCCGCCGGCTTGAGGCGGAAGTGCGGGAACTCATCGACAACACCTGCCGCGTCTGCCACCAACCCCTGCGGTCCAAGCGGGAGTTCCGTTTGCTTGTAGGATATGGCTGGCGGCAGGGTGGAAGGCCCAGGTTGACCTGTCTGCCAGGTCTGTGACGTTCTTCGGATCTGAAGCCCGGAATATGAAGCGTCACCATGAGGTATAGGGAGGGAGATGACTATGGAAACCAGTTTTCCAATTACCCCGAGGGACCACTTTGCCGGACCGGCGCTCACTGGCCTATTGATGGGCAGTGGCATCGCTCTGGCTGTGGATGCTGACCCCACACTGAACGACGAAGAGTTTGGCGACTTCCAGGGGATGATGGGGAAGGTTGGCCGAACGGCTTGGCGCCTAGCCGACGTGATGATGCTTGAAGCTGGTCTAGAGTCGTAGAACTTGGAAGTCTACTCTGAGCCTTTGGCTAAAATACCTTATAATCCCCCAACAATTGGACCTTGGCTGGATGGGTCGTCAACAGTAGAATTGAAACCTACCCCGCTGAAAGCGAACAGTCCGGTGAAATGCAACTACCTAAGGAAGGCCTGAACAAGACGGCGTCTTGTTCAGGCCTTCCCTAATTGTGCTTTTTCGTCGTTTCTTCTTAAAATCTCTCCGATTAGTATAGCACGGTAGACTTATGCACTTCCCCCTTTTAGCTTGAATATTGACTAGCTGTGTCTCCGCTGATAGTCTTATAGAGACTCGCCAGTCACTATCTCGCTATCATTCCGCATGAGTATTAACCCACGGTTGCGAGGGGAAACCGGATATGTGAACAGAATTGATGCGGAATCAAGTGCGGACATATAGGATCTGCCATTATCAGGCGCCAAGCGGTCCCACTTTTGCTGGTTGCTGGCGCTTTGAGTCCGCCGGGGCGACCAAGCCGAAATACCGAACGCAAGTCAGAGGCAAAGCTTCCGACGGTGTCATGCCGGGGTAGTCCCAAGTAAGCCGCCAACGTCCAACTATCCATGTGGGAATATGTGTGGTAAAAACAAGGCTATCAGTCTAACGTGATCGTCATACAGCTTTAAGAACCAGGGGATCATACTCCCATCCTCTCCGCTGGGTTTCAATTTCAAAGCCCTTACAATGGCGCGTCAAGGAGAAGACCGGACATGGACAAGACTACCTACAATCCTCTTACGGCGCAGGAGCGGCACATAATCGAAGGCAAGGGCACGGAACGGCCCTTCTCGGGAGAGTACGACGACTTTTACGAGCGAGGCATTTATGTTTGCCGGCGCTGCAACGCCGAGCTCTACCGGTCCGAAGACAAGTTCGACGCTCACTGCGGCTGGCCGGCCTTCGATGATGAGGTACCGGGAGCGGTAACCCGCTTACCTGACCCCGACGGCATGAGAACGGAGATAGAGTGCAGCAACTGCGGCGGCCATCTTGGCCACGTGTTTATGGGAGAGCGCCTAACCGCAACGAACACTCGTCATTGTGTGAACTCCCTCTCCATGAAGTTCATCACAGCGGATTAAGCCTGGAGGCCGTTCAGGACCCGTCCAGCCCGCAGTCCTTGAGGATAACGTGGGCCGCATTGTGCCCCGGAGCGCCGGTGACTTCGCCGCCAGGATGGGTCCCCGCGCCGCATAGGTATAGGCCTTGGACCGGCGTCCGGTAGTCTGACCAGCCGGGCAACGGCCGTCTGTTCATCAATTGCTGAATAGACATGTCGATGTGCCGGATATTGCCGTCGGTTAAGCCGATTCGTTCCTCTATATCTTCCGGGGTCATAATATCCCAGTCTATGATAGTATCCCGGAGATTCGGGGCGTATTTGGACAGTTCGTCGATCAGGCGCTCGCCCACCTCCAGGCGCACGTCCGCCCACGACCCATCCTTCAGGTGAGGCGGTTGGTAGAAGGCCCACATGGACATGACGTGATGTCCCTCGGGCGCCATGGTCGGGTCGTATACCGATGGGATAGTGACCAAGATTACCGGTGTCCGAGCCACTCGTCCGTTTCTCGCATCCTCCCAGCTAGAAAGGAAATAATCAGTCGATGGGCAGAATTGCATCGTAGCCAGTTCCTTGGGGTCGTATTCCGCGCCCAAAGATGGGGAAAAGTCGGGCAGTTCCCTCAAGGCGCAGTGGAATTTGACCGAGGCCGCGTTGGTCTTTATCGCTCTTACCTCCGTCAAGAAATCTTCATCCAGGTCGGCTGAATCAACCAGCTTAAGAAACGTCCGTTTAGGGTCGGCATTGGAGACGACTATATCGCTGCTTATCACTTCCCCGTCCACCAACTCCACACCGGTGACTCTGCCGTTCTCGGTCAAAATTCGCCGCACCTCGGCACTAGTTCTTATCGACGCCCCGCGAGCTTCGGCGGAACGGGCCATGGACTGGCTGATCGCTCCCATGCCGCCCCGCACCAGCCCGAAATTCTCGCTGTCCTCACGGAAGCTGCGGTGCATGAAGACCGCCATCTCAAATGCGCCGCCCGGTGCGCTGATGTCGCCCTGGTCTATTCCCAGGCCGGCCAGGGCTCTGACCTCCTCCGACTCGAAATAACGCTCGTACAAGTCCTTCAAGGGGACCATCATCAGGGTTTCCAGCACCCCCTCTTCCCCCATGCCCTTCGCCTTTTCCACAAGCTGACTTAAAGTCGGCGGAGTAGACAGAGCGAAATCACCCACTATCCGGTCCGCCTTTTGCCAGAAGTCCATCCATTCATGCCAAGCATCGGCATCGTGAGGCGATATTTTCCGGATTTCCTCAGCGGTCTTATCATCGTCGTTCCACATCCTGACGATATTGCCGTTGGGAAAGGGAAAGACTCTCACCGGGTCGAAAGGGTAGACTTGATACCCATACTTATGCAGTTCCAGGTCATCGATGACCTTCTTCCTGAGCCCGTGGACCAGCATCGAGCAGGTGGAGAGACGGTAACCGGGAAACCATTCCTCGGTTACTGCGGCTCCTCCCAGCACCTCTCTGCGTTCCAGCACCTGCACCGTCAAGCCGGCCCCGGCAAGGTATCCTGCGGCAACGAGGCCATTGTGGCCGCCGCCCACGATTATCACCCTATTGTCTGCCGCCATGACGCAACTCCTTATAACAAGCAGGTGTCTGGGGCCTAGCTCCCAGACACCTGCCAAGACTCCTTTGAGCGGTTTGCCGGATGGCGGTTTAGGAGTGAACCATTCCGCCCATACTGGAAACCCGCTGTGAAAACTGCCGCCGCCGGCTAACCAACCATGTCGTAGCTGCGGAGCAGCTTGCCAGGCAGCGCCCCGGTGCATTCGTTGCCCTCGAAGGTGACTGACCCATTGACGATGGTGTACCGGAGTCCGGTGGGTTTTTGGATAAAGCGGCGTTCCCCGCCGGGGAAGTCGTTGGCGAAGATGGGCTTGTCGTATACGAAGCCCAACTCATCAAGGTTGTAGACCATGATGTCGGCCCAGTTTCCTACCCGGAGGGTGCCGCGGTCCTTGAAATCGGTAACCCAGGCCGGCAACGCGCTCATCTTGTAGTGGGCCTGCTCCAGCGACATGATCTCTCTGTCCCTGATCCAAAAACTCAGCCAGAACATGGGCCAAGTGCTGTTGGTGTTGAACCTGGTGTGCGCCCCGCCGTCGGAAACCGAGATATGGGCGTAGGGGTCGATAAGGTCTCGCTCCCGTGATTTCAACTCTTCCGGGGTATCCCGGTTGGGAAGCATAAACTCGGTCTGGAGCTCTTCGTCCAAGGCTAAGTCTAAGAAAGCGTCCAGCGGGTGTTTACCCTGAAGTTCAGCCAGCTCTTTAATGGACATTCCCTCGTACTGCTGGTTTTCCTGTTGGACCGTCTGCAACACCCTCAGCCGGGTCCAATCGGTCCTGAAATTGGGCCAGTTCTCCACGTCCTGCTTCATGGCAGACCGGGTTTCAGGGTTCTTTAGCTTGGCGGACCGCTCCTCGACTTCTCCCACTAGAGGCTGGACCCAACTGGGCATGTAGTCGAACATATTGAATTCCGCCAGCTTAAACTCAAATCCGGCGGATGTATTGAGACGCTGAAATATCAAGGGAAGCCCTTCCCGGCGGCATGAGTCCACCCAAGCCGGATCATCGCTGGCTTGAACATCCAACAGACTGAAGGGCCGGCCGCTCGATCTCATCATCTGGGCGGTCAGGTCCCGGATCGAGCTGCGCTCCTCCTGGGCAAGGCCCAGGCCCAGGGTCAACCCCATGTGGCCCACGCCGAAGCCCGCTAGAACTTCCGAGAGAGCAATAAATTCTTCCTTCGACGCCACATGGCTGGGAAGAAAACTGCCGTCCTCGGGACGGTCTTCCATGTTCTTATTGAAGGAAAACCCGAACGCTCCCGCCGCCATGGCTTCGTGGAAGATTTGCTTCATTTGCGTTAGCTCCGCATCCGTTACCGAAGTCCTCTCCCGGGCGGCCAACATGCCAAGCACGTAGCCGCGCATGGGCGAAAACGGGAACATGGCCCCCACATTGATCCCCAGTCCCTGACGAGCCAAGCTATCCATGTATTCGGGGAAGGTCTCCCAGTCCCAGCGCATCCCTAAGCGCATCGACTCCAGCGGGATGGCCTCGATGCGGTTCATCATCCGCATGTTGAGGTCCCTATCTTCGGGACGAGTGGGAGCAAAACCGAACCCGCATTCGCCGATGGTCAAGGAAGTTACGCCGAACCAACCGGACAGTGACGCGTAGGGGTCCCAGTTTAGCTGAGCGTCATAATGGGTGTGCAGGTCGATGGCCCCAGGCGCCACGATGCAGTCCCGGGCGTCGATCTCTTTGGCGCCTGCGGCGCTGATTCGCCCACTGATCATGGCAACTCTTCCGTCTTTGACCCCCATATCAGCCCGGTATCGGGGAACGCCCGTCCCATCCACAATGGTGCCGCCACGAATAACCAGGTCGTACTCAGCCATGGTTTTGCCTCCTCTATCTCTTATTCAGCGGGTAGGGTGCATAGCGGACCTTAACCACAAACAACCGTAAACACAGCATTGCCCAGTTTGACGCCTGCCAGCAATAATCTACCACACCCATAGCTAAATAACATACCCTGTTTTAAGCGCAGGGCAATCGCATTTTAATTCGTAACACCACGATAAGCCGGTCTCATAGCGTCTTGTTGCTCGAAAAAAACCGGGGAGACGCTTTCGATGGGGTAGGAATTTTAGGTTTCCCTCTCATTTCCTCTCATTTGGAAGGAAAGACAGGGTGGCGGGCCTTGGGAAGTCAGGCTCTTGGGGGTGGGATTCGTTTTTTCGTTGAAACTAATAGGGAACGAATCGGTCACGGGGGTGAACCATCCATCTCCCCTTTGAGAGCGGCCGTCAGCCGGTTGCCGGTCACCGACCACGTACCACTGAGGGGTTTTTGGTTGTTGGCAAGCGGTCCATACAGTTTCAGTTTGTGTATCGGCTTTTGGGCCTGTCAAGCAACTGTCTTGAAAGTCAATAGGAATGGGTGAGGGACTTCGCGGCCGGGTGGTTCCAGGACGAGCCGTACTTGAGCATGGAGTTGAGGATTATCAGCAGCTTGCGCATGCAGGCGGTCAGAGCCAGCTTTTTCGGCTTGCCGGCAGACAACAGGCGCTGGTAGAAGTCCCTGATGACCGGGTTGAAGCGACTGGCTACCAACGCCCCCATATAGAGGGCTGTGCGGACCCTGGCCCGTCCACCCCAGACGGTGCGTTTGCCCCGCAGGGTACCACTGTCCCGGTTGAAGGGAGCCACGCCCACTAGGGCAGCGATCTGTCGGCGGTTGAGAGTGCCCAGTTCGGGCAGGTATGCCAGAAGGGTAAGAGAGATCTGGTCTCCGATGCCGGGTACGCTGCGCAGCAGGTCGTCCTTCTCCCGCCATACAGGACTCTGGCGGAGGGTCTGGCGCAAGCCCTGGTCCAGGTCGTCCAGCTGTTGCTTGAGCCAGGCGATGTGGGCCTCAATGCTGGGCCGGACGGCCATAGTAGCACTGGAGAGTCGGTTCCTCTCCGCTACCAGCATGGTCATCACCTGTTGTCTGCGGGCCACCAGCGAGCTGAGGACCTGGGTCTCGGCGTCCCGGAGAGGACGCCGGGGAGGACGGACGGCCTCGGCGAAGTGAGCCAGGACCGCCGCGTCCAGGGAATCGGTCTTGGCCAGCCGCCCAGTGGCCCTGGCAAAGTCCCGCACCTGGCGAGGGTTGACTACCACCACCGGGAGGGAGGCAGCTGCCAGGGCTGCCACCAAGGGCAGTTCCAGCCCACCCGTAGCCTCCAGCACCAAGGCTGCGGGATTGAGTTGCTGCATCTGGGCCACCAGTGCCGCGATCCCGGCCTGGTCGTTGCAGACCTCACGTCTGTCTCCCCCAGGACGGATGGCCACATCCACCCGGGCCTTGGCCACATCGACCCCTACGTAGATACCGTGTTGCTCCATGAGAACCTCCCTGCGAACCGTCGGCCCGTCCTTGCGAGATGCGGGCTTGGTTGACCCAGGCAACTGTGCGGGCTCTGTTCTGAAAAGGGTGCGGCGACCCAAGCTTGACAACGGTCTTCTATGACCCAGGGCGGGCCGGTCTGCCGCACCCCGCACACCTAAGAAAGAAAACTATCCACCTCCAAGCTAAGATACAAGGGAGGGGTGTCATTTGGCAGGGCAATCGCATTATAAATGGTAGAGTTGAGGAGGCATACGAGTCTACAGATATGACGGGAAGATGAGAGGGGAGTGATGAAGAAGGGGATAAGGACCATGCACCACAGAACATGGCGACGCTGCGGCAGATTTCCCACAACTTGTTGAAACAGGAGACCAGCCTGAAAGTGGGCATCCAGGGCAAGGGCCTGCAAGCCGGTTGGCGGGAGGACTACCTGCTCAAAGTACTCCGGGGTTAAAATGCGATTGCCCTTGTTTTAAGCACTACCTTAGACACAAAAGGGCCAGCATCAAGTATACTGGACGGGACGCCTCGTGAGACGATCGGCGAGTCCGGGCCATTGGACCTTTAGTCTGTACAGGACCGTCACAAAACACCCGTCAAGTGCCGGTCATGGAAGACGAAACCGGCCCGTAGGAGGATACTGATGTCTACACCCACAGAACAACGCACTGCGGTCGAGGCCCAGCCTCTGGTTAAGATAACCGAGATGGACCACATTGTTCTTAGGGTCAAGGACGTAGAGGAGTCCTTGCGATTTTATACAGAGGTGCTGGGGCTCAAGGCGGAACGAGTGGAGCTGTGGAAAGGGGGAGAAGTCCGCTTCCCCTCCGCCAGACTCAATGACGACACCATAATCGATTTCTTCGCTACCGACCAAGAACCCATTGGCAAGGATGGAGTGCGCAACCAGGACCACTTTTGCATGGTCATCCAACCAACGGACATGGACGAGCTAAAGGCCAAGTTTGAATCCATCGATGTTGGAATCCAGGCCGGACCAGGCAAGCGTTGGGGGGCGCACGGCGATGGTATCTCGCTGTATGTGTACGATCCGGACAACAACGTGGTTGAGCTGCGCCACTACTGATATATCCTATGGCAGGGCTTTGCGCCTTTAATCGGCTCTGAACCTAAAGTCCGCATTCTGAATCGAAACTCGCACCTGAATCCAAATACCCTGCTCCCTACCTAACGCCGTAAAGTCAGGCGTTCGGCCGCCAGCCGATTCAGGCTGACACCGGCCTCGGCGGCGTCCATCGCCAAGGCCCGGTGAGACTCCGGCGGGATGCGAATGCTCAGGTTGCCACTGTAGCGTTTCGTGGATAGCGGCTCCGGGACCGGAACGTCGTCCTCTCGGTTGAGTTGGATAGCGTAGGCCACCACCTCTCGAATCCCGGCCAGGGCCTTCTCCGGCGTTTCGTCCAGGTGGCTGAGAAGGCCGAACTCCGTGCAGAGGCCGACGAATTCCTGGTCCTCTTCAGACCAGATAATCCGGTAGGTATAGCGGTCTATCAATTCAGGCATCTTGTTGCTCCAATTTAGCGATGGCTCTGAGGGCCTGTCGGACTTGGTACTCCTTGACCATGCCACGGCTGGGCTGAATGTTGACCAGCGGCTGGCCCTGCCAGGGCATCCTGTAGAACAGGTGGCTGCCCCGCTGTTTGGGCTGGCCGAAATAGCGGTCGCAAAGTTTTCGTAGGTCGCTAAATCGAACGTTCCGTGGGCTCCTCCTGATCTGCTCTAGCGGTTTGTCCATGCATCTATGATAGTAATAATGCTATCACTGGCCAAAAGCTGAGGGGGATAGTATCTTTGCAGCAAGTGCCTTGACCACGTCCATCATCAGCCCACCCGCAAATGTACGTAAGACTGGTGCTACCATTTGCCTCTCCTTAGACGAGATTAACCCTCGTCGCCCGCGTCAGGTTCGAGGCTCGTAGCCACGTCTCCAATCCGGTAAAGGTGCCCGCTGCATCCTACGCCAAGGCCATAAAGACGGCGACAAATCTTGCGCGGCACCATTTGCAGAGGCTGCCAGGCTTCCGCCTAGGGCATCGGCATCGCTTATGGATTGTGCTGTCCCTAGGACACGCGGGGTAAAGATGTCTTTACTCAAGACGTGGCACATGGGGGGTTGCGTAAGGGGCGCCCCTTCGTCCTACGACAGCCAGCCGTCCAACCCTCTGAAGCTCCAAATAAGCTCTTTCCGTCGGAGTGAATCTATATATAGCGTCCCCATAATTCAGTGCTTGGTCCAGTAAGATGGGGCGCTCACCCCCCTTACCGGTTTGGGAAAATACCCTGCTTCCCCAACTGGGGCCAAGCGGCCGGCGCGCCCGATTTCTCCAGGCGTTCCTCCAAGGGCAGGCTCTCATCCCAGTAATATGCGATAAAACGCCGTCCATTGATTTTATGAGAAGCTTCAGACGTCAGCCAGACAATCGGAGCTTGCATCACCTCGGGCCGGATTAGCACACTGCGGTCGTAGTCGGTTTCCTCCGGAATGATGTTGGTGTCCGTTGCTCCTCCGGGGACTAAAACGTTGGCGGTCACGCCGGTCCCTTCCAGTTCCTGGGCCATTGTGGCGATCAATGCTTCGTGCCCCGCCTTGGACGGTCCATAGGGCGAGCCTCCCGCCCGGTACATGGTGTCCACACTGGTGGTTACGCCGACTATCCGGCCCCAGCCTTGCTCCAACATGTGGCCCAATACGGCTTTCGCCATATAGAAGGGTCCGCTGAGGTTCACACTCAACACCCTGTCCCAATCTTCATGAGACACTTCCCAAGAGTTGCTCCGAGTCCCCGTCCTGGAAAAGAGCCTGCGAAGGGAGATACCCGCGTTGTTGACCAAAATGTGGAGGCCGCCCAATTCGGCAATGACTTTGTCCACCGATAATTTAGCCTGGTCGGCTTTGGATACATCCGATACCACTGTAAGAACACAGTCGTCGCCGCCGATCTCCCGGACGTCATTGGCCGTCTGCTCAAGCCAATCATTGTTGACATCCAGCATAGCAACCCGCGCACCGGCCCGCACCAGCGCAACCGTCATGGCGCGGCCCAGTCCGATGGGGCTGCCGGCTCCGGTCACTATGGCTACTTTCCCTGAAAGAGATTCAGTCATGTTGGCCTCCTCTAGTGTTTCCAACTGCTGTTTCAGCTATGGGTTGCCCAAGCTTTAATCAAGTGGTGAGCGATGGCAATGGGTCCGGGAACTTCGAGATTCCGGTTTTTGCCTTCCAGAGCCAGAAGGACCTCCTCCCGCTGGAACCAGCGCACGTCAGCCATCTCGTCATCGTCCATTACAATATCGGTGGTTACTGCGTCGGCATGACAACCTATCATCAGCGACCATGGAAAGGGCCAAGGCTGGGAAGAATGGTAACGAATGTTCTCTACCTTGATGCCCGCCTCCTCTCCGATTTCTCTGACCACGGCCTCCTCAATTGATTCGCCTTGGTCCATGAATCCGGCAAGAGCAGAGTACATCTTCCTGCCAAAGGCCCGGCCGCGGGACTGGCCCAGCAGACAGCGGTCCTTGTCCGACACCAAGGTGATAACCACGGGGTCAGTGCGAGGGAAGTGCTCGGTATCGCAGTAGGAGCACTGCCTCACCTGCCCGCCGCGCTTGACAAACGTCTCTTGGCCGCATATGGAGCAAAACTTATTGCGGTTATGCCAGTTGACCTGTATCCGCGCCTGAGCAACAATTCCGGAGTCGGCGGGGTTGAGGTATTCCGTTGCTTTGCGGGCGTCTTCAAATCTCCAATTGCCGCTTTCCTGCAAATCTCGCACCGCAGAATCGTTGTCCGATATATCAACAGCGAAATAGGCTTCATTGGCCAGCAATCCCAAGAATATTGCGCTGGTGTCGATTCCAACTTGACCCAAGTCATCGATACTCAACCAACCAAGGCCTTGACTTGGACCGTTGGAAATGAGGACGTTCAGGTCCCACAATGGCAGGAACTTGCTCTTGGGACTCTTGGCCGTCTGGGCTATCCAATTTTCATCACGGCGCTCTCGGTCGCCTCTATCAAGGGGATTGCCCGCATAAACGTGTGAGATGTCCGGTCGCTTGTTTCTCATATCCTTGTCCGGTTAAATAAATGATACGGCGGTCAAGACACCATCCACCAGGGGTCTTCAAGACGCTTTTTAACCGTTTGGAGGAACTCCGCCGCCGGGGCCCCGTCGACCACCCGATGGTCGAAGGTAAGGCTCAAGTACATCATCGCGCCTTTGGCGATCTGTCCGTACTCTATGATAGGTTTTTCCACCACTCGCCCCACGCCTAGAATAGCAACTTGGGGCGGGTTGATAATAGGCGTGAAGCCGTCGATGTCATAGGCTCCCAGGTTGGTAATAGTGAAAGTGCCCCCGGTAACCTCCTCGGGTTTGGCCCGGCCTTCCCGGGTTTTGGCCGCCAACTCCCGTCCTTCCGCCGCCAGCTCGGCCAAGTTTTTGAGGTCGGCATCCTGGATGACCGGGGTGATAAGCCCCTCTTCAAGGGCGACGGCGATTCCGATGTTCACCCGGTCCACCAGTTGGACCCGGTCTTCGGACTGGACAGCATTGAGGCGAGGATGCTCTTTCAACGCTCTGGCGGCGGCCTTGACCACCAGATGCAGGGGGCTGAGGTTGCCGTCGGCCAGGTTGCCGGATAATCCCCGGCGCAGGGTCATGGCCTCGGTCACGTTGGCTTCGGTGGTCAACGTGACTTGGGCCATGGTCTGCAGGCTTTGCATCATCCGAGCGGCAACGGTGCGCCGTATCCCAACCATCTCGACTGCCTGGGCCTCGGACCGAGAGGAAGCTTGTACGGCGGTCTCCACGTCCTCGATCAGGATTCGGCCCCGAGGACCGCTCCCCCGCACCGAGGATAGGTCGATGCCATTCTGCTGGGCCAAGCGCCGGGCCGCCGGCACCACCTGAACCTTGGCCCCATCGCCGGACTGCGGGGTCTGGGTCTGGGCTTGCTCGTCGATGGCGGTCTCAACGTCCTTGATCAGGATTCTGCCCCTGGGACCGCTTCCCCGCACCGAAGATAGGTCGATGCCATTCTGCTGGGCCAAGCGCCGGGCCGCCGGCACCACCTGAACTGCGGCTTCCGGGCCGCCAACCCCCACAGCGGCGGTTGGTGCTGTTGCGGCGACTGTCCGGCTTTGGCTGGCCGGGCCGGTGGAAACCCGGCTCGCTGCTCCGGCTTGAGCAGAAGTCGCGCCGGAAGGACGGGGGACCTCCTCTCCGGGCGCGGCAACGACCGCCAGCAGGCCTCTTATGGGAACGATGTCGCCTTCCTGGGCCATGATGTGGGCCAGGATACCCGAGGCGGTAGACTCAAGCTCGGTTTGCAGCTTGGCGGTCTCCACCTCCACTATGGGATCACCTTCCAGGACCGAGTCGCCCTCTTTCTTCAGCCAGCGGACGATAACACCGTCCTGCATCTCCATTCCCCACTGGGGAAGCACGATCTCCCAAGCCATAACTCTTGTCCTCCGGGTACACCGGGATTCCGAACACCTACGAGATTCCTGACACTTACAGTGGCGCTGCCGTTACTCCAGGGTTGTCCGGACCGCCTGAGCGATAGTCTCACTCGTGGGATAGCACAGCGGCTCCAGAGCCGGACTGAAGGGGATGTGAACGTTGGCGGTGCCCAGACGCTGAATGGGCGCTTGCAGGTCCCAGAAGCCCTCCATGGCAACTAGGGCAGCGATTTCACTGGCTGCGCTGCAAGTCTTGTGAGCCATGTCCACTACCACCAAACGTCCGGTTTTGGCCACCGATTTGAGGATGGCTTCTTTGTCCAAGGGCACCAGCGTCCGGGGGTCCAACACCTCTGCGGAAACCCCCTCCACCGCCAGGGTTTCGGCGGCGACAAGAGCAAGGGGGACCATGCCACCGATGGCTACTATGGTGACGTCGGTCCCTTCTCGCTTAATCTCCGCCACCCCCAAGGGGATAGTGTAATCCTCTTCCGGGACCACGGCCCTAGCTCCCAGAATGGTGCGGTCTTCGCAGAAGATCACCGGGTCGTTTTCTTGAATGGATGCCTTCAACAGTCCTTTGGCATCATAAGCGTCGCTGGGGAATACCACCTTGAAGCCGGGAATATGCATAAATACGGGGTAGGACCTATCGGAATGGTGCGCAGCCATGCTGCCGCCATAGTACATGGAGGCCCGATAGACTATAGGCAGGTCCACTTGTCCGCCGAACATATAGCGCATCTTGGATGCCTGGCTTATCAGCGAGTCCATAGCAACCCACATGAAGCAAAAGGCGCTCTCTACTATGGGGCGCATCCCAACCGCGGCCGCTCCCACGGCGGCCCCCATGAAAGCGTTTTCCGAAAGGGGACAGTCCCTGACCCGCTCCCCGCCGAACTCAGCAAATAGTCCCCCGGAAGCTCCGTAGACACCCTTCTGTATGTCTTCTCCCATGATGAAGACCCGCTCGTCCCGGCGCATCTCCTCGCGCATGGCTTCGTTGAGCGCTTGGGTCAAGGTTATGTTCCTTGTTTGAGTTTGAGTCTGAGTCATGGCTGGACCTCTTTCCTTTCAATTTGGAAGAGATTATGGGGGTGGGGTCCAATTCGGATGAACCGTTCCAGGTTATTCCCGTTCCGGATTATTCCAAGGGGATCGAATCGGCGAACATATCCTCGAACAACTCCGACGGCTCAGGATAGGGGCTTTCACGGGCGAAGGTAATTGCCTCTTGGATTTGCTCTTTTATTTCGTCTTCCATCCGGTCTATCTCTTGCTGGGTGGCGATGCCCTGCTCCAGAAGACGCTCTTTATGGATGAGGATGGGGTCCCGCTGTTTCCAGTCCTCCACCTCGTCATCGCTCCGGTACGGGTCCCTTACAATCCGGTTTAGCCCCAGGGAGTGTTCATAGTAGCGGTAAGTCCGGCCCTCTATAAGCGATGGACCCTGGCCGGCCCGAGCCCTGGCTACCGCCTGCGTCACCGCCTCGTACATCGCAATTACATCCTGGCCGTCGACCAGGACCCCGGGAATGTCATAAGCGGCTGACCGGTCGGCGATATTATCCGAAGCCACCATCTCCTTGAAGCTGCTGGTAACGGCGTACTGGTTGTTTTCGCAGAGAAAAACTACCGGCAGCTTCCAAATCGCCGCCAAGTTGACTGACTCGTGAAAAGCGCCCTCGTTGCTGGCGCCGTCTCCGAAGAAGGGGACCGCCACCCGGTCGTTGCCCTGCAGCTTACTGCCTAGGGCGGCCCCGACGGCAGTGGGGATGGACGACCCCAATATGCCCGACTCCCCTAGAATACCGATGCTAAAGTCGGCCAAGTGCATAGAGCCGCCTTTGCCCTTGCAGAAACCGGTGCTCTTGCCCAACAACTCCGCCATGGCCTTATTCACGTCGCCCCCTTTGGCGATGGGATGCCCGTGGGAGCGATGGTTGCCCGTCATCCAGTCGTCGTCCCGCAGCGCCAAGCAGGCCCCCACGGCAACAGCTTCCTCGCCGATGTAGGAGTGGGCGGCGCCGACAATCTCCCCGCGCTCCACCAGGCTAATGACTGCCTCCTCGAAATGCCGGATGCGCATCATACGGCGCAACATCTCCATGAGCAACGGTTTTTCTAACATGGTTCCCTCCTTATGATGGCATATCTTCCAAGAACCCGCTGACCGGAGGCTGACGGGACCGGTCAGCGGGACCGGGAGTTCATCCCTACCATAGTGCCGTCTTTACAGTTAGCTCTGGTTGTATCGCCTATCTGGGTACGATGGGCAAACTGATGTGGGAAGGGTGCTGAGCGTTGTGCAACACAGTTTGCAAGGCCGGCTTGAACTCGGCGTCCTCCGCAATGGTGTTGCCGGTGTTGGTGTTCCGGTCGAAGCGGGGGAAATTGCTGCTGGAGATCTCCACCCTGATCCGATGGCCCGCCTTGAACACATTGCTGGTAGCCCAGAGGTCTATGGAGTAGCGGTATGCCTTGCCCGGTTCCACCAACTGGGGGGATTCTGTGGAGTCCCGGTAGCGGGCGCGGATGATGCCGTCGGTGAGGTTGCGGGCGCATCCGTCTTCGCAGACATCGACCAGCTTGGCGGTGAAATCGGTATCGGTGGCCGAGGTCGCCGCCCACAAGGTCACGGTTACGGGGCCGGTAACTTCCACCTCCCGCGCCAAGGGTGGCGTGGTGTAAACCAGCACATCCTCACGGGCCTCAATTTCTTTTTGCTCGAAGGCCCCGTTGGCGGCGAAGTAAGAATTACAGCAGAGGGCGCCCCCCATAGTGGGCACGGGGTTAGCCGGATTGTAGAGGAACACGTCCACTGGCTCCTCACCCGGCGCATCGGTGTTCAACGTGCCGTTTCCGTGGAGAGAGTTGGCTTGTCCCTGGCTGTGGAAGTAGTAATCGGTGGGCTTGGCCCTGGCCAGGGGCCATTCCTGTTCATCCCGCCACACATTGTCGCCCATCACGAATATACTCACCGGCGCCTCGTCCAGCACGCCGTTGTTTTCCCCTTTCAACCAGTAGTCGAACCATTTGAGATGAATGCCATCCAGGTCAATGGCCAGAGCGTCGGCGGCCAACCCGAAGTAGTGGCTGCCCACCAAGCTGCCCCCCCGGCTGGCGTGTTGCCAAGGCCCAATGAGTAGTTTGTGGCCCTTTCGGGCGTCATCGGAATCGGCTTTTTCCCTCATGCCCAAATAGTTTCGAATGGTCCCGCCCAAGAATATGTCGTACCAGCCGCCGATGTTCAAAGACGGCACGGTGATTTCGGAGTGATGCTCCTCTATGGACAGCTTCTTCCAGTACTCGTCGTAGTCGGGATGGTCGACCCAGTCGTAAAAATAGTCGGCCAACCCGTCCTTAAGGTGAGGGAACTCCTTCATGGGCGAGTGAAGAAACGAATCTTGCATCGAATCTACGGCTTCGACCAGCTTTTGCAGCCGTTCCTGAGGCACCTTCCTCACTGACGAAATGTTGGCAAAATTGGCCAGGGTCAGTTGACTCAAAGTCCAAGAGACGTTGAAACCCAACTCGAAAGCGCCTCCCTGGTAGGCCCAGCCCTCGTGGTAGTTGGACGCCGTGACGTTGGGAATTATGGCCGTCAAGTGGGGAGGCCGGGCCAGGGCCGTGAGCCATTGGGTGGCGCCCACATAGGACGCTCCGTACATTCCCACCTTGCCGGAGGACCAAGGCTGGGCTGCCGCCCACTCCACAGTGTCGTAGCCGTCGTCTATATCATCACGAAAACAGTAGAATTCCCCCTCGGAGGCATACCGGCCCCGGGTGTCCTGTATCACAACGGCGTAGCCTCGTTTGGCGGCTGTTAGCGGGTCCAAGCCAAGCATAGAACCGGGCGTAGTCTTGTCGTAGGGTGTCCGTTGCAACAACACCGGGAAAGGGCCCTGTCCCTCGGGCCGGTAAACATCGGCGTAGAGCTTGACGCCATCCCGCATGGGAACGGCCAGATTAGTTTGCACTGTCAGGGCATTCGAATCGGGCATGTCACTCATCCTCCTTCTGTTAGGCGTGCCCCAGAGTGGTTGAGATGGAGCAAATTGTACTCCCTCCCCAAGGCTACTGCCATAGGCGTGGGAAAGCGCTGGGAAGCCCCGCCGGCGGGGGCTCGCAACAGGACTAGGGCCGGAAATGGGGCATCACACTCCGGGCGAACACCTTCATCTGGCTAAACAACCCTTCAGTGTCCGGGGACAGGAAGCTGAAGTTGAAATCCCTGACTCCGGCCTCAATGCGTTCTTCCACCGCTTTGATGCAGTCGTCAGCGGAGCCGGCAATGCACAGCGCCTTGACGATGTCCTCGGCGCTGCGCTCCGGAGTCACGTACCTCTGACCCACGTTGGACACCGCCATCGCCAGAGCTTCCTTGGGGTCGTCGCTGAGGGCTGTCGGTTGATTGAGCCCCCAGTGGAATCCGGTCAAGTCGCGGCCGGCCTCGGCAGCGTAGCGGCGCACCGTCTCGTTGCTGCGGCACAGGCGGCGCACCGTGAACAGATAGGGGTACCACCCGTCGCCCAATAGCGCGGCCCGGCGCATGGCAGCCTCGCTTCTGCCCGCCACCCAAATGGGTGGATGCGGCTGCTGCACCGGGCGCGGCAACAGGGTCACGTCCTCGAAGTTGAAGAAATGCCCCCTGTGGTTCACGTGCTCCTCGGTCCAGAGACGCTTTAGAACTCCCAGGATCTCGTCGGTGCGCCGGCCTCGAGTCCGCACCGGAATATCCAACGCCCGGAATTCTATTTGTGTGTCCCGCTGGCCGCTAATCCCGATGCCCAGGTCCAAGCGTCCCTTGGAGACTAAGTCCAGAGTGGCGGTCAACTTGGCCAGCAGGACAGGATGGTATAGAGGCGCAATGACAATCCCGGTCATCACCCGCAAATCGTGGGTGGCCCCTGCGGCGGCTGCCATCGCCGGAATGTTCATCAGCGTGGGACGAGGAGGATTGCCGTCCATGACGTGCTCGCCCATAGTCACCCGGTCAAAACCTAGCTCCTCAGCCCGGCGGGCAAGCTCGGCCACGTCCCAATACCCATCGAGGTTCAGGTTGCAACCAAAGGTCAAATGTGGCGACGGCATGACGGCCCTCCCCTAAGGATGCCTTCGACCCGCATTTTAGGTCCGGGCCGAGCTTATCGCAACATACTCACCTCGCCTGTCCACGGAGCACCCAACCGGCCCGGTTGGGATATACTGGAATGGATACTGAGGCCGACGGCTCTCCGACCGGCGAAAGGTCCTTGGCAGAGGCTCCATGAAGGACAAGGTCTGTTTGATCACCGGCGCCACCTCGGGCATCGGCAAAGCCGCCGCAGTGCAGTTGGCCGAGTTAGGCGCGGCCTTGGTCCTGGTCGGCCGGGACCCGGAGAAGGCCGCCGCCGCTGTTGAGCAGGTCCGGGAACAAACAGGAAATCAGGAGATTCATTCCCTCATCGCCGATTTGTCGTCCCTGCAAGCAATACGGCAACTAGCCGATGATTTCAAAGCGCACTACCAGAGGCTGGACGTCCTGGTTAACAACGCCGGGGCCCTGATGCTGTCACGCCAAGTGACGATTGACGGCATCGAGATGACTTTTGCTCTCAACCACCTGAGCTACTTTCTGCTGACAAACCTGCTGTTGGACGTTTTGAAGTCCAGCAGTCCCTCGCGTATTGTCAACGTCTCGTCCGACGCCCATCAGAATAATGTCCTGGACTTCGAGGACCTCCAACTGCAAAACCGGTACCGCGGCTACAAGGCCTACGGGCAGTCCAAGCTGGCCAACCTGCTGTTTACTTATGAGTTGGCCCGCAGGCTCGAGGGCACGAATGTCACGGTCAACGGGTTGCACCCTGGATTGGTTGCCACCGCCTTCCTGGCAACCAACAACGGTCTGCGGGGCCGGGTGTACAACTTTTTCGTCCGGAGGATGGGCAGGGGCGTCGAAAAGGGCGCTAGGACCGTTACCTATCTGGCCGCATCGTCCGACGTTGAAGGTGTTAGTGGAGGCTACTTCATGGATGAAGGAGTTGTAAGCTCCTCCCCGGCATCCTACGACAAAGACACCTCCCTCCGGCTTTGGCAAGTAAGCGAGGAGTTGACCGGACTGGCAACCGACGGCGGCGAAGAATCGTAGCTATTTCATTTGACAGGGAAGTGGGCCCAGTCGATAATCTGGACATTCTTGTCAGCTTGGCAATCAGCCTGAAATCAGCCCGGTAAGAGGTGCGTGATGGGGAAGCCGGACGTAATCGTAGTGGGCGCCGGAGTCATCGGCTGCTCTGTGGCCTACTACCTGGCCTGCGGAGGCGCCACTGTAACCCTGATCGAAAGAGAGGCCCTGGGAAGCGGGGCCTCGGCTCACGCCACCGGCTCCCTCAGCGTATTGGGCACAGAGTTCTCTCGGGGTCCCTCCTTCGAGTTTGCTTTGGCCGGCCACCAGGAGTTTCCCGAGTTGGTGCAGCGCTTGGAGGAGGACACGGGCATGGACCTGCTGTATCAGCGTAGGCCGGCCCTGCGTCTGGCCCTTGACGAGGAGGAAGAAACCCTAATCAAGGAACTCATGGAGTGGCAGCAGCAACATGTGGCGATGGAGTGGATCGACGGCGCTGCGGTGCGCCAAATTGAGCCCAGGCTCACCCCGGCCGTGCGGGGCGCGGTGTACGGAAAGGAATCGTCCCAGTTGGACAGCTACCGCCTGACCCTGGCACTGGCCCGCTCCGCGGAACAGAAGGGGGTCCAACTCCAACTCCGCAGAGTGACCGGCCTGGTAACCAACGGTTCCACAGTAACTGGGGTCCGGACTGAAACTGGTGAGGTGTCTTGCGGGACCGTGGTCCTAGCGGCAGGGGCGTGGAGCCACGAACTCAGTGATGCGTTGTCCTTTCCAATACCGGTGCGGCCATTAAAAGGGGAGCGTCTGATGTTGCGGTTCGCCGGAGAGCCTCTACCGGTGTTGATTAGCTCGCCCAAGCGGGGGCATATGATCAGTAGGTTGGACGGTCTGCTCAGCATTGGCAGCACCGGCGGCCGGGACTACGACCGGCATGAGCTGTTTTTGGGAGAAGAGTTTGACCGCCAGCCCACCGAAGCCGCAAAGTTAGAGTTGTTGCAGCGGGCTATTGACGTGCTGCCGGCGGTCCAGGAAGCGGAGTTGGTGCAGCAACTAGCGGGCTCCCGCCCCTTGAGTCCCGACCGGCTGCCCATCATCGGCCCAGTGCCCGGATTGCAGGGAGTGGTCCTAGCCACAGGACACGGCACCAAGGGGGTTCACTTGGGACCCATCACCGGGCGCATCGTGGCCCAATATATTCTAGGCGGCTGCAACCAGGTGCCGGAAGAAATTGAAGCCTTTTTACCCCTGCGGTTCGCGGAAGTCGCCGAGTCGGATTTCTACGCCAGCAGCCAGCGGGTGGAGGAGTGAACATGAAACGAGCGGTGGAGTTTTACAGCGAAGGTTTCAAGCTCTACGGCGACGTGTACACTCCGGAAGGCTTGGCGCCGGGAGAGAAACGAGCGGCGGTTTTGCTGTGTCACGGCTACACCGGAGTCAAGGACTTGTATCTGCCGGACAACGCCAAGTTCCTGAACCAAGCCGGCTACGTGGCAATGACCTTCGACTACAAAGGATGGGGCGACAGCGAGGGAACGCGGAACCGCCTTGCCCCCTACAGCCGCGTCATGGACGTTCAGGCGGCCATGACCATCTTGGGAATGCAGCCGGAGGTCGACTCCGAGGCTATCGGCTTGTACGGCACCAGCTACGGCGGGGCCACCGTCACCTGGGTGGGTGCGGTGGACCAACGGGCCAAGTGCATCGTCAGCGTCGTAGGCATCGGCCACGGCGCCCGCTGGATGAGCCGGGTCCGCCGGGTCGATGAGTGGTTCGACCTGCTGGAACGCTCCGCCGAAGACCGGGTCAAACGCGCCGCCACCGGCAAGCTGGAGTACGTTGACCGCAGCGAAATCCTGCTCCCCGACCGCCAATCGGCCGAGCTTGCGGCGGCGGCCCGGCGCAACAACCCGGCCGCTGTCAGCACCATCCCCATGGAGTACGTCGACGACACCCTGGGCTTCAATCCCGAGTGGATCGTGGACAAAATCTCCCCCAGGCCCATCCTTTTCATAACCAGCGACAACGACCGCTTGGTCTTGCCCGAAGAGTCGGAACAGCTCTACGCCCACGCCAAAGAACCGAAGAAGTTGGTGACGCTGAAGGGCTACGGCCATTACGAGGTGTACCGGGACCCGGCTTTTTCCGAAGTGATGGCGGAGACGTTGGGGTGGTTCGGGGAGTATATGCCGGCGCGGTAGGGGCTGGGCTTGTGCAAAGCAATGCGTTATTGCATTGCTTCGGCGATGGGTCCATTGTATTCCGCCGGCTACACAAGCAAATTGTAACTGGGGCGGCGATTCATAGTTTTCGGGTCTTGATGAGGAAATCGACACGCTTGCAAAACGGACTGGCACAAACCAGCTAACTTTCCTGGAAGAGGCGGAGGCAGTCTTTGGCGGGATAGAGTATTTCGACGTGACTAAAAAGAACGGCTGCATTGTGCTTACACCGGTCCACATCTCTCCGGCGGACGCGGTAAGGGAGAAGCTGGACCGGATAGGGATCACCGAGGATGACATTGCCGACGCAGTGGCTTGGGCCCGCCGGGAGTGAACCGGCAGTTTCGGCTGGTCCTTGACACCAACGTGCTCGCTTCAGCGCTTCGGTTTCCGCAACGGTCATTGTTTTGGATTCGGACATCATGGCAATCGGGTGTCATATTGCCGTTGCGAAGCAGCTATACCACCGCGGAATTAGTCCGAGTGCTTTAATACCCGAAATTCAGATTAACCAGCGAAGAACGGACAGCCTTGTTAGATGACTATCTACCTTGGTGCGAGATGATTACCATGCCGGAATTGCTGAGCGTACCGAACTGCCGCGACCCTCACGACCGTCCCTTCCTTGAACTGACGCTGGCCGGCGGCGTGGATGCCCTTGTGACAAGCGACACCGACCTGCTCGCTCTGGTGCCGGAGTTCTCCGTTCCAATAATCACTCCCAGGGAGTTGCAAGGGCGCTCGGAATCTTAAAGGTGACCAACTCGGTATATTAGCAAAGCGCCAAGGGAAGCTGACCCCCGCCTAAGCCCGCAAAACACAGCACAGTCATAGACACAGGCGCAGCGGATTGGACACGGGAGGCGTTGCGGGAGCAGATGCGAGCGGGGCGTCGGGTTAGGAGATTGCACCGGCGGATGAATTGATGGACAAGAGGGTTATTGTTCCCCATGTGTTGGACAGTGCAGTCGCAAAGATCGTGGAGTCCGATTTCGACTGGCGCACCGACGGGACGAGTGCTGCTGAAAAACTCCGTTGGGTCAATGAGGCCCGGGATTCTCTTGGCCTGTTGCGGTCCCTGGAAAGCCCGGATTATGTCGACAAGATGGTGGCGCTGCTTTACGTTGTCCGGTATCAGCTTTCACACATTAACCTGGCGTACTCAATAATCAAGGCGATGGAGGAGCAAGCGGGCACCGGTAATTCGATGTTGGTGGACAATGGTAAGCTGCACGTTGTCGACTTTGGCTGCGGCGCATTGGCCATGCAATTCGGGATAGCGTTGGCAGTGACGGACGCCTTGGAACAAGGGCAGGTGATTTCAGAGGTCAGGATTGATTCAATAGATACCAGTAGACCCATGCTTGATATAGGCAGGAGGATTTGGGCTGAGTTCAGGGGTATTATCAGCCAGGACGTTCACCTCCAAGCACTGAAAACGGCGTGCAATCTAATACAGAAACACTACAGGGTGTACACTGATTACCATTCAGTACAGAAAATTCCCGATGCCGATAGTTGGATTAGCGCAATCCACATTGTCTATGACAGTAACAGGCAGGATGTTAAAGATGCCCTGTCCAGCCTGCACGAAGTAATCGTCCCCGACACAGGACTTATAACCTGCTATGGCGATGCGCAGAATCCGGGCAACATTCCGATCGTGAATCACGTGTCGCCATTCGGAAAGAGATACCGACTATTTCAATTATCGTCATCCCGGATTGTTCCTCAGTTTGCCAGCGTATTAAACAATTCTCTCATTGCCGGGGTCGCCAGAGAATGGGGTTTTTTCGCTCCGGGTTGGTATGATACTTATTGTGATTGGCCTGACCACACCACAGCCTTTATCTACTCAGGGAAGCGACGGGGCGATGCTGAACAGCCCGCATCAATATTCAATTTTTTGCAGAAACTCTTCCGGGTGGCTGCCGCTGCCACCGGCGGCGATTCCCGAGAACATCGGCGAGACCACCGTCGTCTATAATCCCGCCCGGGAGATTCTGACTCGCGCCACCGGGTTCATGGATGCTTACGACTTTACGCTGAACCCCTACAGTGGTTGCTCCTTCGGTTGTACCTATTGCTACGCCGCCTTTTTCAGCCGCGACGTTGATAAGCGGGACAGTTGGGGCTATTGGGTCAGCGTCAAGGAAAACGCCGTCGAGTTGCTGGAAAAGCGGCTGAAAAGGCGCCCGGAGTCGCTGGACGGCAAGCTGATTTACATGAGCAGCGTTACCGACCCCTACCAGCCAGTGGAGCGGGAATTGAAGTTGACCCGCCGTTTGCTGGAGGTGATGGCTGATGGGCATACGCCCAAGCTGGTTGTCCAGACCCGCAGCCCCGACGTGGTGCGCGACTGCGACCTGTTCCGCCGCATTGAGGAGAACGGCGGGCGGGTGCAGGTGAATATGACCGTCACCACCGACGACGAGGACATCCGGCGCACCTTCGAACCCTTCTGCCCATCCAATCCGGCGCGGCTGCGGGCCATCGGCGCGGTGCAGGCTGAAGGTGTTGACGCCTGCATCACTATGACGCCACTGCTGCTGGTCAACAGCACCTATGCCTTCGCCGACAGCCTTCGCGACACGGGCGTCCAGAAGTTTCATCGCCCAACCCTTCCACTTCCAACGAGGGAAGTTCCTGGCCGGCACTCGAGAGCAAGCTTTCGACCTGATGGCCCAGAAGTTGGGTTGTGACCGGAAGTCGTTCCGTACCGAGTACCTGGAGCACTACAGAATGGTCTTCCAGGTGTTGAAGGATGCTTTGCCGGAGTTGGGCGAGGGTAAGGACGGATTCAGACCGCCCTTCGAAGACGATATGCAATAAGGGACAACCGTCGAAAAGTTCAGGACAGTTTAGCGAAAGATGGTAAGCCTTCTAAACTGGGTATAACCGAACGATTGAAGGGGGTGACCAGTGGACGCAGATGTTAGACGGGCCTTGGAGCAAGACCGGACCATCGATATTACTACCACCGGCAGAAAGACCGGGCAGCCCCGGCGCACCGAAATATGGTTCCATAACCTGGAGGGCCGTTTGTTTATTACCGGCACCCCGGGACGGCGGGACTGGATGGCCAACCTAGTGGCCCACCCCGAGTTTACTTTCCACTTGAAGCAAAGCGCCCGAGCGGACCTGCCGGCCCGGGCCACTCCGGTCTGGGACAACTCCAAGCGCCGCGATCTCATGGCCCGGATTCAGAGCAAGCTGGAGGGCTATCGGGACCTCGACGCCTGGGTCAAAGACAGCCCTCTGGTGGAAGTGGAGCTTATCAACCCCTAGACCGCTTCTGGTCTGGACTAGCGTCCGGCCGGTGCGGGCGCTTGAGCAAAGGCTGGGATCACTTTCTCCCCGAAAAGCCTGATGGAATTCATCACCATCTCATCGGACATTGCCCCGAACCGGAACCTGACTCCGAGCATATCGAAGCCAGTGACTTTTTGCGCTTCCCTGATCCGTTGAATCACGGTCTCGGGACTTCCCACGTAGGCCAAGCCATTTTCCAGCCAGAAGTCAATGCCGCTCCGGGTTCCCCTGAACATAGCCTGTCCTTCTTGACGCTGTGTATCTCCTGGTGCGACATTAAAGTAGCCTATCTTCGGTATCGAGTTATATTTATTGTCACCCCACGCATAGGCCTGAGGCAAATAGGTGGCGATTTCCTTATAGGCCTGCTCGTCGGTCTCCGCAACATAGGCGCTTCTGGCAAGGTAGGTGCGGGGCATGTTTTGCTCGTGGCCCGCTTCCTTGCATAGTTGCCTAAACAAGCCGAAGGTTTCAGCAACCTCCTCGTCTCGTCTCATGAACGCGCCAAGACTGGCATGATTGGCCGCAGCCCACTCTAGGGACTCTCGGCTGCGACCGGCATACCAGATAGGCGGGTGGGGTTTCTGGTAAGGTCTGGGCAATGCAATCGCGTTGTCCAATTGCCAATACTTGCCGTCATAGGTAACGCATTCCTCGGTCCACGCCTTCTTTACGATCTCCATGAACTCGGGAAATCTTGAGCGCCGTTCGGAGTACGGCAGGTTCCAGCGGTCGGTCTCGAACCGGTCGGCCCCAGAACCTACTCCGGGTTCCAGCCGGCCCCGGGATAGCTGGTCGATCATAGCCGTGTCCATAGCAAAGCGCATGGGATGGTGGAAAGGCGTGGCTATGACCATCTGGGAAAACCGAATGGTACTGGTGCGCTGACTTAGGGCGCCCAGATAGACCATCGGAGAAATCTGGCCGGTGGTGGTGTTTTGGTGTTCGATGAAGAAGTAGTATGTAAAACCCAACTCTTCCGCAAGTTGCACTTCTTGAATCAAGGTCTCGTAGCGGTCCACCGCCTCCGGGACATCATCGAAGAAGTTAAGTAGGCCATCATCCGCCAACGCAAAATCTATCTGTGCCATGCGTTACCTCCTGATAGTATTGAACAACTTGGCCCGAAGCCCGATATACGCACTAGATTAATTGATAGCAGCACTCAGTTGCTGGTTCATTATATGCCTATCATCTAAATACCTACAATGGATTGGATATGGCTGGGGTCAAACGTCTTAAAGAGCCCAACCCTGACTGTGCCATTCAGCCCAATCGTCGATACTAAGCCAAGCTTGACACGGGGTGTCACCGACCTTACGATGATATTTGTTAGCGTTATTAGAAAGTTATCATTCTTTGACTCCGGGAGGAACGATCATGCCTAGCCGGGAAGACATTGCGTTGATGGCCCACTTGATGCGCCGCGCTGGATTCGGCGCTTCACGGGATGAGTTGGAGGCCCGCGTTGCGGTAGGCTACGAAGCCACAGTGGAGGAGTTGGTCGACCCGGAAAGCCAGCCGCCGGTGGATGAAGACATCCTGTACCGGTACTTGCCGGGCTTGGAAGGAGCCTTGGCCCCGGTGCATGTGCAAGCCGATTGGGTGTATCGGATGATCAACACCCAACGCCCCCTAGAGGAAAAGATGGTCCTGTTCTGGCACCAGTTGTTCGCCACCGGCAACTCCAAGGTGGACAACCCGCCGGAGCTTCTGGAGCAGGTCGCCATGTTCCGCCGCCACGGCTTGGGGAGCTTCCGAGACCTGTTGGTGGAACTGGCTAAGAACCCGGCCATGATCTATTGGCTGGACAACAACGGCAACCACAAGGGCGCCATCAACGAAAACTGGGGCCGGGAGTTGATGGAGTTGTTCTCCTTGGGCGTGGGCAACTACTCCGAGGATGACATCAAGGATGCCTCCCGCGCCTTTACCGGCTGGACCATAGCCACCAAGATTCCCCGCCTGCCACTGGGGCGGTTTTACTGGAGTTTCGAGTACAAACCCGAGGACCATGACGATGGCGAAAAGACTTTTTTGGGGCAGACCGGCCGCTTCAACGGCGAGGATATTATCGACATCATAGTCAAACAGCCTGCCACCTCCCGGTTCCTGGCCCGCCACCTCTATAACTTCTTCGTGGCCGACGAGGTCCAGGTCCCCAGTTGGGACATCACTCCTCCCAGAGACCCCGAGGCCATCGAGACATTGATCCAGACTTATAACCAGTCCGGCGGCGACATCCGGAACATTTTGTGTGTCCTCTTCAACTCCGATTTTTTTAAAGACGCCCGGTTTGCCCGCGTCAAAGGCCCCGCCGAGTTGGTGGTGGGCACCTCGCGGATGGTCGGCAAGTTTAAGGACCCCATGCCCGAGGACTATAGCAAGCTCGCTTTCGAGTGCGCCTACCAGGGCCAAGAGTTGCTTAACCCGCCCAGTGTCGAAAGCTGGCACACCGGCCCTGAGTGGATTGACGGAGGCGCATTGGTCCGCCGGGTGAATTTCGCCGCCGGCCTCTTGGGAGACACGGCCCTGCCCGGTGTACGCTCCATGGTTGAGCACATCAAGGCCCAAGGCCCCCTCTCTCCGCAGCAGTTGTTGGACCAGTGTTTGGAGGTTGTTGGACCCTTGGATGTCAGCGACTCCACCCGTGTTGAATTGTTGGAGCAGGCCCAAGAAGGCGGCGAGTTGCGCTGGGACACGGAACAGGAATACAGCGCTTCGGAGAAGAGAATAGGGGTAATGCTGGCTTTGATAGCCGCGTCAAGAGACTACCAGTTGGCATAGGCGCAAGGCGGCTTGACACGGCTTCCCACTGACCTTACGATGGCATTTATAGTGAGCTGTTAGGAAAGCATCATTTCCGGTCATGGGAGGGGTAACCATGCCAGATCGAGACGATATTGCATTGATGGCGCACTTGATGCGCCGCGCCGCCTTTGGGGCCACGCGCCAAGAGTTGGAGGCCCGCGTAGCAACCGGCTACGACGCCACTGTAGAGGAGTTGATCCACCCCGAAAACCAGGCTCCGATAGACGAAGACGTCATGTACCGGTATATGCCGGGCTTTGATGGGTTTGCGGCGGTGGTCAATAACGGCGCCGACTGGGTATACCGCATGATCAACACCCAACGCCCCCTCGAAGAGAAGATGGCCCTGTTCTGGCACCAGTTGTTCGCCACCGGCGCGTCCAAAGTGGACGCCGCGCCGGAGCTTGCGGCCCAGATCAGAATGTTCCGCCGCCATGGCTTGGGGAGTTTCCGGGACCTCCTGGTGGAGTTGGCCAAGAACCCGGCCATGATATTCTGGCTGGACAACAACGGCAACCACAAGGGCGCTATCAACGAAAACTGGGGCCGGGAGTTGCTGGAGCTTTTCTCCTTGGGCGTGGGCAACTATTCCGAGGACGACATCAAGGAAGCCTCCCGGGCCTTCACCGGGTGGACCATCCCTCCCAAGATTCCGGCTCAACCCTGGGGCCGCTTCTACTGGAACTTCGAGTTCCAACCCGAGGACCACGACGACGGCGAAAAGACCTTTCTAGGGCAGACCGGCAAATTCAACGGCGACGATATCATCGACATCATAGCCAAGCAGCCGGCGGCGGCCCGGTTCCTAGCCCGCCACCTCTACAACTTCTTCGTCGCCGATGAGGTCCAGGTCCCCGCTTGGAACATCACGCCGCCCAAGGACCCCCAGGCCATCGAGACGTTGGTCCAGACCTATAACCAGACCGGCGGTGATATCCGGTCGATGTTGCGGACCCTCTTCAAGTCCGATTTCTTCAAAAACGCTCGATTTGCCCGGGTCAAGAGTCCCGCCGAGTTGGTTGTAGGGACAGCGCGCATGGCCGGCAACTTCAATGGTCCAAGGCCCGGGTTCACCAGCCTCGCTTTCGAGTGCCTATACCAAGGCCAAGAGTTGCTCAACCCTCCCAGCGTCGAGAGTTGGCACACCGGCTCCGAGTGGATAGACGGCGGGGCCTTGGTCCGCCGGGTTAATTTCGCCGCGGGTCTCCTGGGAGACACCGCCCTGCCCGGCGTACAGTCCATGGTCCAGCACGTCAAAGCCCAGGGGCGGCTCTCCCCGGAGCAGTTCTTGGACCAGTGCCTGGACGTGGTTGGACCCTTGGAAGTCAGCGAACTCACTCGCAGCGGATTGCTGGAGCAAGCCGAGGAAGGCGGCGAGTTGCGCTGGGATACAGAAGAGGAATGCCAGGAATCAGAGAAGCGAATAGGGGTCTTGCTGGCGCTGATAGCCGCTTCAAGAGATTACCAGTTCGCATAGGAACAGCCGGAAGGTTCTACCAGTTGACATCAGGAAAGGAGGATCGACGATGACGACCACCAAGAAGGACCCCGTAGTAGTCATTTTGCAAATGACGGGCGCCAACGATTATATGAACACCATTATCCCTTATACCAACCCTCTCTACCACGACAACCGGCCTAGAGTGGGTATACCCCAAGACCAGGTCCTCCCAATCAATGACGAGTTGGCCTTCAACCCCAACATGGCGCCGGTGAAGAAGCTGTACGACGAAGGCAAGATGGCCATCGTTCACGGCATCGGCTACGAGAACTCTCCCCGGTCCCACTTCCGTTCCATGGACATCTGGCACACTTGCGAGCCCGACGCCGTGGGCACCGAAGGCTGGGCGGCCAGGGTCATACGAGACTTGGACCCCACTGGCGAGAACGTGCTGAAAGGGGTGAACTTCGGCCAAGGGCTGCCCCGCGCCTTGGCCCTGCGCGGAGTGCCCATCACCTCGGTGTCCAACCTTGAGTCCTATGGGGTGCTGTCCGGTGTTCCGGGCATAACGGCGGAGCAAGAACATTCCCAGATGTTGGAGCGGTTCGCTCGCATGTACGCTCCGGCCATAGGCACCGGACCTACCATGGACTACCTGGGGCAAACAGGACGAGACGCGCTGAAAGGGGCCGACATCATCAAGGTCGCTCCCGAAAATTACTCGTCCACCATAGAGTACGCCGAGACTCCCATCGCCAAGTACTTGAAAGACGTCGCCAGGGTGTACCTGGCCGACCTAGGAACCCAAGTCTTCTATACATCCCACGGCAGCTTCGACAGCCACTTTAACCAAATGCCGATGCACACCCAGTTGTGGATCGACATGTCCAGGGCCATCGGCGACTTCTTCGACGACCTGAAGGAGCATGACGCCGGCGACAACTTAATCATGGTGCTATTCACCGAGTTCGGCCGGCGGGTCCGGGACAACGGCACCGGCACCGACCACGGTGCCGGCGGAGCGGCCTTCGTCATCGGCAACCAGGTGAAGGGTGGGATGTACAGCACCTATCCTTCTCTTAAACCGGAGGACCTCTCCCAGGGAGACTTGGAGCCCAATTACGACTTCCGGGGATTCTACTCCACAGTCATAGACAAGTGGCTGGGTTTGGACCCTGTGCCCATCGTTGGAGGCAAGTTCGAGCAACTGGACTTCGTTTAGACCAACCCGCCATAAACTAACCTACCATCTGAGGGGTCCAGCTATCAGCAGCCGGTTTTACAATCATGAGGAGCCGGCTGCTGCTGATTTTATTTGCAACAGGAGGGCCGCGCAATGCTGACAACTGTCGCCGCAGGACGAGTGTTTGATTACAGCTATTGCATTGGTATGTACGCAATGGCTGGACAGGGGTTGGGAAGCCCCTACGATTTCGCTCTAGGCCCCGAGGGCCGCCTCTACATCATCAACCGGGGCGCCGAAGAGTTGGGGCAGCGGGTCACCATCTGCACCCTGGACCACGAGTTTCTGGGCCAGTTCGGGAGCAACGGGTCCGGTGATGGGCAGTTCATTTGGCCCCAGTCGCTGGACTTGGATAGTGACGGAAACGTTTACGTCTCCGACGACTACCTCAACCGGATATCCGTCTTCGACAAAGAAGGGGCCTTCCTCTCCCATTGGGGTGAAGCGGGCAGCGGAGAAAGCCAGTTGAGCGGAGCGTCGGGCATAGCATTCGACGCCGACGACAATCTTTACGTTGTGGACAGCGGGAACAGCCGGGTCCAGAAGTTTACCAAAGATGGAAAGTTCCTCGGCCAATGGGGTAGCCACGGCGCCGGCGATGGAGAGTTCAATTTACCTTGGGGCATTTGCTTGGACCGGGAAAACAACGTATACGTGGCCGATTGGAAGAACAACCGGGCCCAGAAGTTGTCTCCCGATGGCCGGTTGTTGGTCAAATTCGAAGCCTCATCTTCCGGGACCGGCGACCTCCACGGACCTACGGGCGTGGCCGTAGACTCGGATGGGGATGTCTACGTTACCGACTGGGGAAACCACCGGGTGCAAGTATACGCCCCCGACGGGAGCTTCATCACCACCCTGGTGGGAGACGCTCAAGTGCCCTCGCCTTGGGCCCAAGCCTTAATCGACGCCAACCCCGACATCATAAAAGCGCGCCGCAGAGTCAACCTCGAGCCGGAATGGCGGTTCCACCGGCCTGTGGCGGTGAACGTTGACGACCAAGACAGGATATTTGTGCTAGAGGCTTACCGCAGCAGGCTCCAGGTCTACAACAAGGAGAGGGAATACGAGGAGCACGCTCTGAACTTGTAGCCCCCTCTGCGTCGGGACCAGAGCTAAACTACAGGCCACTTCTGGGGGAAGCCGACACCAGTCCGTTGCAGCATGTTTTCCCCCAGGGCCTGCACTTTTTGAATAAGTTGCCATTCGTCCACAAAGGTGGGCTTGTGGTCCTCAACCACGACTTGTCCGTTAACTACCACGGTGTGTACGCTCCTGCCGTCGGCGTTGTACACCAGGTTGTTGACCGGGTTGAAGATGGTGCGCCACTCAGGACGCTTGGTGTCGAACAGCACTAGATCGGCTTTCTTGTCCGCTTCAATGGAACCTATTTCTCCGTCCAAGCCAAGGGCGCGCGCTCCTTGGATGGTAGCCATCTCCAACGCCGTTTCCGCCGGGACCACGTCAGTAGTCCGCCGCGCGTCCTTGAACAGCACGGTTATGAGGTACATGGAACGCATGGTTTCGATGAGACTGGAGTTGTTGCCGGCGTCGGTGCCCAGGCCAACGCAAACCCCTTGGTCCAGCATCTCCGGCAGCATTCCCTGGGAGGTGATGCCATTGCCCATTTTCAAAGCGGCGGTGGGACACATTACCGCCTTGGTCCCGGAGCGGGCCAGACAATCCACCTCGGCTTGGTCCAGTCCTACCACGTGGCTCAGCAGCAAGTTCGGCCCCAACACCCCCAGGTCCTCTAGATACTCCACGGGACGCTTGCCATACTTGCGCAAATGGGCATCAACGGTACGTCGGGAGTTGCTCTGATGCAAGGTCATGCCGGTATTGTGTTTGTCCGCAATCTCTTTAGCGGCCACCAACAACTCGCTGCTACAGTAGTCTGCGTCGAAGGGCATGGCCCAAGCAGAAACCCGGCCGTCCAAGCGGCCGTCGTAAGCCCGCACCGTTGCTTCCATCTGCGACGCGGCATCCTGTGCAGACGACAGCGGCAGGTTGAGCGGATTGGCCCGGTCAACCACTTGTTTTCCCACAATGACCCGGCAGCCCGCCTCCTGGTAGGCTTGCAAGCAAGCGTCCAGGTACTTGGTGCTGCCCGGGTCCAGGAAGCAGGTAGTGCCGTACTTGAGCAACTCGGTGATACCCAAGAGAGAGGTGAGGTACTCCTCTTCCTCGGTCATAGCCGCTTGCAGTTTGAACACATTAGCCAGGTATTCCCCGGGGTCTAGGTTATCCGGGAAAATGCCGCGGGTGGCGTGAGCGTAGCTGATGTGCATGTGACCGTTGCAAAACCCCGGCGTAACCACCATTTCTTGTGCGTCAATGACCCGGTCAGCCGTTGCGTTTGCTAATTCTGACGCTTTACCCACTCGCACAATATTCCGGCCCTCAATTAGGACCGACCCGTTCCGAATAATCCTGCGCTGGGGGTCCAGGGTTAGAATGAACCGCGCGTTTTCTATCTTTAGTGTTGGACCGGCCATAAAATCACTGCCTCATCTACTCGGATTGGGGGCCTTGGGTTGAGGTTTGAGCCATCTTCCCCGGAACAGGCCAGACCTTTTCTAATTGAGTTGATATACCCTGGCAGCGTTGCCGCCCGCTATCTTAGCTTTTTCCTTCTCGGTACAGTCGACCAGAATCTCCTCGATAATCTGGCGGCTCCTGGGGAACGTCGACTCTACGTGGGGATAATCTCCGCCCCACAGCAATTGATCTACACCTATGTGGTCACGCATCGCTATTCCCAGGGCATCTTCCTGGAAGCCAAGGAACACGTTACTGTGGAAGAAGTCACTGGGGAGCGCGCCCTCTTTGAATCCATATCCCCGGCGGCGCTCTTGCTCTCTTTGGGTGTAATTGTAGTCAAGCCGGTCCAAGAAATGAGGGACCCAGGATAGTTCCATCTCTACCGAGCCTACCTGGAGTTTGGGATGGCGCTCAAAAACGCCGCTAAAGATCATGTTGGCAAGAGACATCCGCACCCAATGGTCGACGTTAGTCATAAAGGCGGCAGTTTCATTATCGAGATCTTCAAAAAATTCCTGACCTAGCGCCGGACGATTGGTGGAAATGTGCAAACTAAGGGGCATTGCCAAGTCTTGAGCTGCAGCCCACAAGGGTTTGTATTCCGGCTTATCGTAAGAATGCTCCTCGGGAGGATAGACGCTGATCATAGCCCCCACAAAGCCCAACTTAGCACAGCGTTCCAGTTCTTTCACAGCTTCTTGCACATCATCCACGTTTAGCATTGCGATACCCTTGAGCCGTTTGGGGACCGCGCTACAAAATTCGCCAACCCAATCGTTGTAGGCCCTGCAGTTGGAGGTTAGCAATTCGCTATCCGGCACGGCGTAGAGCCCAAGGCCGGCTGTTGGATAGACAATACTTACGTCGATTCCATCGATATCCATGTCTTTGACGTGGTCCTCGGGTATGTACCCCCCCGGACGCGCCTCTTCGATTCTATGCTGAATACTCAGCGTTTCCGGCTCTTCAAACCTGACTCCGACCTGGGACCCTGTACCGGCAGCTCCTATTTTCAGGCCGTCGCAGAACCACCAATCGCCCTCTTCCAAACGCTTAATGTGAGGGGCTCGGTCCTTGAATTTTGGCTCGGCCCTACTGGTCCACAGGTCCCCCGGCTCAACGACATGGTTATCCGACGATATCACTCGGTAGCTGGACATGGCTTTTCCTTCCAACCATTATTTTTCGCGGTAATTTCCTTCGCCTTTTCCCTTTGTTTGATCTAAATAGCCTCTAAACAGCCAGCCGAAACAACCTCAGTACATGCCGGCGCACACAATTGTTCTACGTGCGACGGGGCATGTCAATATATGTTCCCATAGTGAGACATTTGCATAACCCCCACCCCTGTCATTCCGAACGCAGCGAAGCCCTTCGGCTGCGCTCAGGATAAACTCCGTGAGGAATCTCAAACCTATGTCAGCAAGCACTGGGTCTGTAGCTGGACCGACGCGACGACTCCGGCCCAACGCCTTAGATTCCTCCCTCCGGTCGGAATGACAGGGGTGGGGGGCGGAATGACAAGTTGAGCGACCAGTTACGCAAAGGTCTCCGAACGCGGGAATCTATAGGCGAACACACTAGACTCCCGCTTTCGCGGGAGTGACGGTTACGCAAAGGTCTCCCATAGTATTCTTCGTGGTGCCTACTGCCATAACGGTGGGTCACTGCCGTATAGGCAAGACGGTGGAAGTCGGGCTTGTCGACGAGAAAGAGACGAGATGAATAGTGTGTAAATATCCTTGTTTGCCAGTATATATTGTGGTATAAATCACAATATATACTGAATGCAATGCAAACAGCATGAATCATGTCATAATGTTGACAATTATGACGTATCCTCTCTAATATTACCGTCGGCGGCTGGACTACAGACCGCCGGTCCGAACACCTTTGTATTCCCGGGCAGCTCCCCAAAATAGTATGTTTATTTCCTAAAAGGAGGGGACCCCAATGAGACCCAAGACATCCAGTCTGCACCCGTTTCTGATCCTGCTGGCCGTGGCGATGGCGTCGGTCCTCTTTGTCGTGTCCTGCGGCGGAGGCGGCGAAGCCACCGAAGTCGCTCAAGCCCCCGAAGCCGCCGAGGAGGCCGAGTCCGCCGCAGCGCCCGAAGCCGCCGAGGAGGCCGAGTCCGTCGAGCTCCAGCTTGAGGAAATCCCCGAGGTCTCCGAGGGCCTTGTCTTGCAGGCCGAAATTGCCGAGGAAACCGCCGAAGAGGGTGCGCCAAAGTACGGCGGTACGATGGTGCTTGCGATGCCGGCGGACCACATCACGCTGGACCCGCCCTTGCAAATTTCTAACAATGACTACGCCGTCACCGATTTGGCCTATGACAACCTGCTTATGATCCAACCGGACTTTACGGTGAAGCCGGAGCTGGCCACCTCCTGGGAGGCCAACGAGGACCTCTCGTCCTACACCTTCCATCTGCGCGAGGGCGTGAGGTTCTACCCCATGGGAGACTACCCGGGGAAGGATTTCAAGGCGGAGGACGTGCTCTTCACCTTTAAACGGCTGATGGACCCCGTGATAGACTCTCCGGCGCGGCCCACATTCACCTCAACTATCAAGGATATAGTCGCCGTCGACGACTACACGGTCCGCTTCGACCTAGTCGGCCCCAACTCCTTCTTCTTGGACACTCTATCGATCTATCAAGCTCGGATCCTTCCCGCCGATGTAGATGAAGAGCGGCTGACCCTGGAGGCCTTCGGTACGGGGCCTTTCATAATTGACGAGCACCTGCCCCTCGAACGCACGACCTTTGTGCCGAACCCCGACTACTGGGAGGAGGGCAAGCCCTACCTTGATCAGTTCGTCATCCTGAATATCCCCGAGCCGGCAACCCGGGCCCAGGCGCTCCAGAGTGGCGACGTGGACGTCGTATATACCCTGGAACCCCAGGACATCCCCGGTGTCGACGCTCATCCCGACACCGTCGTGTTGAAGGTAAACAGCTTGTCCTGGATTGGAATGCCCATACGCACCGACATCCCGCCCTTCGACAACAAGCTGGTCCGGAAAGCAATGCAAGCCGCGTTGGACCGGGAAGCGGTCAACCAAGCGGCGCTGCTGGGGCTGGGCACCCCCGCTTTCGACCACCCCGTTCCGCCCATCGACCCCAGGTTTGCGCCCCAATATGCGCCCCCGGACTACGACCCCGAGCTGGCCAAGCAGTTGCTGGCCGAGGCCGGGTACCCGGACGGGATCGACATCACCCTGCATACGGGCGACGTCGGACCAGGGATGGTAGAAATGGCGGTGGCATACCAACAGAGCGCTAAGGCGGCGGGCATTCGGGTGGCATTGAACCGGGTATCTCCGGACGGGTACTGGGATGAGGTGTGGGGTGAGGAGCCGTTCAGCGTCGTCTACTGGTTCGGCCGGCCCAATCCGGACCAATCCCTGAGCATCCAATACCTGAGCGATTCCAGTTGGAATAAGCCGCGGTACTTCAACAAGACCCTTGACGATCTGGTCATCAGGGCCAGGGGGGAAACCCTTGAGAAACAGATAGAGACCTATGCGGAGATCCAGCGCATTCTGATCGACGACGTGCCGCGTCTTGTCGTGGCATTCCAGCCGTGGGTGTACGGCGTGCGCAACAATGTACGAGGTGTAGCCCCTCATCCGCTGGGCTGGCCGCTCTTCCAAGACGGTTGGATGGACGAGTAGGGGGCTGCCGTCCCGACCTCGTATAAGGTTTCAGTCCACCATACCCGGTAGGAATGGGATGCGGCGTCGGCTTATGAAAGCCGGCGCCGCATTTCTTGCCCCGTTAAGAACTGCTGTCTCCGGGCCTAAGCCGCTGCTCATAACCAAAGGTTATAATATTGGGAGCCAAGTCCCTCATATCGCCTTTTATCGAATTTCGGGTAAGGAAGATTAATTCATCGTAAGTGTCAGCCATCTTTATATGAGTCTCGATAGCCGTACCAGGAGATAGAGGCCAAGGAGAAGCATATGGACTTTGGAGTATTCACCGACTTCCACGTCCGACGCGGTATGACCCAGCCCGAAGCTTTCGATGAGTCCTTCAGCCAGGTAATAGAAGCGGAGAACCTGGGCATAGACTCTATATGGCTGGCCGAGCACCATTTCAGCCCTGATCGTTCCGTGTTGGCCTCTCCCATGGTCCTGTCCAGTGCTATCGCCGCTCGGACCAGCAGGATACGAATAGGCTTGGCGGTTCAGGTACTGCCCTTGACCAACCCTTTACGCATCGCCGAGGAAGCCGCGACGGTGGACCATGTCAGCAAGGGCCGTTTCAACTTCGGCATCGGCCGCAGCGGCTTGACCAAGTATTACCAAGGCTATAACGTATCCTACTCCGAGAGCCGCCCCCGTTTCTTCGAGTCGCTGGAAGTGATCATGAAGGCCTGGAAGGAGGACCGGTTTTCCTACCAGGGAGAGTTTTACTCCTACGAAGATGTCACCGTAGTGCCGAAGCCCTACCAGCAACCCTATCCTCCAACGTGGGTAGCCGCAGCCAGCGAAGACACCTTCTCCTTGGTCGGCGCCTTGGGACACCCGATATTCATTAGCGCCAATACCCCGGTGCCGCAGCTTCAGGAGCGACTGCGGCTTTTCCGACAAGCAAGGCAGGAGGCGGGGCATTCGGTTCCAGGAAACGTGTCCCTTCGCATTCCGGCCTACGTGGCAGAGGACCCCAATAGGGCCTTTTCAGAGCCGGAGGCCAGCACCATGGCGGCCATCCGGTACGGGGCTCAAGAGCTGAGTAAGAGCGCCGCCAGCGAAGAGGGAAGAAAGAGGCTGCTGAACATGGCCCGCGTTCCTTATAGCGATGTTTTTCGACAGCGGGTAATGTACGGTACCCCGGAGGCCGTTGTCGGCCGGATTCAAGAATACCAGGAGAGCTTGGGCATAAGTGGGGTGGTCCTGGAGACGAATTACGGCGGCCAGATACCCAATGACCGCGTGGTCAACTCAATCAGGTTGATTACCGAAAGGGTGATTCCCGAGTTCAGGTAGCCCTTAAGCTTACCACCCAAGCATCTGCCGGCTGGGAAGGCCCAAAAAGACAACCCGGCTGGCAGCGCCTATTTGGCGCCGTTAACATCGCCCCGTTTATCCCGTGCGCGCCGAAGGGGCCTGTTCGGCCACCAAAAGCTCCAGCACCAGGTCAGCGTCCATGAGACCCCGCTTGACGGCCAAGTCAGCCTCCAACAACCTCCGGTATTGCCCGGCGATTTGCGCTTGGGTCAAGCGTCGGGCTTGGTCAATGGTCTTACGCAATACGAACTGGGAAGATAGCCCCAACCGGCTGCCCAAGTCCCTCTGTGACACCCCGTTGTCCATGTGGTCCCGGGCCAACGCCAAGAGGCGGAGTTGCCGTTCCACCATAGCTATTATATTGGATACATCCCGCCCGTCTTGGCGGAGTTGATGCAATAACCGCAGGGCCGCCCCCGGACGCCTCTCTATGAGGGCGTCCACCGCAGCAAAGATGTTGGCTTCCCGCACTTGGGGCACCAGTTCTCCAATGTCCCCATCCTCTATGCTGCGGCCGAATGTATACAGGGACAGCTTCTCAATCTCTTGGTACAAGACCCAAAGATCATTCCCCACCAGGTCGGTCAGCCGTCTAATAGCCGACGGGCTGATGCCGGACCCCTTACACTGGACTGTCTCCTTAATCCAACGGGCCAGGGCCTCTCCGGAAGGAGTGGTCAAGGCTTGGACCTGGCACACCGGCCGGATGAGGCGGAGCAGGGGGTTGTTGGCCGAAAGGGGTCCATCGGTGAATACAAGGACCGTGGTTTCCGGTAGCTGAGGGATGACTTTCGCCAACTCTTCCCAGCCGCCCATGGTGCGGACCGCCCCCCCTGCTCCTCCAGTCCGCCCCCGGCCGCGGCCGGTGCGGCGTTCCTGGGCGGCCAGCAGACCTTCAACTACCACCAGACGCCGGGAGTCCATGAAGGGCAAGGCATTACATAGATTGAATAGCTCGGCCGGCTTGACCTGGCTTCCTTGCACTTGGTGGCGGTTGGCTTCCAGAAGGTCGGCTACCCCCGCCTCAGTGCCGAGGACTCGGAGAGCCTGGGGGACGAGATAGCTGTCGCCATAAAGAAGGTGGGCGGTCAAATATCCTCTCCGGGAAAGAGTCTTTAGGGGTTTGCCGGAATCCCTGGGCTGGCGCATTCCCCCAACTCTAGGATTATAGCACCGGCCCCGGTTGCGATTTCCTCAGCCCCAAACCGGTCCCAGGGCCTTATATGTTATCGACACTATTACGAACCCATGCTAACATCCCCTGGTTGGCCTAAATATACTGCAAACAGCAATCTGAAAATCAACGAAGGGGGCCTTGTGTGCGGAATCGTTGGATACGTGGGTCACCAGCAAGCTTGGCCCATCATCTTGGAGGGGTTGCAGCGGCTGGAGTATCGAGGGTATGACAGTGCCGGAATTGCTGTCGTAGACTCCACCGATGAGCTCCAGTTTCGTAAGACGGTGGGCAAAGTAGGCGGGTTGGCCTTAGACGGACCGGAGGGACTACTGCGGGGTTTGACCGGTCTGGGACACACTCGTTGGGCCACCCACGGCAGGCCCTCTGACGCCAACGCTCATCCCCATACAGATTGCCGCCAGCAGATAGCCGTAGTGCATAACGGAATAGTTGAGAATTTCCTGGAGTTGAAGGCCAGGCTACAAGCCTCCGGCCACGACTTTTCCTCGGAGACTGATACCGAGGTTATTACCCACCTGGTTGAAGAAGGAATGGACCAAGGTTTGACTTTTGAGGACGCTTTCCGGCGGATGGGGACTCTGATCAAGGGTTCTCAGGCTGTTACCGCCACTCATCGAGGCCGGAGCGGCTTGCTCTGCGTGCTGCGCCTGGGACATGCCGGGGGCATCGTGGTAGCCCATCAAGACGGTCAATGTATCGTGGGCTCCGATCTTCCCGCCTTGCTGCCTCTGTTCCGCCACCAGTCCATGATCGGCGGGGTTGGTTTCCTCGACCCGGGGGAAATGGCGGTGATCACCCGAGAGGGCGCCCGGTACTTTGACTTGAGCGGGCGCCCCATCCACAAGGAAACCCGCACCATTGATCCCGAGGACATTATCATCGATAAAGGCGGCTACCGCCACTTCATGCTGAAAGAGATTATGGAGCAGCCCCAGTCGGTGGCCAGTGCCATGAGGGAACGGGTGGACTTTCAGGAGGGCCGGGTCGATTTACCGGATTTCCCCTTGCCGGCGGGAGACGTCAATGACCTGCGGCGGGTGATGCTTATCGGCTGCGGCACCAGCCTCCACGCCGCCCAAGTGGGCCGGTACTTTGTGGAACGGCTGGCGGGCTTACCCGCTGAAGCGGAAAGCGCTTCGGAGTTTCGCTACCGCGACCCCTACATTGACTCCCAGACACTGGTGGTTTCCATCGGCCAGTCCGGAGAAACCGCCGATACCGTGGCGGCCATGCACCTGGTGAAGAAGAAAGGCGGTCGGTTGGTTACGATATGCAACGCCGAAAACAGCCAGGCCGCCCGCTTGGCCGAGGGCGCCCTGTATATGCGCTCGGGCATCGAAATAGGCGTAGCCAGCACCAAAACATTCATCAGTTCCCTGACCACTTTACAACTTCTGGCGGCGTACTTGGGCCGGGTGCGGGGAGTCCTATCTCCGGAGCGTTCCCGGGAGTTAGTGGACGGATTGGCCCATTGCCCCCGCTTGGTGGGTGAATTGTTGTCCGACATGGACATTTACCGGCAACTGGCCCGTCAGCTTTACACTTTTGACAACTTTCTTTTCCTGGGACGGGGGGTTAACACTCCCATCGCTATGGAAGGGGCCCTGAAACTCAAGGAAATCAGCTACATTCACGCCGAGGGGTTCCCGGCGGGAGAGATGAAGCATGGCCCCATCGCGCTAATCGACCGGGGCATGGCTACCCTGGCGTTGGCGCCCATGGACTCCATGTACGACAAGGTCGTGAACAACATCAAAGAGGTCAAGGCCCGTGACGGGCTGGTGGCGGCCGTGGTGACCAGGGGCGACCAGGACCTCCCCCCTCAAGTAGACCACGCGCTTTACATCCCTCCCGCCCCGGACAACTTGATACCACTGCTGGCAACTGTGCCGTTGCAATTGCTGGCCTACCACATCGCCGAGCTGCGCGGTTGCGACGTGGACCAGCCCCGCAACCTGGCTAAGTCGGTCACCGTAGAGTAGGATAGAGTCTAATCAACCAGGTATGTGAAACTCGAGGCCGTATGCCCGGAACAACGGCGGGCATCCAGGAATAAATCTATGCCGCAAACTACGATCGTGATAATGGTGGACGGTCTGGACCCGGAATATCTGGAGACTTGCTCTATGCCCATCCTACGGCAACTGGCTGCGGATGGGTTCATGTTGGAAGGCAAAGCGATGGTGCCCACGGTCACCAACGTCAACAACGTATCCCTGATTACCGGCAGCTACCCTCGGGACCACGGCATTACTACCAATTACTGGTTCAACCAGCAGACCGCCTCGGAACTTTATATGGAATCCGGGGAATTCATTGAAACCGAGACCATGTTCCAGCGGGCTGCGGCTCAGGGCGCTCGCTCTCTTCTGGTCACTGCCAAGGACAAGCTGCGCCGCTTGCTGAGCGATGGGGCGACCCTAACTGTTTCCTCGGAGCAACCCCCGGAGTGGGTGGCCCAAGGCGTCGGCCCCCCGCCGAATATCTATTCTCTGGAAGTCAACCAGTGGGTTATCGACGCTGGCCGTTACATTCTCGGGCAAGAACACTATGACTTGGTCTACTTGACCACCACCGATTATGCGATGCACACCTACGCGCCGCGCCAACCCGAGTCGGCCAAACACCTGAGCCTGCTGGATGAAGCCATCGGAAAGCTGGTGGACAGCCTTCCCCAAGTACAGGTCTTGATTACCGCAGACCACGGAATGTCTGCTAAAAGCCAATTGATAGACCTGCCGGGGGAACTGGCCCGCCGCGGCATCCGGTCCCAGGCAGTCCCCATCATCAAAGACCGGTACACTGTGCACCACTCTAATTTGGGGGGCTGTATCTATCTGTACTTGGAAGCCGGAGACCGGGAATCCGCCTTGGACGTCCTAAACGACATTGAAGGCGTCGATGAAGCGTTGCCCCGAGAAGAGGCTGCGCAGCGGTTCCGCCTCATGTCCGATCGTATCGGGGACATCGTGGCGCTCGGTTCCCCCGACGTGGTGTTTGGAGACCCCAAAGAAGTTGCATTACCCCCAAATCTCCGGTCCCACGGTTCCCTGCACGAACAACGGGTGCCCATTATCGGCTACGGCGGCGCATTCGACGGATTCCCCTTCCTGGAGAATCGAGACTTGGGCCGGTATGTGTTCGACCGTGTGTTGTCCTGATCCCCGTAGAGGCCGCCTCGGTGCTATGCCCCGGCGACGTGTGAATTGAAATGGCAACGCTGCGGGTCCTAGCCCCCGCCACGACGGCTAACTTGGGCCCGGGTTATGATTGCTTGGGCTTGGCCCTGGACCTTTGGAACGAGTTGGAAGTCGTTGTCGAAGCCCCGATTCCAGACGGTGAGCCACTAGTTGAAGTGTTGGGGGAGGGAGCAGGGGAGCTGGCCGCCGACCGGCACAACCTGGTATATCGGGCCATGGCTTTTTTATTCCATGAAGCGGACCGCGAAATGCCGCCGCTGCGGCTGCGCTGCCGCAACGAGATACCCTTGGAACGGGGTCTGGGCAGCAGTGCTGCCGCCATCGCCAGCGGACTGGTCGCAGCCAATGCGTTATGCGGCCAATTGTTTGGTCCTGAAGACCTGTTGGAAATGGCGGCTACCATCGAGGGCCATCCGGATAACGTAGTCGCCGCTATTCATGGGGGCCTTCAACTGGTGGTCACCGACCAAGACCGGCTCTATGCTGCGCCGATCAATGTCCCCCCGGAACTGGCTGCCGTGTTATTCGTCCCCGACTTCAGAATAGCGACTTCCGACGCTCGCGCCGTGCTGCCTGAAAAAGTTCCCATCAAGGATGCGGTCTACAATATGAGCCGGGCCGCTTTGCTCTTGATGGGCATGGCCGCCAATCGGCCCGAATACCTGGGGTTAGCCACCCAGGACCGGTTGCACCAACCGTACCGTGAGCTCCTTTTCCCCGCCATGAAGCTGTTGTTCAGGGCGGCCCTTGACGCGGGCGCCCTGGGAGCCTTTCTTTCCGGCAGCGGCTCAACCGTACTGGCGTTGACCCAGGGCCGGGAGATGACGGTGGCTTATGAGATGGCCGAAGCGGCGAAGCAAGCCGGGGTAAACGGCCGGGTGCGGATAACCCGGCCGTCCATGCGGGGAGCTCATCAGCGGGATAATTAGACCGGAGTGACTGGTTTGGCCCTAATTGTACAGAAATACGGTGGAAGCTCGTTGGCGGACGCCGAGCGGATCATCAACGTGGCTCGCCGGATAGCCGAAACCAAGAAAAGGGGTGCCCAACTGGTGGCCGTGGTATCGGCCATGGCGGACACCACCGATGAGCTGATTCGGTTGTCCCGCACGGTCTCTCAAGACCCGGAACCCAGGGAACTGGACCTGCTCTTATCCACCGGTGAACTTGTTTCCTGTACTTTGATGACCATGGCCCTACGGACCTTGGGCTGCGACGCCGTCAGCTTGAGCGGGTTTCAGGCGGGGATTCATACCGATACCATGTATGGCAAAGCCCGCATCCACCGCGTCGACACCGCCCGCGTAATAGGTGAACTGGAAAAAGACCGGCTGGTGGTGGTGGCCGGGTTCCAGGGGATCACGGAAGACTATGATGTTACAACCCTGGGCCGGGGCGGGTCCGATACCACCGCGGTGGCTTTGGCTGCTGCTTTGGGCGCGGAACGTTGCGAGATATATACCGACGTGGAGGGCATCTATACCGCCGATCCCCGAGTGGTGTCCCGGGCCCGCAAGCTAAAGGAGATCGGCTATGAAGAAATGCTGGAACTGGCAAACTACGGAGCCAAGATGAACCCCAGGTCCATCGAGTTGGGCGCGGCTTACCGAGTCCCCATCTATGTCGCGTCCAGCTTCGGCGGGGCCGCCGGCACGCTCATTCACCAGGAGGCAAGCGAACCCCCCATGGAAAACCGGATCAAAGTAACCGGCATCGCCCATAACACCAACGTAGCAAAAATAACCGTGCGCTCGGTGCCCGACAGGCCCGGCATTGCCGCTTCTTTGTTTGAACCCTTGGCCCGCATGGGAATCAGCGTTGATACCATCGTTCAAAACACCAGCTTGGACCATACCACCGATATTAGCTTTACAGTTACCCGCAACGACCTAGACCACGCCTTCGCCGAGGTGAAGGGTGTTATGGACGAAATGGGCGCGGCGGGGGTGGTCAGCGACGCCACTCTGGCCTCGGTGAGTATCGTGGGCTCAGGTATGCAGAACACTCCCGGTTACGCCTCCCGGATGTTCCGCGTTCTAGCCGATGGCAATATCAACATTGATATGATAACCACCTCGGAGATCCGCATATCCTGCATAATCGGTGAAGAGTACGCAGCCGAGGCCGTGCGGCTGTTGCATCGGGACTTCGAGCTGGATGAAGTAGAATAACTGCCCAGCCTGCTCCTTGCTTTGAAGGCTGCCCCTCGCTTCACTTCAAGCCCGTTGGGAAGAGGAACTTCTTTTGTCCCAGGTGTTTCTCTCCTTAGTCATCCCGGCCTACAACGAGGAATCCCGCATCGGCAACACCCTTGAGCGGGTGCTTGGCTTCCTGCGCCTCCAACCCTATAGTTGGGAGGTTTTGGTGTCCGACGACGGGAGCACCGACGCCACGGGCCGTCTGGTGGCTGGCATGGCGGCTCTACACCCCAACCTTCGGCTCCTTAGCTTGCGCCACCGAGGGAAAGGGTGGGCGGTCAAGAACGGGATGCTGGCGGCCCAAGGACAGTACCGTTTGCTGTGCGACGCCGACCTGTCGGTGCCCATCGAGCAAGTAGAGCGCTTTGTTCCCCCCCATGCGAGCGAAGCCGACATAGCCATCGGCTCCAGAGAAATCGACGGCGCCCGCAGGATCGGTGAACCGCTCCGCCGGCATATCATGGGACGGGTCTACAACGCGTTGGTCCGTCTGCTGGCGGTACCCGGCTTGGCGGATACTCAGTGCGGCTTCAAGTGCTTCCGATGGGAAATCGTCCCTGATTTGTTCCAACAACAGACCATGGACGGTTTCGCTTTCGACGTTGAAGTGCTTTTCCTGGCAAGTAGAGCGGGCATGACCTTGCGGGAAATACCGGTAGACTGGTATTTCGGAGAGAGCAGCAAAGTGCGCGCCTTCCGGGATTCCTGGTCCATGACCTTGGACCTCATAAAAATCCGCTGGCGCCATCGCCGAGGGCGCTGCCGGCGAACCGATGCCCGGAAACGGTCGAAACCCAACTCTCTATAAGATACTTAACGCCCGGTTTTGAACTGAATGTCGGATTTCCCTACAAATCAGCCGGACGCTTCCGGGGAGGGGCAAAGGTTGCGGCCGAGCCGCGGCCTCGTCATGGAATGCTTCCGATGGCGGTTGGCGAAAATCCCGGTATAATTTAGGGGCAGTTAGCCAAAGATCGATTTGGAAATCACCTCAATAAGGCTTGACCGGCAGCATGGTTTTGTTGTAACTACTGAGGAACCTATTTATATAGTTGGGATCGAAATCAGGCTGTATTGCTCTTAAACTGGAGATCGCATGGATAGGGAACTGACCAAACCCGCCAACAGCACCAGGCTGAAACGAAACTTGAGCCGGGATGCCATCGGCCTCGCTCTTAAAGGCGAGTGGGAGCGCGCCACCGAGGTGAACCGGGCTATATTGGAACTGTTCGCCGACGATGTGGATGCCATGAACCGGTTGGCCAAGGCACTGATGGAATTGGCCCAGTACGATGAGGCCAAAGAGGTCTTGGGTAGGGTCGCCAGATTAGCTCCTTACAACACCATCGCCAAGAAAAACCTGGCCCGCTTGAGCAGCCTGGAAACCAGTCCAATCAATGCCAAAAAAGTGCGGCAAGCGGTGGCGACTCCCCGGTTGTTCATCGAAGAAAGCGGCAAATCGGGTACTACCGTGCTGCGCAAGACCGGCTCCACTCAAACCGTTGCCACTATAGTGCCCAGCGACCCCGCCAACCTGGTGGTGGAAAACAACACCATTATGGTTTACACCAGGGACGGCGCACACCTTGGCCAAATTGAACCCAAGCTGGGGCAGCGGTTGGTCCGGCTGATGGAAGGCGGCAACAAGTATGAAGCTGCGGTAATCGGGGTCAAAACTCAGGGCATTTCAATAATAATACGGGAAACCTACCGGCACCGGAGCTTGCACGACGTATGTTCCTTTCCCAGCAAGACCAAGGAAGAACACCGGGTCTACTTGGGTGGAAACTTGGTCCAGCACATCATGGATGATGACTTGGACGAAGATGACGAAGAAGAGAATGTCATCGATGAAGAGGAAATAGAAACGGAGTGGCACGACGGAGAGTGATTGGATATTCCCTCTCCACGAGACTCGTTCATACTATACTGGCGCTCACGACAAATCAGCGGAGGTCTCCAAATGGCAGATAAACCCAAATTGAGCCGGCAAGCAATGTGTGACCGCCTAGCCATGCAGTTCCAGGACGAATGGATCGTTAACCTGGGCGTAGGTATGCCGACACTTTGCTCCAACTACGTTGACCCGGACAAGACCATCATCTTTCATTCGGAGAACGGCGTCATCGGATTCGGCCCTCTTGCCGAGGAAGGACAAGAGGATAGGCACTTGGTCAACGCCGGCGGCCAGCCGGTGACTGTCCGGCCCGGAATGGCCATCGTGCATCACGCCGACTCCTTCGCTCTGATCCGAAAAGGTATGGTTGACGTGACGGTCATGGGGGCCTACGAGGTGGCGGAGAACGGCGATTTCGCCAACTGGCGCATCCCCACTCGAAAGGGCGGCGGCATCGGTGGGGCCATGGACCTGGCGGCCTGCGCCAAGCGGGTGTTCATCGCTATGGAACACCTCACCAGGGATGGCGCTCCCCGGTTACTCAAGCGTTGTAAGCTTCCCATCACAGCACCAGGGGTGGTCACTTCAGTGGCTACGGACCTGGGCTTGTTCGAAGTAACTCCCCAAGGGTTCAAGCTGTTGGAACATGCTCCGGGCTGGGGCCCGGAGGATATTCAAGAGTTGACCGAGGCCAAGCTGATTATTGCGGACGATTTGAGGGAGTTTCGCTTGAGGGGCTAGGACGGCGCCGTACTGAGCCGCTCCTCTGGCTTGACACTCATAGCGCCGGGCTTACAATGGGTCTAGCGATAAGAAGCTGCGAAATTTCTGGAGGTAAACAGTGATAACACAGTTCGGTAGTCTCTACGCCGGTCATGTGGATATGGACGACTTGGGCTACGCAGGGACTCCGGTTAACGAACGGTCCTACTCCGATGAAGCCCTGGCCGAAGTCTTCCCGCAGAGCGAAGAAATCGTCAAGCTAATGGACAAATTGGGCTATCACTCATTCTGGACGGCGGAACACCATTTTCAGCCTGAAGGTTACGAGTGCATCCCCAATAATTTGCTGTTATTCGTTCATCTGGCCCACCTGACCGAGAACATCAAGCTGGGATGCGGCTTCAACATAGCCCCCATGTGGCATCCTCTCCGGCTGGCTGAAGACTTTGCCACAGCGGACATTCTCTCCGGGGGGCGTATCATTTTCGGACTGGGGCGGGGCTACCACACCAGAGAGGTGGAGACCTTCGGGTCGCCGATCATAGACCAGCCGGCTAACCGGGAGTTGTTCGAGGAACAGGCCGAGATCATATTCAAGGCGTTCAACCAGCGGTCCTTCTCCCACCACGGCAAGAGCTACGATATTCCGCCGCGGGTGCCTTACCGGGGCTATGACTTGGAAGAGATCACCTTGGTGCCCCGGCCTTTGAACCGCCCCGTAGAGTGCTGGCAGCCGATTCAGGGCGGCAGCCAGCGGGCGTTGGACTTTATGGCAAAGTGGGGGATCAAGGGAATTATCGGTGGCGGGGTGGCCGAAGGAGGCACCATGCACCCGGTGATAGAGGCTTACCGGGACGCACTCACGCAGACCGGGCGTGAGGTCGAATTGGGCGAAGACTTGGCCGTTGGCTTCTCCTTGTACCTCGCTCCTACAAGAGAACAGGCCATCAGAGACGGCGCGAAATACTATGAAGAAAACCTGAAGATGTTCGGACCGCTGCGGTTAACCCGGAGTATGAGTGAGCAACAAATCCGGGACATGGCCGACCGCCGCCGGGCGCCCACGGCGGGCCTGCCCACCATGAAGCAAGCCGTCGAGTCTGGAGCTTATCTTTCCGGACCTCCGGAGCAGATTATCGAGCAGCTTAAGGCCGTGGAGGAGGCGTACCCCGGTTTGTCTTTGATTCATGTGGACCAACCCGTAAGCACCCCTCATAGCTTAATACTGGAACAACTTCAGTGGTTCGCGGAGGAGGTAATGCCGGAGTTCTCTGGTAAAGTCGAGGCTCCCGCTCCTGCCGGCTGACCTGGAAATTTGCCGCCCCTCCCGGGGCGGTGAAAACCGCAATACCCAAAATTGGACCAGCCTGATAGCGTCCCTCCCAATAAGGGAGGGACGTTTTTGTAAATGGCATTAACCGGGTCTTCGCCGACCAAATCGGGAACAGCATCGGTAAAGCGAAACCGCTACACGTTACTCGAATGGTCCCTCAGGGCAATCGCATCTAAAACCAACCGGACAGAAAGACATTGCGCCTGGCTGCCAACCGTGTCATTCCGGTTCTCAACTATGTCATTCCAAGTTCTCAGCCATGTCATTCCGAAACGTAGTGAGGAATCTAAGGCAGTCCTTCACAGTCATCGCGCCATTCCAGCGACAGACCCCCTCCATCATGGAAGGTGGTTGGCATTGCCGGCCTAGCCTTGCGGACATAGGCTTTAGATTCCTCGCACCGCTCGGAATTGCTGATGGCCTTGTGAAGACCACGTAAGGGGATGAAAATAGCCCATTTTCATGGCAATTGCCCATGGCCTTGCGAAGGCCACCCATGAAGATGAAAATGGAGTAGCGCCGGTCGGCATGCTGGGCGGTTGTCGTTGGCGCCGCGAGCCCGTATGACAATTTGCCCGGGTGACCGCCAGGAACCCCTGAATGTCGTCCCGCCCCGACGGGAGCACGCATAATAAAGTCTTGATTATTTCGGTCACCGGCTGGCTGGCAGCCTACCTGGGAGAGCTGAGATGGAGAGCATTATCGAGAGGTGTTGCGGGCTGGACGTACACAAGAAGTCGGTGGTGGCCTGCGTCATCACCCCGGAGGGGCAAGAACTTCGCAGCTTTGCCACCATGACCCAAGACCTGCTGGCCTTGGCCGACTGGCTCAGGGAACACCGGGTCACTCAGGTGGCCATGGAGAGCAGCGGAGTCTACTGGAAGCCAGTCTACAATCTGCTGGAGGATGAATTCACTGTTTGGGTGGTGAATGCGCATCACATGAAGGCGGTGCCGGGGCGCAAGACCGAGGTCAAGGATGCCGAGTGGATCGCTGAGTTGCTGCGCCACGGTCTGTTGAAGCCCAGCTACATTCCGGCCCGGCCGCAGCGGGAACTACGGGAGTTGACCCGCTACCGCCGTAGCTTGGTCCAAGAACGCAGCCGGGAGGCGAACCGGATTCAGAAGGTGCTGGAAGGGGGCAACGTCAAGCTGGGGTCTGTAGCCACTGACCTGCTAGGGGTATCGGGGCGGGCCATGCTAAAGGCCATGTCCCAGGGAGAGGACGACCCCAAGAGGCTGACGGAGTTGGCTAGGGGGCGGCTGCGGGAGAAGCAGGATGCGCTGGAGAAGGCGCTGCAGGGCCTGATGGGGTCGCATCAGCGCTTCATGCTGCGGGTACAACTGAGCCACCTCAGCCACCTAGACGGGCAAATCGAGACCTTGAACCAGGAGGTGGCCCGGCGGCTGGACCCTTTTGAAGCAACCGTGGCGGCGCTGGACACTATTCCGGGAGTGGGACGGAGCACCGCCCAAGTCATCCTGGCGGAGATGGGCGCCGACATGGAGCAGTTTCCCAGCGGGGGGCACTTGGCCTCCTGGGCCGGGGTGTGTCCAGGGAACAACCGGAGTGCGGACAAGCGAAAGCGGAGTCCCACCCGGAAAGGCAACAACTGGCTGAAGCCAGTGCTAGTGGAGGCAGCCAGAGCCGCGGCCCGAACCAAGACCTACCTGGGGGCCCAGTACCATCGTCTGGCCCGCCGCATCGGAGCCAATCGGGCGGCTATGGCGGTGGCTCACAGCATCGCCCTCATCCTCTACAAGGTCATCAAGACCGGGGAGCCCTTCACCGACTTGGGGCACAGGTACTTCGAAGAACGTGACCAAGCAGCCATCGCCCGCCGGTCTGTTCGCCAACTCCAACGCCTCGGCTACCAAGTAACCATAGAACCCCCAACCCCTCAGCCTGCCTGAACCTTATTTTCATAATAATGACATCGAAGCGGGAGCTTAGCCATATCTGTTATCTGTAAGATACGATAGACCCTGTGCTGCCGGGACGTAAGTGTTCAGAGTTGAGGGGATTATTCCGGCCCTCAGGACCCGTCACTCCGGCGAAGGCCGGAGTCCAGGAAGTCCTCGCTAGGGGCCAGCTACGGATTCAAGGCTTTCCGCAGCTTGGTTTTCCTGGGTCCCGGCCTACGCTGGGACGACGGTAGTGAATTCGTCTCATCGAGTCTGAACAGTTACGCCGGGACTGATTTCTTGGGTTGGGACCGGGAATCTGGTATCTTAGGAGTCATTCGCGCCTAAGCTGATGGCTCGGGGAGGCTGCTATGCGATTGAAGGACCGGGTGGCGCTGATCACCGGAGCGGGTCGGGGCATTGGGCGAGCCATCGCCTTGGGCTACGCCCAAGAGGGAGCCAGCTTGGCGTTGGCGGCTCGCACCGTCCCTGAGTTGGAGGAGACGGCTCGACAGGTGGAGGCGTTGGGGGCCGCAGCCTGCGTTATCCGGGCGGATGTCACCGACCAGTCCCAAGTGGAGGAGATGGTGGCAAGGACCCTGGACCGCTTCTCCACCATAGACATCCTGGTGAACAACGCGGGCATCGCCGGGCCGGTTGGACCACTGCAAGACAACGACGTCTCTCACTGGGTACAGACCATCCAGCTCAACGTCATTGGGGTGTTCCTCTGCACCAAGGCGGTGATTCCCACGATGCTGGCCGGGGACCGGGGCAAGATCATTAACATGTCCGGGGTAGGCGGACGCCACATGTCAGCCTACAGTGCATCCAAGGCCGCCTTGGTCGACGTCACCGAGACCCTTCACTTGGAACTGGAGGGCAAAAACATACAGATCAACGCCATGGCTCCCGGGTCTATCCATACCCTGATGTGGGATGAGACCCAGGATGGCGCCATCGCCATAGACGATAAGGAGCTAGTGGAGTGGGCCCATCGAGTGACTACCGGGCGCGGCGCCCCGATGGAGCGGGCGGTGGAGTTGGCGGTGTTCCTGGCTAGCGACGCCTCGGGGAGCCTGAGCGGGCGTTTGCTCCAAGCGGTGACCGACGACTTCGAGGGCCTACCCCGCTTGATTCCCCAGATCATGGATTCGGAGGCTTATATGCGCCGCCGGGTGGAGTTGCCTTAGGTGTAAGCCACCCGTTGTCACGGGTTCGAGCCGCCTGCCTTCGGCGGCCTGATTCGTAGAAATATCTCCACTCATAAGCAACTCTATTTGGCCCCGTCCTTGAACTGAGGGATCACCTCTTTGACCAATACTTCGTATTGGCGCAGTATCCGGTCCGGTGAGCACATGGGGTAAAAGATTATCTTGTCAATGCCCAGATCGATGTACTGCTGGATGGTTTCTATGCAATCTGCGGGAGTGCCCAGGACATGACGGTCCTGGGGCTGCAGCTCCCACGAAAGCCCGAAACGTCTCTCTTGCTCGGCAGCGTACATCTTGAGGGCCTGCTCTTTGCTGTCGCCAAGACAGGTCCACATCAGGGAGGCCCACTGGATATGGTCAGGGTCCCGGCCAAAAGAGACGGCGTACTCTTTAATTTTATCCTGGGCCTGTTTGTAGTCGGCTACCGGAGTACGACTGGTTAAGAAAGCGTCCCCGTATCGAGCCGTTCGTCGAAGCGCACCGTCGGCTATGCCATCGTTCCAACTGGCGCCGATCCAGATAGGGATATGGGGGCTTTGCACCGGGCTGGGCCCTATAGTAATGTCCTCGAACTGATGGTATCTACCTTGATAGCTGACGTTGTTCCCGGATAGCAGCCTGCGAAGGATGTCCAGTCTTTCATTGGATATTCTCCCCCGCTGCCGAATGTCCACGCCTTCCGCCTCGAAGTCTTTGACCAATAGTCCACCGATCCCTAGACCTAGCGTGAGGCGTCCATTCGATAGAACGTCGACGGATAAAGCGGCCTTAGCCAAGTGGAAGGGGCTTCTGGTAGGAAGGATCAGGACTGAGGTGCCCAGCCTGATCTGCCGGGTCCGCTGGGCCGCGGCTCCCAGAACTACCATGGGGTCCATAATAGGCATGGTCAGGACTTCGGGCATCCAAAAAGAATCGTACCCCCAAGCCTCAGCCATCTCTGCGAACTCGACAGGACTTATGAGATTTCCCATAGCGAGACTTTCATAAACTACGCCGAATTGAATATTGACCATATTGTCCTTCTTTTCAACGCTCTCTAAGGCGTTGAACTTCAGAGTAATCCGCCTTTTCAGGGCGTTAGATGTCTATCCGGTACACCCGCGCCGCGGTGTCATGGAACATAGCGGCCCGCTCGGTAGCCGAGTACCCCTTGGACAACCGTTTGAAGGCGTTATACAGCACGTTGTAGGAGTAAGAAATCTTGTCAGCCGGGAAGTTGCTCTCGAACATGCACCGCTCGGGGCCGAATTGCTCGATGCAGTAGGTCATAATTGGGGCCATAGACTCAGCCAGCTCTTCCGAGCTGATGGGCTTGGTCCGAGTATGCCAGTCGAAACCGCTCCGTGTCTCGCCCATACCGCCCAATTTCATGTATACGTTGGGGCAATTCGCTACTGAGGCGATGCCGCTGCGCCAAATGGGGAGCACCTCGTAGTCCCGGTTGGCGTAGGGGCCGAGCCGCAAGAGGCCGCCTATGTGGTTTATGATGATGGTCAGGTCGGGCAAGGCCCTGGCGAAATCGGCCAACTGGGGCAATTGATGGAAGTAGAGCCAACCTTCAAAAGAGAGTCCCATACCCGCCAGTAACCGTGCGCCTGCGCGGAAATCGTTGCTGGCAAGCTGGCCCTCCACTGTGTCGGCCGACGCATTCCTCACTTCTGGGTGGGGGTCCCAAGTAACGGAGTGGCGAACACCGCGAAACCGGTTGGAGCTGGCGGCGACTAATGCCTGCAACACCGGCTCAACTCTGTTACCCAAGCTCAGATTAGCGTAGCCAACAATGCCCGCCGCAGCCCGGCTGGGGCCGTAGAGGCCGCTGGCGCTGGCGGCGGCCAGGCCTTGAGCGAATTCCACTTCGCCCACGGGACGCATGTCCTCCGGCCCGTCGGCCCGGTACATCGATTTGTCCTCGATAAGCACGGTGGAACGCACGTTGTGGCCACTGTTGATGTCGGCGACCAGTTCGTGTAGAAGATACCGTTGGTAGGGAATCTCGGTAAGCCGGAAATCCAAGAAGTGATGATGGGGGTCGCAGATTGGAATCTCCGGCTCCAAGGTGGGTTCCTGGGTTAAAGCCAGCCAGTCGTTGCCTCCAAAAGGCATAATGGGGCCTCCATTCGAGTGTTTGGCAGCCGGACCATGTCCGTCCGCCGGAACGCGACTACCGGGGATGGCTGTTAACTTTATTTCCCCGCAGCCGTTTTCCTATCTGAAGCTCATGGCCCGAGGCTTGGGCAACTCGCCGCGGAACTCTTGGAATAACCGTCTAACGTTGACCAAGACCCTTTCCGGTTCCACCCAGTCGGCATACTCTCCCAGTTGTACCGCGCGGCTGGTTTCTTCCACGCTGTCGCCCCGCTGAAAATGAATCTGAGCCGTTCGTTTTACCAAGCGCAAGTAGTTTAAGGTCTTGCTAACCACCTCCTTACCGCTCACCGGTCCATGTCCCGGCATCAGGGTGGTGGCATCCAAATGGTTGAGAATGCCGTTGGCTATTCTGATCCAGTTGCTCAGGTGTCCATCTCTCGAATGGGGCGTCAGGTAGTAAAAAGCAACGTCTCCGGTGAACAGGGTCTTCTCTTGGGGCAGGTATACCAGGGTGTCTCCAAGGGTATGGGCCGGGCCCGGGTGGAGCAACTCGATCACTCTGTCCCCCAAGTGGATGGTCATTTTGTCCTCGTAAGTGACGGTGGCGGGAGCCACTTGGACCTCGTCCCAGTCCTCTGCATACTGGGGCCATCGCTGGCGGTACGGTTCTAGATCAGCGGCCCTGGTGATCAAGTCATCGCGGCATTTGTGATGAGACACTATCTCTGCGGGCAAATAAAACCGGTTGCCCAGAGCATGGTCCACGTGATGGTGGGTGTCGACCACATATTTGATGGGCTTGTCGGTGACCTTGCGCACCTCTTCCAGGTAGGGCCGTATCATGCTGCCCACCATCATGGCGTCAACGATCATTACTCCATCGTCTCCTACGATGAAGCCGGAATTGCACAGGTCCGCCGAGGCTTGGGGATGTATGTAGGCGAAGACGTTGTCTGCTATCTCTTGCAGTCCCGACTTCCAAGAGGGTATAGGCATGGTTGTAACCTCCCTAGAATATTTTTGTTTGAAACCAGGGTGTTAGCTTAGCGCAGCGTTGACAGGCGTCGACGCCCCGATTACACTCCCACTGGTCCGGCAGCAACAATCGCCGAGGGGTGCAGATTTGTTGCGAGTTGGACAATCCAGCGTTCACCCGACAACGAATATAGCATAGCTCATTTGCCTTGATTTTCAATGTTACTGATGCGCGAACGATAAAATAAACCCTGACGTTTCTCCCAAGAGGATTCGGCTAATTGAAAATCAGGAACATCCGCGCTGCTCCGCTTAAGGGTCCTGGGAAGTTCGGCAACCCGGATACCCCTAAAGCGGCTTGGTTCACCGATGACGCGTCCGGAAAAACCGGGGGAGAAACTCACTACAAGGCGCCCTGGGGCCAGGTGGTTTGTGTGGTCACCGCCGACGACGGCAGTTGGGGCTTGGGTATGACTACACAGGCCGGACCCGTCCCATCAATCATTAACGACCACTTCGCTCCCTTGCTTGAAGGACAGAGCTGTTTCGCTACCGAGAAGTTGTGGGATGTGATGTTCAAAGCATCCACCCACTATGGCGTCCAAGGGTTGGCCAGCCACGCCATCAGCGCCGTCGACCTGGCTCTGTGGGACCTGAAAGGAAAGCTGCTCAACAAGCCGGTCTATGAGCTCTTGGGCGGTCCTGCCAGGGAGCGTATCTTCTGCTACGCCACCGGCCATGACATCGAGTGGTTCATGGAGCTCGGATTCAAGGCGGTCAAGCTGGGCCGCGTCAGGATGCCCAGGGGCTGCCCGGAGGCACTGGCAAAAAACGAGGAGATGGTGGCGAAAACCAGGGAGCAGATCGGCCCGGATACCGAGCTCATGCTGGACTGTTACGCAGTGGAATCCGACCAGGAGTTCATCGTTAGGCTGGCTGAACGTCTCAGGCCTTACCGGCTAAAGTGGATCGAAGACTACTTGGCACCCGAAGACCTGCCCAGCTACCAAACCGTGCGGCGGCGGCTGCCGTGGCAGGGCCTTGCTTCCGGCGAGCGGTGGCACACGCCTTTACCCTTTCTGACTGCGGCCAATCAACAGTTGGTCGACATCTTTCAGCCGGACCTTCAGTACGTAGGGGGCATCACGGCTGCGGTCAAGGTATGTCATATCGCTGACGCAGCAGGACTCCAGGTGATGACGCACCTAGGCGCCAATGACGCTTACGGCCAGCACTTTTGCTTCGCTATGCCCAACAACACTTGGGGGGAGCTGTTCGTGGAGACGGCTCCAGGCGCTCCTTTGATAGACGGGTTCCGGCCCACCCCCGGCATGGCCGTACCGAAAAACGGATATATAGTGCCGAATGACGCGCCGGGCTTCGGGATCGAACTGACGATGAAAGAGTTGGAGTCCGCCATAGCCTAGCTGATTCACAGCTTAATTGGTCTTCAGATTAAAATCCGGCCCCTTCAGAGCAGCACATGACTAATTTGTCCTCCGACTTGGTGGGCGCCATGGAGCTCATGTATGAGACAGGGTGGACCGATGGTCTTCCCGTCGTTCCTCCCACCAAGGAACGGGTAAAGGAGTTCATCGACTATCAGCGGCTTTGCGCCGACGACCTGATTGCCGAGGTCCCGCCCCAGGGAGGGAAAGCCACGGTAGAGCGGATCGCGGTGAACGCGGTCATGGCGGGGTGTTTGCCGGAGCACATGCCGGTGATAGTGGCGGCCCTGCAAGCCATGATGAACGAGCGGTTCAATCTGCGTGGAGTCCAATGCTCCACGGGAATTCACACCCCTTTGCTCATAATTAACGGCCCCATAGTCAAACGCCTGGAAATAAACTCCGGCTACAACTGTTTTGGCCAGGGATGGAGAGCCAACGCGACCATAGGCCGTGCTGTCAAGCTGGTGCTGGTGAATCTCGGCGGCGCAATTCCCGGCCGGACCAACATGTCAACTTTCGGCCACCCAGGCAGCTACACCTACTGCATCGGCGAGGACGAAGACGCCAACCCCTGGGAGCCGCTGCACGTGGAATCGGGCTTTGCGGAGAGCGACAGCACAGTCACGGTCTATCCAGCCGAGGCCCCTCACAACATCATGTACCACGGGGGAGACCCCAGGGACTTCCTGACAGTTATGGCCGACTCCATGTGTACCCTGGGCAACGTCCAGATGTACGTCATGGGAGACACCTTTGTGGTCCTGGGCCCCGAGCACGCTCGTATGTTGGCGGAAGCGGGATGGCGCAAAGGGGACGTGAGAATGTTCCTGTTCGAGCACGCTCGAAAGCCGGTGGGCCTGTTGCGCCGCGGCGGGCCGCCGCAAGGCGATTCCCGCAGGGGACTTTTTTGGCCCAGGTTCGTGGACCCGTTCCAAGACGGCCAACTGGTGCCGGTGGTGCGGCGGCCCGATAACATAAACATCATAGTCGCCGGCGGCGCCGGCGGTCCCCACTCTGCTTACGTGCCTGGTTGGGGGTCGGCGAAGGTGACCCAGCGAATCCCGCTCCCCTAAGGAGGATGTTATGACCGGTGCTATCTCCCCTGACTTACAGGAAAAGTTGAATCGGATTGGCATACTGACGCCCGTTGACCCGGAGGCCAATAACCGTTGGCTTCCGGCCCCGCGGTTGCTGAGTCTGCACGGTAAAGCGGGCGGATTTCTGGGCAACCGCAAGGGCAACGCAGAGCTTCTATTGGGTGACCTCAGGGAGCTTTTGGAAAAACGATTCGAGCTGCGAGACTCGGTGGTCCTGGACAAGTTTGTCTACTCCAGGCCCGCAGCGGAAGCCATCGTCGATGACCTGGCTCAGCGTTGTGACTTCGTAGTCACCGCTATAGCCGATTGAGGGTCCTGCACCGCGTGCAGTGTGCACGACGCAATGAGTCTCGAGAACCGGGGCGTACCTACTGTGGTGGTTTGCACTGCCCCCTTTCAGGAGCCTGCCCTCCTTCATGCCCGGACTTTAGGCCGCGCCGGCTTCCAGCCCATAATCATTCCCCATCCCTTGGGCGGCCTGGACCGGCAGCGAGTGAGCCAGAGAGCTAATGAGGTCCAAGACCAAGTCATTACCGCTTTGTGTTCCGTCCTCTAAACTTCTATTACTGATCTATACTGATTAAGATATTTACTCACGCATCAGTAAATCTCCCTCTGAAACCTAACCACTAACCAATCATTAAGGAGGTTGCGGCGACATGGCGACAGTAGGCACCGGCAGTTACACCTACGAGATGGTTGAGGATTGGGCCAAGCTGCCCGCGGGCTGGACTTTGGGCCAGACGGCGATAGTCACTGATTCTCAAGACCGGGTCTATTTGTTCAACCGCAGCGAGCGCCCGTTAATTGTTTTGGACCGGGATGGGAACTTCCTTAATTCCTGGGGAGAGGGGGTGCTTACCGACGCCCACGGGATGTACATCGACGCCGACGATAATCTCTATCTGCCGGTCAAAAACAGCCACGTGGTGCTGAAGTATAGCTCCCAAGGCAATCTCTTGATGACCTTGGGCAGCTGGGACCAACCCTCAGACACCGGATGGTCCGGAGACTACAACGACACGGTGCAGCGGGCCGCCGGACCCTTTAACCTGCCCAGCGACGTGGCCCTGTCGCCCGGCGGCGATTTGTATATCTCCGACGGCTACGGCAACGCCCGGGTGCATCGGTTTACCGCCGATGGCAGACTGGTGTCCTCCTGGGGAGCGCCAGGAAAGTCGGCTCCCAGCGAGTTTCACGTTCCCCACGGCGTGTGGGTGCACAACGACGGCCGGGTTTTCGTCGCCGACCGGGAAAACAACCGTATTCAAATATTTTCAGCGGACGGCGAGTTTTTGTCCCAATGGACCGATATGGCCCGCCCTTGTGACATCTACATCGACGCCGATGACGTCGTCTTCGTGGCTGAACTGGACGCATTCATGGTCGTGCTCACCATCGATGGCAAGCTCTTGTCCCGATTTGACGGGCCGACGGAGGCGGGCGCTCATGCTGTCTGGATGGATTCAAAGGGCGATTTGTATGTGAACCAGAACCTGGAGGGCCAGCGGTTACTGAAATACCGCAAGCGGACGTGAAGCTCCAGTTACGTCATACTGAGCCAGGACCCCGCCAGTCACACGCACAGAGCAAATTCTAAGCTGGTGTTTAAAAATCAATTGCAGCCCATCCCTGTCATTGTTATGAAAATAGGCCATTTTCATCCGCATACGTGGCCTTCACAAGGCCATTAGCAATTCCGAACGGAGTGAGGAATCTAAAACGCTTGGGCAGCAGCACGCCCAAGAAGGTGACAAGTTTGAGACCCTTCGCTTCGCTCAGAGCCTGCCCCTGGCTTTAACAGGGGTGACAAGTGACTGGTTGTAAGGGCTTATTAAACACTCCCCAAGCTGGTTTGGAGGCGTCCGAATGCGGGCCGGTTACCAAGTAGGCCAGGTAGTCATCAGGGACAGCATTAACCACCAGACACAGTGGCGAGACCATTTGGAGCAGTTCCGCGCCGCGCGGGATGTGGGCTTTGACATCTACTGCTGGGCCCACCATTACTTGATCGACCCCTTCCAGCATTTTCAACCATTTCCAGTGCTGGCCCGCTTGGCGGGGGAACCTGGCGACATGAAGCTGGCGACCTCGGTCTTGTTGCTGCCCCTGCTAAACCCGGTGGACGTGGCGGAGCAGGCGGCAACCCTGGACCAGATCAGTGAAGGGCGTTTTATCCTGGGCTTGGGCTTGGGGTACAGGCCCGAAGAGTGCGAGGCCTTCGGCACTCGCATGTCCCAGCGAGGGGCGCGCCACAGCGAGGCCCTGGCCCTGATGCAGCGTTTGTGGACCGAGGACGAGGTGACGCACCACGGCCGTTACTTCCGGGTGACTAATGCCCGGCCCACAGCGCGGCCCTACCAAAACCCTTACCCCAAGATGTGGCTGGCGGCCATGAGCGACCCCGCCGTCCGCAGGGTGGGACGGGAAGGCCACATCCTGTTCATCGGCCCGGCCCAGCCCTACGAAACAATCCGCCGGCAAGTGGATTTGTACCGCCGGACCTTACAGGAAAACGGGCATTCCGTTCCCGATGAGATGGTTGTAGTCAGGGAGTTTTTCTGCGCCGGGAGCCGTCAAGAGGCCCTGGACATGGCCGGAAGCGGCTTTAAGCGCAAGTACCAGGAGTACGCCACCCACGGGCTGCAAGGCGATGACCCGGAATTGGTCCGGAAAGTAACGGGGGACTTGGAGGGCCTGATGGACGACACGTTTATTATTGGAAGCCCCCAAGAGTGTCTGGAACAGATCGCCAGGTACCGGGAACTGGGTTTCACCGACATTGCTTTGCGGCTGTTCTACCCCGAGATGCCGCAAAAGGACGTTCTGGACCATATAGAGCGGGTGGGCAAGGAAGTTCTGCCAGCGTTGCACCGCCTCTGAACCTTCCATGTCCTGGAAGTCCCAGTAGATACAGGAGTGTTGCCGTGCAGATTGGAGCCATATTCCCCCAGACCGAAATCGGGGCCGACCCCGGTGAGGTCCGGTATTTCGCCCAAGCAGTGGAGGACCTGGGTTACACCTACATATACATCGCCGACCACGTGCTGGGCGCGGACCCAGCCCACCACAGTCACCAGAACTATGCTATATACAACCACCAATCCGTGATCCACGAATCTCTGACCGTCCTGGGATACTTGGCCGCTGTGACCCAGAAGGTGGGTCTCGTAACCGGGATACTGATACTGCCGCAACGGCAGACGGCCTTGGTGGCCAAACAAGCGGCGGAGATAGACGTGTTGAGTGGAGGACGGTTGCGGCTGGGCATCGGCGTCGGTTGGAACCCCGTGGAGTTCGAGGCCTTGGGCGAGAACTTTCACGACCGGGGGCGCCGGAGCGAGGAGCAGATGGCGGTGCTCCGAGCCCTCTGGACCCAGGAAGTAGTGGATTTTCGGGGCCGCTGGCACCGCATCGACCAAGCCGGACTGAATCCCCTGCCGGTGCAGCGCCCCATTCCCCTATGGCTGGGGACCGGCGGGCCTATGCCGGCCGACGTAGTGCTGCGCCGGGTCGCCCGTCTGGCCGACGGTTGGTGCCCCGCAATCCGTCCCGATGAAGAGGGACGTCAGGCGGTGAACCTGGTCCAAAGCTACGCTGAGGCGGCGGGACGCGACCCGGCGGCCCTGGGGCTGGAAGGGCGGCTCAGCGTCGGGGGTCAGCAACCGGATGACTGGCTGGCCGAGGTACAAGCCTGGCGGAGCCTGGGAGCCACCCACTTGTGCATCGAGACTAGGCGCGCCGGCCTGGGTTCGCTCGAGGAGCACATCAACGCCTTCCGGCGCCTTAAAGAGACCGTGGGCTGGTGAAACCCGCAAAAAGCAGCCACAAGGGTTGCTTCTACGACTGAGGACGTGGCGCATTGTAGGGGCAACCACAAGGGTTGCCCTATGGATGCGGCTATCAGCGTCGGAAATTGAAGCACCCTTGGCCGTCGCCAGGATCTTTCCATTGTCACCCCCGGCCTACGCCAGGGCCGGCTCTGAGCCACTCTCCAATGTCACCCTGAGCCTTTCGACTAGGCTCAAGATAAACTCCGCGAAGGGTCTAAAACCTTTGACTGCATTCTCTTTCTTCGGTACTCGGACCAGGTTCTTGCTGAAGGCTTTTAGATTCTTCCCCTACGGCTCAGAATGACATTTCCGACAATGAAAAGCGTAAGTGTTCAGAGTTGAGGGGATTATTCCGGCCCTCTGAACTCCGTCACTCCGGCGAAGGCCGGAGTCCAGAAAGTCCTCGCTAGGGGCCAGCTACGGATTCAAGGCTTTCCGCAGCTTGGTTTTCCTGGGTCCCGGCCTGCGCCGGGACGACGGAGGTGAGTCACCTCATCAGTCTGAACACTTACCCGTGGCCGACAGGACTAGACCGCGGGGATGCACCACTCCTTCTTTTGCCACGGCTTGAGAGCGTTTTTTTGAGACGTCCCTATGGCTGGTGCTACACTCCTCATAGGGCGCCGTCCAATGGGGCGATGGCGGAAATGGGAGCGGCGAGCAGTCCCCATACTTGTCCCTGACCATCACTGCTACCTCCACCATCAACACTTTCCACCAGGCAGGATAACCCAATTGATCTATTTCTTAAACAATTGCTAAAACCAAGTTGACTGGGTACTAGGGGCCAGCTACGGATTCCGAACACTTACCCGCCAGGACTAGACCGTCCCTATGGCTGGTGCTACACTCCTCATAGGGCGCCGTCCAATGGGGCGATGGCGGAAATGGAGCGGCGAGCAGTCCCCAGCCGGCCAACGGCGCCTGCAATGAACCATTAGAACCATCAAAGGAGCGGACCCATGGCGGAAGAACCGGTATTGTATGAGTTGATCGACGGTATCGCCGTGCTGACCCTCAACAATCCCAAAAGACGAAACGCTTTGTCCAGTGCTGTGCTGATTGCGCTGAACTCCCATCTGGAACGAATTAAGAACGACCCCGCTGCGCGAGTAGTGGTGCTGCGCTCGGAGGGCCCGGTTTTTAGCTCGGGGCACGATTTGAATGAGATGGTGGACGGCGACAAAGAGACCTACACCGGCATCTTTGCCGACTGTACCGAAGTTATGGAAAGCATCCGGCTGCTTCCCAAGCCGGTTATCGCCCAGGTGCAAGGGCTGGCCACCGCCGCCGGCTGCCAGTTGGTGGCAACCTGCGACCTTGCGGTGGCTTCGGAGACGGCCAGTTTTGCCACGCCGGGTGTGCAGATCGGTCTCTTTTGCACTACTCCCGGAGTTGCTGTCTCTCGGGCGGTTATGCCAAAAAGGGCCATGGAAATGCTGCTGACCGGCACTCCCATAACGGCCCAAGAGGCCCTGGAGTTCGGGCTGGTCAACCGGGTGACGCCGCCGGAGGAGTTGGAGAAAAGCGTAATGGAACTGGCCCGGCGGATCAGCTCCTCCAGCTCACAAACCCTGGCCATGGGCAAACCCGCCTTCTACCAGCAACTGGACATGGACCGCCCCGCGGCCTACGGCTTCGCCCAGCAGGTGATGGTGGAGAACTTGATGGCCGAAGACGCCCAGGAAGGCATTGCTGCCTTCCTGGAAAAGCGTGAGCCACACTGGAATTATTAGAAGGGGCCCTAACTGAGAGGCCCAGCCATGACCACCATGCTGACCTACAACTGGCAAGGCGCTATCGACTTTGCCAGCCTTTGCTTTAATCCCAACAAGCCCGAACCCCTGCCCGACGCCATGTTTCAAGAACTTCTGTTGCAAGAAACCTTGCATGTATTGGCTGCCCGCTTCACCGATTTCGGCAGCCGCCCCGATAACTTCATCAGCAGCAACACTTTCATTTGCTACGACCGGTCTAACCTCAACATCAGGGTAGGACCCGACTGTTACCTGGCTTTCGGCGTCGATGCCCGCGCCATCCGGGAACGACGGCTCTACTTGCCCTGGGAGGTGGGCAAACCCCCGGACCTGACGCTGGAAATAGCTTCAGAGACCACTGCGCTCTATGACGTAACCGGGAAACGGCAAGTATACGCCCAAATCGGCATCCCCGAATACTGGCGGTTTGACCAGACCGGTGGCGACTACTACGGGCAGGCTCTGGCCGGGGACCTTCTGGTCAACGGGGTCTACCAGCCCATTGACCTCACCACCGAACCCGACGGCGTGCTCAAGGGGTACAGCCCGGCGTTGGAACTGTACTTCTGCTGGCATGAGGAATGGTTGTACTTCTACGACCCGGCCACCGGGGCCTATCTTAGGAACCGGGAGCAGGAGCTTGAGGCCCATCAAGCGGAACGCGCTGCGCATCAGGCAACCCAAGCCGAACTGCAGGCGGAACGCGCCGCCCGGGAAGCCGCCGAAGCCAAAATAAGGGAACTTCAGGAACAGTTGCTCAGTCGGCGGCCCGAGGACTAGCCGTCGGCCTCCCCACCATTTCCCAACAGCATCCGATCAGGGAAACAGCAACTCCCTCATCATTCACGGTCTGGCTAAAAAGCGAATCCGCGGCTATGTCCGGCGTCTATCCCGACTAACGGGACGACGTTACCCGGTCACTCCGCGGATGACTTTCTTAATCTAACGTCAAGCGTCCGCCTTGTCAATCAGAACGTTATCACGCTTCGGGCTACTTCGGCCCGCTTCATGTCCTCGAAGGCTTCGTTGACTTGGTCCAGCTTCATCCGTTGCGACACCATTTGGTCCAGCTTCAGCCTGCCCTGAAGGTAAAACTCAATGTACCGTGGCATGTCGGTGCGGAACCGGTTGGAGCCCATGCTGCTGCCCTGGATTTTCCGCTCCCGCAGAAAAGAGGGTCCGTCCAGTTCTATCTTTGTTCCCTCGGGTATCATGCCAATGATGGTCGCGGTGCCCCCGGGTCTCAGGATTTCAAAAGCTTGCTCGGCGGTCTCTTTCTTACCGATGGCCTCGAATGAGTAGTCCACTCCGCCATTAGTCAGGTTTATGATCTTCTCGACAACAGCCCCGCCGGAGGCGTCCACCACGTCGGTGGCTCCAAATTCCTGGGCAAGGGTCAGCTTGGTCTCCACTGCATCCACCGCAATGACCCGCAACGCTCCGGCCAAGGCTGCTCCTTGAATACAACTTAAGCCGACGCCGCCACAGCCAATGACCACCACTGTGCTGCCGGGCTCGACTTTAGCCGTATTCAGAGCCGCTCCCAGGCCGGTGGTCACACCGCACCCGATGAGAGCCAACTGCTCAAAGGGGATGTCCTCTCGCACCTTTACCAAGGAGTGCTCGTGGACCAGCATCTGCTCGGCGAAAGACCCCAGCAATGCCATCTGGGTGATGGCCGTGTCTCCCTGGCTTAGCCTGGGGGGTTCCTGTGGAGTGCGGACTACGTCCGTTTTGGAACAAAGGACCGGGCGTCCGCTCAAGCACATTTCGCAATGCCCGCAGAAAACGGAAAGGCACAGGATCACTGTGTCCCCGGCCCTTACGTAGGTCACTTGTTCGCCCACGGCTTCCACCGTGCCGGCCGCCTCGTGGCCCAGAATGGCCGGCATTCGGATAGTGTACTTGCCTTCGACATAATGCAGGTCGCTGTGACAGACCCCCGATGCCCCGGTGCGCACCAACACCTCATGAGGCCCGGGCTTGTCTATGTGTATTTCTTCGACCTCCAAGGGACGGTCCACCTCGCGTAACACGGCCGCTTTCATCGCTCACCTCGGCTAAAAGTTTGTAGCCAGCTTTCGTTTGTGAAGAAGATACCATTAACCCTCTCCCGTGGGAGAGGGGATTTCCTCACAGCCTCTAAGGGTAATAAAGTTGCTGGTGTGAAGTTATTAAACCGCAATAGAGCGCGGGTGTCAAAGCGGCAGAGAATGTTAGAATCATGCCATAGTTGAGAATAGCCCTCACCCCAGCCCTCTCTCCAGGCCTCTCCCAGAGGGAGAGGGAACTTTGGAGACACTTTCTTAGGAACGGGACGGAATGATGACCGACTACGAAATTTTTGACTTGGGCAACGTGGTCCTCCAATCGGGGGCAACCCTGCGCGACGCTAACCTGGCTTACAAGACCTATGGGACCTTGAACCGCGCCAGGGATAACGCCATCGTCTACCCCACCTTCTTCGGCGGGCAGCACACCCAGAATGAAGCGATCATACAACCCGGATTGGCCCTCGATCCCGGCAAGTACTTCATCATCGTTCCCAATATGTTCGGCAACGGCTTATCATCGTCGCCCAGCAACACACCGGAGCCTTATGACCGGGCCCGTTTCCCTGGCGTAACCGTGTACGACAACGTTAGGTGCCAGCACCGGTTGGTAACCGAGGTTTTCGGCATCCAACGGCTCGCCCTAGTTACCGGTTGGTCTATGGGGGCGCAGCAGACCTACCAATGGGGCTGCTTGTTTCCCGACATGGTACAGCGCATCATGCCCATCTGCGGCTCGGCCAAGACCTCGCGGCACAACTTTGTCTTTCTGGAGGGGGTCAAGGCGTCCTTGACCGCCGACGACGCTTGGCAGGGCGGCTGGTACACCAGCCCACCCAACAAGGGCCTGCGGGCCATGGGCCGGGTCTACGCCGGTTGGGCCGTCTCCCAGGCCTTTTACCGGGAAGAGGTCTACTTGAAGATAGGCTACTCCTCCTTGGAAGACTACTTGATCGCTTTCTGGGAGGGCCGGCGCTTGGGCTCCGACGCCAACAACTTTCTAGCAATGATCTGGACTTGGCAAAATGCCGACCTCAGCGCCAATCCTCTCTACGGCGGCGACTTCTCCAAAGCCTTGGGGGCCATCAAGGCCAAGGCCATTGTCATACCCGGCAAGACCGATTTATACTTCCCGCCGGAAGATAACGAGCTGGAAGTCCGTCACATGCCCAATGCTGAACTGCGTACCATAGATTCGATTTGGGGCCACTTGGCCGGAGGGCCGGGCTTCAACCCGCCGGACGCCAAGTTTGTGGACGACGCCATGAAGGAGTTGCTGGCTGCCTGACGTCCTGGATTGGGTAAGGTGCTCCTGGCCGGTATAAGGAGAGTTAGTCAACCAGCCCGGCGTTGGACAAGAAAGCCAGCAGCATTTCCCGCATCTGGCTTTCGTGACTGGGCGAGAACTTGGCGAACTCCCGCAGGTTCCTGGCGGCCTCTTCATCGGGGTCGAAGTCGCCGCCCATCAGCCGGTAGTCGTCTCGTAGCTCTACGTTCCACACCTTCAGTTCCTCCAAGGTCAACTGGGGTTCGAACTGAAGGGCGTAGGAGTTGCCGTAGCGGAAGGCCATGTTGATAAGCCGGTAGCGCCCATCCCGGCACAGCATGTATCCCTCCGCCAGTTTCACCGCACCGGCGGGAACGGAAAAACAATCGCCGTGCAGCGTCGGCACTAACGGTATGGTGATCTTGCCGAAGACGGGGTCGGCGTCGCCGTCAGCAGTGACCAGAATCTTCCTCAGACCGAACTGGTATCCGCCGGTGGGCTCTACCGTGCCTCCCAAGGCGGTGGACATCAACTGCGCTCCCAAGCAAATGCCCAATACCGGCTTGCCGGTGGATATTGCCTCCCTCAGATAGGCCCGTTCCAGGTGGAGGGCGGGATAATCGTCGTTGGCCGACATAGGCCCGCCAAGAACCACGATCAAACTCACCTCCTCCAAGGCCGGGGGCGAGAACCGGTGGAGCCGGGGGGCCGACTCGAAGACGTTAAGATAGTCCAACCGGAACCGATGGTTCTCAAGCACCGCGCGGAAGTTGCCAGCCAGCGTCTCAGGAGCGGCGTGGCGAATGATCAAGGCGCGTTTCACGCTAATTCTTCGCGGCAGATGTCTAAGAGGGTGTGTGCAAAGTGCCCTCTCCCCAAGGGAGAAGAGACCTCTAACACAGCCTCTAGTGGATGGCCGCCGCCGGAGCGGCCGCTCTTTCGTTGACCAGCTTGCCCTCTCGGAAACGTGACAGGGCAAAGGGCTTGATGAGATCGGGGGTATTGCCCGTAGCAATCAGTTCGGCGATGCGCTGCCCGGCCACGGGAGCGGCCTTGAATCCCCAACTGCCCCAACCGCAACTTAGGATGAATCCGTCTATCCCTTCCACCAGTCCCATGATGGGAGCATAGTCGGGACTCATATCGCAGAGTCCGGCCCACTGGCGCAGGACGTTGACATTCTTTAGGACCGGAAACAATTCCAGGGTGTGGGTGGCCAATTCTTCCGCAGGCTGAAAGCTCGAGCGGTGGCTGTAGCTAGGATAAGGATCGACACCGCCCCCAATTACCACCTCTCCGCGGTCGGTCTGGTACACGTAGGCGTGGAGATTGGCCGAGGAAATGGTCTTGTCCAGGAAGGGTTTCAGCGGCTCGGTCACCATGGCCTGCAACGGGTGGGTCGATATGGGCAACTCCAAGCCCACCATGCCGGCGATAGTGGAGCTCCAACCGGCGGTGGCATTGAGTATGGTGTTTGCTTTGACAAAACCCCGGTTGGTCTCGACCCCGGCTACCCGTCCGTTGCTCCGGTCGATGCCGGTCACTTCGGTAAAGGGGTGCAGCTCCGCACCCTGTCTATCCGCGCCTCGGGCGTAGCCCCAGACCACCGCATCGTGGCGGATGACGCCGCACGGAGGATGATACAACGCTGCCTGGACTGGGAAGGGCTTGCCTTGGCGCAGGTCCATGACTGGCACAAGCTTCTTGATCTCCTTGGGACCCACCATGCGGCTGTTCACGCCGAGAATCTGGTTAAACTCGGACCTTAGCCGCAGGCCGTACAACGCGGAATCGGTGTGGCCCAAGTCCAAGCGGCCCATCTGGTTAAAGAGGAGGTTGAAGTTCAGCTCCTTGGCCAGGCCCTCGTATAGCTTTACGCTCTCATTGAAGAAGGGGATTCCCTCGAGCGTGAGATAGTTAGACCGGATGATGGCGGTAGTCCTGGCACTGGCCCCGCCTCCCAGATAGCCTTTATCCAGCACCGCGACATCCCTGACGCCCAGCTTACCCAGGTAGTAGGCGGTGGAAAGGCCGTGGACCCCGCCCCCAACTATGACTACTTCGTAGCGGTCTTTCAGCGGGCGCTTTTCCCACATCGGGGTTTTCCGAAATAACTGAAACATTTCCCTTCCCTTGATTAACCGCAGGGGACGCAGAGGTCCGGGACAGTCAGGCTCCCAGAAGTTCCTTGGCTTCTACGCCAACAGGGACCGCGCCGTAACGTTCACCGGCTTCCATTAACACGTCCCACATGTATTCCCCGAACTCGCGGGTAAAATAAAGCTCATATCGAAGCAGTCCCGCTATATCCCTTCGCAGCAGGGTCCCGTGTATCCCCGCTATCTTCGACAAGGCGCAGTGCAGATGGGGAAAGCCCGCATCGGACAGGTCCAAGTCAATTAGGTTGGTCAAGAGCAGGTTAGCCGATGGACCGGCTATACTCACCCCGGCCAAGGCTGAGGTAAGGTCAACGACGTGGGCGCAGCGGTCCGGGTCTTCCTCGAGTATTTCAACCAGGGCGACATTCTTCCCCGTAGGCGTAACCGCCAGATATTCATCCACCGCCAGACGGGAGAGGGCGCAGTGCCAAGGATCGGATGGACTTCCCAACTTCACTTGGCGCAGCGAGCCTATATGCAACTCCGTGGCGTCTGGAAATGCAGCGGTCAACAGATGGTCAAGCTGCTCGCCTTGAACACTGACTTTGCCTACGGAGCTAATGTCGCAGAGGCCGGCGGCCCCTTTCAACTGCTCCAACTCTTGTTCAGCCGAGGAATATCGAGCGGGCTGTTGCCAACCCTCCCGCTGCTCCAAAGCGGCTCCCAAGGCTAGGTGCTTGTGGTGTAAGGAACTGCGTTTCACCGGATTCCAAGTGGCCATGCTTATGCTCTCAACTGCTCCCCTTCGGGATCATAGAAGGGCCGCAGAGTCACTTGAGCCGGGAGCGTCTTCCCGTTGACCAGAATGCCGATGTCCGAGCCCTCCTCGGCCAGCTCTATTGGTATCCAAGCAAGCCCAAAGCCTTTGCCCATAGTAGGGCTGAGCCGGGCGCTGGTCACCCGGCCCACGGGCTTCCGGCCTACCAGCACCGGATCGGCGTCATCGGGCACGCCGCCGTCTCGCATGGTGAAACCGACCAGTTTATTGCGTAGTCCCCGGTCGCTGACCAATTTCAGGCCGCCGCGGCCGATGAAGTCCTCCTTGTCAAAGCGCACCACCCAACCCATGTCGCTTTCCAAGGGGTTGGACACGGCATCGGTATCCTGGCCGACGATGATATGCTTTTTTTCCAGACGCAAAATCCGCTGCGCTTCCAAGCCGAAGGGGCTGATGCCAAACTCACTGCCGGCGTCCATGATGGTCTGCCACAGGTACTCGCCGTACTCGGCCGGAACGTGGAGTTCCCAACCGGCTTCCCCCACGAAGCCAATTCGCAGCAGGATGGCAGGCACTCCCGCCACCATGCCTTGGGCCGACCTCATGTATCCGAAGGCTGATTGAGAAACGTCGACCTCGGTGAGCTTGCTCAGGGTCTCCCTTGCTCTTGGACCGGCGACGTTGATAGCCGCGTAAGCTGAAGTAACATTGGTAACGTGGGCGCACATGCCGCTGCCCGCCGACCACCATCTGAACCATTCCTCAGTCAAGTCCACGTTGCCCGTCGTGGTGGTGACGAAGTACCGGTCTTGGGCCAACCTGGTCACGGTCCCATCGTCCAGAATGACGCCGTTATCACTGCACAATAACCCGTAGCGGATCCTGCCGACCCTCAAGTTGGAAAAGTGGTGCGTGTATAGCTTGTCGAGCAGCGCGGGGGCGTCTCGTCCCCTGACCTCCAGCTTGCCCAGAGTGCTGACGTCCATGATGCCTACCCGTTGACGCACCGCCAAACACTCGGCTTGGGGCGACCCATAGTCGAAAGGACGCTGCCAAGGACCCAACTCCACCATTGGCGCGCCCAATTCCCGGTGCGAATGGTCCATGGGTGTGCGTTTTATGGGCATGTGCCCCGGTCCGGCCAGGGCCGCCAAGGGCACCGGCTGCAAGGGCGGACGGGACGTGGTGACGCCTGTTTCGCCGACGCTGCGGCCGGTACTCTGAGCACAGAGGCCCACCAACGACTTGAGGCACATCTTGCCTTGGCAGGGTCCCATGGTGGCGGTGCTGTAACGCTTCAGCATCTGAAGATCGTCGAATCCCTCGTCGATGGCGTCTACGATGTCTTTGGCGGTGACGTCTTCGCAAATGCAAAGGAAGTTTTTCTTCCCCTTTCCATTGGACAGCAGCGGAGCGTGGGGCTTAGCCCTGTTCCGGTGCTCGTCTTCCGCGGCGGCCGTCTGACGTTGTAGGTCTTCTATTTGGACGCCGGATGGGCCAGCGGCCGGGTCCACCAGGCTTGCAGCCGCCTCCGAGCCAGCCAATTTCCCCTGAAGTAGTGTGGCCGCCAGGTCGTGGATGCCGGTGACCTCTCCCGCCGCGTACAGGCCCGGCGGCAATGACAAAGGGACCGCTTGGCCCAGGTCTTCGTCGTAGCCTAAAGAACCTCCTGCTTGGTGGAGCAGACCGTTGGCCGGCTGGAATCCGCCGGACATACAGACGAGGTCGCAAGCAAATCGCTTGATTTCACCCGCAGGCTCCCCTCCCTGTATCCGGGAAACGGCTACGGCCCCAACCTTTTTCTTGCCCTCGACGCGGGTTACGGCATGGGAAGACAGAACAGAAACCCCTCGAGACTCCAATGCCCTGGCTGCTTGCAATTCCTCAGCCGATTCCGGCCTCGAATCCACTACCACAGCTACTTCAACACCGGCATCCAGCAGGTCTAACGCGGCGTAGTAACCCGGGTCATTATTGACGGCGACCACCGCCCTCTTGCCCGGCTTGACGCCGTAGAGATGGATCAATCGCTGGGCCGCCGTGGCTAGCATGATGCCGGGCCGGTCGTTGTTTTCGAACAGCAGGGGCACCTCGTAGGAACCGGTGGCAAGGACGACTCGTTTCGCCCTGAGTTGGACCACCTCATCACCGTGGAGCACCCCCAACAGGTTGTCCTGGTAGTATGCAAAGGCAGTGGCGCCGGTCATAACCTGGATACGGGAAGATTCCTCCACCGAGCGGGCCAGTTGTCCGGCGATGTCTTGGGCTGAAGCCTCCCCGAATCCTGGGATGTTCCGGTGGCTTCGAGGACTATAACGTAGGTGCCCCCCAAGACTCGGTTGGTCGTCCACCAAGGTAACGCTGCTGCCTTGGCCGGCGGCCTGGAGCGCTGCGGACAAGCCGGCGGGACCGCCGCCGACCACCGCCACGTCGGCGTGCTGATACCGGTGGTGGTAGTGGGCCTGGGAAATCGCGCCGGTCTTAACGGTGCCCAGTCCGCCAACGCGCCTAATGACATGCTGGGCCAGACGCCATAGAAATTTGGGCCGGTGGAGAGCTTTGTAGTAGAAACCCACGGGCATCAGCCATTGGAGCCGGTCCAGAAGAGAGAGGAAATCACGGTCCAGGGAGGGCCATGCGTTTTGATGACGGACTTGCATGTCCTGCTGCGCCAACTGGGTGCAGGCCCGTACGTTGGGCACTCCGTCCACGTCGATAAGGCAGTTTGGGCACCGTCCGGCGGCGCAAAGCAGCCCCCGGGGGCGGTGGTACTTGAAACCCCGGCTGAAAATAGTGGTCCCGGAGGCGTAAAGGGCCGAAGCCACAGTGTCGCCTTGATGAGCCCGCACCGTGCGGCCGTCAAACTGGAATACTATCTCTTTGGTGCGGTCTATCAGCTCCGACGGCCTAGCCTCAAGCCTGAGATTTTCCTTCCGTTTCATCATGGCCAGAAGGTCTCCTGCACCTGGTTCGTCATAGTATCCCTCAGGGCCAGCAGCCACTTGCGGCAGCCATAACGATGGACCCACCACTCCCGCTGCACCCCGGCGGCATTCACCCTAGAGTAGAGGTAGCTTGACCATTCCGCCTCTGAGGCATCTGGAGTTGGGCGCACCGTGACCTCCCCGCCGAAACGGAACTCGTTGACGTTTCGTTCCCCGCAGTTAGGGCAGTTTAGCAGGAAGGACATTGTCTTTAACCCCTAAGGCTGCGCTTCGAAAAACCCTTTCTGCTGCAGACGCTCACGCTCTCGGTCTTTTTCGTCACAGATGACATCCCACGTGTCCTGGCAATACGCCAGGGCCTCTCGGACTGCCTCCACCGGTATATCTCGGTCCTGGGCTATCTTGTCAGGGTGTTGGCGGGAAACATAACGGTCGTGCCATAAGGTGGAAGCCCGAATTCCCGAGCCCTTGACAAACAGTTCACGAGACCCTTTGTCTGGATTCTGTTCCAGATAGTTGTACTTATCTTCCATGGCTCATCAGTCCGAGTTCGCCTTCCGGTGTTATCTTTAGGGGGAGTTCCTATGCTTTGATACTAGTTCCGCTAAAACAAGGTCAAATAGCGATCCAGTTCCCATTGGGTGACTTGGCGGTGGTACTCGCGCCATTCGCCTTCCTTGAGGGAAACAAACTCATCGTAGATTGGGCCCAGCGATTTCTGGACTAATTCGTCTCGGCGGACCTCGGAAAGGGCCTCGGCTAGAGATTGGGGGAGCAACCGGATGCCCCGGCGGCTAATCTCCTCCAACCCCAGGTCATAGAGGTTGCCCAGGTAGGGCTCGCCCGGGTCCAGCTTCCTACGGATGCCGTCCATCCCGGCAGTCACGTAGGCCGCGAAGGACAGGTAAGGGTTGCAAGCGGCGGACATGGTGCGGTCCTCCAAATGACCTGGGCCTGCGGTCCGGATCATCTGAGTGCGGTTGTTGTCGCCGTAGGAAACGAAGGCAGGGGTCCAGAGAAAGCCGGAGGTGGAACCCATGAGCGCCGGTCCTACTTGCAGCCGTTTGTAGCAATTGACCGTGGGCGACATGACGCTGCAAAGGGCCCGGGCATGATCGAAGACACCGCCGATGAAGTGGTAGGCCGTCTCGGACAACCCCAACCCCCGGGGGTCCTCTTCGTCCAAGAACAGGTTCTCCCCGGTGGCGGCGTCGGCCAAGTGGTAGTGGATGTGGCCGCCGCTGCCGGTGCGATTGGTGAAAGGCTTGGCCATGTGGGTAGCAATAGCACCGTATTTTTGAGCGTACTGGCTGGTCATCATCTTGAAGAAAGTGTACCGGTCGGCAGTGGTCAGCGCATCGTCATAAACGAAGTTGATCTCATACTGGCCGTTGGCGTCTTCGTGGTCCGATTGGTAGGCGTCCCATCCCAGACGCTGCATACCGTCCATCATGTCCCGCAGGTAGCCCATTACGCTGGCAATGCCCTTAAAGTCGTAGCAGGGTTTGGTGAGACTATCTACTTCGTTTGGGTCCCAGACGGAAATAGAACCGTTGTTGTCTCTGGTAACCAGGAAGTGCTCCGGCTCGATGCCAACGTTAAAGACGTAGCCCTGGTCCCTGAGGTCGGACAGCACCCGCTTGAAATTCTGCCGCGGACAAAACATATGGGGTTGTTCGTCAACGTAAAGGTCGCTGGCAAAGCGGGCCACACCTTCGGTCCAGGGCACCGGCGTATAGCTATCCAGGTCTATCCTGGCCAGCATGTCATGGGAGTGGGGTCCCTGCCCCATTCCGGGCAAGGCGGCCCCGGCAAAGCCCGCTCCGGTGTCTATCACGTCGTCAAAGTGAGACGCGGGGACCATCTTTACTTTGGGTGAGCCGTTGATGTCGACGAACTGGGCCAGAATGTACTTGATGTTGTCGTTGCTCATTCGCTGGCGGACGTCGTCCCGTGCGGCCATGGTGAGCTCCTTTGGAAGGGATGTCAGCGTTCAGTACACCTTGTTGGTCCCCACCAGGGGAACCCGGGCCATGGCGGAGGCCTCAATGGTGAGGGCGGCCATATCCTCGGGCTCAAGGCTGTGAACGTCGCTTTTGCCCAGGGAGCGGGTGAGCAGGGTCATCTCCATGGTCATGGAGTTGAGGAAGTTGGCCACACGCTCGGCCGCTTCGTCGGGGTCCAAGCGCTTTATTAGTTGAGGGTCTTGGGTGGTGATTCCTACCGGACACTTGCCGGTATGACAGTGGTGGCAGTAGCCGGCGGGCACGCCGACTTCCTTGACAAAGTCGGACTCTGGAATCTCTTTGTTGCAGTTCAGAGCGATCAAGGCCCCGGTCCCGATGGCCACCGCGTCGGCGCCCAGGGCCAGGGCCTTGGCCGCATCGGCTCCGTGGCGAATGCCGCCGGAGGCTATCAGGCTCACCTTGCCGTACAGTCCCAACTCCCGCAGAGCCTCCCTGGCCATGACGATGGCCGGGACCGTAGGAACTCCGCTGTGTTCTATTAGCACTTCGGCCGAAGCGCCGGTGGCCCCTATCATGCTGTCAATGACGATGGCATCGGCACCGGCCTTGGCCGCCAGCTTAACGTCGTCGTCCACCCGGCAGGCGCCCAGTTTCACGTGAATGGGCACCCTCCAATCGGTGGCTTCCCTTAGCTGCTCGATCTTCACTGCCAGGTCATCGGGGCCGAGCCAGTCCGGGTGGCGGGCCGGACTGCGCTGGTCGATGCCTTGGGGCAGGTCCCGCATATCGGCGATTTCGTCCAGCACCTTGACCCCCATAAGGAGACCGCCGGTGCCGGGCTTGGCTCCTTGTCCAACTACTATTTCAATGGCTTGGGCTTGGACCAAGTGATGAGGGTTCAAGCCGTAGCGGCTGGGCAATACCTGGTAAATGAGCTTTTCCGACGCTTCTCTTTCACCCCAATACATACCACCGTCGCCGGTGCAGGTCGCCGTGCCCATCATAGAAGCGCCCTTCCCCAGCGCAACCTTGGCGTTGGCCGACAGAGCCCCGTAGCTCATGCCGCTGATGTAGATCGGAGTCTCCAAGACTAAGGGGTTTTCAGCGTGGCGGGAGCCGATGACCGTCCGGGTGTTGCAGCGTTCTTTGTAGCCTTCCAAGGGGAAGCGAGTAAGGCCGGTGGACAAGAAGGTTAGGTCGTCGAAATGAGTGACCTTCTGAAAGGTACTGAATCCCCGGATCCTGTACCGGCCCAGCTCGGCCTTGGCATGGATATCCTCCATGACCCAAGGCGGCCATATCTGACTGCTCCCCGTCACCATCAGAGGATTCCTCTCTAAATCGCAGATTTCTCGAGGCGTTCCAGGGAGTCGTAATGGTACAGCTTCTTAGCCGAAACCACTTTGGTGAAGCTGTATCTCCGGTGGATGCCATAGCCTTCCAGCGTTGCCAGGAGATCGATGAGTTCCTGTTCACTTATCTGTTCGGTCTTGGCATCGTTGCCCAGGGAGGCAATTTCACCGGCCACGTAGATAGTGCCTTCGTACATCGAGTCTCCCACGGCCTCTCCCGCATCGCCGCAGACGATGATACGTCCCTTTTGCATCATAAATCCGGTAAAAGAGCCGGTGCTGCCGCCCACGATCAGAGTGCCGCCCTTCATGGATATGCCGGCCCTGGCGCCGGCATTGCCGCCGACAAACAGCTCTCCGCCCCGCATAGTGGAACCCACCGACGCACCGGCGTCTTTAGTCAGAGTTATCTTACCGGCCATCATATTGTCGCCCAAGGCCCAACCGGCATTGCCGTCGATTGACACTTCCGGGCCGTCCATGAGGCTGGCCGCGTAGTAACCAACACTGCCCTTGATATGAATCTTGCATTGGTGAAGGACCGCAACCCCAATGTTGTGGCGGGCTTGAGGATTGGTAATAGTGATTTCCTCGCCCTTGGCCGCCATCTCTTTCAGCCTGACGTTGATCTCCCGGGTGGACATCTGACCGGCGTCTAAAGTAACCAAGTCATGACCTCGTTGTTTTGGGGCTCCACGCGGTCGATTTCTTCGGCAAAGACTCTGCGAAGGGCGATCTCCTCAGATGCGATTGCTATGACCTCGTCGGTCTCCATGGACACCAGCGGCTTGGCTGACCATTGGTCTTTAGCGTAGCCCAGCCCGGCCTTGGTGGACACCAGGTAGGTGAAGGTGCCGTCCAGGTCCTTAAGCGAAGCACGGAGCGCGTAGTCCAACGAATCGCCTTGGGCCAATTTCTCGGCGAGGTACACCGCAATCAACTCCGAGTCGTTTTCGGTTTGGAAGCGGTGTCCTTGGTCCTCGTACATCCGCTTGAGTTTGTGATAATTGGTTAGCTGGCCATTGTGCACCACAGTAACGTCAGGGAAGGGATAGGCCCAAAAGGGATGGGCGTGGTTGACGTCTACCCGGCTTTCCGTGGCCATCCGCACATGGCCGATGCCATGAGTGCCTTTTAGCTGGCTCATGGTGTGCTTGGCATCCATGACCACCGGCGTGCCCACATCCTTGATGACTTCCGAGGACTCGCCCATACTATGCAGGGCCACTCCCCGGGTGTTCAAAAGGGCTTCGGCCAGTAAAGGGACCTCGCCTTCGTAGTTGACGGCCAGCCGAAAGAACTGGCCCCAGGCTTTTCGGGACCGGATGACGCCGCCAGCCCGGAGCACTGTCTCCTCCACCCTGGCCAAAACCTCCGGCGCTTGGGCCGCCTCATCAGTCCAAACACGGACGATCAGGTCGCCCTCCGGGTCTTCGCCCGCTACGGTAATGCCGCTGGAGTCTTTGCCGCGGTGAGTCATCGACTCCAACATTTTAACCAAATCTTCGCCGATTGGAGCCAGGCTATGGGCCCCGCTGTTCTTATAGAGGATACCGCTGACACCGCACATATTGGCTAATCGCTTTCGACAGTCTTCCCAGAGGTCAAGCTTATCAGTCCCGAAAGGAGTGAAAACGGCCTCCGTGGACGATGGTAAGTGTAGCTGAGGTTGTTGGCAGCGTCAACCAAAGTTATTGGCCTGCCTGATTAGCCCCCATCTATCGGAGACTCGAGGGGTCTGGGTAAAGACGAAATCCTTCATGCTCAAAATCGCGGTCAAAGGCCAAGGCCTGGTCGATTTCGTATCGACCCATGACCACGAAGCTAACACAGTCTACCAAGCTGAGTCCCCGCCGGGCACGCTCCATTAGAAGAGCCACGCCCCGTTGGTGGTCCTCGGATGTGATCCAATGAACCTGGAAGCTATCGACTTCCCTCAGGAACCGGAGGGCGCTGGTTATCCCCAATCTATTCTGTAATAGGGCAACCGCCTCTACCACCGCGTAATTGTGAGTCAGTATCGCTTGGCCCTCTTCAATGACGCTCGCGAATCTACTCAAGGCCTGTTCATGGTTGGGTCTCCTGAGTCGGCTAAAGCGTAAATAGCGGAGGTATCCAGGAAGATCACTGGGCGAAGTCCTGCGCAAGTGCTTCGTCGTGCCGCTCAGAGATAGGCCCTAAGTCTGATTGGGATGAGGTCCCAGAGGCAATAAATTGAAAGTCCTCTAACTTGCGGCCTCGTTCATCGGTCACACCAAGGTGTTGGTGCAAAATTCTTCGAATCACCGCCGCTAAGGAGGCCCCTTCTTCAAAGGCTCTGGTGCGAAGAAGTCGATATGTCGGCTCATCGAGTTGCAATTGGGTACGTCTCATTGAAAACCTCGATAAGAATTCATAACAGCATAAAGTTATGCTTACAAGTTATCAGTGTGGGGGGCATAAAGTACAGCCAAAGGGGTCGAAATCCAGGGGGCTTAGCCTCACGCCGTCACACCGGTAAAATTGAAGCTGCCCAGCTTCAACCTGGGCGCCCTGGTAGCGAAGCCGAATTCGTTTAGCAACAGCTTGGTGCTGTTCCCGACGGCTTCAACCGCGGCAAACGCCTCCACGTATGATTGGGTAAACCGAAGGTCCTTCACCGGATGGCTGAGCCGGCCGTTCTCTATGAGAAAAGTGCCGTCCCGCGTCATGCCGGTCATAACACAGCCCTTGTTGTGCATCAAGCGGGTATAGTGGAACCGGGTAATATACAGTCCACGGCTAGTGGAGGCTATCATTCCCTCCAGGGTATCGTCGCCCGGCTTCATGAACAGGTTGGAGGCCATGGGGCCGCCGGTAAAGTTCACTTGGTGCCCCGTCGAGGATGCGCCTTCTCTGGCTGCGGTATAGGAGTTATGGACTGGGTCTCCTATGACGCCTTCCGTAACCATAGCCACTCGCTGTCGAGGGACTCCCTCGGCGTCGAAAGGCACCGGCCACCCGTCGGGGTCGAGTCCGTCGTCCCAGATACTGACCCGAGGACTCATGGCCGGTTGTCCCAAGACGCCGTTCATCCAGCTCCGGCCCTCCTGGACTGCTTGAGCGCTCATGCCGTACAGGCTCAGTGCCGCCAAGACGTCATCCACCGCGTAGTGGTCCAGCACGACAGTAAAGTTGCCGGGCTCAATTGCTTGAGGGTTTTGCCCCCTGAGGGCCTTGTCAATCGCCTCGCCGGCTAGGGCCTCGGCGTCTATGTCCGAAACGCGCCAAGACCCTCCCTTGGCCCAACCCGAGGAAGTGCCGCTCATTGCAGTGATAATCAGTCCGGCGAAGGTGCTGCCGTGATAGGCGCGTGCGCCTCTGGTGCTGGCAACGGCGTTTTCCCGAGTTCCGTTGCGGTAGGCGCCCGAGGCCGTCAGCGAATTTGACCGGGCCATGCGGCAGACGGTTGCTACCGCAGCGGCGCGGTCCTCCGGACTGTAACCGGCGCTGGCTTCGTCGTAAGAGTTCACCATAAGGGCTTGGGCCGGGCCGGGCAGGCCGGGAAAGTCGGGGTCTTCGGGCATGAGGACGGCGTTCCGCCGGGCTTGCTCCACCGCCTTGGCAAGGCCGTTATCACTGAGGTCGTTGGTTACCGCTCTCCCCAGCCTTTTCCCCACGGTGGCCCGGACGTGCAGTTGGGCGTCGCTGTGCGAGACATTTTGGTGGATGACGTTGTTGGCGAACCTGGTCAGACCCTGTTCTTGGACGCTAAGGTAAAAATCGGCTTGCTCGGCCTTAGAAAGCCCAATAGCCTTTTCTAAGACTGCTTCACACCGGTCCCGTCCTATCATCTCATGACCCCCACTTTCACCTTCCGAAATCGGGCCGGAGCGGCGCCGTGTCCGGTATGAGCGATCTGTCCCGGCTGGCCTTTGCCGCACTGTGGAGTACCCCACATCTCCCAGTGGTTTTGGCCGCAGACGGCGTCGCAGGAGTTCCAGAACTGGGGCGTGATGCCGGTGTAGGTGCAATTGCGGAGGAGTTGGCCCAATTTGCCTCCCTTGATCTCGTAGCCGACCTCGGTGCCGAACTGGAAGTTGTAGCGGCGATCGTCTATGGACCAAGAACGGTTGGTTTCCATGTAGATTCCGTCGCCGGTGTCCGCCACCAGATCATCCAGGGACCAGGAGCCCGGTTCCAGGCTGACGTTGGTCATACGAATCAAGGGGATGCGGTTCCAAGATGAAGCCCTCATACATCCGTTGGACTCCAACCCCAGCCCGGACGATGACTCTCGGGACATCAAGTAGCCCACGAAACGCCCGTCCTTTACGATAGGGGTCGACTGAGCTGGAACTCCCTCGTCATCCCAGCCAAAGGTTCCAAGCCCAGGAAGGCGGAGGCTGTCGGCGGTGATGTTGACTTGCTCCGAGCCGTATCCAAAGTTGTTTAGCTTATCGGTAGTCAAAAAGGACGTTCCAGCGTAGGCAGCCTCCGATCCCAGCACCCGGTCTAGCTCAATGGCGTGGCCGCAGGACTCATGGACCTGGAGGGCCAACTGAGAGCCGCCGATGATGACGGTGGTTGTAATGTCGCTGGGACAGGGCTGGGCGGTAAGTAAAGCCGCTGCCTCACTGGCGGTCCGCTGGGCATTGCCCGGCAGGTCCATCTGCAGGATGTACTCCCACCCGGCGCATCCCTGCTGGCGGCCGTGAGCCTCGGGGTAGGACCGGCGCTGCACCTCGCCGTGGCCCACGGCGGTGGCCTGCATACCGCCGCCGGACTCATAGATGGTTTGTTCAACGTGGGCCCCCTCAGTATTGGCGAAGGTTTTTTGCTCCTTGATGAAAATCAGGTTGCTCTGCCGGGAAGTTATGCCCCGGACCGAAGCCATCCCTTGGTCCACCTCCAACAACAAGCTCAGCTTTTCCCCAGGAGAGATGCTGAAAGGGTCCACTTGAAGGGGGGTTGAATAGACGCCCCGGCTGGTCACCGGGGGACCCAAGCGGACCCCTTCTTTGCTCCCCTTGGCAACAGGAGACAGCAATGTGGAAGCGCGGGCGATCCGCACCGCTAGGGCAGTAACCCGGTCCACCTCGGACGCCGAGAAGTCGTTACCGGAAGCGAATCCCCAGCCGCCGTCAGCCACCACTCTGACCCCGAACCCCGTGGACTGTTCCGTGCTCAAAGTGTCTACGACACCGTTACGGACTACGTACCGTTCCTGGTCGGTGTGGACCAGCCGGATATCCGAGTAGACAGCCCCTTTCACCTTGGCTAAGTCAAGGGACCGGGCGATCAGTTCATCCATTGGTTGCACCTCGTATTTGGGAAATACTCACTGACACTTAGGAAACACGTCATGGCAGTCCAATTCTGTTCGAGCAGCCCATCTATGGAGAGGATAGTAGGCCGCTGGGTTTAGCCCAGCGGCCTACTATCCTTCTTTGGGAGGGCGGTGGGGAACTGAGGGTTAATCCGAGAAGGAAACATCTAAATCGGGGGCCTTCGGGTGTGCCAAGGGGTATTCTTCTCGTAGGCGTAAGCCACTTTCATAACAGTGGCGTCTTCCAAGGGTCGGCCAACGATCTGGAGGGAAACGGGCAGGTTTTCCTGAGTGAAGCCGCAAGGAAGGGAAATCGCGGGCGTGCCCGCCAGGTTGAATGCGCCGGTAAAATTTCTTATGCCGGACATACGGCTATGCGCCTCGGCTTGGCTCTTGATTCCCGGTCCATCCGGAATCCTCGGGGCCGGAACCGGTGAAGTAGGCAACACCAGCACGTCCACGGTTTCCAACATCTCCAAAATCTGCTGCCGCAACAGGGCCCGCAATTTCTGGGCTTTGTAGTAAACCTGGGCCGGTGTCAGAATACCGGCAAGCAGCCTTACCCTTGAGTTGTGATCGTAGTCCTGTGGGTGGGTTTTCAGCCCTTCGTGATGGACAGCGGCCCCCTCCATATCGGTCAAGCACTTGGAAACGGCCCCAGCGTCTTGTATCAGCGGAATCGACACCTGCCGCACAGCGGCTCCCGCCTCCCCGAGGACACCCGCCGCGGCGACGACGGCGTCTCTTACCTGGGGGTCTACGTCGTCGCCGTCCATCTTCTCTCGGATGACTCCGACTCGTATGCCCGACAGGTCCTCTTCAAGGGCCTGCCGGTAATCGGGTAGGGGCTGATTTGGGGTGTACGGGTCTTTTGGATCGTGCCCGGCGATAGCCTGGAAGGTGATGGCGCAGTCTTCAACCGTGCGGGTTATGGGACCGACGATGTCCATGGACCAACAAACGGGCAGCACTCCGTAACGGCTGACCAAGCCCCAAGTCGGCCTCAGTCCCACCACGCCGCTCCATGCCGCAGGAATCCGTGTAGAGCCGCCGGTGTCTTCTCCCAGCGAAGTGGCGCATAGGAAAGCCGCCGTGGCTGCGGCCGAGCCACTGCTGGATATGCCCGGATTCCGCTCCAAGTCCCAGGGATTCCTGGGGGTCCCCCCGGGATGGTGAAAACTATCACCCAGAGCGAACTCGCTGAGGTTTAGCTTGCCTAGAAGGACTGACCCGGCATTTTTGAGTTTAGCCACCACCGTGGCGTCTTCATCGGGCACAAAGTCCCAAAGAATATTGGAGCCGGCGGTGGTGCGGATGCCCTTGGTGTAAACTGGTCCTTTACCGCCAAGGGAATCCCGTGCAACGGGCCCAGGTAACGCCCCCCGGCAATAGCGGATTCCGCTTCTCGGGCGGCTTGGAGGGCTTCTTCCCGGCACACGGTGATGTAGGAGTTGAGCTTGCCGTCAATCTGATCGATGCGCTCCAAGTAAGCCTGGACCGCTTCCACTGGCGAGACTTCCTTGGTTTCGATAAGCCGGGATAGCTCGGCAACCGAAAGAAAAGGAATATCTTGTCTGTCCATATAAACCTCCTATCGGCCCTAAGCTTCCGGCCAGCATACTACCGCGTCTAAAGGATTGACAAGAGCTACGTAATGCCTATTCCCTGGTGGGTGTATCCTTACCCAACATCAAGCAGGGCTCACCCCACTGGGCCCCGCTGGATACGTCCCATTCCTCCTCGTTATTGGCAGGCTTCAATCTGATTCCTTGGTCGCCCCCATAAATCAACAAGACCACACCCTCTCCCGAGTCCTCGGACAGCGCGGCCAAGGCTGGACAGGGGCCGGACTCGCCCCAGCCAGTTACGTCGCACCACAGGTCGCTGCCGGCGGGGTCGGCGGTAAACACCTGGGTAATCCTTCGGGGATCGGAAATAAGATCGAACACCCGATTTAGGTCCATGGGACTATTGCCGCCGCCGATCACATCTATCTCCAGTAACATAAGACCTCCGGGCTTGTTTATAGCCTTTGAGCACCAGCGTCAACCGCGGCCGGACTGGGCAACCCGCGCGACGCCGGACCAACCTGGGAATCCGCTGATTTTACCACTCACTGTTTGGCTCAAGGGGAGGCTCTTGACCTCCTTGGTGTGGGTGGGCGGGAACGCTCGCACCTTGAACCAACGGGTTTGCGGAATTACACTACTGCTACGATCCGGCGACATGACTCGAACGAATGGCGATTGGCTACGACGCCGCAAAGTTGATGGGGCGGCTCACAGCCAAGCAGGAGGAGCTGAATGGTTTGCCCAAGGTGCGGCTCAGACCTGAAGCTGCAAAAGTACCGAGGCATCGAGGTGGGGAAATGCGCCAGTTGTGAGGGGATGTGGCTGGACTATCCGGAACTGGACCAGTTGGAAGACACAGTGTTGAACACGGACGAGGTCAAGGGGTCTTTGATTACCAGGTCCAGCGACGGTGAACTTCCCTGCCCGGTATGCCAAGCGCCCATGGACCAGTTCCGCTACCGTTTCAACGAGCTTTGGCTGGACGTGTGTTCCCAGGAACATGGCTTCTGGCTGGACAAGAACGAAGAGAAAAGAGTCCTGGAATTGATGGAACAACGTACCACAGACCTGAAACGCTCCACCGGCGCCGAACAGCAATGGGACCGGCTGTTGGGACGGATGCGCAATAAGTCTTTCTTCCAAAAGATCAAGGACTCGCTGCGAGGGTAACTGTTTCAGAATTGGTCAGCACACTAACACGGAACCGCTCATCCTGAGCGCAGCGCAACGGAGTCGAAGGACAGATTCCCCTCAAATCTGAACAATTACCTGCGAGGGTGACGGCAGCAGGTCAACCCTAATCTGATTCTAATATTCGGGGGCAAGTATGTCTAACGGTGAAAGAGGTCCGGCCCAAGTGTACGCCAGGCTGGATGTAAAACCCATTATCAACGCCGCAGGCTCGGTGACCCGCTACGGCGGCACCAAGACGAGGCCCGAGGTGTTGGAAGTGATGGTCGAGGCAGCCGCGGTCCTGGTCGAAATGGGGGAGTTGAACGAGAAAGCGGGGGAAGTGATCGCCCGTCTTACCGGGGCCGAAGCCGGTTTCGTTTGCAGCGGGGCTGCAGGAGGACTGGTGTTGCAAGCGGCCGCCTGCATCGCGGGTAAAGACCCGGCGAAGATGCACCGTCTGCCCGATAGCCAGAGCATGAAGAATGAGATCATCATCCAGAACATGCACCGGTTCCATTACGAGCAGGCCTACCGGGCCGCCGGCGGCAAACTGATCGGCATTGGACACGGCAAAGGATGTTCCGCCTGGGAGTTGGAAGGAGCCATCAACGAAAACACGGCCGCGGTTGCTTATCTGTTCGCGCCATTTACCAGCCGGCGCACTCTGTCCCTTGAGGAGGTCTGCCAGATAGCCCACCAACACGGAGTGCCGGTTATTGTGGATGGAGCTTCCACCCTGCCCCCTAGAGCAAACCTACACAGCTATCTGGAGGGCGGCGCAGACATGGTGATCTTCAGCGGGGGCAAAGGTGTGCGAGGCCCCCAAGGCACCGGCATCCTTTGCGGCAGAAAAGACCTGATCGAGGCGGCGGCGGCCAACGCGGCTCCCAATCAGTTCTTGGGCCGCCCTATGAAAGTGGCCAAGGAGGAGATCGTAGGCTTGGTTACGGCTCTGGAGCTGTTCGTGGAAGAGGACGAAGAAGCCGAGATGGACCGCTACCGCAGCATAGTGCAGCAAGTGGTCGACGCCTTAGCCGAGGTTCCGGGCTTGGAAGTAAGTCTAGAGCACGACCCCCTAGACTACCTGATACCCACTGCGGTGATGCGATTCACCGCGGCTTGGCGCGGCCCTACCCGGGATCAAGTAGCTGATGCCTTACAGAGAGGCGATCCACCGGTCTACTTGCATCAGTTGGGCAATCCGGACGAGCTGGCGGTGGACCCGCTGAACCTGGAGGAGGATGAAGCGCACATGGTGATAAACCGCTTGCGGGAAGAGCTCCTGCGGTAGCAACAAGCAGGGCTGACTCGACAGGGTGTGGATGTACTCTTTTCCCATAGTCAGTTGTTGGGTAAGAGTGCCCGATTGCTACCCTCTCATATCATATGCCAGGATGCTTGTCCCAGGAGGAGTGATTAGCATATGTGCGATCTCCACACATTCCAGTTCGACGTGGACAAGGCATATGCAGATCAGCTCCTTTCGGTTTTTGAAGCAAGTCCCAGGCATCCACTGAATCAATTGGAAGCCTTCCGTGTGTCAGGAGTCTATGCACTTTACCGAGGGTGCAACAAGGTACCTGTCTATGTGGGGCAAGCTGTAGGACCAACGGGGGTTCGTGGTCGGCTACGAGATCACATAAGGAAGATCCAGGGCAGAAGATTCATAAATGTTGAGGACGTCTCATATAGATACTTGATCATCGAGCGAAAATGGGAAGTCGCCCGCGCGGAGAGCATCCTAATCGAAACCTATAACCCAATATGGAATGGGATTCCAGGGTTTAGCATGCACACTCCCGGCAAGGGGCGCCCAGCGATGCCAGGTTATATCAATGAGTGGGATAGGCGATTTCCAGTTATTCCTTAAATCATCTATCAAGCACGTACTCTAGATATCATTCTTCCTGTTTCATGACCATGCTTTCTTGACTTTCACAAATTTTTAAGCCTACACTGTCGTCAATGTCAAACAGGTCGCGAGTGACGCCATGGACGACTACGTAAAGTACCTCACTCCAAAAGAGATTGCAGACATATTGAAGGTTTCGGTTCGAACAATCCAACGCAATATTACCATTTGTGAGGACCAACCGTCGTTAATGAAGGCAGTTCGAGTGGGGAAGCGGGGTCTATATCGAATTCCAGAGGTTGAGTTTCATCGCTGGTTGCATTACCAACCTACCAAACATGGCAGGCAAGCATGGTTAAATCTATAGCCAACCAGATCGCCTTTGATGATCTCGGCGCCGACAAGGTAAACGGCTCTGGAAAAAAGGATTCCGCTTCGTCCGAAAACCGCTTATACGGCATACACAGGTGGGTGCCATGGATTGCTGGCTTCTCGGCAGCTTTTGTGAACGATGTCCTGGATAATTTCTTATTTTCTAAACGTTACAACCATCGACCATTAGTACTCGATCCCTTTTGCGGTGTTGGAACCACACTGATTGAGAGCATGGACCGCGGTGTCGACAGTGTAGGTTTCGAAATCAACCCTTACGCGGCTCTAGCGTCAAGGGTAAAAAGCAATGCGCCTCGCTTAGACTTAAGTGCTCTCAGTTCATTGATCGTTGACTATGGAGAGTTTATCCGGAATTTCCAAGCTGAGGTGACCAATTCAGCATCGCCTCGCATAGCCATGCTTAGATCACTGCCGCCGACAAAATTCAAGTCCCGAATCCCTTTCTTCAGCGAGTCGGTACTATGGCAAGTCAGGGCCACAATGGATTACTTGGCCTGCATCGAAGATGAGCCTCTGCGTGAGTTGTTCTTAGTGGCATTTGGTTCAGTGATGATCAGATTCTCTAACTACTCCTACGAACCGAGCCTTTCTACACGTCCAGGTTCCGGCAAACCTCTAGTTGAATACGCTGCTGTCGGCGATATTGTTCTTGACCGACTGTGCCAAATGCTAGAAGACGCTACCTCAGCAAAGCAACGTCGGGAATCGTTAGACGACATTCCTCAAGTAACTATATATCAAGACTCTTTCTTCAATGTAAGAAACTTTATCGAGCAGGACTCCGTCGACCTCGTAGTGACATCTCCGCCTTATCTCAATAACTACCACTATGTGCGGAATACACGTCCGCATCTCTGGTGGTTAGGACTGATTGACCAGACAGCGCAACTTCGTGAGATGGAAGAGCAAAGCCTAGGGAAGTTTTGGCAAACTGTGCGCGACCGAGAACCAATTCCACTTCGCGTCGATTTGCCTGCTCTTGATCTGGTTCTAGAAGCGGTCCGCCAGCGTAATCCTCAGCGAGGTGCGTATGGGGGACCTGGGTGGGCCAACTACGTAGTGACTTACTTTAATGATTTAGTCACCTTCGGGCACTTATTAAGTCAGATTCTCAAGCCGGGTGCTCATGCAGTTGTTGTCGTTGGCAACTCTATCATCCAAGGGGTGGAAATTAAGGTAGACGAGTTGCTCTCGGACATTGCCGGGTATTATGACTTAGTGACTGAAGGGATTGAGATTATCCGCGATAAGAGGGTTGGCTCCAGTATAGTCGATTCATCAATTCGAACGCAGGGCAGCCGGAAAAAGGTCGTTCTATATGATGCGGCGGTAGCTCTCCGTAAAGATGTATCCCACCGAAGTGGTCCAACTCCCATGCCACCTTAACATTTAAGCTTGTCCAGTTTTCGGTGGCTCTCCTCCGCTGTGAGCACTTATGCCAAATACTGCACCCCGATACGAGACGTAGCTGGCCGACATCCTGACTCTGAGGCCAAGCCCACCCGTTGCGTCGTGAAGAAAGGAATATACTTCTAAGTCCTCTTTGTCCTCACTTGCCCTCTTTGATCCAGTCGGCGACCCGCTCGGCGATCATGATGGTGGTGGCGTTGGTGTTAGCCCGGATTACGTCGGGCATCACCGAGGCGTCCACCACCCTAAGCCCCTCTAGTCCGTGGACGTGGCAGTACTGGTCCACTACGGCCATGGAATCGGAAGCCAGGCCCATTTTGCAAGTGCCCGAGGAGTGGTGTTGGGTGCAAACGTTGCGCAGCAGCCAGTTGTCCAGAGCGTCGTCAGAGGCCAGGTCCTCGTCCGCGGGATTCAACCGGGCTACTACATAGTCGTTGAATGGGGACTGCTCCACAATGCCCAGGGCGGTGCGAATGGCAAACCTCATTCGTTTTAGGTCGTAGGAGTCCGATAAGTAGTTGTAGTCCAAGTCGGGTTGAACGTGAGGATCGGTGGAAGCCAGCCTGAGCCTCCCGGCGGTCACCGCGTTTTGCAATGCCGAGCTGATGCCAAAATGGAAATCGTCGGATTCAATGTTCACGCTGGCCGGCGCGTGCTCGCTGGACATCAGGATGGGGGTTATCTGGAGGTCGGCTCTAGTTGGAGAATCATCCGGACTCAGGCGTAAGCCAACCTGGACGTTGGGCGCCAGATCATCGGGTGGTTCTCCGCGCCCTTGAAGCAGAATAAAGGCTGCCGGGTGATCACGTAGATTCTCGCCCACTCCCGGCATGTCATGCAGCACCGGAATGTCCAGGCTGCGCAGGTGATCGGAGGGTCCCACCCCTGAAAGCATCAGTATCTGCGGTGAGGCGATGGCTCCCCCGGCTAGGATTATCTGCTCGCCTTCGATGTTGAAAGTCTCGTTCCCGCTCTCGGCTTCCACACCCACAGCCCGCTTTCCCTGAAACAGGATGCGCCTTACGGTGACGTTGCCCCGGACCGTGAAGTTGAGCCGGTGCCGGGCCAGGTCCAGGTAGCAAAGGGCCATGCTCATGCGAATGCCGTCGATATTGTTCAGAGGCCGGGCGGCGACTCCGTTGGAGTCGGGATGGTTCTGGTCCGGGTCTTCCGGGATTCCCAGGGCCACGCAAGCAGCGTGAAAGGCGGCAAAGTAGGGCAGCCAGTCTTCCCGCTTGTGGCGGCGCACCGGAATTGGCCCATCGTTGCCGTGGAAGTCCCCGCCAGGAAAGTCCAGGTCGTTTTCCATCTTGCGAAAATAAGGCAGCACATCGGTAAAGGCCCACTCGTCGTTGCCCCACCGGACCCAGTTGTCGTAGTCTTCCGGAACGCCCCGGAACAAGACCTGGCCGTTGATGGCGCTGGACCCGCCGGTGGCTTTGCCCCTGGGAATCACTACCGGATCGGTCTGCAACGCTGAGCCCTTGGCCCTGAAGTCCCAGCTATGGGGCCCATAGGCGGAGAGCCACATGTTGTTGCCGCCCTTGAGGTCCTGTGGCAGATGCTCGAATTCAGGATAGTCTGGTCCCGCTTCCAATAGCAGCACCGACTTATCGGAGTCCTCCGACAATCGAGTGGCCAGCACGCAGCCCGCTGAGCCAGCCCCGATGATGATATAGTCGTACTTCATTATCACTCCTCCCCCTCATCCTAACCTTCTCTCACCAGGGGAGAAGGCGCCTTTCAAACACCCACTTAAACAGCGCAATGCGGTCCGTGGCTGTCTCTCTGGACCAAGTGGACCAACCAGCCTCCCAGGCTGGCCGGGTGGATGAACCCAATTTTGCCCTGCCGGCTGCCGGGACGGCCGACTTTGTCGATCAGGGTGTGACCCGTCCGGTGTAACGCTCCCAGTAGACCGTCGATGTCCCGGACCTTCAATCCGATGTGGTGCAATCCGGGTCCCCGTGAAGCAATATAGCGGCTAATGACGCTCCGGTCCTGCTGGGTATCGCCCGGACGGCCGCGCTGCACCTCCCCCGAGGAGCCTTGGTCCAACTCTTGCAGGAACTCGAGGTCGCAGTCGCCGACGGTGATGAAAGCGACCCGAAGCCCGCCCAGCAACTCCGGTTGCTGAGTGTGGTAGGCAACTCCGTATTTATCCGACGTGAAGCTCTCGGCAACGGTGCTGAATTGAGCATCGGTCTGGGTGCTTTCCACGGGCCAGCCCAAGCGGCGCGAGAAGACCTCCACGGCAGCGCCGTTGTCCTGGCTGGCCACACCTATATGATCGATGCGCTCTACCGGACCTCCTTCAGCAGCGTCCGCCGTCAGTGGTTCGGAAAGGTAGGTTATCACTCCGCCGGTGCTCTTGGGGTCCAGAAGCACACGCCGAGCGGTCCCTAGCCCGGCTTGGGGTTGAGACGACAACGCTGGCAACCGCTGCTGGTGCGCGTCCCGGACCGCATCTTCCAAATCGTCCACTGAAACCGCCATGTGGTGGACCCCGGTTTTTTCCGCGCCTCCTACTAAGGGGTCGCCGGTCTCGAAAAGCGCCGCCTGAGTCCGTCCCACGGCAAATACCGGCGTCTGCCGCCCTGTTGAGCCATTGAGGTGGTAGGACCTGGGCAACTGGAAGTCCCGCTCCAGAATAGCCGCCACGGCTTCTACGTCCCGCACCACGATGCCGACATACGCCAAGCCCGTGCCTATCATGTCTCTATGCCCATTCCAGGTTATCCAAAATCGCAGCCAGGCAGCGACCGGTCCAATTCAAGCGGTCACAGTAGCCAGACTCTCAAGCAATGACCCGTAGCCCTGGATCTTTGGAGCCATGTTCAATTTTCGGAAAGTGGCCCAGATGGCGGCTTGATTGGAGGACACCACCGGCTTGCCGGTGCGCTTCTCCAATTCATCAACAGCCTCCAGAGACCGCCAAGCGGTGCAAGAACAGAGTAGGGCGTCTGCCTCCGGCCGGCACACCCGCGAGGCGAACTCGACGATTACTTCCGGGTCTTGGTCGTTGATGCCCTGGTTGCCCGATTGGGACGCCCAGGGTTCTCCTTCCACGTTCAACACCTGGAACCCCAAGGCTTCCAGATAGACCCTAAGTTTGTCATTGTTCCAAGCGGGATAGGGCGAGGCAACAGATATGCGCTTGGCCCCGAAATACCGAAGCGCCGCCACCACCGATGGGCTGGTGGCGGTGGCCGGGACCCCGGCGGCGCCCTGGATCAGTTCCAACATCTGCTGGTCCCAGCCCGGCCCCTTGTAAAAGCTGCCCGTGGTGCAGCCGTAAGCGATAGCGTCAACCCTGGCTGTGGCCAGGTATTTGGCCCCGGACTCAATCTCGGCGTTCATGCGGTCCATGGACTCTTCACTGCCAAACTCGTTGGTCAGCCACAAGCGCTGCCCGTGGATGGTGACGTTGCCGGGCGCGACCAAGTTGCAGTCCGCCTCGAAAGTCGTGTTTGTCGATGGAATCAATACGCCGATGCGCGTCCTAATTGCCATGATGGCTTCTCCACAAGATAGGCTGGAACGATCCTGCTAGCTTGAGCACGCAGATAACCAAAACCTCACCAACCCTCGGATGAGGCCATTCTAGGTGTGGACAGTCTAGGGGTCAAGACAATCGTGTTTGAATGCCTATCTTCAAGTGACGCCCGGGTGCCAGTAGGCCCAGGGAAGGAGGGCGCGAAGGAGGAGCGGCGGGCTCGGTTCTTGGCGGCGGGAGGTGCAGCGTTCCAGGTAGCGGACGGTCCCGGTGAAGGTGGGGAGGCGGAAACCCGCCTTGGCGACGCGGCGGACGAAGGTTTGGGGGGAAGGAGTGGGCCGTTTATCTGCTTGGGCCCGAACCCATTGGATGCAGTGGTCGTAGGCCATGCGTTGTATCATGAGCTGGGCGTAGGGCCGGGCCATTCTGCGGCGAAGGGAGCGGATGCGGGCCCGCAAATAGCTGAGGTTCATTTGGATTTCTCCTGGCGAGGTTTTTTTATTTCAGGGCCATTTTGAGCCATTGTGCGCCATGGGCCTCAGTGGCCGTTTGATAGATTTGGCAGGGGGTTAATAGCTGCCTATTAGCAGGGTAGAGAGGGTGCACCGGAGGTGGCAAGGGGGAAGTGTCAGGAGTTTACTGGTTGTAGGTTCCTGGATTCCGGCCCAGTATCGGGGTACGGGGCCGGCTCTTCGCCGGAATGACGGAGGCTATTTTCATGGTAAAACGGGAGCCTGGGGGTATTGCCAGGCAGTGGCGGTCGTGATGCCGGGAATTTCTGGATTAATGACAATTTCCGAGAATGGAAAGACCCTGCTTCAAGGCTGCGTAACTTGTCACGGCATCGGACGATCCGTACAATGCTTGAATATAGGAGAGTTTTTCCTTGCTATGCGGAGCGTTGCCGGGAGCTTAAGCCGGGCAATACTTAGTCTAGGAGGTTGTCGTCATGGCTACATCGGTTAAAAGACAGATCCGTGTTGGGAGCATAGACCAATTGAGGGAACGCGGCTGCATGGTGGCAACCGGCGCAGGACATACCATAGCCGTCTTCTTTCACGATGAAAAGGTGTACGCGGTAGACAACCGGTGTCCTCATATGGGGTTTCCTCTGGACCGGGGCAGCGTGAAGGACGGCATCCTGACATGCCATTGGCATCACGCCCGGTTCGACCTTTCCAGCGGGGGCACGTTCAATCCATTCGCCGACGATGTTCGCAGCTTCCCCGTAACCGTCGTAGATGGTGAAGTGTGGGTCAACCCGGAGCCGTCGCCCCGTAATGAAGTGGAGCATTGGTCGGCCCGATTGGACGATGGAATGGAACACAACATACGCTTGGTCATGGCCAAGGCGGTGTTGGGTCTACAAGCGGCGGGCGCCGAATACCGGGTCCCTCTTGCCATGGGGGCCCGCTTTGGCACTACCTACACCGCAGCCGGCTGGGGATCGGCCATGAGTATTCTAACTTGTACGGCCAACATTCTTCCCCACTTGGCGGAGGAGGACCGGCCCCGGGCCATGTACCAGGGCCTGCTCCACGTTGCTCGTGAATGCGCCGGAAAGCCCCCTCGGTTTACCGTGGAGCCGCTGCCCACCGGCGAGACTCGACCCCAGGTTTTCAAGAAGTGGTTCCGCAACTTTATAGATGTCCGGGATGACGAGGGCGCGGAACGGTGTCTCAGGACGGCCATAGAGCTGGGGATGCCGCCTCAAAATATCGCGGATATGCTGTTCTCCGCCGCGACGGACCATATCTATTTGGACGCCGGGCACGTCGTGGATTTTGCCAACAAAGCATTTGAACTGTTGGACCACATCGGTTGGGAACACGCCGGCCAGGTCCTTACCAGCCTGGTGCCCGGCATGGCTAGGGCCAGGCGCAGTCAAGAGTTGAGCGAATGGCGTCATCCCATTGACCTTGCTTCTCTGGTCTGGGCCGCTCGGGAAGAGCTCCCCGCTTTATACGAGGAGGGCCGCCGGAAAAATAACGGCTGGAATGGTGAGACGCAGCTTGCCAGGGAGATGTTGGGAGACGCCCCGGCCACAACGTTGGAGGCGATCAAGGAAGCAGTGCGCTCCGGAGCCAGGCCCGATGCTTTGGGATCGGCTGTAGCCTACGCCGCATTTCTTAGGATGGCCCGCTTTCACCTGTCTAACGAATTCAGGGACTGGGATACAGTCCACAATACCCTGACGGCGGCCAATGCCTTGCACCAAGCATTGAAACGCGCCCCCTCATTGGAGTTGCTGCGCGGCGTCTTCGACCTAGCTATGAGCATCTACTTGGACCGGTTCTTGAATATGCCGGCCCAACGAATCCCCGAAACAAACGGCAAGCCCATTGACGGGCCGGCCCTATTGGACTCGCTGCACCAGCGGATGGACGTCCGCCACCAAGTGGAAGAAGTGGCGGAGCTGGTGTCCCAGCATGTCAGCGGAGGCGGTGAGTCTGAGGCCCTCCTGGCGGAATTGGGCCAGGTCATGCTCAGGGAAGATTCGGAGTTTCATTCCTTCCAAATCGTGGATGCGGCCTTCAAGCAGTTCGATGCCCGCCTTGGCTCCGAATCGGGGCGGCACGTCCTGATCGGCATGGCAAGGTTCTTGGCGGCCCATTCACCCACGCCGAGGGCGGTGGGCCAGACTTACCAAATCGCGCTGCGCCTACACCGGGGCAAGGAGATCTATCGAGAAGACTAGCCTGGAACAGGAGGAAATTCATGGCGGCAGAGAGGCCGGAGCTACGGGAAAAGCAGTTTGGGGCCCTGCAAGGAGTCCGTATTCTCTCCTCTGGTTCCATTATCGCCGAGCCCTACGCAGCAGCCATGGCCGCCGAGATGGGGGCCGAGGTCATCCAGATAGAAAGGCCGGGGACGGGTGATGCGGTTTGGCGCAACCTGGAGTTCCCCATCCAAGGGGAAGACGGCGCGGCCACAGCGGCCGGCTGGGTCCAAGACCGGCGCAACACCCACCACATTACCCTGGACTTGTCCTCCCCCAAAGGCAAAGAGCTGTTCCTGAGTCTTGTGCCCCAATGCGACATATGGATGGAGTCGTCCATACCCGGCACCTATCAGGCTTGGGGTCTCGACGACGAGACGGTGTTGCAGGCCAATCCCCGTCTGGTAATCTCCCATGTGTCCGGCTACGGCCAAGATGGTCATTCGGACTATCTAGCGAGAGCGTCTTACGATTTCATCGGCCAAGCCTTCGGAGGCATGATGCACCTGACCGGTTTCCCGGAACCCGACCCTCCGGTACGCGCCGTCCCCTGGATGGGCGACCGCATCACTGCCCTGGTTTGCTTATGGTCCACCCTGGCCGGGTACATCTACGCCCAGCGCACCGGCAAGGGACAGGTCATCGACGTGGCCCAATATGAAGCGGTCCATCACATCCTTGCCGGCACCATGGTGGCTTACTTCGAGTTGGGTTTAGAGCGCACCCGCTCCGGCAACAAAGCCGGCCTGTTCCAACCTTACGATGTATACCAAGCGGCGGATGGCTGGGTTATTGTTGCCGCTCTGGGAAATGTGTTCAATCGAGTGCTCCCGGTGTTGGGGCTGGACCCCGGCGACCAGCGTTGGCAGAAGGCCCACATCGAGCCGGAGTCTATGGAAGGGATCGAGTTCGACGCTATCCTGCGGGGTTGGGTGGAGGAGCGCACGGTGGCCGAAGTAGTGCGGACCATGAACGACGCTCAGGTGGCCAGTTGCCCCATCATGACTCCCAAGGACATGGCCGAGGACCCTCATTATCAGAAACGAAATATCCATACGGAGTGGGAAGACGTCAATCTGGGCAGAAAAGTCAAGGGTATCGGCATCACGCCCAAATTCTCGGTGACGCCCGGCGAGGTGTGGAGGGGGTCGGTCCCCTTGGGCTACGACAACGAGCTGGTCTTCGAGCGTCTCCTGGGACTCGGGCCGTCTCAGGTGCAGCAGCTAAAAGCGGACGGCGTGATCTAACCAAATCGAACTATCGAGGTCCACCAATGCACGTAGGCATATCCACCATCTTCCAGAATGATCAACGAGCCGTGCCGGACCACCAAGTCTATCGCAACGAGCTCTGCTTGGCCGACTTGGCCGAGCCGCTGGGCTACCAGTCGATCTGGGGCGTCGAGCACCACTTTACCGGCTATACCATGTGCCCCGACGTGATGCAGTTCTTAACCTATATGGCCGGCCGCACCGAGAAGGCGTTGTTGGGCTCGATGGTGGTGGTCCTTCCCTGGCACGATCCCATGCGGGTAGCCGAGGAAGTATCCATGCTGGACAACATCAGCGGCGGCAGGGCCATCCTGGGCATCGGCCGGGGGTTGGGCCGGGTGGAGTTCGAGGGGTTTGGGGTGGATATGTCCCAGTCTCGGGCCCGCTTTGCCGAATCGGCCGAGATGATCTTGGAAGGGCTGGAGACCGGGTACTGCCAGTATGACGGCGAATTGGTCCGGCAGCCTCGCCGGGACATCCGGCCCGCGCCCTTCAAGAGCTTCAAGGGACGGACCTACTCCGCCGCGGTGTCGCCGGAGTCGGCCCAAGTCGTTGCTCAACTGGGAACCGGCGTGCTGATTATTCCCCAAAAGCCTTGGGAAGAGGCCGCTGGGGAGTTGGCCGCTTACCGGGAGACCTATCTCCGGGTGAACGGGGTCGATGCGCCCCGGCCGGTGGCGGTGGGTTGGACTTTCTGCGACGAGGACGAGGAGCGGGCTTACAACATGGCCCGCCGTTACATGGGCGGCTACTGGCAATCGGTGATGGACCATTACGAGTTCAAGCAACACCACCTGAAAGAGGTCAAGGGTTACGAATACTACGACAAATTCGCCGAAAAGATCGACCGGTACGGCGACGAGCGGGTAAAGGATTTCTTTATGAACTTGCAGGTCTGGGGGACACCGGAGCAGTGCTTTGAAAAAATCATGGCTATCCACCAATGGACCGGCAATGACACTTTTGTGGGTGTATTCAGCTATGCCGGAATGCCTTTGCAGGACGCTGAAAAGAGCATGAGGCTTTTCGCTTCCCAGGTAATGCCCCAACTCAAGGAATTTCAGCCCGCCGCGCCCAACGCGGTATGCTAACCAGAAACTAAGTGCTTGTTCTCCCCCTTTCGGTCGGCGGGAGGGTGAGGTCACGGCAACCGGGGCAACAACTCCTCGGATATAAACTGCAAGTGCTCCAGGCGTGCGGATAGACCTTTGGGCAAATTCAGGCTGGACAAACCGACGTACTCCAGCCCGTAGTCGTCGTGGCATTGGGTGATGGTCTCGGCGCAGTCCTGGGGACTGCCGACGATAGCCCAATCAGCCAACTGCCGCGTCTCTCGCAGGCCGAAGTCGACAGTAGTGGCTTCCTGCATATCGAAGGACCCGTACATCCCGGCCTTGGCCTCTCCGGCGGCGGCAGCTTGGTTTATGGCTGTTCGCCGGTCCTTGGCAATTGCGATGGAGCGGTGGGCCGCTACTATTCCCTTGGATTTCTCACCCTGCTCTTTCAGGGCTTGTCTATACTCGCCAGCAAGAAACCGGAGGTCTTCCCAACTTGGCTGCGGCCCAAGTAGACAGGCGTCTCCCATGTCGGCGGCTCGGCGGATGGCGGCAGTGCTCTGGGCCGCGATCCAAAGCGGAGGATAAGGCTTCTGGACCGGAGTGAAGCTCATCCTGGCATCATGCACCTGCCAGTGCCGGCCCTCAAAGGTTACTGCATCGCCGGTCCACAGCCGCTTCATCAGCGTGATGGACTCTTCGAAGCGGCTCACCCGGTCCCTCCGGTTGGTGCCGAAGGCGTTTAGCTCTTTCTCACGGTAGCCGATGCCCAGGCCAAGGATAAAACGGCCATTGCTGATCTGGTCCAGGGTCGCGGTCTGCTCCGCGATGTCTACCGGATTGAAGTAAGCCAGCAGCAGAATGCCAGTCATCAGTTTCATGCCTGCTGCTTCGGGAGCCAAGCGGGCCAGGATTTGCATCGGTTGCAGCCATACGGTGGGATGGGAAATAAAATGCTGGGGCATGTAGATAGTAGAAAACCCCCAGGAACGGGCCCGGCGGCAAACCTCCGCCGCTTCTTCGACCTGCTCGTAAATCGAGCGATTGGGGTCGTCCAGATAGTCCCGGATGCATATACCGATTTCCATTGTGCCGCCTCCGCTACCCAGGGTTTTTCGATTCTCAATGTTAGGTGAATACAGACTACCACGCCCGGTCATTCTGAGGAGCTTGCGACGAAGAATCCAAGATGTTTCGGCAGCAAAACAGCATTGAAGACCAGGACTTTAGACCCTTCGCTATCGCTCAGGGTGAAAACTGAAAGCAACTGTCTTTGATGTCAAGACTTGATGAGGTTTTGGTTCCAGCGATGACCGCTCTTGGCCATGCCGTTGAGGATGGTGAGCAGCTTGCGCATACAGGCGACGAGCGCCAGTTTCTTGGGTTTGCCGGCGGCCAGCAGCCGTTGGTAGAAGCTGCGGATCACCGGGTTGTGCCGGCTGGCCACCAAGGCGCCCATGTAGAGCACGGCCCGGACTCGGGCCCGCCCTCCGGCCACGGTTCTCCGGCCCCGCATGGTCCCGCGGTCCCGGTTCATCGGGGCCACTCCCACCAAGGCGGCTATCCGCTTCCGGTCCATGGTGCCCAGTTCCGGCAAGTGGGCCAGCAGCACCAGGGAGAGCTGTTCCCCCACGCCAGGAACGGAGCGCAGCAACTCGTCCTTCTCCCGCCATGCCGGACTCCGGCGCAGTGTCTGCTGCAGGTCCTCGTCCAAGTCGTCCAGTTCCTGCTCCAGCCACTGGAGGTGAGCCTGGATGCGTGGAGCAACGGCGCGGCTGGCCGGCCCAAGACGGTTCTTCTCCGCCACCAGCATGGCCACCACCTGGTTGCGCCGGGTGGTCAGGGAATGAAGTTCTCGGGTGTCCGAATCGGGCAGGGGACGGACCGGCGGACGTACCGCCTCGGCGAAATGGGCCAGAACCTGGGGGTCCAGGGCATCGGTCTTGGCCAGTCGGCCGGTGGCTTTGGCGAAGTCGCGCACCTGACGGGGATTGACCACCAGCACCGGCAGGGCCGCCGCCGCCAAGGCGCCGGCCAGGGGGAGTTCCAAGCCGCCAGTGGCCTCCAAGACCACTGCCGAGGGGTGCAGAGACTGCAACTCCGTGCCAGGCCGCTGACCCCGGCCTCGTCGTAAGCGACACTCCAGGCGGCGCCCGAAGGCCGGAGGGCCACATCCACTCGGTCCTTGGCCACGTCGATGCCTGCGTAGATGGCTTCCTGCTGCATATTCCCTCCCGGTCAAGGGTTGGCCCGTTCTTGCAAAATGCGGGCTTGTCAGCCCAAGCAACTGTCCGGGCTCTTTGGGGAAAGGCGCGGCGACCATGCTTTCAGACGGCCTGCCATGACCAAGACCCTACCGGTCTGCCGCACCCTGAATCACTCCTCACCGGAGATTTTCCGCACCAACCTCAAGATACAAGGCCCTGCTGTAAGGGCCTCACAGAAAAGTCTAATTGGCTCCTTCGACAAACTCATTGGTATATGCCTGAGTACCGTCAATCGGCTCGTCAAGCTGTCCGTTGGAATACAGCCAGTCGGCAAAGACAACCCAGCGTTCCGGCGTTTGCCACCCCACGGAAACGCCGTCTTGCCACAGTGGCGCTAGGACTTGGACTCCAGGCCGCTCAATGTCCTCGTCGACTTCCTCATCGGTCCCCGATAATAAAATGTCGACAGCGGCGTCGGGATCGGCTGCCGCATCCTGGTAGCCCCGGACCACTGCGCGGATGAAACGCTGCACTACGTCCGGTTTTTCCTCGACCATTTTTTCACTGGTCACCATCACTAGCTCATAGAAGTCGGGAACACCCCACTCCTGCATCTTCATGATGTTGACCGGATAGCCTTGATTCTCGATTAGGAAGGACTCGTGGCTTATGTAGCAGCCGACGCAAGCGTCCACTGACCCGTTGATCAACACCTCCGCTAAGTTGAAGCCAACGTTAACTAACTCCACGTCGTCGAGGCCGCCTTCGACACCGTCGGCCTTGAGCATTGTGTCCAACAAAGGCTCATTCAAGGGTATTCCCGGATAGCCGATTTTTTTACCTACTAGGTCCCTGGGCCGGGTAAGGCCCGAGGACTGAAGGGTCTGGACTGAGTTTAGCGGGTGTTGGACCAAGGCGGCGATGGACACGACTGGGACCCCTTGAGCCCGGGCCAGCAGCAAATCCGGTTGGTAGTTGATTCCGAAGTCGTCGGCCCCAGCCGCCACTGTTTGGTTAACCGTGGATGGGTCGACGGGTGTGTACATATCCACTTCCAGGCCTTCCTCGGCAAAGTAACCTTTATCCAGGGCCACAAAAAGCCCGGCGTGATTGGCGTTGGGATACCAGTCCAATGCCAGTTTGACCTTCACTTTCTCTGGACTTTCTGGACTTAGCGTAGGCTCGGGAACAGGGGTGGGTGTGGCAGACTCGCCACAGGCTAGAGCTACAAACATCACCGCGAGTAATAATCCTATAGAAAACAACAACCTGCTTAGCATCATCAAACCTCCCGAATTATTTCCTTCTTTGATTACCGTGCTGGGGAAGCCACGGTTGGAAATAGGTCACCGGCCGTTGGTCCGGGAACGCCTTTCATGGTGATACCACGGCAGGAAAACCCTCTCCAGCACCCCCGAAATCAGGAATAATGCAATGCCCATCAAGCTCAGCAAAACCACGGTCGCGTAAACCCTCTCGCTGAGAAACTGGGACTTGGACCGGATGGCCAGATAACCTAAACCTTCGCTAGAACCCACCCATTCCCCGATAACTGCGCCAATAACGCTGACTGTTATGGCGATCTTGATTCCGGAGAACATGAAGGGGAGGCTGTTTGGCACCTGGACTTTAGTAAATACTTGCCATCGGCTTGCCCCTAGGGTGCGCAGTAGCCGGACCATATCAGGGTCGGCCGACTTCAGCCCGTCCACCGAGTTAACTACAATCGGGAAAAAGGAGATTAGGGCTACGACTATAACCTTATGCTGCATACCGTAGCCAAGCCAAATCAGCAGCAAGGGCGCAATAACAATAATGGGGATGGTCTGGGAAGCTACCACCGATGGGTAAATCACCCTTTCCAGGGTCCGGGACCGGTGGATGAGACCGGCAAGCAGCACCCCGCTGGCCAGGGCAATACTGAACCCTATTAGCACTTCTTCCAAGGTCACCCAGGTGTGGCGGAGAAACAACCCCCGGCTAGTCCAGAGCTCCTCCCCGATCGAGTGAGGTGACGGCAGCTTCCAATGTGGAATATCGTTAGCTGCCACGACCCATTCCCACAAGCCAATCAGGCCGGCGACGATAATAACAGCGGGAATCCACTTCCCAAGTAGCCGAGCAAAGCTCCGTATGATATGCCTTGGAGGGCGGTCGGCGATTGTTTGGACTGCCTGACCCGGCGGTATGCTTTCACCTACTCCCATAGTGGTCTCCCACCTGTGAGGAGTCTTCCCGAAGGGATGCTAATAATTCTCCTTTGAGCTGGGTAAATGGCGGTTCAGTAATCAACTGATAGCTCCTGGGCCGAGGCAAATTCACATCCATAATTGTCTTAGTGCGCCCCGGCCTAGCGGTCAGCACGTAGACCCGGTCGGACAGCAGGACCGCCTCGTCTACATCGTGGGTAATCAAGATAATCGTCTTTCCCAGGGCGCCCCACAGGTCCATCAGCCACTCTTGCATCTGGACCCGCGTGAGAGCGTCCAGTGCGCCAAAGGGCTCGTCCAGCAGCAGCACCGCTTGGTCCAGCATCATGGTGCGGAGAAAAGCGGCTCGTTGGCGCATACCCCCGGACAGAGTAAAGGGGTACTGGTTCTCGAACCCCTTCAAACCGAAGAGGCCGGTCATCTCCAGGGCCCGCCGCCGCGCTCGGCGACGGGGCATCCCCTGAAGCTCCAGTCCCAAGGCGGCGTTATCCAGCACCGTACGCCAGGGCAGCAACAGGTCCTTTTGTTGCATGTATCCGATCCGGCCCAGCCTATCCTTGGGCCGGTTCCCGTTCCACTCCTCGTCCAATTCCACGGTACCGGCGTCGGGTTGGTCCAGCCCGGCAATGATGTTAAGCAAGGTGCTCTTGCCGCAGCCGCTGGGGCCTATCATGCTCACGAATTCCCCTGGACCGACCGTGAGATTGATCCCGGCCAAGACCGGCTCCCGGCGGCTCTCCACCTCGTAGGACTTATAAATTGAATCGGCCTTGATTTTCGGCCTGGTTATTGAATTGACGGCAGCCCCGCGTTCCATAGTGAATTTGGCAGTGGATTTGGCCCGAATTCTTGGCAAAAATAAAAGACCGCCAGGAAAGTTCCGTAGCGGCCCAAATGCGATGGTCTATAGCCCGCTTCCCTCCGCTGGCATTACCCAGGTCAGGTTCGCAAGGGTCGGCGGCATTTGAGGCCGCCCTCTCAGCCCGGCTCAACCGAGCTCCCCTACGTGCCTTGGTTTTGTAAGGTTGTTAAAGCATAGCCATTATAGAAGCGGCGTCTAGGCGGTGTCAACCTGGACCGTTCTTGACAACCTCTCAACCCGCGCCATACAATCCGCCTATGGCCCATAGGCGAACCAACGCGAGAGGGCCGGGAAACCCCTTCAAGATTCCCCCCAGAGAAGGCTTAAACTTGTCCTTGAAAAGGAGCAGCCCATGGCGGATTGGCCGAAGGTAGTTTACAAGGAAGAGGGCATGCGCGAGGGCATGCAGATAGAAGACGCCGAGATATCGGTGGACGATAAGGTGGAGTTGCTGGACGCCCTGTCCGGCACCGGGCTTAAGAATATTGTCGTTGGGTCCTTCGTAAGTCCCAAGTGGACCCCCCAGATGGCGCGGATCGATGAAATTGTAACTAGATTCACTCCCAATCCCAGCGTTACCTACACCGCCCTGGCATTGAACGCCCGGGGCGTCGAGCGGGCCAAGATGTACTCGCCGCCGCTGACCATCGAAAGGGACCCCTACCCCCGGCTCAACTGCCACATGTGCGACGTTTTCACCCGCCGAAACGCCAATCGCTCCCAAATGCAGGAAATGGAGCGGTGGCCCCAGAGAGTGGCCCAAGCCCAAGAGTTGAACATCCAGGAAGCGGGTATTGGCACCAACGCCAGTTGGGGCTCCAACTTCTTGGGTGAATTCCCGGTGGACTATCTGATGGCTATGCTGGAAAAGCAGCACCAAATGTGGGACGAGGTGGGCATAAGGGTCCGCAGTGTTTCCATGGGCGACCCCATGAGCCATTGCACTCCGGTCAAGGTTGAGGAAAGCCTCTCCCGGGTGAAGGAACGCTGGCCGGAAATCGACCACTTCCGCCTCCACCTCCACAACGGCCGCAATATGGCTATCGCTTCAGCCTACAGTGCCATGCGCACCTTGAGCTCGGAGGACACCCTGGAGTTGGATGGCACCATCGGCGGCTTCGGCGGCTGCCCCTACTGCGGCAACGGCCGGGCCACCGGCATGTCCCCCTCGGAGGACATTCTTCACATGATGGAAGACATGGGCGTCGACACCGGGGTGGACATCGACAAGCTCATCGACACCGTCTGGATGGCCGAGCGGATAGTGGGCCGGGAGCTCTACGGCCACGTTTCCAAGGCCGGCCCCCGCCCCAAACGCGTGGACCAACTGTACGACATTAACGCTCCATTCGTTGAGACCTTAGAAGAAGCAAGGCACTTCAAGAAGGGGCCGGAGGTTTACGAGGGGGGCATTTACCCCTATAAGGAGCCTATCAGCAGCCCCTACCGGGAGCGGGTTGAGCAGGGCTTGCCCGCCTACGATTCAGCGGGCGGGGACTTTCCTTGGGAACAGGACTGGTTCCCGGTCAAGGAATAACCGGACTGCCCGCCGCCCAAACTGGCTCGCAAATCAAAGCTACTGGGGCCGCCCTGACCGCAAGGGCGGCTCTAGTTTTGTATGGACTGGCTGTGGCGAATAGGGAGGAGAAAATTAGGTGTGCATGAACCCGCCAGTGCCCTTAATTCCGGTATACAATTGATTCAGGAGCACCAACTAAACCAATAATGTATGAACTGTCCCGATGTTCGGGTTTCGACTGGGACGAAGGAAATTCTGATAAAAATTGGATTCGGCATCGGGTGTCCGGAGAGGAGTGCGAGCAGGTTTTCGGCAACCGGCCGCTGGTGGTCGACCAAGTTGTGTCGGGTTCGGAACCCAGATACCATGTCTTAGGGGAAACCGACGGAGGACGGAGGCTGTTCGTGGTTGTCACTATCCGAGGTGACCGATTGAGGGTTATTTCCGCCCGCGACATGAGCCGCAGGGAACGACGAGCATATGAGCCAGCGTAAGATAAAACAAGTGCCGAAATTTGATTCCGAGGACCAGGAGCGGGACTTTTGGTCCGACCACGACTCGACAGAGTTCGTGGATTGGAGTAAAGCGCGGCGCTATGAGTTCGAGAACTTGAAGCTTTCGTCGAGAACAGGCTCGGCCCAACTGCCTATCGACCTCTTCAAACGGGTTGTCGAGACTGCGGTGAGGCCCAAATGTCGAATCATTGAGCTTGCCGTTTTTCAAGATCATCCCCAATCAGGTCTTGTCAATGAACCGTTTGAAGACATAGGCAGTGTCCACCTCCGGTCTTGGATTAGGGTGTATTATGGACTTGAGGAAATTTCCACCGGGCGAAGAGCCGCCGGGTCGGTGAGCATGTACCTAGACGAGGATGTCTGCGCCACTCAGGTACTAGGTCTTGATCTAATAGGGCCACTGTTCGAGCGTGATATCGTTGGTGCAATTGTTGACTCGTTGTTAGCTGCGGTCGAATACTACCAAATCACACGAGCTTAGGGATCCAGGTCCGCCAAGAATCTGCTGCGTGCGCCATTGAAGGGAGGTCCATACCCATGACGGCATCGAATCCAACTGGCACCAGTGAAGTGCGAGTAACCGGAGAGAACTCTTTCATACGCTTGGTCCAGGAAGAGGACGGGCCCCAGACTACCCGGGTCAGCCACTGGCGCGTCCTCTACTCGCCCAGCGGCGGTGGACACGTCCTCTTTATCAAAAGCGACTTGATTGATAATGAGATCCGTGTTTATTCGGATAACATCGCCTTGGCGCGCTGGCTCCAAGGCGAGATTGAAATCATGTTGTTCCCGGAGTTCGCCGGTCAAAGCATCCAGGTTGTCGAGGCGGAGTTTAGCAAAGCCGGTGACGGCCGCTCCTTCTGGACAGAGAAGGTAGAGAGCGACGACGATGTCATCTCGCTGAGCTGGTACGATTTCATCGAACCCTTTATGCTGGTTAACCCGGCCGGCACCGGGGGGCGGAGCCACGGCGTTTACTCCTGCTTCATCCCGGCTTTGAATGCCCAAATTACTATTAACGGCGATGTTGCCGAGGGCAAAGTGCTCCGGGAAATGCGGGGCAATAATCCGACCAGCACGGCTTGCTTGGCTTGGTCCGAAACCTGGGTGAGGGGCTGACATCTCTTGTGCTGACCGGTCAACTGCGCCGTGACCTAACGCTTCATGCCTAAACCAGTCTCCATACTCCCAGGCATCTCCAAACTCAGAGAGGGGACGCTTCAACGCAGGGGCTTTTACTGATGCGTGAACAATTACCTAAACCAGCCCTTGTCTTTCCGGCCCCCGCATCCAGTACGGGGCAGGCTTTGAGCCGGAATCCAGGAACCCTGGGGACAAAGAACGCGGCTAGTGGAGAAAGGTCCTGGATTCCGGCCTGCGCCGGAATGGCAGGGGAGGGTACAGTTTAGAAACTTACTCACGGCTCAGTAATTGTCACCCTGAGCCTTTCGGCTAGGCTCAAGATAAACTCCGCGAAGGGTCTAAAGCCCTTGACCGCAGTCTCTTTCTTCGGTACTCGGACCAGGTTCTTGCTGAATGTTTTTGGATTCTGAGCCGTAGGCGAAGAATGACATTTTCGAGTATGAAAATCGCCTATTTTCATAGCAATGACATTTTCGAGAATGAAAAGGCCCTGGCCTCCATGCAGGACGATTGCAAAGCGCCCGCTAAAGACCAAATCCGCTCGTGGTGAGCCTGTCGAACCGTGAAGGGACGGCCCTTCGATAAGCTCAGGGTGAACGGGGGGTGAGCAACTCAACGACTTTGCAATGTCCTGGGCCTCCATGAGAGAGGGATTGGCTAGGGGCGTTTGCTTGAAGTATCCTGGGTTGAAGCAGCCGTTGTAGACAAATCTCGGGACCACGCGGAGGTGGAAGACATGGCACAACCGGATATCGCTCTTTTTGCTCATTTACTGCGGCGGGCTGGTTTTGGGGCCACTCGGGAAGAACTGGAGGGCTACGCCGCCAAAGGATATGAGGCGACGGTGGAGGAGTTGCTACACCCCGACACCGTCCCCTCGCCGGTAGAAGATGACATGGACTTGCTAAGGCGGTATCACGTAGAGCATAACAGCTTGTCTATCATCTTTGAAGCCCGGACCCACTTGCTGTACCGCATGATAAATTCCAAACGGCCTCTTGAGGAGAAGATAGCCCTCTTCTGGCACGGTGTGTTCGCCACCGCATGGACCAAGGTGGACGTGGCCAAGTCTATGATCCGGCAGACCGACATGTTTCGCTGTTACGGACTGGGAAGCTATCGTGACTTGCTGGTGCGTCTATCCAAGGACCCGGCGATGATAATGTGGCTGGACAATAAAGACAACCACAAGGACGGGGTAAACGAAAACTACGGCCGGGAGCTATTGGAGCTATTCTCCATGGGGGTCGGCAACTACACTGAGCTGGACGTGCGGGAAGCATCGCGGGCTTTCACCGGCTGGACCGTGCGCAACGCATCCTTGCAAGCTCACCGGGCGTCGCGGAATCTCACCGAGCCTTTCGGGCGGTGCGATTTCCAGTTCGAGTACAAGGAGGATGACCACGACAACGGGGAAAAGACATTCCTGGGAGAGACCAAGGCTTTCACCGGCGAGGAGATTATCGATAAGATATGCCGGCAACCGGCCACGGCCAGGTTTATCGCTCGGCACCTTTACAGCTTCTTTGTGGCCGATGAAGCTCAGGTGCCAGCCTGGCAGATCGTTCCTCCCCAAGATCCAGATGCTATCGAGGCACTCATGGACGCCTTCATCGTAAGTGGATACGAAATCCGCTCGGTGCTGCGGGTGTTGTTCAACTCGGACTTTTTCAAGAAGGCTGCTTTCAAGAGAGTGAAAAGCCCGGCGGAGCTTGTGGTGGGCACTGCCCGGTTGACCAAGAGCTATCAGTTCCCTGAATCCAATGACTACCAGTTGGGGCCATTGCCCGGCTACATGGGCCAGGACCTGCTGGAGCCGCCCAGCGTTGAGGGATGGCACACTGGGGCCGAGTGGATAAACACCGCCAATCTAATGCAACGAGTGAACTTTGCTTCTGAGCAGTTAGGCGATGTGAACAAGCCCGGTGTACGGGAGATAGTCGATAGAGTTCGGACCTTGGACCCGCGGGTTTCACCCGAGGCGCTGGTGGACGCTTGCGCCGAATTGCTGGGTCCCCTGGAAATCTCCGGCAGCGGAAGGCAGGAACTTATAGACCACGCCGCCGGGGAAGGGGAGGTCCGGTTTGGCTCCGGAGCGGATGACCAGCGTGCAACAGAGAGAATAATTGAGATGCTTCAATTGCTGGTGTCGACGCGGGAGTACCAGTTGGCCTGATTCCCGGTATTTAACGCCGGCGCTAGGATTATTCGCAAATTGGGTGGCAGATTGAATGACTGGTCGAAGCACATATCAGTACGTTAAGGCTGTTGGCACCTTGGGGGAAGGTAGAGGCTTCAATTACCCCTTCGATGTGGCCTTGGGGGACGAGGGTGTCTTGTACGTCTTGAACCGGGGTAGAAGCGGGTATGGGGTTTCCAAGCGGATTACCGTGTGCACTTTCACCACCGAGGACTACTTGGGCAACATAGGCGGCGTTGAAAGGGGAGACGGTAGGCTGGACTGGCCGAATTCCCTGGCCCTGGACAGGATGGGAAACTTCTATATATCCGATGAGGCCCAGCAACGCATCTTCATTTTCGACAAACAAGGCAAGTTCTTGAGCAAGTGGGGAGTCAAGGGAACAGGGGACGGCCAGTTCGACCGGCCCGCCGGCATTGCTTTTGACCGGAACGAGAACTTGCTGGTGGTCGATGGGCTGAATAACCGGGTGCAAAGATACACCAAAGATGGGTCTTTCCTGGACTCTTGGGGCCGTGGAGGCAGCGGCGACGGTGAGTTTAACAATCCTTGGGGCATTACGGTAGACCGGACGGGCGACGTCTACGTGGCCGACTGGCGAAACGATCGGATACAGAAGTTCGATGGCCAAGGAAAACACTTGGCCAGTTGGGGCTCCTCAGGCCAGGGGGACGGGGAGTTCCACCGCCCCTCCGGGGTTGCTGTTGACCGCGACGGCGATGTCTACGTTACCGACTGGGGCAACGAACGGGTCCAAGTGCTGGGGCCCGACGGCGAGTTCCTTGGACAGTTCCGGGGTGAAGCGGGCCGAACCAGATGGTCGGATGATTTTTTCAAAAGCGACCCGGTGTACCTTGAGGAAAGGCACAAGGCCGACATGGAGCCTGAGCCTGAACCGTGGCCCATAGATATTGCCCACAATGCGTCGGCGGCCATAGAGAAACTGTTCTGGGGACCGACCTCGGTTCAGGTAGATGATGAGGGCAGGATATTCGTCACCGACAGTTGCCGCCATCGGGTCCAAGTCTACAGTAAAGCGCCGGCTTCCACTGCGGCCCATACTGCCCCGTAGCTAAGAGGCAACACCTCATTTGGGCCGCTGAAGCCGCCGCGGCGGCCTCAGCGGTATGAGAATAGCCTTGAGGAAGGACTTCTAGCCCCCAAGAGAAGACCTGTTGCGCCCCGCGCTTAGGCGGTGGTGCAGGCGATGCTCTTCAAGTCGCCGGACAACTCGGGCAGGACGTGTTCCTTCCAAGAGTCGCCGCCGTCAAGGGTCCCGAAGACCTGTCCTTTCTTGGTGCAGAAATACACTTGTTGCGGGTCCCGTTCGTTGATTCCAACCCCGAAGGTAGTGCTGAGAGCTTCTACCCCATTGTCGAAACGATGCCAACTATCGCCGCCGTCGGTTGACCTGAGAACGCCGCCTTGTTCGCTAAAGTGGTTCAAGCCCACGCAGGCGTACAACGTGTTGCCATCGTTGGGCGCCGCTTCTACACCGCGGGAGTAGGCGAGGGTCGAGAAGCGCTCGAGATTCAAGTTCTCCCAGTTCTCGCCCTGATCGCCGGTGCGCCACACTCCAGTGCAGTTGGCGATCAACACCGACTGGTCGGATGGCCCCATTGCCACCCCGTGCAGGTCCATTCGTTCCCGGTCGCCTATGAAGTTCTTGTTGACGATTTTCCAGGTCTTGCCGCCGTCGGCGCTGGCGGCGGCCCCGCCTACCTCTAGGGCGACATACATGTGGTCCGAGTCGGCCGCCTCGATGGCGATTCCCATAACGCGGGTGGAGAAAGCCATCTGGACCGCGTCGGGATTGTGGATGCTTGACAAGTATTCCCAGCTATCGCCGCCATCCTCGCTTTTGTAAACCTCGCTGCCCTCGGTGCCCAAAAACATCACGTCCGGCCGGTGCGGATGGAACTTGAAAGACCAGACCACACGGCCCTCCGGCAAGTTTACCCGCGTCCAAGTGTCTCCATGGTTCGAGCTCTTATAAACACCCCGTTGAGTGCCGGCGAACACGATTTTCGAGTCCTCCGGGTGAAAAGCAATGGCCCGCACCCGTGGAGAAGGAGGCAGCCCGTTGGACAGCTTCTCCCAAGCGGCTTCGTCGGCAGCCTTGCGATACAAGCCATCGACATCCGATCCCACGTAGATCAAGGTTTTATCCGCCATATCTCGTCCTCCCCTACTGGTTGAATTAGACCGGCCTAAACAGACGGTAGGCTAAGCGGTGGTGCAAGCGATGCTCTTTACGCTGCCGGCGGTCTCCGGCAGGGCGTGCTCTTTCCAAGAGTTGCCGCCGTCAAGGGTACCGAAGACTTGCCCCTTGCGGGTGCAGAAGTACACTTGCTGTGGGTCCTGGTCGTTCACCGCGACGCCGAAGGTGGTGCTCAGGGGTTCGACACCCTTGTCGAAACGGTGCCAAGTGTCGCCGCCGTCGGTCGAGCGTAAGACGCCCCCTTCTTCGCTGCCAAAGTTCAGCCCCACGCAGGCGTACAGGGTGTTGGGATCGTTGGGAGCAGCTTCCACTCCCCGGGAATACTGAATCGAGGAGAACTGGTCGAAGTTCAAATTCTCCCAGTTGTCGCCCCGGTCACGGCTGCGCCACACGCCGGTGCGGTTGGAGATGAAAACCGACCGGTCGGACTCGCCAATGGCTACGCCGTGCAGGTCCATCAAGTCCACGTCGCCGTCAAAATTCTTGTTGGTTATTTTCCAGGTCCTGCCGCCGTCGGTGCTGGCGGCCGCGCCGCCGACCTCCAGGGCGGCGAACATGTGGTCCGAGTCGGCAGACTCTATGGCAATGCCCAGGATGCGCGTGGAAAAGGACATCTGCACCGCGTCCGGACTTTGGATGGTCGACAAGTATTCCCAGTTGTCCCCGCCGTCCTCGCTTTTGTAAACGTCGCTGCCCTCGGTGCCCAAAAACATTACGTCAGGCCGGTGCGGATGGAATTTGAAAGACCAGACCACGCGCCCCTCGGGCAGGTTTGCCCGCTGCCAGGTGTCTCCCCGGTCCAGGCTCTTGTAAACACCCCGTTGGGTGCCCGCGAACACAATCTGCGGGTCCTCGGGATGAAAAGCAATGGCCCGCACCTGCGGAGAAGGAGGCAGCCCGTTGGACAGCCTCTCCCAACCGGCGTCGTCGGCTTCCTTACGATACAGTCCGTCGGACTCAGCGCCTACGTAAATCAAGGTTTTATCCGTCATTTCCAGCCCTCCGTCGTTCTTTGAATTAACCGGCCCCTTTTAACACCGAGTCTGGTTTAAGCTGTTCCAATTTCCGATGAATACTGTAATTTGACTAGAGAATCCGGCTTTTGTCAATCTTTGGAAAACGGTTGACCTTGACGGGCTAAGGCCAGACCCCATACCGAGGCTGCTCCCGCCGCCTTGAGTGGGGCGGCGCAGGCCGACATGGTGCTCCCCGTGGTTACCACGTCGTCGATTAGAACCACCTTCAATCCGGTTACATCACCGGCAGCCTCGAAGCTCCCATCTACGTTAGTCTGGCGCTGGGAGCGGGCAGCGGCTTCCACCTGGGGCGGGGCGTCCTTGAAGCGGGTTAACAGATTGTTTGCTTGCGGCAGGCCGGTGAGCTTGGACAGTTCCCTGGCTAGCAACTCCGATTGATTATAGCCCCGGGCTCGTAGACGGCGGGGGTGTAATGGCACCGGTACGATTACTTCCCCCAGTGCCGCTTGGCCGGCAGCATATTGGGCCAATAGCCGCCCCAACTCGGGGGCGGCCGCCCGGACTCCCCGGTACTTCAGACTAAAGATGGCCTCCCTCATCGCTCCCTCCATCAAGAAGGGCGCCCGGACCCCGTCGACAGACAACGGGCTCTCTCTGCACCAACGGCAGGGAGATAGAGTGTTGGGGGAGGCGCAGAGCCGGCAGTAGGGTGGCGTCAGCTTGGCCAGCAGGGGTAGGCAAGCCTCGCATAGGATTTTGCTTTCCCGTCCGCACCCGGTGCATTGCATGGGAAACAGCAGGTCCAGGGCCCAGTTGCTTAGCTTCGAGACCAGCATATTCATTTCGAGCGTGAGAGCCTTTTATTCCCGCAATTGCAAAAAGTCATCTTGTTATCCACCTTGCCACCGGGCAAGAATCGATAGGTCCCTGGTGAAGGCCAGGGGAGGAAGGTCATTGGTAGAAAAGAAGCCCAGGTCCAAAGCTTCCGAGCCGGCTTCCAGGGCGCCGCCGACTTCCCGAGCGACGAAGGCCGCCACAATCACCGGATGGCCGCTCTCCGAGAACAGCCCCACCAAGCGTTCCACTTCCACTGCCAGGCCGGTCTCCTCTTGGACCTCCCGCACCGCTGCCTCCTCCACTACTTCGCCCCGGTCTACGTACCCGCCGGGCATACTCCAAAGGCCGATGCCGGGCTGATTTCCTCTCTTGATCATTAGCACCTTGCAGTTCCGTTCCACTATGCAGGTTGCCGCCACTTTCGGGTCGTGGTAAACGACATGCCCGCATGATGGACACACCGGCCGTTGGCGGTCAGCTACCTGCTTTAACTCCAACAAGGCGGCGCAAACTGAACAGTATTTGTTGTCTGACGACATATTTTCCTCAGCATATCATGATGGGCTATGATGTCCCATACCACGAAATTGGGCATCGGACGTTACTCCTAGCTTTCACATAAAACCCGGCACATTTCTGGCCGTGCTGTTAGCCTCATTGGCGGCGGCGGTATTGATCGTGCTGACCATAGCCTTCCTCGGTGAGTACACCAAGACCAGAGGCCGGTTGCTGTTGACAGCCCTGACCCTGGCCGGATTCTGCTTGTTGGCCCTGCCTCCCTCGGTACTGGCCCGGCGCGACCGGTATGCCCTGGCAGCCGCCGGCGGCACACTGGCCCCCTGCCTGGCATTCCTCCTTGTAGCGGCGGGTATTTGGGCCACGCCCGATTCCGACGCTTTTTGGAAAGCGGCCGCCATTGCATCCATCACCGCCGCATCCGGGTCTTACTTTTGCTGGCTGCTTTTGCTAAGGACCAAGCGATTGCCGGCGCGGATTGCTCGGTGTGCTGCTCTCGGTGCGGCAGGCTTGGCGCTAATCTTAATTGGTCCGGCGATCATAGTCGAAATCCGAGCTGCCGCTTTTTGGTGGGCAGCGGCATTGTTGATCGTTACGCAGGTTGCTGGGGGGTTGGCCGCTGCTGCCTTAGACCGATGGGCCTTCACCCTAACGGGCTTCCGTCACCCGCCCGTCGATCAATAAGGGAGCGGCTGCCCGTGCTATAATGCTCACCAACCAGTCTCGCATCCACATTTGCCAACCCCCTAGAGAGGTAACGATGGCCTCGGCGCTGGAAAATGTCAAGGTGGTGGACCTGACCCGCACTCTTGCCGGCCCCTTTTGCACTATGATGCTCGGCGACATGGGAGCGGACGTAGTGAAAATTGAAGAGCCGGAGTTAGGTGACGAAACCCGCAGTTGGACGCCCTTCTGGAACGAGGTCAGCACCCAGTTCCTTTCCTTCAACCGGAACAAGCGCAGCCTGAGCGTGAACCTCAAGGAAAAGGAAGGGTTGGATGTCGTGCTGGGACTGGCCGCCAAGGCCGATGTGATGGTGGAGAGCTTCCGCACCGGGGCCTTGGACCGCATGGGCTTGGGTTACGAAGCGGTGCGGCAGGTCAATCCGGGGATAGTGTACTGCTCGATTTCGGGTTATGGGCGCACCGGCCCTTTGGCTGACAAACCGGGTTACGATCTCATCATTCAGGCTTACAGCGGGCTGATGCACCTTACCGGGGAACCCGATGGTCTGCCGCTGAGAGTAGGATTCTCCTTGGTGGACCTTTTCACCGGCATGATGGCTTACGGTTGCATCTTGACCGCTCTGCGGCACCGCGACAATACCGGCGAGGGCCAGTGGATCGACATGTCGCTTCTGGACGGCCAGGTGGCTACCCTGAGCTACCACGGCACCGGCTACTTGGGCACCGGCAACGAACCCCACCGGATGGGCTCGGCCCATCCCAGTCTTACGCCCTATCAGAGCTTTCCGGCCTCGGACGGATTTTTCATCCTTGGCTGCGCCAACCAGGGTTTGTGGGAGCGCATGTGTCACGCTATCGGCCGTCCTGAACTGTTGGAAGACCCGCGGTTCAGCAGCAACACCGACCGGGTAAAACACCGGGCCGAATGCGTGGAAGTCTTGAGTGAGGTCTTCCAATCGAAGCCGATGGAACACTGGGTAAAGGTCATATCCGATGCCGGGGTTCCCTGCGGCCCCATCAACCGGGTATCCCAGGTCATGGCCGATCCCCAGGTGCTGTATCGAAATATGGTGGTGGAGATACCTCACCCGGAGGTGTCCGGCCTCAAGGTTCCGGGCTCTCCACTAAAGCTCGCTGCCACACCGCCCACATTCCGGCTCCATCCGCCCCTGTTGGGCCAGCACAACGAAGAGGTCCTGGCCTCGGCTGGCTACAGTCCGGACCAGATTGCGGATTTTAGAGAAAGGGGGGTCATAGGAGGCAAAACTCACCAAACGTCTTCTACAGCCCGTCCGGGGTAGAAGAAGAGTTGTCATGTTTAGGCAAAGGACTGCTTGTTGCTACACGAGCAGCTTGTGTCTTTCTATACTTTAGGACCTAAGGCTGCAGCAACACACCGAGGCGGTGGTCTTGGAGGCCGGAGTGTTGTTGACGCAGTGACTCTACATGTTAGGTGAGGTGCAAATGCCGAAAGGAATTTTGGAGCGGTTGGCAGAAGGGGTTGTGTTGGGCGATGGGGGCTACATCGTGGAGTTGGAGCAGCGCGGCCACGTGGTGACCGGCGCTTTCACGCCCGAGATAGCTATGACTCATCCGGGGGCGGTCCGGGAGTTGCACTACGAGATGAAGCAAGCCGGTTGCGACGTGTTGCAGGTGATGGCCTTCTATGGCAGCCGGGAGAAACTGGCTACGGTTGGCTACGGCGACAAAGTGCTGGAGATAAACCAAGCGGCCTACCACATCGCCAGAGAGGTGGCCGGTGATGACATGCTGGTGGCGGGAGACCTGAGCACGACCTGGATGTGGGCCCCCGACGACGACCGCTCGGAACGGTTGGTTGCGGAGATGTTCGACGAGCAGATAGAAGCCCAGTCCGGCGTCGACTTCTTTATCGGCGAGCTTTTATACAATCTGGGCGAGGCGCTGCTTTGCTTGCAGCGCATCAAGGAGAAGACGGGGTTGCCGGTGATGATCACGATGTCGTTCCGCGGCAACAACGTCTCGGACGACGGCGTTACGGTGGGGGAGTGTGCCAAGCGGCTTCACGATGCCGGCGCCGACATCGTCGGGCTGAACTGCATGAATGATCCCGAACACATGTACCCCCACATCGCCGAGATGCGGGCTGCTTTCGATGGTTACCTAGCGGCGCAGCCGGTGGCTTTCCGGTGCACCGACGAAACGCCGTGGTTCACCGGGTTGCCGTCCTTTCCGGACCGGTTGGAGCCGACCCAGCTAACACGGTTCGAGCTTGGCGAGTTCGCCGCCAAGGCAAAGGAAATGGGGGTCAACTACATCGGAGGCTGTTGCGGCTGTAAGGCGACTCACATGCGAGAGATGGCCAAAGCCCTGGGCAAGTTCGACGAGAGCAGAGTTTGGGACCGGCGGGAGGGCCACGCCATGAGCGAAACGGAGCACAACCGGGCTTACCGCGAGTCGTTGCGGGACTGACGCCGGTTTTCCGCCGGCCCAAAGGCGGCAGGACTCAGCTAACCTGGGATGATAGTTAACTGGCTCTGAACGCCGGAAGTATCTTCTCGCCGAAAGTTCGCATTGACCTTTCCACTTGCTTTGGGGGTATCTGCCCCACGTTCATATTGAGCAAGAGGTTCCGCACTCCGGCATCCCTGAGTTCGGCAATCTGCTCGGCCACCCTGCGAGGCGTCCCGGCCAAAAAGGCGGTCTCCACAACTTCGCCGGGAGGGGGCGCTTGACCGGGAGGCCTGGGCGGCACACCGCCGGGGTTGTAGTTGATCCGGGCCTGCAAGAGGTGTTCCCGGAAGTTGCCCAAGGCATTCGTCGCAACTTCCAACGCTTCTTGTTCGCTCTCCCCAACGTACACGGCCCGCTGCGCCCATGAGTTGTTCAAGGCGTCCTCAACTGCGTCTTCGGTAAACCCCGCTTCCAACATGGTGTCTTGGTATAGCTGGAAGCGGCGGCGCAAGGTATCCACGGTCTGAATGCCGATTAGCACAGGCCGCCCAATCTTCGCCATCTCCGCCACCGAGTCTTCACTGATACAGGCCCGGACCAAGGGCGGGTGGGGCTTTTGGTAGGGTTGGGGACGGAGAGTGGGAAAAACCGATTTCCAATAGCGGCCTTGGTGGTCTACGTTTTCACCAGTCCAAGCCTTAATCAGAAGCTCTTCGGCCTCCGGAAGCATATCCCGGCCGTCTTCCATGGTGATTCCGAAGCCCAGGTACTCGTACTCGTTGTAGGCCGAGCCTCGGCCGGTGCCGACAATAAGGCGTCCTTGGCTCAGGTGGTCCAGCACGGCCGTCTGCACGGCCAGCCGCACTGGGTGATAAAGGGCCAATTCCACCACAGCGAACCCGATGCGCACCCTTTTTGTGCGCATCGCCACCGCTCCCCCGAAGACCAAGGGGTCGGCGTAGGCCACGGCCCCATCGAAGTGGTGTTCCGTCAACCAGACCGCGTCCAGGCCGATTTCCTCAGCCAGCTCCACTTCCCTCAGGGTGTTGTCGATGACCTCATGGTCTGATTGCTGGTTGGCGCTGATGGAAAAAACGAAACTGCCGAAAAGCATTAGCCGACCCTGGCCTTTTTCAGATGTTGCGCCAAGAAGTCCACAGTCCTGGCCCAAGACACGTCGGAAGCATCCTTCTGATAGCGGGTTGCGGTGTAGTCCATAAAAGCATGGTCGGCCCCGGGGTAGGTGTAGAACCGGTGGGCTATGCCCAATCGGGTCAACTCGCCGTCCAGCTTCCGCATGTCGGCTTGGGATGGATTCTCGTCGATTTCGCCAAAGTGGAACAAGACCGGGCACTTGATACCGGGGGTCAAGGCAAAGGGGGACTGAGCCGCTTTGCCCCAAGGCGTCATAATATTGCCGCCATAGTAGGGAACCGCCGCCTTGAAATGAGAGTTGGTACAGGCTGCCAGCCAGGTCACCCGGCCTCCCATGCAAAATCCGGTGACCCCCATCTCATCGCCATTTACAGCAGCATGGTTGCTAAGAAACTCTACCGTAGCGTCGATATCGGCCGCTATGTCGGGGTCGCTCAAGTGCTGTATCCTTCTGGACCCATCGGTCAACATATCGTCGGTGATGCGGTGAAACAGGTTGGGGGCCGCTGCCGCATAGCCTTCGGCGGCCAGCCGGTCGGCCATGCCACGAATGAACTGGTCGACACCGCCCCCGTGCTGGTTGACTACAACTGCGGGAAAGGGCCCGGGACCGCCGGGAAGGCCCAGGTACAGGTCCATCTCCTGGCCGTTAACTGCAATGCTTTCCCACGATGACGCCACGTTAGCGTCCTCCACTAGTCTGAGTGGACGGAGTCCGAGATTGGAGCCCAACCATGCGGCAATTGACTCAGCGTTACCCGCTCTGTCCCAATTTGACCATACAGAAGGCTTGCCGCCCGTCCTAGCTTACGCATTATCTCATATCGGGCTTGCGTCTGACACCCAGGACAATCGCATCTAAAACCAACCCGACAGAAGGGGGGAGCTTAAACATACACGTTATCCGTTAAGATGTGATTGCCTTGGCCGATGGGTAGAGTCTTTTACTGATGCGTGAATAAGTGTCTAAACTACCCCCCGTCATTCCGGCGAAGGCCGGAATCCAAGACCGTTCTCCGCCAGCTACGTTCTTTGTCCTCAGAATTTCTGGATTCCGGCTCAAGGCCGGAAAGACGAGGACTGGTTTAAGTAAGCGTTCACGTATCAGTAGAAGGTTCTGGCCGATACGCAGGGTGCGGCCAGTGCTTTGACCGTGATAGGATGAGGCTGTGCCTGGCACGGCCTTATCCCAGGGTCGCTGCACGCAGTTGACGGCGCCAGAAGGCAGGAGTTTGTAACTTAATCGGGAATGAAGCGCTGAAGTCTATGGAGGAAGACGTATGAAATATGACGTATTGGTTGTTGGCGCGGGATCGGCGGGAGCGGTCATGGCGGCCCGGTTAACTGAAGACCCAAGCAGGTCGGTCTTGTTGTTGGAAGCAGGACCCGACTACCCCGATTTCGAGCATCTTCCTGAAGAGGTCAAGCTGGTTCATGCCACCGAGTTGGACATCGCCCACAGTGACCACAACTGGCAGTTTGTGGGCAAGTCTACGGACAAAGCCGGACCCATGATGGTGCCCAGAGGCAAGATCACCGGCGGCTCCAGTGCGATTAACGGCGTGCTCCTTCTGCGGGGAGTTCCTGAGGACTATGACTCATGGGCAGAGGCGGGCAATGATGAGTGGAACTTCCAGAAGTTATTGCCCTATTTTCGAAAGTTGGAGAACGACCAGGACTTTCATGATGACTTTCATGGAACGGAAGGGCCGATAATAGTACATCGTTTCAAACAGGAGGAGTGGCTACCGGCACAAGCGGCTTTCTACAACGCTTGCCGGGCCTTCGGTTTCCCCGACAGTCTGGACCAAAACCATCCGGATTCCTCCGGCGTGGGGTCTTCTCCGTGGAATTGCCCCAACGGAATCCGCTTTAGCACGGCCCTGGGTTACATCGACCCGGCTAGACACCGGCTCAACTTCACCCTTCGACCGAATTGCACCGTCCACCGCATACTATTTGACGGCAAGCGGGCCACCGGGGTGGAAGTGGAAAGCGGCGGTGAAATGTTTACGGTGGAAGCGGACCAGATAATTCTCAGTGCCGGCGCCATTGGCTCACCCCAGGTCCTGATGCTCTCCGGTATCGGACCTGCCGGGCACCTGGAAAGCCTGGGCATACCGGTAGTGGCGGACCTGCCGGGAGTGGGCCAGAACCTGCGGGACCATCCGAAAGTCGAGGTGACCTGGCGCACTAAACCGGGATTCGAGCTTAATGGCCTGATACCCAGGGAGCAGGTAAGTTTGCGCTACACTGCCGATGGATCCGACCTTCGAAATGACATGAAAATTTCTATGATTTCCTTCGCTGCCGGACGTGCCGACGAAGGTGGAGATAGAATGACGCCCTTGGGAGTTCGCATGTCCTCCGGCATCCAATTGGCCGCTGGTGCGGGAGAGTTGCTGCTTACTTCAAGAGACCCTAATGTACAGCCGCAACTGGACTACCATTATGCGGAAGACCCCTTCGACCGACGGCGGCTGAGGGACTTGGTGCGTCTTAGTGTGGAACTCGGCGAGCATGTGGAATTTCAGGACATAATCGAAGAGCGCATTGATCCCTTGGACTCGGACCTGGCTTCAGACGAGGCTCTGGACGATTGGATTGCCAGAAGGGTCAGCACCTCCCAACATATTTCCGGTACCTGCAAGATGGGACCGCTGTCGGACTCGATGGCAGTAGTCGACCAGTTTGGCAAGGTCCACGGTATGCAGGGACTGAGAGTGGTGGATGCGTCCATAATGCCTGACTGCATCCGGGCCAACACCAACGCTACGACCATGATGATCGGAGAGCGGGTTGCCGACTTCGTTCGCTAGGGCCGTTAGGCCGCGCCTCCGGTGCGTCTAGCGTCAACATCTGCTGCGCCGCTTTTGACCAGCAGCGTTTGATGAGCGGCCTTCTTGGTTGCCCATGTCTAGACGTGGGTATGGAAGGAGCGTAACAGGTTTTTTTGCTGGCGTGGGGAGCTAAAGGCCGTTTAACTCTTCAATGGCCCCCTCAACATAGAGAATTTTTAGGGAGGCCAGGGCTGCGGTCTCGATTCGGTCCCCTTGCTCTCGGTCTGCGCCGTCGCGGAGCTTGGTCAATAGTTGGGACACTGGACCCTTGCCATCGATCAGGGATACCAAGCGCGCCACCAAGGCACTGCAGGGAGTGCCTTCGGGATGGCTTGGAGTCGTAACCACGTAGCCCCAGACGAATTCTCCTTGATCCACGACAGGCTTCCGCGCCACGGTGACGCCGGCGGCAAGAAGCGGGACCGTCCTCCGCAAGACACCGTCCGGGCCATTGGCATCGGACGAAAAGGCGGCCACTCGCGCCTGCCGGCGGGCCCGGTCCGCTTCTACCGCGCCGACGCTGGCCACAAAATCGGGCGGGGCCAGGCCCCGGTCCAGCACGGCGCGCTCGTAACCCCAAGGCGGCTGGCCGGCTACTGCGCGTATGAAGGTGTGGCGCGGCGAGAAATCGGCGCTTTCATCAACCAAGCGCCGGGCTTCCCAGAAATAAGAATCGACGCTAAGGTTACTGGAATAGAACAGCCGGGCCATTTCCCGGAACTGGTTGTACTCTTTCAGGTACATCTCTTGGTACACCGGCGCGGCTGCCGCCCTCAGTTCCGGGTCTTTCAGGGCCGAAGCCACATAGGCTGCGGCCAACACCCCTGACATCAGGGCCAAGTGAACGCCGGAAGAAAACAGAGGGTCCACGAAGCAGGCTGCATCCCCCACCAGGATGTAGCCGTCGCCAACCAGGGGCTGGCAAACATAGGACCAGTCCTTGACCACTGACGGACCGGCGGCAAGCTTGGCCTCCCTAAGCATTTGCGCCGTTTCGCGGCTCTGGGAAATCTGCTGCATCAAGAATTCCAGCGGTCCGGCGCGTTGGATTCCCTCCTGGTTCTTGGGACTGTCGACAACGGCTCCAACGCTGGCCCAACCGGTGTGCAAAGGTATGGCCCATAGCCAGCCGTTGGCGTAGGACTCGATGAATATGTTGGTCTGATCCGGGTCGGGCAGACGACGAAAGCCGTCGAAGTAAGCGTATACCGCCAAGTTTCGGAAAAACGGGTCCCATTGCCGCATTCTTAGTTGGTGGGCCAAAAGCCCGCCTTGGCCGCTGGCGTCTACTACAAAACCGGCCGATACGGTGCGGATAGCCGCGTCTTCGGCCTGGTAACGTACCCCGGCGGCCCTGCCATCTTCAAATAGGACTTCCAAGACCCGGTGTCCCTCACGCACCTCCACGCCGGCGGCTCGGCTGTTGTCCAGCAGGAGCAGATCGAATTGGGGACGCCAGACCTGGTAGGAGTGTGAATACCGCTGGTTGGTCTCTTTGAAGTACCAACTCCAAGGGGTCCTGTCCTTTCCCCAGACCATGGTTGCGCCCCACTTGGGCAGAAATCCGGCTTGCTGAACAGCGGGCAGGACACCCAACTCCTCCAGCACCGGTATGCTGGCGGGAAGTAGCGATTCGCCCACGTGCTCTCTGGGAAAGCGCTCCCGCTCCAGCAGCAGCACCCTAGCCCCCTGGCGCGCCAGCATGGCGGCGGCGGTGCTGCCGGCGGGTCCACCGCCGACCACTATCGCGTCATAGTATAAATCCCGGTTTAAATCCCGCTGCCGAGTCAACTTACTCCAACGGCAACAATACCTATTGCGAGACTAAAGTCTGCTATCGTGGCCGCGTTCTAGTAATCAGTCTCTCAGTGTCCTGCAAGATTATCGCATTAGAAACAACCAGCCCGTCACTCCGGCGGAAGCCGGAGTCCAAGGGTGTTGGGGACGTGGATACCCGCTTTCGCGGGTATGACGAAGAGTATTCTCAGAGGAATGACCGGGTTGCTCTCATTTAAATGCGATTGCTCTGTCAGTGTCCCATGTCCGTGGGGACATTTGAAGGTGCGCGAGGCTCTGCCCCGCGTACCTTCAAATATTCTTGGCAAATATTCTTGGTCGGAAAGGGTACGCTGGAGTTAGTTCAGAGACAGACCTCTAGGCCTGAGCAGGTTGGGCTGGGGGCTTGTTTTCCTTCAGGGATTTCCCGGTAGCCGGGTCGACCTCAAAAGGACCGGGCAACTCCAACTCTTCGGCCATTTCCTGGACGGCGGGAATCACTTCTTCGCCCATGAGCCTCAGGCTGCGCATAGCATCCTCGTGGGTCATGGCGCCGTCCCCGTCCCAGAAGCAAACACTGCCGGGCCGGAGGTATTCCAAGACGTGCCGTATCTTGGGGATGACCGTCTTGGGCGTGCCCGATATGATGGTGTAGTCTGCGATCTGGCGTTCGTAGGGTCGGCCCAACACACCGGCGGCGCCACCTCTTGCCGCCGTAGACACCGCCTGGGTCGGCAGCACCCTGCTCCGCGAGGTTAGCCCTGGCAAGCGCAACAAGGCCGGGTTTGTCGTCCCCTCGTTGCCAGCAAGGAAGGGGTTGCTGGGGCCTTGAACGTACTTCCTCCCCGCTTGTTCGGCCAACTCTTCGGTCTCATCCACGTGGACTTTCCACAAGTACCCGATGTTCTGGGGGCCCGACTGATACCCCATCTCAGCGGCGGTATCGTGGTAAAGCTGAAAAGCCTGCCTGGTGGGCTCCAGCTCAGTGGACAGCATTACATAAGGAATCTGCTTCTTGGCCGCCCACATCAGCGAGTCCCGGCTGACCACCCCCGGCAGCCAGATAGGCGGATGCGGTTTCTGGTAGGGCATGACCCAGGGGTTCACGTGGCGGAATTGATAGTGTTTGCCCTCCCATCGGAAAGGTCCTGGGGTAGTCCAAGCTTTCACGATGAACTCGTGGGCTTCCTGAAACCGTTCCCAGTTGTAGGTTGGGGGCGAATTGTGGGCGACGGATTCCCGCCCGGTCCCGCGCACCCATCCGGAAACCAAGCGCCCCCGAGATATCAAATCGATCATGGCCAGTTGCTCTACTAACCACAGCGGGTCATCCCAGATTGGAATAATGTTGCCCAGCAAAACGATTTTTGCCCGGTTGGTTATCCTGGCCAGGATAGAGGCTTCCACATTCATGGCCCCGCCCATGCAGAAAGGCGTGCCGTGATGTTCGTTGAGCATCAGGCCGTCGAAACCCATTTCTTCGGCGTAAATTTTTTCGTCCAGGTAGCGGTTGTAAAGATGGGCGCCCAATTCCGGATCATAGATTTCATTGCTGACTTTCAAGTCCATTATCGGAGCGCCGGTGGCCCCAAAGTAGCCCGATTTGGGGTCTTGGTAGGGCCGTTCGGTAAAGTAGCCGATGAACATGGAATCCTCCTTATTGGATCTTTAGCCTCTAGTAACCCAGGCGCCAAACGAGTCTGACGGCTGGATACCCGGTATTATAACATCCCCTCTTGGGCGGTTTGAATGGACAAAGTTTTGATACCGTCACGGGACCGTCACGGGGGATAAAGATACAAATTCCATTGGGCTGAGCCTCGGACAAGGACATCCGGCGGCTTCGTTTTCCTTGACACCCCCCCGGGATTGTGATAAGTTTCCCACGCTCAAAATCCGGTGCCTCCCACCTGTACGGAGAGTCCTGTATTGGAATCTATAATTGTTGCTATTGTGGCGGGCGGTATTGCTTTGCTCTTCGCTGCGGTAACTACGCTTCGAGTCTTCAGGACCGAAGAAGGCAACCAGCGAATGCAGGACATAGGTGAGGCCATTCGCGAAGGAGCCGACGCGTTCCTGCGCCGCGAATACTTGGTGCTCCTTCCCTTCGTTGTGATCGTTGCAGGCGTCCTGTGGGTGCTGATAGATTGGCACACTCGCGACGATTTGTTCCCAAGGACTGCAATCTCCTATTTGGCCGGAACCCTTTGCTCGGCCACCGCCGGATTTATCGGGATGCAGGTAGCGGTCAGGGCCAATGTTCGAACAGCAGCGGCGGCCATGCGGGGATTGAACCCCGCCTTAAGGGTTGCTTTCTCCAGCGGATCGGTAATGGGGCTGACCGTTGTCGGTATTGGCCTGCTGGGCGTCACCATCTTGTACGTGATCTTCAAGGATATTGCGGTAGTGGCCGGCTTCAGCTTCGGCGCCAGTTCCATCGCATTGTTTGCCAGGGTGGGCGGCGGCATTTTCACTAAAGCGGCCGATGTAGGCAGCGACCTGGTGGGCAAGGTGGAGGCCGGAATTCCCGAAGATGACCCCCGCAACCCGGGAGTGATTGCCGACAATGTGGGTGACAATGTGGGCGATGTCGCTGGAATGGGGGCCGACCTTTTTGAGTCCTACGTTGGCTCAATCATCGCTGCGGTAACCCTTGCGGTAGCGACCCCGGTGCTGCTGGGCGACCCAAACGGCTGGAAAGCGGACATGGCGGTGTTCCCCTTGTTGCTGGCTGGCGCCGGGATTCTAGCGGCTATTCTGGGCACCTTTGCGGTCCGCAGCGGCGAACAGGCCGACTTCGGCAAGTTGCTCTGGGCGTTGCGCTACGGAATATTCTCAGCGGCGGGTATGGTGGCTATCTTCGCCCTGATCATAGTCCTAGCCATGGACTTGGAATTCGAGTGGTTCTGGGCCGTCTTGGTGGGGTTAGCCGCTGGACTGGTTATCGGTTTATCCACCGAATACTATACGTCTTACGACTACGGTCCGACCAAGCAGGTCGCCGAAAATTCCCAGACGGGCGCAGCCACGGTTATGATCGCCGGTATCGCCACCGGGATGATGAGCACCGTAATTCCTCTGATAGCCGTGGGAGTGACCATCTTGATCGCATTTGAGTTGGTTGGCTTTTACGGAGTTGCTCTGGCCGGCGTGGGGCTGCTTTCAACGTTGGGCATTACCTTGGCTACTGACGCTTATGGTCCGGTGGCCGACAACGCCGGCGGCATTGCCGAGCAGGCTCAGTTGGACCCCCAGGTGCGGGAACGGACCGATGCTCTGGACGCCTTGGGGAATACCACGGCGGCTACAGGGAAAGGGTTCGCCATCGGCTCGGCTGCCTTGACCTCTCTTGCCCTGTTGGCTGCCTACGCTGCGGCCGCCCGGATCGAGTTGGGCATAAATCTGCTGGACCACAAGACCCTGGTGGGGCTGCTGATAGGGGCTATGCTGCCCTTCTTATTCTCCGCTTTTACCATGAAAGCAGTGGGGCGGGCCGCCTTTTCCATAGTCAACGAGGTCCGCCGCCAGTTCCGGGAAATTCCTGGGATCATGGAGGGCAGCGGCCGTCCCGACTATGCCCGTTGTGTGGACATCAGCACTAGGGGCGCTCTCAGGGAAATGATTGTCCCTGGCTTGATGGCGGTCATAGTCCCTATCGCTGCCGGGTTCATCCTTGGACCTCCGGCCTTGGGCGGGTTGCTCATCGGCTCCGTCGGCACCGGGTTCATGCTGGCTATCATGATGGCCAGTGCCGGTGGGGCGTGGGACAACGCCAAGAAGTACGTGGAACTGGGTAATTTCGGAGGGAAGGGCTCGGAGGCTCACAAAGCGGCGGTCGAGGGCGACGTAGTCGGAGACCCCTTCAAGGACACTTCAGGCCCATCGCTAAACATCCTGTTGAAGCTAATGGCCATTGTGTCCCTGGTGTTTGCCCCGGTGTTCTTAGAGGTGACTCCTCTTCTCGATCGAATTTAACCTTTTCTCGCAATCGCTGGCTGTATCAAGCCGGATGTCAAGCCAAGTTCGACAGAGCGCTTAATTGCGGTTTTCCCACAGGGTGAAGTAATCGGGCGAGTCGTCCATCAGGGCTTCGGTTAGTTCATGCTGATTCAGTTCTTTGAGGACGGCGTGTTCTTCGGCGATGAGCCGGGAAAGCACTGCCTCCCACTCCCCCATCTCGGGCTCCCCATCGCACCGGCTTTCCAAGAGCCTTTTCAACCCATCGAGCACCAACTCCGGTTGTGCCCCCAGAGCGCCGCCGCTGACGATAAACACAATGACCGAAGGGACCGGCTCGGTGTCCGGAGTAACCCCCAGCCGGTTTAGTATGAAGGTCATGGCTGCTCCCCTGATCGCCTCTTCCAGTCGTATGGACAGATTGATGAGGTGGGCGAAAGGAAACTCGGTTTCCTCGCGGATGGTCTGGGACAACTCCTCTTCGACGTTGCTAAAGAAGTCTTCGTTAAACACTTCCGCGCTGTTCAAGAGCTGTATCCCCTTGGTTCCATCGCGCAAGTCGATGACCAGAAATTCTTTCAGATGAGGAAAGATGCACAACTGAATGTCGGGCTTTTCGCCGCCGGGAAGCTGAGTGTTGAAAAGCTCTTTCATCGGAATCCTTAAAGCAACTGGGCGATGTCTTTGAGCTGCCTGGTTATCCACTCGGTATTGTCTTCCCGGCAGACCGCGGAGACAAGTTGAGAGGCGCGGCGCTTGCGGTCTTCGGCAGGCATGTTTATGGCCTGGTGGAGAGCCTCCATGGTTCCTTCAATGTCGGTGGGAGAAATTGAGAGGGCCCCTTCCCGCAACTGATGGTGGACCCCACTGCTTTCCGATAGAACAAGCACTCCGTCTCGAGTGTTCACCACCGGACCTTCCTTCGCCACCAGGTTCATGCCTTCAATGATGGTATTGACCAGCAAAGCGTCGTACATCTTCATACCGGCGATGGCCTGGGTGTAGTTGTTCTCGATGAAGGTGAGAATAGGCTGCCATTCCGCATTGCCGAAATCGTTGTTGATCTGCTGGACTACCTGCTTGATTTCCTCCAGATACCTTTGATACTGGCGTATGTGAGCACGGGAGGGGACCAGGAAAGCGAGGAAGTTTACCCGGCTACGAAGGTGCGGGTAGCGGGACAAGAGGAGCTCATACGCCTTAAAGCCCCGGATAATATTCTTGTTGGGTTCGGCCCGGTCGATGCGCATGATAGTGTAGCCGTCACACAGAGGGGCCAGCCGGTTTTCGTAATCTAAAGCCTTGGGGGAGTTGGCGATTCTTTGCACCTCCGCCACATTGATGGAAGTGGGATATACCTTAACCCGAGTCCTATGGCCGCGCCAGTTGACTACCCAGTCATTGTGGTCGATTTCCGCCTCGGGCAGAAAATGTTCTACGGTATCCAGGAAGCTGCGGCGGTCTTGAGGGGTCTGGAACCCCAGAAGGTCAGTGGCGCACAGGCTGGCGCATATCCGGCTAACAATATAATTGGGGATCATTTGCCAGTAGCGAGTAGCCGGCCAGGGTATGTGCACGTAGTGCTGGATGATGGTCTCTGGGAATTCCTGCCGGACGTATTCCGGGACCAGGTACAGGTGATAGTCGTGGCTAATGATGATAGGGGGCCGCTGGGCCTGGCGGGCTTCTTCGATCACGACCTTGGCGAAGGCCTGGTTTACTGGTATGTATCCGTCCTTCCAGGCATTATGGACCGAGGCGTCAACATTGGGGTTGTAGGGCGGGTTCCACATGTGGTGTTGGAGGAACCAAAGCAGAGGGTTGCAAAGCACATTGTAATACTTGTGATAGGCCCGCCGCGGCGTGACCACATATCGGAGGTTGATTTTGTGGCCGGGAAGGGGCGAAGGGAAGCGGCGGCCTTGCCCGTTGTTGGAAACGGCGCGGTCCCCCTCGCTCATGGCACTGGCCACCCAGGTAAATTCCACGCTTTGGGTCAAGGGATTCAAGGCTGTGACTACGCCGCCGCTTCCCCGTCGACCCTCAGGGCGTCCCTCGGGAGTCATTTGGTGCTCCACCGGCCCCCGGTTGCTCACCACGATGAGAGACCGTTGGGACAGCACGGTATCGCACAATTCCTTCAGTTCGGCCGTACTCGTTTGGCGGCCGGCTTGTTCCATGGCCTCCCCAGTGTTGTTAAGGTCTCTATTTCCCAAAGGCAGTACCGACTGGGTGCTGAAACCTTCGGACATAAGCCGGAACGCGCCTAGAGCGGCGCATTTACATGCGTAAGGTGGATGTAAATCGAAGTTAGCATCTCGTTCATGCCGTGTCAAGTTGAAGGAGCCAGCCAGCAGTTCAGTCAGTAACCCGCATACCGGCCAGCTCGGCAATTGCCGGCGTCACTAGGCCCAGCCCGGCAACCGTGGCGTCGGGTTCCGATTCGGGTCCCGGCGGGCGGTCGCCGTCATAGAACCCCGTTATCCAAACCGTCTTTAGGCCGCACCGTTTCGCCCCCACAACGTCGTTCACCAAATGGTCTCCCACGTGTATCGCTTGGGCCGGGGCGGCATTCATGGAACGCAATGTCATCAAGAAAATTTCTTTGGACGGCTTGGCCAGCCTGACCTCGTCGGAGAAAGTTAAAGCGTCAAAATAGCCCAGGATACCCTCGGTCTCCAAGAAGGCCCGGAAAGCCGCTCCCGGCGTCATCCCCGTATTGGAAATGATGGCGAGACGCAGCCCCATGGCTTTGAGGTCACGAAGCACGTTTAGAGCGTCGCTATGGACGCGGGGAGGATGGACAAAAAAGGAATCGGCGTATATCCGGGCGATCTCATCCACGGTGTCTCGGTCCAGACGTTCCTCCAGGCCCATGCTTATGTTGTTGATGAACATTCCAACCTGTTCCCGGAAGCTAATGTCCAAATGCTCATTCCTAATTTGCTGGCACTGCCGGAAGCAGGACCAGTAGGCCTCCCGAATGTGCTCCAAGTCATAGTCTTCGCCCAAGCGGGCCAAAGCGTCCCTAGCGCCAACCAACCTGAGCTCGGTCCGGACCAGACCCAAGTCCCGGTGGTCCAAAAGCAGGGTCTGCCAAAGATCGAAGGTCACTACGGTAATCTCAGCCAAAACAGCTCGCTCCAGTTCTTGCTCCGGTTGATGAAGAGTCTTTCGATTGTCACCCTGAGCGTAGTGAAGGGTCTAGGGCCGGTCCTTCGCCACTTCTAGGACAACCCCAAGATTAAGGGAATCAGATCAGCGGCCGGCGTTGGCGCCAATCGGTCGCTTGCTCGTAGGCGTGGGCGGCCCTAAGGACGGTCACATCGTCAAAAGGCCGGCCCGCCAGTTGCAGAGCAATGGGCAAACCCGAGCCAGAGAATCCGCAAGGGACGGAGACAGCCGGGGAGCCGGTGATGTTGTAAGCACGAGTGTACTGGGTCAACGCCGGAACGATTCCCATTGCGTGTTCCCCGGCCTGAACTTGAGTAGCCAAGAGTTTGGGCGCCGTTACCGGCTCGGTAGGTCCGGCCAGCAGGTCCACCTGCTCCAATAACCGGCGAACCTCACGGTCAAACAATGACCTGGCTTGCTGGGCCCGCAGATAATCGGCGGCAGAGATGAATAGGCCGGCTTCCAGCCGCAAGCGCACCGGCGGATACATTTTGTCGCCATCCGTGGATAGCAGGTCTCGGTGGCAAGCAGCCGCCTCCGCCATGAGAATCGCGGTGGAGATAGCATTGGAGTCAGGGAACATGGGAAAAGAGACCTCGGTAATCGCTGCGCCCAAGTTCGCCAGCACGTCGATGGCATCCCGCACCGCTTGGCCCACTTCAGGGTCCAAGGGCGCTTCAAAGTACTCCTTGGGAACACCGATGCGCAGACCGCGCACGCCACCGGAGAGGGCGGTGGTGAAGTCTGGCGTCTCCACTTGGGCCGAGGCCACGTCCCTGGGGTCGTGGCCGGCGATGACGTTCATGGTCAGGGCGGCGTCCTCTACGGTTCGCGTCATGGGGCCCGGGTGGTCCAACGACCAGGAAAGGGGCGTCAGGCCATAGCGGCTGACCAGACCGTAGGTGGGTTTGAAGCCGACAATGCCGCAAAGAGCGGCAGGGATGCGGATGGAGCCGCCGGTGTCGCTGCCCATAGTAATGGCGCACTGGCCTGCCGCCGCCGCCGAGCCGGAGCCGCCGCTGGACCCCCCGGCCACCAACTCCGGGTCCCAAGGGTTGTGCATGTGACCGTAGTCGGAGTTCTCTCCGGTCGGCCCATAAGCAAAGGGGTGCATATTTAGCTTGCCCAGCAGGACGGCGCCTGCTCGAAGGAAGCGGGCCGCCACGGTGCAGTCTTCGTTGGGGATGAAGTTGTCGAAAATTCTGGAGCCGGAGGTGGTGCGTACGCCGGCGGTGTTGAACAAGTCCTTAAGCCCAACGGGGATGCCGTGCAGCGGCCCCCGGTAGTTGCCCGCTTGAATCTCAGTCTCGGCCCTTCGGGCCGCGGCCCGAGCTTCTTCGGGCAGCAGTGTGATGAATGAGTTCAGTACCGGCTCGGTGGCGTCGATGCGGGCCAAATGGGCCTCTACGATCTCTACCGGCGACACTTCCTTGGCCTGCACCAGCCGAGAAAGCTGCCCGGCGCTCATATAGCAAAGCTCTATTGGGTCCATTTAGTCTCCATTCAACGTGGGCTTGGCCCCTGTGTCAATCTAGTATGCCAACTCTGCTTGCTCCGCCTACTCGTGCCGACAGCGATGTGGGAGCTTAGTCCGAGGCCGGGATGAAAGCCATATCTGGCTCCGCTCCAGCCACGTCTATTCCTTGGAGGGATTTAAGGCCCGCGAGTATATTTTGGACGAAGGAAAATAACTCCTCGCCGTGGCTGCCGCTCACATCTATTCCGGCGGCGGCAGCCAGTACCAGGAAAGAATCATAGGACAGGGTCTCCTCTTCCGGCATGGGGCGATGACCTCCGGGGGGAGTTCCAGATGCCATGCAGCGCCTGGAGCCAATTGGGGGACATTATGGCCCAGAGGCCGACAACATGCAATCTTAGCCATCACCCGTTTCCGTCGCGGGTCAACCGAGAAGACTAAACTAAAGCCAAGGTGGGATGTGCATTTGGGTGGTGCTGGGAACCGGGTTGGGAGTTTTGCAGTAGCTTCTCGGCCCTTAAGTGCAGGATGGTCCGGCACCGCTGTTTGACCTCATCCTTCCTCCTGGACAGGCGGGCGAGGAAGCCGCTCACCCTCTCCTGCACCAAGGCTTTAGTTCCCAGGCACAGGTTCCCGGTGGCTTCCTCTCTCACCCATCTCCAGACCGCCTCGTCGGCGTTGAAGTCCGGGCTGTACCCCGGCAGATTCACCAGCCGCAGGTTCAGACCGGGGGTCTCCAGGTATGACCGCATCGCCGGGCCACGGTGCGCTGGCGCGTTATCCCAGATCACCTTCAGACGCCCGCCGTACCTCTCTCTCAACTGCTCCAGGAAGGCTGCGGATGTTCCGCTATTGCTGTTCCCCTCCAGTTCCATCCATTCCACCTCGCCCGTCTCCAGACACACTGCCGAGTAGTAGCTGGCCTTCTCACCACGGCGCGGGCTGGTCGAGTCCACCAGGGCCGGCTCTCCCTTCAGCGCCCACTTACCCCGCAACTCAGCGTCCGCCCGGAAGTGGGCCTCATCAACGAAGAAGATCTTCTCCCCGGTCTCTTGCGCCTCACACGCCAGGGCAGCGTACTCTGCCACGAAGGCCTCTCGCCGCGCTTCATCGGCCTTGACCAGCCGCTTCTTAGGACGCTTGAGCACGAATCCCAGGCGGTGCAGCCAGTTCAGGCAGCTGCTGCGGCTCAGGCTGATGCCGAAACGTTCCAAGACAAACTTCCAGACAGCTTTCCAGTTCCAGTTGGCTAGGCCGATATCCACATTGGCAGGCAGTTCCTGCACCGCCGCCTTCAACTCCGCCTGCTGCGCCTCTTCCAGGGCGGGGGGGAACCCCCGGACTGCTCGAAGGCCAAGGCCGCAGGACCGCCTTCGCCGAAGGCGCCAAGCCACCGTCCTATGCTATGAGGATCCCGTTCCAGCGCCTCGGCCACCGCCGAAGCGGTCCAACCCTGGGCTAGCAGCCAGAGAGCGTGCCACCGCTCCCGTTCGCGGGGCGTCGGAGCCAGAATTAGCCGCCTGCGCAGACCGGACACATCCATTTCCCACTGTTCGAGAAACCGGCTTATCTCTCCCATACCCAACACCGACCACGCTTCTAATCGCCTTGTAGCCTATGCAACTCCCCCGATTTTATCGGATGCCTATGCAGGTTTCACCTTGGCTTTAGTTTAGGAACAAGTTTGGAACTTAGAATTGTTAAAAGACGGGCTGTCCAATTATCATGTTTACGCCTTTAGACGGGAATTCCGGTGCGGCGGCACCAGCAGAGTATTGGAGACCGCGTGCTCTACTGCGCTAACTGCGGGCAACAAAGAAGAAAGGATGCTTCCTACTGTCACAACTGCGGCAGGCTCCTTGACCCCTCCCAGGACTTGTCCTCAACGGGCAGTGCAGGCCCGGAGGCGAACATTGGAACTGTTCCTTGGCGGAGCGGGCAAGTGGCCCAGGGAATTATTCTAGTGGCGGTCTCCATCGTCCCCATCACTGCCGTCGCTATTGGAATCGGCCGGATTGCCGGAGAGGTCGACGAGGCGATGGCCACCTGGTTGAGCGTTCATCTCGTGGGCTTGGCCATCGCAGGTGTGGTTTGGCGCTTCGGGATTAGCCGGTTCAACGCGCCTTTATCGACCCTTGGCTTGACACCGTTAGCAACCCCCAGGCTCAGTACGGTGTTCATGACCGCGGGAGCATTAGCAGGCAGCCTGGTGGTGATTGTGATCTATGGAGTGCTGATTGGGTTGATCGATTGGGATATTCTTTCGCCTCCTGAGATTTCTCCCGACATAGTTTTCCCCGGACTGGCGGCGGTATTCACTTTTGAGGCCTTGGTGGTGGTTACTCCGGTGGTGGAAGAGGTGTTTTTTCGCGGGTTTGTTTACTCCGGGTTAGTCCCCAGATTGGGAATGGGGTGGGCCATGGTGGCTAGCGCGGTGGTTTTCAGCCTCTTCCACCTGGATGTCGGGGTGTTCATACCGATCTTCGTAACCGGTTTGCTCTTGGCCTGGCTTTACCAACGGACCGGGTCTCTGTGGCCCAGTATCGCAGCCCACGCCGGGCAAAATGCCTTGGCCTTGGCCTTGGCCTTGGAGGTGTACAAGGTCTAGACAAGAATTAGGATGTGAGATACATTTGCCTAGTTGCATTTATTGATGAGTATTCGACAAGCTGCGCAATGAAAGCGGAACGCATAAAGCAAAGATTTGAGGTCCTTCAGCAACAGCAAAGACCGGGTCTCGTTGTGTTCCTTACTGCTGGATTTCCCGACAAAGAAGCCACCTTGGAGCTGGTCCCGGAGTTGGCGGCGGCGGGCGCCGATATGGTGGAGTTGGGTGTGCCGTTTAGCGACCCCTTGGCTGAAGGCCCTACCATTCAAGAGTCGTCCTTTCGGGCTCTTCAAGGGGGGGTCACTCTGAAAGATTGCTTGGGGATGGTGGAGGAACTCCGGGGCAGGGTGGCTGACACGCCCCTCATATTGATGGGATATTACAACCCTATCTATCAGTACGGGCTGAGCCGGTTCGCTGAGGATGCGGATTCAACTGGCGTTGACGGCATTATCGCGGTGGACCTGCCCCAGTTCGAGACTGGGCCTCTTCTGGATCAGTGCGTGCCCCGGGGTATTCCCATCATCCCATTGCTGGCTCCAACCAGCACCGATGAAAGCATCCGGGACGCTTGCGCCGCTGCCTCGGGCTTCGTTTACTGTATTAGCGTCACCGGAGTCACTGGCGCTCGGGAGCAGGTGTCGGAGCGGGGCTTCCGTCTGCTGGAACGGGTGCGGGCCCACACGTCACTGCCATTGGCCGTCGGATTCGGCATCTCCCGGCGGGAACACGTTGAGCAAGTAGGCGGGAAAGCGGATGCGGCGGTTATAGGTAGCGCCCTGATTCGTGTGATGTTAGAATCACCGCGAAGCCAGTTGGTAGAACGGGCCAGCAGATTCGTGTCCGAGTTGGCTGGCACAGCGGTTCCAGTAAGGGGAGGTTCTGGCTAATGTCCGTTTGCCGCGGCATCCGCGGAGCGACCCTTGCCGAGGAGAATACAAGCTCGGCTATTCACGCTGCCACCAGGGAGCTTTTGGCCAAGCTGATCGATGCCAACCACATTGAAGAACGGAACGTTGCCGCTGCCTACTTCACCATGACTCCCGATTTAAACGCTGGCTTCCCGGCCGCCGCCGCCCGCCAATTGGGGTGGAACAACACTGCTTTGATGGGGGCGGCCGAGGTTGGCGTGCCCGGCAGTTTGCAGCGGTGCATTCGGGTCCTTATACTTTTTAATACTGACAAAGAACCCCAAGAACTGGTAAACCTGTATCTCAATGGCACAGAGGTCCTTCGGCTTCAAGGTGTGGAATCTTTCTAGGGTTGGCGGGGGGAGCCCGGCCGGGTCCGGGAAGACATACATCAAGTAAAGGTGAACGCTGACATGATCGTGGTAATGGCCAGGGATAGCACTCCCCAAGACTTGGCACAGGTCCAGCAACGAATCGAAGGCCGGGGCCTGCGTTCTCAAGTGTCCAAGGGCGTCGAGAGCACCGTGGTGGGCGTATTGGGCGTCCCCATACCCTCCGAGCTTAAGGATGAGCTGGAGCTTTTATCCGGCGTCTCTCAAGTAATCATTATCACCAAGCCCTACAAGTTGGCCAGCCGGGAATTCCATCCCGAAGGGACTACTGTGCAGGTGGGCGACGCCTGTATTGGCGGCCCCGAGCCGGTGATAATGGCTGGGCCGTGTTCGGTGGAAGACGAAGAACAAATGGTGTCTACCGCCAAGGCGGTGAAGGCGGCCGGAGCCACGGTCTTGCGTGGAGGCGCTTTTAAGCCCCGGACTTCGCCCTATAGCTTTCGGGGTATGGGTATAGAAGGGCTTAAACTCCTTGACTTGGCCAAACAAGAGACGGGCTTGCCCATAATCACCGAGGTTATGGCTCCGGGCGACGTGGAGGTCGTGGCTAAATACGCGGACATCCTGCAAATCGGCGCCCGCAATATGCAGAACTACAACCTGCTGGACGAGGTAGGCGCCGCCGGCAAACCGGTCATGGTCAAACGCGGCATGGCAGCGCCCTACGAAGAGTGGCTGTTGGCGGCTGAATACGTGATGTCTGCCGGCAACACGCAAGTCATGCTTTGCGAGCGCGGTATCAGAGGCTTCGAACAGTTCACCCGGTTCACCTTGGACGTGGCGGCTATTCCGGTCATCAAACGCTTGAGCCATCTGCCAATAATCGCCGACCCCAGTCACAGCACGGGACGATGGTACTTGGTAACGCCGGTAGCCTTGGCTTCGGTGGCCGCCGGGGCCCACGGATTGTTGGTGGAAGTCCACCCCAATCCGGACCAGGCCAAGTGTGATGGGGCCCAGTCTTTGACCTTCGAGAACTTCCGGGGCTTGATGCACCAAGTGAATGCTATATCAGCCATCAGACGGGAGCCGGTCAGCGCCTCATAGACGGTAGGAAAGTCCGCTGTTATAATCTTTTAGCTCCCAAATTACCGTAACAGCAATCGTCGATCTTGAGTGGGCAAAGGGGGAGGCATGTTCCCTGAAGTAGCTCTCCAGCCGCCGGAGCGTGGGGATGTCCAGCGATTGGTCCAGTGGCTGGACGACGACGAGGTTAACTCATTATGGTACGGGCGGGGCCTGGATAGTATCCCTCTTCATATTGGTTATTCGCCCCACCGGATCTTGCGGGCCTCGGAAACTAACTGGCAGCAGGTCTTCGAGGACACAGACCGCAAGGTCTTCGCCATTTATACAACACAAGGGGTGCATATCGGCGAAGGGCAGTTGGAGATCGAGTGGGTGCTGCAGGAGGCCCAGTTGTTCATCCTGATCGGCAGGAAGGACCTGTGGCATCAGCACTACGGCACCATGGCCTTGGTGCAGTTGCTGGACCAAGCCTACGAGTCCTACGAGTTGCACCGGGTTTGGGCAGACATTCCCGAGTACAATGAGCACGCTTTGCAGATGTTCCGCCACTTGGGATTCGTGCTGGAAGGACACCTGCGCAAGACCCATCGCAAGGACGACGAGTGGTATGACTCCTTCGCCATGGGGTTGTTGGCCGACGAATACCGGCGTCGCCGGTCCAGGCTCTTGGAGACCCCTACTCCCTAGGCCGAAACCGGTCTTTCTTTGATCCCCTTCTCCGACTCCGATGTCCGACATCGGACTTTCCCCATAGTCAACCTACTGCTTATTGGACTGAACACCCTAGTCTTTCTGTATGAATTGCAGTTGGGCGGCTTGGGTCTCTTGCGGGGCGGCGGCGACCTGGATATTGTGGCGTTTTTCGCCAAATGGGGTTTCATTCCCAATGAATTAACCCAGGGCGTAGCTTGCACGCATCAGTTATTGGGCCTCGATAGGTGCCCTGAGCTATCGGCGGGATTTCTGGCTAGGCCCGAGGCCAGTCTACCGGTGCTGAGTTTGCCCAATGGGTTCATCCTTCTTAACATAGATACCCCCTTACCCACTTGGACCACCATGTTTTCCTCAATGTTCATTCATGGAGGCTTTTTCCATTTCGCCGGCAACATGATGTTCCTTTGGGTGTTTGGTGACAACGTAGAGGACTGGCTGGGCCACTTCAAATACCTGGCTTTCTACATTGTGACCGGCATAGCGGCTACTCTCAGCCAGTTGGCCATAGATCCCCATTCTCTAACGCCCTTGATCGGAGCCAGTGGCGCCATATCCGGAATAATGGGCGCCTATATTCTCCTCTATCCATTTAATCGCATAAATACCCTGATAATTTTCTTTTTCATTACCGTTTTGCGCCTCCCGGCACTGGGGCTGCTGGGAGTCTGGTTCCTTTGGCAGTTGGTCCAAGGAATTGGTTCACTGGCGATATCAAATCAAGTGAGCGTGGCTTTCTTCGCCCACGTGGGAGGCTTCGTCGCGGGAGTTATTCTGGTGGCCGCTTTCAAACTGGCGACCGGGCAGTCCATCTGGCCGTCTCGCCCTCGGCGTCAGCCGTGGGACTACTGGTACCGGGCGGGGCGTGGACCGGACTAATCTTGGAGTGGATTTCCTTGAATGAAAAGGTCCCGACGAAAAGACCGTTGCCACTGTTCTTATAACACCAATGGCGATAGAATAGGCCCTTGGACAGGCCCTTCAGCGGCTTTCAGGAAAACGGTTATTAGGCACGGTCTCTAATGGCAGAAGTGTGGATACCGCCACGGATGCAGAACCTGACCGGTGGGCAAAGGACGCTACAGGTTGCGGGGAGCACTGTGCGGCAGTTGATCAACAATATGGACCTGCAGTTCCCCGGCGTCCGGATTCGGCTGTGCGACGAAGACGGGACCGACCTGCTGCCGGGTGTCGCTGTCATTGTGGACGGCGAGACCAGCCAGATTGGTTTGTTGCAACGGGTTGAGGAAAACAGCGAGGTCCATTTTCTTCCCGCATTGGGCGGCGGCTGAGCCTTCCGCCGTTGCTTGCTGGGCGGTCCGACGGACTCACCGCCAACGGAGCCAGCATCGGGGCCCGCTCATTCCGGGTCAGTCGCAAGGTCTTTCAGTTGTCACCCTGAACGGAGTGAAGGGTCTAAAACCTCTCTCGCAAGTCGAGGCCGATTCTCCGACCAAGGGTTTTTGATTCTTCGTAGCTTTCGCTCCTCAGAATGACAATTGAAAGACTCTAGGCCCGCCGAAACCTTCTGGGCCAAGCCTGAGAGAGTTATCAAGCGTTGGCCCCGTGGCATCGCTTGTATTTCTTTCCGCTGCCGCAGGGGCACTGGGCATTCCGGCCTATTTTTCTTGTCCCACCGGGCAAAACATCCCGGCCTTTGGGGTTGACCGCCGCCATGGGAGAGGCCGTAGTCGGGGCTTGCCTCCGGCTGCCGTTGCCGGACTGCTGGGTTATATTTATGTGGAACAGGGTGTGGACCACGTCCGATTGCATCCGCTTGGTCAGTTCCTGAAACATCTTGTGCCCCTCGGTGCGATATGCCACCAGAGGGTCCCGCTGTCCGTAGGCGTGAAGACCTATGCCGGTTCGAAGGTTTTCCATGGCGGTCAGATGATTGACCCAATGGGTATCGATGGCCCGGAGCAGCAGCAGTCTTTCTATGGCCCGCATTTGTTCGGAGCCGACTTCAACCTCCCGCTCGTCATATACCTTCTCAGCATGGTCCAGCAACTTTCGCCGTATCTCACCCTGACCGAAGCGGTAGACCTCCTCCTCGGTGTTCAGCTCACTGGGCACAGGACAAATCAGCCGGAGATCATTGAGAAACGGCGGCACGTTCCAGTCGTCGCCGTGACGGTCGGGTAGATGCTTGCGCATTAGGTCCAAGAACTCTTGGCGCAGCATTTCCACGATTCTTTCTTTGAGATTGTCGCCGGCCAGGGTCCGGCCCCGGTCGAGGTAAATAACCTCCCGCTGTTTGTTCAGGACGTCGTCGAACTCCAAAAGGTTCTTCCGGATGTCGAAGTGATAGCTTTCGACTTTTACTTGCGCGCCGCTGATGGATTTGGTGATTAGCCGGTTTTCGATGGGTGTATCCTCGCTTATCCCGGTCCAACCCATCATGCTCTTGATACGGTCCCCGCCAAAGCGGCGCATCAGCTCGTCTTCCATAGACACGTAAAACTGAGAACTGCCGGGGTCGCCCTGCCGGCCGGACCGGCCCCTTAACTGGTTGTCGATGCGTCTGGCGTCATGGTGGTCGGTGCCGATGACGTGCAAACCGCCCAGTTGTATTACTTTATCGTGGTCGGCTTGCCAGTTGGGGCGGTCGGTGTCGCTTCCGCCAAGGACTATGTCGGTGCCCCGGCCAGCCATGTTGGTGGACACGGTAACCGCGCCGGGACGGCCCGCTTGAGAGACGATTGCCGCCTCGTGCTCATGATTTTTCGCGTTTAGGACTTGGTGAAGAACTCCCTGACGTTTGAGCCGCTCGCTGAGGTCCTCCGACGCCTCGATGGAGGTGGTTCCCACCAGCACCGGCCGCCCCTGTTTGTGCAGGCCCGCGATGTCTTCGGACACCACCCGCCACTTGGCCTGCTCAGTCTGAAACACCAAGTCGGACTCGTCTCTGCGAACCATCGGCATATTGGTGGGTATCACCGTCACGTCCAAGCTGTATATCTTGTGGAACTCGTCGGCCTCGGTCTCAGCGGTACCGGTCATTCCGGCCAGCTTCTTGTACATTCGGAAGTAGTTTTGCAAGGTAATGGTGGCGTAGGTAATGCTCTCGCGCTGTATCTTCAGCCCTTCTTTGGCCTCCACCGCTTGGTGCAACCCATCAGACCAACGGCGGCCAAATTGGAGACGGCCGGTGAACTCGTCGACTATGACCACTTCTCCGTCGCGCACCACGTATTCCTTGTCTCGTTGCTTCATCACTTGGGCGTTAAGGGCGTTCTCGATGTAGTGGACCAAGTGAAAGTTCTCTGGGTCATATAGGTTGCCCACCTTGGCCCACCGTTCCATTTTGGAGATGCCTTCTTGACTCAGGGATACGCTTTTCGAACGTTCGTCGATGGTGTAGTCTTCCTCAAATTGAAGTCGGGGCGCCAGCTTGGCGAAGGTGTAATACAACTGCACCGGCTCCTCAGCAGGGCCGCTGATGATGAGGGGCGTCCGTGCTTCGTCGATCAGGATGTTGTCCACCTCGTCCACGATGGCGTAATGGAGGTCCCGCTGCACCCGGCCTGACGGCTCCATGCCCATGTTGTCTCGTAGGTAGTCGAATCCGAACTCATTATTGGTGCCGTAGGTAATGTCCGCTCTATAGGCTTCAGCTCTAGTCACTCCTCGCAGCGATCTCAAGCCGTCGCCGGAATCGGCGACTTCCGGATCGTAGAGATAGGCCGCGTCGTGCTGCAAGCAACCCACCGTGAGCCCCAGCCCGTGGTAGATTGGGCCCATCCACACCGGGTCGCGGCGGGCCAGATAATCGTTGACGGTTACTACGTGGACACCCTGCCCGGAGAGGGCATTCAGGTATACCGCCAGGGTTGCTACCAGGGTTTTGCCCTCGCCGGTCTTCATTTCGGCGATCTCGCCCCGGTGCAGCACTGCTCCCCCTATGAGTTGCACGTCGTAGTGCCGCTGGCCCAAACGGCGCTTGCTTACCTCACGCACCGCGGCGAAAGCCTGGGGCAGCAGGTCGTCCAGGGATTCTCCATTGGCCAGCCGCCCCTTAAGCTCCTCGGTCATATTCCGAAGCTGGTCATCGGTTAGTTTTTGGAAATCTTCTTCAAAGTCATTGATCTTTGCGACGGTAGGAAGGACTTTCTTGACTGCCTTTGCGTTGGCGTCGCCCAACAGCTTGCTTAGAACGGAAACCATGTGTATCACCACCTTGGGCCGGGGATCAGACGGTTATGGGCAGGTCTGACCGCCGGATGTGAGGCCCGGAGACGCTTACTAAGGAGGCCGCCCCAGCGCCTAAAATTGAGGCGGCAATTCTCATGGGGCCGATCCGGCCTCTCCGGGACGATGGGCTGTACCTTGGGGTTCTTGGCTCAACGATCGCTTAAAAGGCCAGCTTCACAACAGCGTGGCCGCGACCGTTTAACGGTATCTTCAATCCATTGTATCCAAAGGAGCCTGATATTGCACCCTTTCCAAGCCTAGCCAGGGTCTTTTCATTGTCACCCTGAACCTTTCGACTAGGCTCAAGATAAACTCCGTGAAGGGTCTAAAATCCTTGACTGTATTCTCTTTCTTCGGTACTCGGACCAGGACCTTGCTGAAGGTTCTTAGATTCTTCGCCTACGGCTCAGAATGACATTTACGAGAATGAAAAGACTCCGCAAGCCTGGCGGAGTAGCCTTTCGGTTGTTCGTCTGAACTGTGATTTTTCTGATTCCGGGATTTACATGATTAGTAAATCCTGCGAATCCCTTAATCCTATGAATCCCGGTTCAGACAATTGCGCCAAGAACCAAAAGACCCTAGTCAAGCGGTTAGACGGTTCCGGTTCGGCTGTGGTCAACCCTGGAGCATTCAAAAATTGGGTATTGTTGATTGCCGTAACTCCCGCCCCCTTTGGCTGGGCGGATGGCAAGGCGAGGATTGGTTCAAGTGCAGGACACTAAATAAGGCCGAGGGGGAATGCTAGAAACTGGGCCCCCGATCTTCGAGGCGATGGCGCGGCGTCAGAGGTCAGGTTGCGGCGCCGGCTCTGCCGCAGTGGTCTGGGCGGCCCCGACCAGGTCTGTAAGCTTACCTACACCGGAGGTCTCCAGGTATTCCCTTAGGTCGTCTACAATGCGGAATGGCGCCCATAGTCCTGCTAGGTTGGCGCTTCCGACCTGCACCGCCGTGGCCCCGGCCAAGATGTATTCCAAGGCGTGTCGGGCCTGGAAAATACCTCCTACGCCGATGATTGGCACATCAACTACCTGGGCTGTCCGGAATACCAGGGCTAGGGATACAGGGCGCAGTCCCGGACCGGAGAGGCCTCCGGTAATTCCACCGAGAATGGGCTTGCGGGTTTCAACATCGATGGCCATGGCCGGGAGAGTGTTGGAGATGGTCAGTGCGTCGGCTCCGGCGGCCACCGCCGCTTGAGCAATCTCAATAAAGTTGGGAACGTTGGGCGCCAGCTTTGCTATCACCGGCCGGTCGGTGTTAGCCTTGACGGCAGCCACCGCCGCCCCCGTCAGTTCTGCGTTGTGGCTGAACAAGGAGCCTTTTTCCACATTAGGGCAACTAAGGTTGAGTTCCAAGCCCTGAAACTCACGGGCCGACCGGGCCATTGCCGTCATCTCGCCAAATTGTTCTACGCTGTCCGCCGAGATACTGAGCAGGACAGTGGTCCCGTATTCCACCCACTTCGGGGCAAGATCGGAAAGCGCCGCCTCAATGCCCGGGTTGGTCAGCCCGATGGAGTTCAGGAGAATCGTTTCTCCGGCTTCGAGCGCTTGCCTGAATGACGGCGGGTGCCATTGGGGCTCGGGGTTGCCTTGACGGGGCCGCTGCGTAACGGTCTTTGGAATCACCGCGCCCAGCCGGCCCATATCCATATCCGGAGTTATACCCCGGCCATACCCGTCGTAACCGAAGGTGCCCGAGGCGATCATCACAGGATTGCGTATTCTTAGGTGGTGCTTGTTCCGGGGGGCAAGGTCCACCGACAGGTCTACTTGGGACATCACTTCAGGACTCTGAGAATCGGCTTGGGGTGATTGATAGAGATGGGGGTTTTGTTGTCCCGGCTCTGTGGTCGTTGCTGGTGTGGGCGCGGAGGCTGGGGAAAGGGGGCGGGAGCTCATGTAACTACTCCACGGGATGGCTGCTCAGCAGTCTACGATATGCCTTTGGCAACGCATCTACAAGATGTATGACTTTCAGATTTGAGGGAAATCGGTCCTTCGACTCCGCTGCGCTCAGAATGAGCGGTCTCGTATCAGTGTGTTCACCAACTCCGAACAGTTACCAAGGTGTTGGGCAACGAAACGGCCCACAGGCTTATTTGCGGGCCGTTTCGTGTTCCGGGTTGCGACAGTTTTAAATCAACCTGTCAATGTGGAGACTGGGTTGACCTCCCGCTCCTACAGTTCGTCATTGGACCGAGAGCCGCCGCCTTCTGCGTTGGGTTCAATGCCCTTTTCCTGATTTTGGCGGTCTCCGTTGTCCTCCAGGCTCAATCCATTGGTGACGGCCTCAGCCCCACTGGCCGGGGTGGCAGGGTTTCCCATTTCCGCCCTTTCGGCTACTGAAGCGGAGTTTCCATCTTCGCCATTGCCGCTAAAGCCGCCGTTTCCCTCAAGGAATCCAAAGGCGGCTTCCGTCTTACTGCCGGGGAAGCCCCGGTCGGCCGGAGTGGAGGCTGCTCCTTGGAAGGCCAAGTCCCCGCCCTCGGCCGTACTCTGGTATGCCAAGCCAATTCCGGGTAGCAATTCCTAGCTCCGGAATAGGATCCGGCCGCAGCAACTTGGCCATTCCCGGTACTTCAAGCCGTGACGGAATCAACCGTCCAATGATCACATTCTCTTTCAGACCCAACAGCCAGTCCTGAGCGCCGCTGACCGCCGCTTGAGTAAGAACCCGGGTCGTTTCCTGGAAGGAAGCAGCCGAGAGAAAGCTGTCGGTGAGCAGCGAGGCCCGGGTAACGCCCAACAACACTGGCTTGGCCGTAGCAGGTTCGCCGCCTTCCGCTAGGACCTTGGCATTCTTCTCCTGGAATTCGAACTTGTCTACCATCTGCCCAGGTATGAAGTCGCAGTCTCCGGTGGATTCCACTTGGACCCGCCGCAGCATTTGCCGGAGAATGATCTCGATGTGTTTGTCGTGGATGGTCACACCCTGGGACTGGTACACTTGCTGCACCTGATCTACCAAGTAGCCCTGCAGCGCGTCCTTCCCCCGTATGTGGAGGATGTCGTGGGGATTCAGCGGGCCGCCAATGAGAGCGTCGCCTGCTTTCACTTGGTCGCCGTCACTGACCAGGATATGAGCATGGGAGGGAATTATATGCTCTCGCTCCTCTACGTCTTCCCAGATTATGGAGACCCCTTCTGAATTCAGCTCCACCCGCCCGCCGATGTTGGCAACCACCTGTTGGCTGGGCTGAGCTTCCTCCTCCGAGGCGCCATTGCCGCTAGTCAGCGATGGAAGAGTACCGGCCAGGACCATCCCCGGCTCCACGTTCTCCCCTTGTTCTACCAGCAATTGAGCGTTTTCTGGGACGGGATAATTCTCCCGGAACTCCTCCCGGCTGATCATCCTCAGCCTTCGGCCCTCCTCGCTGGTGTCTATCTCAACTATGCCGTCGATGTCGGCCAGAATGGCGGCGCCCTTGGGGACCCGGGCTTCAAACAACTCTTCGACTCGGGGCAAGCCGCTGGTAATGTCCAGTCCGGCGACGCCTCCGGTATGGAAGGTCCTCATGGTCAACTGCGTCCCTGGCTCACCGATGCTTTGAGCGGCGATGATTCCCACAGCCTGGCCATTTTCCACCAGCTTCCCGGTGGCTGGCAGCCTCCCATAGCACATCCGGCAAACCCCGCGGTGGGATTCGCAAGTCAGGGGCGACCGTACCGGCACCTCGGTCAATCCGGCTTCCACCAGTTGCTGCCCGATACTTTCGGTGATCTCTTCGTTGCGGTCTACCAAGATTTCGCCGGTTTCCGGATGAGGGATGGGGCCCGCAGCCAACCGCCCCAGGACCCGGCCCACAAGGGAAGTACGCTGCGGGTCCTCGGAACGGGCGGGTACCCAATAAGCATCGAGGGTACCGCAGTCCTCCTTGAGCACGACCACCTCTTGGGCGATGTCAATCAACCGCCGGGTGAGGTAACCGCTGTCGGCGGTCCTCAGAGCCGTGTCGGCCAAGCCTTTGCGAGCGCCGTGGGTGGAAATAAAGTACTCCAGCGCCGTCAGACCCTCCCGGAAGCTGGACTTGATAGGCAGGTCGATGATGCGGCCTTTGGGGTTGCTCATAAGGCCCCGCATACCCGCCATTTGCTTGATCTGAGAAATGTTGCCCTTGGTGCCGGACACTGCCATGACAGCAATGCCGCCATAGTTGCTCAACTCCTCCTCGACCATCTCGGTAGTCTGGTCCGAAGCCTTGGTCCAAGCCTCGACTGTTTTGTCATAGCGTTCTTCCTCTGAGATCAAACCGCCCTGGTAATCCTCCTCAAGTTCGGTGACCGCTTGGGCTGCCTGATTCAGTATGCCCGGTTTTTTGGAAGACACCTGGATGTCATTGATAGCGATAGTGATTCCCGAAACAGTAGCATAGTGAAAGCCCAAGTCCTTAATCTTATCCAGGACTTCGGCGGTCCCTTCGTTGCTCAGGTGGCGGTATAGCTCCGCGGTAAGGTCCTTAAGGCTGCCCCGGTCCATAAGCCGGTTCTGGAATCCTATGGGCTCAGGCAGGATTTCGTTAAACATCAAACGTCCCAGGGTGGTTTCCGTCCAGCCGTCTTCATCCAAGCCGTCTATGTGGTAGATACGTATCCGGGCCTGTAGGTCGACCAAGCCGGAAGCATGGGCTATGCGGGCTTCGTCGAAGTCATAGAACCGGGAGTCCTCGCCGGCTGCTCCCTCCCGCGTCTGAGTGAGGTAATAGCAGCCCATGACCATGTCCAAGGTCGGGGCCACCAGCGGGTCGCCGGAGGCGGGGGAAAGCATATTGTGGGTACTCAACATCGTTTCCCCGGCTTCCAACACGGCCATTTGCGAAAGAGGAACGTGCACCGCCATCTGGTCGCCGTCAAAGTCGGCGTTGAACGCCGAGCAGACCAGGGGATGTATTTGAATGGCGTTGCCTTCGATAAGCACCGGCATGAAGGCCTGAATACCCAATCGGTGCAAGGTGGGAGCCCGGTTTAACAACACCGGCCTGTTTTTTATGACGTCCTCAAGTATGTCCCAGACCTCGGGCCTGGCCCGCTCCACCATTCGCTTGGCGTTCTTGATGTTGGGGGCGATGCCCAACACCGCCAAGCGGTGCATTACGAAGGGTTTGAACAGTTCCAAGGCCATTCTCTTGGGCAGGCCGCATTCGTGCATGTTCAGTTCAGGCCCCACCACGATCACGGAACGTCCGCTGTAATCAACCCGTTTGCCCAAAAGGTTTTGCCGGAAGCGCCCCTGCTTGCCGCGCAACAGGTCCGACAGGGACTTTAGCTTGTGGTTGTGGCTGCCCTGGATGGGCCTGCCCCGGCGGCCGTTGTCGATCAGAGCGTCCACGGCCTCTTGGAGCATTCTCTTTTCGTTGCGAATAATAATCTCCGGCGCTCCCAAGTCCATCAACCGCTTCAACCGGTTGTTCCGGTTGATTACGCGGCGGTATAGATCATTGAGGTCGCTGGTGGCGAACCGGCCGCCGTCGAGCTGCACCATGGGCCGTAGTTCCGGGGGCAGGACCGGCAGCACCGAAAGGATCATGTCCTCGACCTTGTTGCCGCTGTTACGGAAGGATTCAACCACCCGCAGGCGCTTGATAGCCTTCTTGCGGCGCTGGCCTGAGGTGGAATGCATTTCGGTGATTAGTTGCTGCCGCAGTGCCTCTAGGTCTATGGTCTTCAGAATGGCCAGGACGGCTTCCGCCCCCATGGCGGCTTGGAAAACGTTGCCGTAGTGCTCCTTCAACTCCCGGTACCGGGACTCGGCGATGAGTTTATGAACTCTAAGGTCTTCCAATTCGTCGATTGCCAGTTGCAACTGCTCTTCCAGTTGGGATTCTTCGGTCGCCAGTTGGTTGTTCAAGGCCTCGATTTCAGCTTCCGTGGCTTTACGAGCAACTTTGCCGTCCTGAGTGTCGTCGGAAAGTCCGGATTCGAGTTTCTTGTTAAGCGCCTCGAGCCGTTGTTCCGCGGCCTTGTGCCGCTTGGCAATCTCTTGTTCCGCGTTGGCCTGTTCTTCCTCGATAGCTTCCTGCCGGGCTTCTTCGTCCACGGAAACGATGATGTGTTGAGCGAAATAAAGGACTCGCTCCAAGTTTCTAGGAGAAAGGTCTAAGAGCAGCCCCAAACGGCTGGGGGTGGTCTTGCTAAACCAGATATGCGCCACCGGAGCCGCCAACCGGATGTGTCCCATGCGCTCCCGGCGCACTTTGGAGCGCGTTACTTCGACTCCACACCGGTCGCATACCACGCCGCGGTAGCGAATGCGTTTGTATTTCCCGCAAAAGCATTCCCAATCTTTGGTGGGGCCAAATAATCGTTCACAAAAGAGACCGTCTTTCTCCGGCCGCAGCGTACGGTAATTGATTGTCTCCGGTTTGGTTACCTCGCCATGGGACCAGTTTAGAATCTGCTCCGGTGAGGCAACGGAAATGCGAATTGCGTTGAAGTTGGTCCCCTGAGTTTCTGTTCTGTCAGCTAATCGGACCATTTAAAGCGCCTCCAGCGGTTGATACAGGTCAGTGTCGTCGGAAATTGCTTGGGCCAGAGAGGGCCGATCGTCCTCGTTTAGCAACTCCACAGACAGCCCCAGACTCTGGAGCTCTTTGAGGAGCACGTTGAAGGATTCGGGCACACCGGGTTGGCCGATGGACTCCCCTTTCACCACCGCCTCATAGGTTTTCACCCGCCCCGCCACGTCGTCGGATTTGACGGTCAAAACCTCTTGCAGGTTATAGGCCGCACTGTAGGCCTCCAGGGCCCATACCTCCATTTCACCAAAGCGTTGACCGCCGAATTGGGCTTTTCCTCCCAACGGTTGCTGGGTGATCATGGAGTAGGGTCCGGTGGAACGGGCATGGATTTTATCCTCCACCAAGTGGATCAGCTTCAGGATGTAAATGCTGCCTACTGTCACCAACTGGTCGAAGGCTTCACCGCTCCTACCGTCAAACAACTCGAACTTTCCGAAGGTGGGTGGAGCTATTTTCCGGTCCCGGTGGATGTTGAGGACCAACTGGCGCATTTCCTCTTGGGATAGATTTTCCGGCTCCTCCCCGGCCTCTTCTTTCAACCAAATCCGTAGACAGGCTTCTTGGGCCGCGCCCCTAACGGAATCGTCGAATAAATGACCGGCGTCGAAACCCCGCTGCGCCAGCCAGGCTTGCAGCTTTGAGTAATTGACCGGCGAGGAGCCGTCGTTGGGTCCGGAGTTTATAGCTCCCGCTTGTTGAGCGAACCAGACTCTGGCCAAGGCGTCCTCAATGGAGTCATCCCGGGCCCCGTCGAAAACCGGGGTGTTGGCCCGGAAGTTCAAGCCGCGGGCCGCCCAACCCAGATGAGTTTCCAATACCTGCCCCAGGTTCATCCGCGACGGCACACCGATGGGGTTCAGGATAATATCTACCGGGGTGCCGTCAGCCAGGAATGGCATGTCCTCCTCGGATAGGATGCGGGCCACCACCCCTTTATTGCCGTGGCGGCCTGCCATTTTATCACCCACCGAGATTTTTCGGGTCTGGGCTATCCACACCCGTACTGCCTCGTTGACTCCGGGAGGCAGGTCGTCCCGGTTGCTCCGGTTCAACACTTTAACGTCGATGACTTTGCCCCGTTCCCCGTGAGGCACTCGCAAGGACGTGTCTTTTACGTCTCGGGACTTTTCACCAAAGATGGCCCGCAGCAACTTCTCTTCCGCAGTAAGCTCAGTCTCGCCCTTGGGGGTGACTTTGCCCACCAGGATGTCGCCGGGACCGACTTCGGCTCCCACCCGGATGATACCCAACTCGTCCAGGTCCCGCAGGCTCGTCTCACCCACGTTGGGGATGTCCCTGGTGATCTCCTCCGGGCCCAGCTTGGTTTCCCGGGCTTCCATCTCGTGCTTTTCGATGTGGGTGGAAGTAAAGTAATCGTCCTTGACCAACCGTTCACTGATGATGATGGCGTCTTCGTAGTTATAGCCTTCCCAGGACATAAAGGCCACCAGCACGTTTTGGCCCAAGGCCAGTTCCCCGTTGTCGGTGGATGAGCTGTCGGCCAGGATGTCTCCCACCTGCACCAAGTCGCCCTTGGCTACGATGGGGCGCTGGTCAAAGCAAGTTCCCTGATTGGTGCGGGCAAACTTGATCACGGGGTGCCGAAAGGCGGTCCCTTCGCTATCCGTGACCACTATCTCCCGGCCGGTCACCGAAGTCACCGAACCGGAAGCCTCGGAGAGGACCATTTGACCGCTGTCCCGAGCCACCCGGCGTTCTATGCCGGTGCCCACCACCGGGGCTTGAGGACGCAGCAGCGGCACCGCCTGCCGCTGCATGTTGGAGCCCATCAGCGCCCGGTTGGCGTCGTCGTGCTCCAAGAAGGGGATAAGGGCCGCAGACACGCTCATAATCTGCATTGGGGACACGTCGATCAGGTCTACAGCGTCGGGAGCCGCCTCGGTGTAGGTTTCGCCGACCCTGATTTCCACCCGCTCATCGACGAACTGGTTCAAGCTATCCAACCGGGAGTTGGCCTGGGCCACCCGGTAGACTTCTTCCTGGTCGGCAGAGAGATAGACCACGTCATCCTCTCCACTGGCCACAAAGGGGCGAACTCCTATAACCGTGCCCTCTGGAAGTTCATGTATTGCGGCCGCTCGTCTTCTACCGATCACTTTCCCCTTGCCGACGATGACTTTGCCCGATTCATCCAATACGTCGACGGTTACCTCGCGTCCCTCCAGATTGGGAGAGTTGGAGGGCAGCGATTTGAGGACCCAACGATAGGGTGATTCGATGAACCCGTAAGAGTTTATCCGGGCATAGGATGCCAGGGAGCTGAGGAGGCCGATGTTGGGTCCTTCGGGTGTCTCTATGGGGCAGATACGGCCATAGTGAGAAAAGTGGACGTCCCGCACGTCGAACCCGGCGCGCTCCCTGGAAAGTCCTCCCGGCCCCAGGGCCGACAGACGGCGTTTGTGGGTCAACTCGGCCAAGGGGTTGGTCTGGTCCATGAACTGGGACAACTGAGAACCGCCGAAAAATTCCCTGACCGCCGCCACCACCGGGCGAATGTTCACCAAGCCTTGAGGCGCGGCGGTTTCCGGGTCCACCAAAGTCATTTTCTCTTTGACCATCCGCTCCATACGCAGCAGGCCGACTCTTACCTGGTTCTGCACCAACTCGCCGACGGCCCGGACCCGGCGGTTGCCCAAGTGGTCGATATCGTCGGGGGAGCCCTCTCCCTGGTTAATCCGTATCATGGTGCGAATCACCGCCACCACATCGTCCAGACTCAAAGTCATGAGGTCGGCGTTGTTGGTCTGGCTCAGGCGGCGGTTCAGCTTGTACCGGCCCACCCTCCCCAAGTCGTACCGTCTTGCTCCGAAGAAGAGGTTTCGTATCAAATTACGGGAATTTTCCGGGCTGGGCGGCTCTCCGGGCCGAAGGCGCCGGTAGAACTCGATCTGGGCGCCGGCGATGCGTTTGGCCAATGCAGAGTCGAACTCGTCATCGGGTCGAAGCCAGTCCCACAAAGAACGCAGGTCGTCCTCCCGGAAATTCATCTCCCGGGTATCCGACGGGGCGTCCCGTTCCAGGGTGGACTGGATGTATCGGTGATTCTCGTCAGTGTCAACCTCCTTGAACAGTTCCAACAACTCATCGTCCGAGGCCACGCCAAGGGCCCTCAGGAAGGTGGTTGCTGAGACCTTGCGCTTTCGATCAACTTTTACCGACAGAACGTCCTTGTTGCTGGTCTCAAATTCCAGCCAAGCCCCCCGTGACGGAATCAGCTTGGCAAAGCACAGGTTTCGATCGCTGACCAAGTTCTTTTCATGCACGAAGTAGATGCCGGGAGAACGCACCAACTGGCTGACCACCACACGTTCGGCGCCGTTGATAATGAAGGTACCATTGGGAGTCATCATGGGAATATCCCCCATGAAGATCTCCTGCTCTTTGATTTCCCCGGTGTCTTTCATGACCAACCGGGTTTTTACATATAAGGGCTGTGAGAAGGTGATCTCCCGCTCTTTGCTTTCTTGCGGGGAATATTTGGGAGGTCGGAAGTAATGTTCCAGAAAGTGAAGCTCGTACTTTTTCCCGGTATAGTCCGCAATTGGAGAGATCTCTTTGTAGACTTCGTGGAGAGCCTCAGTTTTGAACCATTCGTAAGAACGTATCTGGCTCTGGATGAGGTTGGGAACGTCTAGAACCTGTGGAATCCGTGCGTAGGTCTTAACGTCGGGAAATCCAACCGGATGCCCGTTCTTCGCGGGGGATGAAACCATTTCCCTTGCTCCTTAGGGCGCGTTAGTCGCTGGGGCGGAGAACCCAAGTAACAGCAAAAAGAGGTAATAGATGCCTGGAGTCGTTCAGGAGGATGACAGAAATCGTCAATGATGGCATATACTGGCAAACCTTTATTGTAGACCTCAATAATACTTTGTCAAGGGGATTTCTTGGCAAATTTCCACAGCCTTCTTTTCCTCTTCGACCCGAGCCAAAGACTGCTTTCTAGCCAACTTAAGTCCCGCACAACCGGCGGCTATTGAATAGCCAGACAAACTTATATTCGAGTGCCTAGCAGCAGTCTCTGTGTTAAACTCCGATATATGCTATCAACCAAGAAGATAAAGGAGGTGCCCGGATGCTGGATTTGATGATTCGCGGCGGCCAAGTAGTAACTCCCTGGGGGGTCGGCGACTGGGATGTGGCAATACAGGGGGAGAAGATCGTCGCGGTAGCCGCCCCGGGAACCCTTACTGAAGAGACAGTCCGCATCATTGACGCCGCCGGCAAGATCGTCGCGCCGGGCGGCATCGAGCCTCACGCCCACATATCGGCGCCGATCATGGGCCACGGCAACCTTAAGACCGCCCCGCCGGACCAAGTAAGCCGCGCCGCTCTCTTTGGCGGCACCACCACCATCCTGGACTTCGCTATTCAGTACCCCGGCATCGACATTAACCAAGCAATCCAGGAGCGCACCTCAGTGTGGCAAGGCAATTCTTTTGCCGACTACTCCCATCACCTGATGCTGCTGGGCGAAATCCCGCCAAACGTTCTGGGCCAGCTTGGCGAAGCGGTAGCCGACGGGTTTCCTTCCGTCAAAATCTTCACGACAAATATTCGCCCCCCCTCAGTAGGAGGAGAACCGCGAATGGTGCGAATGGGACACCTTCACGACCTTATGGAGCAGATACAACGCCTCGGGGCTATGCTGTTGGTTCACTCCGAGGATGACGACATGGTCCAGCACATGTACCGGAAGCTGGCCCAGGAGGAGCGCACCGAGTGGTGGAACATGCACCTGGTGCATAGCAACGAGTCCGAGGACGTTTCTTTCCGGCGGGTCCTGCGGGTTGCCGAGTGGACCGGAGCCCCGGTCTATTTCGTTCACGTAAGCGCCAAGCAGGGGGTTGAAGCAATACAAGAGGCCCGGGCCAAGGGGATGCCGGTATATGGCGAGACCCTCCACAACTACTGCTGCTTCAGCGCCGACAATTACCGGGAGGAAAACGGCATGAAGTACCACACCTACCCCTCCCTTAAGTCAGAGGAGGACCGGCTGTCGTTGTGGGATGGCATAGTCCGAGGCGGTCTAAACACCATGGCCACCGACGAGTACTGCACTTCCTGGGAGTTGAAGATTGCCGGCAGGACCGTCTCCGATGTTACCGGCGGCCACAACGGAGCGGAGACCCGGGTCGGGATTAGCTACAGCGAGGGCGTGTCCAAACGCGGGATGTCTTTGCAGCGTTTTGTTGACATAACCTCGGCCAACGCAGCCAAGATAATGGGCCTCTACCCGCGCAAGGGGGTCATCGCTCCGGGCAGTGACGCTGACATCGTGCTCATTGACCCGAACGTCAAAAAACGTCTGGACAAGAGCGATTTTCACATCTCCGACTACAGCATCTGGGAAGGATTTGACATTGAGGGTTGGCCGGTGACCACCATCCTCAGGGGCAAGGTTGTGGTGGAGGACGGCGAGTTCAAGGGCGTCCAGGGTGGCGGTCGGTTTTTGCGCCGCAAGGTAGACCCGGAGTACGCCAACCGGCCAGCGTGTTAGAAGAATACTAATGACATCGAGATCAAAGATGGTGGTTGCGGATCTACCTATTTACTACTTTAATAATCTGTCGGCCCGATTAAATCTGTTGTGCCCTTTAACAAGGGGAAAAGGGAAATGCCAGTCAGGAGTAAGCACACATCACAAGAACCACTCTCTGTCATAGAGAAGCACATATCGCAACTTAAGGCATACTGGTCTAAATGGCCCACTTATCTCGACGAAGGAGACCTCGAACAAGCCGGTGAAAAGGGCTGGGGTGCAGTCTCTCAACTTGTGAAAGCTGTCGCAGAATATCGAGGATGGCAACACAATAGCCACGAGAAGGTCAGAGACATCATCCTCACCTTAGCCAGAGAATCCGAGAGAGAGACCGACATCCGCACTGGCTTCACCGCCGCAGACAAGCTCCACGGCAACTTCTACGAAATCTTCCTCCGGGACCGCGAAGATACCGAACACGCTTTTTCCCTCATCATCCCCATGATGGAAGCACTCTGGGCACTCCTTCCAAGCCGTTACACTAGGCGCCGCTCATTCACTGATTGGGCCGCTCAGTAGTCTGCCCCTCTCTGCGCACTCACGGTTACAGCCCGTCTGTTTCAAGGGCATAGGGTCCGGTAGACAGGTCGACCAGTCCACCGGCGCCCTTGAGTTGAATTCGACATATTGGTCGTTCACCAGCGGCGAGGGCCAGTCAATGTCGCTGGGGGGCTCGGCCAACCGGCTGCTAATCGCCTCGTTGAGCAACTGAGGGCAGCAGTTGACCAAGACTTGCCACCATCGACGGCTGCCCCAGTGGGCGGGTCGGTTACGGTACGAGTCATTTACACATCTGTGGGGATAGCGTTTGACTCAATAGCACGCTCGTAACCATAATGTTAATCAAGAAGACGGGAAATCGGATAGAGCAGCAATGACATCGAGATCAAAGATGACGGTTGCGGACCATGTCCGCACCGCCCTGGAATTCTTGGAACACTCAGAAAGAGAGTTCAGCAATGGCGACGAGCTCCAAGGTTCCGAAAAGCTATGGGGCGCGGCCTCGCATTCCGTGATGGCAGTAGCTATGCAACGGGGCTGGCGGTTCAGCAAGCACAACGCCAAGGTGGCGGCGGTCAACAGGCTGGCCCAAGAATATAGCGAGCCCTCACTGGTGTCGGAGTTCTTCGCTGCCGAGCAGTTTCACGCCAACTTCTACCACGATTTCATGGAGGATGACGTCATCGAGATGGGCCGCCCAATCGTAGAACGGTTCGTCCGCCGGATGCTGGAAATTGTGGAGGAAGAGTCGGCGGGCAATTCAGGTTAGCAAGTCCGAACAGCTACACCGGGTTGTCGGCGTTGTTCGGTTATGGCTTTAGCAAGTATACTGAGTGTGTCACTAACCGGAAGCTTCCCCATGACCCAAGACTTTCGGATTGACCGGCTGGAAGGTGTTATTGAGAGGGTCACTGCTGAACAGAGTGAGCTTCGACAAGATATGCGGGATTTACGAAGTGACATCCGCACTCTGCTGGTGGTGAACATCGGCCTCTGGGCTACCACTATCGCCGCCATAATCGGGTTGTTCTTCAAGGGGGGATAACCCCCGGCAACCACTTTTTGCTCCCACTCTTTGTCGCTCTCTTACTCGACGGGTAACATGAATCTTTGCAACTTGATCCTAGCCTATATCGGTGTTGGATACCGGACGGGGATGGCATTCGTGTCGACGAAAACGTTGACGACATAGGCTCCAACCCACGGGTGCAGTGCGTATCCGCTTCGCGCACCTTGCCGCACTCCGAGGAATACTTCCTGGAGCCGGATGGCAGCCTGCCACTCTTTCACTGTTCCCGGCCCGTTCATCTCGGCATCGTTGAGGAAGAACACGTTGATTAGGTGGGCGTCCAAACTATTCAATTTACGGGACCAGTAGAGATGCGATAGGTGGTTGGCATACTGGTAAAAGCAGGCCGACCAGTCCACCGGTGACCCTATACTGAGAAAGGACTTGACCGCTTCCAGGCTTTCCTGAATCCTTTGTAGCGACTGCCTCTTTGCTCCTGTTGGTCAGTTACTATCTCGGGAATATGGGCTTTCGCTTCGAGCAGCAGAATTTGCCCCTTGTCTGAGACGGCGAGTCCGCGTCCCACTGCGGCCCAAGCCTGGGCCAGAAATCGGTCAGCGGCCGGACTATTCGCAAAAGTTCCTTGAGATACTGCGAGCTTTCCAACCGGTCGATAAATTCCTGGTCACGGTATTCGGCGTAGTGGTCGGTTGCCAGTGGCGAGGGCCAGTCAATGTCGCTGGGGGGCTCGGCCAACCGGCTGCTAATCGCCTCGTTGAGCAACTGAGGGCGGCAGTTGACCAAGACTTGCCACCATCGACGGCTGCCCCAGTGGGCGGGTCGGTTACGGTACGAGTCATTTACACATCTGTGGGGATAGCGTTTGACTCAATAGCACGCCCGTAACCATAGTGTTAATCAAGAAGACGGGAAATCGGATAGAGCAGCAATGACATCGAGATCAAAGATGACGGTTGCGGACCATGTCCGCACCGCCCTGGAATTCTTGGAACACTCAGAAAGAGAGTTCAGCAACGGCGACGAACTCCAAGGTTCCGAAAAGCTATGGGGCGCGGCCTCGCATTCTGTGATGGCAGTAGCTATGCAACGGGGCTGGCGGTTCAGCAAGCACAACGCCAAGGTGGCGGCGGTCGATCGGTTGGCCCAAGAGTTTGGAGAAACTTCGCTGCCATCGGATTTCCTCTTGGCCGAACAGTTTCACGCCAACTTCTACCATGGCTTCATGGAAGATGACGTCATCGAGCGGGGCCGCCAAGTCGTGGGCCGCTTTATCCGCCGCATTCTGGAAATCGTGGCACAAGAGGCGACAGACAATTTAGTTTAGTAATACCTGGAGAACACCGGCTCCTCCCTGGTGATGATCTCCAGCACTACGGGTTGCCCGGTGCCTGAGATTTGTTGCGCTCGCTGCAGGGCTGGGGCGATCTGGTCCGGCTGGGTGATGGTCTCGGCGTGACAGCCCAGGCTGTCGGCCATTTTGGTGTAGTCGCCAGTGGTGAACTTGGAGCCGTACTTCTCTACGGCTATGGGGATGTTCTTCTCATAGCCGCCCATAGCGCCGTTGTTGATAATGACGGTTATGATGCCGATTTTGTTGCGTGACGCCGTTTCGAAGTCGGTGCCGCACATGCCCACTGCCGTGTCTCCCATGATGTTGAGGGCCGTTTTCTGCGGCGCGGCCAGCTTGGCCCCCATGATTAATCCCAGGCCGGTGCCCAACTGAGTCGAATTTCCCCAACCGATGTAGCCCCTGGGCGTGGTGGCGGTGTAGAAAGGGACCATTTGGTCCCTTGGATTCCCCGAGTCGTGGGTGACGATGCTGTTGGCTTTGTCCAAGCCCCGGTCCACTTCCCAGATCACCCGGTAGGGGCTGATGGGCACGTCATTGGAGGTGAGCCTGGGCATCCACTCGGCCAGCCACTCCGCTTTCACCGACTTGATTTCCTCGGCCACGGCGGCATCGCCTCTTCGGCCGTTCTCGCCTTCTTGGACTTTAACCTCATCGATTAGCTGGCGCAGCACCAGCTTGGCGTCGCCGATGATAATGCCGTCGAGGGGATACTCCCCGTTCAGATCGGTTTCATCCAGGGTGGACTGGATCATCTTCTTGCCCGCAGGCACCGGGGCGGCGGCCAGGGTTTTCTGGAAGCTGGTGCCGATGCCGAAGACCAGATCGGCCCGGCGCAAAAAGTCGCCAACGGCCTTGGTCCCGGAAATGCCCCCGGCGCCCAAGGATAAGTAGTGGTCCTCGGGAAAGCCGCTCTTTCCCAGGGTGGTGGTCATTACCGGCGCGTTGAGCAACTCGGCCAACTCCACCAGCTCGGCGGTGGCCTCCGCATAAAGCACTCCCTGGCCCGCATATATCACCGGCCGCCCGGCCCGCAGCAGCGATTGGGCCGCGCTGGCTACGTCGCTGGGGTCGCCAGCGCTGCGATGTTTGGCCACAGGAGCGTACTGGAATTGGGATTCGTCGATCTCCCCGTTGAGCACGTCGGACGGCATTTCCAGCAGCACGGGACGGGGCCGGCCCACGCGCAAATGAGTATAAGCCCGGCGCAACATCTCCGGGATGCGCTCCGGCCGGTTAACTAAACCGGCCCACTTGGTGACGCCGGCGTAGTTGGGGCTGGCCCGAAAGTCTGAAGAGAACCCTTCGCGGTCAGTCCCTTGATGGCCCGGCAGCATCAGGATGGGAGAGGAGTCGGCGAAAGCTTGAGCCACTCCTGGGAAGGCGTTTTCAATTCCCGGACCGGACTGGACCAAGCACACTCCGGGATTTGCCCCGTTGTTGATGCGGCTGTAGCCATCGGCCATGTTGACCGCCCCCCGCTCCATCCGGCTGATGATAGGCCGGATGCCAGCAGAAGCGGCGGCATCGATGAGTGAATTGTTGGGGAAACAAAATATAACATCGACGCCTTCTTGTTTCAGAATGTTGGCAACGGCGGTCTCGCCTTCCATAATCCTTCCCTCGATATGTTGCAGAATATTGGTCTAGCTCAGGTCAGCCCCGGCCAATCAGCGGCATCTTGGTAGCCATGACGGTCATGAATTGCACATTAGCGTCCAGAGGAAGGCTGGCCATGTACACCACCGCCCTGGCGACATGTTCCGGGTCGAACCTGGGTTCTGGCCCGATGGTCCCATTGGCTTGGGGAACTCCTTGCACCATGGCCGCCGTTGCATCCGTGGCGGCGTTGCCAATGTCAATCTGACCGCAGGCGATATTGTACTTGCGGCCATCCAGGGCCGTCGACTTGGTCAACCCGGTCATGGCATGTTTGGTAGCGGTGTAGGGCGCGGAATTGGGCCTGGGCGCCAGGGCCGAAACGGAGCCGTTATTGATGATCCGCCCGCCGATGGGGTCCTGGCTGGCCATGAGCCGGAAAGCTTCCTGGGTGCACAAAAACGCCCCGGTCAAGTTGACATCCACCACGGATCTCCACTGCTCGTAAGTAAGGTCCTCCAGCAGCACCGGAGGCGCGCCGATGCCAGCATTGTTGAACAACAGGTCAAGACGGCCAAATTCTTGCTTGGTCCGGGTAAAGAGGCCTCGGACCAATTGGGGGGCGGTCACATCGGTGGGCGCCACCAGTGCCCTCGGGGACGCCGGCCCGGCTTCGGCCGCGACCGCTTCCAACAACTCGGCTCTCCTGCCTGCCAGGGCAACAGCGTACCCTTCCCTTAGCAAAGCCAACGCGGTAGATTTCCCTACCCCGCTTCCCGCCCCGGTTACGATGGCGACCTTATCCAACGGACTCAATTGACTTCACTCCATTGACCAGCGCAATCGCGCCTGGCAAATACTTGCCAAATTAACTCCGGGTTTCTCGGGTTTCTTCAGTGGATGTTTCTATTGCCGCTCTCCCGCTCACTGGTGATTTCTAAGGGTTCGCGAGGGCCCGCAGAGCCACAGCGGTTAGATGGTAGTTGGCCGCTGTCGGCCGCATGGGGCAGGCTATGGAGACCCGTAGAAACCCTCGTCGGAAAAGAAGGGCATGTCGGCGTCGCGGATTTCCCGGTGCAGCAGGCGGTCGGTGTTCAACAAGCAAGCCCTGAGCCAAAGCACCAGGATAGCCCGGTCCATCTGGTCTTTGGGGAGATGGATGCTCCGGCCGTATTTCTCGGCCAGCCACCGGGAGTGGCCCAAGGCAAAGTATTCCTCCATGAATCTGGTGGGTTCTCCTTCGGAAGCTGCGGCCTCAAGAATCTCCAACGGCGCCTCGGAACACAATATACCGGGATGGTCCATGGCCATCCGGAGATAGTGCTGCTCCTTGGCGGGGTCCATGACTAGAGGTTAAGCTGGGGCACTCTGTAGCCGAACTCCTTGTTGTATATCTGGATGCGGTCCCGCTGGGTGTCCGCCACCAGCAAGCGACTGTTGGCCGCGTCAAACTCCACCGCTGTGGGCTGGGCGAAGGTCCACTCCGGCTCGGTGCTGCGCACTTCACGGCGGCGCTTGATATAGTCGGCATTGGCGTCTACGGTCATCTGGGCCCATTTGGATAGCTGCTGGGAGTCGCCTACAAGGCCGGTAAGAAACTTCCCTTCGGCATCGAAGATTTGAACGCGCCCCACTTGCCAGGCATTCGCGCTCCAGTCACAGATGTAAACGTCTCCTTCGGGGTCCACTGCCACATCGGTAGGGTTGGCCAACCGCCCCTTCTTGGTGCCGGGGCCGCCGAATTGGGCTACGAAGCGGCCGTCGGAGGTAAATTTTTGCACTCGGTGGTTCATGTGGTCGGCTACGTACACGAAACCTTCGCCGTCCACGGTAATGCCCCAGGGAGAATCCAACTCGTCCTCCCCGTTGCCTTTGCGGCCCCAGCCGCCCAGGAACCTGCCGTCGGTGGTGAACTTTCGGACCTTGTGGCTGCGCCCATCGGTGATGTACAGGACCTCGTCGCCGTCGATGGCGATGCCCGAGGCCCCGTTGGGCTCGCTATCCCCGTCTTGGACGGTGTCCCACTGTTGCAGGAAGCCGCCTTCTTTGTCGAAGACGGAAACCCGGTTCAACCATTCGTCGGTAATGTAGAGATTTCCTTGTTTGTCTGCGGTAATTCCCGACGGCCAGATAAGCTGGCCGTCGCCGCTGCCGTACCTGCTGAACTCTCCCAGGAAATCTTCTTCCCCGGTCTGGCCGCCAAGCCCTATTTTGCTGACCCGCTGCCCCACACCGGTACGGTCCCAGGCTACGTTGCTGATGCTCTCACTGCCCCGGTTAATCACATAAGCAATTCCGTCGGTGTCCAGGGCTAGGTCCACCGGATAGCTGAACCCCATGCCGGTCTGGGATTGCCTACCTACGTTGTGGCTGTAATCATAGGTCCGACCGGCGACCGTTTCCGTAAGCATAGCCCGCCTCCATTTGTTAGCCCTTAACCAGCTATGAAGATAACTTTCCAACCTCTCGAAAGAAATCCGCAGGGGCACGGTCTTCCGTGCCCCTGCGGGTTCGTCCAATTCTGGTCCCCTACCCGAAGAAGGGCAGTTTTTCGAAGCTGCCTTCGATGATGGATTTGGCGTCCAGCCCCATCCAGTCCTCAAGGATGGAGGAGTAAACGCCGCGGAAGTCGTGATTGGGGACCACGTCCCCCTGCTCCAGGTCCCGTGCTTCCATGGAGGGATACTCGCTGTACTGGCCTCCCTTGACCTGTTGCCCCAGGACGAAAGCTGCGCCGCCAGCGCCGTGGTCGGTGCCCGAGCCGTTGTCATGGGTCCTGCGGCCGAACTCGGTGAACATGAGCATAATCACGTTGTCGCCGACCCCGTGCTCTGCCAGATCGTCGAAGAAGCACTCAACACCTTCGGAAACATCCTTCCACAGTTTGTCGTGCATGCCGATCTGGTTGGAATGGCTGTCGAAGCTGCCGTGGTCGACGTAGAAGACACGAGTGCCGAAGTCAGCCATGTGAATCTGGGCGATCCCCTTCAGCCTCTTGGCCAATACCGTGTCTGGGTACTCGATGTTGGAGGAGTACATCTTGGGGGCTTCTTTCAAGATGTCGGCTCCTTTGAGGGTGTCCAAGCCGGTCTGGCCGAGGTAGTCCATAACCGGACCGCCGCCCATAACCGGAGAATACAGCCGGGCAAACCGGTCCAGTATACGACTCCGCTGCTGTTGTTCTGAGATGCCGGGAAGCAAGCCGTAGGTGTCCAGGTCGTCCACCACGGCAACCGGCACACCGGGCAGCACTAGCGCCCGGAACAAGGACGCCCCGAAGGCCACCGCAGTCAGGACGTTCTCCTTGTTGGGGTCAATGTCCCTAGTCGCCTTTCCCAGCCATCCCTCGGTGCCAAGTTTGTCCGGCTCGCAAGTATGCCAGATGTCCATAGAGCGGAAGTGGGAACGAGGAGAGTTGGGATAGCCCACCCCGTGGATAATGGCCATGTCTCCACGGTCGTAGATGGTTTTCATGGGACCCATCTGAGGGTGGAAACCGACTTTGTCGTCCAAGGGAATCACTTGGTCCTCGGGAATCCCCACTGCCGGACGGTTATCCCGATACAAAGGATTGGTGTAGGGTATAACCGTGTTGAGATAGTCGTTTCCTCCAGTCATCTGGAGTATTACTAGGACTGGGTCTTTGTTGGTGCTGGCCATCTCTCTGACTCCTGCTAGGTTCTAGGCGTATTGGTATTCCCTAATGGCAACGATGAGTTGAAGCAGTTCGGACACCCTGGCCGTTGATGCTTGCACTTGGTCAACGTTGTCCCAACCAAAGTCGCCGCCTTCTTCTATGAAACCGATCAACTCGTTCCGGCTCTCCCGGTTCACTTCCAAGGGGCCCATCAGGTCCAAGCAGCTATCCACAACCCTTTCGGGTGAAGACTCTCCTTGTAGCTTGAGACGGTCCACCAAGGCCTTGACGCCGGGCCGGCTCAGGTCGCCAACCAGGTCGGCGGTAAAGTTCACCCGGCGCATCAGAGCGCCGCTGTTAATCCACTCGGCCCCGGTATGCCACCCTTCCACACTGGGCGGGTTTAGCAGGTCCTGGCCCATGTAGCCGGGCTGGCGAGATAGGTCGCCTATTCCGGGAGCGGGAAACTCGGCTCCGCCTACGAGCCTTAATGTACCCACGACCACCTCCGTCGGGCTCTTGAGACGGGCAAAGCGGGCGTTCTTAAAGAAGTCCGAGTTGAAGAGTACCCGCAGAGTCGAGCGGATGTCGTAATTGGACTCAACCAGGGTATCGGCCAACAGGTCAACGGCTTCCGGGTCTAGGGGAGGGGTAACGGCCCAAGCAGGGACCTGGGCCTCGTCGGCCACGAAGAAGTTGTAAAGGTGCCTGGCCACAAACTGGGCTGTTGCCGGCTGCTCGCAGATAATACGGATTATATCTTCTCCGTTGAAGTTGCCGGTCTCCCCGAGAAAAGTTTTTTCGCCGTCGTCGTGGTCCTCCTCCCGGTACTCGAAGAACCAGTCATGGCGGCCGAGCGGACCCCGGGGCAGCTTGGGCAAAATAGTCCATCCGGTGAAAGCCCGGGAGCACTCCCGGACGTCCACCTCGGTGTAGTTGCCCACGCCCATGCTGAACAGTTCCAACAGCTCCCGTCCCCAGTTCTCGTTCACTGCACTGGAGTGGTTCTCGCAGTTATCCAGCCAGTAAATCATGGCCGGGTCCTTAGCCATCTCCAAGAGAAGTTCCCGGTAGTCGCCCATTCCGTTTTCGCGGAACTTTACGATCATGTCCATCACATCGTCGTAATGGTCCACCTTGGAGACACCGGTAGCAAAGACCTGGTGCCAGAAAAGTGCCATCTTTTCTTCCAAGGGCCGTTTGGTGTTTACCATGTCGTGCAGCCACTCGGCGGAGCCCATACCGGGGAGGGTTCCGGGACGCCAGGTCCACGGGTGGTAGCGCATCATTTCGTTTCGGTCCAGGGGCTCGTGTTCTTCAGGGTGTAGAAGCTCCTCCACCGTGGCCTCGTACCCTTTGGCGGCTCGGGCTTCCAACTCGTCCCGGGTAGCCCCGAAGCCGGCCCGCCGCATCAGGTGGGCCATCAAGGCTATATCTTGGTCGGCCATAGCTCTTTCTCCTTTTCAGCGTTTAATGGATGGAGCCTGGGTTGACGAAGCTGCTTAAGATATTTGGTGTCGGGAATTTGCACACTATACGCCGCTTAAATGATAGCTGAGACGTGATATTCCTGTCAACGAGTTGATGCGAGTCCATTCTCAATAGTATTAAAGGGCATCAAGCGGACATCTGCGTATAGGGGTAGAATGGCTGTTGAGCATTCTCTGCGAATCGCAGTGATTAAGACGAGTACGCAAAATCTGAAGAGACGCACTCCCAGGATTTTTTATGGCTGGTGGATCGTGGGCATCAGCATGGTTGTCGATGCCCTGAAGCTTGGGACCTTCATGGTTGTCGATGCCCTGAAGCTTGGGACCTTCAACCGGGGCTTTACTGTCTACTTCTTGCCTATCCAACAGCAATTGGGGATTAGCCGGGCCGCTTTATCCCTGGCGGAAACTCTGGGCCGTCTTGAGGGAGGGCTCCAAGGGCCGCTGGTGGGCTACCTGAATGACCGTATAGGCCCGCGGCCAATGGTGGCTGCTGGCGGGATTCTCTCTGGCGTGGGATTCATTCTTCTGTCCTTCACCCACAGTTATTGGTACTTTATGCTGATCTTCATCGGTCTGCTGTCGGTGGGCTTCCGGTCTGGCTATAACCACGCCACCATACCGGCAGTCAACCGGTGGTTCCTGCGCAAAAAGAGCCTTGCCATGTCCCTGGCATCTAGCGGCAGGGGTTTGGGTGGCGCGGTCATAACCCCCCTGGTCGCGCTCATGATATTTAGATTGGGCTGGCGCACTGCAGCACTGGTTTCCGGAATTGGAATCATCGCAGTAGTGGTGCCCTTGGCCCCCCTGATGCGAAGGTCCCCTGAAAGTATGGGTCTGCTGCCCGACGGCGACACCGCGCCGTCGGCCGGGAGACCCTACCCGGTGGTCCGCCCAGGCAGCGCGAGCCCCAAGCCCGCAACGGTGGGCCAGGTCACCGCGGGACCTCGGGTCAGGCCAGTGCAAGGCTCAGTGGACTTTACCACACGTGAAGCCATGAAAACTCGTTCCTACTGGTTGTTCGCTCTGGCCTATGGGATGAACAACGCGGTGAATTCTGGGGTTACTTTCCAATTAGTGCCCTTGATGGTGTGGGCTGGCACCAGCCAACCCAAGGCGGCGTTGCTGGTGGGCCTGTTATCATTCGCCACCCTGGTGTTCAGCCCCATTATGGGTTGGATGGGAGATATTTGGTCCAAGCCGAAGATAAACGCGGTGGCCATGGTCATGGGGGCAGCGGCGATGTTGGTTCTGCTGGCCAGCGGCGGATATTTGTGGCAGTTGGTATTGTTTGCACTCCTGCTTGCATTGTCAGAGAGTTCTCACCCACTGGCCTGGGCCATTGTAGGAGATTTTTTCGGACGTCGGAACTACGCTACCATGCGAGGCTGGCTGGATTTGCCAGACCAACTCATGTCCATGAGTACACCGGTGTGGATGGGGCTAATCTTCGACCGTACTGGCAGCTATTTTTGGGCACTAGTACCGTTGGCCGTCATGTACGGATTGTCAGCCGCTCTTTACTTCGCGCTCCCTAGGCCGAGGCCTCCGGAACGGTACCAGGGGTCATGAAACCTCCAAGAGAAGGTGGACTTTGAGTTATGATGAAAGCCGTGGAGCAAACTTATGGAAATGGGACAATCCAGCTTCCCGCCAAGCAGGTGTCCTGCTAGAACTGGCTCTTGTCATGCTATTGGTATAATGAAGCAAGCTAAACTTACGTCAGAGGTAGCGACATGGTCCGGTTCAAACCGTGGGTAAAGTTCACTGTAAAAGAATACATGACCACGCCGGAGGATAAACGGTACCAGTTGCTGGACGGGGAGATGGTCTTGGCTCCTTCACCTACCACCAGACATCAAACAATTATCATGCGATTGTCCTTGGTGTTGCACCAGTTCATCAACGAACACAACCTTGGCCGGACATGGGTTGCCCCGCTAGACGTGGTGCTGTCTAACCATGATGTGGCCCAGCCGGATATTCTTTTCGTTTCTAATGAACGCGCCAGCATAGTTACTGAGGCTAACATCCAGGGAGCGCCGGACTTGGTGGTGGAAGTAGTGTCTCCATCCACTGCCGAGTACGATAGAGGATATAAGCAGTTCCTGTACGGCCGCCACGGGGTGAGGGAATATTGGATAGTGGAACCCCACCCTGGGGTAGTCGAAGTATTGACTGAAGGTGCTGAGGGACTGGTCCGCCAAACGGTTTATCGCCGAGGACAGACGTTAACATCGCCCCTATTGGATGGCCTATCCATCGACCTGGAGCAGGTGTTTGGCCAGGAATAATCGGCCCGTTGAGCTCACGGTCACTAGAAAGCTATAGTCCGAACCGTTCCGCTGCTCTGGCAAAACCTTCCATTGCCCCCTCCAACACCCGGTCCTCGACGCAATAGGATATGCGGAAGTAGCCCGGCGTGCCAAACCCCCGGCCCGGCACCGTCAGCACGTTCCACTCCTGTAAAGCATCCACGAAGGCCACGTCGTCCGGCACCGGCGACTGTGGGAAGAAGTAGAAAGCGCCTTGGGGCTTGGTCACCGAGTATCCCAACTCGGTCAGTTGGGCGTATAAATAGTCCCGTTTGCGCTGGTAGTCTCCGGCATCGACGCTCACCCCTTGCAAGGATCGGACCAAGTGCTGCATCAGGGCCGGGGCATTGACGAAGCCCAAGATCCGGTTACAGAAGGTGAGTCCGTTGGCCAGTTCTTCCGCGCCGGGATATTCTGGATTGATGGCGACGTACCCGATGCGCTCCCCCGGCAGCGCCAGGTCCTTGGCGTGGGAGTTGACCACCACCGTGTTCTGGTAATGAGGGAATACCTGGGGGTAGGTAATGCCGTCGTATATGATGCGGCGATAGGGCTCGTCGCTGATGATAAATATTTCCACCCCATGCTCCGCTTGCTTGCGGCTTAACAAGTCTCCAAGCGCCCTTAGCTTTTCGGCCGGATAGACCACTCCCGACGGGTTATTGGGGGAGTTGAGGATGAGCGCCCTGGTGTCAGGCGTTATGGCTGCTTCGATGGCCTCTAAGTCCGGCTGGAAGTCCGAGTCGGTTGCCACGGTGACCGCCTCGCCGCCGTGATTGTCCACGTAGTAGACGTATTCGACGAAGTAGGGTGAAAGTATGATGACCTCTTGGCCGGGGTTGAGGATAGTTTTCAGGACCACGTTCAGCGCCGCCGCCGCGCCGCAGGTCATCACTATGTGGCCGGCGTCAAAGGGCAGACCGGTCTCCGCAGCGAGGCCGTCGGCCACCGCTTTACGGGTCTCGGGGTAGCCGGCATTGACCATATAGCGGTGCATCCCCTTTATTGGGCGCTGGGCCAACCGGAGTAACTCTTGGTGAAACTCTTGGGGCGGCTCCACAACAGGGTTGCCCAGGGAGAGGTCGAAGACATTGTCCTCGCCGTACTGGGCTTTCAGGTTCACGCCGGCCTCGAACATCCGGCGAATCCAACCACCCTGTTCCACAAAGCCCCGGACCTTATGTGAGATGGGCATTTTTCAACCCCGCCACCTTTATTTTTGACTGTAGAGGATGCGGAGACCACAACAGTGTTGAAGAGTTCCTCTGCATGTTCTGGACACGCCGGATGATCCGCGATTAGTGGTTTAGCTACGGGCGCCCGCCAAACCAGGCGATTGTAGCAACGAGGGTACGGAGTGTCAAAATCAAATTGCTAGTGGAGTTCCAGATCAATTAATATAAAGCCACACCGTTAACGAAGGCGGTGGTAGCATGTGGTTGCGGTCAACCTTCGATAGTGAATCGAAATCGGTGTGGAGTCAATTTTCAACCGCATTAATCAGGAATGCGGTTTAGGATCGTCGTGAGAAAGTTGGCTAGAGAAATCTATTCGGCCCGTAAAGAAGGCAGATTACCATACGCCTTTAGGGCCAAGGACGTTAAACTTGCTTGTCCAGGTTGGTCCAACGATACATATAGTGCCTTCCTTTCGAAGCATAGACGAGGCAATCCTGGCGGTGATACCGAACTATTCGAGAGAGTAGCCCCAGGTTTGTATAGCATCCTCAAGGAGCTTGACAGACCCTACATATTTAGGGCACGGCTAGAACAGGACGAAGATGGACGCTGGAGTTCCTGGATTGATGTTCTGCCAGGCTGCGCTGCCTGGGGCTATACCGCAGATGAGGCGCTTTCTGCTTTGAGGGATGCGGTCGAAGTATACATTGAGGATATGGTGGAAGCCGGAGAAGAAATTCCTAAAGAAAACGCAGCAAGGAGTAGATTACCGGCCGTCACAATCACTCTGTGACACTTCGGCCTGAGTTAATACGACGGCTCCGTAATATTCAAGTGAGGGAACTCATTCGCGCTCTGGAACGAGATGGGTTTACATACCGCCGCACCAGAGGCTCTGGCAGGTTATATCGTCATCCTGATGGCCGAAGGACGGTTATTCACTATCACTCTCCTGGTGATACTCTTCCGTTAGGAACACTTCGTAGAGTGCTCTTGGGAACTCGTTGGAGTGAAGAAGATGTGCGGAGACTAGAGCTTTTCTGACATTGAATTTGAAATGGAGCTTGGCTTATCTTTGTAATCAATAGTGTTTGTCATTTGAGGTTTGAGTTCTTTGGGAACAGATCAGCTGGCGACCGTCGGTTGGGCGGCAAACGTGAGGGGGGCAGCCTCCTGCATCTTGAAACCCATGTTCCGGCCGAAGTGATACACCAGGCTGTACCGCACCTCTTCCGGTTCCACCGGCCGGTCCAGAAGTCGAGCCATGGAAGTTACCGGCCGGTCGTCAATGCCGCAGGGAACGATGTGGTCGTAATAGGATAGGTCGGTGTTGACGTTGATGGATAGACCGTGATAGGCGACGCCCCTGCTGATTTTCACTCCGATGGCGGCGACCTTGGCATCCCCAACCCACACCCCGGTCAATCCCTCAACTAGTCCCCCTTGTATTTGAAAGTCTCCCAGGGTGTCAACGATAACCCGTTCCAGGGTGCGCACGTACTTTAGAGGACCTCCCCACTGGCGAAGGGCGACCACCGGATAGGCCACCAGTTGTCCCGGGCCGTGGTAGGTAATCTGGCCGCCCCGGTCTGTTTCGTAAACGTCGATACCCTTAACCTGTAGCTCTTTGGGACTCAATAAAAGGTGGTCGAGGCGGCTGAGCCTCCCCTTGGTGTACACCGGGGGATGTTCCAACAGAAGCAGGGTGTTGGGCTGCTTGCCCTCGCTGATTTGTTGGGCCAGGCTGCGTTGCAGGTCCAAGGCCGGTTGATATTCGACTATGCCCAGGAAGGCCGCCTGGCAGCGGGTAGGAGGCACGGCGGCTCACTCAGTAAATCGGCGAATCGGGTCCCAGGCCTTGCAATTTCCGTTTAACGGACTGCAGAAATTTACCGCTCTCGGACCCATCATTTATACGGTGGTCGAAGGACAAGCAGAGGTTCATCATGGACCGGATGGCGATGGCATCATCCCGCGCCACCGCTCGTTTCTCAATAGCCTCGGTGGTCATAATAGCGGCCTGGGGATGGTTGATAATGGGCTGGGAGATGACGGAGCCCAAGGCGCCGGTGTTGTTTAACGTAAATGTCCCGCCCTGAACGTCATTGAGGGCTAGCTTGCTTTGCCGGGCCCGCAGGGTCAGGTCTCTGGCGGCTCGGGCCAGCCCGGCGACGCTCAACCGATCGGCATCGTGAATCACCGGGACGATCAACCCTTCCGGAGCAGCCACGGCGATGCCCACATTGATCCGCTTCTTCAGAATGATTTTGTCGCCGCCCCAAGAGGCGTTAAGGGTGCGGTGCTCCTTGAGGGACTCCACCGCCGCTTTGATGATGAAGGGCAGGTAGGTCAGGTCCACCCCCTCCCGCTGCTCGAAGGCGGCCCGCACCTGGGCTCTCAAGGACACCAGGTTGGTTACGTCCACCTCTACCATGCTCCACGCATGAGGGATCTGGCTGACGCTGCGCACCATAGCGTCGGCTATCATCCTACGCACCGGGGTTAACGGGAGGTGTTCCTCTTCTTGCTCAGCGGCAACTGCATAGGTTGGCTGGTCCCGAGGAACGGAAGCAGTTTGCGCCTCCGCCGCGGGAGCCGATTCCAGGTATTTCAACACGTCTTCTCTGGTAATCCGGCCTCCCATGCCAGTGCCGGTGATTCGGCTGAGGTCCACATTGTGTTCCTGCACCAGCCGCCGCACCGCCGGCGACAAACGGGGCACGCCAGCCCGCGGGCCGACCGCTGGCGCGGAGGTCTCGGCAGGCTCGATGCCGCCGCCGGTAGGGCCCACCGGCGCGACGTCTTTGACCAAGTAACCGGTGGTGCTCACTTGCTCCGGCCTCCCGGTCTGCTCTTTAGCAACAACCAACTCTGAAGACGGCGGAGGCGGAGCCTCTGGAAGCGCTTCGTCGGTCTCCATTTCAGCGATGGGCGCCCCCATCGGTATAGTCTCTCCCTCTTGGGCCAGCACCTTGAGCAGCGAACCGCCCACCGGAGAGGGCACCTCCATAGTTACTTTGTCGGTGATCACTTCCAGCAGCGCCTCGTACCGCTCGACGGTGTCGCCGGGCTGTTTCAGCCATTTCCCGATTGTTCCTTCGACAATGGACTCGCCAACGTGGGGAAGCTCAATGATTACTGCCAAGATCGCACCACCCCCGTCAGTATGCTGCCAGCCTACGCATGGCTTGGGTGATCTTCTCGGTGTCGGGCATATAAGCGTTTTCCAGGCTTTGAGCGAAGGGCATTGTGGGCACATCGGGCCCGCAGAGCCGGGAAATGGGCCCGTCCAAGTGTTCGAAGGCTTGTTCGGCCACCAGGGCCGCTACTTCAGCACCAACACCGCCGGTAACGTTGTCTTCATGGACGATGAGCAGCTTGCCCGTCTTCTTGACCGAATCCAGCACTGCCGCTGTATCCAAGGGCTTCAAGGTCCGAAGGTCTACAACCTCCGCATCGATGCCCTCTTGCTCCAAGTGTTGCGCCGCTTCCAGGCAGTAGTGGAGCATCAACCCATAGCTCACCACGGTGAGGCTTTCCCCGGGGCGCTTCACGTCAGCCACACCGATGGGGACGGTGTAGTCCTCTTCGGGGACCTCACCTCGCACCAAACGGTAGGTTTTCTTATGCTCTAAGAAAACCACCGGGTTGTTGTCCCGGATGGAAGACTTGAGCAGACCCTTGGCGTCGTAGGGTGTTGCCGGCGTGATGACCTTCAGCCCGGGGGTGTGAAAGAGGTAGCTCTCCACATTCTGGGAATGAAAAAGGCCCCCTCGTATTCCGCCGCCGTAGGGGATGCGGACCACCAAGGGCACCTGTACTTGGCCGTTGGTCCCGTAGCACACCCGGGCGGCCTCGCCGATCAATTGATTGGCTGCCGGCCACATGAAGTCGGAAAACTGGACTTCCGGTATCGGCCGCAGCCCCCGGAATGCAGCGCCAAGGGCGATTCCCATGATGGAGGCCTCGGCCAAGGGAGTATCCATGACCCGAGACCCGCCAAATTCGTCGAACAGCCCCTGTGTGGCCAGGAAGACACCGCCGCGCCGGCCCACGTCTTCGCCCATCACGAAGACGCTGGAATCTCGCTGCATCTCCTCCCGGATCGCTTCTCGCACCGCTTCGATTACTGTCTTAACTGCCAACAGGGCCTCTTTTAGGGGGCGTAAACCAGGTCTTGGATAGTCGAAACGTCGGGAAGTCCGGCGGCTTCAGCCGCGTCGGTGGCTTCGTTGACCAACTTTGTCGCACGGGCCTTGATGTCCTTTATTTGTTGCTCGGTGATTGCGCCCTGCTCCACCAGGAGGGCCGCCAAAGACACTACCGGGTCCCGCTGGCGAGCCTCTTCTACTTCATCAGCGGGACGGTAGCGGCGGTCGTCATCGTCGGTGGTATGAGGCATGAAGCGCTCGACTTTCATCTCCAGCAACACCGGTCCTTGCTCTCGGGCGTGTTTGATAGCTTCTCGGGTGGCCTCGTAGCACAGGGTCAGGTCCATGCCGTCCACCACGAAACCGGGAAAACCATAGCTGGCAGACCGGCTGGCCACATCGTCGACGGCCATTTGGTTGCTTTGAGGCACCGATATGGCGTAGCGGTTATTTTCGCATATAAACACTAGGGGGAGCCGGTGAACCCCGGCGAAATTCATGGCTTCGTGGGCCTCGCCCTGGCTGGAGCCGCCGTCGCCGAAGTAGGCCAAGGTGACTGTGTCATCGCGCAGCATCTTGCAACCAAGGGCGTATCCGGTTGCTTGGGTCAGTCCGGCTCCAACCACGTTGGATATCTGGATGATGCGGTGAGGCAGGTCGGCGCCTTGAAGAGGAAACTGACGGGCGTTGCTGTAGGGGTCCCCTGCTTTGCCCATGAAAGATAGCATTACCTGCGTCGGTGTGAGTCCCGCCGCCACTTTCAAGCCCAGGTCCCGGTAGTAGGGGAACAGGAAGCACTTTCCGTCCTTTTCCGCCGCCAACAGGCTGCCCAACTGGGCCGCTTCATGTCCTTGGCAAGATGCCGCGATGGGCACTTTACCTTGCCGGTTTAGTGCCCAAATTCGTTCGTCGATGGTACGGACCAGCACCATTCGAGTGTAGTAGTCCACCAAATCTTCGGTGGTTAAATCTTTGGGCGCCGCCGGTCCAACTGCGGAAGTTGCTTTATTGGCCCGCCGTCCGGGCCCGGACTTAGTCCGTGGCATTGAATCTCCCTTGGGCGGCTTGTAAATATAAAGAGGGGCCGCCTGGGCGCCCCCTTTCACAGCTTAGCACCGGCTCCCGGATACACCAAATAGCCAAACCATCGGTCTCCACAACGATTCAAATTGCTCACAATTATATATGCCAGTAGCCTAACCCGGCAAATCCAAGTACTCCGTCTTCAGCGCAATCGCATTTACTGGCGCGTGAGCGATAAGCTAAACCCTGAGGCTTTTCAATCGTCACTCCCGCCTTCGGAGACCTTTGCATAACCGCTGGCATAGTTGCCATAGTCAACGTAGTCGAGCATCTTCATGAAAGCCCGAGGGATATTCTGAATTTCGCAGGGAGGCGCCTTAAGCCGGCGGCCTGATCGTGGCAGCCATGCCCAACTCTATTCTGCGAACGATATTCAAGGGTTTACGTATGGGCGCCCCCGGCTTTAGGGATACGGTATTGGTCGCCGACCGGAAGCCGCCGGGTCGGGTTCCTCGGGAACCGGACCCTCAAGCGATGCGGAATATGGCTGACGATGAGGGATTCTCTTAGAGGTTGACCAGGGTCTACTCCAACTCCAGTCCCTAATATATGGTGAGCCGCGGCCTGAAGGCGGGGCCTTCCTTCAGATCCATGTTTTGGAAGTATCCGGTGTAGCCAAAAGGATAGCCGTCGTTACGGTTCACCATGCCAAAAGCGTACCGGTACTTTGCCCTGCGGTAGCCGGTCACTGTTAGGGTGTCTACTAGCGTGGTCCGGCTTGCATTGCTGTAAATTTTGAGCGTCACGGTGTCGCTCCCGGCGGCACGGGACAGGGTGCAGTAGTAGACTGTATCCTCGGATAGATTGGTAGTGCTGTCCGCCGCCTCGTGAGCGCCGCGAAACAAAAAGAAAAGTGGACCAACAGCCGTGGCGCGACTTCCCTGGTCTACGATTTCGCAATGAACAGCGTCCGGCTCCCACGCTGTGCAGTCGTTGATGGTGTCGCTGAAACCTATAGATGCTCGACCGTCCTCCACCCCGGCAGAGTCTTGAAACACCTCGAAATCCACATCCAAGGCGTCGAAGTGGTCCACGCCCTTGTCATCATAGACAAAGACAGATTCGTTCCTTCGGAGGCGCGCCGCCGCTATCTTGGAACCGGTGACAGTCAGACGGGAATTGGGGTCCGTTTTTGTGTAGGTTGTAAAGTCCTCAATTGCCACTAGATAATCTCGTCTATGATCAGGGGCCAAGCGGTCGATTGGCGCAATTCTTCTCGCGTCCGGCCGATGGCGGCGGATATATTGGTTTCGGTTACTCGAAATATTGTGCCCAAGAAGTCGCGCCACTCCGTCTCGGTCAGCAGGTGTTTATATGGATATTTGGCTTGGATTTTGGCCGGCAGCTTACCCCACCGGGTTGCGGAGATGCCCTCTCGGCGCCAGGCGCCCATTTCGTTGTGCAGTAGGTGCAAGAGCTCCTGCGCCCGCATGGTGTATTCCATGCGCTTGGCCGGGGTGTCGGCGTCGACGGGGAAGGTTAGCATTTCAGCTCCGTTTTGCCGGCCCAGTGTCAGGGCAGCCTAAATGAGAGAGTTACGATGAGGCCCTTGGGCGGGGTGGTCGAAACAGTGTCCACGTCCACCCGGAGAACGTCGTTGGTTGCTACGTCGTCGTTGGCGGTGTTTATGACGGCGGCCGCGTCCGCTGTGTCCGAGCCGGTTTCCCCAGAGTCGATGGTCAGCTTGGTGGAAAGGATGTCCACTGAGTCGGTGACGTTGGCGATTTGGATTTCGGTTGCTCCGCCGATGCCGGCGATTATGACTTCAGCGTGCGTCCGGACCAGGTTCATGTGGTTTAGTTTGCTGTCAATGTGGATGTAGAATTTGCCGGCGCCGGCGGCGACATTGGCGGTGAAGTCGAAGACCACCATTTGCACTACTACTTCGCCGTGGACCGAGCCGGCCAGGCCGTCGGGAGTGACTGCGCGGCCTCTGTCGGCCCCGGCATTGGTTTCGGCGGTGGTGGCCAGCTCGACTATGCCAGCGGCGGTGGTGGATGCGGCCGTGCCGGCTGTGCTTGCTGGGCCGGGTGAGGCTAGAAATGGCAATTCAAACCAGTTGGAGCCGTCGGAGTAGTAGCTCTTGCCACCGTAATTCTCGGAGATGACGTCGGTGGCGGAATCGTCGATCTTCTCGGGACCTTCGGCGGCGACGGTGATGTTGTTGACGGCAGCGGCGCCGGACTCGTCTTTGATTGTGTAGGTCCGCCCTTTCCGGACTTCGGAAGAGGGGAGTGTAATGGTAACCGCTCCGGCCCGGTTGACCCCGATCACACGGTCGCCGGCTTTGGCGGTATAGGCGGCGGCGGTTACTTTGACGTAAGCCTCCGACACTGAACGCAAAGGCGGCCGATGAACTTGTTGAGCTTGGACCATTAAGCGCTCCTCATTGGCCCGGTTGAATCCTCGTTGCCGGGAGCGTGAGTACTCTGAACCAGGAAATCCTGTCTGCCTACGCGGGTCTGGGTTGACGGCTTCAGTGTCACTTGCCCTCTCAAGAACGCTTGGCGGCGGTCAAAAATAAAGGGACAGCTCCCATACGGGTCTGTCCCTTTAGGAAATCGCTCTTATCGGCGGCGCCGGCGCGCTTGCTTGACTGCTGCCATTGAGATTAGGGAAGCGTATCCCCGGCTGTCAACCCGTCAATGACAGACAGCGGCCGCATCCGGAAGAATCCAGCGTTGCCTCAGGGTGGCCTAGTTATTTCTCTAGGACGCCATCGTTAGAATTCGGGCTGGATTATGCACCAGGATTGAGTCGATCTGGTCTTGGGTCATGCCCTTGCGCTTCATTATCGGCACTACGTTCTGGAGGATATGGGCGTAGCCAAAGCCGCCATACTTCACTAGTTTGATCTTAACGCCGATGTCATGAGAGATGACGAGTTTGTCCTGGTATCCCGCGGCTATAAGCCCTTGGAGACGGTCAATTCGCACAGCGTCGTTTGGCATGTCGATGGCGGGGTTCGACCTGTAATATGACATCTCGTGGCCGAAGTGGTCGAACTCAACATAGCACCCTGTTCTAGCCAACTGCACCATGGCCTGGTGGTCGAACAGGGTGCGGTCAACATGCGACATAACCGTTCTCTCCGGGTCGCCTCCGGCTTCCAGCACCACGTTCATTGCTTCGAAAGGAGCACTGACCGACCGGCCCGGATGGATGAGAAGCGGCGCACCGGTCGCCCTTTGCGCCCGGGAGGCCGCCTTGAGCGTCTTGATCTCGTTGAGGGTCATTGGCGTCGTGCAGCCAATCTCGCCGATGATTCCGGCTTTGATATTGGTCCCATCGCAGCCCACCGTTACATCGTGAATCATCTCTTGCATCAACTGCTCTTCGGAGCGGTCATCCATATCGTCAGGGTGGTACTGGTCGACGTAGTGCCCGCATCCGGCCACTATGTGAATCCCGGTAGCCCGGGCGATCCTGCCCATTGCTTCGGGGTCGCGGCTCACGTCCGGAAGCGTGGCGTCAACCATGGCGCCGCCGCCCGAATTCTTGAACTCCATAACTTCGTTGACCAGCAAAGCCTCGTCCTGGAACCCCACGTTACCGGGGTGCACCGAACCGTAACGGCGGACCCAATCGACGTTCTCCAGCGTAATCGGCTGGTTGGCCCGCGGATCGTCCGGGACCAAGCCGCGAGGGGGCCATTGGCCGCTGCTGCGAGGCGGGAGTCCGAATGTGTTAAGCAGATGCTCGTGGGCGAGGGTGATACCCAGCGACGCTGGCTCTACATCGCCCAGCACGGTCTGCACTTTACCTGACGTCATGGAGGTACCTCCGGCAACCATCGTCTATCGGATCGGGTCGGGCAAGGGCGCGTCGCGGACCGGGTCGCCCCGAAAGATGGACTGGGGGCTCTTGAACTCGGGTATAACGTACTTCCCAACGAGGCCGATGGACTTCATGACCTTCTCATGCCCCACCCCGTCGATAGAGAGGGCTATTTCGTCTATCCCTAACTTCTCCATGTACTTGATTCGCTCTATGAAGTCGTCGGGTGTGCCAAGCAAGCAGGTTGGGGTGTTTTCCCGCAGGAAATCCAGGTCGCCTGCGTACTTCTCACGGTCCCTTACCCGAGCCATGTATCCATAATCCGGCGAGAGATCAGCCAGTTCCGCCCGTGTGTTGATGCCCTGGCTGTGGGTGCGCGTCGCCCAGTCTCCCCCCACTTCTTTTGCTTGCTGCAAGGTGCTGTCACAGTAGGCGCCAAGGGTAGAGAAACCTATGCTGTTGCGGACGTGGCCGCAGAAGTGCTTCGCATTGGCGATCCCGGCCTTGTAGGCGTTGATCTGCTCTTGCAGATATTCCCAGCCTATCCACAGGTCGCAGGCCAAAGCGCCGATGCCATGCTCGGCGGCCAGACGCGCGCTCTCCACGCTGGTTGTCGCAATCCCCAACGGGGGGTGAGGCACCTGCATGGCTTTGGGCACCAGCCTCCGCCGTGGAATATCCATCAGCTCGCTATGATGCTCGAACTCCTCTTGAGTGAGGGCCTTGTCGATAATCTCGATGGCCTCCCACATTTGCGCTCGGTTCTCCGTGGCCGATACGCCGAAGCCGTCGAACTCCCTGGTGCTGTTGCCCCGGCCCATATAAAGCTCTGCCCGTCCGCTTGACACGATATCCAAAGTAGCCAGATGCTCCGCGTTTCGGATCGGGTGATTAAAGGCGAAGGGGAGCAGGGTGACCATGTGTCGAAGGCCGATCCGGTTGGTCTTGGCGGCAACGTAGGCGAACAGTGTTTCCGGGGAGGACACCACGGCTCCCGGGTGGAAGTGTTGCTCTGAGGTCCCCCAGAAGTCGAACCCCATGCGCTCCGCGTAAACTACTTCCTCCACCATTTCATGGTAGCGGTGATAAATATTAGCTCTGCCCGGGGGCGAGAATCCGTCTTGGTATAATCCGATCCGCACGTCGTCAATCCTCCTTTCAGAGAACCAAATTGCCCGGTGGGCTATGAATCGTATACGTTTCCGGGAAGAATCCTCGCGCCGCGACCGTTGACGGCCATAGTGTATCACCCCATAAGCAACATGGACCCCCTCCCCTCTTTCAGGGTCTTTTGATTGTCGTTCTGAGGAGCCTTGGCGTAGGCCGGGGTGACGATTGAAAAACCCTGCCTCTCTTTCCAGAAAGCGCGGACCCGGAACGCTAAGGTTGAGCAACGTCAGACGGGACTCTCCTCCAACCGTTGAGACATCGGCGGCTGTCCTCTGGATTAACCGGACATTGGAAGCCCTTTGGCTTCTTACTATCGTGTTGGTTCCCCTGGCGTTTTTGGGACGCTCCTATGGAGAATGGTCCTCGGAAATCGGCTCCTTTGAATTACCCAAAATAACCATCCTGAGGACGACCGCCGGCCTCATCGCCTCCCTCTGGCTGATCAAGTGGGCCTTGAATAGCCGGGATATTCCCGGTTCCTTCTCACGGGCTCTTGCAATGTTCCTCCGGTCGGCGAGTTGCCCTTCCGCTCTCGGAGACTGGCTCCGGGAGTGTCCGGTCCGGTGGCTGGTCCTTGCCGTTCTCCTGTTCCTGGGGTCTACGCTGCTCAGCACCATCCTCTCCGCGTCATCCAGCGTCAGCTTGTGGGGCGATGTCCCAGGCCAGGACAGTTACTCGACGTATACCGTCATTGCTTACTTGGTGGTCTTTGCCGTAATTGGGACCCACTTGAAGACGGCGGCCCAACTGCGGCGGCTTCTCGGGGCCATCGTAGTCATGGGACTTTTGACCGCCGGATATGGAATATCCCAGCATTACGGCCATGATTTCTTGGATTTGATACAACCTCCCAACGCCCAGCGGGTGTCATCAACGATGGGCAACTCGACATTCTTTGGCGCTGTGCTTCTGATGTCTATTCCGGTGTCGGTGGTTCTGGCCGCCATGAATCTTAGAGGCCCCTTAATATCCCGACGGTCTTGGTGGACGTTGTGGTTGTGGGCCGCCGTTATCGCCGTACAGTTGCTGGGCTTGGCTTTTACTCTTACCCGCGGCTCCTGGTTTGGCGCTGCTTTGGCTTTGGTTGCGTTGATCGTGCTGGCGGCTGCGTTCGTGGGTTGGCGTGAAATGGCTCGGGTTGTGCTGGCCCTAGGGCTGGCATTGGCTGTCACGGTGGCAGTCCTTATGACCCCTACAGGGTCAAGCATGAGTAGCACGGCTGAAGCCCAATCAGCCTCCGGCACCGCCGCGTCTGTTGCCGCAGGCCGAATTAAGGAGGCGGGCCAGCACACCTTCGGTGGAGGTGTGGGGGGCCGGGTTGAGATTTGGAAAGGTTCGTGGCGGCTAATTGCCAACCGGCCTTGGTTCGGGTTTGACTCTCTCAGCCTGTCCTCACTGCGGCCCGTCATTGGGTATGGCCCCGATTTTTTTAGGCAAACCTATCTCTTGGAGAGTCCATCGGGATTTGATCATCTCCCTTCGGAACCGGCTCACGCGCATAACTATTTTGTGCATCAATGGGTCGAGCTTGGAATCTTGGGGCTTCTTACATCTCTCGGAGTGTTCTTGACTTTTTTCTTGGTAGGCGGCTATCAGTTGCTTGTGGGCAGGAGCAGGTATTCCGCAACCCACAAATTACTGCTCGCCGCGTTGCTGGCCACCGTGGCCGGCAGGTTGCTCGAACAAATCATTGGCGTCGCCCGCGTTTCCGATTTGACCCTATTCTGGGTGCTGCTGGGCGCATTCGTTGCTTTGCCCATGGTGATGGGGGAGCGCGACATATCGGAGCACGGTCCTTATTCACCCGGCCGCGGTCAACCCCGAGGCACGCGCTTCCACCCTGGGGCTGTGCTGGAAAAGTGGCCGCTTTTGGTCCGGCTGGGAGCGGTTGTCTTGGTAGTCGGAATCGGGTATTTAACCTGGACAAAAAGCATAAATTACTTTAGAGCGGGAATAATCGCGGACCAAGGCGCTCAGCAATTCCGGGATGGCCGTATGTTGCAGTCCTTGGCCTCCCTGGACCGTGCTATCGATCTAGCGCCGGATGTTTCCAGCTACTACACCAGTCGTACCACAGTGTACCGGGCCTGCCTTCGGGACAGCCAGACCGAGCTAGGCGGCACCGTCCTCTCAACAGACCAGCGAGACTACGACTTGTGTGAGCCTGACCAGCAGCACGGCCGGAACCAGCAATGGGTCGAAAAGCGGCCCTTTAACTTTCGAGCCCGGCTCGGCTTGGCCGATTCGACTCTGCATCTAGGACAGCTTAGGGAAGACCCTGCTTTGATGGAAGAGTCGGCCCAGCTTTATCAAGAAGTTGCGGAAATGGCGCCCAACAGTTGGCCGTTGTGGAACCGGCTGGCCGAGGTTCAAATCCAGATAGGCCAGCCAAGGTTGGCCTTGTCGCCCCTGACAAAGTCATTGGGTATCACTGGCGACACGGTGTCGTCACTTGCCGCTTTATTCCTTCAATCAAGGGCCTATCATAGCCTTGGCCTATTTGAGGAAGCCATCGAAAGCGCCGACAAGGCAATCCTGTATCATCCGGAATCAGGCGAAGCCTATTACCTCCGCGGTGCATCAAACTATGCCTCCAACAAGTTCGCTGAAGCCTTGGAGGACTTGGACCAAGCCACTTTGCTGAACCCTGGGAACGCCCTGGCCTATAACATTCGAGGTTTAACTCACGCCAGGATGGGACGCCTTGATCTTGCTGTGGAAGACCTTAACAAGACCCTGGACCTCAACCCTGGGTTGGCCGCTGCTTACAACAACCGGGGTTTCGTATACCGAAACCTGGGAAAGCTTGAACGCTCCATAGACGACCTGAATCAGGCCATTGAACTCGACCCCACCCTGGCAATTGCTTTCTACAATAGAACACTGGCCCACCTGCTTCTTGGTGAGGATGCCAAAGCGCAGCAGGACGCCGACTCTGCCGTGTCGTTGGGCTTTGACAGCGTTGCTTTGAAAGAGGCGATGGCCGAGGTCAAAAGAAGAAAGCCGTCGGATTAGCCTCCCGCCTGGGAACCCCAGAGCCGACCCGGACAAGGCGGAACAAAATCTTCGACACATGTATAATATGTGGCGACGTTTTCGAACCAAAGGCGGTCAAGAGGAGTAAGGCATGGCTCGGGTCATCGCATTGGGAGCGGACCACGGCGGGTTTGCCTTGAAAGCCGACTTGGCCCCGTGGCTAAAGTCTCAAGGATATGAGGTTTTAGACCTGGGAGCCCATAACCTGGACCCTGCCGACGACTATCCGGACTTCGCTGAGGCCACGGCGCAAGCAGTGGTCTCGGGCCGGGCCGAAAGGGGCATCTTGATTTGCGGAAGTGGTGTAGGAGCTTCGGTGGCCGCCAATAAAGTCCCCGGGGTCCGGGCTTGTGTCTGCCACGACGTCTACTCCGCCCACCAAGGCGTGGAGCACGATGAACTGAACGTGCTGTGCCTGGGAGCCAGGATCATCGGCGTAGAGCTGGCCAAGGATTTGGTGACGACTTTCCTAATGGCTCGATTTACCGGGGAGGAGCGTCACAACCGCCGCTTGGACAAGGTCGCGGCTATTGAACGGCGCGCCCTTGAAGGCGGAAGCGGCTAGGGTCCGGTCCCGCGGCCCAATCGAATGCCAAAGAGTCCATTGAATGCCGTTGCCCCAAGGAATTCCTGGCGCAGCAGGCCCCAAGCACTCCTCACATCAACCCCTCAAGCAGGCCCCGCGCATCCTCTCGACTAAGAGCGCGCGGCAGAACCCCGACTCGGTCCCAGCGGATATGGTCAAGTAAAGTCTCCATATCGCTGCTCTGGAGTCCGAGTCCAGACAAGCGAGATTCCAGGCCGCACCTCTCGATGATCTGAGCAAGCCGGTTTGTCGCCTCGTTCAGGTCCTTCACTCCGAGAGCGTCCCATAATGCCGGCAGCTTGTGAGATATGGCCTGGGCGTTCCAAGCGAGAAGCGCAGGCAGTGATATTCCCACTGCCTGGCCGTGTTCCGCGCCCCAGAATATGGTCAGCGGGTTTCCAATGGCGTGGCAAGCGTTGGGACGGCTGTTGCTATAAGCGATGCCGGACATGGTCGCCGCTAGGGCGCACCAAGAACGTGATTCCAGGTCGCCTTGGAGGCAAGACCGCTCCAGGTTGGCTGCGAACAAGCGGATCACTTGCAGTTCGATGGCGTCGGCTAAAGGCTCCGACTCCATCGACCAGTAGGCCTCAAAAGCACTGGTAAAAGCGTCCATTCCGGTCACAGCAGCTAGGGACTTCGGCATGCTCAGGGTGAGTTCGGGGTCCACGATCGCTACCTCGGGAAAAGCCAAGGGACTGCCAAAACGCATGGAACTTTTTGCTTCCATGTCCCACAGGGCGGCAAACGGAGTGACTTCGCTGCTGCTTCCGGAGGTGGTCGGGACCGCAATGAAGGGAATGCCCCGCCGCTGCAACGTTCTCTCCCCGAAGCCGTACTCCCGTGATGTTCCCTCGTGGGTCATGAGAATCGCAACCGCTTTACCCAGGTCCAAGGGGCTGCCGCCCCCGATGGCTACGACCACGTTGGCAGCGGCGGCGCGGCACTCCTCCAATGCGCGGTCAACTAACTCGGGCGACGGGAAGGGGCTGGCTTTGTCGAACAGGGTCACCCGAGCCTCGCCCAAATCATCCAACACCTTCTGCAGGGTCCCCTGCCTGCGAAGACTGCTGAGCCCGGTTATCAGAAACACCCGCGAGGCAGGTCCGGCAATATTGTCTACAATGGAGCGAAGCTTGGCAAGTCCGCCAGCCCCAAAGTTGACCTTGGTGGGATTCAGCCAGGTGAACGAATGCAAGCCTTCCTTTAACAACTGACTACCCTTTGATAGATCGACTTAAGATATATGAAAGTCCTTGGTCCCAAAGTTGTGAGGCGTCGACGATAAGGGAACGTTAGCATCTGTTCCCAGTCCAGTCAAACGCCATGCGGTCTTGAGTAATTGCTCAAACTTGGTGAGAGCATTGATATAGAACCGCTCATCCTGAGTGCTGCGCATGATACAGAACCGCTCATCCTGAGCGCAGCGCATGATACAGAACCACTCATCCTGAGCGCAGCGCACTGATACAGAACCGCTCATCCTGAGCGCAGCGCAGCGGAGTCGAAGGACCGATTCCCCCCAAGTCTGGACAGTTGCGGCTTTCGTGGGATGGTGAACGAGTACAGATGGTTGACGTCATTGGTGAGTGATACTACTATGGCTGGCGACGAAGAAGGTGGAATGCCCGTACTTAGGCAGCCTGGTATGGGGGATGTCGGCTAAATAGAGGGCCGGTTGTTTAGAAGGAAAATGGAGGACCGACGAATGGCCAGACCCACAGCGTTTGTGTCTCGAAAGATATTCGAAGAAGCCTTGCAGACCATCCACGACGCAGCCGATGCGGAGGTATGGCAGGACGACCTGCCGCCGCCCCGCACGACTCTCCTGGAGAAAGTACGGGGTGTCGACGGTCTCCTTTGCTTGCTGACCGACACCATTGACGGGGAATTGATGGACGCCGCGGGGCCGCAGCTAAAAGTCATCAGCCAGATAGCGGTGGGTTACGAAAACATAGACGTGGCGGAGGCTACCAGAAGGAAGATTCCGGTGGGTTATACCCCCGGCGTGCTGACTGAGGCCACCGCCGATCTCACCTTCGCGCTGCTGATGGCTGTAGCCCGGCGTGTAGTCGACGGTGCGCAGGCCGTTCGAGACGGTAAGTGGAAGACGTGGCATCCGCTGCACTTCCTCGGCCCGGATGTCCACGGCAGCACCCTGGGCGTAATCGGCCTGGGGCGTATCGGCTTCGAGGTGGCCAAGCGGGCCCGCGGGTTCAATATGAAGGTCATCTACTCGGACGTGGTGCGGCGGGAGGACATTGAAGCCGAGTATGGGCTGACCTACGTGGATATGGACACGCTGTTAAGGGAATCGGACTACGTAACCCTTCACGTCAACCTGACCGAGGAGACGCGTCATCTGATCAACGAAGACAGCCTTCCCAAGATGAAGAGCAGCGCCATCCTCATCAATGCGGCCCGCGGTCCGGTCGTGGACTCAAAAGCACTGTACAAAGCACTGAGAGACGGCGTGATCGCCGCCGCCGCGCTGGATGTCACCGAGCCGGAGCCAATCCCCGTGGACGATCCGTTGCTGACTCTTGACAACTGCCTCATCGTGCCGCATATCGCCAGCGCCAGTGTCCCGGCGCGCCGCGAGATGTCCCGCATCGCCGCCCAAAACTTGATCAACGGTTTAGCAGGGGAGAAGCTGTTGACCTGCGTCAATCCCGAGGTGTACGGCTAGTGAGCCCTTCACACGGCGTCCCGTCTATTCCACTTTCCCCGGAATTCCGCCAAGGCCAAACGGAGTATGTGACCAAGGTATTTGGTCCGCTCCCAATAGCCGAACTTGCTATTCCCCCTCCGTCGCTGTTGGAATTCGTAGGGGAGCGACTTCACCCGCCGGATTCTTCCGCGAGCCAAAACCTCCAAGAGTATCTTATAACCCATTGGTTTCAGCTCCACCCCATCCACCACGTCTCTACGCAAGAGAAAGAAGCCGGAGAGGGGATCGGGAGTGGATCTCGCCGAGCTCACCAGTAGGCGTCCCAGAAACTTAGCTGTCCGGGACATGGCTTTACGCGACGCGCTCCCACCGGCTTCAGTCCCGCCTGGGCCGTAGCGGCTGGCGACCGCTAAGTCAGCGCCCTTGCGGATTTCCATAAGCATTGAAGGCACCAACTCCGGCGGGTGTTGTAGGTCCGCGTCCAGTACCCCGAGGACCGGCGCGCTGGCGTGACGGAACCCGGTTAATACCGCCGAAGCAAGGCCCCGATTCTGATTTCGCACCACCAGCTTTAGGGGAAACCCATCTTTGAGCTGCTCCGCTACTTCCGCGGTGTGATCTGGGCTGTCATCGTCCACCACGATGAGCTCAAAGCTGTATCCCTCCATAGCCAAGCGTACCCGGTTAACCAGCTCGGCCAGGTTTTCCGCTTCATTGAACGTGGGGACGATCAAGGAGAGTTCCGGCATCCCGGCTTCCCCTAAAGGCGAAGTGCTTTCCAGACCAGACAATATATTTGCCCCTGGGTGAGCCTTGGGACGGTCCCCGCTCGATCTGACACCCCGGCGCAATAGTGCAGCCGGTTAAGGGCTAGAGGGCTTCCAATCGGCGTGAACCGCTGCCCGCTAGGGACGGTTGCTGCAAGTAGCGCCGCAGGCGGGGCACGCGGCGCCGTTTGCCTCGATGCTTCTGGTAGGCTTCACTGATGGCGGATGCTAGCCTGGCCGGATCGTGGCGCGTGGGCCTGTCTTCATCGATAACGTCTGCCGATACGTAAATAGTATTGTCGTCCGAGCTGACTTTAGGGGAAATGAGGCCCACGCCGTCGGAATCGTCCTGCCGGGTGACGTTGCTATTGGCGATAACAACGTTGACCGCCTTCCCGGTGTAGTGGCGGATGACATTTAGATGGTCCATGACGGAATATCCAACCGTTGCTCCAGGCTCACTGGCGACATTGCAGATGTACATCTTCAAGGCACTGGAGTTGGCGATGGCTGTGGAAATATCTCGCACCAGCAGATTGGGTACGATGCTGGTAAAAAGACTGCCGGGACCCAGGATAATCAAGTGCGCTTCCTCGATAGCCTTGATGGCGTCGGGATGGCCTGGAGCGTCCGGTGGAACAAGGGCCAGAGACCGCAGCCGCTCCTCAGATGTGCCAATACTAGACTCTCCAATCAATCGCCTGCCGGATACAGTGCTCCCTACCAGTGTAACGTCGGTGAATGTGGAAGGGATCACCTTCCCGCGAACGGCCAATAGCCTTCCGGCCGCCTCGACACCCTTGTAAAAATCGCCGCCGATGCTGGCCAATGCCGCGATCAACATGTTGCCAAAGCTGTGCCCGTCCAGTTGCCCGTTGCTTGAGAAACGGTAGTCCATTAGCTCCTGCATCACAGCTTCCGAGTCGGCCAAGGCCACCAAGCAGTTGCGAATATCGCCGGGAGGCAGTATCCCCAGTTCGGAGCGCAACCTGCCCGAGCTGCCGCCGTCGTCGGCCACAGTCACCAGGGCGGTGATGTTGGAGGTGTAGTGCTTTAGCCCCCGGAGCAGGTTGGGAAGCCCACTGCCGCCGCCGATGGCTACAACCTTGGGACCGCCGCTCAACACCCGCTCGACGTACAATGAGTCGAGAAATCTCCATTGCCGCTTTCGCAACCAGACGGCGGCCAAGGAGGCCGCTAGGCCAAAGGCCGCAATGCCGGTGGCGGCGACGCCAATGGCGATGAACACCCCGCCTCTGACCGCGGGCGGTACGTCGCGGAGGCTTAGCACACCGACAAAGGTGTGGAAGCCCGGCCCTAGTGACAGCTTGAGGGCGAAGACTATTCCGATGGCGACAGCGGCGAGGCCGATGGCGCCTAGAACCAGCCATCGCTTCAGTGAGAGACCGGGGATGAGGAGGAGAAGCAGGGAACTGACTAACGGGTGCCTGAGTAACGCTTTGCCGACTTTCCTTATGGCCATCGACCAGCGCACCCCAGCAACCGAACAGAAGAGTAGTTTTTGGTCCGCATCCGGAAGTTTACCAGGGTCACCAGTGGCATCAGAGTGATATTGGCAATATCATCAACTTGGAGGGGCATCACTAGACGGCCCTATTGTGGCAGATTCTAGATAGTGGGTCTTGTAAAGTCAAGACAACCGTAGTTCCGCCGTCAGTTCCTCCTATCCTGGCCCGACCCCCCTTTTGCCCCACTACCAGGCATGAATCGCGGGCATAGCCGGCCACCAGCGGCGCGCCGGGCAGTTCCTCCCTGTGAATCCGCCGCAATGGTGGTTCCCCCAGCCTCATCTCCAAGCATATCACGCCCTACTCAAGTAACCGAGGCCGGTGCTGAGGCATAGAGAAAGGCTGTTTCGGTCAGCGCAACCAGGCCATTAATGCTCCGGTGGCGGCGCTCAGCAAGACCACCGACCAAGGAGGGAACTTCCAAACTGCCAGCAATGCCATGGCTCCGGCGGCGACGGAGAAATCAAGGGGAGATTCGATGGCGCTCACCCACACGGGGTCGTAAAGCACCGCCAACAGAACCCCTACCACTGCGGCGTTGACTCCTCGCAGGGCCGACTGGAACGCCGGCCTGCTGCGTAGCCGGTCCCAAAAGGGCAATACCCCAATCACCAACAAGAATGACGGAGCAAACATAGCGGTTACTGCCACCACAGCGCCGGCGATGCCATTGGGACCAAGGCCGGAGACCGCTCCCAGGTAGGCGCTAAACGTAAAAAGAGGGCCGGGCACCGCCTGCGCCGCCCCGTACCCGGCGATGAACTCCTGGTTGGTGACCCATCCCAGTGGCGTAACCTCGGCTTGCAGCAGCGGCAGCACCACGTGGCCGCCGCCAAACACCACGGAACCGGCGCGATAAAAGCTGTCGGTCAAGCTCAACCAATGGGCCGGATAGGCTTGACGCAGCAGGGGCAGGACGATTAGCAATCCAAAGAATGCTGCTATGGCGGTAACGGCCAACCAATGGGGAATCGCTATCGCTAGGGGCCGGCTGGAATCTGCGGGCCTATCAGGTTCCAGCCAAAGCCGCCCCACCAGTCCAGCGGCCGCGATTACTGCTATCTGGAGCCAAGGTGTTGGCCAACTCAGGCTGATTATTGCGGCCAACACTGCGATGGTTGCCCGTTCGCGGTCTGGGGCCAACGTGCGGGCCATGCCCCACACCGCCAGCGCGACTACCGCCACGGCTACTATTTTGAGCCCTCGGAACCACTCCGTGTTGCCGGCCTCCCAAGCGGTAACACCGTAAGCAAACATCGTCAGGAGGACCGCAGACGGTAGTGTGAAACCTAGCCAAGCCGCTAGGCCGCCGCTCAAGCCGGCCCGCATGGTCCCCACCACTATGCCCACCTGGCTGCTGGCCGGTCCAGGCAAAGACTGGCACAGGGCGACTACTGCCGCGTAGGTAGACTCATCCAACCACTTTCGTCGGACGACGTATTCTTCACGGAAGTAGCCAAGATGGGCCACTGGCCCGCCAAAGGAAGTTAGTCCCAACCGCAGGGCAACCAGGAAAACTTGAAGCGCCCATCGAATGCTTATTACTCACACGAGGCCAGCAACCCGGCCTTCCGGTAATCGAATAACTTCTTCAAGTCCCGGGCAACGAACAGCCAATTCATTCTCGATGTTAGGTGGACATGAACTCTGCACCTTCTGTCATTCTAAGGAGCCTGCGACGAAGAATCAAAAAGCTCGGGTAGAGAAACAGTACGGAAGACGAGGACTTTAGACCCTTCGCTGAGTTTATCTTGAGCCTAGCCGGAAGGCTCAGGGTGACAATGAAAAGGCACTGTCGACCTGTCCACGGCCGCCTTTTAATGCCATCGCTTTTTCCCGTCCCCAACCTTGGAGCAAGCCGGAGCGCAGGATATAATGGCAGCGGGTAGAAGCACAGGTCTCAGCAGGACTTGAATCACCGCCCTAGACGGAATCGGCCAATTGCCTAAAGGCCGGTTTTATGGCCGGGTGTATGGCGGCCTCGGCCGCCATACGCCGTCTGGGCGGCGGCTGAGGACGCTATTTACAATGCTCCGAAACGGCAGACATAACCTGGATGACCCGGAGGTTTATCCTCGGCTGGACCCCTCGGGCCTCCGGAACCGGCTCCGGGACTTGCCCCGCCACTGCCTGGCGGCTTGGCAGCAAGCGCGGGCCGCCCGTCTGCCGGATGGGTGGTCTGACAGCGACAAAGTTGTTATCGGCGGTATGGGCGGGTCGGCCATCGCCGGTGATTTGGCGGCTGGCTTGGCGGCGGTCCGGAGCAGCGTCCCGGTCCTGGTGGTCAGAGACCCGCGCCTTCCCCTCTTTTTGACTGAACGCACATTGTTTCTTGCTTGCAGCTATTCCGGCAATACCGAAGAAACTCTAGCCTTGTTGGACCAAGCGTCCAAAACCAACGCCAGAATCATGGCTATCAGCAGCGGCGGGACTCTAGCCGCCAAGGCTGAGCGGCGTCAAGCGCCTTTGCTAACAATCGACGTTTCAGACGTTTCAATGGAGCCCCGTTCCGCCGTCGGTTACAACCTGATGCTCTTGCTTGGCGTGCTGGAACGGTTTGAGCTGTTGCCGATGGGGGAAGCAGAGGTGGACCAGACGGTCCAATCCCTTTACCGAAAGATTTCCACCCTGAAAGAAGATGTTCCCGCAGCGGAAAACCCGGCGAAACAACTGGCGATAGAGCTGAGAGACAAGCTCATTCTGGTGTACGGAGGCGGCCTCTTTGCCGATGTGGCCCGTCGCTGGAAGTCCCAGTTCAACGAGAATGCCAAAGCTTGGTCGTACTATGAAACCATTCCCGAAATGCTGCACAACTCGGTGGAGGCGTTTCGCACTAGCTTTCCCATAGAGGGCCGGGCTGTGGCCTTGCTGCTTGGACCCAGCGATCTAGACGGCGGCCACCAGCGGCGCCACGCCGTCGTTGCCGAGTTCCTGGGACGCAACAACATCCCATACTATAGCTTGCCGGGAGAACCGGGCCCGCCCCTGAGCCAGCTTCTGAACATGCTGGTTTTGGGAGATTACGTCAGCTATTATCTGGCTTTGCTTCAAGGCGTCGATCCCTCGCCCAGTCCCTCCATCGATGAAGCCAAGGAACTCCTGGCCAAGAAGCCGGGCATGAAGCCGAGGGGGTAGTTGACCGAAACCCTCCTAACTGGCCGCTCCTTTTCTGGCCTAACCAGGCTGATTCCAGCAAGGCGTTGTCATATTCCGGGGTGGTAACCTTTAGCCGAGCGGCGAAACGAATGGTTGATAACAACGTCCACCAACGCGCGGTGCGGCTGCGCGAGGAACTTAACTACCATAACCACCGGTACTACGTGCTGGACGACCCGGTGGTCAGCGACGGTGACTACGACGCTCTGATGCGCGAGTTGCGCCGGCTGGAGGAAGCGTACCCTGAGTTGGTTAGCCCTGACTCGCCCACTCAAAGAGTAGGCGCCAGGCCGTCGGAAGGGTTCACCCAGGTACAACACACCGTGCCCATGCTCAGCTTGGGCAACGCCTTCGATATGGAAGAATTGCAGGCCTGGTACCGCCGCACCAAGAGTCTCTTGGACGATGCCGACTTCGACTTGGTGTGCGAGTTGAAGATCGATGGACTTGCAGTGAACTTGACCTACGAAAACGGGCTGCTGACCCAGGGAGCAACCAGGGGCGACGGGCAAGTGGGGGAGGATGTGACCCAGAACCTCCGCACCGTCCGCAGTATCCCTATTGCTCTGCTGGGACAGCCGCCTCTCCGTCTGGAAGTCCGGGGCGAGGTGTATATGCCCTTGGAGTCGTTCCGACGCCTCAATGAGGAGCGGGCTGAACGGGGCGAGCCTCTTTACGCCAACCCCAGGAACACTGGTGCCGGGAGCATCCGGCAGTTGGACCCCAAGGTCACCGCCTCTCGCAACATGCAAATCTGGGTCTACAGCTTGGGCGGCATCGACGGCCACACCCGGCCCGCCGAATCAATGGGAAGCCCTGAAATGGCTGGAATCTCTGGGGTTCCGAATCAACCCCCACAGCCGGCTGTGCCATTCCTTGGAGGAAGCCCACGACTTCTACCAATCTTGGCTGGAACGACGACACGGCCTGTCCTACGAAGTGGACGGAGTGGTAATAAAAGTGGCGCCCTTCGACATGCAAGCCGCACTGGGAGTGGTGGGACGGGAGCCCCGGTGGGCCATCGCCTTCAAGTTCCCTGCGCAGCGGGCCATCACCCGGCTTCTAGACATCGGCATCAATGTGGGCCGCACCGGCAGCCTCAACCCTTATGCGGTCCTGGAGCCGGTAATCGTTAGCGGCGCCACGATCAAACAAGCCTCTTTACACAATGAAGAGGACATTCATCGAAAGGATGTCCGTATCGGAGACTGGGTAACCATCGAGCGAGCCGGCGACGTGATCCCTCACGTGGTCGGCCCGGTATTGGACCGCCGCACCGGCGGGGAGAGGGTGTTTTACATTCCGGCCAACTGTCCCGTGTGTGGAACTGAGGTAGTAAAACCGGAAACGGAAGCAATGCACCGCTGCCCTAACGCCTCCTGCCCGGTCCAGTTCTTTGAACTGCTCAAGCACTTCGTCAGTAAGGGCGCGATGGACATCGACGGCTTGGGCGAGCAGTGGTGCCGCATATTGATTGACCAAGGACTGGTCGGTGACGTGGCCGACCTGTATTTTCTCCAAAAAGAGCAGCTCTTGGAGCTGGACCGGATGGGAGACCGGCTGGCGACAAAGATAATGGACAATATCCGAGCCAGTAAGACCCGCCCCTTGCCCAGGTTGTTGTTCGCCTTGGGGATCCTTCACGTAGGCTCGGAGATAGCCGACCTCCTGCTCCAGCGTTATACCGGCCTGGACCAATTGCTGGAAGCGACTGAAGAGCAGTTGATTGAGATTCCCGGTATCGGCCCCAAGATCGCCGAAAGCATCGTCGCCTACTTCCGGGTCCTCCACAACCGACAGGTCATTGAAAAGCTGCGGCGAGGGGGCGTTGAGTTACGGCAAGAACTCCCCGAGGCCGGCGCAGACCGGCAGCCGCTGCATGGTCTGACCTTTGTCGTTACCGGGACCCTGGCGTCATTGCCTCGCCGTGAGGCCGAAAGCAGAATCAAGTCCTTGGGCGGCAGTGTCACTTCCTCGATTACCCGCAAGACCAGCTACTTGGTGGCGGGTGAGTCACCGGGCTCCAAACTGGACGCGGCGCGGCGTTTGGACACACCGGTGTTGGACGAGGCGGCATTCTTGGAGTTTCTGGAGACAGCATCCACCCGGAAGCCCGAGTTGGTGGAGCTGGACGGTTGACTTTGTTGGGTTGAACATGCACTTGATCGTCGGTCTAGGCAACCCTGGACTCAAATACCGCGGCACCAGGCACAATATAGGATTCCTGTGCTTGGACTTAATATCCAAAATGTGGTCAATCCCAATCAAGGAGCGGCGGGCCAAGGCGGTCCTGGGCCGTGGAGTTTACGCCGGACGGGATGTAGTGCTGGCCAAGCCCCGGACCTTCATGAACAGTAGCGGGCAAGGGGTTTCATACTTGCTCACCCGCTTTGCCGCCGACGTAGACCAACTGGTGGTCATCTACGATGATATGGAACTGCCTCTAGGCCGCTTGCGTATTCGCCGCTCCGGCAGCGGCGGCGGCCATAAAGGAGTGGAGTCGATAATTTCCATCCTCAGGACCCAGGCGTTCCCCAGAATGCGGCTGGGAATAGGCCCTCCGGCCCAGGGACAAGACTCTGTTGACTTTGTTCTGGGCCGGTTCTCCAAGGAGGAATCGACGGCTGTTGACCGCACTGTGGAAACGGCAGTCAAGGCTATGGAGTGCTGGCTGGAAGAGGGCATCGACATCGCCATGAACCGGTTCAACTGACGAGGGCTGATTGGTCATTACCATGAAAATACCCTTCGTCATACCCGCGAAAGCGGGTATCCAGACCCTTAATTCGCCAATGCTGTCACGGCAATCGGACACATAGCAGCCTCTGGACTCCGGCTTTAGCCGGAGTGACGGACGGGTTGTTTCTAATGCGATAGCCCTGCTATAAGGGATGAGCCTTCACCGCTACATATCCGCTGCTTTGCTCACTATTCTCGTAGTTGGGTGCAATGGGTCCGCCGCTCTGCTGGGACCGTCGCCAGCGGCGCCTACTCCAACGGAAGCTCCCCCGCCGGGAAAACCAACTCAGTCCCTCCCCACGACGGCTGTGACGCCGGCCCCCACGGCGACGGCAACGCCGGGGCCGCCCCCTGCGCCAGAGTTCCCCGAAGCTCCGGAGCGGGACTTGTACCGGCTGGCGGCCGAACTCAAAGGGACCCATGTGGAAGAGGCCGATAGGGTGGTCAATGCGGGACCGGTCAGCTATGCAGAAGGCAGACAGGACACGTTTTGGTTGGTTGACCTGCTGGACTTGGAGGTGTATTCCAGTTCGTTCGAGCTGCGTCTGGTCACCCCCCATGCTTACTGGTACTTCGAGGAAGGGCAGGCTGTTGACCAGCCGGCTATTGAACAAGCGGCGGCACACTTCGAGGAGGAGATTTACCCCCGGGTTACTGCCGCCTTCGGCCGCGAATGGTCGCCGGGGGTGGACAACGACCCTCACTTGAACATCCTGAACGCCCGGCTAAGGGGAGTGGGAGGTTATTACAGCTCCGCCGACGAATACCCCATTGCCGTTAACCGGTTCAGCAATCAACGGGAAATAATCTACATCAACACAGGCGCGATTCCAGTGGACTCGCCCGTATACCCGGAGGTCCTGGCCCACGAGTTGCAACATGCGGCGCACTGGAACGCCGACCCCTCGGAAGATACTTGGGTCAACGAGGGCCTTTCCGAGCTAGCCGTCACCGTTGCCGGCTTCGGCCAGTCCAGCATCCACCGTTTTTTGCGCTCCCCGCCCACCTCGCTGGTCCACTGGCCGCTGTCGTCCCTGGGTTCAGGCGCCAACTACGGGGCCGCCTCCCTGTTCATGCACTACTTGGTGGACCATTACGGTGGCGTCAGCAACGTGATGCCGCTTTTGGAAGAGCCGGGAGACGGCATTCCGGGCATCAATGCCTTTTTGGAAAACTCCGGTTATGACGCCACTTTTAGAGACTTGTTCCGCGACTGGGCGGCGGCCAACTTCTTGGACGAAGACCGGGGAATCTACGGCTACTCCACGCTGGACCTGAAAACAAGGGCAACCCGGGTTATCTCTGATTTCACTGAGTTCACCTCGCAGGTCCCCCAATACTCTGTGGAATACCTGGAGCTGGACTCTTTCGATGAGCCGTTGCAACTGCAATTCAGCGCACCGGCGAAGAACAACCTGCTGCCCACCGAATTGGACTCGCGGGGTTGCTGGTGGGGCAACTCGGGCGATTCCATCAGCTCCACCCTCACCAGGCCCGTGGACCTGATTGGGTTGGGCCGAGCCACCTTACACTACCAGGCATGGTTCGAGGTGGAAGAAGACTGGGATTACGCTTACCTGGAAGTATCCGTGGACGGTGGGAGAAGCTGGGATATTCTGGAGACGCCGAATACCACCGCCGAGAATCCCATCGGCAATAGCTTTGGGATGGGCTATACTGGCGACAGCGGGGGCTGGATTGAGGAGACCGTTGACCTCACCGGCTACGTGGGGCAGCGCATTCTGCTGAGATTCCACTATGTCACTGATGATGCGGTGAACGGCTCGGGGATTTGCGTCAGAGGGGTCTCTATACCCGAGTTGGGCCGGTCGATTGAACAGGAAGGATGGACCGCCGAAGGGTTTGTGCTGACCGACAACGAGGTGAGGCAAGACTACATCGTCCAAGTGATTCAAGTAGGCCAAGTCAACCGGGTGACTCGGATACCGTTGGATGAAAACAATTCAGGTTCGGTAATCATTGCGGCGCCGGGGGAATGGGACCAGTTGGTGGTGGTGGTTGCCGCCTTGGCCGCCAAAACGCGGCAGGAAGCAGCCTACACGCTGGCTGTGGAACGAGTGAACTAAAGCACCCGGCGGCGCCGGACACGCAGAAGGTGTTTATGCCAATACTGCCCGTTCTAAGGAGAGACGATGCCAGATAAGGGGACGGACGACAAAACACAGCGGGGTGAGAAAGACGCATCAAGTCTGCCCCTGGGTGGGCTTAGATCGCGGTTGGAAAGAAGCCTGGACCGTGGACGGCAGGCGGCCCGCTAGGGTATCCAGCACTCCGGGGAGATAGCTGCCGAATCAGCAACGCGGGCCGACGAAATGCTCACACAGTCGACCCAGAAGGTCGGGTTGTCGGACCAGCTTGACGCGGCACGCCAGGGCGTACGACGTTCCGGCGAAGTCCTCACCGGTGCCGACATTAGCCGTCTCGACGAGTTTACCGATGCCGTAACGCGGGTGGCCCTCGGGCTGCACCGTGACCAAGTCGAACAGGCCGCGCGGCTGGCCCAACTGGAACAGACCGTCGACAAACTCCGCCAGGAGAAAGGCGAGATGGCGGAGCGGCTCGCTGTACTCGAGAGGATAGTCGGGAGTCAATCGGAGGGCGGCGCCGTCGGCGGCAAGGAGACTCGCTATGGCGCACGGTGAACTTGTCACTATCGCCGACGCTTATCCCGCGCAGGACCGGGCCGCACTGCCGGCCCTCGCCGAACGCTACCGCCGCCGCAACGAGGGGGAGATTCTGGAACTAGCCGCCGTCGCCTCCGAAATTCTCCTTGACTCCCTCACCACTCTGGGCCTGGAACCGGATGTCAACCCGCAACTACTTGAGGCGTTTCATTTGCAGTACCCGAACGTTGACCCTGCGTCGCTGGTTGGAAGAAGCGTGGATGAACTTCAGGGCTTCGCCAACGGCGTCAAGGGCAAGTATTTTGAGGTCTTGGTCAGAGACGAGTTGAACGCCGGCGAAACCCTTGGTGAGTTGCAATTGGAGCCCGGCCAGGTGGCGCGCTTGGCAGAATCTTCAGTACAAAGAGGATGGGACCTGGAAATCCTCGACCAGCATGGCGAGACCGTCGAGCAGGTTCAGCTCAAGGCCACTGAGTCCATGTCTTATGTGCGGGAAGCGTTGGGAAAATACCCGGATATTCGAGTAGCCGTGCCGGAAGGCTTGGACGATTCATCAACCGAGATAATCGGCACTGGCGTTTCCCACTCTCAGTTGGAGCAGGTGACGGAACAACAGCTAGAGGAGCTTTCCGAGGGCGCAATTTCCAATGCTCTCCACACCACCGCCGAATTTGCCGTGGATGTAATCCCGGTTGGGTCAGCCCTCGTAATCGGAGTAATCGAGGGGCGGCGGTATCTGATGGGCGAGGCGACTCTCCGGGAATCGATGCGCCGCGGGGCCGGGCAGTTGCCCCGGGCGACGGCGTACAGTGGTATCAGTACAGCCTTGGCCGCCGCCGGTTTGGGACTTGCGGCAATTCCGATGGTCATGGGACTCAGGGCAGCTGAGTCACGGATTTCCCGTCAGATTAACCTCAGCGACAACCTGGCATCCCGGACCGCCGAGCTGGAACAACTTAAGCTCCGCGGCTAGGTTACATCGTTCACCGCAGCACTTCTGGATTCCGGCCCCGTACTCGATACGGGGCTAGGCTTTCCGGCGAAAGCCTGGGTAGGGCAACCGGAGCGCTGTTCCATGACTTCCTTATAGGCCCGATATAAAATGTGATAATCACTGTATGGGGAGGTAACAGTAATGACGGCCGACACCGGAGAAGGGGCCTTGGGCGGCCTGGAGGGACGTATAGTGGAACAGTCGGCCCTGCTCCACCAGCTCCATGCCGACTTGACCGCCGGGCTTCAGTCGGTCAACGTTAGGATTGACCAGACCAACGCCAGGATTGACCAGGTGAACGGGCGGATTGACAAGCTCTTGCCGGCGATGCTGGCAATCGGCGGAGGGATACTGGCCTCCCTTATCGGGATTATCGCCGCCCTAGTGGTGCTGATAGTCCGAGGCGGGTAGCAGTCCCTCAGAGTGCGCCGGGTCGACCGAAATGCCAAGCAGTCACCAATCCGCAATGACTAATGCCGCTATTGAGCCAATTCGCCATCCGCCCTCGCTGTTGGCCGGGCTGGATCCCGATGACACCCAGGCGGACGGCATAGTCAACACATCCAGGCCGAACACTCACAAGATGGATAGAAGAAGACTAGCCCTTCGCCAAGGGGGACGGTGGGTTGAAGGACTGCAAGGGGCGGATCAGCGTGGTCACTGCCGAGGAGCGCTCCGCCCGGCACGGAAGGCCGATCGCCTTGGGTGGGGCAAATAATACAGGTTGCGGCTACCGAGGAGAGAAGAGAATGATCCGGCCAGAAGAGAACCACACCGAGGTGAGCCGCCAGTTTATTGGGGAAGCCGAAAAAATACTTGATGCAGGGAGACCTGTTGCAGGCGTCTGAGAAGGCATGGGGAGCGGCCGCCCGCAAGGCCAAGGCCATAGCTGAAGACCGTGGATGGGAGCATACGAGACATGGGCATCTGTTCGCGGCAATCGGCAACATAGTATCCGAGACTGGCCGGACTGAAGTCCGCAGGCTGTTCCGAGAGGCAAACGTCCTCCACATCAATTTCTATGAGGGCTGGCTGACTGCTGAGGATGTGTCTGAAAGCCTGGAGGCCGTAAAGGAGCTGTTGGAGTTGCTGGACCAGCACGCCTAATTGGAGAACCAATGATGAAACTGTCATTGTGTGTTGTGGGGTGCGGCAATTTCGCCAAGACCTTTGCCAGGGCCATAGGCACCTTAAGGGACGAAGTCGACCTGTTCTTTGCCAGCAGGGACCTGGGACGCGCCGAGGCCTATACCCGAGCATACGGCGGCAGCGGAGCCTTCGGCTCCTACGAGGAGGCCGCCGCCGACCCCCGGGTACAGGCCATGTACCTTTGCACGCCGCACCACCTGCACCGGGAACACGCTCTGATGGCTGCCCAAGCGGGCAAGCACATCCTGGTGGAAAAACCCATCGCCCGCACTATCGAAGAGGCCCAGGATATGGTTGCCCAAGCAAGGTGGGCCGGCGTCACCTTTATGGTCGCGGAAAACTACCGGTATATGTCGACGGTCCGCAGTGCCAAGGAGCTAATCGACTCGGGCGTCTTGGGCAGCCTGCGGTTGGTCCAGCTACAAGAAGAGGCTGCTATAGTCCTCATGCAATGGCGAAGCGAGAGCCATCTGAACGGCGGCGGCGTGTTTATAGACGGCGGAATCCATAAAGTGGACGCCCTGATCTATCTGGCCGGTATGCCCCGGCAGGTCTTCGCGTCTGCCCTGCCCCAGGGCCCGCATGACGCCGGGAGTGAAAACGGCTTATTGATGATGACTAGGTCAGCCGATGGCGTCGTGGGTGTGATCAACCATTCTTGGACCGCAGCCCGGCAACCGGGGCGGCCCTGGGTGTCCATATCCGGCTTGAAGGGCCGTATTTATTTCGACGTAGGGGCGCCGCGGTTGATATTAGACGACGGCAGGGAGGAGCACACTCTACATTTCGGACCCGATGGAAAGGGATTGGTCCCCATGGTCCGGGAGTTTCGGGACAGTATTGTAGAGGGCAGGGAGCCGCTGACTTCCGGCGCTGTGGGAATCGACGACCTATCGGTGGTGTTGAAGGCGTACGAGTCAATCGAACGCGGGGTGTCCCTGTCTCTGGGCTAACCCCGTGTCGTCAAACCTGCGCCTGCTCATCGCCGAGGAATCTGTCACTGGAATGGTACGACGACTGTGGAAAACTGCTTTAAATTCCTCACTACGTTTCGGAATGACATGGTTGGGAGCCGGGTAGAGAGACTTTTTCTGTCGGGTTGGTTTTAGGTGCGGTGGCCCGCCCCAAAAACAGCATCTACCAAGGCATCCAATAGGCGGCTTTGACGCTTCTAGCTGTCCAAGTACAGGAAAAACTCGTAAGGGTGAGGTCGCAGGCGGACCGGGTCGACCTCGTTGGTGCGCTTGTAATCCAGCCAGGTTTCGATCACGTCCTCGGTGAACACTCCGCCCCTTAGCAGAAACTCGTGGTCCGCTTCCAGTGTGTCCAGGACCTCCTCCAGGTTGCCGGGAACTTGTTTGATCTGGGCCGCCTCTTCTGCCGACAGGGCATAGAGATTACCTTCCACCGGGTCGGGCGGCTCGGTCTCGTTAATCACCCCGTCCAAGCCGGCCATCAGCATGGCGGCAAAGGCCAGGTAGGGATTGCAGGCTGGATCGGGAAGCCGGAACTCCAGCCGGCGGGCCGCCGGGGAGGTGGAGTAGGTGGGAATCCGAATACAGGCGCTGCGGTTCCGGCTGGAGTACACCAGGTTGACCGGGGCTTCGAAGCCGGGGACCAATCGGCGGTAGGAGTTGGTGGTTGGAGCAATGAGCCCCAGCAGGGCCGGGGCGTGCTGCAACAGGCCCCCGATATAGTGGCGGCAGGTCGCGCTAAGCAGGGCATAGTCGCTATTCGCGTCGTAGAATAGATTGGTTCCCTCCTTCCACAAGCTTTGGTGGGTGTGCATCCCTGAGCCGTTGTCGCCGAAAATAGGCTTGGGCATGAAGGTAGCCACCTTGCCGTGGGCCTTGGCCACGTTTTTAATTATGTATTTTTGGACCATCACGAAGTCGGCCATTTTGGTCAGGGTGTCGTAGCGTATATTGATTTCGGCCTGGCCGGCGGTAGCTACCTCATGGTGATGTTTTTCCACCACGATCCCGAAGTGCGCCATCTTCAGTGAGCACTCGGAACGCAGGTCCTGTAGCGTGTCCGTGGGTGGAGCGGGGAAATATCCTTGCTTATAACGGGCCTTATATGCCAGGTTAGGGCCTCCGGACAGAGACTGGTCTGCGCCGGAGTTCCAGATGCCCTCTTCAGAGTCGATGAAGTAGTAGCCGCTGCGGGCGTCTTGGTCGAACCGGGCTGAATCAAAGACGAAATGTTCCACCTCGGGACCCCAGTAGCTGATGTCGGCGAGGCCGCTTGACGCCAAATATGCTTCGGCTTTCTGAGCGATGTACCGGGGGTCCCGGCTGAACCGTTGCCCGTCTTCTATGTCCACCACATTGCAGAACACGGTTAGAGTCGGGATCCGGTAGAAGGGGTCGACGACAGCGGTACTGGTGTCGGGCATCAGTAGCATGTCGCTCTCTTCAATGCCTTTGAAACCTCGAATGCTGGACCCGTCGAAACCATAGCCTTCGCTAATGTTCTCCTCAGTCCATTCGTTTAACGGTACAGTAAGGTGCTGCAGAGTGCCGGGAAGGTCGGTAAACTTGAGGTCGATCATGGCTATATCATGGTCCCTACAATACTCGACTGCTTCTTTAGGAGTCATTGGCTCCGTTTCCTCCTTGCCTCACATCGGAAATCATAAATGGCTTTACCTAGGCGATGGTCTAAAGCTAAGGCGTTATACGAGAGTTGTCAATAATTTTCTACTGGTTAACATGGCAATCGTCCGAACCGGGATTCATCGAGTTAAGGGATTCGCCTGATTTCCCAATCCTATAAATCCCGGTAAATCCCGGAATCAAAGTTCAGACGAACGACCGAAAGACTCTGGATAAGGAATACAGGCGGTTGACATGCAGTATAGGCTATAATAGATACGAGAGAGTAGCCTGCCCTAAACCCGGATAGCAAGGTTCACTTTTGTTTTATGGAGGTAAGCGGTGGCCGATTACGTGCTCATTGAGTCCAGAGATCCCTTTGAATTCGGGGATGCCAACTATATGTACCAGATGGCCGGCGACTTGGCGGCCAACGGCAATCGAGTCACCATGTACCTTGTTCAAAACGGTGTCCTGTGCGCCCGCAAGAATGTAAAGAACAATCCGCTGCTTAGCTTGAGACAAAATTCGCCCTCGGTGCGCGTTGAAGCTGATGATTTCTCCCTGCGGGAGCGAGGGATATCCACATCTGGCTTGGCCGACGGTGTTAATGTCTCCAATGTGGACGACCTCGTGGACCACTTGATGCAAGGCGACACCAAGGTTGTGTGGCACTAAGGACCCCGTCTCGGTCAAGAATCTCATGCAAGGAGGATGCTATGGCAACACTGACTATTGCCCTGATGGACTCACCGTATGAATCGGGAACCACCACCACCGCCCTTCGTATAGCCGACGCGGCGGTCCGTAAAGGCCACACCGTGAACGTCTTTGCTTATGAAGGCGCGGTGAGCATGACTATGAAAGAGCAGAAGCCTCACCCGAATCCAGTTAAAGGGACCTCGGTGGAAGAGCAGGACCATCCCACCACGGCCAATTTCGTCGCCGGGCTGCTGGCCACCGGTAAAGTTGACTGGATTAATTGCGGCATGTGTGTCGACGAGCGGGGCGCCGGAGACTGGATCGAAGGGGCCCGCCGCGGCGGCCCCCCGGACCTGCTCAAATGGTCCGACGCCAGCGATACCACCCTGATTATGGGTACGAGATAGGAGAGGGCAATGGCTAAGATTCTGTCCATTGTAGAGCGGGCCTATCACGGGACCATTGAAGAGCAGGATGATACTATCCTGTGGCTGAGTCACATGATCAAGAACGCCGGGGCGGATATATCCATTCTGCTGCGGGGTAATGCCGTGAACTATGGCGTCATGGGCCAAGACGCCAGCGGCCTTAAATTTGGCTCGGTCGCCTTGGATGTCCCACCCACTCTAGACACCGACGTGGTCAATCTCATCAGTGCCGGCGTCCCCACTTACGCCGTGCGGGAAGACCTGGAAGACCGGGGTATCGGAACAGAGGAGTTGGCTCAAGGGTTGCAGTTGATTGGCCAAAAGGAGTTGGCTGACCTCTTCGATTCTCACGACGCCATCTGGCACTGGTAACAAGAGGCCGGGATTGCCCGGCCCACTCTTTCTCGGCAGGCCCGGTTTCAACACCGGGGCCGTTTAAAGAAGGTATGCGGCGGTCGTAGCTCCCCAAGCGGATTTTGACCGGTGGGGTTGTCAAAGTGGTTCATGGCCATACTGCTATCGAAATCAGGCGGGGTTACTATGGCTCCGCCTGATTTTTTTGGTTTCCCCACGGGGAATCAACAGAGGCTAATGTTGCTGGTCTGCCGCTTTGCAATTTGCCAGGCGCTCCGTTAATATAACAGCAGAAGGCAGTTTATCCTGCGTTCAGGGTATAGATAAGAATGGGCAGCAACCGCTGGATGCGGAATAGTTTTGTTTATCTCCTGGTGATCATCGGCATCATCGTGATCTTCTACACCCTGCTGCCCAGTTTTGGCGGAAAAAGCGAAGAGCCGTTGACCACGGTTGTCGCCATGGCCAAGAACAACGAAATCCGAGAGATCGAGGTGGACGGCAAGAAGCTTACTGTCTACCCCAAGACTGTGGGGAGGGGCGGCGACGACCGGTTCGAAAGCAGGATTGGGGACGATACGGACGTCATCGGCTTGCTGGTGGAAAGCGGCGTGGAGGTGGGACCGCCCGGCGGAGTCGAAGTTTCCTTCAAAGGGTCCAGTGGTCTGAGCAACTTCTTTGGACTGCTGCTTAACTTCTTACCCCTGATATTCTTTGGCGGCTTGATCCTGTTCATGATGCGGCAGGCTCAGGGCAGCAATAATCAGACCCTCAGTTTCGGCCGCAGCCGGGCCCGCATGATGTCCTTCAACCGTCCGGGCGTCACATTTGCCGACGTGGCGGGAGTTGAGGAGGCGAAAAACGAACTACAGGAAGTAGTCGAGTTCCTTAAATTCCCGGAACGGTTTCTTTCCCTGGGCGCCCGCATTCCCAAAGGCATTCTGCTGGTGGGGCAGCCGGGGACCGGCAAGACCTTGCTGGCTCGGGCGGTGGCTGGTGAGGCCGGGGTGCCGTTCTTTCATATCAGCGGCAGCGAGTTCGTGGAAATGTTCGTCGGAGTGGGCGCGGCCCGTGTCCGCGACCTGTTCGACCAAGCGAAACGCAATGCTCCCTGCATCGTGTTCGTGGATGAGATCGACGCCGTGGGACGGCACCGCGGCGCTGGCCTCGGCGGAGGCCACGACGAACGCGAGCAGACGCTGAACCAGATCCTGGTGGAGATGGACGGGTTCGAGAGCAATACCAACATAATCGTGGTGGCTGCTACCAATAGGCCCGATATCCTGGACCCGGCCCTGTTGCGACCGGGGCGTTTCGATCGTCGCGTAACCCTTGATTTGCCCGACGTAGTGGGGCGCACGGCGATCTTGAAGGTCCATTCCGCTGGCAAACCCCTGGCGCCGGAGGTCATCTTGGAAACCCTGGCCAAGGAAACGCCGGGATTTAGCGGCGCTGACCTGTCCAACCTGATCAACGAGGCGGCCCTACTGGCTGCCAGGGGCAACAAAAAAGCCATCTTCATGGAGGAGTTCGAGGAAGCCGTCGAGCGAATTATCGCCGGCCCCGAAAGGAAGAGCCGGGTCATCAGCTCCAGGGAAAAGGAGATGACGGCTTACCACGAAGCGGGCCACGCCTTGGCTGCTTGGATTCTGCCTCATGCCGACCGGGTGCACAAAATCTCCATCGTGGCTAGGGGAGCTATGGGCGGTCACACCTCCCTCCTGCCTGACGAAGACCGTTATTTGTGGACCAAGAACCAATTCCTGGACATGCTGGTGGTCACCATGGGCGGCCGGGTAGCTGAACAGTTGATTTTCGACGAGATAACCACCGGCGCCAGCAACGACCTGGAACGGGCTACCAAAATCGCGTTGAGCATGATTAAGCGTTACGGCATGAGCGAGTCCCTTGGACCGAGGACTTTTGGCAAGCGGGAAGAATTGATCTTCCTGGGCCGGGAGATCAGCGAGGAGCGGGACTACGGAGATAGGGTAGCCGAGGAAATTGACGACGAGGTCAAAGAATTATTCAGTACATCCTACCGGCGGGCCGAGGAAATCTTGGTTACCCACAAACCCAAACTGGTGCGGATTGCCGAGTTTTTGATTGAATATGAGACGATATCGGGTGACAATTTAAACAGTTTGCTAAATGACGAGGATCTGGGCGACGAACCGGCAACTCCCGCGGTGCCGCCGCAGCCGCCTCCCTATGCCCCTGCTCCGGCTCCCGCCCCAGGACCGGTGCCCATTCCCCGGCCGGCGCCCAGCCTATCCAGCCAAACCGATCCCTCACTGCCTGGCAGCAACTAGAATTTCTCTGTTTGGTCTCAAACCGTCTTTGTGGTCCTTCCTGCATCTGAGGCCGATTTAATTGCGGTCCTCTGGTTACTCCAGAATGATATTGTCGATGAGCCGGACCTTTCCCAGATGCAATGCGGCCGATACCATTGCCCCGCTGAATCCGCGTTCCAGCTCCTCCAGGGAGTCGGGGTCGGCGATGCTGACATAGTCGATGCTATCGACCAGAGGCTCTTTGTTCAGTACTTGACGCACCGCTTGGCGCAGTTTGTTCCCGTCCCCCTCTCCGGCGCGCCACAGTGCCTCGGCGCGGCGCAGGGCCCTGAAGATGACCGGGGCGGCCCGCCGTTGCTCCGGACCTAGATGCTTGTTGCGGCTGCTGTGGGCCAGGCCGTCGTCCTCCCGCACTGTGGGCATAACCACTAGCTCAAGGTCCAAGTCCAAGTCCCGGACCAGACGACGGATCACGGCTACCTGCTGTCCGTCCTTTTGGCCGAAGTAGGCCCGCTCCGGCCGCGATAGGTTAAATAGCTTTGTCACCACCGTGGCGACCCCCCGGAAGTGGCCGGGGCGATGTGCCCCTTCCAGTTTGACGGAAAGGCGCTCCACGTTGACCCAGGTGTCAAATCCCGGCGGGTATATCTCCTCGGCGAAGGGCACAAATACCAGGTCGGCCCCTTCCCTCCGCAGCAAAGCTATGTCCCGGTCTAGGTCTCGTGGATACTGGGCCAGGTCTTCTCCGGCGCCGAACTGAGTTGGATTGACGAATATACTCACGGCCAGAGTCTCGTTCTCCTGCCGCGCTCTCTTTACCAAGGCCAAGTGGCCCTGGTGCAGCGCCCCCATGGTAGGGACCAACCCCAGGGGGCTTGGAGCCGCCCGGCAGGCTTGGACCAGAGCACGGTTGCTTTCTATGACCTGCATAAGTGAAGTTGTTGGCGCCCCTGGAGCTATTGGATGGAGGAACTATTGGATTAGGACCAGTTCTTCCAAGATGCTTTGGTCCATGGGAAATGACTGTTCTTCAGCGGGGAATGAACCTTCCTTGACCTCCCGGACGTACCGGGCCAACGCGTCCTCCATCGTTACGGCCAAGCGGGCGTATTGCTTGGTGTGTTTGGGCACGAAATCGGTGTATAACCCCAGGATGTCGTGCAGCACTTGGACCTGCCCGTCGCATTGGCCGCCAGCCCCTATCCCGATAGTAGGGATATTGAGCCGCTCTGAGATCAACCGGGCTAAGGGAGCGGGGATCAATTCCAGAACGACGGCAAAGGCCCCCGCCTGCTCCAAAGCATGGGCGTCCTTGAGCAATTGGGCGGCTTCGTTTTGCTTTCGGCCTTGAACCCGATAACCTCCCAATGTGTGCACCGATTGGGGAGTTAGACCGATGTGCCCCATAACGGGTATGCCGGCATCCACGATTCGGCCCACCGTGCTTGATATTTTTTCGCCGCCCTCCAGCTTCACCGACTGAGCGCCCCCCTCTTGCATCAACCGGGCGGCGTTGGCCAAGGCCCGGCTCGGGTCCAGTTGATAACTCATGAAGGGTAGATCGACCACTACCATGGCCCGTTGAGCGCCCCTAGCCACGGCCTTGGCGTGATGCAGCATGTCTTCCATGGTCACCGGTATCGTGGAATCGTAGCCAAGCACCACCATCCCCAGGCTGTCGCCAACCAAAAGCAAGGGGATTTCAGCTTGGTCCGCCAGTCGCGCGGAGGTGTAATCATAGGTGGTGACCATGGGTATTTTCTCGCCTCGGGCCTTCATTTCCGCTATCTCGCGGATGCTTACCCTGGGCATATTGATTCCCTCCTGTAACTCGACTGGATGGGCAATTACGGGTGCCGCGATTCCGGGCTTTGGCGATGATCACGCCGTACTGGTGTAGTGGTCAATTAGCTCCTGCATGGCAGTGATTTGGCTGGGGCCGGCGCCCCGGCCGGCCGCCAAGGGAAGAGACGCGGCGGCCAGTGCGCCGTAAACCGGGACCAACCAGGGCAGCCGCAAAAACAAGGCTTCCAAGTGAGACCGGAGAGTGCCGGCGTCCCCGCGAATCACCGGGCCGGTGGCGCTGGCCGCCGCCCCGTTTTCAGCCACGGCCTCTAGGGTGGCGCGGCAAAGCGGATACAGGGATTGCATAGCTTGTTGCGGGGAAAACCCCATGGCCTGCCAGATTTCTACGACAGCTTGCAACAGGGCCGTCAAGTGGCCGCAGCCAAGGACGGCGGCGGCGTGGTACAGGGGTCGGTCGGCGTCCGGGATGGAAACGCTCCGCCCGCCTATTTCCTCCACCAAGGCAGATAGAAAATCCGCCAGCCACCCCTGCCCGGCCACCGCGAAAGTCACTCCGGAAAGCCGCGCGGCGGCCTCTGCCGAATTGTCGACGCCGCCGAAGGTCTGGAAAGGATGTAAAGCGCCGGCCGCCGCGCCTTGGTCTGACGCAGGTTTCAGGATTTCAGTGGAAGCGGCCCCACAGCAATGGACCACTCCCTGGCCCCTGCGCCAGGTTACCGCCCCGGCTACTTCGCTGATTGCCCAGTCCGGCGTGGTGATGAATGCCAAGTCCACGGCATCAGCCAACTCTTGGGTGCTGTCCACAACCCGGCAACCGGGCGCCTGGCCGGCCAACCGCTGGGCTGAGCTGACACTCCGGCTGTAGACCGCAACCACTCGATAGCCTTTAGCGGCTAGGGCCGAAGCCAGCCCTTTACCCAGTACCCCGGCGCCGATGAAGCCGATGGCCGGATTGCGGTTAGCCATGTTGTAGCTCCGATACTGCTGGAATGCCTCCCAGCCCGGTAGCAGCGGCTACCGCCCGTAACACCGCTTGCGCCGTGACTTCGACCGCCGCCGCGCCAAGCCTGGACAATTCCACGGGATGGGGGAATCGGCCGGTAGACAGTGCGAACATGGTGTCGCCGTCTTTCATGGTGTGGCAAGGGCGGATGGTGAGGGCCAGACCGTCGTGGCTGACCATTGCCAGGAAGTTGGCTTCTTCCCGGTTCATTGGGGCGTCGGTAGCAACCACTCCGATGCTGGTATTGGCCAGGAGTGATTCCTCGCCGCCGTCCCCATTGCCCAAAGCAAGCTCTACCGGGTCGTAAAAGCCGGTATTGTCTTGCCGTCGGGGTCCCGCGATGAGCTGGCCCGACCGGTGGTTGAAAATGCCGCCGTAGGCGTTGACGGCGACCGCCGCCGCTACTGTTGGGCCGTCCGGCAGCGTCAGGCTGGCCGTCCCAATACCGGACTTGACCGCTGCGGCCAGCCCCCGGGCCTTGGCCACAGTAGCGCCGGTGCCAGCGCCCACGGTGCCCTCATCCAAGGGCCCCGTTCCGGCGGACCGGCAGGCGGCCAGTCCTTCCGCCGGACCGGGCCGCACCTCCGAAGTGATCAAGTTCAGGTCGAACAGGATAGCCGCCGACACGATGGGAACGATGGCCGGGCCGGCTTTGACCCCTATGTCCAGTTCCTCAAGATAAGCGACCACCCCCGAGGCAGCGTCCAGCCCGAAAGCACTGCCTCCGCTGAGGACTACGGCGTGGAGCCGGTCCACCTTGCGCATTGGTCTTAACAGGTCGGTCTCTCGAGTGCCAGGAGACCCGCCCCGTACGTCCACACCGCCCACGGCCCCTTCGCGGCAAATGACCACGGTGCAGCCGGTGGCGTGAGTCAAGTCTGTGTAGTGTCCCGCCTCCAATCCGGCCACAGCTGTGATTGTTGGGTTCAACCGGCCCCCCCAACAACTGCGGGAATCCAGCGACGCCGCGCAAAAGGAAAGCCCCGGCGCGTCGGGGCGTTCTTAATAGACCAACCTATTTTACCGGCCGTCTCGGTCCGCATGAGATCCTAGCGGCCCATCCAGTGCTGGCTCAAGGACCAGGGTAAGAGGCTCACCCCCGCAAAGGGTGGATGGCGGTTCAATTGTAAGAATGTGCGAGGGGGGTGTCAACTTCTCGTTTCACCCCTGAGCCAATCCCTACGTTCCCGCCCGCCGGGTCAAAGGACGCGTCAAGCAACCCAAGCCAGGGTTCAGCCGGCAGTGGTGCTGGCTGTGCGCTGTGGCGTTAAAGGGACCATCATCACCAGCAGTCCCGACATGGCGGTTACTATACCTGTGAAGTAATATATCGAGCCGTAGCCGCCCAGGTGGGCGATAATCGCACTGGCAAGGAAGGTTGAAACACCGCTTATTATGCCATCCATGCCGAAGATGAATCCCGTGGCGGCGGCCTCCGTCCCCCTTCCGGTCACGTCCAGGACTGCGGCTAAGATGATCTGTTGCAAGGAAAAGGTAAAAATACCCACACCGGCCAAAACAAGCGGTAGGAAGACAGTATCTCCGGCAATGACCACCAACATCGCCAGGGCTGCTGCTGTCATCAGGCCCGGCACTAGGATCATTTTCCTGTTGAACCTATCCGACAGGACACCCAACACCGGAGCCGCGGCTATGCCCATTCCGGTGAGTAAGGCGAAATGGACTCCGGCCATGAAGTGACCCATTCCCAGCTCTTTTTCCAGGTAGAAGGGTGTCCAGTTGAATAGAGCGTTAAGCCCAACGCCCCGCAATGCCGCCGCTAGGACCAAGCCTAAGACGACGGGATTCTTCAGCGCTTGCATAGTAGCCAGGAACTGGGACCTAAGGCTTTTCGCTTCGGATGGTCCTTCATCCCTGCCTACGTCCCGCAGAGACCACCAGACGAAGAACGAGATAGCCAGTGCCGGAGCGGCGTAAATGAACAGTACCGTCCTGTAGTACAGCAAGGCCAGGAGCCCCCCAGCCAGCAACGGGCCCAAAACGTTGCCGATGTTGGACCCAAAAGCGTGCATCGAGATAGCAAACCCCCGCCGGTCGGGGAATCGTTGCGACAATGCGGCCGTGGCTGGCAGGTGCCATACCGAGCCCGGTATGGAAACCAACCCCACCGCGATTATCAGAAGAGCGAAATTAGGCGCGGCCCCCAAGGCCAATTGAGCAATGGCGGCCCACACCATACATCCGGTCAGGATGAGGCCCCATTGGGACTTCAGCATGTCCACAAATACGCCGCCCCCCAGGTTGACGACGCCAAAGCCGGCCTGCCGGATTCCAAGGAGGGTGGCCACTTGCAGATTGCCCAGCCCCATGGCGGAGGATATGGCAGGCATGAACACCGGCAAGCCTTGGTCGTACAGGTGGGCGATCCCGTGGGCAAGAGACAAGCTCCCCAGGATAAACCCTCGGTTTTGCTTGCGGTCTAGCGGTGTTTGCAGGACCTCTTGCAACACGCCTCCTGGGAGTGTAGGGCACACCTGGCTGATTCTAAGTCCTGGCTATGCTCCTTTCAAGTCCGACAAAGCAGCCACAAGGGCTGCTTCTACGACTGAGGGCGTGGCGCATTGTAGGGGCAACCCTTGTGGTTGCCCTATGGATGCGGCTATCAGCGTCGACAATGAACAGCCCCTGGCGCCCTATCGTAGTCGGGTTACGCCTGGAGGCAGGCTATGTTATGCTGGCCCCAATAGCCATCCGGGTAACCCAGCCCGGTCACAGAAATCGCCAGTCAGCACGATATGAAAATCCACCTGATAGACGGCACTTATGAGCTATTCAGGGCCTACTACGCCATGCCGCCGCTATCAGCGCCCGACGGCCGGCCTGTGGGGGCGGTGAGAGGCCTGCTGCAGACGCTATTGGCGCTGCTGCGTCAAGAAGACGTCACTCACGTAGCTTGCGCCTTCGATCACGTCGTCGAGTCTTTCAGAAATAGAATGTTCGCCGGATACAAATCTGGAGCCGGAATTCCCGGCGACTTGTTGGCCCAGTTCGGGCTGGCCGAGCGGGCTACGTCTTCCTTGGGCATCGTGGTGTGGCCGATGGTCGAGTTCGAGGCCGATGACGCTATCGCCACCGCCGCCTTCAAGTGGCGGGAAGCTTCAGGAGTGGACCAGATCGTTATTTGTTCGCCGGACAAGGACCTTACCCAGATGGTCCGGGGTAAACAGGTCGTTTGTCTGGACCGCCGGAAGAACATCACCTCGGACGAGTCCGTGGTATGGGAACGATTTGGTGTCTCTCCGGAGTCCATTCCCGACTACCTTGGGCTGGTCGGGGATTCGGCTGACGGAATTCCTGGTATCCCCAGATGGGGGGCGAAGACAGCTTCCCGTATCTTGAGCCGTTACCGCCACATTGAAGCAATTCCTGATGACCCTTCAGAATGGGAAGTGGAGTTGCGGGGCGTCGAGGCTATCGCATCCAGTCTGATGGAACATCGTGGAGAAGCTCTGTTTTATCGGGAGTTGGCGAACCTCAGAGTAGATGTTGAGTTGCCCGAAACCCTGGACCAGTTGGAATGGCTCGGTGTCAAGCGAAATGACTTCGAGACATTGTGCCGCGAGCTTGGTTTCAGCGGGTTGACTGTACACTCTCACCAGTGGAGCGTGACCGGAGGACTGCTAAGAACTGTCGGAAACTTGAGACGTTGAAAGTCCACTGCCAAAGTCTAACGATTGAGGAGAAACGCTATGAGCCTGGAAGACCTGGAACGCAGGATTAAAGTATTGGAGGACATTGAGGAGATAAAGAAGCTCAAACGCCGCTACTGCGCTTTGTGCGACAACAACTATGACGCCGACGCTCTGGCTGACCTGTTCACCGAAGACGCGGTGTGGGACGGAGGAATACGGGGTAGGAATGACGGTAGAGAAGAGATCCGCAGCTTTTTCCAACGAGCGCCTCAAAGGCTGCCCTTCGCCATACACATGGTGATGAACCCCATCATCGAGGTGGACGGCGACACAGGGAAGGGGACGTGGTACCTCTTCCAGCCTTGTACTTTCGCCGAAGGCAATCGCGCCGTGTGGGGTGCGGCCCGTTACGATGAGGAATACGTAAAAATCGATGGCCAGTGGAAGTTTCAGAATCTGAAATTGACTTCCCATTTCTGGACCCCTTTCAATGAGGGATGGGTCGAGACCAAATTCGCCTGAGGGAACAGTATGGGCAAGATGGATGGTATGGTTGCCTTGGTCACCGGGGCCAGCCGGGGCCTTGGCAGGGCGATAGCCAAAGAGTACGCACGGGAGGGCGCCAGCGTCGCTATATGCGCCCGGAGCCAATCGCCCACCGGGCTGGCTGGCACCATAGATGAGACTGCCGCCGGCATCCGGGCCCTGGGAGGTGAGGTCCTTGCGGCGCCTTGCGATGTCACCGACCAAGAACAGGTCTTACGTATGGTTCAGCAAGTAAGGGACCGGTATGGCCGTATCGACGTGGTGGTGAACAACGCCGGCGCTATGGCCTTGGGCCAGACCATCCTGGAGATTCCCCCGTCCCTATGGGACCAGATTTTCGCGGCGAACGTGAGTGGCCCGTATCTGGTTTGCCGGGCCGTCCTGCCGGCCATGATAGAACAGGGTCGGGGCAGCATCATCAATATAGGCTCCAGGATGGGCAACGACCACAAGCAAGGGGGAGGGGTGCTTTACAGCTCCAGCAAAGCAGCATTGCATATGTTCAGCTTTTGTCTGGCAGATGAAGTACGGGAGTACAACATAGCCGTTAACGTACTGAGTCCCGGCGGTCTGAAGAGCGAGGGATCAGCCGCTATTCCTTGGACCCAAAGTGACTGGCACCTGCGGGTCGATCCCGAGGTAGTTGGTCCCAGCGCCGTATACCTGGCCCTACAGGACGCCCGGTCTTTCACTGGACAGTTGGTGTTACGCTCCGACTTCGGTAAGACTTGGGGGCTTTAGCTGACAGCCCGTTCTAATTCAGGTTGTACACCCTGGCGGCGTTGCCTCCGGCAATCTTGGCTTTTTCCTCCTCGGTGCAGTCCACCAGGATTTCTTCAAGTATCTGCCGGCTTCTGGGGAAGGTTGACTCTTGATGCGGATAGTCCGATCCCCACATCAGATTGTCCACCCCTATGACATCACGCATTCGGATGCCCATCCCATCTTCCTGAAAGCCGAGGAAGACATTGCTGTGGAAATATTCGCTGGGCAGCTTGTCCCCCGTATACCGGTCCCACCATTCGTCTCTGTACACCCGCTGGGTATAGGTGTAGTCGATCCGGTCCAGGAAGTGGGGCACCCAGGACAGCTCATGCTCCACCGCGCCAATTTGCAGGTTGGGGAAACGCTGGAACACGCCGCTAAAGATGATGTTGCCCAACGACATTCGCACCCAGTAGTCCCGGTTGGCGTTGAAGGCCGGGGTCAAGGCATCGCTGGCCGATGTAAACTCCTGGCCGGGCCCAGGGCGGTTGGTGGTCACGTGCAGGGCTAAGGGCATCCGGAGGTCCTGAGCAGCCGCCCAAAGGACGTCGTATTCCGGCAGGTTGTACTGCTTGCCCGGCAACGGGTAAACGGCAATCATTCCTCCGCCCAGTCCCATTTTGGCGCAGCGTTCCAGCTCCATTACTCCCGACTTCACGTCGTCAACGTTAATGCAAGCGACGCCCTTGAGCCGGTCCGGGAACGGTTTGCAGAACTCGGCCAGCCAGTCGTTGTAGACCCGGAACATCTCCGTCAGCAGATCGCTGTCCGGTATGTTTTGGTAAAGGTCCAAACCAACAGTGGGGAAGACTATACTGCCGTACACCCCGTCTTCGTCCATGTCTTTGATGTGTTCTTCCGGAATCCAACCCCCAGGCCGCAACTCTTCCACCGAGGTGGCCCGCTGCAGCTTCGATTGGTCTTCAAACCTGACCCCCGGCTGGGACCCTGCTCCCGTGCCGGCGATCTTGTAGCCATCGCAGAACCACCAATCGCCGTCTTCCAGACGTTCAATGTGAGGCATATGGTCTTTTAGCTTTGGTTCGGCCCTGCTGGTCCAAAGGTCCACAGGTTCGTATACATGGTTGTCCGAGGATATGACCCTGTAATCAGGCATGTTTCACCCCTGCTTGGCCGCTGATGCAACCTCGATAACCCAACTGATGATTAATAGTCACTAATGTAGCCGCAGATACCCCTTACGCCCACCCGGTACTGCTGGCAACAATTATGCTCCGGGCCTAAATTGAAGTCAATAAAATGGGTCCTTCGGACCTGATTGACAATCCCGCTGTCAATAAATAGAGTACGGTTAGAGGGTCATTCAAGGGCAACGGGACTTGCAGAGGGTCAGTGGACCCAGATTTTGTTGGGAGGCAACGTTATGGCGATGGTTCTCGATCACACTATAGTTCCGGTTCGGAATAGGGAGAAGTCGGTGGAGTTCTATTCCCGAATTCTCGGGTTTGAAGACCTGGGCGAAGTGGGCCCATTTCTGGCGGTGCGGGTCAATGACACTTTTAACCTGGATTTCGCGGTGTCCGACGACTATCGGAGCATCCACTACGCCTTTGCTATGGAGTCGGCGGAATTCGAGGCCGCTTTCCTAAGAATCCAAGAGTCAGGCATCTCCTATGGAGACAGCCCGTACACTCGGGACAACATGCAGGGTCCGGGTATGACCATGGGCGCCAAAGGCTTGGGCAAAGCGGTCTATTTCGATGACCCTGACGGCCATATACTGGAGATCAAGACCTATTAGTGGCCGGCAATGGCTTTCTTGGGATGAGCAGGACGGCATTGGCCCAGAACTCGCCATCAAGTAAGCCTCAGCAACCCCTGACCGGCTACCGGGTGTTGGACCTCTCCGGTCCTATGGGGGTGTACTGTGGGAAATTGATGGCCGACATGGGCGCCGACGTAATAAAGGTCGAACCCCCGGGCGGCGACCCAATGCGCCGGACCGGACCTTTCATCCACCAGCAGCCCCACCCGGAAGACAGTCTCTACTGGCTGCACTTTAATACCAATAAGCGCAGCATTACCTTGGACTTTGCCTCTGCCGAGGGCGCCGCCCTCCTCCGGAAGCTAGCCCGGAAGGCCGATGTGTTTCTCGAGACCTGCCCGCCGGATTACCTGGATTCTTTGGACCTGGGATACGAAGACCTAGCCGCCGTCAATCCCCGGTTGGTATACGTTTCCCTTACCCCATTCGGCGAGACCGGACCATACAAAGATTTCAAAGCCTCCGACTTGGTCGGCTTCGCTATGGGCGGGTACATGTACGTAACGGGATGGCCTCATACGCCGCCGACCCGCTTGTGGGGATCCCAAGCCTACCATACTGCCTCCAACCGGGCCTTCATCGGTACTCTGCTGGCTTTGTACCACCGGCTGAACACTGGGTTGGGGCAACGGGTGAGTGTTTCCATGCAAGAGGCGGTGGCCGCCACTACGGAGCACGTCAACACCGCCTATAACTATGGAGACGCCCCTGCTGTCCGTTGCGGCTTCCGTCATGGCGGCCAGTTCATCGCTACTTGGCGCTGCAAGGACGGGTACGTCAGCCTCTTTACCAATAGCCGCCGGGCCTGGGACGATCTGCGCGGCTGGATGGCCCAGGACGGTATGGTGGGGGATTTGCTGGAAGAAAAGTACGACGACTATTTCATACTGCGGGGAGAGCACTCGGGCCCCATTGAAGAGCTAATCCAAAAATGGGCTTTGCTCCACACCCGGCAGGAGATTACCGACTGGGGCCAAGACCGCCACCATCCCTGGGGCCCGGCAGCGACGTCAGACGAGATATTGGACAACTCCCAGCTTTGGGAGCGGGGTTTCTTCATAGAGAGCAATAGCCCGGAGAGCAATAGCCCGCGAGACGGGACCAGGCTGGTATATCCAGGCCCGCCCTACAAGCTGTCAGAAACGCCGTGGCAGTTGAGAAGCAGCGCGCCCAGCGTCGGCCAGCACAACGCGGAGGTTTATTGCGGCGAGTTGGGCCTGTCGGCCGGTGATCTGGAATTACTGGCCAGCGCGAGAACGATTTAGCGTCTTGTACCCCATCCTCCCTGGTCAACTACCAGGCATGACAGAGAGACTGTGAGCAGCGTCGATCAATCCCAGAATGGAATACTTGCTCTGCGAGGAATCCGGGTAGTGGACTTCACCTGGATACATGCGGGGCCTTCCGCTACCCGTATCCTTGCCGACCAAGGGGCCGAGGTCATCAAGATCGAGTCCAACCAGGCCTTGGCGGTGGTAGGCGGGCCCAACTCTCTAACCCCCCGGGGGCTGGGCCAGCGTCACAACTGGAATGCCGGCAAGCTGTCCCTGGCTCTCAACATGAAGACCCCCCAAGGCATCGAAATCGCCAAACGGTTGACGGCGGTTTCCGATGTGGTGGCGGAGAACTTCAGTGGCCGGGTGATGCCTGCCTGGGGTATGGACTACGCCAGCCTGCGCCGGGTCAAGCCCGACATCATAATGCTGAGCATGTCCGGCTTCGGCCGCAGCGGGCCGTGGAAGGACCGGGTGAGCTTCGGCGAGACTCTCCAAACTTGGTCGGGCTTTACTCACCTCACGGGGTTCCTCGATACCGACCCATGCGGGCCCGCCAGTGCTTATAGCGACGCCGTCGCCGGCATGGCAGGTGCGCAATCGCTCATAATGGCGCTGATCCACCGGAACCGGACCGGCCAGGGCCAGTGGATCGACCTTTCCCAGTTGGAATCCCTTTCGACCCTATTGGAAACCCTGGTCCTGGAGCTTAGCGTCAACCCGCCGGGTCAAACCGTCCAGCGCAGCGGCAACCGCCTGCCCCACGGCGGCGGCGCCCCCCACGGGGCTTACCGCTGCAAAGGTGTGGACCGTTGGGTGGCCATCTCGGTGTTTACCGACGAGGAATGGGACGCTTTCACCCACGCTCTCGGCGACCCCCCTTGGGCCAGTGACGTCAAATTTAATTCAAGCTTGGCGCGCCAACAACACGCCGGCCAACTAGACGATTTGGTGGAGTCTTGGACCTTGCGGCACAGCCCGGAGGAAGTTATGCATTGGCTGCAATCGGCCGGGGTCGCCGCGGGCGTCATCCAAACTGGCGCAGATTTAGCCCAAGACCCGCAACTCAAGGAGCGGGGCTTCTTTAGGCAGGTCCCGGACGCTCAAAACGTGCTGCGCACCATCGAGGGAGCGCCGTATCACCTGTCCCGCACCCCCGGAGGCCCGGTGCGAGGGGCGCCGGGGTTCGGGGCGGACCAAACCTACGTACTTAGAGACATTTTGGGGATGTCTGACGATGAGCTTGCTGAGTGCGCCATCGCCGGGGTTTTCGACTGAAGCCCGGCGGTTGCTATCGACGGCGCAACGATGAGCCGGCGCCGCGAATCGCTTTACGTAATGTCCGCGATCAGGTGTCCTTCCCGAATAGTGACCGGAAAGGAGAACATGCGGGCATTTGGGCCGTTCATACATTCCCCTTGGGTATGCTCGAAACGCCAACCGTGGTCGGGGCACATAAATGCTGTGCCCTGATTGGATACCCGTCCGCCGGAATGGGGACATTCCGTAGAGAGAAGAAGATAGCCCTTCTTCCCCCGCACCAAATAGAATGATTCCTCATCTAGCTTGATGAGGACGGGAAATTTGCTGAATGATGACTCGAGGCCCAGGTCCGTTTCGGTTGCTTCCAGATCAGTCCCTTTCTGCGGCCGGTATCTGCTTTCCAAGGCCGGTAGCGAATTCCCGCTAGTATAGCCCATTCCGGTGGGATGCTCAAACAACACAGCAATCTTGACGCCGTGACCTAATTCTAAGAGTATATGGGTGCGCATCATATTCTAAGCGAACTCGGAGACCGCCATGGCAGACCTTACAAAAGATGAAATTCGCGCTCTGGGCCATGCCGTTGGGCTGGAAATACAGGACCCGGAACTGACCGAAGTCATGTACAGCCTCAACGCCCTCCTGGAAGCCTTGGACCGGATAAACCCGCCTGGGTTGGAAAAGGTTGAGCCATTGCCGATCATCCTTCCTCCGAGTCAGGCCGGCTAGCGGGGCCGGCTGCCCCATCGGACTGCCGTCCCACCCGAGCAAAGCTGTAGATGTTTAGCGGGGGCCTCGGGCAGGAAGCGTCTCGGTCCGCTTTGGCCTAGCACGACAGAGGAGCCGACATGGATAAAGCCGAGTTGCCGTTCCTTTCCGCATCAGAGCTATCGAGGTTAATCGCTTCGAGGGAGGTTTCTCCCGTCGAAGCGACTGAGGCCTATCTGGACCGGATTGACGAGGTCGATTTTAAGTTCAACGCTTATCTGACTGTCTCGCGGGAACTGGCGTTGCGGCAGGCGCGGGAGGCCGAAAGCGCCATTGGCCGCGGTGATTACTTGGGACCGATGCACGGGGTCCCGGTGGCGGTGAAGGACCAATTCTGGACCCGTGGCATCAGGTCCACCGGCGGCTCCCGCTTTCTGGCCGATTTTGTTCCCCAAGAGGACGCTGCTGTTGTCGCCAACCTGGAGAAATCGGGAGCGGTGCTGCTGGGTAAAACCAACATGACCGAGTTTGCGGTGACTGGTTTCTCTCATCGGTTTAGCACGCCTCGTAATCCATGGGACCTGAATATTTACGCCGGCGGCTCCAGCAGCGGTTCAGGCGCCGCCGCTGCCGCTTTCCTGTGCGCCACGTCCTTGGGGGAGGACACCGGCGGCTCCATACGCTTCCCCGCCGCTTGGTGCGGTCTGGTGGGCCTTCGACCCAGTTGGGGAAGGGTTAGCCGCTATGGAGTGATGCGCGGCGTATGGTCCATGGACGCCGTCGGCCCTATTTCCCGCTGCGTGGAGGATGCGGCCATAACTCTAGGGGCCATTGCCGGCTACGACCCCAAAGACCCGCACACTTGGACCAGTCCCGTGCCTGACTATCGCCAAGGGCTGGATGGAGACATCAGGGGTGTCCGGGTGGGCATCATTACCGAGCAACTAAACAGCGAATTGGTGGAACCGGAGACCAGGGATGTTGTGGTCAAGGCGATAGCGGTACTGGGAGAGTTGGGGGCCGCTGTGGAGGACGTTTCCCTGCCCATCACTACATCGGCCAGCGTGGCCTCCTCGATACTGCTGGCGGTGGAACCGGCCTCCGACCACCGGGAGTGGATTAGGGAGCGCCTGAACGACTACGGTCACGACGTTCGCATCCAACAACTGGTGGGCGCCATTTTGCCGGCCCAAGCCTATTACAAAGCCCAAAAACTGCGGAGCTTGTTAAGAGAACAGGTCCACCAGGCCTTTGAGAAGTATGACGTGCTGGTGCTGCCCACCATTGGAAAGCCGGCCCAACCGATTGAGGACGACCCTGCGATTACCAGTAAAGAGACAGCGGCCCGATTGCCCTATGCATTAACTCGCTTGTTTAACCTGGCCAACGCTCCCGCTGCCTCGATTCCCTGCGGCTTTAGCGCAGGCGGGCTTCCCATCGGCCTCCAGATAGGCGCCGCACCCGGCGGCGATGGGATGATCCTCAAAGTCGCTCACGCCTACGAACAAGCCACACCCTGGCACACCATGAGACCGCCGGCGGCCTAATAGCTTCCACTGGAGCTAGCTTTGGGTCAACTCCCGGACCGCCTCGCTAAAGGCCGGCACCACCTGCTGCCAGTCTCCCACCACTCCGTAACGGGCCTCTTTGAAGATGTTGGCCTCGGAGTCTTTGTTGATGGCCACTATCACCTTGGCGCCGGAACATCCCGCCATGTGCTGGCTTGCGCCTGAGATGGCCACGGTGATGTACAAGTCGGGCGTGATTGACTTTCCGGTCAAGCCCACCTGAGAAGCAACGGGAATCCACCCGGAATCCACGGCGGCGCGGGATGCCCCTACGGCCCCTCCCAAGAGCCGGGCCAATTCCTCCAGGTCCTTGAAGGGCTCAGGTCCTCCCAAACCCCGGCCCCCCGAAACCACAACCCTGGCATCCTCAAGTTTGACCCCGCTGGCCTCTTCCTCGACCCGCCCCAACACACGGCTTCTCGCTTGGGAGACCTCCAGGTCCACGGGAAACGAGACCACCTCTCCACTGCGAGAGAGACCGGGGTCCAAGGGCTCGTACACCTTGGGTCTAACGGCGGCGATCTGTGGCGTGTAATCGCAACTGACCACGGCCACCGCGTTGCCGCCGTACACCGGCCGGTTGGCCAGAAGACGCCTGGCCGTAGGGTCCACCGAAACCTCCATACAGTCCTGGGCCAAGCCCACCCCCAGCCGAAACGCCAGCCTGGGGGCCAGCTCCCTTCCCTCATCGGTGCGCCCGATCAAGACTATGCTTGGACTCACTTCCCGGCAAAGGGTTTCGATGGCGGACAAGTACAGGTCGACCTGGTACTCCCCCAGTAATGGATTGGTTACGGCATACACTCGGTCCGCGCCGTAGTGGACCGCTTGCTGAGCCGCTCGTTCGACGCTTTGCCCCAATAGGCTGATGGACAGCTCTTCCGCCAGGTCGCCGGCTACTTTACGACCTGCCGCCAGCAACTCCTGAGAGGTGGGGCTCAGGTCGTCGCCCACTGTCTGTCCCACTACCAGAACACCCATTGCCTCCGCCATCGTTCCTTCCTCCGGGGATTTGGGATTGTGAAGCTCTCACCAACCAGCGGCAACCATTCGCTGACATTCAAAAGCCGAGAGACGGTCAAATAAGCTTGGCTTCCCTTAGTTTGAAGGCCAATTGCCGGCCGGCGTCGGCCGCGTCTTCGCCCTCTACAAACTCGCATTCCTGGCCGCTTTGCGGTATGAAAAGATCGTGCAGGGTCACCCGCGGCTGTAGCTGGGCCGGGTCCATCTGTAAGTCCGCAGCGGTCCATATAGTTGGGAGCTTCCGGGTGGCCGCCATGATGCCCCGCAGCGTTGGGTATCGGGGTTGCCCCAACTCGTTGCTGACCGTTACCAGAGCCGGTAGCGAAGCCTCAATGACCGTGTATCCGCCTGGGGTGGTGCACTCCGCAATGACACTACCGTCCTTTATTTCTACTTTCCGGCACAGGGCTACGCAAGACAGGCCCAGTATCTCGGATACTCCCAAAGGCACCTGAGCATTGTCCCAATCGGAGGCCTGGCGGCCGCAAATAATCAAATCGAACCCTTCCAGCTTGCGAATGGCCGCGGCCAGCACTTGAGCGGTGAAGAAACTATCTATAGTGTTCTGAAAAGCGTCGTCCTGGAGCAGGATGAGTTGGTCCGCCCCCATGGACAGGGGTTTTTTCATCACGTCCAAGGCGAAGGCTGTGCCGGTGGAAATAACGGTGATGGTCGCTTCTTGGGAGTCTTTGATTTGCAGAGCCGCTTCCACAGCGTTTTCGTCGAATCCATTGACCACCGGAGGGATGTTGGGAGGCGTAATCACTCTCTTGGCCTCTGGGTCAACCTGGAAGGCGGTGGTAGGCATCTCTGGGTCAATCACCTGTTTAGCTAGGACCGCTATTTTTAGTGGCATCGCCAACCCTCCTCAACCGCTTTCCGGCTGAGAAACATATCACTATGCCCAACACTGTGTCAATGAACGAATCAGTCCGAGACCTTTGTGTAACTGGTCGCTCAACTTGTCATTCCGACCGGAGGGAGGAATCTAAGGCGTTGGGCCAGAGTCGTCGCGTCGGTCCAGCTACAGACCCAGTGCTTGCTGACATAGGTTTGAGATTCCTCACGGAGTTTATCCTGAGCGCAGCCCTTCGGCTTCGCTGCGTTCGGAATTGCTGATGGCCTTGTGAAGGTCACGTAAGGGGATGAAAATAGCCTATTTTCATAACAATGACCGGGCGTGGTAGTCTGTATTCACCTAACATTGAGAATAGAAAGGCCCTGTCCGCCTAACGGCGCGGGAAATGGAAGGCCGGGTGAAATGCTATAATTGATTGTACAAGAAATTGCGGTCTACGGGCGTCTACCTGAAGAGAGGTCCAGGACGAGACGCCAATGGGGAGTGTCTAAAAACCATGAACACCATGAAAACATTTTTCTTGATGATGGTCCTAAGCGGCCTGCTGTTGGCCGTTGGAGCCGGGGTTGCGGGTGTGCCCGGCATTATCGTTGCCTTGATAATCGCCCTGGCTATGAACTTCTTTGCCTACTGGTCCAGCGACAAGATAGCACTGAAAATGGCCCACGCCCACCCGGTGAATGAGCGGGATGACCCGGAACTGTACCGCATTGTTGCCGAACAAGCGGCACTGGCGGAGCTTCCCATGCCCAAGGTGTATGAAATCGAGTCCGACTCGCCCAACGCCTTCGCCACCGGCCGTAACCCGCAACACGCCACAGTGGCCGTAACTACGGGCATCCGCCGTATCCTTAACCGCGATGAGCTGGGCGGCGTGCTGGCCCACGAAATGGCCCACGTAGGCAACAGGGACACCCTGATTATGGCCGTGGTGGCCACCATCGCCGGCGCCATCTCCATGCTGGCCTTCATGGCTCAAATATCGGCGCTCTTCGGCGGCTTTGGCGGCGGCCGCGACCGGGGCGGCAGCATCATCGGCCTCTTGGTCATCGCCATTATAATGCCCCTGGCAGCGGGCTTGGTCCGTGCCGCCATCTCCCGGACCCGAGAATTTCAGGCTGATGCTTCCGGGGCCCACACCTCGGGAAACGCCCACGCTTTGGCCAGTGCCTTGGAAAAGCTGGAGATGGGCAGCCGGGCGCGGCCCATGAAAGTGGCTGAGGGGGCATCCCACTTGTTCATAGTCAACCCTCTCAGCGGTCAATCCATGTCCAACTTGTTCTCGACCCATCCGCCCATTGAGGAGCGGGTGCGGCGTCTGCGGAATATGCGTCCCAACTTCTAGGTCTTAACCGCCTTTGTTCAAAGGCCCGGAGGCACTGCTTTCGGGCCTTATTTAATTGATAGAGCAACTAGGAGAACCAGGGAACTTCCTCCGTGGTTTCTCAGTCTTTCGCGGTCCAGTCACCGGTGATTAAAAATATGGGTTGTGTGTTAGCGATTCTAAGGCCGTTTGCGGCTCTCGTCCTGGGAGTCATTGTATTCTTCGGGTTCCTTTTCTTCATGCTGGCCACCAACGTTTCGGACAAGCTCCTGAGTACTGAATTTTACACCGGCGCCATTTCCGGGGAGGATGCCTACAATCGGATCTATGATGAAGTGCTGCTGGACCAGGAATTGGAGGAAACCACCCAGCGCCTGCTGGGCGGTGTACAGGTGGTGAGCCAAGAGGAAGTTGCGGGGCTGCTGCGAGAGATAATCCCCCCGGACTACCTCCAGTCTGAAACGGAAGGCGTTATTCAGCGTACTGTCGACTACTTCAATGACGACCGGCAGTCCTTGGACCTCTACGTGGATGTGGGACCGCCCTTGGACAACGTCAAAACGGTGGTATTCGGATATATAGACCAGCGGATTGACGGGCTGGCCGAGGAGGACTTGGGCCGGCTGCAGTGTACTCCTCAACAAGTTGACGAGGTGGCTGGCTTATATGAGGAACGTTGGCGGCGGCTCTCCGCCGGAGAGGCGCCAACCAGCATTCCCTCGCTGGCCGGTTTGGATTCCGTATGTCGACTGCTTATATTTGAGCTCGCATTTGACAATCTGATTGCCCAGGCCGGTTTGGATGAGCGAACGAGGCAAGGGCTGCGTTCTCGTCGGAGCGACCTACGGGAACATTTCTTGGCGGGAGAGGCAAAGGAGGTGCTAAAGGTAGCCGCCCGGCCCTTGGTTGAGCCCGTAATGGACGACGCCATTCAACAGGTCCGGGAGGAACTGGACGATGAGGACCGGCTGGACCTGATCCGCAGGATAGCGGTATGGAATGATGAATATACCGAGGAGGAGTTGCGTTCTGATATTGACGAGGGCCGGGACTGGGTCAACTCGATCCAGGAGTTCGGTAAGCCGTTGGCCCTAGTCATGCTGGTCCTGGGATCGGTCCTACTAGCACTTATTCATTATCCCAGCCTAAAGAACGGTCTGCGCTGGCCCGGATTAACCCTGTTTTTGACCGGCCTGGTTTTCTTTGTCAGTGCCAAGGTGTTCGATTCTCGGGTAGTCGAATGGATGCGGGAATTGGTTGACAGAGGGGCAAGCGAGGTGACGAGCATCCCGCCGTCGGTCACAGATCTCGGGGGAGACCTTTTAGGCTCTTTCGGACAACAGCTCACCAGCGGTTTCGCCGGCCCCGCATTGGTGGTATTAATCGTCGGCGCAATGCTATTCGGCGCTTCCTTCTTCATCGGCTATGTGATGTTGCTGTTACGGTTAGTTCTGTTGCCTCTGCGGTTGGTTTTCGCTAGCTTTAGAGGACACGGTAAGCACAACGGTCCACCCCCGGTAAATGATCCGGGAACCAGTGAGCCGCAAAATACAGAAGGTTAGCCTATCTGAAGCGCGGTATGCCGCGCCGCCGGCCTCAGAACAAAGCTATGGGGTTCACCGGAGACCCGGTAACGTTGCGCAGCCGCAGCGGAGCCAAGGTCAGCATAAAATCGTACCTGCTCCGTTCCCGGCAGGCCGCAGCCAATTGCTCCAGATTGGCGTTGTCAATCAACCACAGGCCCAGAGTCACCAGACACATGATGTGGACAGGGGATGTCATGGTGGCATATTGGCTGGGACGCATATCGTTGGGAGTGTCAGTGCCCAGCATAGCCACTCCCCGCTCTTTGAACCATGGGGCGCAAGCGACATGGCAAGCCACCCCCGGTTCGGTGCTGGAAACAGGTCCAATATCCAGGCGTTTACGGTAGTTGCCGGTGCGCACCAGCAAGACATCGCCCTGTTCCACGCGCACTCGGTGAAGCCGCTCCGCAGCGTCCAAGTCGGCGGGCATTACCGGCTCAGCGGGGTCCAGCCAGTCAACTCCCTTTAGTGCGGGAATGTCTAGGAGCACGCCCCGAGTTACGATGCCGTCAGCCGCTGGCTCGATGGAGTGGCTCTGGGCCCCTTCTCGGGAGGTAACCTGATGGGCCGGAGTCCCGTTGTACATCTTTCCCTGCCAGGAATAATGGGACAAAGCGTCTATGTGGGTTATGGTCTGGCCGTGAAATACCATGCCGATGAACTCGGCGGCCCCCCGGCGGCTTAGCCGGCGTTCCGGGGGGTCGGTTTCCCGGCCCTCGCCGCTGTCCACCATGTAACGTTGCACTTGAAAGTTAACGTCGGCGGCTATATCGGTAACTATAGGCCGGGCGCAACTCACCGCGAAACCGTCGCGGACCAAAGCTGCGGCTTGCTTCCGTTTGGGAGGCGCAATCAGGTTCAGGCACCCCAACTGATCGTCAGCGCCCCAGCGTCCCCAGTTGCTGAGCGAGGTCATCCATTCCAATACCTGCGCCTCCGATGGAACTCCGGCTAGGTTTTCAGTTGCCATGTCCCGCACTCCTCGCCATAAGACTTATCACGGATTTCGACATTTGCCTCGGACCTGAAAGGTCGAGACCTCAATTTACAGGCGCGCTCCCAAGAATTGGGGGTAGCCTTGCAGGAACTCCGCTGTGGGCAAGGCTCGCCGCCCTTCCAGTTGGACCGATCTCAAGCCTAATATCCCGTCTCCGGTCCCCACGCCTACCGGAGCTTCGGGAATGGACAAGGGCGCCACCAAGCCTGGAGCGGTGTCCCTTGCGCTCGTTGCCGGCAGCGGCAACACGTCCAAAAGCTTCAGCACCTTGCCATCCCACTTGGTGAAAAGGCTGGGCCAAGGACTGAAAGCCCGGCAGCGCCTCTCCAGCTCCGAGGCGGATGCGAGCCAATCGGCCATGCCGTCGCAGCGTTCCAACTTGCCGGTTGTAGTAGAAAGCGCCGCGTCCTGAGGACGCGTCGTCACTTGGCCCGCCAACCAAGGACCCAGCGTGTCCAACAATAGTTGAGAGCCGGTTTGGAAGAGGGACTGGGTGAGGCACGGCGTGGTCTCATCACCCGACAGGGCATACTCTCGTTGGGCGATAATGGGACCGGTGTCCATTCCCTCGTCCAGCAGCATGAGGGTAACTCCGGTAACCTGCTGACCGTCCAGGATGGCCGTAGCCACTGGGGAAGGCCCTCGGTACTTGGGCAGCAAGGACGGATGCAGGTTGAGACAGCCGTTGCGAGGCGTCTTTAGCACCGGCGGCGGAAGCAACTTTCCGTAAGCGGCGATGACAATTAGATGCGGCCGAAGCCCGGCCAACTCATCTTGCGCTTCCTTTGACCGCAGACTGGCTGGCTGGAATACCGGCAAGCCAAGTTCGACAGCGTAGCTTTTGACCGGGGGCATTTCCACGGCCCGGCCCCTGCCTTTGGGCCGGTCCGGCGGGGTATACACAGCAATCACGCGAGCTTCTTTAACAGTCGTCAAGGCCCGCAAAACCGGAATTGCAAAGAGCGGTGTTCCCATGAAGATAACGCGGGCTTCGTTCTCGGACATATTGGCTGATTCCTGGAGGTATTAGCTCGGCGCCCCTAAGGGCGGACCCCTTTGGTGTCTACTCTACCACCGTGGTTGCAACGACTCCAAAGCGGCGCACCGCGGTTCCGCGATGGATGCTGTTGGGTATTCGCAAAACGGCAGCCATTGGCTTGACAGGCTGGCTCAGCCGCTGCTAGAATAAATCAACCGCTTGGCGGAATTTAAGAAGGAGGTGATAGCGAATGGAAGATAGTTTAACACCCAGGGGCGATGGTAGGCATCTGTCTGGACACGACGAGGTGATCGTCTCCTAATAAGACTGTACATACGAGAACCCGTTCGTCGGGCCCAGACCAATGTCTACCATCGCCCCTAGGACTGGAATGTCAAAGGGCGTTTTCGCCGACAGAGTGGCTGGGCCCGATGGTTTTTTGCGAAAGTGGCTCCGGTTTCATCGCCAGCTTAAGACAACGAAGATACCAAGGATACCAATGAAAAGCATCGTGTGAGTCAATGGCTAACCCCGGCTAGGCCGGGGATTTATTTTGCTGTTTTGCGGTTGACGCCGAAGATTGACAGCCGTTGGCCCCCGGCTTAAAATCGCTCTAAACGTGGCCTTTGACACAGGATGCTTCGGAGAATAGATGCTGCGGATTCGACTTAGAAGGGTGGGGAAAAAGGGAAAGCCGTCGTACAGGATCGTGGTCGCCGAATCTAGCTCGCCTAGGGACGGCGCTTATTTGGAATGGATCGGCAACTACGACCCAATGAAGGACCCGCCCGCAGTTTTGCTAAAAGAAGACCGGGCAGTCCATTGGTTGAGTCAAGGAGCCCAACCCTCGGACGCGGTCGAGCGAATCCTCGATAAGAATGGGATCAGCCGGCGGACCCCGGCAAAGGAGCCTTCCGCCGGGGCCGACGAGGATTCTGCGGCATGAAAGAGCTCATCGAGTACATCGCCCGGTCGCTGGCCAGTAATCCCGACGCGGTACAGGTCACCGAAACCATTGAGGACGGGCGGGTTGTGCTTCGTTTGGAAGTGGCCCCCGAGGACAAGGGCAAGGTTATCGGCCGGCAAGGGCGGGTGGCTCAAGCCATGAGAGTGTTGTTGAGGGTCGCGGCGGTGAAAGACGGTGCTCATGCGGTGCTGGAGATAGTTTAGCGCCCACTCCGGAGAGGACTCTCCTTGTCAAGTTCGCCAACGGGGATGCGTATTGACTGAGCCCCAGGTGGACCGCTCCCAGCCGGTGATCGTCGGTCGAATTCTTGGCGTTCATGGGCTATCGGGCGGGGTGAGAGTGGGGGTGATGAGTGATGTTTCCCACCGGTTTGACGTTGGTCAATCCCTCATGGTCCAGGGAAAGTCCTACTCCATCACCTCGTCTACTCGGACACCCAACGGTCAGGCCATACTAAAGTTCCAAGGCGTAGACTCCTCGGTTGCCGCCCGCGCCTTGCTCGGCGAACCGGTGACAATTTCCGAGGTGTCGGTCCCTCCCCTGCCTGAAGGGGAGTATTTCCACTTCCAGCTTGTAGGTATGCGGGTGTTCACCGAGGAAGGCGAATACCTTGGCCGGGTGCGCGAGATACTGGAGACGGGCAGTAACGATGTATACGTTGTTTCCGGTGAATCGGGCGAGGTGCTGATTCCTGCTTTGGCTGATGTCATTCAGGAAGTGCAGGTGTCCGAAGGCGTGATGGTGGTCTGGTTGATGGAAGGTCTCCGCTAACCGGCTTTGACCGAGCATATAGCCGGTGCTAAAATCCCAGTAGGTTGCTTCTTTGTTTATGTTGAGGAGGTGTCCGATATGTCCGGCCACTCCAAATGGTCGACCATCAAACACCAGAAAGGCGCGGCCGACGCCAAGCGAGGCGCCATGTTCACCAAGTTGAGCCGGGACATAGCCTTGGCGGTCCGAGACGGCGGCGGGCCTGACCCGGACATGAATTTCCGCCTTCGGCTGGCCATCGATAAAGCGAAGAGCAACAACATGCCTCAAGAAAATATCCTACGGACGATCAAACGCTCCAGCGGCGATGGAGGTTCAGAGGAAAAGCTGGAAGAAGTAATCTATGAGGGGTACGGTCCCGGCGGCGGGGCGATTCTGCTTCAGGCGTTGACCACCAACCGGAACAGGACCGCGGCCGACGTGCGCTCGGCTTTCAGCCGGGGCGGCGGCAACTTGGGGGAAAGCGGGTGCGTCGCTTGGAATTTCGAGACCAGGGGACTTATTACTATGGAAGTGCAGGATGAAGCAAGGGGAGAAGAGATAAGTCTGCTGGCCATCGACGCCGGAGCCGATGATGTAAATCTCGAGGACGGGTTATTGGAGATTTACACCGCTCCTGATCTGCTCTTTGAGGTGCGGCGCGAGTTGGACTCGGCTGACGCAAGCCCTGAGACCGTGGAAATCTCCATGGTGCCCAAATCCACCGTGGCCCTTGGAGACAAGGAGGCCGAGCAAACCCTCAAGCTGCTGGATAGCTTGGAAGACTTGGTCGATGTCCAAAAGGCTTACACCAACGCCGATTTCCCGGCGGAGGTGCTGCAAAGATACCAGGAGGTGTCTTAGCCGGTGGCAGTGGCAGTGGGGACCGATGCGGGTACTCGGGATTGACCCTGGTACCCTTCGGATGGGGTACGGTGTGGTGTCGGAGAATCCCCAAGTCCAAGCCGAAGACTATGGGGTGATAGCCCTGCCTCGGAACATGCCCTTGGAACAACGCCTGTACCAGTTGTACACCCACGTCCTGAACCTGATAGGCGTATTCAGCCCGGCCGCTATTGCTGTCGAGCAGCCCTTCGTAGGAAAGGGAGAGCGGCGGTTTGTCGGCCCGGCTATTGCGGTGGGCCAGGCTCAGGCATTGGTGTTGATTGGCGCAGCCAGTGCGGCCATTCCGCTGTTCCAATACCCTCCGGCTCAGGTGAAGCTGGCGGTGGTGGACTACGGTGGCGCTACCAAGGAACAGATGCGGCGCACGATTTCGGCCACTCTGGGACTGACCGAAACCCCCGCCTCCGATGCGGCCGATGCTCTCTCCGTTGCTCTGTGTCACCTGGTTCAACTGGGGGCCGTGGAGGCCCTAAATCAGGAGATCCCGCCGGGAATGGAGAGGTAGTGAGTGATTGTCAGCGTTCGGGGCATCCTTGAGGCGGTAGGTCCCCACTGGGTCCACCTTCAAGTCGGCGGCGTAACTCTCCAGGTTTTCATGCCCGAGGCTGCAATTGGGGATTTGGGCCCCATAGGCGGGCAGATAAGCTTGCATACCCATCTGCGGCTGCGCGACGAACAGCCGGTGCTGTACGGTTTTACCACCCCGGCGTCCCTGGAGTTGTTCCTGTTGCTTAACGGGGTATCCGGTGTGGGGCCGCGGTTGGCCTTGGCCTTGTTGTCCAGGCTGGGGACATCAAGCCTGAACCAGGCCATCGTCTCCGGCGACATCGCGGCCTTGGCCTCGGCTACCGGCGTGGGCCGGCGCACCGCCAGCCGGATAGTGCTGGACCTTAAAGGCAAGGTGGAAGCAGAAGGACCGGGCATCTTGGCCGGCCAAAGCTCCGACGATGACGATGTCATCTCCGCTTTGACCGCCCTCGGTTATTCCACCAACGAGGCGCGGCGGGCCGTCGATAATCTGGAAAGAGGCTCGGAATTGACCCTGGAAGACCGGATACGGCTTGCTTTGCAACAGTTCGGCGGCGGTTGAGGCTCCATTGGGCACTTTTTCACACGATATCACGTTAATCGCTCCTTCGGGGGCTGACTCAGAGACACTGACTGCTCTGGTTGATACGGGAGCTACTTTCACTTCGGTCCCCAGTCCCATTCTGGAACGCTTGGACGTAACCCCTCAGCGTAAGGTACGCTTGAGGCTGGCTAACGGTGAGGTGTCAGAGCAGCAGATAGGCGAGGTGTTAGTGGAGTTGGACGGTGTGAGGGCTACGATTTTGTGCATTTTTGTCCCGCCGGATTCGCCGCCCTTGATTGGGACCCATACTTTGGAAGCTTTCCTGATGGCCGTCGATCCCGTGGCGCAGCAACTTGTACCCACAGAAGCTCTGTGGCTGTAATAGTGCGGTTTAACGTAATGCAATTCTTGGGGCCAAAGTCTTAGTATAGGCTTGGCAGATCGATAGTTGAGGTCTAAAGATGGTCTCTAAGACCCGGGTACAGACCAGGACGGGGGCCGGCCATGAAGCCGGTAACGGCCGGGCCACTGGCGCTAACCTGGAAGCCCGCCCATTCGAATTGGTTTCCGATTTTCGGATGACCGGCGACCAGCCCCATGCGGTGTCCCGGTTGGTCAATGGGGTGCAGCAGGGCGTGGTGCAACAGACTCTTATGGGGGTGACCGGCAGCGGCAAGACCTTCTCCATGGCCAATGTAATCCAGGAAGTGCAACGCCCGACTCTGGTAATGGCCCATAATAAAACCCTGGCTGCTCAGCTTGCCACCGAGTTTAAGGAATTTTTCCCGCGCAACGCCGTCGAGTTCTTCGTGTCCTATTACAATTATTACCAGCCTGAGGCCTACGTCCCCCAATCGGATACTTACATCGAGAAAGACGCCAGCATCAACGATGAACTGGACAAGCTGCGCCTGTCGGCCACGACCTCGCTCCTCACCCGGCGGGACGTACTGATTGTCGCCTCGGTGTCCTGTATTTACGGCTTGGGCGATCCGCAAGACTACTTTCACTTCGTGGCCCGGCTCAGGGTTGGCGACATCCGAAACCGCAGCCAGTTGGTGCGTCAACTTGTGGACATGCAATACGAACGCAACGACATGGACCTGGCTCGGGGCAAGTTCCGGATACGGGGCGATACCCTGGAACTGGTCCCGGCCTACGAAGAGGCCGCGGTGCGCATCCAGTTCTTTGGAGACGAAGTCGAACGGATCGCCCAAGTGGACCCCTTGACCGGAGAGTTGCTGGGCGAGAAGCAGGATATGTATATATTTCCGGCCAACCACTTCGTCACGCCCAAAGAGAAGCTGGAGATGGCCATCGAAGACATCAAAGTGGAGTTGCAAGAGCAACTGGATATTTTGCGCAACCGGGGGAAAGTGTTGGAAGCGGCGCGGTTGGAGAGCCGGACCAACTACGACCTGGAGATGCTCCAAGAGACGGGGTTTTGCTCCGGTGTGGAGAACTACTCCCGCCATCTGGCCCAGCGCGCGCCCGGCAGTACGCCCTGGACGTTGCTTGACTACTTTCCGGAAGATTATTTGTTGTTCGTGGATGAGTCTCACATGATGCTGCCCCAGGTGCGGGGCATGTTCCACGGTGACATGTCCCGCAAACGGACTCTGGTGGACTACGGGTTCCGGCTTCCGTCCGCCTTGGACAACCGGCCGCTGAACTTCGATGAGTACGAGAGCCGCACCAACCAGGTGGTCTACGTGTCGGCAACCCCAGGGCCCTATGAGATGAAGCACAGCTCCATGGTGATCGAACAAGTAATCCGGCCCACGGGACTGCTGGACCCCACTGTTGAGGTGAAGCCCACCAAAGGCCAGATCGACGACCTTTTGCAGCAGATCAAACTTAGGATAGACCGGGCGGAGCGGTGTTTGGTGACGACGCTGACCAAGCGAATGGCCGAGGAGTTGGCGGACTATCTATCGGAGATGGGTATCCGGAACCACTACCTGCACTCTGATATTCAGACCCTGGACCGGGTGGAGATACTCCGTGATCTGAGGCTGGGGGTTTACGACGTCATTGTGGGGATTAACCTGCTGCGTGAAGGTCTGGACCTGCCTGAGGTCAGCCTGGTGGCAATTCTTGATGCCGACAAGGAGGGCTACCTGCGTTCCGACACCTCCATGGTCCAGACCATCGGCCGGGCGGCGCGCCACGCCAACGGACACGTCATCATGTATGCCGACCGGATCACCGACTCGATGCGGCGCGCCATCGACGAAACCAACCGACGCCGCACCATTCAGGATGACTTCAACCAGGAACACGGCATCAGGCCCCAAAGCATCCAGAAGGAAGTACACGACATCACCGAGAGCATCAAGGGCATTGCGGACAACCGGGCCCGCTACCACGTGGCCCGCCAGGACATGTCACGGTCCGACATGTTCCGGGTGGTGAAGGACCTGGAAAGCCAAATGAAAGAAGCGGCCAAGAATCTTCAGTTCGAGAAAGCGGCCCAGTTCCGCGACGAGGTATTCGAGTTGCGGCGACTGCTTGCCCTGGAAGAAAAGACCCTGGCGCCGGCAGCCTTTGAGCTTGAGGATGAAAAGGTAGCGAACGAAACGCCGGTTGGTAACTGAGCCTTCTAATCTATTCTCCCTAAACGCAGCCTGTCACCCCGAGCGCAGCGAGGGGTCTAGGGTGGAGTAGGGGCCTCCCATCGACCCTTAAGGAGCTTATAGGATGGCGGCATCCGGCCAACAACTCATGAAGCAAGCGGAAAGGCTGTACGAACAATATGGGATACCCCTGGAGAAGGAGCATTGGGGCGAATATATTGCTATCTTCCCGGATGGGAGATGGGTTCTAGGGCTGAGCCGCTTGGAGACGTTGGACCAAGCTTTGGTGAAGTTTGGCCCAGGCAGTTTTGTTTTTAAGTTGGGAGATAAGGTTGTGGGTAAGTGGCGGCGCACTGAGATATGACCAGTTCTCGATTCCCTTATCTCACGTTTACTTTCCAAGTACGTCAAATTTCTTATAATGGAGAGGCCCTTATCGACACCGGTTTCGACGGTGGCTTTGCAGTGCCACCGTCTCTTTTGCAGGATGTAGGCCCCCCCGACGGTTACGAGGTTTGGGAGCTGGTGGTCGGTCCTCCAGTACTCGCTCCTGTTTATCGCGCCTCTTTCCAGATAGATGTCATGGGGTCGTTTCCTGTCACCGTTATTGCTTTAGGCGATGAAACACTGGTTGGGCTGGAAGTCATCAGCAGATTTGCCGTCACCCTTGACCACGGTCAACAGGTGATTGTCAGCCCTTGACCCAGGCATGTTGTTGTCGTAGATGGATACGAAATCGAATGACTATAGCAACCCATGCAGTTGCTCCAATACCGCTCCGTTCTCCTCGATGCTGAAGTTGTCTACGGTGGGGGCCGCGTTGCCGGTGGTGCCGTCCACAATGCCCATTTCCACCATGCGGCGGATGAGCTTCGTTTCGTGTTCCACCGTGGGCAGCAGGTCTCTTCCGGCTAGCCGGGACAGAGCGGCCACCAGTCCGTAGCCTCCCCAGTTGGAGACGCTGGCGATGACCAGTCTGTCCACTTTGGCTATCGCGGGGTTCTTGGGCAGACGCTCCACAGTGGGTATTACTTCCGCCAGGTTGCCCATGCCGATCTCATTGCCGCCGTCGCCGATGGCCACCGACGGTATTCCGGATTCAAAGAGATAGTCCACCCGTGCTGTGTGGGGAGTGATATCGACGTCGCGCATGTTCAGGTAGGTGTCGTCCCGGGTCCGGCCGCTGCGCTCGATGGACAGCAGCAAGTCGGGCTTCAGTCTGTCGAGGAGTTCGGAGGCCGCCCGCTGGCTCGTCTCCACGTCTGAGATGGGAAACTCCACCACCTCCGCGCCGCCCCCGGTGAGATCGCGAAGGGCCGCTTCCATGTAGGAGTCAGTGACATAGGTGACCCGGCGGCCCAGGGATTGAAGCGCGTTCCCGATAGCAATAGCTCCGGCAGGGCCGTCGGTTTCCGGTCCTCCCGACATAGTGATGTAGTAGCCGGTGGTGATGACCACGTGCCCCGGATGCTCCATGATGTAGCCGGCTGCCCGGTCGCAAAAGTCCGGAGGCAGGTGGGAACGCAATTCCGCTACGCCCCGCTTGTCCTGCTGCAAAATGATGTCCTCTATAGACTCGCTCATGGGGGCTCCTCAAAAAGTGCTACAAGACTGCGTAATCTACGTCCCGTTGGTCCGTGATGAACATACTTCCCGGGCCGTGGGCCAGCAGCAGCGGAGGCTTGCAGTTCAGGGCCACGGCTTGAGGCGTGACGCCGCAGGCCCAAAACACTGGCTCTTCACCGGGCAACACGTCCACCCGGTCTCCGAAATCGGGCTGGTCCAAGTCCCTGATTCCGATGGCCGCAGGATCGCCGATGTGGACCGGGGCGCCGTGGGTCGCGGGGAACCGGGAAGTAACCTGCACCGCACGGACGATCTGCTCTCGTTTGATTGGGCGCATACTCACCACCATGGGACCGGAAAATACCCCCGCCGGCGTGGTGGCGATATTGGTGATGTACATAGCCACGTTGCGCCCTTGGTCTTGGTGCCGCAAAGGAATGCCGGCTTCGACCATTGCGGCCTCAAAGGAGAAGCTGCAACCCAACAGGAAGGACACTAGGTCGTCGCGCCAGTGGGTCAGAAGTGAGTCCACTTGCTCCACCATTTGGCCGTTTTCGTACACCCGGTAAGCGGCCACGTCGGTGCGAATATCGGCGCCGGGAGTGGTCAACTTGGGCTCAGTCTGGCCTGGCTCCAGAACCTCCAGCAAGGGGCAGGGCTTGGGATTACGCTGGCAATAAAGGAGAAAGTCAAAGGCCAAGTCCCGGGGCAGGATAGCCAGGTTGGCCTGCACGTACCCTGGAGCGACGCCGGAGGTCACTCCCCGCCACTGGCCGGAGCGTATCAATTCCCGCACGTCTCGGGCTGTTTCGGGTAACACCTGTATGCTCATCTAAGTACCTCCCGTTTTCCTCCATGAGGGATATAACCTGCATCGTGGCAAGAGAATGCCTTTCTCACATTTGCCATTGGCAGCAATATGCAGTCCTTGAGAGGTCCGCCCGGCGGACCTCTCATGCAGCTACAATGATAGTAGCCGCCCTAGACCCAGTCAATCGGAGCCTGGTATCCGGTTATGACCTTTCGGTTGTTCGTCTGAACTGTGATTTCTTTGATTCCAGGATTTACAGGATTGGGAATTCCTTAATCCGATGAATCCCGGTTCAGACAATCGCGCCAAGAACCGAAAGACCCTGTGGCATCCGGTTGGGGCCTTTTCATGGTAGTGACTATAGTGGAGTCACCGCTATTTTCATCCGCATACATGGGTTTCACAAGGCCATCAGCAATTCTGCGCCGCTGAGAAAGTGTCATTCTGAGCCGTAGGCGAAGAATCTAAAAGCCTTCAGCAAGGACTTGGTCCGAGTATCGGGTTAGCTGGCTTCGTCGCTTACGGCATCAAGAAAGCGCGCCACTTGTTTCGCCAGCGCCGAGTGTTTTTTAGCCTTCAATTCCGGGTCCTGCTCCATCACTTGGGCGGCCTCATCGCGGGCGGACTCAAGTAGCTGCCGGTCCGACAGATGAGCCATTCGCAGATTGGGCAGTCCGCTTTGCCGAGTGCCAAAGAAGTCTCCCGGCCCCCTCAGCTCCAGGTCTACCTCGGCCAAGTGGAACCCGTCGTGAATCTCCTCCAAGGCCGACAAGCGCTCCTTGGCTACTTGGGAAGGAGTGTCCGACATCAGAATACAGTAGCTCTTGTGGTCTCCCCGGCCTACCCGGCCCCGGAACTGATGCAACTGGGCTAGGCCGAACCGGTCAGCCCCTTCAATCATCATAACCGTGGCGTTGCCCACGTCGATGCCCACTTCCACCACCGCGGTGGACACCAGGATGTCCAGGTCGCCGTCCCGGAATCGACGCATTACCCGGTCCTTGTCCTTGGAAGGCATCCGGCCGTGGAGCAGTCCCAGCCTCAGGTCCGGAAAAACTTCGGAGGAAAGACGTTCGTGCTCGTCGGTCGCGGCTTTGGCCTCGATAACCTCGGACTCGTCGACCAAGGGGCAAATCACGAATGCCTGACGTCCCTCTTGGACCTGCTTGCGAATGAATCCATAAGCCGCTTGGCGGCGTTCCGGCGGCAGCCATCGGGTGGAGACCTCCTGCCGTCCCGTCGGCAGCTCGTCTATGGTTGAAATGTCCAGGTCGCCGTAGAGGGTCAAGGTGAGAGTGCGAGGAATGGGAGTGGCCGACATGATGAGATTGTGGGGTGATTCCGACCCTCGTTGCCGCAGTGCGGAACGTTGCAACACGCCGAAGCGGTGTTGCTCGTCAGTTACCGCCAAGGCCAACCTGGGTAGGGAGACGCCCGACTGTATCAAGGCGTGAGTGCCTATCAACAAGTCCAGCGTGCCGTTGGCGGCCATTTGGGTCAACTCCCGTTTCCAGGATTGGCGGGTACTCCCCGTCAGCAGTCCCACCGAGACGGGCCGGTCCATTGACTCCAAGTACACCGACACCAAGTGGTCCGATTGGACGGGGCGGGCCATGCCGTGCAACAAGCGTGACACCGTCTGAAAGTGCTGCTCAGCCAGCACCTCCGTGGGGACCATCACCGCTCCCTGGAACCCGTCTCCGGCCACCTTGAGCAGAGCAGCCAAGGCTACTACGGTCTTGCCGCTGCCCACCTCGCCTTGGAGCAGCCGGTTCATGGGCGGGGTGCCTCGCTCCATGTCGCCGGTGATCTCTTGGATGCACCTTCTTTGGGCGCCGGTTAGCTGGAAGGGCAGAGACGACAAAAAACCCTCAACAATACCCGGCTGGGCCCCGATGGCTACTCCGCGGACATCCTGCGTCTGGTGCTGTCGGCGGCCAAGGACAGCCAGTTGAAGAGTAAAAAGCTCATCGAAAGCCAAACGGCGGCGGGCCGCCTCCCATTGGCCCAAGTCGTCGGGGTAGTGGGCTTGCTGGATGGCCTCGCACAGGGGCATCAATTCGGTGCGGGCCAGCAGGTCTTCGGGCAATAGCTCATCTACCCCGCCCAACCACTCCTGAATGGCCTGCCAGGTGAGGCGGCGCAGGTTGCGCCCGGTGAAGCCCTCGGTCAGGGGATAGACAGGAACCAACCGGCCGGTATGAATGGGCGTTTGTCCTTGGTCCAGCAGTTCGTACTCCGGGGATTCCAGGACCAACTGCCCCCTGAACACGTCGGGTTTGCCGCTGACAGCGATCCTGGTGTTGGGTTTAAGAGTGCGGGCCAAGTACCGCTGTCCGAACCAGATAACCCGGATGTTGCCTGTCTCGTCGCTGAGGACCGCTTCCGTATCTTTGCGCTGGCCCTGATGTCCTCCGCCAACCTCGTGGACATCCCAAACGTCGGCCGCCACACTACATTCCTGTCCTGGGCATAGCTCGGCGATCTTGGCGAAGGTGGAGTAGTCGACATGCCGGCGCGGGAAAAGGTAAAGCAAATCCCGGACGCTTTGGACGCCCAGTCGGCTCAGCCGGCCGGCGGTCTTGCTGTCTACTCCCCGGAGGCGACTAACCGGCGAGTCAACGGCCAGCCCGGCAGGAGGCCGTCGGTGCTTTATCGTTTTGGCGGCCGCCCCCTTAGTGGGGGCGGGTTTTGGATAGGTCCGGCCCGGAGGCTTCACCGGAGGGGTTTCTTCGGAGGGGCTGATTTCAGTTCCGGTCCTCACGGAATCCAATACGGTGCGCCAACTGCCGACCCAATGACGGCGTTGCTCCGTGGACATGAGGCTATAAGAGGATTCGGTCAATTGATGGACTAGGGCCGGGTCGGCGAGGTGGGAGGCCATCTCCGGGGACCAGCGCTGCAAAAACTTGTCCAAGCCGCCTACCACAGCCCGGTTATCGTAGCCTCGGGACTCCTCCAAGTGCAGAATATTGCGGAGACTGTCCCGCCAGGTTGGGGAGCCGTTATTCGTGGGGGCCATCAGGATTTCAGTATATCATCGGCGCGGGTCAGTGCTACGCCCAGCCCACCGGGACCGACATAAGTCCCCAGAGCGGCGCCAAAGCGGGCGACTACTATGTCCTTGGACGGCAGCAAGGTTGACAGTCTGCTTTTGAGAGCCTCGGCCTCCTCGGGCTCGGTGCTGTAAATCACCGCCAGTTCCTTGACGGGAGCCAACTGTTGGGTCAACTCCACCAAGCGGCGCAGCGACCTTTGCCGGTTCCGCACTCGCTCCACCGGATAAACCTCGCCATCTTGAATGGTCAAAATAGGTTTGACATTGAGTACCGACCCAAGAAAGGCTTGAGCTTTGCCGATCCGGCCGCCTTTTTGCAAGTAGGTTAGTGTGTCCAGCACGAAATAGACGCGGATCGGAGGCAGGTCACGGCGCACCCGCTCGGCCAATTGCTGGTGTGATTCAGCGGTTTTCGCTTGTTGAGCCGCGGAAAGGACAGCCAACCCCATAGGGATGGAGCCCAGTTGGGAATCGATTATTTCGATGCGGCCGGCGGCGTCTTCACCCAGTGCCGCCCGGGCCTGACTAGCGGAATTCAGGGTGCCGCTTAGCTTTCCTGAAATGTGGATGGACACGATGTCATGTCCTAAGCCCAATAATTCCTGGTACGCTGCTTGAAAATCGGCCGCCGACGGCTGGGCCGTGGTGGGGAGTTGGGTGTTGGACGCCAGACTGTGGTAAAACTCGTCCGGTGAGATGTCAACGCCGTCCCGGTAGGGTTGATCGCCTATGATCACGTAACATGGAACGACAGTGATATTCCACCGCTGGGCCAGGTCCGGCGGCAAATCGGCGGCGCTGTCGGTAACTACTCTAACTGACATGCTCTACTCGACCGACACCAGATAGTGGTAGTGGGGCTGGCCGCCGTATACCAAGTCTACTTGCAGCCCCGGCGTCTCCCCCTCAAGTTGCCGGCACAGTTGCTCGGCCGCCTCCGGCGAAGCGTCCTCCCCCCGGTAAAGGGTGATAATCTGGTCCTCCGAATGGAGTACTCCTTCCAAGGAGTACTTGAGCGCCTTTTCCGGCGTGTCGGCGGCGCTGGTCAGTTCACCTTCCAGCAAACTAATGTACTGGCCGGGGTTCACGCTAATCCCTGCTATGGCGGAGGAGCGGACCGCTTGGGTTACCTCCAATGTAACAACGCCGCTTAAGGCCTCTTCCATCGACTTCAAGTTGCGCGCCAGCGGCTCCTCCGGGTTGAATGCCAGCAGGGCGCAGACGCCTTGGGGCAGGGTCCGGGAAGGGACTACGTGGAGCCGAGGATTGGCGCCGGCCGACTGCAGGGCAGTGGCTTCCACGTTGGGGTTATTTGGCAAAACTATGATCTCTTCCGCACCGGCGGCCTGCGCCGCGTCCAAGAATTGGCCCACGCTGGGATTCATGGTTTGCCCGCCCTTGATTACCACGGAACAACCCGCATCTTGGAATAGGCGGGCCAAGCCTGGTCCTTGGACCACTGCCACCAAAGCGAGACCGGCAGGCCCTGTTTCCTTGCCGCGGTGTCCGCTCACAAACTCCTGATTCTGCCGGCCCATGTTTTCGATTCTGATCTCGTACAAGTCGCCCAGCGACACCCCGTGGCTCAGCACTGGGCCTGGGTCCGCGGAATGAAGGTGCACCCGCACCAACCGCTCGTCACCCACCACCACCGCCGAATCGGCCCATTCTGTGCCGAAACGCTCCCGGATGCTCTCCACTGCCAGCCCTTCGCCCTCGATGAGAAATTGAATGCAATAGCCCCACTGAGATTCCAGGGTAGAGTCCAAGTAATTGCTGTCGATGCTGCTTTTAGCGCCGCTGACGGTAACGGGTTCGATGCAACACGCCGACACGGCTTGGTCCACCAAGTCCTGTTCCCGCCCGGTGAGGTAGCACAGGGCGCCGCCCATGATGACCGCAACGCCCATTCCGCCGGCGTCCACAACTCCCGCTTCTTTCAAGACGGGCAATTGAGAGGGTGTGAGGTAAAGAGCTTCGACGGCAGAGGAAAAAGCCGCCTCCCACAGGGAAAGGACGCCGGGACCCGTTTCCCCTTTCGACATTTCCTGGACTGACCTGGAGGCCGACCGGAACACCGTAAGCATTGTCCCTTCCATCGGCTGGGCCACCGATGCGTAGGCGGCTTCGGTGGCTAGGCTCAGGGCACGGGCCAGCAGCGGGCCGTTGCATTCTTCCTCTCCGCGCAGTGCTTCGGCGAATCCTCGAAACAACTGGGAAAGGATTACCCCGCTGTTGCCCCGGGCGCCCCAGAAGGCTCCCTCGGCCAAGCCCGACGAAACCTCGGCCGCGCTGGCGTCACAAGCCTCGGGACACTTTTCCAAGGCTGAACGCATGGTCAACAACATGTTGGTGCCGGTGTCGCCGTCTGGAACCGGGAAGACGTTAAGGGCGTTGATGGCGCCCCGGTACCGTTCCAAGCACTCGGTTCCAGCCAAAAAGGCTTGCCGGAGATCGTCACCGCGCAAATCGACCATAAACGGCACCGTCTATCCCTGCCAAAGCGGCATTTCTGACCCTTATTATATCCTATAAGCCCCGGAGTAAGCCTGCTTGACCGTTGCCGTGGTCTACCACATTTACCTTGACACTTTTGATACCCTGACTTACCATGAATTCCGAGGTTAAACATGGACTACGCGGTTTTCAAGACAGGCGGCAAGCAATACCGGGTCAAGCCAGGGGATACACTGGACGTGGAAAAGCTCCCCGTGGGTGTGGAGTCGACGGCGGAATTCGGTGAGGTCTTGGCGGTTTCCGATGGCGGCGAGGTCACCTTCGGCTCCCCATACGTCCCCGGAGCAAGGGTACTGGCCCAAGTGCAGTCCCACCATGCGGACAAAAAAATCGTTGTTTTCAAATACAAAGCCAAGACTAGGTACAGGCGGAAGAAGGGCCACCGCCAAGACTACACCCGTCTCCTGATTCAAGACATAAAGCTGGACTAGAGCGGCCCCGACGCGCCGAGCGGCGCTCGGACTCGGCGGCGTCCCGCTGAAGAGGTGGAGGACAATGGCTCATAAAAAAGCAGGCGGTAGTTCCCATAACGGTCGAGACAGCAACGCCAAGCGGTTGGGAGTGAAACGTTACGGTGGCGAGCTGGTGACCAGTGGGTCCATCTTGGTGCGCCAGCGGGGCACTCGAATCCGGCCCGGGACCAACGTTGGGCTGGGTAACGACTACACCATTTTCGCCAAGTTGGACGGCCAAGTTAAATTCGAGTGGGCGGCCAGAGGCAAGCGCCGGGTTAGTGTGTACCCGGTAGAGCAGCCTATGGTTACTGCTTAATCCCTAAGAGCTAGAGCTTGGGTTGAGTTATCAAATATATCAGGGTATCCAGTAGAGACACGTATGAAAACAGAGATTCATCCTAAATTTTATCGATCTACGGTGACGTGTTCCTGTGGGAATGTGTTTCAGACCGGTGCTACGAAACCCGCCTTGAGGGTGGAAATATGTAGTAAATGCCACCCCTTCTACACCGGTGAGCAGCGGATAGTAGATACTCAAGGACGCATTGAGCGTCTACGCCGGCGTTACAACCTACAATAACCGTCGGGGCTCAACGCCCTCGATTCACCTTCCAATACAGCAACCCCAGGTTCACAAGCGCCTGCGGAGGGTGTTGGAGTTCGTGGCTGGTCCGATGTCCAAGCCGTCTAGGGTCCGGACCCAACCGGCTCGCAGGATTCCTGTACGCTTTTCTCCAGCCGGACCGTTCTTGCTGATGGACACCTGTCGGTCAAAGGAGCAAGGAGAAGGCGGTGCCTGACGAGCCAAGGTTCGCCTATGGTGGACAAGCGGTCATCGAAGGCGTCATGATCCGCGGCCGAAGCCACTTTAGCCTCGCTGTTCGCCGTCAAGATGGGACCATCGAGCACCACTGGGACCGTATCGGTTCTTTTTACACTGGCCGCGCCCGCCGCTTGCCCTTCCTTCGCGGGGTGCTGGTGCTGCTGGAAACCCTGGTGCTGGGAGTAAAAGCCCTGCATTTGTCGGCCAGCATGGCAGTGCAGCAGCCGGGCGGCGGTTCGCAAGCTGAAATTCCCAACTGGGTCTTGGTCGCTACTTTGTTTGCTTCCTTGTTGCTGGGGATCGGCGTGTTTTTCCTATTGCCCCTGTTGATTGTATGGGCCATAGATTCGTCGGTTCCTTCAGACATAGTCAGCGAGTTGATCGAGGGGGCGTTGCGGCTGGCTATTCTGGTCGGTTACATCTGGGCAATCAGCCTTCTCCCGGACATCAAGCGGGTATTCGCGTATCACGGGGCGGAGCACATGGCCGTGCACGCCTACGAGGCGGGCCTAAACTTGGATGTGGCCAACGTAAGAAAGTTTGGAACGCCCCATCCCCGTTGCGGCACCGCGTTCCTCCTAACGGTAATGCTGGTGTCGATAGCCGTGTTTATTTTGCTTATGGGTCCGCCCATCGAGTACCGGGTGCTTTCCCGGATCGTGCTAATTCCGGTGATCGCCGCTATTAGTTACGAAATCATCCGCTTCAGCGGCACGCACCAACATCTGCCCATAGGGCAGGTACTGGCCCGTCCCGGCTTGCTGCTGCAACGGTTGACCACCAGACCTCCGGATGACGGCCAGATTGAGGTTGCTATATGTGCGGTAGAGGGTGCCCTGGCGGCGGATGAAGGAAGGGAGTACACTCCGTCCTTCGGCACGAGCACTGCAGAAGCCGCACAGGAGGATAGGGCCGCCCAAGAGTCCTAGATGTCTACCTGCATTTCCCGCAATTGACAGACGGCTTCTTCAACCGGAATGAAACGGAAACCGGCCTCCTGGGATACGCGGCGGTCCATGTCGGTATCCCCTATGTGGAAATACTCTTCGGCCTGAAATTCCGCTTTTACCTCGGCTAGTTGGTGCTTCAACACAGTGAACTCGGCTGCGATTCCATTTTCCTGCCAGATACGTCGTTGTCCGCTAATTGTAAGGTCGGAACAACTGCCGACCAGGTAACCCAACTCCAGGGCCTTGCGGACCATATCCATGGTGACACTGCCCGGAGGCTGGCCGACTTCCAAAGTCCCGTCGATGTCGAAACTAATAAGTTTGGGCAATTGAGACCGTCATAAGGAAGGAGCGTTAGACCGCGTGCCGCCAGACCTCTCCCCGCGGCGCTTCGTCGGACAGCTTGAACTGGGGCAAGGTAAACCCACCCTCACCGTCCTGGAACACCACCTCCACCCGTTTGCCGATGGCCACGTTCTCTTCGATCTCCGGGTTCAGGTCAGCGTCCACCAGGTTGGCGGTCAGGCGCAAGCCGTCGCCGGGGGCCGGCTGCCCGCTTTGTTCGTCCAGTTCCACCAGCACGATGGGGAAGGGGGCCCAGTCGCGGAAGCCGGGTATCACAGTGTGGGCCACGATTTGGTAGCTATAGATGGTGCCCTTGCCGCTTACGTCTTGCCATTCCCAACTCTGTGAGGGACACCAGGGACACCCGGGGCCGGGCTCACCTCTGAGCAGACCGCAGTCGAGACATTTCTTCACCACCAAGCGGTGCTCGCCGGCGGCTTCGAAATACCCCTTGTATTCGGTGTCGGTGTCAGCGATGTTGATCCTCTGTCCCCGAAGCTCATATATTGGCATTGGGCTACCTCCGCATGATAAGGGCGCTGCCGATGGCAGGGGTGCCCCAACCCATGTTCATGCTTACTTCCGCATCTTTCACTTGCCGGCAACGCCCTTCGGAATAATCGTAGGAGTGTTCCCCTTTCTGGCAATCAGGACAGTAGTCATCCACCGTTCCTCGAAGCTGGCGCACGTTCTCGATCACCATGTTCATGCCGTGGGTGTAGCCTTCGCACAAGTGGCCGCCGCTGGTGTTGTTGGGCCGCTGGCCTCCCAGATTGATGATGCCGCTGGACACGTAGTCTTTTCCCTCCCCCTTCTTACACCAGCCATAGTCCTCGAATTGGAGCAGCGCCGTGTAGGTGAAAGCGTCGTAGCATCCGGTGACGTCGATGTCGTCGTGGCTAACCCCGGCCTGTTCGAAAATCCTGGGACCGATGTGGTGGCCGGCTACCCTGGTGATGGGGCCATGTTGGTAGTGGAAGTCGCCGCCCAGCTTAGTGCCCCGGCCTTGGACCCCCAAAATGTAAATGGGCCGGCGGCGAAGGTCCTTTGCTCGTTCCGCAGAAGTCACGATGATGCAGGTCGCGTTGTCGGTCTCCAAACAACAGTCCAGCAGGTGGGCGCAAGGGCGGATGATCCAACGGGAGTTCAGCACGTCTTCCACAGTGACCCGTTGTTTCATCAACGCCTTGGGGTTGTTGCTGGCGTGGTTGCTGTGGGCCGCTTTTATATTGGCCAGATGCTCGTTGGTGACTCCGTACTCCATCATGTGCCGGGTGAAGGTAAAAGCGAAACGCTGTACCGCGCTGATAATCCCGTAGGGGCGGGTCATAACATCAGCGCCGCCTACCGGGGCTGCGGCCCGGACCCCGGTGCCGCCGATGCGGATTTGGGAATAGCCGTTCATCGCCCGGTATATGGCGACGGTGTCGCACATCCCGGCCTCGATTGCTCCCATAGCCAGGCCAACCAATGCTTCGCTGCTGGAGCCCCCGCCCGAGCAGTCCATGTAAAAGTTGGGCCGGACACCCAAGTCGTACATCACCGAGGTTGCCGGAGTGGAGTCGCCGCCGTGGTAGCTCATGATCCCGTCCAGTTGTTGAGAGCTGATCCCGGCGTCGTCCATGGCGTTGCGTATGGCTTCCACCGCCAGGGCCCTGGTGGTGCGCCCTGAACCGCGGCTGTATTCGGTCTCCCCGACGCCTACGATGCAGTACTTGTTCTTCAGATTGCCCAAAAGACTATCTCCTCTGGTTACAAAACATTCCATCTGGGATTCTGGCTGGCCTCCGATTGCAACCGGTCAGTGAGCCAGTCCCGCACCGGCTCCGCCAAGTAAAAGATGGGCTTGATTAGTTCGGACTCGTCAGCGATGATCCCCTCCGACCTAGCCAGCGCCGCCACCTCTGTGCCGGGCATCATACGGACTCCCACCCGCAGGTTGGCCATTGCCGGGCGTAAAGTCCGTAGAAAAGCCAGCTTCTCTTCCACCGTCTCCAGGGTCTCCCCCGGCTCGCCGAAGCCCTGGGAGATGGTGTAATGCAGGTCTCCGTCCTCGCAAAGGCGGCACACCTGGCGCAACTGCTCCAAATGCTGACCCATTGCTGTCCCATCGTGGCTGTCGCCCCCCCGTCCGACCATCAGGACCAGAGCGCATCCGGCCTGCTTCATTAACTCCACAAGTTCCGCGTCACAGGTATGGGGAGCAAGGCAGGTGTTCCAATGGAGCTTGAGGTCCGCTTCAATCAGGGCGTGGCAGAGGGACTTGGCGTGAGAAAAGGGAATGTTGAACCCGTTGTCTATGAAGAAGACCTTGCGTAGATTCAAGCGTTCTTCCATTTCCTTGACTTCTTTGACCACATCCGGGATGGGGCGGATCACCCGCCAAGCAGCATCCTCCTGAGCCTGGTCGGAGGCCGTTGTGGGGTAGTAAAAGTCGCCAAGCTTGGTGAGTATGCCGATGCCGAAGCCGGCCCGGCTGTACCGGTCCAAGTCCAGGTCTTCGAAGCGCGGCGGCTTGGCGAAGTTGGAAGACGAGGGCTGGCCGTTGTAAGCGATTTCCCCGTTGTCCCGGTAGACCAAGCCGGGCAGGTCGGTGTAGGATTCCGAGGCTTCCAGACGTTCGGCCAGCAGGGCGAAGGTCTCTCCCCCGTCACCGACGATGCCCAAGTCCGGCTCAATGTAGCTGAAACACTCCCTAGGGAGGATGCTGAACGCCGGGCCGCCACACACGATGGTCGCGGCGCTGATCGACCGGACTTGTTCTGTTACCTCTTTGGTGACCGGCAACGCCCACTGGGGGTCTAGGTAGCTGCTGTTGTCGAGGTTGCGAAGGGACAGCCCCACCAGGTCAGGCTGGAATTCTTTTACCGCCGCCGCCACATCGGCCTGGTAGTCGTCGGAAAACATGAGGTCCAACACCCTGGTGCTGTGGCGTGATGGGTCCAAGTGCCCCGCCACATAGGCCAGGCCGATGGGCAAGGGGCGGGCATTCATGCGGCTCATAAGCCGGCCGTGCCGGTTGGTGGCGATGAGCAAGACTCGCATATTGTTCTCCAACCAAGGGTTGGCTCAAAACTCCATCATTATGCCCGATGCGCTTATAATTGACAAACGAGTCTTCCGAACCAGGACTTGTGTAAAGTCACTCCAGCCTTAGCCTTGGAGGTCGAGGCAATCGGGTTTGAATGCTTATCTTCAAGTGACGCCCGAGTGCCAGTAGGCCCAGGGAAGGAGGGCGCGGAGGAGGAGCGGCGGTCTCGGTTCTTGGCGGCGGGAGGCACAACGTTCCAGGTAGCGGACGGCGCCGGTGAAGGTTGGCAGGCGGAAACCGGCCCTGGCGACTCCACGGACGAAGGCTTGGGGGGAAGGGGTGGGCCGTTTTTCTGCTTGGGCCCGAGCCCATTGGGTGCAGAGGCCGTCGGCCATGCGTTGGACCATGAGTTGGGCGTAGGGCCGGGCCATTCTGCGGCGAAGGGAGCGGACGCGGACCCGCAAAGAGCTGAGGTTCATCCGGATTTCTCCTGGTCGGTCCAAAGGGGGAGGGCGTCCTCCAGGGCTTGGACCTGGGTGTGGAGTTCTTGTATTTCGTTAAATTTGGCGGAGTAATTGAGGGTGGCGCGGACGGCGCGGAGGCGGATTTCCGGGTTCGAGTCCTCGAGGAGGTTGCTGAGGTGGATGACGGCTTGAAGGGTGAGGCTTTGGAGGCAGCCTTTGGCGAGTTCAGCGGACTGGCGCTGTAGTTGGGCGAGTTGGGCGCGGAATTCGGGGTCTTGGAGCCAACGGTGCAAGGTGCGACGGCCCACTCCGGAGAGGCGGGCGGCTTGGACGACGGAGGGGGCGGCGGCGAGTATGGGGAGAGCCGATTGCTGGCGGGGAGAGAGGCCGGGGTTTTTTATTTCAGGGCCATTATGAGCCATTATGAGCCATGGCCTCAGTGGCCGTTCGATAGATTTGGCAAGGGGTTAATAACTGCCTATTAACAGGGTAGAGAGGGGTTACCGGAGGCGGCAAGGGGGGAGTGTCAGGAATTTAGAATGACCGGGCGTTTGCGGCTTTGCACATGCCCTGCTTCTGGGTCAGGGTCATTCAATTGTTGAAAACGTCATTCCGAGCCGTAGGCGAGGGATCTAAAACCTTTCAGCAAGAATCCAGTTCGAGTATCTAAAGAGAGCATGTAGTCAAGGGCTTTAGACCCCTCGCTCTGCTCGGGGTGACACTGAAAAGTGGCTCAGAGCCTGCCCCGGCGTAGGCCGGGGATGACAATTAAAAGACCCTGACTTCTGGGCGAGTCCTGTTGACACCCGATAGCGCCAACCGTAGAGTATCAAAAGCTTGACCTCCGTAATCCGGGTGTCGCCTTGTCACCAGGGTTCCAGGGATAATCTCATGCCAGCCGGACCGCAGATACGCCAACTCGGCACTATAAAGGCTACTGAACCTCCCCGGGCGCTAAACGGCATCCGGATAGTGGACTTCACCTGGGTGAGGGCCGGTCCTTGGGCCACCCGCTGGCTGGGCTCCTTGGGCGCTGACGTTATCAAGGTCGAATGGCCGGAAAATCTGGACATCCTCCGGCAGAACCGTTTCACTATCCCGCTGGGAGTTGAACCCGGTCCCAATTCCACCGCCCAGTTTGCCGACACCAACGCCAACAAACGCGGGATCACAGTCAACACTCGCACTGCCAAAGGTCTAGAGCTGGTCAAGGGCTTGATCGCCGTCTCCGACATCGTCATCGAAAACTTCAGCTCCCGGATAATGCGGCGCTGGGGCCTGGGCTATGAGGACATGAAGCAACTCCGGCCGGATATTATCTACGTGTCCATGGCGGGCTTCGGGCAGACCGGTCGGAACCACAGCTACAGCACCATGGGGCCATCGGCCCAGGCCCTCTCCGGAGTGACTTTCCTTTCCGGGTTGCCGGGCAAACCTCCGGCTGGCTGGGGCTGGTCCTACCTGGATGACACCGGTGGCATGTACGGGGCCATGTGCGCCCTCACCGCGCTGCGTCACCGCAACGCCACCGGCCGGGGCCAGCACGTGGACCTCTCGCAAATGATTACCGGCGTCACCCTCACCGGCCCGGCTTTCTTGGACCGGACGGTCAATGGCCGCCCTTCCCAGCGTGAGGGCTACCCTCCGGGCAACCGGGCCGTTTGGCCGGGCGCGCCGGTGGTCAATAACTACCGAGGCCCCACCGTGGCCCCTCATAACGCATACCGCACCAAGGGCGGCGGCTATAACGACTGGTGCGTTATCGCCTGCTTTTCCAACGAGGAATGGCAAAGCTTGGTCCGGGTCATGGGCAGCCCTTCCTGGGCGCTGGAGTCCGGGCTGAGCGACTTGCCGGGACGGATCGAGAACCAGCAAGAAATGGACTTCGGGATCGAGGCTTGGTCACAGGGGTTGGACAAGTTCGAGATCATGGAAAAGTGCCAGGCCGAGGGTGTGCGGGCCATGCCGGTGCAAAGCTCCAAGGACCGGGTGGAGCACGACCCTCAGCTAAGAGCGCGGGGGATGTACTCGGAGCTGCGCCACCCGGTGCTGGGACCGTGGAAGTTTCAAAATGCTCCCTTCGAGCTGGAAAAATCGCCGGCTGAGGTGGTCCGGCCGCCCCCGATGATCGGACAGCACAACCGGGAAGTGTTCGAGGGCTTGCTTGCCCTCAGTCCGCAGGAAATAAGGGACGCCTACGAGGACGGTACTTTCTGGCCGCCGGAAATGCCCAAGTACCAGTATATTGAGGAGGCGCTCCAATGACCGCTGAGGGCAGAGGCGGTGACGGCGATAGAACTCTCGGCCCGTTGGCCGGGCTCAGGGTGTTGGAGACAGCCGACGAAAAGGGCCAGTACTGCGGCAAGCTTATGGCCGACCTGGGAGCCGATGTCATCAAGATCGAGCCTCCCGGCGGGCAAAGCACCCGCTCCGTCGGCCCGTTTCTCAACGATGTTCCGCACCGGGAACGGAGCCTCTCCTTCTGGCACTACAACACATCGAAGCGCGGCGTCACTCTGAGCTTGGACAACGCCGACGGTCAGCGTCTCTTCCGGCGGCTGGCGGCCACCGCCGATGTGGTGCTGGAATCCTACGCACCGGGATACATGGAGGCCCGCGGCCTGGGGCATCAGCACTTGGAGCCGCTGAACCCCACTCTTATTATGTGCTCCCTGACCCCTTTCGGGCAGACCGGGCCGTGGCGCGATTACCGGACCTCGGACCTGCTCCACCTGGCGGCAGGGGGGCAGATGGCGTCTTCGGGCTATGACCCTGAAGATGTACCGGATGCTCCTCCCATCGCGCCAGGGGGAGGCAACGCCTGGCATATCGCGGGCCACTATGCTTACATAGGTATTCTGGCGGCGCTTTGTTACCGGGACCTGACCGGCGAAGGCCAGTATATAGACGCTTCCATCCACGAGGCCTGCGCTTTAACTACCGAAGGCGCGATTGCTATCTACCTGTCCACCGGCGAGGTAGTGCTACGACACACCGGCCGGGCCGCCTCGGCCGACCAGTCCGACAGGACTCAGTTGGCTACCGGAGACGGCGGCTGGGTAAACATAACCCGCTCCGGAAGCAACATAACTCCGGCCCGCCTGCGGCTCTTGGCTGGCTGGATGGAGGCCCACGGCTTGGCCCAAGACTTGCTGCACGAAAAATACCAGGACCCGGCGGTGGTACAGGACAGTGCTCACCACATTACCCAGGTGATGACCGGCTTCTTCGCCCAACTGCCTGGGGAAGAGGTCTGGCGTGGAGGCCAAGAGCGGGGCTTTCCCTGGGGCGTCATCCGGACGCTGGACGAAATCGTGGATGACCCACACCTGCAAGACTGGGGATTCTACGTGGAGGTGGAACACCCGGAGTTGGGAAGAAGCTTCATCTACCCAGGGCCGGCGGCCATCTATAACGACTCCCCTTGGCGAATCTCCCGGCGGGCGCCGCTCATCGGCGAGCACAACCGGGAAGTCTTTTGTGGCGAGTTGGGGCTGAGCCTTGAGGAGTTGACTCGATTAGTCGAGTCGGGGACGGTCTAAACCTGCTGCGGTCATTGTTCAGCGTTGGACTATCGAGCGTCAGACTATCGGATGTAAGCAGACAACCGGCTCGGTATGATCTCGGCCGATTTTGCCCAGTCCGACGACGTGCTAGAATGGCCGGACCAGAGTTGTTGGGGATGGCGGCTTGGTGGATGTCGACGAACTGATGTCCCGGAGAATTGGCGAGGTTGTGGCAACGGCGTCTACTTCTTTCGTGGCCCAGTGCTACACGCTTTACGTGTGCCCGCCCCTTGGAGCCTTCGTCAGGACCGAGTCCCCCTCGGTGTTCGGGGTGGTCTCCAGGGTAAGCACCGAGCCGTTGGACGCCAGCCGCCCCATACTGGCCAGGGGAGAAGCCGCTTCCACCGAGGATGAAGTCTTCCGGAACAATCCGCAGCTCAGCCGCTTATTGACCACCCGGTTCGAGACCATCCTCACCGGCCACATAGAGGACGGGACCTGCAACCAGTTTTTGCCTCCCTTGCCCCCCGCCATCCATTCTTTCGTGTACGTTTGCTCCGCTGAAGAAGTATGCTGGTTCACTGGCCGATTGGACTTCCTTTCACTGCTGATCAAGTCAGGAGTTCCAGTGGCTGACGAAGTGGCCGCTGCCTGCTTGCGGGCTGCGGCCTCAGCCTGGCCTGATAGGGCCGCCTTTTTGGGCCGCGCCAGTAAAGCACTGGCTGGGGAACTGGCCAACGACCTGCCTCGGCTAAACTCGGTTCTCCGCAAGGTGGCCCCATGACCGACGGTTTCCAGCCTATCGATGGCCGGCCGGGCCAAGACGGTGGATTCCTGGGCTTGGTGGTGGATGGGTCGCTGTCCAACGGCATCGACGTGCGCTTGGACCAAGACACATCCATTGAGAACGTCAAGGTCGGTACTTTCGTTACCATCCGGGGGAACGAGAACCAATTTTTCGGCGTGGTAACCGACGTGGCCTTGGGCAGCACCGACCCCCGGCTGAAACACGGGTCCGTAGACCTGGAAGACCCTTTCATATCCCAGGTGTTGTTGGGGACAGTGGCTTACGGCGCTATTTCGGTGCTTCCCAATTTAATCATGCCGGCGGCCCTGGGGGATGCCGATGAGGCCCCCGCAGCGGCCAAGACCATACCCGCCCACTTCTCCAAGGCATACACCGCGTCGGACCGGGATGTAGCCACGGTCTTCGGACGGGAAGATGAGGGCCACTTTTTCATCGGAAATCCTCTGGACATGGACGCTAAGGTCTGCTTGGACCTGGAAGAACTGGTCAAACGCTCCATTGGGGTGTTTGGCAAAAGCGGCACCGGCAAGACCTTTCTGACCCGGTTGCTGCTGGTGGGAATTTTGCAAAGCGGCCAAGCGTCATCCTTGATTTTCGACATGCACAGCGAATACGGCTGGGGCAGTCAGGACTCCGACGGGACCACGTTTATCAAGGGGCTAAAGCAATTGTTTCCCTCCCAAGTAGCAACTTTCACCCTGGATGAGGAAAGCTCCAGGCGCCGGGGCTCTGCCGCTGACGAAGTGGTGCGCATCGGCTACGGAGAGATTGAACCCGAGGACGTGGAGATGCTTCGGGAAACCCTGAATCTTTCCGACGTAGCGGCCGGCGCTGCTTACAACTTGGAGCGCAAGTTCGGCCCGGGACGGTGGATGCAGGCGTTTCTGGGGTTGGAGGGGCGCGACACCGTTTTCGAACTGGCCGCCGAAATTCAAGTCCACCCCCAAGCACTGCTTACGCTGTCCAGCAGGCTGAACCGCCTTAAGCGGTTCGGATTTCTGGTGGAGGACTCAGGACGGGACGCGACGGCCAACCGGATAATTGAGCACTTGGACCGGGGAAAGCACATCGTGCTGGAGTTCGGCCGTTTCGGCAATGACCTTTCGGCCTACATCCTGGTAAGCAACCTGCTGTCCAGGCGCATCCACGAACGCTACGTGGCCCGAAAGGAGGAGGCTGAAGGAGGTTCAGGCAAGGAGCCCAGGCCGCTGGTCATCGTCATCGAGGAGGCCCATAAGTTCCTCAGCCCCTCCATAGCCCCTCAGACCATCTTCGGGACCATCGCTCGAGAGCTGCGAAAGTACAATGTGACTCTGATGGTCATTGACCAACGGCCCAGCGTTATCGACTCGGAGGTCATGAGCCAACTGGGCACCCGGTTGACCTGTCTGCTGGACAACGAGCGCGATATAGACGCGGTACTGTCCGGGACTTCCGGCAGCCGCCAGCTCCGGGGGGTCCTGGCCCGCTTGGATTCCAAGCAACAAGCATTGATCTTCGGCCATGCTGTGCCCATGCCGGTGGTGGTCCGCACCAGGACCTATGGACCCGAGTCCTACGCCGAGTTCAGCCGGGGTCCGCGGCGCGGGGCCGGCCGAGGGGCGGAGACTTCCGAGGAACGGCTGGAACGAGAAATCGCCGAGTTGTTCTAAGGATCAACCAAGGCCTCGGCATCTTGTATGTACAGAAGTGTTTCCCGTATCCGCCTCTGCGTTTCCTCTACGGGTTCGCACATTCCTAAATAAAAGCAATCGCCATGCAATATACCCATCCTGGTGTAGTAACGACTTACTAAACCATCAACTCTCCGGTCTTTTGCGGCCAACACTCGCAATTCTCTGGACGTTACCGGTGACTTCTCAGGTTCCTCACCGGTCCGAGCCAGAATCAGAGCATCGGTGGCGCACCAAGCCTCCTCTGCTGCGTCTCGAATGTCACCTTGCTCCAGCCGTTCAAGCGCGCTGACATAGACCTCCCGGGCGTCGGCAAAAATCCTGGACACATCAGCGGCTATCGTCATAGGTTCTCACTTCTATAATTAGAGGACAATTAGATCATTGGGGATTCAAACTGAGACACTACCCAAGGCTATTGGGCAGTGGTCCCGCCGTCGATGACCAGTTCGGCGCCGGTGACAAAGGACGACTCGTCTGAGGCCAGGTAAAGGACACCGTAAGCAACGTCTTCTGTCGTGCCGATTCTACCCAGGGGCAAGCGCGCCATCCGTTCCCGCAGCATGTCTGGGTCGTCCAGGGTTTCCTGCACCATGACTGTGTCGATAATGCCCGGGTGCACCGAGTTGCAGCGAATATTTTCCTTGGCGTACTGGATCGCCGTGGCCTTGGTGAAAAGGCGGACCGCTCCCTTGGTGGCGGTATAAGCCGAGGAGCCGCCGGTGTTGCCCACCAGTCCCGCAGTGGAAGAGATATTGACGATGGAGCCCCCGCCAGCCTCCCGCATGGCCGGGATGGCGCACTTGGTGCCCAGGAACACTCCCTTGGCATTGATTGCCATGATGCGGTCCCACTCTTCTTCGGTGGTGTCTTCGATACCTTTGCGGATCAGTATCCCGGCGTTGTTTACCAGAACATCCAGCTTGCCGTAGCGGCTGACCGCCTCCTGGACCGCCGAGCGCCAGTCGCTTTCCTTGGTCACGTCCAGGTGAACGTAGGTGGCTTCGTTGCCAGCCTCGAGTATCTCCGCCTCCACCTTCTGGCCATCGTCATCCAAGACATCGCCGAAAACAACTCGGGCGCCTTCCTTGGCCATCATTCGGGCTTCGGTGGCTCCTTGTCCACGGGCTCCGCCGCTAATTAAGACTACTTTCCCTTCTAATCGGCTCATCTGTATCTCCTTTGGCCCTGTTTCGCTGGCCAAGCATATTGCTGTGTTTCCCTAGATGCTCGGACCAAGTTCTTGCTGAAGGGTTTCAGATTCTTCGCCTACGGCTCAGAATGACTTTTCCCGAGAATGAAAAGGCCTTGGAACTGGGGAGCGGGAGGTTGAGATTAGCTCCAAGATAAAGCCCCTGGCCGGACTTAACTAACTAACTGGCTGGCCGAGTTCAGCCGGCGTCCAAGGCTTCCAGCACCCGGGCCAAGTCTTCGATGGTTTTGCAGGTCGTCGGGTCCATACAGATCTGAATGTGGGCAATGCCCTCCCGCTGGTACTCTCGCAGGGCCTCGGCCACAGCTTCGGGGCTGCCGGCCAAGGGCACGAGAGGTGGTTGCCCTACGGTCTGCTCGCTGGGCAAACGGTCCCACCACGGATCGGCGGTTGAATCCGCCATCAACACCGTGGCGGTGCGCTCCAGGGTCTTGGGGTCCCGCCCTTGTTCACGGCAAGCGGCATCGATGATGGGACGGAGGCGCCGGATGCTTTCGACCTGGTTGTGGGTATCATCATAATAGGCGTTCCAGGCGTCGGCATATTTTGCGGTAACAGCCAGCATCCGGGGCTTGACCGTGCCGATGAGGATCGGCGGACCGCCGGGCCTGGGCCCGCGCGGGCTCAACTCGCATTCTCGGGCGCGGTGGTATTTTCCCTCGAAGTCTATCTCTCCGTTGCGAAGCAGCCCGTGAACTATTTGAATGGCTTCTTCGAAGCGGCTCACCCGGTAGTTGAAAGGAAACCCGAAAGCGTCGTACTCGAACTTGTGGTAGCCGGACCCCAGACCTAGAATAAGCCGCCCACCGCTGATCTCCTCCACCGTATCGGCCATCTTGGCTAGGAGCGCCGGATTACGCCAACCCAACGACAAGACCAGCGTTCCCAACTCAACTTGGCTGGTGGTAGCGGCAATGGCCGAGAGCAGCGACCAAACCTCCCAGACTCCCCGCGCCCGGTCTTCGCCGTCCAACAAGTAGGTTAGGTGGTCGACCAGCCACAAGGAGTCGAACCCCACTTGTTCGGCCAAGACGGCCATTTCCTTGACTTCTTTCCACCCTCTAACCCCCGGCCCTCTTATGCCCTCGGTTTGGGGCAGCATAAGCCCAATTTTCAATGACCGCGAACCGCTGGCAACTGTCATATTCCTGCACCTTCACTGAAGGTAGTCAGCTCGACTTAAACGGCTGCTTACTGGTATGTAACTGTTCAGAGTTGGCGAGCACACTAACACGGAACCGCTCATCCTGAGCGTAGCGCAGCGGAGTCGAAGGACCGATTCTCCTCAAATCTGAACAGTTACACGGATATTTGTCTGGCGTCACATTTGGGCTGCCGCTCCCCAGTCATCCCAGAAGGTCACTTCTTCCGGCGGCTTGCGGGTGGTGGGGCCGAAACGTTGCCCGTCGGGATAGCCCACTGGCACTACGCAAGTGGGGATCGCGTTGTCGGGTATGTGGAATTCGGCGCGCAGAGTGTCCTCCATGAAGGAGTTGAATGTGGTAAGCACCGTCCCCAAGCCCTGGGCGCGGGCCGCCAGCATCATGTTCTGCACCGCCCCGTAGATGGAGGAGCCGGCCAGCAGGCTCATGCCGTCGGTGACAGGCGAAGTGATCCCCACCAAGCAGGGGATTATGAGCACCGGGGCCGCCGCCACGTTCTCGAAGAAATCGGCGGCGCCCACCATCATGCGCCGACGAATGGGGTCTTCCAATTGCTCGGCGTCACGCCGCATGTTTTCTAGGCTCCCCGCTTCCTCGAAATACTGACGCACCGCTCTGGCGATGGCCTCCCGCTTGGCTTGGTCCTGCACCACCAGCCATATCCACGGCTGGGTGTTGGACCCGCTGGGAGCCCTTATAGCGGCGTCTATCATTTTTCTGATCGCCTCAGGGGGCACCGGGTCGGGTTTGAACCGCCGGATCGACCGCTGCGTGTGCACCACTTCGAAGAAGTCCATTAGCTGCCTCCTGTAGCATTAGCTGCCAGCGTGCCTTTAACTTAGACTACCGTTGGGTGGAGGGGCGGGAACGTGAGGATTGGCTCAGGGATGGAGCATCAAGCCGTTGCCGGGATGTTAATTCCTGAGCCTGGGGCTGTCAACCGAGTTGCTCTCGACGCAACTGTTCAGAGTTGGTGTGTGCACTGACGCGGAACCGCTCATCCTGAGCGCAGCGCAGCGGAGTCGAAGGACCGATTCCGCTCAAATCTGAACAGTTACTCTGGGCAGCCTCGCTGACGGTGCATTACTTTCAACCGGAGGCTTTCGGATTCTCTGACTGTTGGCCGCCGAACCGGCGGCGGTGTTGCCGGAGAGTTCAATCGTCCATAACCACGGGAATGCCTGCGGCCTCCGCTTTGGCTGCGGCTTCCGGGTTGACCACCCCGTCCTGCATCCAGATGTACTTCACTCCCACTTCAATGGCTTCGTCGACCACCGGAGGCACAAGCTCGGACCTCCGGAAGACGTCCACCATGTCAATGGGTTCGGGCACCGATTTTAGGTCGGGATAGCTCTTTTCCCCCAGCGACTCCTGGATCATCGGGTTTACCGGAATGATGCGATAGCCCTGAGACTGCATGTATCGAGATACCCTGTAGCTGTGCCGTTCCGGATTATTGGATAAGCCCACCACGGCAATGGTCTTGGAGTTGCGCAACTGCTCTTCCACCAGGTCCATCTTGTCCTCCTGAGGCGTTCCTTTACCAACTCTTGCTCTTGATATATCCGAAGGCGGCGATGGCGGCGGTGGCCCCGTCTCCGGCCGAAGACACCAACTGGGACGCAGAACGCTGGCGAATGTCTCCAGCGGCGTAAAGGCCCGGCGCCTCGGTTTCCATGGAAATATTCACCGGAATGTGGCCGGCATTGTCCAGTTTCACCAGCCCTCGGACCAACTCGGCGTTGGGTTCCAGCCCCACGTAAAGGAAGAGGCCGGTCAAGTCGACGACGTTTTCCAAGTTGGTAACCACATTTCGCACCCGGACGCCTGACACGGACCCCTCTCCCAGCACCTCTTCCACAGAAGAGTTCCAAACGACTTCAATCTTGCGGTTCTGGTGGAGCCGGTCTTGCAAGACCTTTTGGGCCCGGAGTTGCTCCCTGCGGTGAAAAACAAGCACTCGCTCGGCGAATGCGCTGAGGGTTACGGCTTCGTCAGCGGCCGAGTCGCCGCCTCCTATCACACCTACTACTTCCCGGTTGTAGAGAGGGCCGTCGCAGGTAGCACAGTGGGATACGCCGCGGCCGAACAGTTCCTCTTCTCCCGGTATTCCAAGCTGGCGAAAATTTGAACCGGCGGCCACAATGACTGCTTTGGCCCGGTATTGGCCCGCGTCGGTAGCCACCAGCTTATATTGACCTTCCCGAGAGACGCTGGCGGCCTCGGCCAAGATCATCTCCGCGCCGGCGTCCATCGCTTGTTCCTGGACTGCGGGACCCAGTTCTGCGCCGGAGATTCCTTGAGGAAAACCGGGGAAATTTTCGATTTTCTCGACATTGATGATCTGGGCCCCGCCCATCAGTCTCTCAACCAAGCCCGTTCTGAGTCCGTGGCGAGCGGCGTACATGCCGGCGGTCAAGCCCGCCAGTCCTCCGCCGATGACCAAGACGTCGTAATCGTTAGCCAAATGCCCCACCTCCTGGAAGTTTCCTCACGCCTGTATTGTAACAACATCGACGCCGGTTTTGAGCATCGACAAGCTAAGCAAAATTGCCAACCTGGAACGGGATGCCTAAAATTGCATTGCAAGAGCTTTGCCGGATTAGCGGCACTGGAATCTGAACAGTCCTGGTGATATGAGTAAGAATTCCTCACTTGAAGGTCGACCGATGAACAGTAGAGAGTCCCTTTCCAGCCCCGCCTACCAGGTCCATTCCCAACACAACGTTATGATGTCGATGCGCGATGGGGTGGTCCTGGCTGCCGATATCTATCGTCCGGCCAGAGACGGAAATCCGGTGGATGGCCCTCTCCCGGTCCTTCTGCACCGCACCCCGTACAACAAGTCGGTTGAAACCAGGGTGTTGGAAGCCGGCTTCTTCACAACTCGAGGTTACGTTACCGTGGTTCAGGACTGCCGGGGACGGTATGCCTCAGAAGGAGGTTTTACCAAATACGTGCACGAGGGCGCCGATGGGTACGATACCCTGGAGTGGCTGGCTCAACAGCCATGGTGTAATGGGAAAGTAGGCACCTACGGGCTATCCTACGCGGCCCATGCTCAAGCGGCCCTGGCCTGCTTGAATCCGCCAAACTTGGCCTGCATGTGGCTGGATTCCGGTGGATTCTTTAACGCGTTTCAATCCGGTTGCCGCAATGGGGGAGCTTTCGAGCTCCGTCAGGTCACTTGGGCCTTCAATGAGGCTAAGGCAAGCTTGGAAGTGCAGGCTCATCCCCTGACCACCAAGGCCGCCATGGAAAACCAGGATATCCACGACTGGTTCCAGCGCATGCCCTGGAAAAAGGGGCATTCGCCTTTGAAATGGACTCCCGAGTATGAAGATTATTTGATGGAAATCTGGAGCCGCGAGGTCTTCGATGCTTACTGGCGGCAGGCGGGTCTCTGTGTCGAATCGCACTACCGTCAATTTGCCGACGTGCCGCAAGTGCACATGGGAAGCTGGTTCGATCCTTACGCCCGCAGCACCACCGATAACTTCACGGTGCTTTCCGGCAACAAAAATGGTCCGGTATCTCTCATAATGGGGCCGTGGACCCACGGGGCGCGCTCGACGACCCACTCCGGCGATGCCGACATGGGCCATTTGTCCACTTTGGACAACAATCTCGGCCGGGACTACAACCACCTGCGGTTACGCTTTTTTGACCGCTGGCTCAAGGGGATGGAAAACGGTTGGGAAGAAGAACCGCTGGTTAAATTGTTCGTCATGGGCGGCGGCTCAGGCAAGCGCAACTCCCACCGGCGGTTGGACCATGGCGGCCGCTGGAGAAGCGAGCAAAAGTGGCCTCCGGCCCGGGTCATGAGCGCCCCCTATTACCTGCGAGGCGGCGGCGGTTTGTCGACTCAATCCCCCCAAGGAGATCATGGTCCCAGCAGTTATTTGTTTGACCCCAACCGGCCGGTGCCAACCATCGGAGGAAATATCTCCTCAGGCCAGCCCATCATGGAGCCGGGCGGCTTTGATCAGCGGGAGTCCCCGGAGTTTCATGGCTCCCTGCCTCCCTACCTCCCACTGGCCGCCCGCCCCGATGTGTTGGTGTTTCAGACTGAACCTCTAGCCGCCGATCTGGAGGTCACCGGGCCTATTTCGGTCAATCTCTGGGTCTCATCCTCAGCGGTGGACACCGATTTCACAGCCAAGCTGCTGGATATCTACCCGCCGTCCCACGACTACCCCGAAGGATATGCGCTTAACTTGAGCGACGGTATCCTGAGAGCGAAATTCCGTAACTCCTGGGAGCGCCCCGATCTATTGGAGCCGGGTCAGGCATATTCCGTCACAATACGGATGCTCCCTACCAGCAACCTGTTTGTGAGCGGCCACCGGGTCCGGTTGGATATTTCCTCCTCTAATTTCCCTCGCTTCGATGTAAACGGCAACACGGGGGAGAACCCCGGCACGTCGCCGGTTAGAATTCCCGCACGGAACACCGTGTACCACGATGCCGAACGCCCATCCCGAATAGTGCTGCCTGTAGCGCCGGCGTGATCACCCGTTTCGAAGGGTCATTATGTATTGTTCGCCGTTCAGGTCTCTCCAGCCCCGGTTTCTATACCCGGCGTCCCTAGCCAGGGCCTCCAAGTCGGTTGGGTCTATCCGCCGTTCCAACGGCGGACCGAACTCGGTTTCCTTTCGGTACCATTCCAGGACCGTGCACCACCCCTTGGGCTGAAGCAACTCCCGCACCGCGCTCAGGAACCGGGGTTTGTCGGGGCTCTGTTGGATCACAAAAGCCAGAAACGCCCCGTCCAACGAGCCTGGGTCCAGCGGAAAGCTGAACTCGCCGCACTTGAGAACCTCGACGTTGGCCAATTGCGCTCGGTCCACCCGCTCTCGGCAGGCCGCCAACATCTCATCGTCGATGTCCAAGGCATAAAGCTTGCCGTTGATTAGGTACTTGGCCAGCGGAAGAGTGAAGAATCCGGGGCCGCAACCTATGTCCGCCACGGTATCGTGAAGGTTGATTGGGCTGAAGCTCAAGACCAAGAAAGTGTCTAGAGTCCGGGACCGTTCCGGTGACAGCAATCGCTGGATGAATTCCTGATTGCTCATTGGCTCAGAGGTCATTGCCGCTCCCCACTCGTAACTATAATCAATGTACATTACGATATGGAGCGACACAACCGGACGGCTATGACCGTCGTCGCTCTCGTTGACACACTCCTAGGGCGGGCGTACACTACCGACTGATTCCGGCGGGCCCCTGCGACGGCGCTGGAGGGCATGGGGCCAATGGAAGGCCGGGATATGACCCGGCTTGAGCAGCGGCAGGAGTTTGGCATGGCCAGCTTGGCGGAACGAGACCCGGAAGTGGCCCGGGCGATCCAACAAGAAGACGAGCGACAGCGCAACAACATCGTGCTTATCGCCGCCGAAAACTATGCCAGCAAGGCGGTGCTGGAAGCCCAGTCCGGGGTGATGAATAACAAATACGCTGAGGGATACCCAGGGCGCCGTTACTACGCCGGTTGTCAGAACGTAGACTTGGTGGAACGTCTGGCAATTCAACGGGCCAAGGAAATATTCGGGGCAAGCCACGCCAATGTCCAGCCCCATAGCGGAGCCCAAGCAAACATGGCGGCCTACTTCGCCTTGCTGGAGCCCGGAGACCGGGTGATGGGTATGCAGTTGGACCACGGCGGCCACCTAACCCACGGCGCATCGGTCAACTTTTCCGGGAAGCTATATCAATTTATCCCCTATGGAGTAGACCGAGAGACCGAGACCATCGATTACGACGAGGTGGAACGCCTAGCGGTGGAACACCAACCCAAGCTGATAGTCGCCGGGTGCAGCGCCTATCCGAGGACTCTCGATTTCCCCAAGTTCCGCTCCATCGCAGACCGGGTGGGCGCATTGCTGATGGTGGACATGGCCCACATTGCCGGTCTAGTGGCCGGCGGGATTCATCCGTCGCCTTGGCCCCATGCCCAAGTCGTTACCTCCACCACCCAGAAAAGCTTGAGGGGTCCCAGGGGAGGCTTCATCCTTACAACGGATGAGTTGGCCCGGCAGGTTGACTTCGCTGTCTTCCCCTTCGGACAAGGCGGCCCCTTTATGCACGCCATTGCCGCGAAGGCTGTGTGCTTTGGCGAGGCTCTGACACCGGATTTCGCTGCTTATGCGGCGCAAATCGTGACTAACAGCCAGACGTTGGCCTGGAAGATGTCCGAGGCTGGATTCAGGTTGGTTTCAGGAGGTACTGACAATCACCTGGCGCTGGTAGACCTGACCCCGTTGGGCATCACTGGACAGAAAGCGGAGTCGGCCCTGGAAAAGGTTGGCATCATCGCCAACAAGAATGCTATCCCCTTCGATCCCAAGCCCCCCAGGATTGCCAGCGGTTTGCGGTTGGGCACTCCCGCCATTACCAGCCGGGGTTTTGATGAGCCGGCCGTGGAGCAGGTGGCCCAGTTCATCATCGAGGCGTTGACCTGCGTTGAAGATGAAAAGGCCCAGCGTAAGATCGGCGATAAAGTGAAGGAACTGGCCTCCAGTTTCCCGGTACCCGGCTTGGACCTGTAGTTGAGCCGCCCTAACTGCGATGCTATAATTTCATTACTCTCCAACTAACAGCGGGGCCGTCTTTGCGCCATTATGAACTCGTAGTAGTCCTCAGTCCAATGCTAAACCAGGACCAAGCGTCCGAAGCCTGGGGACGGATTAAAGATTTCATTAGCAATCGGAACGGGGACATTACCCACGAGGAAAGATGGGGCACACGGCGGTTGGCTTATCCCATCCGCAAGGGGTCCTATCAGTTTCTGGAAGGAAGCTACCACCTGACCCGGTTTAGCACAGAACAATCATTCAACCGGGAACTACATACATTCCTCCGTCTAGATGAGCAAGTGCTTAGGTCCTTGGTAGTTACTACCTTTGCGCCGGGGGAAGAACCCAAGCCGCCGCCTCCACGGATACGCCGCACCGAAGCTCCGGCGCCCGATAGGGTTCCGGCGGCGGCCCGAGAAGCGGCGCCCCCCGCAACGGCGGAACAGCCGGCGGCCGCAGCATCGGCTGCAACCGGCGCTCCGGCAGCGGTGGAGCAGCCGGAGGCAGAAACACCGGCTGCAACCGACGCCCCGGCGGCTGTGGAGGAACCGGCGGCCGCAGCATCGGCTGCAACCGACGCCCCGGCGGCTGTGGAGGAACCGGCGGCCGCAGCATCGGCTGCAACCGACGCCCCGGCGGCTGTGGAGGAACCGGCGGCCGCAGCATCGGCTGCAACCGACGCCCCGGCGGCTGTGGAGGAACCGGCGGCCGCAGCATCGGCTGCAACCGACGCCTCGGCGGCTGTGGAGGAACCGGTCGCCGCCGATGCGCCGGTGGAAACCTCGGAGACCTAGGAAACCGGACCTAGGGGGAATATTGAACAAAATAATCGTTGTCGGTTACCTAGGCACCGACCCGGAGATGCGGTATCTGCCGTCGGGACAGAGCGTCACGTCTTTTCGGATAGCCTCCACCCGTAGATACACCACTTCAGCCGGAGAGCAGCGGGATGAAACGGAGTGGTTTACTGCGACCGCTTGGGGCAGGCTGGGAGAGACCTGCAACCAGTACCTGACCAAAGGGCGTCAAGTTTACCTGGAAGGCCGGCTGCGCAGCCGCAGCTACGAGGGCCGCGACGGCCAGACGCGCTTCGTCAACGACATCAACGTAACCGACGTACAGTTCCTCGGGCGGGGCCAGGGTGGGGAGGGCGATGTGGTGCCTTACGGTTCGGAACCGGGGGCCGAGGGCCTTGGACCGGGAACCGACGACGTCGACGACCTGCCATTTTAGTCGTCAGTATTCGCTTGGAGGACAACACGTACCATGACCAGACCGCCAATGAGACCAGGAGGCCGGCCCCCGGGAAGACCGGGCGGCCGCCCCGGAGGACGGCCCAGAGGCCGCTACCCTCCCCGCCGGCGAGTATGTTCGTTCTGTGTCGACCACGTAAAGTACATAGACTACAAGAACGTGGATCAGTTGCGGCGGTATATCTCTGACCGGGCCAAGATTGAGCCTCGCCGCCGGACCGGCGTGTGTGCCAAGCACCAACGCACCCTGCGCACCGCGATTCTACGGGCCCGGCATCTGGCCCTTGTGCCCTTCGTGGCCTTCCATCCGGCGTCCGGTGGAATGCGGGGTTGATCGCCTTAACGTATCCGACACTGACCGGCCGTTCGTCGACATATTAACTTCAACTTTTACCGGCATACCGCTCCATAATTTCATGGCGCCGCTATCTCTAGAGGACTGAGGATGCCTTCCTTTTGGTCCGGGACTAATCCTGCCTTCCGGATTTCCCTGGTGCAACGCCGTCGGTCCGAGAGAGCGCCCGGCCAAGAGACCCTTCAGGAAGTCAAGGAGCGGATACACAAACGCTGGTCGTGGTCTATCGGCGCTGTACTGACGCTGACGGTGGTTGGCGTGCTGGCCGCCGGTTATTATCAAGAGTTTTACAGGCCGCCAAGGGTGTGGGCCGGCAAAGTAAACGACGTAGAGTTCACTATGGGCGACTTGGTCAGGCGAATTCGCATGGAGCAGGGCCTTGTCGGTAAAGTGGACTTGAGTAAGCGACCTTTCGACTATCTCAGGAAGTTGCTGGACGCCGAGTTGCTGCGCCAGGAGGCCCCGGAACTGGGCATCAACGTTACGGATGAGCTTGTCGAAGGGACTCTGAGGGCTCAATTCTATCCCACGACCCCGGCCGGCCAAGTTACCGACCCAGGCCAATTGGACCAGGAGTACCGCAATAACCTGCAGATTTTCCTCACCCGCGCCGAACTGTCCGACAGCGAATACCGCGGGATTGTGGAAGAGAACCTGCGTCTGGCCGGCCTCCACAATTTTCTGGCGCGGGACATCCCGGAAACTCAAGAGCAAGTGGAAGTTGCGTGGATACGGCTGGACCCGGATGGACCGGTGAGGGCTGCTGAGGTAATGGTCCGATTGCAGAATGAGGAATTCGCTTCCGTCGCCCGGAAGGTTGGGGTTTCACAAGGGTATGCTGATTCATCGGGCTACGTAGGATGGCTCCCCCGCACGGCCTTCCCGGAGGTCGGCCGTGTGGTGTTTGGGGACCCGAAATCGGCTCAGCCCGCTCTTGGAGTCGGAGAAATCGGCATCCGCCCGATAATTACGGCGGATGATGTGTACATTGTGCGCAAGCTCTCGGGACCGGAGATGCGGCCGCTATCGGATACAATGCGGGCGAAAGTTAACGCCCAGCGGGTCATAGAGTGGCAAGACCAGCAACTGAAACAGGGTTTAGACCAAGGCTGGGTGAAAATGCAACTCAATTCCAGACTGTACGAATGGGTCACTGATCAGGTCTTAATCAGCGCGCCCCGTTACCTATCGGGGCAGAGGTAGTCGTCTTTGGCTTTCCCTACGGAGATAAATGTGGGCCTGCTGGGACTCGGCGTGGTCGGCGGCGGCGTGGCAGCCAGCCTGCTGGAACACTCCGACGTCATCTCCGGGAAAATCGGCCGCCGGGTCAGCCTAAAGAAAGTCCTGGTAAGGGATCCCGGCAAGCCGAGAGACTCCAAAGTGGCCCAAGCCCTGCTTACAACCAACCCCGGTGACATCCTTTCCAACCCCGAGATTCACGTCTTGGTGGAAGTGATTGGGGGAACTCAACCCGCTTTTGAATATTTGAAACAAGCCCTTTCCGCCGGCAAGCATGTAGTCACCGCCAATAAAGAGGTGATGGCAAAACACGGCTTGGAACTTCTGGCGCTGGCCGACGAGAACCGGGTAAATCTGCTGTTTGAGGCCAGCGTCGGGGGCGGTATTCCCATCGTCGGCTCCTTGACGAACGAACTGGCGGCCAACGACGTCCGTTCCATCCGTAGCATTATCAACGGCACCACCAACTACATCCTCACTCAAATGGCTTACCAAGGCACGGCCTTTCATCGCGCTCTCAAAGAAGCCCAGGAACTCGGCTACGCCGAGGCCGACCCCACCAACGATGTTGAAGGTTTTGACGCCGCCTATAAGATCGGGATTCTTGCCTCTATAGCGTTTCATCAGAGAATAAGTGTCGAAGACGTATACCGCCAGGGAATCTCCGCTTTGGAGCCTCAGGACTTCCGTTACGCCCAGGAGCTTGGCTACGCCATCAAGCCCTTGGCCATCGCGGCCCTGGAAGACGGCGCCGTTGGCGCCAGGGTATATCCGGCTTTGGTTCCTGTCGACCACATGCTGGCCAAGGTTGACGGTGTCTACAATGCGGTGGAGGTGGAAGGCAGCCTCTGCGGCAAAGTCCTTTTCCATGGCATGGGGGCCGGGCGCGAACCGACCACCAGTTCGGTGATAGGCGACTTGATTGCTATCGGCCGGACCATGGCGTCCCGCCGCGGCTTGGATGCCGGAGAGAGCCCCAAGCCCCAGGGTGACGGTTTCCAGGGTGACAGCCCCCAGGACTACTCTGAGCGCCGGGCCGGGGGAGAGCCCTGGTCAATCAGGCCCATAGACGACCTGACCTGCAAGTACTATTTGCGGCTTAACGTGGCCGACCAACCCGGCGTACTGGCCCTGATCGCTCAGGTCTTAGGCGATGGACAAATCAGCATAGCTTCCGTGTTGCAGAAGACTGCTGATCCGACGGAGCAAACAGCCGAGATAGTCATAACCACTCACCCTTCCAGAGAAGCCTCGGTGCAGAAGTCCCTCCGGGCGATGGCGGGCTTGACGGTCGTAAGGAAAGTCAATAACCTGCTAAGGATCGAGGATTGACCGTCATTCGCGGCCTGCCGTCATGGGCGGAGCGATTGGGGCGGATATAGAACCGGAGCGGACTCGGATAACATGGGAATCGGCGTCCTGCGCGCCTACAAAGAGCTTCTACCGTTGACCGATGCTACTCCCTTGCTCAGTTTGGGAGAAGGAGATACGCCGCTGGTCAAATCCAACCGGTTAGGTAAGGACCTGGGTTGCGCCGAGCTGTACTTCAAGTTGGAGGGATGCAATCCCACAGGGTCTTTCAAGGACCGGGGAATGGTGATGGCCATTGCCAAGGCGTTGGAGCAGGGAAGCAGGGCGGTAATGTGCGCCTCCACCGGAAACACCAGCGCGTCCGCCGCCGCCTATAGCGCGTATTGCGACCTGCCCGCGCTGGTCCTGATCCCCAAAGGAGAGGTGGCCATGGGCAAGCTGGCCCAAGCCATGGCCTACGGCGCGCGGATAATCATGGTCAACGGCAACTTCGACGCGGCCCTGAATCTGGTCCGTGAATTCACCCGCAAGCATCAAGTAACCTTGGTCAACTCGGTCAATCCCCACCGTCTGGAGGGGCAAAAAACTGCTGCCTTTGAGGTGGTGGACGCTTTGGGCGACGCCCCGGACTACCTCTTCATTCCCGTGGGCAACGCTGGCAACATCACTGCTTATTGGAAGGGGTTCAGGGAGTATCACAGCCTTGGGCGCAGCACCCGGTTACCCCGAATGATGGGGTTTCAAGCGGAGGGAGCGGCCCCCATCGTGCGAGGCGCGCCGGTAGCGAATCCCCAGACCATTGCGTCGGCAATCCGAATCGGAAATCCGGCCAGTTGGAAAGGGGCTCTGGAGGCGCGGGACTGTTCCGGAGGGGTAATCGAAACAGTAAGCGACGACGAGATACTGGAGGCTTACAAGCAGCTTGCGTCTCGTGAGGGAATATTCTGTGAACCGGCCTCCGCCGCTTCATTTGCTGGACTGGTCAAAGAGATCAGAAAGGGTTTGAATCTGTCGCAACAAAGGGTAGTATGTATCATTACCGGGACGGGGCTTAAAGACCCGGACCTAGCCGTCAGCAGTGCGGCGGCCCGGACAATAGAAATCGAACCGACCGTCGAGGCTGTGGAGGCGGTGGCCCTAGCCTCGGCTCAATCATAAAGGGGTCCCATTATTCAACAGCAGCGCATCGAGCAAGCGGTTACAACTCTTTTGGACGCAATCGGGGAAGACCCATCGCGAGAAGGCTTAAGCCAAACACCGCAACGCATCGCCCGCATGTACGAAAGCCTGTTTTCAGGGGTTGGCCGGGAGCCCTTGGAGGCTATCGATGCCGTTTTCGAGATCGATAGCCACGACCCGGTGGTCTTGGGAAACATACCCTTCTACTCAATGTGCGAGCATCACCTTCTGCCCTTTTTCGGGCTGGCCCACCTTGCTTATATCCCCAATGGAAAAATCGCCGGGTTAAGTAAATTGGCCCGCGCCCTTGAAGTGGCTTCCCGCAGGCTCCAAGTCCAGGAACGGTTGACCAGCCAAGTGGCCGATGCTATCTTCGCTGCTTTGGATCCCGATGGCGTGGCGGTGGAACTGGAAGCGGAGCATTTTTGTATGTCCATGCGGGGTGTAAAAAAACCCGGCAGCCGTGTGGTAACTTCGGCGGTCCGGGGTCCCTTCAAAAACTGGGCGCTGGGTCAAGAGGGGCTGCTTACCCTATTGCGAAGGAGCTAGAGCCGTGGCTGTAACCCCACTCACTTCCTTCCAAGATATCCGGGTGGAATGGGAGCGTCTCCTGTCTGTTTTGCCGATGAACACCATTTTTCTTACTCCGCAGTGGCAGGAAGTGTGGTGGGAAACATTTGGCGACGGCAGAGGAATGGCCGGGTTTTACCTTCGCGATGAGGGCGGCGTAGCAGCCATAGCTTCTTTATCCCGGTCCGGAGACACCCTCTCTTTTATGGGCAACCAAGACACTTTCGACTATAACGATTTCATGGTAAGTCCCGGTTACGAGCCGGTCTTTTTCGACACCTTGCTCCAATGCCTTGAGGACCAAAGTTGCAACGCCTTGGAGTTGGTTTCATTGTTGGAGACCTCGCCTACTCTGCGCTATTTGCCGGCAATCGCCCGAGAACGCGGTTACCAGGTGGAGGTGGAGAAGGAGGACGTTACTTTCGGCATCGAACTCCACGGGACTTGGGACGAATACTTGGCGGCTCTGCCCAAGAAAGACCGCCACGAGCTGCGCCGCAAATTCCGCCGCTTGGACTCATCGGTAAATTGGAGCTGGTACAGCCTGGACGACCAGGATGAGGTGGCCGGCAACTTGGCGGAATTTGTGTCGTTGATGCGTCAGAGCCGGGCTGAGAAAGACCAGTATATGACCCCGGAACGGTTGCGTTTCTTCCAGCGCATTACCCATAGGATGGCCCGGCTGGGAGCTATCAAGCTCTTCTTCCTGGAGATAGAGGGGCAGCGGGTAGCCACAAGTTTATGCTTCGATTACGCTTCTTCGCGCTTGTTGTACAATAGCGGGTACAATCTCGATTTTGGCTACTACAGTGTTGGGCTTTTGCTCAACGCTTTGTGCCTCAAGGAAGCCTTGGAACAGGGTATGGGATACTTTGATTTTCTGCGGGGGCCCGAGCCCTACAAACATCACTTGGGCGGCTTGCAGCGGGACCTCTACCAGATGGTGGTGAAACGGAGTTGAGCCTCCAAAGAGTTGCTTTCATAGCGTTCCATGCCTGCCCCTTGGCGGCTCCAGGACAGGGGAAGTCGGGCGGCATGAATGTTTACGTTCGGGAGTTGGCCAGTGCTTTGGGTAATCTTGGCGTGCAGGTGGATATATTCACTCGCACGCACCTGGGGACCAAAAGCACAATCGAGCAGGTTACCCCAATGGTCCGCGTGGTCCACCTGTCCGGCGGAGACCCCGAGGCGCCCATGGAATCCCTGTTCCAGCACTTGCCCCAGTTTCGGGATGCGCTGGAAGACTTCAGGCGGGACAACCATCTGGACTATAAAGTGGTCCACTCCCACTATTGGCTCTCCGGCTGGGTCGGCCAAGCCCTCGCCCAAAGAGAAAATATTCCTCATGTGTTGACCTTTCACACCCTGGGGCTAATAAAGATGCAGTCTCGGGCCGGAGAGGTGGAGCCTGTGGAGCGGCAACAGGTCGAGCGAGACCTGATGGCCTCGGCCCAAAGGATTGTTGCTTTTAGTGCACACGAACGCGACGCCATGGTCAGGCTTTACCAGGCTGACGCCAGCCGGATCATGTTGGCGCCCTGCGGAGTCGACCTTTCCCTCTTCCGGCCCTTGGACCAAGAAAGCGTAAGGGACCGGCTGGGCCTGAATGGAGAAAAGGTCTTCCTTTATGTGGGACGGCTGGAGCCGTTGAAAGGGCCGGATTTGCTGTTGCAGATTGCTAGCCACTTGGAGACCTGTGAGAAAATCCGCGTGCTGGTGGTGGGGGGCGGGGCCAGCGAAGAACAGGAACTGGTCCGGCTCCGCCGTCTGGCCAGAACTCTCAAGGTGGAGGAAGTCATCGACTTCGTGGGAAGAGTAGAGCAAGAAGAGTTGCCTCTGTACTACAACGCCGCCGACGTGTGCGTGGTTCCTTCTTATTACGAGAGTTTCGGTTTGGCGGCTTTGGAGTCCATGGCTTGCGGCACGCCGGTAGTGGCTGCTAGGGTGGGCGGCCTTTCCACCATCGTTCAACACGGCCGCACCGGCTATCTAAAGTCCTGGAGATGCCCCGAAGCCTTTGCCAACTCCCTGGAAATGATCATTTCCAGCGAGCGGCTCCGCCAGAGCATGGGCAAAGCAGCGCGCAGAAGGGCCGAGGGGATGGGCTGGGAGAAAGTGGCCGCCGAATTGTCCCGAGCCTATGATGCGTTGACCCAAGAAAAGCCTCAAGAAGATAATGGCATGTAGCCGGGGCTTGTGCTGCGGGGAGTCCGGGCTGACGGCTGTACCGATTACCTCGCTTCCCGTGTCCGCTTTCCAGGCTTTCCGGACTCGTTCGATGTCGAAAGGTCCTATATCCTATTTCGGAGGCGTTTTTGAACTCTCAAGGCGAAACACCGCCACACCGGCGCCGGCTTGGCCCCCTAGGCGCGGTCCTGGTCCACTTCGAGCGTACCCTGGGCGCGGGAATTCTGGTGATGCTGCCCATCGCCATCACCGCTATCGTCTTGAAATTCTTCTTCGACCTGTTGGACCCTATCCTACAACGACCCTTCGACTTCGCCTGGGACCGGGATATTCCTGGACTGGGATTGGCAGCCCTGGCTATTCTGATCTATCTTGCCGGGCTCATAGCCGCTTTCGTGCTGGGCCGCCGGGCCATTGACATAGCCCACCGGGTGATAGAAGTGATACCAGTGGTTAAGGGTATCTACAGTACCACCAGGTCTGCGGTGTTAATGCTGTCAAACACCGATGACCACCGGTACAGCGGGGTGGTGCTGATAGACTTTCCTCGGCCTGGCATCAAGTCCATTGGGCTCATTACCGCTCGAATGACCGACAACAACGGCCAAGACATGGTGGCGATTTACATCCCAACCACTCCAATACCCACTTCCGGTTTCCTGGTAATAGCGCCCGTCGCTGAAGTGACCCTCGCCGACATGAGTGTCGATGAGGCCATGAGAATAGTTATTTCCGGCGGAGTCCTGTCATCGCGGGTATTCGAGCGTATTGGAGTAGCTACTCAGGACAATCCCCGCTCGAACCAATGAAGCTCTCCGGCTTTCTCGAAGCCGACTGAGGTGTATAGCCGCACCGCCGGGGTGTTGCTTCCGTTCACTTCCAACCTGATGTCGGCCACATCCAAGGACCGCAAGTATTCCATGCCAGCCAAGAGTATGCCGCTGCTGATACCCCGGCCTCGATAGTCGGGTGACACGCCTATCATTCCAATGACGCCGCGGATAGAGCCGTTTACCGAGGAAAGACAGGTCCAGCAGTATCCGGTCGTTGTATCCCCGTGATTCAGGAAAATAATGCCTTGGGGCGAGGTATTGGCCATAGAGCTGCGGTACTCTATCTGTTCCACGGTGTTAGGGCTAAACCCCCAACTGCCGGAAAATGCGGCGTTCTGGATTTCGGTTAGGACCGCCGCGTCGTCGGGTTGGAACGGTCGGACCGAGAACCCCTCGGGGACTGGGACCCGGGGTAGGTCATCATGCCGCCACACCATGTTCCAATACCGGCGCACCAAGGAAAACCCCTCGTCCTCCAGTCTCTCGGCCCTGGGCGAGGGATCGGGCAAGCAAACATGGACTACTCGCGCGCCCAGCTTCCCGGCCCGGGCCACAGCCCAACGGATCATCTCCAACTCCTGAGGACTGCCGGACATGCCGGCAGCTACCTCCAACTGAAGAACGGCCCGGCTGATGGGCGGCTCCGGGAAGACCAAGCTATGTCCTAGTAGCCGACCGTCTTCTTCCAGCAGCAAACAGTTTTCCTCGGGGTCCAGCCCCGGCTGGCCCAGTATGTCCTGGAAGGTGCGGCGGCCCAAATCCCGGCCCTGGTCTCCCCATGAGCTACAGGTCTCAACGAAATCCAGAAGCGCTGGCAACCGGCCGGGGGTAAAGTTGCGGAGTGGCAATGCAAATCCTCAAGGCGTCAAGATATCGGGGCGGTGTAGTTACAGGTATTGCGGTCGTTGGCTTGCCTTTGCGGCGTTGACGAGTTTCGTAAACTCGCGACCGAATCAGGCGCCTGGCACTATTGCCGGATTGTAGCAGAGTGGCCTACGGCCCACAAGACGGAAGACCGGCTTCGGATTCGGCCCATCACTGGCATTGCCATGAAAATAGGCCATTTTCATCGCTCTTGTATGGCCTCCGTAAGGCCATAGTGATTCCGACCGGCTCAACTTGTCATTCCGAACGGAGTGAGGAATCTAAAAGGCTTGGGCAGCAGCACGCCCAAGAAAGTGAGGAGTTTAGACCCTTCGCTTTGCTCAGAGCCTGCCCCTGGCAACAGGTTTCTGCCATCAGGTTGGTGAGGCCCGTCCACAACAACCCTGCTCTCGCATGGTCAGGAACGCGGCCGTTTCTTCGTCGGATCATAGAATGGAAAACGCACAACCGTGGCGGGTATGCGCTTCTGGTGGCCATCGAGCTTGCCCACCTCGACCTCGGTCCCAATGCCGGAATACTCTACAGCGATCCGGCACAGGGCAATGTTCATGCTCAGAATTGGCGAACGAGTGCCGCTGGTGATAATACCGATCCGGTTGCGTCCAACATAGACGCCGTCGCCGTGAGCCGCCGGCTCGTTGCTTGCCAATTCCAGGCCCACCAGGGTTCGGTGGGGATGTTCCTTGCGGCGGGTGAGCGCTTCTTTACCGATGAAGCCGTCTTCCTTCGACTTAAGAGAGACTGTAAAGCCGATACCGGCCTCAAACGGGTCGATCTGATCGTCGAACTCGCGGCCGGCGAGGATTAAACCGGATTCGATGCGCAAAACTTCCAGTGCTTTGAGGCCCAGCGGCGTCAGCTCGTGGGGCCGTCCCGCCTCCCAGATACTATCCCAGACGGTGAGAGCATCGTTGGGATGACACCATATCTCGTAGCCCAACTCGCCGGTATAGCCGGTGCGTGAGACCAGAATCGGCGCACCCTTCATGTGGCCGACGCGGCCGATGGTGAACCGAAACCAGGTCAGTTCCTCCAGTTCAGGCTGGGTTGGCGGCGTCCACACAACTTCTTTGAGGATGTCCCGGCTCTTCGGCCCCTGCACCGCAATGTTGTGAAGCTGACTGGTGGAGGACTTGACTTGGACGCGGAGGCTCAACTTTTCAGCCTGCTGCCTCAGCCAGATGCCGCCGTAATCGTCGCCGCAGACCCAACGGAAGTTGTTGTCGCCCAGCCGGAAGAGGGTGCCGTCGTCCAGCATTCCGCCGGTGTCATAACACATGGCTGTGTACACGATGCGGCCGGCGGAGAGAGTGCGCACGTTGCGGGTCAGTGTCCGCTGCAAAAGCTCCTCGGCGTCAGGGCCTAGGACTTCGAACTTGCGCAGTTGCGAGAGGTCCATTACTACGGCACGCTCACGGCAGGCGTAATATTCCTCGGCGGCGCCGTGGCCGGTAAAGGAACTCGGCAGCCAGAAACCGCGGAACTCTTCAAAGTTGCGTGTCAGTGCGGAAGTCCTTGCATGGAACGCCGTTTCGCGTGTCAACCGGGGGGCAGCGTCCGCAGTCATTCTGTAGGCAACCCCCTTGGAAAAAGTATTCTTCGCCGGATATACCCGGATATGGACGTCAGTGGGGTTCCAACCGTTGGTCGCGGCAATGTCGTCGGGACAGGCCGATGACGCGCAGACAAGATCGGTAAGCGCCTTCATTAGCACATAGTCCCCCGGACGCGACCAAGGCTCATCTAGAAACAGTACGTTATTGTTGTCGATCCTTGTATTGTAGAAGAAATTTATCGCCGGCCAGCCGGTGCGCGGCGCGATCCCATAGGGGTCCAACTCGGCATTGAAGTTGTCGGTGCAGTTCACATGGCCGGGATAGCCCATATCTTCGTAATACTTGGGGGTGCAGGCGAGGCCGAAGGTATCGTGGCGGCCCACGGTGTCCCGCACCACTTCCACCAATGGTTGCATGTCTTGGTCGAAGAACTTGGAAAACAGGCCGGGACTGGGATAGGCTGAGCCCATCAAGGTGCGCGTGGTAGTGGCGTCGAGGCCGCGTTCGATTCCTCGTTGCAATTGGCGGCTATCGTAGGCAAGGAAGTCTGAGCACTGCCGTCCGGCAACGTCGATGACTTGTATAAAATCTCCAGCCTTTACTTCGTAGGCGAGAGCGGACGCTTTGGGCACTCTAAAATCGAGGCTCGCCACGGCCAGCGGCGGCGGCAAGAGAATATCGTCAAGCTTTGCCGCTTGAGCACGGGTAACGTCGACAGCTAAATCGGTGGGAGGGTCCTGCTGGTCCACGCGCATGGGCCCGCCGGGGGAAGCAATAACGCAAATAACATCCCGTTCGGCGGTAAAGGAGGCCCGCTCCCCCGGCCGGGAATTATCTCCGAAAAGCCGCGCCGCAGGCGCGTCCGTCGCATCAATGCCGAACTGCCGCAGCCTAAAGACGGCGGTCCGGGTGTCTTCATCTTCCCTGACGGAAAAGGCCGTCAGCTTGCTGTCGGCGCGGGCGCCCAGGGCTTCCAGGTCCTCCCGGCCCCCAGTACCGAAAGCGGCAAGCTCGCAGCCCTGCCAGCCCTCCGGGTCGGTAATGGCAATGCGGTCGCCTGGGGCGAGCTTGAAAGCGGTAGCCCCGCCGCCAGGCACCCGGTAACGTTCCGTGCCGGTCTCTTTTTTCAACCCTCAGCCTTTAGAAACGCAGCCATGGAATCGTCCACGGCCTTCATCCACGGCGTGTGGTGGACCGGGGCCACGGTCCCGGTGCAAGGCGATGGATGCGACTGGTCGCGGTAGGTCTGGATGTCTTCGTCCTTATGATGCTCCCAGCGTTTGAAGGTTTCAGCGGCCAAGTCCAGGTCGAAGTCGGCGTAGTCAGTTTCCTTGCAGAGGTCCTTGATGTAATCGGTCTGAAAGTCGATGTCCTCCATGGGGTCCTTTAGCGCCTCCTCCCGGGCCCGCCATCCGGCCATGTCTCTTTCCATCTCATCCTTTGAAGGCAGCGCGATGCGTCCCAGCACATAGTCGCGCGCATACCAGGCCTGGGCGTCGAACATGGTAAAAGTGTAGTACTGGTCCTGCATCCCCAGATACATCAGGCCGGGGTTGTTTTTCCAGAAAATACCCTTGTAGAGGTCCGGGGGGTATAGGCGGTTCCTAGTTTTCAGACGAAGTCTATCCTCAAGGAAAGAAAATTTGTGCAGATACCCGGTGCACAGAATGACCGCGTCCACCTCCCGGCTGCTTCCGTCCTTGAAATGCGCCGTTTTGCCGGCAATCTTGGTCAACAACGGCACTTCAATCATCCCTTCCGGCCATTTGAAACCCATGGGACTGGTCCGATAGCTGATGGTGACCGACTTGGCGCCGTACTTATGGCACTGTAACGCAATGTCTTCGGCCGAGTAGCTGCTGCCCACCACCAACAAGTCCTGGCCGGCGTATTCACGGGCGTCTCGGAAATCGTGGGAATGGCACACGCGCCCCGGAAATGTTTCTATGCCGTCAAAATAAGGCGCGTTGGGAATGGAGAAGTGCCCGGTAGCTACTATTACGTAATCGAATATTTCGGACCGAGTATGCGGCTTTTCCAGGTCCTCGGCAGTGACGGTGAATTTCCCCAGGTCATCGGAGTACACCACGAGCCGGACCGGGCTGTTGAACCGAATGCGACTTCTGACGCCGCTTTTCTCGGCGCGAGCCAAAATGTAATTGTGTAAAACTTCACGGGGCGGGAACGATGAAATCGGCCGTCCGAAGTGTTCATCGAAGGTGTAGTCGGCGAATTCCAGGCACTCCTTGGGGCCATTCGACCAGAGGTGCCGGTACATGCTTCCATGCACCGGCTCGCCGTATTCGTCGAGCCCAGTCCGCCAGTTAAAATCCCAGAGACCCCCCCAGTCCTTCTGTCTTTCAAAGCACACCAGTTCCGGTACAGCCGCTCCCAATTTGCGTGCCTGTTCGAAGGCGTGAAGCACCGCCAAGCCGCAAGGGCCGGCTCCGATTATGGCAACTCTCGCGGTCAATTTGTCCTGCGAATCCAATCTCTAAGCGGGCACACGGGCGTCAGGGTGAAGATGTAGCTGAGATTGACGAAAACAGGCCGGTATTCATAGGGAACTTGCGGACGCGCCATATCAAGGCATCCGTCATGGCCGGGATGTTAGCATCGGCCCTCATGCGCTGTCAATCAGCAAAAGTGAGACGGCAGGACCTTTCAGTTGTTCGTCTGAACTGTAATTTCTCTGATTCCAAGATTTACAGGATTGGGAAGTCCTGCGAATCCCTTAATCCGAATGAATCCTGGTTCGGACGATTACATCAAGAACCGAAAGACCCTGGGGTCTGGAAAATGTGGGGTTGATGCCCTCATATCCCCTATATATAATGAGCAACACTCTTAAGGTCTGTTGGAGGTCCGGAGCGTGTCTATTCCTGAACATGTGAAATACGTGGTCATCGGGGCGGGCGTCCACGGCCTGAGCAGTGCCTATCACCTGGCTTTGGAGCTCAAGGCCCGCCGCAAAGGGTCCGGACGAGACATCCTGGTTGTGGACAAGTCCAGCATCGCGGCCGGGGCTTCCGGCATTGCCTGCGGAATCATCCGCAACAACTACTTCCAGCCGGCCATGCGGGAACTCATGGCCCACAGCGTAGAGGTATGGGAGAGCGACCCCGAGGCGTTCAGCTATCACCCCGTCGGCTACATGCAGATCAGCCCGGAAGTCATGCGGCAGGGCGTAGCCCAGATCCACCAGCAGCAGCAGGCCATCGGGTACCCGTCGACCTACGTGGAAGGCGCGGAAGAAAGCCTCCTCTACATGAAGAACGTATTTGACGACTGGAAAGCGGAGGGGGTCACATCTGTCCTCCACGAAAAGAAGGGCGGCTATGCCAACAACGTTGCGTCGATGCAGGGCTTGGCCGCAAAAGCGGAGGCGGAGGGGGTCAGGATAGCCCAGGGAGTGGGGGTGACCGGGTTCCGGTTCGACGGCGGCGCGGTTTCCGCCGTGGAGACCGACCAGGGTGTTATCCAAACCGACACAGTGATCGTTGGCGTCGGCCCCTGGGTTCCCCAGATATGGAGTATGCTGGACCTTCCCCGGGAGATAACCTTGAAGGACCTGGATGGCAGCGTCCACGACGGGGTGCGCATGTGGACCTACTGGTGTCTCCAGGAGGGCACCTTGGGAGTTGATCCGGGCTTGCTTCGCACCAACGCCGGCGAAATGCCGCCGGTGATTCACGTGGACACCGACGCGCCGCTGTATGCGGACGCGGACGGTTCTTTGATTACCGACAAGCTCTGGGGCATCTACTATAAGCCCGATTTTAACTTTGACGGAGTCCAGGGAGGGGCCTCTCCCTACATAGTGAACAAGGAGCCGGAGAGCGTGGCGGTGGACCCCTATGGCCCCGAGTCCTCCGAGTTCGTCGTCGGCGAAGACTTCGAACGCATGTGGAGTTCGGCCCTGGCCTTCTGCCACAAACGATTCGAGGGGAAGAGCGGGCTTTACAGGAAAGCGCCGTCGGGAGGCCTTGGCGCCTTTACCCCCGATAGCTTCCCCGTCATAGACGTATTCAGGGAAAACGTCCACGTTATCGCCGACTCCAACCACGGCTACAAGATGATTGGGGTAGGGAAGCTGGTGGCCCAACAGGTTATGGGCGAGCAGAGCCGCATCCTGGAGCCGTTCAGGTTCTCCAGGTATATTGAAGGAAAGCTGCACCCGGTGTCTTCCAGCCCCTTTCCCTGGAGTTGAGTTCCGCCTTGATTCTCGCTGCCCGGAAGAAGCTGCACACCTTTGGCGCACGGAGGCCTAGACCATGACCGACCTCGAACAATACGTAGGGCAATACGGCAGGGACGACCTCGTCCGAGAGGTCCGGCGGAAGATCGATGAGCTGGGAGTCCAGTACATCTACTACCAGTTCGTGTCTGTCACAGGTCGGATCATGGGTAAGGGAATGCCGGCGGACCACTGGGAACGCGTCGCCGAGGGAGGCTTCCAGTTGGTTTACGGGTCGACGGCCAACCTTTTCATGGACCGGCACAGGAACTACATCGGCTACGGGCCGGAGGCCTGGGAGTTGGTGGGAATACCCGATCCCAACACCTTCGTCCAACTTCCCTGGGACAAGCGTTGCGCCCGGGTCTTCTGCGTGCTGTTCCGCAACCGGGAGGAGCCCGAGGACCCAGGCTCGTTCCTCACCTCCGATTGCCGGGGCAACCTGATCCGAATCCAAGAGCAGTTCAAGAAGGACCATGGCGGACTCCACCTGCGCCACGGTTGTGAGCCGGAGATGATGTGGCTCAAGAGGGATGAGAGCGGCAAGCCGGCTGGCGGCTACAGCAAACCCTTCTGCTATCACATCGACCAGTTCGAGTCTCTGCGCCCCATATTCATGCGGGTCATCGAGTACGGCCGTTCCATGGGACTGGACATGATCCAGGGCGACCATGAGGACGCCCCCGGTCAGCTAGAGCTGAACTGGCAGTTCGACGACGCCCTCCGCACCAGCGACCGGCTCACCACCTACCGGCAGATCTGCTCCGCAGTGGCGCGAGAGTTCGGAGTCATCGCCTGCTTCATGCCCAAACCATTCATGGGAGTGTCGGCCAACGGCTGTCACCACAACCTCTCCCTCTGGCTGGAAGGAAAAGACGTGGTCAATCCCCTGGCCAACGACCCTCTGCCTGGGATGGAGGAGAACTATACCTACGTGGTGGGAGGCAAGAACCTGTTCCTGCCTGAAGAAGGGGACATACCCACCCGGCCCGGCCCGGTGGGCCGCAACGCGATTGCGGGAATACGGGAGCACCTGCCGGCCCTGACGGCCATCGGCTGCCCCACCGTTAACTCCTACCGGAGGCTTCTGGACACCGGGTTTTGGGCTCCGGTCTACGGTGACTGGGGGTACCAGAACCGGACTACCGCGCTGCGGTTGTCGGCGCCCGGACGGTTCGAATACCGGGCCGTCGACTCGGCGGTGAACCCGTACCTGATGGCCGGGGCCATCATCAAGGCTTTCGACGACGGTATCAAGCGGGACCTCGACCCCGGAGAGCCGGAGCAGCGCAACATCTACGCCGCCATGGAGGCGGGCAAGGAAGTTACCAAGCTGCCGGTCTCGTTGGGCGAGGCCCTGGGTGGGTTGCAGCGGGACGAAGTCATCAAGTCGGCGCTGCCCGGAGAGATGTTCCATTTGTTTATGGAATACAAGGCAGACGAATGGGAGAAGTTTCTTTCCACAGTCACCGACTGGGACCTGGAGACATACTTGGACATACTGCCGTAACCACGGTACAGGTGCGCCGTCGACGGCGCGCCCGGAGTAGGAGGGCGGGACATGTGCGGAATAGCTGGTGTAGTTCATCGTAATGGCACTTTCCCCATCGGCCGGGAGATCACTGATATGCTTCAGGCGATGAAGCATCGCGGGCCTGACTCCACGGGGTACGCCTTCTACGGCCCCCCCCAAGAGAACTCTTACGTGGTGCGTTTCGGCGTGGCTGAGCGCGAGGAAGCGGCCCGCGGCTTCGACATCAGGCGTCTGATGGTAGAACGCCACGGCGAGGTGGACGCCCGCTTGAGCAAGATGGAAGCCCAGGTCCTGGACCGGCAACAGCCGACTGATTTCGCTTTCCGATACGTCGTGACATACGACGGAGATTGGAGGGAGCTGGCCAACTACGTCGAAGACATTGAAGGTGTCGAGATCCACTCCATCGGACGGTCCTTGGAGCTGATCAAGGACTTGGGCGACGCCAATCAGGTGACCAAAGAGTATTCCCTTGGCGAGTTCGTAGGGTCCCATGCCATCGGTCACGTCCGGATGGCCACCGAGTCGGACGTGGACATCCGGTCGGCTCACCCCTATTGGGCCTATCCCTTCAGCGACGTTTCCATCGTGCATAACGGACAGCTCACCAACTTCTGGAAAATGCGCCGGCGCTTGGAACGGAAAGGACACAGGTTTGTATCGAACAACGATTCCGAAGTGATCGCGGTCTATGTGGCGGACAAGATCAACAGCGGGGCATCTCTGGAAGAGGCTATGAGGGATTCTTTGGAGGAGATGGACGGAGTTTTCACCTACATCGTGGCGACCAGAGACCAACTGGGCATGGCCAAAGACGTCATGGCCGCCAAACCGATGGTGGTCTATGAGAGCGACGACCTAATAGCCTTGGCCTCCGAAGAGGTGGCCATCCGCAGTATTTTCCCCCACGAGATCTACACCCGCGATCCTTACGAGGGAGAGGTGCTGGTATGGCAGGTGTGACCAATGAAAGGGCCTCGCACCGGATGGGACTCCACGAGGAGGTCTTGACAGGACGGTCCCGGGATATTTTCTTCGACTCGGAGGAGGAGGAGAACTTCCTATACGACGGCGCCTACAGCGTAAACTTCAATAGCATGGCCGAGATTGACGCCGGGGACCTCAGCTCCAACGAGCTTAACTTTAGGATCCGGGAACTCATGGAGGAAGGGATCGGGACCATCGTTGTGTACAACCCCGGTGCCAAGCACTCCCTGGGTGTGGGTATCCTCAGCCGCCTCAACCTGCGGTTCGAGGGGAGCCTGGGATACTTTGGGTTAGGCTGCCTGGACGGCCCCAACGTCCGAATCTCCGGCCGGGTGGGATGGTCCTGCGCTGAGAACATGATGGCGGGCACCGTGGTTGTGGAGCAGAACGCCGGCTCCAGCTTTGGAGCGGCTCTCAGGGGCGGCGACCTCGTCTGCAAGGGTGACGTGGGCGCGCGGACGGGCATCGACATGAAGGGCGGCACTATCATAGTGGGCGGCCGCGCCGGCGCGTTTACCGGTTTCATGATGCAGCGGGGCCGCATCGTGGTGTTGGGAGACGTGGGGAAGAATCTGGGAGACTCGATGTATGACGGGATTATCTATGTGGGCGGGGACATCGTCTCCTTGGGCGTCGACGCTATCCCCGGCGAGATGACCGCTCTCGATATTCAGTGGCTTGAACGCAAGTTGTCATGCTACGGGCTTCAGGCGCCGAAGGGCGTTAAAGGCATTCAAAAGATCGTCGCAGGCAAGACCTTGTGGAACTATGACAGCTTGGAGCCCCATGAGAGGAAGATCGCCCTTTAGAGGCCCGGCCAAGGCCCGGTAACCATAACACAGGCGCTCCCCTCCGCTGGTGTGAAGCAACGCCGCTTGGGGCGCAAGGCTGGTAAGAGAGGACTGAGATGACGACACGCGGCCGAAGAGAGCGTATCGGCGCCAACGGTGATTCGTGGCAAAGGATCAGCCGAAATCCCCACCTCATGGGGCAGAGCGCCCACTTCACCCCCGAAGTGATCGACGACATCCACATCAAGTCGGAACTCGGCCGATACCGCATGAGGGGTATGGCCATTTTCAAAAGGATACCGACCTTCGACGACCTGACTTTCCTTCCGGGCACACTGACCCGCTTCGTCATCGAAGGCTACCGTGAGAAGTGCGAGACGGAAACGGTCATCGGACCGCAGGCAAAGCGCCCCATGGTGCTGGACATACCGATCTACATCACCGGAATGAGCTTTGGGGCCCTGTCCTTCGAGGCCAAGGTCGCTCTGGCCCGCGGCGCCACCATGGCCGGCACGGCCACTTGCTCCGGAGAGGGGGGCATGATACCGGACGAGCGGCGATACTCTGACAAATGGTTCTACCAGTGCATTCAGTCCCGCTATGGGTTCAACCCTCACCACGCGCTTTTGGCCGATGGCATCGAAGTCTTCATCGGCCAAGGGCACAAGGTTGGCTTGGGCGGCCACCTGATGGGACAGAAGGTGACGGACCAAGTGGCCGAGATGCGCTCGCTCCCGGCAGGAATCGACCAACGTTCACCGGCCCGGCACCCTGACTGGCTGGGCCCGGACGACCTAGCGTTGAAGATCGACGAGCTTAGGGCCCTCACCAACGGAGAGGTGCCGATACAACTCAAGCTCGGGGCCGCTCGGGTCTATGATGACGTGCGAATGGCGGCCAAGACAGGTCCCGACTCCATCTATCTCGACGGCATGGAGGGCTCCACTGGCGCAGGCCCGCATATCGCGGCCCAAGAAACTGGCATCCCGGGCGTTGTCGCCATCAGGGAGGGGCGCCGGGCCTTGGACGATGTTGGCAAGTCGGGTGAGATCACCCTGGTGTACGCCGGGGGCATCCGCAACGGCGGGGACGTCGCCAAGGCGCTGGCGTTGGGCGCAGACGCCGTGAGCATTGGGACCGCAGCCCTGATGGCGCTGAACTGCAACAAAGACATCCCAGAGGCCGACTTCGTCAATGAGGTCGGCGTCGAAGCCGGCTACTGCTACCATTGCCACACCGGCCGCTGCCCGGTAGGCGTTGCCACACAGGACCCTGAGCTGAGGGCAAGACTGAACCCCGACGAGGCGGCGGTGCGGGTGTATAACCTCCTCCACGCCATGACTATGGAGTGCCAGATGCTGACCCGCGCTTGCGGCAAGACCGACGTGCACTCCTTGGAGCCCGAAGATTTGGCGGCGTTGACCCTGGAGGCGTCGGCCATGTGCAAGGTCCCGCTGGCGGGCACCGACCATACCGTTGGAGTCCAGGACTATCACCACTACTAGAACCCCTTTTAAACTAGGACCTTTTTTAACGAATCTCCCAGGAGTAGGGCATGAGCCAGGAGAGAGCCCGGAAGCCCAGGGCGCGGCGGTCGGACAGTAAGAAGACGTCGCCTAGCCGCGCCTCTGCCGAGGCGGAAACCGACCGGGAGAAGGAGATCGGCCAGCACATCGGATACCGCTACGACGTGAACCTTCTGCCCGACTATTCCAAGCTGACTCCCTTTCTCAAAAAATACATGGAGATCATGGGTTGGGCCGACCTCAACTGGCTGGAGGACATACACATGGGCTTTGAGGAGGGCCGCCCGGCTGTCTTCGACCGGAACATCAACGGCTGGGTTACGGTCCCGGAGAACGTGGAGTTGCCGGATGACCAGCAGGACCGGGATATGCTGGCCCGGGAGCTGCTTATCAAGTTCCAGATGTCGCCGCGGCACCCTCTAATCGAGCTCAAGAGGGCCTACAGAAAATTTTAGGGCACCGTGGAGAGACGACACTCGTCCCATGCGGTCGTTGTGTAACTGTCCAGATTTGAGGGGAATAGGTCCTTCGACTCCGCTGGGCTGCGCTCAGGATGAGCGGTTCCCTGTCAGTGCGCTCACCAACCCGTAATAGTTATGTTGTTGCTTCGAAGTTGACCCTATAGCTGGGTTCCTGTACTATACCGCACGGCCTGTAATCCTTAAGGATTGCTTATAGTCGACCCTTGGTTGGAGTCCTTGGGCTGATGCTGGGCTTGGGCCAGCCGTAGCTTGTATCGATTAGTTTTATTGTTGGAGGAAGCCTTCCCATGGAAGAAACACCGGGACGGGTGTTGGCCGTCATTCCCCATCCTGATGATGCGGAACTCTGGTGCGCCGGAACCATCGCTCAGTGGGTACAGCGGGGCGCATCGGTCCATTACTTGCTTTGCACCGACGGCAGTAAAGGCACCAGTGACCCCAATGTTAAATCCCAGGACTTGGCGGCTATCCGGGAGCGGGAGCAAGAAGAGGCGGCGCATATCCTGGGCGTCCACGAGGTGGTGATGCTGCACTACCCTGATGGCGAACTGGAGGACACCAAAGACTTTCGCAAGGAGATCGTCAGGCAGATCCGGCGGGTGCGGCCCGAGGTAGTAATTTGCCCTGAACCCTACCGAATGAACCTGGCCTGGCACCGGGACCACCGGATCGCCGGCCAGGTTACCCTAGACGCGGTGTTTCCATGTGCCAGGGACCACCTCCACTTCCAGGAGTTGTGGGAGCATGAGGGGTTGGAGCCTCACAAGACCGGCACTGTATTGTTCTGGGGGGCGGAGCAACCCGATGCCTACTTTGACATCGGGGACTCCATCAACCTGAAAATCCGGGCCCTGATGGCCCACCAGAGCCAAATAAAAGCCGAGGCTGAATCCGAGGTCGAAGCCTTTGTCAAGGAATTTGCCGAAAACGCCGTGGCGGACCAAGAGTACCAATTTGGAGAGGCCTTCCGTAAGGTCACTTTCCATAGATAGGATACAACCGGCTTTCTAGCCGCCTTCCTGATCGCCCCCTGGTAGAAGCCTTATACGGCGTCCGGGACACGCTTGCCGTGCGCCGAGAAAGGCCGCAGCCCAATAGCTGCTGCGGTTCTCCAGCCTAGGCTACTATTTCGTTGATCTGGATCGTCGGTTTGATATCCGTGTAGTTGGGAATGTCACCCATGACCGGCCGGCCCACCGCCTTAAAGGCCTCGTGGACTTCTTCGACCGTATTAAAGGTTAGATAAGCCACGGCTATCAAAGCCGGTGGCGCGCTGGGATCCGGAGCCGAGATCCCTTTGTCTATCTCCACCTTGGTCAAGCCGCGAGAATCTAGGTGCTCGTGGACCAAAGGCAAGTGGGTGTTCATGTAGTAGTCCCAATCGAACTTCTTATCCGGTTCATTGGGATACGAAACGGTTACTCGGATCATCTTTTCCTCCTCGTCGGCTGATGGTCTGGCGAACCTTTGGCATTGTTTAGAGCGGCATGGGAACCGGCGAACCTGGTTGGAGCTTGGCGGCTTATCGGTGCATCAAGCCTTAAACCGGCTTCCAACTGTTGGGCGCCCATTGATTCGGTTCCGCCCATTGTACACCAAGGGGACTGCGGTAGCCACGGACCAACAAGTAGAGTATTGGGTGCCGGGGCGGCTGAGCGCCGAGGATAGGATAGGGATTACATGGAATCCATCTGCTACAATGAACCCAAAAGAGAACGGGCCTGCCGTATTTCAGTGTAATATGCGGAGCGATTTGGCTATCAAGTTTCTTAAGTCACTGCTATTTGCGGCTCTCTTGTCGATGGTCTTGCTTCTGGCTTGCGGTACTAATGAAAAAGCAAGTGAAGATGCTGAACCCGAGGACAAGGCGGCTTTGATATGGGACGTTTGGGAAAAAATTAATGGCTCGTACGCAGGCCGGGACAACCTAAATCCGGAAACGGTAGTGAGCGGCGCGCTTGGCCGCATGTTGGATTTGGCCGAAGCCCCTCCTTACCCTTTCCTCACCAAGGTCGGCCGTTTGCACGGCCAGGTCCCGCCCGGTGTTCCAGAGGAGATGGCCGATGTCTGGCGGGGCCTAGTGTTGCATCAGCAGCGCTGGCCCGACATCGACCGTTCAGAACTGGTCACGGCCGCTGTCAATGGCTTAATCGACGGCCTCGACGACCGGACAGCCGTATTCTTGAACGCTGAAACCTATCCCGAGGTCCGGGATTCCATAAATGAGAGCATCGAGGGTTCGTACCTTGGCATAGGTGCCCGAGTTGTCGCCCAGGATGGCCAAATCCTGCTCTTCCCGTTTCAGGACAGCCCTGCGGAAAAAGCCGAAATTCAGCCGGGCGACGCACTGCTGGAAGTCGAAGGAGAGGCCGCAGCCGGCAAAAGCCTGGAAGAGGTGGTCCAAGAGATAGCGGGTCCCGAGGGAACCAAAGTGGCCCTGCTGGTGGAGCGTTCCGATGAGCCGGAACCACTGGAGATTGAGGTGTTCCGGGGCCAGATCAGTTTACCCTCTGTGAACCGCCAGTTACTGCCGGGGGGCATCGGGTACATTTATATATCCCAGTTTCGAGACAATACCGGCGTACAGCTCTACGAAGCATTGGAGGAACTCAAGCTGATCGACATGCTGGCGTTGATCCTTGACCTACGGTCCAACCCCGGCGGCTCGGAGGAAGCGGCCAGTGACGTAGCGGGACAGTTTTTGCAACTGGAAAGCTTGTTTCTTTACCAGGAGGACCGCAACGGCGAGCGGCGGGAACAACGTATAAGACAAGACTTGGACCGTTTTGATTTGGGCGAAATGCCGATGGTGGCGCTGGTCAATGGAGGCACCAAGGGAGAAGCGGAGGCGGTAGCGGCGGTGTTACAGGAAACCGGCCGCGCGGTCATAATGGGCACCGAAACCTTCGGCAAAGGAGCGACCTACACCTTCATTGAACTGGCCGATGGCTCGGCGATTTATATACCGACTCTACAGTGGTACACTCCTTCCGGTAGGCCGCTGGGCGGCGACGGGGTCCAACCGGATGTCCACGTAGCCTTCGTATCAGAAAGCGAAGGTTTTGGCGGCGAGAGCCAATTCAACCGGGCATACGACTATTTGAACGACCAGCTACCCCCCTTCCGGTAAGCCGCTCCCCTGACATCTTATGCACACGAAGTTGTCCCGGTCTTCCGGGATGGCGTCTCTATCCACGTTGCGCTTGCGGCCGCATACCGAACACACCACACTTTCAAGGACCGGCGCTTGCTTCTCGGTGACGGTGTTGGCGCCGCGGAATCCTTGGTAATTGGGGTTGTCCCGCTTGAGACGGAGGAAGCGTTCCAAGTCCTTGCGGCGGCTCAAAATCCTCTCCTCCTATTACGGTTGGGACACGGGTAGTAGGGCTAGCTTACCTGTACGACGGCGCCGGCCTCTTCCAGTTTGCCTTTAATTGAGTCGGCCTCGTCTTTAACTATGCCCTCTTTCACTCGAGCCGGGGCCGACTCCACCAATTCCTTGGCTTCCCGGAGCCCCAGAGAAGTGACTTCCCGGACCGCCTTGATCACGTTGATCTTGTTGGGGCCGATTTCCTGGATACTCACTTCGAACTCGGTTTGTTCCTCTTCCGGCGGAGCGCCATCCATGGGACCCTGGCCCACTCCAGCGCCCGGAGCGACGGCCACCGCCACCGGGGCCGCGGCGGTGATGCCGAACTCCTCTTCCAACGCCTTGACCATGTCGGCCAATTCCAGAACGTTCATTCCCTTGATTGCTTCTAAAAACTCTTCCTTAGTCACCGGTCCTCCTCATTACAATTGAGTTAGGCAGAAATCAACCGCCGGATTCGGCGGACTCGAGCTGCCTGATCCTGGCTTGGAGCAGGAAGTCGAGGCTTTGCAAAGGGCCGTTCAACACCATCAGAAGTCTTTGCATCGGTGCTTGCAACTGGCCCATCAGGTTGGCTAACAGTTGGGGTTTACTGGGCAGCACGGCCAAGCGAGTCACTTGTGCCGGCGGCAGCGCCGGCCCGTCTTCTAGGACCGCTCCTTGGACCGACAGAGTAGACCGGGAGGTCCGCACGTATTCCGATATGGTTCTAGCGACATCCAAGGGGTCGCCGTAGCCAAAAGCGATCACCGTTGGGCCTTGAACGATCTCTTTAACTTGAGGCCGATGGGCCGCCTCGGCTGCCAAGCCGATCAGAGTGTTCTTGACTACGGTAAACTCTACGCCGACGGCCCGCATCCTCCGTCTGAGCTCGACCATTTCGTTGACCGAGATGCCGGTGTAGTTAGCGGTCAATGCTATGGTGCACCGTTCCAGTTTTTCCTTTAGGGCATTTACCCGGTCAATTTTCTCCTGGGTTGACAACGCTTTTCTCCTGCCTGATTAACAAAAATCCCTGCGCCAAGACCGGGGCGCAGGGATAAATGGCTTTCCATTCTGGAAAATCACTGCACCTAGGCGGGCGGCCTGTTGGCCCTTAACCCCGCTATTGGCGGGGACCCGCGGTCTTGGGCCTCATCGTGTATTTTACTTGGTATGAAAGCTTATTTCTAGGGCGCCTCCAAAGCTTGTAGGCTCGCCAGGTCCAAAGGTATGCCCGGCCCCATGGACGAGCTCATATAGGCTGAGCGTAAGAAGGAGCCTTTAACCGCCGACGGCTTGTCGCTGATTATCGAGCCGACCAGGGTAGCGAGATTATCCACAAGCTGGTCGGTAGTGAAGCTTATTTTCCCCACCGGGCTGTGGATAATGGCGGTGCGGTCGGTGCGGTATTCCACCCGGCCGGCTTTCGCTTCTTGGATTACCCTGGGCAGGTCCTGCGGTTGGACCATGGTGCCGGACCGGGGGTTGGGCATGAGCCCGCTTCGGCCCAGGATCCTCCCCAAGCGACCAATCTTGGGCATTACTTGGGGCACCGCCAGCCCCACGTCGAACTCCATCCAGCCGCCTTCTATTTGGGCTATTAACTCGTCCTCCCCCACGTAATCCGCGCCCGCTTGCCGGGCAATCTCTGCGACGTCGGCACTGGCAAACACCAATACCCGCACCTGTTTACCCAAGCCGTGGGGTAAGACAGTAACTCCCCGGACCATCTGGTCGGCATGTCGGGGGTCGGCATTGGTCCTAAGGTGGACCTCCACGGTCTCATCGAACTTGGCGTTGGAAAGCTCCTTCACCAGTTCGACGGCCTCTTGGGGCTGGTAGTCGCGGTCCGGTTCCACCCGTTCCGCCACTGCGCTGTAACGCCGGCTGTGCTTCACCATGATTTATGCTCCGCCTTATTCTCCAGGATTCGCCGGGCCCTCATTCCTCTGACACCCGTATGCCCATGCTGCGGGCGGTTCCCTCGATAATAGCCATAGCCGCTTCCACGGAAGAGGCGTTCAAGTCGCTGAGCTTAGTCTCGGCTATCTCTCTCAACGCCCCTCGGTTAATCGTCCCCACGGAGCCTTGGCGGCTGTCGGGTGCCCCCTTTTCTACCGCCGCCGCTTTACGCAGCAACTCTGACGCCGGGGGAGTGCGGGTAACAAAGGTGAAGGAACGGTCCTCAAACACGGTCAGGTGAACCGGAACGATGGTGCCGCTCTGGGCGGCGGTGCGGGAATTGTACTCCTTGACGAACCCCATGATGTTGACGCCGTGCTGACCCAGGGCCGGACCCACCGGCGGCGCGGGAGTCGCTTTCCCCGCCTCCAGTTGCAGCTTGATGATCGCTCTTACTTTCTTGGCCACCGATAACTCCTAGACTCGTTCCACCTGCAGAAAGTCCAACTCCACCGGCGTTTCTCTGCCGAAGAAGGAAACCAGCACCCGCACTTTGCCTTTGCCTTCGTCGATGTCGTTAACCGCCCCAATGAAATCCACGAACGGGCCCTCGGTGATGCGCACCGTCTCACCCCGCTGCAGACCTATCTTGACCCGCGTCGCGCCCGCTTCCACTTGTTTGAGGATGTCCTCAATCTGTTTGTCCTCCAAGGGCACCGGCTTCGGCCTTTTGTCGGACTCGTCTTCGCTGGACACGAAGCCGGTTACTCCGGGGGTGTTGCGCACAGCGTACCAGCTTTCGTCGTCCATGGACATCCGCACCAGGATATACCCTGGGAACAGCTTGCGGCGTTCCGCCTTGCGTTTGCCTTCCTTGAATACTACCTCTTCCTCGGTGGGCACCAGCACCTGAAGGATGCGGTCCTGCATATCCAGGCTTTGGATGCGCAGGTTCAAGTTTTTTTCGACCACATCCTCCTGCCCGGAGTAAGTATGCACGATATACCAACGGGGGCCTTGGATTTCTTCTACTTGCTGTTGGCTGACTGTCGTCATTACTCACCTCGATGGGGCAACAGGGCTGGAAAGCTAGTTATTTGGCCGGACCTGTCTCCAAGCCGGCCCAGCAGCCGTCTATTATAACCGATGGGAGGTCGGGGAAGAACCGCAACAACTACAATACGTACTTGGTGAACGTCTCGGTAAATATCCGGTCCAATCCCCCCAAGAAGAACCCGGCGGCCACCGCCAGAGCGATGACTACCACAGTCAACCGGGCCGTTTCTTCTCTACTGGGCCATACCGACTTTCTAAGCTCCGAGACTGTTTCCCGCAAGAAAGCGACAGGGCTTACTCTTCCACCCGCTCCGGGAGAGATAATCCGGGCAGCCCTCGTCGACGCCCTGGCCATTGCGGTCTACCTCACTTCCCTGTGGGCGGTGTGGCCGCGGCAGCGGGAACAATACTTGCGCAGCTCCAAGCGATTGGGATCGTTGCGGCGGTTTTTTGTCGAGGTATAATTCCGTTCCCGACAGCCGCCGCACTGCAACGTTATGATTTGCCTAACGTCTCCAGACTTCTTGGCCATTTCTTAATCCAATAGTTGAGTAAAGACCCCGGCGCCCACGGTGCGGCCACCCTCTCGGATAGCGAAACGCAGCCCCTCTTCGATGGCTACCGGGGTAAGCAGTTTGATGGTCATCTGGATGTTGTCTCCGGGCATCACCATTTCCACCCCTTCGGGCAACTGGATCTCCCCGGTGATGTCACTGGTGCGAATGTAAAACTGGGGCTTGTATCCAGGGAAGAAGGGAGTGTGACGGCCGCCTTCTTCTCGGCTGAGCACGTAGACTTCCGCATTGGCCTCTTGGTGGGGACGCATGGAGCCGGGCTTGACCAACACCTGGCCTCGCTCCACTTCATCCCTGTCCACTCCACGCAGCAGAACGCCCACGGCGTCGCCGGCCTCGGTGGTGTCCAGGATCTTGTGGAACATCTCCAGGCCGGTGGCAACCGTCTCTCGCACGTCGCCGTACCGGATAATCTCCACCGGTTCTCCCTGCTTCAACAGGCCCCGTTCCACGCGGCCGGTCACTACCGTTCCCCGGCCCTTTATGCCGAAGACGTCCTCTATGGGCATCAGGAAAGGCCGGTCGACCACCCGGGCTGGCAGAGGGATGTAGTCGTCCATTGTTTGGACCAAATTCATGATGCCTTCTTCGGCCTCGGGGTCTCCTTCCAACGCCTTGAGCGCGCTGACTCGGATGATGGGGGTATCGTCTCCGGGGAACTCGTACCGGTTCAGGAGGTCTCTTACCTCCAACTCCACTAGTTCCAGGAGTTCCTCGTCTTCCATCATGTCGACTTTGTTGAGAGCCACCAGAATACGGGGAACCTCAACCTGCCGGGCCAGCAGGATGTGTTCACGAGTCTGGGGCATTGGTCCATCCGGAGCGCTGACCACCAAGACCGCGCCATCCATTTGGGCCGCCCCGGTAATCATGTTCTTAATGTAGTCGGCATGTCCGGGACAGTCCACGTGGGCGTAATGACGGTTTTCCGTCTGGTACTCCACATGAGCAATGGCGATGGTCAGGCCGCGGCTTTTCTCTTCCGGAGCGTTATCGATACTCTCAAGGCTCCGGTAATCGGCAAGGCCGCGCTTGCCCAGCACTTGGGTCATGGCCGAAGTGAGGGTAGTCTTGCCGTGGTCAACGTGCCCGATGGTTCCCACGTTTATGTGGGGCTTTGACCTGTCAAATCGCTGTTTGGCCATTTAAATTTCCTCTCCTTTGCGATTGTTGGAGCCCAGAGGCGGGATTGAACCGCCGACCCCGTTCTTACCAAGAACGTGCTCTACCGCTGAGCTATCTGGGCTAACTGCCGGGGTCACGGGCAATCCATTCTACTATTTACACAAACATTATACATGGTGGAGGGGGTAGGATTCGAACCTACGAAGCCCTTCCGGACGCCAGATTTACAGTCTGGTGGCTTTAACCACTCACCCACCCCTCCAATTTTTGAGAGTCCCAATCTTAGGGCCGCGCCTCGATTCCCAGAAGGGCCTGCCGTAATGACTCTTGGCGTCTATAGGAGCCCCAGAGGGGATTCGAACCCCTAACCTGTCGATTACAAGTCGACTGCGCTTCCATTGCGCCACAGGGGCATCGAAGACACCGAGAGGCGGGCACACTAGAAATGGCCCCAGGTTCCGGGGCCATTTCATCGGGACCAACTTGACCGGCACATACTATATAAAATCGCAACGGAAAAGTCAATTGTTAATAAGTGGAAAGAGGGAGGGTCAAAACTCTTCCTCTCTAGCTCACGCCTTGAGTAGAGTCTACCTTCTCCACCCGCCAAGGAAGAAAGAAACCCCGGCGAGGCTACACCAGCGCAACGGAGCGAGATTGCACGTACGGCAACTAGGGCCTGCTGACACTACCAATTTCCTATATAGGGATTGGTAGTCCAGCCTCCCACAAAGGGCGCCTCTACAACCGGCGTGCTACGGGATTTCGTAGGGGCAACCCTTGTGGTTGCCCGGTCCTCAGCTATTAGTGTCAACAGGCCCTAGTAGAGCCTCACTGTTGTATTGATGGGTATAGGGACTTGAGCTTGATGCGGGCGTCCTCGGTTGTGAAGCGCCAGTCCACCTGAATTACGTCCCGGTTCCGTTGGTCCTGCCATGCGCCTGTTTCCCGTTCCAGGACTTCCTGGCTGGGTATCCGGCGATCCAAGCACTGCCGCGCCAGCACCCCCAGTTCGATCTCGGCCATATTAAGCCAACTCCCGTGCTTCGGGGTGTAATGTATCTCCAGCCGTTGGGCAATGCGCCGTGCCTCCGCCGGCTCGAAAGCCTGGTATAGGGATGCCGGATGATGGGTGTTCAGGTTGTCCATCACCAAGACTATCCGCTCCTTGTCGACATAGTCCTCGTCCACCAGTTTCTTGACCACCCGTGCCCAGTCGGCCTTGGTGCGCCGGTCCGTGACCTCCACCCGCCGCCATCCCTCCAGGGGCGCGAACAGCATGAACAGGTTGCTCACTCCGTTGCGTTGATATTCGTAATCGTATGCCATGGCTGCCCCCGGCCGCGACGGACGGGGTTGGCGGGTCTCCTGCACCAGTTGCTTGCTGGTCTCGTCCAGACACACCAGCACCTCCCCCTCTCCGTAGGGACGGTGATAGACCTCCAACACGTCCTCCATGGCGCACACAAAGTCCGCGCTCCCTTGGGGCGGGAGGCACCAGCATTCTTTCAGCCAAGGCTTGAGTTCGTTTTTTTCAGAGTCCGGCGCACCGTCTCTGTGCTGATGCTATCCACTATCTCCTGCGCCACCAATCCATCGGCCAGCATTTGCAGCGTCCAACTGACCCGTCCCTCCGGCGGTTGAGAGCAGGCCAAGGCTACCAGGTGGGCCTCACCCTGACCATCCAGCTTTTTCTTGCGGCGCTTTAGCTGCTGTTTGCGTCCCAGGGCTGCCTCCAGGCCCTCCTCCACGCACCGGCGGCGCACCCGTTCCACCGTGGCGCTGCCCACCTTCAGGACCCAGGCTATATCCTCGTCCCTCATTGCGCTATCAACCTGGTTCTCATCGCTAAGCAGCAGAATGCGGGCGTGAGTCTGCTTGTAAGCCGCCGCCCAACCCTTGGACACCAATCCCTTCGGTTCCTCCTGTTCCTCCTCCGTAAGTCCCACTCGGTATTTCTTCATCATCACATCCATCCCCGCTTCCCGATTTTCTTTTTTGACTGCTAACTCATCATATCTCACCAGCCATCATTTCAATGATGGTCAGCTACTAAACCAAAGCCAAGGTGAAACCTGCATAGGCATCCGATAAAATCGGGGGAGTTGCATAGGCTACAAGGCGATTAGAAGCGTGGTCGGTGTTGGGTATGGGAGAGATAAGCCGGTTTCTCGAACAGTGGGAAATGGATGTGTCCGGTCTGCGCAGGCGGCTAATTCTGGCTCCGACGCCCCGCGAACGGGAGCGGTGGCACGCTCTCTGGCTGCTAGCCCAGGGTTGGACCGCTTCGGCGGTGGCCGAGGCGCTGGAACGGGATCCTCATAGCATAGGACGGTGGCTTGGCGCCTTCGGCGAAGGCGGTCCTGCGGCCTTGGCCTTCGAGCAGTCCGGGGGTTCCCCCCCGCCCTGGAAGAGGCGCAGCAGGCGGAGTTGAAGGCGGCGGTGCAGGAACTGCCTGCCAATGTGGATATCGGCCTAGCCAACTGGAACTGGAAAGCTGTCTGGAAGTTTGTCTTGGAACGTTTCGGCATCAGCCTGAGCCGCAGCAGCTGCCTGAACTGGCTGCACCGCCTGGGATTCGTGCTCAAGCGTCCTAAGAAGCGGCTGGTCAAGGCCGATGAAGCGCGGCGAGAGGCCTTCGTGGCAGAGTACGCTGCCCTGGCGTGTGAGGCGCAAGAGACCGGGGAGAAGATCTTCTTCGTTGATGAGGCCCACTTCCGGGCGGACGCTGAGTTGCGGGGTAAGTGGGCGCTGAAGGGAGAGCCGGCCCTGGTGGACTCGACCAGCCCGCGCCGTGGTGAGAAGGCCAGCTACTACTCGGCAGTGTGTCTGGAGACGGGCGAGGTGGAATGGATGGAACTGGAGGGGAACAGCAATAGCGGAACATCCGCAGCCTTCCTGGAGCAGTTGAGAGAGAGGTACGGCGGGCGTCTGAACGTGATCTGGGATAACGCGCCAGCGCACCGTGGCCCGGCGATGCGGTCATACCTGGAGACCCCCGGTCTGAACCTGCGGCTGGTGAATCTGCCGGGGTACAGCCCGGACTTCAACGCCGACGAGGCGGTCTGGAGATGGGTGAGAGAGGAAGCCACCGGGAACCTGTGCCTGGGAACTAAAGCCTTGGTGCAGGAGAGGGTGAGCGGCTTCCTCGCCCGCCTGTCCAGGAGGAAGGATGAGGTCAAACAGCGGTGCCGGACCATCCTGCACTTAAGGGCCGAGAAGCTACTGCAAAACTCCCAACCCGGTTCCCAGCACCACCCAAATGCACATCCCACCTTGGCTTTAGTTTAGTCTGTAAGTGCCGAAACATACGCCCGATCTAAAGTATATCGAATGGTCAATATGAACCCCATTCTAGCCCATAAGTAATGAAGTCTCAAACGATAGGAGACTGCCCTCGTTGGTTCGACCCGCTAGGGCCAGATAGTATTCCCGCCAAGTGTTTAGACGCCCGCTGGATGGCGACGCCGATGGGAACCCGGATGCTGTCTAGCGCATCTTCATACCCTTGCCAATAACTCACTATGTCACCGTTCTCAGCAACCAAGGAGGAGCCGTTGATGGTCCCCAACGTCAGGGTGTCGGTCTTAACATCGTATCCCCGCTTTCCCAAGGGCAAATAGGACGATGCCCCTATGACTTCGATTCCGACTATGTAGTGGCCGTCCCTAGCGGCAAGGTCCAGCACAAGGGAGTCCTGTTCATGCAATGTGGTGCTGGTGGCGCCTTTCTCCCCGGTGAAAAGGCGCAACACGTCGACCTCCCGATCATAGGTCGCTTGTAGATTCATTCTCTCGCACCTCAAGGTTTTTATACCGGTTGAAGTATGCTCGGTTGCCCCTAGTCCAATTCAGCGCAGCCCCGCTATCTTGAAAGGCCGACACGACAGTCTCGTCGTCAATGGAGACGACGACCCGGACCATGTTCTCTAGTCCCGAGACAAAGGCGAAGTAAATCCAACTTTGCCGTCCATCATCGTCGGTGTGGATGCCCCGCGCTATCCAATGATCTAAGACGCAAGCCATTATCTTCTTCGTGACCTCGGGGTGCGGGTTGTTCATCAAGTGCTGGCTGAGTGTTCGAGTTCGCCCCCCAGCCGTTATCGTCCGTCGTGCCCGCTCCGAGCCGCAACTTCGGCAGTCTTTCCTCGTGCTGGGGGTCTGCTTGCGTTGGCATCCTGACCCGCACCGATGGCTCATGTCTCTACGATACCATTTTGGGGCTTCTCACGAGCTTTGTCCTGAGCCGATTATCGTAGCGTGGACGCCGCTATCCGCTGCTCTTCCCCGACGGTCTTGGGTTTTGCAGGATTTTCTGGATAATCCACACACAAAATGTTCCCTGAAAAATATTCTCTGGGGGAGCCGACTAGCGCAACTTGACGCCTCAAGTCCCGTATTCTAAACTCCTGGCGACGCGCGGCGTCGCTGGGCCAGACCTATTTCTGACTTCCAAGCTTCTTCCTTGAGCCGGAAAAACCACCCAACGGGGTCAAAGCTCGATGGAACTCAAGTCTTATATTAGGGAAATCCCCGACTTTCCGAAACCGGGAGTCCTTTTTCGTGATATCACCCCCTTGCTCAAAGACATCGGCGCCTTCAGGTACGCTATCGACCGGCTTGTAGACCGGTTTCAAGGCAATCAACTGGACGTCATCGTTGTTATTGAGTCACGGGGTTTCTTATTTGGCGCACCGCTGGCCTATAAAATGGGAATCCCGATGGTGCCCGCTCGTAAGATAGGCAAACTGCCCGCCGCGACTCACAAAGCGGAATATGCCTTGGAGTACGGTAAGGCCAGCATGGAAATCCACGCGGACGGCCTCAGTCCCGGCCAGAAGGTCCTGTTGCTGGACGACCTACTGGCCACCGGGGGTACTCTGGAAGCCTCGGCCAGGCTGGTGGAGATGTCAGGCGGCGTGGTGCGGGACATCGGAGTAATCATAGAATTAATGGAGTTGGGCGGCCGCCGCCGCTTAGAAGGCTATGACATCTTTTCCTTGGTCCAGTACTGACGCTTAACCCAGTTTGAGGAGAGAACAATGGCCGACAGAATAACGGTTGGCAATGCCGAAATCATTGCGGTCCTCGACATGACGCCGCCGTCGAGGGCCCCGGAAATGATGTTCCCCGACGTCGCTCCCGAAGATTGGGCGCCGTACCAGGATATTTTAGAAGAAGGTCGGCTTCAACTATATTACGGCGTCTGGGTGGTGCGCTCCCAAGGCCGGACCATACTGGTGGACACAGGCATGGGACCGGGGCCCCATGCGGAAAGGGGCAACCGCACCGGTAATCTCTACGAGGAGTTGCGGCCCATACTTATCCCCGCCGACCGGTCCGCCAACACCAACGTTTCACCTTCCGATGAAGTGGATATCGTCGTCCACACCCACCTTCATGGAGACCACGTGGGCTGGAACGTGCGGTACTCGGGCGGTATGCCCGCCCCGAACTTCCGCCGCGCCAGATACTTGGTGCCCAAGCTCGACTGGGAGCACTTTACCAAGCCAGAGGCACTGGAAGCTCACCCTTACATTAAGACTCAGGTTATGCCGCTGCAAAGGCTCCGGAAGATGGACTTGGTCGAGGGCGAATACAGCGTCACCGACGAAGTTACCACCTTGCCCACTCCGGGCCACACTCCAGGGCATCAAGCGGTTTTGATTAGCTCCCAAGGCGAGAAAGCGATGATAGTCGGGGACGTTCTCCATAGCAAAGCTCAGGTCCATGAGCCGGCCTGGACCGCCGGGGTAGATATAGACAAAGAAGCAAGCCGGCGCAGCCGGCAAGCGTTGTTGGACCGGGCCGAAAACGAAGGTTACGTGGTGGCCGCCGGGCACTTCCACCCTAAAGACAACATTGGGAAAGTAATCCGCTTGGAAGGGAAGCGATACTGGCAAATCTTGTAGTGCTTCCCGCTGTTATAATTTCCTCAATTCTGCCTAAATGACCTAAAGAGGGACCTTTGATCCAGAGTGGTGGTTCAAAAGACTTGCGGCAGGCTGCCCACGATTTCAGACGCCGATATTATGGACCGCGAGGCAACCCGGACCCGCCTTCGGCTATGGCCGAATTGGCCCCGGAGGTCATGGAGTTGGTGGATTCCGTGGTCTACGGGGAAGTCTACAACCGTCCGGCGGTCAACCTCCAAACCCGCAGTCTCTGCACCATCGCCGCTCTCACCGTGCTGGGCCACAGCCCCCAGTTGATCCGGCGTCACATCCAAGGCGCCCTTCATATCGGGGTCACCAAGGAGCAGATCAGCGAGATAATCTCCCAGATGGTGTTCTACGGTGGTATGCCCGCCGCGATTAACGCCTTCCGGGTGGCCAAAGAGACCTTCGACGATGCGCCGGAGCCGTGGCCGGAGGCGGCCCAACAACCCGAGGAGCGGACCGGCGGCGACAGACCGGCTGCTGTGGCAAAACAACCGTCAGTCCGGTCTCATCAGGGCCGGCCGCCGAGCAACCGTTCGCCATCCTCGCCGCGGGCCCTAAACCAACGCCCTGCTGCCGGTCACCGGATGGACCGGCAATCTACCAGCCGGCAATCTACCAGCCGGCAATCTACCAGCCGGCAATCCAAAGGAAGCCGTCCCAGCCAACGAGGCGGCGCCCACCTCTCTACCCGGCCTCCGGCACGGGGAGGAGGCGGCCCTGGACGAAAGAGAAATCCGGGAAAACGCCGCTGAGGCGCGCCGCGATAAAGACCAAGCCTTTTCAGCCCGCCGTATGTTGGCCGAGGCCGGCCTGCTGAGGATGTCCTGTAGGGTCCAGGGGCGTCTATTCCTGATATGAATATAAGGTGATGCCATTTCTAGTATTATTTGTCAATTAGATCTCGGCTCGCGACTCAAGCAACGGCTGGAGATTTTGGCATTAAGCGAAGGGGGTTGAAGGTATGACCACCAGTTTTGAACGTTCCCAGTTGGTAGAGGCCAGCGACACCATAGAGGCCATAGAAGAATGTTACCGTCTGGGTTGGAGCGACGGTCTTCCGGTGGTGCCGCCGGCGGACTATAAAGTCCGGGATATGCTGGCCTACGCGGGCATGACGGGCGAGGAGGAGTTGCTGTCCCTGGAGATGCGAAGACGGGTCCTGACCTCAGAAAACGCCGCCGCCAACGCGGTCATGGCCGGCTGCTTGCCGGAGTATTTCCCGGTGCTGGTAACCACTCTTAGGGCCCTGGAGGAGGAAAAGAACTTCGTCAACATGGCGGCGTCTTCCACCAGCTCTCCGGCTATCTTGATGATCGTCAACGGCCCCATCCGGCAGCAAATCGGAGTCAATTCTAGAGACGGTCTCTTTGGTCCGGGCTTCCGGGCCAACTCCTGCTTGGGCCGGGCTGTCCGGTTGTGCTTCATGAACGGCTTCGACGCCCGCCCCGGCATTTTGGACCGGGGCACTCTGGGCAATCCCAGTAAATATACTCTCTGCATCGCCGACAACGAGGAAGACTCTCCTTGGGGCGCCCTCCACGTGAGCCGGGGATTTCAACCCGAAGACAGTTGCGTGACCGTGGGGGTGGCTTACAACCCCATTACTGTCAGCAACTCTTACGGCAACACCGGAGAGAGCATTCTGGCCACCGTCGCCGATACTATGAAGTCCGCCTTCTTGGCCTACGGTTTCCCCGGACAGTGGGTCTTGGTCATTGGGCCGGAGCACGCGATCACATTGCAAGAAGACAAGTGGAGCCGCCGTGATATTCAGGAATATCTCATGGAGCACGCCTCCCGGCCTTTAATCGAGTTGATCCGGCTGGGAGTGGTCCAAGGCCCGGAGAAGCCTGGTGACGAACAGGTGGTCCGGCGCTGCTCAGAGGACCCGGAGGACATTTTGGTGGTTATGGGCGGTGGCACCGGCGGCCGCAATAGCGCCATTATCAACACAACCAACTATAAGATCAGGACCCGCAAGGTGGATGTGCCGGGAGCATAAAAATGACGATGCGGCCCAGTTTATTTGCAAGCTGATAACTTGCAAAACGGCGGCTGCCGTGTATCATAGAATCATCTGCCGTCATCTATAAAATCTTGACTACGAGGAGGGAATATGGCGGAGACGGTAACGGTGCGAAATCTGCGGTTGGTCAACCCTCAAGGCACCGACTTGGCCCCCGGCGCGTTTGCTTTGAACGCCCGCCCGAGTGACCTCGCCGGCAAGACCCTGGGTTTGTTGGAGAACACCAAAGCCAACTCGGACAAAGTGCTCCATGAACTGGGAGCCTTGCTAAAGGAAAAGTATGGGCTGAAAGACGTTGTGTATCTCAGCAAGCACCACGCTTCTCTGCCCACCAAGCCGGAGGTTGTCCAGCAAGCATTGGACCAAGTGGACATTTTGATCACCGGGGTGGGTGATTGAGGCTCCTGTAGTTCGTGCAGTGTGCACGACGGGATCGAGATGGAGCGGCTTGGCATTCCTACGGCTTCCATCATTACCCACGTTTTTCTAAATACTGCCAAAGCTATGACGCGGATGATGGGTGTCCCCGACTACCAATTCGTAGTGGCCCCTCACCCCTTGTCCAGCTTGACTGACCAAGAGTGCAAAGAAAGAGCGGCCAGCATCTTTCCGGAGGTGGAACAGATACTATTGGGCAGCAATACCGGTCCCAGGGACTGAGGGACTAAAAGGGTCTAGCCCGGCAAATGGATGGCTTGAAACAACGGATCGCCAGAGCCGTTCAGGGTCAAACTCAACCCACAGTGACTATTCTATCCTCGCTGCTCGCTGTCGAGGATGAGTTGGCTTACATACCCAAAGAGGCCGTGGAAGCAGTGGCCGCCTTGACACATTCAACTATCAACGATGTTTGGGCGGTCGCGTCTTTTTACCCCAACTTCCGGTTTGAGCCGCCCTGTCGGCACCGAGTGGAGCTGTGTTGGGGCGCTTCTTGCCACTTGGTCGGCGCCATGGCTGTCATAAATGCTGTGTTTGACGCCACAGGAATGGAAGAAGAAGGAGACACCCCGGACCGCAAGCTGACGGTGAGGTTCAATACTTGTTTGGGCGTCTGCGCTCAAGCCCCGGTGATTTCCATCGACCATCAACTGATCGGCCGCCTCTCTCCGGATGAAGCCCGGAACAGAGTCGCCCAATTGCTGGCGGAAACCGACGCTGATGAGGACCGCTGCCTCTAGCGGGGAGAGACGTAGGCCCCGGCAGTTGTTGTATTTTCCGGCCTTCGGTCTACTTATCATCCACTGCGCTTTGTCATGGACACCGCCATGATTGACCAGCTATCCAGGGGCCGTTTGGAAATTGGAGTAGGCATGGGGCCGCTTCAATTCGAAACGGGCCGCTGGCACCTACCGTGGTCCGGCCGGGGCGAAAGGGCCCCCGAGTTCATGGAGATCGTGGAGAAAGATTCTTAATGGCGCTCAGTTTCCAGGAAATAGAGGTTGAAGCGCAAGCCCGCTGGCAGGCACTGAACGTGGGAGACCGGCCCTGGGTCCGCATAGGCTCCGCCATGTGCGGCAAAGCCGCCGGCTCCGATTCGGTGGTGGCCGCTCTAGAGACGGGACTGGAGAAGCACGGGGTAGAGGCGTACATCAGCCAAGTAGGCTGCCTGGGGCTGTGTTTCGCCGAACCTCTGGTGGACGTCCAGTTTCCGGGCGGCCCTAGAATTTTCTACCGCAACGTCGACCCCCGGACGGCGGAGCGGATTGTGGCCTACCATGTTGCTCAAGGAACCCCCGACGAAAATCTAGCTTTAGGCTATTTGGGCGACAGGGATGGGCTTTCGGGCACTGTCGGCGCTGGCTCCTCCATACAAGACTTGAACAATCATCCGATGCGGGCCTTGGAGACCCGTATTGCTTTGCGAAACGCCGGCAGCATAGACCCCCTGGACATCTATCAGTATGTTGCCAATGGGGGCTACCGGGCGCTCCATCGAGCATTGACGGAAATGACTCCCGCTGAAACCTTGGACCAAGTGGTACAGTCCGGTCTCCGGGGCCGCGGGGGCGCCGCCTTTTCCACGGGGACCAAATGGCGGTTCCTGGCCGGCTCCAACGCTCCGGTCAAATACATCTTGTGCAACTGCGAGGAGGGGGATCCCGGGGCCTACAACGACAAAGGCATCCTGGAGAGCGACCCCCACACCCTGGTCGAGGGGATAATACTGGCCGGTTACGCCACTGGCGCCAGCTATGGCTATATTTTCATACGCCACGGGCACGATGGACCCATCGAGAGGACCCGCGCCGCCGTCCGTCAGGCCCAAGAGCTAGGACTCTTGGGGCGTGGAATATTAGGCTCCGAATTCGATTTTGACATAGAGGTGGCCCTCACCGGAGACTCTTACGTGGCTGGAGAGGAAAGCGGACTGATGGAGTCCATTGAAGGAAAACGGGCCATGCCCCGTTACCGGCCTCCTTTTCCGGCTCAAGTGGGGCTCTTCGGCAAACCATCCAATATCAACAACGTCAAAACCCTGGCCTACGTGCCCGAGATAGTATCCAAGGGCGGCGAGTGGTTTGCCGGCATCGGCCACGACCAGAGCAAGGGTACCGCCATCCTGTGCCTTTCCGGTGCGTTGACCTACACCGGAATGATCGAAGTGCCCTTGGGCACCAACCTGACCGATGTGCTGTACCAGGCCGCGGGAGGGGTCCTCGGCGGCAAGGCCCTCAAGCTGGTGCAAACGGGCGGACCCTTGGGGGGAGTCCTGAAAGCGGACAGCGTGGATGTGATCTTGGACTTTGAGGTGCTCCGGAACGCGGGAGCAATTTTGGGGTCCGGCGGCATCATCGCCGCCGACGAAGACACCTGCGTGGTAGACCTGACCCGGGCCTTGATCGCTTTCTGTCAATACGAATCGTGCGGCAAATGTTTCCCCTGCCGCATGGGCATGAGCCACTTGCTGGAAGTCTTGGAGCGTATCTGCCGCTTGGAGGGGGTTCCCCAAGACCTGGACCTGATGCGCAAAGTAGGGCAGGACATGCAAGCCGGTTCACTGTGCGGACACGGCCAACTGGGGTTCAACCCGGTGGCTTCCGCGCTGCGGCACTTCGGTGATGAGTTTGAGGCCCATATCATCGACAGGAAATGCCCAACGGGCCGCTGCCTGGAGCCTCGTTATTCTCCCCGGCAATCCCGCAGGTAGCTAAGAGGTAGCTAAAGAGTATGGCCGATGAAATCAGCATCAGCTTTGACGGCGTAGAAGTTAAGACCAGCCCCGGTAAAATGGTATTGGAGGCCGCTATCGAAGGGGGTGTTTACATCCCCTACCTTTGCTACCATCCGGGCATGAAACCCTTTGCCGCTTGTCGAATGTGCGTTGTAGGAGTTGAGGGCGGCCGGGGTTTTCCCGCCTCATGCACTTTGCCGGTCCAAGACGGCATGAAAATCAGAAACGAAGCCGACGACGTTCAACAACTGCGCCGCTCGGTCATGGACATGCTGGTGGCCGAGCATCCCAACGGTTGTCTTACTTGTCATCGAGTCGATATTTGCAGCCCCGGCAGCGTGTGTCTTCGCAACGTTTCGGTGAACGACCGGTGTGTGACTTGTCCCAAAAACGAGCGGTGCGAGTTGAAAGACACGGTGCGTTACCTGGGAATAGACCTGGAGTCGCCCTTGGAATACAAGTACCGGAACATACCCTTGGAACTGGGCGACCCCTTTTACGACCGGGACTACAACCTATGCATCGTATGCGGCCGCTGCGTCCGGGCCTGCGAAGAGTTGCGCGGTGACGACGCCATTGGTTTCACGGAACGCAGCGGTATAGCCCTGGTAGGGACCTCATTTGGGACCTCTCTGTTGGAGTCCGGGTGTGAATTCTGCGGGGCCTGCATCGATGTTTGCCCTGTGGGCGCTTTGGTTGAAAAAGACCATAAGTGGGAGAAACCGGTCCGCACCGAACGCACCATCTGCCCGCACTGCCCCGTCGGCTGTCAGTTGAACCTCGAAGTCAATGCCTCGGGCCAGTTTATTCGCGCTGTCCCCGAGCTAAACTCTCCGGCCAACCGGGGCCAGGCTTGTTTTAAGGGAAAATTCGGCTTGGAGTTCGTCAATAGGGAAAGCCGGCTAAGGACCCCCTTGGTCCGGCGTGACGGCCAACTCCATGAGTCAACTTGGGACGAAGCCTTGGACCACGTAGCGTCCAGGTTGGCCGAATACAAAGGCGACGGGTTTGCTCTTCTCACATCCCCCAATAGCACCAATGAAGAGCACTACTTGGCCCAAAAGTTCGCTCGGGCGGTGATGCAATCCAACAACATAGACCAAACATCGAACACTCAACCGGAGTTGGTGATCGGCTTGGAGCGTTCCTTGGGCTACGCCGCCGCCACCAACTCGATCTGGGACTTGGAGCACTCGGACTGCATCCTGGTGTTCAACAGCAATGTCACCGAAGAGCACAACGTGGTGGGGGTGCCGATCAAGAAAGCCGCTAGAAAAACCGCCGACCTGGTAGTCATCGATCCCAGGGAGGTGGAATTGACCCGTTACGCCCGTCTCTGGCTGCGTCCGGTGCCGGGAACGGAACTTTTGTTGCTGGGCGGAATCTTGAAGTCCTTGATCGACCAGGGCTTGGAGCAAACCGAATGGCTTGAGGAGAACTGCGAGAGCCCAGCGACTTTGCATTATGCTCTGCACGCCTTGGAGTTGGAGGAGGTGTCTCGGACCACCCACGTTTCCCAAGCAGACATCGCCGAAGCCGCCCGCCTCTACGGCCAAGCGGGAGCGGCGGCTATCGTCTACGCCTTGGACAATGTTCCTGCCGGCCTGCAAAAGGACTGCGTTCGGAGTTTGGTCGATCTGGCCCTGGTGACCGGCAACCTGGGCAAGCCCGGTTCCGGTTTGTATCCCATGCGTCAAGGGGCCAACGAACAGGGCGCTTGGGACATGGGCTGCTTGCCCGGCCGGCTCCCCGGCTACGGCCAAGTCACCGACGATGTTGCCCGCCAGCGTCTGGAGACAGCCTGGGGGTGCGTATTGCCTCCAAGTCCTGGGTTGGGCGCCGCTGGCGCCCTGCAAGCGGCCAAAGAGGGGCGCGTCAAGGCAATGCTGATAGTGGGGGACAGCATCAACTTGGAAAACGGCAAGCTGGGAGATGGATTGGCCGCTTTGGAGGACCTGGACTTCCTCGTGGTCCTGGATACTTTCTTGAGCCCGGCAGCCGAAAGGGCCTCGGTGGTGCTGCCTCGGACCACTTTCGCTGAGAAGGAGGGCACTTTCACCAACCTGGAACGGCGAATTCAACGGCTAAGGCGCGTCCTAGAAGTAGACGGCGTAGAGCGCCAACCCGAAAGCTGGGTGTTTTGCCAGTTGGCCCGCCTCATGGGCGCCGGGGGCTTGGGATACGCCTCACCCGCCGAGATCATGAACGAGATAGCCGAGGTGGTCCCGGTCTATTCCGGGGTCTCCTATCCGCGCTTGGAAGAAAAGGCGCGAATGGTGTTTCGCACTACTCTGGAAAGCCCGCAGCCCACCCAAGTGCTGTACTCCAGCCGGGAGTATCCGGGAATACAGTGGCCCTTGGCCGAACAGGATCCCGGCGGGACCCCCACTCTTTTTCTTGATGGGTTTCCATCAGGGAGAGCCGAGGTTGAGACGCCCCAATTTCGCGCCGCTGAGACGCAAATTAACCCCGAGTATCCCTCTTGGTACGTGCCGGGGCGAGTGTTGTTGCAGCATGATCGACCCATAGAGGTGATCAAAGGCAGACGCAATCGGATCGTCGGTGAAGTCTGGTTGGAGCTCAATCCAGAGGACGCCGCCGCTCAGGGAATCCAAGAGGGGGACGAAGTGGAACTCGTCACCGCCGGGCACAGCTTGGCGGGCCGGGCCCGGCTGCTGGATTCAGTGCCGCCCGGAGTTATCGCCAGTACCTCCCTTTTCGGCCAGTTAGCCTTGGACCTAGCAGCCAGCGAAGCGATGGACCCGGCCTCTAGGGTGGACGGGCTGGAGGCGCTGCCAGCGAAAATCTCCAAAGTTAGGGCCTAACAGCCCTAGGGCTGCTTACACCTTGCGGCCCTTCACCTCATTTTCCGCGTCGTACCCTCGTGGCCTTCTTTTTCAGCGGTTCTCACCGATTCTCGGTCGATGATTGCCCCGCCAAGTAAGGACACCTCATGCTGATACGTTAGCTTTCCGGTGGCGGTCTACCGCGGCTTCCGTAGAAATGGCGTAGCAGGATAGACAATGGTCGAGTTGCGCTCCTACCAAAGGGACTTGTTGGGTAGAATTGAAGAGGCCCTGGCTGCCTCGAAGTCGCGGATGATGCTGCAATTGCCCACCGGCGGCGGGAAAACCCACATTGCCGGTGAGTTGCTATCCCGCTGGCTGAAGGACGGACGCAAGGCGGTCTGGCTGACCCACCGCAGGGAACTGGCGACTCAGGAAGAACTGAAGGAGTTGGCGATGCTGAGAGACGACGATGAACTCTCGCCCCACCGGGACCCGTTCCTCAAGAATTTCCTGGAAGAAGAGCGGCGTCGGATCGGCGGTCCTGCCGAGGAGCGCAAGGAAGAACTGCGTTTCTATATCGGAGAGCGGGAGTCGGAGTTGACCGACGAGAAGGTACTGGATAGAGCTTTCGAGAATTACCTGGCCAAGCTACCGGCGGCGGAAAGGCCACAAACGCGATCACAAGACCGTCGGCTCTTCAGCGAATGGATGGAATGCTTTGAGAAAGAGCTTGCGTTGTGGCGTGAAGAACTCGCCGGCTTGGAGTCTCAGTCCATAGACGGGCAGCTAGTTTTGGACAATGCCAAGGACCAACTGCTGCGACTGCTCGAAGCCGAGGCGACAGAGGTTGGTTTGCTGCCACAGAGAGAAATTCGGGAAACGCTCCTTCAAGGGCCATTTGAAGAATATTCTAGGGCGATTTCACTTGATTCAGGGAGATGGATGACGTTCGTCCGTCTCGGTGAATGGGGTAACGAAGAGCCAACAAAAGGTGCTTCAATTACGCCCTGGCATCTTCAATGCCCCCGAGGAGAAGGAATATCCATTAGCTACTGGATCGACCTCTTCTTGCAAACGGCTGAATGGTTGATACGGGAAGGATTGCTGACTGAAAACAGAAGAGTGCTTAGACGTGGGGGGAGTGCATCGAGATACTTGATTCACGTAAAGCCCTACCACACAAACGGACGAAAGTTCAAGAACATCAAGCAACTGTCAAATGGCTTGTACGTGGATGGCCAGTTGGCTGCGAAGGAGATCGGTAGACCTTTACCGAAGCTGGTTGAAGATTTCGGCCAGGACCCGTCGCAGTTTCACGTCCGGCTGCGAGAATAGACGCGGTGGCGTATCGTCTGAACTGTGATTTGTTGGATTAAGGGATTACCCTGATTCTTAATCATGCCAATCGCCAAATCACATAAATCACTGTTCAGACGGCTCGGTCAGCGGTTGCAGGATGTCCAGCATTAGCTCCATCTGGTCAAGCCCTCGGCCAATGACATCGGAACTCAGGAATATCTTGCGGGTGTAAAAGAACCCGTGCAGCGTGTTCGCCATAGGCCACAGGCTATGTAGTCGGGCATCTTGGGACAAGCCCTCGGCTTGATACATCACCGTGAAGAACTCGTCGTGTCTTTTGTATTGCCAGCCTTGGGCTTCGGCGACGGCCTTGGCCATCCAGGCGGCAGCGCCCCAACCCTTCTCCGCCGCCTGATGCAGATCATCCCCGGCCAGGTACTCCCGCGCCCTGGCCAGGAAAAGCCTGGACTGCTGACGGTAGTCAGCCACGGCGTTGCCGTCCTGCTCATACGGTTCCGTTGGGTACATTTGAGTCATTTTATGCATCCTCACGTTGTCAACGAGGGGCTATCACTCCACAGCCACTTACCCAGCCTCGGTCAGCGGTTGCAGGATGTCCAGTAAAGTCTCCACTTGGTCAAGGTCTTGGCCGATGTCATCGGAGTGCAAGAACATCTTGCGAGTGTAAAAGAACCCGTGCAGCGCGTTCGCAACATACCCCAAATTGCGTAATTGGACATCACGAGACAGAGCTTGAGCTTGGCGCATCACCGTGAAGAACTCGTCGTGTCTTTTGTATTGCCAGCCTTGGGCTTCGGCGACGGCCTTGGCCATCCAGGCGGCAGCGCCCCAACCCTTTTCCGCCGCCTGATGCAGATCATCACCAGCCAGGTACTCCCGCGCTTTGGCCAGGAAAAGCCTGGACTGCTGACGGTAATCAGCAACGGCGTTGCTGTCCTGCTCATACGGTTCCATTGGGTACATTTGAGTCATTTTATGCATCCTCACGTTGTCAACGAGGGGCTATCACTCCGCAGCCACTTACCCCGCCTCGGTCAGCGGTTGCAGGATGTCTAGCAAAGTCTCTATCTGGTCAAGCCCTTGGCCAATGTCATCGGAGTTCAAGAACATCTTGCGAGTGTAGAAGACCCCGTGGAGTTCGTTAGCAATAGGCCGCAGATTGCGTAATCGGGCATCACGAGACAGGTCTTGGGCTTGGCGCATCACTACGAAAAACTCTTCGTGGGTTTTGTACCGCCAGCCTTGGGCTTCGGCAACCGCCTTAGCCATCCAAGCGGCAGCGCCCCAACCCTTTTCCGCCGCCTGATGCAGATCATCACCAGCCAGGTACTCCCGCGCCCTGGCCAGGAAAAGCCTCGACTGCTGACGGTAGTCAGCCACGGCGTTGCTGTCCTGCTCATACGGTTCCATTGGGTACATTTGAGTCATATGATACATCCTTGCATAAATGATGAAGGGCTATCACTCCGCAGCCGCTTACCCCGCCTCGGTCAGCGGTTGCAGGATGTCTAGCACAGTCTCTACTTGATCAAGCCCTCGGCCGATGGCATCTGGGCGCAAGAGCATCTTGCGGGTGTAAAAGAACCCGTGCAGTGTGTTTGCAACATGCCACAGGCCGGGCAGTCGGGCATCAGGAGACAAGTCTTCAGCTTGGTACATCACTACGAAAAACTCTTCGTGGGTTTTGTACCGCCAGCCTTGGGCTTCGGCAACCGCCTTAGCCATCCAGGCGGCAGCGCCCCAACCCTTTTCCGCCGCCTGATGCAAATCATCACCAGCCAGGTACTCCCGCGCCCTGGCCAGGAAAAGCCTCGACTGCTGACGGTAGTCAGCCACGGCGTTGCTGTCCTGCTCATACGGTTCCATTGGGTACATTTGAGTCATCTGGTGCACCTCTCAGGGAGTGTCCCGGACGGTCCAAGCGGTGGGCTCGTTCCCAAATATTTGCTGACTTATTGCGCCGTTGTAATGTGGGCCCTTCAGTGTTGCAGGTCCAGTTATTGTAACGCCAAGATCGCTGCTCCACTAACGCCCGCAGGCGGCTGCGCTTAAAATTAGACCTGTGCGGGTGTATGGTATTCGCGTATGAGTTAAGCTAGAGAAGGACTATCACAACAAAGAAATTCGACAGGATGCAAATTCGCTACAACACAGAGAAGAAGTCATACGTGTATGGAGTCGTACCTATCGTTGATGGAGAATCAGTAGTGGGAGCGTCCATTTGTAATATCCAAGAGGAATTGGAATGAGGAAGAAGCAGTTTATGGTTCTGTGAAAATAGGAGGCAGCTATGAAAAATGGTCGTATATCTGACACCCCGGTGGGCGAGACTGTTGTAGACCTTCTGCGGGGAGCGGTCGAGAGGCACGGCTCCCGCGATGCTCTCCTGTTCAAGCCGGCATTTCGGTACCAACGCTGGAGCTATTCCCGCCTGTGGAACGAGTCGGGCCAAGTGGCAACCCTTCTCCAGCACCGGGGCCTGACCAAGGGCGACCAAGTCATTCTGTGGGGCCCCAACTCTCCTCACTGGGTGCTCATTTTCCTCGGATGTATTAGAGCGGGAGTCATATTGGTCCCCCTGGACCTTCGCAGCGCACCCGACTACGTTGCCAGGGTCATATCCAGGGTAGACCCGAAACTAGCGTTCACCTCGCGGTTCACTCCCAAAGAGGAGGTTGACTTAGGGGTCCCTGAAATTGCTTTCGAGGAGCTGGAAGCCGCAATCCAGGGTTTGCCCCAGCCGGAGCAGGTGGACATCTCCCCGGACGATCTTACCGAGATCGTGTTCACCTCCGGCACGACGGGAAACCCGAAAGGGGTCATGCTTACCCACCGAAACCTGACGGCGAACGTGGAGGGGGTGTCCCAGTATATCTCTTGCGAGCCCTCCAGCAGGTTCCTGTCCATCCTTCCGCTGAGTCACATGTACGAGCAGATGGGTGGACTGTTGATCGCGTTGTACTTCGGCGCCAGTATCACCTATCCCACCAGCCGCCAGCCCACCGTTCTGGCCCGGACGATGCGTGAGCGCAGAATAACGATCATGCTGCTCGTCCCCCAAGCGTTGGAGTTGCTGATGAACGGGATTGAGCGGGAGGTGAAACGGCAGGGCAGGGAAGCCCTCTGGAACCGGCTGCTCCGGATAGCCGAGGCGACGCCCTTTCCCCTGAGACGCCTTCTGTTCCGCCGGGTCCACAAGCAGTTTGGCGGCAAGCTCGACTTCATCGTGTCGGGAGGGGCGGCGTTGGACCAGGATCTGGGGCGCAAGTGGGAGCTGCTCGGAGTCAAGATAGTCCAGGGCTATGGGACCACCGAGGCATCCCCCGTCATCAGCAATCACAGCTTGAGAGAACGCCGCCTCGACTCCACCGGCCGCCCGCTGCCCAACGTAGAGGTGAAAATCAGCAGCGAAGGTGAGATTCTGGTGCGCGGGGACAACGTCACCCCGGGTTACTGGCGCGCGCCCGAGGAGACTGCCGCAGCCTTCGACGGCGATTGGTACATGACGGGCGATCTGGGGTTCTTCGACGACGAGGGGTTCTTGCACATCCAGGGCAGAAAAAAGGATATGATCGTCCTCCCCAGCGGCCAGAATGTCTTTCCGGAGGACATCCAGGCGGTGCTGGCGAAGCACCCAAGCGTTACCGACGCGGCGGTGGTGGGGCTGAATAGGGGTCCCTCGGTTGAGGTGCATGCGGCCTTGATTCTGGACAACGCCGACACCGCTCAAGAGGTTGTTTCTTGGACCAACGGGCAACTGGCCGAACAGCAGAGGATCCGAGGATTCACTGTTTGGGCCGACGAGGACTTTCCCCGCACGCACACTCTTAAAGTAAGGAAAGGGCTGGTTATCGATACAATTCTCGGGAGGATACAGCCGGAGAGGCCGGCCGTATCACCCGCCGGCGGCAGCCCGGCAAGCGGGGCAAGGAGCCTGCGCCAGATCATCGGCGAGGTGAGCAAACGAGGCACCGCGGAGGTGCGGGACGACGCTACCCTCGGCGGCGACCTGGACTTGGACTCCCTTGGCCGCGTCGAGTTGCTCTCGGCGATAGAGGCGGAGTTGGGCATCTACATGGATGAGAGCCAGTTGAGCCCGGAAATGACGGTCCGGCGCTTGGAGGCTCTCATCGAAGAGGGATCGAGGAACCCGCCGATGATGAGCTTCCCCGGTTGGGGGATGCGATGGTGGTGTCGTATCCTTCGCGGATTCCTCCAGCGGACGCTTATCTTCCCCCTAGTCAGCCTCCCTTATAGGCTGAAGGTGGTGGGCCGCGAGAACCTGGAAGGCATCACCGGCCCCGTGCTCTTCGCGTCGAACCACAACCTCGGCCTGGATAATCCGTTGATCATCAAAGCGGTCCCCCTCAAGTGGCGCCGCCGGATGGCAGTGGCCGGAGCCGCCCATCTCTGGAGGAACCCGGTATGGTGGGTTATGAACCCCCTATTGGGAAACGCCTTCCCACTGGCTAGGGAGGGGTCGGTCAGGCCCAGCCTGGAGAACATGGGGAAGATCATGGACAGTGGCTGGTCGGTCCTGATATATCCGGAGGGCGAACTCACTGTGGGAGGGCCCATCAAGCCCTTCATGAACGGCACCGGCCTCGTCGCCGTCGAGGGGCGAATCCCGGTAGTCCCGCTGCGCCTGCACATCCACAGTCTGGGCGCCCCCACAAGGTTTCCCCTCCTCCGGCGGGGGAGGGTCGAGGTCCGCTTGGGAGAGCCGTTGACCTTCTCGCCGGGAACCGACTATCAGGAGGCAACCTCGGCCATCGAGGACGCGGTCAAGTCCCTGTGATGGAGGCCCCTCTCCCAGTTCATGTCATATGTCCGATGTGGATTAGCCGTCCTCGCCCCAAGTACGTCCTGCTGCCGCCCGAATCTTCCCCTCGAACCGCTCAATCAGCTCACGGTTGGCGGCGACGAGGTAGATAGGGGCAGCCTTTAGCTGAGACAAGTCACAGGGTTAAGTGTGCTAAGGTCGCGTACTGGCTGCCTAGGTGTCGCTGATAGAGGTCAGCCGGGAAACCACTGGCCAGTTTACTGCCCGGGTCCCGTCATCTGCCAGACACCAGTCGGGCCGCGGGAACTCTGGCAGTCCTCCAAGTCCTCTTACATCTCTTAGTTGCCTTTCCATAAGGCTGGTTTGCACCTGCCCCTCAAGACCGTCCCACCATTCCAGTGAAAAATACGTGTTTTCAAAAAACTCGAATGTGAATCGGATAATAGCGTGCGGCAAGTCGGCATTCGAGAGCTCATGGAGGGTTCTCATGACATCCTCGCTCTTTCTATGCTTCGCCAGCCAAGTGAAGACGGCTGCCCCACCATCGTCTGTTGCAATCAAAGAAAATGTCAGCCAACTAGCCGGGATATCTAGATGCCCCAACTCATGTATCCGACTACCTCTAAAGTCGTGAGTTGACTGGTGAATGGCGCTGCACATTACCTCGGGAGACTTGCTAAATTCAACCACGTAGTAGTCGAGGTTATCAAAGCGTTCTTCGAACAGAACCTCATCATATCGACTTTTCAACAGTTTAAGTTCCTTGATGGCTTTGACAACCCCGAGATTGTGGAGATAGTTGGCTCGCTGAACTGCCTGTTGAATAGGTAAAGGTTGTCCTTTGTCGAAATCTCGCCGTAGATCAGCACCGTCGAGGTGATGCTCTTTAATGTATAGCTCATGACAAATTGCACGATATCCTAAACTAAAGCCTGCATTTGGGTGGTGTGGGAACCGGGTTACAACGACGGTTGGGATGATAGGATGACGGGGTAGTTGGGGAAGGCTTGGGCAAGTGAGGCAGGGAAGTGGATGCGGCGGCTTTCGAGCATTGCTGTTCCCCTCCAGTGTACGGGGCCTTTCAGGATTTTCACGCTTACTTCGCTCCGCTGTTTGGCCGCAGGGAAGCGCGGGACCACAGCCGCCATTATCTCCAGGCTCTCCTGGTACAGTCCGGGGAGCGGCGCAACGCCGAGAATCTGTCGGAGACGGTTCCGGCGTCTGCGCAGACCGGACACATCCATTTCCCCATCTCTCCCATACCCAACACCGACCACGCTTCTAATCGCCTTGTAGCCTATGCAACTCCCCCGATTTTATCGGATGGGATGATGCAGCGGTTTCTCGCTGTACAGTCCGGGGAGCGGCGCAACGCCGAGAATCTGTCGGAGACGGTTCCGGCGTCAGCCAGGGGGATGCAGCGGTTTCTCGCTCATCCCCCTGGGATGACGACACGGTCATAGGACGTCTTCAAGAGTACTTGGGACCCCGGATTGGACATCCGGAGGCGGTGGTGGGTACTGGACGGCAGCGACTTCCCCAAGCAGGGCAGGAAGTCCGTGGGAGTGGCCCGTCAGTATTGCGGGAGGCTGGGCAAGGTGGCCAGTTGCCAGGCCGGAATGTTCCTGGCCTATGTCAGCCCGCTGGGCCGGGCCTTGGTGGACAAGCGGCTGTATCTGCCGGAGAGCTGGACCTCGGACCAAGACCGGTGTGAGGCGGCGGGGGTTCCGGAGGAGAGGCAGGGCTACCGGTCGAAGACGGAACTGGCATTGGAGATGCTGGGGCGGGTCTTGGAGCGGGGCCATCTGAGGGCCGGCTGGGTTGCCGGGGACGACGCCTTCGGTATGTCGCCGTCCTTCCGGGAGGGACTAGCGGCTCAGGGGATGTGGTACGTGCTGGACGTTCCCGGCGGCACCACCGTCTGGCCCTTGGAGCCGGCTTGGACCAGTGCGGACTATCAGGGGTTCGGGCGTCCCCGAAAGCCCAAGCTGGTGGACGGACAGCGGCGGACCATGGAGCAGCGCAGCGAGGAATTGCCGGGGGATGCCTGGCGGGAGATAACGGTGGCGGAGGGATCCCAGAGGCCGAGGAGCTATATGTTCAGCGCCCAGCGGGTGCGGGTAACCAGGAGGCGCAAGCCCGGCGAGATGGTTTGGGCCGTCTACCGCCGGAACCTGGACGGCAGCGAACCCCGCTACTACTTGTCCAACGCTCCGGAGGATACCCCGTTGGAGACCCTGGCATACGTGGGAGGCTCCCGGTGGCGCATTGAGACCGAGTTCGAGACGGAGAAGAGCGACGTGGGGCTGGACGAGTACGAGACCCGGACATGGGCGGGATGGCATCACCACGTGGCCCTGTGCCTGCTGGGCGGAGCTTTTCTGCTGAGCCTGCAACAGGCTTGGGGGGAAAAAGATGCCCCGGATCACGAGGCCGCAGGTCTACCGGGTGGTGCGGGAATTGCTGCCCAGGGAACGGTTCGGGCCGGCTGAGTTGCTGCGGTGGCTGGAAGAGACGCAGGATAGTAACGAACGGGCCAGGCGCTCCCATGCCAAGCGCCGCGCCGCACTTCGTGCCTCCCCGCACATCCCTCCTTGAACCGTCGTTGTAATACTAAACCAATACCAAGGTGGGATGTGCATTTCGGGGTCTTCAAAAGGACCCGCAGCTCCTCATTTCACCTTTGGGCCCCTACTGGGTGACTGACAGTGCGTCTAGCGATATGTACATTTCACCTTGGCTTTAGTTTAGGAGTGCTGTCTGTATTGGTGACCCGTCGAACGGCCTCTTTTCTATCTGAGCGAATAGTTCATTGTCGTGCTGGGCGCAGAACCCTGTGAACGTTGAAGCCTCACGAATACCTATCATATTGGGACCGCTATCCGGTTTCGACTTGGATTCCTCGAACATACGGCCGTGCTTAAGAGCACTGTAAACGTGTCCATTGCGGGCAATCTTACTCAGACCACCGTTTCTCTGGATTGTGTGGGCCTTGATGATTTTGCCAGTGCAGGTTGAGAGGCCCGCATTCGGATGAAGGCAACGTCCCTCCTCATACACTCTACTGAAGCGTTCAAGCACATCCTGTTTTCCGAGCGGCTGTTGAGCGTCGCGGCCCAAATGACACCGTTTGTACTTTTTGCCGGAACCGCACCAGTACTTGTCGTTCCTTCCAAGCTTTGTAATCAATTTATCCATTCCATACCCTTGATACAGCCGCATGAATCTTCCCCTCGAACCGCTCAATCAGCTCCCGGTTGGCGGCGACCAGAGCTTGCTCGGCTTCGAGTTCCGTAGCAATCTTCTTCTGAATGCCTGCTGACGGCACTGGGACTTTCACGTCTCGCACAATTGTACTGTTGAGATTGTTGACGACTCCTCCCGTTGCAGCTCGTTCAAACTGCGACGAAACTGTCTCCGTCCCGAGTATGGTGTACAGAAAGTCTAGGTCGATTCGAGCGGACTTACGCCGAAGAAGGAGCCAACCGTCATGGATACAACCTTCAATGGCCATGATGTATGGGCGCCCGAAACTCATCGAGTTGGAAAGGATGAAGTCTCCTGGTTGCACCCGTCTTGATTTCCCTGCACCCTCTAAAGTGATGCGCTCTTTGGTCTTTGTTATGTACTTGGAGCCTATTTCTGCGTCGCCGATTTTGATCCAATTCACACCATCTACCGAATCAGTGGTGAAATCATGGATTGGTCTGGGCGAGGCTCCTCGTTGCACCACGCAAAGCTCCCCCAGCGTCACCAACGGCCACTCCGGGTCAACCGCGATGTGCGGCCGGTAGTTCTCCACCACAGCCCGCGCTCCGTCAATGACCTTCTGGTAGCCTTTTATCTCTGCGACGATTTCCCGCTGCACTTCCAGTGGCGGCAGGGGGATTTGGATTTCTGACAACTGCTTCTTTGTGACCCCCTGTATGGTCGTCCCCTGACTAATGTTCTTGAATCTTTCGACTCCAGGTTTGAGCATATACACTAGTAGAGCCTCACTGTTGTATTGATGGGTATAGGGACTTGAGCTTGATGCGGGCGTCCTCGGTTGTGAAGCGCCAGTCCACCTGAATTACGTCCCGGTTCCGTTGGTCCTGCCATGCGCCTGTTTCCCGTTCCAGGACTTCCTGGCTGGGTATCCGGCGATCCAAGCACTGCCGCGCCAGCACCCCCAGTTCGATCTCGGCCATATTAAGCCAACTCCCGTGCTTCGGGGTGTAATGTATCTCCAGCCGTTGGGCAATGCGCCGTGCCTCCGCCGGCTCGAAAGCCTGGTATAGGGATGCCGGATGATGGGTGTTCAGGTTGTCCATCACCAAGACTATCCGCTCCTTGTCGACATAGTCCTCGTCCACCAGTTTCTTGACCACCCGTGCCCAGTCGGCCTTGGTGCGCCGGTCCGTGACCTCCACCCGCCGCCATCCCTCCAGGGGCGCGAACAGCATGAACAGGTTGCTCACTCCGTTGCGTTGATATTCGTAATCGTATGCCATGGCTGCCCCCGGCCGCGACGGACGGGGTTGGCGGGTCTCCTGCACCAGTTGCTTGCTGGTCTCGTCCAGACACACCAGCACCTCCCCCTCTCCGTAGGGACGGTGATAGACCTCCAACACGTCCTCCATGGCGCACACAAAGTCCGCGCTCCCTTGGGGCGGGAGGCACCAGCATTCTTTCAGCCAAGGCTTGAGTTCGTTTTTTTCAGAGTCCGGCGCACCGTCTCTGTGCTGATGCTATCCACTATCTCCTGCGCCACCAATCCATCGGCCAGCATTTGCAGCGTCCAACTGACCCGTCCCTCCGGCGGTTGAGAGCAGGCCAAGGCTACCAGGTGGGCCTCACCCTGACCATCCAGCTTTTTCTTGCGGCGCTTTAGCTGCTGTTTGCGTCCCAGGGCTGCCTCCAGGCCCTCCTCCACGCACCGGCGGCGCACCCGTTCCACCGTGGCGCTGCCCACCTTCAGGACCCAGGCTATATCCTCGTCCCTCATTGCGCCATCAACCTGGTTCTCATCGCTAAGCAGCAGAATGCGGGCGTGAGTCTGCTTGTAAGCCGCCGCCCAACCCTTGGACACCAATCCCTTCAGTTCCTCCTGTTCCTCCTCCGTAAGTCCCACTCGGTATTTCTTCATCATCACATCCATCCCCGCTTCCCGATTTTCTTTTTTGACTGCTAACCCATCATATCTCACCAGCCATCATTTCAATGATGGTCAGCTACTAGGTAATCTGCGTTGATGTCGTCTTTCAGGATTAACCCTTGCGAGTCCTGGCTAATGCAAAGGTCAAAGCTGTTCTTAAACAGTTTCCCTAGTCCAACTCTTGTTACTACAATGATATTGCCCTTTGGAATCAAATTGGTAGCTGACTCTGTGATGGCCTGTTCTGTGATGTACCTTCTTGGTATCGCGGTCTTGACGTCCACAATGTCAGCACTGGTAATCCATGGAATATCACCCCTCCAATATTCTTCTTGTTTTGTCGATGGTGTGCCTCCGCTTAGAATGTCATTGCAAACGTCCCGCAATCTCACCATCGGCCAAGTTTGACTTCTGCTGTTTTCATTCTCCCGATACCGCTCCCCGCTCAGGTTGTACTCCCCGTTCTGCGCGACTCTTTCTTTCTCTACGATGGTCCCCATCTCCGGCTGGAAGCCATCTAAGGGAGATGGACTGCCCGCGCTCAGGTGGCGCAGGTACTCCGTAAGCTCAGCCTGTGCCTGTGGCAGGTCGTTCCGGTCGATGGGACGGCGCTGGGCGCCTAGGTCGAAGCCGTCGTTTTCCACCTTGAAGAAAGCGATGCAGTCCGTCCGCTTGGCCAGTGTCCGGTCCAGGATGAGGACCGATGTCTTGACGCCGGAGTAGGGCTGGAACACTCCTGCAGGCAGCGAGACCACAGCTACCAGGTAGTCCTCCACCAGCATCTTGCGGAGTTGCTTGTGGGCGGTCTGGCTCTGGAAGATGATGCCCTCGGGCACGATGATGCCGGCCCGTCCGGAAGGTGTCAGGTGCTCGGCCATATAGTCCACGAACAGAACCTCGCTACGCTTGGACTTGACGGAGAAACGGTTGTGGGGCCGGATGCCGCCCTTCGGCGACATGAAGGGCGGGTTGGCCAGTATCACGTCGGCGTACTCGTTCCAGCGTTCCTCGCTGGTGAGGGTGTCGTATTCGCTGATGTGGGGCTCCGCGAAGCCGTGGAGGTACATATTGACCAAGGACAGCCGCACCATGTCCGGCGAAATGTCGTAGCCCTTGAAGTTAGCGGCCAGCCGGTCCCGGTCGTCGGGGGTGAGGACGCTTTGGCCGTCTTCGCCGGTGTTGGCCGCCAGGATGTGCTTGTAGGTTGAGATCAGGAAGCCGGCAGTGCCGCAAGCCGGGTCGAGGACCCTTTCGTGCTTCTTGGGATCGACGACGCCGACGATGAAGTCGATGATGTGCCGCGGCGTGCGGAACTGCCCGGCGTCGCCTTGAGCCCCGAGGACGGAAAGCAGGTACTCGAAAGCGTCGCCCAGGTTTTCGGAATCGTCATAGGAAAATTTGTCGATGACCTTGAGGAAGGCGCGCAGGGTCTCCGGGTCACGGTAGGGCAGGAAAGCGTTATTGAAGATGTCCCGGAACAGGGGCGGGACGCCTGGGTTCTCGGACATCCGGCCCAGGGCCTCGGCGTAGAGGTTCAGGGTCTCGTGGCCGCCTAGGCCGGGGTGCATCAGCTTGGCCCAGCCGTAGCGGGCGAAATCCCCGGCGAAGTACTCGCGGGCGCCGCCCCATTCCTCGCTCTCAGTGTCGATGTCGTCCATGAACTTGTAGATGAGCGCAATGGTGATCTGCTCCACTTGGCTCTTGGGGTCGGGCACCTTGCCAACGAGAATGTCGCGGGCGGTGTCGATGCGGCGTTTAGTGTCGGCGTCTAACATATCTGGCCTCTGATTCGCGTCATGGTGTCTGAACCGCGATTTATATGATGCACCTGATGACCATGACTTGGCTCGCTCTTCTCATACAAATCACGGTAATCACGCGAATCACAGTTCAGACGATCACGAGTCGGCGAACTGGTTCAAGGAAACATAGTCCTTTATGTACTCCGGGACCAACCGGCGGAACTTGTCCGGCACCGCGCGGAAGTCGGCGCGGCTGAATGCCGGGTTCGTGGCCAGGATAGCGAACCGGCGCCGGTCGATGATGCCGCGCAGATAGCCGTTGGTGGCGTAGGCTTTGAAGTAGGTCTTGATCGCCGGGATGGCGTTGGCCCGCTCGGGCTTATGATCGGCGACGAACTTGGCGAACTCTTCTTCCAGCAGTTCGTCCTTGGACTTGAAGCGGGGAATCAGGCCGAACACCTTTTCCAGTATCTCCCGCAGAGTCAGGCGGCGGTCCACCTCGGCGGCCTTCCTCAACTTGTCCAGGGTGTAATACTCCTCCGGCTTGTCGAAGACTTTCCGGTTTACGTAATCGATTACACGGTCCCACTGCCCGGCCTCGACAGCCTCTTTAATGGCGTCATCCTCTCGCACGGTGTCCGCGAACCGATCGAATAGCATCCGGTCGATCTTCATTCCTTGGATGCCGATGGTCAGTTCCCTGATGGTAGAGAGGATGTCAGCGCCCAGATGCTCGTAGCCTGAAATCAAGGCCGAGTCTTTCCCCTCGCCCCCATCGCCACCCTCTTGGCGGCGGGGCGGCAGCTTGAGGACCTCATCGTAATTGAACTCGGTCTCGAAGTAGTCGCAGTTGCCGAAGAAGTCAAAGAGCTTGAACGCGGTCTTGTCGGGCCGGGGCACGCCATCCTCGATATTCGAATCAAATAGCTGGTCGAGGAAGTCGTGTCGGCGCGTGCCCCGGCCCTTCATCTGAACGAAGTCCGTCGGTGAGAAGATGGGCCGGAAGAGGCCGAGGTTCAGGATGTCGGTGCAGTCGTAGCCGGTAGTCATCATGCCGACGGTTACGCAGACCCGCGCCTTGCTAGTAGCTGACCATCATTGAAATGATGGCTGGTGAGATATGATGGGTTAGCAGTCAAAAAAGAAAATCGGGAAGCGGGGATGGATGTGATGATGAAGAAATACCGAGTGGGACTTACGGAGGAGGAACAGGAGGAACTGAAGGGATTGGTGTCCAAGGGTTGGGCGGCGGCTTACAAGCAGACTCACGCCCGCATTCTGCTGCTTAGCGATGAGAACCAGGTTGATGGCGCAATGAGGGACGAGGATATAGCCTGGGTCCTGAAGGTGGGCAGCGCCACGGTGGAACGGGTGCGCCGCCGGTGCGTGGAGGAGGGCCTGGAGGCAGCCCTGGGACGCAAACAGCAGCTAAAGCGCCGCAAGAAAAAGCTGGATGGTCAGGGTGAGGCCCACCTGGTAGCCTTGGCCTGCTCTCAACCGCCGGAGGGACGGGTCAGTTGGACGCTGCAAATGCTGGCCGATGGATTGGTGGCGCAGGAGATAGTGGATAGCATCAGCACAGAGACGGTGCGCCGGACTCTGAAAAAAACGAACTCAAGCCTTGGCTGAAAGAATGCTGGTGCCTCCCGCCCCAAGGGAGCGCGGACTTTGTGTGCGCCATGGAGGACGTGTTGGAGGTCTATCACCGTCCCTACGGAGAGGGGGAGGTGCTGGTGTGTCTGGACGAGACCAGCAAGCAACTGGTGCAGGAGACCCGCCAACCCCGTCCGTCGCGGCCGGGGGCAGCCATGGCATACGATTACGAATATCAACGCAACGGAGTGAGCAACCTGTTCATGCTGTTCGCGCCCCTGGAGGGATGGCGGCGGGTGGAGGTCACGGACCGGCGCACCAAGGCCGACTGGGCACGGGTGGTCAAGAAACTGGTGGACGAGGACTATGTCGACAAGGAGCGGATAGTCTTGGTGATGGACAACCTGAACACCCATCATCCGGCATCCCTATACCAGGCTTTCGAGCCGGCGGAGGCACGGCGCATTGCCCAACGGCTGGAGATACATTACACCCCGAAGCACGGGAGTTGGCTTAATATGGCCGAGATCGAACTGGGGGTGCTGGCGCGGCAGTGCTTGGATCGCCGGATACCCAGCCAGGAAGTCCTGGAACGGGAAACAGGCGCATGGCAGGACCAACGGAACCGGGACGTAATTCAGGTGGACTGGCGCTTCACAACCGAGGACGCCCGCATCAAGCTCAAGTCCCTATACCCATCAATACAACAGTGAGGCTCTACTAGTCCGGTAGGAGGGCAGGAAGTTGGCCGAGCCCATCAGGTTGTTGTTGGCAAAATTAAGAGTGTACCGCTGGGCGTCGGGTACTTGTGAAGTTACCTGCACGGCGAAGTCGGACCGGTACTTGCCGGGAAACATGACGTCGGCCATTTCGTTTAGCGTCTGCGTCAGCCTAGCCGCGTGGTTCTGGCTTACGGAGAAGATGATGGACTTGCCGATCTCTTCGCTGACCGGGTCCCGCAGCGCGTTCTCCAGGAAGGTTTTGCAGAAGACCTGGTTGGTTGCGTCTGAGAAGAAACGTTTCTCAAACTCGCTCTGTTTGAAAGTCTCTTCCTGCTCTTCCCCCGTGTCATCGGTGACCGAGACGACGAAACCCTCGTCAGCCAGAAGTTGGGTGGTTACTTCGGTGCGGGCGTCCACCACGGTGGGATTGATCAAGTGGCCGTCCTTCACGCCGTCGAGCAATGAGTACCGGAAGGTGGGCTGCCCGCTCTCGCAGCCGAAGGTGCGGTAGGTGTCGCGGAGCAGCCTCCGCTCAGCCTCACGAGGGTCGCGCAAGTTGGGGTTGGGCTTGCCCGTCCCTCGGAGATAGTCTCGGGGCGTGGCGGTAAGACCGAGCTTGTAGCCAACGAAGTAGTCGAACACGGCGCGGGCGTTGCCGCTGATGGAGCGGTGCGCCTCGTCGGAGATGACGAGGTCGAAATCGGTTGGCGAAAAGAGCGTCTGGTACTTGTTGTTGAACAGCAGCGACTGGACGGTGGTGACTACAATCTCCGCCGAGCGCCAGTCGTTGCGGTTCTCCTTGAAGATGACTGTGGTGTAGTCGGCGGAGAGCAGGCCGGTGAAGACTTTCCTAGCTTGCTTCTCAAGCTCGAGGCGGTCCACAAGGAACAGCACGCGATAAGCGTTGACGGAACGGAGAAACAGCTTGATGACGGCCGCGGCGGTGAGGGTCTTGCCGGTGCCTGTGGCCATCTCGAACAAAAAGCGGTCGTTGCCGTCTTTGACCGCCTCCTGCAATGCGTGAACAGCCCTGAGTTGGTAGTCGCGCAGGAAGCGCAGATTGTTGGACTTTATGAAGCCGGGCCTTTCGGCCTGGTTCTTCCACGCTGCCTCGGAGGCATAGTTGGGCCGCTGGCTGAGAACGATATAATCCGCTTGGACTTGCTCGTCTATCAAGCGCTTTGAGTCGGGTTCGACCCTGTTGTAGCTGGTGACCGACTCCGGCGTAGGGAATAAGGTGATGATGTAAGGATTGCCCCGCTCTAGGTCCCAGAAGTAGTGCAAGTTGCCGTTGGATAGGATTACAAAGCGGCAATTCTGGGAGCGGGCGTAACGACGAGCCTGCTCCTTTCCCACCAACGGTTGCTTCTCTTCCGACTTGGCCTCCAACACCAAGAGCGGGAATCCCCTGGAGTCCAGCAAGAGAAAGTCTATGAAGCCTTTCGTCGTTTTCTCGAAGTCGTCTCCAAGCCCGTCGAGGTCGGATTGTTTGATTTCAACGCTTGGCTCAAGCCGGACATTGGCGGGCTTGTTCCCTTCCGGGAAGAAGCGCCAACTCGCCCGCTCCAGCAGCCTGTTAATCTTTAGCCGTGCCGTAGCTTCGTTCATGTTCTATCTTGCCCAAGGACGTCGATGACTAATCGCCCAACTCGACAAATGCCGAAATAGGATCGCCGAAGCCGTTCTACGAATGCCGTCTAAGACCGACTAGCGGTACCGGCAACACCGAGACGTTAATCCTAGCCATAGGACTTCATCTGGACACAAGTATATAATTTCCTTTCAATGCGGGCATCCCCCGATCCGGCGGCTGGCCCTCGAGTAGGTGCAACCACCACTACCACAAGATAGCCGCCTACTGAAAAGTTCTGAATATACTCCCCTTAGACCCACCAAACCACGCAAAATCAAGGACCTTCCACACCGAGGTCCAGCAGGTCTATACCCACGGCTCAACCTGGATTTGCTCTGGTGACGCGCCGAGGCTTCGGGTACCTGGCTACGGCCAGGGTAGTAAGTATAGGCGAAGAGAACGCGCCTCAACAGCGGCTCCAGTTCTACTGTGGCAGCGGAGGCTGTGAGTTGTTGCTCGATCGTTCATCCCCTTTGCCCAGCCATTGGTAAAGTAGGGAGGCCGCTCCGGCTCCTATCAGCGGCGCTGCCCAGTATATCCAGTGGCTGTCCCAAACCCATCCCACCAGGGCGGGTGAGAAGGACCGGGCCGGGTTCATGGATGCCCCCGAGATGGGACCGGCGAAGGTGGTCTCCAACCATATGATGGCTCCAATTGCAATGGGAGCGCCTTGGCGAATTGCCCTACTATCTGTGGCTACTGCCATGACCACCGTCATTAGAAGAAAGGTCAGCACTATCTCAAGGCCGAAAGACTGCCACGCGCTCCCACCTGGTAAGGTTGCCCCCATATCGCCCACGTTCCCCAGGAGACCGCGAAGCGTCAGGCTGGCGGTCGCTCCGCCCAGCAACTGAGACCCCCAGTATAGGGGCGCTTCCGACAACGGGAAGCGCCGGGCAAGAGCCATTCCGGCGGTCACGGCTGGGTTTATATGGGCGCCCGAAATGTGGCCGATTGTGTACACCATCACGGCCACGACAAGTCCGGAGCTCAGCTCAATGCCGACCTGAGTGACCTTCCCCCCGGACTCAACGTCAACCATCATAGCCCCGGCCCCGGCGAAGACCAGAGCGAAGGTCCCTAAGAATTCGGCGGCGCACCGTTTTGGCATGGAGGAGGTTAGGTTTCTTGGGGCCGGTACTTCGGAAACCTTGGTTTCCACAAGCTTGCCGGTGACGAAGTAGATGACCCGTTCAGCGATATTAGCGGCCCCATTGGTTGTCCGCCGGTTGTCAAGACGCTTTCTAGGCAACACAGGGTCTTTTAATTGTCACCCCCGGCCTACGCCGGGGCAGGCTCTGAACGGAGTGAAGGGTCTAAAATCGCTCTTGCAAGTCAAGGCCGATTCTCCGATCAAGACTTTTAGATTCTTCGTCGCAAGCTCCTCAGAATGACGTTATAGGGGGTTACTGCACCACTCCAATATGAAAACTGAAAGACCCTGCTAGGCAACATTGCCTCTGGCTACCCGAATCTTCCGGTTATATAAGCCTCGGTGCGCTCTTCTCTGGGATTGGTGAAGACTTGGCGGGTTTCGCCGCGTTCAATTAGATGCCCTGCTCCGTCGGACCCCACCGAGAGGAAGGCCGTCTCGTGGGATACCCGCGCCGCTTGCTGCATGTTGTGAGTGACAATGACGATGGTGCGTGTCTTTGCCAAGGACCGTATGAGTTCTTCTATGGTCAGAGTGGCCATGGGGTCGAGGGACGAGCAAGGCTCGTCCATCAGGATCACTTCCGGGTCGACGGCCAGAGCCCTCGCTATGCAGAGGCGCTGCTGCTGGCCTCCGGATAAGGCCAAGGCATTCTGATTGAGACGGTCCTTCACCTCGTCCCACAGTCCTGCCTGGCGCAGGCTTCGTTCCACAGTTTCTGCTTGTGAGCCGCGCCGTCCCTTCACCCGGAGCCCAAAGACCACGTTTTCGAACACCGACTTGGGAAAGGGGTTCGGCTTTTGGAAGACCATGCCGATGCGGCCGCGCAAGTCCACCGGGTCCACTCCCTGGCGGTATATGTTCGCGCCGTCAAATATTATATTGCCTTCTACCGAGGCTCCCGGGGTCAGTTCGTGCATGCGGTTCAAGCATCGGACGAGGGTGCTTTTGCCGCACCCGGAAGGTCCGATAATAGCGGTGATCCGTTTGCTTGGTATCGGAAGATCGATGTCTCGAAGCACCAACGTTTTCCCATACGACGCCCTGAGCCCCTGAATATCCATTGCTTTTTCCAGGGCCGTAACGTTGGCATCGAGGAGATGGTCAGACCCGGAGTACCAGCCGTTGAGCGGGGTCTTGATTTGCTTTGTGCTAATGATGTCTTTGATCACCATCTCCTCCTTCTGGCGTAGATATGCCGCAAGGCCACTGCTATGCTGCTCATCATCAGCAGCACCACTAGGAGCACGATCATTCCGGCCGCAGCGTTCTCCTGGAAGCCGCGCAAAGGCCGGGTGATCCAACTGTATACTTGGATGGGCAGCACCGTAAAAGAGTCATTGGGGCTGGTGGGCGTAAAGAAGACCGAGGTGAAGGCGCCGATGGCAATGAGAGGAGCGGTCTCTCCGATGGCTCTTGCCAGGGCCAGGATCACGCCGGTCAGGACCGATGGCATAGCGGCCGGAAGGACCTGAAACCTCACTGCTTGCCACTTGGTGGCGCCCAGCGCCATGGCCGCCTCTCGGATGGATGGAGGCACCGACCTCAACCCCTCTCTCGAAGCGACGATGATAATGGGGAGGATTAGGAGCCCCAGGGTGAGGGCGCCGGCTATTATGCTAGGGCCAAGCTTGGCCCAATAAACGAAAAAGGCCAACCCCAGAAGGCCGTAGACTACCGAGGGCACCCCTGCCAGGTTGTTGATATTGACCTCGATTAGTTTGGTCAGCAGGTTCTTGCGAGCGAATTCTTCCAGGTAGATGGCGGCTCCAACTCCGACCGGCACCGCGAAGGCTGCTGTGAGCCCCATGACCCACAGTGTGCCCAGCAGCGCCGCCTTCACTCCCGCGTCTTCGGGTTTGCGGGACGGGAAGCTGGTCAGGAAGTCCCAGTTGAGCCCCCCAACGCCATCTGCGACCACGGTGTACAGGAGCACTCCTACGGAGGAAACTCCTGCTGCCGTAGCCAGGATAGCCAGGGCCAGAAAGGCCCCATCGGTAGTCTTGCGGAGCCGTTTCCTCCGGCCCAGCGCCCATTGGAGGGGGGCGCTAACTATCACTCGTATACCTCCCTGAACTTGGCGAGCAATGCTTGGGCCAGCAGATTTATGGCCAATGTGAATACGAACAGCAATAGGCCGACGCCAAAGATGCTCTCGTATTCCACTGTTCCTCTGGGAGTATCGCCCATCGCCACTTCCATGATGTAGGCCGTCATTGTTTGCATGGCGTCAAGGGGGTCCCATGATAGGTTGGGTATCCCGCCGGCGGCGATAGTGACGATCATGGTCTCCCCCACCCCCCTGGCCAGGGCCAAAAGCCCGGCGGCTACGATGCCCGACAAAGCGGCGGGGACCACAATTCGGGTGGAGACCTGAAAGCGACTGGAACCCAGGGCGTAGGCCCCCTCCCGCAGGCTGGAGGGCACAGCCCGCATGGCGTCGTCGCTCAGGGACACCACAATCGGGATGAGCATCACTCCCATGGCTATGGCGGCGCTGACTGCGTTGAAAATGGACTCGGTCTGAAACAGGGGCCGGATGATGTGCGGGCTGATGAAGGTGATGGCGAAGAACCCGTATACCACCGTCGGAATGCCGGCCAGGACTTCCAGGGTGGGTTTGATCACCACTCGCACCGGTTCCGGAGCGTATTCGCTAAGGTAAATGGCGGTTAGAAGCCCTATGGGAAAAGCTATCGCCAGTGCCATGCCAGCTATAAAGATGGTTGCCGATAGCAACGGGAGTACGCCAAAACTCTTGATCGAAAATAGGGGTGTCCACTCCGTTCCGGTGATGAACCTCAGGATGGAAACTTCGTGGAAGAAGGGCACTGCCTCGGTCAGCAGCACGGCAACTATTCCCACAGTGGTCACGATGGACAGAAGAGCAAACAAGAAAAGAAGCAATATAATGGGCGCCTCCCGCGCAGTTCGCTGGAGACGCCCCCTGTTAATGTGCAGCGATCCTATTCGCACCGTTACTGTATTCTACCCAGGGCCTCGTTAAGTGGAGTGCCTGGCTCAATAGCATTGAAAACCGAGCCGGTGACGCCGTCGCGGAGCCTATCCATGCCCCAGTCGTAGGCTTCTTGAGGGAGGGGTACGTATCCCACCTCGGGCACCAGTTGGGTAGCGTTCTGGAGGTAGAACTCGACAAACGCTTGGAGCTCGGGCTGCTGAGAAAGCAGGTCCTCGCGCACGTAGATGAAGATAGGACGGGCCAAGGGCTGATAGCTGCCGGCTTCCACGGCCTGTGAGGAGGGAAAGACGCACTGGCCGGTGGAGGGGTTCTGGATGGCGACGCCCTTGACCAAGTCGCTGTATTGGAGGAAGTAGGAGAGGCCGAAGTAGCCGATGCCTCCTCGGGTGCCGTTGACGCCCTGCGCGATGAGGGGGTCGTCCTCGGTGGCTAGGTCCAAGTCGCCCCGGTGGGCGCCCTCCTCGCCGACGACGGCGGCAGTGAAATAGTCGAAGGTGCCGGAGGAGGTGGTGGGACTGTAGAGGCGGAGGCTGGTGTCTGGGAAATTCGGGTCGACCTGGTTCCAGTTGTTGATGACGCCCTGGGCTTCCGGTCCAAAGATAAAGGCCAGTTGCTCTACGGTGAGGCACTCGGCCCAAGTGTTGTCCGGGTTGACCACTACAGAGAGGGCGTCGAAGGCTACGGGTATCTCAATGAGGCCGATGCCTTGTTCTGCGCAAGAGTCGATCTCCTTTTGCTTGACCGGCCGAGAGGCGTCGGAGACCTGCGTCTCCCCGGCGCAGACGGCGCGGAAACCGGCCCCGGTGCCGGTTGACGCCACGTTGACCCGGACGTTGCCGTGGAGCTTGGAGAACTCCTCCGCCATAGCCTCGCTAATGGGGAACACGGTGCTGGAACCCGCTATGGCTACCTCACCGCTGAGGCCAGCAACAGGGACTGACGTCGCATCGTCACCGCACGCAACTAGGACCAACAGGACCAGCGGCAGAATATATAAAGTCAGGATTCTCTGAATGGGGAAGGTCTTGCGTGTGCCTTGCATCGGTGTCGGGCGTCTCCCTTTCGTGCTGCTTTCGCTTTGCTGGTTCAAACTTCTATCCTCCGTTAAAGGCTAAGGGGCTTTTGTTAACGGAATATTAAGGACGGGTTAAGAGTCTGTTATCTTCTCGCCATCACCTCCTTTCGCCCAACAAGTTAGACCGAAAGGCTAAAAAGAGGTTTAACGTGCGGTTAAGGCTGAAGTAATGGGGGGTGTTCCGATGGCGGGCCGTCTCGGACCGTCTAACGAGGGCTATCTCGATGCAGGCAAAGTGAAGGTAAAGGTGCTGCCGCGTCCTTCCTCGCTGTCTACTTTGACCTCGCCCCCGTGGAGCTCCACCGTGTGCTTCACAATCGCCAGGCCCAACCCCGTGCCGCCGTCCCGTCTTGACCGGTCGGCCTTGTAGAAGCGCTCGAAGACGTGGGGGAGGTGTTCTCTGCGAATGCCGGAACCTGTGTCTGAAACTTGGACTTCTATTCCGGCGGAGGCGCGGGTTGCCCTCAAGGTGACTGCCCCGCCGTCTCCCGTGAACTTGAGGGCGTTGTCCAGCAAGTTGGCCACCACCCGGTGGACCTTCTCCTTATCACAGATAGCGAAGGGCAGGTCGGCGGCGATGTTGGTGGTCACCGCCACACCCTGGGCCTGCGACCTGTGCTGGAAGGCCGACGCTGCTTGTTCCAGGATCGGTCCGACTTTCTCTGGATACAGGTGAACCGGCACCTCTCCGCTCTCCAGCCGCGAGAGCTCCAGCAGGTCTCCGGCCAAGTCGGTCATCCTGTTAATATCCTGATCGAGCCTTTCAAGGAAATCGCGGGCGGCTCTAGGGTCGTCCAAGGCGCCGTCCTGGAGGGTCTCAACCGCTGCTTTGGCTGACGCCAGGGGGCTGCGAAGCTCGTGGGAGACGTTGCTGATGAACTCCTTCCGAGTGGTGTCTATCTGACGGGCCCGGGTAAGGTCTTGAAGGGTCATCAAGATGCCTGCGGGAGAGCCTTGCTCCAGAAATGGCACTGCCACCGCGTTCAAGTATCTCCTGTTGACACCCTCCGTTTCCCCGAATTGAGGCTCTCCGGACTGGGCCGCCTTTGCCGCGAGTTGGTGAAGTTCCGCATGATGCGATACTTGGATGAAACTCTTGCCTATGGGGTCTTTGCTGTTCGCCCCCAGCAACTCTAGGGCCACCGGATTTATGAGCACTATCTCATTTCTCGGGCCGATGACGACCACACCGTCGCCTATCGTCTGCAGGACGGTGGAAAGCTTGTTTCTTTCGGCGGACAGCTCTTGGAAAGTGCTTCTTAGGGTCGTCGCCATGTTGTTAAAAGTCTCCGCCAACTCTTTGGTTTCATCTTCAGCCAGGGCCTGCACGCGATGGTCCAACCTACCTTGAGCCAGGTAGCGGGCCCCTTGAGTAACCGAGCGCACCGACCTGGAGGTCCGGCGGGCCAAGAGATAACCGATGACTACCGCCAGCGCCGTCACCACCAACCCGGATAGGGCCACGCCGGTGATAATCTGGTTGATGTTTGATTGCACGTCCGAAGTCGGCACAGCCACCCGGGCAATCCCGCGGATGTCACCCGCCGCGAAGATAGGCGCCGCCGTATATAGCAATTCTTCTTGCGCTGCGTTGCTGAACCGGGCCCCCCTTCCTAGGCCGTTGGCAAAAGCCTCCCGGACTTCGGGGTGGTCGGCATGGTTGCCCATCAAGCTGGGGTCCTCCCACGTGTCAGCAAGAACGGTCCCGTCCCGGGATATCACGGTAATTCGAGCCCCGATCACCTCCCCTATACGGACGCTTTCGGCTTGCAGATTATCTATGTCGGGGACGCCGTCGAAGTAACTTTCAAGGGTTTGGCTCACCAACCCCGCCTCGTGCTCTAGGCGGGTCTCCAAGTCGGAGATGTAGGTTCCGCGAACGAAAATGAAGATGTAGATGCTGACGCCGGCCATCGAGAGGACTATGAGGACCCCGTAGGCCAGAGCGATGCGCCACTGCAAGGACCTGGGCAGTCTCATTCCTGGAACCTGTACCCAACCCCGCGGACCGTTAATAGGTACTGCGGGCGGCTGGGGTCAGGCTCGATCTTTTCCCGCAGCCAGCGCACGTGCACGTCAACGGTCCTGACATCCCCGATATAGTCCTGCCCCCAGATATGGTCCAGGATTTGACTCCGGTTGTACACCCGTCCTCTGTTTGACATCAGGAGGGACAGGAGGTCGAACTCTCGAGGCTTTAGGAGCAGTGGCTGGTCCTTAAGAGTGGCTTGGTGGCTGGTAAGGTCTATGGTTAGGTCGCCGGCTCTGAGGAGCTTATGAGCGTTCTGCCCCGATTCGACGGTCTCTCGGGGACGCCTGAGCATCGCCCTTACCCTGGCGAGCAACTCCCTCATGCTGAAGGGCTTTACCACGTAGTCGTCGGCGCCCAGTTCCAGGCCCACCACCCGGTCGATCTCTTCGGCTCTGGCGGTGAGCATCAGGATGGGCACGTCGCTTTGGCGGCGCAGGATGCGGCAGACCTCGAAGCCGTCGAGCTTGGGCAACATGATGTCCAGGATGATGAGGTCGGGGTTGGCCTCCCTGGCCAGGGAAAGCCCTTGCTCCCCGTCGGAAGCCGTCTGAACAATGTAGCCTTCACGCTGGAGATTGTATCTGATCGCTTCGGAGAGGTTCTCTTCGTCCTCCACGATCAGGACGGTGCGCTCTTGCAAACATCACCTCTTTTCGTCTCTGCTTGCACCATTATACGACTATGCGACGAGGCGGGCGCCCGCGCCGTTGGCCGGAAGACTCTACTTGGTTCTCACGAAGCCTGAACAGTTACTGAAATCTTTACAGGATTGCGGTGGAAAAGTATATTCGTCTACGGTAAATCTCTATCAACGCTTGGAGTCCTACATGGCGGCCAAAGTGGTCTCCGTTTGGTCTGCCGCTGTAGCTTGGGAAAGTGATCTATATGGGTGTTATCCGAGAACTGACTGTTGAAGACAAAGAGGCAGTGACCCAAAAGGTCTTGGAGGTTTACCAAGGCGACCCGGCCCGCCTGAGAAGCGTATTGCCCGAAGTGGCCGATTTGCTTAATGAATTGATCGGCGCGGCGACGGTCCGACGAGGGATCGAGAGCCCCTTCGGTCTAACCGAACGGGAGCGCAATTTCCATAAGGAAGCTCTGGAAAATATCCTGCGGCGGTTCAAGTCGCTGACCCAAGCAGAAGCTGTGGAGGGACTGGAACACGGCGCCAGTCTGCTGGTAGATGATTTCACTCCGGGGTATCCGCCGCGGCAAGAACTCCTGAGACTGGTGCGTAAAGTCACCGGGATTCAGCCTCGGAAAACTGGGAAACCTGTAGAGGAAGTCTTAACAGAAGAAGAATCAAGCCGCACCGTTCCGGTGGTTAGAGGAGTAAACCTGCACCTGACCTGGGAGTTCAAACTGGTGAAAGTTACGATGGACCCTGACCAGTGGCGGTTGCGGGCTCAGGCGCTAAGCATCATGGGCATAGGGGCGGATACTGTTGCTGATGTTGCCGAGCGCCACGACGATTATCTAGTGGACGCATTCCAGAATGGCTAGGAACATTCTGGTTGACACCTCGGCCATTTACGCTATCGTGTCGCTGAGCGACCGGTTCCACGCCCAGGCCAGAGAGATTTACTCGGAGCTTCTGGAACGCGGCGACCGGCTTTATATCACTTCTTACGTTCTAGTTGAATCTTCGGCGTTAATCCACCGGCGACTGGGATCTGAATCCCTGCGGGCGTTTATCGAGTCTATACAAGGGATTTGGGAAACATTGTGGATTTACCAAAGCACCCATGAGCAACTCTGGAACCGGATGAGAGCTCAGGGGGACAGCAGATTAAGTTTGGTCGACTGGTCAGTGATAGTAAGTGCCGAAAATACCCGGTCAACGATATTTACCTTTGATTCAGATTTTGCCCAAAAGGGGTTAACCGTAATACCGGTCCAGGCACGTTGACCCCGCCCTATTGAAAACGTCCAGTGGCGCCCGCCGGACTCCCGCAGCGCCCCAAGCGGGGGTGCTATGATGGGGCCAATGGACTCTATGCCTCAAGATTCGATGCCGTCTCTAGGCTCCTCTAGGCGCCGGGCCATCATGGAACGGCAGTGCTGCCTACCCAAGAAAGCCTCGCCTTGACCTCTTCAGTGGACCAACCGCCACGGTACCTGGGCTACCTGCTGCTTATCTCGCTACTATTCATGTTGAACGTCACCCTATTCTTCACTCTGAATACGGGGATGGACCTGTACGGCTTCTACACTTTGGACCCAGTCTCGGCTTACCCTTTGCCTCTGGTGCTGTGCACCGGGCTGAACGTTCTTCTGGCTATAGCAGGCTATGCCCTCTACCGCTGGCTGTGCCGGCGCTGGGCCTGGTTCACCGGAGGGCGTTGGGGCCCCTTCACCCGGGGCGCGGTGCTGGCGGGCGCACCGGTGGCTTTGGCCTACGCCCCGAGCATTGTCCTTACCAGTCACGGGGGAAAACCCAGTCTTATCGTGGTGGCGGGACTCATAGCCGGGTCGTTGTGCGTCACCCACGCACTCAGAGACTGTGAAATGAAGCTGGACCCGATGCTGGTCCGGTACTGGTTCATCGGTGCAATTGGGGCCATTCTGGTTTTCCTTGCCCTTTCCATCGGCGGAATGCTGGTGCTGTACTACATCGAACAGATGCCCGCTTCCGGGAACCTGCTGTGGAACTGGGAGTACGAGTGGTCGGACTTGGGATACCCGCGCGAGCAGTTCCAGCAACGCCAACGCGACGCCTTGGTTGGCTTTACGCTGACCGGGTCGGGTTTCATGGTTGTGGTGCTTGGCGGAAGCATGTTGGGGGCGATTCTCCGCTGGACGCGGGCGCCGGAACAGGGCGGCCAGCACCCATCGTCCAGCCTACAGCACCAGGAGGCTCCTCCGTGGGTAACCAGAGTCGCTGTAAATCTGGAGTCCCCCGGCCTATCGGCGCCGGGCGAAGGGGAGTACGCCGCTATTTTTGGCGGCCATGAGTTTGGAATCACTGGCAGCCAGTACCAGCGATTGATCGCCGACCGGGACGACCTGCTGAAGGATGTGGAATTGTTGGTGGACAAGGTAGCAGGGGACGTTTTCCTGCGGTCCGGCGGGACCTGGGCCAGGCTCGACTTTCGCATCCGGGGTAGATCGGCCGGCATCCGGAGCGGCCCCTTCTCCTTGCTGTGCCTATACGCCCGCTATCCGGGGCGGAGGTTCACCAACGGTGAGCTGCGAACGCTGCTTGAACGGGAGATGGCCAACCGCTCGACGTTAAACATCGGCGACTTCATCGGGCAATTGCAACGGCGTACCCCACCGCTGCCTGTAGAGAGGGACAGCAACGGTTCCTATATTTCCGAGTCTGTTAGGGTGTGTCTCTTTGCCCCCCGACTCCGGTCCTACGGTTAGGGCCACACTGACGGCCCCAGAGGCTACTAAACCAATACCAAGGTGGGATGTGCATTTCGGGGTCTTGAAGACAACCAAAAGGACTCCGCAGCTCCTCATTTCACCTTTGGGCCCCTACTGGGTCGCCACTGACAGTGCGGTCTAGCGATATGTACATTTCACCTTGGCTTTAGTTTAGTTTTGTGAGAACCTCTGTTTCGAACCCCACGAGCTTCCACAGGACGCCAGTCCAGTAGCACACGCCGAAGCCAAGGTCCGTCATCTCCTTCAATCAGCCTCCGCACCTACGATTTCGCCTATTCCCGTTCTAGGGAAAGCCTATCCTACGCCTATTCCTGTAGCTATCCGATGGTTGTCGGCCCTACAATTCTCTGCGGCCTACTAAACGAAAGAGGAGGGCAACGCGGGATGGGCACGAGAATCTGGCTGATTTCAAGCTTGATGTTAGTGGCGGTGGTGCTGACCGCCTGCGGAGGAGGGAGCTCAAGTTCGATAGAGGGCGCAATAAAGAAGATAGAAACTGCCCTCAATGCCAACGACCCCAACGCCGCCGTGTATGAGCTTTGTCAGCCGTCGTTTCGGGACGGAAGGTCCTATGATTATAAGGCCAGAGTAGCCCGGTTAAACGGTCAGGTGGAAGTCCGAATTGAAGATATCAATGTAAGCGACGATGGCAATCGGGCGGGAGTTGACGTGCTCATTTATGTGGACGGACGGCGCGTGACCAGTGAGGCTTTCCCATTGGTCAAAGAAGGCGGAGCCTGGTACACCTTCTGCAACTAGCCACAACCGCTCTAACCCTCCTTATTGTTTTGACTGGCTGCCTGCGACGGTGGCCCAAGGCCCAGACCAGCCAAGTCCCGCCCTTGGCCCAGTTGAGTCGTAGCAAAGATTCTTAGGAGGCAGATTATGAAGTATTGCCCCGGATGCGGCAATGAAGTCCAAGAAGGCGCAAAATTCTGCCCTAGCTGCGGGACCAATCTGGCGCAACCGGCGGAGTCTCGGCCTTCAGAGCAACCGGGGTTTCAGATATTGCTCCATCTTACCGGCCCCCAACTGTGGGCTTTGCTGGTGCTTTTCATAGGAGGACTGCTGGGATTCATCGGCCTTTGGGTCGACTGGACCGGCGATGATGCCAACGTAGTGGACTACTTGAGGGAAGGGTTTGGGGATAGCAATCTTCCCTGGTGGACCGGCGTCATCGCCCTGGGCGCAATCATCGGGGTTGTTGTCACCCTCCTCAATATCGTCTCCACCCTCAGGAACCGTGCGCTGCCATCGAATGGGCAACTGTGCTTCGGCGGCGTCCTGATGGGCCTTTGCCCTCTATTTACCCATATAGGCTTTGTGGCCTGGCTCGTGGTCGAGTTTCACGGCAGCGGGGGAGACTTCTGGGATACGCTTTGGTCGGGTGAAAGCCCCGGTCTCTGGATTGCCCTCACCGGGGGCGTCCTGGCGGTCTGGGCCAATTGGATAGGGGCCCGGATATCTTCATTCAAGATTTGATATTTGCGGTTGTGTCCATCCTAACGAGTTGCCAAAGCCGGACCCGCTCACAACGGTTGAAGAAAGCTCCCGTGGGAAATGAGAGTGCATGTTGAACAATAGATTGGCGTTCGTGGTCGTAGGCGTGATCATTGTGACGGTCGCGGTGGGACTCACCGCATGCGGCGGCGGTGACAGGGCCTCGAGCCTAGAGGAAGCGGCGGCACTGCGGCCCACCCATACGCCAACGACTGCACCTACTGCGTCGCTATCGCTTTCTCCAACGCCGACGCCCCCGCCCACTGCAACACCAACGCAGACGCCAGAACCTACGCCTTCTCCAACACCGGCGCCCACTGCAACACCGACGCAAACACCAGAACCTGCACTTTCTCCAACACCGGCGCCCACTGCAACACCGGCGCTTGCTCCGACTGCGACGCCCGCCCCTGAGAGCCAGCCTGCGGCCTATGCCAAGCCGGTACCGGAAGACGGCTGGGTCAAGCTGGAAGACAACAGCATCGAAGGCTCCGAGATCCTGGTGGCCAAAGACCAACTCATCGTAGTGGCCGTCCCCGGCACAACTAAAGCCGAGATTGTAGAGGCGTTGCAAGAGATAGACGCCGCCATTGTGGGGGAAATCCCGTCGGTGGAAATATACCAGGTGGAATTGCCATCGGGCCTTGCGGTGGAGGAGGCGATCGATCGTCTGGAACGGAACCCCGCGATAGAGGCTGCCTCTCTCAACTTTCAAGCGCAGCAACAGCAGTCCCGGCTGCGACGGCGCGTCACACCCAACGACCCGGGCTTCGAGCGACAGGACTACCTGCGCGAGACCAGGGTGGATGAAGCTTGGGCTGTCCTGGAGGGATACGTCAGCGCTCTAAAGGGAGATGAGGGCTGGACTATCAGCGATCTCACTAGCGAGGTCGCCATCGCCATAGTGGAGGACAGCGGCATACAAGGACTGGACGACGACCCTGAGCTCAGGGTCACGGCCCGCTTCGATGTTACTACGGGCACGGCTGCTACCATTCCGAATGGTTACCACGGCACCTGCGTTGCCAGTGTCGCTGCCGCCATACCGGACAACGGCATAGGTGTGGCCGGAGTGGCCTGGAATGCCAGCCTGATAGAGGTCATTATCGGCAAAGATACATACTCCATGCTCGCCGGCATTGAACAGGCTGTTTCCATGGGCGCCAAAGTCATAAACGTAAGCACTGCCGGATGGGCTACGGAGTCGGTTGCAGGTCAACTAGCGCGAATCGTCAGACGAGCGAATGAAGCCGGGGTGCTGATAGTAGCTGCCACCGCTAATGAGCATAAGTTGCACAAAGACCTCGGCTGGTTGATTGGGCACGAGCAACTTCCCGCCGCATACGCCGCCGACCACAACAACGTCATATCCGTCGCAGGCATCGAGGACGGGCGCCTCGCCATGGGCTACTACTCGCCCATCACCTTGGGCGCCCCACCGACTGTGCTGGACTGCGAGTCCTCCGACTCTCAATATCGGAACACTATCCAGGGTACCTCCTTCGTGGCCCCGCAAGTATCGGGCCTCGCAGCGCTCATCTGGACTATGGACTATGAAGCCAACGGCGAGTTCACCCTGACCCCTGGTAAAGTGCGCCAAATCATGGAAGAGACGGCAAACAACCCCTACGGTTATCTCCACCTCGGTGCAGGCTCCATCGATGCAGCCGCCGCCCTTGAGCGGACGGCGGAACTGCTGGGCGTGGATATTGCGCCCGAACCCACGCCGACACCCACTCCGCAACCAACGCCGGCGCCCACGCCTTCACCGCCGCCCAGTGGGGCGGCCGCGGACAGAGCCGCCTTAGTAACCCTCTACAACGCCACCGGCGGCCCCAACTGGAGCCGCAACGATAACTGGCTGACCGGCGCCCCCATCGGAGAATGGGAGGGCGTTGGAACCAACAGCAACGGCCGCGTCAATAGCCTGTGGCTCGCGGGCAACCGGTTGAATGGGGAGTTGCCGCCCGAGTTGGGCAACATCTCAGGGCTGCTGATACTGAATCTACCCAGAAACAGTTTGACCGGAAAGATACCCTCCGCTTTGGAGGACCTCTCCGACCTGCAAATACTTTCTCTCCATCAGAACCGGCTGAGCGGGCAAATTCCGGCCGAACTGGGTAACCTCCCCAGGCTGGAAACCCTGCGCCTCAATGACAACCGGCTAAGTGGGCAGATACCGCCGGAACTGGGCAGCCTTGCCAACCTGGAAGACCTGAACCTCTCAGGTAACCGGTTAAGTGGAGAGATACCGCCGGAACTGGGCAACCTCGCCAACCTGGAAGATATGTACCTCAGCGGCAACCGGCTGACCGGGTGCATACCGGAAGGTCTGCGGGATGTGCCGGAGAACGACTTTTCGGAGCTTGGCCTGCCCTTCTGCGGCGCCCGCCCGCCAGACGCCAGCGAATCCGACCGGGCAGCCCTGGTCGCCCTCTACAACGCCACCGACGGCCCCAACTGGACTACCAGCACGAACTGGCTGACCGACCGTCCCCTCAGCGAGTGGCACGGCGTCGACACTGACGACAATGGCCGTGTCACTGGGCTGGACCTTGCTTTTAACGGGTTGAACGGGGAGATACCGCCGCAACTGGGCAGCCTCGCCAACCTTAGCGATCTGTCGCTCGCTGCCAACCGATTGAGCGGGGAGATACCGCCGGAGCTAGGTAGCCTTTCCAGCCTGGTATGGCTGTGGCTCGGTGGTAACCAGTTGAGCGGGGAGATACCGCTGGAACTGGGCCGGCTGACCAACCTGGAAGGGCTGGTCCTCGGGCATAACCAGTTGAGCGGGGAGATACCGCCGGAACTGGGCAACCTCGCCAACCTGAAAAGGCTGCGGCTCGGTGGTAACCAGTTGAGCGGGGAGATACCGCTGGAACTGGGCCGGCTGACCAACCTGGAAGGGCTGGTCCTCGGGCATAACCAGTTGAGCGGGCAGATACCGGCGGAGCTAGGCAACCTCTCCAACCTGGAAGAACTGGACCTCTCCGGTAACCGGTTGAGTGGAGAGATACCGCGAGAGCTTGGGAGCCTCCCCAGCTTGAGAGTGCTGTCTCTCATGGAGAATCAGCTGACCGGGTGTATACACGAGGGTCTAAAAGATGTGCAGATCAATGACCTTTCGGAGCTTGGTCTGCCCTTCTGCGGAAGTCAAACTGGTGGAGAGTTGCTGCTCACGGTCCAGGAAGACCCTTTCGCTCAGGGGATTTTTCCCGGGGAAGGCGTCTCCCGAGTCACCCGGGACGTCTTCAGCCTTGTTTTCAGCCGTCTCGTACGGGGCGACGACGGGCAGGAACTGGATTTGGCCGAGTACTGGGAAGCCTCTCGCGATTTCCGTGAATGGATCGTGGGCCTACGGCAGGACGTCCGGTTTCACGATGGAAGCGGTGCCACCGCTCAGGACGTGACCTATTCCATTAGGTCCTTGCAAGAAATCCAAGCCCTGCTTGGGTCCGAGCTACGGCAGGAACTTGGTCTATCCTGGATTGCGTGGATCGATGAGGTCTTCCTGATTGACGACTACACCGTGAGCATTCGGTTCCAAAGGCCCTTTCCTGGATTCAGCGAGGCGATGGCGTCGCCCGCCTTCTTGATAGTTCCCAATGGCATGTGGCTCGATGTCTTCGGGTCTACCACTCTTGATGAAACAGTCTCGGCGATTGTCGGCTCCGGCCCCTTCCGGGTCGTCGAATATCAGCCGGAAGTGCGGCTCGTGCTGGACCGGAACCCTCACTACTACGGAATGGCGCTGCCGGACGTAGACCGTCTCATTATCCAAGTTGTTCCCGATAGGGGCTTGAAGCACCCTGGAATTTGTGCGCCCGCTGGCTCTGCATTTCAGACCTGGTTCCGGGAAATAGCCTCGGTTCCCGGCGACGGCTGCTCGCCGGCCATGCCTATAGATCCGCCCACACCGACGCCCCCGGCGGGCGCCTCCATCCTGCTCAATGGGGACTTCAGCGAAGGACTGCTTGGCTGGGACGTGGAAACCAATCTGGGCTGCGGCGACCACAGTGAAGCGAACCTACTGGGCAGTGATGAGCGTTACTCGAACGTGCTTCAAATCAGGGCCGATGGAAACGGGGGATGCCACACCAACACCATAGTCACGCACTCCCTGGACATCACCTTGAGTGACGGCGCCGGAGTATTCTTGACGGCGGACGTGAAGTCGGTGCATTCATCGGTTCGTAATAGCTGCGGTGACACCGGAGGTGAGATGCCCGCACAAATCCGGCTGCACTACCTGACCAAGCAGGGCGCGGAACGACTGATTTGGTGGACCTTCACCCACAAGACCGGAGGCACTTGTGGTGACCGCGACGGGTGGGTAGTCTCGGATAAACCTGCATTCGGCTTTAACACTACGGTCCCGCATAACGAGTGGCACAGCTTCACCTCGGCGAATACCAATACGATTGACCCTGACATGGCTCGGATTACCTCGCTGGACATCGCGGGCAGGGGTTGGGACTACGAGAGTAGGATTGACAACGTCCGGCTCATGGTTTCCGATGCCGGTTGAGTTTCTGTGAACTCTGACAGGTCCACCCTAACCCTCTCCTTCTGGGAGAGGGGACTTTCTAAAAGACTCATAGGAATTCAGAGTAAATGATGATTCACGCGGCCCAGTTGACGCGTCGGTTGGTCTGTTGCGTTTTGGTCCTTGTGCTCACGGGCATCCTTGCCGGTTGCGGTGGAGGCTCTGCGCGGGATGCTGATTCTCCATTTTCGGGTTCGGCGTCCGGCGACAAGGATTCCTACGGAAACAACGAGTTTAAGATTAAACCACCACAGGGATGGATCGTTAATGAAAGGGGAGGGTTACGCGACCTGGTGAAATTCACCAATCCGATAACAGACTTCGATGAATACGTGCCCTATGCCGCCAACGTCAGCGTCTTCCAGGAGCCCGTAGCGGGTTACAGCCTGGATGAGTACATTCAGTCAATCAAGAAAGCGGCTCAAAGAGACCTCGGGGAGTATAGGGTGATCGAAGACGAGAGGGCGAGGATTGATGGTCAAGAAGGCCATTTCCTAGGCGCCACACTCCTCCTAGAAGAAGTGCCGGAGGTGGACCTGAAGGAGTTGGGTCTGATAGCACTCCTGAGAAGCCGCAGCCTTATTCTGATTGATGAGGGCATAGCATACGTAATAACTGCAACGGCGTTAGAGGGTTTTTGGTTCAAGTATGGAGACGTGTTCGACGCCTCGTTGCGGAGCTTCAAGCTTGATTAGCGCCGCACTAGGGCCATCCATCGGTGTGCCTACACCCGCGGTGTGGATGCCGTTGTTACCGCATCCTCGGCGCGCCCGTTGCGGTGAGATTAAGCTGCTACCGCCGCCGGAACAAGCGCCAGACGGGGGTGGTGAAGCCGGGGAGCAATTCCCCGCCGTCGAGGCCATCGTCCTCGCTTAGGGTTATTGGGAGTGCGCCGGGGCGGTGGATGGTGACGGTCGTGGTCTGCGGGTCGGCGACCCACACTTGGCGTGAGCCGTAGCTGAGCCACATGGCGGCCTTGGAAGCCATTTCGGGGTTGGAGTTGCCAGGGGATTTCACTTCGACGGCCAAGTCCGGCGCCAGTTCCGGGTAACCCTGGACCTCTTCCGGGACACGGTCCGGTGCGAACCAGGCCACGTCGGGCGCCCGCACCGTGTCCGGGTCGCGCTCCAACAAGTAGCCGGGCTCGCCGGCGCGGACACCGCCATAGTCGTTTGAGTCGGAATAATTCGACAGAAGAGTATCGATCCTGCTTACGGCTTCGCCGTGCTTGTCTCCTGGAGGCATCTTATCAACTAGCACTCCCCTGATAAGCTCATACCTCCTGCCTTCCCCTCTGGGGAGCCGCAGCAGTTCGTCAGCCGTTATCAGTTTTTGTTTGGTAGTCATTTGTCGTTGTACCGATTGGTAGATTAGGCTTTACCGGCAGTCTGATTTTAGCGCCGGTCTACTTGTGCTACCGCCGCCGCCGGAACAAACGCCAGACCGGGGTGGTGAAGCCGGGGAGCAATTCCCCGCCGTCGAGGTCATCGTCCTCGCTTAGGGTTATGGGAAGTGTGCCCGGGCGGTGGATGGTAAGGGTCGTCCGCTCCGGGTCGGCGACCCACACTTGGCGTGAGCCGTAGCTGAGCCACATGGCGGCCTTGGAAGCCATTTCGGGGTTGGAGTTGCCGGGGGATTTCACTTCGACGGCTAGGTCCGGCGCCAGTTCCGGGTAGCCCTGGGTCCCTTCCGGGACGCGGCCCGGCGCAATCCAGACCACGTCAGGAGCGCGCACCGTGTCCGGGTCTCGTTCCAGCAGATAGCCGGGGTCCCCAGCCGCGGTAACGCCGAAGTCATTTTCGTCGGCGTAGTTGGTTAAGATACTGCTTATTCTGGCCACAACTTCACCATGCTTCTGTCCTGGAGGCATCTTATCAACCACCACTCCCCTAATAAGCTCATACCTCCTGCCTCCCCCCCTGGGGAGCCGCAGCAGTTCTTCGGCAGTCACCAGCTTTTGCTTGGTCGTCATCCGGCGTAACACCAATTGATAGGTTAGGCTTTATCGGCGGTCTGATTTTACCACCGGCCTACTCCCACCTACCACCGCCGGAACAAGGCAACTGTTCAGAATTGGTGAGCGCACTGACCGAAACCGCTCATCCTGAGCGCAGCGCAGCGGAGTCGAAGGACCGATTCTCCTCAAATCTGAACAGTTACACCGCCAAGTCCGGGATTGATGATTTCCCGCGCTGACGGTTGTGGTAGATGGGCGGCTGCGGGTGATACATTGGACTGGCAACCCGGTTGGGTCGCCCGGTTCCAATAAGTACGCCGGTCTATTGCGAGGAGGAGAAATATGTCCATCCTGATTCGCGCCGTAGCGGCTTATCTGGTGTTGGTCGCCGCAGCAGTGGCCGTGAATTTCATTGTTACTCCGATGTACCACCCAGGCGGAGACGCGTCCTTCCCGGTATGGGAGGTCCTCAACTATTTCATGGCAGTGGGGATGGTGTTTACCCTGGCCGCCAGCTACGCAGAAAAGCGGCGTATTGATGGCGACGGTTCAGCGGACCTGAAGCGCTACTTGGAAGCGAACACGGTTTTCTACGGAGCAATCGCCGTGTTCATCCTATTCATGTGGAACTGGTTCAGTTCTCTATCTCCCAACAACGAGGCCGACGGACAATTTTGGACTGTCGTCGACACCCTGATGCCCATTGTAATGGGTGTCGCCGGCTGTCGAATGTGGCGCAACGTCGACGCATAGACGCTGCTCCAGCAAACGGGTGAGCCGTCTCTAGGTTCGAGGCACCGATATGGACGTGATCCGTAATTGAAGGAATACGCGAATATCGGCACCGGGCCAACGGCCGGCACCCTTGGAGAGAGTTATCATGCTATTGCTGCCTAAGGTGCGGGCTTTTGTTTTCGGCTTGACGGCGGTCTTGGTGCTGGCGGTCCTGGCTTGTAACGGCGGTGACGATGCAGGGCAGGAGGGCCCCTTCAGGATCGGTGTGATGGAATCGCTGACGGGCTCCGGCGAGACCTACGGCACGGTGGCTAATCAGGCCAAACAGATGGCCGCGGACGAGATCAACTCCGCGGGCGGCATCAATGGACGCAGGCTGGAACTTATCGTTGAGGACTCCGGATGCAGCGCCAAGGACGCGGTTACTGCTTACAACAAGCTGACTAGCGTGGACGGCGTGAAGATCATCCTGGGGACCTCGTGCAGCGGCGCTATGCTAGGCGCCGCTCCGCTGGCGGAGAAGGATAGGGTGATCCTGTTCTCCGGACTGGCCAGCAACCCGGACATCGCCAACGCCGGCGACTACATCTTCCGCACCCAGATCAGCGATATACAGGTGGGCATCGACACCGGGAACCTTCTGTGGGCGGACGGGGTCCGCGAGTTGGCTACCATCACGGAAGCCACCGACTACGCCGAGGGCGTGAGACGCACCTCGGTCGCTCAGTTCGAGAAACGCGGCGGCAGGATCGTCGCCTCGGAGTGGTACGCGTCGGATGTCACCGACTTCAGGTCGCAACTGACCAAGCTGTTCGCGGCGAATCCGGACGTGCTCCATCTGGCCCCCCAGTCCGAATTCGCCGCGGGCGCCATCATCAAGCAAGCGCGGGAGGTGGGCTACCAAGGCCCGATCTACGCGGAAACGATCTCAGTAGGAACCACCGCCCTGGAAATCGCAGGCGACGCGGCGACCGGCATGAAGGCCATCACCGCTGACCTAGACCCCGACAACCGGAAAGCCCAGGAGGTCTTGGCCAACTTCAGGGAGCGCTACAACTACATCACCCTGCCGTGGCACCTGGGGTCCGCATACGACGATGTCTATATCGCAGCCGAGTGCCTCAAGCAGACCAACGACGACCAAGACGCTGACGGCTTCCGTGACTGTATGTACAGCATTACTTGGAGCGGCGCCATCGGAGACGACTACAGCTTCGACGCCGACGGCGAGGTCGTAGGTCTCTCCCGGCTGGTCGTGGAGGTCCTGCCAATGTCCGAGTGGACCGCCGACAGAAAATACAAGGTGCTCGGACCGGCGCCAACGCAGTAGAGTCCCGCTGAGAATTTCTCCTTTCCTCTTACAACTCCGTGGAACGATTTCGGCCGCTCTCGCATATTATCTATGTAGACTCCCTATCGAAAGACGGGAGATGGGCCCAAGGAGCGGCCAGTGACCGAAGACGAAGCTGTCCTTCGATGCCAAGACGGCGACCGCGACGCTTTCCATTACTTGGTGGAGCGGTACAAGGACATCCTCTACGGCACCGCTTACCTGATGACCAGCAACCGGGCCTTGGCTGAGGAGCAGGTCCAAGAAGCCTTCTTGTTGGCCTGGCAAGGTATCAGGCGCTTCCAACGAGGACGCCCCTTCAAGCCCTGGCTGGTGCGAATCCTGGTGAACAGCGTATTAGCCCAACGAAGGCGCCGCTCAGTTGCTACAGTGCCCCTTGAGGAATCGGCAAGAGACGCGGAGGCGGCGGACCTTGAGGACGCGGTGGAAGCCCTGGAAGACCGCCGGAGCGTCCGGCTGGCTTTGGCCTGCCTCAGCCAAGAGCACCAGCAGGTCTTGGTCTTGCGTTACTATGCCGACCTGACCGTGCCCCAAGTGGCCCAGTCATTGAAGGTCCGGGAAGGAACGGTCAAGTCGCGGCTGCACCGGGCGCTGGGGCATCTACGGGCGCAATTGGAGAGCATGGGAGCAGGCAGGTGATCGACTATGGCGCGTGACGATTCCCAGGACCAAGAAATGGAAAGAGTCCTCCAAGGGTATTTCGCCTCTGAGAGGCCCGGTGCTCGGGCCCCCGATGACCTGTGGCAGCGGCTGGAAAACCGGTTGGGAGAGCAGTCGGCCCCTTCCCGTCTTTCCACAATTGGAGACAAGATATTCCCCCGGACCGGCCGTTTGTGGAGCCCGGCATTTGCCACCGCGGGAGTGGCCGCGGTAGCGGTGGCGGTCACCGTGTCAGTCTGGGTGGCTACCGGCGGTTTCAGCGGAGGAGAACCGCCCTCCACTATTATGCCAATGTCCGAAGGGGCTGAAGCGGCTTCCGAAGGGGCTGAAGCGGCTATGGAGGAGGCTGTTATCTTGGGCCAGTATTCCATAACACCTCAAGGTGATACAGGTCCGCAAGGGTCCTCTTCGCCGTTGCCAACAGCGGCGCCAGCCTCTATGCCAATGTCCGAAGAGGCTGAAGCGGCTATGGAGGAGGCTGTTATCTTGGGCCAGTATTCCATAACACCTCAAGCTGATACAGGCCCGCAAGGGTCCTCTTCGCCGTTGCCAACAGCGGCGCCAGCCTCCGCTAGGGCGTCGGGGGCCTTGGCTGAACCGGAGGCGGCTTTCGATTTGTTGGTCCCCCAGGTTGGCAGTCCACCGGACACCGTGTTCAAAGACTACGGCAGGCTGCCTTTCGTAGCCGCTATTGAAGACCCTGTCTCCACCTTTAGCTTGGACACCGACCGTACTTCGTATCAACTGGCCCTCAATTGGGCCCGCAACGGCTACCAAGTGGAGCCGGAGTCGGTGAGAGCCGAGGAGTGGATTAACGCCTTCGACTACGGCTACGACCCGCCGTCCAACCGGCGAGAGTTTGCTATATCGTCAGACATTACCCGGCACCCGCTGGATAGCCGTTTGCACTTGGCCCGGATCGCCTTTCAAGCGCCGGAGGTCCGGGATGACACTCCCCTGAACGTCACGTTGGTGCTGGACGCGTCGGGGTCCATGGCCGAAGGCAACCGGGTAGCCATCGCTCGGGAAGCCGCGGAAAGCATCCGAAGAAGCCTGGGCCCAAGGGACCGTATCGCAGTGGTGCACTTCTCAACAAACGTGCTCGATGACTTTACAGTGGACCACCGACAGCCGGACCACCGGCAAGTAGCGTGGTCCATCGGTCTGCTGGCGCCTCACAACGCCACCAACGTCCAAGCCGGCTTGGACTTGGGAGTCCAATTGGCCGACCGGGCCCGCCGTGAGCGGCCCGGCGCCTACAACTACATCATCTTGATGTCGGACGGCGTGGCCAACGTCGACGCCGCCAACCCCTTTGCCATCCTGGAGTCGGCCTATGACCGGGACAGCGGGAACCCGCTCCGGATCATTTCGATCGGCGTCGGCATTGAGAACTACAATGACTACCTGCTGGAGCAGTTGGCCCAACACGGCAACGGCTGGTATCGCTACCTCAGTGACACCGGCCAGGCGCGCGCTACGTTCAGCCGGGAAAACTGGCTGGCCCTCTCTGCGCCCTTCGCCGACCAGACCCGCGCTCAAGTAACTTGGGAACCCGAGGTGGTCAGGTCGTGGCGCATCGTCGGCTACGAGAACCGGGTGACACCCGACGCGACCTTCGCTCAGGACCGAAAAGAGTTCGCCGAACTGCCCTCGGGCACGGCCACGACTGTCTTTTACGAGCTTGAGTTGTACGAGGAAGTAAGGAGGAATCGATGGGAACGGTTGGCCGGCGTAGAGTTGAGGTGGGTCGATCCCGGCACCGGCGAGTCTCGCAGGCAGAGTGGTCAGGTCGCGGGTTCATTGAACACCCCTTTGCAGCGCCATGCCGACCCCCTGCTACAATTCGGAGCCATCGTGGCCCTGTCGGCTGACCGTTACAGTGGCCTGGGTGACCGGCGGCCCAGTTACCTGCCGGAAATGAGCGGCGACTTGACCCGTCTGCTGGGCCTGCTGCGGCCACTGCAACACGACCTGGGTGAACTGCCTGCCTACAACGACTTCCGGTTCTTGCTGGAACACATCAACCAGGCTGTTAGCGAACAGGTCCCGGAAGCCACCCTGCCTTCCGGGTACAGCCGCTAGCTCGCCCAATGCGACCGGTTTCGGTTGGCGCGGCGCCAAAGCCGCGTAGACTCACCCATCAATTTGGGATAGCTGGGCTAGGATTTCAGAAGTAGCGGTTCGGTCCCCTATGGACCTGCCGACATACTTCCACCTGATGATTCCCTCGCGGTCCACGATGAATGTGGCAGGGGCGGCGAGACCGTCTCCCAGGAGGTCGTACACCATGTACGCTTCCGGTACTCCTGTGGAGGGGTCATACAAGACCGGGAAGGGGATGCCCAACTCCTCGACCACCTTAGTTGCGTCGCTAAGATCATCGATGCTGATGGCCAGCACCTCGGCGTTCAAGTCGGTGATGGCGTTGTATTCCTGTGTCAGCTCGACGAGCTGCGCTCGGCAGAACGTTCACCAGAACGCCCGGTAGAACACCACAGCCAGGCTCTTGTTTCCCCTATAGGACTCCATGGATAGATCAGGCCCGGAGGTGGAGGGGAGCGTGAATCCTGGGGCTATGTCTCCGACTCCGGCGCCGATCGCGGGACTCGCTTCAGTCGACTCAAGGTTGTCCGCCGGGATTGCGGTGGGTAGCTCACTCGGGACCGCAGCCGGAGTAGGGGTAAGGGATGGCGGAGGAGCCGCCGGGGCGTCAGTTGGTACAGGGGTAAGGGACGGCGGAGCCGCCGGAGTGTCGGCCGGTACAGGGGTAAGGGACGGCAGAGCCGCCGGGGCGTCAGTGCTTATTGGCTGGATTGGCGAGGGCGTGTTTGGGGCGATGTCAGGCGTACTGTCGCACCCGGCCGCCACGATGAGGGCGATCATCCCTGTCAAAAGAATTCTTAGCATGACATCAATTTATCATACATCGGCATGGGGAGCGAACACCGCTCTTGGCGGTACCCGTGGCTTACCCGAGAATTGGCCCCGTGTTGCAGTGGCGGCAACTGCGTCGCCGTTTTATTACTGAATCCACGCTTTTTCATTGTCCGCCATTCCCGTATAAAATTCAGATGTCCTCTGGATGACGTCACTGACCGCTTCATGCTAAGGTCCATCGTCCGCGGACGCTTTCCGGCGGAAGACTGAGGACGCCCTGTGTATATGCTCCTGTATCCCGGCCGAGTCTCCAGACTAATGGGGTGCGCCTCAGATTTTTGCGGGGACTGGGCTCGGGCCGGATTTGTTTCTTGGTTGGAACAAATAAGGAACAAATCGGCCGCGGGGCTGAAATCCCCCTTCGCGAAAGCGGGCCCGGCAGTGGCCGATTGCCGGTCAGGGACCCAGGCCCTGCAACTCCACCGTGCTTCGCCGGGGACGAAGGGAGACCGAGGGAGGCTTTTGGCGGTTGGGACATGGGCAACATGGTTTCAGTTTGGGTATTGGCCTTCGGGCTTGTCAAGGAAGAGGTGGCATTGAGGTAATGGTTGCGAAAGGGGGGAGGCCCGGCAGTGGAGTCGATGATGCGGCGGGCCTACGACATGGGCGCAAAATCTTGGGGCGCACCCCGACTAATGCAACGACTAGACGTATCATGTTACTCTCCCGGTTGCTTTGTCGAGCTACTGAAGGCATTCAGGAGAATTTGGAGCGGTTGGGGTTTTAGATGAACAATGGAAGGGAGGTAACGATGATAAGACCCATCGAAGTAGAACCTCGAGAGGGATACCGGATATGGCTCCGCTACTCAGACGGCGCCGCCGGAGAGATTGACCTATCGCACCTTGCCGGCGAGGGCGTCTTCGCCGCTTGGGATAAGCCTGGATACTTTGAAAAGGTCCACATCGCTCCCCACAGGGCCATAGCCTGGGACGATGACCTTGAACTTTGTCCGGATGCTCTCTATATGGAGCTTACCGGCATGACTGTCGGAGAGGTCATGCCGGGCACACGGTTTCTAGTAGAAAATGCCTGAACTGTGCCGATTTTATGGCCGCTGTGGGGACGCGGCACGATAACAGAGGATGCGATATGACAGTAACTCGTCCCTTGGTGGGGATTCTGCCGCTAGCCCGCCGCCGGGTCTATTGGCCCTGGTTCATATGTCTCGCAGCCTTCGCCTTGCTGGTGGCGTGTTCTGGTCCGTCCAACCCCGCGATCACATCCGAGCCGGCTGCGTCCACACCCAATGGCGCGGAGGAGTTGCGCTCCGCAGTAGAACGTGAGACTTCACCGGAAGTGAGCGAATCGGAACTGTCGGACCTGGTGCGCGGCAACAGTGCTTTCGACTTCGATTTGTACCGGAACCTCAGTGATGAAGATGGAAACCTCTTCTTCTCTCCCCACAGCATCTCCTTGGCTCTCGCCATGACCTATGCCGGTGCCAGGGGTGAGACGGAAAGCCAGATGGCGGAGACGCTGCACTTCCTTCTTCCCCAAGACAGCCTGCATCCTGCATTCAACGCCCTGGACTTGGAGCTAGCCTCCCGCAGCGAAGGTGTACAGGATATAGGCGGCGAAGGGTTCAGGCTGAACCTGGTCAACGCGGTCTGGGGCCAGCTCGGTTGCACATTCCAGACCGAGTTCTTGGACCTGCTGGCGGAGAGCTACGGCGCAGGGGTAAGACCCACGGACTTCCTGGGGTCGCCCGAAGGGTCGCGGACCACGATCAACGACTGGGTCAGCGATCAGACGGAGGAGAGGATCAAAGACTTGGTCCCACCTGATGGGATCGACGAGTCCACCCGTATGGTGCTCACCAATGCCATATACTTCAACGCTGCGTGGATCCGTCCCTTCGACCGTGAAGATACACGCGATGGTCCTTTCCACCTGCTGGATGGCGGCGAAGTTGATGTGCCGATGATGCAACAGACGGCCAGCTTCTGGTATGCGGCGGGCGACGGGTATCAGGTCCTGAGTTTGCCCTATTACGCCAATGGTCCGTTGTCCATGGTCATCCTGCTGCCGGACAGCGGACGGTTCAGCGAGTTCGAAGAGTCGCTGGACGCCGCTGTCGTCGACGGAGTTACGAAAGACTTGGTATGGAGATCGGTGTCATTGTCCATGCCCAAGTTCGAGTTCGAATCGAGCTTCAGTCTGCCCAATCTTCTCAAGGCAATGGGAATGTCCGACGCCTTCAACCAGTCGAAGGCGGACTTTTCCGGCATGGGCATCAGCGGCTGTCCCGGGGGCGATGGCCGCTTGTATATCTCCGACGTCTTTCACAAGGCCTTTGTGCTGGTAGATGAGGAGGGTACGGAGGCAGCTGCCGCCACCGCTGCGATGGTCTTCGTGAGGGGGCGTCCCCCGCCGGTCAGTGTCTCGGTCGACCGGCCTTTCATATTCCTGATCCGCGACCGTGAGACCGGGGCCGTCCTCTTTGTGGGGCGGGTGCTGGACCCCAGTGGGTAGCGGACCTGTCGTCCGCAACCGCGCCTCCTCCTCTAGCAACAGCCTATGAAATTCCACGGTATACCGGTGGAATTGGGAAAGCTATACTATGGCAAATCCGCTTGAATCAGGATTTGCCAGGCTTGGGGATTTTCAGGAACCTGGGCTATCGGGAACAATGGCGCGCGAACATTTGGCGCGTATTGACCCCGGTTGTTGCGGTCCTGCTGGCGGCCGCTTGCGCCGCCGAGAATCCAACGCCTGTGCCGACGGCCACGTTGGATATTGGGGCTACGGTCCAGGCTGCTGTGATTGCCGCGCTGCCCACGCTAACACCCACCCCCACGCCGGACATTGACGCCACTGTCGAGGCCCGCATGGCGGCCACCCTCGCCGCTATGCCCACGCCGACGCCAACACCTACTCCGACCCCGACGCCCACACCCACACCAACCCCTACGCCGCGGCCGACAGCCACTCCTACACCTCTCCCCACCCCGACGCCAACACCCATACCAACCCCTACGCCATTCCCCACCGCGACCCCAACTCCTAGACCCGCGCCAACCAAAGACCCGGCGGCGTTATTGAGCTCGATGGTCAAGCAGGCCAGGCCCGCCGTGGTGCGGATTCAGACCAGTTCGGGGTCCGGCTCCGGGGTCATTTTCGAGACGCAGGGCCGGACCGGATACGTCGTCACCAACCATCATGTCGTCGAAGGTGAGGCACGGGTCAATGTTATAGTAAACGACTCGGTTACTTACCGCGGCACCGTCCTGGGAACGGACCGGGTCCGCGACTTGGCGGTGGTCAGCATCTGCTGCGCCAACTTCCGGACGCTGCCCTTTGGCAATGCTGCAACGCTACAGCCCGGCGACGAAGTGGTGGCCATCGGCTACGCCCTGGGACTGCCCGGCCAAGCCACCGTAACCCGGGGCATCGTGTCGGCGGTGCGCTACGATTCGGCCTACCGCAGCGATGTCATTCAGACCGACGCCGCCATCAACCCCCGGTAACAGCGGCGGACCGATGCTCTCGATGTCGGGCAAAATCCTGGGCATCAACACCTTCCGTTACGATGAAACGGAGAGTGGCAGGCCCGCCGAAGGACTCGGCTTTGCCGTCTCAGGCACCACGGTGCAACAACAAATCCCTACCCTTCAGGCTGGCCCACCCGCTCCCACGCCTACGCCAACCCGCCGCCCCACCGCCACGCTCACACCGGGAATATCCCGCAGTTTCGGTCCTGACAACGGCGAACTGCGGCACGACCCGTCGGACGGTTTAATCGAGGTAGAGTATGCCAACGTTTCTATTGCCGACATGGTGGTAGAGGCCACCTTCGTCAACCCCTACTCGGCTGCGTCCAACGATTGGGACTACGGGTTTATCTTGCGGCAGGACCGCTACGACTCTGGGGATAAATTCATCCAAGTCGTAGTTGCCAGCGACCGGCGTTGGGCCCTCTCTTGGAGGGATACATCAACCGGCGACAACCAACGGGTGGGCGGTGGAACGCTCCGGACCTTTGACACCAGCGGCGGGGGCCGGAATCACCTGAGAGTAGTCGCCATTAAAGAACGCGGCTGGCTTTTCGTCAACGGCGAGTTTGTCTCGCCACTGGACTTATCTGTTGTGACCAGGGCCGGAGACATAGCTGTCATTACCGGAGCGTTTGCCGGCGATGAACTGGCTGGCGCAGTCACCCGGTTCGAGAATTTCCAGGGTGAACGGTTGCGCAAGCGTTACGGCCCCGCCGACGGGAAGCTGGAAGATGAGTCGGGGTTTATAGCTGTGCACGAAAGCAGGGTGCGGACGCGGGACCTGATAGTAGAAGCGGAGTTCGTTAATCCCCAAGGCAATGACTGGTATTATGGATTCCTGATTCGTAGTCCGGCATCTAACCAACTGGAACTAGTCGGACTGACTGATGAGGCATGGTGGTTCCACCAAACCCGCGACGTTGGCGACGACGAATATACCGATGTAGCGTCCGGCTATCTATCGGGTGTAGGGCTAAACCTACTGAGTAGCAATCACCTGCTGTTGATTGCTATTGAGGAATCCGGTTGGTTTTTCGTCAACGGCCAACTGGTTGCCAAGCTCGACCTGTCCCACAACCTGGGTTCGGGCCAAGTTAACGCGATGGGAGGTTTCTTCAAAGATCGGCCCGCTTCGTTAAGTTTCGAGAACTTCAACGTCTGGGCGCCTTGAACGGCTATACGCCGCCCGTCGACCTACTTTATACGCGATACGCGCCGCGCTGGAAGGACCGGTACCCCCCCGGGGCTGGCTTCAAACAATCCCCTCAGACCCGCCGCAAGACGCTAAGGGTCTGCCGATGGAGATGGTGTTCTATGAGGGTATCCCGGGCTCAGGTCCGGGTATAAACTAGGCGTCAGGATGAACGAACTCGACTACATTACCGTTAAAGGCTTCAAGAGCATCGCGTCCATCGAGGAATTGAGGCTGGGACCGCTGACGGTGCTCATCGGCCCCAACGGGTCCGGCAAGTCGAACTTCATCGGCGTGTTCGCGTTCTTGAATGCCCTCCGGGAAGGCCGGTTGCGGGAATATGTGATCAAGGCCGGCGGCGCTGACAAAGTGCTCCACTGCGGCTCTAGAGTCACCGAGACACTGCATATCCACGTCTCTTTCCAAGAGGGACAAACACAATATGAGGTCTTTCTTGAGCCGAATAGCGCCGACTCCCTAGTGGACTAACCCACTTGCATTGATGGGCGATAGGGTATAATGGTCAGTCGAGGGTAAACTGGAGGAAGTGAGGTGGGAGTGATGGTGAAGAAATACCGGGTAGGGCTGGGGGAGGAGGAGCGGCAGGAACTGAAGGCGCTGGTATCCAAGGGGCGGGCGGCAGCTTACCGGCAGACCCATGCCCGAATTCTGCTGTTAAGCGATGAGAACCAGACTGAAGGCCCGATGAAGGACGAGGAGATAGCCCGGTCCCTGAATGTGGGGAGGGCCACGGTGGAGCGGGTGCGCCGGCGTTGCGTGGAAGAGGGTCTGGAGCGGGCCCTGGGGCGCAAGGAGCAACTGAACCGGCAGCCGAAGCGGTTGGACGGAGCGGGAGAGGCCTATCTGGTGGCTCTGGCCTGCACCGAACCGCCGGAGGGCCGGGCCAGTTGGACCCTCAAGCTCTTGGCGGACCAGTTGGTGGAATGCGAGATAGTGGAGAGGGTCAGTGCCGAGACGGTGCGCCGGACCTTGAAAAAAACGAACTGAAGCCCTGGCTGAAAGATTGCTGGTGCATCCCGCCCCAGGGGAACGCCGAGTTCGTGTGCGCCATGGAGGACGTGCTGGAGGTCTATCATCGCCGATATGAGGACAATGAAGTGCTGGTCTGCCTGGACGAGACCAGCAAGCAACTGGTGCGGGAGACCCGCCCGGCTCGGCCGCCGCGTCCTGGGGCGGTGATGGCCTATGACCACGAATACGAACGCAACGGGGTGAGTAACCTGTTCATGCTTTTCGCGCCCTTGGAGGGATGGCGGCGGGTCGAGGTGACTGACCGCCGGACGAAAGTCGATTGGGCGCGCCAAGTCAAGCAACTGGTGGACGAGGACTATCCTGACAAGGACCGGATAGTGCTGGTGATGGACAACTTGAACACCCATCACGCGGCATCGCTCTACGAGGCATTTCAGCCGGCGGAGGCGCGGCGCATCGCCCAGCGGCTGGAGTTTCACCACACCCCCAAGCACGGCAGTTGGCTGAATATGGCCGAGATAGAGTTGGGGGTGCTGGGACGCCAATGCCTGGACCGACGGATTCCCGACCGGGAAACCTTGGGGGCAGAGACAGGAGCCTGGCAAAGACGGCGAAACCGGGACTCAATAAGGGTGGACTGGCGTTTCACCACCGAGGACGCCCGCATCAAGCTCAAGTCCCTCTACCCATCTATACAAGAGCGTTGAGCTACTAAACCAATACCAAGGTGGGATGTGTATTTCGGGGTCTTGAAGACAACCAAAAGGACTCCGCAGCTCCTCATTTCACCTTTGGGCCCCTACTGGGTCGCCACTGACAGTGCGGTCTAGCGATATGTACATTTCACCTTGGCTTTAGTTTAGTAGCTGACCATCATTGAAATGATGGCTGGTGAGATATGATGGGTTAGCAGTCAAAAAAGAAAATCGGGAAGCGGGGATGGATGTGATGATGAAGAAATACCGAGTGGGACTTACGGAGGAGGAACAGGAGGAACTGAAGGGATTGGTGTCCAAGGGTTGGGCGGCGGCTTACAAGCAGACTCACGCCCGCATTCTGCTGCTTAGCGATGAGAACCAGGTTGATGGCGCAATGAGGGACGAGGATATAGCCTGGGTCCTGAAGGTGGGCAGCGCCACGGTGGAACGGGTGCGCCGCCGGTGCGTGGAGGAGGGCCTGGAGGCAGCCCTGGGACGCAAACAGCAGCTAAAGCGCCGCAAGAAAAAGCTGGATGGTCAGGGTGAGGCCCACCTGGTAGCCTTGGCCTGCTCTCAACCGCCGGAGGGACGGGTCAGTTGGACGCTGCAAATGCTGGCCGATGGATTGGTGGCGCAGGAGATAGTGGATAGCATCAGCACAGAGACGGTGCGCCGGACTCTGAAAAAAACGAACTCAAGCCTTGGCTGAAAGAATGCTGGTGCCTCCCGCCCCAAGGGAGCGCGGACTTTGTGTGCGCCATGGAGGACGTGTTGGAGGTCTATCACCGTCCCTACGGAGAGGGGGAGGTGCTGGTGTGTCTGGACGAGACCAGCAAGCAACTGGTGCAGGAGACCCGCCAACCCCGTCCGTCGCGGCCGGGGGCAGCCATGGCATACGATTACGAATATCAACGCAACGGAGTGAGCAACCTGTTCATGCTGTTCGCGCCCCTGGAGGGATGGCGGCGGGTGGAGGTCACGGACCGGCGCACCAAGGCCGACTGGGCACGGGTGGTCAAGAAACTGGTGGACGAGGACTATGTCGACAAGGAGCGGATAGTCTTGGTGATGGACAACCTGAACACCCATCATCCGGCATCCCTATACCAGGCTTTCGAGCCGGCGGAGGCACGGCGCATTGCCCAACGGCTGGAGATACATTACACCCCGAAGCACGGGAGTTGGCTTAATATGGCCGAGATCGAACTGGGGGTGCTGGCGCGGCAGTGCTTGGATCGCCGGATACCCAGCCAGGAAGTCCTGGAACGGGAAACAGGCGCATGGCAGGACCAACGGAACCGGGACGTAATTCAGGTGGACTGGCGCTTCACAACCGAGGACGCCCGCATCAAGCTCAAGTCCCTATACCCATCAATACAACAGTGAGGCTCTACTAGTCCCGCAGACCGAAGTCATCCATCTCCGGAATGAAGCCGGGTATCCCGGGTCCTACACGGAAGGGATTATAAGCGCGGGGCGGGAAGCCGGGATAAGCAAACGAAACTCAGGGAGAATTGAATCCCACGTCCGGCGGCATCTCGATGGTTGGCGGCTCTATCACTTCAACGACACCAGCGCCAACTCTCCGATGAAGAAGACAGCCAACGTGAACGATAACCGGTATCTCCGTGCCGACGGGTCGAATCTGGCGGCTTTCCTCTACCTTCTGCGTGAAAGACACCAAGATTCCTACGACTCGATTGTCCGGACGGTGCGGCAGGTGGCCCCGTTCTTCGAGGACTTCGCCCTTGAACCGCAGCGTCTCAACCCTGACAAGATCATTCTGGAGTGGAGACACGCGGGGACCGACGCCTATTTTGATGTGTCCTCGTTATCCGACGGGACGCTGCGCTTCATGGCGCTGACCACCCTGTTCCTTCAACCAGCGGAGTACAGACCGTCGGTAATCCTGGTTGACGAGCCTGAGTTGGGGATGCATCCGTACGCGATTACTTTGCTGGCGGCGCTGATGAGGCAGGCGTCAACCGGATCGCAGGTTATCGTTTCCACCCAGTCGTCCCTCCCGTTGGACCACTTCGAGCCGGAACAGGTGATGGTGGTGGAACGCTTCGACGGCGCTACCCGGTTCAACCGGTTGGATTCGTCCAAGCTCGAGTCCTGGCTGGAGAGCTATAGCCTGGGCCAACTCTGGGAGAAGAACGAGTTAGGCGGACGGCCGGGGCCAGAGTAGCGGAATGCCCCGCCTAATGGTGCACGTCGAGGGCCAGACGGAGGAAAGGTTCGTAAATCAGCTCTTAGCGCCTCACCTGTACCGCGTTGGATACACCAGCGTCAGCGCGCGCCTGCTGGGGAATGCTCGTCAGCGGAGCCGGCGCGGCGGCATCCGGTCATGGGACTTGGTGCGTAACGACATCTTGAATCACCTGGCAGCGGACCAGGCAACTTTGGCGACGACGATGGTGGACTACTACGGGCTACCGGAGACCTAGCCCGGGCGGGCTGAGGCCGGAAGACAGAGCGTCTTGAAAGAGCGAGCCGCTTTCGTCCAGGACGCTATACTGGACGACGTTTCGGGCGCGCTTGACAGTGGTTTCGACCGCCGGCGCTTTGTGCCCTACGTGGTGATGCACGAATTCGAGGGGCTACTGTTCAGCGACTGCGGGCGGTTCGCCCAAGGTATTGGGCGGCCCGACTTGTCGAGCCAGTTTCAGGCGATACGCGGTGAGTTCCCGACCCCTGAAGCGATCAACGACTCGACTGACACCGCCCCTTCCAGGCGGGTCCGCAACTTGTACCAAGGCTATGAGAAACCCCTGATGGGTGTCTTGGCCGCGGAGGAAATCGGCCTCGAAGCCATTCGCGGAGAATGCCCGCTCTTCAGCGATTGGATAAAGGAATTGGAGCAGCGGGCTGGACCGTAACGTCGGCTGCGCCTTCTCCTCCCGCTGGGAGACGCACGATGCCCTTCGTATCGACGACGGTCACGGTGGAGGCTCTCAAAGTTGTGCCCGTATCTTTAGGGAAACGGCATTAGTGACTGCCGAACCGGCTTAGAGAATCCTCGTCCCGGCCGCAATTGGACCTCCAAGCCGCCACTCGCCAGTATGCTAAACTGTACCGGCGGTCAAACGGGCGGGACGGTTCCTGCTCCGGCCCCCAATATTGCGATGAACCTTAGTCCATGAACGTCCTGCCGGCACGTCGCTCCAACTATAAGTCCCATAGTTTATTCCTCCGCACCTTAGGTCAATGCACACCGCAATGAACCGGATAGTGCATTTGTCTCAACGGCTGGTTAACTCGCCGTGGTTTGAATACTTCATCATTGCGGTCATTCTGGCCAACGCCGCCCTACTGGGGTTGGGCACCTCCTCCCAGGTGGACCGGCAATACGGTGACTGGCTGCACTTGGGAAATCAAGCGGCGCTGGGCATTTTCATCGTCGAAGCGCTGCTCAAGATGCTGGCTTTGTCGCCTCGGCCTTTCCGGTACTTCCGGGACGGTTGGAACGTCTTCGACTTTCTGGTGATAGCCTTCGCCCTGATTCCGGCCACCGGCCAGTTTGCCATGATTACCCGCTTGGCCCGGCTGCTGCGGGTGCTGCGGCTCATTACAACGGTCAGAGACCTGCGGCTTATTGTCGCCGCGCTGGTGCGGTCGATCCCCAGCGTGGGCCACGTCATCATGCTAATGAGCATTGTGGTCTACATCTACGCCATCATGGGCTACCACCTCTTTCACGAACACGACCCGGAAAACTGGCGCAGCCTGGGCATATCGGTGCTGACCCTGTTCAACATCATAACGTTGGAAGGCTGGACCGAGATAATGTACACCGCAATGGAGCTGCATTCGATGGCCTGGATGTACTTCGTCAGCTTCGTGGTGGTGGGGACCTTCGTGGTAATAAACCTGTTTATCGCCATAATCATCAACAACTTGGACGAAGCCAAGATCGAGCGGTTGCGGGAACTGGAGGGTCCGGTATCCAGAGAAGAGCTTCTGCGGGAGATTCGGGCCACCCAAGCCGCGCTGCAGCGGTTGGAGCAACGACTGGACAACGACGATAGGAGATGACGGGGCGGAACAGTATAATAAAATTCATCAAGTGTCCGATTTCCTGGAGGTAGTATGCTGGAAACAGAGCGGGTAACGGCCCTTTTTGTCGATGCCCGTCTGCTTTATGGTGAGGCTATTGGACTCTTGGAGTACGGTAAGCTGCGCATCGCTGCGGAGGTGGCGTGGGGCGCTACGAAACGGGCCACCGATGCCCTGATTCTATCCCGCACGGGGGAGGAACCTCGAAGCACCGCGCAGACATCCGGTGGGGTACGCGCTCTGAGCCGCCAAGACCAGGCCCATGAGGTTTTAAGAGCCAGTTATCGTGACCGAGCGCGCCTGTTGCATGGAAAATGTTTCTATCATGGAGACTGCGAACCGCGGGATACAGTTGTCGGAGTTGTCCGCGGTACCCGCGGATTATATCCATGACTCGGGTGTTTTGGCGGAGACTTAGAACAACCGGAGATGAATCATGCTGGAAGCTGAGCGTGTGGCTGCCATGTTCGCAGAGGCCCATTCCATTTACGCCGAGGGCCTCGAATACTTGGGTGAAGCCATCGAACTCTGGGACCGGTGCCTGTTACGTAAGTCGGCAGAGAAAACCTGGGCCGCCGCCTTGCGGGCCACCAATGCCTTGGTACTGGCCCACACAGGGGTCGAACCCAAGCCGGATGACGATAAGGGCACCTATGACTCTTTGCTTCGCCTGCCGGAGGAGAACCCGGACTTGAAGCTGTTGAGAGGACGTTTTGCCATTTTTTCACACGATGTTTACCGCACTGCTGTGTGCGAACGAAATGTTGAGCCAGTCTCTCTCCTCATCCATGACATCCGCAGGACAGCGGACTACATCCGCGACGCGGAAGCGTTGGCTGCCGAAGACCAAGCCTGATGCCCAACACCCTCCACCACGGCGACAACCTGAACCTCCCCGACGAGACGGTGTACCTGGACCCGCAGTTCAACTCCTAGGACGATTGCAAAGTCCCCGCTAAAGACCAAATCCGCTCGTGGTGAGCCTGTCGAACTATGAACGGACAGCCCTTCGACAAGCTCAGGGTGAACGGGAGGGTGGGCAACTCAACAACTTTGTAATGGTCTTGGTTCAACTCTAACTATGCAGGATTCATGTCTTCCAATGATATATAATAGCTATATATTAGGAGGTGTCGGCATGGGTGCAAAGTCGTGCGTCTCTAAGTGGGGCGCAAGCTTGGCCGTTCGTATTCCCAAGTCCATCGCGGAGCAGTGGGGTGTTCAGGAGGGTTCAGCTATCGAACTGGTCCCGCAGGGTGATCACGTGGTGTTGCGCAAGAGGCCCTATGACTTGGCAGACATGTTGGCCCAAGTGGAACCGGCAAATCTTCATCCCGAACAGGATTCCGGCCCGGCTCAGGGTAACGAGGAATGGTAGACCGGGAGTATGTTCCGGCACGAGGGGACATCGTGTGGCTGAGCTTCACCCCCCAAGCCGGACATGAGCAGGCCGGACATCGGCCCGCGTTGGTGCTGAGTCCGGGGCCTTATAACGAAAAGACCAGCCTGGCCCTGTGCTGCCCTATTACGTCCAAGACCAAGGGATACCCCTTTGAAGTCGTTCTTCCCTCTACGAGCACCGTCGGGGGAGTGGTGCTGGCCGACCGGATCAGAAGCTTGGACTGGCGGGCGAGAAGAGCCCGCTTCGAGTGCCAAGCCTCCCACCAAGTGGTTAGCGAGGTCTTGGAGAAGATCAACGTCCTTCTGGAGTGAAGACGGGTGAGCGCTCTTAAGAACTATGCCTAACACCCTCTACTACGGTGATAACCTTCAGGTGCTGCGTGAACATATCCCTGACGTAGACCTGATCCAATACCATTAGGGAGAGTGGAAGATGCCAATGAAGAACCCGCCTCACCCGGACCTATCGGTTCGCCATGACTGTCTAGAGCCGCTTGGCCTGAGCATAACTGAGGCGGCGCAAAAGCTAGGGAGTGGGCCGCAAACAGCTATCGGGCATAGTCAACGGCCGTTCTGGGATATCGCCTGAGATGGCGATTCGCCTAGACAAGGCGTTTGGAGGCGGTCCTACCACCTGGTACCAGATGCAAGCGGCGCACGACCTGGCACAAGCGGCCAGCAAGTCCGACAGTATTGACGTGCAGCGCATTGTCCCAGTGGTTACGGGGGATATCAAACAGACCTTCCACGTTTCTGATAATGCCATTCGACGAAGAATTTGATGCAGTCCCAGTCACACTAACCTGTCAAGAGAGTTCCGTTTGCTTTTGGCGTTTTCGTAGATCTGGCCATATCTGGGCAAACGCCACATCCGAACTCAACCCAACATTGTAAGTAGGTGCCGAACATGCCGCCGATTGCCTTACTCATTCTTGCCGCTCTGTTCTTAGTCCTGTTAGTTGCTTGCGAATCACCGACATCTACTCCTACTCGGGAGCCGGACCGCCCCACGTTCGCGGAAGGCGAAGCTATAGCTGTTGTTCAGACTTGGCTTGGTGCCCGGTCTACGGGTGATTATAATTGTCTGTCTCTCATCAATGATCCCCGCCGCGGGGAAAACTCGTGGAGTGAGGCCTATAACGGCAATGGTCAGTGGCACGTTGTTTTGGATAGCAGCGTCTGGGGGCACTATGGCTGGAAAGTATTTGAGCGAAGCCGTAGTATCGGAGCGGAGCCTATTTCTTCTGATGTAGAACCAAGGGCGCGCCGCTTATCGGCGATTGGATGCCATTGATCCTCTGAGTCTAGCGACTAGGGTATTCGGGGCGATACACTAAAAGCAAACGGAACCGTCAAGAGAGTTATCGCCGTGCACATAAAGTGGATAGGAATCCGCCATCTCCCACCTCTAGACGAAGTTTCTTTCGGCTGCGATGAACGGGTGAACCTGCTCATCGGCCCCAACGCATCTGGTAAGAGCAACATCCTACGAGGGCTGAGGAGTGCGTATTTAGGCGAAATGCACCGGGCATTTGAAATTCTCACCAAGTCTTCGGATTTGCTTTTCCTGCACCACAGTGATAAGAATCCTATTGATATGGATACTGCTACGAGCATATATGTAGATTTAAGTATTGATTGGCCGCGAGACAGCGATGGCGACATAGAGACTCAGTGGGACACCGTGCCTCTCTTGTACATACCGGCGACCAGGGCCAGCCTCCCTGGAGTGCACATTTTCAACCGAACCATAAACAAAGATGATGCTTTCGAGAGTGACGCTCCACTGAAAGACGTATTTGACACCGGTTCCGGCATCTTTTACGGCCAATATGTGGAATTGGCGATAGATTGGCTTCGCGAAAGAATGACGGTCAATAGGAGTCAGCAGAGCCAACTCAGAAAAGCATTGAGTCTCGGTTATTCTTGCTCCAAGTCCATCTGTTATGAGGTAATACACGATGATGTGCCGCATCCCTACGTAGAACTTGACGACGACCACGAAAACTCTGACACGGGAAGGATTGTTCACCATGACATGGGAATAAGGACCACCGACGCTGAATATTCGGGTGAACCATTGTACGCCGGGGCTTTGAGCTCAGGAACGCAGGGCACTCTTCTGTGGGTCTGGGCCTTGGCCCTCAAAATAGCGAGCCACTACGATTGGGAAGACGGCTGGGAATCAAAACCGGCAATCCTGCTGATTGACGAGATAGAAAACCACCTGCACCCTACCTGGCAGCGGCGAGTTATCCCAGCGTTGCTGGAGCACTTTCCGGGGTTGCAGATTTTCGCCACCACCCACTCTCCCTTTGTGGTGGCTGGCCTGAAAGCGGGGCAGGTGCATCTGCTGAAGCGCGACGAAAACGGTGTCGTCACCGCCAGCACCAACACTGAAGATGTCATTGGCTGGACGGCAGACGAAATCCTCCGCACGATGATGGACGTGGAGGACCCGACGGACGCTGAAACGGCGGCAGCGGCGCACGAGTTGCGGCAACTACGCAAGGAAGGGTCGCGGAGCGCCCCGGAAGCCGAGGAACGACGGCAGGAGCGGATTCAGGAACTGCGGCAGCGCGTAGACCGAGACTTGCTGGCGGGTGGCCCACTGGCAAGGCAGCGGGAGATATTCGAGCAGCAATTTGCCGAGGCATTGCGAAAATACCGGCAGTCGAAGAACCTCAATCAAGAAAACGGTTAACCTTGCACTCAGTACAACGCTCGCCGGAACCCGATTTTTTCGCCGAACTTCGTGTTGCACACGCGGTATGGGATGATTTGGAACCCCCAGACCGTCCGCGCATACGCCAGGCACTAGAGCAGGATTTCGGGCATATTTGTGCCTACTGCGAGCAGATTTGCCAACCACCAACCCGGTATGGTGAATCCGCTGATGACGCAACTATCGACCACTTCCGGCCGCGCAGTCGGTTTCCACACCTATGGCTTGACTGGCTGAACTTGATATATGCCTGCCACAGGTGCAATGCGAGCAAAGGGGGAAGCTGGCCCGGTTACGATGATGGGCTGGTCAATCAGATGCTTGCCGCTGAGGATTCCCAGTATACGCCGGTATCGGAGTATGTCAATCCAAACGCGGTTGACGGTCAGCGGTCGGCGCGTGAATTCTTTGGCTTCGATGTAGAAATTGGCGAGATTGCGCCCGCAGAGCAACTTGACCCGGTGGAGTGGTCAATGGCCCGCAGGACCATCGGAGACATCGACTTGAACGACAGTAGGCTAGGGGAAAACGATCCAAATCATCTATGGAATCAGCGTCTACGCCAGCGGGACCTGCTGGTCCAACGGCTTGACGCTTTAGAGGACTTTGACTCGAAAGTCCAGATGATGTTCGAGTTCATGTTGCCTGATAAACCCTTTTCCGCGTTTATTTTTGCTTACTTTACAGGTCGCTTTCCTTCGCTAGGCCAACTGCTCCGGCAGTATTGACGCCGGCACTGGCTTAGCGCGAATTTCCCGGCTCGCCCCAAAGGTTGCCCTGATGGCCTACCCTACAACTATTTGGGACACGTGAAAAAATACTGTAGTTCACCGGGAAGTACCAGAAATTCCATGCATTGCAGCTCTAGGGCAGCCAGGCCAACCCACGCGGAGCAGGACACGACGCCATTGATGCCGCTTGTATAACCCTGTATACTCAGGACTCGAGAGAACAGGGATTAAAATCCGCTGAACCGCGGCAAAATTTACCTCAGGGCAGACGATACTTATGGAAGCCCCATCGCTGGTTAAAACAGAGCCCAACCCGAAAATCGGCCCCTTTGGACCGGGAGACACGGTTAGAGTAAATTTCCGCATCCGGGAGGGGGACCGGGAGCGAGTGCAAGCCTTTCAGGGCGTGGTAATCCGTTTGCAGAATGGCAAGGGTCCGGCAGCCAACTTTACGGTGCGGCGAATCTCCTCCGGCATAGGAATCGAGCGAATTTTCCCTATCCATTCTCCATTGATTGATTCCCTGGAGGTCATTCGTCGTGGCGCCGTGCGCCGGGCCAAGCTGTACTACCTCCGGGGTCTCCAGGGTAGAGCGGCGCGGATTAAGGAAAAGACAACGCCCCGCAGGCCGCGAAATCGACCGGGGAATCAAGCGTAACCTCCTCACCCGGGGTCTGCCCCATGCGCTTGGCCCGGCGTTGGGGGCGCACTGTTGCTACCGGAATCCATGGAGAAGCCGGACAGGATGAGGTACGCCGAAGTGGCGGTGGACGCGCCGGTGTCCCACTCCCGCACCTTTTCCTACAGCATTCCCTCAAGATTCACCGTGACGCCCGGCCAGCTTGTGTGGGTGCCCTTTGGCCGCCGGACCGCTCAAGGGGTGGTGGTGGAAGTGGTCCCCTCTCCTCAAGTGGAAGTTACCAAAGACCTGCTCCAACCCATTGAGCCCGCCCCGTTAGTCACTCCGGTTCACTTGAACCTGGCCCGGTGGCTGAGCCGGTATTACTTTTGCTCCCTGTTCGCCGCCATAGCGCCTCTGCTGCCGCCGGGATTCGAAAGACAGGTCAAGTCTCGAGTCTATTCAGGCCCCCCGGACAACGCCGGTCTTTCCTCCTTGCCGCCTCAAACCCAGGAGGTGCTGACCGCTTTAGACGGCTCAGCCGGGCTGCGGGAGGAAGATTTCGTAAAGCTTCTGGGCCGAAATGGCGGCCGGGAACTGGCTAGATTGCTCCAAAAGGGGTTTGTCCGCCGCCAGGTCGAACTGCCGCAACCCAGAATCGCGCCCCGTTACCAAAGCTACTTGATGCCTGCTAGCGGTTATGCCTCCTCTTGGGAACAAGATGGGGGACGGCTTTCGCCCCGGCAGCAGGAACTGCTCGGAGCAGTGCGGGATCAAACGTCACCCTATCCGGCTTCCTTAGCCAACAAAGAGTTCGGGAACAGTGCTGCTGAGGCCCTCATCAGAAAGGGGCTTTTGGGGCGGGAATGGGTCAGGATCGGGCCAGGCTCCCCGGCTTCGTCACTCCCCTCTCAAACTGGGCCTTCTCTAACCTTGACCTCAGAGCAGGCCGACGCTCTGGCCCGCATCACCGATGCCTTAGACAACCCAGACCTGACGCCGCGGGTCTTTCTGTTGCACGGGGTCACCGCCAGCGGGAAGACTGAGGTGTACCTGAGAGCCATCCAGCACCTGGTTGCTAGGGGGGAGCAAGCGATATTCCTGGTGCCGGAGATCGCGTTGACTCCGCAAACACAGCAACGGGTTAACGCCCGGTTTCCCGGACGGGTCGCCGTCCTTCACAGCGGGCTGACCCCTCGCCAACAGTTCGACCAGTGGTGGAAAATCCGGGATGGGCTCTGCGACGTCGTTGTGGGACCGCGGAGTTCTTTATTCGCTCCGGTGCCTCGACTGGGGCTGATAATCATAGATGAAGAACACGAGTGGACTTACAAACAGGAAGAAGCCCAACCCCTGTACCACGCCCGCACCGTGGCGTTGGAACTGTCGAGCCTCACCGGCGCCCCGGTGGTGTTGGGTAGTGCTACTCCGGACGTGGAAACCTACTATCAGGCTCGACGCGGCCGCTTCCGGCTGCTTGAGTTGCCCCGCCGGATCGGTGAACCCGACGCCGGCAAAGGCCGGGGGCTTCCTGATGTCCAGATTTGCGACATGCGGAAGGAACTCCGAGAGGGCAACCGGAGCATTTTCAGCCGTGAGCTTGCCCAAGCATTGCGGGACTGTGTAGGTCATGCACAGCAAGCCATTCTCTTCTTGAACCGGCGGGGCAGTGCTTCCATAGTGCAGTGCCGGGACTGCGGCTACGTGACAACTTGTCACCGCTGCTCGGTGGCCTTGACCTACCACGCCGCCGATGGGCGGCTCTTGTGCCACCGCTGCAACCGGCGGGCCCGTATGCCGGGCCGCTGCCGCGATTGTGGCGGCAGCAGGATTCGTGGTCTGGGCGTAGGCACCCAGAAGGTGGTGGATGAAGCGGCGGCCTTGCTGCCTGGGGCGCGAATCGAGCGCTGGGACGCCGACGCCACCCGCTCCGGCCTCAGTGCTGAGGAGGCCATGAGCCGCTTGCAAAGCGGCGAGACCCAAGTTTTGGTGGGCACCCAGTTGGTAGCCAAGGGGTTGGATGTGCCCAACGTGTCCTTGGTGGGGGTGGTCCTAGCCGACGTTGGGCTGTACTTACCCGATTTCCGGTCAGGGGAGCGGGCTTTTGGCCTCCTTTGCCAGGTGGCGGGCCGGGCCGGCCGGGGCGCCTCCACCGGAAAAGTCTTGGTGCAGACTTATACCCCGGACCACTACGCTATCACCGCAGCCGCCGCACAGGACTACTCGGCCATGTTCCAGCGGGAGGTCCAGTCCCGCCGCCAGTTGGGGAACCCGCCGTTCAACCAACTGGTGCACCTGGTATATCAGGACGTCAATGCCACGGTTTGTCAGCGGCAGGCGGTTGCCGCGGCGCGAGAACTGCGCCACCGGGCTGACTCCCAGGGCTTGACCGACGTTGAGGTCATCGGTCCTGCACCGGGCATACCTTCACGTTTGCGAGGCCGGTACCGCTGGCACCTGATGCTGCGGGGGCGAAATCTCCACCAATTCCTGGAGGGAAGCAGCATTCCCAAGGGCTCCACCATGGACGTAGACCCGGTCCATGTGCTCTAACCAGGCTTTACACCTTCAAATTAGCTTCAATATAATTAGTGTCGATAAAAGTCAGATAGAAGTCAATGGAAGGGGTATGCTGTAACGGCGTCCCCTCAGACCGAGTGGAGGCAGATCACAGTGACGGTGTTGCGCATGCGTATTCTACCCGACCCGATCCTGCGTCAGCAGGCTAAAAAGGTTGGGAAAGTTCAGTCTAACATGAAGAAATTCACCGACGATATGATCGAGACCATGCACTCGCAGCAAGGGGTCGGCTTGGCCGCTAACCAGGTTGGGTCTCTGCAGAAGGTGGTGGTCATTCAACTCCCTGAGTGGGAGGAAGCTATGGTGTTGATAAATCCCGAGATCGTGAAGCAAGAGGGGGAACGAGAAGTAGAAGAAGGCTGTCTGAGCATCCCTGGTTACCGGGGCTTGGTCAAGCGTTCGGTGAACGTGCGGGCCCGGGCCATAGGTATGGACGGCAAACTAATGCGTATCAAGGCGGACGAGTTATTTGCCCAAGCCCTGGAACATGAAATTGACCATCTCAACGGCATTTTGTACATCGACCGGTTGGTGTCGTCGGATAACCTTTGGAAAATAACCCATCCTCCGGAAGGTGAAGAAGAGGGGTTGGAGATTGAGGAGGAGGCTAGCCCTGCCGCCGTCATCCCGGTGGCCGGCGACGGGAGCCAATGACGCAGCCTTTGGCCCCCGCCATGATTACAAAGCTAAAGGAATACTTCTCCGGCCTAAATGCTTCTGCGTACCTGGTAGGCGGCTACCTGCGGGATTCTCTCCTCTCCCTTCAATCGCAACGGGACGTAGACATAGCCCTGTCAGCCGATTCCCAATCGGTGGGACGGGACTTGGCCGCAGCTCTGGGAGGGTCTTTCGTTCCTATTAGCCCCGACCGGGGCGTCGCTCGGGTCGTGATCGAGGATTCGGGAGCCGGTCCGTGGAAGATTGACCTGGCTAGCCTGTCCGGCAGCATTGAAGAGGACCTTGCCCGGCGGGACTTCACCATCGACGCCTTGGCCCTGCCTTTATCCGCTTGGACTTCCCCGGTGCCGGGAGAATCGATCATCGATCCCTACAACGGCCGGCAAGACTTGCTGATCAAGTGTGTCCGGTCGGTCAGCCCTCACGTCTTCCGGGATGATCCGGGCCGTCTGTTGCGTTCGGTGCGGCTGGCCGCGGCCTTGGGGTTCCGCATGGAACCGCAAACGGCGCGGCAGGTAGCCGCCGATGCGTCTCAAATTAGCCGGGTTTCCCCGGAACGGGTGCGTGATGAGTTCTTGGGCATCCTCGCCTTGGACGGCGCCAAGGGAAGCCTGGAGGTGTTGGACCGGCTGGACCTGTTGTGCCGCGTCGTGCCGGAGCTGGCTGAGGCCAAGGGGGTCGAACAACCCCGAGTGCATTACTGGGACGTCTGGGGGCATCTGATGCACTCGGTTGAGAGTGCCGAGGGCGTTACCAAGGGGCACCAACACTCGCCGATTTACACTTTGGTCTACTGGACTGCTGAAACGGATGCCCACTTCAGGCAGGAGGCCGGCGACGGCCACTCCAGGCGCACCCTGCTCAAGCTGGCCGCCCTGTTTCATGACATCGCCAAGCCTCGGACGAAACAGGTTGACGAGACCGGCCGCACCCGTTTTCCCGACCATTCCCAAGTCGGAGCAGTCATGGCGGCCCAGCGGTTGGCCCAATTGAGGATGGGTTCCCGGGGCGTGGCTAGGGTATCAAAGATGGTGGAGCATCACCTGCGCCCGGGGCACATGATGCAAGGGGTCGAGTTGCCCACTCAGCGGGCGATCTATCGGTATTTCCGAGACTTGCAGGACGTGGCCATCGACACACTATACTTGTGCCAAGCCGACTATTTGGCGGCAAAAGGCCCGGAGATTGATCCAGGAGCTTGGGCCAGCCATGCTAGAATGATTACACACGTATTGCAGGTGGGCTCGCAGCCGGTAATGTCCGGTCGAATCCACCGGTTGATCAACGGGAATGAACTGATGCAGCACTTCAACCTTGACCCAGGGCCAACGATCGGGCGGATGCTTGACCGGGTCGAGGAAGCCCAAGCGGCAGGTGAAATCACTACTCGTGAAGAAGCGTTGGCCTTGGCCGCCGCAGACTTGACCGAGCAACGGCCGGGAAACTAGTCCATGTCCCGGTTCTTCGGGTTCTTATTCTCCCTGGTCTGGTCCCAGTCCGCACGGGGCCGGAGCATCCGGCTGTCTATTCTGGTTCTTGCCCTTGTTGGGCTTGCTCTCGCCGCACTAAGTTTCAGGAATGTGGAGATACACATTCCGGGCGTCACCGAACTAAAACGCCAGGGGACCGGTCCTCTGGGGCTGAAGCTGGGCTTGGACCTTCGGGGCGGCGGCCAGCTAATATATCAAGCCGACACCGGCACCCGCTTCGACCTGGCTTTCCAGGACCCGGTAGCTCCGGCAACGTTGGCGGAGACCCTTGACGAGCTTAGTTTCGGCGAGGAGGAGTTGACCTTGCAGAAGGTCACTCTTGAACCTAGGGGGGCCACTCCGGTGCAAATGGTGCAACTAAGCACAGAGTTGCTGGAGGAAGACGATCCAAGAGTATCGATGTTTCAAGAATCCGTTGAGGCAAAGCTGGGGACTATCACCTCTTTACGGGTGTTCGACACCGACACCAGCACCCGGTTCGATGTAGTGCTCCAGAATCCCATATCGCCCCTGGACCTTGACGAGGCCCTGGGGAGTCTCGTGTTTGGGGAAGAAGAGCTAATGCTGGAAAGGCCCAGCATTGAAATTCTCCCGGCGTTCAGCAGCTTTCATATCGAAACGGGAGTCCTGGAAGACGGGGACCCAAGACGAACCGAGTTTCAAGAAACGGTGGCGGCGAACCTGGGCCCCATCACGTCTTTGAGAATCAATACCATTGGCGCGCCGGATTCGGACCAGATGGATGGAGTGCTGGACATCATCAACCGGCGGGTGAATCTTTTCGGGACCGATGAGCCGATTATTCAGCGTTTCGGCGATGACCGCATTATAGTCCAGCTTCCCGGCGCCAGCGGGTCGGTTACCGAGGCAAGTTTTTTGCAGCCGGTTCCCGAAGCCGCCGATGCCGAGACTCTGCGGTCGGTCTTGGCGGCTGCCGGCTATGACGACTTGGATATAGACCGGCTGGACGACCGCAGCTTTAGAATTCAATCCGCTACGGTCAACGCGGAAAAACGTCAAGCAGCCCAGGAGACGCTGGCGCAGAGCCTGGGAACCATTAGCAGGTTCCAAGTCACTAGCGCCATCGATAACGCCAAGAGGCTTATTGGAGAGACCGCCCAGTTGGAGTTCAAAGAACGGACCTGCATCAACATTACTTGCACCCAGTTCACCGATGCCGATCAGGGCTTAACCGGAGAGAACCTTTCCCGGGCTTTTGCCCGGGCAGACCAAGTGGGCATTGGCTGGGAGATAGTAGTTCACTTCGACGGCCGGGGCACCGAAATTTTCTCTGATCTGACCCGGCGTATCCATACTCAACAGGATACCAAGCGCATTGCCATCTTCCTTGACGGCCAACCGCTGAGGGACGCAGGGGGAAACGAATTGGCCCCCAGGGCCTTGGCCTGGATACGGGACGGAGTCACCAGGATCACCGGCAATTTTACCCGAGAGGAGGCTCGCACCTTCGCTATCCAATTTGAAGCCGGGAGCCTGCCGGTCCCCTTGAAACTCATCCAAGAGAACGACGTAAGCGCCCTCTTGGGCTCCGAATCGTTGCGCAACAGCCTCATTGCCGGGATCGTTGGCTTGGCGCTGGTGATGGCCTTCATGGTGGCCTACTACCGCATGGCCGGCGTGGTGGCCTCATTGGCCTTGGTGTTCTACGCCGTGGTCGAGCTTGCCATATTCAAGCTCGTCCCCATCACCTTGACTCTCTCCCACATAGGAGGCTTCATCCTATCCATCGGCATGGCGGTTGACGCCAATGTCTTGATCTTTGAACGCATGAAGGAAGAGATGCGTATCGGCCGGACCCTGGCATCCTCCATGGAGGTTGGGTTTAACCGGGCTTGGCCGGCCATCCGGGACGGCAACATTTCCACCCTCATCACCTGCGGTGTCCTGTTGTGGTTCGGCGACCGGTTGGGAGGCGGCCTAGTCACCGGCTTTGCCATAAGCCTGGGTATAGGTGTGCTGCTTAGCATGTTCACTGCGGTGGTGCTCAGCCGCAACCTGCTTCAACTGCTGGCTTGGGCCGGGTTCCGGGACCGTGCGGGCCTATTCACCCCGGAAGGTGTTCAACGCGCCGCTCCGACGCCGAGAGGGGGGGGCTAATGGTGCTGGACGTAGTAAGAAAGCGGGCCTGGTATTTCCTCTTCTCCGCCCTGGTTATCCTGCCTGGACTGGTCTCCATGATTCTTCCGCCGGGCTGGATATCCGGCGATTCGGGGCTCAACGCCGGCATCGACTTCGCCAGCGGTTCTATTCTGATCGTGACTTTCGACCGCGAGGTCAGTGAAGACCAGATCCAAGACCGGATGAACCGGCTGGGCCATTCCGAGGCGCTGATCCAAAGAGTAGGAGGGCGGGAATTTCAGATCCGCACCACTTTGCTCGAAGAAGGAGTGGGAGACGCCCCATCGGAACGGGAGGTCATTGAGCGGGACCTGGAAGAGTCTTTGCAGTTGGATAGAAGTAAGGTAGAGTTCGCTTCGGTTTCGCCCATCGTAGCCAAGGAGACGGTCCGGAACGCTTTCTATTCCATTGCCGCGGCTTCGGTATTCATAATGCTCTATGTCTGGTACGCTTTCCGGCGGGTGCCCAAGGCGTACCGGTACGGAATCAGCGCCATTTTAGCCTTGGTCCACGACGTCATATTCGTCTTGGGTGTCTTCTCCATCCTTGGCAAGGTAATAGGCACTGAGGTTAACTCCATGTTCATCGTGGGGATTCTGATTGTGGCGGGCTACAGCGTCAATGACACTATTGTGGTGTTCGACAGGATACGGGAAAACGTAGCCCGTTCCCCGGACCGCGACTTAGGGGCTTTGGTGAATCTGAGTATCATGGACACCATAGGCCGGTCCTTGAACACCAGCTTTACTACCCTGTTCGTATTGGTGGCCATGCTGCTGATCGGCGGCCCCAGCATCCGAGGGCTCCTGCTGGTGGTGGCCATAGGGGCTATCGTGGGAACCTACAGCTCCATCTTCATCGCCAGCCAGTTTTTGGTCATGTGGGACCGGGGTGAGATAGGTAGATTCTTTCGCCGGGGAAGGCGCGCTCCGGCTGTTGCGGCCTCCAGCCTGATGCATTTGATAGGACGGTAGCAGCCGTCGTAAACGAGCTTCCGGAAGACTGGCAGGGCCTTTTCATTGTCACCCCGAGCAGCGTGAGGGGTCTAAAGCCCTTGACTGTATTCTCTTTTTTGGGCACCCGGACTAGTAGAGCCTCACTGTTGTATTGATGGGTATAGGGACTTGAGCTTGATGCGGGCGTCCTCGGTTGTGAAGCGCCAGTCCACCTGAATTACGTCCCGGTTCCGTTGGTCCTGCCATGCGCCTGTTTCCCGTTCCAGGACTTCCTGGCTGGGTATCCGGCGATCCAAGCACTGCCGCGCCAGCACCCCCAGTTCGATCTCGGCCATATTAAGCCAACTCCCGTGCTTCGGGGTGTAATGTATCTCCAGCCGTTGGGCAATGCGCCGTGCCTCCGCCGGCTCGAAAGCCTGGTATAGGGATGCCGGATGATGGGTGTTCAGGTTGTCCATCACCAAGACTATCCGCTCCTTGTCGACATAGTCCTCGTCCACCAGTTTCTTGACCACCCGTGCCCAGTCGGCCTTGGTGCGCCGGTCCGTGACCTCCACCCGCCGCCATCCCTCCAGGGGCGCGAACAGCATGAACAGGTTGCTCACTCCGTTGCGTTGATATTCGTAATCGTATGCCATGGCTGCCCCCGGCCGCGACGGACGGGGTTGGCGGGTCTCCTGCACCAGTTGCTTGCTGGTCTCGTCCAGACACACCAGCACCTCCCCCTCTCCGTAGGGACGGTGATAGACCTCCAACACGTCCTCCATGGCGCACACAAAGTCCGCGCTCCCTTGGGGCGGGAGGCACCAGCATTCTTTCAGCCAAGGCTTGAGTTCGTTTTTTTCAGAGTCCGGCGCACCGTCTCTGTGCTGATGCTATCCACTATCTCCTGCGCCACCAATCCATCGGCCAGCATTTGCAGCGTCCAACTGACCCGTCCCTCCGGCGGTTGAGAGCAGGCCAAGGCTACCAGGTGGGCCTCACCCTGACCATCCAGCTTTTTCTTGCGGCGCTTTAGCTGCTGTTTGCGTCCCAGGGCTGCCTCCAGGCCCTCCTCCACGCACCGGCGGCGCACCCGTTCCACCGTGGCGCTGCCCACCTTCAGGACCCAGGCTATATCCTCGTCCCTCATTGCGCCATCAACCTGGTTCTCATCGCTAAGCAGCAGAATGCGGGCGTGAGTCTGCTTGTAAGCCGCCGCCCAACCCTTGGACACCAATCCCTTCAGTTCCTCCTGTTCCTCCTCCGTAAGTCCCACTCGGTATTTCTTCATCATCACATCCATCCCCGCTTCCCGATTTTCTTTTTTGACTGCTAACCCATCATATCTCACCAGCCATCATTTCAATGATGGTCAGCTACTAGGTTCTTGCCGTAGGTTTTTGGATTCTTCGCCTACGGCTCAGAATGACATTTTCGAGAATGAAAAGGCCCTGAGAAGGCCGGCGCTTCTAGGTGAGGGGGCGGAGAACTGGGAGGTTAGTTGGGAGATGGGGCGTTCAAACAACCTTGGAACCCGGCTCCAACCAGGGGTCAAGAAGCACCCTGCCCAAGACGCTGCGGCTGGACAGTAACTCAAAAGCAATATCCGCCTGTTCCAAGGGTAGAGTGCCTCCAACCACCGGCTTCACCAGTCCTTGGGACACCATCTCGGCAACCTGCCGGATTGAAGTTCGGGAGACTCCGGACGATCCCAAGATGCGGGCATCGCGGAAGATGATCTCGGCGGGTTGCAGCTTCACCGCTCCTCCGGCCACTTCGCCCAGTATGACCCATCGGCCGTATTGGGCCAGGCTGCGCCAAGTGGATGGGAAGAGGGCCGAACCTACGGTGTCGATGATTACATTGGCGCCCTCTTCTTCGGTCAGTGCTAGGACAATCTCACTAAAGTCCAAGTCCCCTATCTCCACCACCTCCGCCGGACCCAGGCCGGCCAACTGCGTCGCTTTCTCGGTGGATGATGTAACCGCCAGCACCCGAGCGCCTAATGCTGCCCCCAGTTGCACTGCATGGACGCCCAAGCCGCCCCCGGCTCCGGTGACTACTACATTCTCGCCAGGTTGCACCCGCCCGGAGGCCTGAAGTCCCTGTAATGCGACTCCCATAGGACAGGCGTAAAGAGCTGCGGCGGCCAGGTCCACGCCAGCGGGCAGGGGGACCAGGCTGGATTGGGAGATGGACACATACTCGGCGAGGCCCCCGTCCCGGCCGTGGCCGATGCCTTGTCCGTTCCGGCAGCGGTGCTCCGCACCACCCAAGCAACGGTCACAATGGCCGCAAGCGTCGGTCAAGAGAGCGACTACCCGGTCCCCAGGACTGACGGCGTCGACTCCCGCTCCCACCTCGGCGACTGTTCCCGAGATCTCGTGCCCCAGGATAACCCCCGGCTTGACCCCCCGGCGGAGCACGCCTTTCATTACCAGCAGGTCGTGGTGGCAAAAACCGCAGGCCGCCACCCGCACCAAGGCTTTTCCCGGCCCTGGCACCGGCTTCGGGACCTCGGCAATGGATAGAGCGGCCGGGCCGCCGGGATGTTCCAACACCAACGCTCTCATAATTGCCGGCATTATAGGCTTCCGCTGTTGCGCCGCCAACCACCCCTCCTTGTATAATCACTCTCAAGAAAGGTTGTTCACAACGTCGAACGATTCTACTGTAAAGGCGGGAATCCATGAAAATAGGCGCCCACGTATCCACTACGGGAGGTATCAGCAAGGCGGTAGGCCGAGGGGTGGAAATCGGTTGCGAGGCGATCCAAATATTTGGCTCGTCGCCCCAAGGCTGGGCTTTCAAACCCGTTCCCGGAGAGGAGGTGGAGCGCTTCCGCCAAGGTATCGCCGAGGCCGGCATGGGGCCGGTGTTCCTTCATGCCATATACCTGATAAACCTGGGCACTCCCAAAGAGGACGTCCTGGACAAGGGAGTCCAGTCGCTGATCAACTACATGGGCTTGGCTTCGGCCATAGGCGCCGCCGGGGTGATCGTCCATCCGGGCAGCCACGGCGGGGCGGGCTACAAAGCTATCTTTCCCCAGGTAGTGTCCAGCATTCAACGGGTGTTGGACCATTCGCCGGAGGGTCCTTGTCTCGTGCTGGAAAATATGGCCGGCATGGGCCAACATATAGGGGCGAAATTCGAAGACTTGGGCCGGATTTTGGAAGCGGTGCAAGACCCAAGGCTAAGGGTTTGCTTAGACACTCAGCATTGCTTTGCCGCCGGTTATGACATGACCAACAAACAAGGAATCGAAGCGATGATCGCCGAGTTCGACCAAGACGTGGGAGTTTCAAACCTGTTGGCGGTCCACGCCAATGACTCTAAACGGCCCTGCGGCTCCGGTGTAGACCGTCACGACAACATCGGCGACGGGTTCATCGGCGAGGACGGCTTCGCGGCCATCATGGGCAATCCGGCCTTTCAAGACGTGCCCTTCTTGCTCGAAGTTCCCGGCTTCCAGGGCAAGGGTCCCGACCGCCAGAATATTGACATCTTGAAGAAGATACGCCAGGAGGCCGTGCCGGCCCATTGATTCGTCTGTCACGCCGAGAATTCGTTCGCCTGGTGCGCCGGGCCTATGAACAAGTCCCGCCGCCGGTGCGCCAAGCTCTACGCAATCTGGACATAGCTGTGGAAGAATGGCCCGGCCAGGATGAGTTGGGGTTGGGCTGGGACAAGGGAGCTTTGTTCGGGCTTTATACTGGTGTGCCGCTGCCGGAGCGGGAGGGTGGCGGCCCCTTGCTTCCCGACCGGATCGTAATTTATCGGCAGCCCATACTAAGAAGCTGTTCGACCCGCGAAGAGGCGGTGCGGGAGATCCGGACAACTTTACTCCACGAAGTGGGCCACTACTTGGGTATGGGGGAAGACGACTTGCACCGGCTGGGATATGGTTGAACGCTCCGGGAGCAGTGTCGTTCAACAGACGAGCAGGCGGACCAACGCCCTAGACATTCCCCAGTTAGTCAATCGTATACAGCAGACCCTGTCTCGCAATTTCGGCGCAGGCCAATCCTCTCCCGTCAAGGGAGAGGATTAAGGTGAGGGTGATGCTTTCGCTAATTCTAATCGTCGTATATGGCCTCAATCTTTGCGATTCGTGCCAGCCCGCTCACCACCCTAGCCCTCTCCCGCAACGGGGCCTTGTATCAAAAGTCCCGTCTGTCTCAAAACTAAGTGGACTGTCTCAAAAGTCTAAGTAGGAAGAGGGGCTAGTAGCTGACCATCATTGAAATGATGGCTGGTGAGATATGATGGGTTAGCAGTCAAAAAAGAAAATCGGGAAGCGGGGATGGATGTGATGATGAAGAAATACCGAGTGGGACTTACGGAGGAGGAACAGGAGGAACTGAAGGGATTGGTGTCCAAGGGTTGGGCGGCGGCTTACAAGCAGACTCACGCCCGCATTCTGCTGCTTAGCGATGAGAACCAGGTTGATGGCGCAATGAGGGACGAGGATATAGCCTGGGTCCTGAAGGTGGGCAGCGCCACGGTGGAACGGGTGCGCCGCCGGTGCGTGGAGGAGGGCCTGGAGGCAGCCCTGGGACGCAAACAGCAGCTAAAGCGCCGCAAGAAAAAGCTGGATGGTCAGGGTGAGGCCCACCTGGTAGCCTTGGCCTGCTCTCAACCGCCGGAGGGACGGGTCAGTTGGACGCTGCAAATGCTGGCCGATGGATTGGTGGCGCAGGAGATAGTGGATAGCATCAGCACAGAGACGGTGCGCCGGACTCTGAAAAAAACGAACTCAAGCCTTGGCTGAAAGAATGCTGGTGCCTCCCGTCCCAAGGGAGCGCGGACTTTGTGTGCGCCATGGAGGACGTGTTGGAGGTCTATCACCGTCCCTACGGAGAGGGGGAGGTGCTGGTGTGTCTGGACGAGACCAGCAAGCAACTGGTGCAGGAGACCCGCCAACCCCGTCCGTCGCGGCCGGGGGCAGCCATGGCATACGATTACGAATATCAACGCAACGGAGTGAGCAACCTGTTCATGCTGTTCGCGCCCCTGGAGGGATGGCGGCGGGTGGAGGTCACGGACCGGCGCACCAAGGCCGACTGGGCACGGGTGGTCAAGAAACTGGTGGACGAGGACTATGTCGACAAGGAGCGGATAGTCTTGGTGATGGACAACCTGAACACCCATCATCCGGCATCCCTATACCAGGCTTTCGAGCCGGCGGAGGCACGGCGCATTGCCCAACGGCTGGAGATACATTACACCCCGAAGCACGGGAGTTGGCTTAATATGGCCGAGATCGAACTGGGGGTGCTGGCGCGGCAGTGCTTGGATCGCCGGATACCCAGCCAGGAAGTCCTGGAACGGGAAACAGGCGCATGGCAGGACCAACGGAACCGGGACGTAATTCAGGTGGACTGGCGCTTCACAACCGAGGACGCCCGCATCAAGCTCAAGTCCCTATACCCATCAATACAACAGTGAGGCTCTACTAGTTATGAATGAGAGTTTTCCGTGTCCGCATTGTCGACAGTACATCGTATTTGATTTTCGATTCTTTCCAGAAGAGCCAGACCTTTGTCAGCTATTCGGATATTGCTGGTATTATAAGACAGTTGTCCAAAAGTCTGCCTTGAAGGAGTTATGGTGTTCAACGTGAGAAACCTGTTCTTTATCTTTATCGCTTTGGTGGCGTTGGTGTTAGTGGCGTGTGGAGGTGGCGGCGGCCCTCGCATGACCGTGGAGGAATACGCGGCTGCTTGTGAAGAAGTAAGCAACAAGTTTGACGATGTGGGCGGTATGGAAGAAGATTTATCTTCTGGGTTCGATGCTTTCGAAGACATTATCACCGAGATAAAGCGGTGGAACCCGCCGGAGGAATTACAGGAATTCCACGAAGTTAGGATTAGGGCCTTGGAAACCTCGGCAAAGCTCTTGGAGGATTCGGGCATCTTGGAACTGATGCGGGAATTTGAGAAAGCCGCCGAGGAGGAAGACGGAGACAGGATGCTGGAGTTAATGGGTGAGATGGCGGAACTCGAAGACGTGGGGCAGGAATTAGAAGATAAGATGGAGGAACTGGCGGAGGAGATAGAACGCACTGGGGAAGGTCTCTCCCCGGCTACTCGCCAAATCCTAGAGGACGCAGACTGCATCTCGTTCTAATGACAACCCTTATAGTGAGAATGTCTAGGTTGTCCATTGACAATTCCCTGTATCAATAGTCAATCGGCTATTTCAAAACCGCTGTCTATATCAGGCTTTTGATACAAAACCCCCGCAACGGGGAGAGGGGACTTCTGAGACAGGCTCAGCATTGTGTTTAAGTCCTTGGTGATCCGGACGGCGGACCGGTTGGCCTGGCTAATTGGCGCCGGGTTGGGCTCGGGGTTGGTCCCCCTGGCTCCGGCTACTGCCGGTGCGCTGTTGGCCCTGCTGGTCTACGTATTTGCCCCCATAGCCGAAGACTCGACGGCGCTTTACTCCCTGATCGGCGCCGGCTTTGTGCTGGGTGTTTGGGCTACTGGAAGGTTGGTCTCTCCTACGGAACACGATCCCCAGAAGGCGGTTTGGGACGAGTTCGTAGGTATGTGGACTACTTGCTTGTTCCTGCCTAAAACCGTTCCCTGGATGGTTGCGGCTTTTTTCTGCTTTCGGGCAATGGACATAGGCAAGCCCTGGCCCATCCGCCGGTTGGAGAAGCTGCCCGGCGGCCTAGGCATTATGGCCGACGATCTATTGGCGGGGTTATGCGGCGCTGGCTTATTGAACGGTTTGCGCTTGGCTTTCTTCGACTGACCGGTTCATACTCGGGACATCCTTTAGAATTACTGCGGCATAAAAGGGCATAAAAGTAATCTGCTATGGGCCCGCGCCGTTGCCCGGCCTAGGTCCCTGTGATATACTCCAGTGGACAGCCGTCTTGCTTGATGGTGGCCGCTGTTTATTTAATGCCGGGCTCCGTTGGCTCAGTAGTCATTTCCCCGTCTATCGAGATAAGGGGTGGACGGCGTCAGAAGGGTTGTTGACCGGACCAGGGTCCGATAATAGATTATCCAGAAACAAAACCAGGAAGTTTGATCGGAAAGGCAGGGTTTTATGGTACAAGCCCTAGAGCGGGCGGTGGAGCCCCATCCGGCACCGGCCAGGGAACTGCTCACAATGAAGTCCCTTCTGGAAGCGGGTGTCCATTTTGGACACCAGACTCGCCGCTGGAATCCTCGCATGAGGCGCTACATCTTTACTCAGCGCAACGGTATCCACATTATCGACCTTCAACAGACGCTGGGTATGCTCAACGATGCCTATCGGGCGATGACCCAGTTGGCGGCCGATGGGGGCAAGGTCCTGTTCGTAGGCACCAAGCGACAGGCCCAGGAGGTGGTGCAGAACGAGGCCGAGCGTTGCGGCATGTGGTATGTCAACCAGCGATGGTTGGGGGGTACGCTGACCAACTTCCAGACCATCCGCAGTCGAATCAATTACATGATTGAGTTGCAACAAAAGAGGGATCAAGGATATTTTAGGGTCTTGCCCAAGAAAGAGGCGGTGAAGCTGCGGGACACTTTGAACCGGCTGGAAAAATATTTCATCGGTATGCGTGAGATGGCCGAATTACCCGCCGCCTTGTTCGTGATAGACATAGGAAAAGAAGATATTTGCATTGCCGAAGCCCGGCGCATGGGCATACAAATATTCGCTATAGTGGACTCAGACTGCGACCCCGAAAAGGTGACGCAGATCATTCCAGGCAACGATGACGCCGTGCGGTCCATCCGCTTGATTACCAACCGGATGGCTACGGCAATCCTGGAAGGGGTTGCGCAAAGGGAGGCTATTCTCGAGGCGGAACGGGAAGCCTTGAGACTTTCGGAAACTTCCGAGGAAGAGGAACCGGCCGAGGGCGAGGTTGATGCGATCAGTGCAGCCGACCTAGCGGGGTTGGAGGAGGAGATGCTGTCGGCTGGAATGGCGGCTGAAGCTCCTGCTCCCGGCGCAGCAGAGGCCAGGAGGGTTGTTGGGGACTCCTCGGAAACGGCCGGCGGTCCGTTGACGGAAGACATCAAAGAATAGACGAGTGACCCCCGCCAAGCAGCAAGCAAACTGAGGCCAGAAAGCCAGGAGGAAGCATTTGGAGGTCACTGTCGAATTGATCCGGGCCTTGCGGGAGAAAACGGGGGCCGGTATTATGCAGTGCAAGGAAGCCCTAGAGGCCAACCAAGGCGACATCGAACAGGCCGCCGAAGTCCTCCGAATCAAGGGGGCAGCCCAAGTAGCTAAAAGGGCGGGCCGGGACACCAATCAGGGTCTGGTCGAGGCCTATGTCCACACCGGGGGAAGGGTAGGGGCAATAGTGGAGTTGGGCTGCGAAACCGATTTTGTGGCCCGCACTCCGGAGTTCAAAGTGTTGGCCCACGACATCGCAATGCAAGTTGTGGCCATGGACCCTGTCTACCTGGACAAAAGCGAAATCACGGAAGAGGACGACCGTCCCATTGCCCAAGTGTCACTGCTGCAACAGCCGTTCATCAAAGACAACTCCTCTTCAGTGGAAGAGGTGGTCCAAGAACTAGCTGCCAAACTCGGCGAGAATGTCCGGGTGCTCAGATTCAGGCGTCTGGCACTGGGAGAATAACTGGCACCTGACCGTATGACTGAGGCCCATTACCGCCGGGTTTTGCTGAAAATCAGCGGCGAGTCGCTCAAAGGCTCCGCTCCCTACGGGATTGGACCCGACGCGATAAGCTACTTGTCCCAGCAAATCAGCGAAGTCCACAGTATGGGCGTGGAAGTGGGTGTGGTAATCGGCGGCGGCAACATCTGGCGCGGTGAATCGGCCGAGTCGCAAGGAATGGATCGGGCCACCGCAGATTATGCCGGGATGCTGGCGACTATCATAAACGCTCTTGCTCTTCAGGATGGGCTGGAAAAACGAGGAATTGACACCCGCACCCAAAGCGCGCTGCATCTGCAAGCCGTTTCCGAGCCTTACATTAGGCGCCGGGCCATCCGCCATCTGGAAAAAGGCCGGGTAGTGTTGTTCGCCTCCGGCACCGGAAACCCTTTTATGACTACCGACACCGCTTCCGCACTCAGGGCCCTGGAAATCGGGGCCGACGTGCTGTTGATGGCTAAGAATGACGTGGACGGCGTTTACGACTCGGACCCTCATGAAAACCCTGGCGCGGTTAGGTTCAAGACGCTGGACTACATGGACGCCTTGAACTTGCGGTTGGAGGTGATGGACTCCACCGCCCTGTCCTTGTGCATGGACAACGATCTGCCCATCATCGTATTCGATGTTTTCCAACCGGGCAGCATGAGTTGTATCCTGTCCGGCGAACCTTTGGGCACATTCATCAGCGCGAGAGATTAGAGATGCCTGCAAATAAAGAGAGGGAAGCCGAGTTAACCCCCCAGGACGTTCTCAAAGAAGTAGAACGCAAGATGGACCGAGCTATCGATGCTCTGCGGCGTGAGCTAAACACACTAAGGACCGGCCGGGCGACTCCGTCGTTGATCGAAAACTTGTCAGTCGACTACTATGGAGTGCCGACTCCCTTAAAGCAGATAGCCTCCATCGCCGCGCCCGACGCCAGGGCTATTATGGTCCAGCCGTGGGACAGGAAATCGCTGCGGGAGATTGAGAAGAGCCTGATGAAGTCGGACATGGGCTTCAATCCGTCGAACGACGGAAATATGATTACCGTGCCGGTTCCTCCCCTGACCCAGGAGAGGCGCCAGGATATGGTGCGTTTGCTAAAGCGGAAACTAGAAGAAGGCAAGGTTTCGGTCCGCAACGTGCGCCGGGACGGCCTGGAACACCTGCGGAAGTTGGAAAGAGACAAATCCATCTCCCAGGACCAGAACCGGCGGGCCCAGGAGCAATTGCAAAAGGCTACCGACGGCCACACCAAGACCATAGACGAGGTGGGCGCCGCTAAAGAAACGGAAATCATGCAGGTCTGAACATGCAAGTCCGGACCGCCTCCTCACAGCCGCTGTCACAGCACCCCCCCAAGGTCCCCGTCCACGTGGCGATCATTATGGACGGCAATGGACGATGGGCCAGAAAAAGAGGGTTGCCTCGACTGGAGGGGCACCGCGTCGGCGTCGACTGTATTCAGGGAGTATTAAAAACCCTGGCGGAAAAGGGAATCAAATACGTTACCCTGTATGCTTTCTCCACGGAGAATTGGAATCGGCCCGCCGAAGAGGTGGCGGGGATTCTGGGCATCTTATATGATGCTCTGAGGAATCAAACCGAGACGCTCCACAAAAACAATGTGCATATAGTTCACATTGGCAAGGCGGACCGGCTGGGTCGGCAACTCAGGGAAGCCGTGGTTTACGCCCAGGACTTGACCCGCGAAAACACCGGCGTCACCCTCAATGTCGCTTTCGACTACGGCGGCAGGGACGAGATTCTGGAGGCGGTGAAACAACTAATCCGAGATGGGGTGCCTGCAGAAGACATCGACGAGCAGCTATTTAGCAAATACTTGTTCACTGCTCAAATTCCTGACCCCGACTTAATAATACGCACCGGCGGGGAGTTGCGCATCAGCAACTTTCTGTTGTGGCAATCGGCATACAGCGAGTACTACCACACCCCCACTCTCTGGCCCGACCTCGACTCGACCGAACTGGAACGGGTCTTGGCGGCTTTCACCAACCGTCAGCGGCGTTTCGGCAGGGTCAATCCCCAGGACTGACCGTTGCTCCAACGGACGGTCTCGGCGCTGGTGGGTCTCCCGGTCATCTTGGCCGCTGTCTGGTGGGGCGCTCCTTGGTTGACCATTCTGGTGCTTTTGGCCGCGGCCCAAGGGGTCCGTGAAGTTTATCGTCTGCTGCCTCCGGGGACAGGCCCTCTGCCGGTAAGCCTGGGTATTCTGTGGGCCGCGGCGTTGGTCCTGGGTTCCCAAGCCGCCTCCGGACTCGACAATTTCCTCATAATCTCCGGGGGCATCCTGGCCGCTGGCTCCTTCGCCGGCCTGCTGTGGCTTGTGGCTCACTACTCCGGCGGCCGCGGCCTAACCGCCGCGGTTTACTTGGTAGGCGGCCCCGTTTTTGCCGGTTTCTTGCTGGCCCACGCCCTGGTCCTGCGGGACATAGGAGAATCCGGCGATGTGGGGCGGCACTGGCTTTTGCTGGCCCTGTTGGTGACTTTCGCAACCGACACCGGGGCGTTCCTGGTGGGACGCGCCCTGGGAAGACACCGGATGGCACCCAGGGTCAGCCCCAACAAGACTTGGGAGGGCGCCGCGGGCGGGCTGGTCTGGGCGGTGGCGGCGGCCGTAGTGCTGGGATTGTTGTTTAACGTGTCGCCTCCCCGCTGGCAACTGGTTGTCATCGGTGCTACAGTAGGGGTGCTTTCCCAATGGGGTGATTTGTTGGAATCCAAGGTTAAGCGGGTTTCCAGCGTTAAGGACGCTGGCAGCATGATTCCAGGCCACGGCGGAGTCTTGGACCGGCTGGACAGTGTTGTGATCTCCGTTCCTGCTGTGTACTATCTTCTCGCGACGGTATTTGAACCATGAAAAAGATAGCCGTTCTCGGCTCGACAGGTTCCATCGGCCGCCAGACTCTGGATGTGGTCCGGGCCTTCCCCGGCCAGTTTGATGTTGTAGGCTTGGCCGGGGGAATGAACCTGGATTTGCTGCTGCAGCAAGTCGAGGAATTCCAGCCGAGTTACGTGTGCTGCTTGAACCCCCCGGAGAAATGGCCCAACGGCTTGGTCTTTACACCGATGGAAGAAATGGTGTGTCTGGAAGAAGTTGACACGGTTATGATGGCGACCATGGGCAGCGTCGGACTGGTGCCCACCCTTAACGCACTGAAACATGGCAAACTGGTCGCTCTGTCCAACAAAGAGCCTATCGTGATGGCCGGCCATCTGATCAAAGAGTACGAAACGTTGTACGGCGGGACGGTCCTGCCGGTGGACAGCGAACCAAGCGCTATTTGGCAATGCTTGCAAGGAGAGGACAACCAGGTGAGGCGTCTCATGATTACCGCCTCCGGCGGTCCTTTCCGGACTACCCCCTTGGAAGAAATGGATGGCGTGACGCTTGAAGGCGCATTGCAGCATCCAACTTGGACCATGGGACGAAAGATCACCATTGATTCGGCGACTCTGATGAACAAAGCCTTCGAGGTCATTGAGGCCCACTGGTTGTTCAAAGTCCCCTGGAATAGAATAGAGGTAGTGATCCATCCCCAGAGTACCATTCATTCCATGGTGGAATTTGAGGACGGGTCGGTAAAAGCCCAGTTGGGCCCGCCCGACATGAGGCTGCCCATACAATACTCCCTCTTCTATCCGAAACGCCTTCCCAACGATATGATCCCTAAGCTGGATATAGGCATCGCCCACTCGCTTACTTTTCAACCCATGGAACCGGAGCGTTACCCTTGCTTCGGCTTGGCTGTAACCGCCGCCCAGCGGGGAGGGACTTACGCAACGGTTTTAAGCGCCGCCGACGAGGTAGCTGTGGGGGCTTTTCTTCAGAGGAAGATCGGCTTTACCGACATCTACCGGGTGGTGGAGCGGGTCCTATCCGAGCATGAGCCCTTGCCCGGCGGGAACCCGGAAGAGGTGCTGGAAGCCAACCGGTGGGCGATGGCCAGGGCCGGAGAGGTAGCCGGGCTATAGGACCTCATGGAATCTGCTCTGATCGCCATCGGAACCCTGGTTCCTATGCTGTTGATTCTGGTGGTGGTCCACGAGTTCGGCCACTTCGCCACCGCCCGCGCCCTGGGCGTTAAGGTCCTGGAGTTTGGCGTAGGCTTCCCGCCCCGGGCCTTTGGTTTCTACACCGGCAAAACAAGAGTCCTCATAGATTCCTACACCCGCTTTGTCAATCTGCAAGGACCCGGCGACCTGGTGCTTGGTCAGATAATCAAGGTCTATTCCAGGGAAGACTCTGACGGGAATCTCGTTGCCCAGGTCATCGACGCCTCCGGACCGAGACGCCGGTCCAAGAATCGAGATTCGGACCGGACCGGCTCCTCAGTTACGCCCATCCCCGATGGGTTGCTCAAGCACGATGGCAAGGTAAGGGCCGTGGAACCGGGCGGCGGCTCGCTGGTCCTAGCGGATATGCTCTACTCCGTAAACTGGGCGCCCCTGGGAGGTTTTGTCCGCTTGGCCGGGGAGAATAACCCGGAAGTGCCCCGCAGCCTGGCAAGCAAAGGCATCGGCACCCGCTTTCTGGTGCTGGTCGCCGGCCCGCTGATGAACGCATTGCTCCCCATCGTGGTCTTCGCCATATTGTTCATGGTTCCTCGGGACATGACCATCGGCCGCGTCTTGGTTGCTGAAGTCAATGCGGATACCGCCGCTGCCGCTGCGGGACTGAAGCCCGGCGACATTGTCGTCGAGGCCGGTGGACAGGAGATTGAGAGCCGGTTTGATCTGGACCGCTCTATATTTTTAAACGGCAGCTCCACCATGGAGTGGTTGGTTCTTCGGGAAGGAGTTGAGCGGGTCATACCGGTGCAGCCCAGGTTCGAGCCGCCCCCCGGCCGGTGGGTTACCGGAATTCGAATCAATGAGGCTGCGGGTCAGGTCGTGGTTGCGGAAGTCGTGGCAGGTTCCCCGGCTGAAGCGGCCGGGTTGCAAGCGGGGGACATTGTGCTGCGGACTGGAGACCGGAATATCCGGCAAGTGGACGATCTGAGGTCGGCCATCCAAGCCGGCCAAGATTCGGAGATGGAATGGCTGGTCCTCAGACAAGAGCGGGAACAAATAATTCAGGTGACCGCTGAATTTGACCAGTCCGGGTCTCCCAGGTGGTCCACCGGCATCTCTACGGCACTGGTTGACACTCGTGTTGAAAGCCGCTCCGAGCCGATTTGGAAAGCCGTCCCCGGGGGCTTCACCAGCACCTGGGAGTCCCTGCTGCTTATGAAGCAAGCAATATTTGGCGCTGTGTCTACCGGGTCCGACCCTGGATTTTCCGGCCCCATCGGTATTGCTCAGGTAACGGGTGAGGTTACGCGGGATTTAGGATTTCTCGGTTGGTTGTCCATCGCTCTCTTGCTGAGCGTCAACCTGGCGATCCTGAATATTTTGCCCATACCAATGCTAGATGGGGGGCGCTTGGTGTTCGTGGTCCTGGAATGGCTCCGCCGGGGCAAGCGGGTGCCGCCGGAAAAAGAAGGCCTAGTTCACTTGATTGGATTTGTGCTCTTGATCGGGGCCTTCTTAGTAGTTAGTGCCAGCGACATCAACAGGTTGATTCAAGGCGGCAGCTTGCTGGGCGGGTAGAGGGAGGGACCGCCGGTTTGAAGTTGCATAATGGCGGCAGGCGCGCTTACCTTCCCCTAGCGCCGGTACTCAAATTTCTGTAACATGTACAGAAGCTACGATGATTCTGCTAATGAGGCTCGTCCATGAATAAAAGGCGGCCTACTAGACCGGTCTATGTCGGCGGAGTAAAAGTGGGCGGCGACGCCGACATCACGGTCCAGTCGATGACCAAGACGGATACCCGTGACGTTGCCGCTACCGTCCGCCAGATCCTTGAGCTGGAAGATGAGGGCTGCGAGATCATCCGGAGCGCGGTCCCGGATATGGAAGCGGCGAAAGCCATAGGAGAGATCAAGAAACAGATCCACATTCCGCTGATCGCCGACATCCACTTTCACTATCAACTGGCCTTGGAATGCGCCAAGGGAGGAGTCGATTGCTTGCGGCTCAACCCGGGCAACCTGCGGGATGAAGACCAGGTCCGCCAAGTGGTGCGAGCGGCCAAGGAGCGAGGCATACCCATTCGCATTGGGGTCAACTTCGGCAGCCTGCCGCCGGTGGGCGGCATCGGGCGCACCAGGGGTTTTTCCCGGCACATGGACTTGGTTAATAGACTCCCCAAAGCCGGAGAGGTCAAGGAAGGGGAATACAGCATAGTGGACCACATGGTGGCCACCGCACTCTGGGAAATCAGTCTCCTTGAGGAGCAGGACTTCGACGACATCAAAATCTCGATGAAGGCTTTTGATGTGCCCACCACGGTTGAGGCTTATCGGACCCTGGCCCAAATGGTCCCCTATCCCCTGCATTTGGGCATCACCGAAGCCGGCACGGCCCAATCCGGTTCCATCCGCACCGCGGTTGGGCTGGGCGTGCTTCTTTACGAGGGAATCGGGGACACGATCCGAGTGTCGTTGAGCGGCGACTCAAAAGACGAGGTGGCAGCGGGTTACGAGATCCTCAAGTCCCTCAACCTGAGGCGGAAGGGCGCTGTGTTGGTGGCCTGCCCCAGTTGCGGCCGGGCCGACGTTGATGTCATCAAGTTGGCTAACGACGTAGACGCCTTGCTCAAGCGCAGCGGCAAGCAGGTTAAAGTAGCGGTGATGGGATGCGAGGTCAACGGTCCCGGAGAGGCCAAGGACGCCGACGTGGGCATCGCCGCAGGGGCGGGCCGGGCCGTTATCTTCCGCAAAGGGGAGAAAGTGCGGGTGGTCCCCGGAGATGAGATGCTGTCGGCACTGATGGAAGAAGTGGAAAAAACCCCGGCGGCGACATGAGATTCACCCGGCTGGTCTCCAAGACTCTCCGCTCCGATCCTCCGGAAGCCGAGACCGCCAGCCACCGGTTGATGTTGAAGGCGGGCCTGATTCAACAGGTAGCTGCCGGAATTTACTCCTACCTTCCTCTGGCTTGGCGTTCCCTCCGCAAGATCGAAAATATCATTCGCGAGGAAATGGACGCAGCGGGAGGCCAGGAACTGATGATGCCCACCCTCCAACCTATGGAGCTGTGGGAGCACACCGGCCGTAAAGCCGCTTTCGGCGAGAACCTCTTTTCTTTGGAAGACCGCAGAGGCCGGCCTATGGTCTTGGCGCCGACCCACGAGGAGGTCGTTACCGCCATCGTGCGGGCCAACGTGCAGAGCTACCGGGATTTGCCGGTTATTCTATACCAGATTCAAACCAAGTTCCGAGATGAGCCGCGCCCTCGCGCCGGCCTGGTGCGAGTGCGCGAGTTCGATATGAAGGACGCTTACAGTTTCAACGCCGACGACGATAGCCTGGAGGAAAGCTACCAGGCAATGGCCCAAGCCTACCGCAATATCTACCGCCGGTGCGGCCTGCCGGTGCTAATGGCCGAGGCCGACAGCGGCGCCATCGGCGGAAAAGACTCCCACGAGTTCCTGTTGCCCGCATCCACCGGCGAAGACACGGTGATCACTTGTCCCGGTTGTGGTTACACCGCCAATGCCGAAAAGGCCGTCGCCACCTGCCAGGGCCTTCCCGATGGGACCGAGGAGCCTTTGGAAGAGGTGTCTACTCCCGGGGTCAAGACCATCGAGCACCTGGCCCGGTTCCTGGGTGTTCCGGTGGAAAAAACGATCAAAGCCGTTTTCTATGCAGCCGACGGGCAAGTGGTGTTCGCCGCAGTTAGGGGGGACTTGGACGTCAACGAGGTCAAGTTGAAAAACCTCCTGCACGTCAACGAGTTGCGGCTGGCCAGCGATGAGGAGGTCCAAGCAGCCGGGCTGGTGGCCGGTTCGGCGTCTGCCGTGGGGCTTTCCGGCATAAATAAAGTTGCCGATAGGTCCATCACTAAAGGCAACAATTTTGTCGTGGGGGCCAACAAGCCTGACACTCACCTGAAGGGCGCCAACTATCCCAGGGACTTTCAAGTGGACATCCTGGATGACATAGCCCTAGTCCAGCCCGGCCAGCTTTGCCTCCACTGCGGCCACAGGCTGGAATCCACCCGGGGCATCGAGGTGGGACACATTTTCAAGCTGGGCACCTTCTTTAGCGAGGCTATGGGCGCCCTCTATCTGGACGGTGAGGGACAACAGCGTCCGATTACCATGGGTTGCTACGGCATCGGGGTGGGCCGTTTGCTGGCCGCCGCCATTGAGCAGAACCATGACGAGCGGGGCGTCATCTTCCCCCCGCCACTGGCCCCATATCAGGTACATCTGGTTGCCCTTAACATGTCCGACAGCGGCGTCGTTGCGGCAGCGGACCGGCTTTACCAGGACCTATGGGACCGGGATGTGGAAACCCTTTACGACGACCGGCTGGACCAAGCCGCCGGAGTCAAGTTCAACGACGCCGACCTGCTGGGCCTGCCGGTCCGGTTGGTGGTTAGCCCCCGTAACCTGCGAAACGGCGCAGTTGAGATCAAACCCCGGGGAGAGGGAGCATCCACCATAGTGGCTGCGGACCAAGTGCTGTTCAGCGTCCAGCAGCTACTCGGCACTGTCTGAACCCGCAACTTCCGCCTGAGCGCCGATTTCCCTTCTCCGAGTGCTTGCACTCTACAAGCCAACGCAAATATCAACAAGCTCCGACCCTTGGACAGGGTCTTTTCATTATCACCCCCTGTTCAAGCCCAGGGGCAGACTCCGAGCCACCCTCCAATGTCACCCTGAGCAAAGCGAAGGGTCTAAAACCCCTGACTGCATTCTCTTTCCTCGATACTAAACTAAAGCCAAGGTGAAACCTGCATAGGCATCCGATAAAATCGGGGGAGTTGCATAGGCTACAAGGCGATTAGAAGCGTGGTCGGTGTTGGGTATGGGAGAGATAAGCCGGTTTCTCGAACAGTGGGAAATGGATGTGTCCGGTCTGCGCAGGCGGCTAATTCTGGCTCCGACGCCCCGCGAACGGGAGCGGTGGCACGCTCTCTGGCTGCTAGCCCAGGGTTGGACCGCTTCGGCGGTGGCCGAGGCGCTGGAACGGGATCCTCATAGCATAGGACGGTGGCTTGGCGCCTTCGGCGAAGGCGGTCCTGCGGCCTTGGCCTTCGAGCAGTCCGGGGGTTCCCCCCCGCCCTGGAAGAGGCGCAGCAGGCGGAGTTGAAGGCGGCGGTGCAGGAACTGCCTGCCAATGTGGATATCGGCCTAGCCAACTGGAACTGGAAAGCTGTCTGGAAGTTTGTCTTGGAACGTTTCGGCATCAGCCTGAGCCGCAGCAGCTGCCTGAACTGGCTGCACCGCCTGGGATTCGTGCTCAAGCGTCCTAAGAAGCGGCTGGTCAAGGCCGATGAAGCGCGGCGAGAGGCCTTCGTGGCAGAGTACGCTGCCCTGGCGTGTGAGGCGCAAGAGACCGGGGAGAAGATCTTCTTCGTTGATGAGGCCCACTTCCGGGCGGACGCTGAGTTGCGGGGTAAGTGGGCGCTGAAGGGAGAGCCGGCCCTGGTGGACTCGACCAGCCCGCGCCGTGGTGAGAAGGCCAGCTACTACTCGGCAGTGTGTCTGGAGACGGGCGAGGTGGAATGGATGGAACTGGAGGGGAACAGCAATAGCGGAACATCCGCAGCCTTCCTGGAGCAGTTGAGAGAGAGGTACGGCGGGCGTCTGAACGTGATCTGGGATAACGCGCCAGCGCACCGTGGCCCGGCGATGCGGTCATACCTGGAGACCCCCGGTCTGAACCTGCGGCTGGTGAATCTGCCGGGGTACAGCCCGGACTTCAACGCCGACGAGGCGGTCTGGAGATGGGTGAGAGAGGAAGCCACCGGGAACCTGTGCCTGGGAACTAAAGCCTTGGTGCAGGAGAGGGTGAGCGGCTTCCTCGCCCGCCTGTCCAGGAGGAAGGATGAGGTCAAACAGCGGTGCCGGACCATCCTGCACTTAAGGGCCGAGAAGCTACTGCAAAACTCCCAACCCGGTTCCCAGCACCACCCAAATGCACATCCCACCTTGGCTTTAGTTTAGTAGAGCCTCACTGTTGTATTGATGGGTATAGGGACTTGAGCTTGATGCGGGCGTCCTCGGTTGTGAAGCGCCAGTCCACCTGAATTACGTCCCGGTTCCGTTGGTCCTGCCATGCGCCTGTTTCCCGTTCCAGGACTTCCTGGCTGGGTATCCGGCGATCCAAGCACTGCCGCGCCAGCACCCCCAGTTCGATCTCGGCCATATTAAGCCAACTCCCGTGCTTCGGGGTGTAATGTATCTCCAGCCGTTGGGCAATGCGCCGTGCCTCCGCCGGCTCGAAAGCCTGGTATAGGGATGCCGGATGATGGGTGTTCAGGTTGTCCATCACCAAGACTATCCGCTCCTTGTCGACATAGTCCTCGTCCACCAGTTTCTTGACCACCCGTGCCCAGTCGGCCTTGGTGCGCCGGTCCGTGACCTCCACCCGCCGCCATCCCTCCAGGGGCGCGAACAGCATGAACAGGTTGCTCACTCCGTTGCGTTGATATTCGTAATCGTATGCCATGGCTGCCCCCGGCCGCGACGGACGGGGTTGGCGGGTCTCCTGCACCAGTTGCTTGCTGGTCTCGTCCAGACACACCAGCACCTCCCCCTCTCCGTAGGGACGGTGATAGACCTCCAACACGTCCTCCATGGCGCACACAAAGTCCGCGCTCCCTTGGGGCGGGAGGCACCAGCATTCTTTCAGCCAAGGCTTGAGTTCGTTTTTTTCAGAGTCCGGCGCACCGTCTCTGTGCTGATGCTATCCACTATCTCCTGCGCCACCAATCCATCGGCCAGCATTTGCAGCGTCCAACTGACCCGTCCCTCCGGCGGTTGAGAGCAGGCCAAGGCTACCAGGTGGGCCTCACCCTGACCATCCAGCTTTTTCTTGCGGCGCTTTAGCTGCTGTTTGCGTCCCAGGGCTGCCTCCAGGCCCTCCTCCACGCACCGGCGGCGCACCCGTTCCACCGTGGCGCTGCCCACCTTCAGGACCCAGGCTATATCCTCGTCCCTCATTGCGCCATCAACCTGGTTCTCATCGCTAAGCAGCAGAATGCGGGCGTGAGTCTGCTTGTAAGCCGCCGCCCAACCCTTGGACACCAATCCCTTCGGTTCCTCCTGTTCCTCCTCCGTAAGTCCCACTCGGTATTTCTTCATCATCACATCCATCCCCGCTTCCCGATTTTCTTTTTTGACTGCTAACCCATCATATCTCACCAGCCATCATTTCAATGATGGTCAGCTACTAGTCCTTTGGAGAGGAACGAGAGGTCATGTAATTGGAGAGGAGGACCAAGTTCGCTTTCAACTGAGGGGCCATCTCCTGTTGATATGAGTTCGCCAATAAAATGAGCAGCCGCAACTGAGCCGCTAGATCGGCGGCCAAGGCCCGCTTCGCACCTTGCTTAGTATCATGCTCCACGGGGACGCGGAGGCCGTGCAACGGCAGGCGGGTCCGAGACTCTCCGGCCCAGTATTTGTCCAGACTATCCATAATAATTATGGGTATGTCCCTGGCGATCGAGAAAGGAGCTTCAGGCGACGAGTCCGACGGCCGCAGCACATCGACCGCTACTTGGCCCACGTCGCTGTGGCTCAGGTGATATGTCGCCTTGTTGGGCTGGCTGGTGCCGACGCGCCTCCAATTCCAGTCAGGGGGGGAGGCATGGTCCACACCCGGTTGGATAGTCACCGGGATAGAAATGTCCTCGGCCAGCGGCCGGTCTTCCTGTTGCTCCGTCATGCTGTCTCCGGTTCCAACTCCCAAGCGGCGTAAACCTGCTCGGGTAGGGTGATGGGTCCCACTGCTTCCTCGTACTCGCGAACGTGCTTCTTGGTGAGCAAAGCGATGGCTTTAAGCATCTGTGGACTCACCTTGATCCGGGCCCTTAAAATCGGCTCCCGCTCCTCCATTTGCTCGCCAAAGAATAGGACGGCGGAATAGAGGCTGCTGAATATGTGCATCGAATCGCTGTAAAAAGTAATGGGCTCCCCAGAGTGCCCTTCGGCCGACTGAGGGTCGCCCGGATTAACCAAATTCTCTTCCTGGGGCACTTGGTCCTCTGGCGGAACGTACGGTCGTTGAATAATCGGCATAAGGCTTTCCTCCTACGGGTTCTTGGCGACGGCTTGTGGGGCCTGAAACTTGCCGGATGCCCTGTTGGCGTCTGGACCTATCCGTAGTTAATTATACACACCTCTCAACTGACAGTCCTAACCCGGCTCTGAATCAGCACCTTTCATTCTCGGAAATGTCATTATTATGAAAATAGGCATTTTCATTCTTCATGGGTGGCCTGCACCAGGCCATGGGCAATTGCTATGAAAATGTGTGCTGTAGGGGCGAAAGATTTTTCACCCCTACACGGCTGCACCGCCCGCTCCATCAGTGGTTGAACCGCCTATTTGCTATGAAAATAGGCGATTTTCATCCATATACGTGGCCTTCGCAAGGCCATCAGCAATTCCGATAAACACCCCCTGTCATTCTGAGCCGTAGGCGAAGAATCTAAGGCCTGTTGACACTACCAATTTCCTATATAGGGATTGGTAGTCCAGCCTCCCACAAAGGGCGCCTCTACAACCGGCGTGCTACGGGATTTCGTAGGGGCAACCCTTGTGGTTGCCCGGTCCTCAGCTATTAGTGTCAACAGACCCTAAAAGCCTTCAGCAAGAACCTGGTCCGAGTACCGAACTAAACTCTACCTCTGTAGATGATAGTGGCCCACGGCGATAGCTTCCCACTCATGGACGGTCTTGGCTTGACCAATCAACCCCAGACCCGCCATAACATCGTAGGCCAACTGGTCCTTGGGTGCGTTGGAGTGTCCGGTGACGTCGGCCCGCACCTCTTGAGCGGAATAACTATACAGGGGAATCCCGTGCCGCTTGGCCCATTCCAACAAGACGGTGTTCAGCAACTCCAGGGCCGGCGCCGGCCAGTGGATTCCTGAAGGCCGGCTTTGGGTCATCTCCTGTGGACTCCATTGAGCCGCCAACACGTCGAGCCTTTCTATTAAATGAGATAGCCGCTCTTGGACCTTCATCCACCTGCGGCCGGGCAGGCCGATGACGCCGCTCACCAGGTCGGCCTCCGGGGAAAATACAGCCCACCCGGTTTCTTGAACTCCGGCATCCAGGGCGAGAAGCACTCCCTTCGGGGCGATGTAACTCAACAATTCAGTGCCGTTGGATGCCGGACGGTGGACTGATACCTTGCGGAAGCATTCAAATTGGCTGCCAGAGGTGATTCGTGCTGTTGGACCAAGAGTGAAGGCATTTCTTGGTTAGCTAGAGAATCCGCCGCGGCATGGTCAAGTCTTAGAGTCTTCTCCGGCCTGGGCGGCGTTGCCGGTTGTTGGGGCTGCCGGGTAAGGTCGTGCTTGCGGTAAAGTCCGGTGTAGTAATAGGCGCCGCATTGCAGACACAGCCAATCGCCGTCGTCCAACACCAAGTCGCCTTGACACTTTACGCATCCTTTGAAACGGAACCGGTTCACACAATCCCCCTGGGAAATGTTGGCTGTACAGGATTAACGACCAGGACGTCTGACGGTAACTGTTCAGACTGGGGATTCAACCCGTCACTCTGGCGAGAGTAAATTCACTTCATCAAGTCTGAACGGTTACGCTGGACTACCGGCGTGTCGCTGATTACAGTAACAGAACAAAAGTTCTAATACAACCAGCCCGTGTCAGCTTCCTCACCTCGTCATACTTGCGAAACCCTGGTGCGTCCGTTCCAATACTTCCGTTTTGGCCAGGCCCGCTTGAAGACCGGCAGCCAACCATCCCAGGACCATTGCATAACTCACCGGATGAGGTGGCATCGTGCAAGCCGGAATGACGGTTACTCATAAGACGCCATTGCCCTGACACTCCCCAAGGTCTTTCGGTTGTCCTCCAAAAGCAGCCACAAGGTAGGGGCTGAGGACATGGTGCTTTGTTGGGGCAACCCTTGTGGTTGCCCCATAGGTGCTATCAGCGTCGAAAATCGAAAGGCCCTGTGACACTCCCCCCTTGCCACGCCGGATGACCACTCCTTACCCTGTTAATAGGCAGCTATTAGCACCCTGCCAAATCTATTAAGCCACCCAGGCCCATGGCTCACAATGGCACAGAATGACCCTGCAACAAAAAACTCCGGCCTCTCTCCACGCCAGCAATCGGCTCTTACCACACTCGCCGCCGCACCCTCCATCGCCCAAGCCGCCCGCCTCTCCAGGGTGGGCCGCCGCACCTTGCACCGTTGGCTCCAGGACCCCGAATTCCGCGACCAACTCGCCCAACTACAACGCCAGTCCGCCGAACTCGCCAAAGGCTGCCTCCAGAGCCTCACCCTTCAAGCCGTCCTTTACCTCGGCGACTTCCTCGAGAATCCAGACCCGAATATCCGCCGCCGCGCCATCCGCGCTATCCTCAATTTCTCCACCAAATCCAACGAAATCCAACGAAATCCAAGAACTCCACACTCAGGTCCAAGCCCTTGAGTCCACCCTCTCCCTTTGGACCGCCCAGGAGAAATCCGGATGAACCTTAGCTCTTTGCAAGCCCGCGTCCGCTCCCTTCGCCGCAGATTGGCCCTACCCTACGCTCAGCTCATGATTCAGCGCATGGCCGACGATCTCTGCACCCAATGGTCCCGCGCCCAAGCGGAAAAACGGCCCACCCCCTCTCCCCAGGCCTTCGTCGTCCGCGTCGCCAAGGCGGGTTTCCGCCTCTCAACCTTCACCGGCGCCGCCCGCTACCTTGAACGCTGTGCCGCTCTCCGCCAGGAAGCCATCCCGTCCCACCTCCTTCGCGCCCTCCTTCCCTGGGCTGCCTATCACCCGGGCGTCACCTGAACGTCGCCATTCAAACACTATTAGTTCAGAAGAAAACTCGCCTTGACCCATGATACCGCCGTTCCTATAATGGCTAAACCGCGCGTAACGATTTCCGGTTACGACAATTGGCGGCCGTGAGAGTAAGCTAAGGTGTCCGGACCCACAGCCCAGTCTATCGAAGAATTGGCCCGAGCGGCGGTTGACGAGCTTCAAAGGATAAACAGCCTTGAATCGCTGCAAGAATGGCGGGTGGCCTACCTGGGCCGCCGCGGCCGCTTGACGTTGCTGCTGCGGGGCCTGTCCCGGTTGGACTTGGAACAGCGCCGCCAAGCTGGTGCACTGGCTAACCAGGCCAAACGGACCCTGGAAGAGGGGCTGGAAATCCGGTCCCAAGAAATAACCCAGGCCCAATCGACGCGGACAGGGCTTGGGGAAGGGCTGGACGTAACCCTGCCGGGCCGCCCAAGCACCCTCGGCCGTCTGCACCCCATCACCCAGATTGTCCGGGAGATTTGCGATGCTTTCGCCACCATGGGCTTCAGCATCGTTGAGGGACCCGAGGTGGAATGGGACCGGTACAACTTCGAGATGCTCAATATTCCCAGTGGCCACCCGGCCCGGGATATGTGGAACACCCTGTGGGTCGACTACCAGAACGAAGCGGGCGAGCAACCAATGTTGCTCCGCACCCATACGTCGCCCATGCAGGCCCGGGTAATGGAGGCCAGCCAACCCCCGATCCGGGTTGTGGTGCCGGGGAAGTGCTATCGATACGAAGCCACCGATCCTACCCACGAGTGGCACTTTTATCAAGTGGAAGGCTTGGCGGTGGATGACGGCATTACCTTCGCCGACCTCAAGGGGACCCTGTACGAGTTCGCTCGCCGATTGTTCGGCGGGGACCGCAAAGTGCGCTTCAGGTGCGATTACTTCCCCTTCGTGGAGCCCGGCGTGGATATGTCCGTAGACTGCTTCGCTTGTGACGGGGAGGGGTCCGGGTGCCGCGTTTGCCGGGACAGCGGGTGGATCGAGATCATGGGGGCCGGCATGGTGCACCCCAGGGTGTTGCAGGGAGTGGGCTACGATCCGGAGAAATACACCGGCTTCGCCTTCGGCCTGGGGCCGGAACGTATCGCGATGCTCAAATACGGCATTGATGACATCAGGCTGTTTTATGCCAATGACCTGAGATTCTTGAGGCAGTTCTGACTGCTGAAACTCCATTAGACTTATGAAAATACCGCTGTCTTGGTTGCGAAATTACGTTGACCTAGCCCTACCGGTTAAGGAGTTGGCCCAACGGCTGACTATGGCTGGCGTAGAGGTCGGGCAAATAGACCGAATCGGCGATTGGAAGGAATGCTTGGTGGGCCAAGTGACTTCGGTCCGGCCCCATCCCCAAGCCGACCGGCTTTCTTTGTGCGGTGTGCACACTGGCAAAGAGGAAGTGGAAGTAGTGTGCGGCGCGCCCAACGTTGCCGCTAAGCAAAAGATCTGCTTTGCCAGGCCGGGCGCCAACCTGTTCAACGCCCACACCGGCAAGCAAGAGCCCCTGAAACCGGCCCGCATCCGCGGCGTGGTTTCCCAGGGTATGATTTGCTCTGAACTGGAGTTGGGGCTGGGCGATGATCACACCGGCATAATCGTCCTCCCCGACGACGCCCCCATTGGCGCGCCCTTGGACGACTACCTGGGCGACACCATATTGGACCTGGAGGTTACTCCCAACCGGCTGGACTGTTTGTCCATTCTCGGGGTGGCCCATGAGGTCGCCGCTCTCACCGGCGCCACTGTCCGAGAACCGGAAATCAGCTACCGCGAAGAGGGGCCTCCGGTTGCTGATGAGGTTGCCATCAGCATCGCCGACCCGGACCTTTGCTACCGCTACACCGCCAGCCTCATCAAAGAGGTCAGCGTAGGACCGTCGCCCGGTTGGCTTCAGGATGCGCTAACCAAAGCGGGACTGCGGCCCATAAACAATGTCGTAGACGTTACCAACTACGTCATGCTGGAGTACAATCAGCCTCTACATGCTTTCGATTACCATCGGCTCAAAGACCGGACCGTTATCGTCCGGCGGGCCCGGCCTGGCGAGACTCTGCTGACTCTCGACGGGGTTGAACGTAAGCTGAGTACTCAGGTACTGGTTATCGCCGATGCTCATGGTCCCATAGGCATGGGTGGCGTTATAGGCGGAAGCAACAGTGAAATTAGCCCGGACACCACCAGCGTGCTTCTGGAGTCGGCAAACTTCGACGGGATTAACAACCGGCAAACTGCTCAAAACTTCCGGTTGCGCACCGACGCCACCTTACGGTTCGAGAAGGGCTTGCGGCCGGAGTTGGCTCCTATAGCTCTTCGCCGGGCAACCCGGCTGATTCAACAAGTGGCGGGCGGCAAGGCGGCGCCGGGCATCGTCGACGTATTCCCGGGGTCGCAGAGGTTCCCCAAAGCAGTGGGGCTCAGCGCCGGCCGTTTGAAGAAGGTGTTGGGTATGGAGGTGGACCTGGACACGGTGCAGCGCGTGCTGGGTTCTTTAGGGTTTGAGACCCGACGGCAGGGAGCCGACAAGGTGGAGGCCCAAATACCTTTCTGGCGCAACGACGTGACCATTGAAGACGACTTGGTTGAAGAGGTAGTGCGGGTTCTAGGTTACGATTCCGTGCCGGTTACTATGCTGTCTACTCCCATTCCTTATCAGCGCCCGGACCCCAAGCGCGGACTGGTGGAGGCGGTGAAGGACACTTTGGCGGCCAGCGGGATGCAGGAAGTGATCAGCTATCCTCTGGTCAGCTTGGATGACCTGGAGAAAGTGAGCCCAAGGGATACGAGCGGACCATACCTTAAAATCGCCAACCCATTGAACTCGGCGGAGGACTGTTTGCGCCCCTCCTTGAGGCCCAGCTTGTTGAGGACCCTGGCCTCCAACCAGGGACACGGCGAAGGTCCTTTCCGGCTATTCGAGGTGGGACGTGCCTTCCATCCCCGGCGCGGCGAACTGCCCCAAGAGCAGGAGATGGTGTGCGGCGTCCTGACGGGGCGGCGTTGGGAACCTTCTTGGCTGGAAAACCACGAATCCCTCGGTTTCTACGATGCAAAAGGGATTGTGGAGGGACTGTTGCAACGCTTGGGGGTGGCTGCCGAGTACGAGCCGGGCCAGGACCCCTACTTTCATCCCGGACGGTCCGCCGCGGTCGCGGCAAACGGCGTCGGATTGGGCCTCCTGGGTGAAGTGGACCCGGCCATCGCCGGAGCGTTCGACATTCGGGCCGGACCGGTGGCCTATTTCGAGCTCCAAGTGGATGCCCTGTTGGAGGCTGTTCCCAAAGCGGGACGGCCGGTCGTTAGCTTGGCCCGTTTCCCGGCGGCCAACCGAGACTTGGCCTTGGTGGTGCCGGCCGACGTTCCCGCAGGGAAGGTTCAAAGCATCATTGCTCGCCACCGGTTGGTGGACCACGCTGATTTGTTCGACATTTATACCGGCGACAATATTCCGCCGGAAACCAAGTCTCTAGCCTTTCACCTCTATTTCCAAGCGCACGACCGCACTTTGACCACCGAGGAGGTGAACCGTTCCCTTCAGGGTCTGCTGCGCACCCTGAAACGCGAGGTCCAAGCCTCGCTGCGGGGCTAAAAGCAAAGGAGGGAGACCGATGGCGACTCACGCCCACAGCCCTATCTCCACTCATGAACATGGCCATCGCCACGTGGAACAAGACATGCTGAGCGTGGAGGAAGCCTACCAACGCATAATGTCCAGCTTTAGCCCCTTGGAGCCGGTGGCGACCCCGGTCCTGGAGGCGCTTGGCCACGTCCTCGCTGAAGACATCAGCTCTCCACTGGACCTTCCCCCTATGGCCAACTCCGGAATGGACGGGTATGCGGTACGTAAGGACGACATCATCGATGCTTCCCCCGGCCACCCCCGTCAACTTAAAGTTATTGGTTTGGTGGCTGCCGGCCAGCTTCCATCTCGGACCGTGACGCCCGGCGCCGCGGTGCGGATCATGACCGGGGCGCCCGTTCCCGACGGGGCCGATACAGTGGTCCCCTTTGAAGAGACGGATGAAGTTCAGCGCCGGAAAGCGGGGCTGCCGCTGGAAGAAGTAGGCGTCCTCGCTGACCTACCCCTCGGGTCCAACGTGCGACCGTCGGGGGAGGACGTCGCCAAGGGCCAGTTGGTGCTGGAGCAGGGCGCCTTGCTCCGTCCGGCGGAAGTAGGCGTCTTGGCCTCTTTGGGAATGGATAAAGTCAACGTAATTCGGAGTCCGGTGGTGTCGATCTTGGCCACTGGGGACGAGTTGACGCCCATGGGCGCCCCCCTGGAGGGAGGAAAGATTTACGACAGCAACAGCTTCACCGTTGCTGCTTCGGTTATGGCTTGCGGCGGCATTCCCAAGCTCCTGGGAATCGCCAAGGACGACTTGAGCGACCTGCACCGGAAATTGGAAGCGGCCGCCGGCTCCGACCTGGTAATCACTTCGGCGGGGGTTTCCAAGGGCGACTACGACATTGTCAAGGACGTCCTGACCCAGCGAGGCGACATCAACTTCTGGTCGGTGCGCATGAGGCCCGCCAAGCCCCTGGCCTTTGGCCATCTGCAAAGCGACGATGGGAAAGCGGTGCCGTTATTGGGACTGCCCGGTAACCCGGTGAGCGCCATGGTGGCCTTCGAGATGTTCGCCCGCCCGGCCATCCGGGCTATGCTGGGCCGCAAGGGACTGCCACGTCCTGTGGTTGAAGGCGTGCTGACCGGCCCGATTCACAATGCCGACGGACGCCGGGTGTACGCCAGGGTCGAGGTGAGACGGCTGAACGGGACTTATTACGCTATTCCCACCGGGCCCCAAGGATCGAACATCCTGACTTCCATGTCCCGGGCCAACGGATTGGCAATTTGCCCGGAGAACCTGTCTTCCAAGAAAGCCGGAGAAAGAGTCCGGATCATTATGTTGGACTGGAACGAAGAGGTTGATTTATGACTACTCTCGAACCGGAAACACCCCAGCCACCGGAAGCGTCTCAACCGCCGGAAGTGTTTCAGCGGCTCAAACCGCCGCTCCAGTACCAGATTAGTTTTAAGCGGTTGGCTCAACTGAAACGGTCGCCGGTGACCTTGATTGCAGACCGTCGGCCGGAGTCTTCCCCTTCTCGGCAAAGGCCGGACCACGAACTGACCGATGCCAAGAAGTTAGTGGACGAGGTCGCCAAATTCAGCAAGGATGAGGAAAACTTCATCCGGACCGAAATGCCTATTCAGGAAATTGTCTTCCGAATATTGCTGACGAGGCGCAACAGGCCGACCTTTTTGAGGGATCTTCACTACGAGCTTACTGAGCGGTGGGCAACTCCGGTGCGTCCTATAAACCTTAGTGAAGAGGCATTGGCAAGAATACTCGATGCCGATACCTACTACGGTTTTGTCAATCTGGCGACGGAAGCCGAGGCTTAGAGACTGCCCAGGGCCTTTTCATTCTCGAAGATAGGTAAATACGCCCCCCACTGCTGGTCATTGCCATGAAAATAAGGTTCAGGCAGGCTGAGGGGTTGGGGGTTCTATGGTTACTTGGTAGCCGAGGCGTTGGAGTTGGCGAACAGACCGGCGGGCGATGGCTGCTTGGTCACGTTCTTCGAAGTACCTGTGCCCCAAGTCGGTGAAGGGCTCCCCGGTCTTGATGACCTTGTAGAGGATGAGGGCGATGCTGTGAGCCACCGCCATAGCCGCCCGATTGGCTCCGATGCGGCGGGCCAGACGATGGTACTGGGCCCCCAGGTAGGTCTTGGTTCGGGCCGCGGCTCTGGCTGCCTCCACTAGCACTGGCTTCAGCCAGTTGTTGCCTTTCCGGGTGGGACTCCGCTTTCGCTTGTCCGCACTCCGGTTGTTCCCTGGACACACCCCGGCCCAGGAGGCCAAGTGCCCCCCGCTGGGAAACTGCTCCATGTCGGCGCCCATCTCCGCCAGGATGACTTGGGCGGTGCTCCGTCCCACTCCCGGAATAGTGTCCAGCGCCGCCACGGTTGCTTCAAAAGGGTCCAGCCGCCGGGCCACCTCCTGGTTCAAGGTCTCGATTTGCCCGTCTAGGTGGCTGAGGTGGCTCAGTTGTACCCGCAGCATGAAGCGCTGATGCGACCCCATCAGGCCCTGCAGCGCCTTCTCCAGCGCATCCTGCTTCTCCCGCAGCCGCCCCCTAGCCAACTCCGTCAGCCTCTTGGGGTCGTCCTCTCCCTGGGACATGGCCTTTAGCATGGCCCGCCCCGATACCCCTAGCAGGTCAGTGGCTACAGACCCCAGCTTGACGTTGCCCCCTTCCAGCACCTTCTGAATCCGGTTCGCCTCCCGGCTGCGTTCTTGGACCAAGCTACGGCGGTAGCGGGTCAACTCCCGTAGTTCCCGCTGCGGCCGGGCCGGAATGTAGCTGGGCTTCAACAGACCGTGGCGCAGCAACTCAGCGATCCACTCGGCATCCTTGACCTCGGTCTTGCGCCCCGGCACCGCCTTCATGTGATGCGCATTCACCACCCAAACAGTGAATTCATCCTCCAGCAGATTGTAGACTGGCTTCCAGTAGACTCCGCTGCTCTCCATGGCCACCTGAGTGACCCGGTGTTCCCTGAGCCAGTCGGCCAAGGCCAGCAGATCTTGGGTCATGGTGGCAAAGCTGCGAAGTTCTTGCCCCTCCGGGGTGATGACGCAGGCCACCACCGACTTCTTGTGTACGTCCAGCCCGCAACACCTCTCGATAATGCTCTCCATCTCAGCTCTCCCAGGTAGGCTGCCAGCCAGCCGGTGACCGAAATAATCAAGACTTTATTATGCGTGCTCCCGTCGGGGCGGGACGACATTCAGGGGTTCCTGGCGGTCACCCGGGCAAATTGTCATACGGGCTCGCGGCGCCAACGACAACCGCCCAGCATGCCGACCGGCGCTACTCCATTTTCATCTTCATGGGTGGCCTTCGCAAGGCCATGGGCAATTGCCATGAAAATAGCCTATTTTCATGGCAATGACGTTGAACTGAGCCTGGAATCGCATCGGGGTGGCAATCAAAAGGCCCTGAGATAAGGGCAAATGTCAAGCCATAACCCAGGGTCCTGGCGTGGCATCCTTGTCAGGCTGTTTCTATTTGTTCGTTGGCGATGCCTACCAGCTTTTGGAAAGCAGCTTGGTCTCTGACCGCTAGGTCGGCCAATATCTTCCGGTCCAGCTCCACGCCGGCCCTTTTTAGTCCAAACATAAACCGGCTGTAGGTGATGCCCGATTGACGGCAGGCTGCCCCAATTCGGACGATCCACAAGCGCCTGAAGTCCCCTTTTCGTTCCCGCCGGTGGCGATAAGCGTGGTCCCAAGCGTGCAGCAGGGCTTCTTTGGCCCACTTGTAGTTACGGTGAGACGACCCATGAAACCCGCGTGCAGCCAGCAGCACTTTCTTATGCCGCCGGTGCTTGGTGACCCCGCGCTTTACTCTAGGCAATGTCTAGTCTCCAATTCAAGTTATCCTGCGGCTAACCATAGGGAAGCAGGCGGCTGAACCGGCCCACATTACTGCTATCCAACAGGAGTTTTTGGGCGTACTTGCGAGTAACTTTGTTGGGTTTTTTGCGCCGGAGGTGGCTGCTTTCTCGTTTACGGCGCATCAGCTTTCCCGAACCTGTGATATGGATGCGCGCTTTGGCGCCTTTGTGGGTCTTAAGTTTTGGCATCGGCCAAGTCTTCCACTTTCTCGGTCTTCTCAGTCCGCTGGGGGGTGGGCACCAAGATCATCGAAAGAGCTCTGCCCTCCAGGGCCGGCGGCTTCTCCAAGCGGACTTCATCCTTTAGCTCGTCGGCCACCCGCTTGAGTACCGACAACCCTAGTTGCTGGTGGGCCGCCTCGCGGCCTCGGAACCGGACTGTGAGCTTCACCTTGGAGCCGTCGAGGATCAACTCTCTAACTTTGCGGGTTTTAGAGTCCAGGTCATGGGACCCGATGTTGGGGCGAAAGCGCACTTCCCGCAGATCGGTGCTTTTTTGACCCTTTTTGGACTCTCGTTCTTTTTTCGAGGTAAGGTAGCGTAGTTTTCCGTAGTCTAGCAGGCGACACACTGGTGGGTCAGAGTTGGGAGCTACCTCTACCAGATCGATATCGGCATCCCGAGCAAGCTGCAACGCTTTCCTGACATCCATCACACCGAGCTGCCCTCCATCTTCGCCGATCACCCGCACCTGGGGAGATGCTATTCGCTCGTTTACTCTATATTGCCTAGCTATACTCCTCACCTCCGAAAGAATCCTTAGGAAAACCGTGTTTTATGAGTTGATTCACTCTAGCATAAGCTCATGGACACGTCAATCTGTCCGCAGCCTAAACATAGTATACTCCAATCTTGGCCCCTTGTCCGATCAGGCTTTAGCGGCCGGAGGACCCGGCTCTGTCTCTCCTTGGTCGAAACGGAGCAGCAATTGGTATATCGCTTCACTGCCGAAGTCCAGCGCCTCAATTGGGATCCGCTCATTGCGGCCATGAATAGTCTGAGAGAAGTTGAAGTCCGGCGGCAGCTTCATGGGCAGGAAGCCGTAGCTTTGAATGCCCAACTTGGCCAACAGCCTGCCGTCAGTGGCGGCGGGCAGCAACATGGGCACCGGGTGTGCTTCCGGGTCCGCTTGGCTAAGCACAGCGGCCAGCGTGTCGAAAAGCCCCATGTCCGGTCTCTCCGGTCCGGGATCGTGGCGGACTACCTCAAGAACGATGTCGTCCCCCACCATCCTATGCAGTTCATCTATCAGGTCTTGGGGACTATACCCTGGAAGCAACCGCCCGTCCAATCCAAGGTTGATTTCACTGGGCACAACATTGATTTGTTCACCACCCCGGATGATGGTCGGATTGACCGTATTACGCAAAAGCTGGCCGAATAATCTGCCCCGGTCTCTCATTGCTTTCAGCAGCCAGCCCGTGAAAATTGGATTGAGGAGTTGACGGAACAGGACACTGCTGGGAAATGGCAGACTGGAGGCGACCGCTTTGAACATCTCCACGGCGACGGGAGTTAGGTGCAAGGGTAATTGTCGGCGTTCCAGCCTTTGCAACACCCTGGCCAACCGCGTCGCGGCACTGCCCGGACCTCGGAGAGCGCCGTGGCCGCCGGCCCCGCGAATGGTTGCCTGCAGCACGCATACCTGTTTTTCGGCCACCATGACCGGGTAAAACCGGCGCCGTGCAATGGGGAAGCTGAATCCGCCGAACTCGCCAATAGCGTAGCGTACATCCTTAAACAGTTCCGGGTGGTTTTCCACCAAATACTGGGTCCCGAATTCGCCGCCCGCTTCCTCATCGCTGACCAGCGCCAGAATTACATCGCCGGGCGGAGCAACATTCTCGGCCTTCAACCGGAGAAAAGCGGTGAGCATCATGGCCACTCCGCCTTTCATGTCCAGAGTGCCCCGGCCCCAAACGTAGCCCTCGGCGATCTGGCCGCCGAAGGGAGGATGCTGCCACGGTTCGCCTTGAGCGGGCACCACGTCGACGTGCCCGAGGAGCAACAAAGGAGGCGCTTGGCCTCGGCCTTCGAGCCTGGCGATCAGATTAGGCCGGGTAGCAAGACGCCCCAGCAGCAAGCTCTCGCAGCCGGCCTCAGTCAACACCTCTCGGATGTGGACTAGACATTCTCGTTCATTCCCCGGAGGGTTGGTGGTATCGAAACGCACTAAGTCTTGTAAGAGCCCCACAGGGTTCAAGGGCAAGATGCTGCGAGAGGCTGAAGCCGCCGATGTCACTAGCGGTACTCCAAAGTCATGGGTTTGCCGGATAGGGCATAGCATCCCATGGTTTGGACGGGAACGTGATGGGCGGGATTCGATAACGCAGTCTGGAAAACAATCAGCCCCGTTCCAATAGCGGGGATGCGATTAGATGAAGCAGCGGTTGCATAAAGACGGCGTATCGCTGGCGGACGGGAGAACAAGCGGGGAAGTATGACCCGAGTTGGGCCTGGATTACTCGGGAGATTCGAAGTCCTGGTCCAGCTTGCGCAGGAACTGTTCAATATTGGGAGATAGCGGAGGCGGCACGGTTTCCCCTCGCTGTTCCTTGTCATACCGTTCCTCGAGCCGCTCCAACAAGGACGAAACCTCGGAGGCTCCGCCGACAATGTTGCGGAGAGCGTCGTATTGTTGGCGCCCCCGCTCTTGGTCCATCAACCGCTTGGGGAACTGGTAAAGGTTGCAAAGGATCTCCATAAGCCTGGCGGTGCCGGTAAAGTCCTCCTCCACCTGAAAGTACTGGGGCAGGTGCACCACGAAGGTGCGTGTTTCCATATTTAGGTTTCCGGCTTGGAGAGAAATCAAATAAGTGATCGACGTTGGGCCCTCGTAGTTGCTGGGGCGCGCCCCAGCCAAGCGGTATTCCTCTTCACTGCCGGGCTCGTCTCCACCGCCGGACACTAGAAGAGGCCTGGTGTGAGGCACCATGTCGTACATAGCCCCGATCAAGCAGTATCGCTTAACTTGAAAGAATTTTAGGACTTCCATCACTGATTCGATATAGTCCTCTCCGTAGGCGTGAGGCTCCAGTAGGTGGAGCAGTATAAGGTCGGTGCCTTCCTCCCGGGTGGCGCATCGAATCACTGAATTGGGGATGGAGAATTCCCGTTGCCCGTGGTTCAGGTAGGAACGAGGCCGGTAGCGAGTGAAGTCATAGAAACGCCCGGGGCGGGCCAGACGCCCCACTTCGCGGGCCTGCAAGTGCCTTTCGACCCGGCTCAGGCTTAAGGTCCCTACGTTGCCCACGTCAATCCAAGGCCGCAGGACTGCCAGCACATGGGGGTCTTTTAATTCGGGGACCGGCTCAACGATTTCGAAGTCACCCACTCTCATGTACACAGTTTGACACTCACCAGAGCCATTTACAAGCCAGGCCGCAAACGAGGAATGGCGACTTTGCAGGGCTTTCAGAGCAACTGTTCAGAGTTGATGCTTCAATCCGGTCCCCCATCCGTCATTCCGGCCTTGAGCCGAAATCCAGAAGCCTTTGCAACCAGCAACGCTCCTGCTCCTGGCGTTCCTAGATTCCGGCCTGCGCCGGAATGACAGGTAGGCTGCGGAACGTTGCCAAGGGACCACGATTCGAATAACCGATGTGCCTCTTAGTGAATCCGCCTCATCAAGTTTGAACAATTACCTTTCGGAGTAGCAGTATATCGACAGACGGGATTTTGGTATGATACCGAATAGCCATGCTGTCTGCACGAGTATCTCTGACCTTCATGACTGTGGTCTTGCTGATGGCCTGCAGCGGCGCAGTTACATCCACCGGCTCTACCGCCACTATCTCTCAAGCAGTCGAATCAGAAGAGGTTGCCCCAGAGGCGCTTCTCTGGAGATATGTGAACAGCGGCTGGGTATCTCCCGCTCAAGGGGGTGATTCGGGGGTGTTCAGCCAGCAACTGAGGGCCTTCGTTATTGTCAGTCAGGCCCAGCTTGACGAGTTCCAGGAAGGGTTCATTTTCAAGCGCTCTTGGGGCACTACCAACAGCCTGGGAAGAGTCGATTTCCCCAACTCGATATTGCTGGCTGCTTACTACTTGTGGCGCCCTTTCCAGGGAGACCCTCTTTCGGTAGTGGGCTTCTCCCTGGAAGGAAACCGGGCCGATGTCCTACTGGACTTGGAGGAGTCGCCCCAAGGGAAGGAATACCCCTACCTGTTTGCTCCAATGACTATGGTCGCTGTCGACCGGTCCCATTTTCCGGTTGGAGAGGCGGTTGAGTTCGTGTTTCACTTGAATGGGGAACCCGAAGCCACAGTTGTTGCTACAATTGAGTAGACTGCTGAGTAGCCCTCATGGCTCAGCGGCCCCTCTTTCCTAGGAGTCCTCTTCGTCCGGGTCCGTGTATTCCAAGCGGCGCAATCGTGGGTAGACTAATTCCTTGGGATGCTCCAAGTCTTTGTCGGATATGGCAAGTGATTCTTCTATCGGACGTGATCCCCACTTTTGGATAGTTTGCTGCACCAACATACGAACTACCTGGGGAGACCGTCCTTCCAAGCGCCCCAACTGGTACGCCAGAGTAACCGCCAGTTGATTCCGGGTAATCTGGTCGAAGGCGTCGGGGTGGGTGAGGTCCTCAGGCATCCCGCCGCACTGCTCTAGAAAGTCGTCGAGTACCTGGCCGATAACGTCGGTCAGACCCCCCAGTTGTATCTCTGTCATGTACCCGGTGAGCTTGTCGGCAAGCTCTACTATGCCTTGGTCCGGTAATACCAGGCCTTGCAGGTCCAAGCCTTCGTTCTCGTGCTGATCATCGGTCATCTACGACTGTTGCTCCCATAGAAGTGGATGGCGGTTGGTGACGGGCTTGTCGAAAGACCGTATCCAGACGGTCCCTGGGTTTTGGCATAGCGGCTTACTCGTCCTCTTCCGAGTCTGGGTCCTCTCTTGGGAAGGAAAAGCCGCCGGGAAATGCCGAAGAGGGGATAATGGCAGTAGCCCGCTCCCTGCGGCCGGCACGTTGTCGCGGCATATCATGCATCGCCGTTTTCAACTCGGCCAGCTTCTGAGACCCCGCCGCAGCGACATCCACCACCAAGCCGTGTACACCGATGTTGCGCAGCGCCTCCAACTCCTTTGGCCCGGGGAGTTGGGACGCTTCCACCAAAATGTACTTGTTTACCCGTCGGCTAACCATGCCGATGGCGGTCAGGTCTTGCAGCGTCCAGGGCGCCGACATGCCGGACATGGGCAACAACAACGCGTCCACGGGAAGGGCGCCTATGGCTGGCAGTTGCTCTGGATCGATGTCCATTTCAATGCAAAGGACCCTTGCTGTCTCCTCCGACGACACCGCGGACACCGCTGTGCCTTGCAGGGAAAAGGCCATCAGATCGCAGCCGCTGTCTTCGAAAGTTCGGGCTGCTTCTTCATCGAGTGATGACAGCCGGGCTCCCCAGGGTATTTCTTCTCCAAGGGCCTGGGACAGGTCCTTAATCACTGACGCATCGTCGATTCCGGACACCAGCGCGGCATCGGGCGCCAAGTCTCTAAGGGTTTGCATACCTTCGGAATGGTTCTCAGACACCAGGCCCACCAAGGCCATCCCAGGAGGTCTTTGGGTGCGGGACGCTCCGAAACCCATGGAAGCGGAAGTGCCCAGGTTGATTTGCTCCAACCGGTCAAGAAACTTGCTCATCGACTCCTTCTCAACATATAAAGCACTGTTTAGGCTTTTTCGATTCGACTCATTAGGCAGCCCAAGCACTGCCTAGCGGGCTCCCAGCAACAAGCGACGCTCGCCCTGTTTCCAGCACTGGCTTCCCTTGAGCTGATTATAAACCATGGAAAGCAGTTTGTCGGCTGGTGTTAGACCGGCCGCTGCGTTGCTGCCAAGGCATGGGTACCGTATAATTGGGCCTCAATAAGGGGTGGTCTGTCCTATGTTGCTTAGCATCGACATTGGCAACAGCATGGTCACTATGGGTGTGTTCAACGAAGAACAGTTGGTGACCACGTTGAGGTTGGCCAGCGATACGCGCCGGTTGGACGACGAATACGGCCTGCTTATCACCAATATATTGAGCCTCAATGGTGTGGAGCAGTCCCGGATCAGTGACATTTCTTTGTGCAGCGTAGTGCCTCCCCTCACGGCGATCTTCGAACAAGTTTCCCGAAACTATTTTGGGGTAAAGCCGCTAACGGTGACCGCCGGTGTACGCACCGGCCTTCAGATAACCTACGATAACCCCAGAGATGTGGGTTCGGACCGTATCGTGGACGCGGTGGCTGCTATAAATCTGTACGGCCCTCCGGTAATCGTAGTGGACTTTGGCACCGCCACCGTGTTCGACGCCGTTTCCCGAGATGGAGTGTACCTTGGCGGGGCCATCGCTCCCGGAATCAACGTGGCTGCCGAGGCCCTGTTTCTCAACACGTCACAGCTCCGGCGGGTCGAATTGACCGCTCCTAAATCCGCTATCGGCCAAAACACCTCCGCCGCCCTACAGTCCGGGTTGGTGTTTGGCTATGCCGGGCTGGTCGATGGCATAGTAGCCCGGTTCAAAGAGGAGTTGGGGCAGGACGCCAAGGTGATTGGGACGGGCGGTCTGGCCGAAGTCATATCCAAGGAGACCGATATTTTTGACGCGGTTAATCCCGAACTGACCCTGATCGGGCTGCGCTTGGTATATGAGTTGAACCAACAGCGCTCAAATTCCCCCGTCTCTCTGTCACAACGGGGGGATTAGGAAAAAGATCGTGTCCGGACCGTTGACGGGTAGGCACATTGTCTTGGGCGTCACCGGCAGCATCGCTTGCTATAAAGCACTGGATTTGACCAGCAAACTGGTGCAAGGCGGGGCGCTGGTGGATGTGGTGTTGAGCTATGGGGCCACCCGGTTCCTGACTCCACTGGCCTTTAGCGCCATAACCCATCGGGACGTGGTTACCGAGGGCTTCGATGCCAATTCCGAGTTCGGCAGCGACCACGTAGCCCTAGCCCAGCGAGCCGACATAATAGTAATAGCTCCGGCCACCGTCCACTGCATCGCTAAGCTGGCCGGGGGACTGGCCGACGACCCGTTAACCACCACTGTCATCGCCTCCAGTGCGCCTCTGTTGATCGCGCCGGCCATGGATGCCAGCATGTACGGCCATCCGGCTACCCAAGAGAACCTGGACCGGCTACGGAGGCGGGGCGTGATGATAGCCGGGCCGGCTTCGGGCAGGCTGGCCTCGGGACTTATGGGAATGGGCCGTCTCTTGGAACCCCCCGAGTTGCTGGGCTACATCGCCGCCGCTCTGGGAAAGCAAGGCGACCTGGCCGGGCGCGCCATCGTGGTTAGCGCCGGGGGCACTATGGAGGCTATCGACCCGGTCAGAGTCATTACCAACCACTCCTCGGGCAAGATGGGGTATGCCTTGGCCGAGGCGGCCCGGGACCGGGGCGCGGCCGTAGTGCTGGTTACGGCGGCCGCCGGCTTGGCCGATCCCCCGCTGGTGCAAGTGGTAAAGGTCACGTCGGCCCAGGATATGTGCGAAGCCGTGTTGTGCCACGTGGAGAGGGCCGACGCTTTGATCATGGCCGCTGCGGTGGCGGACTACCGGCCCTCCACCGGGTCGACCCAAAAAATCAAGAAGTCCAGCTACGCCTTGAATATCGCCCTCACCAAGACGGTGGATATTCTGGAAGCGGCCCAAGGAGATTTCATCAGGGTCGGTTTTTCCGCCGAAAGCGAAAACCTTCTGGCAAACGCCAAAGGCAAGGTACAGAGCAAGAACCTTGACTTGATCGTAGCCAACGACATCACCGACCCGGACAGCGGGTTCGGGGTGGACACCAACAAGGTGGCCCTTATCGACAAGGACTTGGAAGTCGAAGAGTTGCCCCTCATGAGCAAGTATGAGGTCGGCAACCGGATACTGGACCGGGTCCGCGCCCTGATGCGGGATTAAAAGCTAACCGGCAACCGCTTCCTTGAACCGGCGGATAGCGTCGATGTGCTGGTCCGGTCCTACGAGGCCGGCGTTCATGGTGTTCACCGAAAGATGAGTGGCCCCCGCCTTGGCCCAAGCCTCAGAGGTCCTTTGCCAATCATCGGGGCCAGGCCGGTCCTCCATGTTGACCCACGACTCGATCCCGATGGACAGCGGGTCCCGCCCGGCCTGTTTGGCGTGCTCCCGCATCTGGCCGATGCGTTCCTGGCCGGCGGCGTCGGGTTCGAACAGCGGGAACCAACCGTCGCCGATGCGGCCGACTCGGCGCACCACCCGGTCGGCGTCGCCGCCCAGCCAGACGGGGATGGGCCGTTGCACCGGCAGAGGGTTGATCCCAGCGTGGGTTACTTGGTGGTAGCGGCCCTGAAAGGTCACTACTTCCTGGGCCCACAGGGCCCGCATCAGCTCTATCTGCTCGACGCTGCGCCGGCCCCGATTATGAAAGTCTTCCCCCAAGGCTTCGTATTCGACGTCGTTCCAACCGGTGCCGATGCCCAACCGGAGGCGGCCCCCGGTCAGCACATCGACCTCGGCCGCTTGCTTGGCCACCAAGGCAGTCTGACGCTGCCCCAGTATCAACACTCCGGTAACGAACTCGATACTCTTGGTCAGCCCGGCCAAGTAACCGAACAATACGAAAGGCTCGTGGAACATGTCGGTGTGGTCGTAAAAGCCGTCCCAGTTGTCTCGTTTGCTGGCGTCGGCCCCCAAGACGTGGTCGAAGACCAAAAGGTGCTCATAGCCCAGGGACTCGGCGGCTTGGGCAAAGTCCCGGACGCCCGCCGGGTCCGCTCCGATCTCGGTCTGAGGCAAAATGGCTCCCAGTCGCATGTTGGTCTCCTTATATAGACGCTTATAAAGACGTACCGGCCGCTACCCGGACACCGCCTCTTTGAACCGGCGGATGGCGTCGATGTGCTGGTCCGGTCCCTTCAAGCCGGCTTTCATGGTGTTCACCGAAAGGTGTGTGGCCCCCACCTTGGCCCAGGCTTCCATAGCCTTCCGCCAATCGTCGGGGCTGCCCCGGTCTGCTAAGGCGACGCGCCCCTCGATCCCAATGGACAAGGGGTCCCGTCCGGCATCCTTGGCGTGCTGGCGCATTTGGTCGATACGTTCCTGTCCGGCTTGGTCCGGCTGGAACTGGGGAAACCAACCGTCGCTGATGCGGCCAATACGGCGCACTACCAGACCGGTGCCGCCGCCGATCCAAATAGGGATAGGGCGTTGCACCGGCAGAGGGTTGATTCCGGCGTAGGTTACTCGGTGGTAGCGGCCCTCGAGGGTCACCACTTCCTGGGTCCACAGAGCCCTCATCAGCCTCATTTGTTCTGCGCAGCGTCGGCCCCGGGTATGGAAGTCTACTCCCAGGGCCTCATATTCTACCGAGTTCCAACCTACACCGATGCCCAACCGGAGGCGGCCCCCGGTCAGCACATCGACCTCGGCCGCTTGCTTGGCCACTAGAGCGGTCTGGCGCTGCCCCAGTATCAACACTCCGGTAACGAACTCGATACTCTTGGTCAGCCCGGCCAAGTAACCGAACAATACGAAAGGCTCGTGGAACATGTCGGTGTGGTCGTAAAAGCCGTCCCAGTTGTCTCGTTTGCTGGCGTCGGCCCCCAAGACGTGGTCGAAGACCAAAAGGTGCTCATAGCCCAGGGACTCGGCGGCCTGGGCAAAGTCCCGGACGCCCGCCGGGTCCGCTCCGATCTCGGTCTGAGGGAAAATGGCTCCCAACCGCATAGCAACCCTCCTTGAATCGTGGTGCAGGCCCCTTTGCCGCTGCGGCCCTGGATACGGCGGCCTAAACCAACTGCGTCGCAACAGCCGCCGCCAGGCCCAGTATCCAGCGTTTAGCCCAAGCCGTCAACAGCCGAGACATTTGCATAACTTCTCTATAAGTCGTCATTACCCTGAAAATAGCCTACCCGTCATTCCCGTGGAAACGGGAATCTAGCCCCCGTCTCTCCTAACCTCCTGACACTTCCCCCTTGCCGCCTCCGGTGCACCCTCTCTACCCTGTCAATAGGCAGCATTAACGCCTTGCCAAATCTATCAAACGGCCACCAAGGCTCTGGCCCACAATGGCCCAAAATGGCCCAGAAATAAAAAACCCCCACCAGGAGAAGTCCCGATGAACATCAGCTCTTTGCGGGCCCGCATCCGCTCCCTTCAACGCAGAATGGCCCGGCCCTACGCCCAGCTCATGATTCAACGCATGTCCTACGACCACTGCATCCAATGGGTCCGGGCCCAAGCGGATAAACGGCCCACCCCCTCACCCCATGCCTTCGTCCGCCGCGTCGCCAAAGCAGGTTTCCGCCTCCCCACCTTCACCGCCGCCGTCCGCTACCTGGAACGCTGCGCCTCCCGCCGCCAGGAGCCGGCCCCGCCCCTCCTCCTCCGCGCCCTCCTCCCCTGGGCCTCCTATCACCCGGGCGTCACTTGAAGATAAGCATTCAAACCCGATAGTCGGGAGGATTTCAAAGTCTCCTCTCCAATTCCCACCGGTTGGGAGAGCTCTGGGTGTAGGCTATAATGCTGCTGCCTGTCCCAAAGCCTATTTGAGGGAGGATAACTTGAAAAGCATCGAGTTGGATTACACCAAGCGATGTGCCGACGAGCCTGCTAAGGGACACAACCGTTGGCACCCCGATATTCCACCGGCCATTGAAGCGGCCCCCGGCGAGGAGGTCGTGCTGCAGACCAGGCACGCTTTCGACGGAGAGGTCACGCCAAGCTCCAAGCCCGCTGACATCGGCGGCGTCAACCTGCGGCTGGTGCATCCTCTAACCGGCCCGGTCTACGTGCAAGGCGCAGAGCCGGGGGACCTGCTGGAGATCAATATCCTGAACATAGAGCCTGCTCCATGGGGGTTTACTACAATAATTCCTGGGTTCGGCTTTCTTCGCGACCTGTTCCTGGACCCTTTCTTGGTCCATTGGAACCTACAAGACGGCTATGCCGAGTCCCCCGACCTGCCCGGAGTGCGGGTGCCCGGAGCGCCCTTCATGGGGACCATAGGCGTGGCCCCATCCCGGCAACTTCGCCAGGAGATCCTGCTTCGGGAGGATGAACTGCTCCGCCGCGGCGGCGCGGTGTTGGGCCCGGAACCCATCGACGCTGTGCCCGCCGCCGAGCCCTTGGCTTCGGAGGGGCTGCGGACCGTGCCGCCTAGGGAGCACGGCGGCAACGTTGACATAAAACAGCTTAGCGCCGGCGCCAGGCTGTTCCTGCCGGTGTTCACCGAGGGAGCCCTGTTCTCCGCCGGCGACGCCCACTTCGCTCAGGGGGACTCGGAATGCTGCGGGACCGCCATCGAGATGGACTCCACCTTTCACCTCAACTTCCGGGTATTGAAGGGAGAGGCGGCCCGGCGTAATCTGCGGTTTCCTTTGTTCGAACGGGACGAGTACTACGTCAGCCCGGACATGGCCGCCCCGCGGCGGTTTCTAGCCAGCACCGGCATGTGCATTGACGCCCAGGGCGTGAACGAGTCGGAGAACGCTACCTTGGCTGCCCGGAACGCTGTACTGACCATGATTCAGCTTCTCATGGAGCGCGGCTGGTCAAGAGAACAGGCTTACTGTATTTGCAGCGTGGCAGTCGACCTGAAGCTTAGTCAAGTGGTGGACGTGCCCAACTTCGTGGTGTCGGCATTCCTGCCGCTGGATATTTTCACCAGTTGAATGCTTCACTCGTAACTGTTCAGACATCCCCGCCAGGTTTCGATTCGAGCCGGTCTGGGGTATACTGGGGGCGTTAGTCCTCTTCTCGGGTAGCCCGGCCCATTGAAGGGCCCTGCCCAACAATAGCATCAGGAGAAAGAAAATGAAGTTTGGATTACTGTTTGAGACGCAGCGGCCTTTCCAGGGGAACGACGTGGACTGGAACAGTCTGTACAAGGAGACGCTGGAACAGTGTGAGTTGGCCGACCAACTGGGCTTTGATGCTCTCTGGTTCGTAGAGCATCACTTCCTGGTGGGCTTCTCCGGGTCGCCATGTCCCGAGGTCCTTTTTGGCGCTCTGAGCCAACGCACCAAGAACATCAGGATCGGCTTCGGTGTATCTATCCTTCCCAACCATCATCCTGTCCGCATAGCTGAAAGAGTAGCCATGGTGGACCAGCTAACCGATGGCCGGGTTGAATTCGGCACGGGACGCTCCAATGCCTACGAGCAGACAGGACAGGGTATAGACCCCAGGGAGACTCGGGACCGTTGGGAGGAGGCCATCACCATGCTGCCCCAAATTTGGCAGTCCGATGAGTTTTCCTGGGAAGGGAAATTCTGGAACGTGCCGCCGCGGCGGGTACTGCCAAAGGTGTTCCAGAAACCTCATCCCCGTATGTACCTCGCTTGCACTCAAACGGACAGCTTCCGCTTGGCGGCGGAAAAGGGCATCGGTGTACTGTCTTCGTCCTCTTATGCCGTAGATGTCTTGGCGGAGCACGTGAAGGTCTACCGTGACGCGGTCAAGAATGCCAACCCGGTGGGCGCTTTTGTCACCGAGTTTTGGGGAAACAACGTCCACGCCTTCTGCGGCCCGGATGACCAAGAGGCCAAGGAACTGGCCGCCTTATCCATGAAGACCTTCTTTGGACCGGACAAGCCCTACATCCAGGGCCGTATAGGGGCCTATGAGCAACTGTTGGAAGCCTGGGGAGGCGTGCCGGATCATCTTCAGGCCGACTTCGGCCGCTGGCTCCGCCAATCTGACGAGGCTCACAAAACGCAAGCGGCCGATGCCGGGCTCTCTTTGGATTCCGGACCAGGCGCGGCCCGCGCCGCCATAGCCCAGTTGGATGCCAACACCCTCTCCGACCGGGGCGTAATTATTGGTGGAAACCCGGAGAGTTGCATCAAGAACATTAAGATGTACCAAGACATCGGCGTAGACGAAGTAATGATGATCATGCAGACGGAGACCATTCCTCACCAGCGGGTAATGGAATCCTTGGAGTTGTTCGGCAAGGAAGTTATTCCTGCCTTCAGCAAGGTGGCGACAACGGCCGCCGCCGACTAACGGGCGGCCGGGGAATAACAATAAAGAACATCCATCGCAGACCAGCTAACCGGCGGCCGGCCGACTCGGGCGCGGCGTGCTTCAATGCACATGAGCAACCGGACTTGGGCGTAGACTTTTAGTTTCGGTTCGGTGTCCCTTATACCCCGGTCCAAGCCGTCGGCTATGGGACGCAGCGGCGGCTCCAAGCCGGTTATTCACATTTCCGTGGTCTTTTCCTCGGGGGAGTCTAAATTGAGTACTCATTCTCTGGATTTCTACCGGCGCCACGCTCAGCGTTACGCCGAGTTGTCCCACGAGTTTATCCACTCAGTGTACTCCGAGTGCTCTCATCCGGCCCTCAAGGGGGATATGGACCTTCTGAACCGCTTGGTGGAGTTGGCCCGGGGCCGCCGGGGAGTGGATGCGGGCTGCGGTGCGGGAGCCAGGGATGTATACCTTCTTTGGAACCGCGGGTACGACATGTACGGATTGGACGCCGTGACCGAAAACATACAAATAGCCAGGGACCGGCACCCGGAGATCGCCGACCGCCTTCAAGTAGCGGACCTGCGGGAATCTCTCCCTTTCCCCGATGCGTCCTTTGATCTGGCGCTGTGCAACGCGGTCATCCAGCATATTCCTGCGGCGGTGACCAAGGGGGTGACGTTGCCCGAGTTGGCCAGGGTGCTCCGCCCTGGGGGAGTGCTTCAGCTCATGTTTAAGACGGGCTCAGGGGTGGAAACGGTTGTCGACACCGCCTATGGAGAGGAGGGTGTGGACCGCAGCTTCGAGCTTTACGACGAAAACCAGCTATTAGAAGTGTTGGAGGACTGTGGCTGCAGGCTGATAGACGCCGGCCCAGCGGGCCAAATGGGGGGCTTTCTCTATTTTAAGGACCCTAAACCCATGAGGCACTGTGTCTTCTGGGTGAGAAAATCATAGGTCTTGGCGTCATTTAGCCGTCCTGGGAGACCTTTGCATAACCCCACCCCGGTCATTGCATAACCCCTACCCAGGTCATTCCGAACGCAGCGAGGGAGAATTTTTTTCATGACCCAATCCAAAGAACGCATAGTGTACGTGAACGGAGACATGGTGCCGGAAAGCAAGGCAGTGATTTCGGTGCTGGACAAAGGGTACCGCTGGGGAGATGGGGTGTACGAGGTGGAGCGGACCTTTGGCGGGGAGGTCTTCAAGCTAAGGCCCCACTTGGACCGGCTATACCGCTCCCTGCGCTATACCCGAATTGATCCGGGCCTGACAGAAGACGAGATGGAGCGTATATCGTTGGATGTGGTGGAGGCCAATCGCCATCTGCTGGGCCCCAACGATGACTTCACGGTCAACCAAGTGGTAAGCCGCGGCTTGGTGGAGCCGGAACTGGACCGGGGGGCCAATGTGTCAGTCTATTGCTTGCCCGTCCATTTCACCGAGTACGCGGCCCAATATGTGACCGGCGCGAGGGTGGTGACGCCGGCGACCCGCAGAACGCCGCCCCAAAGCCTCTCGCCTAAGGCCAAGATCACCGGCAAGATGAACCATCACATCGCCCAGTTCGAGGCTAGAGGAGTGGACCCCGAAGCTCTCGCTGTGATGCTGGACATGGAGGGAAATATAGCCGAGGCTACCGGCGGCAATTTCATGTTCGTATCCGATAACCGGATAATGATACCCAACCGGCGCAACGTCTTGCCGGGAATCAGCATGGAGACGTTGCTGGAGATTGCCCAGAACCAGGGGTTCGAGGTCCAGGAAGGAGACTATACCCCCTTCGACGTTTACCAATCCGATGAGGCGTTTCTATCAAGCACCAGCTATTCCGTGCTGCCGGTGGCCAGCATGAACGGTTGGGCTATAGGCGACGAGGTGCCGGGTCCCATCACCAGGGGCTTGTTGGCTGCTTGGAGCGACATGGTGGGGATAAACTTCGTGGAACAGGCTTTGGCCCACCTGCCTTCGGATGAACGGGCGGCGTTGCAGGACAATGCCTGAATCTCAACCTCGTCCCACCCGCGCGCCTCGACGGCAAGCCCTGAATACAACCCTCTACAACCCCCGATTGGCTGCGCAAACAAGAGGTGGTGGCATGAGGCGGCTCTTCTTTTTCTCGGCGTTCTCCTTCTCACTATTCTTCATGGTCTTGGTCATTGCTTGTGGCGGGGAGTCCACCCCTTCCAAGCCGGCAGACACGCCGGATTCCCCGCAAACCCAGGTTCCCACCTCCATGCCCGAGTCGACAACGGCTACGGTGTCCGCACTAACCCCGATAGCAACGCCCACGGTTGAGCCTGCGGGTACACCCTCGGTTGACGCCGCCCAAGCCGAGTACCTGGAAGACGCTGTCTTCACCAGGTTGGGCGCCGACCCGACCACGTTGGACCCTCATTTGACCGGAGACGTCCGTTCTGCGCTGATTATCGTGGAAGTATTCGGAGGGCTGGTCACTCTCGATCGGAATCTGGAAGTCGCCCCCGACCTGGCCAAGGATTGGGAGGTCAGCAACGACGGTAGGACCTATACCTTCCACCTCAGGGAAGAGGCCAAGTTCCAAGACGGTAGGCCGGTCACCGCCCAGGATGTCAAGTGGTCCATCGAACGTGTCGCCGACCCCAAAACCGAGTCTCCCGTGGTTGACGTTTTCCTTGGAGACATTGTCGGCTTTGTAGACAAGTTCGAAGGTAGAGCAACGGACGTCGAGGGGGTCCGGGTTATCGACGATGACACCGTGTCCATCACCATCGACGCGCCCAAGGCCTACTTTCTGTCCAAGCTGACCTACCCTTCGGCTTTCGTGTTGGACCGCAACAATGTCGAGGGGGACCTCAATTGGTTTGAGGAACCCAATGGCACCGGGCCTTTCAAGCTTACCGAGTACGAGCCCGGCGTGGTCCTCCGGCTGACGCGTAACGAGCTGTATCACTTGGGGCCGCCCAAACTAAAGGAGGTGGAGTTCATCCTCAGCGGCGGTAGTTCGTTGTTGATGTACCAGAACGACGAAATTCACATCTCCGGCATCAGCTTCTTGGATTTGGAAGGGATATTGGACCCTTCCAATCCATTGAGCGAAGAAGTGGCTCAGGCGCCTCCCGATTTCGACGTGGCCTACATGGGCATGAATTCCAGCATGCCCCCCTTCGACGATCCCAAGGTACGTCAGGCCCTAAACTATGCCGTAGACTTGGAGTACCTTACCAGCACCTTGTTCCAGGGTCTCAGGATCCCAGCCAAGGGGATTCTTCCGCCGGGATTTCCCGGCTACAACCCCAACGTCCAAGGCTATGATTATGACCCGGAGAAAGCCCGGCAGCTTCTTAGCGAATCCAGGTACGGAGAAAACCTCGATGAATTTCCCAGCATTACTTTGACTCTCCCCGGGCGTTTTGGGGCGGCGGTGGACCCTTCCATGGAAGTCCTGCTGCAAATGTGGCGGGATAATCTGGGCATCGAGATGGACATCCAACAGACGGAATGGAGCACTTTCTACCAGGACCTTACCCAACGGCGATTTCAGATGTTCGGCGGGCTGGCTTGGATTGCCGACTATCCCGACCCGGAGAACTTCTTAGATGTGCTGTTCCACTCTGAAAGCAGCAACAACCACACCTACTACGCTAACAAGGCGGTAGACGCCTTGCTGGAAGAGGCCCGCGTGGAGCGGGACGAACAAGCCCGCTTCGAAATCTACCATCGGGTTGAAGATATGATCCTCGAAGATGCGCCGTGGATTCCGCTATGGCATGAGAAGAGCGGCTACGTGCTGCTGAAGCCCCAGGTGAAAGACTACTTCCTGTTTCCCTTGGTCATCCCCAAACTGAGACACGTGTACCTAACCGAGGAATAACTCCGGCTCCGGGTCCCGAGACGAGCCTCTTAATTCAACTCCTCGGACGATACGCCGAACCTTTCCAGGAGGTCTTGGACGCCGACAGCGACTTGGCGGCGGAGCTTTCCGGCGGCGGCGCGTTCCTGGTCCACTCCCGCAAAAATGTCCGCGTCGTAGGGCCGCCAGTTGTCGCGCAGCACTCGCAGCGCCCGCTCTTCCCGCTCGGCCGCTTCCACCAGGATTTCCCCCAGAGGCCGCAGCACAGCGGCGGCGGACAAGCCCCGTACCTCGGCGGCTATGTTGCCAAAAGCAACGGTGAACCGGCCCAGGGTGTCCACTACCCTCGACCGGTCACATCCCCCCTCGTTTCGGCGCCATTCATCATAGTCTTGGTGGAAGTCGTCCCATTCTTGGAGCAGCAACTGGTACTGCCCGGTAAACTCTTTCACTACGGCTTCGGTTTCCGGCGAAATGTCCTCCAGGATGTATTCCAAGTCGCGCCGTGCTTGGAGCCGGGCCGCGTTGCTCGCAACAAGCTGGACGTCGAAGACTCCCTGGTCGGCGAACGTAAAGGTCACTGTTCCGACCTCTCCGGCATTTCCTGCCCCAGAGGTCGGGGCTTCACCCTCCAACTCTCCGGTGCCTTCAGGCGACGCCGGCGCTTCCGCTGATACCCCACTCCCGGGTTTTTCTTCGCGCTGGAAAGTGTCTCTGAGCCTACGCAGCGCCAGGTCTTCCTTCTCAGCCGCTTGGGCCAAGGCGTCGGCTACTCCACGAGTGGTTGGCGTTGTCGGGGCCTGCCGGATGGCAACGACGACGCCCCGGAATTGGCGGATGAGCAGCCCCATTCGGCCTTCAATTTCACTAGAGGTAAGCCGGCTTTCCGATCTGCGGAGAGAATCATAGTCCTGGTGAAACTGTTCCCAAGCTGTGTTTATAGCGTCGAAAGCTGCTACAAATTCGCCAATGCTATCCAAAGATTCGGGGGTTGTCCTTTCCTGGCGGTCGGCGAGGGCGTCAGCAACCTCTTGCCTTAACACAAAAGAGGAGGATCTGGCGATGTCCACTCTCCCGAAGGGGGAACCTGCCGTCGGGGGATTTGAGTTACTGGAATCATCGGAGTCGTCCGCTCCGTCGTTATCCGCGTCAGCCGGCAGTACAGCCGCTTCTCCTGGTTGCCAAGTTTCCCGCAGCAACCGCAGGGCCTCCTCCTCTTGTTCGGCGGCTCGTATCAGGGTATCCGCCAGCCCCCGGACCACCCTGTGCCGGGGTAGCACTCTGGCGGCTTGGGTCACGCCGGCGAAGCGGCTGGCGAACCCTTGCAACGATGACCGGACCGAGTTGGCGTTACAAGCTGCCAGGTTTTCCCGCCAGCTATCGAATTCGGTGTGGAACTGGTCCCAGTCTTGAGATACGTTGCGTTGGCCGGAGGCGAAGTTCAGCACTGCCATTCTGTCTTGGGCAGGCACGGCCGTGGGTGTTGGCGTGCCGAACTCGACTCTCTGAGCCAAGGCCGTTAGCGTCGCTTGCGCATCGGGCGTGGGTGACGGCCCGCCGGTGGGGGCGCCTATTTCTCCGTTGGACCCGCAGGCCAGGACGGCCAACAACAATCCGCTGGCAACCAGCCCTGCGATTGATCTTATTTTCTGTGTCATGGAGTTTGATACACCGCCAAAAATTCGCTTACTAGACCCGCTCTAAAGTCTCCAAAGTCCAATTGGCCCACTATGTCATCCAGTGCGGCTTCCGATCCTCCCAGAATTATCAGCACGTGCCTATCCACGCCCGCGTGTAGAAAGATAAAGGCCGTCCCCTCCCGGCCGATAGCCGGCGTAAAAGGAGTTCGCACCGAATCGTCGATCCGGATGCCCGCAACCTCCAGGTATTGGGCAACATCCGGGGCATCATCGTACAAGCCCAGGAAAACCGTATCCCGGCCAATGTTCTCGGCGCCAACAATCTCAGATTCTATCTGGAAATCAGAAAGCAGGACCTTCATTCTGGTCCCCTCATCGAACAAGGAGGAGCGGCCCAACAGGATGTCTGCTTGGTTTTGTAAAAAGAAAGGGAAATCAGCAAGGTCAAACAAACGCTCACTGCGGGTCAGGTAGTCGGCTATATTGGCGATTAGCCTGTCGTTGTCCAGGATCGAGTCTTGAGGAGGCACCATGAAGGTCAGGTCGTAGACAGCCAAGACACGGCCGTCGCCGCCCTTGGCGATTGGATAGTGGGGTTCCACCGTTTCCACAAGAGACGAGCGGGTGTTGGCGTCAGTATAAGCCAGTCCAGGGCGGGAAGACTTGACCGAACCGGCAGTGTACAGAGCGATCTTGCCCAGGCCTTCGGTTATCTCATCCGGCCTGAAGTCCTGGATGAAGATGTTCTGGAAGTTCAGGTCGTAGTCCTTGGTGTTGAACAAGTGGTCGGGTTGAAAATTTATGCCGAACTGTTCCGCCAGGCTGTTAATTTCGCTGTTTCGGGTAGGATCGGACACCAACAGCAGTCTGCCGCCCTTGGCCACGAAATCTTCAACCAAGTCCACTTCTTCCACTGAGAAAGGCCTACCGGGCAATATTACCGCCAGGCTGTCGGCCTGTCGCAGCCTTACTCCCAACAAAGCAAGCCGCGTGTCTGGGGCTAGTCTGGAGGACGCTGTGAGGGTACTGGCGTCGCCAACGAACTCGATGTCGTGGCCCCGGTCGGACACCCTGGCAAGAAGGGTGGAAATCTCTCCTCTGTCGAAGTCATTGCGGTGCCCTCGGTCTACCAAGAGCAAACCAGGACGCAGTTCCGGAACCTCGGTAAAGGTTGAGTAGCTGGAGGTGGGCGCAACTATGTTGTCAAAGGGAATCTCTGCTATCTGAGGGGCATCGTAGCCTCCCCGGTAAAAGAAGAAGTAAGCCCCAAGAAAGAACGCCAAGGCGAACAAGGGAAATACTAACAGTATGCCTATTTTATGGAGAAGGGCCGACATATAAATAGTAGACGTTGGGGCCGTTGATTTTCAGTGGGAAGTCGGGCAGGGCGCTTTGCGGGTCTTCGCCGATGCCGCCGGGCAACGGCAGAGTCCTGAGCGGATCCGGCTCCAGGCTGCTGTCGAGGTTGCCAAGCACACCCGGTTCTCCCAACTTCTCCGCCTGCGACAGCAGGCTGTGCTCCAGCAAGGGTCCATAGGACAAAGGGGGCAGCGAACCGTTTCTCAGTAGAGGTTCCTCGATTCTCTGTCTCTTTTGGTTCAAGAGGCGGGACACTTCGGTGTTCACGTCGACTAAGTCATAACCCGAGATGTTAGCCAGGCTTGCGGCCTTCTTGATAGCGTCTGTCCTTCCGCCGATGGCGTCCGCCAAGCCAAGACGCACCGCGTCCACACCCGTGTAGATACTACCCTGGGCCACTTCTTCCAGGGACATCCGCAGCCGGTCCCCCCGCTGCGTGGAGACAATTTGGACGAAGCCTTGCTTTAGCTCGTCAAGCAAGGAAACGAAGTGCCGGCGGTCGCCGCCCCGGGACTTGAAGGGTCCGGTGATGATGACTTGTTCGTCGGGTTGACCAGGAAGCAACGGCGGTAGAGGCGATAGGGTGACACCGATGCTGCCTACGAAGCTGGACGGTTGAGCGTACAGATAGTTAGCGCCCAAGGCCATCATATATCCGCCGCTGGCCGCGATACCGTCGAATACCATCACCACCGGCTTCTCCTGGCGAAGCCTGGCGGTTTCGAAGAACAGCCCCTCGCTGGCCGCCGCCCCGCCCCCTGGGCTGTTCAGTTGGATAACCACCGCCTTTATGGAGTCATCTTGACGGGCAAAGTCCAAGAGCGCCTTGATTTCGAAGGCGGAACGACTACTGATGACGGTGAAGGGAATGTCTATGACGCCGACCTTGGGCTTGCCCGGCCAAGCGAAGAAGAAAACCATAGACCCCAGGATGATTCCGAGGCTCCCCAAGATCAGGGCGGAGACATACCATTTGCTTGCTATTTGCCATACTGAGGAAAGCCTACTCATTATCCCGCCTGACCTGATTCCACCACCCGCGGCCTCCTGTACCGGGGTTTAGGCCGCCGCCCGCCCACCTCGTAGCAGGCGCCGGTTCGAACAACAGGATGTTACGCAGGCTATCCCACTGTGTCAACCGTATACTCCTGCGTGGCCGTTTACTTCACGCTGGAGTTCCTTAGAACATGATGGCTGGCCAAAGGAGACTGTAAACAGAACTAATGGGTCCCGTCTCCTCTTGGCCTAAACGTCCCGCTTTAACCGATTCCATCTCTCATTTTTCGTCCGGATAAACCTACTGGGCGTTACTCGCCGAGTTGATGCCCACGCTGACCGCTGGAAGGGCGACGAGCGGCGACAAATTCCTTTGAGTTCGAATACATACCGGTGGGCCCGGAGCGGCCTGGCCTCGCTCCCTCGGCGCTCTCCTACCTCATCAACAACAACAACGAGTCAACTCGATAGTGAACTAAATTGACACGTCGTAGAATCTAGCAATACATTGTGACTTAGGGAAATTCTTAACGCTGAAGGGGTAAACAATGGGAAACCCAGTAGTGCACTTTGAAATTGCCGGCCCGGATGGGCCTGTCTTGCAGCAGTTCTATCGCGACTTGTTCGGATGGAAGATTGACGTGCAGAGCGAAGAGATGGGCAACTACGGTTTGGTGTCCGCAAACGAGGGCGGCATCGGTGGCGGCGTGTTTCCTACAACTAAGGATATGCCGGCGCGCAGCTACGTTACCTTCTATGTGCAGGTTGACGACCTTCAAGCGGCGCTGGATAAGGTGGCCGGTATGGGTGGGAATGCCATCATGTCACCGATGGAGATAGCGCCCGGCATGGGATCCATCGCTATGTTTGGGGACCCTGCCAATAACGCTATAGGGCTGTATTCACTACCCGCGGAATGGGACGGACAGATGCCGCCCAAGGGGAACGCTCCGCCCGTGGTGCACTTCGAGGTTGGAGGCAGCGACGCAGCGGTGCTCGCCGAGTTCTACACAGGAATGTTCGACTGGCAAATCCACTATCACGAGGAGGCCAACTACCGCCTTATCCAACAGGAATCTGGAGGGATTGGCGGCGGCATCTTCCAGCACACAGAGGATATGCCGCCCAACCATCCTTCCGTCGCCGTTATGGTCAACGACCTGCGAGCCTATCTTGACAAGGCCGTAAGCCTGGGCGGCAGCGCCTTAATGCTTCCCACGGAGGTTCCCGGCGGATTCGGCTCAATTGCCATATTCTATGACATCGCCGGCAATCGCATATCACTCTTCAAGTCTCCTGAGTAGAGAAACCGCGACGCTTGCCGGATTGGCCCGCAACGAGGCGCATCGGATCCCTCATAGGGTGGGCTGCCAGCCCTGTAACGGCCACACCTACAGGGCTAACCTGAACCTCAACACGAAGGTTCTTGTGAACCAATTGACACGCACTCAGGCTGAGGGGAACCGGGCTCAGGAGAATCATCGTCGATGGGTATAGCCAGCGTGATGTGCACGTTGTTGTCCCTGTCGATGATGACCTGTTCCACGAGCATCTGGAGATAATCGTGACGCTCCTCGGGGGTCAACTCGTCCAAGCCCTGGCCGACCTTTCTCGCCCAGGCTAGGACCTCCTCCATCAGTCGCCGCTTCTCAGTTCCACTCTCCTCCAGATCACGGTATTCGTCCAGCTTCTCCCTGGCGCTCTCAAGCCGCTCGGTGATGAACCTGCGCTGGAGGTCGAGTTGGGCCTCGGTGATCTTTCCCGACACGAACAGCCTGACAGCGCGGTCCTCTTCCATCTGGATGCTTCGCAGGTCTCGCTCGGCCTGGGCAATCTCCTCTTCCATTCCGCCGCCCTCCTGAGAATCGAGGGTGGCGATACCGGCGACGATCAGGTCGGGGTTCTGGAGTACCCGCTTCACCTCGCTCCATATCGGCTCCTCCAACTGCTCCGCCCGGATGTAGGGCTTCTCCCGGCAGCGCAGGCGCATGCCCTGCATCCCGTTGCACATGTAGTAGCGGCGGGGGGCGGTCAGGTCGTAGGTGTAAGCCTTGCCGTTGCGAACGCTGGTGGTTGTCCAGGAGGCCCTCGTATGGAAGTTGCGGCCGCACTCGCCGCATTTCAGCAGGTGCTGCAACAGGTAGAGCACCTTCGTGTTCCTCTTGGCCTTCCTGCTCCGCTGCTGCTTCAACTTCTGCGCCCGTTCCCAGGTCTCATCGTCGATCACCTGCGGGACCGGAATCTCAATCCAGGTGTCCCTCGGCTGGTCGTAGACCTTCATGCCGTCCTCGGTGGCGACATGGCGATACTTTCCGTAGACCCAGGTGCCCGCGTAGGTGGCATTCCCCAGGATGTGGTGCACGCGGGACTGGAGCCACAGCAGCTTGCCGGTCTGTGTGGGGACCTCCTCGTCGGTCAGCCGCACGGCAATGGAGTAGGCCCTCATCCCCTCATCGACGTACCTGCGAAAGATGCGTCGGACGACCTCCGCCTGCTCTTCAACCACCTCGGGCCTGCCGTCGTCTCCGATGCGGTAACCGTAGGAGAGGCCGCCGGTGGGCACCCGTCCCTGCTTGGCCGTCCCCCGCTTGCCCATCGTGGACCGCTCCCGGAAGTTGTCCAGCTCTATCTTGCCGATGGCCGCCATGAGTCCGAAGGTCTTCATGTCGATGGCGTCCAAGACGGCTTCCAGCCGAATCTGGTGGGCCTCGACGACCTCCATGAGGGCGGCGGCGGGGTACATCCCCCTGCTGAGGCGGTCGGACTTCCAGCAGACGATGGTGTCGAAGCGTCCGCGTCTGGCGTCGGCCAGCATCCGCTGGAACTCGGGTCGCTTCTTCGACCAGCCCCGGCCCACCTCCTGGTAGCGCGCGGTGATGGTCAGTCCCTTGCTCTCGCAGTAGGCTTCCATGTCGCCGGTCTGCTCGGCGATGGAGGTCTTGTCCTCCCCGTCCTGGCTCTTGTCCGACACGCGGGCGTAGATGGCCGCCCGGTTCGCCTCCGTCTTCCTCTTGGTGGTTCTCGCCATGATTGCCTCCTTTTGTTCATTCCGCAGAAACTAGAAAGACCCGCCTCCTGTCGGGAGCGGGTCTGCGAGTAGTACAATCTATTCGCATCACCTGTACCGTCAGGTGGAGCCACGGCCCGGGGTGTTTGCAGCATCGCCGGGCCAACTTTCGCTCCCATGATACCGCGATTGGCGGAGTTGCGTCAAAGTGCGACGGCTCCCGGTTGTGCCTCGTTTGAGAAGAAAGCTCACGGAGAACTAGGGGCCACAATAGCTACAGATGCGAACTTCCCACCCCGTGCTAGCGGCCTCGCGCTGGGCAGTATCAACCGTCTCTAGGCCTTCACCTCCTCGCGGAGGCTTCGTCCGTTGTCCACGACGTACAGGGGGGAAGCTCAGCCGGTCTCTTGGCCACCTCAGGTGCTCGTAGGTGCTGAGCGGATCCCAACGGGTGTCGGCGAAGATGGCGCAGTCGGGGATGCGGTCGAATGCCCCCTCGTTTGCCATGAGCGCCATGACTGAGGACCGGACACCTCCGCCCAAGCTGATGACGGTGAAACGAGAGGAGCGCATCAGTCGCCCCCCTCGGCGTGGTCTTCAGCTTGCGGGTCGCCCGGGGAAGCGTTCTCGCCGCGTGCGGCCTGCCTGTCCCTGCTGGCTTGCTTGATCATCATAGTGATGATTCGGCGCAAGCGGTCCCGGGCGTCGGGTCCGGGCCTGGAAGAGACCCTGATCTCGCCTATTTCAAAGGCGTCGCTGCCGGGCTTCCGCCTTCTGTTCCGCTGGTTCTTTCCGGTGGTATCTTTCATGTTTGCGTAGTCACAGCGGCGGCTGGGCCGTCGGAGCCGACGGAATGGGCGGGCAACGGCGGCATCCAGCCGTTTCAGACCCCGCCGTGCCGCCGTTGCGCCGGCGCCCGGCGGGGCCGCTCGTCCAGATGTGCTCCTTGAAGAAGCTCATCTGGAAGCTCTCGGTCACGAGGACCGCCATGCCTCTGGGCATCCGTGCCGCGAACCGGAAGAGGGCGTGCATGGCCCAGTCGCGGGGCTCGACGCCGTTGCGCCGCCGGTGGACCAGCTTGGGGTCCACGCCGCCAGATGCCGCAGACTTGCAGACGCTTTCATCATGCTGCCATGCAGCAAGAGAGGAAATGCGTCCCTGTTTTTGGACGCCGTTTCTGGCCTGCTCCTCGAAAACTGGTCCAGTGATAATGCGAGTTTTGTGAGATGATCACACATGTTGAAGAAGGATCGTCCCATGAAGAGTTCCCGGTATACGCCGGAGCAGGTTGCCTTCAGGCTCCGCCAAGCAGAGGATGGCACACCGGTTTCAGAGGTCTGCCGCAAGATGGGCGTCAGTGAGCAGACCTTCTACCGGTGGAAGAAGAAGTTCCAAGGGATGGGTGTGGCCGAGGTGAGGCGGCTTAGGGTCCTGGAGGAGGAGAACCGTAGGCTGAAGCAGCTGGTGGCAGACCTCAGTCTGGATAAGCAGATGCTCCAGGATGTGCTCCGAAAAAAGCCCTGAAGCCTGCTCAACTGAGGCCCTGGGCAGAGTATCTCCAGATAGCCTACTGCCTAAGTGAGCGCCGGGCCTGCGAGGTATTGACCCTGCCCAGGACCTCCCACCGATACCAGAGTGTGGCAGATGAGCAGGCTGCAATACGGATGCGGTTGAAAGACCTGGCCCAGGACAGGGTAAGCTATGGCTACCAGCGTCTCCATATCCTCCTGCAGAGGGAGGGGTGGGCAGTGAACCACAAGCGGGTCTACAGGCTGTATCGCCAGGAGGGTCTGATGATGCTCAGGACCAAGAAGCCCAAGAGGCACGTATCCTGTCAATGCCTGCTGCCACTTCCATGTCTTGCCCTCCCGGTTTGATGATGCCTGTGTCCTCCACACTTGTAGATGCGGGCCCGAAGCCCGTGTATCCGTTCGGAGCGACCAGAACGGCGGGAAGGGTGTCCTACTGTACGCCGGCGCAGTCTAGGGTTCCGCCTGCCCAGTCAATAGGCCCATTGACCGAGCGTATTGATCATATAAGTTGCCTGGGCCAATCGAGCCCGCATCTCGCAAGTAAGGGACACACTTGGCAGGAGGGGGAGATGGAGCATCAAGTCACCTATGTTGGTATCGACGTGTCCAAGGTTCAAGTAGATGTTGCGGTCCGTCCGTCTGGCGATGGTTGGAGCGTCAACTACGACGAGTCCGGGGTAGCGGCGCTGGGTAGTGCACTTGCAGGCTATGAATCCTGCGTCGGTGTTGCTGGAAGCCTCCGGGGGCATGGAAATTCCCATGGTGTCAGCCTTGGCGGCGGCCGCGTTGCCGGTGGTGGTAAGTCAACCCCCGCCAAGTGAGGGACTTTGCCAAGGCCACGGGCCGGCTGGCCAAGACCGGCGCACTGGATGCCCAAGTTCTTGCCCATTTCGGCGAGGCCGTCCGGCCGGCGTCGCGCCCTATACGAGACTCCGAGTCCCAGGAACTCAACGAGTTGACGACACGACGCAATCAACTGATGACCATGCTGGTCACCGAGAAGAACCGCTTGGGGCAGGCCGGCAGAGCAGTACGTCCCGGCATACAGCCACACATCAGCTGGCTGGAGAAGGAGCTTGACGACCTGGACCAATGTCTACGCGACACGGTGCGTAGCCGTCCGTCATGGCGGGAGAAGGATGACCTGCTGCGCTCGGTTCCCGGGGTGGGCGAACAGCTCTCCGTGTCGCTCCTGGCATATCTGCCGGAACTGGGTCCACTGGACCGAAAGCAGATTGCTGCGCTCGTCGGTGTGGCGCCCATCAATCGGGACAGCGGAATGATGCGGGGTAGGCGCTCTATATGGGGCGGCCGGCAAAGGTGAGGACGGTGCTTTACATGGCAGCGTTGGTAGCCACCCGATTCAACCCGGTCATCAGGGCCTTTTAGCTATGGCGGCCGGCCGCCGACAAGGCCAAGAAGGTGGCCCTGATTGCCTGCATGCGCCGGCTGCTGACCATTCTGAACAGCATGGTCAAGAACGGTCAGCGCTGGATCATACCCGTGGTCACATCTTGATTTTCAAGACGGTTGCTTTACTCGTGAGAGTATGGCCATCAAGGTGGCAGCCAGCATTGGAGGCCAGGGAGTCGTGGAGGTGCTGTATCACCTGATGGAGCAACATCGCCTGCCCGGGACCATTCGGGTTGACCACGGCCCTGAGTTCACCTTCAAGTGGCTGGGAAATAGGCCTACCTTAACGGCGTGGAATTGGACCTCGGTCGTGCAAACGAACCTGCTGACAACGCCTTCATTGGGTCGTTCAATGGGAGACTTCGGCAAGAGTGCCTGAACTAAGACTAAACCGAAGCCAAGGTGAAAAGCGCAGAGGCATAGGGTAAATTTGTGGAGGAACTGGTTAGCTTGTCTTGAAGGCTGCGAGGGGTTGGTGATGGGGGTGAGGGAGATAGACCGGTTTCTCGAACAATGGCAGATGGGTATCAGGGAATTGCACCGGCGGACGATTCTGGCGCCCACGCCTCGGGAGAGGGAGCGCTGGCAGGCCATCTGGCTGCTGGCCCAAGGCTGGACGGCCTCGGCTACGGCGGAGGCTCTGGAAAGGGACCCCCATACCATTGGCCGGTGGGCTGCCGCCTTCTGCGAAGGTGGTCCCAGGGCCTTGATTTTCGAGCAGTCCGGAGGTTCCCCCCCGCCCTTGGCGAGGCGCAGCAGGCGGAGTTGAGGGCAGCGGTGCAGGAGTTGCCCGCCTCGGCGGGCATTGGCCTGGCCAACTGGAACTGGAGAGTGGTCCGTTGGTTTGTATGGGACCGCTTCGGCCTCAGCCTGTGCCGCAGTAGCTGCCTGAACTACCTGCACCGGTTGGGATTTGCCTTCAAGCGACCCAAGAAGCGCTTGGTCAAGGCTGATGAGGCCAAACGGGAGGCCTTCGTGGCGGAATACACCGCCCTGCGGGACGCGGTAGGATGCACTGGCGGAAAGATATTCTTCGCTGACGAGGCCCACTTCCGGGCGGACGCGGAACTGCAGGGCAAGTGGACGCTGAAAGGCGAGCCAGCCCTGGTGGATTCGACCAGCCCGCGGCGCGGCGAGAAGGCCAGCTATTACTCTGCGGTGTGCTTGGAGACCGGTGAGATCGAATGGATGGAACTGGATGGGAACAGTAACGGCGAAAGCTCCGTGGCTTTCCTGAGCCAGTTGCGCAAGGGGCACCCTGGGCCTTTGAAGGTGATCTGGGACAACGCGCCAGCGCACCGAGGTGAGGTGCTAAGGGAGTACCTGCGGACGCCGGGCTTGGGACTGAGGCTGGTGAGTCTGCCAGGCTACAGCCCTGACTTTAACGCCGATGAGGCGGTATGGGGCTGGGCTAGGCAGGAGGCAACAGGAAATCTGTGCTTGGGGACCAAGGCCTTGGTACAGGAGAGGGTCAGTGCCTTCCTCTCTGGGCTGGCCAGCCGGAAAGATGAAGTGAAGCGGCGGTGCCGGACCGCCCTGCAGTCAAGATCTGAAAGTCTCATGCGAGACTCCCCACCCGGTTTCGGGTGCTCCTCAAATGCACATCTCACCTTGGCTTCGGTTTAGTTCCTGTCCATGGAGGGGGATCAGAAGAAGATGGAATCTTGGCGAAGATATTACGAAGATATTACAATGGGGAAAGACCCCGCAGTGCCCTAGGCAACCTGTCTCCGCGGAGGCTTGCCGCACTGGCAGGAATGGTAGATTGAGCCACAAAGCTCGCACTCCGGCTTGTACGGCAAATAGGGCAGGGTCATTTCAGTGATGGTCAGGCGTGTTACTTGGTCGCCCGGGGCCCGGCTGCCAAAACCCGAGTGCCTTGTTGAAGTCTCGAAACCATTCTCTGTAATACCGCTCGCTAGGTGTATCGCCTTCGAGTTCTTTGCGCTTCTTGTAGTTAGGCAAATTACCGTGGTCAAGATAGCGATACTCGACATAGCGGTCTGCCGCTTCCATCGTCGCAGGTTCGTCCGCTGACTTTAAGTCCTTGAGCCAACTTTGCATTTGTTTACCCAGATTCTTGTGTCGTCGAGTCTTCCGGGGTCCGTAGGCAGCGCTGAGAGCTTCTCCTCCCCTCAAGACGTCGATGGCTGCCAGGTCCAGGCCTGCCGCATCAATTGCGAGAAGGGTCAGCAGAGCGGATATGCCCTTATTGTTCAGGTACCTATGGTTGAATTCACGGATATTTGAGCAGGTATGTTCTTCGACGTCACGTAGATCTATGCTCAACAACGTTCGTACAGGTGCGTCGCCTTTGTCATCTAGCAGTGTTCCTGACGTCACCCTATGGACGAATTCGCCAAGAGCAGAGAAGGCTTCTGCGTTGTCCCCATGAGTAAAGTCTGCCAGAGCCTGGCCATAGAGACCTTCCTTGTCGATTTCGTGGTGGCGAGTGATCGCCCTTATCACATGAATCTGGTGTAAAACCGGAAGCATGCTGTCCATAACACGCATCCGAGAGCGGGCTTGAACCCTACCGTGCTGATTTGCCATCCGATCCTTGACCCCCCTATTTCCTAGCCTATCCTTACTGGTACCATTTCAAGTTAATCCTGATGGATAGATATGTTGGAGTTTACTGCGGGCGTCCTGCGTGGAGAACCGCCAGTCTATGACGGCGCCAGCATCGTTGCGCTGGCGTTCGAGCGCGGCGACCTCCTGCCGCAGCAACACTGCATCGCCGGTCCGGCGGTTCAGACACTGTCTACTGAAGACGCTCAACTCGATCTCGGCCATGTTCAGCCAGCTTCCATGCCTGGGAGTGTGGTGAAACTCCAAGCGCTTAGCTATACGACGCGCTTCGGACGCTTCAAATGCTTCGTAGAGCGAGCCCAACTTGTGGGTATTGAGATTGTCCAACACCAGCCGGACGACCCTGGCCTGGGGGTAGGCCTGCTCAACCAGCCAGCGCATCTGGTGCGCGAAGTCCACCGCAGTGCGACGCCCGGTCACTTCGACGTGTCTCCATCCGCCCTTGGGTTCACAGAACATGAACCGGTTTCGGGTACCGTTTCGTCGGTACTCGCAGTCGTAGCGTTCCACCCGTCCCGGCTTGGCTTTGATGGGCGGCCTCACCTCCTCGACCAACTGCCTGGAGGTCTCGTCGAAACACACCACGGGACGCTCTGGGTCGTAGTCTTCGTGGTACAGGTCCAGCACATCCTCCATCCGGGCCACGAACTCCCCGCTCACCTTGGGGATGCACCACTCTTTCTTCTTCCATGGTTTGAGTTCGTTTTTTTGAGTATCTGGCGCACCGTCTCCAAGGAGATGCTCCCGGCAAACTCCATCGCCGCCACCTTGTCAGCAAGTAGCTGGAGCGTCCAGTTCGTGTGTCCTTCGGGCGCATCGCTGCAGGTGATGGCGACGAGGTGCGCTTCCTGTAGGCCGCTCAGCTTGCGCCCCCGGCCTGGTCGTGGCCGGTCGTTGATTGCGGCTTCCAGTCCCTCCTCGACGAACCGTCTCCGCGCCCTGGCAACAGTGGCGGCGCTGACCGAAACCGCCTCAGCCACCTCCCGGTCTGACAGTCCTTCGTCAGCTTTCAACAGCGCAAGGGCCCGCTTTACCGTGCGGGCTAACGGCTTGCCCCGGCGGGATACCTCAATCAGACCGGACCGTTCCGATGGTGTCAGTTCGACTTTGTACTTGATGGCGGGCATGTCCGGGTACGGCCTCCCTAGAAGATCATACCCAAGCCTACTCAATCTCCCATAATATAGCAAGACTTTATTGAAACGGTACTAAACCAATACCAAGGTGGGATGTGCATTTCGGGGTCTTGAAGACAACCAAAAGGACTCCGCAGCTCCTCATTTCACCTTTGGGCCCCTACTGGGTCGCCACTGACAGTGCGGTCTAGCGATATGTACATTTCACCTTGGCTTTAGTTTAGTTGTCCACTTCGCACTCTGATTGACTCCTCGTTCCACACATCTGGTTGGTCCTCAAGTAGCTCCCAATTGAGACGTAAAGTAGTGTGTTTCTTTAGTGTTTCCTTCTTTTGATGCCAGGGGGCATTTGAGAGAGACGAGTTTAGTTTTCCTGTAACAAGCGTAAGGTTGCCAAGTTCCTTAACGGCTCGGTCCTGAGCATTAATGTCTTCCTCGCCGCTCGCTCCGTCTGGCAAGGGCCAGTTCCTCTGCCATGACTCGGGCATTATGTATTCCCTGGTTAATGGCCCTAGACTCCATGCTTCAACTTTGTAGCTCCTGAGATGAGATTCAATGGCTTCCAGCACCATTGTTTGCCTCCCTACGGTACCCCGCAATGGGATTCCGACGAGACTCTCACGCAGCATAGAGTCGTTGGGCCATATGCGGTTATCGACTGTTTGACCACTCAAGTAGTCAATGATCACTCGATCTGCTGTGGAGGGAGCATTCGTTTCCGTCCTAACCAAGAGTTCCACGAACAGCCTATTGAGCTCTTGGGTTGAAACACCACAGAGCATTCGCCGCACTAGGTAACTTTCAAGGGCGCGAATACTTCGAGTACGTATTTCCTCGGGTACATCTGTAGTATAAAGCCACATCAGAATCGGCATCGCAACACCGATTTCCATGGTCTTTACACGACGTAAAAACGCTTCAATCCCTGGAGTTCTCGCCTCTTCCAAGTCTTGATAGACCTGTCCAGCCTTTCTGATTTCCGTGGCGACCTCTTCTATCGGTAGATCGTTGGAGTCCAAGAACCTGTTGAATTCGGCGGACACATTATCAGCGTTGATCTCTTTACGGGTCCGCATGATCACCCAGTAATTCAAGAAGCGGTCCAAGTGGATACGGTTATACCTTCCCTCATTTGTGCTGCCGCGCCACCACTCATTCCTGTCGAACAGGCCCCAAAGCTCTGTGGCCTTCATTGCATCATCGACTACGTTAGCCTCGTACATGACGGTGTTCTTGATATGGTCCGATTCTTTCAGAGGTTCAGCACGAGCGTTCAAGACAGAGAATATGAAATGAGGCTTTTCACCTTCATCAAGATCAACAGTGGCCACCTGGAGGTAATGCCTGAGAGTGGTTTTCAAGGATTCAGCTCTCAGGTTCCTCTTGGCAGGTTGCTCGTTCAGCCAGTTCGTGATTTCCTCTTTGAAGTATTGATAAGCCTCGCCAATAGCACGCAAAGGCTTCCCATCGTCGCTCAACCCTCTGATGACATCTTGGAAGGAATGTAAGTCATTGACGTTAGATTGGCGGACCTTGGCATCGCTGTTAGACTCACCTCCCTTGTCCTGACCATAGTTCAAAGTTAGTTGTGATAGGCTGTTGGCCCTTTCGGTGTCATCCATATTTTAGAAGGATTCTTGGGCCGCCCTGATCAAGAGTTGAAGAGTAGTGAGGCGTTGCTGTCCGTCAACTACGATGCGTTTGACAACTTGACCTGACTTCGCGCTCTGTAATTGAAGAACGATGGCTCCCATAAAATGTGGTGGAATCTCTTCCTCTGGCTTGGCGTCCAAGAGTTTTTCTGCTATCCGTTGAGCATCACCCCAAAGTGGTTGCCATTGTCTTTCCTTGGTCCAAGCGTAAGGCCGTTGAAATACAGGAATTCGGTAAGAGACAGGGGTACCGAAAAGTTCGGCCAGATTTTGTATTCCCGCATCCATTGATAGCTCCTTTGCTCTGGGGCGAGGCCAGGGAATCCAAGCTGGTCGAGTATACCATGCCGCTATTCGTCCAGTGACGGTGCCTCATGTCACCGTGGGAGGCATCCTAACGATCAGTTATCGCCCAGGCTTACGCACTCAGAACTCTGGAGACGCGGTACGAGCAATTGACCTGGGCGGACATTGGAAGCGCCTCAGGCTGTTGGTCTGAAGCCGGATCGTGCCACGCGAGGGTGGTGTCCTCCGCACCGAAGTGCGGGACGACATTACCGGAGTTTGCGGTACGGCGGCTTGGCCAAAACGCGGGCGATGACGGCGTCCCTCACTCGTCTCCTGTCATCGGTCTTGGGTTCGGCCGGCTCGTACAGGTACAGCGGTTCGGATATGTAACGCGGGCTGGAGGCCATCTCGATGATGGGCACCATGAAGGCCCAGTCGGCGGCAAGGTCGATCCATTCCCCATCGATCTTCAGGTCCTCGGTGTCGATGGCGTCAAAGAGCCGCTTCCTGAACGTCCGCAGGTGCTGCCACACATTGCTGTCCCACCAACGCGGATTGTCGAAGTTCGGCGGATAGATAGCCTCCTTGTCGAGCCTGAGCATGGAGCCGACCGTTGCATCGGCGCCATCTTCGTATTCAGCCCGCACTCGCCCCAGCACGTACTCACCAGTCAGGGCGTCGTCGGCGTCCAGGGTGATGATCACGGATTCAGGGTCGGCACAAAAGTTGACCACAGAATTCCATGTGTTGTACATCCCGCCCCGCCGCTGCTGGTTCCTAACGAGGGTGACCCGGTCGACGTAACCCGTCAGCAGGGTGCGAGCATAATCGCCGAACCCGTTGGTCGAGGCGTCATCCACCACGACCGCTCCCCAGTCACCCACGCTCTGGCCTACTACGGACTCGAAGCAGCGCTTGAACCGACCCGGCTCCATGTTGCGGCCGCATATTACGAAGACAAAGGGCTCATACCGCTTGGGACCAGCCCAGTCCGAGGGGGTGCCGGTGAGCTCCACCTTGCCCACCTGGACTGGGGGTAAATGTCCACGCTCGACGGACTCAAGAATGCCCATCCATTCAGAGTGGTCGCCTTTGCGGTCATTGGGCACGTGGATGAAGGCTGTCCTGGGGTCACCACCCCGGTACGAGCGATAATCCGTTGCGGCAATGAACCGGTCTAAGGCCCGGTGCCAGGCCAGGGTGAGCCGGCCTCCCTCAACTTCGTTGGCGACTGGCAGCACCGACTTGAGTCTCTCGCGGTCGAACAGGCATCCGCGCACCTCGACGCGCCAATCGCCGTTGGGTCCCCGGTGAGTGTAGGGAACGGGTTCCGAGTGGCATATGCTAAGGGGCACGAACAGCGCATTCGCGTCGGTACGGAGGACATCCACCATCTCGCCAAGATAGTCATGGCCACCGTCATGGCGGAATATCAGCAGGTCGCTGTCCACCTGCAGCACGTAGTCGCCGGTGCAGGACTCGAATCCGTACAGGGTGGCGAACAGTTGCTGCCCGTTGGCCGAGTGGGTCTCGATAGATTCCACTCCGAACCACCTCCGGTAGGTCGCCTCGATGGCTACCTGGTCATCAGGTGCGTAGACCACGCGGTCTACCACGCCGTCCGCGAGCAGGAGTTCCATTGCCGCTCTATGGGAGTCGGGGTCGGGTTCATCGTACTGGCGGGCGAACGGTCCTTGGAAGTTGTCGACCACCACCACCTTCTCAGCGAACCGCGCCGGCATTTCCAATTGCTCAACCAGGTGCCGCACCAGCCGTTCGATACCGCGCCACTCCATAACGCACGTCTTGATCAGGAGCGAGACCCGCGGCCCGTCCAACGGTGCCGGTTTGAGACGGAAGACCAGGTGGTCGGATGACGGCAGTAGCGCACTGGTGTCGGTGCCGTCGAACTCAGATGCGCCCTCGATACGGAATCCTGCATCGATGAAGGCCCGCCGGTAAGTGGAATAGCTGCGATGCACCTCACGCCGCAGGTTCCCACTGGCCGATACGGTCTTGTAGTAGACAAAGGTGTCCTCGTATTGGGACCCATCGGGCAGTAGTTTCCGCCACAATTCAGATGACTCCGTAAACAGGTGAAAAGGATTGCACACCGCCACCAACACGGTCCCCGAGTCCGCAACCAGGCGGCGCAGGTCAGTCATTACGTCATTGAAATCCGAGTCGGGTTCCGTTTGCTTTTGGTGTATGGTGTGCCTACAGATAGATAGGCCGTACACCGAAAGCAAACGGAACCGGCTGAACTGATGGGAGTCAGCCCGCGCCACACCAGGCGCATCCTGTCTGCCTATCAAGAGAGAGGCGCGGCTGCCCCCGCCCATGGTCACCGCGGCCGTAGACCGGCCAACACCACACCCGATGCCGTGCTGGCCGATGTGGTCCACTTGGCTCGCGCCAGGTACGAAGGCGCCAACCACTCGCATCTCAGTGAGTTGCTTGCCGAACGTGAGGGCATCGTCATCGGCAGGACCACCCTGCGGCGCATCCTGGTCAACGCCGGACTGCAAAGTCCGCGGCGAAGGCGCCCACCGAAGCACCGGGTGCGCCGGCAGCGGATGCCTCGGGAGGGTATGCTGATCCAGTTGGACGGCAGCTATCACCGGTGGCTGGGCGATGACGGTCCCCAGTCCACCCTCCTGATCGCGGTGGACGGTGCCGCCGGCGGCGTGATCAACGCCCTGTTCTGCGATCATGAGGATACCAGCAGCTACTTCCGGCTGATGCAGGGCCTGCTGCGGCATACCCCTTGCCCTGTACACCGACCGCCGCCCGGTCTTCAAGCACCAGTCGGAATATCAGCCCGCCGGCACGCCCACCCAGTTCGGACGGGCCATGGAGGAGCTGGGGATACAACTGATTTCCGCCCTGTCCCTACAAGCGAAGGGGCGGGTGGAGCGGACGGCCGGGACCTTCCAGGACCGGCTGATCACTGAACTCCGGCTTGCAGGAGCAACCACCATGGCGCAGGCCAGGGCCGTGTTGAAGCAGTTCCCGCTCCGGTTCAACCGGCGTTTCCGGGTTCCGCCCCGGTGCCCTGATACTGCATTCCGCACCCTGAGTCCGGAGCTGTGCCTGAAGCAAGTCCTGTGCTTCAAGCACCGCAGACGAGTGGCAAGGGACAACACCGTCAAGTTCCAGAGGCACACCCTGCAACTGCTGCCCGGTCCGAAGCGCCGCAGCTATGCCGGGGCGGTCGTGGTGGTACTGGAAGGACTGGAAGGCCGGCTGTCGGTACAGCATGAAGGGCGTATCATTGCTGCCCAGGAAGCGCCGCTCAGTCCGGGGTTTCTCCGCAGCGCCAACGGCACTTCCCCAAGTGCTCCTATCCCGACATCCGACTCAGAGGGTTAGCTGAATCCTCGGCGGCGACTGTCGACCCCCTGAGCACCTTGCCGGATGAAGAAGATAACCACCGCGCTGCAATCGACAATGAGTCCGTAGCCGAGTTGTACGTAGACCGATCATCACGGAAGCCGGCATTTCTGCGGAAAGCGAGATGGAAGGCGGTGCAGCAGGCCAAGCTCAAGGGGATGTCCATTCGAGGGATGGCAAGGGAGTTGGGAATTCACAGGAACACGGTAAGAAAATACATCGATGCCGAGAGCCCGCCGGCACGGCCGGCCCCGGTCGCATCCACAGCGGCCCCATCTGATACCATCGCCGGCCAAACGGGTGAACATTTCTGCTGAACACTTGGACGGACATTTATCCTGAACAGCGACAGCCGAATGTCAGTTGGTCAATCCGCCCACATGCGATTACACGCTTCAAGCCGGCGGATTTCCATCAGCAGCCCCCGCTCTTCTCCAACCTTGATCAGGCAACCGGGCGTGTCGATGGGGCGGCGGCCAAAGTGAGTCTGCGCCCCGCCAACCGTTGTGAACCGCTCTCCGCAGTGAAAACACACCCATCCGTCCGGCGGCATCCTGCGGGTCTCCTGGGGCATTTGCTCAATCCTTGCGTGTCCAAATTACCCTGCGGGCGGGCCGCGGCGGAAATAATTGTATATTATTATGGGGGAAACCCCAACTATCGTAAATAAAAAAGCGGTAAACTGGTTCTATCTCAGCTTTGAAATGCCAGAAAACAGGGGTCTAAAACCACTTTTCGACCAATACCCGACGGACGTAAATAAACCCCGGAAAATCTCAATCTGATCCCTGTCTTTTCGGCCCCGCCGGAGTATGCCTTTACTCATCGGTTTAACCGGACCTCTCAGTAAGCCTTTCCGTCGCTGGAGCCACCGGTCGTACCACAGGACTGCCGCCAAGAACATGCCGGACCCCAAGGGCCAAGCGAGGTAAAACCCGATCCCCGGAATCAGCATGAAGAACGGGGACAGCGCCAACCCACCCTGCCGCTTATACTCCCCACGACCAAGACCGTGACGGTCCGCTTGACCCGCGCCTTAGTACTACAGCCGCAGATATTGACTGAGGCGTTGCCGGCCGCTTTTGTAGTGGCTGTGTCGAGCCCTGGCCTGATGGCGCCGCCGCCGAGACCACGCCAGCACCGATTTGTTCGAGGAATGGGCCGCCGGGTTCCGTTTGCTTTCGGTGTACGGCCTATCTATCTGTAGGCACACCATACACCAAAAGCAAACGGAACCCACAAGAAGCGGAGGAAAGGCATGAACAAGGACGACAATCAATTAGACGAGCCTGGGTTGACCGAGGTTCGCGAGCACTTCCGGCGGGCGGTTGAGCGCCTGACGGCGGACATTGCGGCCAATCCCCTGGACACCGATGCCCGGATCAAGAGGGCCGTGGTGTACCGTGTCCTGGGCCACTTCGACCAAGCGATGCAGGATTATGAAGTGCTCATGGTTCCCGTTGGCGAAGACCCCACCGTGCTCCACTCGATGGGCATCGCTCTCCTTGGCCGTGGAAACCTTGGGGCGGCGGCGCGGGCCTTCGACCACGCCAACGAGTCCGATCCCTGGGACGTGGAATCCTACTATCGCAGGGTGGAGACCCGTCTGGCCCTCGGCGAACACCGCCGGGCCATCGAGGTCTTGGACGAGTTCGTCGACACGTATCCCCACGATGTGCTCGCCCCCGGAGAATGGGAGTTGATCGAAAGGCAGAGGGAGGCGAAAGGCGCATGAACGCCGGGTTGGCCCTGTCGTCGCTCACGGCCAAAGCCGCAACCGAATCGTATCCCCTCTACGCCGTCTCGCCGGTCATCACCGTAGCCCAACCGGAGTAACCGAAGGACCGGACCCGGAGCTAACCAACGGCAGGAACGAGCCGGACAAGACAGTGAGCCTTTCGGCAAGCGCCCGGGCAACGGTTGCGGGCAATGACCCGGCGGAGGACTCGGCGGCGGCGGTGGTATTGCGCAGACCAGGGTGCAAATCAAGCATGGGACAGGGACTCAATGGGGCGGGTTTGATACCCGCCCCGCACGCCGTTGGACGAACCCCACCGTCGCATCAAGAACGGCAGACTTGGGACTCTGGCTGCTTTCCGGGGAGTTGCTCAATGCATCACTTACAGCGCAGCCGGAAGGCCGGTGCCCCGGGGCAATCCGGGTGACCTACCAGGGTATGCTTTGGTTGCTTGGCAGTTGGTCTATGTGAGGTGGACCCTATCGCTTGGCTCTTCGGCACTTTTGGTAATAATTCGATATAGGGCCGAATATTTAAGCGGAAGTGGGAATTGCACCGGTGTGCCGGATAGCCATCGTCCCTTGTCGCTTTCACTGTGTGCGGTCGTTCTCCGTTCCCTTCACCAAAAGTGCGGAAGAGCCAGTTTTCCGGGGCCACCTCACAGAACACGGCTAAATCCTCGCTTTTCAATGCAGGGTTATCACACTTGACAGGTAAACTGAAACAAGAATTCCTCGTTAGCTTCCAGTAGAACTCATCAAGCCTGTTTCAATCTACAAACAGGCAACTTTCGGGAGAAATGGGCCAGAACGCCAAAGTGGGGCTACCTAAACCAACTTACCTAATGATAACATAGATTTCAGCCCACCACTCCGAAGGTGAAGGAGAGTCCCCCATGGCTCGAGTAACTGTAGAAGGCTACCTGTGCGAGCGTTGCTCCCACGTGTGGGTGCCGCAGCGCCGGACGGTATCCGAGCCGAAAATCTGCCCTAGGTGCAAGAGCGCCTACTGGAACAAACCGCGCAAATTGGACTGGCCTGCCGAAAGACGTGCCGCCCAACACGACGAACGCTCCAGAAAACCGCCTGATTAGGCACTAACAACACGACGAGCTCCCTCTCAGGAATCGTGCCGACGACACAAACGAACCCCGGAGGTATCGCACCAATGAACAATCTGACGCCACTCTTGACCGCCTGTCCGGTGCGACCCATTCAGCAGGCCGGCGACCAGTACGCCGCCGACGTCATCCGCGGACTGAACGAAGAACTCGCCTCCGAGGCGACCGCGGCCGACTTCCTGGAAACGACCCACTTGACCAAGGCCACCGCCGACTTTCTGCGGATGGCTATGGACCGCATCGCCTTAGGACGCGGCAGCACCAGCCCGTCCGTGTACCAGCTGTACAGCCGCTACGGTGGCGGCAAGACTCATAGCCTTCTGCTGTTGGCCGCAGCGGCCAGATACCCGCACCTGAATTATTGGCAGGACACCGCCCAATGCGACCCGGCCACCGCAAAGGTAGTCGCCTTCGACGGCGAAAAGCACAACGTGGTCAGCGGCACTGACCTAGACGGACAAGGCAACCGGGCGCGGAGCTTGGCAGGCTACTTGCTGCACCATCTAGGCGGCCCAACGGCTCTACACGAATTCGGTGAAGGTGACGCTACTCTAGCTGACCCCGGCTCCGACACCTTCCGGCGGCTGATAGGCGACGAACCAGTAATCATCGTCATTGACGAACTGGTCCACTACATCAACCGCGTGAATCAGCGCGCCGCCAGCGATACCCGAATAAGCCCTGAGGGAGTGTTGACCACTCTCAGCGCCTTGACAAACGCGGTTGCCAATAGCCCCAAAGCAGTGCTGGTCATCACCACTCCCGAAGACTCCCACGAACTGCTGGAGGAGAGCAATACAGCAACCTCTGGCGACGCCCACCACGCCGACGCCCTAGCATTGCTCAATATGCTGGACCGGATCAACTCACAGCTTGGGCGGGTAATGCACCCGGTAGCGCCGTCCGGCGAAGCCGACCTGTCGGCCATCTTGCGCAAGCGCCTGTTCTACAGCGTGGACGAAGCCGCACGTCAAGACACCGCCAACGCCTATGCCACCGTTGCCGCCCGCAACGGACGGTCCAACGGAAATCTGGACTACCAAGGACTTTACAACGCCTACCCATTCCACCCTTCGCTGCTGAACATCATCACAGGCCGTTTGTCCGCCAATCGCAACTTCCAGAGAGTGCGCGGTACCCTGCGGCTACTGGGCAACACCCTGTTGGAAATGCAGAACGGCAACGGAGAGGCGGCGCTCGTGCATCCCCACCACGTCACCCTTCGCGCAGCCCGCATCCGCGACGAGGTAGTCAACCGGCCTGGATTTTCCGAACTGGACCCGGCCATCGAAACCGATATCGTAGGACGCAACAGCACAGCCGAGAAAAGCGGTAACGACCTCGCGGAATCCGCAGCCATGACAATGCTGCTGGGTACCATCGCTCCCGACAACAGCAATGGTCTCTACGCCGACCAGATCGCCGACGCTCTGCTTTCCCCAGAACGCGACGACTTCGGCGTCATCGCCAACGCCATTGAGCAGTTCTTGAGCCGTGCCATTTACGTGGACGACAGCCCCGACACCCAGCGCAAGCGTTTCAGCAAAGACGCCAACGTGATGAAGGAGCTGCTGGAAGCCAGAGACGGCATCCTCTCCAACACCACTATGATATCCGACCTGCTCAAGCAGGCTATCACCAGCGCCTACGGCGGAGGCAACCGGCGAAATGACCAGTTTGAGATCCTGGTCTTTCCCTCCCGGCAGTCCAACCTGCCAGACAACCCTGACCGGGCAGTGCTTGGCGTCGTCAACCCGGACCACTGGAACTGGACCGATGCCGACAATCCGGCCAACGGAATGAATAACCAAGACCTGCTGGACCTGCACCGGCACAGCGTCAACAACGACGGAAACGCTGCCCGCCAATACCCGAACAACGCTTTGATGTTGGCCTCCCATGACGCCAACCTCAGCCGCATCCGCGAAGACATCGCCACAATGGAGGCAGCGGAACGACTGGTGAAAGACACGTCTCGCACGTTGCCCCCGCACCGGCGCGAAACGCTGGAGAACATCCGGGCCGCCTCCGAAAAGAACGCCACAACCGGCATCCAGAACAAGTTCTGCCACCTTTTCTCCGCCGGCAACAGCCAACAGCATCAATGGCCGGAACCCAACAGCCATGTGGAACAACGCACACTGGAGTCCCTGACCGACGCCACAGGAAAGGGTCAGGAAAGTATCCTGCAAGCGCTAGGCGACCGCATGTTGCGCGGCACCACTGCGGGACTGAACAAAAACGCCTGGGCCAGAGTAGGCATCATCGCCAACGAGCGCGGCAGCACGATGGGTGAACTGCGGGAACACTTCGCCCGCACCCCGGACCAGCGGATCATCCTCAACGAGACTACCTGGCGAGCCGCGGTAGCCAACGGCATTGCCAACGATGCTCTGCACGTGATAACTCCCAGCGGCGAGGTGAACCCCACGGGATACGATCCCAACTGGCGCGTCTGGGTAAAGGGTTACGAACCGCAAAATGCGGAACCCGAACCGCCGGACCCGGAACCTAAACCTGACCCGGACCCCGATCCTCCCAGGCCCACCAACCGCCACACCGCGTTCACCAGCGGGAAGATGTCCGGCAAGGCCGCCTACGAAGCCGTGAAGCGGTTTATGACTGACAACGGGCACGACTGGGATAGCCTGGACTCCTGCCGGGTCACAGGAACCAGCCCAACATTGGCCGACCAGATTGCCAGCATCGCCCAAGGCGACGACAACGGCATCATCCTTACCCTGATGGCGCAGAACCAGCGGTTGCAGGTTGGCATCCGCAACGCGCCTCCCAGCGAGTTCAAAGACTACTCCGGCCCCGCCAAGCGGATGATGACAAAGGCCGGCGTCAGCGCTGCGGACGTAACCGTGCAGTTGGACGCGGAAGCCGCACAGCGCGTGCTGGAAAAGCTGAACAACCGGGACGAAGCCAACATCAGCGTTTCGTTCCGCTAAGCCAAAATGAGGAATCTATCATGACACTGATGCGCGAAACCCCCAAGGACCACGGCCTGCTGGTGGACCACGACCCCAAGGGCAACCGGCGTCTCTCGGTCACCCTAGCCGGGAAGTCGCCGCGGAAGAACGGCCGCCGATTGCAGTACGCCACCGGAGCACTGTACAACCGCTGCTTTCAGCATGCCTCCACCATCCTGTGGAACCATCATGCCCAGCGGTTACAGCCTCAGGAGGAGGCTGGACGCCAGTACCATCCCATCACTGAGGGGGCGGCCGTACAGATACGCCTGTTGCTGGACGCCGTAGGCGGAACAGGACGGGCCGACAAGGCGGAACGGCTGGCGCGCGCCGTCGCGGATATGCACCCTTGCGAAAGCAGTTGGTGGTACGCCTGCCACAAGAACCGCAACCGTCCGCGACGAGTGCTAGACGCCATGACGCTGATGTATGGGTAATGGAGCAACTAGAGGAGCGCCGAGGACATAATGGGCAAGAAAATCGCTCGAGTCATAACGACGCGGCCTATCGAAAGGCCGGGAGGGACGATTCGTTTCACCGAGGAATCATTCCAAGGAGCCCTCGATACAATCAACGGAGGCAGGGCGTGAACCATGACCCTACCTACCCGCCATCGGGTAAAAACACGGCCGCTTGGACCGTAACAGAAGACGGCTTTACGTCTTTATACGTCGAAATAGACGACACCCACGTCGTGAAGAAGACGAAATTCAAAGGCTACAGGCAGAATTCCCTTACGATTACGTTCCCGAATGACGATAGGCCGTTCGTGCTGGAAGGCTCGCCAGATGACGCCAGACTAAGTGTGGCAACCGATCCGGCTAATTTCGACAGCTTCAAACAGCAGGAAGAGTTTCGACAATGGATCGCTGAATATGATGACACCATAGACACCCGAATAGGCGGCAGGTTTTCGGAGATCCCTGAAGCTCTGATCCACTTCTTTGTTGAACACCGTGAAGCTCTTTCGCTGATTGGCCTTTGGGCGGCCGGCAAGGCATGGAAATTCGTGGATCACACGATTGACGCAACTATTAAAGATCTGGCGGACCGGACTGGCTCCACGCTAAGTCAACAGATTGCCGGCATCACCAAGCGATTCTGCGGCTACCAACCCAGGACAGAACGCACAGCAACCCAACACATTACACTCAAGACTGACCCCGAAATAAACCTCATTACCCGTAGCAACGACCTGACCCAAAACCTCGAGCTAGACCCAGCACAAATCCAATACGCCCTAGAGAAATTCAAGGGAATTCTCAAGGTGGCAGACAGCCTTACCTTATCCCGAGAAAGCCAAAAGCAGGAATGGAAATTCCGTTATGCCACGACGCGAGACGGGAAAGTAATAACGACGAAAGCGGTCTACCGCGAAAGCGTCCGAGAATTAGAGAGAATTACCCGGAGCAGTCCAATCTGCATTTGCATGAAAAACAGAGAAACCGGTGAAGAATTCCACCACGAAACGACCGCCGAATTCCAACCCATCTCCAAGGACAATGGAGAAGCAAACTTCCGAATGCACTTCAGCAAACCGCCTCAACTAGAGGACAAAAATTGGGAAGTTGCCGGCATAGTGCTGGACCCAAAAGGCTCAAGCGACCCTTGCGAAGAACCGCCGCCTAGCCAAGGCACCAGCGATGACTGTTCCAACTAATCTTATCGAGTAACACATCTCCATAAAAAGGCCTCGATCAAAGCCGTGCGCAAGGGGGCACTTCCAGCATTCATGCGCCCGTCAAACAATGAAAAGACCTACAAGCACCAAGGAGCAGGACGGGAATGTCATCCGACAATTCCAAGGATACGGCGACATTCCGGGACGAACTGCCCGAGGGGTGTCCACCTGAAAACGCCGACAAAATCAGGAGGGAGACCATCTGCTACCGCCTGGTGCATAACGACCCGCCCATTGCCGACGACTTCAGGTCCCAGCGCACACTGGAACCTAACCGAGACTTCGGCGTTTCCGAGTGCAGAGCCAGAGGCCTGTCCATCTTCATGCAAGCAGCGGATGCCGTGAGAGTGGCGCAGCGCAGCAGAAATCTTCGAGGGGCAAAGTTGGCCCAGTTGACCTTGAACCAAGAAGCCGGCTACATCAAGCAGACCGGTAGCAGAAGCCACCACACCTGGTGGCCTTACAAGGCGTTCGACATCCTGGCCAACTGCGAGGTAATGAAATGAATCCGACCATACGCCCAACCAAGGTCCTGGACTACTACGACGGGGTGCTGGTGTTCACCGCCGAAGGTGACGATGGCCAACAGTACGTGGGATCCATCATTGACACCACCGACGGAATTGACCGTTACTTGGTCAAGGCCACGACACCGGAGCGGATCAAGGATCTGGAAAAGGGCAGGGTTGACCTGCGCAGCCTGCTGCTGAGAAACCCGTCCGACAAATGGTACCTGACCTTCGACGGGAACGCACCCGACGAACCGATGGAACTGTACCCGCAGAGCGGCTCGATTGAAGCTACCGACTTCCTACCGTCGGAAGACTACTTTCTCGGCGACGAGGAAACCGGGATGCGGCCCCGCCTCATCGAAAAATGGCTGCCCATCAACCAGATCTCAACCGAGGCTATCCGGGAACGGGCCGGCGCGGTGCCAAACCCAGCACCTCACCAACTCCACGTCTGGTGGGCCCGCAGGCCGCTGGCACCTTCACGGGCGTCAACCCTGCTGTCGCTAATACCGCAGTCAGCAGACGACGAAGATACCCGTCATTCCGTCCTGGATATGCTGGGAACCAGCTCGGACGTCCACCAAATCGCCTTGCACTTGGCGGCCGCCAAAGAGCGTGGCGAACGCGACAAGGACGGCTACGGCGATCATCGTCGGGCCTTCACCCATAACCCTACTGCCGAGCAACAGGACTGGCTCAAGGCCAACCTGCCCAACGCGAACCCCACCGTCCTAGATGTTACTGCCGGGGGCGGCTCCATCCCCTTCGAGGCCGGGCGGCTGGGATTCCGCACCATCGCCAACGAGCTGAACTCCGTCGCTTGCCTGATACTCCGGGCTACCTGCGAATGGCCCCAACGCTACGGCTACCCGCTGCTGGATACTTACCGCCAGTGCGCCGAGGCTTTCCAAAGCCGTGTCAGCGAACTGCTGGCCGATGTGTACCCCGCCGAGTATGCCCCCGACTGCGCCAGCGGCGATTGCCCGCACCCGCAGGCCATGTGCAGCATCAGCGGCTGCCAACACAAAAACAACAAATGTTCTAAATTTGCCCATCGGGCGGTGCGCGCCCAAAGATACGTTTGGGCGTATCTTTGGGCGCGCACCGCGAGTTGCCCGGGATGCCATGTGGAGATACCGCTCAGCCCCAATTGGCGGCTGGACAACAACGGCACCGGGATGCGCGTGGTACCTGACGGAACCCGGGTCGAACTACGCATCGTCCATGACCTGCAAGCCTGCTCCGACTGCAAGAGCAGCGCCAAGAGCTGCCACCTAGCCACTCTCTATCCCAACCAGAGTGTCAACGACGGCACTGTGACCGGTGCCATCGCCACCTGCCCCGCCTGTGGCAGCACCACTCCCAAGGGCTACCTGGCCGAGGAAGCTCAGGCCGAACGAATGGGCCACCGGCTGTACTGCGTCATCTACCGGGACAGTTGGCGGGACCTGACCAAAGCCGGCAAGCCGAAGAAGCGGGAAACCACCTGTAGGGTGTTCGCGGAGCCGGAAGAACGCCATTTTGCCAGCGATGCCCACATCGCCAATGCACTGGCCCGGATGGAGCCGCAATGGGATGCCGATGACGTTCTGCCCAATGAGGCCCTGCCAGACGGCAATAAGACGAAAGAGGCCATTTACTACGGAATGCCGGAATGGCGTGATATGTACAGCCAGCGCCAGTTGCTTGCCCACGGTTACTGTGTCCAAGCGTTCCGAGAGTGCGTCAAAATTGACGAAGAAGCTGACCGGTTGGACGACCACCACAAGGCCGCATGGGCCTATGTTGTGCTGGCAATGGACAAAATGATCAACCGGAATAGCCTTTTAACGAGATGGGACTCAGGGCAGAACATAGTAGCGGGTACATTCGATAGTCACGATTTCGGTTTCAAGTGGTCGTATTCGGAGATGGCTGTCACCTGCCGCGGCTTGGGCCTTGAATGGAGTCTTAACGACATCTCAGAGTGCCTGTCCGAATTGCTGGGCATGACTGGCCACACTGAAGACGCTGACCGGCTAATCGCAGAAACGGAGTTCGGCTCCATCGCCTCGCCCACAGAGGTCATCAACGGCGACGCACGCGATTTGCCCCTGGATGACGCATCCGTGGATTGCGTAGTCTTCGACCCGCCTTACGAGGAGAACGTTTGCTACGCCGAGCTGTCCGATTTCTTCTACGTCTGGCTCAAGCGCACCGCCGGATACGTGTTCCCGGAAGACTTCACCGACTACCTGACAGAGAAAGACCAGGAAGCCATCGCCAGCCCGGCCCGCTTCAAGAGCCAGGCAACTAAGGGCAAGTCCGCCAAGAACTTGGCCCTCGCAGACTACCAGGAAAAGATGGCCGAAATCTTCGCCGAGTGCCGCCGGGTCATCAAGGACGACGGAATAATGACGGTGATGTTCAACCACAAGTCCACCGCCGCCTGGGACGCCCTTACCGTCGCTCTCATCAACGCCGAGTTCGCCATCACCCGCACCTGGCCGGTGAAAACCGAAGCCGAGTCCAGCATCCACATCAAAGACAAGGCGGCCGCCCGCACCACCATCCTGCTGATCTGCCGTCCCCGGGAGGAAAACCCGTTCCCAAAACCGTGGTACGAGGTTGAGCAACTAATCACCCAAGCCGTGAGGGAAGACATCCAGGACAACCTGGGGCAGGCCGGCCTGCGCCCCATAGACCTGTATCTGAGCGCCTTCGGCCCTGCCTTGCGAGTCATCAGCGAACACTGGGGCACCGAACGCGAAAGCAACAACCCGGATCGCCCGGATGCGCCCTTCCTGGTAACGCCCACGGACGCCCTGCAGGTGGCCCGCCGTGAAGTCAGCCGCCACCGCGCCCAGGAAATCAGCCGGGAGTGGGCCAACAACCCGGTGGACGCCGCCACCAAGTTCTACGTGCTCGCCAAGGACGCTGCCGAGAACGACACTCTGATGTTCGATGAGGCGAACCTGCTGGCCCGGGCCATCGGCGTCCGTCTGGAAAAGAACGATGCCGACATGAAACGCGTCGTCGAATTCAAGGCGGACAAGGTATCGCTGCTCAGCGCCCGCGACCGCCTGGCAGCCAGGAACATCGGAGAGGATATCAACCCCGGCTCCACGCTGGACACCGTCCACACGGCCATTGCCCTGACCGACCGGCGCAACACGCTGGATGCCCAGCAATGGCTCACCCAGCACCTCCACGACCCGCAGGAAGCCCAATTCCGCGCTACCCTGGAGGCCCTCGTCCGCACCACCAAGCCGGGCCACGACGACTACCAAGCGCAACGCAACCTCTGGCAGGCGCTGTACGGCGAGGAAGCGCCGCGACCGGCGGCGGAGCAGCAGGGTACACTGCTATAAACCAGCATCACCAGGACTCGGTTGCCTAGACCAATACAGGATATAGGCCCAATTACCATGCAGAGAAACATAGCGAATAGGGCCCAACTCGACACCTTCATCTGCCATGCCAGCGAGGATAAAGAGAGCATAGCCAGGCCGATTCATCAGGCCCTCACAGAAATAGGAGTCTACTCGTGGCTGGACGAATCCGAAATCCGCCTCGGAGACAGCATCCGGCGAAAGATAGACCAAGGACTCGCAAATTGCAGGTCATCTACGGTTATCCTGTCAAGGCCATTCTTTGCAAAAAACTGGACTCAATACGAAATGGACGGACTTGTAGAAAGACAGATGCAGGGTGAAATAGCCCTCTTTCCCATCCGACATGGCATCACCATCGACGAAGTCAGGGGGCATAGTCCATCGCTGGCCGGGATCAGTTCGATGAGCTCCTCTGATCACTCCCCTGAGCAGATCGCTTCCCAGATAGCAGAGAGGCTGGGAGTCACAAGGCCAACTCAAACCGCCATATCCGCTTCTGCCAGCCCACCGAATTCATCAAACAATGAACGCGCCTTCGGTGTCTTCTATATAGCGGAAGCCAGAACCCCAGAAATGCCCCTCGGTTCTGAACCGGCACCAATTCCCATGCCTTTCTCAAGACCTAGGGGAGAACCGGGATGGATTCGGGTGGTGAACCACAATGACGAGTTGGAATACATACTTGAAGAAAAGACCATACGTCTCCAGTTGGACTACGGCAATAGCTGGTCAGGAAGCGAGATAGAAGCCGCCCAACTGCTCTCGAGGAAAGAACCGTTCGCGCTTATGATACGTCCTTCGGCCGGAGGGCAAATCTATCTTTCCTCGTTGATCAATCGCTCTCCCGGCCCCCTGCATTCACTCAGGACCAATCCCTCAGGATGGATGACCTTCGATATACAATGACCTAGCAGAAAACAGAAAAAGTCTACTGATTCAGTGAGCAATTCCCTCAGGGATAACGCTATGCCACTATACAACCCTCATGGGCCCGTCCACGAGGCTACTGAATTTTGGTACGACACTGAGGAAAAAGCACTGTTATACGAAGTATCCATTGATGGAACCGGCACACGTGCTACGGCAGACCACACGAGCGCTCAAGAGAGAGGATACCTACCGGGAATTTACCCCTTCGACCACAGGCATGATCACCACGAACCGCACGGTATCAGCTTTGTAGACCCTGAGAAGACAGAACATCAGCAGGAGGCGAACTCAGTCAATACCCAACTGGTTATCCGCCTTTGGCACCAAGTGGAATATAAGGATCAGCCTCGGAGAGCAAGGCGACGGGAACCGCTATTGAACGTGCCCAAGCCATTAGCAATCTTTCTAGCCGCAAGACGAAATGATATGCACAAGGAAGAATCCCTAATGCAAGCTATCGCCCTGCTACAGGCATACATCGCAGCAAAGGGAACGTAGACGTGCCCCTCACAGACTTTAACCTGCGCCCGGTCTACAACCATAGCAACTGCCCGGATATGATTGCCGGGCTGTACGAGCCGCTGCTGGCCCAAGCGGTGCGCTATGACCGGACTACCTACACCTTTACCGCCAAGGGGCTGATTGCCGCCGCCGTAGGAACCGCCGGCCTCGTCCGCAACGGCGGACGCATCCGCCTCATATGCGACCACAGTGTCAAAGAGGACGTGCTCCAAGCCATCCACGACGGCCAACTGGACTCCGAATCTGTCCTGCAACAGACAGCCAGCCGCGAAGACTTGCTGCTGACCGAGACCGCCGACATCGCCGACCGCAATCACCTGGAGTTAGCCTACTGGCTGGTAGCCCATGGAATCATGGAAGTGAAGGTAGCCATCCGTGACGATTGGATTTTCCACAACAAGAGCGGGATTGTGGAAGACGCCCAAGGCAACCGCGTCGCCTTCGCCGGCAGTCTGAACGAAACCCTATCCGGGTGGCGGCATAACTGGGAATCCATCGACGTTTATACCGAGAGCGAAGGACTGGCGCACCTCGAGGCCAGGGAGTCCGAGTTTCAAGCCCTCTGGACCGACCGGGCCGCCGGATTGAAAGTCATCGACCTGCCGGCCTATTACCGCGACTACATCGTGGAGCGGGCGCCGGCGTCCCCGCCAGAGATTAAATCAGTTCGGGAACGTCGCAGCAGCTACACGGCCAAAGACCAAGCGGTCAATGATTACTGGCAGGGCATCTACAATGCACTAGCCAACGACCCCGACAGCACGGTGGCCACCATACCGGCCATTCTCTGGCCTCACCAAGAGAGATTCCGCCAACAGAACGTCGGCAACGATGCCGTCCGCCGCCTGATTGCCGACGAAGTAGGGCTTGGCAAGACCCTGCAAGCGGGCATCATACTCAAGACCCGTCTCAATCAAGGCAAAGCCCGCCGCGCCCTGATTATTTCCCCCAAGGCAGCGACAAAGCAATGGCAGGGCGAACTGTTGATGAAGTTCGCCATAGACGCTCCAATTATTGACTCCCACGGCTACTACTACCGCGATGGGCGAACGGAGCCGGGCAACAGCCCGCCCTGGAGTACACTCCTCGCCATTGCAGGACACCAGTGGCTGGTAAGAAACGCCGAAGATTTCCTGTCCACTTGCGGCGAGTACGATATTATCGTCGTCGATGAGGCCCACCGCGCCCGTTTCCGGGACGTTGACCACGAACAGCGTCGCCAGCCGAACCAATACTTGCGGCTACTGAGCCAACTTTCGCGCCGCACGCGAGAACTCCTACTGCTCACCGCCACCCCGATGCAGCTCAACGAAGTCGAGCTGTGGGCCTTGCTGGAACTGCTGGAACCTGAGGGATGGCAATCCGCCGAGTACCGCCGCTTTTACCAGGACGAACCGCCTGACCTCGCAGAGTGGAAATACCGGCGCGACCTGTGGCGCAAGACCGACCCACCGGACACCGGGGACTTCCTGCTCGCCAGCGAGAACGACGACTACATCACCAGCCAGTTGGACGACCCCGATACGCTACAAGCCACGCTGGAAACGATGCGAAGGAGCTCGCCAGCCAAACGGCTGATGAGCCGTCATACCCGCGAACTGCTACGCCAATACCGCCGACAAGGTCTGCTGGATGGTCCCGTGCCGCAACGTCAGGCGCGGGATGTAGTAATCACCATGATGCCCTCCGAGCGCGCGCTGTACGATGACATCAAGGAACTGGTACGGCAATGTTACGCCGGCCGCGGCATCACTCCCCAGTCTTTGGGATTCATCACGACGATTTTCCGCAAGCGGTTCGGCTCCTCAACCCACGCCTACGCCCAAACTCTGCGCAACGCCGCTAACCGCATCCCGCAGGACGCCGACGACTGGATGACCCTGCTGGACGACGCCGACCTGGACGAACTTACGGACCGCGAAACCAACGCCTTGAACAACGCGGCCAACCTTGACGCGCTACTCAAAGCCGCCGACGAAGCCGAAAGGCTATCTCAGCAAGACAGCAAGCGCGGCCGACTGACTGGCGTCATAGCACAGCTTCGAGAACAAGGCCACAATCACATCCTGTTGTTCACTCAGTTCCGCGATACGCAGAGCTGGCTGTCCGAACACCTGCGGAGATCAAGACACTTCGTGACTGAGCTATTCGGACAAGATGGTCACTTGGGCGACCGCGGCCGCCGGCTAGAAGGGTTCCGGCAACAAGGGCAGGGTATCCTGCTCTGCACCGAAACAGCCTCGGAATCCCTTAACCTTCAGTTCTGCTCGGCCGTCGTCAACTACGACATCCCGTGGAACCCGATGACCCTCGAGCAGCGGGCTGGAAGGATTGACCGCATTGGACAGGAACGTAGCGTAGTAGACGTCATCAACCTGTTCTACGAAGATACAGCGGAACATGACGCCTATAAAGCGGTGGAGCGGCGGTTCAAAGGTATCGTGGACAACGTAGGCGCCTACCCGCCGATAATCGCCGCCAACATACAGAGCATCATCCGAGACGGCAAAGACCCGGACGTCGAGCTGGACAAGATAGCCGCCCGCAACGACTTCGACATCAACCAGCTTAACGCCGGATGGGACAGTAGGAACACATCCCTCAACCCCAAGATAGCTATGGACGACCTAGAGAGACCTCTGCGAGAACCAGAGCTACTACCAACGGGCTGGACTTCAGAGAACATCGGAGGAAGGCACTGGGAGGTCAGGGACCCGCAGGGCAATACGCGGCGAGTCACCACGGATGCCGAGTCCTATCAACAGGCAGACGGCAGGCTCAAGTGGTGGGAAGGTCCGTGGACGGAATAACTGCTGACAGTTGCCGGTAGCGAAGTCCCAGAAGGACATGGGACAATGAACCTGTCGCCGACTAACGGCGGCACTGGCCGCCGCAGACCAACGGGGCGGCCGGTTTTGCGTCACATTCAACCTACAACAGGGCACTGTATTATGGCGTCAGAACCCCCACCGGGACAATGAAACACCGCCTCGACCCGCCACGAGTCCTAGGGTTCGATTCCGCGAGCCAGTTGTCTTACCTATCCTCGCCGCAGAAGGCGCAAATCTCCGCCATACCTCCGGGCTGCGCAACGCCCCGTCGGACGGCCGGAATTCGGCACACGCAAAGTTTCTGGGGTCGGGCAGGTCAGGATTTTTGATTTCGCAATCGACTCCATTGACAGCTCGGCTCTTTACTTGTGGTTCCCGCACCTGTCCGATTGCAGACACCTGAATCTGAGGAAAATCGAGAACTTCCCCATCGGAATCGGCGATATGTTCAGTAGCGCGAAAACCAGGCTGGCAAGACTGATGACCAGCTTCAGGCAAAACAGCCAGCGCAAGGAAACCCTCTGCCAAGCCACCGGGCGGGTAGTCCGCGAACGAATTCGACCCAAACCCGCCAAGCCCATCGTGGACGAAATAGGCCGCGTGCTGACCGAGCACTAAGGCTTCACCGAGGAAGAACCGGACTTTATCAACTACGACATCAAGTACCGCATGAGGCGAGAGGGGTGAGATGGCCCGGCGGCGTAGACGGAAAAAGATTGTCTATCTTGACCAAAATTGGTTGAGCGACATTACGAAGGCGCACCTTGACCGAAATCTGCGTGTCGACAAGGGATATTTCACCGATCTGTTCAAGGTAATGCAGAGGACGATTGTAGAGGGCAACTTTGTATGTCCAACCTCGCCGCTCCACGAGTCAGAGAGCAACTTTAGTTCTCGTCTGAGCGCGGACTTCAGGAGTATGGACAATGGCCTTAGTAAAGGCCTTTCTTTCAACTACGCTCACGAGATATGCGACAGACAGTTGCTTGAAGCAGCATCGAACTTTGCTGGAGTAGATATACCGGACGAGCCTTGGTGGCAGATTCCATTCAGCCGCGCCCCCGACCTTCTTGACAGCACTATTGCAAGAGCTACGAGTGCTCTGGATATGTTCCTAACTGTCCAACCACTTGTGAACGAACATTGGCGCGTTCGCAACGAAGTTACTACACCAATGTACAGGCAGTACAAGGAAACAAGAACGGAACATAAGCTATCCTACGGTGATGAGGTTGCGTTCAGCAGGATTCAACTGTTCCGGGAGCACTTCCACGTCTTTGACAATGCAGAGTCAATCCTCAAGAAAGCATCTACCCTATGGGAGCCAATGGTTGCGACTCTACACAGCGAGAGGCATCTGCGTTTGATAGAATTAGCAAAGATTTGCGAACTGGGAGAGGGTATAGCTCAGTTCATGTCCTCCAAGGAGATGGCAAACACACCCTTTTTGTCTATCCGCTCAAAGCTGATGGCTGCGGATATTGTATACAGGAGTTTGCGAATTCCAGAACCATCGCTCTTGGATGACTTCAACATGGCTGCGACAGTGGTGCCTTACGCAGATGTGTTTGCCACCGAGAACTACTTGGCGGATTTGCTGCGTAAAACGGGCATCGCCAGGGACTATGGATGCAACGTCTACACAATGCGTAAGAATGCGTAAGAAGGACCGGTTCTTGGATTTCTTATCAGGACTGTGATGAAAGAAGGTGAAACCATATCAGAAACCCTGCGCGTCAGAACGACGGTACAGCCGGGCGGCAGAGTAGCGATTGCACTGGTGGAGGGAACTAAATGAGAATCGGCGGCGTGGATTTCCCGGAGCCGTTACTGAACGCCCTGCGCGACGGGCGGCTGGTGGTGTTCGCCGGCGCCGGCGTCTCCATGGGGCCGCCCGCCAACCTGCCAGACTTCCGTGAACTGGCGCGCCAGGTAGCCGAAGGAACAGGCATTACCATCGGGAAGGACGAACCGGAAGACCGGTTCTTGGGACAACTCAAGGCGGCTGGTACAGACGTCCACCAAATTGCGGCCCAACGGCTACAGCATAACAACCCACAGCCGAAAGAGCTGCACCGAGACCTGCTGCGCCTGTATCCCAACGCTGAGGACATCCGCATCGTAACCACCAACTTTGACCTGCTCTTCAAGGAAGCTGTCAGCGACCTGTTCGATACGGGGCCAAGGATATTTTATGCTCCTGTGCTGCCTTTGGGCGAGCGACTTCAAGGCATCGTCCATATTCACGGGTCGGTGAGCGAACCGGAAGGAATGATACTCACTCACCGAGACTTCGGAAGGGCATATCTGACTCAAGCCGACGGCTGGGCTCGCCGTTTCCTGGTTGACCTCTTCGCCAATCACACCGTGCTGTTCGTGGGCTACAGCCACAACGACACCATAATGAATTACCTGACGCCATCGTTGCCACCGGATAGCTACGATATGCGCTATGCCCTCATCGGAGACCGGAGCGACACCCCTGCCCGCTGGCGTTCGATGGGTATCCAGCCCATCACATTTCCGCAAGAGTCGGAAAGCGATTACAGCGGGCTGGACAGGGCAGTAGCCGGGTTGGCCAACCACAGACGCCGCCGCATTTTGGGCTGGCAACAGGAAATCACGAACATCGCCAGCGCGCCGCCACCCATCGACGAAGAATCCGCCGGTGTAATCGAGCACGCCCTTAGTACCCCGGAACTGTCACAGTTTTTCACCAGAGCGGCCGAGTCACCTGACTATATTAACTGGCTTGACCGTCGCGGTCTTCTAAATGCCCTGTTCGCAGACGACAAGCTCAGCGACCAAGAAAGGATACTGGCGGGCTGGCTGTCCGGGCGCTTCGCCTTGGCCCACGATCACGCGCTGTTTCGGGCTATAGAAAATCACGGCTCACGACTGAATCCGGAATTCTGGAAGCTGCTCAGTTGGCAGATGCAGAACAGCATCCCAGATTCGCCAGATGCTGCGGTTATGATCCGCTGGGTCTTATTTCTCTCTGGTAACGTCCCAACGAACACCGAAGAGGCCGCTCTATCATGGCTAAGCAAAGTGTGCGCCAACATAGGCGCGACCGACAGCCTATTGCGAGTGTACGAAGCCTTGACGAAAAGGCTCAACCGCGTACCGCCATCTGATAGATGGCATAGATCAGATATGTTCCATCACTATATGCAGGAATTACTGGAGGACTGCATTAAACCCAATTTGCACGAAATCGCCGAACCATTGCTGGCGCTGACCACCGCGAGACTGAACGAGCGCTACCAAATATCAATCGCTTGGGAGGAAAGCAAGGCAACTTGGGATTCGGACAGCTATAGCAGGTCAGCTATTGAACCCCACGAACAGGACGAGTTAGGCCAAGACGTCGACGCTCTGATCGACACCGCCAGGGAGTGCCTGGAGTGGCTGGCCGCAAACACCCCGCTCATTGCTGGAGCGTGGTCCAACCGCTACGTGTCTTCCAGCGCCCCGTTGCTGAGGCGTCTGGCCATCCACGCCCTGAGCGCGCGTAATGACCTTACGGCCAACGACAAAATTGCATGGCTTCTGAAAAACTGCGACATACACGAAATCGCAGCTCACCACGAGATATTTAGGGCCACCAGGATGGCCTATCCACAAGCCAGTAGGGAACAAAGGACATGCCTTATCAAAGCCGTGCAGACCTTCCGCTGGCCTGAAGAAACTGAACCCGACAAGGACCGCCGCACAGCATATTACCACCTTGAATGGCTTCATTGGCTCAGCGAAGCTGACCCTGATTGCGAGCTGACGAGGCAAACGATAGCTAGCATCAGGGTACTGTACCCTGAATTTCAGCCGTCAGAACACCCGGACTTCACACACTATCACTGGTCTGGCTGGGTTGGAGAGGGGCCATCTTCTCAGAGTCAGTGGGACGTTGACATGCTCATTGCACGACCGGCATCCGAAGTGTTGCCATCTCTGCTGGCGTACGAGCCTACCGCTCAACAAAGATTCGAGGGGCATGACCGCTCAGCGATGCTGAGAGCAGTTAGGGAAGCGGCCAAGCAGAACCCGGATTGGGGTCTTGACTTAGCAGACGCCATGGTTGAGATGGGGTTATGGAACTCCGACCTGTGGCACAACGTGATAACCGCTTGGATAACTGCGGATCTCGACGCAAATAGCACCAGGCGAGTGCTGCTGCATTTGTCAGCTGACGAACTTCACCAAGGACATGCCCGGGAAATTGCTGACACACTCAGCGTGTTGATTCGGAAACCCGAAGTATCAGAAACAACGGAATTACTCGATGCGGCAAGTTCGATTGCCATTGCATTGCGTCCATACGCTACCGCAGACTCCCTCCCTCAGTTCACTCGGTCCATAGGAGGAGTCCCTCAATACGTAAGCTGGATCGAGAAAGCCACCAACCACGCATCTGGACAACTGGCTCTGTTCTGGACTCACAGCATTGCGCTCTGGAGGGAGCGGCAACAGCCTGCCCCCCAGTCGCTTAGCGCTGTATACCGCAACGCGTTGGATGCCATCATAGCTGAGGACGGCGTACCCGGGAAAATTGGCAGCACGATACTAGCTGGCAACTTTCCCTTCTTTCTTGCGACTGACGAGGACTGGACGGTAAGCAACCTGCTACCACTCTTCGACGCTGAACACGAAGATTTCCGGTGCGCCTGGGACGGCTTCTTGACCTGGGGACACTTATCGCCTCCCGTCATAGAGATATTACGCGAAAAATTCTTCGCTGCGGTCCCCCGAGTATTTCGAGAATTTCAAGGGGAAATGTTGGCGAGCTTCGCACGGTTCTACGTTGCCGAAATGGGATGGGTAATAAATGGTGCCAACGATAGTTGGATTACAGAGTTCTTCAAATACGCGAGCGTGGAGGGGAGAAAGCAGTTTGCAATTGCAATCGGCCGCCATTTGCACAACTTGGATGATGGCCGACTACAAGAATGGTGGAGCGGTTGGCTCAAGAGTTACTGGGAGAACCGATTACAGGGCGTACCCCGCCCTCTGGATGATGAAGAAATCGAGACGATGCTGGAGTGGGTCGTGCACTTGACCGGTGTATTCCCCGAGGCTGTCAGCCTGGCAGTACAGATGCGTAAGGTACCACTCGAAAGGACTATAATACCCTACCGCATCAGTGAGAGCGGTCTGATAGATGAGCACCCTAACGACCTCGCCAAATTCCTGATCAACTTGGGACAATGTGACACTCAACCATGGCTCTGGCATAGAACCGGAGATATGGTCGAAAGGCTGCTGGCGAAGGAACTGCCACCGGACATTGACACAGGGCTACGCGAACTGGTCGCCAAGAACGGCCAATGGATGGGTGGTTAGTCGCATCGCAAAGCACCTGCCCTGCGAAACGCCACAACAGTTGATATGCCAAGTTTTGTTCCCGTGACAAAGGGCGGCACCGGCCGCTTCCGACATTAGAGGCGGCCGGCCTAGATTGCCGCGCCACCTCATCGGCCCCAGCACGCAGCCTGCACCAGGGAATCCTTCCCAACGAGCTGTAGCCCCGAGACGACACACGGCGGTGGACCCCGGCAGGGCCACCCCGGACAACCGGAGCGGCCCTTTTCCATCCAAGAGCGGCAAACCCCAACGGGAGACCCACCTTGCGCCGCCCGAGCACGGAGGCCCCGGAAAGCTCCTGCGGGGCACCCTATTCTGAGCTTGTCGAAGGGTGAATGCGCTTCGCCAGACCACATTGCCAACACGTCCAAGCAGAAGGATTTCCTCACAAATGGAGACGACATCAACGATCACCGCAACTCCCCCGATCCCGAAGGCCTGACCATAGTCTGGAAATCCAGCAGAGGGTGCACTCGGCGGAGGTCATACTGGGAGGGTCCTGGGCCGCTGGCGACCACCATCCCGACTCTGACGCGTACTTCATAGCCGTGGCTCTGGACGAGGCCGCCGCCCGACGGACGAAAGGGATGCTCCGGGAGCGCCTGGGGGAAGCACGACGTGCCGGTGGTAAACGTCATGACCATCACCCGGGATGACTTCGGGCAGGCCATCGCCGTGGACTTGGACGACATCGAGTCCCACTGCAATCGGGCGGCCCTGTACTGGAACCTTGGCCAGCCGGACAAGGCGGTGTGGGACGAAGACGAGACCCTCCGCCTGGAACCCGGCGACTCGTCCGTAAGGTAGGACCGGGAACTCGCCGTTGCGGAGGCGGAGGGGCGCTGAACCGGGGACGGCCTGGTGGAGTCGCCTCTAGACGCGAACATGGGGCTGCCTCGCCGGACCGAGCCACATCACAGCGTCGGGCAGAGAGCAGGCCATTTGCCGTGTCGGCTATAAGGAATGATCTGGTCTCCCCGGCGCTATCGCCCCAGTGCGCCAGCGTCACGGAACAGCGCTCTCGTTCACCGCGTGAGACACCGACCACCCAGCCCCGGTTGTCGCAGCCCGCGCTGTGGACGCAATGGACCTCGGCGGGCCGGGGCGCCCTCCTAGCAGCCGACGCGGCGGTCATTTGGAGACGTCCCCTTAACTCAAACTCTCCTTTGCCACATTCCAACATTTCCCCTTAAGTGCGGTTGGCCTCGGCTAAGCAATTCACCAGGTTTGAACGCCGAAGGACTCCGCAGGGTAACCGAAGAACTCCACCACTCTCCCGGCCCGCTGTTCCAGCAATGAGATGGCTCCTTGGCACGACGCGTAGATTCCGGAATCCCCAACCGGCTTCGGCGCGTAGAGGTCCTCCGCCGACCTCGAAAAATAGGGGCGCTTTCTACCCCGGATGTCTCGGATTTTCTCGAAACCCTCGGGGTGCCGCTGGCGCATCAGCAGGCAGACCTGAATCAGCAGGTCGGGCTAGGAGGATACGGGCCGCGTCTCCAAAAGAAAGGTGAACGAGGCGGGCCTCCGGCGAGAGCTCCCGCTAACGGCGCCTGCCTGCCCCCTTAGTTCTCGGCCAGAGGCAGCAGTTCAGCCCCGCTGTCCGTCAGCACCCGCTTAACCAGCGGTATATCAGCCGGTAGCCGGTCCTCTGCTCGGCGGCGGTGACTATGAGTTCCATAAGGCCATACTGGAGGCCCAGCACCACATGCCGCCACCCGTCCAGGACGGCTTGCGGGATAACGGTGACCCTGGCCTGGTCCCGAAGCACCCTCTCTGCCGACCGCGCCGCCTGGCCGCTGGCGACCCTGCCCCTGGAAAGGTACCTGTTCAGTTCTTCCGTTGCCGCAACAGGGTCCTTGGCGTGGTCCACCTCGCAAAAGCGATGGCTGGTCACCTGGTAGTCAGGGGACTGGAAGAGCAGCAGCCACTTGCGACCATTGGTCAGCACCGCCAGCGGCGCGCCCGGACGGGCGCACTGAGCCACCATCCGGCGCTCAAACCTGGCGCCGTCAAGATTCTCGCCGAAGGGCTTCACCTCCACCAGAACACGCGGGGTTGCCAGGCTAGTAGTCCAACAGCTTTGTATTGGTGGGTAAACCGCTTCTCCCCGTCATTTGTATGTTGCGACTGCCCCACAAATGGGCCAAATTGTGGGGTGTGGGCGAGGAGTGGGTCGACCGTCGTTGGGCGGGCCGGGAGCGGCTGTTCCACGCATCGCTGTCCGTGACCCTCCACGCCGCCGACTAGGACACCCTCAAGGAGCTGACCCAGAAGGCCCAGGCCCACTTCGCCGCCACGTTGGGCAAGCTGGACAACCTGGCCTTCCGCCAGCGGGAGGGACTGCTGTCCACCTGCCCCTGGCCCTGAACGCCGTGGCGGTCTGGCGGACGCTGGACACGTCCAGCCTGGCCCGGTTGTTTCCCTTCTCGCCGCCGGACCTGGACACCAGGAGCGGCACCCTCTACGGCATTGACCTCCGGGCCTGCGCCCCCATCGTCTACGACCCCCACCTGAATGCCAACACCGCCGTCCTGGCAAGTTCGGGCTCGGGCAAGTCCTTCGCCACCAAGCTGGGCGTGCTGCGCGGCGTGTGCCGTGGCGTGCGGGCCTACGTCATCGACCCGGAGGGCGAGTACGCCGACATGGCCAGGGCCGCCGGCGGCAGGGTGCTGTCGCCGGGAATCGCGGGCCAGGGCATGAACCCCTTTGTCATCGACCGGGGCGACAGCGAGGAACTGTTGCAGCGCATCGGCAGCCTGCGCCGTCTCATCGAGGTGATGGTGGGGGAGCGCCTGAGCGCCGAGCGGCGGTCCTCGCTGGACCACGCCCTGGCGGGCTACTACGCCGAACGCCGGGAGCGCACCGGCTTCCGCGATTTCTACGCCTACCTGGAGCAGGAGGGCGGCGGCGACATCGCCCACCTCTTGCGTCCCTTCGCCACCGGCAGCCTGCGGCACCTGCTGTCCGACGAGGGCGACGACCTGCTGACCCACGAGGCCCTGGTCACCGTCTTCGACCTGCACCTGCTGGAGCCGGAGCTTCGGCCGGCAGCCGCGATGGTCTGCACCGAGACGGTGTGGGCGGCAGCCGCCCAGGACCCCCGGCCAAGGTTGCTGGTGGTGGACGAGGTGTGGAGCATCATGCAGCACCCCGAGGGCGCCGCCTTCATGGTCAGCATGGCGAAGCGCGCCCGCAAGCACCGGCTGGGGTTGCAGTTCATCACCCAGGACGTGCAGGACCTGCTCAGCGAGGACTCCTCCCGCGCCATCACCGGACACAGCGGTCGCGCCCTGCTCCAGAACGCCGCCTTCAAGCTCTTGCTCCAACAGGACGCGGCGGCGATCAGCACCGTGGGCGAAGCCTTCGACCTGCCGGTGGAGCTGCAACGCTGGCTCCTGTCCTGTCCCAGGGGCGACGGGCTGCTGCTAGCCCAGGGCAACCGCTTTCCGGTACGCATCGAGGCCACGCCCGAGGAGACCGAGGTCATCGAGTGGCGGCCCGGACCCCGGCACTGAACCAACGACCCAATCCAATATATAGCGAGGCAACGAGTATGAATATCAACCTAAGAAACATCATCTTCGGCGAGAAGCAGGCCAAGAAGCCCCCGGCGCTGCTGGCGGTTACGCCCTACCGCACCGGCGAGCGGACACTGCTGGGTGTGGAGAACCTGCTCCAGTCCGTCGCCGTCCCCGACCCCTTCTCCCTGGAACTGGCCGGGGACATGGACGGCGTCTCCCTGCTGGCCCGCTGCCAGGACGACCGGGTGGTCAAGCAGCAGCTGGCCGCCCACTATCCCCAGGCCCGCGTCCGCGACGTGGCCCCCGAGGACGACCCCATGCGCCGCCGCCAGGGGGAGCTGGCCTGGGAGGCCTGACCCTGCGGGTTGACGGGCCGGAGTACGTGCCCCTGCGCACCTTCCGGGACGACGACCTGCTGGACCCCGGCTCCGACCCCCTGCTGGCGGTCATCGGCTCCCTGTCCGCCCTGCGCCCCGGCGAGCGGCTGGTGTCCCGCCTGCTGCTACGCTCCCTGGGTCCCGAATGGGCCCAGGCCCACCAGGCCCGGCCCCATAAGCGGGCCGTCCCCGAACGAGCCTGTCTCAGAACTCAGGGCTGTTTACGATATTCGGTCTAGTTCCCCATAGAATGCTCAATTAGCGATATAGCTTGATTGATACAGTGTATTATAGCAGATAAAATTGCTCTTCTCGTTAACCAAAATACTTGTGAGACAGGCTCAGTTCGGTACGCTCAGGCCCACCTTCTCCGGCAAGGTCTTGTAGGGCACGCTACTGTCTAACAATCTGACCTGGCTTGAACGGACCCAAACCGACCGCCCACGAGTACTTAAGTTTTCCGTGTCGATTGAGTCCGTCAAATGAAGATTCTTGATTTTGTCCAGTCAAGTGGGCTTTGCACCAAAAGACCTGGGTGAATCATGCCTTTAGTTTAGCCAGGTCACTTGTGATTCAACCGGCACTTTAGGTTCAAGACTCGGCGTTACGCCGATGACCTGCCCCAAAAGCTGGTGCACTCCCGAATTCCGAAACTGCTCCAATACCGAAGGCATCCTAGGTTGGTAGGCTACCCGCATCGGTAGTCTCCCTGTATCTCCTTCGCCATTTGGCAAGCTGTTTGGCCTTCGTTGTTTTTGGCGTTTTCGTCCGCACCGCGTTCCAATAACAACTCCATGACCTCAGGTCTATAGCTTGGCATCAAATTGTAAGAGGCACCCAGATGTAGAGGGGTGTTTCCCTCATTGTCTCTCGCATGAATGTCGGCACCCTGGTCTAGAAGAAACTCAGCGATCCACGGCGGGTTGCCACCCTGGGTCGCTTCGTGCAAAGGTGTCCAACCCAAATGAGTCCTCGCCTCAATATCAGATCCGCGTCGTAGAAGAAGCTCCAACACGTCGAGTTCAGCGTTGCGGCTAATTGCTTCGTGTAAGGGAGTGTACCCAACGGAACTCGCGGCATTTATGAGTGCTCCATGGTCCAGTAGCAACTCAGCCACCGCAAGGTTGTTTGAGCTTACTGCCGAGTGCAATGGGGTCCTGTCCCGTTCTCCCTGCGCGTTCACGTTTGCGCCCAGGCTCAGTAGCAGCTTCACTGTTCCACCGCATCCTCGGAGCCAGAACCCGCCGCCCAGTGCAACGGCGTGGTGCCCTGGCCCTGCTGGACGTGGCTGTCTGCGCCCTTGTCCAGCAGCAATTCCACCATCCGGATATCCTTAGCAGCGGCCATGTGCATTGGCGTTGTACCAAAATCGTTCCTCGCATGAATGTCCGCGCCGCATTCGATGAGCATTTCCAGAACATCCAGCCCATGTCGTTCCAGGGCCGTGTGCAGGATGGTGTAGTTGTATTCGTCTCTGGCTGCGATATTGGCCCCGTAGTCCAGCAGGAGAGTAATGACCGCCGGGTCATCGTGCCATCCGGCCCTTATCAACGGCGTGCCGCCGTGGTGTTCCCTCCCCTCGACGTCGGCGCCGCGATCCAAGAGCAATTTAATGACCGCCGGGTCATTGTTGCCGTAAATCGCATCCATCAAGGGAGTCTCACTGGCACCCCCCCTGGCATTGACGTCTGCGCCGTCGTCTAGCAGCAATTCGACCACGGCAGGATCGTTGTTTGATGCTGCCGCCAAGTGCAGAGGCGTCCTGTCGTCCCTGTCTACCGCCATGACACCCGCGCCTCGGTCCAGCAGTACTTTGACCACGGACTTCACATTATGGCCCGACGCCCGATGCAATGGTGTTCCACCTTCATGGTTTCTAGCATTGACGTCTGCCCCGTGCTCCAGCAGCAACTCGACCACCGCAGGATCGTTGTTTGATTCCGACGCCCATTCCAGAGGTGTATGATCTCCTGCTGCTCGCGCGTTCACCTTGGCGCCTCGGTCCAGCAAGAGGTTGACTATGGCCTTCACGTTATAACCTGCCGCCCAATGCAATGGCATGGCGCCAAGATCGGTCCCGACATTGACTACTGCGCTCGGTCCAAGAGCAACTCCACAACCCGGATATCATCATTACCGGCGGCTGCCCGGTGTAGCGGAGTAGCGCCAGAATTGTCCCTGGCATTAACGTCTGCCCCATGTTCCAGCAGCAACTCGATAACGCCGGTTCTCCTATTACATTCCGCCGCCCAGTGCAGCAGAGTCCGACCGTTCTGGTCCGTCGCCGTGACATCTGCGCCATCCTCCAGCTCGGCGAGGAGTCTCTCTTCGCCAACGTCGCTCCACGAGGTTATCGAGGAAATCGCAGCCCAGGGTGAGGCGCCGTTCTCCATACTGCGATAGTATGATTGCTCGCAGACATTTAGTTCATTATGGAGAGGCAGGTCCGTTGGTTTGGGATCATAGGTTCCTCGGGCCGGCCAAGAAGACTTACTACCCCAACACTTCACCAAGCCGTCGGTCCTTAACCCGCACGTATGAGGAAGTCCGACGCTGACGGAGGCAAACTCCCCTGACGCGGGCGTGGCATTGCCTGTATGTTTTTCACCCCAGCAGGCCACCGAGCCGTCGGTCCTTACCCCGCACGTGTGAACAAACCCGACGCTGACGGAGGTAAACTCCCCCGACGGCGGCGTGGCATTGCCTGAATATTTCTCACCCCAGCAGGCCAACGAGCCATCGGTCCTAATCCCGCACGTGTGGAATCCTCCCGTGCTGACGGACGCAAACTCCCCTGACGGCGGCTGCTGGTGCCATTGGGGATACCCCCAGCAGGCCAACGAGCCGTCGGTCCTCACCGCACACGCATTAGAATTCCCAGTGCTGACCGAGGAGAACTCCCCTGACGGTGGCGTAGCTTGCCCGTCTCCGTCCCTGCCCCAGCAGGCCAACGAACTGTCGGTCCTAATCCCGCACGTGTGGGCTCCCCCGGAGCTGACGGAGGCAAACTCCCCCGGAGGCGGCATGGACTGGCCTACAAAATTCCCGCCCCAGCAGGCCACCGAGCCGTCAATACTGATCCCGCACGTGTGGAACCCTCCCGCGCTGACAGAGGCGAACTTTCCCACCAGCGACGTGGCCTGGCCATGATTATCCTCACCCCAGCAGACCACCGAGCCGTCGGTCCTCACTCCGCACGTGTGACGTCTCCCGACACTGACCGAAGCGAACTCACCCGACGGCGGCGTGGCTTGGCCCCATTCGTCGTTGCCCCAGCAGGCCACCGACCCGTCGGTCCTCACTCCGCAGGTGTGGAGATATCCGGCGCTGACCAAAGCGAACTCCCCCGGCGGGGGCGTGGATGTCATTGTTGCCGTGTGCGATCCCTCGTCACTACAACTGCATGCGAGCAATAGGAGAAATATGACCATGCATACCAGTATAATTCGCGCAAAAGAATATGTTCGCCTAGCCAATGATCAGCGCCCAGAAAACTGGTCCAAGGAGCCTGTCTCAGAAGTTGAGCTGAGAACGTGCGACAATTGAGCTTTACTCATATTTCCTGAGCTTTCATCACGGTCGTCGACGTAGTGCACCACCTGTCCGTTTCCATCTTCGCTAAACTCTACGGTTATCCTCTGGGGTCCAGCACCCGTCCCATAGAAAGAACCGCTCCGGTCTTTGTACCACCTGCTATGTTAGTCCTTCAAGCGCAGGAACAGGGTCTCCAGGCATGAACACCTCAGGAGCAGGCGGCCTGTAGCCCAGGGAGCTGTGAGGCCTGACACGGTTGCACCTTTGCCTGTACTGCTCGGTCAGCACCTTCACCTCCAGAAGCGTGTAGAAAACCTCCCTGTTCAGCATCTCATCCCTCAGCTTACCGTTGAAGCTCTCTATGTATCTGTTCTTCCACGGTGACCCAGGCTCGATGTAGGCCGTCCGGGCCCCACTCTCCTAAGCCACTCACGCACGGCCTTGGCTGTGAACTCCGGTCCGTTGTAGCTATCCGACCTAGCTTGAATGGACCCAAACCGACCGCCCACGAGCACTTAAGCTTTCCGTGTCGATTGAGTCCGTCAACACGAAGGTTCTTGATTTTGTCCAGAGGTGGACGCGCCCTTCCCGCACCAAGTGTTGGCCAGCTTCTCAGGAAGATATCAGACCCTCCTGAGGCTGTGTCCAGGGTAGCTTGTAGAAAGGCGCGAACTGCGGCGCACGCGGTATCGGCATCTCTCCGAAGGGCACGTCGATAATCACAGGGGCCTGCCGCTCCAACGCCAGCGGAATCAGCGTCTCCAGGTCCATCGGGTCGTCAGCCCTCAGGCCAACCGCGCCGAACGACTCGGCAAACCGGACAAAGTCCGGGTTGTGCAGGTCGGTCCCGTAAGCGCCGCCAAACGCATCGTCCAGGTCGCGGGCGACGTTGCCGTAGGAGTCGTTTCTGAAGATGACGGTCACGACATTGATGCCGTACTGCACAGCCGTAGAGATCTCGGACGAGTTGAACATGAAACCGCCGTCTCCCGTCATGCAGATCACGGGCCGGTCGGGCTTAGCCACCTTTACGCCCAGAGCGGTCGGGAAGGCGTAGCCGAGGTTGAACGAGTAGCCGGAGTCGATGTACGTCTTCGCGTGATTCACCCGCCAGTGAGTGCGGGCGTAGTAGCCGAACTGCGTGACGTCCCAGACTATGAAGACGTCGTCAGGGATGCCTCTCTGCATCGCCTCGAGGACCGGGTACTGCGGCTCCCTGAGCCGGATGTCGTAGTAGGTTATCAGGCTGCGGGCCGCGCTCACCGCCTCCGCGGACGACACCCGCTCTCCAGCACCTGCCTCCATGAGGAAAGGTAGGAGTGCCTCGATGGTCGCCTTGGAATCGCCGTGCAGTGGAATGGTTTTGCCTGGCGCCTCGTAAGCTCGGTGTCGTCTATGTTGATGTTCACCAGGGTGGAGACCTCGCCGGCGGGATTGCCGAGGGAGAAGCGCGCGCCTATCCCGATAACCACGTCGGCGGACTGCATCACCTCGTATAGCTGATTCATCTCTTGTCTCTCGCCACGGGGACTGAAGCACGAGCCGTAGGACAGCGGATGCCCGTCAGGGATGACCCCCTTGCCGCCGCTGGAAGTAACCACAGGGATGTTTGTCGCCTCCGCCAGCTTGACTAGAGCATCTTCTGCGTCCGATCGCCGCTACGCCGCCACCGGCGTATATCAGGGGCATTCGAGATCTGGCGATCACCTGGGCAGCCTCCCGAAGGTCTTCCCGACTGGGTACGATTCGGGAGATACGGGCGGGACTTCTCAGTTGGACTTCCTCTCGCTCCACTCCGGCCTCGGGCGGCATCTCGATCAGAACGGGACGGGGACGGCCGGTGCGCATCTGCCTGAACGCTTCGAACACGGTATCGGGGACTTCACGGGGCCTGGACGCCAGTCGTTGCCACTTGGTCACCGAGCGCACAATGTCGGGTTGGTTGGCGATTTCGTGAATGGCCCCCATGTTCTTGCCGATTGCGCCGCGCGGTATCTGGCCCGCGATAATGAGGACGGGTGTGGAGCGCGAGTATGCGTTGGTCAGGCCGGAAGCGGCATTGTAGAGACCCATTCCCGGGACCACCAGCGCCACTCCTGGCTTTCCCAACGCACGGGCATAGCCGTCGGCCATGTACGTCGTCGCCTGTTCGTGACGTGTGGTGACCATGCGAATGCCCGGCTCGTCCCGTAGGGCAGCGACAATCCCGTAAACCTGTATGCCGGGGATGCCGAATACGACCTCGACGCCCTCTCCGACAAGGGATTTGGCAAGGGCTTCCCCTCCGCTCATTTTGACCATGATTAGCCCTCCTCCAATTGGATGACTTCGGAAGCCTGTACCCCGCGGTCAGGAGCTGGGAGGTATGGCTCTGAGCCAACCGCATGTACGGAATGGGGACCCTGGAAGTCTCTGAGACACGCCGCGTCCCAATTGCTCTTCAGGACTGACTACATAGAGTCTGGTGTCCGAACCTGTCGCGTAACGGGTCTCAAGGTTGTAGGGCCGTCAATGGCAGAATACAGGACGGCAATTCCTCTGGCGAGGCGGGACTACAAGCCTCTTAGGCCCACTTCTTGCAGCACATGCCTACCGTAGACAGTGCCCGGACGTTGCGGCGTAGCAGCCGCAGTAGTCTCGGGCACGTTCCTCGCTAAGACACTCGCCGAGTAGCCGAACCGAAGCTGCTTGCCGCGTTGGTGAAAGACAGGTTAACCTGCCGCGCACGCCCTATACCGATCTAGTGGAAAGTCACGGAGCATGTACCGGGGAGGAATCAGTTGCTTTTGGAGGCCCCAGTTTTAGGATCTTATCTCCACGCTGCCAAAGAGACACAACCCGGTTAGAGTGAGTTGGCTCACGGGCGAGGTGGGGGCGACGCGTTTGGATGCGACACCGCCGAAGACAGCCCTGGTTTGGATATTTACAGCCCAGTCTCCAGGCCATAGTAGCTGACCATCATTGAAATGATGGCTGGTGAGATATGATGGGTTAGCAGTCAAAAAAGAAAATCGGGAAGCGGGGATGGATGTGATGATGAAGAAATACCGAGTGGGACTTACGGAGGAGGAACAGGAGGAACTGAAGGGATTGGTGTCCAAGGGTTGGGCGGCGGCTTACAAGCAGACTCACGCCCGCATTCTGCTGCTTAGCGATGAGAACCAGGTTGATGGCGCAATGAGGGACGAGGATATAGCCTGGGTCCTGAAGGTGGGCAGCGCCACGGTGGAACGGGTGCGCCGCCGGTGCGTGGAGGAGGGCCTGGAGGCAGCCCTGGGACGCAAACAGCAGCTAAAGCGCCGCAAGAAAAAGCTGGATGGTCAGGGTGAGGCCCACCTGGTAGCCTTGGCCTGCTCTCAACCGCCGGAGGGACGGGTCAGTTGGACGCTGCAAATGCTGGCCGATGGATTGGTGGCGCAGGAGATAGTGGATAGCATCAGCACAGAGACGGTGCGCCGGACTCTGAAAAAAACGAACTCAAGCCTTGGCTGAAAGAATGCTGGTGCCTCCCGCCCCAAGGGAGCGCGGACTTTGTGTGCGGCATGGAGGACGTGTTGGAGGTCTATCACCGTCCCTACGGAGAGGGGGAGGTGCTGGTGTGTCTGGACGAGACCAGCAAGCAACTGGTGCAGGAGACCCGCCAACCCCGTCCGTCGCGGCCGGGGGCAGCCATGGCATACGATTACGAATATCAACGCAACGGAGTGAGCAACCTGTTCATGCTGTTCGCGCCCCTGGAGGGATGGCGGCGGGTGGAGGTCACGGACCGGCGCACCAAGGCCGACTGGGCACGGGTGGTCAAGAAACTGGTGGACGAGGACTATGTCGACAAGGAGCGGATAGTCTTGGTGATGGACAACCTGAACACCCATCATCCGGCATCCCTATACCAGGCTTTCGAGCCGGCGGAGGCACGGCGCATTGCCCAACGGCTGGAGATACATTACACCCCGAAGCACGGGAGTTGGCTTAATATGGCCGAGATCGAACTGGGGGTGCTGGCGCGGCAGTGCTTGGATCGCCGGATACCCAGCCAGGAAGTCCTGGAACGGGAAACAGGCGCATGGCAGGACCAACGGAACCGGGACGTAATTCAGGTGGACTGGCGCTTCACAACCGAGGACGCCCGCATCAAGCTCAAGTCCCTATACCCATCAATACAACAGTGAGGCTCTACTAGGAGTTTGACGCTGCCAAGGCTGGTTATGATGTTGATTGTCGCTCCCTCATCAGCAATGGTCGCACCACGCAAGTCTATGTCGCTGCTACCGAATACAGCGTAAACCCGACCGCCGCGAAACTGCTGGCTGGTGATCTGGTTTTCACTGCCGCCGAAGAAACTGGTCATTCTTATTTTGGCGTCGGGAACCGCGTGTCTTGCCATCTCGTAAGATTCCCTCCCTGTGGGTATGGCCTTATCATACATCACACATAGAGCAAAGCCCATCCCCGGCGGTGGCTGTTCACCTCCCAGGGAAGATGGTCTTGGCCCCCGTGCTGCATGGTGTCTCAAATACCGCACGGACCGCACGGAATCCTTCAGCAGACTCCGGGCTCCAGAGGCAGCGGTCTAGGCCGTAGGCGTTGAACACCCGACGCAGCGGCCCCCGGATATCGGGTTAGGGTTTAACCGGCCGCTATCCAGTCCACCACACGCTCCCCGATCATGAGAGCCGTGGGATGGAGGCCGCCCGACCTGGGAATCCGCGGCACCACCGAGGAATCGGCTACCCACAACCCTTGTACTCCCTTAACCCGGCAGTATTGATCCACCACCGCCATCGGGTCTGAATCCGGCCCCATCCTGCAGGTCCCGGACACGTGCCTAGCGGTCCCCACGGTCTGACGTATCCACAGGTCCAAAGCGTCGTCGTCGGCCAGAATATCGTCCGTGGGGTTGATCCGGTAATCAGCCACGTCCTTATACGCGGCGGATTCCAGAAGTCTGATGCCGAATCGCAGGCCCTCCCTCACCCGCCGCATGTCGTTGGGATGCTGGAGGTAGCAATAGTTAAAGGACGGTTGTACGCCGGGGTCGGCAGACGCTAACCTGACGTATCCCGATCCTTCGGGCAACCCGAGGATACACGATATACGCGCCGCCCGCTCGGGCGGGACCTCCCCGGTCAGGTACCTGTCGCGTACGCCGGCGACGCGCTCCTCCCGTTCGTCGACCACGGTGCTGGTCCTTAGCACCATGTCGTTGACCTCTCTCGACCCTTGGGAAGTGTAATGCAGGCTGAAGTGCGGCGCATCGAGGCCGGTGGTGAGAGTTTTTCCATCCTTGACCTTGAAAGTAACGTGGGCACTGAGGTGGTTCCACAGGCTCTGTCCTACTCCGGGGAGCTCATAAACCGGGTGTATCCCAAACTGCTCGAGTTGGTCCTTGGGGCCGATTCCCGACAGCATAAGCAACTGGGGCGATCTGATAGCCCCGGCGCTCAGGACAACCCGGTCCGCTTGCAGAGTGAACACCTCTCCGCTGCTTTCGGCTTCCACTCCGACGGCCTTGGATCCCTCGAACAATATCTTCCTGACGTAAACCCCTCCCCGAACCGTAAGGTTGACACGATGGCGCATCGGATTGAGGTGAGTGATGGCGGCGCTCATTCTCACGCCGTCCAAGTTGTTGCTGGGAGTCACGCCAACGCCGGAGGGATTGGGGCCGTTGGTATCCTCGGTGGCGCCGAACCCCGCTTGCAAACAGGCGTCATAGAAGGCCCTTTGGATGTCCGGCCAAGCGGCTGACTGACGACGCCTTACTGGCATCGGCCCGCCGGCTCCGTGGAAGTCATCCTGAATGTCGAGGTCACTCTCCATTTTTCTGAAGAACGGCAGCACCTTGTCGTAAGACCATTCGTCGTTGCCGAGGGAAGACCAAGAGTCAAAGTCCTCGGGAAATCCTCGTTGCATTGCTTGACCGTTGATGGAGGACCCTCCCCCAATTACCTTGCCCTGCGCTACGTAGATTTCCCCCTGCTCCTCGGTGATTGTTCCCCGCAGGGCCCAATTGTGTTCAGAGTCCGGAGACTCCGCGTATCTGGTATGGCCGAACTTTACTTCATCCGGAAGATTGGTGAAATCGGGATAATCATTGCCGGCTTCAAGCAACAAGACCGAGGTGCTTGTGTTTTCAGCCAACCTGCCGGCCAATACCGATCCAGCCGCTCCTCCGCCGATGACAATAACGTCGTATATCATGGAACCCTCTCCAAATCTCCGTTTCCCGGTCCAACCCGATGGAGGACATTATAGCTGTTGATTTTTTCGCGGCATTCTAAGCGGGCTTGGTCTTACTAAAGACGGAACTATACTTTGCTACTCTTGTCAATGCCGTTTCCGTCCGCTGGTGAGAACCTTGACCTACCGCAATACAAGCCTGCAAAGGGACCTCTATCGTCTTGAGGGTCTTGCGTTTCCCTGTCCTATTGCACCACAATTGAGCCGAGGGTCTGGGTAAGCTCAACTTTCAGCAACGGCGGGCAGTTAACATCTCTTACGAAAGGAATACGACATGAACTCAACCCGAAAACCGGTCGCTGTCGTGGTGGGAGCGACATCCAAGTGGCAGTCAGACGGCCGTAATACCCATTTGGTCCACGGCAGGTCGCTCGACGACAGTGAGTTGCCCGTAGGCGTCCGCTGGGGCGTAGGGGGAGCTATCTCCCTGAAGTTTGCAAAAGAGGGCTTCTTCACCGTGTTGACCACCCGCAAAGCCGCCAACGCAGCCGCGTTGGCGGAAGCGGTCCGGGAGCAGGGCGGTGAAAGTATGGTCGTCGAGCTGGACCTCGCGTCTCGCGACTCCATATCGAAAGCGTTCGCTCAGGTCCGGGAGGAGGCCGGCAATCCAAACGTCTTGGTTTACAACGCGGGCTACTTGGAGGGGCGCGACCTTCCGCCGGAAAAAGAACTGCTGGAACACATTCCCTTTGAAATGTTCGAAACCGCGCAGCACATATCCAGCAGCGGTCCCTTCCTGGTCGCCAAGGAGGTGTTGCCCGCCATGCGGGAGCGGGGCGAGGGCTCTATTCTGATTTCCAATAACCCGATGTCGCTGCGGGGGAAAAAGCGGTACACCGGACAGTCGCTATACTATCCGAGGGTGCTGATGCGGACGCTGGCGCAGGCATTGACGGAGGAATATTCCGAGTACGGGGTGCATGTTGCCAATGTGGTGATCGACGGCACCATCGATTCTCCGGGCACCCGAGCCATGCCGCGTGCCCAGCAGCAGCCCGAACTGCTGATGAATCCCGTCAAGATCGCCGAGGCCTTCTATTATTTACACACTCAGGACAAGTCCTGCTGGACCCACGAACTCCAATTGACCCCCTTTTCCGCCAAGCCGAGCTTTTGACGCTCATTGCCTTGGGCGGGTAACTTGAACGAATCGGAAGGAGTATTTGGATGGATGTCGGAATGATGATGATCTTCTCCAGTTACGGCTGGAAAGACGGCTCGGACGGCCAGATGTGGGAGGAGGAGCTCCGCCTAGCGGAAATCGCTGCTGACTCGGGGTTCGATAGCCTCTGGTCCGCAGAGCACCATTTCAACGATTATTCCTTCGTGCCGGACAATCTCCAGCTAATGACCCACATTGCGGCCAAGCATCGCGACATCGACGTGGGGACAGCCGCCGTGATACTGCCCTGGCATAACCCGCTGCGGGTGGCGGAAAACGCTGCCGTTCTCGATATGTTGAGCAATGGCCGGCTCCGGCTGGGGTTCGGGCGAGGCCTGGCGCGGCGCGAATTCGAAGCCTTCGGCATCAGCATGGACGAATCGCGGGACCGTTTCGACGAAGCGGCGCCGATGATTGCTGAGGCCCTCAGGACGGGCTTCATCGAGGGCAAGGGGACTTACTACCAACAACCCCGGACGGAGATCCGGCCCCGACCGCAGCATTCCTTCGACGGGCGCATCTACGCCGTTGCCGCCAGCGACGATTCTGTTCTCTCGGCGGCCAGACTTGGCGCACACATTATTATGTTCGCTGATCGTCCTTGGGAAATGCGGATGCCGGGGATCGAGCGCGGCCGGGCCTTGCACCGTGAATTTCACGGCACGGAGCCGCCAAACCTGATGCTCACCGAATTCGTGGTATGCGGCACTGATATAGCACAGTGTGAAGAAGAAGCACGTCAATATCAGGGCAAATTTGTCGAGAGCAATTTTTATCACTACGAATTTCTTGGCGATCACTTCAAGTCGGTGAAGGGTTACGACGCTTATCAACAGAAGGCTGAAATCGCGCGTTCTGCCGGTCTCGAAGGAGCGATTAAAGGCTTTATGAAGGCGGCCAGTTGGGGCACGCCGGACAGGATTCTACGAGGGCTTGAGGAACGCCGGGCCCTGCTCGGCGATTTCGACTGCAACGTGGCCTTCCGCTTCGGCGGCGTTCCGCTCCATATTGCGGAACGAAGTCTGAAGCTCTTTGCCAAAGAAGTGCTGCCGGTCTTGAAGTCTTGGTAGTACTCGGAGTTGCTGGCTTCCAAGGAAAGTGCTCGTACGTATATCTATAGAGAAGCCAGCTTGAAGTTTACTTTTCCGGTCTGGTGTTTGGCCCCGTACCGTCCACCCTGCTACAATCAAGGCCGATACACTACCGGACCTGCTTCTATGAGTTGAGCATAGAAGGGACAGGCCGGTTGGCTGTGGAATGTATATCCCGCAAGGTGCGCTTACGAGAGGTGTGCCGTGTTCTTAGTGCCTAAGGTGATGAGTACCCAGCACCCGGATAATGCTACCCCTGCGCCTTTTGCCGACGACGCAGGGGTCCTGAAAGGGGACGGCGAAGTAGATGAGGCTGTCGATGTCTTCGCCTTGGGCTGTGATGAGCAAATGTGGGACTCCGAAGGGAAGGAAGCCGACAACCAAGTTGTGCGGAAGCTTCTCTCAGGTTATCCCCAATTCTTTCAAGACGACCTCCGGCTTGGGCGTGATGTAGCCCTGACGCTGCGGGTGCCCAATCCACGCATCGAGCTGGATATGCGCAAGTCCATGGTCGAAGCCCTCCAGAGCGTGCCCGCGGCTTGGGACATGGCGCAAAGCTTTTACGGTGACGGGAACGCTTCTCCCATCCAGGAGGTGATCCTTCCCTTTACAACCTCCGCCGAAGAACTCGCCATGATCGAAGCCTACTATCGAAAGGTGATCGTTGGCCAGGAAAACCAGATGCTGCTAGACGGCCAGGCTGTGAAGGACTGGGTGGGGGAGTTCTTCCCAAAGCATGTCCGGGTGATTCCACTCATTGAGGATATGGAGCACCTGCTTTACTGCGACCGCATCGTTGAAGAATATCTGCAGCAGAGGGACCTGCCGTCCCAGCGAGTGTTCTTGGCCCGGAGCGACACGGCCCTCAACTACGGTATAGTGGCTGCCGAGCTAATCCTAAAAGTAGGGCTGCTCCGCCTCCACCGCCTCGAAGGGAGATTGGGGCTGCCCTTGTATCCTATCATCGGAGCTGGTTCCGTACCCTTTCGGGGTCACCTGACCCCCGTCAATGTCGGGCGCGCTCTGACCGAGTACCCAAGCGCGCATACCTTCACGGTCCAGTCAGCCTTCAAGTACGACTACGAAAAGGAAGTTGTCCGCGAGGGCATCGCGCAAATTCGCGCGCACCAGCGCGGCGAGCCTATGCCCATTGACGAGGAGCGCGCCCGTGAGGTAATAGACAAGACCACCGCCGAATATCAAGCCAATGTACAGCGGCTGACGGGTGTCATCAGGACTTTGTCGGCCCATGTGCCCAAGCGGCGTGAACGCAAGCTCCATGTGGGCCTCTTCGGTTACGGCCGGTCCCTTGGGGGCGTTGGTGGGGTGACACTGCCCAGGGCGATAAGCTTCGCCGCTTCTCTCTACTCCATCGGCGTCCCGCCGGAGTTGCTGGGCTTAGCTTCTCTGACCCAAACCGACCTTGCTTTCGTGCGGGAGGTCTACCCCAGCTTCGACCAAGACCTCCGCGCAGCCCTGCGCTTTACCAATGAGCGCCATGTAAAGGAGTTGCTGGGCGAACCGTACCTGCGTTTAGTGGGGCAGTTCACTGAAGAGTTGGACCGGGTCCATGAGGGGCTGACCAGCGCAATCTGGGCCAGCACCAGCCACAACGGCACAACCGTGAACATCCTCCATTACGTTGAAGAAGCCGCCCATCTCCGCCGCTTCCTAGGCTAGCGCAACCGCCCCTGTCTTGGCCTACGTCGCCGCGGGTAGCTGCAGCTCAAGCAACCGGCCGGCCGCCAACTTGCTTTGGAGTACACTGCTCGATACCATTCATGAGTCAAGTTGGGTCTACCAAACTGGACAAAATCGAGAACCTTTACACTCAGATTCAGGCTAACGCTTTAAGAGAGGGGTCGTAGATCCTGCCAAGATGGAGAGTTATCATTTGAGTCTCCTGTTCCGTACGTTCTTGAGTTTGTGGAAGGGAGTTCATCAGGCCGTACAAATTGGCCTGTTAGCCTTGCTTGTCGCTGCGCTCCTGGTAGCATGTGACGATGGGTCTCAGCCTGAAAGACCGACGCGGCCTGCTCAAGCTCTTGGGCCAACGGTGACTCCCATGCCGACGCCGGGAGCCAACGGCGACTCCCATGCCGACGCCGGAGCCAACAGCGACTCCCATGCCGACGCCGAAGCCAACAGCGACTCCCATGCCGACGCCGGAGCCAACGACCACACCCACGGAGACGCCGACTCCAGCCGTGGAGGCTGATGACGTGGAGGGGTGTGAGGACGTCTTGACTAGGGAACATTCATTAAGAGCCGTCCTTACAGATGAAGACTTGATACGGTGCCTGCGTGAGGAGCTTCAAATAGAGACGCCGGAGCCAACGACCACACCCACGGAGACGCCGACTCCAGGCGTGGAGGCTGATGACGTGGAGGGATGTGAGGACGTCTTGACTAGGGAACATTCATTAAGAGCCATCCTTACAGATGAAGACTTGACACGGTGCCTGCGTGAGGAGCTTCAATAGGATTAATAAGGAGAGAGCGATGACTCGACGAATTGGCGTGGGGCTGGCCTTGATCTTGGTGTTGGTGCTGAGTGCGGCGTGCGACGCCTCTGACACGAAGATGGAACGCTGGGCAGTGAAGTTCACGCAGCCGGCCATTGAGGTGACGGCTGAGCAGTTGTACAAGGAGTTCTCACGGGACGATGAGACGGCGGCGGAGCAGTACTCGGGGCGGAGAGTACGTGTGACCGGAACGGTGTTTGAGGTGCGGGAAGACGACGACTTTGAGCCGGTCATGGAATTTGACGTGGGGCAAGATGAATGGAGTTTTCAGAGTCTGGTGGGGCAGTTCGCTGAAGGGCATCGCACTGAGGTAGAGTCATGGGAGAAGGGTGATGTGGTCTCCATGGTGTGCTACATTCCGGTGGAGGATTTCGGTGCCACTGACTTTGAAAGCGTAACGCCGTTGAGGATGTGCCAGCCGCTGAAATGATTACGATCGCGTCCACACGCACGATTATCAACCGCTCAAACATCGCCATTCTCACCACAGAGGGTCTATCTGCACAGGCCGGGGTTCTTAATCGTCACCACACCGAGCGACAGGACAATCGGATCGACCTTTAAACCTCCGGGGGCTTCGCCATCCTCACCGACCTCGGCATGGCCTCAGAATTGCTTGCTCCCTTGTAGCTCTTACATGGCTGGGTCGCGGCCCCGCCGAATGACTGGCCTTGTGAGGGGGCCTGTGCACAGGCCCGGGCTCGGTCTACCGGCCCCTCTCAGGCACCAACCCTGAGCGGACTTCGACTCCTCAGACGCCGGTGGAAGGCATCACGCCAGCGTGCCCTGCTGCTGGCGGTTCCATACAGCGACACAGCTCCGATCCGGACCCAGCACGGCAGAGAAGCCGCCCCGCTCAACACCGACCGGGAGCTGCCCGCACCGGCCATCCTCGCAGCCGACCTGGGTCTCACTCAGGTCCTGGGCGTAGGCCGTGATGGTCTCCACGTCGTCCAGGACCTCCCTACGCTGCGAGAGGATCGTCCTAGCCTCCTCAGCGGAATCCTCAAGGCGCTCCTGCCTCTCCCAGTGGTCGCGACGACCGGTGTTGCCCTGACCGGCTCCCGCCCCCTTAAATCGAGACCTCCCACCGAAATATTCGCAGTACACAATAGACACCAAAAGCTGAGGTACTCGTGGGCAGTGGACTTGGAGCCAACTCGCGGCGACGGTAGTTGACGAGGTCTTTTGTGGTTCGATCCTCCGTAGGCGGGGCGGTTCATCCAACACATCAAGGATGGTCCCTGCGCAATACACCCGATTGCGCCGCGTCTCCAACCTCGGCGACGCCAAACGCCGCCAAGACTAGAGGCCCATCTACCGTGGGCCGTTTTTGTTCTTGCCGAACGGCTGGTTACGGGAAGATGAGGGCCAATTCCGGCGATATGTAAGAGAACTTTACGAAAGCAGTTAACACCGGAGGCTCTATCACGAGTATATGTATTGACAAGCCAGGGCTGGCCTAGCACAATTACGCTGGCCGGGATGGGCTGAGGTTGTTCCGGTGGGCTTTGCCAGACCACTCAGGCCAAACGATAGGACAGGTCGAAGGAAACTACCGCAAAAATAATAATTGGGAGGTCAATCGTGGCCAGCTACAGAGTAATATCATCGGATAACCACGTTATGGAGCCGGTAGACCTGTGGACCAGCAGGGCCGAGTCAAAGTTCAAGGACCGCATGCCCCACGTCGAACGTTTCGGAGAGAGCGACTGGTGGGTTTGCGACGGCCAAAAAGTGCAGGATGCCGGTGCGGGGGCCCAGGCCGGGGTCAGGTTTGAAGACCCGGAAAAGCTGACTAGGGAATATAAGATCGAAGATGTGCCTCTCGGAGGCTACATTCCCGAGGAGCACGTCAAGGACATGGACCTTGATGGAGTCGACGTGAGTATCGTTTATCCGACAATTGGCCTCTTGCTCTATGGTGTGCCGGACAGCGAGTTGCTAACCGTCAACTGTAGGATTTACAACGATTGGGTTGCAGAGTTTTGCAGTGCGGTCCCCAATCGGCTCAAGGGGATCGCAATGCTAAACGTGGATGATGTGCCGGAAGCGATAAAGGAAATGGAGCGTTCCGCCAAGAAAGGCTTTTCGGGGGTTATGATCAGCATTTATCCTCCCGAAGGGCGGACTTACAACAGTCCGGAGTACGAACCCGTGTGGGCCGCGGCCCAGGACTTGGGAATGCCCCTTAGCCTGCACGTAGGCACCAATCGTCCCGGCGTAGGTCAGGAATTTCAAAATGTCGATACCCTTAGACCCGCCTTCATAACCAACATTGACCACTGGGTGCGCATGTCTCTTGCCGACATCATTTTTAGCGGGGTCTTCGAGCGTTATCCGAAGCTCCAAGTGGGATCGATAGAGCAGGAATTGTCCTGGGTCCCCCACTTCCTGGACCGGATCGACTACACTTACACCCAAAGAGTGCAAGAGATCCGGGGGGACTACCGGTTCAAGGGAGATTCGCTTCCCAGCGACTTTTTCCGTACTAACGTGTTCCTTGGCTTCCAGGAAGACGCTCTGGGCATCAGGGACCGTCACATCATAGGTGTGGACACCCTGATGTGGGGCGCGGACTATCCCCACCCTGAGTCTACCTTCCCTAGGAGCCGCCAGATCATCGAGGAGATTCTGGTGGACTGTACCGAGGAGGAAAAAGCCAAAATCGTCGGTAGCAACGCCGCCAGGGTATACGGCCTGAACTAGCACCTGACGCTCCGTCAGACTGGATACTCGCTGTTTAGCGGGCGCTCTTTTGGGGGCGCCTGCTGTTTTTTGCGGTTGAACCGAGGAGCGGCATCCATAGCAATTGGTCAGCCGGCCACAACCGCCGCCATAGAAGCTAAAAACAGGCGACCCTGTTTATCGTCACTCCCCGCTTTCTCGGGTATGACCAAGGGTATTTTCAGAGCGATACCAGCGGTAATGGGTGTTTAGGGACTCGCATTTGCTATCTTTCAACGCAACAGACCGTTGATGTTGCAAAGTATTACGATTAAGTTGTGTTGCCTGGCTGCTTTCGGCAATGGACGGGAGCGTTATGCCGGTGGTACTATGGTTCCTGCAAATAAGGAGGGGCAGTTATGCGTTTCGATGGCAATGTCAACTACCACATTTATGCTTCACCCGAGGCTTACCCTGCGGACAAAGTAATCGATGAATGGCGGAAAACCGCTGAGTTCTACGAAGAAGCGGGCTTTACCGCTATCTGGGTTGCCGAGCATCACTTTTGGCATAGCGGCAATCCGGGGGCCTGCGTCCCCCCCAATCCGGTGCTGGTCGGCGCCCACCTAGCCACCCATACCAAGCGGCTAAGGGTCGGGCAGAGCGCCTGCATCATACCGGACTGGCATCCCATCCGGCTGGCCGAGGACCTGGCGATGCTGGACCAGATTACTCAAGGCCGGCTGGACATCGGAATAGCCCGGGGCACCAACACCAGCGCCAGCATCCAGTTCAACCGCGACGCGGATAGGCGGGACCAAGATAAGAACTACGTCCTCTTTGAGGAGACCCTGGATATTCTGATGAAGGCTTGGACCCAAGACGCCTTCACTCACAAAGGCGAGTTTTACACCTTTCCCCAGCCGGGCTGGAAGGAGCCCGACCCCCGCATCTACACCGGCGACCCCAGCCACTACGGGCCGGACGGCGAGCTAATCGCCCTAGGAGTCGCCCCCAAACCCTATCAGAAGCCCCACCCGCCCATCTGGCAGTCCGCCGACGCCACCAAGTCCTACGCCTTCGCCGCTAGGAAGGGACACGCCGCCACATCTTCCCTGCGCTCATTCGGGGGGGTGAAAGAGGCTTGGACCACCTACAAGGAGGTGGCTTCTCAAGTCAATGGCCGGGACATCCCTATGGGCCAGACCGCAAGCGGCCAGACGTTGAACCTATTGAAGACAGTCCACATTGCCGAGACTCAGGAGCAAGCGGAGAAAGAAGCGCGGGACTCAGTCAATACCTTCTTGTCATTAGTTTCCGGCCTCAGAGAAGGATGGGCAAGAAATGGAATGGTTGGGGCCAACGAGACGCTGACCAATGACGATCTCAATGCCGAGTGGTTCGATTTCGCTCAGGATAAGGAGATCATCTGGGTCGGCTCACCCGACTACGTTGCCGAGAAGATTCATAAGCTGCGCTCCGAGTTGAATTGCCGGCATCTCACTCTTTGGCCCAACCCGGTTTTGTCTTTCGAAGACACATCGCGCAGCCTTGAGCTTTTCGCCGAGCGGGTCATGCCCCGGTTCCAGAAAGAGGAGGCTGTAGTTAGCTAGCCGGCTGTGCGCTCCTGCGCCGTAATGATGAGGATAATGGCTTCCGCCGGAGGAGGTGAACTTTGGACCTAGTTCTCACGGGCGCCAAGGTGTTGACCATGGACAGCCGCGACCGGATAGCCGAGGCGGTGGCGGTGCAAGGCGGGCGTATCGCCGCGGTGGGCAGCAACGCCGAGGTGTCGAAGCTGGCAGGGCCCGGTACTACTGTGCTCAACCTGGCCGGTCGGACCTTGATACCGGGTTTCGTGGACGTCCACAATCACTTCAGCAAGACGACACTGCAACCGGTGATGGTGGACTGCAGGGTCCCTCCTCACCACAATATAAACAGCATACTGGACGCCGTCTCCACGGCGGCCAAAGGGGCACCGGCGGGCCGTTGGGTTTGGGGCTGGGGTTTCCGGGCGGCGGGGCTAAGGGACAACCGGCGCATCACCCGCTGGGAGTTGGACGAAGCAGCCCCGGACAACCCCGTGGTCATCATCGACGGTGCGGTCCCGCACGGCGGCTATGCCAACTCGGCTGCTCTCAAGCTGGCGGGATTCAGCAGCCAGACCCCCAACCCGCCCCACGGCCAAATCCTCCGGGAGGACAGCGGCGAGCCCGACGGCACCTTGTGGGAAGGGGCCATGGACGCTATCCACAGCCTGTGCTTCAAGTCTCACCTCGACTACTATGGGGATGGCGTGGCCGACCTGGTGTACGACAACTGTATGCGGCACTTGGCCTGCGGGATAACCAGCGTGGGAGACGCCATGGTGGTGCCCGAGGCCGAGGAAATGTACCGGGTGGCCGAAAGGAACAAGAAGCTGCCCTTCGTGCTGCACCAAATGCTAGGCGGCGAGGGATGTTTCGCTCCGCCCGAGAAGCGCACCAAGGGCGAGACGGGCGATGGGAACGTGTCCGACCGGTTGCGGGGCGGTACTATCAAGATGTTCATGGACCCCGTTTTTCCCCGGCACACTTCTCTTCCTCATCATTCCCATGGACACAAGGACCGCACCGGGGGGCGATTCTACACCGAGGAGGCAGTGAACAAGCTGGTGCTGGACGCCCACAGGAACGGCCTGCAAGTCGCTATTCATTGCCTCGACACCTGGAGCGTGGAGCAGGCCCTGAATGCTTTTGAAGGAGCTCAAAAGACCCATCCCCGTCCGGAGCCTCGGCACCGCATCGAACACTACTTCCTGCCTACCCCGGCGCAGATACGGCGGACCGCCGCCTTGGGCGTCATTGCTTCCATACAACCCTCATTCGTTGTCACCAATGCCGATGTATTGAAGCGCACCGCCGAGGTTGTCGGGGGAGACGTCAGAGTCTTTCCTTTCAAGACCATGCTGGACCAGGGCGTCACGGTGGCAGCCAGTTCCGATGCTCCCGCCGCTCCCCTGGAACCCCTGATTGGCCTGTCTGCCATAGTATCTCGGAGGACGAGACGGGGAGAGGTGGTGGCCCCGGAGGAGGCAGTGACTCCCATGGAGGGCATCCGGATGTACACCATAAACTCGGCATACGCCATGTCTCGCGAAGGGGAGGTCGGCTCACTGGAGACGGGCAAGCGGGCCGATATGGTGGTCCTTAGCCACGACCCATCCGCCGTGGGCCCTGAAGCGATCCGGGATATATTTGTCGAACGGACCTACGTGGAGGGCCGGCTACTCTACCAACGCTAGCCAAGCGGCTTCGGGTACGGATGCGCCTAACCCCATAGGATGCCGGGATTCCACCGGGTACGGCCTCCGGACGCGGGTCCGTTGCCGTCAATGACGGTTCCCCCGGAATCAGGCCGTTTCCGGTAGTCTTCGACCGTGTGCATGACGCAGGGCAATCGCATCTTACGGATAATGCATACGGCCAAGCTCTCTCCTCTGATTAATGTCATTCCGAAACGTAGTAAGAAATCTAAAGCATCTCTTCACATTTGTGGACATAGGCTTTAGATTCCTCGCTTCGCTCGGAAAGACATGGTAGGGAGTCGGGAAAGACATGGGTAGGGAGCCGGGAATGACGTGGTAGGGAGCCGGGCGTAAGGCTCTTCTGTCGGGTTGGTTTTAGATGCGATTGCCCCGGTGCGTGATGTTGCAGCGGAGGCCAACGGAATATAGACTGGTAGCACACAAGCGCGGCTGAAGTTGTAAGTGTTCAGAGTTGAGGGGATTATTCCGGCCCTCCGGACCCGTCACTCCGGCCTTCACCGGAGTTTAGGAAGTCCTCGCTAGGGGCCAGCTATGGATTCAAGGCTTTCCACAGCTTGGTTTTCCTGGGTCCCGGCCTGCGCCGGGACGACGGAGGTGAGTCACCCCATCAGTCTGAACACTTAGCTGAAGTTGCGTTGGGGTTGACACTCTGCCAAAAGAGTTTCAAGGACAAGGGAGGGAACCGTGGCAAAGATGGATTTTGCGGTTTTCGATGAGTGCAGCTACAACTGGTTCGATTCGGTCCCGGAAGCAGCGGACGTCTACGAACAAACCTTCCGGGAGGTACAACTGGAGGAACGGCTGGGATTCAAATATCACTTCGTCATCGAGCATCAAGGGCACGTGGTGGGCCAGATCCAAACTCCGGCAGTCTATCTGGCTGCATTGGCCCAACACACCAGCACCATCAGGATAGGCGCCATGGTCTTTCTGCTGCCCTTTTACAATCCCCTGCGGTTGGCCATGGACACGGCCATGGTGGACCAGTTGTCCAGGGGTCGGCTGGAATTCGGAGCCGGCGTCGGTGGGAGCGCCGACAGCTTTAGAAGCTGGAACCTTCCCTATGCCGGCCCGGCGCGCCGGGGTGAGGGGCTTGAAGCTCTCGACATCATAATGAAAGCTTGGATCGGGGAAAGGTTCAGCCACCACGGCCAGTGGTGGGACTTCGACGACGCCATTCCCATGCCCAAACCTTACCAGAAACCCCATCCTCCTATGTGGTTCGCCGGCCGCAGCAAAACATCCTTGGAACTCTGCGTCGCCCGTAAATACGGTGTTGGCCTGTTCTTGGACCCGGACCCGGACATCGCCGATATTCTTAACATGTGGAAGCGGATGTGGAAAGACTCCGGCCAAAAGGGACCCAGACCCCCCTCTTTCCTCACTCGGCCGGTGTACGTAGCGGAGACCGACGAACAGGCCTACGAGGAGGCGTCACAATATCTTCCACAAGCCTACACTTGGGGCGAGGATAAATTCCCGGTTCCGTTGATCGGCACCCAGGTGATCCAGGAGGAAGACAGCGAGCTTTACCGGAGAGGGCGGGCGATGTTTGCCGGAATGAGGACCGGCGTCGACTTTTGGACCGAGCGCGGCCTTGCCCACGTGGGCAGCCCCGAGACAATAATCCGGCGGCTGGAGAAGCAGCAGGAGCTCTGTGGCTATGACGTCTTCGGCGCCAGGTTCCGCATGGGGCCGATGCCGGACGCCCTAGTGGAAAAGTCCATCACCCTGTTCGGCGAAAAGGTGATACCGGCCTTTGCCTGAACGGGACCCTAGTTACAGGCGTCTCTGATAGCCTGGGATATTGCGGCGATCCGGGCGTTGTTAGGGTCTCTAGACCGGAACCCGTTGGTGATGTAGCCCACCGCCAAACCCGATTCCGAGTCTGCCCAACCGACTGAGGTACCGGCTCCCCCGTGGCCAAAAGTTTTGGTTGCGTCGCCCTCGGATGCGCCCATCCTCTCATCGGCCAAAGCAAACCCCAAAGACCGTTGAGAGAACTGGTCCAGACTGGCGTCGGTGCCTTCCACTTGTAGGGCGGTCACTTCCTTAACCGTGTCCGGTCCAAAGAGATGCGCTCCGTCTAAAGCGCCGCCCCTTTCCATCATGGCGTAGAACCTGGCTAGGTCCCCGGCCGATGCTATGCCGGCGGCAGCGGGCACAATTGAACGATGGACTTCGGGCTGGTTGAATATTGGCACATAGCCGTTGGGGTCGGCGTCTTCTTCCATCAAGTGCATCTTGGAGACTCTACTCTCCAGCTCCGCGGGCAGGCCGACGTAGGTATTATCCATGCCCAATGGACCGGTCAATTCCTGAGCTAGGAATTGGTCGAAGGCCCGCCCATCGATCCGGCGCACTAGCTCCCCAATTACCCAGCCGTAGTTGATGGGGTGATAAGCGAGCACCTCTCCCGGAGTAAACTTGGGCACAGCGTTTTCCATAGCCTGAACTACCTTTCCCCAGTCGGTCCAATCGGTCCAAGGCAGGGTCTCGGGCGTTTCCGGAAAGCCGCCCATATGAGTCAAGATGTGATTTATAGTCACATCTTGTTTTCCTTGCACGCCAAACTCGGGCCAATGCTTGGCAACCGGGTCATTCCACGCCAACCGGCCGCGGTCCTTTAAGATATACAAGCAAGCCGCCGCAATCGGCTTGGTTGATGACATCAAGATGAACATGGTTTCATCTGAAACCGGATGGCCCGTATCGGTGTTAGCCAGCCCTCCGTTTATCTCCAATACGAGGTTGCCGTACCGGTACACGGCCAAGCCGGCGCCCGGGTGTAAGCCGTCATCGATTTGCTGGCGGAACAATTCTTCCACATGTCCTAGTTTAGCGCCGTCCATAGAGACTGAAGCCGGGGTCGTTAACGTGGCCATGACATCACCTAAATCAAGAATTTCCTAAACCAACAGATGAGCTTCCATACGGTGCCGCTTATTGCCTTGTCCACTTCGCCCGCCGTCTCCCGCGGGCCAATGTGTGAGAATGGTAGCACCGGAGGCGGCGGCCTGTCCACAGGCTTGACAGTAATGCCCCCACAGCCTGATTTTTTACGAAAGCCTTTGCTGACTTTGCTGTATCCATCGACAAAACCTAGCGATAAAGCCTGGTAAGTGCTATTGCTTCTATTGTGAAAAATACCACAATATTGACAAATCACTTATTGCCCACGTATTGTGCAGGCGATATAAAGTATCATGGATTATTGCATCTGTTGGAATAGGGGCAATCAAGCAAAGTTTCAATACCCTTAGACCCCCGGGGGCTTTCTCAAAAAACGCGTATATCGCACAAAGGGAGGAAACCAACATGAGGCCCAAAGCAATTAGTCTGCACCCGTTTCTGGTCCTGCTAGTCGTGGCTATGGCGTCTGTCCTCTTCGTCGTGTCCTGTGGCGGCGGTGGCGAGGCCACCGCAGTCCCCGAGGAGGCTGAGGCCATGATAGAGGATGAGGCCGGCGCTGCTGCCGCCGCCGCTGCCGAGGCTGCCGCCGCGGAGCTCGCCGCCGCCGAGGCTGCCGAGTTCGCCGCCGCCGAGGCTGCCGCCGCCGAGGCCGCCGCTGCTGCCGCTGGGGAGGCCGAGTCCGCCGAGCTTGCCGCCGCTGCCGAGGCCGCCGCTGCCGAGGCCGCCGCTGCCGAGGCCGCCGCTGCCGAGGCTGCTGAGTTCGCCGCCGCCGCCGCCGCCGAGGCCGCCGCTGCCGCCGAACTGGCTGGGGCAGCTAAGTATGGCGGTACGCTGACCATGGCGATGCCGACGAGCACCATAACGCTGGACCCGCCCCTCACTGGACTGTCGACCTTTGACATCGCCGTCACCCAGGCAGCCTATGACAACCTGCTCATGATCCAGCCGGACTTTTCGGTGAAGCCGGAGCTGGCTACACACTGGGAGGCCAACGACGACCTCTCTTCCTACACCTTCTACTTGCGCGAGGGCGTGAAATTCCACCACGGGAAGGACTTCACGGCAGAAGATGTGCTCTTCAGCTTTGAGCGGTTGCTGGATCCGGTGCTGGACTCTCCGGCGCGGCCCACATTCTCAACAGTTATCGAGGATATAGTCGCCGTCGACGACTACACCGTCCGCTTCGACCTGGTCAGCCCCAACGGCTTCTTCACGGACTCCCTATCCATCTATCAAGCGCGGATCATCCCCTCCGACATGGACACCGACCGGCTGGTCTCAGAGGCGATCGGCACGGGGCCCTTCATCATTGAGGAGCACCTGCCGGGGGAACGCACCGCGCTGGTGCGGAACCCCGACTACTGGGAGGAGGGCAAGCCCTACCTGGATGAGCTCATCATCGTGTATATCGCCGAGCCGGTAACTCGGGCCAATGCCATCCAGAACGGTGACGTAGACGTCTTATATAGGATGGAATCCCAGAGCGTCGCTGCTCTCGAGGCCCATCCTGACACCATGGTGTTGGGAGTTGCCAGCCCGGGCATCCGCGGGGTTGACATGGACATCAGGGTGCCGCCCTTCGACAACGTGCTGGTCCGGAAGGCCATCCAAGCCGCCACGGACCGGGAAGCCATCCGGCAAGCGGCGTTTCTGGGGCGGGGCGGCATCGCCTACGACCATATCTTTCCGGCCTACGATCCCCGCTACGACCCCCAGTATAACCCCCCGGCCTACGATCCCGAACTGGCCAGGTCGCTGCTGGCGCAGGCCGGCTATCCGGACGGGATCGACCTCACCCTGCACACATCCACGGCCTCGCCGGGGCTGCTCGAGCTTGCGGTGGCGTTGAAAGAGAGCGCCGCCCCCGCCGGCATCAATATCAACGTGGAGCGTAGGCCCGAGGACATATACTGGGACGATGTGTGGATGGTTGAGCCGTTCACCGTCGTCTCCTGGTTCGGCCGGGCCAATGTGGACCAAGCCCTGAGCATTCAGTACCACAGCGAGTCCAGTTGGAATGCGCCGCGTTACTTCAACGACGAGCTTGACATGCTGATCGAAAGGGCCAGAGGGGAAACCCTTGAGGAGCAGCTTGTGACCTACGCGAGGATCCAGGAAATTCTGGTCGATGACGTGCCCCGCTTGGTCACGACCTTCGTGCCGACACTGTGGGGCGCGCGCAACGACGTGCGGGGTGTCACCCCTCATCCCCTGGATTGGGGGCTGATCCAAGACGCTTGGTTCGACCGGTAGAGGCCGCCGTCGCGCCCGCGCGTTAGTTCCGGTCCACCACCCCCGGTAGCATGAAATGCGGCGCCGGCTCGCACAAAAGCGAGCCGGCGCCGCATTCTTTTTGCCCCGTTGAGCCGGCATACCCGTCCCTGGCCCAAGTCGTGCTGCTTTAACAACGTCCTTGCCTGCGCCCAACGGGCAGGCAGGGCCATCCACAATTCCTCAGAAAATGCCCTCCGTCATACCCGCCCTGTATAGGAGTACGGGGCGGGTATCCACGGCCCCACCGCCCCCGGACTCCCGCGAACGGACACCTTTGCACAACCCTCTGTCATTGCCATGAAAATAGCCTATTTTCATCCGCATACGTGACCTCCACAACGCCATTCAGTAATTCCGAACGGCCACCCCCGTCATTCCGACCGGAGGGAGGAATCTAAAGTGCTTGGGCAGCAGCAGGCCCAAGTATGCGAGGGGTTTTAGACCCTTCGCTTTGCTCAGGGTGACAGGTGACCTGCGCTGGGCCTTGAATTGCAGTTATGCAAAGGTCTCCGAAGGCTGAGTCTGCGCTGCCCTCGTCAACCTGATTCTTTACGAAAACCCTCTGATGACTTTGCTGTATCCATCGGTAAAGCCGCGTAAGCACTGCTGCTTCCATAGTTTGGCCGAAATAATCCGTTACACCGCGGGTTGTTGACGGAGAGATGTGCCTTATCGGCTGTCTACGAATTATATAGATATATAACTCAACTATATTGTGATTTGAATCACATACCACTATATTTTACTGAACAGGTGTGAAAAGTGTCACAATATTGACAAATCACTTACTGCCCACGTATTGTGCAGGCAATATAAATTATCATAATTAATATGGTGTAATTGGATAATCCAGGCCACTAAGTATCATGGGTTATTGCGGGGCTATCACGTTAGAAACAACCGTCGGTCACTTCGGCGAGAGCCGGAGTCCGGAGGTCACTATGCGGCCGGTTGGCCATGGCAACATCAACGAATTGGGGGCCTGGATTCCCGCCTTCGCGGGAATGACAGGGAGGAGGTTGCTGTGATGTAGGATGGCGTACAACGGCTACCCAAGTTAGCTTGGTGGAACTCGCTGTGAGTTGTTGGGTCTACCGAGCACGGCCGTGGGAACAGCTTCAGGGCATACAGTATCGGTTAGAGACGCCCAAGCTTTGAACGCTGGCTGGCGGCTGAATGTAAGACCGACGTTTCAATACCCTTAGATCCCCAGGGACTTCCCAAAATAGCGCGTATATCGCACAAAGGGAGGAAACCAGCATGAGGTCCAAGAGAGTATCTAAAACAGTTAGTCTGCATCCGTTTCTGATCCTGCTGGCCGTGGCGATGGCGTCTGTCCTCTTCGTCGTGGCCTGCGGCGGCGGCGGCGAGGCCACCGCAGTCCCTGAGGTGATGGAGGAAGAGGCCGAGGTCATGATGGAGGAAGAGGCCGAGGTGATGGAGGAAGAGGCCGAGGCCATGATGGAGGAAGAGGCCGAGGTGATGGAGGAAGAGGCCGAGGCCATGATGGAGGAAGAGGCCGAGGCCATGATGGAGGAAGAGGCCGAGGTGATGGAGGAAGAGGCCGAGGCCATGACGGATGAGGTGGGGCCGAAGTACGGCGGCACGCTGACGATGGCAATGGTGGCGGACCACGTGACGCTGGACCCGCCTCTCCATACCTCCGTTGTCGACATCGCCATCACCCAGTCAGCCTATGACAACCTGCTCATGATCCAGCCCGACTTTTCCGTGAAGCCGGAGCTGGCCACACACTGGGAGTCCAACGAGGACCTCTCGTCCTACACCTTCTATTTACGGGAGGGCGTGAAGTTCCACCACGGGAAGGAGTTCAAGGCGGAGGACGTGCTCTTCAGCTTTGACCGGCTGCTGGACCCGGAGATAGACTCTCCGGCGCGGCCCACATTCTCAGGGACTATCGACGATATAGTCGCCATCGACGACTACACCGTCCGCTTCGACCTGGTCGGCCCCAATGCCTTTTTCCCCGATTCCCTATCCATCTATCAAGCGCGAATGACGCCCTCCGATATCGATCCCGAACGGTTCCACTTGGAGGCGATCGGCACGGGGCCCTTCATTCTGGTGGAGTACCTGGCGGGCGAACGCGCGGCATTTGAGCGAAACCCTAACTACTGGGAAGAGGGCAAGCCCTACCTGGATGAGATCGTCCTCCAGCTGATCCCCGAGCCGGCAACCCGGGCCGCGGCGCTCCAGAGCGGTGATGTGGACCTCGTATATCGGATGGAAGCCCAGAGCGCCCCCGCTATCGAGGCCCATCCCGATACCGTGGTGTTGGAGTTGGCCAGCCCGGGCAATCGTGGGATTGACATGGACATCAGGGTGCCGCCCTTCGACAACGTGCTGGTCCGGAAGGCCATCCAAGCCGCCACGGACCGGGAATCCATTCGGCAAGTGGCGTTTCTGGGGCGGGGCGGCATCGGCTACGACCATCCAATCCCGGAAAACGACCCCCGCCACGCCCCCCAGTACAGACCCCCGGAGTACGACCCTGAACTGGCCAGGTCGCTGCTGGAACAGGCCGGCTACCCGGACGGGATCGACCTCACTCTGTACACATCCTCGGTCTCGCCGGGGCTGGTCGAAATTGCGGTGGCATTGAAAGAGAGCGCCGCTCCCGCCGGTATCAATATCGACGTGGTGCGGAAGCCCGAGGACGGGTATTGGGATGTTGTGTGGATGACCGAGTCGTTCACCGTCGTCTCTTGGTTCGGCCGGGCCAATGTGGACCAGTCCCTGAGCATCCAGTACCACAGCGAGTCCAGTTGGAATGCGCCGCGTTACTTCAACGACGAGATTGACATGCTCATCGAAAGGGCCAGGGGGGAAACCCTCGAGCAGCAGAAGGAGACCTACGCGGAGATCCAGCGTATTCTGATCGATGACGTGCCGCGTATCGTCACGTCGTTCGTGCCGATACTGTGGGGTGCGCGCAACGACGTCCGGGGCGTCACTCCTCATCCCCTGGGCTGGGGACTGATCCAAGACGCCTGGTTCGACCGGTAGACGAGGCCACCCCGCCCGCGTATTAGCTTTCGCTCTACCACACCCGGCAGGCATGGAATGCGGCATCGGCTTGCACAAAGTGAGCCGGCGCCGCGTTCTTTTTGCCCCGTTGAGCCGGCATAAGCCATTCCCCGCTCCGTCACTCCCGCGAAAGGAGACCTTTGCATAACCCCCACCCCTGTCATTCCGAACGCAACGAAGCCCTTCGGCTGCGCTCAGGATAAACTCAGTGAGGAATCTCAAGCCTATGTCAGCAAGCACTAGGTCTGTAGCTGGACCGACGCGACTACTCTGGCCCAACGCCTTAGATTCCTCCCTCCGGTCGGAATGACAGGGGTGGGGGTCAGAATGACAAGTTGAGCGACCAGTTACGCAAAGGTCTCCGAAAGCGGGAGTCCAGTGACGTTGGGGCCGTAGCGAGGCCTGTGTAAAGTCGTCCCCTCTCCCAGCGGGAGAGGGCTAGGGTGAGGGCGATTCGTTCCCCCCATCCTAACCTTCTCCCCAAGGAGAAGGGACTTTGCACAGCCCCCGGAGACAGTGCCGGCCAGGCTTGACAGCAAGGGGGCCCCGGCATATCTTTGGCTGGATCACAACCCAGACCGCACTAGAGGAGGACCCACCGTGGCGAAGAAGACGCCGGTAATCTGGAACGGCACTACCAGAAATCGAGAAAGCAGCTTCAGTCGAGGGCTCATCGTATCCGACTACAAGGAACTTTATTTCCTGACGGGCCAGCTTGACTCCGACGCTCAAGGCAACTGCCGTCATCCAGGCGACCCCATTGGCCAAGCGAAAGGAATTTTGGACAGCATGATCGGCATGTTGGAGCAGGAGGGATGGTCACTCCACGACGTGATCATGTTGGACCTTACTGTCACCAAGGACGTGGACCCCGTGAAGGACGTGGATGGCATATATCAGGTCTGGGCCGACACCTTCAAGGATATTGACCCCAAACCGGCCTCGGGGACCACGAGGGTAATACACGCTCTCGGCAGGGGCGGCTACTTCGTGGAGTTCGAGGCCCTAGCCGCCCGGTGAACGGCCGGCAATTAAGGAGTGCCCACATGAGAAAGCCTACTTACCAGTACTTCAGCCTTGAAGAATATCAGCAGAGGCTCGACGCCTTACGGCAGCGTATGGAGCGGAAGGGCGCCGACGCCATTCTGGTGACCACGCCCGAAAACCTCTATTACCTGACCGGTTACCAGACCGTAGGCTACTATTGGTACCAGACCTTGATAGTTCCTATGGACCGGGAACCGGTCTTCGTCACGCGCCTCAACGAGGAGTCAAACATCGGCCCCCTGAGTTGGGTCGAGGACAGCCGTCCTTATCAGGACCACGAGGACTGGATCGCTCACACCAGAGACGTGCTGGTGGACCTTGGCCTCGGGGATAAGCGCATCGGCCTCCAGTACGACTCTTTCTTCATGACGGTCCGAGACGAAAAACGGCTCACCGCCATGCTGCCTTCAGCAACCTTCATGGACTGCTCCGGCTTGGTGGAGGAGGGAAGGGTGATCAAGTCTCCCCAAGAGATCGATTACATCCGGCAAGCGGCAAGGACTGTCGAGCGGGGGATAAGGGCCGGCGTATCCGCCTGCCAGGTGGGGGTCACGGAAAACGATGTTGCCGCCGAGATACACTATGCTCAAATCAAAGCCGGGAGCGAGCATACCGGGCTGCCCATCTTCGTCAGGACGGGCGAACGCGATTCTATGACCCATGCCACTTGGTACCGCAACAAGCTGGAGCCGGGAGACAGTGTCACCATCGAGATGCCCGGTTGCATAAACCGTTACCACGCCGCGGTCTACAGACAGATTTACCTGGGCGATCCGCCGCCGCTCCTGCTTAGAGGGATGGAGGTGGGCAAAGAGGTCCTGCAGAAGGCCAAAGACGCCATAAAGCCGGGCGTGCCCGCCGGAGAAATTCACAATTTGGTGCAAAGCAGCTTGACCGAAATTATGGGCCCCGCCAGCCGGAGAAACAGCCGGACGGCTTACTCCATAGGCATAGCTTTTGCGCCCGACTGGGGCGAGGGCCAGATTCTGAGCATGACCGAAGGAGAGCAGCGCCCATTGCGGGCCGGCATGACATTTCACCTGCTGGCCGGCGCCGTACCCTTGCAGGACTTGGGGAAGGTCAAGCGGGCCATCTGCAGCGACACCATTTTGGTGACGGACCAGGGCTGCGAGACGCTAACCGAGGACATAGAGCGAAAGCTCTTCGTGAAATGAACGGCAGCGGCAATAGCTCGCTCGGTATCCTAATCATCCCGCAGAATCAAGGTCACTCGAAGGGCGAGGGCATCATTCCCACAGGCACTTCGATCAGGGCGGGGGCGTTTTGAGCTAGAGCTTCCCGCAATGAGGTTTCCAACTCCTCGGGACCCTCAGCCCTCGTGCCTCTGACGCCGTATGCCTCGGCCAGCTTGAGAAAATCCGGATTGTGCAGCGCGGCTCCAATGGTGCGGCCCTCAAAGCGGTTTACTTGGTCGCGCAACACGTTGCCGTAAGCGTTGTCATTAAAGACGATGACCACAGCGTTTATCCCGTGCTGCACGGCGGTGGCCAACTCCTGGGAGTTGAACAAAAAGCCGCCGTCGCCGGAAACCGCCACCACTGCTTTGTCCGGCTGGGCTACCTTGGCGCCCAAGGCCGTCGGATAAGCAAAACCGAGGTTGCCGAAGTAAGACGAGGTCAGGTAGGTCCGGGGTTGGTACACCGGGAAGTTGGCCCGGCTGTAATAGCCTAGCTGGGTCATTCCAGCCACTAGAACCCCATCGTCGGGCATAGCGGAACGGATGGCTGCCAGCAGCGACTCCTGGGGCTCAACCTTTAGGGAAGCTTCGGACCGGCCGGCCTTCTGGGCTTCGATTTCACTGCGCCGGCTGGGTCTTGCCGGCATTTGGGCCAGAAGCTCCCTATAAAGCCCCTCCAAGGCTTGGCGGGCGTCTCCCAATATCCCGTAGGTCTTATCGTAGTTGCGTCCCAACTCCTCCGCGTCAATGTCGATTTGCACTACCTGCTGCCCGTCCAGAAGATTGGGGAAAGCCATTCTGGTGCCCACCGCCAGAATGACATCGTGGCCGGATGAACGAGCGATGGGGTCATTGCGTACCCGCAGTGAGCCCAAGGACAGATAGTGCCGGTCCGAGAATGCCCCTTTCCCCTCCGCCGTGGATATGACCGGTGCCTGAAGGTGCTCAGCCACTTTTATTAGAGCTTGGGAGCAACCGGAAGAAACCGCTCCTCCGCCTACCCATATCAGAGGGTTGGCGGCCTTGGCCAGCATCTTCGCCCCGGTTTCGATCCACTCTTTGCCGGCGTCCTTTTGACGGCTCTCTTCGGGCTCCAGCAATTCGATGTCGGCTACTTCCGCCAGGGTCTCCGGCGGGACCTCGATCTCCACAGGACGAGGACGCCCCGTTCTGAGATGGTGGAAGGCTTGGTGGACCGCCTCCGGTACCTCCGCCGGGTCTAAGACGCGGCGGGCCCACTTGGTCACCGGGCGAATGGAGTCCAACTGGTCATTGACCTCATGCAGCATTCCCCGGTCCACGCCGATGAGGTCTCGCTCTATTTGCCCCGACACGACCAAAATCGGTGATGAAGCGGCGTATGCGGTGCCGATGGCTGCCGAGGCGTTGAGCAAGCCCGGACCGGGCACCACCAAGGCGGCGCCGATGCCGCCGCCGGCGCGGGAATAGCCGTCGGCCATATAGGCGGTGGCTTGTTCGTGACGAGTGGATATGAACCGGATGCCCGGCTCCTGGTACAGGGCGTCCATCGCATGGTACAACTGCACTCCGGGAAGCCCGAAAATAACCCGCACTCCTTCCAGGTACAACGATTTCATCAACGCCTGGCCGCCGGTCATTTTTGCCATAGCTTTTCCTTTCTCCCCAAGGAGGCTGCTCCGAAGGTCTCGATATTCCACGCCTATGGCGGCAGCGGCAGGTGCGGTGCAGGTCTCATTAGCTGCGCAGCGACCTAGACCTCACGGTCCAGCAAATCTTCTTCAAAGGGAAAACGCGATAATACTTCGCATCCCTTCTCAGTGATCAGAACCTGTTGTTCGAGTTTGACACCTTCGCTGCCATCATCAGTGCTGATGTCACTGAATTCACCAATATAACTCTCAAGGCAAAGTGTTGAGTTGGCAGCCAGCACACCATCGTAACCGTTTTCGAAATCCTGAAGATGCAGAATGTATGGGTACTCACCTGTCATACCCACACCGTGAGCAAGCACGTAGTACCTATTCTTGGCGTACTGTTCAGGAATTTCCCACGCTTTTTCAGCGATTTCGCGGAAGGACCTGCCCGATTTGAAGAGGTCCAAATTATGATGAATCTGTTCGTAAGCTAGCTTATAAAGCTGCTTCTGCTTATCACTGGGTTTGCCGGCGCCACAGAAAAAGGTTCTCGAGAAATCGGCATAGTATCCAAAAGGCCCGACAGTGTCTGTATCAAGGGCGACCAAATCGGAAGGTTGAATAATCCGGGGGCCGGCTTCTTGCATCCAGGGGTTGGTCCGAGGTCCTGAACTGAGCAAGCGAGTTTCGATATAGTCACCGTTGTTTTCAATATTCGCTTGATGCAATTTAGACCACAGTTGATTTTCGCTCATCCCAGGACGCATCGATTCCCGCATTTGAGCCACAGCATCTTCGACCACACGCAGAGACCACTTTATGCATTCGATTTCATCGGGAGACTTGATAGACCGTGCGCGTTCGACCGCTGCTTGGGCGTCTTTAATTTCAAAACCCATTTCCGCCAAGGCTAAGCCTGCCTGGAAGTTAAATCGTTCCAGTCCAATGCGGTTACTTCCTCCACCATATTGACGCATCAGATCAGCGATTTCAGCCGCCCATTTTTGCGCTTTTTCGTCTAACCGATCGCTGGCTGCCACATACGAAACAGTGGTGGCATTCCGCACTTCATCAATGGTGTCAATGCCAGCCGATAAATGCTCACATCGCTGAAATTCAAACAGAATGACCGGCCCTTCCACGGGCAAGAACAAATACCGCGCCGGATTGCGCGCCGAAAAGATTTGCATGTTCCGCGTGTCGGTCGCATAACGAATATTGACCGGGTCCACTAAGACACAAGCGCCGCAATCAAGCTTCGCCAACTCCTGTCTTACCCGGTTCAGGCGATAGCCCCGTAGGCGGTTCAGGTCCACGCTCGGTGGCGCCGCTCCGTCGAGCCTCATCTCTTTTAATCCGATAGTTCCTCCGGCAAACCCCATGTACGACGGCTAAGATTCTAGCACCACCTCCCAGGCAGGGCAATCGCATGGGTGCGCCTTAGATTTTTGCGGGGACCGGGTTCGGGCCGGATTTGTTTCATGCTTGGAACAAATAAGGAACAAATCGGCCGGGGGGCTGAAATCCTCCTTCGCGAAAGAGGGCCCGGCAGCGGCCGGTGGCCGGTCGCGGACCCAGGCCCTGCGACTCCACGGCGCTTCGCCGGGGACGAAGGGAGATCGAGTAAGGCTTTTGGCGGTTGGGACCTGGGCAACATGGTTTCAGTTTGGGTATTGGCCTTCGGGCTTGTCAAGGAAGAGGTGGCATTGAGGTAATCGTTTCTACCGGATTAGTTTTAGATGCGATTGCCCTGCCGTTGAATTTTGACATCGTGTCCAGTGGCGTAGTTCAATGTCATTGATAGTCCCAATGAGACCGGGGTCCATCTGAGAGCTTCCCAAAGGAAGGTGAATTCTTATGAAATTCGGTATAAAGCTGCCCCACTCAGGGGCCCTAGCAGGGGTCGACGGCATCAGAAGGATTGCTCTGGAGGCTGAGGACCTGGGCTACGATTCGATATGGGTCCACGATCATGTCACCTACGATACGGACTGGTTTGCCCATAGGGGTTCCGGCCTGATCGAACAGTGCCAGGGAAAGGAGCCCGACTTTTACGAGTCCTTATCAACCCTCACCTGGATTGCCGGATTCACCGAGAGGGTTAAGTTGGGCACGGCCATACTGGTCCTGCCTCTCCGAGACCCCAGGGTCCTGGGCCGGCAAGCCATGACCCTTCAGGCCCTCTCCAAAAACCGGCTCCTGCTGGGGGTCGGGATCGGAGACTACCCCAGCGACTTCCAGGTGATGGACATCTCCTACGACGATAGGAACCCCCTCACCGATGAGTATCTCCAAGTCCTGGAGACCATATTCCAGGGCGGCAATGTTAGCTACAAGGGCGAAACCATCTCTTTTGAGAACGCCGCCTACTTCCCGAGGGTGGCACCCATACCGATCCTCTACGGTGGAGGAATCGTCTATCGGGCCAAGACAGGCCGCCATCAACTCTTTGAACCCGCGCTCAGAAGGCTGGCCAGATGGTGTCATGGATGGCTTCCGGAAGGGCCTCCTGACCTGTTGGCCCAAGGCAGCCGTAAGATCGAGGAGTTGGCCCAGGAATACAACCGCCGGGAGGTTGAATTTGAGACTATTGCCAATCTACCGTTGTACCTGGGGGATGACACCATAGCCCAGCGGAAGGCCCGGCGCAGTATTGAGATCGAGAGGCCCTCTTTCGAGTTGGGAATGAAAGAATGTTTGATCGGCTCGGTGGCATCGGTCTCGAAGATAATTGAGGCCTATCAGGAGGCCGGCGTACAGGGCCTGGGAATGCGGTGCTGGGCCGAAGACCTGGACTCCTTTGTTTCGATGATGCGGACTTTCGCCCGGGAAGTGATGCCCCGGTTCGTTTAGCGGGGTGGAAGAAGCGGGTTGTCCGGTGTATGCTACCGGCGTAGGCAAGCTTCGCGGGCAACTCCGGCGGAAGTTCTATACACCCCTGCCATTGCTGTATCCTAATCCGAGCCGGCTTAAGGAGACGCAGATGATCTACGATGGACACGCCTACTGTTTCGAGGACCAGAGAGGGAATTTGGGGTGGGCCGACCGAAGCCAGATGACGCGGCACCGCCAGCTATCCGTCGCCGGACATGCCCAGTCGGGCTGGCGCATCAGGGACCGGGCCCCGGTAGGCAAAAGCGGCTTGATCGACCACTCCCGAGGAAGCGGCTTTGACGCGTTGCAGGAATGTAACTTGCGGGCCGCCGGACACGGCCGGTGGGAATGGACGGTGGAGGGTGAAGACTACGCCATGCAGGTTTATCCACCTTCCATTGCGGACATGGCCTACCCGCCGGAGCGGTTGATAGCCGAGATGGACTACGCCGGGGTAGACCGGGCCTTGATTCACCGGACGCCCTATCAGGGCGTGGGCAATGAGTTCCACGGCGCATGTGTCATGCGCTACCCCCAGCGTCTCCAAGCCCTGGCTCACGTGGAGGAATGGCTGGCGGCTACCCAGCCTCAGCAGTCCATCGCCAAGGTGAACCGAGCGATCAATGACCTGGGGCTTCACGGACTCCAGTTCCTCCCACCAAGCCTCGACTTCTACGGTCAGAGCGGTCCTTGGGACGCTCCCGAGTTCCTGCCCTTCTGGGATGCGGTGGCCTCTCTGGGTGTTCCAGTATTTTTCAGCCTCACCCCCCGGGGCACCGTCTCCAGGGACGAGCTTGCTTCGTCGGGAACCGTAGACCCCCGGCTGAATAGCTATTTGGAGGAGTTGAAGACCCTTTCGCGTTGGATGGACCGGTACCCCGATGTAACCGTGGTTCTTACCCACGGGTTCGAGTGGCGAATGTTTGCCAAGGAGGACAGCATCGAGTTGCCCGATGAGGTCTACGCTGCGGCGCCCATCGACAAGCCTAACTTCCACGTCCAGTTGTTGTTCGCCATAGCCTTGGGCGGCAAGTGGGATTATCCCATGCCCCAGATGCGCTCATGCTTGGAGCAACTGGTGGACCGCATAGGCGCCGACCGGCTGCTGTACGGCACCGATATGCCCTTGTCGCTGCGGCACTGGACCTACCGGCAGACCATCGACTCATTTCGCAACTACTGCCCCTTCATAAACCAAAAGCAGATGGACATGATACTGGGCGGGAACATGGCCCGGATCATGAAGGTCTGCGGTGGGTAAATCGGACTGGACCAACAAGCTAGGGTAATCGCATTTGAATGAGACCACCCCGATTATTTGGACTCAAAAGAGGAGGTAGACATGGGCGCTAACGGAGAAAAGCAAACTGTAATCCTAAACGGAACTCTAATCGACGGGTCCGGCGCGGAGGCGGCGCCGAACAACGCCATCGTTATTCGCGGCAACCGCATCCGGAGTGTCGGCCAACCGCCGGGAGACTTGAACTTGGAGGACAAAGAGAACGTAGAGGTCATCGACGCTACCGGGAAATGGGTCATCCCTGGGCTGATCGACGCCCACTGCCACCTCTCCTTGAGGCAGCCCTCCATACCCGGAGTGCGCTGGCCCACCGGCCCGGAACACGCTACTCTGTGGGGGGCGCGCAACGCCCGGCGGGTACTGCATTCCGGCGTGACCAGCCTTTCCTGTCCCGGCGGCAAGTGGTTCGCCGATGTAGCGGTGCGAAACGCGGTTAACGCCGGGTTGCTGGAAGGACCCCGCATCTTTTGCGCGGAGCGTCTCCTGGCCACAGTCGGCAGCATCGGCGACCGCACCGCGACTTTCAACCAGATGCCCGAGGACGAGACCAGCGTATGGACGCCGACGCTGGAGTCTATGGCCTCCGAAGTGCGGCGCCAGATCAAGAACGGGGTGAACTTCATCAAGATCGGCGACAGCGAGTTGGGCTACAACCAGGCCTTCACCAAGGAGGAACTGGCGCACATAGTCCAAGAGGCGCACCGCAGAGACACCAAGGTCGCTATACACTCCCGCGGCTCCGGCTCCACCCGCGCCGCCGCCGAGGCCGGGGTTGACTGCATCTTCCACCTTGACCTAGCGGTGGAGGAAGACCTGGAAGCGGTGGCCGAGGCCGGGGCCATGATTCTACCCACTCTTACCTTTATGATGAACTTCGCCGAGTTCGGAGCTGAGATAGGGGCCAGCCAGAGGGCGCGGGACGAGATCAGAAGGAACGCCGAGTCTTGTGTACGGAACATGGAGCTGGCCCACAAGATGGGAATCAAGATGCTGGCCGGCACCGACGCCGGCAATTCCCAAGTCACCGTCCACGGCGAGTGCCACATGCAGGAGCCGGAGATCTTCCAGAAGTACGTCGGTCTATCACCCATGGAAGCGTTGGTGTCGGCAACCAGCGGCAACGCCCCCTGGGTGGGCTTGGAGGGCGAGGTCGGCTTGGTGCAGGAGGGCAAGTTGGCCGACATCCTGGTCCTCGACAGCGACCCTCTCGCCGATATAACCGTCCTTCAAGACAAGTCAAAGATAGCTGCTCTGATAAAGGACGGCCGGCCGGTGGACCTGAAGGCGCAGCTTCCGGAGGTGGACGTGGAAGGGGCCGAACATTCGGTGGCGTTCAGAGGGTACTCTTCCTTCTAGACCGGCCCCCACCTTTCACCGTCACATTCAATTACTGATACGTGAATGGATTACTAAACTGTCCATTCCCCGTCATTCCGGCCTTGAGCCGGAATCCAGAAATTCTGGGGGCAAAGAACGTAGCTGACGGAGAACAGTCCTGGATTCAGGCCTTCGCCGGAATGACGAGGACTGGTTTAGTTTATCGTTCACCCATCAGTAAAATCATGGATATGGAGAAGCAGGTGCCAGAAAAAATCGACTTGTTTGAGGCCATCGACACCCAGCGAGGAATACGACGGTTCAAGCTGGACCCCGTCCCCGACGATTTGATTACCAGGCTGCTGGAAGCCGCTATTAAAGCGCCGACGGGAGGGGTGGGCCAAAACTGGAGGTTCATCGTCATTCGGGACCAAGAGACCCGGCGGAAGATCGGGGACATGTACCGTGCTGGTTCGAATTTCGTATTCAGCCCCGACTTGACAGCCCAACAGCGCCGGGTCTACGGGGAGGCCCAGCAACTGGAAGACCACATGGAGGACGTGCCCGTTTTTATCCTTGCTTGTATCCAGGCGGACTCCGGCAGCGCCACTTGGGGTTCCTCCATCTACCCTGCCGTCCAGAACATACTGCTGGCGGCGCGGGGCTTGGGGCTGGGCAGCGTCTTGACCACCCGGCAGAGGCGTTTCGAAGAGGAGATCAAACAACTGCTGGGTATACCGGAGAACGTGGTGACAGCGGCCCTGCTGCCCATCGGATTTCCTGCTGAAGGAGCCCGCTACGGGCCCACTAGGCGCAGGCCCCTAGACGAGGTGGCCTTTGATGACCAATGGGGGAAGAGCTGGCGGCAAGCCTGAATCCCAACTCTTAATGCCCCAAGGGGAGTAATTGCGCCGGTTTAGCCGGCTGGCTGCACCAACTCGATGACGACGTCGTCGGGTCCTTCGATGTAGGCCAAGCGGGTGCCGGTGGCTAATTCGGTGAGGGGAAGGACAATGCGTATGCCAGCCTCCTCGAACCGGGCCAGTTCCGATTCCAGGTCCGAAACGTCGAAGCCGAAATGCTCCAAGCCCAACTGGTTCAGTTCGGCAATGCTCCTTGTATCCGACGACCCGGGCGGCTGCGACGAAATGTTAAGCCGCACCGGCCCGCCAACTTCCATGCTCACCGTTATTGTGCCGGGTATGTTCTCTCTTTCCGAGAGTATTTTTGCGTTGAAGTGCTTTTCATACCACGAGGCTGAAGCCCGCGGGTCCGAGGCCCTTATGTGCACATGGTTAATCGAGTATTGCATGGTCCCTCTCCCTTTCGAGCTTCGGCTATGCTTCAGGAAATTCGGGCATTACCTCGGTGGCGAAACGCTCCAAAGTGGTGCGGATACTATCCAGTGTTTCACCGTGCAGCTCCGGGATGCCGTAGAAGGTATCCAGCACGATGTAATTCACTCCGGCGTCGCGGAGAGCGGCAACGTTGTCGATGACTTTCTTGGTGGAGCCCAGCAGGGACGCCGCGCCGCTGGAGGGGTCCGAGTCCGACATGATCTTCACCGGTTCGCGCATGGCGATGCCGATCTGGTTAGGGTCGCGACCGGCTCGCTCGGCCAATCTCCACAGTTGGGTCTTCCTCTGGGCCAACAAGTCCAGGTCTAGCCTGACCGGATGCCAAACATCGCCCAACTCCACGGTCCGCCTCAGGGCCCGCCGGCTGGCGCCCCCGACCCAAATAGGCGGATGAGGCTTTTGCACCGGTTTGGGATAGAACTCGATGTCGGATACTTGGTAGTTCTTGCTTTGGATCGTGGGATTTTCGCTGCTCCACAGCTCATTGAAGATACGTAGGGCCTCGTCGGACCGTTCGCCCCGATCTTCCCACGGCGCGCCGAGTTGTCTGAACTCCGACTCAGCGCCGCCGATGCCCACCCCGAAGATCAACCTGCCCTGAGATAGGGAATCGATGGTCGATGCTACCTTTGCCAGGTGTATGGGGTTACGGTAAGGGAGCACAATGACGCTGGAACCGAGACGGATGGTGCTAGTGAACCCCGCAACGTAGGCAAGGACGGTCAGGGACTCGTAGAACACCGGGCCGAACCGCTCAACGTAGTCTGGGGGTATGACTATCAGGTCCGTGACCCATGCCGAGTCGTAACCCATGTCCTCGGCCTCTTTGGCTAGCCGGGTGATTGCCTCCGTCGACGCCAAATGGCGGTAGTGGGGCAGCATGATTCCAAATTTCATAGCTCTCTCCTTGATGTGTAGCTGGGCAACTGCGCCGCCATGCCTCGTTAACAGTAAGCGGCGTTGACAGTGAGGAAAAGTTAGCACCGACTCACGGTGCTGTCAAATAGACTTCAGGCCCTTGGGCTGGCGACGCGCGGAAATCCTTTCTTTATGAGCGGCGCCCGTATAGAATAGCCAGCAGGTGCGGAATATGGCGGCGAAAGCCTCAGCCAAAAGACAGTCCCCGGAACCCTATGCGTCAAATGAGGGAGGAGGGAAATGAGTCCACGCGGCAAGATAGACCCAGGTTACAAATGGGATGACAATCTGCCGATGTCCCAGGGCATTCAGATCGGTGACACCATCTACACTGCTGGGCAAGTGGCGTTGGACTCCGACGGAAACGTTGTGGGCCCCGGAGACATGAAGGCCCAGACTCGGCAGGTGATGGAGAACCTGAAGACGGTGCTTGAGGCCGCCGGGTCCTCCTTGGAAGATGTGGTCAAGGTAGTAGTATACGTTACTGATATGAGCCGCATGGCGGAAGTCCAGGAAGTCAGACGGGAATACTTTTCCAATTCGCGGCCAGCCAGCACCGGGGTTGAGATTACCGCATTGGCCTTTCCCGGACTTTTGGTGGAGATCGAAGCAGTAGCGGTCAAATCCTGATGGCGGTTCCGCCGCAGGTCTTTTCATTCTCGTAAATGTCATTCTGAGCCGTAGGCGAAGAATCTAAGAACCTTCGGCAAGAACTTTGGTCCGAGCATCTAAAAAGAGAATGTAGTCAAGGACTTTAGACCCTTCACTCCGTTCAGGGTGACATTGGAGAGCGGCTCAGAGCCTACCCCTGGCTTGAACAGGGGGTGACAATGAAAAGACCCTGGGGGTTCCGCCGGGGTATCTATCCTAATAGTAGAATCTAGGCCATAGCGCAGTTGTAATCTCGGTTGCGGGAAAAATTTGACGGGAGGAGCAGCAATGAGCGTCGTAGACCCATTGGACTCGCGGTTGAAGGCGGGAGAGGTAATCATAATGGACGGGGGCACGGGGACGGAGATCCGCCGCCGCGGCACCCCGACGGGACGAAATGCTTGGTCGGCGGAGCCGATGCCGGACCATCCGGACCTGATCCGGGAGATTCACGAGGACTACATCAAGGTCGGGGCCGAGATCATAATCACCAACACCTTCTCCACGGGCCGGGACAAGTTGGAGGCCGCCGGAATGGCCGACCGCACCGCCGAGTTGAACCGGTTGGGAGTAAAGCTGGCCCAGGAAGCTCAAGAACGGGTTGCTTCCGACAGGCCGTTGCTCATCGCCGGGTCCATATCCACCATGAACCCTCAAGGCGAGCCTGCCGTTAAGCCCTCTTACGAGGAGGCCCTAGCGGTGTACCGGGAGCAGGCCAAGCTCTTGGCCGACGCAGGGGTCGAGGTCATCGTTGCCGAGATGATCATCCGCACCCTGGACGCCAAGGCGGCGGTGGAGGCGATCAGGGAGACGGGACTCCCCGCCTGGATGGGCTACTCCGTACAGAGGGATGGCGACGAGTATTTTCTGGGCCACATGGGCAAACACGCTGGGGAGACCGAAGCCGTCGAAGCAGCGTCCGCGGATGGGGTGACCGCCATGTTCATAATGCACTCCCTATCGGAGGACACGGCTCCCGCGCTGCGTGAGATGCGGGAGCATACGTCCCTGCCGCTGGGAGCTTGGGGAGACCATCGCCGAAGCCGTCGAAGCATCCCGGATGGGGTGACCGCCATGTTCATAATGCACTCCCTATCGGAGGACACGGCTCCCGCGCTGCGTGAGATGCGGGAGCATACGTCCCTGCCCTGGGAGCTTATGCCCAATCCGTGGAGGTTGCGGGCGCTCCGGGCCGGGGCATCGTCACCCCGGACGAGTATCTAGCCTATAGCAAGGAGTGGGTCGATGCGGGGGTGCAGATCATCGGCGGCTGCTGCGGCACCAGCCCTGAGCACATCAAAGCCCTGAAAAACGGCCTGCCGACCAGTGTGCCCCGGTAGTATTAAGGGAATCTACGCTATGGGCCGCCGGATACTCCGGTTGGGCAAACTGCCTTTATGGGAGGAGCAGCAATGAGCAATGTTGAACGATTGGAGTCCAGGCTGAAGGCGGGCGACGTAATCATAATGGACGGAGGCACCGGGACGGAGATTCAGCGTCGAGGCACCGCAACCGGTCCGACGGCTTGGTCGGCGGAGCCGATGCCGGAGCACCCGGACCTGATCCGGGAGATCCACGAGGACTATATCGAGGCCGGGGCCGAGATCATAATCACCAACACCTTCTCCACGAGCCGAGACTTGTTGGAGGAGGCCGGAATAGCCCACCGTACCGCCGAGCTAAACCAATTGGGGGTTAAGCTGGCCCAGGAGGCCAGAGAGCGGGCTGCTTCGGACAGGCCAGTGCTCATCGCCGGCTCCATGTCCACCTTGCTCCCCAAGTCCAACCCTGCCGTCAAGCCCTCCTATGAGGAGGCCCTGGCCATATACCGGGAGCAGGCCAAGCTCTTGGCCGATGCGGGGGTGGAGGTCATCGTTGCCGAGATGATCATTCGGACCCTGGACGCTAGGGCGGCGGTGCAGGCTATCAGGGAGACAGGGTTGCCGGCGTGGGTGGGCTACTCGGTACAGAGGGACGGTGAAGAGTATTTCCTGGGACTTCACGGCAGACACGCCGGAGAGACCATCGCCCAAGCTGTGGAGGTGGTCGCCGTGGACGGGGTGACCGCCCTGTTCGTAATGCACTCCCTATCGGAGGACACGGGCCCCGCGCTCCATGAGATGCGGCGGCATACCTCCCTGCCTTTGGGGGCTTATGCCCACGCTGTGGAGCTCAAGAACTGGGAAGAGCCCGATCCGGATGCTCTAACTCTTGGCACTGTCACCCCGGACGAATATCTCGCCTATGCCCGGGAATGGGTCGATGCCGGGGCGCAGATCATCGGCGGCTGCTGTGGCACCAGCCCTGAGCACATCAAGCCTCTAAAGAATAATCTGCCGGTCAGTGTGCCCCGCTCTCCAAAAACTCTCTTACCATCTCAGTCATAGGCCCCTTGTCGGTGAGTTCATTCAGGATGTGAGCATTGCGCTGGGCGTCACCCTGGAAGAACCGCTCGTACAATACCTGCCTCGAGGCGAAGGCGCTACAGCAAGTGTCCCAGGCTAGGCGAAAGAGACGGACCCGCTCCTCGGCGGAGGCCGTGTCCGTCTCCAGGTAGCGGTGTATCTCTGGAGCCAAGGGGCCCTGGAGGTCCGCCTCGGTGGGAAGAGCCATCAGGCTGCTGGAGCCCAGAAGGTGGAGAATTTCCGCCATCCTGGGGTACATGCGGATGAACATGCCTCGAGCTACCGATATGGGCGCCAGCGAGGGAGACATGACGCCCCACCGGTCCACTTTGGCATCGGCCTCTGCGGAGCGTAGACAAGCCTTGGTGACTTCCATGTTTTCGATGATCTCGGCTATCATCCGCTGCACCTGGGGGTTCTGGCCCGAACCGAGAGTCTGGGCCATAAGGTCCGCCAAGCCAAGGATAAACTCGCATTTGGCCAAGTTCTTGGTCACTACTTGGTGACCGGAGTGAAGGTACTGGTTGGTGCTCATAGCCATGTTGTTGCACAACTCCACGTCGCCCAGCAGGAAAACCCGCTCCCAGGGCACCAGCACATCATCAAAAAATACTATTGCGTCCATCTCTTCGAACCGGGAGCCGAGAGGATGATCGAAGTGCGACCGGCCCAAGTCGAAGCTCTCCCGGCAGAGGAACTTCAGGCCGGGAGTGTTGCAAGGTATGGCGAAGGCGAAGGAGTAAAGCTCAGGCGCGCCCTCGGGCAGCCGGTGACTCCTTGAGGGATAGACGGCGATTTCATCAGAGAGCGGCCCCAAGGTGGCCAGCACCCGCGCCCCGCGGACCACGATCCCGGCGTCGGTCTCCCTGGCCACCGACAGAGCGACATCGGTCGTGTCTTCCAACGGCGCCGCAAGGGGTGTCCGGTTGCGCTGTAGGTTTATCAGAGTGTGAGTAAGGACCAGGTCGTTTTCTCTTACGTATTCGTAGTAACGCTGGATGTTCTGTTTGAACTCGGGACGGTTTGCAGAGAAATAGTCCCCGGCCGCTGCCATCGCCATTAGGCTGACGTTAAGGAAATCAGGGGTGCGGCCCATGGTGCCAAAAGTGGCCCTGGCCCACCGGCGCATCATTCCGCGCCGGCTTTCCAGGTCGGGTATGGTGCGCGGCGTGATGAATGACCTTCCGACGCGGTCTCCCGTCGTGGGCGACGCATAGGTCATTTCATCCCGCAACGCAGGGTCGTGCTGCATGTCGTATAGGCCAGCCAGCGATCTAACCCCGTTGCCCAGGGCCGGATGGGTGGTCACGTCTTTCACCCGTTCCCCGTGGAGATACACCTCCGGCCCCTGTTCCCGGAGACGCGCGATGTACTCTTCCCCTGTTCTTGCAGGCATGGTCATTCCCCTTTCGACAATGATCTCAGTTATGGTTTCTCAACAATAGATTACTGCTTACTCTCTAAGACGCGGAAACAACGATACTGCGCTAGTATGGGGGTTGGCGTCTCCGCGCACAAAACGAATATCCGCCCCATGGGTTAAACACCCGGTTATTCCCCAGTCAGTTAGTGTATATTAGACCTGCCGCAATTGCTGCGGCTGTATCCTTGGTGATTGTTCTAGGCGAATGTCCTGATACTGTCTTGCGGTGGAGGGGGCCGATGTCTACGGAAAGAGAATTAGTCTCACAGGTCCACATTCCTGCTATGACCGGCGGCGGGACCGAGGTCCGGGCCGGCCAACGAGTAAAGGTAATAGCGGTCCAGGGTCAACAAATAGGGGACCTGTTCGCTTTCGTTTTGGATTCACCTGACGAGTTTCTTTCTCCCGGCAACACACGTTGGACAAATCAATGCCTATACCCGGTGGTGGGCAAGCCCTTTTATAGCAATAAGCGCAACCCCCTGATGGTCCTTGAGGAGGACACGCTGGGCGTTCATGACTTGTTGGCCCCCGCCTGCGACTACTACTCTCACAAGCAGTTGGGCCATGAAGAGCATCCCAGTTGCCGGGGCAACTTGGTGGCAACATTGCAGAGGCTGGAATTCACTCCCCAGGGCCTCCCAGACCCCCACAACCTCTTCCAGAATACACCTGTCGTTGATCTGGAGGGTAATCAAGAGGTGCGGAGGTCCACCGCAAAGCCCGGAGATTACGTGGTCCTAGAGGCTCTGAAGGACCTCCTCGTGATTGTGACGGCGTGCCCGATGTCGCTCTCCGGAAGCGACCCAAAGGACCTCATGATTGAGGTCTACGCTTGAAGCTAACCATCAATGCGCTCGCCTATCTCCCCAAGATTAACCGCCGGATAGGGACAGGGGGCTATACGGCCGTACCGCCAAGCAAAATCCACTATGCCTGGATAATCGTGTCCTTGCTGGTGGTGGTCCAGTTGGTAGGCCAGTCCATAGGCATGGCCGCCGGCATCATGGTGGCGCCGCTCAACGACCCCGACGGCAGCTTCGGTTGGAGCATGGGCACTATCGGCGCGGCCTTGGCCACCTATTACCTGGTGAGCGCCGTCTTCTCTCCCATCGCCGGTTGGCTGGCCGACCGCTACGGCGCTCGTAAAATGATACTGGCGGCCGGTATCTCTTTTATGAGCAGTATGCTCCTGTTGGGCGTTATCAACTCGCTATGGCAGTTTTTCCTGGTCTTCGGCGTAATGGTGGCCACTACCCAGTCCATTGCCATGGTGCCCCTGATCTCTGCAATCAACCAGTGGTTCAGGAGGCGTCTGGGTCTGGCCGTAGGGCTGCTGTGGGCTGCCGGCGGATTGGGATCGGCCATTCTGGCGCCCGGAGTCGCTTCGCTGCTGGAAAACGTTGGCTGGCAAAACACCTTCTGGATGGTGGGGATCGCGGGGGGCGCTCTAATCTTCTTGACGACGCCTTTTTTCCGCAACCGGCCGGCCGACATTGGAATCCGGCCATACGGGGTTAAGGACGGCGACCCCGCTGAAATCGCTTGGAACGAGGAAGAGCAGAAGCTCCGCCTCAAGGTTTTCAATCAGCACATACGAAAGACCAACGAATTCTGGAACCTGCCGCTGATACACTGCTTGGGATGCGTGGGACACGGCATCATCATTATATTCTCGATTCCCATTGCCGTGGAGCAGGGGATCAGTCTGACGGGAGCCGCCCTGATCCTGAGCCTGATCAACATATTCAGCATCGCCACTCGCTTGATCACTCCCATAGTGGCCGAGCGCATCGGCGGCAAGCCGGCTATGGCCATCGCCATGACCGTTCAGGGTCTGACCGTAGCGGTCCTCTTTGGGGCCAGCGATCCTTGGACTTTTTATCTATTCGCAGTCCTCTTCGGCATTGGCTACGGCGGAGAGATGTCCGCTTATCCCGTGGTAAACCGGCAGTACTTTGGATCAGGGCCCATAGGCACCATGTACGGCATTGAGATGACCGGCGCCCTTGTGGGTCATGCTATAGCGACGAGTTTAGCGGGCCTGGTGATATATGTGACCGGGTCCTTCACCCAAATCCTGTTCCTCTCCATGGGCTTCAGCCTGGTTGGGGCCTTGGTCGTTTTGACCTTATCCCCCAGTTCTCATGTGCTGATACCGGATTGGGAGCAGTCTCTACCTGAAGCGGCTAGGGCGAAAGCCGTTGAAGCAGCCCAGCGGGCTGCGGTCTTGGAGCGCCTTGGCGGAGCGGACTAGGAGCCGTTCTCCCCGCTTCGAGTGTTGGGCGGGTTCTGGACATAGTGCTGCGCCAAGTCTATTCCCACCTTCCGCAGCAGCTTCTTGTCCTCCTTTGGAGTCCCTGCTTCGGCCACTCGCAGCAGGGTGTCCCCCGCATGAGTACTCACAGTCCTCCCGGACAAGGCGGCAAGCTCCGGGGGTTCCTGCCCTTGCTGCACCATGCGGATACGATGCCGCAGCCCTTTGCGCAGCATGGTCACGCCCCGGTCCTCCGCCCCCAGGTGTTCCAGGGCGTGGACGGCGATAGGCCGCTGGCCGATCATTGCCTCGTAGTCCCCAGGCATCCGCTGCATCCGTTCGTAGGCCCGGCCTCCCCTGTTGGCTTCTTGGGCTGGAGCAAACTTCCTGGCGGGCGGAGGCGCACTCCTATCCGGCGCCTGGAAGAAGTCGATCTCGATGCTATTGTAGTCATCGACAGGCACCGCCCAGAAGAGGCTGCTGGGGACTTCATGCTGCTCCGTCTGGTCGGGACCCCATTCATGAGGAAAGCTGGGCATGCCGCCCAAAACCGCCATGTTGGGCCAATTGAACTCGATATTCCGGACCCATACGGTGTCCTGATTTATCCGCCGGCTGTCCAGGGTTATGATGCCGGTGGATGTCTCTAGAAAGCCAAGTTCTCCGTTGATGGCCAGTTCCTCTACCGGGGACCCCTCTTTATTTACGAACTGGATGCCCGAGATGGTGGCGTGGAGGAACTCCTCGTGAATAGGGTCCAGGAAGTTGTCCACGATCTGTAGCCAGTTGCACGGTTTGGGGTTGGGGGCCGGCCCATCCTCGGTCGGGGCCAAGTGTATCCCGGCCTCCAGGTGATACCCGGGGGTCTCGTAAAGATCGAAGGTGGGGAACTCGGGCATCTTATCGGGAGGTCCCATGTAGGCGAAAACGATACCGTTGTAATCGGTCGCCGGATAAGCGCCGTGATAGAGCCGGTCTTTGAAAGTGCTGTCCTCGGGCTCTCCTGGAGTCTCCAGTATCCTTCCGTCCAGGTCTATGAGCCAACTGTGGTAACAGCAGCGGATTCCCCGCTCCTCGATTTTCCCGTACTCAAGAGAGGTGCCCCGGTGGGGGCAATGGGCCTCCACGAGGCCGATGCGGCCGCTCTTGTCGCGATAGGTCACCAACTCCTCCCCGAATCTCTTGATTGCCACCGGCAGGTCCTTGATCTGTTGGGTCAGGAGGATGGGCTGCCAGAAGCGGCGAAGGTACTCGCCGGCTGGCGTGCCGGGGCCGACGCGGGTAAGCTCCCGGTCGTCCTCGGGAACCTCCTGGTGGAAATAGCCACTATAGGGCTTGGTCAGAAATGGCGGCCTCTTCGCGGACATCGATCCTTCCTCCTTGCAAGGTTATAGCCGGCTTGACCTATGCTTCGTGCCCTACTCGCTCTTTCATACAACGTTGGGCGGGTTCTGAACATAGCGCTTCGCCATATCCACCCCCACCTGTCGCAGTAGCTTCTTGTCCTCCTCCGGGGTCGCCCCTTGGCCCACCCTTAAGAGAGTGTCTCCTCCGTAGGTGTTCACAGTCCTCCCCGATGTTGCGGCAAGCTCCGGGGGTTCCTGCCCCTGCTGCACCATGCGGACACGACGCCGCAGACCATTGCGCATCATGGTGACGCCGCGGTCCTCCGCCCCCAAGTGTTCCATGGCGTGAACGGCGACAGGGCGCTGGCCGATCATTGCCTCGTAGTCCCCGGGCATCTGCTGCATCTCCTCGTAATCGCGGCCTCCCCTGTTGCCCCGTTGGGCCGGGGAAAACTGCCTCGCCGGCGGGACCTCATCCCAATCGGCCACTTGGAAGAAGTCGATCTCGACGGTATTATAGTCGTCGACAGGCACCGCCCAGATGAGGGTGGTGGGGCGGTTATGTTGCTCCGTCTGATCCGGACCCCATTCATGGGGAAAGGCGGGAGCGCCGCCCAAAATCCCCATGTTGGGCCACAGGAACTCGATGTTCCGCACCCATACTGTATCCTGATTTATCCGCCGACTGTCCAGGGTTATGACACCGGTGGACGTCTCCACGAATCCGATTTCCCCTCTGATGGCTATCTCCTCTAGCGGAGACCCGTCCCTTGTTACAAACTGGATGCCCGAGATAGTGGCATGGAGGAACTCCTCGTGAATAGGGTCAAGCAGGTTGTCCACGACCTGTAGCCAGTTGCACGGCTTGGGGTTAGGGACCGGCCCATCCTCGGTCGGCAGCAAGTGTATACCGGTCTCCAGACGATACCCGGGAGTCTCGAAAAAATCGAAGGTGGGGAACTCGGGCATTTTGTCAGGAGGCCCCATGTAAGCGAAAAGGATACCGTTATAATCGTTTACCGGATAAGCGCCGTGATAGAGGCGGTCTTTGAAGGTGCTGTCCTCGGGCTCTCCGGGAGTCTCCAGTATCTTTCCGTCCGAGTCTATCAGCCAACTGTGGTAACAACAGCGGATGCCCCGCTCCTCGATTTTCCCGTACTCAAGGGAGGTGCCCCGGTGGGGGCAGTGGGCCTCCACGAGGCCGATGCGGCCGCTCTTGTCGCGGTAGGCCACCAACTCCTCTCCGAATCTCGTAATTGCCACAGGCAGGTCCTTGAGCTGCCGAGTCAGCAGAACGGGCTGCCAGAAGGAACGAAGGTACTCGCCGGCTGGCGTGCCGGGGCCGACGCGGGTAAGCTCCCGGTCGTCATCGGGCGCCTCACTGTGGAAATAGCCGCTATAGGGTTTGGTCAGAAACGGAGACCTTTTCGGGGTCATAGTCTGTCCCTCCTTAGCTGGTTTTAGCAGATGGTTTTAACAAAAGGTCTTAGCAGAAGGGTTTAGCCGGATACGGCCGGAATCTCTTGGCAGCGATAGTCTCTGTCTAACACATGGGCCGGCGCAAAGTCAAATTTGTATTCCCTGCCGGGTGCGCCTTAGATTTTTGCGGAGACCGGGCTCGGGCCGGATTCGTTTGTTGGTCCGAACGAATAACGAACGAATCGGCCGCGGGGCTGAAATCCCCCTTCGCGAAAGAGGGCCCGGCAGCGGCCGGTGGCCGGTCGCGGACCCAGGCCCTGCGACTCCACGGCGCTTCGCTGGGGACGAAGGGAGATCGAGGGAGGCTTTTGGCGGTTGGGACATGGGCAACATGGTTTCAGTTTGGGTATTGGCCTTGGGGCTTGTCAAGGAAGAGGTGGCATTGAGCCGGAATTCAGAAGCGTTTGCCAACAACAACGTTGCCTACTCGCGGTGTTTCCTGGATTCCAGCATTCGCTGGAATGACGGGATCGGAACGCCGTAATGACCCCTAGTCTGGACAATCGGCCCGCTAACCCTTTCGCCAGATGGCCTCCAGCAGCGCGGCCGGGGACATAGGCAACTCCGTCATCCGCACGCCCACCGCTTGGTTGATGGCGTTGGCGATGGCAGGGACCGGCGGGATGATGGCCACTTCTCCGACGCCCCGGACTCCCGTTGGGTGGCCTGGATTGGGGACTTCCACCAATTGGGTATCGATCATTGGCAGGTCTGTGCTGATGGGCATACGGTAGTCCAGCAGGGTAGAGTTGAGCATTTTCCCTTCTTGGTCAAAGAAGTACTCTTCGTTGAGAGCGCAACCTATGCCCTGGACCGCGCCGCCTTGCATCTGCCCTTCCACGTAGCTGGGGTGGACCGCTCTGCCGGGGTCTTGCAGGGCGGTGTAGCGGAGTATTTGAGTCTTTCCGGTTTCCGGGTCAACCTCCACGTCCACTATATGAACAGCGAAACCAGGGCTTTCTCCTCCCCAGTTGCCCGCCGCCCGTCCCACTATCGGCCCTCCTGTTGAGTTAAGCATCGCCGCCAACTCCTGGATGGTCAGGCTGAGCTCGGGGTCGGACTTGTGAAAGAACACGCCGTCATTAGTATCAACCGCATCAGGAGAGACGTCCCAAATGCGGGCGGCGCGGTTTATCAATTGCTGTTGCAAGTCCTTGGCTGCTTCAACGCAAGCCCAGCCGGTCTTGTAAACTACGCTGCTGCCGGCGCTGGTGGCGGTGAAGCCGATGGAGTCGGTGTCTCCCACAGACGGGTGAACGTCTTCGGCGGCGATGCCCAGCACCTCGGCTACGTGCATGGCGGCTGCGGTGCGGCTGCCGGCCAAGTCGGCAGAGCCTTCCACCAGACTGGCGGAGCCATCCTGATTCAGGTTCACCACGGCGGCGGTTGCGCCGGTTATATTGAAAGTAACCGCTGTAGCCACACCACGGCCTCGGTTGGGGCCTCCCAGTGGAGCCCGGTAGTGGGGGTGGTCTTTGGCGGCCTGAAGAGTTTCCAAGCAGCCTATCCGGCGGTAGGCGGGCCCGGTCACTCTCCGGGCTCCTTCTTTGGCCCCGTTCAAGAGCCGGAACTCCAGAGGGTCCAGGGATAGTTTCTCGCAGAGCTCATCGACCAGGGTTTCTCCGGCGAATCCGGCGGAGGGGCCGCCGGGGGCCCGGTAGGGCGCTACTTTTGGCTTGTTGACCACCACGTCGTAGCCTTCCACCTTTACATTGGGAATGTCGTAGGGGCCAAAAATAAACTGGGCCGCAAGGTTTACCGGGGCGCCGGGGAAAGCGCCGGCTTCCAAGATGAGCGACGCTTCGGCAGCGGTTATGCGCCCATCCCTGGTCGCGCCTATCTTGGCTTTAATGTAACCGCCCGAGGTGGGGCCGGTCCCCTCAAACTCCTCGGTCCGGCTCAGCGTCACCTTGACCGGGCGTCCGGTCTTCTTGGACAAGAGCGCGGCCACCGGCTCGAAGTAAATGTAGAGCTTGCCTCCGAAGCCGCCTCCGATCTCCATTGGGACGACTTTGATTTGGGAAACCGGAAGGTCCAGCACGGCCGCTGTAAGGTCTCGCATCGAGAATTGGCCCTGGGAGCTGTCCCATATGGTAATCTTGCCGTCCCGGTTCCATAAAGCGGTCGCGGTGTGAGGCTCGATATAGCCCTGATGCACCGTCCTGGTATAGAACTCTCCCTCGACGACAACATCCGCTTCATTGAAACCTTGCTCCGGCTCGCCGATCTGGAAAACGAAGTGACTCGCCACATTGGACGGCTGGGCGTCGTCGTCTTCGTCGCGCAGACCGCCGGCGCGGAAGAAGTCTCCTTCTGAAGTGAAGAGACGCTGGTGAAGGATGGGAGCGCCGGCTTCCATGGCTTCTTTGCCGTCCAGCACCGCCGGGAGGGGTTCATATTCCACGTGGACCAAGGACAATGCTTCTTCGGCAATATGGGGGTTATCCGCCGCCACGGCGGCAACGGCGTGTCCCCGGTATAGTGCTTTTTCGGCGGCGAGAACGTTATTGCTTAGGAAGCGAGGGTTCAGCGGGGCGCCCTCCGCCACATCCACCGGCCGGCCCGAAAGCCGGGGAAGGTCCGCCGAGGTGACTACCGCCCTGACTCCGGGCAATTTCAGGGCTTGGCTGGCGTCTATGGACTTGATCAGGGCGTGGGCGTAGGGACTCCTGAGTATTTTGCCGTGGAGAAGTCCGGGAAACCTTATGTCTGCGCCGTACCGGGCTTGGCCGGTGACCTTCTCCCAAGCGTCGTGGCGAATGGGCCGGGTCCCAATAACTTTATACTCGGGGTTCTCCGTGGACTCTCTGGCAACCATGGCGCACCGCCTAAGCAAATGGATTTTCGGGGCTTATGTAGATGGTCCGGGGTCAAATGTCCGTCCTTACTCCGGCGGCCAGCGCCGCCTCTGGGTTGCTGGCCCGCAGGGTAAAGAAATCGATTTTCGTTTTGTAAATCTCCAGGATGCGGCGCAGTTCCATCAGGGGCGCGTCGTGCTCGTCCACCCGCAGGTCCACCCTGGGAAAGCTCTGGGACCCCCACACCAGCAGGGCGGCCGAGTGATAGGGCGTAAAGTCGGCTTCCTCTCCACCAGCTGCTTGGCCGGCTTCAATGGCGCGCAACAGGCGCTCTTCCAAGTCTTCGGCCTCCCCTTGTTCGTAGGCCGCGGCCATGGCTCGCACCACCTGCTCCCCGGCCAAGCCGTTTCCCATAGCCACGTAATCCCGGTTGGCGGTATGGCCGGCCCAGGGTTTGTTGAGGGCCCCCGTGCGAGCGGCGGAGTTGCCGTCTTGGTCCACCAAGCCAAGCTGGCGGCGTTCGATGTGAGGGTCGCTGGCTTCTATTTGCCGCAGCGCCGCTGAGCAGGAGTAACCCGTCTCTAGGAGCCGCAGAGCGAAGGGGCCCAGCCGCGGGTCGGTGAATGCTTGAGTCGAGACAGCGCCCACCAGCGGTTTCACGTAGGGGCACCGGGAGCCTACGGCTAAGTCGCTGGTGGTAATAGCCACTCCCAACATCCCGGTGCGGGAGCACCTCCCAACTATGGTGAAGGTGTGGTAATCAATGCCCAGGAGAGTATCCACCGGCTGCCTCCTCGTTGGGTCGTTAGGAAATAAGTCGGTAGGAAATTCCTTCAGCTAAGGAGCCGCCGCTCCTTGTTCTTGGTTGCAAACCTCCAGAGCGGTGAGGGCCAGCACTTTGGTGCACTGGACCATCTCGCTGATAATAACGCAAGCGTCGTCCTCGTCCTTTTCACCCCGGACTACAGCGGGACCGTACAGCACACACGGGATTCCTGCATTCCAAAGATGGCAGGTGTCGTTGGCGGTATAGGAGTAGGGCAAAACAGTGCCTACGGCCTTGGGAGGCTGCTGGGTCACTAATTCGTGGTTCCGGGCCAGGGCCTGAACAATATATGCGTCTTGGGGCACATCCAAGGGGTCCATGACCAAGCGCCGCCGGCCTTTGAAGGATTCGGGCGGCGGAATCTCGATCCGGTAGCTTAGGTCCGGTTCTTGGGCCTGCAACGGGTCCAGGACGCGCCGGATGTCGTCTACGATGCCGGCTACAGTCTGCCCAGGCACAAAGTGGACGTCGACGATGATAGTGCACAAGTCAGGAATGTAGGGCGGCTCTACCAGGACGTACTCATCCCCCAAGCCGCCGATGATGCCGCCAACGTTCAGCCGCGGAAGGTGCGGCATATCTTCCCGCGGCTGGTAAGTGAAGCTAACTCGTTGAAGGCTATCCACCACCTTGGCCATTTTATAAATGGCGTTGACGGTGCCTTCGTTTTGACGGATATGCCCGGTAACCCCGTAGACATGAATGGCTAGGTGAACTATGCCTGCGTGTACGGTCACCAGGTTGCCCACGCCAAAGGGTTCGGCCACCACCGCTGTATCGGTCCTGAAACCACTTTCCATAAGGAAGCGGGTGCCCTCGCCGCCTTGTGTCTCCCCCACCACGCAAGCTATCACCAGGTCCCCTTTGATTTGCGCGCCCGATTGCCGTATCGACTCGGCTGCCATCACGATACTGGCGAGGCCGCCCTTCATGTTCTGGACTCCGTGTCCGTAAAGGCGGTCTCCTTCCACAGTGGGGGTCCAAGGGTCGCGCCGCCACCGCCGCGACAGCGAGTTGATGTCGGTGTGCCCATTGAGCATGAGGCTGCCGCCGCCCCCCACTCCCTTGAGGGTGGCTATAGTCTGAAACCTGCCCGGCTCCACTTCCTGAAGGTCCACCCGGTACCCTCTAGCTCTGAAGAAGTCGGCCAAGAACATCGCAACCGGCGTCTCTTCGGTTTTGAAGCTGGGAATTCTTATTAGATCGCTGGCGAGGTTGACGATGGCTTCTTCATCCACTTGGGCCAATACCCGCTCGACGACTGACTGGTCCATCATGAGGAATTCTACTCCTCCCAGAAAGGGGTATACCCGGTAGTGGTGAGACGTTCCAGCCCGGTTTTGGTGACCTGGTACATGTCCTCCACCTTCACCACTACCGTCTCACCCTTGGACTCCACCGATGTCTCGGGTTCCAAGCAAATCACCATCCCTTCCTCCAGCGCGGCGTCGGCGGCCATCATCTCCGGCCGGTAGATAATGGGGAGCTCACAAGCTCGGAGTCCTACGCCGTGTCCCAGAGAGTAAGGAACAGTGGGGTACCCGGATTTTCTGAGGTAGTCGTTGGCTGTCTTATCCAAGAGCGAGGCTTTCACACCGGGCTTGGCCGCCGCCTCGGTGGTCCGGTGGGCCTCCATTAAAACGCGGTAAGCTTTCTGGACCTCCTGTGACGGTGCGCCCACAAACCCGGTGCGGCACATATCCGAGCCGTAGCCGCCCTTTACGTAACAACCCCAGTCGAAGGCCATGGTAGCCCCGGCCCACAACCGGCTTCCCCTGGGAAACCAACCCGCGGTCTGTTGACTCTCACCTTTGATACAGAGGTTGTGGGTGATGAACTCGGCCCCCATGGCGCGCATGGCCCCGTCAATAGCGGATAGGACCTCGAAGTCGATGGCCCCTTCCTGCATAGCCTTTAGCCCGGCGCTTCCCCCCAAGGAAGCGATCTCGGCACTGGCCCGGATCAGCTTTATCTCCTCGGGATGCTTCACCTGCCGCGCCAAGGCCAAGGGCATGAACAAGTTGCTGAACCGGGTTTCGGGCAACGCCCCTTTCAGACCCTCGTAGAGCTGGAAGGACATCGTGTCCAGGCCTACCTTCCCGGCCCGCAACTGCTCCAGCTTTCCGGCCAGCATCTTTACCCATATCTCCTCCTGAGTGATGCTGGATACCCAAGAGGGGGTGGGTATGTACTCCCTGATCCAAGGATAATTGGGTATGGGGTCCGGTACGGCCTGATCTACATAAGGAATGAACAGGTATGCTTCTCCTTCCCTGGTTACTATGGCGGCAAACCAATCGAAGGACTCACATATCATGAACACCCCGAAGTCGGTGGCATATCGGATGTTGTCGTGTCCGGTGAGGAGCAGGGCGTCCAAATCGTCCTCAGCCATCAAATCTTTGACTTTACCCCCGCGGAACTTGCGCAGAGCGTCCCAGTCGATCTGCGGATACGGATACATGAACACCTCCGGGCGAATTTACGTGGGCCTATTCTATTCCCTTCAATGTCGATGTTCCACTGGTTAGTTAATTCGGTCATCCACTTTTCTTTCCGGCGCATACAATGTATCTTTGGTGTGTGACGCTGTGGGTTTTGTTGCAAAGGATACTCGGGAGTAGTTGACCATTGGCGGGGGTAATGAGCGAGGGAGATAACCAAGGTCTGTCGATTTTGGACCGGCTGGCCCGGGGCGATGTACTTATCTCCGATGGCGCCACCGGCACCTATCTTCAAGAGCACGGTCTCGAACCCGGAGGCTGCCCGGAAGAGCTCAACGCCGGCCGTCCGGAGTTGATCCAAGGCATGGCGCGGGACTATTTTGAGGCTGGTTCCGACCTGGTCTTGACCAATTCCTTTGGGGCCAACCGGTTCATGCTGGGTAAATACGGGTATGGCGAACGGGTCCAGGAGTTCAACCGGCTGGCCGCCCAACACGCCCGCAGCCAAGCCCCCTCCGGGTGTTACGTAGTGGGCTCAGTTGGCCCCACCGGCGAATTCCTTGAACCGCTGGGAGAGGTCACCGAGGCCGAGGCGCTGGACGCTTTCGTGGAGCAGGTGACGGCACTGGAGGAAGGAGGGGCCCACGGCGTGGTCATAGAAACCATGACCGCCGTGGAAGAAGCGGTTCTGGCGGTCAAGGCCGCCAAGAAAAACACCAAGCTGGTGGTCATGGCCACTATGACCTTCGACCCCGGCCCCCGGGGCTTCTTCACCATGATGGGTGTGACACCGGAGCGTGCCGTCAAGGAATTGACCGAAGCGGGAGCCGATGTAACCGGCGCCAACTGCGGAAACGGAATCGAAGTTATGGTAGATCTTTCCAGAAGTTTACGGCAAGCTACCGACGGCTACTTGCTGGTCCACAGCAACGCCGGTTTGCCCCTTCTCCAAGGCGGCCGGATTGTATATCCGGAGACACCCGAATTTATGGCGAGCCGCTTCGAGTTGCTGGCCGGCATAGGCATTAACATCATCGGGGGTTGCTGCGGCACCGGCCCCGGCCACATCCGTAAGCTTTCCGCGTCTTTGAAAACGCGGGGAGAGAGTAGGTGGAAGCATGACGTGGACTGAAGACCCCCAGGCACTAGGGGCGGCCGGCGTCATCCGAAAGTACGGAAAGTGCTTGGAACTGGTGCCCGTCGATCCCCACTTTCACGACATCACGGTGGGACTGTACGTCAAAGACGCCACCTGCACCGTATGGACTTTCAGCCAAAAGCCCGGCGCCCAGGAAAGGCTGAGCCGGATACGAGACCAAATGGTCGCTCTCGGCGGCCTCTTGCCGGTGGACGCGACCCATAACCAGTTGGAGTTTGATTGCGGATATCTGCACTTGAGACCTTTGAAATTCTTGCTGACGCAAGCAGTGGGTAAGAGTCCCGACTACCGCCCGGTCAACGATGAGCTATCCATCCAAGACACCAAAACAAAGCTGACCTTACGAGTCTTTGGGAGTGAGGGGGCCGACGGCTGGGTTTACCGGGTATCAGGTGAAGGAGAGGCGCCCAACGTCCCAATGCGGCTGAAGGCGGTGGTGGCGGGTTTCGTGCGCTACGGTGAAATGGAAAAGACGAGTGACGAAGAAGTGGCTTTTCCTTGCGGCCAGCGCCATGATCGACTGCTCCAAGTATTGCTTCCGTATTCCCGTGACGTTTCCAGTGTTGAGAATATGATGGCGGAGGAAGCGCTCCGGGGACAGATGACCACCGGCACCTTGGGATTCACTCCGACTTAGGAAGGATGTAAGCAAATGGCGTCCGCGTTTACCATAGAGACGGAACAGGAGGAAGATGGGCGCTGGATTGCCGAGGTGATGGAGATTCCGGGTGCGTTAGTCTATGGCGCAACGTCTGAAGAGGCTACCGTGAAGGTTCAGGCATTGGCCCTTCGGGTTTTGGCTGAACGTTTGGAGCATGGAGAGGTTACGGAGGAATCGTGATCGCACAAACTGAACCGCCCGTCTTCGACGGGACTCAGGTCCCGACCAAGGAACTGCACGCTTATATGAGGAAAGACTGGAACCTCTACGGCTTCCTGCATAAATTCCCGTCCGTAAACATGGAACAGGCGCTGGCCGAGATGGAGCAACACGCGCGTAAGACAGCACAGAGAATCACTCAGCGCGACCAGAAGATTGCGGATGGCGCTTTGGTGTTTCAACGGTCGGACGTGCCGGTAGAGCGCCTGTTTGACTATCTCGCCGACGTGAAGGGCTTGAAGGATTTCCATTGGGATTTTCCAGCAGTGTTCCGGGAAGATACATATGACGCCATAATTACATCTGGAAGAGTCTTGGAATTGGACGCCTACCGGGGAGTGCCTAACGGCGTTGTGAACAGCGACCGCAGATACTTGAGCGGCGCCCCCAGATTCGTGGACACACGCCTCCCGATAAGGATTTTGTTCGACTTCTTGGCGGATGCTTGCACATTGAAGGATTTTTCCTACAACTTCTCCGGAGCAAGCAGAGAGCAGTTGATGGCAATCTTGCAGTTGGCGCGTGAGGTCTTGGAGAGAGAGGCTTGTGCGTCTGCTGCTCGATAAAAACATTACTTGGGACCTTAGGCCCTATTTGCTGGAACACCACGAGGTTATTTCTGCTGGATATCTCGGCTGGGACAAATTGCCCGATGACCAACTGCTTGCGCGGGCCCGGAACGACTTCGATGCCTTGATAACCTGCGACCAGGATATACTCAGTGACCAGGCTATAACAGGAACCGATGTTGCGGTGATCGTATTGGCAGCAAAGACCAACGGTATCAAAGATTTGGCTCCGTTAATCCCGAGAATTGTCGAAACTCTGGAAACTATACAACGCGGTCAGATGGTTCGCATACACGCCGAACCCTAGCAGGAGGTCGCTGACATGCCATTCACCGAGACCATGACCCCGCGCCAACGGGTGATGAACGCCTTGACCGGGGCGCCGGTGGACCGTCCGCCGGTGTGCAACCCCACCAACGTCGCGACGGTGGAACTAATGGACCTAGCCGACGCGCCGTTCCCTGCCGCTTGCCGCGATCCGGAGCTGGCTGCCCGTTTGGCGGCCACCGGACACACCGAGTTGGGCTTCGACTCGGTTATGCCCTACTTTACTATCATCCAAGAGTCCTCGGCCCTGGGCTGCGAAATGCAGTGGGAGGAGAAGGACAACTGGCCCACGGTGCGGATGTCCAATCCCATTTGGAAGGGCCCCGACGACATTCACATACCCAAGGGATTCCTGGAACACCCGGACAATCAGACCATCATCAAAGCCATCGAACTGCTCAAGGCGGAGTTCGGTGAAGAGGTGGCGGTCATCGGCAAGACCATGGGTCCGTGGACCCTGGCCTACCACGTTTTCGGCGTGGAGAACTTCCTCTTGATGACGGTGGACGACCCCGACATGGTGAAACGGTGTCTCCATCGCCTGAAGGAAATCTCGGTCCTGTTCGGCGAGGCCCAAATAGCTGCCGGCGTCGACGCGCTCACCTTTCCGGACCACGCCACCGGAGACCTGGTGAGCGGCGAGTATTACAATAGGTTCTTGTTAGAGATACACCAGGAAATGGCGCAGCGCCTCCGGGTACCCCTTATCCTCCATATATGCGGGAACACCCTGGACCGCATGGACTACATCGCCCGGTCCGGCATGGCCTGCTTTCATTTCGACTCAAAGAACGACCCGCAACAAGCGGTGGATGTGATGGGCGGCCGGATCGCCCTGGTAGGCAACATTAATAACCCGGAGACGCTATATGCCCGGGGGCCCGCGGAGGTCCGCCAAGAGGTTTTCAAGTGCTTGGACGCAGGAGTGGACATGATCGCTCCCGAATGCGCTGTGCCCCTGGCAACCAAGCTGGAAAACTTGATAGAGATCCCCAGGTCGGTCAAAGCGTGGTGCGATGCCCGCCGGTGAATCATAGCCAAAGCGAGCTTATAAGATGCCGTTAGTCAACGCAGGTCTTCAACAGGAACTGGGGTACGTGACCAACCCAACCGAACTCCAACGCATTCGGGAGCGCTTCGAGGATGCGGACCCCTTGCTGCAGGAAATATCTCACAACTTGATTATTGGCAACAATAAAGAAGTCGACCAGCTGACCAAACAAGCGCTTGACGGCGGATTTTCGGCCAACACCATCCTGGATGATAGGCCTTGTCCCCGGCATGGCAGTGGTGGGCGTCAAGTTCCGAGACAACATCATCTTCGTGCCGGAGGTGCTGGTGGCCGCCCGCGCCATGAAAGCCGGCATGGCCTATCTGGAGCCCATATTGTCGGCATCGGGAATAAAGCCTGTCGGCACCGTCATAATGGGCACGGTCAAAGGAGACCTACACGACATCGGCAAGAACTTGTGCATTATGATGCTCAGGGGCGCCGGGTTTACGGTACATGACCTGGGGGTGGACACCAAAGCCGAGGCGTTCATCGATGCGGTGGTGGAACACGGCGCTCAAATATTGGGCATGTCGGCTTTGCTGACCACGACCATGCCCAACATGGGCAAGACCATCGAGGCTTTCGAAGAAGCCGGGTTGAGAGGAGAGGTCAAAGTCATGGTCGGGGGCGCCCCATTGAATCAAGAGTTTGCCGATGAGATGGGAGCCGACGGCTACGGCAAAGACGCTATGGCCTGCGTCGACCTGGCCAAGAGGCTGATTGGCGTGGAAGGGGTTGCCACGATAGTGGCGGCCAGCGTGTGAGGGTATCCGGTTGGGCCAAGAAGTAGACAAAAACCGCTATGAGGCCAGCATAGCCTGGCTCGGCGAGATTTTTAGAGATATATCCGAGACCGCCAATCAGGTCTCGACTTGGCGTTGTCCCTACAAAAACGCTCTGGACCATTGTACGGCCGGATTTGGCTGCCGCAACCAGGCATCACCAGGAACGCAGGGAGGCCGGCCTATCTGTACCGGCAGCGATAACCTGGACTATCGCAACGCCTGGGAAGTCTAGTTAACTGTTCAGATTTGAGGGGAATCGGTCCTTCGACTCCGCTACGCTGCGCTCAGGATGAGCGGTTCCGTGTCAGTGTGCTCACCAACTCTGAACGGTTACAAGTCTAGGTGCTTCGTTCCTACGGCTATCCCTCTTGGCGCAATGTTAGAATACCCTCATGTCTCCCCTCTACCACGGCGGCAGCAAGCTTGAGTTGGAGGTTAGCAAAACCGTCTTCGATTACGCCGATCAACTCCGGGTCAGAGTTCCAACCTCTTGTCGTAGGCATGGTGAATGCCACGAGTGCATCGTCGAAATACGGCGGGGGATGGAAGCCCTAAGCTCCAAGTCGGACGCTGAAGACTTCCTCCGGGAAAACTACCGGCTCGCTTGCCAAGCGCAGATCGCCGATCCTGACCGGGATGTGGAGTTTGCTGTGCTGCGCCGGCAACCAAGGATTCTTACCCACTCGATACGGCGCAGGGTGCAGCCTCAGCCCCTGACTGTGCGCAAGGGCGACGAGGTACACTTTCGGGACCGGCCTATCGACCGGTATCGGGGCCAAATATACGGCGTTGCTATTGACGCCGGGACTACCACAGTGGCGCTCAACCTGGTGGACCTGGAAAGCGGCGAGGTCATTTACACCGCGTCTTTCGAGAACCCTCAACGATTCGGCGGCAGTGACGTCATGCAGCGTATCTCCTACGATGGCGGAGCCTTTCGCGGCGAGCTTCAGCGGGTGATGCTGTCGGCGGTCAACTTCGAGATAGGCGACATGGCCCGGCGGTTGGGGTTTCATCGGCGGTCAATTTACGAGGTAGTGGTGGTTGGCAACTCCACGATGCGGGACATCTTCTTTGGCCTGGATGTCCAACCCATTGGCGAGAAGCCGTACCGGTCGGTGACGGAACTGGAATTGGAAGATGGGTTGCGCGATTCAACTTGTCTCAACGCCAAAGCCCAGGACCTGGGAGTTCGCGTGTTCCCAGGGGCTAACGTGTACGGCGGGCCCTTGGTCGGTTGCCACGTAGGCTCCGACATCGCGGCAGGACTGCTTGCCGTGGCTATGGACGAGGAAGAGGGTGTGGCGATGCTGGTGGATGTGGGGACCAATACGGAGGTAGTCGTTGGCAACCGCCGCGGTATGATGGCTGCGTCCTGCCCCGCCGGCCCCGCTTTCGAGGGCGGACAGGTCTCCTACGGAATGCCCGGCTACGACGGTGCGATAGAGTCCCTTCGCATACTCGAAGACCGGGTCGACTACCGGACCATCGGCGGAGTGGAGGCTCAGGGCATTTGCGGCTCGGGGTTGGTGGACTTGCTGGCCCAACTCAGGCATACCCGTCGCATGAGCGCTCTGGGCGTCTTCGAAAATGGGAGCGCCGAGTTCAGCTTTGCCCCAGAGCGGCGGATGTCACTGTCGCGGTCCGACGTCAGCGTTCTGGCCCAAGCCAAAGCAGCGAACTATTGCGGACAGTTCATCGTGTTGCGCCGCTACGGCGTCACTCCGGAGGGAGTGGACCAACTATACTTGGCCGGAGGGTTTGCCAACTACGTGGACGTGGGCAATGCTGTCAGTATAGGGTTCATCGCCAACCTGCCCACTGAAAGGATCGTAAAGGTGGGCAACGCTGCGCTGGAGGGCGCGACTCTGATGCTCACATCAGGCCACATGCGGACTGTAGCCGAGGACATGGTGAGCCGCATCCAACACGTAGAGTTGGAGACGACGCCGGACTTCTTTGACATCTTCGTCGAGGGGTGCTTGTTCAACCCAATGGAGTAGAGCGGCGCCTGACCGGCCATTGGCCCCTCATTCCATTATTCCAACTCAATGAGAGGGTCTTCGGTGCTTACCGAGTCCATTGGCTGGACATGGATAGTTTTGATAACGCCGTCCTGAGTGGCTCGAATGCTTTGTTCCATTTTCATAGCTTCCACCACGCACACCTCATCACCCACGGAAACCTGTTCCCCCGGCCGCACCAGAATGGAAATAACCCGGCCGGGCATGGGGGACCGAAGAATTTTGTCGGAGTAGACGCCTTGGGTCGAGGGTCTTGGGGGTGGGTTGGCGGCGATGGGCGGTGGACGGGGCCGGCCCTGGCGGGGCCTGGCGGGAGGTGGGGAAGGGAGCCCTTCCACTTCCACCTGAAACAACTCTCCCTCCACGGTTACTTCCACCGGGGAGCGGGAGAGGTCGCCTACCTTCACCGTGTACCACCGTTCGCCTACCTTTACCCGAACAGTGGTTATCGCCAATCTCAATTGCCCGATGAGCGGGAAAGGAATTGTTCCAGGCGTCCATAAGCGCGCCAAGGGCTGGCCGTCGGAGACGAAGGACCGGAGGACTGGCCGCCTCGATTGCTCGATAAGCGGGAAAGAAGTTGTTGCCGGCGTCCATAGTCGCGCCAAGGGCTGGCCGCCGGAGACGAAGGACCGGAGGACTGATCGCCTTTCATTGCTAAGGCCAGCGACACACCGATGACTGCTGCTATTTCCCGGTCTGATTTATTGGTGCCGTTGCTGGAGATAGAGCCGTTACTCATGTGATGTTAGTGACGCTGGTTCCGTACTTCTATCCGCTCGGAAATGGGGCCAATACAGTAGGTATTGTCGGCAAATTCCTTTCGCAAGTCAAGGCCGGTTCTCCGGTCGAGGGGTTTAGATTCTGAGCCGGAACTCTTCACGGAACCCTTCGACGGTGTTCCGGGTAAACTCCGTGGGGGCGAAGAAGATGACGAAGGGCATTTTCAGAGGAACGTCTAAGTAAACACCTGGGTCTTTGACTCACGGTATAGCTGTTCCAGAAACGAGTTGGAGCGAATTTCTTTATCCAACCAGTAGCTAACTGTATTGGACAGCACAGATTTGAGCTCATAAGCCAGGGCAGAATCCGCTTTTAGACTCATGGCCCTGGACAACGGGCCGCGGTGGAGAAGACGCAGCACCTTGAGAACTCGTAGGGACAAGGGCCGGACCTGGGCCCTGGCCGGCTGGCAATCGAGGCAGAGCACGCCGCCCAAAGTAGGGCTGAACCGGTGGTTGCCGGGCGACAGCGGCCGGCGGCACTCCACGCACTGGTACAGCTCGGGCATGAACCCGGACACCCGAAGCAGTTGGACCTCGAAGAAGCGCAAAGGCCACTCCGACTCAGGGTCCTGCTCGATGGACTTCAAGACTTCGACGGCCAGTTGGTACAGTGGTTGATTCGAGATGGCTTCAGAGCCGAATCCGTCCACCAACTCCGCCAGGTATAGCCCCTTGGTTACAGCGTTCAGGTCCCCTTTCAAATCGGAGAAGCTTTCGATGACCTGCGCTTGGGTGACGTAGTCCAAGTTACGGCCTTGGGCCAAGGAAAGCCGGACTTGAGTCAACGGTTCAAAGTGGCCCAACAGTTTGCTTGAGGTCCTCCGGGCGCCCCTGGCTATGGCCCTTAGCTTGCCGCGTTCCTTGGTGAACAGAGTCACCATCAAGTCGGCTTCCCCCACGGGGGATTTCTGGAGGGTTAGGGCCTCGCAGCGATATGTCCGCGGAGGCGCGATGCTAGAGTTCCTGGCGGCCCTGGAGGGCCCGGCTTAACGTCATCTCATCGGTGTACTCCAAGGAGCCTCCTACCGGAAGTCCCCGGGCCAAGTGGGTAACTTTGATGTCGTCGCGGGGAAGGTGACGCCGGATGTACAAGGCGGTGGCTTCACCCTCCAACGTAGCGTTGGTGGCAATCACTAATTCTTCAACCTCTCCGTCGGTCAAGCGAGAGAGGAGTTCCTTGATCTTGAGTTGGCCCGGGCCAACGCCGTTCATCGGGGAAATGACACCGTGCAGCACATGGTACAATCCGCGATAGGACCGGGTCCGTTCCAAGGCCAGCACGTCCAAGGGTTCTTCTACAACGCAAAGTACCCGCCGGTCCCGCCGGAGGTCGTAGCAGATGGAACAGGGGGAAATATCGGCCAGGTTTTGACACTGTTGGCAAAAGATGATGTTCAGCTTCACCCCGCTGACGGCATCCGCCAAAGCATGGGCCTCGTCTTCGGGCAATCGAATAATGTGGTAGGCGAGACGTTGAGCGCTTTTGGGACCGATTCCGGGGAGCTTGTTCAACTCCTGAATCAGCCGGGCCAGTGAGGGAGCCGCCGATGGTAGCTGCTCGTTGGTCATTGCGAGGCTCGTCGGACCCTTAGGAGAACCCTGGGATTTTCATTCCCCCGGTTAAAGGCCCCATTTTCTGGGCCGCAAGCTCTTGGGCCTTGGTCAGGGCGTCGTTGACCGCCGCCGCAACCAAGTCTTGGAGAAGCTCCACGTCCTCCACCGCTTCCGGGTCTATGACCACCGAGTCAACCACTTGCTTGCCGGACATTGTTACTTTGATTACGCCGCCCCCGGCGCTGCCCTCCACAGTTAGGGTCTCCAATTCCTCTTGAATTTTTTGAAGTTGAGCCAACTGCCGTTGGGCCTGCCGCATCATGTTCCGGTTCATTCCGCAACCTCCTTTATGATTCTGGCGCCCATCCCCATGGCAGCGCGCACCAAGGGGCTGTTTTGGGCCGACGCCGGGGAGTTGCCGCCGGCGCCGTTGCCCTCGGTTAATGTAAGTTTAAACTCGTAGGTCCTGCCGAAACACCGGCTTATCACGTCGGACACCAAGCGCTGGCCTTTAGGGTCGTCCATCTCCTCCTGCATTCGCTCCATGTGGGCCCGGTGAGCAAAGGGCAAGCACAGCGTATCCCCTTCAATGTAAATTGTGTCGGGCCTGCAGTCCTTCAGCAACGCCCCCAGGATGTATTTCTTGCCCTTCTGCCGGCCCAATGCCTTCACGGTGGCTGCCCAGGCTCCAGCCAAGCCGCTTTGTTCCGCGCCGGGGGACGGACTCTGCGCCGGTTCACTGAGCGCCGGGCCGGACGGCTCAACAGCCGCCGGTCCGGCAGTCCGTTGAGGATTAGGCGCAACCGGCGGCGCAGACTTGGGTCCCTCGTCATCGGTTCCTGCTGGCGCCTCCCTAGCCACCGGAGTAGCCCGAGGGGCAGCCGGAGGACCGGTTTTGACCGGGTTGACTGCCGGTGCGGTGGGTATATCAGCCGGAGGAGACGCTGCTTGGGCCCCGCAGATCTCCACCGCCGCCAGCTCCAAGGGCAGGGTAGAAGGCGCATCATAGCGCATATTCACTTCGCCCCAAGTCTTCAGTGCCTTCACAATCCGCCACGGCGGCAATTGGCCGACCAACTCCCCAAGCTGCTCGACGACGTGATCAGCCAAGTCCAGCGACTGCCCTGAGTTCCACTGAAGGTGCAAAACACCCCTTAGGAGCTCCTGGATTTGCCGATGCAATTGCCGCAGGTCGGTCCCGTCCCAGGCCGCTTGGTTGATCGCCCCCAGAGAGGCCGAGGTATTGCCCATCAGCAAGTACTTGACCAAGTCCAGCCACCGCTCGCCGTGGCCCAACCCCAACAGGTCCTCGACTTGGCGGAGGCCAACGCTGTCTTGGGAAGACACCACCAGTTGCTCCAAGAGGTTCTGGGCGTCCCGCAAGCTCCCGGAAGCATATCGGGCCACCAAGCGCAGCGCCTCGGCTTCCACAGCGGCCCCTTCGGCTTCGACCATCTCCGTCAAACGCTGGTAGATCAGCTCCGATGGTATACGACGAAAGTCGAAGCGCTGGCACCGGGATACTATAGTAGGCAGTATCTTGTGGGCTTCAGTGGTGCACAGAACGAACATAACGTGGGCGGGCGGTTCTTCAAGGGTCTTGAGGAAGGCGTTAGCGGCCGCGTCGGTGAGCATGTGGGCTTCGTCGATGATATACGCCTTACGCTTGCCCTGCACCGGGGAGAAGTTTACTTTTTCCCTGATGTCCCTGATCTCATCGATGCCCCGGTTACTGGCAGCGTCCAACTCGATGATGTCCATGAAGCGGCCATCGTTGATGGTCTGGCAAATGGCGCAAGCATTACAAGGGTCGCCGTCCCGAAGGTCCAGGCAATTCACTGCCTTGGCGATTATTCGGGCGGTGGTGGTCTTGCCGGAGCCGCGGGGACCGCAAAACAAGTAGGAGTGGGACACGCGGCTTTGTTTAACCGAGTGCCGCAAAGTGGTGGCCACGTGCTCTTGGCCTACCAGGTCGGCGAAGCTGCCGGGGCGCCATCTGCGATAGTAGACCTGGGAGGTCATTTACTCCGCATCCCGCCTCGAGTAATAGCCGCTGGCGGCAACGCGTTCAAGGCGGCCTGTTCTTTCCGTTGCATCACCGCTTGTTCCAAGGGCTCCAAATGGTCATGGCCGGTCAGGTGCAGGACCCCATGGACGATTAGCAGGGACAGTTCTTGCTCCAGTGGCACGCCCCGTTGCATTGCCTGCCGCTGCGCTTGTGGGTAAGCTATGATTACTTCGCCCAAGGGGGCCGCTTCTCCGGGAGGGTACACGAAGCCGGCTCCGCTTGGGTCTGCCGTTTCAAGAATGTCTATTTCAGGGGGCTCGGCCTCGCCTTCCCAATGGCCGGAGTGGGAAGCGGAGAAAGAAAGGACGTCGGTAATCTCGTCCAGCCCCCGGTAATCCCGGTTCAGGCTTCGCACCGTCTCATCGCAGGTCACCGCTAGGCTTAGCTGATACGCCTCATGCCCTGGCGCGGACACCTCTAGGGCCTTTGACGCTACCACCCGCAGCCAGTCTTCACTCAAGCCATACTGAAAAGGTTGGTCCACGGAAATGTCTATCTGTTCAACGATTTAGAAGCTCCCTGGGCACTGGGACTCTATAGCAACCGGGCGGTGAGCGGTCGAGCCGCCGTTGATTACAGCCTCGGCGCGTCAGGCTGGGGAAGTGCGCCCAATTATACTCGGGAGGCCGGAGTGCTACAAGGAGACGGTGACGGGGATTGTCCGCAGAATGGAGGTGGTACCCCGGATGGGCTTCGATCCCATGATCTCCACCTTGAAAGGGTGGCGTCCTAACCTGGCTAGACGACCGGGGCACAAGCTTATTTTACTACAACCGGCTCATTAGCCGCCAGAGCGGGAGGACGATTGCAAAGTTCATAAAGACACTTATCGTCATTACCGCGAAAGCGATAATCTAGGCTGGACATGGTTCAGCGTGTGTCTCTCTCCTGCAGAGTTAAGCGACTTTGCAATCGTCCTGGGGGAGATGGCAAGAGACGGTTGACAGGAGTCCGCCGATGACACAGTATCTCAGTAAGACTCGATAATAGGCGGTGCGTATGCCACGAACAACTAAGACCATCACATTCTCCCTGCCCCCCGAGATGGCGGACCGAATGGACCAGGTGATGAAACAGCAGGGACAGTCCAGGAGCGAATTCCTGCGGGAGGCGTTGTTTCGTTACATGGAGGAGTGTGAGTGGAGGCAGCTACTTCAGTACGGAGAACAAAAAGCCAGGGAGGAGGGCATAAGCGCTGATGATGTGGTCCCATTGGTGGAAGAGTACCGGGCCGAGGTCAGCTCCATCAAGACATGAGGGTTGTTCTGGACACCAACGTTCTCGTCTCCAGTCTGAACTTCCCCGGAAACGAGCGCCTCGTCCTCGATCTGGCTCGCAGAGGACGATTCGAGTTGCACCTGTCTCCCTTCATCCTGGAGGAGGTTGCCGGGGTGCTTGCGCGCAAGTTCGGTTGGAGCGAGGAACGTTCGTCCCAGGCCCTTAGGGTGCTGCGGGATGCGGCCACTGTCATTGAACCCCGGCGGCTCCCTTCAGTGATCGAGGACAATCAAGCTGATAATCGCATCTTGGAATGTGCAGTGGCTGCCTCCGCCGACTACCTGGTCACTGGCGACCGGCGGCATCTTTTGCCCATTGAAGAATATCAGGGTGCAAGAATCCTCAACGCCCCCCGGTTCCTATCAGTACTTGGGGAGTGATCTGGCCGCTACGGAACAGGTGCTCTAACTAAGGAGAGACGGGTATGCGGTCTTTCGACCAGTGGATGAAGCGCCACCAGACCGAATGGGCAGGTTCTTCAGCCGCCAGGCACTGGCGACGCCGGAGGAGAAGCGCCGGGAACCTCGGTCACGATCTCGATTTCTCGAATCGCGTCTCCCGGCCAGCGGTGGACCGCGGGGTCCCGCCTCCTGATGTCCTCGACGTATTCCATTCCTTCGATCACTCTCCCGAATACTGCGTGACATGAGAACGAGGGACTCTGGCAGTCTTTGGGCGAACCATCGGCGTCCAGACCGTCAAGATACGGCAAAGGCACGAATGTGATGAAGAACTGACTTCCGTTGGTGCCGCCCGGCGGGTTGCCCGCGTTGGCCATCGACACTACGCCTGGACTGTCGTGCCGGAGGTCGGGATGGAACTCGTCCGGGAACACGTAGCCGGGGCCACCGCGTCCGGTACCGGTGGGATCGCCGGTCTGGGCCATGAACCCGTCGATGACACGGTGGAAGGTCACCCCGTCATAGAACCCGCCTTCGGCCAACCAGACGAAGCTGTTGACGGTCATGGGGACCAAGGCCGGGTATAGCTCGATCTGGATGACGGCCTTCGGGTCCTTCGCCAAATGGATCAGAGCGTAGTATCGAAGCTCCGGGTCGATAAACATTGGCGGCGGCTCTCCCGCGGGCCGCCCCGGAACTGGCCTTCTGGCCGGAGCCGGGGTTGGTGTGGCGACTGACGCCCAAGTAGCGGTTGGCGTTGGCCCTGCTGTGGCCGCCGGGACCGCCGTTGGCGCCGGGACGGCTGGAACTGCCGTAGGCGCTGGCGGAGCCGGCTTTGCTGTGGCGGCCGGGGCTGGCGTTGCCGTCGGCCGCGCCGACGGCGACAGGGTAGCGATGGGCGGCGCCGGCGTGGCGGCTGGGATCAGCATCGCCTCAATGTCCAGACCGCACCTCTGGGCTGCGGAGAACAGAACTGTGGTAGGAACCTCACCGTCATCAAGCACGGAGACCAAGCTATGAATGTTGTCCGGGCCGAGCTCACTCACCAGGCACCGAAGCTGGCGAAGTTCGACCTCCGCCACATTTAAGGTGTCACCGAAAAAATTGGTCCACTCCTCTTTGTCAAGGCACAGGGTCAGCCCTACGTAGGAGACCGCCTCCACCCGAGACTCCATTTCTTCAACATAAATCTCTTGTTCAGCCTCGTTCGAGAGAGTTATAAGGTCGAAGAAGATTAGGATGCTGGCCGGGTCCGAGGTATCTAACCGGTCGGTAAAGCACATCAGAGTTTCTGGGCTCAGATCGTCGTCTCTCCCCAACCTATCTCGGATCATCTGCTTCAGCGTATCGTTGCTGAGGCAGTTGGCCACGGTCTGTAACTGTTGGGCATCTAGCTCAATGAATCCCGGAATGGGGCTCTCGCCAAAGCCCGACAACAGACACGCGTGCTCCTCTCGTGGCATTTGGGTCAAGAATTCCCGTTGGTCGTCCACGTTGAAGATTGACAACTGGAACTCCGACATAGGAGCGAACACCAGCGTAGATGTGGGAGTTGGTTCTGGCATAGGGGCAGGTACCGCTGTGGGCGTAAGTGAGGGTGTGGCCCGGTCTGATTGGGGCGTAGCCTGGTCAGAGGCGGATGAGGCGGCCCGGTCTGTCGGCGTATCGGAGCCACAGGCTAGGAGCAGTGCCGGAAGAATCAGCGAAAAGGCGCAAGCTATCCATAAAAGCCTGGGAGGGCGCAGCATTATTCTCTGCCTCTAGGGGCAGAAACCCCACTCAGGGCTATCGCATTAGAAACAACCCGACAGGAAGACCTCACGCCTGCCTCGTAACTGGGTCATTCCGAAACGCAGTGAGGAATCTAAAGGAGTTCTTCACGTCATCGTGCCATTCCAGTGACAGATCCCTTCATCGTGGAAGGGCATTGGTCGGGACAGCGGTTTCGGAGCGGCAGCCTGAAAACTGGCCATATCCTACCCTCACGTCAATCGCCGCGCCTTCCTCGGACTGCCGAAACCTACGGCTCATATAGTCGTTGTCTCGGCCACTTGACGGCGATAATTACAGCGGCGAAAATCACTGCGACCCCCTAAAGGGTCATGCTCAGTTAAGTAATATATAATAGTATTACGGTGGGGAAAGTAAAGTGCTGCCAGAGTTCGAAAAACCGCCAGTTGTTGAAGTGGCGGTTTCGGTCCAATTCGACGCACCGGCCCTCGACGGTCCATTGCTCATGTTCAGGTGGACTCAAGTGCGGGACCGATTCCCTCGGTATGAGCAAGCCCCACCGTTGCCGGCATTAGTCGAGACCTTTGGAGGTCCGCAAGGACCTCGGTTTGAATTCCAGATTAGCGATGTCCCCCCCACTCCACGCCTTCTCCTCATCAGCAAGTCCGAGGCTAAAGTCCTGCAAATCCAAGAAGATAGGTTCGGCTGCAGTTGGCGTAAGCTCAAACCGGAACATGAATATCCTCGCTATGCGAAGATCATAGAAGAATTCAAGATACAACTTGCCGGATTTCAAACCTTCCTGTCCGAGGAGGGGCTAGAGGATCTTTCGCCGGTGCAGTGTGAAGTAACCTACGTCAATGTCATCTTGCCGGAAGGGGTATGGAATAGCCATTCCGACTTAGGAAAGATAATACCCTCCGCAACTCCGCATCTTACGGAAGGTTTTCTGCCAGCCCCGGAGCAGACGGGATACGCCTCGCAATATATTATTTTCGGTGATGGTGAGATCCCCCGAGGCAGACTGTATGTGAGCGTCGAGCCGAGTTACCTCCTGGCTGACAAAATGCCGATGTACCTGATGAAGCTCACCTTCCGTGGTGCTCCCCAAGGTTGCGGTGCGGAAGGGATTATCGAGACCATGGATCTCGGACATGAATGGATTGTTCGAGGATTCGCAACGCTAACCTCGAGTGAGATGCACCGGGCTTGGAGGAGGACGGTATGACAACAATATCGATCAGGCCGGTCCGGGAGGCGCATGAGTGGGACTTTTTAGATAGCTCTACGTTCAATGATTACCTCAGGAATGCCCGAGTCGTTTCCAGCAAGACTCCCACTTTGCCTGATATTGCAATTAATGTTCATGGGACTCGGGCCTATAATAGCTGGGAATTTGAAGGGTGGGTTAACCAGTGGCGGGAATTGTGTATGGCGGAATGGTTTACCCCCACGCTTAAGGCGATGGCAGCCCTACCGTGGGGGAGCGACAATTGGACTACGGGTGGCAGGCGCACCCAACCGACTGCGGTTGCCAACATGTTAAAGATATTAGTTGACGTTCTCGATAGCCACACTCCACCACCCAGCATAGGGCCTACGTGGAGCGGCGGTGTGCAGGCTGAATGGCATAGAAACAACGTGGACTTCGAGATCGAAGTCGACCCACAGGGAGAGATTGAATATTTCTTCAGTAGTCCCAATGAAGAGCGTGAAGGGCGGGTTTGGGACGACCTTGACCAATTGGCCAAGTACGTGCAGGCAATTACTATAAGTGAATGATGGAGTGCGATGGCGACGACGCCAGCATTGGCGACGACGAAACCGTGCTCCGGCGCGTAGCTGAAAACTTCACCGTTTACGATGAAAACATACAAAGAATCCGCCCTAAAACACAATCCTTCAAGCAAGGCGACAAAGACGGCCTCGTTTCGGTGTACCTGAGTTCCGAGACTACGCCGGAATCGGTTACCAGTGGCGGGCTGGAAAAATACTTGGTATCCGTAAAGGTGGGTGCTCTACGCGAACTGGGACTAGGACTGGTCCGAGACACATCATCGGGTGGACCGGGCCACTGCGTAATTACGGGAAAGAAGGCTGAACCGGATTATTCAGCAGGCCGAGTGGGTTGAAGGGTATGCGCCATTGGATATGTAAAGACAGTGATTTGACCTTTCGAGATTCTCCGCCTCTAGGGGTAGACCCCCCTCAGGGGTAGACGGCCAGTGCGTCCAAGGCCTCGGTCTCGGGGAAGGAGCACATGAGGTTCATGTTCTGCACCGCTTGGCCGGCTGCGCCCTTGACTAGGTTGTCCAAGCAGCTAATTACGATCAACCTGCCGGTGCGGTGGTCCACCGTGGGATGAATCAGACACAGGTTGTTGCCCAAGGTCTGCTTGGTCTGCGGCGGGGTTGGCGTTACCTGGACAAAGGGATGATCGGCATAAAAATCCCGGTAGAGGTCCTGGACCTTTTGGGCGCTTTCCGCTCCGTTGTTGAACACGCCGGGCCGCAGCTTGGCGTAGCATGAACTGAGGATTCCTCTGGTCATTGGTATCAGGTGGGTTAGGAAAGTGACGCTGGGGGCTTCGTCGGCAAGGGGGGCTAACTCCTGGGTGATCTCCGGCAGGTGCCGGTGTCCCTTTAACGAGTATGCGAAAACGTTTTCGTTGACCTCGGAAAAGTGATTGTTCATGCTCAAGCTCCGGCCGCCGCCGGAAACCCCGGACTTGCTGTCGATGATAACGTCCGGTTCGATGAGACCGGTCTTGATGGCTGGAGCCAGGGCCAGGACGGCGCTGGTGGGGTAACAGCCGGGGTTGGCTACCAAGCGGGCCGACCTGACCTCTTCCCGGTGCAACTCGGTCAAGCCGTAAACCGCTTCTTCCAAGTAGCTGGGGTCCTGGTGCTGGACCCCATACCACTCCTCGTATTCGTCGGCGTTTTTCAGCCGGAAATCGGCGCTAATGTCCACTACTTTTAGGCCCTGCTCCAGAGCCGGGACCACCGCCTCGGCGCTGGCCTTGTGGGGCAAGGCCGAAAAGACCAAGTCCAAGCTGCCGTTCAGTTCGGGAGCGATAGTCAGGTCCAGCACCGACAGATGGGGGAATACCTCGCCCAGCTTCTGTCCGGCGGCGCTGCGGCCGGTAACGCAAGTGATTTCCACTTCCGGATGCCGGTACAGGATCCGGGCCAACTCACAACCCGCATATCCGGTGATGTTGATGATTCCAACTTTCACGACTTGACCTCCTTCCCCGCTAAGCTGTGGGGCATCCGGGTTTTGGCGCGCCGGCGTTTGTCGGCTTTATCGAGGGTTTCTGCGCCGGCTCCGGCGTTCTGGTCCACGAACCGGTCTCGAGAGGGGCAGCGGGCAGCGACAACGCACTCCACACACCGGGGCCGCTGGGCCTTGCACACCTGGCGGCCATGAGTGATAAAAGCCAGGTGAAACTGGAAAACCTGCTCCGGCGCCACCGCCGCCTCCAGGATGTCATGGGCTTTCTCGGCGTTGACTTTGGGTCCAATTAGCCCCAATCGCTGGCAGACCCGGTAAATGTGAGTGTCGATAGCCATGGCCGGCCTGCCCAGGGAGAAGCTGAGGATGATCCCGGCGGACTTGGGGCCGATGCCCGGGAGCTGTTTTAGCCACTCCTTGGCCTCGTTCAGGGGCATCTCACGCAAGAAGGACAGGTCCAAGGAACCGTTGAGCTCCAGGATTAGGTTCAAAACCTCTTTGATACGGGGCGCTTTTACGCGGGCTAATCCGCCGGGGCTGATGGCGTCCTCTATTTCCGCCACGTTGCCCGCTGCCACCGCCTCCAAGTTTCCGAAACGGTCCATTAGAAGCCGAAAGGCCCGAGCGGAATTGATGTCCGAGGTGTGCTGGGACAGGATGGTGAGGACGACTTCATGGGCCGGGTCCAAACGAGGCTCCTCATCGAAAGGACCGTACTGGGCCAACAGTAAGTCAATGGTGTCGGCAACATCGACACCGGACCCGGAGTTATCGGCAGTGATAGAGTCTGAAGGCATAACTTACATACATTGCATACAGCGGAAATAAGGGGAAAGGCTTACGGGACACTAGCTCAGGACTGAGGGTCTCCCGGACGCCGCCGCTGTTCTGACCTGAGGAATTGCTCGAGGTCATGCACCAACTCTACTGGATCGGGGATCTCTGCGGCCATTGCCGACTCATCGTACTGACCCTCTAGCTTCTCCACGTAGGCGCTAAGCTGGTCATCTTTGGCGACGGCAGCCGCCACTTGCTGGTCGAAAGTTTCCGCCGCCGTCTGTAACGCGCTCAGGTCTAAAGAAAGGTCCAGCAGGGCGGCCAATTTCATAACCAGAGTATAGCCGACCCGGTAGTTGGGCGCTGCTTGAAGGTAGTGGGGCGTGTGTCCCCACAAAGACAAATAGTCCAATCCCTGGTTATCGCAGGCTTCGATTACGGCTGAGCTTATGCCTGTGGGTCCTTGGTAGTTGGACGCGCGAATCCCGGAATCATCCAACATTTCCTGAAAGCGGGCGTCTGAAGAGGAGCCGGTGAGCTTGACTCCCCGTGTGTGAGGGACCGCGTCCAGCAAAGCTCCGATATGCAACACCTTCTTGACGCCATGCTCTTGGGCCAAGTCTACAATAGTCTTGGAGTAGGTGCGCCAGCGGAGGCTTGGCTCTACGCCCAAGAAAGTCATTGCGCCTTTGGTTCCATTGGGTCCGGCCCAATAGGAGAACTTGTTTGCCGGCCAATGGACCCGCCGGCGCCCGTCGTGGGTGCGGGTAGTGTAGGGCCGGGTATGGCTGAAGTCGTAGAATTCCTCAGGGTCAATCTCGGCGAATTTCCTTGCTTCGAGGTTGCGTTGCAAATACTTTATCGCCGCGGTGGCGCTTTCACCGGCGTCGGCCCATCCTCCGAAGGCCATAATCAAGTGTTCCGTCTTGGCTTCAGGTCGCTGGAAAATTGTCAGATAAGTCATTTTGGAAGGCACGTTCCAGTGGGAGCAGGATAAAACTCTACGGCGGCGGACTCTATGGTGTACTTGGACACCCCGAGTCCAGCTTAATGAACCCTAGTGTAGCACCGGCATTAAGGCGCTACAAGCCAGCTTCACTCCATTGGCAGGGCCTTTCGATTGTTCGTCTGAACTATGATTTCTTTGATTCAGGGATTTACAGGACCGGGAAATCATGCGAATCCCTTAATCCCGTGAATCCCGGTTCGGACGATTGCGCCAAGAACCGAAAGGCCCTGGCTCCATTTGGACTAGGCCGGAAGGTGAGACAAGTATTGGGACACGTAATCCATGCCCGCCAGATCGCTGAAAGCGGAGGACAACCTTTCGGTGATGGGGCCGGGCACCCGGCCGTCGCCGATGGTTGCGCCATTGACCGAGACCACCGGGCAAATGCAGAGACTGGTGGAGGTGAGGAAGGCCTCGTCTGCGGTATAGGCGTCGAATAGGTCCAGGTCCTTCACCCCGGTAGGTATGCCTAGACCGTCGGCCAGCTCCAAGACGGTCCCCCGGGTAATGCCTTCCAGCACGAATTGGGACTGAGGGGTGGCCACCATCCCGTCTTTGACCAGGAAAATATTAGAACCTTTTCCTTCGGTCAGGTTGCCGCTTTCATCCAATAGGACAGCCCACGAACCTGGGTCCGTGCCATGCGCTTCCAGATCGGCCAAGACCATGTTCAGGTAGTTGTGGCTCTTGGCCCGAGGGCTCATGAACCGGGGGGGCACTCTGGGGACTGATGGCGTGCTTACCCTGATGCCGTCCCGGTACAACTCCGCTCGCTTGGCGAAGGGTATGGGGTGGCTTTCGATGAGCACAGTGGGGGTGGATTCCTCTCCCGGTTGGATCGCCTCTACGCCCCGGCTGATTCGCTGCATCACCCACATGTCCTGATTGTCCGGCAACAGCGGGTAGTTGTGGTTGACCACCTCCACCGACCAATGCTCCATCTCTTCTTCATCGATACCCGGGTCGATTCGGAGGTAGCGGAGGGAATTGTACAACCGGCGAACATGATCCCGGAGTCTAAAGGGAGTCCCGTTAAAGGTCCGGGTAGCGTCAAAGACAGCGTCTCCGTAGATGAAGCCCCGGTCCCTTATGGGTATACCCACCTGGCTTTCCGGTCGGAGTTGGCCATTGAAGTAGACGATGTTTTCCGATTCAGACATGGTTGTTCCTCTCTCTTGGTCGATTTAGTCCATGAAAGCGTTGGCCCCGGTAACCAGGGCCGGCGTGCCGCCCATATAAAAAGCTACGGCCACCGCCTCGGCTATCTCCTCCTCGGTGGCTCCCATTCCTCTTGCCCGATTGGCTATGGCGGCTACGCCTTCGGGGTGGGCCAACAGTGCGTCGCAAATCATGGTCATCAGGGTTTTTACCTTGAGAGACAGAGCGCCGTCTTTCATTATCGACTCGCGCACTGCGGTGAAGTCTTTGAACAGGACGGGGGCCGATTTTTCTAGTGCGGCCTGCCAGGGCGCCGCCTGGGGCTGCGTCATACCAACACCTCCTTGAAATTCGTTATCGGCGCCAGGTCCGACCCTCCGAAGGAGGACGCCAATTGCTTCGAAGACCTGGCGGCTAGCAAGCATCATATTCTATCGTCATGCCCGAACATTAAGCAACTTAACAATGTTGGACCGCCAATCAACCAAACAAAAACCGGCCGACCCCTTTGGGGAGTCGGTCGGCGGAGTATGAGGACCGGAACTACGGGTGGTTGGGACGGAGCGGACTGGAGGCTTACACGTCAACCGGAGTTGCGGCCTGGGGTTTTTTGAAAGCGGGTATGACCTGCTTGCCGAACATCTCAATAGACTTCATAACGTCCTTGTGGCCCACGGTCTCGGTGGCCATCAGGAACTGTAATTGGTCCACCCCGCTTGCCTCATGGATCTTGGCGGCTTTTATGCAACTATCAGGGTCCCCGGCAACGATTATTCCTCTTTCCGCCATGGTGTCGGCGTCGAACTCCTCCCAGATGCGCTGGGCCAAAGCGGAGCCGCCGGATAGATCGAAAGCTGCCGACTTGCTGCCGTTGCCTCCCTCGGCTTTGGCCTCGACATCGACGTAACGAGCGAAGTTGTGGGCCAGGTGGTCCGGAACTCCGCCCCACTGGTCTAGAAGGCGGGCGTACACGTCCTTTTGGTCTTGAACGTAGGGCCGCCCCGGTCCAAAGAAGGTCTTTAGGGACTTGGCGCAAAGCTCCCTGGCCTGGGTATTGTCTTCGCCGCAATAGCCGAAGCAAGCACTGAGCCACTTGTTGTTAACCATGTCGCCCACGGGCTCGGCATTCTTGATATTTTCCCGGTAGGCCTTGATATGAGGTTCCAGGACCCCAGGGGCGTTGACACCCAGGGCCATGACTCCGATCCCTTTCCGGGCGGCCAACTCGTAGGTGGAGGGCTGCAATGCGGCGACCCATATAGGAGGGTGAGGCTTTTGATAAGGCTTGGGCAGCACCTGCCGCGGAGGAACGTTCCAGAAGCGTCCCTCCCACTCGAAAGTATCCGACCGCCAAATATTCGGGATCATTGTTAGGGACTCTTCCCACATCTCGCGGGTAAGCCGGGGGTCGATTCCCATGCCGGTCAGCTCGTAGGCCGCCGAGCGCCCCGTGCCGAATTCAACCCTTCCGTGAGATACATGGTCCAGCATGGCGATCCGTTCGGCTACCCGCACCGGGTGATGGTACGGAAGGATCACCACGCCGAAGCCCAGCCTGATGCGCTTTGTCTGGCCGGCCAAGGCCGATAGGATTATCTCAGGGCATGGAGACATAGAGAAAGTCGTCAGGAAGTGGTGCTCGACGAACCATACGGCGTCGAACCCCATTTCTTCGGCCAGAATGCACTGCTCAATCGTCTCCTCGACCACTGCATGGTCGTCCAGTTCAGGCCGCTGCATTTCGTAGGCTAGGGCAAACTCCATAGCTGCACTCCATGGACCCGTCAATGGGTCTGGAAATTTCGGCCATTCTAAAGGAAACGGCCGGTCCGGGCAAGAATACCGCAAAATATTCCTGCCGCATAGGATGACTCATCCGCGTTGTAATACGCGCCGGAGTCACGGCTCTCGGATCAACACTACCTCCAGTTGGACTGGCGACGTGACAATGGGTCCGGACTCCGACATGTAGGCGTCGATCTCCGAGCGTACCCCAAATTCCGGCAAGTAGATCCCCGGCTCTATGGAGAAGCCAATTCCCGGAATGACCCGACGGGTGTCCCGGGTCTCGAACCCGTCCAGGTTCACCCCGTCGGCGTGAACTTCGCGGCCGATGCTGTGCCCCAAGCGATGAGTGAAGTAGTCGCCGTAACCCCGCTCGGCGATGTAGCGGCGGGCCACGTCATCCGCTTGCCATCCTTGAACCGCCAGACCCTGTTGAAAAGAGTCATCCAGGTATTTTAATGCGGCGTCACGGGCCCCGGTGACGATGCCAAAAACCTCCCGATGTTGTTCCGGGACTGTGTCGCCGACGTAAGCCACCCAGGTGATGTCCGCGTAGACACTGTGGTGACCCCCCGCGCCAAGGCTGGAGGAAGCAGGATGGTGGGCCGGTTTGGCCCACAAGTCGATTAGCATCCAGTCTCCCGGGCGGACCACGCTGCTGGCCTCGGCCGCAGGCTGGAAATGGGGATCGGAAGCGTGAGCGTTGACGGCGACTATGGGGCCGTCGGGAGATTCCAGCCCTTCCTCCCGAAAGCGGCGGCGAATAAACTCGGCCACTTGGAACTCGGTGACGCCGTCCTTCAGGCTGGCCCCGGTATATTGGAAGGCTTCCTGGACTATTTCCCCCAGCTTGGCGGCGCTTCGGCGGTGCTCTTCCAACTGCTCGGCGCTCCATCGTTGAGTAACGAACTGCATCAGGTCGGCGGAGGATTCCACTGCCACTTCCAAGCTGCGCACCAATTCAATGGTGCCGGCATCCACCCTGGAGACCCTGGGCAATGCGCCCAGAGGCGAGTATTCCATGGCCACCCTGGAGCCGCTGGGGAGCATCCGTTGAAGGGAGGCTATCATGCTTTGGCGGCTGCTGTAGACGATAAGGTCCAGCCCGCAATCGGCGAACTTTCCGGCGTCTACGTGGTGCGTCAGAAGTTGCGGCGGCGATGCTGAAGGCACAAGAAGGAAGCACGGCCGGGTGACGTGGCCCGACGGCGTTACCAATTCCCTGAAAATAGGGTTGGAACTGCGGTAGTCGTGGACCAGCCAGCCCGGCAAGCCTTCTTGCTGCATGAAGTCTTGAGTTATCTTGTAAACGCTCGAATCCGGCATATTGGGTTATACCGCCTCATTCAAAGATGAACTTCTCTGGACCCATTTCCCCGTGCGGCGGCGGTCTTGGAGGTAATTGTGACGCCGGGGCTCACCGTGTGATTTCTTGGTGGGCGCCCCCGTCTAGGAAAATGTTAGTGCCGGTCAGGTACCCGGCCCGGTCCGAGGCCAGAAAGGTGACCAAGGCCGCCACTTCTTCCGGTTTGCCCAACCGCCGCATGGGAATGGTCGCTGTAGTTTCCTTGACCAGTTCCTCCGCGGTCCGGCCCTGCTCGCGGGCCCGGGCTTCAAACACCGATTTTAGATGCTTGGTCTGAATAGGCCCGGAAATCAGGTTGTTAACCGTAATGTTGAAGGGAGCCAGCTCGTTGGACAGCATCTTGGAATGGCCCATCAGCGCCAACTGGCTGGTGGTTGAAAGGTTTGGGGCGCCGTCCGGGTAATTTCCCCAGTGGGGCAGCAAGTGAACGATGCGGCCCCAATGCTGCTGTTTCATGTAAGAAATTACTTCTCGGGTGATCTGGATGGCGCTTAGGAAAGCTTTTTCTATGGAGGTCATGATGGTTTCGTCATCGAACTCGGAGGGGCGGCCGGTGGGACTGTCACCCACGTGGTTAACCAAGATTCCGATTTGACCGAACCGGTTGAAAGTATCCCGGACCACCCGGCGAATGTCCCTGGGCACCGAAAGGTCCGCAGGAATGGCCAGCACGTGCCGTTGGGAACCGAGACGGGCCAGCTCGATTTCTGTTCGTCTCAAGTCAACTTCGTTACGAGCCGAAATCGTGACGTTGGCTCCTTCCTGGACGAAAGCCGCAGCAATAGCCCGCCCCATACCCCGGCTGGAGCCTCCCACAATAGCGACCCGATCCTTTAGCCCCAGGTCCATGGACCTTCAACCTCCCGGCCCTCAGCGATTCGGTCACATAATATACGCCTATCCGGTATACGGCAACACGAGGGGGATCAAATCACCGACCCTTGGGCCAGACGCTGAATCTCAGCATCGGAGTATCCCAGGTCCCGTAGGATTTCGTCATTGTGCTGGCCCAGCAGCGGCGGGGGGCGGTCGAGTCCTCCGGGGGTCTGAGAGAACTTGATAGGTATGCCCGTTTGCTTGATGGAGCCCAGGGTGGGGTGGGCCATCTCCAAGTACATCTGGCGGTGTAACAACTGGGGGTCCCCAAATACGTCGGCCAGGTCGTTGATCGGCCCGCAAGGAACGCTGACCGCGTGCAGGTCTTCGGCCCACTCCGCTACGGGACGGGTAAGAAAGAGTTCTTGGAGCAGGGGAACCAGGCTGGCCCGGTTACGGACCCGGTCCCGGTTGGTGGCATAGTCCGGATTCTCCTTGAGGTCTTCTCGGTGTATACCCTGGCAGAATCGCCCCCAGATTCGTTCAGACCCCACCGCCAAATTGAGGTACTTGCTGTCTTTGCACATAAACGCTTGGTACGGGACCAGGTTAGGGTGGGCGGCGCCCAACCGTTTGGGGGCTTGGCCATTGGCGAAATAGAAAGCGGCTTGATAGGTCAGCCAAGCTACTTGGGCATCCATCATCGCCACGTCGATATATTGGCCTTCTCCCTTTTGGTCCCGGTGGAAGACTGCCGCCATAATGGCGAATGCGGACCACATACCGGCGCCGATGTCGGTTATGGCGATCCCCACTTTCTGAGGGTCGCCATCGGGCTCGCCGGTAATGCTCATAATGCCGCTTAGACCCTGCATTATCTGGTCGTAAGCGGGGCGGCTCTTGTAGGGTCCATCCTGCCCGAAGCCGGAAATGGAGCAATAGACGATCTTCGGGTTCACCTTTCTTACAGCTTGGTAGTCCAATCCGAAACGGGACATCACTCCTGGGGTAAAGTTTTCCACCACCACGTCGGCCCCGCTGGTCAGTTCCAAGAAAATCTTCTTGGCCTCCGGTTCTTTGAAGTTCAAAGTCAGACTGCGTTTGTTGCGGTTAATGGAAAGGAAATAGGCACTCTCTTCTTCGATGAAAGGAGGCCCCCAATGGCGGGTATCGTCGCCTGAACCGGGCAACTCGATCTTGATGACGTCGGCACCTTGGTCGCCCAGCATTAGGGTACAGTAAGGACCGGCCAAAGCCCTGGTCAAGTCGAGGACACGTATCCCTTCAAGCGCCTTCATCGCGACCTAGCCTCCAAATCCTGATTATTGTCTCCATAATCCACGTCGGCGAGTCGGCGCAGGGTCCAGACTGCTCGTCGAGCAGCCTGATAGCTGTTCATCTTCAGGATCCCTTATCCTGCTTCCCCTCCGGCCGTAAAACGCGCCCCAATATTACCACAGGGCACACATAATCGTGTACGTCATTACAAGAGGGCCGGGGTAATCGCATTTTAACCGCGGAGGACTTTCAACAAGTAGTCCTCCCGCCAATAGCCACACTCGAGCAGGTAGTGCCTTGATACCCAGTAGGGCTCTGGATATAATGTAATTAGCTACATTACACATGGGCCTGTAGCTCAGGCGGTTAGAGCGCGGTCCTGATAAGACCGAGGTCGTTGGTTCGAGTCCATCCAGGCCCACCAGTTCACTCCTGAGAACTGAGGGAGCCAACCCTCCGGCATTCTTTATGTCACATGAGTTGATTGTTATACTGTCTTATCACTTCAGTTGAAGATCGCAACTCATGACGACACCCACCCGAAACCCTATCCCCTCAGTCACCACTCGGCAAGACCCACATGGCCCTGGGGCTGGGCCTGGCCGCCTGTCAGCGGGGGTTGTCCGTGGGCTTCACCACCGCCGCCGCCCTGGTCCATGAACTCATGGAGGCCCGGGACGAAAGACGGCTGCTGAATTTACAGAGACAACTCTCTCGCCTGAACCTGCTGATCATCGACGAACTGGGCTTCGTCCCCCTGTCCCCCACCGGCGCGGAACTCCTCTTCGAGGTCTTCAGCCAGCGCTACGAGCGGGGCTCCATCCTGGTCACCACCAACCTGCCCTTCGACGAATGGACCGGGGTATTTGGCTCAGAACGATTGACTGGAGCGCTGCTGGACCGGCTCACCCACCACGTCCACATCCTCGAGATGAACGGCGACAGCTACCGCCTCAAGCGCAGCCGCGAGAACGCCGTGCCCCAAGCTCCCGAAGACCCGGACAACGCATAACGCGCTGACAACGCTGTCCGTTCCTACTCCTCCATTGTCGACCCTCTGTCTGATCTACTGATGTCAGGCGTTCATGTCGGTGGTACACGATTCCGCCGCCCCAGTGGCCCAATATGTCACCGCCCTTGACATTGACCAGGGTGACGTCGTCGGTGTCGGGGGGCGGGGACTGGGCCAGGGCCACGCCGCCGGCGGGCATTGCCACCAGCGCCGCCAGGAGCAGCGCCGCGGTGAGCATGGTCAGTCTTCTGGCCCTGCCGGACCTGGGAAAGAAGCTTCGGAACATTGGTGGCCTCCTCGTCGTTGATGGGGACGTTGTGTCCCGCCGTCGAGTCTGACCACGCGGGGTGCCCTTACCAATGGCTTGTGAGGCGGGCCTGTGCGCAGGCCCCCCTCACGGGGCATCAACTTTCCGGGGCGCGGTGTGATGTTATGGGGGTGTACAGGGATTGGCAGGCAGCGCCAGGGGAGGACGGTGGCCGGTTCGTTCGGGAAACCGGCGGAATAGCTTCATTACCGCGGCCATCCGGCAAGCACTTGGGTATTAGGGCTGGTTGCCAGGGTTCCGGCAACGTCCCCCTACAGGAATTACAACCCTCTGGCCTGCTGGAGCGTTGTTGTCGTGCAAGCGCCCTGTGGCGAAACCGCAAGTTTGCGCCGGTGGCGGTGGCCCTGGCGCCGGGAGGTACGGACATGGAACGGAGCCGGAACGTGGAGGACCTGCACCACCTGCGGCTGATGGCGTTGCTGCACGAGCTGGTGCGGGAGCGGGACTTGAAGGGCGCGGCGGAGGCGTTGGGCCTGGACCCCAGGACGCTGAGCGCAAGCATGGAACGGGGCGCGTTGTCGGGCCTGGCCCAAGTCGCGCTGGAGCGGTGGCTGCTGGCCGAGGGGGACCGGGAGGCCGCCAAATCCCGCGAGGAGGTGCGGGAGCTGGCGGGGCGCATGGACGGCGTTGAGCGGCGGGTTGACGGGCTGGCGGGCGAGGTGGGTCAAGCCGTGGCGGAAGTCCAGCGGGTTGCCGAGGAAGCCGGCGGGAATGACACCGGGGCGCGGGCCAGGGAGTTGCAGCGGTTGGAGCGGCGGATGGACCGGCTGGAATCAGCGGGGAGGGTCGGAGCGGGCCGGGTCGGCGGGGCACCGGCGTCGGGGCCTGGGGGCAATGCCAGGATGGGCAACGCGCAGCGGCGCCCGCATATCGACCTGGTTACCCGTGACTCTGCCGCTGACGACGAGGAGGTCTTCGGCGATGTCTGGCCGTTGATTCAGGAATGGCGGGACTTGTGGAATGACCACCCCGACCGGGGCCGGGGCCTGCGCTGGCTTGACACCGAGGCGCGCATTCTGGAGCTGGAGTTGGCCATGCTGGAGGAGCACGGCCTGACCCTGCCGCCGGAGACGGAGCCATTGAGAGGGCTGGAGCGGAACGCCCAGCTTGGCTGGCGGCGCCGGGCCCTGGCTGTGACCGAGAAGAAACTGGCCCGGCGGCGGGCGCTGCGCCGGCTGCGGCGGCTGATCACCCTGGGGCTGTGGCGGCGCTAGGCGGAGGCGGCGCCGGGGTGCAGGGAGCGGAGCCAGTGGGCTCGGGCCGAGTGGGCCGGGCCCCGGTGAGCGAGGTGGAAGTTGACTTGGTTCAGGACTGTATTCGATCTCTGCCCTCGTGGGCTTGCCGCCAAGCGAAGTTAGAACGGCCCAGGTGTCGGCCGATCATCACCGGTAAGGCCATTTGTGGCGTTGGCTTCCTCGGGGACAGTTCCGGGCTGCTTGTGGTCGTTCACCCTGAGACAAATCTATCCTTGAGTCGGGTTGGTCGAATGGCAATCGTCAAGAATGAAATGCAACAAGGAGATCAGGGTCAGGCAATCGACTGCATCATTAACATCCCGATGCCATTCCACCTTCGGCGTGTGGGACATAGGGTTGCGGAAAAACTTGGTGCAACCGGTCAACAGGTCCAGGAAGCCGTCATGCTCATTCTTTTCTGTAACAGTTGCAAGGGTGTTGAAGGCCAACATGGGGTACCCGCCTTGTTCCGGCGATGGCCGTTCAAAGGATCGCCTCATCAGTTCTAAACCATCACTCGTGTAACCGGTTTGTTTGCGGATGCGTTCAGCCAACCCCTTGTATGCTTCCACAACGGCGTGGAAATAGTTCTCCTGCATGTATTCTGCCTTGCAATACTTGAGGACTTCGTGGTGAACCCGGCGAGACGCCATCTTGTTTTCTAAGGCCTTGGCCCTTCGTTCAGCCTCCGACAGTGTGCGGGCCGGGTCAACATTGTGGAACTCCCCGTCGTCTCGGTATTCCACGCCGTAGAGCCGGAGGATGCGGTTTAACCCGCTGCAGAACGCTGTGAACCCTTCTGGGTCCCTGGCATAAACCACCGTTTCATTAAGCGTCTTGATCAGTTGCAACACACCTTTGTTGCCGCTGCGTCTATTCTGGAAAATCAAGGCATGGCGCAACCTGTCTCTTTTGGACGGCCCAGGAACGTAATAATCCACCCCTCGTTTTAACCCCATCGCCTTGTAGGTTTCTTCTTGCTCTGGGGATGGTTCCGGTCTTGTTTCCACTATCCCGAGTTCCGCGAATTTTCGATCCAAAACCCTGTGTGTGTCGCGGTCGCTTACCAAATATTCAGCTAACTCGTCTAACGCAGCCGATGTGAAAAGTGGAGTGGTCATACTGCTCTCAGTCCTTTTTCTGTATAGGATGACGCCCACGCTCTGAGATATGCCGGAACATATGTGCGGCTAGCAATTCAGTCTACCATTCCACCCATTCAATAACTAACGAACACGAGCAGTTGTTCCAGCTTCTCCAGGATGTTCGGGCAGGGACAACGGGCGCGGTCATGCAAGGCTCAAGGTCCACTTCCGGGGTGAATTTCAGAGTTGCACCATCGTGGCTTCATTCCGGCTTCATTGGCGCTTCCTCGGAGAAAGTGATCCGGCTGGCGTTGCCCGATTCTGCCGAAATCCCCTTGATGACGGCGTTGCCAAGGCCGGATACTAATTGGCGTTGTCAGGCTTTTTCCAGCGTTTCCCGCCCTAGAAACCTGGAGGGTCCCCTCCCTGGACCCGGGACCGGACGATAGGATCGAGCATAGCTCTCCGAACGTCCGCCCATGTTGGACCGGCTGCCTAGAGTAGAGCCTAGCTCCTCGAACGGTCGCCCACGAGGGAATTGCTGAGGAGCCGGCGTGATTGAACGTCTCTCCCGAAGCTGGTAAACCCAACTCAGCGAAGTGCACGGTGCGCTTCACCCGGAACACCAACCCAACGGCGGAACCCCTGACCCACGGACTGAACATCAAGGAGGTGGCAACCGGACAACAACGGCGTCCCGGGATCTCATTCCACGGTGGTACTCCAACCCCAAGGCCCATTCTAGTTTGCAAGGGGGTGGCAACCGGATTAACAACGGCGTCCCGGAATCCCATTCCACGGCAGACCCCGAACCCACGGCAATCCCACTGACAGGAGGTGTCAGCTAGACCCGGCACGGTTTCTCCGGCATCCCTTACCCCTCCGGTCTTTCCAGCGGAGCGGTTGACCTGCTTCGCATTCCCCACAATGCGGTTGGAGCGTGGATAACGCACCGGCCGCGTCAACACGACTGCGGCGTAGCTACTGACCAAAGTAGCAGCACCGCAGATTCAGCACGCTCCGGTCGGCCAGCGGCGACAGACCGGACGCTTATCGTTCCAGTTCCAGCGCAGACTCCGTTGACCGGACTGCGTTCCTCTTGATTTCCCCTCACTTAGCAGCATCCCAGGCATAAGACCCTGGCCGGGCTGCGTCCTTCTCCAACCCCCAACCTGCGTTCTCCGTTGCGGTATTTGACCCAGGGCGGAGTGCGTCCGGCGCCGGGCGTTGACCCTGTTTCCCAACGACGTTCACAAACATAAGGAGGTGCGTATGCGCATCAGGGACAGACTCGTTCAAATCAAAGCCGTCGCGGTGGCGGTTGGCAGCTTCATCAGCCGGCACAAGCGGGCGTCGATTGCGGTCGGCGTGGCGTTCCTCATCGCCGGGCCGCTGCTGACCGGGACCGGCGGCGAGACCTTTTTCTTCAACCTCATTGGCCTGGGCATCGTCGCCCTGGTGGTGCGGCGGATCGTGCGGGCCAACGAAAGGCGGCAGGCGGCGCAGGCGCGGCAGGCCAATTGCCGGTGCCACTGCCACCGGCAGGGTTCGCGGCAGACCCAACCCACACAACAACCGACCACGAAACAGCAGCAACAAGGAGGAACTCCATGACGACGATTACCCTGGACTCCCCATCTACTACAGGCCGGTTGGAGGACCTGGTGGACCGGCTGTTGGCGACCCTGTTCTCTCCCGATTCAGAGCAAACGGAACCTGCGCCCACTCCCAGCTTGGTCAAGGCGGTCCACCAGGCCCGGCGGTTGCGTCAGTCCGGCGACCTGGAGGGCGCACTGGCGGCGATGGCCGATGTTGACGACTCCAGCGCCACAGACAGCCAACTCCGGTGGCTCTACGCCGAGTGGCTGGACATCGCCCGGCGCCGGTTCGCTGGGGACCACGCGGCGCTCTACAGCGCCGGCACCAGCAGGGCGGCAGTGCTGGTGCCACAGGACGAGGACGGCGCCACACTGGAAGTCGCGGCGGCCCTGGGGATGCGCTGGCCGGTTGGCAAGCTGGTATCCCGGCTCAGCCTGCGGGGGCTGAAGCGCTTGGCGAAAGGAGGCGCGTCATGGTCGTAGTCAACGCCACGGTGGACATTGCGGAACTCAAGGCCCGCCACCCCCTGGGCGACGCGGTGGAGGCTGCCGGCATTGCCCTGCGCGGCAAGGGGCGGGTCCGGCAGGGCGTCTGCCCCTTTCACCAGGAAGCCGAAGGGAGCTTCACGGTCTACGGCGACACCGAGCGGTTCTACTGCTTCGGTTGCGGCGCCGGCGGCGACGTGCTGGACTTCGTCCAGCGAATGGAGAGCCTGACCCTGCCCGAGGCCATCCGGCGGCTGGACAACGGTTCCCCGCCGGTGACAACCGCTGCGGTTCGTCCGACGGCAGCTCGTCAACCCGCTGCACCCGCGATTCCTCCCCGCGATCCGGCGCTGCTGACGGCGGCGGGGCGGTTCTACGCCGGTGAGCTGCGGCGCAGTTCGAAGGCCAGGGCATACCTGGCCTCTCGGGGCATCGGCTTTGAAGCCGCCGTCAGTCTGGGTCTCGGTTACGCGACGGGTCGCGGGCTGAGGGAACACCTGCAACTGACGGGCTTCGGCGTCCATAGGCTCGGGGACAGCGGGCTGTTCCTTGAGCATGGCGCGGAGCGGTTCGCCGGGATGATCACGGTTCCCGACCTGGCCCACGGGCTGGTGCGATGGCTCACCGGGCGCGCCGTTGACCCCGTAGCCAAGCCCCGCTTCCAGGCGGTGCCCGGCCCCAAGCCGCTGCTGGGGCTGGCTCGTCTCGGGCCGGCGCCTCCCTTCGCAATCCTGACCGAAGGCGTCTTTGACTACCTGACGCTGGCGGTATGGGACTACCCCGCCGTGGCCGCCCTGGGCACCCAGGGCATGGACAAGGTGGCGGCGGCGCTCAGGGGCTGCCCCGGGGTCTTCCTGGCCTTCGACAACGACAATGCTGGGAGGGAAGCCGCCCAAGGTCTGAAGGACCTCTTGGGCCGCCGCGCCGCCGTGGTCAACCTGCCCCAGGGCATCGCCGACGTGGGCGAACTGGCGATGCTGACCCACGGACAACTCATCTTCCGCCGACTGCTGGCAAGGGCGGCGAAGAGCGCCCGCTAGTCAACTCCCTCTCCCCCAACCTTTCCTCTACCGGCCCGCCTTCCCCGGCGGGCCTTCGCTTTTTCACCCACTTCCCGACTGGTCCCATTGGGCTACCCCTGCCCATCTCCTGCCGGGGCTTTTCGCCCCGCCCACGGCCTTCCTGTATCGGAAGCCGCACGACCCTCCATCAATCACGGAATCACAACTACTTCAAGGAGATACGTCATGTCCAACGAGAACGGCAACGGCAACCACCGCAACGGCGCGAACAACAACGGTCACCAGCGCAACGGCCAGGTCAACGGCAGCGCGAACGGCCACCAGAACGGCAACGCCAATCACGACATCCCCGCCAACGGCGTCGCCAAGAACGGCAACGGCAACGGGCACCACGCCACCGACACCGTTCCCGCCCACGACCTCCTCTGGGACAGCCTCCCCGCCAGCGTCACCGACAAGCTGGCCCAGCCCCTGGACGCCAGCCTGGTCTCTCAGCGCAGGGGCCGGGGCAACCGGAGCTTCTCCTACGTCGAGGGCCGCACCGTGATCGACCAGGCCAACCGCATCTTCGGATTCGGCGGCTGGGGCCACGAGGTGGTCGGCGACGTGACCCTCCGGGAGTTGGACCAGGTGGACACGCAGACCGGCGAGGTCAAGCGCATCCGGGCCTACTCCGCCACGGTCAAGGTCACCGTCCCCGGCGCTCCGCCCCGCACCGACGTGGGCTTCCAGCCGGTGTCCGACGAGACGGCTGAAGGACACGAGACGGCTTTCAAGGGAGCGGTGACCGACGCGCTCAAGCGGGCGCTGCGCACCTTCGGGGCCCAGTTCGGCAACGCCCTCTACGGCGATGTGGCGGGCCAGCCCGGCGGCGGCGCAGGAGACACCCTGGCCCCGGCCCTGCGCAAGACCCTGCTGGACCTGGGGGTCAGCCAGGGCTTCGACGAGGAACGGGTTCGCCAGGCGGTTCGCGGCCAGACGGGCCGGGACCTGGACGAACTGCCCGCCTCGGAGCTCACGCCCCTGGTGGAGCGGGCCGCCCGCAAGGTGCAGCAGCGGCAGGACGCGGAGGCCGGTCAGAACGGCAGCGCCGAGCAGTAGACCTTCCGGCGTCTGATTCACACCCAAGGCAACGGGGCCGTTCCCTGGCAACAGGGACGGCCCCGCCTCTTATTTACAGGGTTAAGGAGGCAAAGCAATGACCGGAACCAGGATGCACACCCCCTGGGGTTACCCCCAGGACATCGAGGAACTGGCCGAAGGCGTCTGGCGGGTTTCCACCGCCAGCCACGGCGGCCTGAAGCTCAGCCGGGAGCGGTGGGAGGAACTGCCGGACCGGGTCAGGGACTCGTTCCTTACCCCTACGTTTGCGGAGGAGGACTGCGAGGAACCCATCGCCAGGACCCTGCTGGGAATCGGCAACGACCGCGACCGCGAGTTCGCCCTGAAGGTGGCGGGCTACTTCGACCGGTACGCCCCGGCGCTGCCTCACCTGCAAGAAAAGGGAGGTAGCCGATGACCGCTACTACGACGCGGAGCAGGCCCCGCAGCCTGCCCAGCACCACTACCAAGTTGTCAACGGAATTGGGCAACCTCTACGTCACTGTCTGCCTGGACGAGGACGGAAACCCCTTCGAGGTCTTCGGGTCCCTCGGCAAGGCCGGCAGCCTCCAGCACGGGGTCACCGAGCTGGCCTGCCGGTTGGTCTCCCTCCACCTGCGGCGGGGAACGCCGCTCGACGAAATCGTGGACCAGTGCCAGGGCATCAGCGAGATGCAGCCCTGGCCCAACGTGATGGAGGACGGCAGCACGGTCTACGTGCGCGGCCTCGGCGACGGAATCGCCCTGATTCTCAGGGGCCACCTGGAGGCACAGCAGGAGGTGCAGGCGGAAGCCCTCAGGTTGGCCGCCGACTGAGCAATTGCAACAGACCTGGCAAGGCACACACGGGGCCGTCTCTCTTCGGAGGTCGGCCCCGCTCTTCACCTATCGGACGAAAACATTGCGGAGGAAGGACAACCATGACGACGACCATTGACAGCAAGACGGACGTCTACTCGCGGCCCAACGCCCGCTTTGACGCGGACGGGACCCTGGAGATCCGGGCCTCGGCGGTGGGCAACTGCCGCCGCGCCCTCTGGTACGAGGCCAACGAGTACCCGGTCACCAACGCGCGTACCGAGGAGTCCCTGACCGTCCTGGAGGCGGGCAACGCCCTGGAGCCGGTGGTGATCAGGGCCATGCGCCGCGCCGGTTGGGGCATCACCCCGGCCGACCGGGACAACCCTGAAATGATGTCCCTGCGCCTCGGCCCCACGCTGGTGGTAACCGGCCATGTGGACGCCACCGGCATCGTCCCCATCTTCGGGGACGAACCCAGCGTCATCGAGATCAAGACCCGGGGGCCGGAAGCCTACAAGCGTTGGCGGACCCTGGGGGCGGAGCGCAGCCACCCGGAGTCGGTCTGGCAGGCCGCCCTCTACACCTGCAGCACCTTCAACGAGGCCCGCGACGCGGTGATCGCCACGATGGACACCGGCTCCAGGCAGTGGGACTTCGAGGTAATTCCGGCGGAACGGGTGGAACGGGCCTTTGCGCAAGCCTGCGAACGGCTGGGGACCATCGGCGCCCACCACCTGCTGCACGGGCGGGACTCTCAGGCCCTGCCGGAGCGGGACTTCACCGCAGACGACTGGCAGTGCAAACGCTGCCCCTTCCTCAACACCTGCCTGCCTGGTTCGGCGGCGGTGGCTGAGAAACCGGAAGAGGAACCCGCCGAGGACGCCGAGCCGGTGACCGAAGACGAGGCGCAGGCTGCCCTCCGGGAGTACGAGAACGCCCAGGAGATGCTGAAGGCCATCGAGGAGGACAAGCAGTGGGCCTTGGGGATGCTGCGGACCTGGCTCACGCAGCAGGGCAGGGACAAGGCCAAGCTGGAGGGGCGGGAGAAGACCCGCACCGTGGGGATGGTGAAGTCCACCAGGTACAACGTCGACCACAAGAAGCTGAACGCCCTGTTGGACCCGGAGACTAGTAGAGCCTCACTGTTGTATTGATGGGTATAGGGACTTGAGCTTGATGCGGGCGTCCTCGGTTGTGAAGCGCCAGTCCACCTGAATTACGTCCCGGTTCCGTTGGTCCTGCCATGCGCCTGTTTCCCGTTCCAGGACTTCCTGGCTGGGTATCCGGCGATCCAAGCACTGCCGCGCCAGCACCCCCAGTTCGATCTCGGCCATATTAAGCCAACTCCCGTGCTTCGGGGTGTAATGTATCTCCAGCCGTTGGGCAATGCGCCGTGCCTCCGCCGGCTCGAAAGCCTGGTATAGGGATGCCGGATGATGGGTGTTCAGGTTGTCCATCACCAAGACTATCCGCTCCTTGTCGACATAGTCCTCGTCCACCAGTTTCTTGACCACCCGTGCCCAGTCGGCCTTGGTGCGCCGGTCCGTGACCTCCACCCGCCGCCATCCCTCCAGGGGCGCGAACAGCATGAACAGGTTGCTCACTCCGTTGCGTTGATATTCGTAATCGTATGCCATGGCTGCCCCCGGCCGCGACGGACGGGGTTGGCGGGTCTCCTGCACCAGTTGCTTGCTGGTCTCGTCCAGACACACCAGCACCTCCCCCTCTCCGTAGGGACGGTGATAGACCTCCAACACGTCCTCCATGGCGCACACAAAGTCCGCGCTCCCTTGGGGCGGGAGGCACCAGCATTCTTTCAGCCAAGGCTTGAGTTCGTTTTTTTCAGAGTCCGGCGCACCGTCTCTGTGCTGATGCTATCCACTATCTCCTGCGCCACCAATCCATCGGCCAGCATTTGCAGCGTCCAACTGACCCGTCCCTCCGGCGGTTGAGAGCAGGCCAAGGCTACCAGGTGGGCCTCACCCTGACCATCCAGCTTTTTCTTGCGGCGCTTTAGCTGCTGTTTGCGTCCCAGGGCTGCCTCCAGGCCCTCCTCCACGCACCGGCGGCGCACCCGTTCCACCGTGGCGCTGCCCACCTTCAGGACCCAGGCTATATCCTCGTCCCTCATTGCGCTATCAACCTGGTTCTCATCGCTAAGCAGCAGAATGCGGGCGTGAGTCTGCTTGTAAGCCGCCGCCCAACCCTTGGACACCAATCCCTTCAGTTCCTCCTGTTCCTCCTCCGTAAGTCCCACTCGGTATTTCTTCATCATCACATCCATCCCCGCTTCCCGATTTTCTTTTTTGACTGCTAACCCATCATATCTCACCAGCCATCATTTCAATGATGGTCAGCTACTAGTGGGGATGGACGTAACCGGAAGGGGCGCTGTTGGCGGCCTGGTGGGCTACAATAATGGTGGAACGATAACCGCCAGCTACGCCACCGGCGCGGTCAGCGGCACCAACCAAGTTGGCGGCCTGGCGGGTTGGAACGAAGCTCTCGGGACGATAACCGCCAGCTACGCCACCGGCGCGGTCAGCGGCACTAACCAAGTTGGCGGCCTGGCGGGCTACAATGATGGTGGAACGATAACCGCCAGCTACTTCGACACCAACACCTCCCTCCTGACCGCCGCGACGGGCAATAATATGGACAGCGGCGCATCCGGCAAGACCACCAGGGAGTTGCAGGAGCCCACGGAGGCCACGGGCATCTACTCCACGTGGGCCGCGGGCACGTGGCACTTCGGCGCGGACAACCAGTACCCGGCGCTGGTGGTGGACTTCGACAGCAACAGGCTCATCGACATAGGCACCCTGGCGCAGTTGCACGCCGTCCGCTGGGACCTAAACGGCGACGGGGCGGTGGACGACGCCAGCGACCCCACGGTCGAAGGCACCGATGCGGCCCTCTACGCCGCCGCCTTCCCCAACCCTGCCACGGGGATGGGCTGCCCCGATACTTGCCGCGGCTACGAGTTGAAGGCGTCCTTGGACTTCGACCCCGACGGCGACGGCCACCAGGACGGCGACGCCTACTGGAACTCCGGCGCTGGCTGGCTGCCCATCGACGACTCCACCACCGGTTTCAGCGGCGTCTTCAACGGCAACGGCCACACCATTTCCAACCTGTTCATAAACCGCGAAACCACCGACTTCATTGGGCTGTTCGCCCGTCTGGAACCCGGCGGGATAATCCGGGTGGGGGTGGTGGATGCGGACGTAACCGGCGGGAGCTTTGTAGGCTCCTTGGTGGGCCGGAACATTGGAACGATAACCGGCAGCTACGCCACCGGCGCGGTCAACGGCTTCAACGCTGTTGGCGGCCTGGTGGGCCGGAACGTTGGAACGACAGCCGGCAGCTACGCCACCGGCGCGGTCAGCGGCATCGAAGGTGTCGGCGGCCTAGCGGGCCAGAACATTGGAACGATAACCGCCAGCTACGCCACCGGCGCGGTCAGCGGGATTTTCGGTGTCGGCGGCACCGACGGTGTCGGCGGCCTGGTGGGTTCTAACTATGAATCTGCAACGATAACCGCCAGCTATGCCACCGGCACGGTCAGCAGCATTTACGGTGCCGGTGGCCTGGTGGGTACTAACTTTGAGGGAACGATAACCGCCAGCTACTTCGACACCTACACCTCCGGCCTGACCGCCGCGACGGGCAATAATATGGATAGCGGCGCATCCGGCCAGACCACCGGGGAGTTGCAGGAGCCCACGGAGGCCACGGGCATCTACTCCACATGGGCCGCGGGCACGTGGCACTTCGGCGCGGACAACCAGTACCCGGCGCTGGTGGTGGACTTTGACGGTGATGCCGATACCCCGGCGACCTGGCAGGAGTTCGGCTACCAGCTCCGCGAGGGGCCGGAGGAGCTGGCGCACAAGATCAACAATGGGCAGGTACGCTGACCTGGACCGCCCCAGCCACCAGTCACTGGACTCCTCCCCCGGCCATCACCTACGCCGTCTACCGCGACGGCGCGGCGGTAACGGACGACGATCCCTCGACGCCGCTCACGCTTACCGATGCCGGGGTGACCATCGGCGAGTCCTACGAATACCAGGTGGCAGCCATAGTCAACGGCGGGGAAGCCAGCCGCAGCGCCCAGCTGTCGGTCTACGTGAGCAACGAGCCGCCCACCGTCACCGGCGAGGCCAGCTTCTCGACAGCGGAGAACGAGACTCTCGCCGGTACGGTGACATCGGAGGACGCGGACGACTCCATCACCGGCTACACTCTCGGCGGCGATGACTACTCCAGCTTCAGCATCACGTTGAGTGGAGAGAATGGGGTGTTGACCTTCTCGACAGCGGAGAACGAGACCCTCGCCGGTACGGTGACATCGGAGGACGCGGACGACTCCATCACCGGCTACACTCTCGGCGGCGATGACTACTCCAGCTTCAGCATCACGTTGAGTGGAGAGAATGGGGTGTTGACCTTCAAGACCGCTCCCGACTTCGAGGCTCCGGGGTCCCTCGCAGGGACCAACGTATACACCATCACCGTAACGGCCACGGGCGGCGCCGGCGACCGGGCGCTGGACTCCGACCCTCAGACCGTCACCGTAACCGTGACCGACGCCAACGACCCGCCGGTCTTCAGCAGCGGCGCAACGCCCAGCGTGGAGGAGAACACCGTCGACGTGGTCACCCTGGAAGCCAGCGACCAAGACGGCGATACCGTCAGCTTCAGCATCGACGCGACGGACGCGGCCACCGGCGGCGAGCACCGGGACCTGTTCGAGATCGCCTCCGGCGTGCTCCGCTTCAAGGCGGCGCCCGACTTCGAGAACGGCGCGGGCAGCGGCTCGGACTCAAACATCTACGAGGTGATCGTCACCGCCAGCGACAGCACGGTGTCGGTCAGGCAGACCGTCACCGTGACCGACGTGAACGAGTCGCCGGTTTTCAGCAGCGGCGCGACGCCCAGCGTGGAGGAGAACACCGTCGACGTGGTCGCCCTGGCGGCCAGCGACCAAGACGGCGATCCCGTCAGCTTCAGCATCGACGCGACGGACGCGGCCACCGGCGGCGAGCACCGGGACCTGTTCGAGATCGCCTCCGGCGTGCTCCGCTTCAAGGCGGCGCCCGACTTCGAGAACGGCGCGGGCAGCGGCTCGGACTCAAACATCTACGAGGTGATCGTCACCGCCAGCGACAGCACGGTGTCGGTCGCGCAGACCGTCACCGTGACCGTTACCGACGCCAACGAGGCCCCGTCCACACCGGCCCTCGCCAACCAGCAAACGATACAGGGTGAAGCGTTCACCTACACCTTCGACCCGTCCGCGGACCCCGAGGGCCACCCGGTCTCCTACACCGCCGCGATGCAGGATAGCATCGTCCTGCCGGTCTGGCTGACGTTCGACGCCGGTGCCCGCAGGTTCTCCGTCACGACCTCCGATCCCTCCTTGCCTGGCGATTATGACATGACCGTCACCGCCAGCGACGACCAATCGCCCCCGTTGACTTCCCAAGCCTCCTTCCGCCTCACCGTAATTGCGGCGGGCGCGCCCCAACGGCCCGGCGGCAGCCGCGGCGGCAGGGGTCCCTCCGACCGGAGGCCGACCTTCGGCTCTCAGACGGTGACCAACCAGACCTACGAGGCGGGCGAGGACGTGGGTACGGTGCGACTGCCCGGAGCCAGCGGCGGCGACGGCTCACTACGCTACACCCTGACGCCGACCCTGCCCGCGGGGATGAGCTTCGACAGTGACGCCCGCACTATCACCGGCACGCCCAGGGCGGCTTTCTCCCGAACGCGGTTCACCTACACCGCGAGAGATTCTGACGGCGACCCAGTGTCCCTGCGCTTCTACATCTCCGTCACCGTCACCAACGTGGACGAGGGCGCCGAGATCCTGGGCGACATCGACGGCGAGGTTACCGAGGCCGGCGGCAAAGACAACGCCGACGGCGGCACGCCCACGGCCAGCGGCAGCCTCCGGGTCATGGACCCGGACGCCGGCCAGACCTTCGGCTTCGTCCCGCGGGAGGGCGACAACGCGGTGCAGGGGACCTACGGTACCTTCACCATCACCGCCGCCGGCTTCTGGACCTACACCCTGGACAACGACCGCGCCGCCACCGAGGCCCTGGACGCCGGAGACACCGTGACCGTTGAGTTCACGGTCACCGCCGCCGACGACCCGGTTACCCCCACGGAAGGGGTGGTCACCATCATCGTCAACGGCACCAACGACGTCTCCGTCATCGCCGGCGACACCACCGGCGCAGTCACCGAGGACGCCGCGGGCGACACCGCCGACGGGACCCTGGCCGTCTCCGACCCGGACGCTGGCGACAGCCCTACCATCGTCGCCGTGGCGACCCCCACTCCCGCCGACAACGGCTACGGCTCCTTCACTGTCACCGCCGGCGGGGTGTGGACCTACACCCTGGACAACGACCGCGCCGCCACCGAGGCCCTAGACGCCGGAGACACCGTGACCGTTGAGTTCACGGTCACCGCCGCCGACGACCCGGTTACCCCCACGGAAGGGGTGGTCACCATCATCGTCAACGGCACCAACGACGTCTCCGTCATCGCCGGCGACACCACCGGCGCAGTCACCGAGGACGCCGCGGGCGACACCGCCGACGGGACCCTGGCCGTCTCCGACCCGGACGCTGGCGACAGCCCCACCATCGTCGCCGTGGCGACCCCCACTCCCGCCGACAACGGCTACGGCTCCTTCACCGTCACCGCCGGCGGGGTGTGGACCTACACCCTGGACAACACCGCCGCAGCCACCAACGCTCTGGACGCGAACGAAACCGTAACCGACACCTTCACCGTCGGGGCCTCCGATGGGAACACCTAAGTGGTCACCATCACCGTGACCGGAGCCAACGACGCGCCAACGGCGGATGCGGGGGAAAACCGGGAGGTGGCCGAGGGCGAGACGGTAACCCTGAACGGGTCGGGCAGCAGCGACCCGGAGGGCCAGACGCTGAGTTATACCTGGACTCAGACCGGCGGGACCACGGTTGCCCTGAATGGCGTGAACACCGCGACGCCGAGCTTCACCGCGCCGGCGGCCCCGGCAACGCTGGAGTTCAGCTTGACGGTGAACGACGGTGCGCTGGACTCGGCAGCGGACACGGTAATCTGCACGGTGTCCAAGGAAGTGGGCGGCCCTGCCGTCTCCATCAAGGCGGTCGCAGCCTCGGTCACCGAAGGGGAGGCCGTCATATTCACCATCGAGGCAAGCCCTGCGCCGAGCACGCCTCTGGACATCACTATCGCAGTCTCCGGCGGCGCGTCCTTCGGAGTCCCGAACGGCAATCGGACGGTGACCATCCCCGCCGACGCGAACTCTACGACGCTTTCCCTGAGCACTGCCAACGACCGCCGGGACGAACCCGACGGGAGTATCACCGCCACGGTACAGGCTGGGAACGGGTACACTGTCAGCATCAGTTCGTTCAGCGCCTCGGTCGCCGTCAACGACAACGACCCGCCACGACGCTCCAGTGGCGGCGAGGGCGGCGGGACCGACCGGACCCCGACCTTCGGCTCGCAGACGGTGACCGACCAGACCTACACGGCGGGCAAGGACATGAGAACGGTGCGGCTGCCCGCCGCCTCTGGTGGCGACGGCTCACTGCGCTACACCTTGGCGCCAGCCCTACCCGCGGGGATGAGCTTCGACAGCGACGCCCGCACTATCACCGGCACGCCCAGGGCGGCGTTCCCCCGGACGCGGTTCACCTACACCGCAACCGATGCCGACGGCGACTCCGTGTCTCTGCGTTTCTACATCACCGTCACCGTCACCAACGTGGACGAGGGCGCCGGGTCCCGGGTCATCCCCACCCCGGAGCCAGGGCCGACCGAGTTTCCGGTCCCAGCGGCCACACCCATAGCAGCGGCTACGGTGGTTTCGCCCTCGCCGACGCCCACCGCAACACCCTCACTGCCCACACAGGAGGACGGCGGCGGCGTTGGCACATGGGTCTGGGCGGTTATAGGCGGGGTGCTCGGCCTCGCGGTCGTTGGCGTCGCCATCACCGCCGTGCGGCGTAGGCGATAGCGCGGACGCTTATATAGCGTTCTGCTTGGGTATGAGCTAACTAGATACTGAAAGGAGGATCCATGACTAGATTGTGCATGATAGCTGTGGTGCTCGTGTTGATGCTGGCGGCGGCAGGGTGTCGCGGTGCTCCCAGTGCTTCAATCAGCGCGGAGGAGGTATCCGACACGTCTGCGGTCCTGGTGATGCGGCACGCGCCGGAGGGCGGCGGGTACACCTGGGCCTTGTCGCCATGCCGGGCACTGCCGGAGGATGGGCGGGTGCAACTGCTGGGACTGACGCCGGGGATGGCGTACACGGCGACGCTGTGGGCCGACACTGAGTGTCAGGAGGACCTGGACTCGGTGCGCTTCCGCACTCTAATCCGCAATTCCAACTGATACACTACCCATGCTCGGCAGACGCTAGGGGGCCGCCCGTCGCGCCGCCCCCGGTGGGGTCAAGCCGCGCCGGGAACCGACCAGGGTCTTTCAATTTTCAGAAAAATCCCCTCTCTCCCTGGGAGAGGGTTAGGGTGAGGGCGTTGGTGCGATGGGTTTACCCCCTGACCCCAGCCCTCTCCCCCAAGGAGAGGGAGAACTGAAAGCCCCTGGGGCTGCCATGACGCTCATGACAGAGATGCGAGTGAGTGTGAGATAATTGAAGTCCAAGTGATGACCAGGTATTGCCGAGTCCAAGCGACAGGTGAATGCATGGCAGACGTGGTATTTGAGATCAAGACGAACAAGGGAGCGGCTGTTCGCGGCGCCGCGGTGTTGGTAGCCTATCCTGACGGAAGATACCTCACCGGTCAGACCGACGCCGACGGTAAGTGCCGGCTGAACCTATACCGCACCGATCAGGAAATGAAGGTACTTGTAGCTGCGGAGGGCCATCTACCTTTCCATAAAACCATTATTCCGGGGAAATCAGAAATCGCGCCCGTGGAGTTAGAGCCGTCAAAGGACGATAAGAAGGCACTGCTCTTTACCCGCAGCACAGGATATATCCCAGGGATTGAGGGACGCCTCAATCCGCACAAGGCTGGTTATGTCTATGGTGACAACATCGCCATCAACGGGCGACTCGCAAACCCTGCCGCACATTTCACGATAGGAGAATGTCTCCATCTGATCGACGTGTACGGCGTAGAGACGACTATCCGGTTTCTGGAGGTTGAGGGACAATTCTCTCTTATTGAGTACACCGAGCCCAAAACTTACTCTGGGAAATGAACGTGGCCACGGCGGAGCAACATCGAGAGATTAGCACTCAGTTCTTGGAGCACGCCGAGGACGAATTACGTAAAGGCGATCTGCTTCAGGCCTCCGAGAAGGCATGGGGGGCAGTTTCCCACTGTGTGAATTCCGTTGCCCTTCAGCGGAACTGGCCTTTGGGATCGCACAAGCGACTGATCGAAAATGCCAACAAGCTAATCAGCGGCGACCCAGCCAACGCGAGCCATAAACGGAGGCTGCTTCGATCAATCGAGGCGCTACATGCTAACTTCCATCAGGCATCCTTGGACGAGGATTCGGTGGGGGAGGGCATTCAGGACGCCAAGGAACTTATCAGAACCCTAGAAGTCCCCAACACGGACACATAGCAGGTGCCGCTGCTGGAAGAGGGCGGCATCGAGGCGTTTCTGCGCCGGGAGGCGCTGTCCTACGCCCCGGACGCTTGGTATAACCCCGAGGCCGTGTGCGTCGGCTACGAGATCAGCTTTACCCGCCACTTCTAGAAGCCGCAGCCACTGCGGCCTCTGGAGGAGATACGGGCCGACATCCTGGCCTTGGAACGGGAGACGGAGGGGCAGCTGGCGGAGATTGTGGGATGACGAGGCCGTGCTGGCTTTTTCAGTAGCCTATAGAAGAGAGGTAATGGCAGACCAATCCGACAGGGGAGAATCTATGCCCACTCTCAATATCTTCGTGAGTTTCGAGTTCGACAAAGACCAAGACCTCAAGAACAACTTTTACCGGCAGGGCAAGCAAGAGACCAATCATCGCATTCGCAACTGTTCGCTTAATGAATCGTATCCGGATGAGACTTGGAAGAACAAAGCGAGGAATGCCATACGTCAGTGTGACGTGGTAGTCGTCCTGATTGGCCAAGACACCCAGAATGCCCCCGGGGTCATCGTGGAAACTGACATGGCCCGCGGCCTAAAGAAGCCTGTCATCCAGATCAGGCCGCAGGGCAGGCCTTATGATGGGCTAACCCGTCTTGGAGAGCCGATTCCATGGAGATGGAGCCGCATCAATGCCGAGTTGGACACCATAGCGAATCGGAGGGTCTGAACATTCCCGACGAATGCCATGAGGCAGCCGGATGACAGAGCAACCGAACCTAGATCACCATTCTTCAGCCGTTCAGAAACACTTGGAGATAATGCAGGCTGCTATTACGCGAATGGCCGAGAACAGCCGCTACTGTAAAGTCTGGTGCGTCACCCTCGTTGCCGCAACGCTGGTGTTGGTTGCGCGGACGGGTGAGCCTCGCCATTCGCTGATAGCCCTGGTCCCCACCCTGCTCTTCCTGGTGCTTGACGCCTACTATCTGGCCCTGGAGCGGGCATTCCGGGATTCCTACAACGGATTCGTCGGGAAGTTGCACGAAGGACAGTTGTCCCTGCGGGACATTTACGCGATCAGGCCGGTGGGCATGGGTTTGCCACTGGTCGTGCGGTGCCTGCGTTCCGTTTCTATATGGCTGTTCTATCCCTTGGTGGCAGCCACTATAGCGCTGGCCTGGCTGCTTATAATTCCTTAAGGCGCACGGATAGTTGCGGGAGGAGTGTGGTTATGACGCAAGACCTACGAAACATTTTCATCAGCCACATACACGAAGACGACGACGGACTGCGCGATCTGAAGGACTTGGTGGCGAGACATGGAATGATTTGCCGAGACGGGTCAATCACGACCGGCAAGTTTAATTCAGCCTCGAACGAAGACTATCCGGTAAAACAGGACATCACCCTCAAGCTGGACGAATACATCATCGACTGGTTCAAAGACAATGCCCCAAACGGCCAGGACTACCAGGAAAACATTAACCAGGCCCTGCTGGAGCACATCCGGCAGCAAAGGTTCCCGCCGCACCGCCAAAGAAACCAGCAGCCGAAGCTAGGAAGGCCAACATGACCACCGACACCAGCGAGAAGGGGCTGGAACGCCTCATCTGCATGGCGCTGGGGGGCCCCTGCGACCCTCCGCAGGGCGGCATGGTGCGTGAGCGGCCGTCCAGCTACGGCGCGGGCTGGGTCCCCACTATGAAGGATGCCCTTGAGCAAGAAACGGCTGCTCCTGTATGCTGTGTATCACAGAAACTGTGAGGTTGGGCTATGAAGAATATCACTGTATCCGTTGACGAGGAGACCCACCGGCTGGCCCGCATCCGGGCCGCGGAGCTGGATACATCGGTCTCGGCGTTGGTGAGGGAGTACCTGAGGAGTTTGGTAAGCAAGAGCTCCGAGTTGGCCTCAGACGTGGAACGAGAACAATGGGACGACTTTGAGCGTCGCCGCCGAATGATGAACGACGTGATCGAGGAGATCCGCGCTACGAGAAGCGGATTCCGGGCAGCCGACAACCTGTCCCGTGATGAGTTGTATGATCGCGCCAGAGCGAAGGCCTGTGAGGCGGCTGTTATCAAGCAGCAAGATGGCCGGCGCGGGTGAGTGCGGTGCGATTCGTCGATACCAACGTGCTGCTCTACGCCGCTAGCCCGGCTCCCAACGAAGCCGACAAACAGCGCACGGCCCAGCGTCTGTTGGACACCGACGACTTGACGCTTTCTGTGCAGGTCCTTCAGGAGTTCTACTACCAAGCAACGCACCTCAACCGCACGGACGCGCTTGCCCACCCCCAAGCACTGCGGTTCATAGAGTCCATCAGCAGATTTCCTGTCCAAGACGTTACTCTGGAGTTGTTCCAGCACGCCGTAGCAATCAGCCAGCGCTTTCGGTTGTCGTACTGGGACGGCGCGATTCTCGCGGCGGCCCGCACCCTCGGCTGCGACGCGGTGTACTCCGAAGACCTGAGCGCAGAGCAGGACTACGACGGCTTGCGGGTGATAAACCCGTTCCGAGAAGAAGTGGAAGCAAGATGACCACCGATACCAGCGAGAAGGGGCTGGAGCGCCTCATCTGCACTGCGCTAACCGGAGCCGCCTGCGATCCACCGCAGGGCGGCGCCGTGCGCGAGTGGCCTCCAGCTACGGCGCGGGCTGGATATGCGGAGACCCGCAGGACTACGACCGGGAGTACTGCGTAGACCTGGCCCAGCTCTCCGCCTTCCTTCATGCCACCCAGCCCAACCATGCCACCCAGCCCAACGCCGCCGAATCGCTGGACCTGGGTCAAGACAGCCCGACGCGGCGCAGGTTCGCCGTCATCATCGACGAGGCCCACTCGAGCCAGGGCGGGAGGACGTCGGTGTCGCTGTCAATGGCCCTGGGAGAGGCCGGCGCCGAGGATGAAGAGGAGACCACCGAGGACAAGATCAACCGGCTGATGGAGTCGAAGAAGCTGCTGCCCAACGCCAGCTACTTCGCCTTCACCGCCACCCCCAAGAACAAGACCCTGACCGGTGCGGTACATGGGCAAGACAAAGAAGCTCTTTTGCGGTAGCATAACGACTTCCTTCCGCCGCGCTGATTCCCGCCTCGCCAATCGGCGATGGCTTTCACAACGAGGTGCCGGGCATGACCCATCATCCCTCCCCATCATCGGCAGGCAACGACACGCCGCAGCCTTCAACCACGGCTGGCCCCGACGCCGGACCCATTCCGCCTGTGGCCGGGCAGAGGCCGCATAGTTTCACCCATCACGGCGTCACCATTGAGGACCCGTGGTACTGGCTGCGCGACCCCGGCTATCCAACCGTGGATGACGCCGACGTGCTGGCGTATCTCGTGGCCGAAAACGAATACTTCGAAGCCGCGATGTCGCCGCACCGGGAGTTGATAGACACGATCTTCGAGGAAATAAAGGCACGTCAACAGCCCGACTTGTCCAGTGTGCCGTGGAAGCGCGGCGACTGGTACTACCAGTGGAGCTACCATGAGGGCAGCCAGTACCGCGTGTGGCTGCGCTGGCCAGCGGATAGTCCGGACAGGCGGGAAATGCCAGCGGCCAACGCACAAACGATACTGGACGAGCCGGCATTGGCGAAGGGTTCCGAGTACTTCCGACTCGGCTCGATGTCAGTGAGCAATGGCGGCTCCCTGCTCGCCTACAGTACCGATACCGACGGCTCCGAGCGGTACAGGATGATGGTCAAGGACCTGGACACCGGGGAGATGCAGGAAGACGAAATCGAGGGGACCATAGGAAACGCGGTGTGGGCGGCTGACGACGCATCGTTCTTCTATACGGTGGTGGACGAAAATTGGCGCCCCTGGCAGGTGCGCTGCCATGTGCTCGACCAACCCGTGGAAGGAGACTCCGTGGTCTACGAGGAGGCAGACCCCGGCTTCTTCGTTGGGCTGTCGGCCACCACGTCCAGGGAGTATATCGTCATCGCCGCCGGCAACCACGCCACATCCGAGGTGCGCCTCATACCCGCGTCGGACCCCGGCTCCACACCGGTCCTAGTCTCTCCCCGCCGGGCCGGACACGAGTACTCCGTGGACCACCAGGGCGACCGCTTCGTCATCCGCACTAACGACAGGCACAAGAACACGCGCCTGGCGACGGCGCCTGCAGACGACCCCGCCGAAGGGTCCTGGACACCCTTGGTGGACGCCTCCGACTCACATTACATCCGGGCCTTCAAGGCCTTCCAGGACTTTATCGCCGTAGAGGAACGCATCGACGGCCTTGACCATGTGCGGCTGATCGACCGCGCGGGGGAGTCCAGCTACATGCCATTCCCCGAGTCGGCGTACATGGCCCGTCTGGACACGAACCCGGAATTCCAGACGGACACACTGCGCCTGGAGTACACGTCGATGGTTACGCCGACGACCGTGTTCGACTATCACGTTGACACGGATGAACTGGAAGTTCGCAAGGTGCAGCAGGTCCCCAGCGGGTATGATGCCTCGGAATACGTTACGGAGCGGGCGCTGTCCACAGCCCGCGACGGCGTAAAGGTTCCCGTGTCCATTGTCCGCAGCAGGGAAACCCCAGTGGACGGCACAGCGCCGCTGTACCTCTACGGCTACGGCGCGTACGGTTACGCCATACCGCCGTCGTTTTCTACCGCGCGGCTGTCGCTCCTGGACCGGGGCTTCATCTTCGCCATCGCCCACATTCGCGGCGGTGACGACTTGGGATATCACTGGTACGAGGCTGGCAAGCTGGACAAGCGCACCAACACATTCAACGATTTTGTTGACGCGGCGCGCAACTTGGTAGAGCGAGGATACGGCGCGGAAGGTCGTATCGCTATCGCCGGGGGCAGCGCCGGCGGCCAACTCATGGGCGCTGCCGTGAACCAGGCGCCGGAACTGTGGGGCGCTGTCGCCGCCCACGTCCCGTTCGTGGACGCGCTGAACACGATGCTTGACGACACCCTGCCCCTCACGCCCATCGAGTGGCCGGAGTGGGGCAATCCAATCGAGGATTGGGTTGCATTCGAGTACATCCGGTCTTACTCTCCGTATGACCAACTCAGCCCACGCGGCTATCCCCCGATACTGGTGACTGCGGGGTTGAACGACCCCAGGGTGACCTACTGGGAACCGGCCAAGTACGTGGCAAAGCTGCGGGCGTTGAAGACCGACGGCAACTTGCTGCTGCTGAAGACGAACATGGGCGCGGGTCATGGTGGCAGGTCGGGAAGGTACGACCGGCTGTACGAGGTGGCGGAGGAGTACGCATTCATGCTGGCGAGCATGGGACTGCTGAAGTAACCTTCCACCGGCGGCTGAGGCTATCTCGCCGGCCGACCCGATTCCGGCGCTTGTCGGATCAGCACAGCCAATGTACAAACAATGGCACCAACACTGGGGCAGGTCAATACCGTTCGCGTGAAAGGAGATTGGACATGGTCCGCTTGGAAGGAAAGGTGGCCGTGATTACAGGGGCCGCTGGTGGTATCGGTCAGGCTGCGGCGAGATTGTTTGCCGACGAGGGGGCGCGATTGGCATTGGTCGACCTGGACGAAACGGCGCTTCAGGAGACCGTGCGGTCAATTGGCGAGGAAAGGGCCAGTTACACCGTGGCCGACGTGACTCAGCCCGACCAGACCCAAGGCTATGTCAACGCAGCCGTGAACCGTTGGGGCGGCATCGACGTGCTTCTGGCCAACGCGGGGATCGAGGGATCCATGTCTTCGATACCGGACTATCCCATAGACGTTTTCGACCGAGTCATGGCGGTCAACGTGCGTGGGGTATGGCTGGGAATCAAGTACGTGGTCCCGGTGATGAGCCAACGGGGAGGGGGCAGCATCGTGATCACCTCTTCCACCGCCGGCATCGGCGGGAGCGCGGATATGTCGGCATACACTACCAGCAAGCACGCGGTTATCGGCCTGATGCGTACCGCCGCAATGGAGGGCGCACCGTTGGGTATCCGGGTCAACACCGTCAACCCTTCCCCGATTGAAACCCGCATGATGCGCTCGATTGAGGAAATGCGCGTAGCGGCGCTGGACGACTCGAAGGTAACCGTCGAGCAGGTGAAACAGGCCACGGCGACGCGCATACCGCTGGAGCGGTACGGAAATCCTGGGGAAGTGGCGCAGTTGATGCTGTTTCTTGCCAGCGACGACAGCAGCTTCTGCACAGGCGGCGTTTACATGGTGGACGGCGGCAGGTCCGCGGGCAGCCGGTAGCCAACCCCGCCGGACCCTTCTCGCCAGTCTGGAAGGGGAGGCCACTTTTGCGGGTCTTGATCATTGGAGCCAGCGGATTCATCGGGCGGTACTTGGCGCGGCGCTTGAGCGAGACGCTTGGCCATGAGGTCGCGGGCACATTCTGGTCTCGCTCTCCAAGGGACGACAGCAACTCTTGGCACCGGGTCGAACTGACCGATGCGTCGAGGCTGGAGCAGATATTCCGCTTGTCCCAGCCTGATGTGGTGGTGCATCTTGCGGCCATCGCAGACGTGAGAACGGCGGAAAGGGACCCAGAGAGGGCCACGGCGGTCAATGTGGGCGCCACGGCAACAATAAGCCCGGCTATGCCGCTTGCAGGGGGCCAGGCTGGTTTTCGTTTCCACCGAGTATGTATTCGGTGGACGGCGCGGGTTCTACCGGGAGGATGACGAACCCAGTCCCACCACGCATTACGGTCAGACCAAATGGGAGGCTGAACAGGAGGCGGCGAAGCTGGCCTCCTGTTCGAGCATCCTCCGTACCAGCGTCGTTTATGGCTGGCCGGCACCGGGACAGCGGAATTTCGTCCCGTGGTTGATTGAACGTTTTCGGAGCGGCAATCCGTACTACGGTTCCACCAAGGTATTTCGAACGCCGGTTTACGTTGAGCACCTGGTTGACGGCATCACAGCTTTGGTGGAGGAGTATTACCCCGGCATTCACCACGTGGCAGGCAGCGATTGGGTGAGCATGTATGACTTTGCCCTTGCCATTGCGGAAGGGTTTAATCTCGACCGAGGGTTGGTGATTCCGCCGGATGCCGTCCCAGGAGGAACCCGGGGCACTGAGTCGCAGGATGACACGGTGGAGTCCCGCAGCCCCGATATGCTGGGTCTGGACTGTGCCAAGACGATGCGTTTACTGGGCCTGGCTCAACCAGGACTCATCGAAGGAATTGAGGCGATGCGGGCAGGCGCACTCGGCTGAGGGGTTCAATAGGCGGGCGACCACCATTCTAAGGTGACCGCATCCTGGGTTCTTGGTTCGGTTTCCCTTACGGCAAGTACTTGTCTTCCATCTCCCGAATGCGCTGCGCCCCCAGGATACCCCCATTGCTGGCCAGGCCCCACTTGCTTTGGGCAGCGGCCGCCAGGAAATCGTCGATGGCGCCAGTGCCGCGTTCTTGGAAATCGTTGAGGAAGTCCCAGGACGCTTGAAGCCCCGCCATTGTGGTGAGGGAGGGATACCAGGCCGCGGCAGCCCCCGCATCCTGCAACTCGTCCAGAGTGGGATGAGTCTGGCTCCCGTGGCTGAACAAGGGCAGAACCGGGCCGGGAATCCGCCGGATGGCTTCTTTGTTTTCCTCCCAGGACGCTACGGCGGGGCAGACCACGTCCACGTTGGTCTGGCTCTTGTAGGCCAGGCAGCGTTCCATGACCTCCTCAAAGGTCGCCCCCGGGACGCCGGCGTAATCGCATCTGGCCACAATAACGAAGTCCGGGTCCAGTTCCATCTTGACGTCCATCGCGGACCTCAGTTTGCCCACCATCTCTTCGATGGAAACGCAGCGGCGGCGGGGCCCGGTCTTGGGCGGGTAGGTCTGATCCTCCAGGTGAGCGCCGGCTATCCCGGCCCGGATGTACTCCTTCACCGTATCGTGGACCGTGATGGCATCCCCGTAGCCGGTGTCCATGTCGGCGAACACCGGAATGTCCACCGTGTTTACGATGCGCCTGGCGTTGTCCACCATGTCCCGCATACTGGTGCCGGTATCCGTCCAACCCAGGAGGTGGGCGGACGTATTTCCCCCGGACATATAAAAGGCCTCGAACCCCAACGCCTCCGCCATCTTTGCGCCCATGGCGTTCATCCCGCCGGCCAGCACAAAGACTTCCGGACGCTCAAACAATTCCTTGAGCCTCGTGGTCATGCGTTTCTGCTCAGGCATCACTCTTCCTCCTTTACCCAACCGGCAGGGACTTCGTGAGCTTGGCGATGACGGCTATTGGGAGGACGCTATATGCTTGTCTTCCCAGTGGCTCAACCGTATCTCCAGGTTTCGTTGCCGTAGCGCCATGGTTAGATCGCCTCTGGTGCGCTCTAAGACACCTCGCATTTGATCGGTGCTGTGGCGTAGTCCGCCGGTGACTGCCTCGGGAAAGTCAACGGTCATTAGGATGCTGTAGATTTCATCCATTACATCCATTAATTCCTGGCAACGGTCGAAAGAGTCCCGCCTCAAGGCGTCGAGAATGTAGCGGCGGAGTTCGCCGATAACCTCGGCCATGCCGTTAAGAAATGAGGATGGGTCAACGCCCAAGTCCCTGGACCGGGGGATAGGCCCCCCGGAAATCACCGCAAGGGTGATGTTAGCCTCGCTGAACTCCTTGCGGGCGTCGGCCAGAAAACCCGCGAAATAAATCTCCGGGTTTTCCCGGCGGATCGGCTCGGTTTCTTTCAAACGGAGGGCCGCTTGGCCGATCACTTGGCGGGCTTCTTCGAACTCTCCCCGGTGCACCGCCCGAATGGCGTTGGCCGAATAACGGACCACTTCCCTGGAAGCGGAAAGGGCCTGCTCTCTGGCGCGGTTGCGCAAGGTCAGTTGCTCTATGGCCTGGGACCCGATGTCGACGAGGTCATCGCTGTAAGGGGAAGGCATTAGACCCGGCCTCCAGCATTTCTGATCGCCTCGACCAGCCGTGTCGCGGCCGCCTCAGGTTCTTGGGCCAAACCGACTGCCGCAGTGACGCAGACAGCGTCAGCGCCCGCCTCTACCACCGGCCCCACGTTCTCGGCATTGATGCCGCCGATGGCTACCAGGGGCAATGACGTGGCCTCCCTGGCGTTGCGCAACCGGGCCGCTCCCTGGGGAGGCCGGCCCACGCCCTTGGTTCCAGTGGCGTATATGGCGCCGAAGGCGACGTGATCAGCACCCATCTCCTGGGACTGGACCAGTTCGTCTATCTCATGGTTGGACCTGCCCAACACCTGTCCAGGGGACAGTACCCGCCGCGCTTGCGCCACTGGCAGATCGCTCTGTCCCAAGTGAATCCCGGCGCTGCCTACCACGGTGGCTAAGTCGGCGTGATCGTTGATAATCAAGTCCACGTCATTGTCCCGGCAAAGCTGCTGTAGCTGTGTGGCCAGGGGCAACACCGTTCCCTTGTCCCGCAGCTTGTCCCGCAGTTGCAGCATCCTAGCGCCGCCTCTTATTGCGGAAGCAGCCAGTTCCAGGGGGTCGCGTCCGTTGGCAACCTGTGGGTCGATAATTATGTACAGCCCCCGGACCCGGTAGGCCTTCTCCCGCCGCAGGGCCTTCCCCACTGCTTCCAGCAGGACGCTCATGGTCTGAGACAAGTTTCGATAGGTCTCTGCGTCGACCCCTCCCGGAGCATCCCCGGCGCTTAGCATTGCCAGGGTTTCTTGAGAAGTCGACAAAAGGCTTAGTGTCTGAGTCAGGGTGAGATGAGAGGACGTTGGACCAGTCCGGACCGTCGGGGGGGCTTGGAGCGACTGTACTAAGTGCCGTAGCCGGTGCAGAGGAGGCGAGTCTGCCGGCAGATCAGGACAACCCTCGGTCACTGTCCGCAAGCAGCTCAATAGAGAAGTACGGCAAGCATCGTAAGTAACGGTTAGGTCCATTATGGGTCCAGCCCTTTCGGCGCTTCGCCTTGCCGGGCAGCGTCAATGGAATCCCGCACCGACTGGGGCATATCCACGCCGTGGCGGGCAAAGCTCTCCTCTACGTTGCGTCCAATGTTGCGGGAGTCGCTATAGTAGCCCAACGTCGGCGGGGCCTGCCCCGCAGGGTAATTCTCATGTCCCGATTGGGCAGTTTTACCCATAGCAAAAGTAGACATTCGCCGCACCATATCCCGGCTTTGGCAGTGCCCGCAGACTGGCGCTAGGTCGGAATTGATAGACCTGGTAAAGAAGGATGACACTCCTTGGCAGGAGTTGCACCGGTATTCGTAAATGGGCACGGCCTGTCCTCTGCCTAACACCGCTCTTCAGGCTAACTTAGCAGCCACCTATTGTAACCTATGGGAGATCGGGGGGGAACCGCAGCAGGCGGGAAAGCTGGGCCTTTTCATTCTCTTCCTAGACTCTCCGGCTAATGTCCACTACGTGCGCTCCGGCGGCGTCGGCGAACATGTCCGCAGTGGCTGGATGGCAGGTGAAGACCAACACTTGGTTGGTTTGGGAAAGCTCGGCGAACGATTCGGCGGCTAGACGAGCACGCTCAGGGTCGAAATTGACCAGCGCCTCGTCGACTACGACCGGTAGACGCTCGGAGTGCTCGCCGAACTCTCGGATCAGGCCAAACCGCAGCGCCAAATAGAGTTGCTCACGGGTGCCCCGGCTCAGTGCAGCGGGCTGCTTGCCGGCGCCGGTGGAGTCCATCACCGTTATCGTCTGCTCTCCGATCGGAGCGTATAGCCGGTTATACCGCTGGCCGGTGACGTTGGAAAAGAATCCCTGGGCGTGCTGGATGACGCTGGGCTGGCGTTCCCGCTCGAATTTCTGACGTGTCTTTTCCAGGAGGGCCTCGGCCAGGGTAAGCCGGGACCACTCGCGGGCATGTTCTTGTAACTGCTCCAGCAGAGTATTGCGGTGGATGCGTAGGCGGGAAGATTCCTCTTCGCCCATCAGTTGGGCCAACTCGTTGTCGATGCCGCCCCGCTCTTCCCGCTGCGAGTTGCGGCGTGAGTCCACCTCCGCGATCCGCTCCGACAGTTCGCCCGATTCCTGGTTGAGCCTGTTCCGGTCGGAAGCCGCCAGAGACTCGCGGAAGGCATCGAACTTGTCGCCGGGGCCGCTGAGACGCACGAGGCTGTGTGTACGTTCCCCCTGCTCCCGTTCTAGATTCAGCCGTTCCTGGTGCTGGCGCGCTCTCTGGCGGAACACTTCGGGGTCATCCGCGCCGCCCGCCTCCAGCAGGGCCGCGAGTTCTTGCTCCACCGCTTGCAACCGCTGCTCCTGCCGGTCCAGCAGCCGCTGGGTTTCTTCCTTCTGCTCTTTGGCGCGCTCCCGGTCAGCGTGACGGGCCTGGGCTTCTTCCAACCTCTTGATGAGGCCGTCGGCCGCCTCCGCCAGTTGGCGGTGGTTTTCAGGGTCCAGCGGGATGCCGTGGTTGATGGACAGCGGCGCCACCTGCTCGCGGAACTCCTCGATGTCGCGCTTGATGGCCGCAATTCGGTCGCGCATCCGGCTGGCCTCTGTCAGAGAGGCGCGGGCCGCCTCGACGCGGGCCAGGAACTCCAGCATGGTATCGGGAGTGAAACTGTCCTGGAGGCCGCGTTCCCGCAGCCAGCCGCGCCACCGTTCCTGCGTTTCAGCCAACGTTTCAGACGCGCCGCGCTGCTGTTCGGCGGCGGTAGCAACCGTCTGCTCTTGCCGCTTCAAGCGCCGGGCGACATCGTCCCGCTGAACGACAAGGGCGCGGACGTTGTCGAAGTTTTCGATGAGGGTATCGGCCACGGCCTTTATCCGCTGTTGATCGCTGCCGTCTAGAGCGACGCCGTATTTGTCGGCCACCGGCTGGACCAAGGCCAAGTATTCGTCGATGTCGACCTGAATTGCACTGACTCGATGCCGCATTTGGACCACCTGCTCCAGCTTGACGCGGGTGGATTCGATGCGGCCCAAGAACTCGACCATAGTATCAGGGGTCAAGCCATCGGCCAAGCCACGCTCCCGGAGCCAGTCCTGCCACTCTCGCCGGGCATCCTCGTCGGAAGCGTCGGCATCTTGCATCTGCCGCGTGGCGGCCTCCAACCTCTGCTCCTGCGACTTCACTAGACGTTCGGCCTCCTCGGCCCGCTCGTTGGCTTCGTTCCAGGCAGACAGGTCGTTTGCGGCAGATTCCAGGTGGGCCTCTGTGCTGTCCAGTGTGGCGGCGGTGGGACCATCGCCGATGCCCAGAGGTTGGGCTGCCTCGACGAGAAGCAGCCGGGCCGACTCTGCCGATGCTTCGGCGTCGGCGGACTGCCGGGCCAGGGCGGCGGACAACGGACTGGCGGAAGGGGTAGGCGCGGCCCGTGCGCGGGCCAGCAAGTAATAACCGCCGGCTCCGAGCAGCGCAAGGCCGCCGATGAGACCCAACAACAGCGCGCCCTCCCCCAAGTATACGCCGGCCACTACCAGGACAAGCCCGGCCGCGGCCAGAAGCGCCGGCAATATCAGCGGAGCCAACCCTTCCGCCCGGCCCGGCGATTCCTGGCTGCCAGTCAGGGAATTTAGCTGGCCCCGCAGGTTCTCGTGATTAAGGCGGGCGCGTTCGTATTCGTTGAAGTGTCCTCTGGCGGCGCGCAGGGCGTCCTGCTGCTGGCTGAGCACCGAGGCGTCCAAGGGTGGAGCGGCATCGGGCAACCGTTCCCGTGCTTCCCGAGCACCGGCCTGAAGTTCGGTCAGCCGGGTTAGTTCTTGTTCCAGCCGTTGCCGGGACTGGCGGACAGCATCGGCCTGTCCGCTTATGGTTTCCTTCCAGCGTCCAACTTCCTGGCGGAGCACCATCGACGTGTCGAAGCGCTCTAGCCGCTCCTCATCCCATCCCTGGCCGAAGTCGCGTAGCTGCTTGCCAAGGTCGGATTCCATCGCGTTCAACTCGGCGCGGCGCTCCGGCAAGTCTCGGACCGAGGTATCAAAGCTGCTTCGACCGCGCCGGATTCGCTCCAACTGCTCCCGGTCGTCCAGCAATTCTTCCAATCGGCCACTGGCAGGGTGCAACACCGAATCGCTCTGGCCGGACGGCCCGGCGCGAAGCTTGTTTTGGGCTTCCTGCTCCTCGGAACGGAGGTCTTGCAGTTGGGCGTTGTCCTGTTCCAGACGGACTTGAGCGCTCTCGGCGCTGCTGCTCGTGTCTGCCAGTTGGCTATTCCACCGGTCCACCTGGCCGCGGGCGGTTATGGACGTGTCGAGGGCATCGAGGTTTGTTTCGTCCCATCCGCGGCCCAGAGAGCGAAGCCGGTCAGAGAGGGAGTCCTCCATTCCCCTAAGCTCAGCCTGCCGCTCCGGCAAGTCGTGGACCGAGCCGTCGAAGCTGCCGCGGGCGCGGCGTATCCCTTCGATTCTGTCCTCATCGTCGAGCAGGTCTTCTCCGGGTATAACGGCTGCGGCAGCTTCTGCCGCTTGCCGCAGCCGTTCCGCGGCCTCCTCCCGGTCGTCCCTGGCCTGCCTCGCTCGCTCCTCGAAGCTCTCCAGCCGAGGAATGGGGTCCTCCGGAAACTGCTCGAACCGGGGCATCTCCCCCAGCCTCGCCTCGCAGTCCGCCAGGGCAACCCAGTCATCCCAGGCCGCGAGCAGGCTGTCTATCTCGCGTTGTCTGGCGTTCAGCTGCGAAAGCTCAGCGTCTTCAGCTTTCAACTCCAGGTCAATCTCTAAATTTCGGGCGGTGAGTCCCCCGTAACGAACGGCGTTGCCTTCGATGACTCTTAGTTGCGCGTCAATGTCTCTCAGAGTGTTCAGGAGTCTGGGAACTTCCTGATTGTTGCCCCGGCTCAGGTAGATTTGGCCTTTGTGGTCGCTTAATGACTTCCTGAGCGCCGGCAATCTGGGCACGCCCTGTCCGGCGCTGTATATGGTTCCGCTGGAATCGTTGAGTGAAGCTGCTGCTTGCAGTTCATCTAGGCTGAAGGCGAACACGTTTCGAAACAGGTCGGGGGTGGCATTGCCGGTAAGCCGCCGCAAGACGGCTTCGGCGTTGGATGCCGGGCCGTCCAGGGTGGCTACGTTCAGTCCGCCGCGCGCTCCGGCGTACCGCTCCGCACCGTAAATGACCCCGGCACTGTCGGACAGCGTAATCCGCCCGCCGTGCCGTCCCCCGGCCAGCGGCGGGTAATGGTTGTTGAATCTGGCCGGAAAGCCGAACAGAATCGCCCGGATGAAGGCCAGCAAGGTGCTTTTGCCCGCTTCGTTGGGGCCGTAGAAAACCGTGACCGGTCCAGAAACAGGGCCGATGCTCCGCTGGTGGAAGTGGCCGAAGCCGTCCAGATACAACTCTTCTATCCTCACGCTTCGTCCTCTTCGTTCACTAGTGAGGCCAGGCACTCGTCCTCGGCGGCGGCCAGCAATTCCCCGAGTTCGTCGTCCGACGGCAAGTAGCTCCGCAGATACGGGGCGGCGTTGGAGTTGACATACAACGTCCGCAGCGACTCCCGCAGTTCGGCCAGGGCACCGGGGTTTTCTCGCAGTTCGCCGCCGAGCCGGGCCAAGTCGCCGGCGAAATCCTCGCGCTGCGCCACCTGCTCGCGGTCTACCGGCGACGCGGTGTCTACCTGAATCCGCTCGCACCACAGCCAGGTTTGGGCATTGGCGTAGCGGTCGTTAAGCTGCTCCAATATAGTGGCCACGGTATCGGCGCGGCGGAGCCAGCGGTGCAGCGGCCCCCGGCCGGTCAGTGCCAGCCGCGCTATTACCGGACGTCCCCCGGCTGCCTCGAGGGTGGAGTCGGCAAGGCTGTTGATGTCGTTCAGCAGTTCCTGCTCGCCGTCCAGTCTTGAAATGTTCAACGACAGTGCTTCCCACCGCACTAGGTCAACCGTCCGGAACTCCAGCCGGACTGCGCCGTAGTCGTCCACTTCCACTAGGTAAACGCCACGCGCGCCCGTCTCGTTGGGATGGCGTCCCTGGGGATTGCCGGGGTAGACGATGGCCGGCCTCTGCTCGCGCAGGACCTGGCGGGTGTGGACGTGGCCGAGCGCCCAGTAGTCCATGCCAGTGCCTTCGAGGTCATCGACGGAGCAGGGGGCGTAGGACTCGTGGTTGGGGTTGCCCCCAACGTTTGCGTGGATCAGCCCGATGTTGAAACCACCAGGGGGTCCAATCCCGCGAAAGCGCAGCGACAGGTTCTCGCGGACCTCCCGGCGCGGGTAACTAATTCCGTATACCGCGCCCCGCTCCGGCTCACTTGGGAACACCGGCGCGCCTTCCACTTCAGCGCCGAATCGAACGCATCCATCCGGCAAATCCAACCTCGCCTCCCATCCGTCCAGCGGGTCGTGGTTGCCATGGCAGATAAAGGAGCGGATGCCAGCCTTGTCCAGCCGCGCCAGCCCATCGACGAACTTCAACTGCGCCCGCAGGCTGCGGTCGGCCCCGTCGTAAACGTCGCCGGCCACCAGAAGCACATCGACCCGCTCACCAAGACACAGACTGATGATATTTTCGTAGGCGTCGAAGGTGGCACGGTGCAGCGTTTCGGCTACGTAGCCGGGCGCTTCGCTGCGAATGCCCTGGAACGGGCTGTCCAAGTGCAGGTCGGCGGCGTGTACAAACCGTAGCTTAGCCATGTGTTCCAGACATTCCGCCCTAGGCTATGACACTATGCCAAGTCAAAACTCATTGAGGTCAGACGGGATGGGATAGACGGGCTGCTTCACTCCTCACCTCCCCGGTTGGGGGTACATTTTAGCATAATCCCTATCTGTGAACACATGAAATCTCACTTGCTATGACGGCAGGGCAATCGCATCTAAAACCGACCCGACATAGCGGCGTCGCGCCTGGCCGCCAACCATGTCATTGCTATGAAAATAGGCGATTTTCATCCCTCTTATGTGGCCTTCGCAAGGCCATAGTGATTCTGTAAGATGCGGTTACCCTGATACAGATAGGCGATGTCTTGCCGGAATATGCCGGACCAGCAATCAACGGCCTAGTGTATAATGCTGCCACAATCTCCGCCGGTAGGTCCGGCCTCACTTCTTAAGGACTCCGAGGTGCCGCTATGGCCTCAGAAAACTCCGGCCAGACCCTGCCTCTGTTTGCTCAAGAGAGAGCGCCGTTGCTGATGTTGATGGACGGCCACGCTATGGTGCACCGCTCCTTCCACGCCATTTCTGTTCAGCGGCATCTTACTGTCTCTTCGACCGGAGAAGACATCACCGGCGTCTATGGGTTCGCCAACGTATTCCTGCGGGCCCTTCAGGACTGGAACCCGACATACTGCGGCATTGCCTTCGATACAGCAGCGCCCACCTTCCGGCATGAGCGCTTTGAGGAGTACAAGGCGCAACGGGCGGAAATGCCCCCTGAGCTGAGACCGCAGTTTGGCCGCGTCAAACAATTGATGCAAGCCTTTGACGTGCCCGTATTCGAGTTGGACGGGTACGAGGCCGACGACGTTATCGGCACCATTAGCCGGTTAGCCGAATCCCAAGGCATTGATACAGTGGTCCTCACCGGCGACCGGGACACTTTCCAACTGATCTCGCCCCGGGTGCGGGTGGACCTTTCCTACAGCATCCAGGACCGTAAGGTGTACGACGAAGCGGAACTGGCTGCTCGTTACTCCGGGCTCACCTCTGCCCAGCAACCGGACTTCAAATCACTGGTGGGCGACACATCAGATAACATACCCGGCGTGCCCCGTGTTGGAGAGAAGCGGGCCGTCTCCTTGCTTACGGCCTTCCATGACTTGGAGGGAATCTACCAACACCTTGATGAAGTGACGCCGCGCAGCGTGAGGGAGTCCTTGACGGAACACCGGGAGCGGGTCTTCGAGAACCGGATACTGACCACCATTGACCGGCAAGCCCCGGTGGAGTTTGATCTGGAGGCTTGCCGCTTCGGCCAATATGACCGCCGGTCGGTGGTGGACCTGCTGACCGAGCTGGAATTCTTCACTGTGATACAACGCTTGCCGGCGCCCACCCCCGGCTCCTCTGTTGCGGGGAAAGGGGAAGCCGAAGCCGGAGATGAGACGGGAGCGGCGGACAGCGACTACCAAGTGGTGCAGACTCGACAGCAACTGGAGTCCATGCTGTCCGCTCTTCAAGAAACGGGAGCCTTTGCTTTCGATACCGAGACCACCAGTCTGGACCCAATGCGAGCGAATCTAGTGGGCCTCAGCTTTGCTACGGCTCCGGGAAATGCTTGGTACGTGCCCGTGGGCCATAACGAGGGCGATCAGTTGCCTTTGGAGGAGGTGTTGGCCCGGGTAAGACCCTTGCTAGAGTCCCCGGAACTGGGCAAGTGTGCTCACAACGCCAACTACGACATGGCGGTGTTGACCGGATATGGCGTCAACTGTCGTAACGTCGATTTCGACACTATGATCGCCGCTCACCTCTTGGGTAGAAACGCCCTGGGGCTAAAGAATCTTTCCCTGGATGTTTTGGGCCGGGAAATGACTCCGATTACCCAGCTCATCGGAACGGGGCGCAAACAGATAACTTTCGATCAAGTCCCCATCGAATCGGCGTTGCCCTACGCCGCGGCCGACGCCGACATGACCGGCCGGCTGCGCCGGGCGTTGGAGGGGCCGCTGGCCAAACAGGGATTGACCCCCTTACTGAACGAAATGGAAATGCCCTTGGTCCCGGTGCTGGTCACCATGCAGCGCCATGGCATCAAGTTGGACGCAGGGGGCCTACATGAGATGTCACGGGACTTGAACCAGCAGATGCAACGGGTGCAGGCAGACCTGTATCAGAGCATCGGCCACACCGTCAACATAAACTCGCCGCAGCAACTGAGCGACGTGCTTTTCCAGGAGTTGGGACTGCCCCGGACCAAGCGCACCAAGACCGGCTACTCGACCGACGCCAATTCTCTGGAGATGCTCAGGGGGTTGCACCCGGTAGTGGACCAGATCTTGGAGTACCGCCAGATCTCCAAGCTCAAGTCAACCTACGTGGACGCGCTCCCCGAGATGGTCAACCCCGTCACCGGACGGATTCATACCAGCTACAATCAAACCGGCTCCGCGACGGGGCGGATCTCCAGCAGCGACCCCAACCTGCAAAATATACCCATTCGCACCGAACTGGGGCGCCAGGTGCGCAAAGCTTTCGTCGCGGAGAACGCACCCGATTGGCTGCTCTTCTCAGCCGACTATTCTCAAATCGAGTTGAGGGTGCTGGCTCACTTGTCTCAAGACGAGGGCTTGTTGGACGCTTTCCGGCGGGGTGAGGACATTCACTCTTCAACAGCGTCGTTGATGTTCGAGGTGCCCATGGACCAGGTAAACTCGGACATGCGCCGCATCGCCAAAGTTCTGAACTTCGGCGTCATTTATGGCCTGTCCGCCCACGGCATCTCCCAGCAGACAGGGTTTAGCCGGGAGGAAGGTATCCGGTTCATCGAAAACTACTTTGCCAAGTACCCTGGAATTAGCGAGTACATCGAGAGCGTCAAAGCCAAGACCCGGGAATCTCAATACGTGGAGACGGTGATGGGCCGCCGCCGTTACGTATTGGACATAAACTCCTCCAACTTTAATGTACGCGGCGCGGCGGAGCGGATGGCGATAAATATGCCGATTCAAGGCACCGCCGCGGACATCATGAAGCTGGCTATGGTTCGGGTCCAAGACCGCTTGGAACAGGAAAACATGCGTACCAAGATGTTGTTGCAGGTCCACGACGAGTTGGTCTTCGAGACGCCGCGGGACGAATTGGACGCCCTGCAAGAACTGGTCTTCGACGAGATGCCGGCGGCCCATGCTTTGGACGTGTCCCTGAAAGTCGACGCCAAGTGGGGCTACACCTGGGGAGACATGGAGTAGCGCCATGGGAGTAACGCAAGTAAAGGCGAAGGTTTTTGGGGAATATGAGGAGCGGGAATATACGTTCCTGGTAGACACCGGCTCAACGTACATGGCCCTGCCCCCGGAGGAGATTGAAGGACTGGGGCTGCGGCCCACCGGAGGAACCGTGAGGTTGATGAGCGCCACCGGCCTAGTTAATGTGGAGACCTATTTCGCCGCTGGAGAGCTCATGGGACGAAGGTTCGGAGGGATTGTAGTCCCCTCTGTGTCACCCTTGTTGGGTTACGAGTTGCTGCAAAACTTGAGATTTAAGGTCAATCCGGTAACCCAGCAGATAGAACGGGTGCCGGACGATGAAATACATCCCCCTTATCTCTTATAGGTGAATCCGGTATTATGGACCTATTGCGAAGCCTAATTTTCGTGCCCGGCAACCGGCCCAACATGCTGGAACGGGCGCTTTCCTTTAACGCCGACATCATCATGGTGGACCTGGAAGACTCGGTGCCCCCGGCGGAGAAAATCAACGCCAGGGACTTAGCCCGAGAGTGGGTCCCGAAACTCCACCGCAGCGGCCGGCGGGTGATGGTGCGGGTTAACTCGCTGGATACCGGTCTGACCGGCGGCGAAGTGGACGCCGTGGTTGGTCCGGACCTGTACGGCCTAAGCATCGGCAAGACCGAGTCGGTATGGGATGTCCGGGAAACGGACCATATTATAGCCTCTGCGGAGTCGGCGGCCGGTCTGGACTCGGGCCAAATAAAGCTGATTCCCTGGATAGAAAACGCCCGCGCCGTCATGGCGGTCCAAGAGATAACGGCGGCTTCTTCCCGGATTATCGCTATTGCTTTCGGTGCCGAAGACTACACCAACGATATGGGCATCCAGCGTAGCGACACTGGTCATGAGGTCTACTTTCCTCGCGCCATGGTGCCGGTGGCGGCCCGGGCGGCCGGTGTCGCCTCCCTTGACTCCCCTTTCGTCCTGTTCCGAAACCCGGACGGGCTCCGGCAGGACTCTCAGGTGTCCCGGCAACTGGGCTACACTGGAAAATTTGCTATCCATCCGGCCCAAATTGAAATCATCAATGAAACCTTCGGCCCCTCGTCGGAGGAGATCGATTACGCCCGTCGGGTGGTAGAGGCCGCGAGCCGGGCCGAAGCCGAAGGCCGGGGATCGGTGGCGCTGGACGGAAGGATGATAGACGTGCCGGTGTTAAAACGGGCTCAAAACCTGTTGTCCTTGGCTGAGGCTATCCAGGCTCAGAACCGCAGCGACGGATGCTAGCTGAGTGCTGATTTCCAATGACTGAACGCCCGGTTCCCTCCGACCGAATCATCCTGGAAGGGATGCAGCTATACGGCTACCACGGAGCCAATCCCGAGGAAAAGGTCTTGGGACAGCTTTACATAGTGGACTTGGCAGTGGAGTTGGACCTGAGCAAGCCGGGCGGCTCGGACCGCCTGGAAGACACAGTCAGCTACCCACAGCTATTTCGGGCAGTCCAGGAAGTCCTGGAAGGGGAGTCCAAAAACCTACTGGAAGCTACGGCCCAGACCATCGCTTGCAACGTGCTGGCCCAGTTTCCGGTGATGGCAGTCCGTGTGCGCCTGAAAAAGCCTCGGCCGCCGATACGTGGTTCGGTCATCGAGAATGCCGCTGTAGAAATATACCGGGCCAGGGAGGAATAAAGGTGAAGGTGCACGACTTTCATGAGGGCAACCGCCATTGGCAGGACCGGTTCGACACTCGCGCTCTGGCCGACCGCATAGCCGGCAGGGCTTCGGACCGGATCGGTGAGGAAGAAGGAGGGTTCATCGAACAAGCGGACATGTTCTTCCTGGCAACTTGCGACCACCGGGGGTTGCCCACGTGCTCGTATAAGGGAGGCGACCCCGGATTCGTCCGAGTAGTTGATGAGCAATGTTTGGCTTTCCCCAACTATGACGGCAACGGCAAATACCAGTCCATGGGCAATTTACTAATGAACCCAAACGTGGGCCTTCTGTTCATCGATTTTCCGGGACGGCGAAGGTTGAGGTTGCAAGGAACAGCCTCCGTCCAAGAAGATGATGAGCTGCTTCAGGAATATCCGGGGGCTCAATTCATCGTACGAGTGAATGTTACCGAGGTGTACAAGAACTGCCCGCGCTACGTGCACAACTATCAGTTGGTGGAGCGGTCCGAATTCGTGCCCAGGGCCGGTCGGGAGACCCCGGTGCCTGAGTGGAAGAAGCAGGGCGAACTAAGAGACGTGTTGCCTGCCAAGGACCCGGCCCGCAAACAAGGACGGAGTTGATGCTGGCAACTAGCTGTCCTTGTATCAAAAGTCGCGGTTGTGTTAATGTTGTAATGAGTCTATTAGGATGCGCGTGTAATTATGAGATGCGAAATTTGTTATAAGTCCGGCATGAGCGGCAGCAACGTCAGCCACTCCAACCGGCATACCAAGACCCGCTTTCAAGCCAATGTCCACAAGCAAACACTGTTCCACGACGGCAGGGCGATCAAAGTTAAGATCTGTAGTCGTTGCTTGAGGTCAGTCCAAAAATCGCCCAAAGTGCGGAAAGCGTTGGTGGCCTTGTGAGCCGCGCTTAGCAACCCCGTCCTAGCGCCAGGCCCGCGACGCAACCACGCATTCGCCCCATGGCCTGTTCCACCGTCTCTTCTTTGTTGAAGATGCCGGTCCCAGACACCAAAATGGACGCCCCGGCTCTGACCGATTCCGCTGCGGTCCAATCGGCCTTGACGCCGCCGTCCACCTCGATTTGAGCTCCGTATCGGCCCCTGTCTATTACCTGCCTCAATCGTTTCATCTTGTCCAGTGACTCCGGAATAAACGACTGGCCGCCAAAACCGGGGTTGACTGACATAACCAACACCAAGTCCAGAAGGGGCAGCACTTCCTCCACTGCGGATATAGGGGTTGCTGGGTTGATGGCCACGCCCACCTGATTGCCCTCGTCTTTGATTCGGGTGACCGTGCGGTGCAAGTGCGGGCAGGCCTCGGCGTGGACGATAATCTGATCAGTGTTTGTCTTCATGAAGCTGGGCAGCAGGTTATCCGGCTGCAATATCATCAGGTGAATATTGAGTGGAAGGTCAGTAGACTCCCGGATAGCGTCCACCACAACCTCGCCCATGGATATATTGGGAACGAACTGGCCGTCCATCACGTCCACGTGAATCAGGTCAGCACCGGCGGCGGTGACATCCTGCACCTGTTGGCTGAGGTTCCCAAAGTCCGCCGCCAGTATCGAGGGAGCGATCTGTATATACGCTTCAGACGCCATCGGCGGCTGCCTCCAGGATTTTGCGCGCTTGTACCAACGCTTCCGCTACCCGCTGGGGTGCTGTGCCGCCGGGATTGTCCCGCGCTGCTGTCGCTGACTCGGTAGTGATTTGGTACACCCCCTGGTCGAAAATAGGAGAAAACCGCTGGTACTCCTCTAGTCCCAGTCCTTTTAGCTCCTTCTTCTCGGATTCGCAGTACCGGCACAGTTCGCGTGCGATGCCGTGAGCTTCACGGAAGGGCACCCCCTTGCCCACCAGATAATCGGCCAAGTCGGTGGCCAGTGCTTGACTTTCCCCGGCCAAGTCCGTGACCCGGTCGACGTTTAGCCTCAACCCGGACAACATACCCTCAAAAACTCCCAGCGTTGCCAACAGGGTGTCTACGGCGTCGAAAAAGCCCTCTTTGTCCTCTTGCAAGTCCCGGTTATAGGTCAGTGGAAGACCCTTCATCACAGTCAGAAATCCAAGGAGATGGCCGTATACTCTGCCTGTCTTGCCCCGGGCCAGTTCGGCGAAGTCGGGATTACGCTTTTGAGGCATTATACTGCTGCCGGTAGTGAAATCTTCGCTCAAAACAACGAACCCAAATTCGCGGCTGGACCACAGGACGATCTCCTCGGCCAACCGAGACAGGTGCATCATACACAACGCCGCCGCCGCCAGGAATTCCAATACGAAGTCCCGGTCGGATACCGCGTCCATGCTGTTGGCGCTGATCTCTTTGAAGCCCAATTCACGGGCCAAGAATTCCCGGTCGGAAGGGTAAGCGACTCCCGCCAACGCACCGCTGCCCAAGGGGAGGACATCGGTTCGGCCATAGCAGTCCCAAAAGCGGGCAGTGTCTCGTTGGAACATCTGGAAATAAGCCAGCATATGGTGGGCGAACAGTACCGGTTGTGCCCGCTGCAGGTGGGTGTAGCCGGGCATGATCACTCCGCTGTACCGTTCCGACAAGTCCAGCAGGGCCCGTTGCACCCCCCGTAGTTTTACGACGGTGTTGCTGATGACCTCTTTGGTATAGAGCCGCATGTCCAAGGCGACCTGGTCGTTCCGGGAGCGGGCGGTGTGTAGGCGCCCCGCCGCCGGGCCGATCAACTGGTGCAAGCGGCTTTCTATGTTCATGTGCAGGTCTTCCAGTGAGGGGTCCCAGGAAAACTTCTCCGCTTCTATTTCCTGCCTCACTTGAGTCAGACCTTCCGTGATAAGGTCGGCGTCCTCCTCGCTGATGATTTCTTGCTTGGCCAACATGCGGGCGTGGACTATGGAGCCGGCAATGTCCTGACGGAACAACCGCCGGTCGTAGTTTATGGATACTGTATATTGGCTGTGGTCTGCCATAAATTGCTCGGTCCTGAGTTTCTTGTCAACTAATTGGGGACCGTGTTCGGCATACCGCCTAGTATCATCGGCAATTCACGGAGTTCTCTCCGCAGCGGGTCCAAAGACAACCCCAGGGCTTCCAGGGTGAAGGCGCCCAGAAGCTGGCTATCTCCCTCTTCTCCAAAAATCACGTCCGCTCCGCCAATCCGCTCTCCATGCTTGAACATGGCGATACCCTTCTTCCGCACGATCCTCGACCCGTCGGCCAACCGGAACTCTTGCTCATTCAGAGGACGGATACCCAGCCGGTCCAGGATGGGCTCTGGGACTACGGAGTAGACGGCTCCGGAGTCGATGAGCAACTCCACCGTCTCAGTTACCTCGGGGTTAGCCGGGTTGCCGACCTCAATATTCAAAACAGTGAGTCCCATGATGACCTCTATTGGTTGGATAGTGCCTTGGCCAAAGAAACTATACTCTAGAGGCCTGTCCCCGCTCAAGGACCGGGTGGCTGCCGCAGGGCCTTTTGACTGTCACCCTGAACCTTTCGACTAGGCTCAAGATAAACTCCGTGAAGGGTCTAAAATCCTTGACTGCATTCCCTTTCTTCGGTACTCGGACCAGGTTCTTGCTGAAGGTTTTTCGATTCTTCGCCGTAGGCGAAGAATGACATTTCCGAGAATGAAAAGGACCGGACGGCTGCCGTCCTATGCTAGAATATGCCAATTAAGAGTGTTAAACAGCCTCACCGACAGGGTATTCCCGGTGAGTGCCGGGCAATTTGACGCAGGAGAACTTTTATGGGACAGCTTAACCAACAAAAATGCGTGGCTTGCCGGCGCGACTCTCCCCCGGTGACCGAAGAGGAAGTGGCGGAGCTACAGCCGCAAGTGTCCGACTGGGACTTGATCACCGAGGATGGCGTCAAGAAACTGGACCGAGTGTTCCGGTTTTCTGACTTCCGGCAGGCCTTGGACTTTACCCACGTGCTCGGAGAGTTGGCCGAAACGGAAGGCCACCATCCGAGACTCACTACCGAATGGGGGCGGGTTAAAGTTACTTGGTGGACCCATAAGATCCGGAACCTCCACCACAACGATTTCATTATGGCTGCCAAGTCGGACCGGATTTACGAGGAGTCCACAGCAGCTAAGCGATGACCGGCGGTCTTCAGCTTGAAAGCCGAGGGCGGGTAACCGGCAACTAAAAGTTCATCAACCGGCAGGTCAGCGAGCCTAAATCGAACCGTATCCGGCGAAATTGTTCGGCGTAAGGCAGTCCCGCAGCCTCACCCTGCCGGGCGGCCCACCGGCGAATATTCTCCCCTCTTTTCACCGGATCACCCGACATCTGGCTCATGTGCGCGCCCAACGATTCCGCTTTCAGGTCTACATAATCTCCAATCTCTACGAAGGTGTCTGGAGACTCGCCTCCCCATAAGTAAGCTTCGTGCACTTGGTGGGGCTCCAGACCTTCTTGGGTTATTTGCTCCGGGAAGTGCAAATAGCTCCAAGCGTAGGTAAAGGCCGCGTCTATTGCTACCTGCCCGCTAACCCTGTGGTCTCGGTGAGCGTGACTACTGCTGCGATAGGGGTCGATACAGAGGACCGCGTCCGGCTTATGCCGGCGGATCTCCCGGACCAACTGGCCCCGAAACAACATAGTGTCTTCGAGTTCGCCGTCGGGATGGGAAAGGAAGACTACTTCTTTAGCGCCAAGGAGATCGGCAGCGTCCTGCTGCTCTTGTTCCCGGATGGTTGCCAGGCGGGCGGGCGACATCTTCCGGTCACTGGTGCCCTTATCGCCGTTGGTGCACAGAACGATCACGGCTTCGGTACCGGATTCATGAATCCACTTGCCCAGGGTGCCGCCGCAACCACCTTCACAATCGTCCGGGTGGGGGGTAACCGCCAGCACCCGGCGGGGCGGGTTGGTTATGATCTCCATTTGGATTTCGTTGTCCTCCTTCTCATTTTGCCGAGGTTTGCGATGGCGGCAACAGGGGCCTTTAGGTTGTTGAAAACTTTGGGGTAGTCCTAAAGATGCATCACCACCATTTTCAACTCGGTCATCTCCAGGACTGCGTAACCCGGGCCTTCTTTGCCCATGCCGCTGTCCTTGAGGCCGCCGTAAGGCATCAGGTCGGCGCGCCACTGGGGCGAGGAATTGATATGGAGACTGCCCGATTCCACTTCACGGGCGAAACGCATGGCCCAGTCGATGTTCTGGGTGAAAATTCCTGCTGACAGACCGAATCGGGAGTCGTTGGCCATGGCGATGGCGTCATCGATGTTGTTGAACGCGCTGACCGCCACCGCCGGACCGAATAGCTCCTCTCGCGAAATTCGCATATCGGCGGTGGCGTCGGCCACTACTGTGGGAGCGTGCATAGTCCCCTCGTGGTCCCCTCCGGTCACTATACGGGCGCCTTGTTGGACGGCCTCGCTGATCCACTGTCCCACTCGGTCCGCATCGGAAGCCCGGATCATCGGCCCCATTTTCGTGCTTTCGTCGAGAGGGTTTCCGGTGCTGAAAGCTTGAGCCGGAGCAACCATTGCTTCCAAGAATTCACCGTAGATCCGTTGATCAGCAAATACCCGCTGAGTGGAAATACACACCTGGCCGGCGTTGCCGAATCCACCGGACACGGTGGCGGCGGCCACCTTTTCCAAATCGGCGTCGGACATGACAATGAGTGGGCTGTTCGAACCCAACTCCATAGTTACTTTCTTGATTCCGGCGTTGCGGCAGATGCGGTCTCCCACTTCCATGCTGCCGGTGAATGTAATTTTTCGTACCCTGGGGTCTCCGGTTAGAATATCGCCGATCTCCGAGCCGGAACCGGTGATGCACTGTATACCCTCTTCAGGCAGTCCGGCCTCCAGCAATATCTCGGTCAGCTTCAACGCTGACAGCGGGGTGTCCCCCGCCGGTTTTAGCACCACCGAGTTTCCGGCGGCCAGTGCCGGACCCACCTTGTGACAAACCAGGTTGAGGGGGAAGTTGAAAGGGGCGATGGCCGCCACCACGCCCACGGGCACTCGAATTGTAAACCCGAACTGGCGCAGGTTGCCCGGAGCGGCATCCAATGGCACCGTTTCTCCATGAAGGCGCTTGGCTTCTTCCGAGGACAGGGTGATAGTCTGAATAGCCCGCTGCACCTCGCCCCGCCCTTCGCCGATCACCTTGCCCTCCTCCAGAGTGATGGTCCGGGCCAGGTCCTCCGACCGTTCTGACATCAAGTCGGCGGCGCGGCGCAAAATTAGGTAGCGTTCGTAAGAAGGCATCGCACCCATAGCTTTGGCGCCTCGGGCGGCACTGGTGATGGCTAGGTCCACGTCCGCGGCACTGGCTTTGGGCACGGTGTCAATCACGGTTTGGTCGTAAGGATTAAACACCGGTGCGGTCTGACTATTGTCGACCCATTTTCCATTGATGTACATTTTCATAGCGATGGCCTCCTTGAATAGGTTTTGCGCTTATTGATCCAGAGAAAATATTAAGACAAACGCGCCCGGAACGACTAGGGACCCAGGGTAACGGACCGGCCAAGCTCTGTGACGGCGTATCTTCCGGCGCGGCCTGGCACCCTTTCCAGCCAACGGAACTTGTCTCGAGCGGCGTTGCGCAGGGTCTGGGTGAAATTATGGGCGCCTTGCCAACCGGCCAAGTCAAAGAGTCTGGCCAGGTCCTCGATGTCGACGCTGGGCATTCCCAAGATACGGCTGGCCCCTTCGGCAGCCACTACCACCCGGCGCATGTCTCCCAAGGGGTTGGCGGAGCGACAGAACTCGGTGAACTTGCTTTCCTGCTCGGGAGAATGAAGCCTTCGGGTGGTCATTACCGGGCCGCTGGAGTCCTGTGTTGACCGAGGCTGTGTCGCGGCGCTTTGACGGTCAATCGCACCGGCCGAAGAAGCCGGCACCGATACAGCAACGCTGGCTGTTTCCCCTGCGCCAGCGGCGGCTTGACGGTCCGTGACCGGACTTTCGGTGGGGCCAACTTTGGTTACACTGGCGCCTTTTGCTAGTTGCGGACCTGAGAGTGCGGCACCGTCGAGAGATTGCACATGGTGCATCAAATCTCGAACCAAGTCCCGCAACACGATCCCCACGACTCCGTGGATTATCTCCTCTTCTTCGGCCTCGAGGGTTATTTGAGTTGAATTGGGGAGTGTGATGGAAACTTTGACCATGCCTTACTCTATACCCGCGGTCCGACCTACCGGAATGGTACTGGATGGATACTTCTTAAACAACCCCTCTGGTTGTATAGCCGGAAAAAGCGGTTTTGCGGGAACACCCAGTCCTGGACCACTGTCACTTGCTGGCAGGGGTATCTTAGAAGACCGGATGCCGCGCCTAAATGGTCTGCTTGAGGAGGAGGGCCAGGGAGCGGGTCATGCCGGGAACCGAGGCAATGTCATCAATCGAGGCGTCCTTGATGCCTTGCAAAGTACCGAAGCGCCGCAGCAACATCCGCTTTCGCTTGGGACCGATGCCGCTCACCATGTCGATGGGAGAGCGAAGGCTGCTCTTGCTGCGAAGGTTTCGATGATAGGTGACGGCGAAGCGGTGAGCTTCGTCGCGGATGCGCTGCACCAGGTAAAGGGCCTGGGAATTGCGGGGCAATACGATGGGCTCCGGCGTATGAGGGACGAAAAGCCATTCGTTTTCCTTGGCCAATGAGGCCAGGGGAATATCATCCAAGCCCAACTCCAGCAACACCTCAAGGGCCGCCGAAAGCTGGCCTTTGCCGCCGTCGATTAGCACTAGGTCCGGCAAGATTCCCCAGGTGTCGGCTTGGGCTGGCATGGGACCGTCATCAGCCGCGTGTTGGGCCGCTCGAGCTTGACCCAAGCGCTTGAAGCGGCGCCGCAGCACCTCGCGCATGCTCTCGTAGTCGTCAACCCCCTCCACCGTCTTCACCTTGAAACGGCGATAGTGGGCCGGCTTGGGTCTGCCGTTTTCAAAGACCACCATGCTGCCGACGGAATTGCTCCCCTGAATGTGGGAGATGTCGTAACATTCCATACGGTGAGGCGAACCCGCCAGGCTGAGTTCCTCCTGTAGCTCGGTTATTGCTTGTTGAATGATGTCCGCATTGTCCAACCACTTGACCCGGTGCTGTGCCAAGCCATGAACGGCGTTCTCGGCGACTGTGTCTATCAGTTGCTTGTGAACCCCTCGTTTAGGTTGCAATAGCCTGACCGGCTTTCCCCTGAGTCCACGGAGCCACTCCCGGATGACCTCACCGTCCTCCAAGGGATGCTGCACCAGGACGCGGGGAGGTATGCTGGCAGCCGATTGGTAGAACTGCTTGATGAACTGGCCTAGGACCAATCCAGGAGATTCGTCCTGAGTCCCCTCCATAATAAAATGGTCCCGGCCAATTAGCTTGTTGTGACGAATGAAAAACACCTCGACCCAGGACTCGTTGCTTCCCTGGGCCACGGCCAAGAGGTCCATGTCGCTGATGGGGTTGGCGTCCACCTTGATCCGTTGCTCTTCGGCAACCTTTTCCACGCCGCGAATGCGGTCGCGGAGAACGGCGGCCCGCTCGAACTCCAGCTTCTCGGCCGCCCTTTGCATGTTGTTCTTTAGGTCTTCGGTAACGGTTTCGGTGTCGCCCTCCATAAACAGAATTACCTGCTGGATTACTTTGGCGTACTCATCGGCGCCGGCGTAACCGGTACAGGGCGCCACACAGCGGTTTATGAAGTATTCCAGGCAGGGGCGAGGATCGGTCCCCGTGATGGTCTTGGTACAAGATCGGTAGGGAAACAAGCGTTTCACCAAGTCCATGGTCTGACGCACTGTGCCGGCAGTGGCGAATGGCCCGAAGTAGCGGCCTCCATCCTGGATTACTTTACGGGTGATATATACCCTGGGGAACTCTTCGGCCAAGTCGATCTTCAGGTAGGGATAGGTCTTGTCATCCTTAAGCCGGGCGTTGTACCGTGGCCGGTATCGTTTGATCAGGGTGTTTTCCAAGATCAGGGCCTCGGCCTCGGTATCGGTAACGATATATTCGAAGTCACGGACATGGCCCATCATGCGGCGGGTCTTGGAAGCTTGAGCCGAAGGGGCGCCGAAGTAGCTGCGGAGGCGGTTGCGCAAGACACTGGCTTTTCCCACGTACAACACACTGTCTCGGGCGTCTTTCATCAGGTAGACGCCAGGCCGTTCCGGGGTGACCTGCAACCGCTGTTCAATGAGAGGTAGAGGCATTGCTCGTTATAGCAGTATTCCCAAGACCACGATTATGAACAGCACGGTGGCGGCCAATAGAAGTATACGCCGCAACTCGGCGCCGATGTAGTTACGGGTGGCTGCGCGCTCGCCTCTGGCCCTTCGGGGGACTGCGGCCACCGGTGCGGGCTGGCTCGCCACAGCGGACGCCATGGCAGGCACCGCCGCCGATATAGGGGGAGGGCTTGTCGGTTCCACCACCCTGGCGGTGCTTGATTCAGCGTGCTTGCCGTCTACTTCCGTTGGCGTTCTTACTGTTGAGAGGGGGCCGGCAACGACTTTTTGCTGCTTTTTTCTTTTGCGGCTGAGTTGCGCCTGACGTGATGCTACCCGGCGAGCTTTGCCAGCCATGGGGATATACCTCCTTGAAGCATTGGTGGCTGAGGGCCGAGGACTTTGGGTCGCCCGGTCTCGTCGGGTCAACACCAATACTATAACAGCAAATTGTTGAAATGGGCAGCCGCAGCCCTGGTCGACCCAGGGCCTTTCGGTTGTCACCCTGAGCGCGGCGAAGGGTCTAAAAGTCCTGGCTATTCAAACTATCTTGCCGCCGAAAGATTTCAGATTCTTCGTCGCAAGCTCCTCAGAAAGACAACCTGGGTGCTACCCAAAGAATCGAAAGACCCTGCTACTGGGCCACCATTGTGCTGTCATGTCCTGGAGGTCTTGGGGCTATGATACGGATAAGCTCCGGGCCTTCCATCGGTCCCTTCCGAAAGGGGGTTGGCTACGCCCTGGGATGGCTTTTTTCGTATTCCTCATGCAGGTGCGTGTCGGTCAGGTGGGTATATACCTGGGTGGTGGAAATACTGGAGTGACCCAGGAGTTCCTGTACATGACGGAGGGAGGCCCCGTTTTGGAGTAGGTGGGTGGCGAAACTATGGCGCAGGGTGTGGGGTGTTATGCGTTGGCGAATGCCGGCTTTCACCCTATAGACTTTTAGGATGTTCCAGACCCACTGCCTGGTCAAGCGCTCACCCCGGTGGTTGACGAAGAGTGCGGTTTCGTCTTTGCGATTTTTCACCAGAGCTAATCTAGCCCGGCTCAGGTATTCTTTAAGCTCTTTGACCGCTTTGGGGTATAGGTGCACCAGCCGTTCTTTGGAACCCTTGCCCCAGCACCGGATGTAGGACTCCTGAAGGTCAATATCCGTCAAATTTAAGGAAACCAATTCTCCTACTCGCAGACCGGTGGCGTAAAGAAGCTCTAAGATAGCAGCGTCGCGTTTAGCCTCGTTGCCCGGCTCCTGGCAAGCTGCGTCCAGTAGCCGAGTAACCTCCTCTTTGGATAGGAACTTGGGAAGAGAACGGCCGACGCGGGGCGACCCAAGGGATTCGGTGGGGTCTTCGTTGATCACGCCATTTTCGAAAAGGAACCCAAAGAAGGACCTGATGGCCGCCACTTTCCTTGCTGTGGTAGTGTCGCGGTAACCTTTCCGTCCCCGCAGGTCGACGATGTATTCATTCAATAGGTTCAGTTCGACCGAGGCCCAAGGGTACGGGCCAGTGGCGCCCCGGCCGCGGCGGGCTTGGAGGAATTCCCAAAACTGGTTCAGGTCGTTGCGGTAGGCTTCCGCGGTGTTAGTGGAGAATCCTTTTTCGACAACCAAGTGTTGCAAGAAAGAGCTAATTTCCCGGTCCATGCTCCGTATCCTTTCGCCATCGGCGCAACAAGGTGAAATGGTGTTGAATTCACCATTCCAGCGTTCTCAACGGGCCGATTCTAGCACACCGCCGCGTGGAGCTTTCCTAGGAGCATGAACCGGAAATGATTGATTCTGGGGCAAACCGCCGGACTCGGTCACCCTGAGTCCGTCGAAGGGCGGAGCCCGCCAGCTTCGGTAGTTTCAAGATAGCTTCTAAAGGAAAAGGCGCTTACTCGGTGGCCAAGACCACCGTGCCGGTGGAGGAAAGGATGCCGCCGGTGCCGTTGACCAGAGCGATCTTGGCATTCTGGTTGGGGTCGCCTTTGTGTTTTACTTGACGGTCTCCGGCCTCGCCGCGCAACTGCCGGACCGCCTCCACCAATAAGAAGCTGCCGTACATTCCCGGGTGGGTATACGAAAGTCCTCCGCCGCTGGTGTTCAGGGGGAAATCCCCTCCGGGGGCAGTACGCTGGCCGGCGACAAAGTCCGCAGCTTCCCCTGGCGCGCAAAAACCAAGCCCTTCCAGGGTGAGCATTACGGTATAAGTGAAGGAATCGTAGATCATGGTCAGGTCGATGTCTTGGTGCCTGATCCCGGCCCTAGCCAGTGCCTTGGGGCCTGTTTCCCGGGCGATGAGGGAAGTCAGTGACGGCATCATGCTGATTATGCTGTGGTCATGGCCCTCCGCCGCCCCCAGTAGCCACACCGGCTGCTTTCGGCAGCTTCTAGCTCGTTCCGCAGTAGTTACTATGATGGCCGCTCCTGAGTCGGTGACCAGGCAGCAGTCAAACAAGTGGAACGGCCAAGAGACCCACCTCGAATTGTGGTAGTCGTCAAAGGACATGGGCGTCTCGTGCATCACCGCCTTGGGGTTCAGGTTGGCCCACTTGCGGGTGGACACCGCTATTTCCGCCATCGCCTGCCTGGCCCGGTCCTCGCCGTACTCGTGCATGTACCGCGTGCAAGCCATGGAGTAGTTGACGGGCGGGCCGATAATTCCGTAGGGGGCTTCGTACTGGGGGCCGGGCAGACCGGGGTCCGGGGCGGCCCTGGAGCGAGTGGAACGGCCGGCCTCACCATGGGTGATGAGAGCCACATCGCAATAACCCGCCCGGATAGCTGCCGCGGCGTGGGCCACGTGGATTACGAAGGAGGAGCCGCCAACCGAGGTATTGTCGGTGAAACCGGGCTGGATACCCAAGTACTCGCCGGTGGCCAGGGTAGAGAATCCGGCAGTGAACAGACCGTTCACGTCGTCTTTGCTAAGGCCCGCGTCCTCCAGAGCGTTGTGCGCCGCCTCGGCGTGGTGTTGCAATGACGATTTGTTGGGGACTGTCCCCATTACGTCGGACTCTGCCACGCCGACGATGGCGATGTCCCGTTGATTGGATGGCGCTGAACTCATGCTTACCTCTCTCTCAGACACGGACCTATGTTAGTTGCCAACTCCGGCAGCATACCTTGACCACCTGCCGAGCCGCTCGACTGATGTTACAACAATTAACCGGCACAGCACAACGATGAACTCATGGATGAAAAGAATTCCACCCGCCCAAAGGACTTGACATATTTGTCTTGGTGACTGGTCTGGCGGCGGGTCTTGGGCACAACCCGAAATGATATAATGTCGGCAATGCAAGCCATCGGTCTCAGATTATCCTTTAGACGCATTTCGAGAAAGCTATGTCCAATAACTTTTGGATGATTGTCAGTAGCCCTGAGAACTTCCAAATCACCCGCAACTTGGGCTTTACTGCCCAAGGTTTGAAGGCTCAACACCGGCGCAAGATGCAAAGAATTGAGTCCGGAGACCGTGTCCTGTTTTATGTATACGGGTCCCGTAGGTTCACCGCCACCGCGACTGCCACTTCTTCCTATTCCGAAGATGACAGCACCACCTGGCAGAAGGAAGGCCGTGCCGGCTGGCCCTACCGCATAGGGATAAAGCCCGAGGTGGTCCTAGACGAGCATCAATACATCGATGCCAACCTGCTGGCGCCCCGCTTGGACTATATCAAGCGTTGGCCCCCGGAAAACTGGTATATGGCCTTCCAAGGGAACCTGCACCTGTTGCCCAAGAACGATTTTCTCCTCATCGAAGAGGAGATGAAAAAGCTCAAGTTCGGCAGGGATTACCGGCAAAGCAGTCCTATTCAACCCCAGGGCGGAAACAGAAGGAAAAGAAGACGGGGAGGGGGAAGGGCCAGGGAACCCGCAGGACAGCCTGCCAACCGCGCGTAGCACTGCCGCCGGCCGACCCAGGCCGGTTAACCCCGATCACGCCTTCCGGTCATGCCTTAATGTGGTCCATAGCTTGGGCCAGTTCCTTCAGCACCCAAGGGTCGGCTTCACCCTCGCTGGCCCGTTCCAATGCCATCTGGGCTTCGATGCTCCCGATTCTGCCCAGGGCCCAAGCCGCATGCCCCCGCACCAGAGGTTCCCCGTGGACCAGAACGCGGCACAAGACGGGAACCGCCTCAGCGGCCCCCAAATTTCCCAGGGCGACACAGGCGTTGCGTTGCAAGCCGACCCTCTTGGCCCGAAGGATGGCGGTTCCTTGGAAACGGCGCCTGAACTCCTCTTCGGACATCTCTAACAACTCGATCAAGTCCAGTGCTGCCGGCGTCTCTTTGCCGGGGAGGGTCTGTTGGCCAGTTTGCCAATTCGGGTCGGAAGAGACCTGGTCTCTCTGCCACCATGGCGATGAGGATGGGCCCGTCCTGCGGTTCACCGGGCACACGTCCTGGCAAATGTCGCAGCCGAACACCCAGTCTCCCATTTGGGACCGCAGTTCCAGGGGTATCTCGCCCCGGTTTTCGATGGTCAGATAGGAAATGCACCGGGTGTTGTCAATGGTATATGGCGCCACGATTGCGCCGGTAGGGCAAGCGTCGATACAGCGCACGCAACCGCCGCAGGTCTTCTTCAACGGCGGGTCCGGCTCCAACTCCAGGTCGGTCACCACCTGCCCCAGGAAGACCCAGGAGCCGTGGCTGGAGGTCAGCAGGTTAGTGTTCTTTCCGAACCAGCCTAATCCAGCCCGGTTGGCCGCTGCCCGGTCCAGCATGGGCCCGTCATCCACGTACCAACGGGCCATAAATTCGCTGCCCAAGCGCAAGCGGAGGCCCTGGACGTAGTTCCGCATCATCTTTTTCATGACCTTGTGGTAGTCCCGGCCCCAAGCGTACAAGGCCACTCTGCCCAAGGGACGTGGGTCCTTGGGACCGTCGCCGGTATGTTGGAAATAGCTTAATCCAAGGCAGATTATGGAGCGGGCGCCGGTAAGCAGGGCGGACGGGTCCGTGCCTCGTTGCACCCGAGCTTCGTTGAACCAGGGCAAACCGTCCATGAGCCCGGCCCGAAGCCGCTCTAGGGTTACCGCCCGGTCTTGGGTGAACTCTTGGGCCGAGGTCACCCGCACCAAGTCGAAGCCCAGTTCCAGCGCGTATTCCGTGGCAACGGCCTTTACGTCGATCATAGGGGCCTCAAGACCCTAGACGGCATCCGTTCGGCACATGGGAGCTTTGATGATGACGATCATAGATTCTCGCCCTGAAACCGGCCCTGATACCCCTCGCTGACTGACCGGGCAAGCCAGAAGAAAAGGAGCTGCATCAACCTGGCTCCCCGTTGGAGCCGGTACCCCTGTGGATGGTGCACCACCAGCAACGCTTGGGACCGGCCTCGGTAACCGGCGTCCCAAGCCGCCGTGTGAACGCTCACTCCGCTGCGCAGCAGGCTGGACCGGGTCCGCCCCAAGGCCATCAAGTCAAGGGGAAGATTCACTACTTCATTGAAAGTAATGAGGTAAGGGCCCGGACCCAAGTGGAGCCAATTGCCGGGCCCGAAGTCTAGCGTCTCGGCGTCCGCCAACTCCTTCTGTCCATCGCCGGCTCCCATGCTGCCCGGCGTCGACAGACAGGCCACTTCCCGCAGCGTGAGGTCGAAGCCGTTGGGCTGGAGCTGCGCTTCCAGAGACAAGTAGTGCTCGACTAGCGGCGGCAACCCGTGAATCAACTTCCCAATGGAGTCCCTGTCCAAAGGGTTGCCGCTGACCCGGCTATTCATTGGTCCCGGTTGAACTGGCGGCGTTGGCAAAGGCTAGTCGTTCATGAAGTCCTGCATATCCTGAGGCAAGGGCTTCACTTCGGGGATCTCTGTAATGATTGCTTGAGTGGTGAGCATCATCCCCGCGATGCTGCCCGCGTTCTCCAAGGCGGAGCGGGTCACCTTCACCGGGTCGACGATACCCCTCTCTATCATGTGACAATAGTCACCCTGTTCGGCATCGAAGCCCCAGTCGCCCTCGCCGTTGCGCACCCTTTCAAGTACAATCTCTCCGGAATGGCCCGAGTTCTTGGAGATTAACAACAAGGGAGCGCTTAAGGCCTCTTTGACCAAACGGACTCCCAGGGCCTCCTCGCCGGTAGATTGCTGCTCCAACCCTTCCAGGATGCTCTCGGTTCGGACTATGGCGACACCGCCTCCGGGCACGATGCCTTCTTCCACCGCCGCTCTGGTAGCCGAAAGAGCATCCTCGGTGCGGGCCTTGCGCTCGGTAACCTCGGGCTCAGTGGCGCCCCCTACTTTCACCACCGCCACTCCTCCAACCAGGGCTGCTCTGCGTTCCTCTAGTTTTTCGCGGTCGTAGTCCGAGGTGGTCTCTTCGATTTGCACCCTCAACTGATCGACTCGCTCTTTGATGGCTTCGTCGGAACCCCGGCCCTCTACGATTGTCGAGTCTTCCTTAAGCACCACGATGCGGCGGGCCGTCCCAAGGTGACTCAGTTCTGCGGCATCCAGACGCAGGCCGGCGTCGCTGGTGATGACGGTGCCGCCGGTCACAATCGCCATGTCCTCCAAGAGGGCTTTCCGCCGTTCGCCAAAGCCGGGCGCTTTGATGGCCACGCAATTTAGATTACCCCTCATTTTGTTTACCACCAAGGTGGCCAGGGCTTCGCCTTCCACATCCTCAGCGATTATCACCAGGGGCCGCCGGCCTCCTTCGATCACCTTTTCCATGATGGGCACAATATCATTGGGGGAGCTTAGCTTTTGGTCGGTCAAAAGAAATAGGGGTTCATCCAGGGTCACCTCCATGCGCTGAGCATCGGTAACAAAATGGGGAGAGATGTAGCCCCGGTCCAACTTGACTCCCTCCACGACTTCCAACTCGTCGACCAGGGTTTTGGACTCTTCGATGGTGATCACTCCGTCACGGCCCACCTTGTCCATGGCCTCGGCCAACAGCCCGGCGATCGCCTCTTCGTGAGCGGACAAGGCGGCCACACGGGCGATTTGCTCCCGGTCCTTTACCGGGGTAGCCATTTCCTTAAGACCTTCAGTCACTGCTTCAATGGCCTTGGTAATGCCCTCTTTCAACGCCAGGCCGTTGGCTCCGGCGGCCACGTTCATAAATCCATTGCGAATCAAGGCTTGGGCCAACACCACCGACGTTGTCGTACCGTCACCCACCATGTCATTGGTCTTGGAAGCGGCCTCTTTGACCAGTTGGGCGCCCATGTTTTCATAGGCGTCGGGAAGCTCCACTTCCTTGGCGATGGTTACACCGTCGCTGCACACTATCGGCAGAGTAAACATCCGGCTTAGGAGCACGTTCCGGCCGCTGGGACCCAAAGTCAATCCTACAACCCGGGTCAACTCGTCTACTCCGCGCATCAAGCTATTTCGGGCTTCGTCTTCGAAAGTTACTTGCTTGTCCGCCATCCTTGTCTCCTCAGTATGCGGCCACGGGTCAGCCGGAATCACCTAAGCCGATAACCTTGGCCTAATTTGCCACCCTTTAGAATGCGACAGTCCGGCACGATTGTCAACTGGTCCCGATGAATAGAGGTCCCCACAATTTTACCTCCTCCCGACCGTCCACCTGGGAGGCCAATGCTCCAACGGCTGCGCCCAGAATGGGGTGGACCAAGCCCGGATGCAGCTCCGCGAGAGGGACTAGAACGAACGCCCGCTGGTGCAACCGGGGATGAGGTATTTGAAGACCGGGGTAGTCGACGATGTCGTCGCCGTAGAGAAGGATGTCTACGTCGATAAGGCGAGGGCCGTAGCGTACACTGGGTTGGCGGCCCATCGATTGCTCCACCGCTTTGACCCGCTGCAATACTTTAGCCGGCGGCAGGCGGGTGCGCGCCTCCAATACACAATTCAGAAAGTCGGGTTGGAGCTTGTACCCCCAAGGCGGAGTCTCGTAAATGGACGATGCCCGCACGATCTCGATTTTATCCAAGCTTGCTTCGCCCGTTGTTCCACCCTCAGCTTGACCGGCCGTCTTGGCGTCTTGGCTGATTCCCAACAAGCGGACAGCCCCCACCAGGTTCTCTTCCCGGTGGCCCAAGTTAGAGCCCAGACCCAAGTAAACCGTTACCGGTCCCAACCGTCGGGCCTCCAACCTCGAACTATAGCGTCGCTCATGCGGCACACTCGGACCATTTCCTTGACTTCGTGGACGCGGACTATGTCGGCCCCCCGCTCAATAGACAAGGCCACGGTGGCTGCGGTGCCCTCGACTCGCTGGTCCGGGGGAAGGCCCAGCACCAGCCCGATAGTCGACTTGCGAGAAGTGCCCACCAGCAATGGAAACCCCATCGCCTTAAGCTCACCCAACCGGTCCAAGACCTCCAGGTTGTGTTCAGCCGTCTTGCCGAACCCGATGCCGGGGTCCAGAATCATTTGTTCATCCGGCACACCCGCCTCATGGGCCAGGGTCACGCTGCGGCAAAGGCTATCGGAAATATCCGCCAGCAGGTCACGGTAGCGCCGGGTTTTCTGGTTGTGCATGATTATCAACGGCGCACCCATTTCGGCAGCGACCTCGGCCAATTTGGGGTCGGCTTTTAGACCCCACACGTCGTTGATGATTGCCGCTCCGGACTTTATCGCTGGGCGGGCAACCTGGGACTTGTAGGTGTCCACGCTGATGGGCACTTGGACATGGGAGGCCACCGCCTCCAGAGCGGGCAACAACCGGGCCAGTTCCTCTTCCGCAGATATGGGCATCGAGCCGGGCCGGGTGGACTCGGCCCCAAGGTCCAGGAAATCAGCGCCCTCGGCTTCCATCCGCACAGCCAAGTCTACGATGGCGGGAATGTCGGAGCCCAAGCCATCGCCGGAGAAGGAATCCGGGGTCACGTTGATGACCCCCATCACGTAGGTGCGGCGGCCCCAGGCCAGCTTTTCTCCCCGGGCCACGGCCAAGTTGGTCAAACAGGCGGGTTGAGCATCGGGCGGAAAACCTGGGCGCATTGCTGTATCCACTATTCAGCCGACGCCTAAGAACCGGCGTCGCGGAGGTATACACAGCTTACCGGGAGATAATTCTTCGATAGCACCCTGTCCAGCAGTCGAATGAGACCGTCAATTGAAACCATTTTATCATGGCAACTGTGGCCGTGTTGCGCGGGATATACCTGTCTGCTAGGATGAGACTGGGCGGCGCACTGGATATTAGCTGCCGGGGCGGCAGAAAAGTGGGAGGGGAGAATGACCCCAAGCTACGTTTCTCGGTAGGGGAAAGTGACTGCTGAAAAGAGAATCATCGACCAGAAGCTGGACTCTCTGGAAGAGATGCGCCAGCAGGCCCACAAGGGCGGCGGGCAGAAGCGAATCGATCAACAGCACGGGCGGGGTAAACTGACCGCTAGGGAGCGGCTGGCGTTGTTGATGGATGAAGGCACCTTTGAAGAGATCGACAGCTTCGTGACTCACCGCGCCACTGATTTTGGCCTGGCTGACCAGAAGATTCTCGGGGATGCGGTAGTGACCGGGTACGGGCGTGTGGAAGGCCGGCAGGTATTCGCATTTTCGCAGGACTTCACTGTATTCGGCGGTTCCCTATCAGAAGCGGTAAGCCAAAAGATCTGCAAAGTCATGGACTTGGCGGCCAAAACCGGGTGTCCGCTGGTCGGTTTGAACGATTCGGGAGGCGCCAGAATACAGGAAGGGGCGTCGAGCCTGGCTGCTTACGGTGATATTTTCCTTCGCAACACCCTATACTCCGGGGTGGTGCCCCAGATTTCGGTGATCCTGGGGCCTGCGGCGGGGGGCGCGGTTTACTCGCCGGGGATAACCGACTTCGTGTTCATGGTGAAAGAGACCGGCCGAATGTACATCACAGGCCCCGATGTCATCAAGGCGGTCACCGGAGAGGATGTAACCCACGAACAACTGGGCGGGGCCGTCTCCCACGCCACCCGCAGTGGTGTCACCCATTTCATTTACGACACCGAAGAGGAGTGTCTGGCCGGGGTAAGGCATCTGCTGAGCTTCCTGCCTTCCAATAATTTGGAAGACCCGCCTATCGTCCGGACCGGCGACCCGCCCACTCGAGCAGACCCTGAGTTGAGATACCTGGTGCCTGACGACGCGAACCGGTCCTACGACATGCGAGACGTGATCTACCGGATTGTTGACGATGAGGAGTTCGTGGAGGTCCACCAGAACTTCGCTCCTAATGTGCTGGTGGGGTTTGGCCGGTTGAACGGCCGCGCCGTGGGCATCGTGGGGAATCAACCGGCATACCTGGCCGGTGTTCTGGACATTAACGCCTCAACCAAGGCCGCCAGATTTGTCCGGTTTTGTGATTGTTTTAATATCCCCTTGATAACTTTGGTGGACGTACCCGGTTTCATGCCCGGCGTGGACCAGGAGTACGGAGGAATCATCAAGCACGGGTCCAAGCTGATCTTCGCCTATGCCGAAGCGACCGTCCCTAAGATCGCTGTCATTACCCGAAAAGCCTACGGCGGGGCTTACATCGTAATGAGCAGCAAGCATCTCCGCGCCGACGTTAACTTCGCTTGGCCTTCGGCGGAGATCGCTGTAATGGGGGCCGACGGCGCAATTGCCATCATATATCGGGACCAGATTTCCCAGTCCCAAGACCCGGACCAGACTCGCAAACAACTGGCGGCCGGATACCAGGAAAAGTTTACCAACCCCTTGATTGCGGCCAACCGGGGCTACGTCGATGACGTGATAGACCCGGCCGATAGTCGTTGCCGGATAATCAAGGCCCTTAACATGCTGCAAAACAAACGGGAAAGTCTGCCCGCAAAAAAACACGGCAACATCCCCCTGTAAATCGACCGGATAAATTAACCGGTTGTCCAAGGCCCAGCGGTCTGCCGCCGCCAATCAGCGTTCAATTTCCGGTAGGGAAAGCCCACAGTTATCAGCCGTTGCTATACCCGCCGTTGTGATACTCGAAGGAAAGTCTTATGGCCTCATCCCAGTCGTTGTTCGAACATGAAGGCCGCCGCCGGGCCCAGAAACAAGCTCCCTTGGCCGACCGGATGCGGCCCCGGACATTTGACGAGTTCGTCGGCCAGAAGCACATCGTTGCTTCGGACCGGGTGCTGCGCCGGGCTATCGCCGCCGAAAGAGTGCCGTCGTTCATACTATGGGGGCCTCCCGGCAGCGGCAAGACCACCCTTGCCCGGTTGGTTGCCGGGGTGGTCAACGCCCACTTCGAGTCGGTCAGCGCCGTCACCTCCGGCGTGGCCGACCTTCGCCGGACCGTGTCCGAAGCACGGGAACGCCAAGGGATGTACGGGGGCAAGACCATACTTTTCGTGGATGAAATTCACCGGTTCAACAAGGCTCAACAGGACGTGATCTTGCCCCATGTGGAGGACGGCACCATAACGTTTATTGGCGCCACCACGGAAAACCCGTCCTTCGAGGTAATAGGCCCTCTACTGTCGCGTTCCAGAGTCTTCACCCTGGAGGCTCTGACTCCTCCGCAGGTGGAAACTATCATCCACGGGGCGCTGATCGACAACGAGCGCGGCATAGGACAGATGAAGGCGGAGATGGAAGAAACCGCCTTGGGGCACTTGATCAACATCGCCAACGGCGACGCACGGGTGGCCCTCAATGCCCTGGAGACTGCGGCCTACGCGACATCTCCGGACCAAGAAGGGCGGCGGGTCATCGGCCTGGACACTATTGCGGACGCATTACAGCGCCGTTCGCCCCTTTACGACAAGGCGGGTGAAGGCCACTACGATACTATCTCGGCGTTCATCAAGTCGATTCGAGGCTCCTCCCCGGATGGAGCCCTGTACTGGCTGGCCCGCATGATCGAGGCTGGCGAAGACCCCCTGTTTATCGCTCGCCGTTTGGTGGTGTCGGCTGCGGAGGACATAGGCTTGGCCCAGCCCGAAGCACTGGCGGTGGCCATGGCGGCCCAACAAGCGGTGCATTTCTTGGGCATGCCCGAGGGCTGCATACCCTTGGCCGAGGCCACGGTATACCTGGCTACTTCACCCAAAAGCAACTCGGCCTATGCAGCCCTCGAAAGAGCGTTGCAGGACGCCCGGAAGCTGGCCAACGATCCGGTGCCGCTGCATCTCCGCAATGCGGTCACCGGTCTGACCCGGCAATCGGGTTACGGCCGGGGGTACAAGTACGCCCACGACTACGAGGGCCACTTCGTGCGGCAAGAGTTCCTCCCGCCTTCATTAAGGGACCGCCGTTACTATGAGCCGACCCAAGAGGGCCGGGAAAAAGAGATCGCAGAGCGGCTGAAGCAATGGTGGGGCGAGGAACCCGGCGAGAGCGGGTAGAGCAGGGGCGAAAGACTAAAAGCCTATATCAGCCCATTGACCGCCTTCGATACCCGGACAAGGGCCTCGTCCACGTCTTCACCATTGACTTGGCGGTGGGTCACCATGCGAATCAGTCCCTTGCCGGGGGAGCCTGCTTTGACCCCTTCCCGTTCCAGGGCTCCGATCAGCTCTTGGGCAGTAGCCAGGGATGGGTCTACTTGGAATATCACGATGTTGGTGTGAACACTCTCTGGGTCCAGTGTCAGCCCATCGATGTTGGCCAGTCCATTTGCCAGCCGCCGCGCGTTGGCGTGGTCATCGGCCAGCCGGTCGATCATTGTGTCCAGCGCCACCGAGCCGGCTGCCGCCAGCACTCCGGCTTGACGCATCCCGCCGCCCAGCATCTTGCGCCACCTGCGGGCCTCGTCGATAAACTCCCGGGAGCCGCAAAGCATGGAGCCGACAGGACCGCTCAGGCTCTTGGAGAAGCAAAAAGTGACGTCGTCCACGTCACGCACCAGGGCCTCAGCCGGCACTTCCAGAGCCACGGCGGCGTTGAAAATCCGGGCCCCGTCCAAGTGGACGCTGGCGCCGGCGGCGTGGGCCACTGCGGCAACACTGGAGATGTCCTGGGGAGTCAAGACTCCGCCGCCGCACCGGTTGTGGGTGTTTTCCAAGCAAACCAACGCGGTCACAGGTCCCCGGTTGGCGTTCTTCGGGCGAATGGCAGCCTCCACGTCTAGAGGGTCGATCCGGCCCTGGGGGCCGTTGGGCACCAACCGCGGTTGCACCCCGGCCAGTGCAGCGCCGCCTGCCGACTCGTACCAAAACATGTGAGCTTGGTCGCCCATTATGACTTCGTCGCCCCGGTGGCAATGGGTCAGGGTGGCTATCAGATTACTCATGGTGCCGCTGGCGGTGAAGAGCGCGGCCTCCTTGCCCAACAACTCCGCCGCTCGTTCCTGTAACCGGTTCATGGAAGGGTCTTCACCGTAGTCGTCGTCGCCAACCTCGGCTTCGGCCATCGCCCGCCTCATTTCGTCGGTGGGGTGGGTGACCGTGTCGCTTCGCAAGTCTATTGCTTTCATCAAGCCCTCCAGTCCTGGGACCGTTTGGCTATTCTACCAGGATTCTTGTTTCGACACTATTTCTTGCCAAACCTTAACGCTTCTCCTAATATGGAGTCAGGACAAGGGAGGTACGGACGTGCGACAGAGTGCTGTGTCGTTCCAGGTAAAGGGGCTTACATTTGAAGGAGTGATGGCTCAACCGGAAGGGGAGTCTGCGGAGTTGCCGGGGGTGGTCATCTGTCATCCTCATCCTTTGTACGGCGGCAACATGGACAACAACGTGGTGCTCTCGGTGAGCTTTGCTCTAGCCGAGCATGGGTTTGCCGCCCTCCGGTTCAATTTCCGGGGAGTGGGCAACAGCCAAGGGGAGCATACCAAGGGAGAGTTGGAGTCCCAAGATGTGTTGGGGGCGTTGGACCTGATGAAAGCATGGCCCGGAGTCGATGGCCGCAGGATTGGGCTGGCCGGTTATTCCTTTGGGTCCTCAGTTATCCTGAGACATCCCGGCTTGCAAAAACGGGCGAAGGCCGTAGCCCTCATCTCACCGGCTCTCCAAGCCCTGGAAGACACCGTGTTGAAAGCGAGTAAAGAGCCTATATTGGTTATAACCGGCGACCAAGACAAGCTGGCCCAATCCGGGCGGCTTGAGTCAGTGTTGGATTCCTTTGCCAGCCCGCCTATCTGCAATGTTGTGAGCGGGGTCGACCATTTCTGGTTCGGATACGAAGACCGGCTCGCGCCCAAAGTGGCCGAGTTTTTCGCTGAGCAGTTGAAGTAGCTTTTCATGGGCCAGCACCGAGACCAGCCCGGGCCGACGAGAGCTCAACGCCCCGCCGTCTATAAAGACTTGGTCCTATTCCAACTGACCGTCCTGGTATTTCTGGTCGACCAGCTCACCAAGTTTCTAGTGCGAAGATGGCTGGCTCCCCATGAATCATTCCCGGAGGAAGGCTTTTTCCGTATTACCAACACCTTCAACACAGGGAGCGCTTTCGGCCTTTTCCAAGACCAGAATTTCCCACTTATACTAGCCTCGGTGGTGGGAATCGCAGTCCTAGCGTTTATATATCGGAGTCAACGCCGGCCTACTAACCTGCTGCGGTTGAGCTTGGGCCTGCAACTGGGCGGCGCCGCTGGAAACCTGCTGGACCGGCTGAGGATGGGTCACGTCACCGACTTTGTGGATGTGGGGCCTTGGCCGATTTTCAATGTGGCCGACGCTTCCATAGTGCTGGGATTGTTAATGCTGGCGTGGATGTTCATCACGCCCGACGCCACAAAAAAGCAAGCTGCGGGCTCTCAAGAGACGCCGGAGTATGAGGGGAGACTACGCCAAGTATGCCTGTGGAGCGTATGTCTCAAGACAACCCGCCCCTGGTTGAAGCGGAATCCGATGACCGGAGCGAACACGCCTCAACATCCGCAGACCGGCAAGAAAAGCCGGCAGATTGCTCACCTAGCACAGAAAGCCAGGAAATCTCCAGCCGGCGGAGTATTCCCCGGCAGGGTGAGTAATGGCGGCAGCAGTCCAGCTTACTACCAGAGAGTTTACTGTCGAAGCCGGCGGAAACCGTCTGGACTACTTCCTAGCCGGCAGGTCTACCGGGTTAACCCGAAGTCAACTGCACCGGCTCATCGAAAGCGGTTTTGTACTGCTGAACGGGCATCCTGCCAAACCCTCCCAGAGAGTAAGGCGCGGCGACCAAGTCACCGTGTCGATTCCGCCTCCCCGGCGGCTAGACTTGGTCCCGCAATGGATGCCCCTGGAAGTTATCTACCAGGACGGGGACCTCGTGGTTATCGACAAGCCCGCCGGCCTGCCGGTGCACCCGGGACCAGGACATCCCGACGGTACGCTGGTGAACGCCCTGCTGGCGCTGTGCCCCGACATCCAGGGGGTCGGTGACGGGCTGCGGCCGGGGATCGTACACCGGCTGGACAAAGACACCTCGGGACTGATGGTCGCCGCCAAAACTCACCAAGCCCACCAGTCTCTTTCCGCTCAGATCAGGGACCGGCTGGTAGTCAAGGGCTATCTGGCCCTGGCTACCGGCAACCCGGCCCGGCGGCACGGCTGGATCGACGCGCCCATCGCCAGGGACCCCAGGCACCGCAAACGCATGGCTGTTGTACTGGGGGGCCGCGAGTCCCGCACCAGGTATCGGGTACTGGAGAGCTTCGCCGGTTTCAGTCTGCTGGAGCTGTACTTGAAAACGGGGCGCACCCACCAAGTCCGGGTGCACTTGGCGCACTTGGGACATCCGCTGCTGGGCGACGGGCTGTATGGCCGGTCAAGCCCGCTCCTTCCTCGCCACTTCCTACATGCCCACCACTTGGGGTTCAAGCACCCTGCCACCGGCGAGGATATGGAGTTCCATTCCAGTCTGCCCCAAGACCTAGCGGAGGCGCTTGATCTGCTGCGCCATCGAGGAGAGTCTTTGGCAAGCAAATGAACCCAACCGAGGGAGGCCCTCATCAACCGGCGTCCACCCAGGACCGGCAAAGTTAAGATGCTTCATCCTTTTACTAACCCCCACATTCCCGCAGACCGGCCGTTATCTTTAGACAGGATTAGGACGGGACCCGCAGTTGTCGTTGCCATGAAAACGTGTGCAGTAGGGCGATTCACGAATCGCCCCCATGTGGCGGCGGCCCTCGCTCCCCCAGTGGTTGAACTCGAATAGATACGGCACTAATCCGGGGTGACGGATCGTGTTAAAATGGTTCGCCACTAGATAGGAGAGACTCTTTGGCCGACAAAGTCCGCGTCAGATTTGCTCCCAGCCCTACCGGGCTGCCTCACATAGGCAATGTGCGGACCGCCTTGTTCAATTGGCTCTTTGCCAGACATCACGGCGGTGAGTTCATAGTACGGGTGGAAGACACGGACCAAGACCGGCTGGTCTCCGGCGCTTCCGACGCTACATTGGACGCCCTTGATTGGCTTCACCTGCAATGGGACGAAGGGCCCAGGGTTGGAGGCCCTCACGCCCCCTATTATCAGTCCCAGCGTCTTAAGATTTACCATGAAACAGCGGAAAAGCTCATCGCAGGGGGCTTCGCTTACCGCTGCTACTGTACCGAGGAACGCTTGGGGCAGATGCGAAAAGAACAGTTGCGCTCCAAGCAACATCCGGGCTACGACCGGCGTTGCCGCAATTTGTCTCCCGCCGAACGGCGGAGCTTGGAGAGTGAAACAAGGGCGTCGGTAATCAGGTTTGCTATGCCGGCGGCCGGCGTCACCACTTTAGACGACCTAATTCGCGGTGAGGTCGTCTGGCAGAACGAACTCCTCGACGATTTTATCCTGCTAAAGTCCGATGGGTTCCCCACCTATCACTTGGCAGTGGTGACGGACGATCACTTGATGGAGATCACCCACGTCCTAAGGGCCGAAGAGTGGCTTCCCAGTACGCCCCGGCACCTGCAAATCTACCGGGCCTTGGCCTTAGAACCGGCCCGGTTCGGCCACCTGCCAATGATTTTGGGGCCGGACCGGTCCAAGCTTTCCAAACGCCACGGTGCCACCGCGGCCCACGAGTATAGGGATGATGGCTTCTTGCCGGAGGCGCTGCTGAACTTCATGACGCTCCTTGGCTGGTCGCTTGACGATAAAACGGAGATCATGGAACCCGAGGCAGTGATAGAAAACTTCTCTCTGGGCCGGGTCAACAAATCGGCGGCCATCTTCGACCGGGAAAGATTGGTCTGGATGAATGGGGTCTATATCCGCCAACTCTCCATCCGGGACCTGGCAGACCGGATCCTGCCGTTTTTGGAAAGGGAACTAGACCCCGGCTTGTTGCCGGTGGACCGAGACTACTTATTAAGGATTGTTCCGCTGATCCGCGAGCGAATAAAATTACTGGCGGACTCGGCCAGTTTGATGTCCTATTTCTTCCAAGAGGAATTAGACTACGATCCCGATGGCTTGGTGCAAAAGGGGATGGACCGGCAAAGCGCCCTGCTGGGGCTGGCGGCGGCCAGAGAGGAGTTGGCCGGGACGGTCAACTTCCAGCATCAGCTTTTGGAGCAATCGCTGCGGGCCGTTGCTTCGCGCCTTGACCTCACTCCCAGGCGGTTTTTTGGGATGCTTCGGGTGGCCGCCACCGGGAGGGAGGCGACGCCTCCGCTCTTTGAAACCATGGAGGTATTGGGGAAAGAGCGGGTAATACTCCGCATTGACGCCGCCATCAATCGGTTGGAAGCAAAAAAGCCTTGAGTATGAAGACGACCGAGTCCAGCCCAACCGGGGACTTTATTCGGAGCGCCGTGGCGCAGGACCTCGAGGCCGGCGCTTATGGCGGTCGCGTGGTCACTCGATTTCCCCCAGAGCCAAACGGCTATCTTCACATCGGCCATGCCAAGTCTGCTTGCTTGAATTTTGGTGTTGCCTTGGAGAACGGCGGCGTCTGCCACTTGCGGTTCGATGACACTAATCCCACCAAGGAGGAAGTGGAGTACGTCCAGTCGATCCAGGAAGACGTGCGTTGGCTGGGGTGGGACTGGGGCGTTCATTTGTACTTCGCCTCCGACTATTTTGAGAGCCTCTATGAATATGCGGTGCAACTCGTCAAAGCGGGCAAAGCTTATGTATGCAGCCTGAGCCCCCAGGAAATTCGGGAGTACCGGGGCACCTTGACCGAGGCGGGCAAAGACAGCCCCTATCGAGACCGCCCGGTGGAGGAGAACCTGGCCCTGCTTGAGGGGATGCGGGCTGGTGAATTCGAGGAGGGCGCCCACGCGCTGCGGGCCAAGATCGACATGGCTTCGCCCAATCTGAACCTGCGCGACCCGGTTATCTACCGAATCCTGAAGGCTTCCCATCACCGGACAGGCGACAAGTGGCGCATCTATCCTACCTACGATTTTACCCACGGCCAGTCGGACTCCATCGAGGGTGTCACCCACTCCTTATGCACACTGGAGTTTCAGGACCATCGCCCGTTGTACGATTGGTTCCTGGAAACTTTGGGAATATATCACCCCCAACAGATCGAGTTTGCCCGCCTGAACCTCAGTCATACTATTCTGAGCAAAAGAAAGCTGGCGGCATTGGTGGAGGAGGGCCATGTGGCAAGCTGGGACGACCCTCGGATGCCCACCCTCGCCGGCCTGCGGAGGCGCGGCTATACCCCCCAGGCCATACGCAACTTTTGCGACCGGGTCGGCGTGGCTAAACGGGATACTCTGATCGACATGGCGCTGCTGGAGCACAGCATCCGGGAAGACCTGAACCGGCGGGCGCCCAGGGTGATGGCAGTGCTGCGGCCCTTGAGAGTGGTCATCGACAACTATCCGGAGGGCCGAGTTGAAGAAATGGAGACGGCCAACAACCCTGAGGATCTGTCCATGGGGTCCCGGACCGTTCCTTTTTCCCGAGTGTTGTATATAGAACAGGAGGACTTCAGAGAGGAACCGCCCAAGGGGTTCTTCCGGCTGTCTCCCGGCCGGGAAATACGCCTCAAGGACGCCTATTACATAACCTGCGTAGGCGTGGACAAGGATGAGCGGACCGGAGAAGTGGCGCAGCTTCACTGCACCTATGACCCGGAGACCAAGGGCGGCCAATCTCCCGATGGGCGAAGGGTAAGGGGAACGTCTCACTGGGTATCGGCAGCCCACTGCCTAGAAGCCGAGGTGCGCCTTTACGATCATCTTTTCTCCAAGGCCAATCCCAGCTATGAAACCGAGGGAGAAGACTTCAGAAGCTACTTGAACCCCGACTCTCTGAATGTGCTCACCGGCTGCCGGGTGGAGCCAAGCCTGGTCCAAGGGAAACCGGGAGGCTCTTACCAGTTTCTGCGGCAAGGATATTTTTGCTTGGACTCGGTGGATTCGGCCCCGGACAGGTTGGTATTCAACCGGACGGTATCGCTGCGGGACTCGTGGGCCAAGGCAGGGAAGGACCGGGGACAGGGGTAAACAACCAAGGGGCTGCTACCCCTTGCGGTAAATCTGCAACCGGTGGCGGCAGCTCTCGACAATGTATATTCTGCCTGCCTTATCCAGCTTGACCGCCGTCGGGCCCCATAGCAGTTTTTCGACGCTGGCTGACTGCTCACGGTAACGGTCCGCCGGCGGGTCCACTTCCGGTTCCAAATTCGCGGTCCGTCGAGCCGCACCCTCTTCGGGGTTGGCCACGAAATACTCTTGGGCCCAAGCGGACTCCGTCGCTTCACCCCGAAACGCGGCTAGAACCTCTCCTTGCTGGTCCAATACCTGCACGCGCTCGTTGCCCCAATCAGCCACGTAAATATTGCCCTCGGAATCCAAGGATAGCCCGGCCGGACGGTTAAACCGGCCGTCTCCGTCACCCGAGGACCCCATTTGCGACAGAAAATTGCCAGCAGCATCAAATTTCTGGATGCGGTCATTGCGCCAATCGGATACGTACACATTCCCTTGCCCGTCCGGCGCAACGCCCCAAGGCATGTTGAACTGGCCGGGCCCGCTGCCGGGCTCGCCCCATTGTCTTATGAATTCGCCGTTCCGGCCATAATACTGCACCCGGTGATTGAGGGAATCGGTGAGGTACAGGTTGTCATCACCGTCGAAGGCGATGCAGGAGGGCCGGTTAAACTGCCCTTCCCCCGAGCCCTGAGCGCCCCACTGGCCTAGGAATTCCCCTTGTTTCGAGAAGATCGAAACGCGGTTTAACGCCTCATCGGCGACGTACAATCGGTCTTCGCTGTCAAAGGCCAGGGAACTGGGCCACCAGAACTCCCCTGCGCCCATTCCTCCGGTGCCGATCTCCCCTAGGAACTCCTCATCCACGGTGCAGATGGTAATGCGTTTGCCAGCAAGGCGGTTGGCCACTTCAGGGCCATACCGGTTGACCACGTACAGGATGCCTTCTGAATCGAAAGCCACGTCTACGGGGTTGTTAAAGCCTTTGAACCTCGCGGCCAAGAAGCCAATTGTATGGCTATAGCGAAAAGAGGTTGTGGTGGTCATAGTTCTCCCCTCTGGCTGACCGTCGACCGCTGAAAGCTCGCCCGTCACGCCATCTGGTATTCTCGGCTGGCTAGAATAAGCTGTAGCATTTCGGCGACCCTTTCACCCGAAGCGGCGGTCGGCTCAGGGCCGTCGAACCTGAGATTTCCTTGAGATTGAGCATGACCAACCAGTTGCTCAAGAGTGCTATCCGACACGGTCAAGCTGCCCGCCTCTTCCAAGCAAGCATTGACGAAATCAGCCGGAGCCAGTTGGTCGTTCCTGGCCCGGATACGTTGGATGATGGACTTCACCCCGGGGTGATTTACGTCGCTGATTTCCGTCGCCGCCAGGTTAACCCGTTCCACCAAGGTGCCGGTGTCGATCCACTCTTTGCCGGTGTGCCACCCCTCCACCGTGGGGGGATTTAAGACCTCTTGGCCCATGTAGCTTGCGTCCAAGGCCAGGTCGAAGATGGCCCAATCCGGGAATTGGCGGCTGCCAGCCAACCGGGCGGCTCCCACTGTTAGCTCCACCGGGCTTTTCACCTTAGCAAAACGCACCTCATCCGAGCGGAAGAAATCGGATAGGAACAAGGTGCGCAATACCGCCCGAATATCGCCGTTGGAGCTTCGAAACTCCTCGGCCAGCACTTGAACAGCGGCTTCGTCGTGAGTATCGGCGACGAAGAAGTTGTACAGTTTCCCGGCGATGAAGCGCCCGGTGGCGGGATGCTGGCAAATGATGTCGATAATGTCTTCGCCGTTAAACGGCCCGGTGTGTCCCAAAAAGGTCTTCTCAGAGTCGTCGTGGTCCTCGGGGAGATATTCAAACTGCCAGTCCAAGTGGCCGTAGGGCCAAACCGAATCCCTGGAAGCGCGGATGCTCATGTATTCCGCATTGCGAATGGTCCATCCGGTAAAGGCCCTAGCGCAGGCTTTGACGTCGTCTTCGGAGTAGTTGCCGATGCCCATGGAGAATAATTCCAGCAACTCCCTTCCGTAGTTTTCATTGGGAGCGTCCTTGTGGTTGTCCTTATTGTCCAGCCAGAAAATCATGGCCGGGTCTTTGGACAGCTCCAGCAGGATATTACGGAAGGCGCCCAACCCGTGACGGCGAAAAGTATTGGTCTGGTTTATGACTTCTTTGGGGTGGTCCAGCTTGAAATAAGCGGTAGCAAAAAGACCGTGCCAAAAAAGGGCCATCTTTTCTTCCAGAGGCCGCCGAGAGTTGATCATACGGTACAACCAGTAAGCCTGGCAGCTTAAGGGAGAAGTCAGGGTGTTCTGGTCCACGTGATAGCGGCGGATCACATCCTCATCCAGCGGGGCCGCTCGTTCCGGGTGCAAGAGTTCCTCCACGACGGCCTCGTAACCTTTGGCTGCATACTGCTCTAGCTCCTCCCCGGAGGCGCCAAAGGCGGCGCGCCTTAGCAGGTGGGCCATCAGGGCCATTTCATTGTCCGCCATGTCCAGTCCTCCTCTTAACGCAAATAAGGGGACAAAGTGCTGTAAATGTTTCTCAATTTATAGGGCTCGCCGAGTAACCGGTAGTATAGCAGTTTCGTGGGGCAGTACATAGTCAAGCACGGCAGGGTTAGGGGCCTTTCAGTTTTGGGCAATTGTCTGAATCGGGATTCATAAGATTAATGAAATCTGAGAAACTACAAAGTAAATATTTCAAACTTTCGCAAGATTCTCCACCGATTATGCCTTGACAACGGTCTACTGGCCCACCCTATATTCTAGTTAATTAATGGGTGGGTTGGGGGCTAGGGTTGCTCTGTCAAGAATGTTTACCCTCCGGGTTTTTCCCCAAACCGGCTTCAGTACCCAGTAAAATCTTGAGATAGCGGAGGTGAGCTTATAGTTATATTCCGGCTCTAATTGGAGCATTGTCTTGGACCGCCCGCAAGGGCTGGAGCGCCGTCGGTTGATGCTTCTGATGCTCAATCGTTTTTCATCCACACCATGTTTAGTCCTGATTATTTGTATTAATAAATTTTAATCTCCGGTTCAGTATTAGGGGCGGCATCGGCGGGCGTAAAATTATCGAAAATTTTGCAAGGGGGATTGGGTGTAGAGATGATGTCGACAGCTGTCAAGGTCATCAGTGACGGTGTTATTAAATTCGATGGCGGGTCTATGTTCGGGCAGGTGCCCAAGATGGCCTGGGAAAATAGTGTCGTGACCGACCGCAAGAATCGGATTACCCTGGGCCTCAACTGCTTGCTCCTCCAAGTCAGCGGCCGCAATGTACTGGTCGACACGGGGGTGGGCTCCAAAGACGCTGAAAACGACAAGGAAACCCTGGGTCTGGTTCCCAGCCGATTATTAAAGGGTCTCAAGGGGCTGGGGTTGACTCCTAAAGATATTCATGCAGTAGTGCTTTCTCATCTTCACTTCGACCACAGCGGCGGCTGCACCCGGCTGGACCGGGCGGGCAATATCATGCCGACTTTTCCAAAGGCGCGTTACTACGTCCAGCATTCCTGCTGGTCCGAGGCCTGCAACCCCAACGAGCGCTGCCATGCCACTCATCGTGGAGATAATTTCTTGCCCATCGAAGAACGGGGGCAATTGGAGTTGCTGGACGGGGATTCGGAGATATTCCCAGGCCTGAACGTTATTGTTACCGACGGCCACGCCAAGGGCCATCAATCGGTGATGTTCAACCATGGCGGCGAAAGGGTGGTCTTCCTGGGGGACCTGGTGCCGACTCCCCATCATTTAAACCTGGTGGTTATTTCGGCCTTCGACAACTCTCCGGAAGAGACGTTGGAGCAAAAGCGCGACTTGCTCATTCAAGCCGAGAGGCAAGGTTGGCTGCTGGTGTTTTCCCACGGCCACGATACCAGAGCGGGCTACTTGGAACGGCGGGGAGATACGGCCTATCTACGGCCTGTGGATTTGTAGGGTTCCGGGTGGTTTGGTTCCTGGCGAATCAGTGCTTTCAGCGGCGGCCGGTTACAACACAAGGCAGCTTATGCGGTCGCCGCTCAACTCCTGTAGTTGGGCTGGGGTAACCAGATTCCTCAGATTTCGCCGGTCCGTGGTGGTTACCCTCAAGTAGTTGTCGGTAAGCCCGGTCCAAACCAGGTCCGGGCCGGGTCCTTGCGCCGATTCCCACAACACTGGCCGGGTGCTTCCCAGTTGCCGCTGGCGAAAAGCCCGAAACCCTTCGTTAGCCACCTCAGCCATCTCCGCGGCCCTTGTCTTTTTCACCGGCGCCGGCACATGGTCCTTGGAGTGGGCGGCGCTGGTGCCCGGTCTGGGCGAATAGGGAAAGATGTGCATATCGCTGAACTCCATAGACCGGGCGAAACTGCGGCTCTCCCGGTATTCCGCATCACCCTCGCCGGGGAACCCCACGATCAAATCGGTGCTGATCCCCGCTCCGGGGACCAGCTTGCGGACCAGCCCGACGGCTTGGGCGAACTGGCTAACGTCGTACCGTCGGCGCATTGACCTCAAAATCCGGTCGCTGCCGCTTTGCAGGGGTAAATGGAAATGGGGCGCCAGCCGGGGGTCCTGCCAAGCATCCAGCAACTCCCGGCTGATCTCCTGGGGTTGAAGGGATGAAACCCGCACCCGGGCCACTTGGGTTCCCCTAAGGATGCTCTCCAGCAACGTAAGTAGATTGTCCCCTTCAAGGTCGAACCCGTAGGAGCCAAGCTGCGTGCCGGTAAGCACAACCTCCTTGCACCCCCGGCTAACCTGGTGCTCTACTTGTCCTACCACGGTTTCCACTGGAATGCTGCGCTCCCGGCCCCGGACCTTGGGTACGATGCAGTAGGCGCATACCTGGTTACAGCCTTCCTGGATTTTGATCATGGCGCGGTTGCGTCCCGGGGCAACTTGGAGTTCAGAGTACTGGGGCGTGCCGTCGAGGTTGGGAGGCCGCTCGACTTTGACGTTGGCCAGGGCTTGCGAAACAATGGAAACCAGTTGTTCTTTCTTGGTGTTCTCCACCACCAAGGAAACCTCTTCCAACCGGTTGAGTTCGCTGGCGGCCCGCTGCGCATAGCAGCCGGTGGCGACGACAAGAGCCGTGTCGTTGGCGCGGCGGGCCGCCCGTAGGGCCTGCCGGGCCTTGGCGTCGGCAGCGGCGGTCACCGTACAACTGTTCAACACCATCACATCGGCCCCAACACTCCACTCCACCACCCGATAGCCCGCTTCGGCGAATTTCCGGGCCATCAGATCGCTGTCGGCCTGGTTCAACTTGCACCCGTGGGTGTGGATGGCCACAGTCCGTTGGGATGCGCTATCAGTGGGGTTCATTTCCGGTCCTTAGCTGATTCCGTCGACCCGACCTGCATTGAGGGCCGTCTGCCAAGCCCCTAGGCGGCGGTTTACTCCGGATCATCCCGCGGCGTCATTGCCCAGAGCCGCTCCACGGCGGAGCTGACATCTTCCAGGATGAGCACCAAGCGGTCTACTCTGAATCGAGACTCTCGGATTCTCTCTACTGAATCACCAAAATCGGCCAACTGGCTGAAAGCTTCGCGAATCCGACGGTCCCGTCGTTCCCGGCCTAGTTGGGCAGCGTATTCTCGCACCGCCTCTTCCCCGTCGAGTTGCTTTCCCCGGCTAAGGGCCACGCCCTTTACCGCCAGGGTTAGGCTACCCCACAACAGGTCCTCGGAACGGGACCAGTGGCCGTTGCGCATTTGATTGAAAGCGCTTTCCAGAAGCTGGATGCTCTGTTTACGATAGCGGAGGATTTTCTGGTGGTCCACTGCCATAGAATGATTCGGTCCGGGGTTGACTGGATGAATATTCTAGCATGAAGGCGAGACTTTTATTTCACCCCGCTGGAGTTCCTCGACCCGGACGGCGGAGCCCGGAATGGCGGCGCTGCTGGCGGATGGCGCTCAGTTCATCTTTGCTCCACAGGCTGGCGCGGGCCTCCCCTCCCAACCCATTTAGCAGGGCCTGGAGACCCAGCCGGCCGTCGGCGGCAATGCCACCTCTTCCTTGACAAGCCGGAAGGCCAATACCCAAACTGAAACCATGTTGCCCAGGTCCCAACCGCCAAAAGCCTCCCTCGATCTCCCTTCGTCCCTAGCGAAGCGCCGTGGCGTCGCAGGGCCGATTGCCGTCACCGGCAACCGGCCGCTGCCGGGCCCGCTTTCGCGAAGGAGGATTCAGCCCCACGGCCGATTCGTTCGTTATTCGTTCGTACCAACAAACGAATCCGGCCCGAGCCCAGTCCCCGCAAAAATCTAAGGCGCACCCGCGGCAGGTTCCGGGGTCCATCGGAAAAGGAATCACAGTTCGGATGAACAACCGAAAGACCCTGTGCCTAAACCGGACGCCGGTTGCCAAAACGGCATGGTGGTGGCAACATAGGTGCCGAGTCCAATAGGGAGCGGTTCAACGCCGGTGGTAATTAAGTTGGGAGGTTACGATAATGAAGTACGACTATGTTGTTGTTGGCGGAGGCTCGGCGGGGTGCGTAATGGCGACCCGTCTATCCGAGGACTCTAGCAAGTCGGTGTTGCTCCTTGAGGCCGGGCCCGACTACCCTGACTTTGAACACCTACCCGATGATCTGAAGCTGGGGAACAATGGGTACCGTTCCGCTTATGGACCCCATAGCTGGGACTTCCGGGGCAGGGCGAACTCTTGGCAGGATGAACCCATGGTTGTGCCCCGGGGCAAAGCGATGGGGGGCTCGTCTTCAATCAACGGCCAAGTGGTTTTCCGGGGCGTTCCCGAAGACTACGACCTTTGGGCTGAGTGGGGCAACGACGAGTGGTCGTATACCAGTGTGCTGCCTTATTTCCGCAAGATGGAGACTGACCGAGACTTTCCTGGGGGAGATTTCCACGGAGATGAAGGCCCCCTGCCGGTGCGCCGTTACCGCAGAGAAGACTGGCTGCCCATCAACCGCGGTTTTTACGACGCTTGCGTCGCCGAGGGCTTTCCGGAAGACCCGGACCAGAATAGCCCGGATTCCGACGGCGTCGGGGCTCAGCCCCTGAACAACATCGACGGTATTCGTATGAGCACGTCGTTGACCTATCTGAGCCAGGCCCGGCACCGCCTCAACATTACCGTTCGGGGTAACGTTACTGTCCACCGCTTGATATTCCAAGGGAAGCGGGCCGTGGGCTTGGAAGCTGAAAGCGGCGGCGAAACCTTTACTGTTGAGGCCGATGAGATAGTTTTGTGCAGCGGCACCATCGGTTCGCCCCATATTCTGTTGCTTTCCGGGGTCGGCCCGGCAGACCAACTGGGAAGCTTCGGAATTAACGTGGTCCACGACCTGCCTGGAGTCGGCGAAAACCTGCGGGACCATCCGGGGGCCTACATGCTCTTTCGGGGTGAGGGACCCCCCTACGACTTGGAGTTGCCGGGCATTCAGCTTTGCTTGCGATTCAGCACCGAGGCTTCTACCACCCGGGGCGACTTCACCATCTCGCCCATTCTGATGAATGCCGACCGCCATCCTGCCCACGTTCAAATCGATGGAGACGAATTTCACTTCGGTCTATGCGTCGGCTTGGAGAACGCTACCTCATCGGGCCGCCTCCGCCTCACGTCTCCCGATCCCCGGGTGCAACCGGACTTGGACTACAATCTTTTTGCGGCGCCCTACGACCGGGAAAGGATGCGCGACGCCCTTCGCGCCAGTGCGCGCATAGCCGAGCAACCTGCTATGGCCTCGTTGATTGCGGAACGGGTAATTCCCACCGACCAAGACCTTGCCTCCGACCGGTCCCTGGATGATTGGATTCTACGCAACACTTACACTCAGCAACATATTGCCGGCACCTGCAAAATGGGGCCGGCTTCAGATTCCACGGCCGTAGTGGACCAATACTGCCATGTCCACGGGCTAGAGGGAGTTCGAGTGGTGGACGCTTCGGTGATGCCCGACGTGATCCGGGCCAACACCAACGCCACCACCATCATGATCGCCGAGCGGGTCGCCGATTGGATCAAAGAGGGGAAGTAGTGAGCAACAGCAATCCAGTATTAGGATAGTGATCTAATGTCCACGGCTAACACCAACATAAGAATAGAACGGGATTCGATGGGGCCTATGGAGGTCCCTGCCGACGCGTTGTACGGTGCCTCCACCATGAGGGCGGTGCTCAACTTTCCCATCAGCGGCCTTCGCTTTCCCCGCACCTTTCTCCGCGCTCTCGGCTTGATCAAGCTTGCCGCCGCCAGAACCAATATGACCCTGGGGCTGCTGGACGAAAGGACTGGGACCGCGGTGGTGGAAGCGGCTCAGGAAGCGGCCGACGGCAAACTGGACCAACATTTCGTTCTTGACATTTTCCAGACCGGTTCCGGCACCTCCACCAACACCAACGCCAATGAGGTTATCGCCAACCGAGCGTCCCAGATTTTGGGCGGGGAACCCGGTTCCCGGCTGGTCCATCCCAACGACCATGTGAACATGGGACAGTCGTCCAACGACGTTATTCCTACCGCCATGCACTTGGCGGCGTTGCTGGCAGTCCGGCAAGAGCTGGTCCCGGCGCTGGAAGCATTGAAGACGGAGCTTGAAAAAAAGTCCAAGGAGTTCTGGCCCATCGTCAAGACCGGACGGACTCATTTGCAGGACGCTACCCCGATACGATTGGGTCAAGAGTTCTTGGGCTTCGCCGGACAAGCGGCATACAGCCTTCAGAGACTGGACCGGCTGCAGGAAGCCTTGGCCGAAGTGGCCCTGGGCGGCACCGCTGTTGGCACCGGGGTGAATGCCCACCCGGAGTTCGCCTCTAGGACCTGCCGCACCCTGTGTGAGATAGCCGGAGTGGAGATAAGGGAGACGGACAACCACTTCCAGGCCCAAGCAACTCTGGACGCCCTGGTTGAGGCCAGCGGGATATTGAAGACCATTGCCATTAGCTTGCACAAGATAGCCAACGACGTGCGGTTCTTCTCCTCCGGCCCTCGCGCCGGCTTGGGCGAGATAACCCTGCCCGAGGTGCAGCCGGGCAGTTCGATCATGCCCGGAAAAGTCAACCCGGTCATAGCCGAGTCGGTGATCCAGGTGGTGGCCCAAGTGGTGGGCAACGATGCGGCAGTGGCCTTGGCGGGGCAAGGAAGTTACTTTGAATTGAATACGATGATGCCGGTGGCCGCTTACAACATCCTCCAGTCCATCTCACTTCTGGCGGCCTCGGCCAACAATTTCGCTGTCCAATGTGTCAGCGGAATTCAAGCTACTCCGGTGGGGCCTGAAATGGTGGAAAGAGGCCTGATGTTGGGCACCGCACTGTCGCCGGCCATCGGTTACGATGCCGCCGCCGCTATAGCCAAGGAGGCTGCGGCCACCGGAAAGACGATCCGGGAAGTAGCCAAGCTCAAAACAAGTCTTTCCGATTCGGAGCTTGAGCGTTTGTTGGAGCCCGAAGCTATGACCCAGCCCGGTTTGGGATAAGCTCTTACGTCTTAGGCTCCAAGGGCAGCCCCCGCTCTATGGCTGTTTCTTTGCACTCGGGGCAGCGATCGTCTTTTGAGTGGCCGGTCGCGCTCCAAATGTTTTCGCTGCGGAGCCCGCATAAGTAGACCGGTTCTATCTCCTCTATGCCCAGGTCCTGGATGTAGTGGACCTTACCGGTCTTGGACTTGCTGGGCCACCACCACTGGGGCAACTGCTGGTTTAAATCCAGGTAGGATTTCTTGTGCCGGTCCAGCCACCCTTCCTCCGGAAGCTCCACCACCCAGTATTGGCCTTGGGGGCCTGTTTCCCGAAAGGCTTTCAGTTCACCGTTGCGTATCGACTCTCTGATGGTGCGTTGGGACACGTTGAGACGGTATGATGCCTCTTGAATCTTTACTCTTTCCAAACTACCCTCCCGCGGAGTTCCCAACTGCCCGTTGGGCATCGGAGAAATACCCCGGCGAAATCCTTCCCAGCCGGATACTCAGGCGGCCCAAGCCTCTGCCGAACGGACCCCAACCCTGTGCTTCGCCCGAAATAACGACACCGTCAGGGTGACAAACTCATATCTTCCAGTCTTAGTTCAATAAGTCTAGGCGATTCGGCAATTACCTGCAACACGGGCTGGAAGCCTTCTGTTCGGCTCCGGGAACCTTTCGCAGCTTTTGGCCGTCTGCATACTTAGTGCTTCATCTATGAGGTGACATCATGGCTAGGTTGTTTCTATTCTTGGCGTTATTTATTCCGGTGGTTTTACTGGCGTGCGGCGGCGGGACGGCATCGGTTGCTACAGAGCAAGCGGCCGATGACTCGGCCGCTATGATGAATGACTCTGATGGCTCCTTCGCTTTGAAAGCCCCCGAGTCCGCAGCGTTTGCAATGGCTGAGGAAGAAGCCGAGGCTTTAATGTCGGTAGAGGTTGAGGAAGCCGCCGCTCCTGAAGTGCGCGAGGCCGGGTCCCCGCTCGCAACGGGGGCTCTGGAAACGGTCCAGCGGAAAGTTATCTCGTCGGCTTACATTGTCATCGAGCTTGAGGCAGTGCCGGAGGCCGCCTCTCAGGTCGGGGTCATCGCTGAGAGCCTTGGCGGCTTCGTGGAGCAACTGTCCAGTTCCGGTGATTCTGAATTCCAGCGCGCCACCGTAAACATTCGGGTCCCCCAGGACCAATTCTTCCCGGCCCTGGAACGTATTGAAGCCCTGGGCACCGTTCTGAGCCGGGATATCGGTTCCGAGGACGTGTCGGAACAATTCATAGACCTGGAAGCGCGCCTTAAAAACGCTCTTGGCGAAGAGCAGAGTCTTCTGTCCTTATTGGAGAAGGCTGGAGTGGTCAGCGAGGTTTTGGCCATCGAACGGGAATTGTTCCGGGTCAGGTCGGAAATTGAAAGATTCCAGGGCCGGTTGAACTTCCTGGAACGGCGGGTGGACTTGGCCACCATCAGCGTATCGCTTCTGTCCCCTGAACCGGAATTCTCGGAACCGCCATCGGCATCCCTATACATCGACGTGTCCGACGTGGGTGATACCGTGGCCAGGGTCAAGGGGCTGGCCGCTGCCTTGGACGGGGTAGTGGAGCGTGTGTTCCTGTCTCAAAGAAACGGTACGGAGGAAGCCGACTTCTCCCTCCGGGTGTTAGCCGGCGATTTTACGCAAGCGATAGATTTCCTGGAAACGCAGGGCAAGGTCCGCAGCAAGAAACTCATGGAAGGAACGCCTCCGGTCGACGAGCCAACAACCGGCAGCGATGAACCGGACTCGGTGATCCGCGTTACTCTCGTAGAGGAGGCGGGCTCAAACAACGCGGCGTTAATCGCAAGCATCGCCGGCCCACTGGGCGGCATTGCCTTGGCCGCTGTGCTGGGTTTTCTATTCCTTTGGGTCTATCGGACCGGACGCCGGCGGGGAAGCTCAGTCTAAATGAACTCTCAAACCGCTGCTGGTCGACAAGCTCATGAGCTTTTCAACAAGGATGGGTCTTCTATGGTGTCGGCCAGGGAACCGCCGGGCGGAACCATGGGGTAAACGTTGGCGACGGGCTCGACCACGAATTCAACCACGAAGGGCCCGTCGTGGGCTTGGGCTTGGCGTAAGGCGGGAAGAACATCCTCTTGCTCGGTCACCCGCAGGGCGGGGATGTCATAGGCGTTGGCCAGCTTCACATAATCGGGGCCTGGGACCGGAACGGCCTTAAGGTGGTCTTCGAAGAACAGTTCCTGCCACTGGCGCACCATGCCCAAGTAACCGTTGTTGAACAAGGCGATTTTAACCGGGAGCTTGGATTCCGTGGCTGTCGCCAGTTCTTGTAAAGTCATCTGGAAGCCACCGTCGCCAGCGATGCTCCATACGGTTGCGCCGGGACGGCCCGCTTGGGCTCCCAGCGCGCCGGGCAACTCGAACCCCATAGCCCCCAAACCGCCTGATGAGACGAAGCTGTTGACGCGGTTGAAGGACAAGAATTGAGCGGCCCACATTTGATGCTGGCCCACCCCGGTGACCACCACCGTGTCCGGATTTTCTTGAATCAACTCGTTCAGTCGGGCCAAGACTTGTTGGGCCTGCAAGTTGTCTGACGGAGGGATGGTCAGTGAGGGATGGTCCCGCCTCAATTCGCCAATGTAGCCCATCCACTCCGGGCGGTCCACGTAACGCACCAGCGGCTGCAGCGCCCGCAGCACCGCCTTGGCGTCGCCCACCAGAGAAACCTCGACCGGGACATTGCGGCCCACTTGCGATGGCTCGATGTCCAGGTGAATTATCCTGGCATGAGGAGCGAAAGTGGACGCTTTTCCGGTAACCCGGTCGTCGAAACGGATACCCAGACCGATGATCAGGTCGGCTTGGTCCACCGCAATGTTGGACCAATACATTCCGTGCATCCCCAACATACCCATGCTTAGGGGGTGATTGCCGGGAAAGCCGCTGAGGCCGAGAAGGGTGCTGATGACCGGAATGCCGGTGGTTTCCGCTAGGTCCTTCACCTCCGGCGAGGCGCCCGAGGCGAGGATGCCGTGGCCGATTATGATGACGGGCCGCCGGGCTTGGCCGATCAACCTGGCGGCGTCGTGAACTGCCTCGAGTGTTTCCTGGGACACTGCGGGAATCACAGCCTTGGAATTTTCGGGGAACTGTAACTCGGCCTCCTCTAGTTGCACATCCCGGGGGACGTCGATCAGAACCGGCCCCGGACGGCCATCCAGAGCGGTATGGAACGCCTCACGAAAGATGGGGGCCAAGTCTGAAGCGGACATCACCATGAAGGTCTTTTTGGTGCAAGAAGCGGCAATGGAGCAAATGTCGCATTCTTGGAACGCCTCCGTACCCATTACCGTCCGGGCAACTTGGCCGGTGATGGCCACCAAGGGCACCGAATCGGATTTAGCGCCCATGATACCGGTGACCAGATTGGTGGCGCCGGGGCCGGAAGTAGCCACGCAAACCCCCGCCTTACCGGTGACCCTGGCGTAAGCATCGGCGGCGTGGGCCGCAGACTGTTCGTGCCGCACCAAAATATGGCGGAGTTGCGGATAGCTCCAAAGAGCGTCGTAAAAGGGAAGAATTGCCCCGCCGGGATAACCGAAGATGACTTCGGCGCCCTCCCGGAGCAGGCTCTCACACATGATTTCCGAACCTTTGAGTTTCAAACCGGCCTCCGAACAGCTAACAAACAATAAACCCGCCCCCTATAGGGACGGGTTTTCAAAATTCCCGCGGTACCACCCTATTTGCCCGGTTTAGGCGGGCCTCTCAAGCAGGGCACTAACATGCCCCGTCGTCTCTAACGGGCGACGGCCCCGGCTCAGCTTACGCAACCTTCCTTAGTAAAGAGAGAAAGGGCTTCAGCTAGCGGCTCCGGAGGGATATTCGAGTAAGATCGGCGCACCTGCTTTCACCGGACCAGGCTCGCTTCCCGCCTACACTTACCTACTCGTCTCCATCACAGCCTTTGAGTTTTCACCCTATCATACCGGCTATTTCCTGTCAACAAGACCATGTTCTCGTCCAGGGTCTTTCTATTCTCCTTCCAGGGAGAGGGCCGGGGTGAGGGGGGATCTCCGGATCAAACATGCTTGCCAGGGGAAAGACGTCCCTCACCCCCAACCCCTCTCCCCACGGGAGAAGGGAGCCTTTGCAGAGAATAGAAAGACTCTGTGTTCTCGTCAGAGCCTTTTCATTATCACCCCCAGCCTACGCCGGGGCAGGCTCTGCGCCACTCTCCAATGTCACCCCGAGCAGAGCGAGGGGTCTAAAGTCCTTGACTGCATTCCCTTTCTTAGATACTCGGACCAAACTCTTGCTGAAGGTCCCTAGATTCTTCGCCTACGGCTCAGAATGACATTTTCCGAGAATAGAAAGACCCCGTGTTCTCGTAACTGTTCAGTACCTGATACCCGGAACGACCAAGTCAACCACAAGGGTTGATCCTACATTTCAGCATCGCCGCCATCGTGGGGCGCCCTCTTGTGGCATCTGTTCCAACTAATAGACCGGGGCGGGCCGCCCAGGGGAGAATGTCTAGCCGTCTCCCTTCTCATGGCGCGGGCTAGGACGCTCTCCTACACCGCCGCTTTGCGAGAACCTGACACCGGTCCATCAGGTTGCGGCGGTTTGCCTCTCCGCTGGTCCCAACGGGCGCACAGGGTGTTTCGCACTGACAGCACCAGAAGTCTTACGTCGAGCCATGGACCCATCCGGTCGAGATAACTCAGGTCGTAGCTAAACTTGTTGTAAGCGTCATCGCAGCGGTTGTAGACTTGGGCCAGTCCGGTCAGACCCGGAGCCGCTTGAAGACGTTTCTCGAAGCCGGGGATTCGCTGCTCCAGAGACCGCTGCTCCTCCAGGCCCAATGCTCTAGAGCCTACAAAGCTCATTTCCCTTTTAAGAATGTTTATCAGTTCCGGCAACTCATCCAAAGCGGTGCGACGCAGCAGTTTACCCACAGGGGTCACCCGCGGGTCTCCCTGGGTGGTCCAGATGGGGCCTTGGCGATCAGCGTCCAACACCATGGTGCGGAACTTGAGGACGCTAATAGGCTTACCCTCTTTTCCAGCCCGCAGTTGCCGGTAAAAGACCGGCCCCCGGTCGCAGAGCCAAATTAGCAATGGAATGCCAGTCCATAGCAATATCCAGAGGGGCATTAGCAACAAATGCGCCAAGACCAGAATCGAGATGTCGAACCAGGTCTTGTAAGCGTCATTACACGGTTTATAGGCCCGATTCCCGTCCGCCATTATTACCCCCTTCCAGGCCGTATGTTTGGAAGTCTTGCACTGGGCCGGCTGCTTTAAGATCAGGGTCTGGCAACCGGGGACGATGACACCGAGGGTAGAATCCTCCCTTGTGACATCAATTGGTTCTCGATCCATTGATAGGTGACGGTCAAGCCTTCCTCCAAAGTTACTGAGGGATCCCACTTCAGTACCTCGCGGAGCCTGGTATTGTCGCTGTTACGGCCGCGCACCCCTTGAGGCTTGCTGAGGTCGTGACGGGTTGCCAGCTCCTTGCCCGCTATGCCGCAAACGATGTCCACCAACGCATTGATAGTAATCAAGCGGTCGGTGCCCAGGTTCAGGGGCTCATGGTGCTCGGATGCCATGAGCCGGTAGATGCCTTCAACACAATCGTCGACATACACGAAGGACCGGGTTTGCCGCCCGTCTCCCCAGAGCTCTATCTCATCCCCTTGCTGTGCCAAGGCTACCTTGCGGCAGATGGCGGCGGGAGCTTTTTCCCGCCCGCCATCGTAAGTGCCCACCGGCCCATAAACATTGTGAAACCTGGCGACTCTCGTCTCGAGACCGTAATCATCAATGTAATACTTGCAGAGTTTTTCCGTAAACAGTTTTTCCCACCCGTATCCCTCATCGGGATCGTAAGGGTGGGCGTCTTCCTCTTTAAGGGGCGTCGCCTCGGCCACGTTCTGCCGGCATTGGGGGTAGACGCAAGCCGAGCTGGAAAAAAAGAAGCGGGAGACGCCGTTGAGGCGGCTGGCCTCCAGCATGTGGGTGCTGGCCAAGACGTTATTGCGGGCTGCGTCTCCGAAGTGGTTACTGATGTAACCTATGCCGCCCATGTCCGCTGCCAAGTGGTAGACCTGGTCTATCCCTCGGGTGGCCACCAAGCAGTCTTCCCAGCGGCGCAGGTCCAAAATCTCGAACTCATCGGCTGACGAGGCTTCGTATTCCGGGTATTTGAGGTCCGCTCCCCTCACCCAACAGCCTTGGGCCGCCAGATATTTGGTTAGATGATGGCCAATGAAACCACCCGCCCCGGTGACGAGGACCCGCGTATCCATTATATATACCTCCGTTGAAGCATGGCCCGGAACATCACTGGTTTACCAGGGCAATCGAATCTAAAACCAACCCAACAGAAAGGCCTTGCACATGGCTCCCAACCATGTCATTCCGAAACGTAGTGAGGAATCTAAAGGAGTTCTCCACAGTCATCGTACCATTCCAGCGACAGGTCCCTCCGTCGTGGAGGGTCGTTGGTGATGCCGGCGTAGCCTTGCGGACATAGGCTTGAGATTCCTCACTTCGCTGTGCTGCGTTCGGAATGACATCGAAGGGGAGCTTAGCTATATGTGTTATCCGTAAGATGCGATTGCCCTGACTGGTTTACTTGCGAAAAAAGCCTGGACCAACGGCCTACGGGCGGCCGGACTGATCGGGATTGCGGCAAGAAGGGGTTTCGACGGTCAAACATGCTTTTTCAAGCCAGCGAGTTCAAGGACTGCCAAGGCGATAAACTGGGGCGCGTCGACAAAGACCCGGCGCCAAACCCTTCTGGGTTCATGGCACAGCCGCCATAACCATTCAAATCCTATATTGCCAAGCCACGGCGGGGCTCGTTTCACCGCGCCGCTCAAGAACTTGAAGGAAGCGCCAGCCCCCACTACTACGGGAACCCTCAGCCTGTCCCGGTGTTCGTCTATCCACCGCGCTTGTTTGGGCATGCCCAGCCCTACCCACAGCACGTCGGGCTTGGCTTGATTAATGACGCTAACAATAGCTTCATCTTCATCGAGGGTTAGCGGCCTAAATGGAGGCGAACAAGCTCCCACTATCTTTAGCTTGGGAAATGCTTCCTTCAGCGCACCTCGTAGAAGCTGAAGAGTGTCTTCGGCGTCGCCGTAAACGAAATATTTATAACCCTTTTCCTCGGCGACGTGACTGAACTGCCACATCAATCCAGGGCCCGTGTTCCGCTTCTCCAAAGCAAATCCGCGCAAGCGGGCTATCAGGACCACCAAGATGCCGTCGGGCGCGAAAAGTTCAGCGCCGTTGAGAATGGCCTTGACCTGCGGGTCTCTGCGGGCCTCCATAATGCCGTGCATTCCAGTGTTCACCACATGATGGAACACTTGCGGCTCGCTCTCGATCCATTGAGCCATAAGTTTGACCGCCTCAGGTATCTCCACCATGTGGACCCGGCTTCCCAATATTTGGATAGCAGGGGCATAATCGACGCTCATGAGCCTGCTGGCTGGACTTGGGCGGAAAAGCCGGCCGCCACTTTCTATTTGGCCACGGCGTAGGATTGCAGCATTGCTTTGAGGCCGTCTTCCAAGCTGGTCTTGGGCCTCCAATCGACGGTCGACTGCACTTTGCTCGTGTCGGCAACGATAATTGTTGGGGAATACTCTATATTCTGTTCCAGGTCAACGATTTCAATGCCAAGTTGACCTGATGCCGTTACGGCTGCTTTAGCCACGTCCGAAATTGTTACATCGGTTCCTGAGCCGATGTTAAATACGGTATCCGCCGCTGCGGGAGTTACTGCCAGCTTTAGCACAGCGTCTATGCAATCGTCCACGTAGAGCAGGTCCCTCACCACCGCCCCATTGCGCAGCACCACCTGCTTATCCTCCATGATCTGGCGCACGACTTGGGGAACTATATACATGGGAAGCTGAGCTGGCCCATAGATGTTGAAAAAGCGCACGATTGTGTGACTCACTCCGATTCTCCGGCACCAGAACTTGACCACCTGTTCACCGATGATCTTGCTTTGAGCGTATGTAGACCCCACCTCCAGCTCGGCCTCTTCGTTTAAGGGCAACTCCGACGCCTTGTAAATCAGGGCCGTAGAGGGGAACAATACGCGCTTTGTAATTTGAACATGGTTCAGTAGATTGACTGTTCCCAAAACGTTGGTCTCGTAGGTGTCGAGGGGATATTTTTCGGCGTATCCGGCGTTGGAGACAGCAGCAAGGTGGATTAAATAGTCTCCTTCGTAGACTCTGTTGAGATGCCTCAGGTCTGCCCACTCGAAGTCAACATTGGGGGCCTGCTCCGGGAGTTGAGTCCGGTCTATAACCAGGACCTTGGCGCCTAGCCGGTCCAACGTTTTGACCAGGTTCAGACCAATGAACCCGGATGCGCCGGTCACTATAACCCGTTCACCGGCCAGCTCTTTACTGGAAGGACTGAAGCTGCTCACTCGACAACCTCCACTTGGGGGACCGGCAAGATAAATTTGCCCTGGTAACCCTCAGACCGATACTTGGGAATTATAGTTTTGGCCATGTTCCAAGAAAGGAGGATGGCGTAGTCCGGCTGGTCCTGAAACACGATGCTCTCATCAACGACGGGAATCCCAACTCCTGGAACTACGGTGCCCACTTTTAGTTGGTTGACCTCGGTGATGTATTCCACAAGGTCGGAAGTGACGCCATAGAAGTTCAGGAGAGTGGAAGCCTTCATAGGCGCTCCGACCCCGATGACCCGTTTCCCCGACATCTTGAGGTCCACCAATAGACTCAGCAACCCTGCTTTGTTGCTCAAGAGGACCTGTTTCATGTCTTTGAGAGATTGAGCTAGATCAATCTCCTGTTCTTCCTTTAATACGGCTAGCAACCGGCTCGACTGGCGGCCCGGACCCTTGCCAGCCTCTACGAGAATGGAACCTCCATAAAAGTCGGTTGTTTCCGCGTCTTGGATGCTCAAGCCGTGCTGCTGGAACAAGTGCATCAAGCTTCCTAATGTGTAGTACCTCAGATGCTCGTGGTATACCGTGTCAAACTCGAACTTCTGCACCAGTGCCGTCAGCGAATGAGACTGGCTGACGAATGCGGTCTCCGGCCCCATGAGGCCGGCCACTTCAGGCAGAAATTCGTTAATGTTGTCGGTGTGGGCCAGCACATTCATGGCGGTGATCAAACGGACTTTGCTCGTATCAGAGATGCGGTCTTTGATCTCGGACGATATTCCCTTTCCAAAAAACCGGGTAAGAGTGGGGACGCCGCTCTCCAAGGCCGCCGCAGCGGGCTTCTCGGACCCTTCTATTCCCAATACATCCATACCGAGCTGTTGAAAGGCTTTCAAGAATGTGCCGTCGTTGGAGCCTATGTCGATTACGACATCGCCGGAGCGCAACTGGAATTTTCCCACAAGTTTCAGAGCCAGTTGAGAGTAATACTCCACCAAGGACTTGCTGGAGCCGGTGAGGTAAGTATATTGTCCGCCAAAAGAATGTTCTGTAGGGATAATGTAGTCCAGTTGCACCAGTGAACAACTTGGACAACTACACAAACATAAGGGATAGAAAGTCTGGGGACGGTTCGCCTTGCTGTTTGGCGCAAAATCATTGCAAAGAGGCTGGTAGCCAAGGTCCAGAACCTTTTCCAGCCCCGTGCAGCCGCATACCTGACAACTCAGTGTTTGATGGCTCAAGATGGACAACCCCCCAACAGGTCTTTCATGTTGCCCCTTCGACGTTATCAACGGCCCGGCCTACAACCTGCAAGTAGACCAAGATGGGCGCCAAAAGAAGCCAGTCCACTCCGAAGAAAGCCCCGGAAGACTCCGGGATGGCCCTAACCGAGAAGAAAGCCAAAACTCCGGCAACCTGGATGAGCAGGTACTGGTGTATCCGGGGCAGGCCGGCGCGGTTGCGCAGGGCCTTTACCAGCAAGAACCAAGCGAAAAGCAAGGCTATGGTGAAAGGAATGGCGCCGGCCAGCCCGGTTTGGAGCAGGGCGTGCATAAAGGAGTTATGCATGTGAGTCCCTAACAGAAGCCGGTCGGCATGAAATCCGTATCCCAATATGGGCTGCTCCTTGAACAGCTTGACCCCCTCGGCCCATACGGTGGTCCGGCCGGTAAGCCGCCGAATATCCCGGCCCGTGCTTCGCACCAAGAACTGGGGTGCGTCTGCCTCCTTGGAAGTTGTTTGGGAAGTTGTTTGTTCCAGCACCACCTCGCCAGCCGGAACTTCGATGACGAAACTCCTCGGTCCTAGTTGGCGGTATGGCTTTAATTCCCACAACCCGGGTTGCACACCGAGCCTTGAGTAAGTATCCGGATCGGTTTCTTCCTGAGACGATGGGACAGGTTGCACCGAAAACCGCTCCGGGACCCACACCCTGGCAAAGACCTGGGAAGTAGCCTGGGTTTCGGTCAAGGAGGGGCTGCTGGCGGACACATCCGTAATACTATCCGCTTCTCTCCCGGCGGATGCGCTTTCAAGAAAGTTTGAAGCAAGGGTTTCCTCTGGCGATACCTGTTCCAAGTACCATCCCCAACTTGGGACCGTCACTCTTATAGGAAGGTATAGAAAATCCGTTTCCCGGAGCGCGGGGGCCTCCGGCTCTGCGCCGGAAGAGCTCGACACCTGGGTTGAGGCCGGAGTCTCCTTTCTGAAAACGCAATTATCAAAGAACCGCTGGTAAGCGCCGGTGGACCAGACTATAGGTGCCAGTACCAGCAGGGCGAGAACTCCTCCCACCACCGTTTTCCTTCCGCCATGAAAAAGGACCACCAGAGCGGCCCCGGCAACAAATCCCAAGAAAGACCCTCTGGCCCCGCTGGTCAGAAGCAGTATAAGAGAGGCCAACAGTATTGCGGCCCACAAAAACCGCCACTGCCGGTGCCACAATCCGGCCAAGGCGATTATCCCGCTTATGGCGGCATAGCGTCCTACTCCAGTGGGCCTGAGCAGTCCCGAGCTCAAATCGTGCCAGGAGTTCCCCATCCAATCTTCGTTGAGCGGGCAATCGAACCATGACGATGGCGTTAGGAGCAGCGCGCCCAAGTCTAGGTATAGCAGTGCGGCAGTGAATAGTGCGGCAACCCCCGAAATGACGATGAGCCAGTTGAGACTGATAACACGATGAACGGCGTCCAGCCCGTCCTTCCCCCAAACGATGCCCCATAGGACCAGAGGCACAGAAAGATAGGCAGCCGCCCAATACAGAGCAACGGAACCATCGGGAGAAAGAAGGGATGCGGCAATCCCCACAATGCCGTAGGCTGTGACGAACCCCAAGGGTCCGAACAAAGAGAGCCCATTGGACCGCTGTCTGTAAAACTTGACGACGAATATGACCGCCGCCATATAAGCCGCCCAAAGAGGAAGAATGCTGCGAAGGCGGTGAATGAAGGTCTCAGGGCCGCCGAAACGTCCTATTTCCTCAATGGCCCCCGCTTGCAAACCGAGCCAGAGCAGCGCCCACAGGCCCAAAGGCATAAAGAACCATATTGGTGGAGGCCAAAGGGGAATTATGGACTTCAACCGGTCCATCTTTTTTCAACTCCCCCTTTATGCGGCCGCAGCTTGCCGATAAACCTCCATCAACCGTTCTCCCAGCCGGTCCCAGTGGTACACTTGCTCGGCCCTTTTCTTTGCGGCGCGGCCCAGCCTCAGGCGTAAATTCTCATCCCGGCGCAAGCGTTCCAAGGCTTCCGCCAACCGATGATGGGCGTCCTCGGGGGAGTCAGGCTTTATGCTTATTCCACACTCCTCGGTAACGTGCATACCCGGTCCTCCCGTGTTTAAGCAAACCACTGGCTTGCCCATGGACATGGCCTCTATGACCACCGCCCCGCCGCCGTCCCGCAGACTGGGAAACAAGAACACATCGCAGGAGGCCATCTCAGCTAACAGTTCATCCCGCGGCATCGCTGGGAAGAGCTTCACTTTCGAGCCGATCAGGCCGCTTTCTCCGATAGCCCTAAGCCGGTATTCCTCCGGGCCGCTGCCGATGATTCTAAGCTCGCTGGATGGAAACTTGGATGCGAATTCCTTGAACGCTTTAATAGCCAAGCCGAACCCTTTGACCCGGACCAGTGACCCTGCCGAAAGCACTCGAAATTGACCGCCGGTGTCTGATGCCGCAGCGGCAAGGGCCAAGTCACTCGAGGAGATGCCGTTGACCGGGAATATCTGGACCTTGTGACGACACTTTCCGGGAATTTTGGAAATCGACTCACGGTTGCATACCAAGATAGCCCCGGCGCGGCTTTGCCCCTTGACGAATACCGGGTCATGCCGGAAGAGCCATTGACCTAGAGTCCTCACCTTCTCCCAAAACCGCCCGCCAAAGGAATACTCCCTCTCGAAACCCTTTGGCGTCCGATGGGCGCCGCCTCCGGGACCGCGGACGTAGAACACGGGAAGCAAAGCCCCAATGAAGCTCGCCATCCAGTCGTTGGCGTAAGTTATGTGATGGAAAAGGTCAAAGTTTAGCTCTTTATGGAGCCTCCTAGCGGTGAAGTATGCTTTTAACTGCCAGAGGTAATAGTAAAGTTGGTGGCCGCCCTGAAACCGCAGGAGAGGGCGTAGGACATGAGGAAGGTCCACAAAATGAAAATTCAAGTTTGAAACCGGACGCTTTTCTAAGGCGAGTTCGATAGCTTCACGGTCTTCCCCTTGGGTCAGTGCCCATACTTGGTGGAAGCGGGCAATCTGCATCAGCATATTCCACCCTAAGACATCTTCACCGCCGCTGAACCCCGGCCCTCCAGCGGGGCAACAAGTGAAGGCACAGGCGAGCACCCGGTAAGGTTTCATTGCTTAGCGCAGAGGATGTTTACAGAGGCTTCCTTTCTCGACAATCTCTCAACCAGGCAAGGCCACTCCGCTTCCGGCAGCGCGACCGGCCCCTTCTTTTTGGTAATGCGGTAAATTTGGAAACCATAGGCCCTTAGCCGGTCCAGCAGCTGCAGAGGGTTAGCCGCTGCGCCTCGCAGCAGAGTGGGGCTGTACTCCATAATCAATTTCAAGTCCGGTGATTCTTGCAACAACCTCCTCATCCCATCCAAAACGTCCATCTCACCGCCTTCGACATCTACTTTGACCAAGCCGACCCTGGGCCGTGAGACGGTGTCAAGAAACACATCCAGGGTGGTGGCGCTGACCTCTATAACGCCGCTTTCGGGCAACCCCTGCCGGTATGCACTGTGCCTGCCGTTGTCCAGAGCGGTCGAGAAGAGGGCCGTTGGGCCGACGCGATTTGAGACAGCCTGCCTCAGAGCCGTAACGTTAATGTACCCATTGCGCTGGATATTTCCCAGCAGCAACCGATGATTCTCCGGCTCCGGCTCGAAGGCATACACTTTGCCGGTTGGCCCCGCTTGCCTGGCCGCAAGGAGCGAGTAGTACCCTACGTGGGCTCCTATGTCGATAACCACCATGCCCGGATGGATGAGCCGCTGGAACAGGGCGGTAGTCTCCGCTTCATATCTATTCAACACCATGGCGGCGGGCGGATACCTGCCGGGGGCGGCGAGCGCCATTTTGTGGCCTTGGACCAGCGACGGTGCATCCTTGGCGGCCACGACATTGGATACAACGCGGCCCGCCAGAGGACCCAGCCGGGACCGGATAGGCCCGGCCAGACCGGCGGCCGTCAAGACTTTACGCAGAGTTGTGTAAGCGGGATGGGCCAGCTTAAAGAGCTCAATTCTTAGGCCGGCCCGGCTAAGGGTATTCATTGGCCGGCAGGCTTCTTACCCGAACAAATAAGATCAAAATACCGGCAGAGAGAGTCGGTCAGGTTTCTTTCCGACCACCGTTCGATAATGAGGCGAGACCTCGACTGCATCGCTAACTTTTCCTCGTGGGGGAGTTCGATGAGCCGTTGAATACTTCTGGCCAACTCTTCCACATCTCCCCTCGGAAAGGTAAAGCCGTTATGGCCTGGCTGCACCAAGTCTCGGCCGGCTCCAACGTGGTCCGAAACGATTACGGGCAGGCCAAAACACATGGCTTCGTTTACCACGATTCCCCAGGTCTCCTGTTCCGAGGGCAGCACCAATACATCGGAAGCGGCGTAATACTTGGGAATCTCTTTTCGATTCTGAAAGCCGAAAAAATACACAGAATCAATTTTGTTTCTAGTCACGTAGTGCTTTAGAGAATCCATTAGCACACCATCGCCCACGATGATCAACGCTTTGTTGGGGATTTTTATCCTCTCGTAGGCTTGAATTAGGCACAAAGGACTCTTCTCGGGACTAAGGCGGCCGCAGTAAAGAATGGCATAACTTTCCTCGGGTATCCCCAGTTGCACCCTGATTTGGCTTCTATGACCCCTCAGTCCCTCCCCTATCCGGAGAAGGTTTTCCGTTCCCCATGAGAAAGCAAAGGGAACCAGCTTATCCTCGGCTACCCCATAGAATTCGTACAGGAGCCTATTTGCCGATCCCGCACACAGAAAACCGGTGGTCAGCCGGAAAAGGACCTTCCCCAGCACCAGCGTCTTGACCCATCTTTTCCATTTTGGCCCCGACAGTTCCCTTTGGACATTTTGGTCGGTCAAGTAAAGAAATGGCACCTTGGCATAGAGGCAGGCCATCACAGCCAGCCACCAGGTATGGTTCATCCAGGACATCAGTACGACCACATCCGGTCTGTTTACTACGATCTCCCGCCATATCCCGAAATTCATCAGCCCAACGACTGAACTCAAATATGAAGGCCAAGGAGAGTAATTCCGGAGGAACTTGTATTCGTATCCTTCCAAGAGTTCTTCTTCAACGCCCCAACTGCCATTTGTTTTGAACTTCTTGAGAACGTCGCTTCCCTGGCTCGCCTCCTCCGAACAGAAATAGACCATCAAGTCCATTCGAGGGTGAGCGGCCAAAGCCTGGAACATGGGAACCTGGTAGTAGAAACAAGTAGGAGCCACTATCGCCACTTTATAAGTGGAAGATGCGCCCTCGGTTGAGGCCTTTTGGGCAACCCTCACCATTGCTGTTCATCCCGTCTAAGCCTGAGCAACTGGAGCCTCCCTTGGTTTCTTCCTGCCTGCGATTTCCCAAATATAATAACCGGGAATCGGAACTGAAACTCTCCGCAGTACCCGGAGCAACCGTCTGTCGTACACCTTGTTGCCGGCGCCCACTCTACGCAAGAGAGAATCCAAGACGGGGCGTCCGTCCAGGATTTTCTTGCTCTCCAAGATTTCAAAATCGCACCGTCTGAATATGTCCAAAAGTTGACGGTCTTGGGTGTATTCCCTCCGGTGGGTTGGGTCTATGGTCCACCGCCCGTTGCACCGGTAGAAATACCAGCCGTACCACTTTTTGAAGATGGTTGACAGGTACACGGTGCCGTTGCGGGCCAAGACGCGCCGGATCTCCCGTACCATGTCCGCATCTTCTTCAACGTGCTCGATGACCTGGGTCGAAATCAGAAAATCGATGCTGCCGTCTTGGAGTTGAGTCTGGCAAGCATCGCTGCGCAAACACATAATATCCGGGTTTATCTGTTTGACTTGGTCCAGTCTTGCTTGGGAGATATCTACAGCGTAAACCGACTTGCCGGTTAAGTACCCTTGCTTGTTCAAAGCGTAGAGCAGAGAACCGTCGCCGCAACCCAAGTCTAAGCAACTATCCCACTGGGTGCCGCCGAGCAAATCGCGCAGCAGCGGCGGCACGGCTTCGGCGTAAAACTGGGTGCGCTTTGCATACTCTTCTAGGTCCATTAATTAAGAGCCAGCCTAGAATAAGAAGCTGCCTCGTCGGGCTGAGGGGGGCGTGGCGGCGTATCCAACGTTCTTATCTAATCTTGAGCAACCGGGGAGAGAGAAAGCTAGCGGAAGAAGTGGTGCCTACGATAGGGAGTTTTAGCCTGGGATCGTGTTCCATCGCGGCGGAAATTCGGGCCGCCTACAGGGAGTATACGAACACCGTATCCCACGAAGGGATGCCAATTTCCTTCGAGTCGGCCTGTTTCCTCTGGTCGTTGTGCGAAGCTATAAGTCCAAAACGCATTCTCGACCTTGGCAGCGGGTTCACTTCCTTTGTGTTCAGGCGGTACCAGTCCACCGCCGCGCCGACGCCGGAGGTGTGGTCCGTGGATGAAAGCCTGGAATGGCTTGAAAAGACCCGGATGTATCTCCAATCACATAGCTTGCCAGACGACAACCTGTTTTTCTGGGACGATTTTCAAGGGTTGGAACCGGGGCGCTTTGACCTGATCATGCATGACCTGGGTGTTATAAGCGAGCGTCCAAAGATATTCGAACACATGCTTACCCTGAGGGAAGACACGGGCGTGGTAATCGTCGACGACTTGCATTATCCTTGGTACCGTGGAGAGATCAGCCGAAGAATTGAGCAGCATAGCAATTTGGCTGGCTATAGCTTGAAGTGGCTCACTCTGGATAAATTCCTGAGGTACTGCTTACTAGTTGGCCGGCCGCCGGGACAACTGAAGGGAGTCCAGCCTTAAGGCCTCCGGGAGGCTGCTCAGACGGCCTACCCCTTGGCTGAAATCTCACCTCTGTAATGCGGCAACATACTTGCGGACGGCCTGCTGCCAGGGGGCCAGCGGTTCCAGTCCCAGGAACTTCAAATTGAGGTTGTCCAACATCTCGCAATTTGGTACGGGGGCCGCTCGGGGAAAAGAACTGGAGGCCACCGGCTCGACCGTGGTGGCCAGCCCGAAGCTTTCCACGATGCATTTCACATAGTCGTATCGTGAGGCGCAACCCGAGTTGGTCACGTGGTATAGGCCGTACTCCTCTGATTCCACAATCTTCAGGGCCATTGCCGCTAGGTCCTGAGTAAAGGTCGGACTGCCGAACTTGTCGGCCGCGCTCTGGATCACGGACAGCCTCTTGGCCTCGAAGAACCGCTGGTAAACGAAGTTTCGTTGGTGGGCCGGGGCGCCGCCGAAGAGCCACCCAGGCCGGATGACAAAGGTCCGGGCGCAGGCTTGCCGCGCCAGTTGTTCTCCCAGGAACTTCGACCGGGCGTATTGGGTCTTGAGCTGCACTGGGTCGTATTCGGAGTAAAACCTTACCTCGTCTCCAAACAGGCCGCAGGTGCTGATATATACCAAGACGGCGCCGAGGCGTTGACACTGGCGGCCAACCACCTCCGCCGCCCAAGAATGAATGCGGTATCCCTTCTCCGGCTCCAATTCGCAAGCATCCACGGCAATGCCCGGAGTGTTGACCACCACATCGGGACTGATTTGCTCCATCGCTTGCTTTACGTCTGCCGGACGGGTAACATCCAGCCGGCCGTGGGAGAGGCTGAAGACATCGTAGCCGGCATCGGACCACACGCGGGCCAAGTCGGTGGCCAGCATCCCTTCACCGCCCGTAACGAGCACTTTCCTGGACATGAGCAATCAAGGTCGCAATATTGGGCGCTTCAGGTTATTCTGACCCGTCGTAGGGTGCGGGCATCCACCCGTCTAAGGGTATGAGCGTCTTCAGCCAGTTGGTCTTCGCCCCATGCAGCGTAGTCATCCCTTACGTGGATGAACTTACCCGAGTATCGGATGTCCCGGTTCTGCGCTAGGAACAAGCAGAGACGTTCCGGGTACTCGAAATCCACTATATCCTCATCCGGGACGGTTTCTCCGCTGCGAACCGATTCTTCGAGCAGCTTGGTCCTGTTGGGACCGGGCGCTACACAGTATACGAAGACGTGAGGGGCTAGTTCTCGAGCCAAGACCTCGGCCAAGCGGACGACAGCGCTCTTGCTGACTCCGTAAGCAGAAAAGTTGGGCCTGGGAAAGGCCGAACCGCCGCCCGAAAAAAAGATGATGAAGCCATTTTGTTGCCGCAGCGACGGAATGAAAAGCTGGGACAATGCCGCCGCGCCAAAGAGATTGACATCGAAGGCTCTGCGCCATGCTTCCAGGTCTGTATTCTCGAAGGGTCCAATGGGTCCGTGGAGCCCGGCGTTGTTTATCAAGCCGACGATTGGCTGGCTGGCCAGTTCATCGCAAAGCGCCCTCACTTGATCCAGGTCGCCGATGTCGGCGGTGACCGAGCGGAAGCCGGGGTGCTCCATTGACGCCCCGGACCGGCTGACGCCGATAACGTCATAACCGTTGGACAAAAAACGTTGGGCCAAGTGGCAGCCGATGCCGTGGCTGGCTCCGGTGATGACCACGACCCGCCGTTCAGGTCCGGGACCGGTACTCATCCCAGATTTCCCAGATCAGGTCGTCCAGCCCAACTTGGGGCTTCCAGCCCAATTCCTGCTGCGCCTTTGCGCTGCTGGAGATTATTGAAAAGCCGCCAAGGGCGGGATTTGTGGTGACGCGGCCCTTTCCCATCCGCCTCACGATGCGGCTGGCGAGCTCGCACATGGTTACTCTTTCGCCGCTCAATATGTAGGTTTCGCACCCCGGCCGGGCTGCGGAAACAGCCAGAGCCACGGCAGAAGCAACGTCCCTGGGGTGCATCCACTCCCGCTGGTAGTCACCCTTCCCGGCCAGTTCGATGATGCCGGTATCAAGAGCGGATTGGATAAAATCGTAGATGAGGTTGTCTACATAGGGCTGCGGCGGATAAATCGGACCGACAATGAAGTTGGGTCGAAAGATGGTGGCTCTCATGCTGTAGCTGTTGGCATAGGCGTGGACCATCGACTCGGAGGCCCCCTTGCTTCCGGAGTAGGCATGTTGGGGGTTTAGCGGGCTGAGCTCGTTGACCGGTTCAGTCCCAGGTCCGTGGACGGTGAGGGAAGAGAAAAAGATAAAATGCTTTACGCTGAGCCGCCGGGAAGCCTGCAGCAGGTTAAGCGTCCCACCGGTGTTGACCTCGAAGAATTTGAGGGGCTGCTCCCGGCTGGGGCGGTTGCCCTTTAGTCCCGCCAGGTGCACCACGACATCCGGAGGCCGCGGGCCCATGACCTCCATAATGGCTTGCGGGTCGGTGACGTCCATATCGTCCACGTCGGTGCCGTGGACCTCACCGAGCTTGGCAAGGACTCGGCTTATTTCCCGGCCTACCAAGCCCTTGGCGCCAGTGACGTGACATAACATTAGCGCATATCTCCGTCCACGCCCCGAATAATTTACCCAACAAGCAGCAGGGCCTGGCTGCCCCGTGGTTCGTAATCGAAGAACAACTCCGGCAGCTCCTGCAACGCCGCTCGGACCTGAGCCCGTTGTTCCGGTTCAACAGCTATCAAGAGGAATCCGCCCCCTCCGGCGCCGCAAATCTTGCCGCCCAAGGCTCCAACGTTCATGGCCTTGTCGTACCATCGGTCAATCTGGGTGGTGGTGATATTCTTGGTGAGAGTTCTCTTTTGCATCCAGTTCCGGTGCAGCACCTCCCCAAACCCTTTCAACCGGAAACCGTCTCTCAGCAGGGCTTCCATTTGGCGGGCGTGGCCCCGCATTAACGCCAAGTCCTCCAACAAACCCTCGGCGTTTTCCCGCTGCTCGTTCAAGACCAGACCGGCATCCCGGCTGACCCCCGTATACAAGAGCATCAGTGAGGAAAAGAGACGTTGCCGCAACACGTTGGTCAAGTCCAAAGGACGAACTTTGACATCCCCTTGGGCGAGGAAGTGAATCGCGTTAAGGCCCCCAAAGGCAGCGGCATAGTGGTCCTGCTTGCCCACCGGCCGGCCCAGGATGTCGATTTCAATGCGCGCCGCCTCCGCCGCCAGTTGATGGGGGCTTGCCTCCTCCCCTTTGATCAGGTGTAGTGCTTGGAGCAGCGCCACACCAAAGGACCCGGAAGAACCAAGCCCATTGCCTGCCGGCACATCGGCCATGGTCGCAATATCCATGGGGATGTCCAGATCCAACAACTTAAGGGCCTCCCGGACTATGGGGTGCTGTATCTCATCCGGCCGTTGCACGTTTTCAGTGGATGAGTAGCTAAGGCGAATACGGTGCCGTACCGGATCGTCAACGCCGCGGCCAAGGACCGGCCGGACCCGGTTGATTATGACATATACGTACTTGTCAATGGTGGCGCTAACCACTGCGCCGTCTTCCTGCTGGTAAAAGGAAGGCAGGTCGGTGCCGCCTCCTGCGAAGCTGATGCGGAAAGGAGCGCGGGTGACGACAAAATCCAAAGAATAATCCTATTACCGAAGCTTTAGGGACCAATCGTAGGGTATCTGGTTGTCCAAGGGGTCGATGTAGGTGATTTCCAGGGGATCGTGGGCCTCGGTGGCACAGTTGGCCATTACCGTCAGCGTATCCCCGTAGGCTTTGTATCCGTTGGCAATACCAGGCGGGACCTGGACCAAGCAGTAGTTGTCCTCGCCAATGAACAGCTCCATGATCTCGCCGTTGCTGGGCGAGCCGGGTCTACAATCGTATAAAACCAGCTTGGCGCGGCCCACTATGACCGCGTTGTTGATGGTCATCCGCTGGTGGATATGCCACCCCTTTACTACGCCGGGCCAAGCGCAGGAGAAATAGACCTCCCCAAACCGGATGAAATGGGGGTCCGTCTCCTTGAGCATGTGCATTATCTTGCCGCGCTCGTCGGGGATTTGCCTCAATGGAATTACTTTTACGCCGTCAATCACCTGGCTTCAACCTTTCTGGACTGCCAGATGCTTTAACAGAGACCCGAGAGGCCCGCTGCCAGCGTAGGCTATCGTCTAGCTGGCCGCTGCCAAGCAATTCGTGGATCCGGTTTAGCCGAATATATCGGCTGCCTCTAAATTCCTCCAGAGTGAGCTTTGCTTGCCGGTAGGCTTCATAAAGCTGATAGGCGCCGGTTAGCGCGGTCCACTTGGGGCGAAACGCTGGCAGAGCCTTTTCGATCTTGCTGAAATCCGCTATATAGGTGCGTTGGTCTCCTTCATGACCGGTGTTGTACTCGATGCCGCAACCCGGCACAACGGAACGAACAATCTCTGCCAGTTGCATGATTTGATAGTTTTCCTTATTGGAGCCCACGTGAAAGACCTGGTTATGCGCCACCTCGGCCGGCGCTTCCATCACCGCAATAAATGCGTCGCACACGTCTTCCACGTGGATTAGCGGCCGCCAAGGGGACCCATCGGTGTACAACATGACCTTGCCTGTGGTATAGGCCCAACCCACCAGGTTGTTAAGCACTATATCCACCCGAAGCCTCGGCGACACCCCGTAAACCGTGCCGTTTCGCAGAAATGTAGGGCTGAAACCGCTGTCGCTCAGCTCAGAGATTGCTCGCTCCGCCCTAATTTTAGACTCTCCGTAGGGGGTCAGCGGATGGACGGGTGTGGTTTCGTCAACCTTGCCGCCGTTGGCCGAACCGTGCATGCTGCAAGACGATGAGAATAGGAAGCGGCGCACCCCTGCGAAGCCTTGGCCAAACGGGCCAAATGGACCGAGGCGCGATGATTTACATCGTAGGTCCACTCTTCCCGGAGGCTGCTCAGGGGGTCGTTGGACAAGGCAGCCAGGTGGATGACGGCGTCAAATCCCTGGACGTCCTCGGGAACCAGGTCCCGGATGTCCTTCCTAATGTTGGCGACCCTCATTTGGCCGGGAGAAAAGGCGCATTCATCGCCGTAGTACACGGTGTCCAAGCCGGTAACTTGGTATCCTGCGTCCAGAAGCCTCGGACCCATCACGGAACCTATGTAACCTTGATGACCGGTAAGTAGGACCCGGCGCTTATTCACAGCCTGGCGGCTTCCTCCTTCGCAAGCAGATGATGGACCACGTCTAGAAGAGAGACTTCGGCTGAGACCAACGCCGTAGGACAGCAGGCCGCTGCTCCCGCTTCCTGGTCTCGCTGGTCATCCCCCACGAACAGAGTCTTGGTAAGGTCTAAATGAAAGTCCCTTTGGGCCTGAAACAACATTCCCGGCAGGGGTTTGCGGCAGAAGCAGCCGTCGTCCCATCCGTGGGGGCAGTAGTAGATGGCTTCCAAGACAATGCCCGCTTGCGCCAGTTCTTCCTCCATGTTTCGGTGGACCCGTTCTAAATCGGCCTCGGTCATAATGCCTCTGGCGATACCCGATTGATTGCTGGCGAGGATGAGCTTGTAACCGGCTTGGGTTAGCAGTTGCAGCGCTTCAACAGCATGGGGCAGCCAGCGAAAGTCCGTCCATGAGCGGACATACTGAGCCTGGAGAGGGCGCTGGTTCAACACCCCGTCACGGTCGAGTATCACCGTGCGCTGAGGTTCCAAGAAAGCCTCGGTGAGGGTCAAACGCTCAAAGGAGCCCACTCCGTAGTACCGGTGGTCCGTCTGGTACGCTCCCAGCAAGCCACGGGTTGCAAGGGCCGGGTATGCCACGTGTTCAAAACGGACGTTCCCCCGAGACAGATAGTTCAACACTTCCGGGGTTAACAATGCATACCCTATCTCTACGCCGTTCAATCCGGAGGCGCTCCGGTCAGGGTCGTAGGCAGTTACTTGCCCCCGGTCGTTCACCTTGACGTTATTGCGGGAGAAACCGTCACGATTGGAATATACGGTGACCATCGCGGGGGTTTCGACGCACCGATGCGCTTGACACATTTTGGCCAGGTTCATGGGCCAATAGTTGTCGCAGTACATCAGCAAGAAGTAGGGAGCAAGCAGCGAGGCCGCATCCGTCAACCGTTGCCCGGTCTCCGCTTCCACAGGGCTTTCCACACAGTGGACCCGTAAGCCCCATTTACTTCCGTCGCCGCAAAACTTGTGGACTTGTTCCCCCAGATACCCCACCAGCACCAAAACATCACTAATTCCCTGCTCTTTCACTTGCTGCAGCAAATAAGACAGGAAGGGCCGGCCATGGATTGGGACCAACGGCTTGGGGACAGTGCTTGTTAGGGGTCTGAGCCTGGTTCCAGTACCACCGGCCAAGATCACCGCTTGTGTTGGAGGGCTGGTTGGCACTATGCGTTGGGGGCGTCGGCAGCGACTCGCTCCAACGCTTTGAATTTCAAGTAGTTAGCCAGCATATGACAGACGGCGTGATGAACGTCTTCCACTATTTCGTAAGCCCCTACGGGAGTGGGTACATGAATGCAAAAGTCACATTTATCTTTCAGCTTGCCGCCGTCGAATCCCACCAGAGCCACCGAAGTCCCGCCGTGGTCATTGGCGAACTGCACCGCCCGCAGTACATTCTCCGAGTTGCCGCTGGCCGAGATGGCGATCACCACGTCGTCCTCTCGGAACAACCCTTCAAGTTGCTCCACGAAGACGTTTGCATACCCAACATCATTGGCCAAGGCAGTCATCATGGGAGCGTTGGCTACCAGACTTATCACCCTGGGACGCATTTCATTGCCAATTCGGTGCCCCTGGGAAAGATCGGCCGCTACGTGGGAAGCAGTGGCCGCACTACCCCCATTGCCGGTACAGTACACTGTACGGCCCTGGCGTCGCCTCTGGTCCAAAAGTTCACCCACTGCCTCCACGGTCTTCAGATCAAGCGCCGACAACAAGGTCTTAAGGCCCTCCACTTGAGACGAAAGGACTTCATATCCTGATTTGGCGTCTTGCCACACCGGTGTTGGCAACTTCATTTCCATCGTTGGGGGCTCCGGCGCCAGCCTCCGGCCGAGTCTCTGACCGAGTGACATCGTAGTCAAACCACCTCCGGAATTGGGTAGGCCCTAATAACTTTCCCGCCCTGGGAGCGGAACCAGTCCAACTGGTCCAGGATTTCATCAAAATAGGTGTAAGAAGTCACCAGGACGCAATCGACGGGGCACCGGCGCAAGTGCTCCGGAGCGTGAATGAGGAGAGGCGTCATCGGGAGATACTTGCCATGTTTGAAAGGATCGGAATCAACCACATATTCGTAGGACTCGCCGGGCAGTCCCAGCCCGGATAGCAATGCGACGCCCCGAGAGCCGGCTCCCCACACCGCAACCTGCCGCCCGTTATGCCGGCACGCTTCTATAATGTTCGCCAGTTGCTCTTTCCATTGGACAAAATCTTGACTAAAACCCCTGGCAATTGTCTTGATTGCGTCCCTTTCCTCCTGGTTTTCCGGACCATACGAGGGAGCGGATATGCCGGCCTTGGAGCCGGCATTAACAGAAACCAGCCGCAAAAACTCGTTGTCGCCTCCAAGGCGGGCTTCAACGGCCCAACCGGACGCGGCCAACAAACGGTCCAGGGATGGGTAAGAAAAATAGTGGATGTGGTCGTTGTAAAAGTCGAAGTAGAGGCCCTCGCTAAGAAGCTCGGATACGTTAGGGACCTCTAGCAAAAGAAACTCGGGTCCCCGGAACCCGCAGAAATCGGCCCGTAAAGACTTTAGCAGGCCCCCGGGTGAAGCCAAATGCTCCAATACATGGCGCATGACCCCAATGTCCACTGTGGAGACGGCTCTACGCAAATTGGCGATGCTGAATTGTTCGTGGAATACCTCTATACCCGGATACTGCTTGGCGATGTGGAAAGTGGAAGACGGCTCGAATCCAATGGCTGCGGCCCCCAAAGACCTTAACGAGTTTAGAAAGAGCCCGTCGCCGCATCCTATCTCCAAGACTGTTTTGCCGCCGACGTCAACCAACTGGTCCAGCTCGGCAGCAAGGGCCTGCTGATACTCCCGGGCTTGCGAAGAAACAGCTTTAGAAGAGTAGTAGTCATCGCCATAGACAGTGTCCGGGCTGTCCTGATGCGCGGTGTTCCAGATGTGGCTGCATGTCATGCATAGGCTGATTTCCAAGCGGCACTCTCCCGCTTGGACCGCAGCTTTCTTGGAGGTAAACAACTTCCCGCATGAGACCGGGGCGCGCTCCACCGCAAGCAGCGGCTCCTGTTCGGTTCCTCCGCAGATTGGACACATTAGGCTTGCGTCAAATAGCTTCTCAAGGATGGGGACCGGCGATCAGCACTGTCGGAAGGGTATTTTCCTTAAAATCAGCTTCGTCCAACTTGGGAGCTTTAATAGGCGAAATTGGCCTGTAGTCACGTTTCTGAAATTTATCCTTAGCCAATAGAACGCGTCGAAGGATAGAAAGAAGGTACATAGATATACCAGCAAAAACCTCTTACCCCACAGATGCCCCGAAAGGTAGCCGCGGGCTTGGGAAGGACCGCGGTCACGCCAGGCATTCACTGCGGAAGCGTAATCAAGGCGTCCATTTATCGTTCGAAGCTCAAGACCGTAGTCTGTCTTGATTCTTGGGTAGACATTTATGAGATTCTCGATTGCCCACTTGATCTCTGCTTCCCGAGACGGCAGTGACCGTTTCCAGGGCTTCTCGGCTAGACCGTTTATCCTCCATTTGGCGAGCGGCTCATCCACATAGTCGATGGGATAGTGATAAGCAGTCCGTAGGCTGAGGTCGTAATCTTGGGCCCTGGTGAATCTATCGTCGAAGGCCTGGTCCAGTGTATCTAACGCCGACCGGCGGAACATCATCGTCGAAGAGAATATGAAGTTCTTAGCCAGCAGCTTGCCAAAGACTCTGCCGCGGCAAGGGCTGGTGAGCTTGAATAGCCGGTCGCCTTCGCTCATATCATCAAAGTAAATAGCGTCGCAGTAAGTCAAGCCCACGTCGGGGTCGGCGTCAAAGAGGTCCAACTGGCGTTCCAGCTTCTCGGGCAACCAGATGTCGTCCGCGTCGAGGATGGCGATGTATTCCCCCGAGGTTTTCTCGTAGGCGCACTTCCGGGCACTGCCCAGAGGAATGGTAGACTCGCTGCGGAAATACTGGACTCTCTCCCCATAGCTGGCGGCGATTTCCCCGGAACCATCCGTGGACGCATTGTCCCAGAACACTATTTCCCAGTTCTCGAAAGTCTGGGCAAAGACACTATCCAGGGTTTCCCGGAGGCGCCTTGCTTCGTTGAAGCAGTTGACGATGATGCTAACTTTCGGCATCTATCGCAGACTGCTGAAGTGACGGTTGTAGCGAGGACAAGCACTGGCCCTCTGGCTCCAATTCCAGCAGCATCTTCCACTTCATAGGCTATTCAACTAGCCTGGTCAATCCCTGATTAATCAATGTAGTGAGCAACCAGAGGGTCTTTGGCCATCAATGACTCCACCATGACCAAGTCAGCCGGAGTGTCCACGGAGTGAGTCTGCACATCCGTCTCCACCATCCGAACGCTATACCCATGCTCCAGAAACCGCAGCATGTCCACCGACTCCGCTTTTTCCAAGGGGGTGGGTTCCAACGCAGCGTATTTCAGCAGGAGCTCCCGTCGAAAGGGAATAATGCAGACCTGCTTGAAAAGAGGAATTTGGCTGAAATCTAGGATACGCCGGGTAGGAACGGCCTCTCGGGAGAAGTACAACGCATTGCCGTTGAGGCCCATCAAGACCTTGATGGTGTTGGCGTCGGCTAGCTCATCTTCATCTTCGATGCGCTTGGTTAGGTTGACACACTGGACGGACGAATCTTTTAACATAGGTGCAATAGCCGCTTGGACCATTTGAGGCGTCACCATCGGTTCGTCGCCTTGCACCAAGACTACAATGTCGGCCTCGATGCCTTCCGCAGCTTCGGCGATTCGGTCGCTGGCCCTCTGGTGGGCGGATGAAGTCATAATGACTTTCGCGCCGAATGACTCGGCCGCCCGCTCTATCTCCTCATCGCAAGTGGCCACAAACACCTCGTCCAGTTGTTTGCACATAGCAACACGCTTGTAGACGTGCTCGAGCATGGACCGGCCCAGGATGGGGGCCAACGGTTTGCCCGGAAAGCGGGACGATCCCATACGCGCTGGTATACCGGCGACTATTCTTATCTTCAGCCTCAGCCTTTTCTCATTCTCACGAACAAGTGGTTTAACCCGTGTTTTGAATGGATCTCCAAGCCGTGCTTCGACAAATATTCCACGATCCGGTGGTCCCTTGCCGCTGCCTCATTCACCTCGACCATCAAGGTCCTCAACGTTGGGCCGGCAAGGATTGAGGACATGCCTTGAAGAACGGAGAATTCCGTGCCGTCCACGTCGATCTTTACGTGATTCGGCTTGGGAACCCCAAATTGGGTGACAAAATCATCGGCCCGGTATTTTAGCACCCGCTGCGTTGACACGGGGTTAAAATCGTCGCCTTTGAAGTCAACCGCTTCGCCCAAAGCGTGCACCGCTCCTCCAGGCACTAGACTGTAATAGTTGAATTTGTCCAAGCCGGTTTCGTTGGACAGCGCGATTTGCAGTGCAATGATGCTCTCTTGGCAACCATTTAGGACCAGGTTCTTGCAGAGCTGAGCGAAGTTGGGAAAGGCCGGCTCAAATGCGTAAACTTCGACCTTTCCTCCCAGGAATTTGGATGCCACCAGCGAGTAGACACCCACGTTGGCCCCAACGTCGAATAGAACGTCGCCCTGGCTGAAGAAGCTCTCGATCCATTCCACAGTGTCCGGCTCCTTCTTACATGAGTGAAGCCTGACCCTGTATTCCATGTCGGAGTCTATGGCCAAGAACACGTCCGCCCCGTCATAGTCCATTCTCTTTACCACGTTGATGCCGGATTTCACAGTAACCTGAGAATTGCCGGGAAGTGCCTTCACCACTGAGCCCAACAGCAGAAAAGGGGATTGCCCCAACCGGCGCCTTACATTCGGCAGGGTCTTATTCTTGAAATGAGACAAGGCCCGCAGTTGTCTTTCCGCGAGAACCTCCTTCAACAGTTTTTTCAAGAAGAAGCATTTAATCAATGAAGGCCCGGTAGGTCTCTTCAGTCGGCGGAGTGTAAATCTCATCGACCAAGCGCGACCAGTTCTCCCGTTGATTCTCGATGTACTCCTCCCGGTGGCTTAGGAGCCAGCGGACTTTTCGGCGCAGTTCTTCCAGCCCCGCAGCTTCCAAGCGAGCGTCGGGCGCAGCTTCCAAGGGGTCCATGTCCAAGTCGAACTGGGGCCGTAGGTGGACCACCGGCAGTCTGGCGGCCAACGCTTGAACGCAAACCATGGAGCCGGTGTACAGCATTATGGAACTCTTGGGTATTAGGTCGGTTATGGATTCCTCACTCACTCGGGCGTGTTTGGGCAGAGGCCCGCGCATCAACCCCTGGAATTTTTGGAATGGCATGGTGGGATGGCACTTTACGATTAAGGGCACGCCCTTCTCCTCATCGAACAAACGGGAAGCCGTATCCACCAGCTCCGTGGCCTCTTCCAACCCGTTGGAGGGAGCCACTAACACCGGAGCATTTATGCCCGGCGTCGAGGGCGCGGCAGCGCGGCTGATTTTGCCGTTGCGGCTAGGTATGTGAAGGACGCCGCCTGCTCGTATCCGTTCGGCCCCGTATCCGGCGGACGACATGAGCCGGGCGGTGTACCGGCCCATGGTGACCACTCTGTCGGGTAACGGCGCCACGCTTTCCTCCCCCGGAACCAGGTGGAAGTTCAGGAATAGCCGGGGCACCCGAGTGTGTTGATGTCCCACCAACTCGGTGTCCGGTAGATACCTTCTAGCCGCCCAACACAAGGCCCGTTCCCACGGCTGGTTCTCATACCGGTAGATTATGCGGGAGAATGAAGCCCCCATACCGGCCCAGCGCCGTATCAGCGCCACTATGAGTAGAGCATCAGTCGTCGCGTTGCTGATCTGATGCACCCGGAGTTCTTCCTTGACCAGAGGGTTTATATCCATTCCGGCCAGGGGTTTCAACGGCTGGCCCACTGGAGGCTTTCCACAACTGGAAAGAACAGCCCCCATCAGGTCCCGGAAGCGTAGATACCGGGCAGGCACCAATAGCGTGTTGGACCCGTTTCGGATTCGATTGAGCGCCTCCCGGTACGGCAGGTCTCGCAACACAATTGGCGTTATAGCCACCCGGTGCCCCAGCTTTTCAAGCTGCACCGACAAATCGCCAAAAGACGCCGCGTGGAAATCCCCTCCTCTGCTCACGTTTCCCGAGTGGACGGAGCTGAAAATTAGCGTAGTTGGCTCGCTGGGCACTTCCAACCGGCGGACGGTCCGCCTTGCTTGGAGCAGCCGGCTTCCTTCCCGTTTCAAGAAGAAAGCCCGGTGGACCAACATGCTCATGGCGTCTTTGAGCCATTGAAAGCCGGAAAGAAAGCCAGGATTGTGACGAAAACCTATGACCTGGCTTTCGTGGCCGATGTCCTTTGGAAGATTTAGTTCCAAGGCCCGCCGCACCGGCGCATCAGCCACTACTATCACCAAGGGCTCCGATTGGTCCCAAGTCTTTGCCAGGTCGAGGGCGACTTGAAGATAGCAAGCCCGATGAAAAGTCTTAGAGACGTAGCCGCTGCGGTAGGAGAGGGAAGTCAGCCACCAGTCCAGGGAGTTGTTTTGCCGGCCAATGTCGTATAGGTATTCCAAGTACGGCTGACGCAGAGCATTGGCCGCTTGGTGAAACCGCTGGCTGGAGTCAATCTGAGTACTCAGACCTTCGAAATTCTGTCTTGCCAGGTTGAACTTGGCAATATCCTGTCCCAGGTATGCCCAAGAAAATGTCCTGCCGGACAATTGTTTCTTAACCCTCTCCTGACTGCGCCGGTCAGGGGCGGCGAAAAAAACTGACGTTTCCACCTGGTCCTTCTTTTCTTCTGATGCCGGGAACACTCAGGTGCCGAGGTCATTCAAGGAGCCTAATCTGAGCTTGTGCGCCGGGAATTTTTCACCCAGCGATGGTCTCTGTGCGCTGCTTTTCCGGTTGAGGTCCATCGTAGATTCGGGTGGAGAAGCAGCCTTTTTTGGTGCTCTTGAAATCGTGATCAAAGAAGCGCTCGTAGTAACGCTTGGACAGCTCGGCGAACTTGACGTCGCCTTCAAGAGTGAACTTCTCGGCTATAGCAATCTGCGGCCACTCTTCCTTGGGGAACTTGACGTACAAACTAAACGTGCGCACCAGTCCAAGGATTTCTTCCTGGCTTATCGTCGGCATAGTCAAAATGGAGCCGGTGATAATAGAGTTGGTCTCCGCATCAGGGTCGATATAGCCTTTGGACGTTGCGTCAGTGTACATGGCGGTGCCCCGGTAAGGGGTGAAAATGTAGGCGTTTACGCTGTCCGTGCTCAGCTCGCGGTTCAGCTCTATGGTGTCGAAGACCAGGTCTCGAGTCTCGCTGGGGAAGCCGATCATATTGTTGATGGTAATGGGTATAGAATATTGGCCCAGGACCTGGAACATGTCGATGATCCGCTGATTTGTGAATCCCTTGCCCACGATGGTTTTCCTAAACTCTTCGTTGCCATGCTCCAGGCCGACGGAGACGCGGTTGCAACCGACCCGCTCCAATTCCCGGACGCGGTGCTCGGTGATGGTTTCAACTCGGGTCTGCATCCAGAAGGGCAGCCTGATTTCTTGATACATGCCGGCGAATTTGTCGAACTCTCGATCGCCCATCGCCAAGAAGGTCTCCGCATTGAAGTAGATATACTCGGCGTCGTACTTCCTGACGTAGAGCTGGATCTCCTCTTTGACCAGGTCCCAGCTCTTGCGTCGGAAGTAGTACTGTCCCGTGCCCTCTTTGTACATCTGCACTAAGGAAGGAGCTTCACAGAAACGGCAGGTATAGGGGCATCCCCGGTCCGTCTCGATGGGGACCATCCGGACCACCTTCCCCTGCATCGGCCGAAAGAAACGCTCTCTTTCGAATAGGTCGAAGTCCCCCAAGGGCACATCGTCCAAGTCAATCGGAGGGCGCATGGGGTTCTTGATCACCCTGCCGTCCCTTTTGACCCACAGGTTCTGAATAGTAGAATGATCCTCCCTCTTCGCCAGTTTGTTTGCCAACTCGATGATTGCGTGCTCCCCCTCGCCGATGCAGACCATGTCCACGTCCGGGTGGGCAATAGGCACATCGGAGGCAAGGGAAGCAAACACCCCACCCACAATTACCGGGATAGGATAATCGTTGACTGCTTCAATGAGGTAGCGGGCTTGGGGCCAGGTGTCCTCAACGGCGGTCACTCCAATCAAGTCGGGCTGGAACTCGGCGACTTTCTTCTTGAAGTCTTCAACGTAGTCGCCGGGTTTGAACCGCACCCCCATTTCGGCTAGGTCGAACTTGCGTACCTGCAGCGTCTCCACCCGGATTTCGTCTAAAGTCCTCTCCGAGGTGCGGTAAAAGGTGGTGTCAAACAGGTCCACGGTGAAGCCATTCTGTCTGAGACATGCAGTGAGGATGCCGATGTTGGTGGGCAGCAGGTTGACCATGGAGTAGTTGGGGTACACTAGAAGCACCTTGAAGTTTTTCGGAGAAGACTCTTTGGGGAGAGGTGGAGCCACAGCCCGCTTGAGGAGACCTTTGCGTAACTGGTCGCTCAACTTGTCATTCCGACCGGAGGGAGGAATCTAAGGCGTTGGGCCAGAGTCGTCGCGTCGATCCAGCTACAGACCCAGTGCTTGCTGACATAGGTTTGAGATTCCTCACGGAGTTTATCCTGAGCGCAGCCGAAGGGCTTCGCTGCGTTCGGAATGACAGGAGTGAGGGTTCCTCACAATCCCATTGGACGACCTTGTCCTCTCCCCAAATCTCGCTGTAACGCTGACGGGTCTGTTCCAGCACTTCCGCCTTGGTCAAGTCTGCTTGAAGACCGGCAGCCAACCATCCCAGGTAGGAACCTATGCGCTCTCCGGCGCGCCCGTCTTGAAAAGGATCGGCCCTATGGAGCCAGGAGGACCAGTCGCCGAATCCGGGCACCGAAGCCGGGTTCTCACGGTAAGCGAGGAGCGTTTGCCACAAAACATCCCAGCCTTGGAAAATCACCGAGTTTTGGCCGAGGCCGTATAGGGGATGGTAGGATACCCGGTCCCGGTCCAGCAGGATAGCCGGAGTACCGGCAAGGCGGCTTTCAAGGGAGGCTGTCCCTTCTCCGATAAGCAGACCTATGGCGACGTCGGCGGCCAAGCTGGCTTCGCAGGGCAAAGTATTGCTGTAGACCCCTCCTTGTTCAAACACATAGCATCGCCCCTCAGCCAGGGCCGTATCCAGTAGACCGGACACATCGCCCAACACTCTATGCAGTGAGGTTGGCCTCTTGGGCTTGAAAATGATGCCCAGGCCAGGGTCCTCATGCAGCCTGGTGAGCAGATAAAGATAATCCTCGGCTAACTGCTCATCAGAGACCCGGTTGGTTTTCTTGTCGTAACCGGTGCCCTGGTCCAAGAAAGAAACGATGAATCGGGCGCCATGTTCTTGCAGACGGCGGCGCAGTTGAGCTGACCGGGCCGCTGCCCTGGTAAACCCGTAGTCGTGCACGTAGCCGGTGGCGACCAATTGTCCCACGCAGGCCCCGCACCGCCGCAACATATTTGCCACGTCGGGACTGAACGCGAAATGAACGTCGGCGGTGTAAGTAAGAATGCTGCTGGGGAAACAGGTGTGGGAGCGTTGATAGGTGACGCTGATCCCTCCCAAGTCGGCCAAAGCTTGCTCAGCCGCTATCCGCCGGCCCGGCCTGCTGAGGTGGACCTTAACTTGGTGGGTCCTAAAGAAATCCTCCCAGTAGGAATAGTCAAACAGGAAACTCACAATCTTGGGCGCCAGCCAGGTCAACCGGCGGGGGGAGTGGCGTAGGGATAGCAGCGTTTGTCCAAGCAGCCAAAGGTTCAGATTGCAGAACTTCCTGATAAAGACCAAAGACGGCGTCCACACGGTCACTTGGGGGCAAGCCGCCGCCGACGGGTGTATCGCTACGTACCGGATTCCGGCTTGGTCCAGAAGGTCGGCCTTGTTTTGGTCCAAAGGGTCTATGCCGGACCAGCAGTAGAGCAACACTTGGCCCGGAGCGGGAGCCGATGCCGGATACCAGAAAAAGTCCGAGTTATAGCCGTTGCCCAAGCTTATGCCGTCGCCGTCAAATGGCGCGGCGATGACGGGAAAAGGAGGCTGCCCCGCTTCGACGCGCCGTTCCCCGGGCGGCGGTCTCCACATGAAACGGGCCAACCTTGTCAGGACCGCTTTAGACAAACGGACCGCACGGGCCATGTAACGGCGTCGGAGAGGAGAGCGGAGATGAGGAAAGGTCCGGTAGGGCCGCAATCGGATTCCTTGTGCTCTGGCGTATTCCTCCAGAAAATGAGACCACCAGACACGGGTTGTGTACAGGGTGGCTTGGCCGCTGTATTGGGCAAGAAAGGTCCGGTGATGCCAGGCGGCTACGGCCACCTTCAGCAAAGACGGGCTAATTTCGGTATCAAGTCTTCGCTTCAGGTAGGCTACAAGCCGCCCGTTGGAAAACCGGCGGCCGGTCCGGCAAACCAAAGGATGCGACTGCAACTCCCGCTCCAAGCACTTGGTCACAATTTCCAACGCATCGGCTGTCATCACGTTTTCATAGGCTACCGCCCCGTTGGTGTCGCGCACTTCGGCTATGGAGTAGTCCAACTCCCGGCACTGGAAGGGGAGGGCGTTTTCTAGAGCGGTCACCAAGCGTCTGGCCCAAGCGGATGACACGAAGTAGTGGATGTTCAGGTCTCCGCGGCGTGTTAGCAGCCGCCGAATTATCCAGGGCAACAATACCCTGACAATAACCCACAGTGACAAACGGTCAATGTATATCGGATTAGCAGCAGGCATTTGTTGCTGAAAACCACTTACGGGGCCGGTTACGGATTACGGCGCCAGAAAGTAGCGCGGCGCTTCGGTCTCACATTCAATGGTGACGCCGTCGCAAGGTATTTCTCCATCGACGAAAGAAGGAGGCTCTTTGAGAAAGTAGTAAGGGTCCTGGCGCAGCCCTCTCATGCCGATCTGGAAGGCGCTCTCCATTGAGACAGCACAAACGGCGCTCCCGCCCAATGGCGCATGTTTGATTTCACCCAGGGCTTCCAGATCGTTCTCGGTTCGCGAGATGTCATAGCCGATCCCGAAATTTAGATACCGGACGGCCATAAAGAAGTCGTGGTCTATCTTACGGCCGGCAGCGTACACCTCACCCCGCAGCACCTTGTTATACAGGTAGGGCACACAAGCAAGGAACTCCGCTTGGTGCAGGACCGTCATAGACCGCCGCGGCGGGAGCCCCAGTCCCACCACTTTGCATCCCCGTAGGAGCATCCGCTCCCAAATGGTGTCGTGACCCACGTTCCAGCGGGGATGGTCTTTTGCCAGGGCTTGGGCCTGGCCCCCCAGGGCAGTGAGTGACTGGATTGGATGCAGGGTCCGCACGGCCCTAGGGGAGAGGCGCACTCGTTCGGAAAGCGCTCCCATCTCCGAGGGAGACTCTTCGAGGACGAAGGGTGTGCCGAACCGCCCGAAGGACGTTGTGTAGGTGGGCACTACGATGGTGCCCTCGTCTCCGATTACCTCGCGAAAGGCGCTTATGTATATATCCGGAATAGCCGAAACCTCACAGTCGGAGACCGCGCCGATGGCGGAGAGGCGGCTTTGAACGTTGACCATGTCGCCCGGTTTCAGCCCTACTTGCCGAAAAGCTCTGACTATTTCGGCCAAGGATACGGAATTCATAGCAGTCCTGGCACTCTGCCCGCGAAGTTTCTTCTAAGCCTCTGCCTTGAAGGCGGTCCTCAAGGGGTCACGCTGGGCTCGTGGGATTGACGCTAAGCCAAGGCAGGTCAGGCGCCAGGTATGCCGTCAGGTCCAAGGCCCACCGGCTGGCGCCGTCCTTCTCTCCGGCTTCCACAAATCCGTGCCGAGGGTAAAAGTCCTTGACCACAGCGTTCTTTTTAGTGGGAATGAACTCGCCGATGACGGACCGGCGCCCTTTGGCCCTGAGTTCTTGGAGAATATACTTCAGAAACCCGGTCTCGACAGTACGCCCCAACACCCGGCAACTCATCAGCAACGCGTCAAGCCGCCAAGTAATGTCCTCCTTTTCAGGCCCGTCTCGCTTGATAACGGCAACACCCACTAGGCCGTTGTCTCCAAAAGCGTCCCGGTTCCGCAGCACGTAGGCTGTCGCATCGTCGGCTTGGAGAAAGCCTTGAATGTCCGCAACGGAATATCGTCGTGAGGTTAGATTGAACTGGTTCGTCTTATGCACCAGTTGATGGAAACGAGCAACGTCTGACTCTGTCGCCTGGTTGACGAACACTTGCATTTCAAGCCCGAAAAAATAGTCCTCCAGGCTGGTGCTGCGTTTCCGAGTCTCTTTGCGTTTCTCCTCGGCCGCGTACATGGTCCCGCGGTTCAGGTCCTCGGCAGTCACCGTCAGGCTCTCGAAGTCGCACATCGACTCCAGTGCTTGGCGGTAGCACACTACATCGGCGGGCCACTCCGGGGTCAAGACTTCCGGACGGAGTCTCCGCATCAACTCCCGTTCGGCGGGATTGTCGTCTATGAACACCATCGATTCGAGACCCAAGTTCAACTCCTCGGCAATGTCCTCGATGTTTTCGTACTTGTCACGCCAATTGATCCTCATAGCGGCGAAATGCTCCCGGCGGAGCAGCATCGCCGGATGCCGTTCCAGGACCTCCAGGACGTCAGCCTCATTGTTCTTGCTGTTGATGGCCAGCAGAATGCCGCGTTGCTGGAGGGCCAGAAGAGAATGTTGAAACTCGAGGAACGCCGAACCCGGGTAGTGGGGACCCAAATGGATTCCTTCGACGCCTTCCTCCCCGATCACGCCGTCCCACAAGGTATCGTCAAGGTCCAGCACGATGCACTTGCGGCCTAGTCCCCGCAGCGCCATGACATAGGCCAGCATCTGGTTGGCCAGCTTAGGCAGGAAGCCGGCGCTCAATTCCATACCCGCTATATGGCGCCAACGCTCGTCGGCCACCGATACTTTGCCGTGGTAGGAGGTGAGACCTTCGTAATCAAGCAGATAAACGCCGGGGATGTCTTTAGTGGCCTTTTCCAACTCGTCGTTGACTCGAGCGTAAGATTGTGCGGCATTGCGGAAGCCCAGCGAGTAAGGGAACCTTCCGGGGCCAGCGAAGTTGGAAATCACTAAATCAGCGTTGCATCGGCTGCGAAACGCCTTCGCAAGCCCCTTGACCTTTTCGATCAGCGCGGCGAAGCTGCTGGTTTCTGTTAGGGACGGTTGGAAGCCGCCCAGCAGCGCCTCCGGCATGACATGAAGAAAACAAACGTGGGGGTCGAAGGCGTACAGGTCACTGTCCGGCGCAAGAATCTGCTGCGTGAACTGGTTGTAGCCCGGTAGAAATACCTCAGCCGCCACTCCTCTCTCGGCGCAGCTTACTTGAAGATACGCTTTGATGGGATCGATGGTGAAGGAGGAGAGCAGAGCAATCCGCACACGGCGTTGTTGGGGGGCTTGCCATTGGGCGGCCAACTCCGACAGCCGCGCCCCAACGCGTTGGTAGACAGGATAAGAAGGGCGCTGCCGGACTTCTCTCAATAGGTCTAAGACCTGCCCATGGTCAAATTTGACCATGGCTCACCCATTTTGTCTCGAGCACTGCAAAGAGGTCGCCCACCTTCGCCATAGAAGTCACTTCCGCACTGGCGAACTCAATCCCAAATTCTTCCTCGAGGGCGAGAATCAGGCTGATATGGGTGAGAGAATCCCAATTAAGAATGTCGGCAGCTATAGTTTGGGCAGTCACGACCAGCGTTGGGTTTTCAAAGACCTCTCGAAAAACCTTCTGAGACCGCTCCTGTAGCCGCGTCTTGTCGTTCAACATCGACCTCTTTCCTACCCAGTCCGGTTAGCGCCCGCACAGGAAGCCGGCAACGCATGGGGTCAGTTCAAGAGGCATTCCCTCATAAGCGTACTCGGCATGGTGCTTGAGTATTTTCCAACCGACGCCGACTAGCATGTCTTGGACCTCTTGGGGTGAGCGAAAAAGGTAGATGTGGTCAGAGTGACCCGCATTCACCGCGGCAGTGAAGTAGGCTTTGCCTCCCGGTTTGGTGAGGCTATACAGAATGCGGCTAAATACCTCGGGCTGTTCCAGGTGCTCCAGCACTTCCTGGCTTACCAGAAAATCCGCCTTCTCCGATGGCAATTCTGCCGCGAATATATTGTCTAAGACAACCTCATACCGGTCTTCAACCCCAAAACAACGCAATAAATTGCTTGTGAACTCAACTGCGTACGGTGATATGTCGTACCCTCGGCCCCGAACCCCTGGGAAGGCCCGGAGTACCTCCCGTGAATACAATCCGGTGCCGATTCCCACGTCGAAGAAAATCGATGGGCCGGGAACCAAACTGGTCAACACCTGTGTCCGGAAAAAAGTCAGCAGTTTGAAATGGTGCGGCCAGAGATAGTGGGAAAGATACATGCCCGGTAGATAGTTGCGCATCATATGGTCTTTGCTGTTGTAGTACTTGTGCTGAATCTCCTCCAACATCCTCCAGCGATAACGCCCGTTGGCTTCGAAGAACTTCTGGTTCCGCATCGCATCCAAAGCGAAGTCCGCGTATCCCGTTATGACGGCTTCCCATCCGCCATTTTCCTCAGGTCCGAACATGCGTGTTACGTTATCCACCACTTCCACCAACCAGGCGTATCCAAACTCCTCCCGGCTGCGCCGCCAGATGTCGGAGAAGAAGTAGGTCTTCACCCGCGCGATCTCCGCTAACCGTTGAAAGGTCTCTTCCGGGGCCCAAGCGTCCACAGTCATGGTTTGTCCCCGTTGCCCCGCGTCTGTAATACCTGCCCAATGTATGCCCCCGTAAGCACCGCAATACCCTCTTGGTTGGTCACATCTACTTTGACCTTCAATACCCTGGCAGCGGGAGAGACCTGTATGACCGTCCCGCGGTAGGTCAATTGGTCAGGCGGAAACACAGGGCGCAGGAAGCGTGAGGATACCTCCAACAATAAACAGCGCCTTCCTGGCAAAAAATGCCCGGCCAAAGTACTGATCGGAGCGGCTACCAGAAGACCGTGGGCAATCCGGCGCTCATATCCCGCAGCGGCAGCGTAGGATTCATCTACATGCAGTGGATTTCGGTCGCCGCTTAAGGCTGCAAAAGCCGCAATGTCTTCCGGCGTAATCTCTCTCACGAAAGAAGCGGTTTCCCCCACAGTAAAGCTCGGGAAAGGCCGGTCAATTACGTAGATGTCTTCCATTCTTTGACTAACATTGAATACGGCCCTTCGGTCCCCGGCGAAAATATTCCGGCGTTAATGGGGCAGCCTCCACCAAGTTAAGGTCCACCAGCTTGGCTACAAACGACCGGGCCGATGAGTAGTCCACATCCAACGAGTGAGCAATGTCGAAGACCGATTCGCCGCTCCAGAGCGCGTCGAGTATCGCAGCCTTTTCTTGGTATTTGGCTGGCTCCTGCACGTTGTCATCGTATAGGCCGTACCGGCTGAGATATACGGGGACCTTCTGCCGAGGGACTGGAACAAAGTCCGACTCCATCAACTCCACTGCCTCCAGCAAGACCTCCACCACCTCTTCCATCCGGCTCTCGTCCGTCTCCTCCAAGCTGTCGCCGCTGGTATGATACCAACGAAAGGGAGACCGTTGAATTGAGGCCCCTGGAATTCCCACGCCGGGGCTGTCGAATATCAACTCGTCGTTGCCCCAGCCCTCCCGGAATCCGCACTGGGCGAAGTCTTCTCCCCGCTGCCGCAGGGCCTGTTGCAAAACCCTGTCCAGATAGGTGTTGCCCCGTCGGGTCAGCTTGAGGTGAAGCGGGCTCCTGATCCCCGGCATTTCGATGAACACAGAGCCTAAGTATGTATCAATAGAGTCCTCTTGAGCCGACAGATATACCGATGAACCGATGGTCTCGGGCAATATCAACAACTGGTAGTTGTATTTGGGCTGGGGGTATTCCTGCCGGAGCCGCTTCATCACCTGGGTCCCCACGGCGACGCCGGCCAGACCGTCATTGGCTTGGCCCGGATGGCAAAGGTGGGTCAGGAAAGCGAAAGTGTAATTCTGCTGGCCGTGGATGATGCTTTCGCCCACCAACATGTGTCCCGGCTTGGATTCCACTTCAATGTCAACGTAATACCGGGGCTTGTCTAGCTGTTGAACTGTTGCGTACGGTAGGGTGATGGCCCAGTCCTTCAAGCGCATCCGGTAGTTGTAAGCAAGCCGGTACTCATACACAAATTCCTCCGGCCTTTCCGGAGAGGAGCGGACGTGTTCGAGTAGCTGTTCCCGCGTCACCCAGCCGGTGAACGAGGTGGAATAGGGCGCAAGGAACAAGGGGTGGTCTTCATACGAGGCCAAGGTCCGGTCGCCATCGGATAGCACCGCCCTTTTCACATCCCATTGAGGGGGCGCCACCCAGGTCCCGTACTCGCTTCCGCTGGGGTAACGATGGATGATGAGGGGTATTTCTGTTGCCAACAACGCCAAGCTATCCTCGAAATCTGACGACACGATGGTCCGGTTTTTTAGGAGTAGGGCGTCGACAATTTCCAGCATCTTCATAAAGGCCCGCCGCTCATGTGGTGTTTGGAACAGCGTCTATCTTTTGAAATTCATCCTGGAACAGGCCAAAGCGCACGGTGTCCAGGTACTCCCCGTCCGACAGGAACTCGCGGCGCAGTGTTCCTTCCACCCTGAAACCGAGCTTCTGAAGGGTCTTGATGCTGGCTATGTTGTCTGCCACCGCCCCGGCAATAATCTTCCGCAATCCAAGGCGTTGGAAAGCGTAATCTATGACCAAGCTCCACACCTCGAGAGCGTAGCCCCGGCCCCAGAACTCTTTGCGGCCTATCATAAGGCCCGTGTCCGCCGTTCCTCGGTCCAAGTCAATGTGATTGAGAGTGACGTTGCCAATATACGATTCGGATTGCCGGTCTATTATGCCGAAGATTATGTCTGTGCCGCTTCCCAAGAAACGTTTGGCGTACCTCTGCAAGTCTTCCAGGCTCGATTGGGACCTTCCTACCTCTAAGTACCGGGTCACTTCGGGGTCGTTGATCCATGACAGGTGGTCTTCTTTGAAGTCCGAGCCGGTCAAGGGCCGCAAACACACTCGTCGACCTTCCAGGGAAGGTGGTTGCATCGGTATCCACCTAGCCGCTAACTGCCGGAACCCGTATTCTTAAGTATCTTTTGGATCACTCTCATAGCTCCCGCGCCGTTCACTACCTGCTGGCCGGCAAGACTCATGGCGCTCCGCTGGGCAGCGTCACTCAGCAAAGCGGCCACCGCGTCGCGCAGACAGGAGAGCATATTTGCTTCTTCGGCATGGCCTGCGGACTGAAGAAAGCCAGCTTCGCCCAAGGCCCGCACTTGACCATCCTGATTCGAAGCAACCCGCAGCGTCACCGTGGGGCAACCTACCGCGGCCAATTCGTACAACGTTTGTCCACCGGCGGATATGGCCAGGTCAGCTTCCCGCACGTAATCGGATATGAACGCCGGGCTATAGAGCAGGCGCACCGGCCGTTTGACCCTTTCAGCGGCAGACTTTATTTCGTTGACGTTCTGAAAATACGGTCCAATCACCACGGTTGCTCTGAAATCCCCCGGAATCTCGTCCAAGAGACGAACAATTCTGGGCATTAGGTTGTAGCCATCCGTTCCACCCAGGGTCACCAGGATATTCCGTACCTTGGGGCACGGCTCCCGCCGCGGTGGTGCCCACAACTCCGGTCTGAGCACCATGTATTCCGGGCCCAATAGAAACCGGGTATCCCCGGAGACAGAGCGGTATGGAAGCCGTTCCGCGTCGGCATTGCCGTTGAACACCAGTTGACAAGGAAAAGGGTAGCGGGCCAAGTCATCCCTGGCTGCCACGAACAGGCCCGCATCCCTGACTTGAGCAAGGTATTCAGGGCCGACCTCGTGAGAATCCACCACCACCGACGCACACCCCTTTTGGGCGCTTATGGCGATGGTCTCTATGGCGTCTTCCACATTCCATGAGTTGGTGGTTGCCAGCGGGGCGTACTGGAATCCGCATTGTTGGACTCGCGTTTGGCTCCCCTGGTCTTCTTGGGCGACAAAGGCACTGCTCACACCCTGTGTTGCCAATGCCAAGGCCAACGCCAACGAACGTTGTAGATGCCCAAGGCCAATTCTGGGGCTTGAATCGACGCGGAAGAGAACGCAGGCTTTACCGGTCATGTAATGGTCCGGTTGTTCTTAACCGGGTGGTTCAAGATGAGGAAGTCCATGCCCTTGGTTCAAGGGGTTGCTCGGGTGCCTGAGCATTCTTTCTTGTAGATCATCCGGCAGGCTTCGGCGCCCGCTATGGTTACCACGCCGATCTTGGCGAATCCGGCGCGTCTAAAGGCCGCTAGGGATGCTGCATTGTCGAGCTTGACGTGAGCCACGACGCACTTTGCGGGGCCGTTGGCCAGCAACCGCTCTGAACCCAGGCCGATGGCGAAGGGACCGTACCCTTTTCCCCTATGGGAGTGGTTCACGCTTACGCTGATCTCCGCCTGCTCCCCTTTAAGTTCGTAGCGCACGTAACCAACCTCTTCGCCGCCGCCATTCAAAATGACAAATATTTGCGTGTCTGGAGTCTCAATTTTTCCGGCGAACCAACTCTCGTGTTCTTCGTAGGGAATGTACCTTGAGTCGAAGGACGATTGCCGGGTTTCGGCCTCGTTGCGCCATTCCCACAAGTGTCTACAATCTTCCGGAGTAGCAGACCTTAGCCTGACTCGAGCGCCGCCTGCCTCAGTCGTAGTCTTCCCTCCGAATCGTTGTACCAGCGGGCAGGCCGCGGCGGGCGATTCTTCCCTGCATCTTATCGTAGTACTTGGGTTCCAGACCCGGCGCCATCGCTCCGCTGCGGAGCACTGCCACATTGTCTTGGGTCAAAGGCTCGCCGGCCTTGACGTCCCGGATGGCGAAGATGCTCCTTCTGGCGAAGGCCCTGAGTTCCTCCTCCGCTGGCTGCACCACTTTCGCGCCGGTGCCCAAGGCTTGCTCCACCTCCCGTATTTTCTTGACCATCAAGCCCAACTCCCCCGGCTCCAAGGCATAGATGTGGTCCGGACCGGGCAGACGGTTGCTCAAAGTAAAGTGCTTCTCCACCAGGTTGGCCCCCAATCCCACCGCCGCCATGGGGCCGGCCAAGGGGTCGCGGGAGTGGTCTGATAAGCCGACAGGCACCCGGAAGGCCTCCTTCATAGTAGTGATGGCGCGAAGGTTCAGAGAATCCAAGGGCGCCGGATAGGAGGCGGTGCACTGCATCAGCATCAAGCCGTTATTGCCGGTTTGGAAAAAGGCTTCAACCGTTTCATCGACTTCTTCCGGATTGGCGGCGCCGGTGGAAATTATGACCGGCTTACCGATAAGAGCGATGTTGCGCACCAGCGGAAGGTGCGTCATCTCGTAAGAAGCAATCTTGTGAGCCGGTACGTGGCGGTCCAGCCGTTCCACCGACTCTTCGTCGAAGGCCGAAGATAGAAAGATAATGCCCGCTTTGGCGCTATGGCCTTCCAGTTCCGGAAGCCACTCGTAGGGCATCTCTGCGTCGGCGATGATATCGTAAATAGATTTTTCCAGTTTCAAGTAGTCGCTATGGCCCGCGTCTTTATGATAAAGCTTGCCGGCCCTAAATAGCTGGAACTTCACTGCATCGGCGCCGGACTCTGCGGCTACGTCGATGAGGCTCTTGGCTTGTTGCAGGTCCCTGTTGTGGTTGGAACCCGCTTCGGCGATGATGAAACAGGGCTCGCCGTCACCAACCCACCGGTCACCGATCTTCACTTTAGGCGGCATGGAGCCTCGCATTTCCAAATCACGGCTGCCTGAACACAGGTTGAACCGGCGCCCCTTCCAACCGTTCCAAGATGTCTCCCTCGCGGACCGCTTGTGAAAGGACCTCCAGGGATGCCCGGTAAACTCGCAGCGTGTAATCGACATCCTCGTCGCTGTGGGAGTAGCAAAGGTTATGCCCGACGGAAAAGAGGATGCCGCGCTTCAAGCACTCTTGTTGGAACAGGCTTTTCTGCGCCAGGGAATCAACCCCGTCCGCGTCTTTGAAAGTCATGACGGTGTGGGGAGGCAGCCCAATGCAGGCGGTATAAGCCTCAACGCCGAACTCTCGGGCCAGTACGTTGTAGCCGTCCTGCAGCTTCCGGCCTTGGGCCCACAACCGTCCTATTACGTCCCGCTCCCGCAACTCTTTGATGGTGGCGGCGCAAGCCGCTAGAGAGAGGGTCTCTCCTCCAAAGGTGGAAGAAAAGAACACCTCCTCGAACAAGCTCATAACATCCCGCCGCCCAACTATCGCAGATAAAGGAAACCCGTTGGCTATCGCTTTGCCCAAGCAGGCCAGGTCGGGCGTCACCCCGAAGTATTCCTGAGCGCCGCCCAAGGCCAAGCGGAAACCGGTGATGACTTCATCGAAAATCAGCAGCGCGCCTTCTCGATGCGCAATCTCCTTCACGTCCTGCAAGAATCCGTCTTGGGGTTCGATCACGCCAACGGGCTCCATGATGACCGCGGCTACGTTGTGGGAGTGCTGTTCGAAGACTCGCTCCAGGCTGCCAATGTCGTTGTACTCAAAGGGGACCGTAAGCTCCCGCACCGCTTTCGGCACTCCGTTGTTTCGTGTTGTCGCGCCAATGTACCAGTCTTGCCAACCGTGGTAGCCGCAGCAGGCGACTACCTCCCTGCCGGTATAGGCTCGGGCCACTCGCACAGCCCCCGAAGTAGCGTCCGAACCGTTCTTGCCGAATCTGACCATCTCGGCGCAAGGAATTAGCTCCACCAGCAGTTCCGATACCTCCGCCTCCAAGGGATGGGCCAAGGAGAATATTGCGCCTTTCTGCATCTGTTGGCTGACCGCATCGCTGACCGGGGGGTGGTTGTACCCCAAAATAATAGGTCCCAATCCCATGATGTAGTCGATGTAGCGGTTGCCGTCCACATCCCACACGTGGCTGCCCTTGCCCCGCTCAAGAAATGCCGGCGCTGCGCCCTGTACGAACTGGCTCTGGGCTTTGCTAAAGGTTTGGGTGCCCAACGGGATCAGCCGGTCCGCCCTTTGTCGGAGCCGCTGTGAAACTTCCAGTGGCCGGCGCTGCGGCGGGACGGGGGGATCAGCCGCCAGCGACCTGTAGTATCCGGCATCGGGGACCGTATCCTGGTTCAATTTCTTGACCTCGGGGTGAGCCTCCACATATTCAAGCACCGCCCTAAAGTCGTGGACATCTTCACCGATTCCTGAAAGCACAGCCCGCACAAACTCCAAGTCCTGGGCTTCGTCTACCGTCCAACGATGTTGAGAATAGTCGGCGTCGCAGGCCAGGTTAGCCATTCGGAAATCCCTGGGGTTATTCACCAGGTATTTGGTGACGTGCTCCCGTTCGGATGGGAGACGGGCCTTCCGCCAGACTATCTCGAGGGCGGCAAAAGAAAAAACCTCGGTGTCCAGCCCATCGGGAAAAGTGCGCGGCGTCACGTTGGAAACGTAATCCAAGGTGTCCTTTGCTTCCAGAAATCGTTGTAACACCAACCCCGATACCTGGGGGTCCAGCAGAGGGCAGTCTGGCGTGATACGGATGATTACCGAAGTGTTCCATTCCCCGGCGGCCAAGTAGAAGCGGTCCAGAACGTCCGCCTCACTACCTCGGACTACTGGCAAGCCTCGCTCAAAAGCAAACCCTACAATCGGGTCATCGGCAGGACTGGTGGTGGTGGCGATGCCCACTATATCCACCCCTTGAATCCGTTGGGCGCTCTCCACCACGCGGGCCAGCATGGGCTTGCCGGCGATGTCCGCCAAGGTCTTGCCCGGCAGCCGGGTGCTGGCCATGCGGGCCTGGATTATTACCCCGATCATTACGTGCTCGTCAGGGGCAAGCGCACTGGCCTTCCCTGTTGGGACGATTGATAAGCCGCTTCTATCAACTCCACCACCGCCCTACCCTCTTGAGCGTCTGCCAGGGGCTTCTCGCCCTCATCGATGCACCGGACAAAGTGCCGCATCTCTTCGATGTACATGGCGTTGAGTTCCGCGTTGATGTTCTCTAGGTACTCCCGGTATTGATTGTTCTCCGGGCCGTATAGCTGGACGGTCTGTTTGATGAAATCCCAGACTATGGTCCCCTTCTCCCCTATGACCTCCATTCCCCTGCGGTAAGTTGGCTGTAGAAAGTCGAACTGAAGTTGGACCACCATCCCGTTAGGATACCTAAGCAAAATAGCGGCCGTATCCTCGATGTCGATCTCCAAGCTGCTGAGTTTTCCCGCCCAGCAGAATACTTCATTGGGGGAGCCGAAAAACCATCGCACGTAATCCAGTTCGTGGGAAAAGTCACGGATCACTCCGCCGCCTAGATCGGAGCGGGCGCCATATCCTTTCCGGTAGTCGGCTCCGGGCCGCCAGTAAGGCAAGTAGAACCCGCCGTGGACCCGGACGGCCATGGGTTTGCCAATGTTTCCCGCATCCACCAACTCCTTCGCCAAACGAAGGCTGGGAAGAAACCGCAGGTTGCATGCCACCAAAACTGCCAATCCGGCCTCTTTTGCGGCCTCCACCAACTTCTCAGTCCCCCGAAGAGTATGGGAGAGGGGCTTCTCCACGAAAACGTGCTTGCTGTGCTTTATGGCGGCTATTGCCTGGGGTAAGTGGTGGACGGTGGGCGAACATATCAAGGCGGCATCGGCTGGTTGGCTTAGGGCCTCTTCCGGTTCCAAGAATCCGGGAACGCCCAACTCCTCCGTCACCATACTCAACTGCTCCAGGTCCGGGTCTTGAGCAACCGAGGAATGGCCCAGAGACAGGAGATTGCGCAAGTGACGCCGGCCTATGGACCCACAACCTAGAACAACGAAACGCATTTGCTCTCAAGTCCATCCACCGATTGACAGCCATAAGGCAGGGGCGCCTGCCGTACCGGAGCGCCGCTATGCAGGGCCAAAGCAGTAGCGTCTACTCGCTCGTCTGCAACTCGGCTACGCACTGTTCGAGCTCCTGTGAGGTGAGCCAACAATCGTTGGTGTCGCTGCGGTACTGGAAGTCCGGCGCCACCGGTCCGCCGCCGGGCATCAGATTGGCCTCTTGTTCCCAAAAGCGCTGCAAGGGATCGATTACGTAGAAGGAGTCGAACTCTCTGGTTTGAAGGGCTTCTTCTTGGGTTATGAGTTCTTCGTGGAGTTTCTCTCCCGGCCGGATGCCGATGATCTCGCAACGGGCCTCCGGGGCTAGAGCGCGGGCGATGTCCACGATTTTCATTGACGGAATCTTTGGAACAAAGACCTCTCCGCCTACCATACGGCCTAGACAGCCTCTTACAAAGTCCGCTCCTTGGGTTAGGCTGATCCAGAACCGCGTCATGCGCACGTCGGTTATGGAGATTACGCCATTCTCCCGGCCACGGAGAAAGATGGGGATAACGCTGCCCCGGCTGCCCATGACGTTGCCGTAGCGGACACAGCTAAATCTGGTGTCCCGGCCCCCTACGTAAGCATTAGCCTGAATTATTAGCTTTTCGGCCACCAGTTTCGTAGCTCCGTAGAGGTTGACCGGGTGAACCGCTTTGTCGGTGCTCAGGAACAGCGCTTGTTTCACGCCGTTATCAATGGCGGCGTCAATGACGTTGATTGCTCCCAGGATATTGGTCTTAACCGCCTCGATGGGGTTGTATTCCAGGGTAGGGACCTGTTTCAGCGCCGCTGCGTGCACCACGACATCCACCCCATACATGGCGCGGTAGAGGCGTTCCCGGTCTCGCACGTCTCCTATTAGGAACCGCACACGCTCATCGGAGAATTGCTGGTCCATTTCCGACTGTTTGAGCTCGTCTCGAGAATAAATCCGGACCACCCTGGGTCCATCTTCATCCAGTATTCGACGGACAAAACTACGTCCGAAAGACCCGGTTCCGCCTGTCACCAGGACAACCTTATCTTGTAGGTCAGTCATATGTTTCAGCTATCGTTGCTTGGGCCAGCCCAGACAGTTGCCGGTGGAGAGCCGTATAAATGACATCTAGACATGGATTGAGGTTGCGCTTAGAAATTGGACTGAAGGGCGTAGTAGTTGGCAAATACTCCGGCTTTGGCCATGAGACTCTCCCAGTCACCCTCTTCGACAATATTTCCGTCCCGCAACACCGCGATCTTGTCTGCGCTCCGAATAGTCGACAAGCGGTGAGCCACCAGTATGATGGTGCGGTCGCCCCGTACCCCGTTGATGTAATCTTGAATTGGCTGCTCCGACTCAGAGTCCAAAGAGCTGGTCGCTTCGTCCAAGATGAGGATTTCAGGGTTTTCCAGGTTGGCGCGGGCCAAGGCCAAGCGTTGACGCTGCCCTCCGGAAAGGTTCCACCCCCGGTCTCCAATGAGAGTTTGATACCCTTGGGGCAACTGGCAAACGAAATCATGGGCATGGGTTTGCTTGGCGGCGTTCACAACGTCCTCTTCAGTGACGTTGGGCCGCCCCAGTGAGATGTTGTTAGCTACCGTGTCGTTGAACAAGTAGACATCCTGGGTGACCACGCCGATGGATTTGTGCCACGATCTAAGGTCCAGTTCCCTTAAATCGACCCCGTCCACCAAGACCTTTCCCTGGATGGGGTCGTAGTTCCGAAGGAGAAGGTCGATGACAGTCGTTTTCCCCGCCCCGGAAGCACCGGCTATAGCAGTGACCTTACCCCTTTCTATGAAGAAATTGGCGTCTTGCAGGACAGGCGCCCCTCCGTTGTAAGCGAATTGGACCTCCTTTAGCTCGATGCTCTTTTCCAGTGCGAGAAACGGCTTTTGTCCGCTGACGACGGTGGACGAGGTCTCCTCGATTACGGTCTTTATTTGACGCAAAGAAGCTAGTGAATTGGCCAGAGTTTGCCGGGAGGCGTTCAACCTTGTTACTCTCGGCGATAGCCGGTACAGCACAAAGAGCAAAGCGATGATGACCGCCAAGTCCAAGCCCAGCGCCCTAAATCCCAGGTATACTATCCCACCGATGAGGGCGAACAGGCCGGTTTCCTGAATGAGGCTCATCTGGCCTAGGTTTTTCCAGCGGTGATAGGTTGTTTCACCGAAAGCTTGGGATTTAGCGTTCAAATCGGCCCACCTCAGCCGCTCCAAGAGAAAAGATTTAATCAGGTGAATAGCGCCCAGACTCTCCACAGCGTTGGCTTGGAGTTCCATAGAGCGGTTTACCATGACGGAGCCGATCTTCCGGGCCATCACGACATTGCGCTGCACCGCAATGGATACTAGGACTAGCATACCCAAGGCTATGGCAGTAAGAGACGGCGAGAGCAAGAAGGCGGCGGCCAAAAAAGCGAGAATAACCCCCAGGTTTGACAGGATTTCCACTACCTCCCGGAAGCTGCCGCCGGCCTGGTTGGACTGGGTGGTCAATGTGTCAGATAGCCTTCCAAGTTTCTCCTGGTGGTAATAGGATAGGTCCGCGTGCATCAGGCTCCACATGCTCTTGGACCTGATCCAATTGGTAAACTGGACCAATGATTTGCTCACCAACAGCATTCTCAAGTATTTGAGTACCGCCATGATGACAATGAATAAACCGAGCACTAATAAAATGGGCTCGAGGCCAAATGGAATGCCCAGACCCTCGAACAAGCTAGCTATACCCCTGGTTATCCAATGGCCGCCGTCACCTCCCGGTGAGTCCAGGGTTTCTAGAACCGGCACCAGAAGGCCGATGTTGATTGCTTCCAACAGCGACACCGCGACGGTCAGCGCGGAAACGAGCAGCAATAGCCGGAGCCGCCCATAGTCCCGCACGTACAGTTGCCAAAACTCGCGGTACATTACACCGTCATAGCCTGTTCACATAGAATTTGTGATTACCGCACTGCTGAACCGTTGAGCCAAACTAGGGAAGAACTACTGCCTACAGAGGAAACCGAAAGCCCGCCATACCGGTCACGACACTGAGTAGACAGCCCCAATCGTGGGTATATGGCTGGCAGTGGAAGGGATTATCACCCGGTAGAAAGGAAATGCTTCGCCTGATTGTCCGTTGCGGACAACCTTGAGGGACCTATGAGGGGCGCGCCCGGAGCATTCGCTACGACGAAGTGCGCCCTTTGTGGATCAGCCCAGGTCCAGAGACTTAACCAGTAAAGTCGGGGGGGGGGGGGGGGGGGGGGGGGGGGGGGCAAAGCCCCGTATCCAGCGGCCTCCGCCTCTAGTCCGCCTTGGGGCCTTTTGGTTCGCCCGCTGCGCCTCTGCTTCTGCCGGCCGTAGACTCTCCCAGGGCACCTGAGCTTGCACCAAACGTCCCATGAAGCTCAACAGGACCTTTGTCCGACCTTGGGGCGACTTGGCTTCTTCCAGCACCTCAGCCAAGGTATTCAGACCGCCGGAAACCACACGGACCTTCTCGCCGGTCTGGAACCGGCGCCACAACCCTCCCTCACTGTTTATGGTCTCCAAGCGTTCCATCAGTGCCGAGATCATTTCGTCCGGCAAGCTGGGTATCTCCCCGCCAAAATTGACCCAGGCGACGATCCGGTGGCCCGGCCTAAACGAGGGCCAGCCATCCCGGTCAGGGTTGCAGCGGAGGAATAGATACCCCAAGAAAAGAGGCGTATAGATATGCCCTCTATGGGGATGCGGCACCTTGACCCGAGGCAAAAATACCTCGAAACCATCGCGTTCAAGTTCGCTGGCGGCTAAAAACTCCGCCCTAGGCTCAGTTGAGGCAGCGTACCACCTTAGAGCCATGACCCAACCTCCCTTGGTTTCCCGTTGGCTAGGACCATCACCAGCTTTCCCGGCCCAATGCTTGGTCCTAGAAACTCCTGGCGGGTCTGTTCCGAGTCACCCAGCTCGGGGGTCAGGGTATAGAACCGGCGCTTCCAATTGTGAACGCATCACTATCATTCTGATGGAGGGCGTTTTCTTATATCAAGCCGCAGGGAACGGATTTTTGAGAGGATTTCGCTAGAGGCCGTCGGAGCCTGAGTAGGTCCGGCCGGAAAATTGGTGAGCAAACTCGTTCAATCCCCATTGACAACTGCCTGTTAGGCGTGGATTAAACTGCGCTATTGTTCTTCACGCCTGCCCGGGGCGTGAACCGGGGTGTTGGGATGAAATAAGGGCGTTTCTCTATAAGGTTATGCGGCGGCTACTGCATCGGACCGCAGAACGGAGGCGATTGGACCATGAGGGAGCCGACGTCGAAGGATGTATGGAAGGCGGTTCTAGGGGAGCTCCAGCTCCAGTTGCCCCGTCCGACCTTTGAAACTTGGTTGAAGCAAACGGAAGGAGTCAGTTGCGACGGCCAATCGTTGGTCGTGGAGGTACCGACCCCCTTTGCGGTAGCTTGGCTAGAACGCCGAATGTACCAGTCCATCCAAAAGACCGTGGAAAAGATTACTGACCAGCCCTTGGACGTTCAGTTTCAGGTGAAGAGGGGCGCTATCCAGCAGTCTGTGGAATCTCCTGCGGTGGACCTGCGACCCGTGTCGTCGGCTGCCGCCGTCAGTCCAGTGGTAGCCGACGACGGTCCTTCTCATCCACCCAATCTAAGATCGAAATACACCTTCGGCTCATTCGTGGTAGGCTCCTCCAACAGGCTGGCCTACAGTGCCGCCCAAGCGGTATGCGAGGCGCCGGGCCGGGGTTACAATCCCTTATTTATTTACTCCGGCGTCGGACTGGGCAAAACCCACCTGCTCCACGCCATTGGCCACGTCTGCGCCGGCCGCGGTCTGTCGGTGCTATACGCTACTTCGGAGCAGTTCACCAACGAATTCATCTCGGCCATCCGGAACCGGACCACGGAGGAGTTTCGCCGCCGCTACCGCAGCGTTCAGGTCTTGCTGATGGACGATGTCCATTTCTTGAGCGGCAAAGAGCAGACCCACGAGGGATTTTTTCACACGTTCAACGACCTGCATAACTCGGGCAACCAGGTGGTCATTACCTGCGACCGGCCGCCGAGGGCCTTGGCTTTATTGGAGGATAGGCTGCGCTCCCGCTTTGAGTGGGGTTTGATTACGGATATCCAACCGCCCAATCTGGAAACCCGCATGGCTATCCTGATTTCAAAGGCCGAGCAACTGGGAGTGGTTCTGGTAGACAGTGTCATCGAGCTGATCGCCAAGAGGGTGCAAAAGAACGTGCGGGAGTTGGAAGGAAGTTTGAACCGAATCGTTGCTTTCTCTCAACTAATGAATTACCCGATGAACCTTGAAACCACTTCCCGTATTCTTGACGACCTAAACTCCGACACGGCCCGTCACTCTATTGATCCCGAACAGATCATAAAGGCGGTTTCCCGCGAATTCAAAGTATCTCCGGATGACCTGTTGGGCAGAAGCCGTAAGCAAAAAATCGCCCAAGCCCGGCAGGTTGCTATGTACTTGCTGATCTACGAATTAGAGCTATCGCCAACCCAAGTGGGCCGGTTGCTGGGAGGAAGAGACCACGCCACGGTGATCCACGGCGCCGGCAAGATCAACGGGGAGATAAACGAGGATGGCCAATTGCGTCAGGATGTCCTCACCATCAAAGAGGCTATATTCTCGCCGGCCGCCAACCATTCAGTGGAAGCAGCCCGTGGATAACTCCGGTATTTGGGTGGATAAGCTGCTCTAGCCCGTGGATAACTTTGCTCCCGAGACGGGTCTCCTCAAGGAGACTCGTCAATAGTCTATGCCCGCAGCGGGCGGGAAAGCCGGATAAGCCCCCCATATTCTTTCGGATGTCCCCCTACGAGACGGTATTAGCCCGGTTTCCGCCAACTTTGCCCACCGGAAGATGCCCCGGCTTGTGGGTTGCCGTGTACACTGGATGGCGGCGGGTCCCTTATCAGCACTTGATTAGTTCGGTGTTTCCGGGTTCCCTGTGCAGCCGGCTTTCGTTGGACTGATTGGGGGGATGGCCGTGAGGCCAAAATGAGGAGCTTGTCTGGTGATTAGCCGCCATCCGGGGAATTGACCGCCGTGCGGAAGGGCAAAGGGATTAGGGTAGAATGTCTATATGAAGATTCACGTTATTGTCAAAACCCACGAAGTGGCTCTGAAAGGGAGGAACCGTTCCTGGTTTATGCGCCGTCTAGCGGAAAATTTGCGTAAGGCCACCAAGGGGACCGGTGTGCAAGCGATATGGCAAGGCCACATGTTGGTGGGTTTGACCCTGGTGGAAGAAGATAGCTGGCCTTCTGTGGCCGCCCGGGTCAAGGACTGCTTTGGCGTCGCCAAGTTCTTCAAGGCCTACGAGGTTGCAACCGATTTAAATAAAGTGAAGGATGCGCTGACCTTCCTGTTGAAAGACCGGGACTTTGACTCGTTCCGCATTACAGCCAATAGGGCCGACAAGCGATTTCCTGTTAGGTCCGATGAGATCAACCGGGACCTTGGCACATATGTTAAGGAATATAGCGGCGCCAGAGTGGACTTGACCCACCCGGACCTTGAAATTTTTGTGGATGTGCTGCCCACGGGGATATTGCTCTACTTTGAAGAGATCTCCGGCTACGGTGGGTTGCCGGTGGGGGTGAGCGGTGAAACGATGGCTATGCTTTCCGGCGGGATCGACTCGCCGGTGGCCGCCTGGCACATGATGAAGCGCGGTTGCCGGGTGTCTTTCGCTCACTTCCACAGCTATCCCTTGGTGGACATGTCGTCCATCGAAAAAGCGGGGGAGTTGGCCCACCGCCTGACCCGGCACCAGTACCGGTCTAGGTTGTTCCTCATACCCTTCGGAGAAATCCAAAAAAGAATCATCGTGTCCACGGACCCGGCCTACCGGGTCATTCTGTACCGGCGGCTGATGGTCCGCATAACCGAACAACTGGCGCGTCGGCACGGCGCCAAGGCCATCGTGACCGGCGAAAGCTGCGGCCAAGTCAGTTCCCAGACCCTGGACAACATGGTCGTCATAGACCAAGCGTCGAGTATGCCTATCCTTCGTCCGCTGGTCGGATTTAATAAAGAGGAAATCGTCAATGTTGCGCGGAGCATCGGCACCTTTCCCATCTCGATTCTGCCGGACCAAGACTGCTGCAGTTTGTTTGTCCCGCGTCACCCGGAAACCCGCGCCAAGTTGGAGAAAGTCCGTCTCTTGGAGTCCTCGCTGCCCATAGACGACTTGGTGCAAGATGCCTTGGCAAAGACGGAGAAGGAAGAGTTCTCGTTCGATGAGTCTGCCTTCAACTGAACCCCAGTGAGGACCCTATGGCCGGAATCCTAGGACAAGATAGGGGAACTGAGCTGCCGCAGGTTTCCGCAGCCCAACGGCGGCGCTTGTTGGAGGGTTTGCTGCAGGGAGTTTCCAGGAGTTTCTATTTGACCCTCCGCATACTGCCTTCCGGTTCCCGCCAAACCGTGGGCCTGGCTTACTTGCTGGCAAGGGCTGCCGACACCATCACCGATACGAGACTCTTGTCGCCAAGCCGGCGTTTGGACCATTTGCTGGCTTTTAGACGTCAGCTTGATGGGCCGGCTAGGCTGGAGCCGCTCCACCAAATAGAGGCAGAGTTGACCGAGAAACAGTCCCTGCCCGAGGAGCGGGAGTTGCTAATGTCCCTGCCGGCAACCTTCTCTCTGCTGGAAGGACTCCCGGAGCCCGACCGATGCCAAGTCCGTAAGGTGGTGCGGAACCTTACCCAAGGCATGGAGGCTGACTTGACCACCTTTCCGGCGGAAGACTCAGGCTTGGTGGGATGTATTGAGGACTCCGCAGCCCTTGACCGGTACATCTACCAGGTGGCCGGTTGTGTCGGCGAGTTCTGGACGGCGATTACCACAACCCACATGCCGTCCCTGAAAGGATGGGACAAACAACTCATGTCCGAGACCTTTGTGGGGTTTGGCAAGGCGCTTCAATTAACCAACGTTCTGCGTGATGTGCCCGGGGACCTGCGGATCGGGCGTTGTTACTTGCCCCGGACGGACCTAGCCGCGATAGGGATGTCGCCGAAGGAACTGCTTGACCCGGCCAATGGGACGGCTGCCCGGCAAGTGCTGGCGGCATGGCTTCAAGTAACCTTGGAATATTATGCGTCGGCGGAGCAATATCTGTTCGCCATTCCCCGCAGATGCCTCCGCCTTCGATTGGCCGTTCTCTGGCCCATATTGATTGGCCTAGCCACTCTGGCCAGACTGGCAAGTAATGAACGGTGGCTGGACCCTGCCTGCCCCACCCGGGTTGGCCGGGGCTGGGTGTACCGGACCCTGGCCCATTCCTGGCCCAGCGTGCACTCTAACCTTATTCTGAAGGCTTGGATCGCTATGCTGCGAAAGCGGGTGGAGACCGCTCTCTGAAAACCGGCTGAAACGCCGGGCTGTTTCTTGACGCCCATTGGAAATCATGTACCATTAGCATCGTGATTGGGGCATAGAGTGGTGACGCGGCGCGGGATGTCTCGAACAGGGGGTGGCCCATGGAGTTCGGTTTGTTCTTTGAGTTCCCCACCCGGGACGGGGTCAGCCAAGCTCAGGTGTTCGACGAGTCTTTCGCGCTGGTGGATGCCGCTGAAGAACTGGGCACCGAAGCTGTCTGGCTGGCCGAATACCATTTCGAACCGGAACGGTCCGTGCTGTCGGCCCCCATTACTATCGCCAGCGCCATCGCCGCTCGAACCAAAAGGATGAAAGTGGGTACCGCGGTCTGTGTGATTCCGTTAAGGAACCCGCTGCGCGTCGCCGAAGAGATTGCCACCTTGGACCACATCAGCGGCGGCCGCTTGGACTTTGGCATCGGCCGCTCCGCCCTTCCCCAAGACTACTTGGGATACGGTATGGACTACCGGGAAAGCCGAGGCCGGTTCCATGAGTGCCTGGAAGTTATCTTGAGGGCTTGGACCATGGACCGCTTCTCCTATGAAGGAGAATTCTACAGCTACCATGACGTATCCGTGTCGCCCAAGCCGTTGCAACAACCCCATCCGCCGATTCGTATAGGGGTTAGCTCGGCGGAGACCTTCGCCATGGTGGGCCGCATGGGCTACCCAGTGTTCATCAATCCTACCCGAGTAGGCACACTGTCCGAACTGGCCCCCCTGATTAAGGAGTTCAAGCAAGCGCGGCGAGAGGCCGGTTTTACTGAGCAGACCGACATCGGGCTCAGGCTTCCAATATACGTGGCTGAGACCGCAGAACAGGCATATTCCCAGCCCAGAGAGAGCACTATGTACGCGATTCGACGCCTGACCAGCCTGATTAACGCTTCCGCCGCTCTTGAGGGAGTCGGGGATGACCGGGTGGCCCAAGCGGAAAGGCTCAACAGGTTGGACTACGATACGGTGCTCAAAGATAAGGTGGTGTATGGGACTCCTGAGTCTGTAACCGACCAGTTGCGCCAACTTCAAGAGGACTTGGGTATCAACCAACTGGTTTACGAAGTGAACTTCGGGTCCCAGATGCCGCTGCACCTCCAGATCAACGCCGTCCGCCTGCTCAACGAGCGGGTGGTGCCCCAGTTTAAATAACGATCAGCCGTGAGTCAACAACACACGCAAAGCCGCCGGCCGGTTTCGACGGACGGCGGATAGCTAAAGGAGGCAACATGCCCACCTTTGTCAGGATCTACACTGGAAACGACGGGCAGTCCCACGTTGAAGACATCGAGCCCGACTTCAAGCCTTTTGTCGACACCGAGGGAGCCCACGGAGAGGGAACGCCATTGGTGGGGGCCACCGGCATAACCATCCGCCGCAGCGCTCCCGGCTACTTTCTGGATTATCACTGCGCGCCGCGCCGCCAGTACACCATCACCATCGCCGGCGAGTTCGAGATCGGAATTGGAGATGGCACGGTGCGGCGGTTTGGCCCCGGCACTGTTCTATTGGCCGAGGACCTGACCGGCCAAGGACATACTACTCGGGTAGTAGGCGAGGAGACCCGTGTCAGCCTGGTAGTGCCCTTGGCCGATTGATCGACTCCCGAACCTTTCGGCAAGGTTGAGTTCTTTTGACGGACCGTGGCCGGGCCATTCAACTTCCTGCCTGGGGTGTAAAGCTGGAGGCGGGCGTCATCACTTGTTAGTCGAGGAGAAAGGCTCATGAAATACGGGATCATATTGCCCGAGGGGGGTCCCATGGCGAGGCCGGGAAAACTGGACGTCATGGCCAGGAAGGCCGAGGAACTGGGTTACGATTCCCTTTCGGTTGGGGACCGTATCCTAATGCCCCGAGGGATTGACTTGACATATCCCTATGACGAAAGCGGCGAATACCCCGACCGAGGGTCGGGCGAGTCCATGGAGCTACTGACCTTGATGGCTTTTCTGGCCGGACGGACCAGTAGAATACGGTTGGTAAGCGCCGTGGTCGTCGTGCCCCATCGCAATCCGTTGCTGGCCGCCAAGGCCCTAGCCACCTTGGACGTGCTGTCCCAAGGCCGGTTGGTGGTGGGTATCGGCGTGGGCTGGATGCGAGAGGAGTTCGAGGCCCTGGGCTTGCCTCCCTTTGCGGAACGAGGAGCGGTTACCGACGAGTACCTCCGCGCTTTCAAAGAGCTGTGGACCAGCGATAATCCCAGATTCGAAGGCAAGTACGTTAGTTTCGACAACATCAGTTTCCTGCCCCACCCGGTCCAAAAGCCCCATCCGCCAATCTGGGTAGGTGGAGAGAGTAGACCGGCACTGCGACGCACTGCTGAGTTGGCCAATGGCTGGTACCCCCTGGGTGGAAATCCACTCTACCCTGTGGATACGCCCCAGCAACTTGAGGCTGCGATACAGAGGCTGGCCTCCTACGCCCGGCGGTTCGGTCGAGACCCAGCCGAAATCGAGGTAATATACGGGCCCCGCCAGCTTGAGATCAAAAAGGACAGCGACGGCTCTGGCGACGGACGGCTTCCCTTCGTCGGAACATCCGACCAAGTGGCGTCGGACATCCGCAGCTACCAAGAAATGGGGGTTGATTCGCTGGTGTTCGACTTCATTGGACAGTCCGAAGACGTCGACGAGGCCCAGGCCCGCATGGAGGAGTTCGCCAGCAGCGTGTGGCCCAAGGTGTAAAGAAACAGTAAGCCAAACGAATACGCTTCCATACTACAATTCAGCCAAGGGTTGCCTTCGATTCACAAGATGGCGGACGGACTATGACCACCACAAGCAAACTAATGACCGCCGACGAGTTCTTGAGACTGCCCCGGGGAAACGTCAAGCGGTATGAGCTCATCCGGGGGGGTTCTAATTGAAAAAATGGGAACCGGAGACCCTCATGGTATTGTAGTCACCAGAATAGCCGGCATTCTATTCATCCATACCGAATCCAATGGCTACGGAGCCATTCGCAGCGGCGAACCCGGTTACCATCTGGACTTCAACCCGGATACAGTGCGATGCCCGGGCGTGGCGTGGGTAGTGCCGGGCCGTATCCCTGAAGGTACACAAGGCTACCCAAACTTGGCCCCAGACTTGGCCGTTGAGGTCAAGTCCCTCGGCAACTCCAACCCAGAAATGGCCGCCAAGGCCGCCATGTGGCTCAGCTACGGCTCCCGGGAAGTATGGGTAGCCGACCCGGAAACCACCACCGTCACCATCCACCGCCCCAATACCGCCCCGGCAACCCTGGGCGAAGATGACACGCTGGACGGCGGCGATTTGCTCCCTGGCTTCACCACCCCCGTCTGGAGGCTGTTCCGGCGCAGGCGGTAGCAGGTCAGTTAACCGTGATTTTGGCAGGTCCTTGAATCTGACAGATTATGGTTCAAGCTACCCGTATTGAGTTAGGTGCAATTTTATGAATATTTCGATTAGCGAACAGCATCTTGAACACATCAGGCGAAAGGTAAAATCGGGCCATTACGCATCTTCTGATGCCGTGATTGCCAAGGCTCTAGATCTCTTGGACCAGCATGACGAAGCGTTGGCCCGCGAGTTGGAGGAAGCCGACGCCTTGGTCCGGGAGGGGGTAGCGGCTCTATGCACTGGTGATTACACAGACTATGCCGATGACACACTGAACGAGCTATTCGAGGACGTGAAACGTCGGGGACGCGAGAGACACACTGAATCTCCAAGATGAATGGCATCTACCGCATATCCGGCCCTACTCGGCGGGACATCGACAATATCTGGGACTTCTATAATCGCGAATCTGGTGAAACGACCGCTGACCAGCAACTCGCCAGACTGCAAGAGCGGTTCCGGCTACTATCAGACCAACCTTACTTGGGTGTCTCTCGTCCCGAATATGCCGCTGACCTTCGCAGCCACGCCGTGCCGAATACCAGGTATGTTATCTTCTACTTTCCTCGAGAATACGGCGTAGACATCGCTCGGGTGATTCATGCAAGCCAGAACATCATCCGCCATTTTCTTGATCTTCACCATCCACCGCCCTAACGTCGCTCCCGACGGCGGCGATTTGCTCCCCGGCTTCACCACCCCCGTCTGGCGGCTGTTCCGGCGCAGGCAGGAGCGAGGGATTGTTGCCGTCGGCCGCCGGCGTAAGAACGCCGGACGCCTTAATGCTCCCGCACCCGGTCCTGGATAGAGTCGACGCCACTAATTGACTTGCTATTCAAGTGAGCCTAATATCGGGGCGACGAACGACGGGAGGGAAGAGATGCCAAGGTTTTCCGCCAACGGCGTGAATATTTACTACGAAGTGACCGGCGAAGGTTACCCGCTGGTCTGGAGCCACGAGTTCGGCGGCTCCTACGAAAGCTGGGAGACTCAGGTCAGATATTTCACTCGGCGCTACCGGGTCATTACCTATGCCGCCCGGGGGTGGCCGCCGTCGGACGTCCCCAGCGATCCGGAGGCTTATTCTCAGGAACACGTGGTCAACGACCTGTATCTGCTGCTGCGGCACTTGGGTATCGATCAAGCACATATTGGAGGGCTTTCCATGGGGGGCAGTGTTGCTTTGAACTTCGGCATCGCCCACCCCCGGATGGCCCGATCGTTGATTGTGGCCGCAGCGGGGTCGGGCACCACCAACCGCGAAGAATTCTTGGCCAACGGCCGGGTTCTCTGCGACCGCCTGCTTTCCGAGGGGGTGGAGCCGGTAGCCGCTGACTACGCCAGGTCAGACAACCGGTTGCAGTTGTTGCGTAAAGACCCCCAGGGCTGGGAGGAGTTTCACCGGTTGCTGGCCTCCCACTCCGCATTGGGGTCGGCGTTGACCTTTGGCGGCTTTGTAATGAAACGGCCAACCATCTACGCTCTCCAAGATAAGCTGCGGGGGCTGCAGGTTCCCACGCTGATTATGATTGGAGATGAGGACGAACCGTGCATCGAGCCTGCTGTATTCATGAAGCGGAATATCCCCAGGTCCGGGCTGTCGGTATTTCCGCAAAGCGGACATGCCATCAACCTGGAGGAACCGGACCTGTTCAACCGCACGGTTTCAGACTTCCTCACCGCGGTGGAGGCGGACCGCTGGGCCCGGCGGGGCGGGTAGTGCATACATCGGACTCATGACCGATCCGTCCCGGCAAGCTCTATCGTCCCCGGCGGACACCGACACTGCCGTAATCCAAGCCGTAGCTAACGCTGTTGGCGGGGCGCTGTCGGCCCGCTGTGTCATTCTGTTCGGCTCCCGCGCCCGGGGCGACCACCATGAATGGAGCGATGTTGACCTAGCCGTCATACTCGGCGGTGCTGCTCTGGACTCCAAGCAGCGCCGCGATGCCGCGGACGCCGCCATAGAATTGGCTCGCTCCACTGCTAACGCCCGGTTCCGCCGGATCGACGTCATAGTCTGGACGGAAGAGGAATACCGTCTCAAAAAGCGTTCCGTCAACCATGTGGCGGGACGCGCTTGGCGGGAGGGCCAAGTGCTGTACGGTGACCACGAGACCTACCCCGGAGAAGAGATAGTGTCCGAGTTGGACAACGCCGGGCAAGTGCTTGAGCTAAGCCGCCGGCAGGTCAGGGGGATGCGGGCGCTGGTGGACCCGGAAAACGACGAGGAGAATTTTGGTTTTCACGCCCAACGGGCGGTGGAACTGGCACTGAAAGCCTGGGTTAGCCTGGCCGGGCAGCGTTACGAGCGCACCCACAGCATCGACGACTTGATAGCTACCCTGACCAACGCCAGGGTTGCCGAGGCCCGGAATTACGCGGACTTTGGGCGGCTGACGCCCTACGCCGTCAAGTATATCTACGAGGCCGTGCCGGACCCGACGATGGACCGCCCGCTCGTGTTGGAACGGGTTAGCGGGTTGGTCAACCTGGTGGATACGCTGTTGGAACGGGCGGAGCAGGAGGATGTCTAACTCTGCCTTTAGTTGCCATCCGGATGCTAGCCGGCAACCCATGCCGCAAGGATAGGAATTTGCATGGATGGCACTGAGTCCACGGTGGTAGCCACCATGTTGAAACTGAAGAATCTGTGGAAATTGCCACGGTTTTTCAAGCTATACGGGGATGTAACCCGCCAACTGCGCAGTACACCCGGCCTAGTCTGGTATGGTCGAAAAGCCGACTTTCCGAGGCTGTGTTTTTACACCTTATCAATCTGGGAAAGCGATCAAGCGGTCAATGAATTCGTCAAGACGGGCGACCATCAAACTGCGCTACTGGCCTTTGACGGCATCGCTAATCGGGAGGCTAGTAGGTTCTTAAGATGGACAACAACGAACTTGGATGAGGCCACCTGGAAAGAAGCCACCAAGCGCCTGGTGGCTCGTGGCCAGCAGTAGACCGTGCGACTACCGGGATTGATGCTGCCGGTTTTCATCGGCGGCAGGGATTGACCAGAGAGACTGGGTCTCGTTAGACGAATTCGAAAACGTTGACCGTAATAGACTTGGTAGGGGTTGCTTGCTCGTGCAGCATTTGACGTACCTTTTCTGTGACCTCCCGGCTGAATGATTGTTCACCACAACGTGAGCAAACATTAGCCGGTATACAGTTAACTAGCACGTAATCACTGCCAATCTGGAAGACTTCTCTCACGAGTTCATCCCGGCTCTCCGAGCAACCGCAGACCGCACATGCCGACATCTTTACCTCCGGATTGAGTGCTCCACCCGATTTATGTCTGCAACTCCCGGACTATTTTCTTTAGCTGGGCTTCATCGCCAGGCCCTTTGGTGTCGAAGCCGAAGACTACCTCATCTATCAGCCCGTTGAATCGCTCCTTCACCGCCGGGGCCACCTCGTCGTACCGTCCCACAACGGCGAAGGTCTCCAGCATTTCATCGCTGACCAACCCGGCCATCCGGGACCATTCGCCCTTCAGGGATAGCTGGTGAAGTCTCTGGCCGACTTCTTGGAAGCCGTGGACCTCCAACACCGGGAAATAGGTCCTAGTGGAAAAGTAGAAGGCTATCCGGCTCCTAACTACCTCCTTGTTAGCCTCTATTGCCCGTTCATCGGGCCCGGTAACGACAAATCCCGACCCATTTAGGGTAACATCCTCCGGGTTGCGGTTTCCTTGCTCGGCTCCCCTGACGATGTTGGGTTTAATCACCTCGGTTAGGTACTTGACCGAGGTGATGGGGTGTAGTGCCAAGCCGTCGCATAGCTCCCCGGCCACCCGGCAGTTGAAAGGATTGATGGCGCTGATGAACACCGGGGGTTTGCCCACTGGGCTGACGCCCGGACTAAAGAAGGGGGTCATCAGGTTGAACCTATAAAACCGGCCCTGGAAGTCCAGTTTCTTGCCTTCTTGCCAGTTGTCCCAGATGGCGTGCAGCGATTGAACATACTCTCTCAGGCGAGGGCCCGGCGACTCCCATTTTACGGAAAAACGACGCTCGTTGTGGCCCTTCACCTGGGTCCCCAGACCCAGGCGGAACCGTCCATCCGAGAAGTTGTGAAGGTCCATTGCGGCATAGGCCGCCATCATAGGTGAGCGTGGAAAAGCAATAGCCACCCTGGTTTCCAGGGTGACTCGCGACGTGGCGCTGGCGGCCAAGAGCAAGGGGAAGAAAGGGTCGTGCCCCGTCTCGTCGGCGCACAGGCCGTCGTAGCCCATTGACTCGGCCCAACGGGCCTCCTCCGGTATTCCCTTAAGATTGCTGGTGTTCAGGTGGTGCAGGACCCGAAATCCCATTGTTGCCTCCCCGGTCAGGCGCCTTTGAAGATGCTGAAAGCCGCGCCCTGAGGGTCCATCAGGGCCGCAAACCGGCCAATGCCAGGAATGTCTGTCCCGGGCACCAATACGCTGCCGCCCAAGGACTGGACCTTGGCTACTGTCTCGTCGATGTTGTCGACGGCGAAGTAAATCATCCAGTTGGGTGGGACCGGTCCCATTTCCGGCGTAATCTGCAATACCCCGGCCACCTCGGTCCCTTGCGCCCGGATGAGGGTATAGTTCATTTCCCCCATGGTCTCGCCCCGCTCGAGACCCAATAGCCTGCCATAAAACTCGATGGCGGCGTCAGAGTTGGAAGTCAGCAACTCATTCCAAGTCATAGCGCCTGGCTCGTTCTTCACCCTGACTCCGATATGTTGGTTCGGTTGCCACACAGCAAAGAATGCTCCCTGCGGGTCCTGAAGCATTGCCATCCTGCCCGCGTCGAACACGTCCATGGGGCCGAAGACCACCGTGCGTCCCTGCCGTCCGGCCTGCTCGACGACTGAGTCGACGTTGTCCACCGTAATGTAGGTGTTCCAATGGGGCGGTACTCCTTGAGTCCGTTCTTCCTCGCCTTGCTGATAGATGGCTGCTGCTTCTAGGCCGTTGAGTTTCTGCATGTGGTAGAACCAGTCTTCGCTGATGGCCTGCGGGTCGTTTACCCAGCCAAATATGGCGCTGTAGAAAGCCAGTGCCCCGGCTGCGTCGGTAGTGGACAGTTCGGCCCATGAGGGCGTCCCTTGAGTGTGGACAGTAACTTCTGGCATGGCGCTAAGATTCTCCTGAAGCCGCAAGTGCCGCTGTTTTCAATTTTGGCGTCTGCGCGGGACCTGTTGCCGTCCCCGGGATGTACCGGGAGTCCGGACCTCTAGACTTCTGCGCGGCCCAAGTTTACATTCCAAGTCTTTCCTTTACAATCGCCGGGCGTCAGGGCCGGAGCAAGACCCGGCAATCCGTTTCCCCTCCTAAAGATCCGCTTTTATTCGGGCCATTAACCACGATTCTATTCTATAGGCCGGAGTGGACCTACTTATACCTATTTCTGGCACAGTCCGATACGCACCAGCCTCAGTTCGTCGTAAGTGTACTCGCCGCCGAGTTCGTCAAACACCGGCCGGAGCAATTCATGGCCCAAGGCATCGAAGGCGGCCCTGATAGTTTCTTGACGTTGAGGATTGGGCAGCAAGTGGTCGAACGCTACGGTCTCGCCATCCTGCACTAGCCGCTCCAGATGGCCCACGATCGTGTTTTCCGACAGGCCGCGCTGTCCGGCCACTTCGGTCAAGGATGCTCCGGCGGACACCAGCCGGGCCGTCTCCAGGAATGTATTGCCGGCAGTATAGGAGGTTGGCTTCTTGGCCGGGCGCGGCTCCGGCCCCTCGGAATCTGGCTGCGGCAAGCCGTGTTTGCCCACGTAGCTTTTTATGGTTCCAATGAACGGGCCGCTGAACTCCCGCAGCTTAGCCTCACCGACGCCGGAGATTTGGGCAAAGTCGTGCCGGGTCAGGGGCACCTGCCGCGCCATTTCCCGCAACGACCTGTCGCTGAAAACTACGAAGGTCGGCACTCCCTGCTGGTCGGCGATTCGCTTGCGCAGGGCCGACAGCTCACGAAAGAGGTCCGCGTCGTAGGGCTTCGTGTCGTCGCTGCCGGAGGTGCGGCCGCGGTCTCGCCGGGCGGCGCGATTGGACAGCGGCGCATCGCTATCGTCGCGGTAGACGTGACTGTTGTTCTGAGCTATCGGACGGGAAAGATGCAGGGTGTCGCGGGCTTTCAGAAACGCGCGTCCTTGCGGCGTTACTTGCAGCGTCGGGTATTGTCCACCTGATACAGCCAACAAGCCATTGGATTCCAAGGTGTTTATCAATTGACGTAATTCGTCTTGGGAGTGCCGGCTGGCAATGCCGAACACGGACAATTGGTCGTGCCCAAGCTCTTGTACTCTCTTCGTACCCGCCCCAAGCAAGACTCTGATTACGTGCCCCGCGCCAAACCGTTCGCCGGTGCGGATTACCGCCGACAGAACTTTTTGGGCGATTTCGGTGGCGTCGTACTCCTCTTGGGGTGTTAGGCAAACGTCGCAGCCGCCGCAGGACTGCCCCGGCCATTCCTCGCCCAAGTATTCCAGCACGAACTTGCGGCGGCAGGTTGGCAGACGGCAAAAGGCCACCATCTGCTCCAGCCGCCGGCGCGCGCGCTCCTGCTCTTCGGCATCCTCCATCCGGTCCAGGAAATACTCTTGCTTGGCCCTATCTCCGTAGGAGTAAAACAGGACACACTCACTGGGCATTCCGTCCCGTCCGGCCCGGCCCGTCTCCTGGTAGTAGCCTTCCAGATTCTTGGGCAGGTCCTGATGGACCACCAAGCGGACGTCCGGCTTGTCGATGCCCATGCCAAAGGCGATGGTAGCCACCACGATGGGAGTTTCGTCGCGGATGAACCGGTCCTGGACGGCCCGCCGAACTTCCGGTTCCAGCCCGGCGTGATAGGCTTCCGCCTTGAAACCTTGGCGGGAGAGGTTGTGGGCCATTTCCTCGGTGGACTTGCGGGTGGTGCAGTAGATGATGGCGGACTCGCCGCGGTGTTTCTTCAGCAAAGTCAACAGCGGGGCAAGCGACGTTTCCTTGGGTTCGACGGAGTAGGTCAAGTTGGGGCGGTTGAAGCTGGAAATGAAGACCTTGGGCTGACGGAGGCCCAATTCGGCCAGAATGTCGTCCCGGACCGGCTTGGTTGCGGTGGCGGTAAGGGCAATGGCCGGAGCCTGGGGGCAGACTTCCCGGAGTGCCTTCAACTCGCGGTAGGCGGGGCGGAAATCATGCCCCCAATGAGAAACGCAGTGGGCCTCGTCGATAGCCAGCAGCCGCACGTCCAACTGTTTCAGGAAGTTCCAGAACTCGGGCAGAACGACCCGCTCTGGGGCCGCGTAGAGGATGTTGAACCGGTCGTTCTGGGCCAAGCCCTCGACCCGCGCAATTTGCGCCTGGGTCAGGGAGCTGTTGATAAAACCGGCGGAAATACCGTTGGCGCGCAGGGCGTCCACCTGGTCTTTCATCAGGGCAATGAGTGGCGAGACTACCAACGTCAGGCCGCCCAAGGCTAGGGCGGGCAACTGGTAGCACAGCGACTTGCCGCCGCCGGTGGGCATCAGGACAAACGCATCGTTCCCGCCCATTACTGCGGCGACGATTTCCTCCTGCTGCGGCAGAAAGGAGTCGAAACCGAAGTGGGCCTTCAGCAGGTCAAGCATGGGTAGGCGCTCATTATTTTTGCTCACCTAACGGCCGATTTATGCTGTATGCCTCAGTGCCTTTAAGGTGTTGCTCTTATTGTAGTTGCCGTTAGGTCAGTCGCCAATAATCGCTGTCGGGCCCGACGCGACCCGTACCGGCGCCGCCCTGCTGCCGGGGGTTCTTGGCTGCGCCTAGAGGGTTGAGGGTGGGCCATCCTACTTGGCGGTATATCCTCCATCGACCGCCAACTCGGCGCCAGTTATATATGAAGCTTCGTCGGAGGCCAGGAACAATACTGCGTTGGCCACTTCCTCGATTCGGCCCTCTCGTCCCATCGGGGTGTTTTCGGTCACCTCCCGCTCTCGTGCTTCGTCCCGCGGCGCCGATGTGGCCATGGGAGGCATGAAGCCCGGATGCACCGAGTTGACCCTAACTCCTTCCTTGGCATAGCGCACCGCCAGAGCCTTGGTGTACAAGCGCACCGCTCCCTTGGAGGCATGGTAGGCCGGGTGACCCCCTCCACCGCCTACCATTCCCATTATCGACGAAATATTCACTATGGCGCCGCTTCCCGCTTCCACCATTTTGGGGATGACGGACCGAGCGCCTAGGAACACTCCTTTGGAGTTGATTTCCATGATGCTGTCCCAGCCATCTATGCTGTTAGAGTCCGGGAAAGCGCCGGAACTGATGCCCGCGTTGTTGACCAGCACATCCAGCTTTCCGAACCTGGCCACGGTGCTGTCCACCGCGTCGCGCCAGTCCTGTTCATTGGTTACGTCCAAGCGTAGAAACATTGCCTCGCCGCCGGCTTCCGCAATCTCGGCCTCTACCTGCTTTCCCTCCTCTTCCCGGAGGTCGGCTATTACCACCTTGGCGCCCTCCCGGGCAAAAAGCTTGGCCTCGGAAGCGCCCATTCCACGCGCGCCTCCGGTAACAACGGCTACCTTGCCTTCCAGTCGCATATTGCCTCCACTAAGTTAGTGCCGGGGTCTAGGTCTTCACCAGCGGTTGTTTTTACTTGGCGGTGAACCCGCCGTCCACTATTAGCTCGGTGCCGGTGATGTAGGAGGCCTCATCCGAGGCCAGGAAGAGGACCGCGTTGGCTACCTCGATGGGCTGGCCTTCCCGCTGCATGGGCACGTCGTTGACCATCCTTTCCCGGCGAGCGTCGCCCCGCTGAAGAGACGTCAGCATGGGCGGCATTATTCCCGGATGCACCGAGTTTACTCTGATTCCTTCCTTGGCGTGCTGCACGGCCGCCGCCTTGGTGATAAGCCGCACGGCGCCCTTGGAGGCGTTGTAGCCTGGGTGGACCGTCTCTTGCCCCACAAAGCCGGAGATGGACGAGATGTTTACGATGGCGCCGCCACCCGTTTTCTGCATCTCCCTGATTGCGTACTTCATGCCAAGGAAGACACCCTTGGCGTTGATGTTCATCAGCCGGTCCCAGGCGTCGGTACTGCTGTGGTCCAGTTCCCCACTGCCGCCGATGCCCGCGTTGTTGACCAAGATGTCCAGCTTGCCAAAGCGGTCCACCGCCTGCTGTACGGCGGACTCCCAGGCTGCTTCATCGGCCACGTTTAACTCCACGAACACCGCCTCGCCGCCGGCCTCGGCGATTTCGGACTCGACTTGCCTCCCGTCTTCTTCCCGGATGTCGGCAATGACCACCTTGGCCCCCTCCCGGGCAAAAAGCTTGGCTTCCACCGCGCCCATTCCGTGAGCGCCTCCGGTAACAATGGCTACCTTGCCTTCCAATCGCATACTGCCTCCATCATTTTTGGCCTACCCTATTCGCAGTCGGCTTTAACGTGCGGTAAATCCTCCATCTACCGCCAGCTCTGCTCCGGTTATATACGAGGCTTCGTCCGAGGCCAGGAATAAAACTGCGTAGGCCACTTCTTCGACCCGGCCCCTTCTTCCCATGGGCGTGTTTTCAGTCACCTCCCGCCGCCGAGCCTCGTTCTCCGGAGCCGATGTGGCCATGGGCGGCATGTGGCCGGGATGCACCGAGTTTATCCTAATTCCATCCTTGGCGTGGCGCACCGCCGAAACCTTGGTGTACAAGCGCACGGCGCCCTTGGAAGCATAGTATGCCGGGTGCCCGTCATCGCTCCCCACCAATCCGCTTATTGACGAAATATTCACTATGGCGCCGCCTCCCGCTTCCACCATTTTGGGGATGACGGACCTGGTGCCCAAGAACACTCCTTTGGAGTTGATGTCCATCATGCTGTCCCAGCCATCTATGCTATCGGTGTCCGGGAAAGCACCGGCGCTGATGCCAGCGTTGTTGACCAGCAGGTTCAGTTTTCCGAATCTGGACACAGTGCGGTCTACAGCATCGCTCCAATCTTGTTCCTGGGTAACGTCCATACGCAGGAACATTGCCTCGCCGCCGGCTTTCGTGATCTCAGCCTCTACCTGCCTCCCCTCCTCTTCACGAAGGTCGCAGATTACCACCTTGGCGCCTTCCTGGGCAAAAAGCTTGGCCTCGGAAGCGCCCATTCCGCGAGCGCCTCCGGTAATAATCGCCACCTTGCCTTCCAATCGCATCTTGCTTTCCTCAATAAGAAAATCCAACTCAATCCAGTTCCAAGGCCCAGTATCTCACAAAAATCGCGCCATGACCGCTGAAGCTGAGTTGTGAGACCTTTGCATAACTGGTCGCTCAACTTGTCATTCCGACCCCCACCCCTGTCATTCCGACCGGAGGGAGGAATCTAAGGCGTTGGGGCAGAGTCGTCGCGTCGGTCCAGCTACAGACCTAGTGCTTGCTGACATAGGTTTGAGATTCCTCACGGAGTTTATCCTGAGCGCAGCCGAAGGGCTTCGCTGCGTTCGGAATGACAGGGGTGGGGGTTATGCAAAGGTCTCGAGTTGCTGCGGCAGTCGGGCTCTGCCGCCAGTTGCCGGTCCAATTCTCATGATAGGATAACGTACTTGGCCGGGCGAAAGCCAACAGGCCCCAGCTTTTCTTAAGGAGTCCAGAATGGAATCAAGGTTTGTTCAAGCGGGAGAGGTCCAGCTTCAGTACTACCAGCACGGACAAGGGACCGAGACGGTGCTGCTGGTCCATGGATACGCGTCATCGGCCCGGCTGTGGCATCTGGCGATGGCCCGGATGGCGCCGGCACGCTTTCAGGTAATCGCTCTCAACAACCGGGGAGCGGGGGAGTCCCAGCGCACCGCCTTGGAGAGCGATTACAGCGTCGAGTCCTTCGCCGCCGATCTGCACAACGCGGTGGAGGCATTGGAGTTGGACGATTTCACCCTAGCGGGGCATTCCATGGGGGGAGCGACGGTGGCCCAGTACGCGCTGGCCCATCAAGATAGGCTCAAGGCATTGGTGTTGCTCAATTCCACGCCCCTGCAGGGCCGGGAGTTAGAGGACGGTTGGGACAGCGCCATTCGGGACCAGTTTCGGACCGGCGACCGTCCCCAGGGCGACATGGGATTCAACGGACCTCACATAACCAGGGACTTTACCGAAGGGGTCTTGGCCGATATCGCACGCAACCCTGTGGAACGGGCGTTGGGAGGGCGCCGCTCCATGTCCCAGCTCCGGCTTAGGGAGCGGTTAGGCGAGATAACCGTCCCGACGCTGGTGGTGGGAAGCGACAGGGATACCACTGTGGGGGTGGACAACATCCTGGCCGACTACCTGGCCCTTCCTGAGGAGTCGCGCCACTTGCACATCTTCCACGGCATCGGCCACTCCCCCAACGTGGAGATCCCCGACGAGTTCGCCGGGCTGCTAGCGCGGTTTCTGGACGGAGTGGACGCGGGGGTAGTCAGTTAGAGCAGAGACATAAAGGACTAGGGTCGTGCCACGTCGCTATTCATCACTGGAAACAATTACGGTCCTGCGAGAGGTCCTCTAAATGCCCGCAAAAAAGTTTACGGTCATTCTTCTTCCAGACGACGAGAGCTACCAGGTCGTGTTCCCCCACTACCCTGGCTGTATAACCTTCGGTGAAACGGTGGAAGAGGCATTAAGCAACGCCAAGGAAGCAATCGAACTCCACTTGGAGGGTGAAGCGGAAAAGGGAGCCGACCCGGTGCCCCCCAACACCCACGTGCAGCACATCGTTGTAGGCGAAGTCGAGGCAGAGGTGCCGGAATCCCTTCTACAAGCCGATACTGGGCCAAAGAAGGTTAGCGTTACTCCTGTCAGTTAGGTCAGTTCGCGTCCGATAACCTTGCGGGCGTAGATCAGGCAAGCCTGTATATCCTCCGACTCCAACCAGGGATAGCCACTGAGTATTGTTTCAGGAGAATCCCCGACGGCCAGCATCCCCAGAACGTGCTCCACCGCCAAACGCCGGCCGCGAATGAGCGGCTTGCCCCCGAAGATGTCCGGGTCCACCGTGATTCTCTCTAATAGCTTGCTTTCGTTCATAAAATATTTCTCGCCTGAGTTTTTACCTACAGCTCAAGCTCCTTAAGCTGTTTGACGGAATACTAAGGGAGCTTCACCAATAATCTCGAAGGCCCAGGTTACCGCAAAATCGGTCTCAAGTTCGGTAGAAAAAGCTGGGATATCCATGTCTCAGGTGGAGACTATCAGCGAAAGAACTATGCGGCGGTTACCTCAGGTAACTAGCTGAAAAAGGGTAGTGTAACAGGATATTATTATCCAACGTCGTTGTTATATTCGGTTCTGATCGCCCTCATTACGCTTTTGTCGATAGCTCCTCGAAATTCCTGGTCGGTCGCTGTGTTGAACCAGATACATTTTAGATCTCTGGGTTTCTTTCCCATTCTCTTAAGCTCCACTACTAGGTCTGGCACGCTAGTAAATTGAGTAAGATTGTGTCCTGGCAGAATTTCGTAAGGCATATGAAAACCCTCGTTAGGGATTAAGAACAAGCCAGGAGTGGCACTGCCTTTAAGTCGAATGCCAAAGCCAGTTACTGTTATGGGATGTTGCCTGTCGTTGGCTGCTACCAGAACAAGCTTGATCTCATCATCGTTTTCGATTCCAATCAATTTTGAGGACGTTCCTGGCGTTATCACATAACGAGATGTACCACTAACCTTAAGATGCGACTTTGAAAAGCAATATCTGCCCCACTCAACAACTAGCCCGGCAAAGGCGGCAACCATTCCACCGGTGATACCACCACCAAAAGCTGACCAGAATACCTCAGACATCCGCTATCCTCCAAAACGCCGGCTAAAAGTCCCGACATCGGATGTGCGGCTGTAGTACTGCTACTTGACCTTCAAGTTGCCCTTGTTGTTCCACTCTGTGACTCGCCTATCCGGCAGCGAGAACTTGACTGTGCTCAAACCATAGTACCAACGTTCAAATCCCAGTACTTCATAAGTCTGGATTTCGGTAGGAGTGCCTTGGGCATGAAGCACATCGGCTTGGGAAGACCCGCGGGTAAAATGCCCAGGAGTTGAAGACTCGCTGGTCTTGGGCAACAGTTGGACATTCAAGTTGCCCTCATTGTCCCACTCTGTGACTCGCCTATCCGGCAGCGAGAACTTAACCCTGCTCCGATCATAGTACCAACGTTCAAATCCCAGTACTTCATAAGTCTGGATTTCGGTAGGAATGCCTTGGGCATGAAGCACATCGGCTTGGGAAGACCCGCGGGTAAAATGCCCAAGAGTTGAAGACTCGCTGGTCTTAGGCAGCAGTTGGACATTCAAGTTGCCCTCATTGTCCCACTCTGTGACTTGCCTATCCGGCAGCGAGAACTTAACCCTGCTCCGATCATAGTACCAACGTTCAAATCCCAGTACTTCATAAGTCTGGATTTCGGTAGGAATGCCTTGGGCATGAAGCACATCGGCTTGGGAAGACCCGCGAGTGAAATAGTCTCGTTTGGTCGGATTTGACGTAGCGGTTAGTACAGAAGTAGGAATCGGTAGAGTTGTTGGTGCAGGAGTCGGAGTCACGGTTGGCCTTGGTGTGGCCGTAGCGGTTGGCCGGGGAGTCGGCGCCACTGGTGCCATACCCGCCGTCGCTCCAGAAACCAGTAGTGCTGTGGGCACTTGTGCGGGTGTGGTTGTAAGGAGAATAGGAGTCCTTGTCGGCAAAACAGCGACGGTGCGAAGGCCTCCGTCATCACTGTTTCCTCGTCCGCCAACACTGAAGACGGCTGCCACCACAATTACTGCGACCACAGCGAGACCTATCGTGCCAGGCATTTTTCTGAGCACCTGAATAGGTCGTCTTTCGGGAGGCGTCGTTGGAGTAGCCGTCCTAGACTGTGAAGTAGACTCTCTAGCAGGTCTGCTTGTGTGTGGTCGCCCGCTTTGAGTATCACTGCTGTGAGGTTCCGTTCTCTGCCTCCGTTGGACGCCTCGTACCCGGTCGTATGCCGCACGCCGGCCTGGGTCACTCAGAGTCTCATACGCAAGATTCAACCGTGTCATAATCTCATCGGCTTCTTGCGATGGGTTTCGGTCTGGGTGATATAGGAGCGTCAGCCGTCGGAATGCTGCCCGAATGACATCCTGATGGGCGGATGGATGAACCTGCAGGATTTCGTACAGGTCTTCGCTTTCAGACACGGTCAAGCTCCTCGTTGATGATGCCAGCAGCAAAATGCAGGAATTCTCGAAGCCCCTGCTCCGGATTATCCGATATTTCGCTCCCTACGACAGTATGCTGTGCGCCTGCGTGGAAATGCTTGGGAAACGAACTTACCGCTTGCCACTGCAAGTGGGGAATGTTGTCGTGCCGGTAGATGGTTCCGTCAATCTGGCCCCGCTCCCAGTGGTAGGCATAGCGCCCCTGTATCTGGCCGGACCACCAAAAGTCGATGTAGGAACCATCTACCAGGACCACGCGCAACTTTTCTTCGGTGATAGTTGTAGATAGGACAATTTCGAGGAACTCTGTCTCGGCCAGGCGGCCAAGCCTTTCCAGGTCGGGCACTAAAGGTCCTCAAGCATGGCCTTTACCCGCTGGACGCGAGTAGTCAAGTAGTCGACTTTTTGGAAGTCCTCCAAAATAGCCTCTTCCTCCACCTTCCCCTCCACCATCAGACGCTCCATGTCCCACAGGTCGGTTGCGCCGAACTTGGCGCATCTAGCCTTCCGCTCCGCCTCAAGCAGGCGCAACTGTTCCAACAGGAAGGCCCGCAGGCTCTTCCTGGCAAGGTCCTCTTCGGAGAGGGAAAACTCTTTGGCGATGCTGCTTACATCTACGGACATGGTTAGCTGCCCCCACAGGTGATGTGTCGAGTATTATACGGACAATCTCCCGGCAAACAAAAAAGCCGGACTGTTGTTGTCCGGCCTTTCGTGAGCGCCTTAACCGCTGAATAGCGGAAGGAAGAGTTGGTTCTTGTTTGTAGGTCTCACGGAGGATATCCCGCAGATAGTCCAGGTAAGTTCGGCCCTGCCTCACACCGGCACTACTTCTCTCAGTATATGCTTTCCGATATGGGGCTTTAGAGCGGATGTCATTACGAGATCAACCTTGACCCCCAATTCCGCGGCCAGATGACGCTGGAGTCTTACGAATTCGAAGATAGTTGGCGTGCGGTCGAATTCGACCAGCAGGTCAAGATCGCTGCGGTCCTCTGGTCCCCTCTGGCGTATGAACCAAAGATGCCGAGATTCTTTACTCCATGACTTTCCTTAAGCTCCGGCAGAATATCCCGTAGGGCTTCCTGAATTCCATCCAATTTTTTCGAGAACCAGTCCCGCCGCTCATAATCTTCCCTATGTAAAAAGCCGGACCTTATATTGGTCCGGCTCTTTTCTTTGGCGCCTTAACCTCTGAATAGCGGAAGGAAGAATTTGGTTCTTATTTGATATAGGTCCCCCGGTTATGCCGGGGGGCGCCGACGGACTTTCTCAGGGGACCGTTCCTTCAGCCCGAGAGCAGCGCCCGGAGGCGCAAGGACTCAATCGAGACAGCATCCAGAACGGAACACCCGCCGGTTCGACCTAGGAGTTGGACCCGGCCTCCATCCGCCTTAAGCGGACAACAGGCCCGGCCTGCGCTCCTTAGAAAGGAGGTGATCCAGCCGCACCTTCCGGTACAGCTACCTTGTTACGACTTCGTCCCAGTCACCAAGCCCGACCTCGGCGCCTGCCTCCCTTGCGGGTTAGCTCAGCGACTTCAACCGTTCTCGGCTTCCATGACGTGACGGGCGGTGTGTACAAGGCCCGGGAACGTATTCACCGCAGTGTGCTGACCTGCGGTTACTAGCGATTCCGCGTTCATGCAGGCGGGTTGCAGCCTGCAATCCCAACTGGGGCCGGCTTTGGTGGGATTGGCTCCAGCTCGCGCTTTCGCAGCCCATTGTACCGGCCATTGTAGCGTGTGTGTAGCCCAGGGCATAAGGGCCATGATGATTTGACGTCATCCCCACCTTCCTCCTCCTTGTGGGAGGCTGTCTCGCTAGAGAAGATAACTAGCGACAAGGGTTGCGCTCGTTGCGGGACTTAACCCAACACCTCACGGCACGAGCTGACGACAACCATGCAGCACCTGTGAAGGCTTCCCGAGTTACCCCGAGATCGTCACCCTTTCGGGTTTCTACTACCAGCATGTCAAGCCCTGGTAAGGTTCTTCGCTTAGCATCGAATTAAACCACACGCTCCACCGCTTGTGCGGGCCCCCGTCAATTCCTTTGAGTTTTAGCCTTGCGGCCGTAGTCCCCAGGCGGGATGCTTATCGCGTTAGCTGCGGCACAGGGGGGGTCGATACCCCCTGTACCTAGCATCCATCGTTTAGGGCGTGGACTACCTGGGTATCTAATCCAGTTTGCTCCCCACGCTCTCGCGCCTCAGCGTCAGGCACAGCCCAGAAGGCCGCTTTCGCCACTGGTGTTCCTCCCGATATCTACGCATTTCACCGCTACACCGGGAATTCCGCCTTCCTCTACTGCCCTCGAGCCGAATAGTATCCCTTGACCTCTCCCAGTTAAGCCGGGAGCTTTAACAAGAGACTTATCCAGCCGCCTACGCGCTCTTTACGCCCAGTGATTCCGGGTAACGCTAGCCCCCTACGTATTACCGCGGCTGCTGGCACGTAGTTAGCCGGAGCTTATTCCCAAGGTACCGTCCTTTCTCTTCCCTTGGAAAAGGGGTTTACAGCCCGAAGGCCTTCATCCCCCACGCGACGTCGCTGGGTCAGGCTTTCGCCCATTGCCCAAAATTCCCTGCTGCTGCCTCCCGTAGGAGTGGGGCCCGTGTCTCAGTGCCCCTCTGGCTGATCATCCTCTCAGACCAGCTACCCGTCATCGGCTTGGTAGGCCATTACCCCACCAACTACCTGATAGGACGCGAGCCCCTCCTCCGGCGCCCGGAGGCTTTCATCCTTCCGCCAAGGCGGGAGGATCGTATGCGGGATTAACATCAATTTCTCGAAGTTATACCCCACCGAAGGGCAGGTTACTCACGCGTTACTCAGCCGTTTGCCGCTTTCCCCGGTGACCGAAGTCTCCGGGGCACGCTCGACTTGCATGCATTAAGCGCGCCGCCAGCGTTCACCCTGAGCCAGGATCAAACTCTCTTTAATGAAAAACCTTACTTCCTTCCACTATTCAGTTGTTAAAGTGCCGCCACCACTCCGCAAGAGCGGTAGGAAACCAAGTATACTCGCCTATCCTTGGGCTGTCAAGATGATATGCTCGTTTTAACAGGGTCTTTATTTAAGCTCTTAGCCCTCCTTCAAAAAGAGAGCAAATGGGGGGTCTGAAGGTTATTGGCCCGCGAATTGAACTCTAAGGCTCGGTCTGCTCGGTGGGGCTGCCGTAGACGGTTATCGTAATGTGGGCCATGGAGGTGTCGTCCGGGGCCCCATGCCAGTGGTTCTCCCCGGCGGGAATCAAGACAACGTCCCCCTCAGTGACCGTGAGCACTTCATGGTCCGTGGCCACTTTACCCGTGCCCTTGGTTATGACCAATATCTGGTCGTCGGAGTGCTTGTGGAATTTGTTGCGTGAACCGGCGCTGAATTCGACGATGGCACAGTTGAAGTTTTCGCTTTGTCCGGAGCCATAAAGAGACTGCAGGTATACCTGGGTCCCGGTCATGAGGCCGCCGGTCATTGGTAGAGGCTCCTTGGCCACGTCTTTCATTGTAACTTTCTGCACGAAATCTCTCCTATGCCTCTGTTTGCTCGGTATCGCTGCCGGCGACGGTTATGGTTATGTGGGCCATGGAGGTGTCGTCCGGGGCGCCGTGCCAGTGGTTTTCCCTGGCTGGAATCAGAACAACGTCCCCCTCGGTGACTGTGATAACTTCATCATCCGTAGCCACTTTTCCTGTTCCCGCCGTGATGACCAATATCTGGTCGCCGGAGTGTTTGTGGAACTTGTTGCGGGAACCGGCGCTAAATTCGACGATAGAAAAGTTGAAGTTTTGGCTTTCGCCGGTCTCCAATACAGGTTGCCTATAGACCTGAGTGCCGGTCATCAGGCCGCCAGTCATTTCCGCAGGCGTCTTGGGCACGTCTTTCATTGTTACTTTCTTCACTGAATACCTCCTTTAGCGTTCCGCCTCAAAATTCCGATAATCTCCGCCGACCCTCACGAGTAAATCTCCGGCCCAACCATATCCCTACAAAGAATTCCTCCCTAGCGGTCTGTAGGCTAGGAAGCGGGCCGGTGGGAATGTGAAGATTAGCTTGAGATTGAAGCGGTTAGAATCAGCCGTTGAGCCAGCCATTGACAATGATACCTTGGTCTGCCTGGCAAGTCCACCGCCATAGCCGGCCAGGTCATGGGGCCTGGCCCCCGTCCGGTGAGGGTCCGATGCCATCAACCCGTTGCCCGCCGAGAAACAAGGCTGTTACCCGCCGGAGGTCCTTGATGTCCTCAGCTGGGTTTCCTTCCACCAAGAGCAGGTCCGCTTCCTTGCCCGCCTCGATGGTGCCTATAGATTCCAGGATTCCCATGGCGGCGGCCGCGTCCCGGGTGCCGGCGAGAACGGCCTGCATGGGAGAGAGACCCACTTCATGCATTACCAGAAGCTCCGCATGAAAGTTCCCAAATCTGCCGGTGCTCCAGCCAGCGTCGGAGCCGCCAATCAGTTTAACTCCCATATCGATGAGCCTTCCGAACTGGTCGGTCGATATTCGTAGGAACTCTTCCGACCTGTTTAGAATTACATTCTCTTCCGGGGAGAGGCCTTGGCGGTCCCGCTTTTGTTGAAGTAGGGCCATCATTGGTTTACCAAGGGAAAGGGTCGGATTCACCCATATACCGGAGTCGGCCAACCGTTGTGCCGTGGATTGATCGAAGCGGTAGCTGCCGTCGGGGTCGTACATGAAGCAATGAAAGATCATGTCAACCCCGGCGTCCATGGCCTGGTTGACAGCCACCGTGGACCGGCAGTGGGCTGCTACCGGTCTCTGCCGGTTATGGGCCTCTTCAGTGAGGACGGTCAGCTCTTCCGGCGTAAAGGCTGGGCGGAAGGGATCGCTGCTGAGGGTGCTGCCGCCGGAAGCCGCTACTTTTATCAAGTCCGCTCCCTCCTTAATAAGCTGACGCACCTGTTTACGGATAGCATCGGCGCCGTCTACTTCTCCCCCCATGAACCAAAGATGGCCTCCGGTAACGGTGATGGGCCGGCCCGCCACTCGCACCCGGGGACCGTCCACTATCCCCAAGGCAATCCCTTCCTTCAAGGAAAAGGCGGTCCGGTTCCACGCTCCACAGTCGCACAGGGTCGTTACGCCTGATTGCAGAGCGAGACGCACGTTCTGAGCGGAGCGCAGCAACCGCACATCGTCGGTATCCTGGTCTACTTCTTCGCCGGTGCGCCCGTCTCCGGGCATATTGGTGTGAGTATGGCAGTCGATCAGTCCGGGCAAAAGAGTATGCTCAGGGAAGTCCAGAGTCTGTCCCTCGGCAACCGCTCGGGACGCCTCAGAAGGCGCCGCTGGGGTGCCCAGTTGCTTTTCTGGTCCGACCCACAGGATGCGGTTGTCCTTAATAACCACCGCTGCGTCTTCCCTGGGCGGTCCGCCAAGACCGTCGATTAACTTGCCTGGTTTGATCACCTGCATATCGGAATTTTCCAGCGGCAAAATGCTGCCTCCTCATAGTAGCGGACCGGTAGCGGACCGCGTCTCGGCGTCCCCGTTCGATTATAGCCTACGCCGTTCACCCAACATAAAGAAAGCCAACGGAACTGAGGAAACAAGAATCAATAAAAGGGCCGGCGCGGCAGCACGAGCAAAGAAGGCTTCCGATGTTGCGGCCCATATGGAGGTGGCCAAGGTGTTGAAACCGATGGGACTCAATATCAGGGTCGCGGGCAGCTCTTTCATAGTGAGTAGAAAGACCAATGCTGCCCCGGCAAAAATGCCCGGAGCAACCAAGGGCAGGGTAACCGAACCGAAAACACCTAGAGGGGTCCGTCCCAGACTTCTAGCGGCTTCTTCCATTCGGGGGCTGACTTGAAGCAAAGAGGTCCTGGCCGCCCCAACGGCCGGTGAGAGAAAAAGGACTACATAGGCAAAAACCAGCATCACCGTGGTCTGATATAACGGCGGCGTGTAGTGGACCCCGAAGAACACCAGTGAGAGGGCAATAGGGATTCCGGGTAAAGCGAAGCCGATGTAGGTCGCTCGTTCCAAGAGAGTGCTGAGGACACTGGGGTAGCGGACGGAAAAGGCGGCCACAGGCAGGGCCGCCACAATCGCAGCCCCAGCGGCCAGGCTCGAGACGTACAACGAGTTGAGAGCAGCCCCCCACAAAATCAGCAAGGGTTCGCCAGCCGAGACGCCCCGGAACAACCAATAAGCTAAAACGGATATGGGGAAGGCCAAAGATACGGCGACTATGCTGGCGCAGAAGATGAGCGACGGCCAGCGCCACCGTCCCAACCGGACCGGCGGCGTGGGCCTCGCCGCTCCCGGACCGCTGGTGTAGTACCTGGAACGGCCGCGGGTGAGGGCCTCAGCAGCCATGATGCCCAAGGCCAAGGCCGCCAAGACCAAAGACATCGCTGCGCCCAGGGTCCGGTCCAAGGCGGACTCGTACTGAATGAAGATGGCCCAAGTAAAGGTTTCGTATCGCAGCAACGAAACCGCTCCGAAGTCGCTTAGGGTATACAAGCCTACTAGCAAGGCTCCGGCGGCGATCGACGGCCTCAGTTGGGGTAAGGTTACCTGGAAGAAAGTGGACCAAGAGTTGCGCCCCAGGCCTCGAGAGCTTTCTTCCAATGACCGGTCCATGCGCCGCAAAGCCGCCCTTACGGTAAGAAGCACATAGGGGTAAGTGAGGAGGGTGAGAGTCAGCAGGGCACCGGGAAACCCGTAGATTTCGGGCAGGCGGTCCACCCCAAAAGGACCGTCCAATAGCTTTTGCAGCATCCCGTTGGGCCCTAAAGCAACAACAACTATAAAGCCGGCGACATAGCTCGGTATCACTAGAGGAAGAGCGGTCAATACCGCCCAGAAGTTGCGTAGGGGCAGATCAGTACGGGCGGTCAACCAAGCTATCGGGACCGCAAGAGCGATAGAGGCGGCAGTGACTCCCCCCAACAGCAATAGGGTCCGCCCTAGAATTTCCAGCACCCGCAGCCTGAAAAGAACGTCCCAAGCATCTGAACCGGCGCCGACGGTGCGCAGCACCAGATAGACTAGGGGCAGCAGCACAGCAGCGGCCACCGCCATTGCGGGGAGCAATACAACGGCAGGGGTCCGCCTCCTCCGGTCAAATAGACCTCGACCGGGAAGGACCGATTTAGATGCCGATCGAGAAGTCGAAGCTCACCGCCTGCCGGTTGGTCTGGTTTTCAAGAAACCAATTGACAACGCACTAATATCATACTATCCATGGGAAATAAAAGTGTATGCACTTTGGTCTGAAATATGGCATACTTATCAAGGAATACATGTGCAAGCGACAAGACTTGAAAAAAGAATACACCAGATGCAAAAATAGTGTCAAATACTCGAAGGGATATGCGTACTTGGCTTGAAACTTGTGACCTGTGGAACGGGCTGAGTCGTTGCCGGTTGCTACGATTTCGTTACATCGGCAATGAGGATGCGCCGCCAAAGATGCCGGATTTAAGTATTGACAACGTGAGGATGCGTCTCTACACTATGCCCCGGATCAGCCACAGTTACATCCCTTGAGTGTACAGGCGTATTAAATCGATTAGTTGGCCCTGTAAACCGGCTGTCAGTGCCCATTGAAGCGGATATCCGAACTAAGGCGGCGCATCATTCATGTATAGGCAAGCGGTCGACTTTATAGATTGGGATAGCATGTCTGCATCAGGGAACAACAAACTCGATGGCCTAAAGCGGAGGAGGGGCCCATGGTAGCCCCCGCCAAGCTGCTTCGCAATGGTCTGGGCCGCATATCCAGAACGCCCCAACAGAGGCCGAACGGAGCGGACCCGGTTGACGATAACTCGGGCGGCGCCGCGCTGGCTCTGGAGTGCCGTTCTCTATGCAAACGCTTTGGCGATGTTGAGGTGGTACATGACTTGGACCTCAGGGTATTGGCGGGTCAGGTGCTGGTTCTTCTTGGCCCCAGCGGATGCGGCAAGACCACCGCTCTTCGCCTCATAGCCGGCTTCGAGCAGCCCGATGGCGGCACGATTTCTCTGGGAGGACACATAGTCAGCGGTCCAGGGACTGAAGTAGCTCCGGAGAAACGCCGGGTGGGGATGGTGTTTCAAGAAGGAGCGCTTTTCCCCCACCTCAACGTGGAACGTAATATTTCTTTTGGGCTGAGCCGCAAGGACGGGCAAAGCGGCAGAGTGAGAGATGTTCTTGATCTGGTGGGACTGAGCCACCTCCGCCACCGGATGCCTCACGAGCTATCCGGGGGTCAGCAGCAACGGGTAGCCTTGGGCCGAGCCTTGGCGCCACAACCCGAATTACTGCTGCTGGACGAACCCTTCGCCAACCTAGACCCCAAGCTTCGGGACCAAGTCCGCCAAGATGTTCTGGAAATAGTCCGGGCCAGTCACTCCACCACCGTCTTTGTGACCCACGACCAAGAGGAAGCCCTGCTTGTTGGAGACACTATCGCAGTGATGAACCAGGGGCGCTTGGAGCAGACCGGGTCTCCCCAGGAAATGTTCACCAGCCCCTCCTCCCGGTTTGTCGCTCAATTCATCGGTATGGTAGATTTCTTGCCGGCCCGGAGAGTTAACGGCAGATTAATGACCGAGGTGGGATCGGTAGAGTGGAGAACCCATTGGGGTTCTTGGTCGGAACAGCAAGAGGGAGGGTCGCAGGACTCGGAATTGGAGGTGATGGTCCGGCCGGACTGCCTGGACTGTTACCCCTCGGACAAAGGACAGGGCATAATTGTAGACCGGGAATTCCGAGGCGCCTTCTATATCTATCGGGTGGGTTTTCCGTCGGGTAACACAGTGCGCTGCTTGCTGCCCCACACGTTGGAATATCCGGTGGGTGAGGCCGTGGGAGTCGCGTTGCGGCATGGACACATGCTAAGACCCTTCCCCAAGGGGGAATCCCCCAACTACTGACTGCAACGAGTGTTTAGGCCGGAATGCGACCGGCGCCGGTTTGGTCAGCTAGTTTGCGGTATTCTTCACCGTTAGCCTAACTCAACGACCTCCACGAGTATGGCCATGACTTCCCGAAAACGAGGCAGCGGACAAAATAGGATGGCGGAAGCGGAACAGCCCTACGAGCGGTTGTCGGCCGGAACCGAAAACTACTTATTGTCTCTATACAAGCTGTGGGAAGATTCCGAAGTCCCCACCATTACTCAACTGACCGACACTCTCAAGCGATTGCCGTCGACGGAGGGTCTGGGAACTTCGGTGCCATCGGTAGCCGGCATGATCCGCCGAATGCAGCGGCAGGCTTTGGTTGACATCGGTCAAGACAAGCGCATCAGGCTGACCAAGAAGGGCCTAGAGGGTGCCGAGGACATCGCCCGGAGGCACCGGCTGGCCGAATGGCTGGTGGTGCGGTTGTTGGGTATGGAGCTCCACCAAGCCCATAACGAAGCCCACCGTTTGGAGCACGGGATATCCCCTGAGTTTGAGGAAAAGCTGGTGGAGCGGCTGAATCATCCGACCCATTCGCCCTTTGGGCGTCCGATTCCAGGCTCTGGCCAGCCCAAGACGCCGGCCAACTCCTTGCCCCTGGATACAGCAACACTGGATGTGACCTACGTTGTAGCCCGGGTCCCTGAGGAAGACTCAGAGCTCTTGCACTTTTTGGTGGATTCCATGATCGTTCCCGATCATGAAATAAAGATTGTTGGAGCCGCTCCCTACTTGGGGGTGTTGCAGGTTTCGACTCAAAAGGACACCTTGTCCATAAGCTACAACGTGGCTCACGAGATCCTGGTCTGCAAGCCATCAGAAGGCTGATTTATCCCTCCGGCAGCAGAGTGCGCCGCACCATAGCCCAACCTTCGGCCATGCTTCGTCCCGGCATGGGCGGCAATTCTCCTTCCCGGTTCACCTTGATCAATACGAACACCGGACCGGGCTGCGCTATTGCTTCTTCCAGACCTAGCAACAACTCTTCCAGCTTGTCGAACTGGTAGGTCTTGGCATAGCCGGCACTGCGGGCCATAGCCGGAAAATCCAGGTTGTCCAAGCCTCTGATGGGGATGCCTTGGGTGGACCTGTGGGAACCATCGTCGAATACCAGATGCACCAGGTTGCCCGGCTTGGACTCGCCGATGGTGGCCAGGCCGCCCAGATCGGTCCGCAAAGTGGCGTCGCAGTCCAACACCATGACTTTACTGTCCGGCTGGGCCAAGGCCAAGCCCAAGGCCACGGCCGGCGCCCGGTCCATGCAGTCTTTCAAGTCCACGTCCAAGTCCCTGCGCTGGGACACGGTGCTCCACTCGCGCAGTGCTGACGAAGTAGCTACCACCAGGGCGTCCCTACGGTGAAAGTTTACCGCCCTGGTTGCCTCCATCGAGGGGATCAATGGAATCGTCCTCCCTTTCGTTAGTTGAACGGGCCGTCAAAGGCGCCGGATCCTGTCTGCGTCCCGCCACCATCAGCGACATTGCGCCCAGTATCAAAGCGCCGCCCAAGACGCCCAGCGCCGGGTTAGGCTTGGAAAACCCCTGGAACAGCAGCCAGAAACCAAGAACAATGCCAGCATAGGCCAGCAGTTTGCCGAACAATCCTTTTGCCAAGACCTTCAACATATCCGGCCCTAATATATGAAGAACCGAGGCAACACGCAAGCCGTCGCCTCGGCTTCAGGGGTTCGCCAAAAAACGAAATGCTAAGCGTCGCCGATAGCCTTTGGCAGCTCCTTGATGGCGTCGTGTATGCTGCGACTAGGCCGCGTACGGAACTGGACCGGAGTATTTTCGATCTCGGGCTTCACCGCCAAGTGGACGAAGACAGGCCCGGAGGCCCCCATCACCTCGTCGATCCTGGTGGACAGGTCTTCCAGATTATCGAAAGAGAATGTGGCGGCGTAGCCAGCGGCTGAGGCCGTTTTTTCCCAATCGACACGCCCTGCGCCGGGCACCGGTTGCCCGCCGGTAACAGCGTACACTCCATTATCGAATAGGAAGTGGACCAGGTTTTGTGGAGCATTGTCGGCCAAGGTAACCATAGCGCCCAAGTTCATCAGTAGGCTGCCGTCCCCGTCCAGCACCATCACTTTTCGCTCGGGGTGGGCTAGGGCCAAGCCAAGGCCCACCGAAGAAGCCTTGCCCATGCAGCCGGACAAGGGGAAGTCGAGTTGCTCGTTGTTGGTTATGCTGGGCAGCCCAAAATGAACGTTGTTGGCGTTCATTGTGGGCACGATCACCGCGCCATTGCGCTTACTTTCCAGTAGTTTGACAGCGTCGGTATTGTCTATCATGAGTTGTTATTCCGCCTCCAGCTTGGGCTAGGCTCCGAATTCGGTGCCAATCAACACTGCCACCGGCTGCTGATTACGCTCAGCCTCATCGGCGGCGATGCTAATCCGGTCAGCGTCTTCATCAGTCTCGACCAAGTAGTATTTGATGCCCCAAGCGTGCAGTATGTGTTCGATGTAACGGGCCGCCGAATCCGGCGTTACTCCATGCCGGCTCCACCCCCGGTAACCTATCAACATCAACAGAGGTTGATTGACGTCCAAGCCCAAGCCGCGGATGGAATCCCCCGACTCGTAGATGCCGGTGTTCTGGATCAAGACCAAGGGCTTTTTGCCTCCCACCCACAACCCGGCGGCAATGGCCATTGTCTCTCCTTCCCGGCACACCGGTACCAGGTCCAAGGAAGGTTCGTTGGTCAAAAGTTGGTACATAAAGTTGGTCTCGCTATCGGGAAGCCAGACCACGTGGGTGAAGTTGTTTTTCTTAAGCTCGGCGACAATAGCCGCAGGATGCAGCACCACCTCTTGTGTTGTCATTCCAGCTCCTTCTCCGGCTCGAGCATATTCGACGAGGTCGCCCTATTATATTCAGTGAGGGGCTGGGGCGTCAAATTGTCCCAAGCCGTCAGCCCCGGTGTGTTCCTACCCACCTCACCCACGGAGCATTTACCGAATTCGCTAGGCACAGGTCGCCAGTCCAGAAGTCACAGCCTCCGGACTGGGCTACGGCTAGGTACATCGTCTTGCCTGACTCCGTCTCTTGCGAGTTTGAAGACCTTTAAATCCCGCCTTTTGACGAACCATTGCATCCCAAGTTTGTGAGCTGGCAACTTTCCCTCTCGGGCATAGCGCCGCACCTGTTCCAAAGAACGGCCCAACACTTGGGCTACCTCCACGAGAGTCAGTTCGTCGGTTGGTACAGTCATTAGTGATACCTATACTTAGAGCGTCCAATACATGATTAAGCCGTGGAGCACTTAGAAACTATCTCAAAACAGCGAGGCGTCGCTGACGACGGTACCAGAGGAGGGCACAAGCCAATTGAAGCAGGCCCAGGTAATTGGCCGGCTTCTTGTCGTAGCGCACCAGTATCGCCCGGCACTTGGAGAGCTAGCCCAAGGTGCGTTCCACCACCCACCGTCGGGCGGGGAAGGATTTCTCTCCCCATTGGTCCAGCTTCTCCTCCCCAATGCGCCGGATATGTCCACAGTATTGGTAGGCGGCAACTGTCCCGTGGCCTGTGGGATTGTCATACCCTTTGTCCAAGCACAGGTTTTGAGCGCCTGACGGGCGCGCCACTACTATGCTCTCCAAGGTCGGTCTCAAGAGTTTCGTATCATGGACGTTGGCTCCAGCCACCGCTACGCTCAGGGGTCCGCCTGCTGCGTCGACCAGGATGCTCTTCTTGCTCCCGGCTTTGCCCCGGTCGGTGGGGTTTCGTCCAATGGCGCCCCCCCAAAACGCGCTTTGCCTATAGAGCAATCCGCCGACTGCCATTCCCAGTTCACGCCGCCCAACTCCTGGCATTCTTCTATCAGGACAGCCCAGATGGCCTCTAGTGCCCCACACCCTACCCAGCGTTGGAAGGTCCGATGGATGGTGCTATCGTCTCCCAACTCCTTGGGCAGGTGGTTCCACTGGCAGCCGCTTCGCATCCGAAAGATAATCCCTTCCAGCATCTTCCGCTGGTCCACCCGTTTGCGCCCCTTCGATTTGGGCGGGTCCAACTCCAGTATCACCGGTCCGATTCGCTCCCAAAGGTCGTCCGGAACATCCCATAAAGTAGGTAACGGTTTCCACTCCACCACGATTCACCTCCACCCGCCTTTGGGAACAATCCTAGCGACGACCTTCACCCGTTAACTACTATCTGAAACCCCAATTTGAGATAGTTTCTTAGAACTCGGCGTTCTTGGGCGTTCTGGGAAAGGGGATTACATCTCGTATATTGGGCACTCCGGTGATGAATTGCACCGTGCGCTCAAATCCCAGGCCGAACCCTGCATGGGGCACAGTTCCGTAGTTGCGTAAATCCAAGTACCACCAGTAGCTGCTGTCGGAGAGCCCGGTCTCCTGCATCCGCTGCAGCAACACCTCCCGCCGTTCCTCCCGTTGGCTGCCGCCGACGATCTCGCCGATCCTGGGAACCAGCGTGTCCATGGCCCTCACCGTTTTGCCGTCGTCGTTCAGCCGCATGTAGAAGGGCTTGATGTCCTTTGGGTAGTCAGTGACGATGACCGGCCGGCCGATTCTCTTTTCGGTCAGGTACCGCTCGTGCTCTGATTGGAGGTCCACCCCCCACTCCACCGGGAACTCGAAGCGTTCCCCGGAATTCTTTAGCAACTCTACGGCCTGGGAGTAAGTCAATCTTTCAAAGTTGGAGTTTACTATTCCTTCCAAGGTGGAGATAGCAGTTTGATCATACCAACGGTTGAAAAAGGCCATGTCTTCGCTACAGCGGTCCAGCACATAGCTGAAAATGTACTTCAGGAACTCCTCGGTCAGCTCGGCCAAACCGTCCAGGTCACAGAAAGCGACCTCTGGTTCCACCATCCAAAACTCAGCCAGGTGTCTGGCGGTGTTGGAGTTCTCGGCGCGGAAGGTGGGTCCGAAGGTGTACACATCGCCCAGGGCCAGTGCAAAGACTTCGGCCTCCAACTGGCCGCTCACTGTCAAAAAGGTCGACTTGCCGAAGAAGTCCTGTTCGTGGTCCACCGAGCCTTCCCTTATGGGCAGTTGATCCAAGTCCAGAGTGGTAACCCGAAACATGGAGCCGGCCCCCTCGGCATCGCTGGCGGTTATGATGGGGGTCTGGATGTACTGGAAGCCCCGTTCCTGGAAGAAACTGTGAATAGAAAAGGCCACGGCGTTTCTGACCCGGGCCATCGCGCTGAAAGTGTTGGTCCGAGGACGGAGGTGGGCTATTTCACGCAGAAACTCCGGGGTGTGGCGCTTCTTTTGGAGAGGATAGGACTCGGGGTCGGCGCCCCCGATTAGTTCAATCCGTTTTGCTTGAATCTCGTACTTTTGGCCTTTGCCCGGCGACTCAACCAGGGTGCCGGAGACGCTGACGCTGCACCCGGTGGTGAGGGATTGGACCATCTCGTAGTCGGGGAGCCTCTCGTCCGCGACTACTTGGATGTCGGACAAGGTCGAGCCGTCGCTGACTTGAATAAACGACACAGACTTGGAGGTGCGTCTGGTCTTGACCCAACCCTGCACCAGTACGTCACCCTCAGCTTGGTCCCGGTTCAATAAATCTTTAACTCTGCTGCGGCGCATGACTTCCTTATTCCTCTAGGTAGTACGTCTAGTTGGCAGGTCCGATATTTCAGAATGGACTACCTAAAGAATAGGCGAAGCACGGCTGCTTTGACAACCGGCGCTTGGCCAAAGACCTGAATGTCCATCCCCGCCGTATCAACCAGATAGTCCACGGCAAGCGGGCTGTGACAGCGGATACGGCTCTCAGATTAGCGCGTCACTTTGGAACGTCCGAGAGATTCTGGCTAAACCTCCAGACCGTGTATGACCTTGAGGTGGAGAAGGACCGGATGGGCGACCGCTTAGATAAGGAAGTGCGGGTCTTGTAGAAGACTATACGCTAATCGATTATGACCCATCCGGCCGTTTCAGAGCCTCGGCTTCTGTTGGCGCCAGTTGGTCGCTTGCTCGTAGGAGTAAGCAATTCGCAAGAGGGTTTGCTCCGCTAGGTGAGGTCCGATAAGCTGTAGACCCACGGGAAGCCCCTGGTCGAACCCGCAGGGGACTGACATGCAGGGTAGGCCGGCGATGCTGGGCGGCAGGGTACACACGTCGCTCAGGTACATTTGCACCGGGTCTGCGGTCTTCTCTCCCAAGCGGAATGCCACGGTGGGAGAGACTGGAGCCGCCAAAGCATCTACCTGCTGGAACACTTCGTCAAATTCCCGCTGGATCAGTGTCCGTACTTGCTGCGCCTTCAGATAGTAAGCGTCGTAGTATCCGGCAGACAAAGCGTAGGCCCCCAACATAACCCGCCGGGTAACCTCGGACCCGAAGCCGTGCTGCCGGGTCCTCTCCATGTCCTCCCACATGCTCTTGGCGTCACGGAAAGAAAATCCGTACTTGACTCCATCGTAACGGGCCAGGTTAGCCGAGCATTCCGATGGGGCGATGATGTAATAGCAAGCCAAGGCGTATTTGGTAGTGGGCAAGGAGACCCGGCGGACCGAAGCGCCCAGACTCTTAAGAGTTTGTATAGCCTGCTCCACAGCTTTGCGGGAACCTTCCTCCATGCCATCCACGAAATATTCTTCGGGTACTCCCAACCGCATTCCTTTGATGCCGCCGGTCAGGCCGTCGGTGTAGTCTTTGCTTTGGCCGGGCAGAGAGGTGGAGTCCTTGGGGTCGTAGCCCGCAACGGCGTTCAGTACCATGGCGCAATCGGTCACGTCCCTAGTCAAAGGTCCGATTTGGTCCAATGATGACGCAAAGGCCACCAGACCGTAGCGGCTGACTAGGCCATAGGTCGGTTTAAGCCCCACTACTCCGCAGAAGGCCGCCGGTTGACGGATACTGCCTCCGGTATCCGAGCCCAAGGAAAACAAGACCTCGCCAGCGGCGGTCGCGGCCGCCGGGCCGCCGCTGCTTCCTCCGGGCACTCGTTCCAAGTCCCAAGGGTTGTGAGTTGGAAAGAAAGCTGAGTTCTCTGTTGAAGACCCCATGGCGAACTCATCCATGTTGCCTTTACCCAGAAGCACTGCTCCTTGGTCCAACAGCTTGGCCGCCGCTGTGGCGTTGTACACGGGAATAAAATCTTCCAGCATACGGGAGGAGCAAGTGGTGCGGACCCCCTGGGTGCACATTACGTCCTTGACTTGCATCGGGACCCCGGTCAGCGGCCCGCCCCGGCCCACGGCGATGCGCCGGTCGGCCTCCTCGGCCTGTTGAATAGCGATCTCCGGGGTTAACGTCACGAAGGCCCTGACCCGGTCTTCAACCTGTTGGATTCTTTCCAGACAGGCGCGGGTCAGCTCCAACGAACTGATCTCCTTGCTCATCAGCCGGCGATGGGCCTCGTGTACGGTCAAATGCTCCAAAGAAGCCACCGGCTTTACTCTTCCAGCACCGGTTTGACCCGGAAGAAATCGCCCTCCCGCCGGGGAGCGTTGCTCAGGACTTCCTCGGAACTTAAGGAACTGTCGGGCACGTCATCCCGCATCACCGTTTGAAGTTGGACCGGGTGGGCGGTGGGGGGCACGCCGGAGGTATCCAACTCGCTGAGCGCCTGGAACTGTTCAATGATGTTGGAGAGTTGCTCCCCCAGGTTTTCGGCCTCTTCATCGGTCAACCCGATGCGGGCCAACATAGCGATGCGCTGGACTTCATCGCGGTCAAAGGACATGGCTGGGCCTCCGGAAAGTCTGTTGCCTGGGCCAGTATAGCTTCGCTGGGTGAGTGAAGCTACCGCTGGCCCTACCTTGGGCTCGCCTCTTTGAGGAAGGGGTTTCTCGTTATGAACAGCGGCCCCAGGTGTCCGGGGCGGGACCTGGGATGAAGGGACCGCGGCCCGGCGAAGTCGATAGCCCAAGAGATTGGGTTGAGTTATGATAGCCGCCGGGCTCCTCAACGTAACATTATATTGAAAGATTTGTGGCGGGATACTTGGAATCCACGATTTAGGATGACTGGCCTCTTATACAGTGCCCTTACCTGGAAGCCCAGAACACCCTTTTACTACGGTTGGCTGGTCCTGGTATTAGCCTTCCTGACCACATTTGCCGCTAGCGGGGTTTCCCAACTGGTTATGGGCGGCATTCAAGTCTTCATCACCAATGACACCGGCTGGAACAAGAGTGTCATTTCCTTGGCAGTCACCAGCGGCACTTGGACCGGGGGGCTGCTGGCGCCTTTTGTTGGACGATTGACCGACCGCTACGGTGCCCGCTGGCTAATGCCGCTGGGGCTCGTCGTTGTCGCAATCTCCTTTTTTTCTCTGGCCGGCGTCCACGCAGTCTGGCAATTCTTCGCTGCTTACATCTTTGGCAGGGCCGTGAGCAACCCGGTATTGGTCGGAGTAGCGCCTCGCGCCGCCGCCGTAAATTTCTTCCGCCGCCGCCGCAATATCGCGCTGTCCTTGGTCTCCACCTTTCGCCCTGTCGGGGGCGCTATAAACATCCAGATCATCTCTCTTATCGCCATCCATTTCGGCTGGCGCACCGCTTATCGTTATCTGGGGATTCTGAGCTTGGTCTTGATTGTGCCCGTCACGTTATTGATGCGCCACCGCCCCGAGGACATAGGGCTGTTGCCCGATGGGGCCGGCCGGCAAGAAGGGGCGGCGGCAACGTCGGGCGTTCCCGGCAGGAGCGGGGGCCGAGAGCCGGAGTTTAGCTGGACATTGCGGGAGGCTTTGGCCACGCCGTCGTTTTGGTTGGTGACGATAACCACGGCCGTAGGCACCCTGGCTTCCGGTACGGTGAGCTTTAGCTTGGTCCCCTATCTGGTGGAGGACGTTGGACTATCCAAGGGCGCCGCCGCCGGAGTCCTGAGCCTGGGGACGCTGCTGGTCATCGGAAATCTGGGTTGGGGGTTTCTGGCCGATTGGATAACGCCGCGCTACTGCTCAGCGGCAGCGTTGTTGGTTGCCGGCGGGATGCTGCTTTACTTGACCACGGTGAACTCCCTGGTCATGGCCTTGGGCTTTGCTGTGCTTTTTGGGTTATCTTCCGATGCCAGAGACTTGCTGCACAACATGATGTTGGCCCAATATTTCGGGAGGAACTCCTATGGGTCTATCTTGGGGGTTGTCGCCCCGTTCCAAATGCTGGCCTTGGGCTTGGGGCCGACGTTGAGCGCGGTGTATCGCGAGGCCGCCGGGAGCTATAACGGCCTTTACGTGGGGTTGGCCGTGTCCTACTTCATCGCCGGCATATTGGTCTTCTTGGCCAAGCGGCCGGCGCCGCCGGCCCGCGCTTCCAAAGCGAGTCCTACCCGAACCGGCTAACCTGCACTGCCCTTTCCGAAGTCTTGCAATCAGCTCATCTCCGTGCCGCCGGAAACACTGATTGACAGCCCAGTAAGGAAATCCGATTCGCTGGACGCCAGAAAAGCGGCCGTGCGAGCGATGTCTTCGCCCTGCGCGACCCGCCCCATCGGTGCGGTGGCTTCCCGGTCCCGGATCATCATGGCCCGGTATTCTTCCGTAGACTCCCCTTGGGGCGTCAAGGCTGCGGCGATAAAGTCCGTCCGCTCAGTGTCCACCAGACCGGGACAAATGGCGTTCACGTTTATGCCGTGGGGGCCAAGCTCTTGGGCCAACGACTGGGTGAAACCGATAAGAGCAAACTTGGAAGCGCAGTATGCAGCGAAACGAGCCCGGCCCCGTTTGCCCGCGCCGGAGGAAATGATGATTATCTTGCCTCCGCCGTTCCGTTGGATCATATGGAGGGCGACGGCCTTGGAGCACAAGTAGGTGCCGCGCACATTGACCCGCATCACTTCGTCGAAAGCGTCCTCTTCCAGCTCCACCACGGGCACCCGGTCGCGGCCCGGCCGCGAGCCGGCGTTGTTGACCAGAATGTCGATCTTGCCGAGTTGGTCTACCGTTCGCTGCACCATGTCACTTACTTGAGCGGAGTCGGAAACGTCGGAAATCAGGCCCAGCGACCGGCGGCCCAGGGATTCGATCTCGTCGACTACGCTGGGCAGTCCCCGCCAACCCGCTTGCCGGTCTTCAGGCCGGATAGCTTCCAGGCTGGCCTGGATGTCGGTGACCACCACGTCGGCCCCCTCTTGAGCAAACCGGAGGGCGATGGCCCGGCCGATGCCGTGACGCCCTCCCGCCCCGGTCACAACCGCAACCTTACCAGTAAGGTCGTACATGACGTTGCCTCCAAAGTTGATGAGTTAACGCGGGCGCTTGCATTAAAGCCTGGTTGAACCCCCTGCAGTTTAACGAACCGGTAAGGCCCGCGCCAGCCCTGTATAGCCGGCACCGGTAGTCTCGAGACCCGGTTTTTGAGACGCGGCCCATCGATGATGGAGATTAGCTGGGTGTCCCGCAGAGCGGAATATTGGTGTTGCCGCAGCCGCCGGACCGTGTTTGACGATGCCGGAGGCCGGTGCTATATTCCGCCCATTCCCCGGCGAGACGTGAATCAAGGCCCAAGCAGCGTGCATCGAGAAAGCCGGGTCTAAGCATATGTGATGCGGCGCGGCACACCGGACCAACAGGAGGGGTCTTACATGGAATCCAAACCACTGGTGGTTGTAGGGGCGGGGGTTTCGGGAACGGCCGCCGCCATCGAAGCGGCGAAGATGGGAGCGCCGGTCACTCTCATCGACGAAAACCCCGTCAGCATGTCCATGATGGGGTTGGACGTTCCCCAGTTCTTCGGCCAACGGATTATGCCCACCCTGCGCAACAAAGCCACGATGCTGGAGAGAGTAGCCGCGGCTAACGGCGCTCTGGCTGAGGCGGAGGAAGCCGGTGTTGAGGTGCAGCTTGGGACCTGTGTTTGGGGGGCCTTCCGTAATATCGAGACCAGCAGGACCCTCAATGGCCCGCAACTGGGTCTGGCTGACGATGACCGGTCCTGGGTAATAAAGTACGACCGGCTCATCGTCGCGGCCGGCTCCCGGGACCTGGGCATGTCCTTTGCCGGGTGGAACATGGCCGGTGTCATGGGGGCCAACGGCGCCTACTCTCTTATAAGTCAATACCAGGCTTTGACTTCGCGGCGCATGGTGGTCATGGGTTCCGGCAACCTGGGCCTGAACACCGCCAGGATGGCGCTGGATAGGGGTGTGGAAGTAGCCGCTGTGGTGGACGTGTTCCCCTCGGTTCGCGGCGACGAGGCCCTCGGCAAATGGCTTCAGGATAAGGGTGTAAAGCTATACACCTCCCACGCAGTTAAAGAGGCTACCGGCAAGACCGACGATATAGAGTCTGTCGTGTTGGTTGAGATCGACAACGATAACCGTCCGGTCGCCGGCTCGGAAAAGACTATCGACGCCGATACTGTGTGCCTCGCCATTGGCTTGGTGCCCAACGTGGAGCTCCTCAATCTTCTGGACTGCAACCTTGTCTTCAAGCCCGAGCTTGGCGGACACGTGCCGGAACACGACGACTGGATGCGCAGCAGCGTCGATGCCGTGTTCGTGGCGGGCGACGCCGCCGGCTTCCACGACGGCATGGTCCTGGACCCCGAGATCGCGCGGAATCAGGGTCGCTTGGCCGGAGTTGCTGCGGCCGAGTCGCTGGGCGCTATCGACAACATGACCGCCCGCGCTCGGAGGGCGGAGATACAGGCCGGAGTTGCCCCCTCAGCGCCGACAGAGGCGTACACCGGCTGGAAGAAGTGGCTTCATTCCCTGGCCAATGCCGCCGGGGAGGATATATATGCCTGCCAGTGCGAGGAGGTTGCGCGGGCTGAGCTTATTGGCGTGCAGCCTCCGCGTTACCTGGAATGGGAATCGCAGCAAATGACCAGCCGGAGCCTCCAGACCCTGGTGAAAGACGGCCCGGTCAATCCGGACCAGATCAAGCGCCTGACAAGGGCCGGAATGGGGCACTGCCAAGGCCGGCGTTGCCGTGAGCAGGTGTCGCTGCTGCTGGCCGAGCAGTCTAACACCGACATAGCCGATGTGCCCATTATGTCTTACCGGCCGCCGGTACGGCCGTTGCCGCTGAAAGTCATGTGGGACCACGCGGAGCCGCAGCAGATGAGGGACGACTGGGTGGTATGGTTCAATATTGATTCACCCCGGTAGGCGCCGCCTTCCTCGACGGTGCAAAGGAGTCTGAGTGATGGAGCTCGACGGGGCCCAAGTGGTTGTAATAGGCGCGGGAGTTTCCGGCCTGAGTACGGCGTGGTGGTTGACTAGGGCCGGGGTGGACACCGTCGTGGTGGATAAAGGAGTCGTAGGGTGGGAAGCCTCCGGCCGGAACGGGGGGATAGTCAGCCACAGGGGCTATGACCCGCCTGTAATCCCTCTGGCGGCAGAGTCGCTAAGACTCTGGCCGGCGATGGACCAAGAGTTGGGCTATCCCACCGAGTTCCGTACCGGCCTGATCAGGGTCGCCCTCAACGAGCGGGAGTTGGAGGAGACCAGGGAGATGGCGGCGGAGATGAGGCGGCGTGGAATCGACTCTCAGATGATAGACGCGCAGGCGGTCAAGGAGTTGGCGCCATTGGTGTCAGACAAGGTCCTTGGCGGCTCCTTCTCCAAGACGGCGGGTCACGCCAATCCGCAGCGATCGGTGCAAGCATTCGCTTGGGCCATTCAGGACCGGGGCGGGCGCATTTACCAGCACACCCAGGTCGTGGACTTCAAGGTATCCGGCGACAGAGTAACGGTAGTAGAAACGACTCGGGGGGCCATTGCGGCGGATTTCGTGGTCTGTGCCAGCGGTCCCCAGACCGGCCGTCTGGCGGAGAAAGTAGGGGCCTTCGTGCCGGTGGCGCCGGCTCGCGTGGAGATGGTTGTGACCGCGCCGCTGGAACCAATGTGGCCCGGCGCAGTCGCCGGAAATGGTTTATACGGGCGGCAGACCCTCCGAGGCAACCTGGCTTACGGTGGCGGGCCCCACGAATGGATCGACGTGGAGCTTGAAACGCCGCGCAAGCCCAACACCCCGCTGGTCCGCAACCTGGCCAGACGGCTTGCTGAACTTTTTCCCAGCGCGGCGGAGACGCCGGTAATCCGAAGCTGGGCCGGGGTGGTGGAACAGACCCCGGATTATCTGCCTATCATCGACTTCTTGGACCGGCCCAGCAACTATCTGGTGGTCACTGCGTCGGCCCATGGATTCGGCCTCTCCCCCGCTACGGGCAAGGCGGTAAGCGATTTGGTGCTCCACGGCGAGTCGAGTATCGACATCGGCGGCCTTGGGCTGAGCCGATTTGCTGGCGTCGGGCCTAACTGGCGGGAGGAACGAGGCTGGGTCCCGGCCCCGGAGCGTAGCTGAGCTCCAGACCCGCTCTTCCTTACGCCGGTAAACTGGCGCGGAGACACCTTGCCGCGAGAGGCCGTTCCTGAGTTTTTCCATGCTTCGCCATGAAACGCTGGAAACTTGAGAGACGCGGCGCTTGCCAAGCGGGCCATGTGCCGCAGCGGTGCCGGGGGCCTAGTTGAGACTCTCCGCGGGCATGAGTGCAGACCGCCGCCAGTTCCATACCACGCCCTTGCCCGGAGCGAAAAGTAGGGCCAGCAAGAATAAGCCGGTGGAGACAATAACGATGCTGGGACCCGGGGGAAGGTTGGCGTGGAATGACAAGTAAAGGCCGCATACTGTGGCCAGGAGGGCCGAAACGATGCTGTAGGCCACTATGCCGGGAAGCCGCCGGGCCAGCAGAATGCCCGTGGCCGGCGGCGTTACCAACAAAGCCAGGACCAGGATGATGCCCACGGCTTTCAAGGAAATCACGGTGGTGACGCCCACCAACGCCGGCAACAAGTACTGTACAAAGCGGACCGGAATGCCCGAGGCAGCCGACATATCGGCGTCATAAGCAACGTATAGCAGTTCTTTGTAGAAGGCCGCCACCAAGACCAGGATGCCTCCGGCGATGCCGCCGATCAAGGCTGCCTCGCCCCAAGAACCCCCCAACACATTGCCGAACAGTAAACCGAATAGATCGGCGGTGTAGTTGCTAACCTGGCTTATCAGAATTATCCCAATGGCGAATCCGCCAGCGAATATGATGCCGATGGACGTGTCCATGCGAAGGTTAGCCCGCCGGCTGATGGCGGTCATGGCCAGCGATGCCGGTATTGCCCAGCCTAGAGCGCCCCAAAATACGCTCCCGCCGAAGAAGTAGGCCACTGCCATGCCAGCCAGAGAGGAGTGGGCCACGGCGTCACCCATGAACGCCATCCCCTTCAGCACCACGAAAGTGCCTATCACGGCGCATACTATAGCGGCAAACCCTGCAGCCAAGAAGGCCCTCTGCATGAAAGCAAACTCGAAGGGCTCAGTCAGTCCGTCCATCGTCGATAGATGCTCCAGTTACCGGATGGAGGCTCCCCGAACAGGTCCACTCTCCCTTACCTCTCTTGGGCGGGTGGGAAAACGTGGGCATAGGCCAGCGACGAAGTACCCGGCAATCAAGAGTTCATCCTTGGTCCAAAAATCCGGCGTCGCGGCTGTCATCTTCGGTGTCCGGGTGCCGGTGGTGTTGGTAGGCGTAAGCCTGGCCGTCCGTGTGCACCAACAGCAGATGGCTGCCAAAGGTCTCGCTTAACACTTTTTCGTTCAGTATCTCCGCGGGAGGGCCGAAGGCTATCAACCTTCGGTTTAGACAAGCCGCTTTGGCGCACCAAGTGGAGACACAAGACAGGTCGTGGCTGCTGAACAAAACGGTCCTGCCCTCATTGCGCAATTCGTCGATGATGTTTAGGAAACCGTGTTGCGCGGTGGCGTCAAGACCGGCCACAGGTTCATCCAACAGCAGCAATAACGGGTTGCTGGCCAGAACTCTGGCCAGCAGCACGCGGCGTCTCTGCCCGCCGGACAGCTCGCCTATGAGCCGGTGGCGTAAATGATACATCTCCACCCTGGCCAGTGCTGCATCCGAGATTTCCCGGTCTTCCCGCGTAGTACGGCGCAACAGGCCTCGTTGGGAGTAACGCCCCATAAGCGCCACGTCGCCCACAGTCACCGGGAAGTCCCAATCCACATGCTCAGTTTGGGGCATGTAGCCGACGCTCCGCAGCTGTGTGGCCGAGGACAGGCCCATAACGGATATCCGGCCCCGCCAAGGCTTGACCAAGCCCAATACGGCTTTCAACAACGTTGATTTTCCCGAGCCGTTAGGGCCGATGATGCCGACGATCTCTCCACGAGCAGCTTGGAAGGTGACATCTTCCAGGGCCGGGTGATGATTGTACCCGGTCCAGAGACCGAGGATTTGCAATGCAGCCCCGCCTAACGGCGCCGTATTGCTTGGCGGAATGGGGCTCACAGCCGGCTCGGCCACTGGGGCGCGTCCGTTGGAGTTTTTCATGGCCTTCTCTTCCTCTAAGAGTCTATCTAATAAGTTTCCGCCACGGTTCGACAAGTCCGCCAGCACGGGAAATCATCTCGTCCGGAGCCTATCCAAGGACCGGTAAAAACCTCTTTGGAAGTTGTTGGATAAGCTCTAAATGGGACTGGGCGTTCCCCGCCATTACTTCAAGTGCTCCGCTAGAGTCTCGGCGTTGAATCGCATCATCTCGATGTAGCTGGTCAAACCGTCGCCCGGGAGATCGGCGTGTATGGGCCAGACCGTCACCCCGGTGTCATCGGCGGCTCGCTGGATAACGTCTGAACCAAGCCCGGGTTCGATAAACACCGCCGGCAGCCGTTCATTTGTTACCTGTTCCAAGACCCTGACCACGGCCGCCGGAGCAACTTCATCGGCGTCGCTGTTCACAAAAGCGGACACCCTCCAGCCGTAACGCTGGCCGAAGTGGCTGAAGGCGTTGTGGAAGGTCACCAAGTGCCTGTGTTCCGGGGGGACCTGCCCCAGGGTTTGCGCGATTTCCCGGTCCAACTGCCGCAACTCCTCGATGTAGGTCTCGGCATTGGCGAAATACTCTGTCCTATGTTCCGGGTCGGCGTTAACCAGCCCATCCAGAATCTGCTGGACATAATGAATAGCAAACTTCGGGTTCTGCCAAAAATGGGGATTTCCTTCGGAATGTCCGTCCTCATCTTGATCGCCTTGGTCGCCGGCCTCGTGGTCCTCTTCCACATCCTGGTCACCGGCCTCGTAGTCTTCTTCTTCGGAGCCGGTCTCCGGGAAGGCAAGAGACTCCAGCCCATCCGCGGCGATCACCTGCACTGCTTCGGCTTCTTTGGCGCTTTCCAGTACCGACTCCAAGAAAGCGTCCAGCCCAAACCCATTGGTTACAATTACCCGAGCCCGGCTGATAGCGATGCTATCCTCCGGGGTTGTTTGAAAAGAGTGCACGTCCGTCCCCGCGGGGACTATCGATGTTACTGCCACCAAATCGCCGCCGACGTTTTCCACCATATCGGCCAGCAGAGCCGTGGTAGTAACTACACGCAACGGCCCCTCTTGGCTCCCGTTGGCTAGGGAAACCTCTCCGCCGCAGGCCGCGGCCGAAAGCCAGATCAACAAAATAAGAGCGCAAACGGCCCCTAGCCGAGTAGCCGTTGCCATCCGCGAGGCCGGTTGCTTGGGGGCCTGGTAGATGGGCGGCTCTTGACTTGTATTAGGAAGATTTCTCATTCTTCCCAATCTCGATATGCTGGAGGCCGTGCCGGGACGGCCCGAAAGGTTATTGGCATCTTGTCTCATTTAGATAAGAAAGTGAGATATAGTATCATTATAGTCTAAAAAAGAGACCTAAGCTGAGACGACGGTTTCGTACCTGCAGTTGCGGCAACGCCCATACACTTCAAGCCAATGTCCGCTCAACTGAAACTCATGGACCTCCGACACTTGTCGCAACAGGTCGTCGATATCGCACCCCAACAGGTCTTCAGATACTCCGCATTCCACGCAAAGCAGGTGGTGGTGGTGCCCGCGGTGGCTCAATTGATAGTGCAGGTCGCCATCCTCTAGGAGGACCCGGCAAAGCACGCCGGACTCCACCAACAGTTTCAAAGACCGGTATATGGTGGCCCGTCCCACCCAGGGCAGCCGCGTTCTCAACTCTTCAGCGGTGAAGTGACGTTGCTGCGAGGCAACGGCGTAGGCCACCGCCCTTCGGGGCGAAGTAGACCGATACCCCCGCTCCTCCAGGGTCTCCAACAACTGTTCTGCTAGTGACAGTCCACGCTTCCGCATCATTAATGAGACCGTGTCTCTAATACTGCTGAAAAATTTAACATATTTGCGCCCCTGTGTCCAATTGTATATGGCCGGGGTAACTGTTCAGATTTGAGGAGAACCGGTCCTTCGACTCCGCTGCGCTCAGGATGAGCGGTTCCCTGTCAGTGCGCTTACCAACTCTGAACAGTTACTGGCCGGGCTGCTACCCGACGCGTTCTGGTGGCCCAGGAGCTTTGGTCAGTTGCGCAGGGCCAGGACGGCCTTGCCGCCGACGTACCGTTCACCTTGAGCGCCGGTCATCATCACGTCGCACTCAATCAGGTTCTCGCCTTCCTCCCGGCGGGTGTCGGTAACTGTTCCGGATATTGTAATCGGTTGGTGATGCGGCACCGGCTGTCGAAACACTACGTCCAGGTCTTTGACCGAGCCCGGACCGGCCCACTCCGTCAGTAGCCGGGTCACCATCGCCATAGCCATGATTCCGGGTACGATGGGGCCGGAAAGCCCCACTTTTTCCGCTGTCTCCCGATCGGTGAAACGGTTCGGCATCGAGCTGTGCCATACTTGGCAAAAGGCGCGGACGCTATCGTCCGTCGCCTCAGTGTCCAAGGGGCCGATTTCATCTCCCAACTCCACGTCTTCAAAGCAGGGCAAGGGCATCCCCCTTCACCTAGTATTTTGTTCTCGAATTCACTTACAGGTTGCCGCCTGCCGATAGGCGTCTTGGGGGTAGGGTCAAAATTATTCCCGGCGGGCGAATGACTCTTCTAAGTCGGCGACAACCTCGCCGTGTTGGTTTCGAAAGGTGGTCTGCCACGAAATGAAGACCATAGTGCCGCTGCGGCCCGTTTTAGCGTACACGTCCTTCAAGCGGGAGGATGCAGTCAATAGGTCGCCCGCCACAATGGCAGCGCGGGGTTGGACCCGCTCTCCAGCATGTATCTGGGTCCGGCCGAAATTCAAGTTGATGTCCGGCAAGGCCATCCGTTCAACCAGCACCGTACAAAAGGTGGGCGGCGCCACCAAGCCCCGATACCCCGCTTTGCGAGCTGCCGTCTCGTCAACGAACACCGGGTTGCTCTCGCCAATGCTTTGAGTGAAGGCTTGAATCAGCTCCTTGGTGACCTCAAAGGGGCCTGCCAAGTGCTCCTTGCCATAAAGGGACCGGTCGTATTCTAGTTCCATTACCATGCGGAATACTCTGCCATTGAGCTAAAATTGAGCCAAATCTGCCAGGGTCTCGAGGGCTAATCAACCCCGTCGGCCGAACCCTCTAACCGCACCGGCGTGTATCGGCCGGACAACAGGGCTCTGACTAGGTCCTGCTCACTTGAGATAGTGTCCTCGAATCGAGTTAAGCAGGCACCAATGTGGCTGGTCAAGTGAGCATCGCTGCCGCCGATGCCTTGGTAACCGAATTTGGCGCAAAGCTCGGCGGCCCGCTCGTTCTCCCCTTTGCGGCTGCCCCCGTTCAAAACCTCGACGATACGGACATCTTCAAAAACTTCGCCTTGGTCCATGTAGTCAACCAACCCGATGCCGAAACGGCCGGGGTGGGCTGGAACGGCCAAGGCGCCATGATGGGCGGCTGCCCGCATCAATTCCCGGGCGTCCATCCGAACATCGCTGAAATCTATCTCACGGGCCAGGCTTTTGGTTACGCCATAGACCAAGAAGTGCCCGTACCTGGTATCCAACTCCGAGCCTTTGAATACCAGCACATTGTAGCCGCGAGCCAAAGCAGAGTAGTCTTGATCGAAGTCGAACTTGCGGTGTTCAGTTAGCACAATGCCGTCCACGGTATGGCCCCGTTTCCGCAACACTTGAATCCATTTCAAATATTGCTCCACAGTGGCCCGGGAGTCGTCAGAAGATACCGAGTGGCTGTGGAGGTCCAAGTACATTTTCGGGGAGGCGCCTCCTATTGGAGACCGGGTCGGCTGGTTCCAAAGCAGTCCCGGTCCAAGGTGTTGGCGTTGAATTCCAGCTAAACCGAGGAGCCGTTGGCCTCAATCATAGCGCGCCCTGCCAGATTCATCAACCTGCCCTACGGTTTTCGGAGCTAGCAGCCAGCCAACGGTTGAATCGGTCCCCCAAGACAACGGGGTCCTCCAGCAGCAAGGGTACCGGAGTGTTGCCTGCGGCGATTTTCATGTGGATGAAGCCGGGGCCTGGGCTGCCCGCCGCTTCGGTCATCGCTTGCTTCAGAGTTTCTTGGTCGTCGGTCTTCCAGGTATGGAGACCGCAAGCAGCGGCGATAGCCGCTAGATCCAGCCGGGCGCTGAAGGTGTATTGCCCTCCGGTGGATGCGTACTGTTCGTTGTCAAGCACTATCAAAAGCAGGTTTCTTGGTTGGAGATAGCCGATGGTGGACAGAGAGTTCAGGCTGGTTAAAATCCCGCCGTCTCCCTCAACACCGACCACCCGGCGGGCGGGCGCATGTTCCAAGCCCAAACTCAAACCCAGAACGATGGAACTGACCAGTCCCATTGAATCCACCACCAGCAGGTGGTTCTCCCGCCGCTCCACGGCCGCCATTTCCCGGCTGGTCGCGCCGCAAGTGAAAACCACCGGATCATCGGGAAACTGGCTGGAGATGAGACGCAGGGCCTCGATCCGTTCCACCGCCATCGGACCCGCTCTCTACCCTTTGAGGTTTAGGAAAACCAAGATGGGCCGGTGGGTCAAACAAGCGTAATCAAAGGCCTGCCGGATGGCCTTGGGCCAATTGCTCAGCGGGACGCGATAGTCCAGCACGAAGGCCTTGATCCTCATGGATTCGACCATGTCCACGGCGGTCTCGGAGAACTGGAAGTTGGCTGCATTGAACTCCCCCAACCCTCCCCGCCGGATCGCCAGCACCAAGACCGGCGTGTGGTAGGCCATGGCGTAGGTTGTCAATGCGCCGATGGAGTTGCCCAAGCCGGTGTCCTGGTAAAACAGAACGCTCTTCTTCCCGGTCATAGCCAAACCCGAGGCAATGCCAATGCCCTCCTCCTCCCTGGCCACCGGGAACGTCCGGACCGTAGGACTGTTTTCAAAGTGGGCGATTACCGGGGCGCCGAAGCTGTCGGGGACGTGAAGGAAGAACTCTATGCCTATGGCCTCGAGACCTTCTATTACCGCAGCGCAGGCTTCATCGGGGTAGCTCATGGCTCGGTGTCAACCGTCGGAATGCAGCCGCTTTTGCTCCGCTTGCAGCGACTCCACTTGTTCGCGGTAGCGGCCGTAGATTTGAGGCACGTCCCAGCCTTGCAAACCGGCATAGGTGTCGATCTGAGACCGGTGGTGTACCTCGTGCTCCAGCAACATCATGAGGATTCGCCATCCGCTCAAGGAGCCGTCGGTATCTATCATGGGTACCCGGCGGGTAAGCCATTCCTTGGGCGTCTCCTGAATACGCTGGTGAAACTCCGCGGCCGACGCCTCCAGTGCCGGCAACCAACTCGATTGATTATCGGCTATGGGCACCGGCCAGTCGAATACCCAGCCCTCTCCCCGGTAGGCACTGGCAAAGTAGACCCGTGATTCGGCGATGTGGTGGACTATCTTGGCGATGCTCCAGCCCTGTTCACCTTGGCCAGCGGGCGGCGCCCAACCTTCGGCCGCCGGGGGAAGGGCTGCGATGTCGCGCACGGTACGGCGATGTATCGAGTCGAAGTAGCGCAGGAACTCTTCAGTGCCGGTGATCATCTGGACAGCTTCCTTCCAATCGTATGAGGAGCCGCTCAAAGGCGAGGACTTGCCGGACTCAGTGAGAGCCACGTAGACCTGTAAGCCGGGTTCTGTATCCTTCCGTCAAGGGAAGGACGATGACCATCTATCTAGCCCGCCCAATGGCCGGAAGGCCACTGGGCTCCCGCACGAGGGGGACGGTGTTGCCACCGGGGTCAAGCGGCCAACCCGGGGACGGGCCGGGCGCCTAAAGTCCCCCTATTTGGCCTTGCTCCAGGTGGGGTTTGGCCGTCGCTGCGTCACCGTAGACGACCGGACGCTCTTACCGTCCGATTTCACCCTTGTCCTTCCAGCAATGAAAAGACGGTATGTTTCTGTGCCACTTTCCGTCCTCTGCGATAGCCCCGACGTATCGGCGGGCCACCGCAGAAGCCTGGGCGTTACCCAGCACCCTGCCCGGCGGAGCCCGGACTTTCCTCCCCGGCGTTCCCGACCAGTCGGAGACGCCGCGGCGGTCACCCAGCCTACCTGGCTCTCCAACGCACTCTAGCACAGGGCCATTGGAGGGTCAACATTGGAAGAGGAGTCCACACAAAGGAGGGGCAAGGTACAGCGGTGAGAGTTTGTGAGAGGCCCGGGGTTTATTAGCTCAGAATCAGGATACGTCCGCAGCTACTGCAGAGTACGGTTTGCCGCCCAATGCGCACTCGTTGCTGTTGCTGTGTCGGCAATGCCATACGGCAGGCCTGGCAAAGCCCCCGTTCCACCTTTGCTACCGCCAGTCCTCTTTTGGCCCGCCGCAGGCCCTCATAGCGTTGTACCGCAGAAGGGTCCAGGGTGTCCGCTAGGTCTTTTCGTTGGGTCGACACCGTTTCTACTTCCGACTTCCAGCTCTCCACTTGGCCCTCTAACTCCGCCTGCCTGGCTTCCCACGCTGCCCGGCTATCGGAAATCTCCCTCTGCAGCGAGTCGCGCCTGTTCCGCGACTCTTCGGCTTGAACCGAAAGCTCCAACAACTCCGCGTCCTGCTGTTCCAGCAACCCTCTGACCTGGTTCACCTCTTGTTCCAAGCTCTCCAGGTCTCTAGGATTACTTATCTCGCCGCTGTAGAGCTGCGCCTCGAGACGGGTAGAGCGTTCCCGCAGGGTCCCTACCTCCAACTGCTGGAGATTGTGCTGACTCTGTACCTCAAGAAGCCGCTCTTCTTCTTCTTGGAAAGCCGTCTCTACGTGGTCGATACTCAGCCCCGAACTCAGCTCTTCCTCGGCCTCGGTCTTGACCTCCTGTAGCCGTTCCAAGGCTAGGTCCAACTCCTGCAGTATGTACAGTTGCTTGTCGGTAGTCATAAGCGAGTACTCACAATTCCTCAATCGGCGTGTTCTTCTCGAAAGCCGCTAACTTGATTCTAGGAAGGGAGGCCCGTGTTGTCAATGTGAGGTGATTTGGGGGCCGGGGCAATCGCATCTTGACTAGGGGCGTCCACCTGGCACCCACAAGGGGTGCCCCTACCTTTCGGCATTGTGACCATCGTAGAGGCACCCCTTGTGGGTGCCCTGGCCGCTTCCAGCGGACCCGGCCCCTCAGGTATAGTGGTGGCTCATGATGATGCTGTGCGAGGTGGTTTACCCGTGCGTATTTTGCACTTTTCAGACCTGCACATAGGAGTTGAAAACTACGGACGAACCGACCCGGAAACCGGGCTTTCCACTCGGCTGGGCGACTTCTTGGCCTCTTTGGACCAAGTGGTGGATTTCGCCCTCGCCAACGATGTGGACCTAGTGTTGCTTGCCGGGGACGCTTACAAAGGCCGGGACCCTTCCCAGACCCACCAAAGGGAGTTTGCCAAGCGCTTGGCGCGTCTGTCCGAAGGTAATATCCCAACTTTCTTGTTGGTGGGCAACCATGACCTGCCCAACGCTGTAAGCCGAGCGACAGCGGTGGAAATCTTTGCCACGCTACGGGTGCCCAACGTTTACGTCGGGGCCGCTCTCCAGAACTATCTGGTTGCTACCGCAGCCGGGCCGCTGCAGATTCTGGCGGTGCCTTGGCCGCGGCGCAGCTCCATGTTGAGCCGGGAAGAGTCTCGCGGCAAGTCCATTGATGACATCCGGCAGGAAGTGGAACGGAGGATGACCGAGGCCATAGATATGCGGGCACGGCAGTTGGACCCAGAGGTGCCCGCTATCATTGCCGGTCACGTTACGGTTAACGGGGCCACCGTGGGCACCGAACGGTCTATGATGCTGGGTCAGGACCACGTGTTGATGGCCAGCGCACTGGAGCGTCCCCAGGTCGAGTATATCGCTCTGGGCCACATCCACAAACATCAAGTACTCCGGAGCGGGCGGCCTATGGTGGTCTATTCAGGAAGCCTGCAACGAGTGGATTTTAGCGAGGAGGGGGACGAGAAGGGCTTCTGTATAATAGACTTGGACCCTACGGAGCAGCAGGGCCAGAGGTTGACCGGGTTCAGCTTCCAGCGCTTGGAGGCCCGGCCCTTTGTGACCATTGACAGCGCCCTGGTTTCCGGAGACCCTGATCCTACCCGGACCGTGCTGCGAGCGATTGCGAGGAAGGAAGTGGCCAACGCGGTGGTGAGGGTGCGGTTAAGCCTTCCTGTGGAATTGGAGCCCCACCTCAGGGAAGCGGACATCCGGCAAGCACTTCAGCCCGCTCATTACGTGGCCTCCATCAGCCGGGAGTTCCCCGAAGCAACGCGCCGGACACGCTTGGCGGCGGACTTGGCTGAGGGCTTACAGCCTATGCAGGCCCTGCGCCTATATTTAGAGAGTAGGAATGTGGATTCTGAGCGGCGGGAGCAAATAATCCGCCGGGCTGAGGAGATAGTTAGACAGGAGGATTAGACCTGCTTGGAGGCATCGCTTTGAGCTCCGATTGTTGGAAGCTCTCGATAGTAGATTCCCCAATCCTGCATTAGCTGCTGAACTGCGGGTTGTTGCAAGGCCGCCAAATCTCTGAAAAAGCCGGCCATGGCGTGGGCGGGCAAGCGCTCATTGGAGCAGACCCAACTGCGCTCTGCAGGTACAACGTAAATGAGACCGCTTTGGTGTTCACAAGAAACCCTGATTCTGGTCATGTCATCGCCTTGGGTTATGTTCAAGCCGGAATCAGCCATCAGGTCCAATCCTCCAATGAATGTTGGTCTACCCAGATACAAAGCTATTTAGCCACTTTACAACACGTAAGTAAACACCTCGGCACGGTCTTCTTGGCTATTTCTGTTGGACATGCCCAGGTTGCCGGGAATTGGCGGCAGGGCGTGTCCTGTATGATGGTTCAACGTAAACGTTCATGGTAGAATCAATCGACCTAACAACATAAATTGACCATTGCCCTACAAGCTTTTCCTAGACCAAGTAGGAAATCAAGGATAAGGACGCTTACTTATGTATCCACAGGGAGGCTCCCGGCAACCTGAAATAGACTTCGAACAGATACTGGCGCGAATGCGCGAGGTCTGGGGTCGAATCAACCGCCGGTTGGGCGGCGGCGGCATTGGCCTGGCAGCGGCGCTGATCGTCGGGTTGATTGTGGCCATTTGGTTGGCCACCGGTATCTACACCATCAGCCCCGGCGAACAGGCCGCACTCCAAAGGTTCGGCAAGGTATGCGACACGGTTATTGGTCCTTGCGATGAGGGTGGAGGGCTGGTTACTTCCACCGGCCTCCACTGGTGGTGGCCGGGACCCATTGGCAAAAAACGAGTATTCTTAGTTAATCAGGTGCGGCGCATGGAGTTGGGGTTCCGCGGCCAGGAGGGAGTTGCTCCCGCTCCAGTGCTCGACGAAGCCCTCATGATCAGCGGCGACCTGAACATCGTGGACGTGCGGGTAGTCGTTCAGTACGACATTAAGAACTTGTTGGACTTTCTGTTTCTAGTCAATGACCCGGGGGAGCAGGCCGGGTCTTCCCGGGATATTCCCTTGGGTCAGCCCGACGGCCGGACCCTTAAGGACGCCGCCGAAGCCGCATTGCGGCTGGCGGTCGGTCAAAGGTCTATCGGGGCGGTGCTGGCCGAAGAGCGTGCCGAAGTAGAGGAAGCGACAAGGCTCAGGCTACAGGAGATTCTGGACAACTACGGGGCCGGTATTAATATCGTGGGTATCGAGTTGCAAGAGGTGCAAGCCCCTGAGCAGGTCCGGGCCGCTTTCTCCGACGTGGTGCAGGCCCGGCAAGACAAACAAACAGCGATCAACCAAGCCCAAGCTTTCGAAAACCAGGTCCTCCCTGAAGCCAGGGGTCAATCGGCCCAAGTTGTCGAGGCCGCCAGAGCCTTTGCCCAAGCCCGGGAAGCCCGGGCCACCGGTGAGGCCGACCAGTTTACCGCTATCCTTACCGAGTTCAAGAAATCAGAGGAAGTTACCCGGCAGCGGCTCTACCTGGAAGCTATGGAGGATATTCTGCCCGGCATAAGCAAAATCATAGTGGCCCCCGAGGCCGAGTCAGTGTTGATCCTGGGAGGAGGCCGGGAAGGCGCGGTTCCCATACCAATTGGCCCCAGTCCCAACCCCTAGGGGAACGGCTTTTCTAAGATTGTCCTCTCAGGACTGTAAGGTAAAGAGGCATTTATGCGAAATTTGGTGATCATCGGCGGGCTTATCATATTCGGCATCATCATGTTTAGCTGTTCGGTCTACACTGTCGACCAGACGGAGCAAGCTATATTGACCCGCTTTGGGGAGGTCCAAGGCGAGGTCAAGACCGCGCCCGGTCTCTACTTTAAAGCCCCCTTCAACATCGACAAGGTAGCCACCTATGACAAACGGTTGTTGAGGATCGATGCTCCTCCCCAAGATATGCTGGACAAGAACCTGCTGTTGCTGGATATCGACGTCTACGCCCGCTACCGCATTATCGAGGCGGTCCAGTTCCGAAAGACCTTGAGCAACGAGGAAAATGCCCGCCGGGTTTTGGGCCAGAAGGTGAACGCAGCGCTCAGGGCGGAAGTGGCCCAACTGGAACGGCCCCAGATCATCGGCGGCGACGTGGAAACCGATGAAGAAGGCTTGGCCATAACCGATGAAGAAGGCAACAGCAGGGTCACAGCCACGGAGTCCCGTACCGATATGTTGGGCCGGGTTTTGGCGGCCGTCCGGGAAGACCTGGCGGACGAGCCCGAGTCCTTCGGCGTGGAAATGGTTGACGTGCGTATCAAACGGGCCGACTTCCCCGCGGCGGTTTCCGGCCGAGTCTTCGCCCGGATGGAGTCGGAGCGGGAGAAGATAGCCCGGCGGCTCCGTGCTGAAGGGGAAGAGCGGTCCCGCACCATCAGGGCCGAGGCCAACAGGGATGTCGAAGTTATTCTGGCCCAAGCCGACCAGCGCAGCAACCAACTACGTGGTCAAGGCGAGGCCAAGGCCATTGCCATCTTGGCTGAGGCTTTGGGTGCGGACCCTGAGTTTTTCGCCTTTCGGCGCAGTTTGAATGCTTACCGGGAGTTCTTCGACCAAGGCACTACCGTCATCCTGTCCGCGGAGGCCGATCTATTTAAGTTCTTGGACAGTCCGGGCAGCGATAGTGAAAGAGCATCCCCGGAGGAATCGATGAGCCAGGGCGAAGAAACGTCCCTGGAAGACTCGATGAGCCAGGGCGAAGGAACGTCCTCGGAGGAATCGATGAGCCAGGGCGAAGGAACGTCCTCGGAGGAATCGATGAGCCAGGGCGAAGGAACGTCCTCGGAGGAATCGATGAGCCAGGGCGAAGGAACGTCCTCGGAGGAATCGATGAGCCAGGGTGAAGGAACGTCCTCGGAGGACTCGATGAGCCAGGGTGAAGAAACGTCCCTGGAAGAATCGATGAGCCAGGGTGAAGAAGCATTGCCGGAGACGTCGGAAGAGACGAGTTAGAGACTAGGGAATGGCCTATTTTCATAATAATGACATGGGTGGAAGCTAGGTGCTTAGCGGCCGGCAATGCGCCGGCCTTCGAATAGCCCCTGGGTGGTCTTCTCCGGCCCGGTTATGATTATGCGAAAACCCTGCTCCAAGCGCATGGGGACCTCAGCGGCCGTCGCTCCAGTGGCGCAGGGTACGCCGGCGTCTTTGCAGGCTGTCAGAATCTTCAACAGGTTCTCTTGGACCTCCGGGTGGGCCGAGTTGCCCCGGTGCCCCATGGACACCGACATGTCGCCCGGCCCGGCCCAAATGGCGCCGATGCCTTTGGCCTGACGCAAAATATCCGGCAGATTTTTGACCCCTTGCGGCTCTTCCACAATGCCTATCAACAGAATGTTTCCGTCAGGGTCCAGAGGCCACAAATCCGCGGCGTCGTAATACTCCTCAGGGTTAAGGCCCCAGTATCGGGGAGCGATGCGGGACCACCAGCCGCGTTCTCCCTTGGGATCGAAATCGGCGACACCCGGTACTTGGGGGTAGCGGGCCGCCACAACAGCGGCTTGGGCGTCTTCCACGGTGTTCAGGTGGGGCAGGACTAGGCCGTAGACTCCGGTGTCCAAAGCTTGCTTCACTACCCATTGATTGTGTTCGCTGGTGTTGGGCGGTATGCGCACCAAGGGTACCGGGTCGGCCTGAAGGCCCCCCTGCTCCGCTACTTTTTTCCGGCTGAGGAGAAATTGCAGCGAGACTCGAAGGTCATTTAGGCTGAAGCCTTGGTGCTCCATCTCTATTATTACCATGTCATAGTCCGAGTCGGCGACGAAAGCCAGGTCTTCCAAATTGCCATTCCAGACCAAGCCGGAGCAAAAGACGGGCTTATTCTGTATCAACAGGTCGATGGCCTTGTTGTAGCGTAGCTTCACGGGCATCGTTAACCTCCGTAGGTTCTTCACCGGCTCCCAGAGGAGCGCTCTCTCCAAGTGGGAAGTCAGAAGACGCATTGGGCTTTGTCCGGCGCATATTCTGGCTTTTTGGGCCAAGCAGGTGGGACATTTGAATCTAACCGGGAGATGCAGCGGTTAAATTCACACCTGAATGACTGGGTTCAAATTATGCAACGCCGGCATTCCTTTGTCCACGGGGGCCTGCCCTTCGTTGACGACGACGGGAAAATCACATACATTTGACGGTGTTGCATGGCATGGGAAAGACCTTCCGTCGCGAGTTGGGATGAAAATTCACGAGTATCAAGCCAAGGAGATTTTCGCCCGTTACGGGGTGACGGTGCCCAACGGCTCGGTCGTCAAGTCTGCCCGCGAAGCCCGGAGGGCGGTCCTCGACCTCGGCGGCCAAGCGGTCCTGAAAGCTCAGGTGCACGCTGGCGGACGAGGCCGTGCTGGCGGTGTTAAAGTGGTGCGTTCCCCTGAAGAAGCGGAACAGGTAGCCGGGTCCATGCTGGGAAAGAACCTGGTCACACCCCAGACCGACGCCGCTGGCGTGCCGGTGAATCAAGTGCTGGTCGAGGAGTTGGCGTCAATTCGTCGTGAGGTATACCTGGCTGTCACGGTGGACCCGGTCCGGCGATACCCGGTACTGCTGGCTAGCCCCAAGGGCGGTGTGGACATAGAAGAGGTGGCGGCGGCTAATCCCGAAGACATACACTCCGAGCCTATAGATCCTGCCCTGGGTCTAATGCCGTTCCAGGCTCGCCGGCTGGGGGCCGCTCTGGGGCTGGAAGCCAAGCAGGCCCGCGCTGCGTTGCAAGTCATGGATGCCCTTTACCGCATCTTCGTCGACCACGATTGCACCCTGGTTGAAGTCAACCCCTTGGTGGTTGCCGCAGACGATCAATTGGTGGCTCTTGACGCCAAGATCAACCTGGAAGACGATTCGTTGTTTAGGCATGCTGAGTTGCTGAGTCTTCGAGACCGCACCCAGGAAGATGAGTTGGAGGCCCAGGCCGCCGACCTAGACATTTCCTATGTCAATCTGGACGGTGACGTTGGGTGCTTGGTCAACGGCGCCGGACTGGCCATGGCGACTCTGGACGCGGCCAAGAACGCTGGCGCCGCGCCGGCCAACTTCCTGGACGTTGGCGGTGGGGCCAGCCACGAAAAAGTCGCCAGCGCCGTGGAGATCATCCTTTCCGACCCCAAGGTCAAGCGGGTCTTGGTGAACATATTTGGGGGCATTCTCCGCTGCGACATCGCTGCTCGAGGCGTGGTGCTGGGCTATCGAAATAAGGACGTTGACTTGCCCTTGGTGGTGCGAATGCTGGGCACCAACGTGGACGAGGGCAAGGCCATTCTCCGGGATTCCGGTCTCCCAGTCACTTTTGCTGATACCCTGGCCGAAGCAGCGCAGGCCATTTGCTCCGCGTGAGGCCCCTTCCCACCTGCTTCTATTGTTCTAATTCGTACTGGAGTAGCCGCTGAAATGTCCATCCTGGTAGATGAAAATACCCGTGTGCTGGTCCAAGGAATCACTGGCCGGGAAGGCAGTTTCCACGCCAAGGCTTGCATAAGCTATGGCACCAAGGTAGTCGCGGGTGTAACGCCGGGCAAGGGCGGCCAACTGTTCGGGGGTGAGGTTCCTGTTTTCGACTCGGTGGCCGAAGCGGTGGACCAGACAGACGCCAACCTGTCCCTCATTTTTGTGCCGCCCGCCTTCGCTGCCGACGCCATCGCCGAATCGGCAGACGCCCAGGTGCCTCTCATCGTTTGTGTAACCGAGGGCATCCCGGTATTGGACATGGTGCGCCTTGCCCGTTACTTGGAAAACAAGCCGGTGCGCCTAATCGGCCCCAACTGTCCGGGTCTCATCAGCCCGGGGCCTCGCTGCAAGGTAGGCATAATGCCGGGAAGCATCCACCGCCCTGGCAGGGCCGGCGTGGTCTCCCGCAGCGGTACCTTGACCTATGAAGCGGTAGCCCAGTTGAGCGATGTCGGCATCGGCCAGTCTAGTTGCGTGGGCATCGGCGGCGACCCGATAATCGGCACCAGCTTTGTGGACGTGCTCCGCTTGTTCGACGACGATCCAGAAACAGACCTCGTGGTTCTGATCGGCGAGATCGGCGGGACCATGGAGCAACAAGCGGCGGCCTACATAAAAGAGGCGTTCAGCAAACCGGTTTGCGCTTTGGTGGTCGGCGGAGCGGCGCCTCCCGGCAAACGCATGGGACATGCCGGGGCTATCATTACCGGCCAGAGCGGTCGAGCGGAAACGAAGATACAAGCGTTGCGGGATGCTGGCGCTCAAATAATTCCCACTCCCGCTCACATAGGCGTTACTGTGCAGAAGGTCCTCGCAGAGAGGGGCGAGAGAGCGACCTGAGCCTCAACTTGGTCAGGGCTATCGCACGAGAAACAACCCATCCGTCACTCCGGCGAAAGCCGGAGTCCAGAGGCCGCTATGTGGGCGATTGCCGTGACAGCATTGGCGAATTAGGAGCCTGGATTCCTGCCTTCGCAGGAATGACGAGAGCGATTCAGTCCAAATGCGATAGCCCTAGTCCAACAAGACATACCGCTTGACTTGAAGCCGGATTAGGGAGCCGGGCCTAAGCTACGGGAATCCGGCCGACCCCATACTTCTGTTCCAGCTTGTATACGTCATCCAGGCCCAACAGCCCGGCCACGTCCCAACGAGTGCCGTAGCGTTCCGGGTTCACTCGGCCGGTCTGTTTGAGTTCCTCAAAGGACTTGCGGAGTTGCTTGTAAATCAACCAGATGGTGCTGCCGCAGATCATTAGCTTGTAGCCCATGGCGGCCACTTCCTGAGTGGGTTGTAGGTCACCGTTGTACATGCGGGGCAGATCGCGCAAGTCGTTAGCGTAGTTGTTCAGGTCTTCCACTGTGCTGATGCCATCGACAAACACCAAGTCGGCTCCGGCATCGATGTAGGCCCGGCAGCGCTGGAGAGTGTCTTCCCAGCCGTTCACGGCGTAGGCGTCGCAGCGGGCGATGATCACAAAGTCGGGGTCGGACCGGGCGTCCAAAGCGGCTCGAAGCTTTTGGACCGCTTCATCTTGGCTGATCACTTGCTTCCCTTGGAAGAAGCCGCATTTCTTGGGGAATAGCTGGTCTTCAATATGAACCCCGGCCGCCCCCGCCGATTCATATTCCCGTACGGTGCGCTGAACGTTCAGGGGGTTGCCGTAGCCGGTATCGGCGTCACAGATTACCGGGATGTCCACTGCATTGGCGATGTACTTGGCGTTGTCCACCATTTCGGTCATGGTCAGCAGCCCCACGTCAGGAAAGCCCCGCTCGGCGGCGGTGCCGGCACCGGTCATATAGACGGCTTCAAAGCCCACCGATTCAGCTATCTTGGCGTGTAAAGCGTTGAGGACGAAGGGTGCGACTACCATATTGTCGGCAGCCAACATCTGCCGAAGTTTGGTGGTGGCTTTCATACGGACTCCTCCGGTGAGAAGGTATGCGGATTTTAGTCCCGAGCTTCCAGGGGCATGGCGAAACCGAGGTCGCACTGCTAAAAGGTTAGTGGAATGATAGACTAATCCGCTGCGCCGCGCCACCGAGCTACAGCGGGTAACTGGAAAGCAGTTCCCAACGAAGGTCGAGAGCCCAAGCGCCTCCACTCCAGTCATCTCCGGCAGCATCCGACTGGAAACGCAGCAGGAGTAGCCGCCAAGCCCGGGTGTCGGCTGGGACCTGGAGGTCGGCAACCGTAGCCCGAGCGAACTCCACCGCGTCGTCGAACACCGCTGGCGGGAGCTGAGCATACTGCATCAAGGGGAGCCGCAACCGGTATTCTTCTCTGCCGGTGACCGGGTGCTGTGTGACGCCGGGTGTCTCTTCCAGAAGGTTGGCCACAGCGTCATGGAGCCGGCCTAGGCCCGAGGGAGCGCCGGCCTCGTTGAAGTCCAAGAAAACGTGGCCGGCGACGCCGGGGAAAATAGCGACGCCCCGGTGGGACATGGAGAATTGGGGTGAATCCTGTTTGCTGAGTAATGCGATGGAGTTCAGGCCGGCTTCCAAGTTGGTTACAGCGGACTCAGTACATTGGAAAAAGCCGGCCAACGCCACATAGACCGTGTTCATTTCGGCGGCCCAACTGGCGTATTGACCGCAAATCAGTTGCCGGGCCCGGTAGGCCCGCAAGGTGAAAACCGGCTCTAAGGCCAACCCGATTCCGTACCTGGTTGTCATAACAATCAGATCACCTACCAAGAAATATTAGCCGAGACTTGGCCGGTCCGCTTGGCCGCACGTCCAAACCGCATTGGCCAAGTGCCGCGGTCGTTATACTCCACTCCAACGTCTGCGCTGCGCACCCGCCGTGTCCTACGCCTGCCCTCAGCCGGGTCTGGAAAACACCGAAACTACTATGGCGAGAGTCAGGACCGCAAGAATGACGCCGGCAGTCATAACCCATATGTTGGAGTTGGAGCGGCTCGGTGGGGAATAGGTCTCCCGCTTCTCCAATCCCTCTGGCTCCAAGTCCAAGACCTCCCGGGCCGGAATCTCGTCGGATGCGTACACGTAGAGATCATGGGGCAGGTTGTAGGCTGAGCCCCACAGACCAGGCCCCCCGCGCAAGGACCGGATAAAGCACGATATACCTGCTTGGCGGAGCCTTTGCTCAGCCAACCGCGCCAGAGGCTCATTGTCAAAGACGATTAAACGGACCTGTTTATCACGGCTGCGTCTGGAAAAAGCCATATAGTTGCAAAAATCGCGAATATTGCCGGGGGTAATCTCGATGACGGCCTGATCTCTAGGATACCCAATTATAACAGACCGGGCTCTACAACCCGGCACTGAATTCTAGCTGCCCCCAAGCGAGAGACGTGATATAATAGTTTCCGCACCGTTAGGCCGAGGTGGTGGAATTGGTAGACACGCGGTCTTGAGGGGGCCGTGGGCATGTGCCTGTGTGGGTTCAAATCCCGCCCTCGGCACCAGGTCCGTATTACTAACACTGCAAGGCGACGTAGCCAAGTGGTTAAGGCGGAGGTCTGCAAAACCTCTATTCGGCGGTTCGAATCCGCCCGTCGCCTCCTCTTTTAATCAGCTTCCGCAACTGAGTTTAACTCCCTCCAAGTCGGCTGGCATCTACTCAGCAGGGGTGCTTCCGGGCCCGTTTGTCGCAACCCATCATCACAAAACTGGCGGCATCGGCGATGCGGTGTTTCCGGGCCCACGTGTTGTAACCCTTGCTCTTGACCCCCTTCTTCTCGCCTGTGACTTTGTATAAAATGTTTCGTCCTTGGCCAGATCTATTCATTCCCACCCTCGAAAAGGGGGGCCTGCTTGCCTATAAATATGGAGGCATTTCAAACCGGAGCACGTGCTAGAATGGAGGGGCCTGCCATATCTGGAGGCGGCCGACGGTAGCTGCCTAAGACCCGCATCAAGCGCCGCGTGGTGGACCTAGACGCCGGGACCGTGGCGGCTTTGGTCCAGCACCGGGACCAGCGGAGGGAGAGTAGTTATGCCAAAAAAAACGCGCGAAGAAGTAAATGAGCAGATTTTGAGTGCCCTCCAGGAGAAATTGAAGGGTCGGAAGATGTCTTGTCTTCTGTGCGGCGTTAGCAAGTGGCAAATCTCTGAGCGCCTAGGGAAACTCTATGCGGTCGAACTTGAAAACTTTTCCAACGACCTTGGGAGGTCGGGGTTCCCTCTGCTGGTCCTCACTTGTGACAATTGTGGGTTTAGTCTATTGGTGAATCTAATCTCTTTAGGTCTTGCCGACGATTTTGGCCTTGAAATAGGATGAATGAACCGCAGGAAACGCAAATCCAATTTCAATCTTCGAGGTCTAGTAGAGTAACTGTCGTTGAACACCGAACGGAGATTCATTTGTATTCGGTAACTGAAGACCAATTGGATACCTTTTACTCGTTGGGGACGAGACGGTCTCTTTTTCTAACAGTGGCCGGCATTTTAATTGGGGCATTCGTCGCAGTGCTACTGATGCTTATCTTTACGGATGGGCTATCGACCGACGAGAAAGCGGGGCTGATAGGTGCTGTGATTTCAACTGGTGCCCTCAGCGTACTCTTAGGTATAGAGATAGTATGGGACGCTAAGAGGCGCGACAGTGAGTTCCGCCGTTTCAAAGGACAGGACGGACGCCGATGAAGATAATGGCCTGAGGCAAAGCCCGGTGGTGCCTGACCCAAGCAGGTATCCCCGCATGAGGCAGAGGTGTTCGCCCAGGCGATGGGGATGAGGATGAGTAGTAAATCATTGAAGGCATCAAAGATCGTAAGGAGGGACGCATGGTCATTATAACTCCTGTGATAGGAAAAATATTGGTGCCTGTAGCAAAGGTAGCCATCTCAGCAGCGGTACCCACACTAATAAAATTCCTGAGAAGAGCGTCCTCGGAAGGTCGAAAAGCAAAGCTCAGGGAGATAGTAGCTGATCGCATTCAGAATGGGTTCAGAATCGAATCACAAAGCGATTTTCAGGCAGTGTTGGTTAAGGGCCATTTGTGGTGAAAAAAACGGGAGATTGTGGAGATTAATGAACGGGGCAACTATACTATCACAAGCCTGAACTGAGACACTACCGCGCCGATGATTGAAGATTTCGTTAAGCTGATACCCGAAAAGCTCATGGGCGTATCCGGGTCGGTATTCTGTTCCGGCCGCAGGGCCTATGGTGCACCATCGGATCTGTATATCCTGGACTACCATCCCGGATGGGACCCCAAAGAACCCAAAACTATCAGGATGCAGACTTGTCAGGTTCTCAAGAAAAAGCCGGATGATTGGGTATCCTGGATATGCGACCGGTGGGGGAATTACCCGGAAGGTGGACACCCGACTCAAAAAAGGGTGAGATACTTGTTTGACAGGATTAAGCGCGGTCCCGGAGAAGTGCCGGCTGGCATGCTGATTTTCCAACGCTCGAAGCGAGACGAAGAAAAGAAGGAACTAGCCGAAGACTGCTGGCCCTTCAATGAAGCTGTTATAAGCACGTTGAAGGTGAGGGTGGTAGTATGCCTTGGTATAAAGGTCGGTGAATTCGTGAGCAAGAAGTTGGATGCCCAACCCACGGATGATTACTTTACTGAAGACAATCGCAGGAGATGGAAAAGTCGGACCTATAAAAGTCCCGGTGGTCTTTACGTCGTGGCTCTCACGAGTCCAAGCCTAGTTGACTGGACAAAGCGTAAAACTGACCCAACGGAGCTAGTCCAGAGAGCGCTTGAGAAAGTCCGCTAGCCCTTTATCGACACTACCGACGACCATCCACACCCTTCTTACGCACGAAAGTAGTTTTTGACGACAACCCCCACAGCTACAGGCAACCGCCCACAACGGTTTCCCCGCAAATCCACCCGTCGCCTCATTAATTCAGAGAGAGATGCACCTCGACGGGAAGGTCACGGAAACCAAAACCCTACGAGTAACCTGCTCTAAGCGTTAAAAGCAGCGCAGGGTCCACTCAGTATACGGAAGCGGCCATTCAGTCGCCATCCGGAAGCGGCCATCGCCTCGGCTAACTGGACGGCGTCGCCGATTACGCCCCGCCGCTGTACTTCCACCAGAACGCGAAGGCTCCCGATAATGGAGACCCGAACACTTGCGGCGGCAGCACGTCCCCGACGTTCATCAATGAGCAACGACAGGTCCAAGGCGCCAGCTAGAGCAATAGCTTCTCGCTCTCCCGCATGAATCCCTTGGGGAAGTTCTTCCAATGCGGCGCGGTCCTTGACGGGCCGGCGTTCAATTCATGAACTCGCCGCTACATCCTGAGACCCTGGCCGACCACTACCTTCGACGACCTCATGGAATACGGCATGAAGTATAAGGACTCTATCAAAGACCTGTTCCAGAATATCCAGGCGCCCGACTCTGCCGAAGGCAATGAGCGGCGCACTGTTGGACACTATCACCGTGGCGGCAGACCCTCGATGGGTCTTGCCAGTTCTTCACTCAACTCATCTGGAGACAGACTGACCGCTGGCACTTGGTGCGCTGCCATAACGTCCAGGAGCGCCCATCTGTTCAGGCCCAGTGCTTCCGCAGCCTCCGATTCGGTGAGGCGGTCAAGGCGCAGCAGTTCCATAACCAGGGCTTCCCTTATGCGCTGAGGAGTCTCCGACTCGTTCCAGCCGAAGCTCGTCAGAATGTGGTCTGGCAGTGTGACGGTAAAACTCTTATCAACCATGCGAACAGTCTAGCAGATATGCGGTACACTTGATGCCGTCAGTCCAGTTCAGTTTCTGCCTGTGCTCGACTATTATGTAATTAGAGAGGGTCCATTCCCTATAAGTCTAGAGCATTTCAAACCGGAGCATGTGCTAAAATGGAGGGGCCTGCCGTGTCCTCTGGCCTATCCGGGGGTGCCCGACGGTAGGCGCCAAGAGGCCGGGGTGGCGGAACGGTAGACGCGGCGGACTTAAAATCCGCTACCTTAACCGGTGTGTGGGTTCGATTCCCGCCCCCGGCACCAGCTATTCGTGCGTAACCGCTCGTTACCGTCTTTCTTATCCCACAAACGGCTTTGGTTTGGTGCCGATAGTTCTTGATTTGTTCAACACTGTCCGTTATAGTTTTCCCACATCCACGTTGAAACGTGGGGAAGGTGAGTGGGAAAATGGCAAGATTGACGGCAGTCAAGGTGAAGAACCTCAAACTTCCGGGGCGGTATGGGGATGGAAACGCCCTCTATCTGAATGTTGCGCCCGGCGGCTCCAAGTCTTGGGTGCAACGCATTGCGGTAGACGGCAAGCGGCGCGATTTGGGACTCGGCGGGTATCCCACCGTCTCACTGGCCGAGGCGCGGGACCAGGCGGTGGCCAACAAGCGGGCAGTCCGGCAAGGGGACAACCCGGTATCGGCCAAGAAAACCAAGAGCCAGGCGGCAAAGAAAGCCCCGCCTGCTCCAGGGATTCCCACGTTTCGGGATGCGGCTTGCATCGTCCACTCCCTAAACGGCTCAAGGTGGGAATCCGACAAGACAAAAAACAATTGGTGGCAGAGGGCGGAACGCTACGTATTCCCAGCAATCGGAGACATGCCGGTTGACCGGGTCGGTCGCACTGAGGTTCTGGAGATTCTGACGCCAGTCTGGACGGCCAAGTCGGAGACCGCACGGCGCCTCAGACTGATAATCAAGTCAGTCATGGCGTGGGCAATGGCCTACGAGTATGTCACGGTCAACCCGGCTGGCGAAGTTATTGACGCTGCCTTACCAACCATGCCGAAAGTCAAGACGCACTTCCGAGCGTTACCCTATCCCGAAGTGGGGGCGGCTATCGAGGCGGTGGAGGCCAGCACATCTTTTCCCGCTACGAAATTGTGTTTCCGGTTTTTGGTCTTGACGGCAGTCAGGTCGGCGGAAGCGCGGTACGCGACTTGGGACGAGATCGACTCTGACAACGCCCTTTGGACCATCCGGGCGTCGCGTACGAAGACGCGCAAGGCACATCGCGTTCCCCTGTCCAGTGACGCTATGGAAGTCTTGAGCAAAGCTCAAGAGTTGCCTACTTATGGTGTTCCGTACATCTTCCCCAACGACTTGACGCCAAGCAAGTCACTCTCTGAGAATGCCCTGAGCTATATGCTTCGCCGGGTAGGGATACCCGCGGTGGTTCATGGATTCCGAAGCTCCTTTCGGGATTGGGCCGCTGAGAACACGGATGCCAGTTTCGCGGTAATGGAGCTTGCTCTCGCCCACGGCGTCGGCTCCAGCGTGGTGCAGTCTTACGCCCGGTCAGACTTGCTACAACAGAGGAGGGAGTTGATGCAAAAATGGTCTGACTACTTGTCGGCTTGCCCGGAAAACCGGGAATTGTCAACAGTTTGGCAACCCCTGTAAGCGGCGGAGTTAAGGAAGTGTTGAAAGAGTCGGAAAGATGTTTCAGTCGTACAGGATGCCTTTCAGGCGGTACTTTATGGACCCGCAGGATCACAACCATTGATACCAATTTATTGGTTAAACCCTGCAAGCGAACGGAACAGTACAACCGACCGGCTGATTTGTCTCGGCCATTTTTCTTTTCTTGCTCTATTCCGTGCTAATGGGGTGTGGCTGCCGGTAGACCCTCAATCCAGCGGTCGATTTCGGAAGCCACCCAGCGGACCGCCTTCGGCCCAACCTTGCGCGGCGCGGGGAACTCGCCAGAGGCAACGCCAGCGTAGATCCAGGTTTTGCACATCCCCACCTTTTGCACCACTTCAGAAATCGTTAACAACTGCTGTTCCGACATGGTGCGTTCTCCTCAAACGGGCTAAGTCGCGGCTAGCACAGTTTGGCAAGCCTTGGTCAAGGGCGGCGGAGAGTTGTGCCATAGGGGTGTCAAAGTTCAGCGAAAACCCTGTGTAAAAGGCGGAGGTCACCGCCTGTTGAACAAGTAGGGTACAGTCGGCTCCTGTTCTGAGCCTGCCCCCTTGGACGAACAGCGCCTTTGATTGGCGTAGGCGGAGACCAGGTTGACTGCAGTTGTGTATGAACTTGTTAATCGCCATTTCGTTGTGCCGCTTTGCACCTGAAGTCTCCAAAAGTCTCGACTTTAGGTCCAAATGCTACGTTAAGTGCAAATCTCCTGCCACCATCACATCTCCTATCATGGCTGTCAAGTTGAGGGTTACACTTTGAGGTGGACCCAGAAAACTGGACAGGCGGATAAGTGAGAGTCCCGCTCCTAAACTGAAGACAGCGGCAGCTGTTTGCAAGGAGTGGGAGATGTTGAAAGGACGGAGGAAGCACAGCCCGGCGTTCAAGGCCAAGGTGGCGTTGGAGGCGGTGAAGGGCGACGAGACGGTGGCCCAACTGGCCGCCCGGTACGAGGTCCACCCCGGCCAGATTCAAGCTTGGAAGAAAGCCCTGACCGAAGGAGCCGCCGGCGTCTTCGGCAACGGCCAGGAGCAGAAGGCCAAGAACGACGCCGCCTTGGTCGCCCGGTTGTACCAGGAGATCGGCCAGCTAAGGTGGAGCGGGATTTCTTGGCGGAGAGGTCCGGTCCATGAACCTGGGACGGCGGCGGAAGATGGTGGACCGGGAACACCGGAAGTTGCCGATAGTGCGGCAGTGCGCCCTGCTGGGGGTGAGCCGTTCCAGCCTCTACTACCGTCCCAAGGGGGCTTCCGAAGCGGACCTGTCCCTGATGAGGGAGATGGACCGTCAGTACCTGGAGACCCCCTTCTACGGGTCGAGGCGGATGAAGGCCTGGCTGGAGCGGCAGGGCAAGCAGGTGAGCCGGAAGCGGGTGCAGCGGCTGATGAGAGTCATGGGGCTGCGGGCCATCTACCGGCACCGGAGCATCGGGTCTATCCCTACCTGCTGAGGAACGCCAGGGTCACCCGGCTCAACCAGGTGTGGGCCGCCGACATCATCTATCTGCCCATGGCCCGTGGCTTTCTCTACCTGGTGGCAATCATGGACTGGCACAGCCGGTACGTGGTGGCCTGGCGATTGTCCAACACGCTGGAGGCGGGCTCTTGCTCCGAGGCTCTGACTGAAGCGCTGGCCCGAGGTGTTCAACACCGACCAAGGCAGCCAGTTCACCAGCCGGGAGTTCACCCAGGTCCTCCAGGATCGCGGAGTGAAGATCAGCATGGACGGGAAGGGCCGGTACGCCGACAACATCTTCGTGGAGCGGTTGTGGCGGACGGTGAAGTACGAGGAGGTCTACCTGAAAGCCTACGTCAACGCCCTAGTATTACAACGACGGTTCAAGGAGGGATGTTCTGGGACTTACGAAGGGTGGCTCGGCGCTTGGCATGGGAGCGCCTGGCTCGTTCGTTGCACTCTTGCGTCTCCTTGAGCCACCGCAACAACTCAACCGGACCGAACCGTTCCCGGGGCAGCATCTCACGCACCACCCGGGAGACCTGCGGCCTCGTGATCCGGGGCATCTTTTCCCCCCCAAGCTTGTTGCAGGCTTAGCAGAAAAGCTGTCCCCAGCAGGCACAGGGCCACGTGGTGATGCCAGCCCGCCCAAGTGTGCGGGTCTCTACTCGTCCAGCCCCACGTCGCTCTTTTCCGTCTCGAACTCCGTTTCGATGCGCCACCTTGAGTCACCCAGGTATGCCAGGGTCTCCAGGGGAGTATCCTCCGGAGCATTGGACAGGTAGTAGCGGGGCTCGCTGCCGTCCAGGTTCCGGCGCCAGACGGCCCAGTGGATTTCGCCGGGCTTCCGCCTGCTGCTTGGCCGCACCCGCTGGGCGCTGAACCGGTAGCTGCGAGAACCCTGGCTTCCCTCAGCCACCGTTATTTCCTGCCAGGCATCCTCCGGCAATTCGTCGCTGCGCTCCGCCATGGTCCGCCGCGGTCCGCCCACGACCCTGGGCTTGGGGGGACCACCCCGTCCCCGGTAGACCGGACTGGTCCACTCAGGCTCCACCGGCCACACCGTAAAGCCCGCCGGCACGTCCAGGAGGTAGCGCATCCCCAGGGCCGCCAGCCCGTCCCGGAAGGACGGCGACATCCCGAAGGCGTCGTCTGCGGCGACCCATCCGGCCCTCAGATGGCCCCGCTCCAAGGCTCGCTCCAGCATCTCCAACGCCAGTTCCGTCTTCGACCGGTAGCCCCGCCTCTCCTCCGGCACACCCGCCGCCGCGCACCGGTCTTGGTCCGAGGTCCAACTCTCCGGCAGATACAGCCGTTTGTCCACCAGGGCCAGCCCCAGCGGGCTGACGTAGGCCAGGAACATTCCGGCCTGGCAACTGGCCACCTTGCCCAGTCTGCCGCAGTACTGCCTCGCCACTCCCACCGACTTCCTGCCCTGCTTGGGGAAGTCGCTGCCGTCCAGCACCCACACCCCCTCCGGATGCCGCAGCCGCGGCCCCAAGCACTCTTGAAGACGTCCTATGACGGTGTCGTCATTCCAGGGTGATGCAGCGAGAAACCGCTGCATCACCCTGGCTGACCCCGGAACCGTCTCCGACAGATTCTCGGCGTTGCGCCGCTCCCCGGACTGCACCAGCAGGGCCTGGAGATAATGACGGCTGTGGTTCCGAGTCTCCCTGCGGCCAAACAGCGGAGCGAAGTAAGCGTGAAAATCCTGAAAAGCCCCGTACACCTGCTCGAAAGCCGCCGCATCCACTTACCTGCCTCACTTGCCCAAGCCTTCCCCAACTACCCGGTTATCCTATCATCCTATCCGTCGTTGTAATACTAGAGGCCCGACGGGAACTGGGAGCTTACTTCCGGTTCTACAATAACCTGAGGCCCCATCAGGCCCTGGGCTACCGGACCCCGGCCGAGGTGTTCCACGGAGAACAAGATATCCCGGAGGAAGAGCCAAAGGATAGGAAGTGTTCAGACGAATCGGTGTTGGTATCATATGCAGGAGTGACGGGACTCTCGCTTAATTCCACCTCGATCCTGTCCAACTGACCGGGCCCACCTTAGAGTGTTCTTCGTTTCGAACAGTCGCTTCATCGACCGACTAAACTCAGTTGGTCTTCCAATTACGATGAGGCAGAACGTTCTGTTCCAATGGTTGGGCACCGTTCTACCTTTCGAAGAAGCAGAATTTCCCGCCCTAATGGATGGATTATTATGGGAGCTATCCGAGAGGGGAATTGATTTTGTAGACCGAAGGAAATTGAGGACCGCCTTCAGTGGCACGATAACCGCGGCTAAGGAAGAGTACCCAACCATTCTTGAGCAACACAAGATTCTTATTGCGACGGAATGGGGGGTTGACCCTTATCGTGCTTTTCGGGAACCGGTTGACGACTTGGAAATCTCCACTTTCGTGCCTCGTCACGTTCAACAGACTATTGATAGGCAACAAAGAGAATTGGAGAGGGTTAGGGCAAGCGCCTCCAGGATTCAAGCTAGGCAAGAATTGTCTCAATCGGAAAGAACACGATTTGAGAGGCTCAAGTCGGAAAAAGATGCGCGTGTCCAGAAGAATCGCCGCAGAAGACGGGGACGTGAAACAAAGAACCAAAGAAAACGCTAGGCGTTGGGTTGGTTGCTCGACTCTCGAAAGGAAACTTCGAACTCAAAGGTTTGTAGTACAGTATCGCTTGACCTACCGGACTTGACGAAATCAAGAACCTTCATTCGACAGACACAATAGCGACGGAAAACTCAGATACTCGTGGACGGTCGGACTAGGAGGCAGTTGACCAGGAATATAGTCCAAGGGATAGCGTGTAGTTCGATCCCCCGCAAGCCCACCAGACTTGACAAAATCAAGAACCTTCACACTCCGGTTCACCTTGGCGCTGTAACAGGCGCTGGGCTTGCCCGTTAGGCGAAGGCCACCAAGCTGGATAAAATCAAGAACTCTCTCCATTTCCTTCACTCTCGTAATATGATCAGCCCACGCCCGGTCCGGCAGTGAAGTCTGCCGTGAGAAGACAGGTCGGCCAACCCAATAGCGGATGGGGTTCCGCAGAAGCCCTCGCCGGGTCGGCGAGGGCTCTTGATTTTGTGGCGGACAACTGCTTTCCGAACCGGTGAAAAGTGGACCGTGCGGGTGGGTAGTCGCTGACATTTGGCGGTTGCAAACCGGACTGCCTGCCGCCGTTCATAGGCTTGAAGTCGAGCTTATGGGTGGTGCGATGGATGTATAAAGTGGACGTATATCTGCGGGTTCGCCGGGCGGTAATGGTGGAGGGGATGAACATCCGGGAGGCGGCGCGGACATTCGGGCTGCACCGGGACACGGTTCGCAAGATGCTGGCCTTTCAGTGCCGCCGGGCTACCGGCGGCAGACTCCTCCCCGAAGGCACCAACGTTACTTTCGAAGGGCAATTGCCCCCCGTCCGCTGGACTGTGGCTTAGGCCCCCTCCCCTGGGCGGGTGGTTTTTTGCCATTGGCGCTCCCACGAGGTACAGCACAGTCACCGGCACCGGCGGAGTCGCATCGGAGACGCCAAGCGGGTAAACTGGCCGGGTCATTGATTCCACCGCGCCGGGTGGCGAGGCAGGTAATCCTCCCGCCCCATGCTATCCTTGGAACGTGCAGCGCCGTCACACCGCGACCCAACAAACAGGGAGCGAATCGAGATGAGAACGCCACGCCTTTTCCTGGGAGTCTTTGCCCTGGCGCTGATTCTGCCATTGCTGTTGCTGGCCTGCAGCAGCTCTGATGAGCCGGAGGATGGGCCATCCTCGGAACCGACCACCGCCAAGGAAGAGGGAGTTTCCTGGATTTTCAAGGAGCCCCTCCCCCTATTCGATACCAGCCTGACCAGCCGGTTCCCCACCGTGAACTGGGAGCGCGTCACTTTTCTCCTCTATTGGTCTCTCCGGATTTCCGTCTTTGCCCTGCTCGCCCTGCTTTTCATCGTCTCCCGCATCCGCAAGTCCCGCTCGTCCGCCGACCACTTCGCCGGCTACCCCCAGGTGCCCGAGGGTTTGACCACGCTCCCCAGCGACCTTCCCGCCCCGGCAGTGTCGGTGCTTGCCAGCCGGAAGGTCGGCCCGCAAACCTACCTGTCCATCCTCGTGGACATGCTCCAGAAGGGCAACTTGACCATGACCGGCGGTTACGGAGAATTCGACAAGAAAAGGGAATACCAATCCCGCGGCTGGTTTACCCGGCAGTTCGAACCCGATCAGCCATGGGAAAAGGAGGTCTACCGCGCTCTGCCCTCCTACTCTGCCTCAGATATGCTGAAGCCAAACTCAGATTTTCTGAAGTCAAACTCAGATATGCTGAAGTTAGCATTCGAGGGGCGGCGAAAAGCCATAGGCACCCATCTGGACGAGTGCCTGCAGTCCCGGGGCATTTTTGATGAACCCCCCTTGCAGGTCATGGCAGACCGGGGCCAGGGTTGGGTGGCGAGAACCGCGTGGGTTTTGGCCACAGTAATATTGGCCGTGGGCGTGGGCCTTTGGGTCAGCTTCTGGCTGCCCTGGTGGGCCGGCGCCGCCATCGGAATCCCGATAGCATTTGTTTTCTATTGCTACAGTATTGACGACATCTCAGGAGTCCTGAGCCCCACTCCGGCCGGGGCCCTCGAGAGTAGCCAATGGTGGTCCTTCCAAGGGTCGCTCAGAGAAGGCCTGGTCTCCCCAACTCTGGACCCCAGCCAGCCCGATCCCATGCTGCCGTACGCGGTGGCCCTGAACCAAGCTAGACAGTGGGTCAACAATATGGACGCTCTGCCGCCCTGGTTTCTCCCCGACGGCCCCAGGGAACAGACCCGACAGGGCCTCTACGCCGCCTACCTCGGTTTCATCGGCTCCGACTCCTGGGATCTGGACGGAGGCCCAAAGAAAGAATCCATGTCCACCCAGGGAGCCGGCGGCGGTCCCGGCGGTGACGCTGGCGGCGGCTAAGTCCTCTCACCCTCTCCCAAGCCGGCCTCCACGCGGGCGGGTCAGCCCGCTAGTCCTGGGGCTCGTCCCCCACCGTCCGTAGGCGTGCGGCGGTGTGCGCTTGGCAAAAACCCAACCCGTTATTCCGGCGTCGGCGTGGATCCGCCTCCGCAATTTCCCCACCCATCATGCCAGCCTTCCTGGTACGTAGGGATACGGGACACTGTGCACAGAAAGCGGTGCAGTGGAGGGTCGCGGAGCTCCCCGGACGAAATTCCCAAAGACCGTTTCCAGATGAGGAATCCCAACTCGAGGGATTACCTCGCCGCAGGGTGAGATTTAAGGCCCCTGTTTCGACGGCGGCCGTCCCGGCTGTATACTACCCCCGGAATCGAAGTCCGAGGCGGTGCAGGCAATTTTCCGCGGGTGCCAGTATTCGGACGCGCCGTGCCGTCCCATCCCGGCCCAGCAAACACAGGTAGTGAATCGAGATGAGAACACCACGACTTTTCCTGGGAATCTTTGCCCTCGCACTGATTCTGCCGTTGCTGCTGCTGGCCTGCGGCGGCTCTGATGAGCCGACGGATGGGCCGTCATCGGAACGGGCCACCGCCGAGCCGACAGACATGCCCGACTCGGAACGGCCCACCGATGAGCCGGAAACGCCGGCATCCCCCGCACGGACGCCTTCCACGCCGGAGTCAGGGGATGCGCCCACCGCCACCGATACGCCTGTACCTGCGGCTGCGACAGCGCCGCCCGCGGCCTCCGGATCCGCCGAAACGGACCGGGCGGCGCTGGCTGCCCTCTACAACGCAACGAACGGTGAGAACTGGAACAGAAGCGACAACTGGCTGAGCGACGCTCCCCTCGGCGAATGGGAGGGCGTCACCACTGACGACGACGGGCGCGTTATATCGTTGACCCTCAGCTTCAACGCCTTGAGCGGGGAGATACCGGCGGAGCTGGGCAGCCTCTCCAACCTGACAACGCTGGCCCTCCAAGAAAACGCCTTGAGCGGGGAGATACCCCCGGAGTTGGGCAATCTCGCGGACCTGACATATCTGGGCCTCTGGGATAATCAGTTGAGCGGGGCGATACCTCCAGAGTTGGGCAACCTCGTCAACTTGGTAACTCTGGTCCTCGCTGCCAATCAGTTGAGCGGTCCGATACCACCGGAGTTGGGCAACCTCGCCAACCTGAAGGATCTGTACATCGCCCTGAACCGGTACAGCGGCGGGATACCGCCGGAGTTGGGCAACCTCGCCAACCTGCAGGCGCTGGACATCCGCTATAGCCGGTTGATCGGTCCGATACCGCCGGAGTTGGGCAACCTCGCCAATCTAGAAACGGTGGCCCTCGCCGACAACGCCTTGAGCGGTCCGATACCGCCGGAGCTGGGCAGCCTCTCCAACCTGACATTTCTGTACCTCAGCAACAACGACTTGAGCGGGGAGCTGCCGCAAGAGTTGGGGAACCTTGCGAAACTCGAAAAACTGTACCTCGACGGGAATCGATTGGAGGGGTGTGTGCCGGTGAGTCTGCGAGGGCAGTTGAGCAGCACTGACATTGGCGTGCCCTTCTGCTGAAGCCACGCGCACTCAGCTGGGGACGGACGGCATATCGGTTCCGTTTGCTAATGACGTACCGCCTCCCATCTCCATCCCGGTAAAACGCCAAAGGCAAAACAGAACCAGTGGGACTAATGGGGAATATACCGCACTGGGTTAGCCGCACCTTTCTTTAAAAATCTGTCTGGGACCCGCTTCCCGACATAATCATCCCACACATCATCGGCTCGTTTACCCTTGAAGCCCCAGCGACCAGGCGCTTCGGCTTCCAACCGGGGGAAATTCTCTGGAGTAGCTTCCAGCCACTCGTCAGGGCGGTAAGCGCCGACCACTAACGTCTTGTGACGGGGCCAGTACCAGGTTGTGCCTTTTGGCCCTAGCGACATCCAACTTCCACACGGCCCGAACCGCTTCATAAACCGAGTACTCTTCCCTGTTAAAGAGCACTCCTATGGAGATGAGGATCAGGGGTTCGCGCACCTCGAAAGGCTCCGCCTCGTAAGCCCTAATAATCTCTTCTACGTGCTGTGAACCGTATTCGCCCGACCCATGCCCACCAACCCGGTTGGTCAAACCAGGATAAGCATCAATGAGAGCGGCCTCCACTTCGTAAGCCACTTTTGATGAGCTGATTCCATGCCGGTGGACCACATGCCCCACGTCGAGCCCTATGGACAAGATTTCTTTGATACGTTGAGACTTCAAGTCGCTAGCATCTTCATCTGGTGTCGGCAACAGAACGCCTTGGGAATGCGCGAAGATGCGGTCTCCCTGACCCTTGCCAACGTGAAATGTTTCACCATTACGAGGATCTACAAGACGGTAGACATACCAGCCTAGCTTGTCTGCTACTCCACGCGGGAAGCTGTCTCTGGGCATCGATGACCTAGCTTTCATAGGTATTCCGTTTGCCTTTGGCGTTATACCGGGGCTGCAGATGGGAGTCCGTACGCCATTAGCAAACGGAACCCCAGCCTGAGCGTAGACGTTACGTGCTTGAACGATCAGATTGCGGGCTGAGTCCAAACGATCCCCAACAGTCGCACCTAAACCGAAGAGCCTGTCTCAGAACTCAGGGCTATTTACAATATTCGATGTATATCTCCGTATAATACCTAATTAGCGATATAATATGATTGATGTAGTGTACTACGGCGAATTAGATTGCTCTTTTCGTTAACCAAAATACTTGTGAGACAGGCTCTTTAGTTTAGGAGGCCAGTTCAAGATGGTTTCTGCTTAGATCTTTATCGCACTTTATAAGGCTACCACCAACTCAAAGATGGTACTGCCTACCGTCAAACTGGACAAAATCAAGAACCTTCATCCGCCGGACACAATAGACACGAAAGCCTGAGGTACTCGTGGTCGGTCGGACTAGGAGGCAGTTGACTAGCTCCAGCAGGTCCATCCTTTCCTTGACCACCGTTGTCCTCCTTTCTTGAGCTTTCTTCTTTGCCCGCTAAGGATGACGCGGTGGTCTCTCTTTCTCCAGACCCTCTCCCTCTTACACCACTTCCTGGGACTCTACTCCAGAGGGTGGTGGCGCATAATGACCATATTGATGCAGTCGCTGAATTTGTCAACAACTTCGGCCTAGTTAGGAGGGGAATTGCCTTTTGCTGAGATTCGCATAAGAACTGTTGCTGTTGTTGGAAGACCAGAGCGGGAAGTTTTTGCGCTTGCCCGACCGGTCCCTGCAATATGCCCTGGCCGGCAGTGTCCTCATGGACTTGACCTTGGAGGGCCGCATAGACACCGACCCTGACCGGCTCATCCTGGTGGATTCCACACCCACGGGCGACGACCTGTTGGACCCGATACTGGCAGACATCGTAAACGGCGGCGACCATAACGTTCATTATTGGCTGACACACGCCGCCGTTCGTGCCTGGCAAATCCAGGACAAGGCTCCTGCCGGCTGGTTTCTCGCGACATCCTAGACCAGCGCGGGGATGATTATCACTGGGTCTTCCGGTTTGACTGGAGCGCCCGCAAGTGGCGCCGGTCCCGGGTCTATCCCGTCATTGACGGCGAGGCCAGGAAGGAGGTCAAGGTCAGGATTCTGGCCGAACTGTTCGACGGAGATATTCCCGACCCTCGGGATGTGATGATCATTAGCCTGGCGGACGCCTGTGGGCTGTTCCCCAAGTTGCTCACACCGCAGCAGTTGAAAAGGGCGACGCCCCGCATGGAATTGCTGCGCAGCCTGGAACTACTTAGCCGCGGAGTCTTCCAGTTGATCGGGGAAGTAGAGCTCTCTAGCTAGGAAGGGAGCTCCGGTTGCTTCGACCCATGAATGGATGGCTCGCTGGCCAGTAGTATCCTCAGCCCGGCTACGGATGCGACGGCGTCTTCGCCGAGACCGAGTAGGTCCCGCACAACGCGCTGACCCATCTCAATTATTACTCCGCCCTTTACAGCCGGCCGCTTAAACGGACATTTTCCCTGAACAGCGACACGGTGCCAGCACCATTCAACGCTGTCCTCCATCAACCGCGCGTGGCAATCCAGACGACATGATGTGCGCCTCCCTTGCGGCTGCTTCCACCACGCGCCCGAACCTTGACTTCATCCACCTCGAAACCGGCACGGCGCAAACGTCTGACGAATGGCGGTTGAGAACCGGTAGACCATATCGCCAATACCCCGCCGCGCCGCAACGCCGCGTAGGTGGCGGTCAGCCCCGGCAGGCTGTAAAGCCAGTTGTTGCCTTTTCGGACCATCGCCTCCGCGCCATTGTCGACATCAAGCATGATGGCATCGTAGTCACCTCTGGCGGCCGTTATCAACTGGACAACGTCGGCTTCATGGAGTTCAGTCCGTCGGTCGTCAAGAGGTCGGCCGGCCAAATCGGCAAGCACTCCCCGGTTCCATTCAACCACGGCTGGCACCAGATCCGCGACCACCACCCGGGCATCCTCGCCAAGGATGTCCAGCGCCGTTCTCACCGAGTAGCCCATTCCCAGACCGCCAATCAGAACGCGGGCCCTCGGCCGTTTTGCCAAGTTCTGACAGCCCAGTCTGGCCATGGCTTCTTCTGACCCATAAACCCGGCTGTTCATGAGTTCCAGGTTATCCGCTTTGAGCGAGAACTCAGAGTCACGTTGGTACAAAACGAGCTCCGCTCCTCCGCCAGGGGTTTGGGCCCGGCCGATCAACTGCCAAGGATTCATTGATACCTCACGATTATATCTGGAGCAGCCGGGGCAATATCCTAGGCGGGATCCGATTCCGTGAACCACTGGATCACCCGGGCGATCTCTTCAGGTCTGTTTCAGGACGATGATGCTTCTCCCGCAGTCCCTCTCCCGGATGCCGGAATCGTTCCCGGAGGGTCCCTGAAGGTTTGCTCTCTGTTCCTGGGCAGGGCGCCGCACATGGGTTTCCCGGTCTGTCCCGCTGCCGGGTAGTGTTCCGTCGGCGGCGGTCTGCTCAGGGTCATTTTGCCTCCCCCTCCGCCTCCTTTCGGGAACTGGATGACGTGAGGGATTGCCGCTATTCAGGATCCACTCTAATCTAACCATCCTGCTTCTCAGCACCAGCCGGACGCAGGGAGAATCCATTGACGCTTCACCAACCCTTCCCGGCGCAACAGGTCTTCCACGCTTTCCACGTCCGCTTAGTGGGAAGCTCAAACCCGGCCAGTTGGTACTCGCAGCATGGTAGGCTAGTGCCAGGCTTTCGAGATCAGACGATGTTACCGTAGCTCAGCGAAGATTTCTTATTACAATAACAAGCCCTCAGCCCTCCGGCGCCGAGTACTCCAGCATCTTGCGCACCGTGTCCCGGTGCAGACCGAACACCCGGGCAGCCTCCCGAGTGCTCATCCCCTCCACCATGCAGGCCCGGCGCACCCGAACGTACAGTTCCACCTTGTACATCCTTCACACCTTCCATCGAGTTGCCTCCAACTCGATGGAAGGCGGCGGGTGGTACGGTTTTGCAGTGCCACTCCCGAATGCTCACACCCGCCTCGCCGGTCCATATTACTCCGCCCTTTACATCGACCCCCGAGCAGCGAAAGGAGATCCTGCAGATGGTCGTGGATGAGGTCATCGTCCACAGGAACGACAACGTGGACATCACGCTGGCTATACCCATTGAAAGTGAGCCCACTACGGAAGATTCCGTGTCCGTACAAACTTTAGCAAACGTGATAACTTTAGAAACTTCACGTTGAGCTTTAGGCTGACGCTGTAATCAAAGCAAGCTTTAGTGCAATTCGTGCGGCAGCTACACCCTACTTCTCCCAGTACAGTCAGGGTATCCTCAATTCTTATTGCAGTTAGCAGCTTTGCAATTTAAGTAGTTGCATTTCACCGGACTGTTCGCTTTCAGCGGGATAGGTTTCAATTGGGAATTATAAAGTATTTTGGCCAAAGGTTCAGAGTAGACTTCCAAGTTCTACGACTCTAGAGCAGCTTCAAGCATCATCACGCCGGCTAGGCGCCAAGCCATTCGGCGAACCTTCCCCATCATCCCCTGGAGCCGCCAAACTCTTCGTCGTTCAGTGTGGGGTCGGCATCCACGGCCAGAGCGATGCCATTGCCCATCAATAGGCCAGTGAACGCCGGTCCGGCAAAGTAGTCCCTCCGGGTAATTGGAAAACTGGTTTCCATAGCCATCTCCCTCCTTATACCTCATGGTGACGCTTCATATTCCGGGCTGCAGGTCCGAAAAACGTCACAGAGCTGGCAGACAGGTCAACCTGGGCCTTCCACCCTGCCACCAGCCCTACCCCCTACAAGCAAACGCAACCGCCAGCCACTTGTGGTTGGCAAGCGCCCGCCGGGACAGCAGCGTTTGGTCGCAGACGCGGCAGGCGTTGTCGATGAGTTCCCGCAGTTCCGCTTCAAGCCGGCGGACTTCCATCAGCAGCCCCCGCTCTTCTCCGATCTTGATCAGACACCCAGGCGTGTCGACGGGGCGGCGTCCGAAGTGGACCCGAGCGCCGCCAACCGTCGTGAACCGCTCTCCGCAGTGCAAACATACCCAGCCGTCCGGCGGCATCCTGCGGGTCTCTTGGCCCATTTTGCTCAATAATCCTTACGTCCGAATTTTGCGCAATCGCGTCTGCGGCGGAAATAATTTTATAATATTATGGGGTAAACCCCATTCTACATAAATGAAAAAGTCAAAAAGTGATTGAAAAAGTGATTGCCCTTCAGATACGACTCAATCAGAAAACAGAGGTTAAAAATCACTTTTCAGTCAAGACCGCGTACGGATAAATAAAACAGCGGATTTCCCCCTCTGAATCGTATCTGGCGGCCAGCGATTCGATGCCAGCGGCAAGCCTCCGGGTTTCCTGCAAAATAACTCGGTGATTCAGCCTTTCCGATTTCGTTTTCTCCTGCTGTCCCGCTTCTTGGGGTCCCTCTGGAGTATCCCCTTCCTCAGCGGTTTGGCCCGCCCCGTCAGTAGGGATTTCCGTCGCTGCAACCGTTTGTCGTACCGCAGGACCGCCCCCAAGAACAGGCCGGACCCCAAGGGCCAAGCGATGTAAAACCCGATCCCCGGAATCAACATAAAGAACGGGGACAGCGCCAACCCCACTGTCCCGGTCATGCTGCCGACGGCCCAGGACCGTAGGCCCGCTTGACCCGTGCCCGAGTGATTCGTATCTTCATTCCGGCCCTCGTCAATGTCGTCCAGACAGCCACAGTCCCCGCCCCGGTGAGTTATCTCTGCAGCGGCGGCAAACGCCAACAGCACCCTATCCTGCCCACCCGGTTTTGTTCCAATATTCGGGTTTCCGTTCCAACAAGACGAAATCCGCTTGCTGCGGCCCGCAAGGACTCTCCGGACCCCAAGGGCAAAGGGAACCCTGAATCCTCCTGTGGGGGTAGGTGATGACGACGGAGGACCTGAAATTCAGGGAATTCGGGTTGGCTGAGTCTGGCCTGCTCCATGGACTCTGCCTGGATGACGGCGGCCGCCAGCGGCCGTTCCTCTTGAAGATCGAAGAAGGTGCGCCGCTGGGTACTCCGGCGTATGGATATGTCATGGCTATGGCCAAGGGGTTTCCGCATCCGGCAGCGCCGGGACACTGGGCGTATCCTGGCCGCGGCCTACCGGCGGTATCGGCGGGCGCCGTTGGCGGAGTTGGCTTGGGCGCTTCAAATCAGCGGCGGGCGACTGCGCCGGCTGCTGCGGGAGAGGCTAGGGCCGAAGTGGAAAGAGAAGATGCCGAAACCGGGGCCGGTTTTCCCAGGAAACTTCCCATAGGAGCAACGGAAATGGCTAAAGGCGGACCCATGGCCATGCCCCGGACTGCGCCTGCGGGGCGTTGCTCCAACATCTCAATTTCTCAATCAACACCAAAGAAGGCGACGCCACCGGGTCGGCCGGTGGTTGTCTGGCGCAGCTCCCCAGTACGACCAGGACCATGTACCATCGTCCAGGCGAGGTCCCAATTCCCGAAACCGGCTTCTCCCCAACTGTCCGCAGAATCAAGCTGGAGCCCAAACGCACTGGTTGAGGAGTGAGGCGGGGGGCCGGGGAGTTGTGAGGTTGTCCTCAATCCGACCTTGCCCGCCGGCTTGGGCGCCTCCAGGGCTCATCTAACTCAGGTCCTGGACCTGCTGCATCTCGAGCCAGGGGCGCAAGCGTGATCCTTACCCGCGGCGGCCCCATTGAGAGGGACCGGAGTTGGGAATCAACGTTTTGCGGTCTCTGTGCAGACTACCACCGGACCGGCAAGGAAGGTGGTTGGAGGAACATGCCCTCAGACGGTCGAATTGAATGGTTCGAACCTTCTCAGGTGGGCCTAACTTGACGGTAGACAGTACTGTATTTGAACTGTGGATGGGCCTGTGAACCCTCTCATTTGGCCGCCTCAATCTGATGGGGTCTCAAGATTGTGCTCTCAGGGGATCCCCACCCTATTTCGCATCATTCTCAGTGGTGAAGGACTACATTGCGCGGAGCGCTGAAGCACCCTCCGGCCAGTCCCGGCGGATGCGCGGCCTTATCTTAGGATCATATCCCCGATGAAATCCTGACCCTCACGTGGTAAAATGAAACAACTCAGTGTGTTCCCCTCAAATGCTTGGCGTGCAACGCGCCTTTCGGGTGAACTAGTAGCTCAACGCTCTTGTATAGATGGGTAGAGGGACTTGAGCTTGATGCGGGCGTCCTCGGTGGTGAAACGCCAGTCCACCCTTATTGAGTCCCGGTTTCGCCGTCTTTGCCAGGCTCCTGTCTCTGCCCCCAAGGTTTCCCGGTCGGGAATCCGTCGGTCCAGGCATTGGCGTCCCAGCACCCCCAACTCTATCTCGGCCATATTCAGCCAACTGCCGTGCTTGGGGGTGTGGTGAAACTCCAGCCGCTGGGCGATGCGCCGCGCCTCCGCCGGCTGAAATGCCTCGTAGAGCGATGCCGCGTGATGGGTGTTCAAGTTGTCCATCACCAGCACTATCCGGTCCTTGTCAGGATAGTCCTCGTCCACCAGTTGCTTGACTTGGCGCGCCCAATCGACTTTCGTCCGGCGGTCAGTCACCTCGACCCGCCGCCATCCCTCCAAGGGCGCGAAAAGCATGAACAGGTTACTCACCCCGTTGCGTTCGTATTCGTGGTCATAGGCCATCACCGCCCCAGGACGCGGCGGCCGAGCCGGGCGGGTCTCCCGCACCAGTTGTTGCTGGTCTCGTCCAGGCAGACCAGCACTTCATTGTCCTCATATCGGCGATGATAGACCTCCAGCACGTCCTCCATGGCGCACACGAACTCGGCGTTCCCCTGGGGCGGGATGCACCAGCAATCTTTCAGCCAGGGCTTCAGTTCGTTTTTTTCAAGGTCCGGCGCACCGTCTCGGCACTGACCCTCTCCACTATCTCGCATTCCACCAACTGGTCCGCCAAGAGCTTGAGGGTCCAACTGGCCCGGCCCTCCGGCGGTTCGGTGCAGGCCAGAGCCACCAGATAGGCCTCTCCCGCTCCGTCCAACCGCTTCGGCTGCCGGTTCAGTTGCTCCTTGCGCCCCAGGGCCCGCTCCAGACCCTCTTCCACGCAACGCCGGCGCACCCGCTCCACCGTGGCCCTCCCCACATTCAGGGACCGGGCTATCTCCTCGTCCTTCATCGGGCCTTCAGTCTGGTTCTCATCGCTTAACAGCAGAATTCGGGCATGGGTCTGCCGGTAAGCTGCCGCCCGCCCCTTGGATACCAGCGCCTTCAGTTCCTGCCGCTCCTCCTCCCCCAGCCCTACCCGGTATTTCTTCACCATCACTCCCACCTCACTTCCTCCAGTTTACCCTCGACTGACCATTATACCCTATCGCCCATCAATGCAAGTGGGTTAGTCCACTAGGATGCATGAGGAGATTGCTAACGATACGCAAGTTGAGCTTGCGCATGACACCGACTCGCCGCAAGAGATTGACATCACCGAGGCGGTAAGAAATAGCCCGATCCTCTCGAGGCTCGTCGAAGAGGTTAGAATCGAACAGGTATCTGGGCCACAATCATACAACCGAATGCACAACAGACACAATAGGTCTCGCTGACCGGAGCACGCTGACTGGCCATGATAGATACAGTCCTGCTGAAGGTCGCAAGCCGGTGTAACATCGACTGCTCCTATTGCTATGTTTATCAGATGGGCGACCTTGGGTGGCTACGGCAACCCAAGCTTATGGCCCGCCAGACGTGTGTCGCGGTCGGTGACGCGCTAAATGAACTTGCGTTCGGTTATGGATGTCAGTTTGCTGTCGTCCTCCACGGGGGCGAACCCTTACTTCTTGGGAGGGAAGGCTTGGGGTTCGTTCTCGCCACTCTACGCCGATCTCTTCCAGACACATGCGCGATTAGTATCCAGAGTAATGGGACTTTGATAACTACTGAAATCCTCGACCTGTGCCAAGAGAACGACGTAACGATATCCGTAAGTTTGGACGGACCCCGTCACATCCATGACCGCAATCGCGTAGGATTCGACACTCTCGGCACCTATGACCGTGTGATGGAAGGGCTTAATCGCCTTCGCTCGCACCCGGCAGGGCACCAGATATTCAGTGGGCTTCTTGCAGTGATTGATCCTAGCTCGGATGCCACAGAAATCTATTCGTTCTTCAAAGAGTTAACCCCCCCTAGCTTGGACTTTATATATCGGGACGGAAACCATTCTCGTTTGCCTCCCGGCAAAACGTCTCCATTAAGCACTGAATACGGCCAATGGATGGCGCGTTTGTTTGAGGCATATGTGGCTGATGCGGCCCCGATTCGAATTAGACTATTGGATGATATGGTCAAGCTTGTTCTTGGAGGAACAGGAACCAAGGAGGGGGTCGGTCTAAACGACTATAGGATGCTAGTGATAGACACTGATGGATCGATCACCAAGAATGACACTCTTAAGAGTTCGTTCGATGGGGCAGACCGATTCAATGAGCCTTGGTCGGTACATACACATCGGCTTCCAGACCTCATCGAGTCGGCTGACTTCTCAGAATCAGTGGCCATGCAGCGACCTAGCAACCCGACTTGCTTGGCTTGTCCAGAACTAAACGTGTGTGGCGGTGGGATGATCCTTCACCGTTGGAGCGACGAGAATGGGTACGACAACGCTTCGGTGTACTGTGAAGACCAGAAGCTCTTGATCGGCCAGGTTCGAAACACCGTCAACGCATTTCTTTCAGGTGTGTGAACCGATGACGCAGCGGAGACTAGCCGCCCCAAACTCTGTGCGTGTGTTGCACGAGCCGTTCCCTTATTTCACAGCCACCGCTATACTGGACCAGGATTTCATTTCGTCCCTTCTATGCTGGTTTGAAGCTGAGGCCTCCTGGAAGCTGGTTGAAACGGATTTCTACGAGCAACACGAGCTCGAACTGCGCGGGGACGAGCCAAAGGGGCCCTTAGATTACTTGACCAACCGGAGCTTCTTGGAGAGAGTACGCACAGAGGCCTGCCGCTTGTTCGGAGCACCATTTTCCGAACGAGTGGAATGGGCCGTTCACAAGCTTTTACCTGGTCAAAGAATCCGGATCCACAATGACTTGCTCGATGGTGGAGAGACACATCGTGTGATGCTCCACATGAATCGCGGGTGGAGTTTGTCCAAGGGCGGATTTCTCATTTTTTTCAATGGCCCGGACCCTGCAGACGTCCACCGAATCTTAATGCCCCTGAATGGTAGCCTCGTCGGGTTCGAGATTTCAGAGAAATCGAGTCATGCAGTCTCTCTGGTCCTCGACGGCGAACGGTTTGCGATTGTGTATTCGCTTTACGCCAGTAGTTGACATGGACATCAGCGACACTAAGGAATACATCAGAATCACTCTCCAAAACGAGGCAGAACCCCTGTGGTTTCCACGCCTCGGCGAGCCAGTTGCTCGAGTTGCCTGGGAACGTCTGCACCGGGAAATTGGGCTAAATCCCAACTCTTACAGCACCACGCGGCTACTTCTCAGGGACCCAAATGCCGAATATGAAATCGCCGCTTATTGCAAGCCCGGGTCAGGACAAGGAGACGATGTAACCGATGGGGGGATACCCGTCGAGAAACTTACAGCCGATTTGGTTAGACAGATAACTGACAGCGAAGTCCAGCTCTTGAGTACACACTCGATCGTAGGGGGTGTGGCTAACAAGTTGGGCGAAGCGCTTTTTTTACTAAACCTCGTGCCAACGGTATGGCCCACTGTCTGCCAACTAGTGAGGGCACTTCACGTTATCGACCCCGGCGACAACGACATTGACGTTAGTTTCAGCGACCCATCGGTGCCCTTTAGTGTGTTTGTATCCGTGCCGCCGAGGCGGTCTGAAACAGTTACTTTAAGGATAGCAGAGGCGATTCTTCACGAATCGATGCACCTGCACTTAACTCTGATATCCTGCATTCTACCCTTGGTACAACCGGAAGGTAGGATGCAGTATTCACCTTGGCGCGGTGAGGAGAGGGATTCCGAGGGCATCCTTCAGGCCCTATACGTCTTCAGCGTCATACGGTCGTTTCTGACCCTGCTTCTAACGACGCGATCGAAAGAGGCTGATGACCACGTGTCAGACAGAATAGAACAAATCGAGCGCCAAATTGGGCAGGCTAGGGGTTTCCGAGAGTGCGACGAATTGACCCCCGAGGGGGCAGCGCTAGTTACCAGATTGCTGGATACATTTGAGTAATGGGTCCGTGTGCTCGAATAGGTCTATTACCATCGAGCTAAATTTGGCACCCTCTTGCATTGCGTCCCAGAGTACACGGGCCACTTTTTTCACAAAGTCTTCTTGTTTTTTGTCCGCGCTTTGTCCAAGCATAAATCTGAGTATCTTCATTTCCTGGAGATACTCAAACCTTAATTCACGTAGTGGCTCGCGGCGCAGATCAAGCACCTCAATTGTACGCCGCCCTTTCGGCGTCCGATAGCAAGGGACTTCTGCTATGAAGTAAATGTGCTCCCTAGGATCGTCATATTCCGGATTGACGAGCTCCGCCTCTTCTAATGCCAAGTCATCATGGCAAGAATAGGCACGCTGCCCGGGATCTTCCAAGGGGAATGTCGTAAGTTTCTCCCCATTGCAGGTGGCGCAAGCCAAAAAAAGATTGTCCCAGCTGTACGCTAGCCAGAAATAACCTGGACGCTCTTCTGAAACTCCAGGCAACTGACGAACAGCTCCTTTAGGCCTAAAATGCTCTACCTGCAGCTCTCTACGCTCTAGTCGCTTTTCGCAGTAACAACACTTCCAATGATGCATGGCTAAGAGCGCATCTTTGACCTCATCGGACCTGTAATAGTACCGATCGTCAAAATGCTTAGTCCCGTCCCCGTAGTCGCCGGGAGCCTGGTCGTACGCGGCGCAATCACGCTCGGTTTGCCGACTTCCATTCCTCACCAACCCATCAGGCGCCGGATAAGTTCTATATATCTTAATCATGGACCGTCTTTGTTCGCTTGTTCCAAACTTGCTGCAAACTGCCGGATAAGTTCCATCGCTGCCCGATCCTCTGGATCAGTGGCGACCTCTAGTTCATCTATTTCGCGACCAATCTCCTCCAGCCGATTCTCATCAGCTTGAGTTCGATTCACCTTGTCTAGCAGCTCCATCCTCTCATCAAACAAAGCTTTCACCCTTGGGCTGCGGGAACTCGGCACTTTGAACAACAAACTGGTTAGGATTTGGTCCACGCGAAGCTTACTGGGCTCTTCAGAGTGTTCCTCTACCTTGACTTCGTCCTCTTGTTTTCTCAATAGAGTCAACTTCGCACTATCTGCGACCTGCACAATTAATGGGCTGTGGGAAGTAGCGACAAATTGCGTTGAGGGGAACAGTGCACCCAGGTCCCTAATAATGTCGAATTGCCAGAGGGGATGCAAATGCAAATCAATTTCATCTATCAACACTACTGCAGGTTCGAGGAAAGGGTCTTCGCTATCTGGAAAATGCTTGTACAGACGCGCCGCAAAGTCTACCACCCAGCCAGCCGTAGAACGGTACCCCAAACTTAAGGAGGACATCGGGACTATACCGGCAAAGGTATGAGCGTAAACACCACCGGGCCGGCCTGTGCGCAATACGTCTGGGGGATGAATCACGATTTCAACAGCTGGGTCTTTGGGCAAGATCTTGGAAATTGCGTCCTTCAGTGAAGATAAGACTTTGGCTTCAGGTCCAGACGAGTCTGCTCTTGCAGCATAATCCAAGTTCATTAGCAATTCCTTGACGTCGCAGAGTTCCGAATCTTCGGAAAGCCTCTGATGGTCAGACGGATCGGAAGCGTAGAATTCCTCAGAATTCTGTTCGCCAAGGAATCTGTTAGCTCCGTACGCCACAATCAATGGATCGAAGAAGGCGTCTGGTAATTGATTCTTCTTATGGCTGCTCTTTAGATCGACGTCTTGTAGCTCACCTTTCTTGTCATAAATCAAGGCGGCGTTGATGCCAACATGGATGGTTGAATTATCCTCGGCTTCAGCTGCAAAATCTGACCGAAATCCTGCCTTGCCGAATGTTAATTCGGCACTTATCTTTGCTTCCTGCTGTTTGCTTCGAGGCAATGTTTCAAGAAGTTCATTTTCGGCCCTAGTCAACGATGGGGACCATTTTTCCTCATCAGACGACCGAGGATCACCACCATCGGGTACAGCCCACAGAGGATCATCTCGGTCGGGAACTGGGCACATCCACGCCAGACATTCTAAAAGAGTCGTCTTCCCAGTGCCGTTCTCCCCAATCAGTAGGGACCATTGTACTGGATGCCCATCGCCATCCGTGAGATTCAGAATCTGCCTACTTCCGAAACACCGGACATTTTCGATCTCGATGGACGAAAAGTACACGGCGGAGGATATGTTCACTTTACAATCTCCATTTGTTGAGGGACTCATCTGCAGCTAAAGACCTGCCACGTCACACGAGGCTCCGAGTTTCCTGCCCGGAGGTGCTTGAGGTCGTGGCACCTGCCTCGGGGTACCGGAAGGACTCGGCAAAGTAGGTCTCGGCGGTACACTGGGGCGGGGAAATTCAGGTCTTGGAGGTAAAGTTCGCGGCGGATACTGCGGTGTTCGTCCCTCAAACACCCTGGCTCGATATCCCAATGCCCTCATAAATGTCTCCTTTGCCCTACTTTGGCGACTATGTCAGATTATCATCCATACTTGTCCGCAACAACCATCACCCATGGTGAGGTGAGGTGGACCCGGTTAGTTGGACAGAATTAAGGCAGAGTTAAGTGAGGGTCCCGTCACTCCTACATACGATCCCAACACTGGTCCGTCTGAACACCTCCTGTCCTTTGACTCTTCCTCCCGGACTGTCTGATCCCCGTGGAACACCTCGGCCGGGGTCCGGTAGCCCAGGGCTTGATGGGGCCTCAGGTTATTGTAGAACCGGAAGTAGGCGCCCAGTTCCCGTTGGGCCTCGACGGCATTGACGTAGGCTTTCAGGTAGACCTCCTCGTACTTCACCGTCCGCCACAACCGCTCCACGAAGATGTTGCCTTGGTACCGCCCCTTCCCGTCCATGCTGATCTTCACTCCGCGATCCTGGAGGACCTGGGTGAACTCCCGGCTGATGAACTGGCTGCCTTGGTCGGTGTTGAACACCTCGGGCCAGCGCTTCAGTCAGAGCCTCGGCGCAAAAGCCCGCCTCCAGCGTGTTGGACAATCGCCAGGCCACCACGTACCGGCTGTGCCAGTCCATGATTGCCACCAGGTAGAGAAAGCCACGGGCCATGGGCAGATAGATGATGTCGGCGGCCCACACCTGGTTGAGCCGGGTGACCCTGGCGTTCCTCAGCAGGTAGGGATAGACCCGATGCTCCGGTGCCGGTAGATGGCCCGCAGCCCCATGACTCTCATCAGCCGCTGCACCCGCTTCCGGCTCACCTGCTTGCCCTGCCGCTCCAGCCAGGCCTTCATCCGCCTCGACCCGTAGAAGGGGGTCTCCAGGTACTGACGGTCCATCTCCCTCATCAGGGACAAGTCCGCTTCGGAAGCCCCCTTGGGACGGTAGTAGAGGCTGGAACGGCTCACCCCCAGCAGGGCGCACTGCCGCACTATCGGCAACTTCCGGTGTTCCCGGTCCACCATCTTCCGCCGCCGTCCCAGGTTCATGGACCGGACCTCTCCGCCAAGAAATCCCGCTCCACCTTAGCTGGCCGATCTCCTGGTACAACCGGGCGACCAAGGCGGCGTCGTTCTTGGCCTTCTGCTCCTGGCCGTTGCCGAAGACGCCGGCGGCTCCTTCGGTCAGGGCTTTCTTCCAAGCTTGAATCTGGCCGGGGTGGACCTCGTACCGGGCGGCCAGTTGGGCCACCGTCTCGTCGCCCTTCACCGCCTCCAACGCCACCTTGGCCTTGAACGCCGGGCTGTGCTTCCTCCGTCCTTTCAACATCTCCCACTCCTTACAAACAGCTGCCGCTGTCTTCAGTTTAGGAGCGGGGCTCCCCACTAACCAAAACTGTCACGCTGGCGCGACCTCTGATGGGTGGGGTACAGCCGAAGCCAAGGGACCTGGTATTGGCACCAACTGGTAGCCCAGTTGCGCGGCTCGCTGTTTTGCGGCGCGCAGTGCCCTATGCCGGTACTGACTCTCGTAGTATTCGGCTCCGGCGTCCACGTACTGCTGGCCGTAGCGCAGCATGGAGTAGATGATCCGGGCCAGCTTGTGGGCCGTGGCGGTGATGGCCTTGGGCGCCCCCAGATGGGTTTTCTTCCGGCGCAGGAAGGCGCCAAGAGCGCTGTCGGAGCGGTGCAGCGCGTTGGCCGCCAGACGCAGTGCCGCCGCCGCACGGTTGGCGCTGGCCTTGGTCTTCGAGCTGATCACTCTGCCGCCGGTGATGCGGTTGTCGGGACTCAGCCCCAGCCAGGAGGCGAAGTGCTTGGCGCTGGGCCATTTGGTCATATCGGTGCCAATCTCGCCGATCACCTTCAGGGCTGTGTAGGCGTCCACGCCGTCGATCCGGGTCAGATCCACTCCGGTCATCCGGTACAACTGGCTCTGGACATCGAAGCCGGGCGCGTTCTTCTGATTGCCCCTCTTGCCGTTGGGAGCCGGAGGTTCGCCGTCGCTGCGGTCTTCAAATCCGGCCAGTTGGGCTTCAATCTCCCGGTCGCACTCGGCTATCTTGCCCTGGTACACCCGGTACAATTCCATAGCCTGGGCCAGCTGGAAGAGGTGCTCATCCCGCCAGTGCCCCCGCAGCGACCGGGCTATGGTCGCCTCGTCCGCCTTGATCCGTCGGTCGCGCAGCCGGGCCAGCCTGCGGGGATTCCTCTCGCCTCTCATTATGGCCTCGATGATCTCCATGCCGGTCTTGCCCGTGATGTCGCTGATGACGTGCTGCAGCTTCACGTTCATCTCGGTCAGCACCTTCTGCATGTGCTGGACGTGATGGGAGGCGTATTCCACCAGCATGGCCCGCTGCCGCAGGTAGCTGCGCAGGCGGCGTATATCCTCGTCAGGCCGAAAGGCCCCGGAGAGCAGGCCGTAGGTGTGCAGCTGTTGCAGCCACTGGTAGTCCACCACGTCGCTCTTGCGACCCGGCACGTTCTTGATGCGTCTGGGGTCCACCAGCATTACCTGGAAGCCCCGTTCTTCCAGCACCCCGAACAACGGTATCCAGTACACGCCGGTGGACTCCATGGCCACGGTTGCCACGCCGCATTCAGTAAGCCAGTCCGCCAAGCGATACAGGTCCGCAGTGAAAGCCTCGAACTCTTGCACCGGCTGTTCCGAGCGATCAGCGGGAACCGCCACGAAATGGCTGGTGGCGCCCACGTCGATGCCCGCCGAATTAAGGTTCAGCTGGGACAACTCCGCCGGTTTCGTGCCGCTCTTGCCTCTGTTCATCACCGCCTCCGCCATTGCCGTGTAGGCCCATCGCCGGAGGGAGTCGCGAACTGTAGACAATCTCCCCAACGGGATCGCCCCGACCGGAGCGTCACCAATGATGCCGTCGCAAGTCTCCCAGACCATGCTCTCACCCGGGCAATGCGCACCAGTGTCCACTCGGCCTCAATCCGGACGACAGGCCTCATCGTGAGCCTACACCACTTGCGGGGCTGTCCAGTTAGTCGCCTCTGCACGGCCCGGATACGAGCATAACATTGCTCTCACTTAGCTACCTGTCCGATTTCCCGGGTCCACCTCAGTCGGGAAGGGTCGTCATGTCCTCGGAGATGAAGCGTTCCAGGGTGAGGTCCCACTTCAGGGGATCGACGTGGCTGATGCCGATGAGGTATCCGACCAGCAGGGCCACCGACGAGCCGCGCCCCCTTCCGGGAGGCCTCTCCTCAACCGGCGTCTCGGGGTCTACCAGTCCCCGCTGCTCCATGATGCGCTGGGCGACGAGGGCGATCTCCCGGTAGAGCAGCAGGAAGCCGGCCAGGTTGAGGCGCTCGATCAGTCGAAACTCCTCTTGGAGGCGCTCCCTGACCCGCTCCGGCACCGAGCCGTCGTATCGCCGCGCCGCCGCCTCGTAGCAGAGCCTCTGGAGATAGCTTTGCGCCGTGTACCCCTCCGGCACGGCGGGGTCCGGCAGGGTGTAGCCGAGGTCCCTGCCGAGGTCGAATTCGCACCGCTCCGCTACACGAAGGGTGTTTGCCACGGCCTGCGGCCACTCGGCAAAGAGCCGCTCCATCTGGGCATGGGACTTCAGGTGAAAGTGGTGGTTGGGCCGGAGGTGCGGCAGCGCCCGGTCTATGGTGGTGTTGAGCTTTGCGGCGACCAGCGCGTCCTGGAGTCGGGACCGCTCCGGCTGGTGGTAGTGGACGTCGTTGGTGGCGACCACGGGGACGCCGACCTCTCCGGCGACCCTGACCAGCTTCCTGTTGCGGTCGGTGTCCCCGTGCAGGAGGTTCCGCTGCAGCTCGACGTAAACCGACCCGGGGCCGTACCAGTCCAGGTACCGTTTCAGAAGCTCACCGGCCTCACCGGGACGGCCGTCCACCGCCAGTTTGGAGAGAGGCCCGTCGCGCCCGCCCGTGAGCAGGATGACGCCCTCGGAGTGGTGTGGCAAAAGCGCGGGGTCGAGCCTCGGCTCCCTGCGGTCGGCGGCGTTGGCCGTGGTGAAGAGCCGGGAGATGTTGGAGTAGCCGGCCCGGGTCCTCGCCAGCAGTGTGAGCCTTGTGCCGCCGGTGAGAGTCAGCTCGCCACCGGTGATGGGCCGGATGCCCAGGCTGTTGGCCAGACGAGCGAACTCCAGCGCACCGCAGAGGTTGGTGTCGGTCAGGGCCAGTGCGGGATACCCGTACTCCCTGGCCTGCGCCAGCAGCTCGTGCGCGTGGGAAGCCCCCACCCCGAAGGAGTAGAAGCTCTTAGCATGAAGCTCGACGTAACCATTTGCCATCAGGCGCTCTACCGGTACCACCGGTCGCCGGACCGGTCGTGGAACAGGGTGATGCGTCCGCCGTCGTCGGGGTCGATGCGGTAGTAGGCGCGGGTGACCGGCTCAGGGAGCCACCACAGATCGAAGGTCCACATGTCGTCTATGCGAGCCACCCGTTGCCAGCGCCTGTCGACTCGCACCGACACCGGCTCGCGCTCCGTGCCCTCCCGCACCTCCACGGGCTTTGGCGTGTGGAGCGGCCTGATGGTGTCCCTGCCCGAAGGGTCGATGGGCGCCTGCAAGGCCCGCATCTCCGGCGCGGGATGCCAGGGGGCGACTTGGGTGATCCTGTGGAGTGCGTGGCCTCCTCCCATAAGTCCCCGCAGCCTCCGGTCCACCGCCACGAGCCGCCTGCGCCTGTCGTCGCTCGCGTCCTTCAGCAGGCCCAGCTGAGTCCCCGGCTCCCCGCTGAAGCCGGACAGGGTGAGCGTCACCTCCTCGAAGGGGGTGCGCGGCGGGTCCGCCTCCAATCTGCTTCGGACCGCGAAGGAGGCTCTCTCCCATGCGCCGACCGGCTCCTTGAACCTGAAGCTCTTCTCCCAGTCAAGCCAACCGGAGGCCGCACAGAGGAGGTGTGCCGCGCCGGCATACCTCCCCCTCATGTCCGGCCGGGCGTAGGCCTTCTTGAGAAGAGCGTCCACCGCGACAAAGAGCGCCTCTAGGGAAGAGGAGTGGAACGGCAGCGAGGTCTGTTCGACCACCGGCTCCTCCAACGCCAATGGGACGACGGGGCTGTGGTCGATGCCGTTGCAGAGCGACCAAGCCCACTTTCCGTCGGGCCCGAACCGGTCGGCGAGCATGTGCCCGCTCATGGAAGCAACGGCCCCCAAAGTGTGCAGGCCGAAGCGGTGCAACTCCCTCTTCATGCCGGTGGGGACAGGCAGCAGGTCGATGCTATGGGGCGCGAGGAACGATGCCGCGTCTTCCGGAACTCTGAACGCTCTGTGTGCCCCGCACGTTCCGGCCGCGACGAACGCGGGGAACTTGACGTCCGCCACGCCGGCCCGGGGGGTCAGGTAGGCCGGGACTGCGTTCAGCAGAGCGGTGACGACTCCCGCCTCTCCTCGAAACAGCCCTTCGAGGCCGTCCAGTCGCACGTAGGCCGTGCCGAGATCGGCCTCCTCAACCCGGTCGCTGATCCCCTGCAGGGACGCAAGCACCTGGCCGAACACTCGGCGGTAGTGCGACTCGTCGGCATCCAGTATGATGGCCTTCGCATGGCGGGACACGGCCTGCTCCAGCGTCATTCCTGGCTTCACTCCCGGAGCGGACCGAAAGCGGTCGACGACCACGGGCCCGGCCCTTGAAGGGCTCCGGTCGACGATGACGACGGGGGCATCCTTCAGGTGGGAGTGCCGGTACATCTCCACCTTGGCTCTCAGGTGAGTGACGAGCAGGCAAGCGACCCTCATGGACCATCCTCAATTTATCGGCGGGAATCAGGGATGGAGATAATAACGAACACATGTTCTCTTTGTCAATCTCCTCCAGACATTAGCCAGGACTTGAAGCCTGCACATAGTTAGCAGTGATCGTCCCCGGCTACTGGCGTCTGCACGTCCTCCTGCAGCGGGAGGGCTGGTCGGTGAATCACAAGCGGGTCTACTAGCTGTATTGCCAGGAAGGCCTGATGCTAAGGACCAAGAAGCCCAGGCGCCACGTATCCTGCCAGAGACGTGTGGAGCGGCCGGTAGCCTCCGGGGTGGATGAGAGTTGGTCCATGGATTTCATGGGCGATGAGCTCTTCGACGGGCGCCGGACCCGGCTCTTGACGATAGTGGACAACTTTACTCGCGAGAGTCTGGTCATCAAGGTGGCGGCCAGCATCAAAGGAGGGAGTGGAGTTGGACTTCAGCCGGCTTGGAAAGCCTACGGACAACGCCTTCACCATGGCGTTCAACGGGCGTTTTCGCCAGGAGTGCCTGAACGAGAGCTGGTTCCTATCCCTGGAAGACGCCGAGGAGAAGGTGGAATCCTGGCGAAGACATTACAGACATTACAATGGGGAGAGGCCCCACCGCGCGCTGAACAACCTGTCCCCGAGGGAGTTTGCCGCGGTGGCAACGACGCGGATTGACCCGCAAAACTCGCACTAAGCTTGGTACAGAAAATGGGGCAAGACCACCAGGGCTGAGAGGATTCGTTAACCCTCTTTCCACCTCACCGCCTGATCCAGCATCTCAATGGCATTGCTGCGGGTTACACCGCTGTCGGAACCTAGCATCTGACTAAGCTCCGTCACCCTGGCCTCATCGGCTAGAACCTCCACAGAGGTCATGGTTCTATCATGTGAGGCAAGCTTTATGGCCTTGGCGTGGCGGTCGGCGTAGCACGCTATCTGAGGGAGATGGGTTACGCACAGCACCTGGTGGTCCCTGCACAGGCCCCATAGTTTCTGGCCCAAGACACTCCCGACTCGACCTCCTATGCCCGCATCTATCTCGTCGAACACCAGGATTGGAATCCGGTCGGTGGTGGACAGGATGGTCTTTATGGCGAGCATCAGCCTGGCTGCTTCTCCCCCGGAGGCGGTCCGGGCCAAGGGTCGTGGCGGTTCGCCAGGGTTCAGCGAGACCAAGAACTCCACAGAATCTATACCTGTGCTGTTGAAGGCGAAGCATCTGACACCTCCGCCACCTAAAGGCGTGGAGTATGGGCCGGAGTCACCGGTCCCGACTGGCACACCGCCCTCCGAGTCTGACTGACGGATATCCACATGCACCTGCGTGTGTTCCACGGCCAGCCCGGCGACCTCCTCCTCGATGGCGTCAGCCAGTGACTTGGCTGCACGTCGTCGGGCCTCGGAGAGCTGACCTGCCAGTGTGCCAACCTGCTCTCGAAGCTCCATCTCCCGGGACTTCAACTCCTCCGTGTGCTCTTCGCTGTGATACAACTTCTCTAGGTCCTCGGAGGCCTTCTCGGCGAAGGCCAGGATTTCTTCGATGCTGCTACCGTACTTCCTCTTGAGACCCCTGATCAAGTCCAGCCGCCCCTCCAGCTCCTGAAGACGGTCCGGGTTGTATTCGACGCTGTCGCGATAGCTCCGAAGTGTACGCGCCAACTCGTCTATCTGGTGGGTCAAGGCATCTACCGACGCGAGGTCCTGGCTCAATGAGGGGTCCAATTGCTCCAGCTGGGCAAGGTCCTGGGCCACCTGGCCTATAAGGTCCATGACTGATTCTTGCCGGTCGAAGCTCTCGTATAGTGCTCGATAGGCATGGTCGGACAGCGCGATAATTCGCTCCGCGTTGGCGACCCGGTCCCGTTCAAGGACCAGGTCTTCGTCTTCAGCCGGGCGGAGATTGGCAGCTCCAATCTCTCCCACCTGATACCTCAGAAAATCCACCCGCTGGGCGAGTTCCTGTTCCTCCGTCCGAAGCCGGTCTATCTCCCGGTGTACCTCTGTTAGCTGGCGGACTTGCTCCGCTACCTGGGTCCGAAGCTGCCATAGCCCACCATACCGGTCCAGTATATCCATTTGCTCACGTACACGAAACAGGGATAGATGCTGATTTTGGCCGTGGATGTCCACCAGGTATTCGGCCAGGGTGCTCAACAGCCTGAGAGGTACGATTCGCCCGTTTACACGGCACGTATTACGCCCATCCAGGTTGACCTCGCGAGCGAGAATCATCTCCTCTTCGCCACTGTCAATCTCGTATTCATCCATGACAGCGTTGATCTTCTGAGTCAGGTCACCGTTGAGCAGGAAGATGCCCTCTACCCTGGACCGGCGTGCCCCGGAGCGTACCATGCCGCCGTCGGCGCGGCCCCCTAAGAGAAGGCTCAGCGCATCCACGATGATGGACTTACCGGTCCCGGTCTCCCCCGTCAGCACGTTAAAGCCGGGCGCCAACTCCATTTCAAGCCGCTCTATGGTAGCGAAGTTGGTGACACTAAGAAGTCGGAGCATAGCGTTGTTCACAAAGCGTGCCTGCCAGGTAGGGCCTTCCGGTCCTCTAATATTGGTGGTAGTTCTCGTCACTCCTGCGAAAGAAGGAGCCCGGTGTGCCGAGTCGTGGATTCCCGCTTTTGCGAGAATGACAGGGCGACTCCTTGAATGTCAAGCAACTGTCTTGAAAGTCAATAGGAATGGGTGAGGGACTTCGTGGCCGGGTGGTTCCAGGACGAGCCGTACTTGAGCATGGAGTTGAGGATTATCAGCAGCTTGCGCATGCAGGCGGTCAGAGCCAGCTTTTTCGGCTTGCCGGCAGACAACAGGCGCTGGTAGAAGTCCCTGATGACCGGGTTGAAGCGGCTAGTAGTCAGTCATGCTTGGAATCAAAGGGATAGAGCCGGTGAAGTTTGGTTCTGGCATCCTGGGTGTTGAACCGCCAGTGGATGGTGGCTTTTGCGGCGTTGCGCTCCTGCTCCAGAGCCTGGACTTCCTGCCGGAGGGTCTCCTCGTCTGGAAGTCGCTGTTTGAGGCAACAGCGGGCCAAAACGCTGAACTCGATCTCCGCCATATTCAGCCAACTGCCGTGCTTGGGGGTGTAGTGGAACTCCAGCCGTTTGGCGATGCGCCGGGCCTCGGCAGCCGGGAAGGTCTGGTACAGGGACGCCGGGCGATGGGTGTTCAGATTGTCCAGGACCACCCGCACCACCTGGGCTTCCGGGTAGGCTTCATCCACCAGCCAGCGCATCTGGTGGGCGAAGTCCTGCATGGTGCGCCGCTCGGTGACCGCCACATGGCGCCAGCCGGCCAGGGGCTCACAGGCCAGGAACAGGTTGCGGGTGCCCTCCCTGCGATACTCGTAGTCCTGCCGCGCTGGTCTCCCCGGCTGGGCTCGCAGCGGGGGCCGGGTGTCAGCCAGCAACTGGGTGGAGGTCTCGTCAAAGCAGACCAGCGGCCGCTGCGGGTCATAGGGTTCGGCGTACAAATCCAGCAGGTCCTCCATGTGGGCCACGAACTCGGCGCTCACCTTGGGGATGCACCACTCCTGCTTCTGCCACGGCTTGAGGGCGTTTTTTTCAGGTGCAGCCGCACCGTCTCGTGGGATAGGGATGGCGCCAACCCCAACTCCACCACCTTGCCCGCCAAAAGGCGCAGGGTCCAGTGTTCATGTCTTTCCGGCGGTTCGGAGCAGGCCAAGGCGATGAGGTGGGCTTCGCCCCGGTCGTCCAGCTTCCGGTACCGATGGGCTTGGGGCCGGTCTTTCAGCACCCCTTCCAGCCCCGCTTCGGCGAAGCGCCGCTTGATCCGAAATACCGTGCCCTCGGCTACATCCAAGGCTTCCGCCACCTGGGGAGCGGTCCATCCTTCATCGGTCTTGAGCAGAATCCGTGCCCGGATGATCACCCGGGCTGAGCCTTTCCCCGCACGAATCAGATGCTGGAGTTGGTTCCGCTGTTCCGGCGTCAGCCCGACTCCATACTTCTCCCTGACCATACCACCACCTCCCATCAATACTTTCCAAAGTCAGGGTAGCTCCTTCGGCTATCCTTTCACATTACCATCTAAATCAAGTTTGACTCACTACTAGGCGGGGTGGAGTGGGAATGGCAGGCCGTCGACTGCGCCATGGGCAAGGCCCGTTTTGGGGGGATTCAGTCGGACCCAACCCCACGGACCGGGCCAAGGCAGGCAGCAAGCGGAGTGTTCTGGTTGACGGGAGCGGAGGCCCGCTGAGCGTGGTGGTGGCTGGGGCCAACGTTCACGACACCAAACTGCTGCGGCAGACACTGGAGAACATCGTAGTGGCCCGCCCTGACGGGCCTGGGAAATCCCCAGAGAACTTGTGCCTGGATAAGGGATATGACAACCCCACGGGCCGAGCCGCTGCGGCGGACGGTGGATACTGGGCTCACATCAGGCGTATCGGCGAGGAGAAGTTGGATGGCCAAGGAGTGAAACGCCATCCGGCGAGGCGGTGGGTGCTGGAGCGTACCCTGGCATGGCTGTCTAAATGCCGTGGGATCCTGGTGCGTTACGACAAAAAGGCATCCAACTACCTGGGCCTGCTCCAACTGGCCTGCGCCCTAATCTGGTATCGCTGCCAGTGGAGCCTCCTGTTTTGAGATAATTACTAATACTACAGCCGCAGATTTGATAGTCGCCGTTTGTAGTGGCATTGCCGGGCTCTGGCTTGGTGTCGCCGTCTCCACCACGACCAGTACAGGATGAAATCTGGTGGTTGGCTTTCCGTCCATACCAGGCGGGTGAGCAGCCGGCGCACCTCGGGGACAGTCAGGGGAATCAGTACTTCATCCGGGCCGTAGCGGCCCCCTTTTCTCCCTGCTCCATCGACTGATGTCTGATTACCGCCAGATAGGCGTGGGCCAGCATCGCCAGAGTGATGTGCCGGTACCAGCCATCCCATCTACGGACCTCGTACTGGTCCAGCCCCACCTGTCCCTTGGCCTCCTCAAAGCATTCCTCTATGGCCCACCGGGTTCCCGCCATCCTGGCCAGTTCCTCCAGGCTGGTGTTCGCTGGGCCGAAGCACACGTAGTAGGCCAACTCCCCGGGCTTGGCAATGCTGCGGCGGGCCAGCAGCCAGTGCCCCTTGCCCGGCTCCCGCAAGGGCCGGATACCCACTGCAGTCCAGTCATAGACTCTGGGTCCCTTGGCACCGTCGCCCGTACTGCATCTGACCCAGCCTGACTTTTCAACCTGCGACGCCAAACGGTCCGCCCGCACCTGACGGGGGCCCTTGTCCGTCCAGGCCCACAGCTTCTCATTGCTCTTGATGGCCAGCACATGGGATAGCCCCTCCCGCTCCAGCCACCGCCGCAGGTTGCGGTCGCTGCCGTAGACCTCGTCCCCAACGACCCAAGCGAAGGGGACTCCCGATTCCAGTGCCCGCGCCAGCATCAGCTGCGCCAGTTGCGGCTTGGTCTGAAAGCCAACACTCTCGGGCACCCCGGCCTCCCGGAACCGTTCCCGGTCCTCCGCCCATACCTGGGGCAGGTACAACTCCCGGTCCAGCAGAGTCCTACCCCTGCCTGAGGCATAGGCCAGGAACACGCCAATCTGGCAGTTTTCGATCCGGCCTGCCGTGCCGCTGTACTGACGCTGCACCCCGACTGACTTGTCCCCCTTCTTGAGGAACCCGGTCTCGTCCACCACCAGAACTGCGTCAACGTCACCCAGGTGATTCACCACGTAATCCCTGAGGTCATCACGTACCAGGCCGGCGTCCCAGATGTAGCTGGACAGCAGGCGCTGCACCCCGTCGGGAGTGGCGTCGCCGGCCTGCTCCGCCAGTTGCCAGCCGGTCTTGCGCTCCACCGGACTCAGCAGCCCCCGCAGATAGGCCAGTGCCCGACGGCGCGGCTCAGGCCGCCGGAACCGTCCCGCGATGCACTGGTGCATCCACTCAATGCCCTCGGCCCACCGGGCCACTTCTGCCACCTCGTCTCTCCCAACAACCACCGTTTCACCTCATCACCAGTTGACTGCCCAAATTCTACCTTTTCTTAATCTGCGACTGTAGTACTAAGCAGGTCTACGCCAAAGGCAAACGGAACCGTTTATGCCATCCCCCATGCCTGAACGTGCGTTCTCCCCAGCCGAGGGCCCTAGCGGCGCTGTTTGGACGCATCAGAGCCTTGGTTTTCTCATTGATAGTACAAAAAGTAGTACACAGATGGCACACTCGGCGTATTCGTAGCTAAAAGGCGGTTAAAATGCTTCCCCTCACCGGCTCCACTGGAACGAGTCCATCACTAGAAGCCGCACGGGGTCCAGGGCTGATAGCGGACAGCGAACATGCGGTCGGCGCGCAGCAATGCCCCTGGAGTACCCTCGTCTACCAGGCCTGCTTGTGCAAGTGTACTGAAACTCACGGTCCCCAGGTACGCCGAGGCTAAATCGGAAACAGCGATCGCCAAATCCGGAGATGAACTCGAGGCGCGGCATTCGGCCCCTTGGGAAGATCCTTCCAACTCGAACCGTCCTTGGTTCCAGGGGCATAGCTCGTCCCGTACCTCCAACACCAAACGGTCGTCTTGCATATAACGCCGGAGTTTTAGGGAGGCGGCTACATCTACCAGACGCACCCACAGCCCGTCCCTCGTCAATCTCTGCAACCGACGCGGGTCGGCCAACATCCAGGGCAAAGGGTCATCCACAGGACGCTTAAGGGCCTCCGTGCAGCTAACGAGGTCTGTATCGAAGCAAAACCTCCACAATGCGGTATTCGCCGCCTTGGTCGCCGCCATCAACTCGTTCACAATAAGGGTGGTCCCTCTAGTGCGGTACTTGGCATAGCCGTCAACTCTCCCGGCATCCTCATAGGCAGCGTAAAACAGGCCTCCTGGGCCGCCTTGCTTGTGCTCCGGCGCTTGGGAATCCCGTTCCCATTCGTGAAATGCCCTCTGAAACACGCCTGGGCGGCCCGAAGTACTCCGCCGGAAAACCTCGGGCAACTCCTTCGTAATATCTACCGGGTCTACAAAAACGATTCGTCCATTACTCTCATATGGCCGAGCATATCCATTGTGCTGGCGATCGATCGTCCATCGCTCGTGCAATGATCCAATGCCATATCCAAACCTGCCGTAGATTACGCTTTCCGAGGCAAACAGCGCAGATAACGGCTCTCCACGCTCGTGGATATCTCTAATCTGATGGTGCATCATCCTGGTCATCACCCCTCGCCGCCGGTGCGTGGGCTGTACAGCGATGTTGGCCACCCCTGCTATCATTGTCGAAGCTCCAGGTATGGACATCTCAATCCTGTGGGAGTGGGCGCCGCCAACAATGTCTTTTTGGTCGAACACAGCGATAGAACGGTCCAGGTCGAAATGCGGCCTCAGCACCTCTGGGTCATCGTTCAACCGGTTGCCATAGGCCCGCGCCTCAGCACGGACCCATTGAACAAACTCGTCAGCGGTTACGGTCCTCATTTCCAGCATCGAGTTTACTCTCCATTTGCTATTCGAACGTACTCAGGCTTCTGCTTGGCGCAGCCCAGTAGCTTCTCCGGTAGGGTTCCCAGGCGATTGCGGTCTTCAGTGCCCCGGCTACCGGGCGGCAATGCATTGTCGCAGGAGAGGAAGGACCTGGCCGGACACGCGGCGGCACTCCTCCACGTGGGGAAAACCGGAAAGAATGAACTCGTCTATACCCAGTTTCCAGTAGGCCAGTAGTTCTTCCGCCGCCTGCTCCGGTGCGCCGACTATGGCCGTGCCGCAGTTGACTCGCACTTGTGACAGTCCGTTCCACAGATGGGGGGCTATCCGATGGTCCGGAGCATCTTTCACTTGATCCCGCCGTCCCACCATTTGGGCGCCTTCCAGGGCGAATCTGCGCTGGGCTTTTACTCCGGGGTCGGCATGGCTGACTAGCTCACTTGCGGCGCGCCAGGCTTCCGTCTCGGTATCCCGTACCACCAAGTGGGTCCGTAGGCCCAACACCGGGGTACGGCCGGCCTTCCGGAACTCCCGCCGCACCGCCTCCAGCCGCTTGCCGGTGGACGCCAACGGTTCGATCCAGCTAAGGTGCACATCCGCTTGTCGACCGGACAGTTGCTCAGCCCGTGGAGAGACTCCGCCGAGATAAAAGCGCGGGACTGACCCTTGGGGCGAAGGGGAGCAGTATGCGCCCTCCAACCGGTAGTGATCGCCTTGGAAGGTGACGGGGCCCGGCTCGGCCCACAACTTCCGGCAAGCGATGATAAACTCCTCAGCCCTTTGGTAGCGAGTCCCTTGATCGCTGGCTTCGCCAAACCGTTCGAAATCGTGCTGGATGCCGCCGGGCACTATGTTGATGTCCAGCCTGCCCCGAGAGATCTGGTGAAAGGCGGCGGCCATCTGGGCAAATAGACCCGGAGAGATGAAGCCGGGCCTCACGGCGACCAGAAAGCGGATGCGCTCGGTCACCGCCGCCAGTGCGGTGGCGGTGGTCCAGGTCTCCGCCAATGGAGCATCTTCGGCAAACAGGCCGTTGGCGAAACGGGTGGGCACTAGTAGGGAAGTAAAGCCGCAGCCCTCCGCAGTCTCGGCCACTTGACGGAGATATTCGAAGTCGGGGGGCCGCTGGGCGCGCAGTGTCCCCGCCCAAGCCCCATCACCGTCGATAGGAATGAACCAGTGGAACAAGGGTTCCGGCCGGTTGTCGCTGGCTGCCACTTTGCCCTCCAGTTCACTCACTTAAAATTGGGACCAGCCTTTGCGCTAGGCGTGACAACATAGCGCGCCTTTTTGTTGCTCTCCGTGGTTGTTCTTCGCGGCTGCTCTTGGCGGCCCGGCTATCCGCAGGTCTCCAGGGCGGCCAAGGCCAACACCTGGCTGCAGAGGACCATCTCGTCGATGTCGGAGTAGTCGTTCCCGTAGGAACCGCCGGCGGGGCCGTAGATGGGCGCCGGGATACCGGCCTCCCACAGATGAGCGTCGTCGTCACCGTAGCGGGCGCTCAACTCCGAGGCCGGGCCGACGCTCTTGGGCTCTTGTCCGGTTACTTGCTTGTAGCCCGACACCAAGGCCCTGACTATTGCTTGGTCCACCGGCATGTCCATTGGAGGGTGGTCCAAAATCCAGGTGTTGAACTTCCGCTCCACCGGGTGCGCCAACTCAAAGTCAAAGTCGGGGTCTTCGGCTTTCAGGCTTTGCAGAGCGCCTTCCAAGTCCCGCCGAATAGTCTCCGCCGTCATTCCGGGCACCGTGCTGACGGCGACAAAGGCGGTGCACAAATCCGAGTTCCGGCTGACCGATCGCAGGTCATAGGTCTCTCCCCGGCCGCCGATGATGGACCCGATCTTGAGCCAGGGCAGGTCCCCAACGTTCCAGGGTCGATAGGTGAGCTTGGCCTGGTAGATGGCGTTTATCGCTTTGATCATCTGCGGTATGGCATCCACGCCATGAAGGTCGTCCCCACTGGGATGCCTGCCTTTGACGTGTAAGGAAAACATCGTCATTCCGCCGTGCTGGGTGACCACGTTATGCGCGCCGTAGGGTTCGGTCACCACTGCGGCGTCGGTCCGGTAACCCTTGTCCAGCAGGTGGTTGGTCCCCAGGCCTCCCTGAAGCTCCGCCAGCACGCAAGCGATGACGATGTCGCCGGCCAAGCTTACGCCGGACTTGCGGATAGCTTCGGCGGCGTGGATCATCGAAGCGACTCCGCTCTTCATGTTGCGGATGCCCGCTCCGTGCAACCGGTTTTCTTCAACCCAGGGGTCGTAGGGATTGCGGGTCCATCCGGCGGCCACAGGGTTGTTGTCCAAGTGGCCGTTGAACATTAAGCTGGGGCCTTGCCCCGAACCTTTCAGAGTAGCCACGGTCTGGAACCAGCCCCTTTCAACCTCCTGTAACTCCACCTCGTAGCCTCGTGGCGAAAGGTAGCCGGCCACCCAGCGGGCAAGGGCCGTTTCCTCGCCGATCAAGCTGGGGATTCTAACCAGAGATTTGGCCAGCTCTACCAGTTCATCGCGATCGATCTGCTGAATCACCCGGTCGACGGGCCGCTCCGCCATGCTCGTCTCCTTTAACGATATAGTTCCCGGCCGGTTTTTAGAGACCGACCTGCCAGTACCGTTTCCCGTGGTCCCGGGCGACCCGTCCGAAGCCGGGCGCAGGAAAATGGCAAGAGACCATCGGAGTGCCCTCTGCTTCTACTTGGTCCAAGACTTTGCTCCGGGTAATCGTAGCAGCATCGGCGTCACCGTCGAAGAGAGGACTCCAGTCTTCTTCGGTCACCTGGGCCGGGTGAATAAACACGTCACCCTGAATGAGGACTTTTTGACCTTGGGAGGAAACCAGCACGCTCATGTGCCCCGGAGTATGGCCGGGGGTATGAACAGCCCTCACCTCATCGGTTAAATCCGTGTCTTCTGAGAGTGCGTCGAATAGGCCTTGTTCGATCAACGGGTCCACCAGTTGCTCCATGTAGTCATATCGGGCTGCGGCCCGGACCTCGGGTTTCTGAAAATGGTCCAAGTCCAACTGGTGGGCTACGTATCGGGCGTTTGGAAAAGTTGGAACAAACCGGCCGCCTTGTTCAGTAGTGTTCCAGCCTACGTGGTCCACGTGAAGGTGAGACAAGAACAAGGTGTCCACGTCTTGCGGTTTGATCGATTTGGAGGCCAAGTCGTCCATTAGCTCGCCCCGTAGTCCGCCTAGATAATCGAAAGGTCCTGGTCCGTAGCCGGTGTCGATGAGGATAGTGCGCCCCTGTGAACGGACCAAGTAGCATCCTATCTCAATACGCATGTGGCTTTCTGTTGCGAAGGTATCCGGATATTGCTCCCGGTAAGGTGCCCAAGCATTCAGCGGGACCTTGGGCCACAGTTCCGCCAGTGGTATCGGAAAGACGCAGTTCATGTCGGACAGGGCCACTATCTCTACGTTCCCCACATTCATGTTGAAGCTTGCCATAGCAGTCGCTCCTCTTTCACGGTTGTCACCCGTCTCTCGACCGCCGGGTTCCAGCATCCAGCCAGGTTAATGCGGCGGCTTGGTAGCCGGGCGGACCTTATTATACAATGGCTCCCAGCGATGAGGGCGGCTTATATTTGGCGGGCCGCTTTTTGTAGAGGACAGCCCACAGTAGAATGGCAAGAATAGTAAAGGAGGTCAATTATGGCGGCAGAGGAGAGAGGGAAGCACTATATCAAGAACTATGAGTTGGCGAGGATGTCTTCATATAGCAACTATCCCCAGTCGCTATTGGAGGCGATGCAGGTAAAGGCGCTTATCGGACCGCGCGGCGGGATACCGGAGAATGACATCGTAGTGTCGGCATTCCAGTTGGACCCTGGGACTTACTACGGCGGCCATGCCCACCCGCATCCGGAGGTCTATATCATCACGGGCGGAAGCGCAGAGTTCGAATGGGGGGACGAGACCTTCCTGGCGGAGGCGGGAACAGTTACATATTGCCCTCCCAATATGTCTCACGCAATGCGGGTGACCAGCAGCGAGCCTCTGACCGCGATTGTCGTCGGCTGGGCGCCCGAGGGGCGGCGTGAGGTATGGGACGTGGTGAGTGTGATGTTGTGATGGGCGGGGCGCCCCGCACCCCTTATTGCCCCAGCGGTACCGGGACACCCGGTATCTTTAGCCGGATTCTACCCAGGCTGTCACGAGTGGTGAAATACAAAGTCTTCCAATCTTCATCGCCCCACGCTATGTTGGTTGTCGCCGATGCTCCATGCGCTATGGTCCCCAAATGATTGCCTGAGGAATCCATGACCCATATGCCCCCGGAGCCTCCGCAGTACACATTCCCTTCCACGTCCACCTTCATACCGTCGGGAACGCCGGGCCGTTCCCCACTCAAATCTATGAAGACACGGTCCGTGGCTAGGGCTAGGGCGCCGGTTGGCTGCATGTCGAAGGCCCTTATGTGCGCCCGGCGGCTGTCATTTATGTAGAGGATGCTTTCATCCGGGGAAAAGGCTAAACCGTTGGGCGTGACGAAATCCTTAACCAGCAAGGTCAGGGTCCCCAAGTCTGCCGACACGCGATAAACCCCGGCGAAATCCAGGTCCAAGCCCGGCTCCGGCGCCCCTGGATCGGTGAAGTAAATGCTGCCATCGGACTTTACCACTACGTCATTGGGCCGGTTCAAACGCCTGCCCTGATAGCTATTCGCCACTACGGTGATACTTCCGTCAGCTTCCAGGCGGGTAACCCGTCGACTACTATGTTCGCAGGCTATCAGCCGTCCTTGGAGATCTCGGGTAAGTCCATTGGCGTTGTTGGTAGGTTCATGGAATAGGGATACCCCCTCCCCCGGCGCCCACTTGAACCTTTGACTGTTGCCGATGTCGCTAAAGAGGAGGTATCCCCCCTCCTTCCACCAAAGGGGCCCCTCGGCAACGGAGTCTCCGCCGTAGCCGCTGCCCAACCATTCTGCTTCCTGGTCCAGTGACACGATGCGTTCCAAGGCTTCCGCAGCTTGCTCTATAGGCATGATGATCTCCTTACCCTCCAGAAATTTCTGATTGCATCCCGGTGCTTGTCAGCGGACGGCCTGGCCCAGCGATGCGGGATTGATCGGAGTGGGCATGGCCTGCACCTCGGGGAGGACCTTCTCGGCAAAGAGGCGGAGGCTCTTCTCGGCTTTGTGCCGGGGCATCCCGCCATAGAACACGTGGACCACGATGGTATCGAGACTGAGGGCCTGCTGCAGCGCTTTGATCCTGTCGATGATCTCGTCAGGGGTGCCGATGGGTTGGGTGGCGCGGCGGGCCGCGAAGCCGGCGTCGGCCGGACCGACATCGGCGGTTTGTCGCTTGAGATACTCCTCGTAACCGTGTATGCCCTCGTAACCGGGGTTGTTCCATTCGAAGTAATGGTGTTGGGCCGCGCTGAGTTGGTTGTAGAAATACTGCCACCCCTCTTCGGCCTCCGCCTCGGTTTCGGCGCAGTACATCCATAACAGAGTGGTCGGTTGGTCGGGCGGTAGGCCAAGCTCGGCTCGGATCTCGTTGAACTGGCGCACCTGGACCGTCATCTCGTCTAGGTTGGCGCCGGAGGTAAACATCTGCCCGAGGCCGTTTTCGGCGGCCATTCGGCCTGACGCCTGGGTGGTAAAGGCCACCTTGATCCTGCTGGTGAGATCGCCCTTATGACGGGCTTGAGGCCGGATGCTGGTGGGCGGGATCTTGTAGACTTCGCCGTCAAAGGTGAAGCGCTCGGCGCCGTCGGCGGCCCGGATGGCATTGACTACATCGTAGAAGTATTTGTGCGATTGCTCGATGGGGTAGCCCAGGGAGGCGTACTCGTGGGGCGCTATGCCGCGGCCGATGCCTAGATGGAGGCGGCGGCCCTTCAACAAGATGTCCAGCATGGAGATCTCATGGGCCAGCCGCACCGGATTCCACCACGGCGCGACGATCACCGCCGTGCCCATGTCGACCCGGCTGGTGCGTCCCGCCCAATACGAAAGATACTGCAATGGATTCGGTTGCATCGAGTAAGCCGAACCGTAGTGCTCGGTTGCCCAGATCGAATCGAACCCCAAGGGCTCGACCAACTCTCCCATATAGAGGGTGTTGTCCATGTTTTCGGCGTCAGAGACCGCTGGCGGGCGATCGTAGTCCTCCTTCAGCAGGCGTTCCCAATCGCCTTGGTTGTAGCCGGTGACCATCACCCCGCAGTGCATTCCTGTACTCCTTCCCTGAGACCGTTGGCCCTAGACGCAGGCCAACATATCCTACAATATAAGAGCTTGCAGCCCATCTTGAAGTACGGTTCAAGGTATTGTCAAGCGGGAGCGCCGCTGGGAGCAGGGCTATCGCACTAGAAACAACCCATCCGTCACTCCGGCGAAGGCCGGAGTCCAAGAAGTCCTTGCTAGGGGCGCTGCTACTGATTCAAGGCTTTCCCCGGATGGGCTTTTCCTGGGTCCCGGCCTGCGCCGGGACGACGGGTGTGACTTCACCTCACCAAGTCTGAACAGTTACGCCTCTGGGAGGGCCTGTCGGATTTTCGGGCGCGCCTAGCGGCTCTGGTCCAAGCATATCCACGGTCTATCGTGACAGCGCGTAATTTTCAAAGGCCAGGTGTGCATAGCGTATGAAAATCCCACCCCCTGGGGCCGCTAGAGGCCCGTTGGCGGCGAGGCAGGCGATTACGTGCTTCTCTCCCGGCTGGGCCTCGACGGCTAAGGGCACCCGCTGCGGTATGTTAAAGCCCGCCACGGTTCCGGTGACCCTGTCACACTCGCCGTTTACCCAGACTTCCCCGTAATCATCGATGCAAGTCTCAAAAAAGGTGCGGCAACCTCTAACGTCCATGCCTTGCACCTGCTCCGGCACAATGATAGTGGTACGGAACCAGCCAAAGGTCAGTCCGCTGGACCGGCCCACCTGAAGGTCTTCGCAGACCTCCCACCCCGAGTCGTCGTAATCGGCAAGCCTCGCTGGGCTGCCGGTGAGCCGGGCGGTCAACCCCTCGTTTGGCTCACCCGGCACCAAGCCCGGCGCGAACTTCCATTGGGCCTTCGCGCTCTGTAAGTCCTCTCGATTCTCAAGGTCCAATACTACCCTTATCACAGCGTGCTCCTCTCCGGCTTTCGTGTGAGATATTCTGAGGGTAATCGCGTCCTACAAAACCAACCCCGACAGAAAGGCGTTGCAACTGGCTCCCATCATGTCATTATTATGAAAATAAGCCATTTTCATCCGCATACGCGGCCTTCACAAGGCCATCAGCAATTCCGCACGTCCCATCATGTCATTCCGAAACGTAGTGAGGAATCTAGGGCCTGTTGACACTACCAATTTCCTATATAGGGATTGGTAGTCCAACCTCCCACAAAGGGCGCCTCTACAACCGGCGTGCTACGGGATTTCGTAGGGGCAACCCTTGTGGTTGCCCGGTCCTCAGCTATTAGTGTCAACAGGCCCTAAAGCGGTTCTTCACAGTCATCGTACCATTCCAGCGACAGATACCTCCATCGCGCATCTCGGAAGGTCGTTGGTGGTGTCGACGCAGCGGGTTCTGACGCTATTGGTCAGGATATACACCTAGTTCGGCCTAGCGGCCAAGCCGTTCACCGGGTATTTGCCGGACCGCTGGAGTCGGAAGCAGACGCCGGCGGGAGCGGTTAGTGTGGGGGCCGCTCTTTCGCTGTTGCTTGTATCCAACGGATAGGGGTTGAACCGGCGGTAACCACAGCGTCTTTGAGGCTGTTCTTACACCCCGGCCAACCCGGACTCACGGCGGTAGCCATAGAGGCGGTGGAGCAAGAGGCCGCCACCGCCCAAGCCATCCTTACCCTGACTGTCCTTACCACGGTTTAACCGTGAACTGCTATGACAACAAATCCTCAAACGGACTCAAGGCGTGATTGACCCGTTCGTCATGCGCCGTTTTTGGCAAAGAGGGGGGCTACCTTCGACCCGAATAACTCGGTGCTCGACATTATTTGCTTGTGGGTCAAGCCTTGGCCTTCCATCCACAGCGTTATGTAGTTGACACCAGCTACTTCCTGCAATTCATGAATCTGTTCGGCCACATCTTCCGGCGACCCGGCCAGTAGCAAGTGGTGCTTCCTATAAAACTCCCAGTTCAGGTCCACTCTTTCCGGTATCTTTTCTCCCTCGTTATACCAATAGCTCGCCGGGCGCTTTTCAAATTGCCCCGCGTAAAAGGGAGTAACGAGGTGGTCTACTTCCTTTTTTGCTTGTTCGTAGGTGGGCGCCACATAGGCTATCCGCATAACGTTGATGTCGTCCCCCACCTTTAGCTCCCCGCCTTCTAGCTCGTTCCGTATACTGGTATACCTTTCGATTCTCTCGCGCAGTCTGTTTGCCGGCTGGACCCAGACCATCCCCTTTAAACCCAATCGGGCCGCCTCGGCGAAGGATGCCTCGGAAACCATTAGCATCCATATTGGAGGATGCGGTTGTTGGTAGGGCTTGGGGCCCAAGCGCAGCTTCACTATATCGCCGTCCACCACCGCGGTAGGGTCCTCAAGAGCTTCAACTCCCTCCCTTAAGTATTCTCCCCAAGGGAACCCTGGCAGGGGGAAGGTGTAATGCTCTCCCTGGTGGGAAAAGAAAGGCTCCGTCCAGGCTTTCTTCAAGATTTCCACGACCTCGGCAAAGTGCACCCGAGTAGGCGTTTGATCGCTTGGCACGTAATGTTCTCTGACGTCTAGCTTCGGGTTCGGTAGAATATCCTTTAGTTGGGGATTGAAGATGGCTGCATCATACTGGACGCCGCCCCGCCCGATGCCCAAATCAACCCGGCCTTTGCTAATATGGTCTACAAGGGCAACATCTTCCGCCAAGCGCAGTGGGTGCCAACCAGTGATGACATTGGCTTGCCCCAAGCGAATGCGGCTCGTTTGGGCCGCCAGCATCGCGCCAAATACCGAGGGATTAGGTGAATTGGTGTACGTAGAGTTAAAGTGGTGCTCATCCACCCAAGCGCATTCGAATCCAGCTTCCTCACACAGAACAACCTGCTCCGTTAGTTCATCCACCACATCGGCATAGACTCTCTTCAGAGTGAGGTCGTGTACACCGGTATATAGTCCAAATTTCACAGGACTCCTCCTTTCGGGATTCCTTTTCCTGACCGCTGGCTTGTTAGACTGGGGTTTCTTAGTTCAACTTTCAACCAGTCTCGGTCTAATCGACTGGCACTAATGGAGATTACTCCCACCCCCGGAAGCCTGTCAACCATTATAAGGATGCTCTACGCCGCCGCATGACCACACCCAGATAAACCAAGACCGCCACGAGCAGTACTCCGGCGCCTCCCAGGGCTATTCCCACGGCAAGCGTGCCAACCGACAACGAGCTTGACGTGGAGTCGGTACCCGCCCCGCTACTGCCAGCGGCCTCCAACGAGGTTCCCGTAGAATCGGTACTCGCCCCGCTACCGCCAGCGGCCTCGGCGGTGTCCTGTGCGCCTCCGCTTTGGCTCAGCGAGACGACGGAACTCTCGCTGGCCAGAGCGTTTTGTAGCTCCGATCTGTCGCAGTCGAAGACCCCCTTCATATTGGTTAGGTCTCGGATGTTGGACACGTCCTTGAGCTGTGGGTCGTAGTCGAAGATGGGGTCGACCGTCATCTCCTCAGGCGATATGACGGTATTCAACCGCGTCACATAGGCGTACCGGCTGGACAGGTCTTGCAGCAGCGGATGAACCACCACTAGCTCCCGCGTCGGCGCGGCGTACTCGGTTATGAAGGCCTGACCTCCGTATTCATCGGCTTTCTGACTCATCAACTGCCGGTAGTTGTTGCTCTGGCCGCGGCCGAAGAAGATCAGCTCTTCATTGGCTATGTCCATCTTGGCGTAGTTAACCGGCACCGCCTGTCTATCGGCATAGGTCCAAGTAATGACCGCCATGTTCGGATTGGCCGCAACGGCAGTGAGCCGCAGCGGAATCATCGGTCCGGTGGAGGGGTAGGTCACCTTGACCGGCTCCACGTCCTGCACCCCCTGGTCGGGGCGCAGTTTCATGGCGAGGAACACGAACTCCTCCTCCACGTACACGTCGATCAGCGGCTCCATGGCCTCGGTGACGCGGTAGCTGTTCTCCCTGAGCCATGTAACCAGGGCGTCCGGGTCCTTCGATCCCACCACGTCGAATCCATACGGTCCCACCTCGCCACTGGCAAAAACCTCTACCTCCATTGCCGCAGCGGCTTCAGGCACTACCATAGGCATAGCCGTGGGGTTGACGGCGCACTCCGGCAGGGGAGGCAGAATGAACACCGGGTCGGTGGCAACCTCAAGCTCTCTGAAGGCCGACATCGCGTCTTCCGGCACCTCCACATCCTCCGCACCGATGGCCTCCGGCAGGGGAAGTATCCAGGAGAAGTCCGGCGCCGAGCCCGTGTACTCTATCTGGACATAGGCCGACACCGTGCCGTCACCGTTCTGGGTGAAGATGATGCGCTCGGCATTCTGGTCCACCGGGGTGTCGATGCAGAAGAACCCGCCACAGGCCAACACGGACTGCGCCGAGGCAATACCTACAATGGCAAAGAGGACGGCTGCCAGCAAACCGGCGAGCCGGAACCTGTTCAGCATGAACGAGTCCCTCCAGCCAGGAATCAATCTGCTTCGCCGGTCCCCGGCCTTTTCAAACGCTGTTTCTCGCTATTCAGGACCTCTGCGGGCCTAAAGTTTGCTGGGCCTATCTTCGGCCCCCATAAAAAGTCTCGGTGGCCCGCTGCAAGCCGGCTTTGCGGTTGGCTTGCAACTCCTCTTTGCGTTCACTGGCCCAACGGCTGGAGGCAATTACTCCGCTCAACGCCCCCTGGAAATGGGGCATGACGTAACGGGCTAACAACTCGTAGTTGCGCAAGAGCGTTTCGCGGGGCGCCCAGTCCTCGACTTGGATCATGAACAAGCCAAAGCCTCCGCTGATCTCTTGCAGCCGGTCAATTGCCGCGATGCAGTCATCCGGGGTCCCCACGACCCAATGGTTATGCTCCACCATATAGTCGACAATCCGGTCCCGGGCCACGTCGGGAATGGAGTTGCCCAGAGTCTCGCCGTAATACTCGGTGACGACCCGCGCCGCGCCCTCTCGGACTTCGTTGAAAGCCTGCTCGCGGGTCTCAGCCAGGTGACAGTTCATCACGATCCCCCAGTCTTCCCGGCGCACCACCTTGTTATGCTCCGCCGCCGTTTCCTCGGCAATAGACCACAACTCCTTTAAGCTGGTCTTGCGGACCGTGTCCCTGGGGACGCTTACAGAGAGGACCGCCGCACCGTGCTTCCCCGCCAGGGTCACACCCGACGGCGACTCTGAGGAGGCTACGGCGATGGGCACATGAGGCTGCTGATACGGCCGGAGTTGAAGCACCGCTTCATTGAGCTCGAACCAGTCGCTCTTATAAGTGATCGGCTCCTCTTCGGTAAACAAGCGCATGATAATGTCCAAGGACTCGGTCATCATCTCCCGTTGGCGTTCCGGTTTGATGCCCAGCATAAGGCCGTCGGAGGCCAAGGCTCCGGGGCCGACGCCAAGGATGACCCGTCCCCGGGTGAGGTGGTCCAGCAACACCATGCGGTTGGCCACCATGAGGGGGTGGTGATAGGGCAAGCTTACCACTCCGGTGCCCAGACGGATGTTTCTGGTGCGCTCGGCGGCCGTGGCTATAAACACCTCGGGAGAGGCGATGGTCTCCCAACCAGCGGTGTGGTGCTCGCCGATGTAGGCTTCGTCGAAGCCAAGGACGTCCAGCCACTGAATTAGCTCAAGGTCCCGTTCCAATGCCAGGGTCGGGTTTTCGCCCACCCGGTGGAAAGGTCCCATGAAAATCCCGAACTTCATTCTATTGGCTATTGACATATCACAACCCCCAAATAAATTTGATTCTATCGACCGCCCGAGTTGCCGGTAAGCCGCCCCGGAGCAGGGTGGTTCATTCAATCGGTCCGATGGCGGCGCCGAGTGGGCCAGGGTGAATGCTGGCCGGAAGGTAGACTGGAAAAACTTGATTCATTCTAACATGGGAAATCGGAATTCCCTAAATCAAGCTGCCTCTAAGTCAGGGCCTTTTCATTGTCACCCCCGGCCTGCGCCGGGGCAGGCTCTGAGCCACTCTCCCATGTCACCCCGAGCGGAGCGAGGGGTCTAAAACCCTTGACTACATTCTCTTTATTCGTTATTCGGACCAGGTTCTTGCTGAAGGCTTTTGGGGCCTGTTGACACTACCAATTTCCTATATAGGGATTGGTAGTCCAGCCTCCCACAAAGGGCGCCTCTACAACCGGCGTGCTACGGGATTTCGTAGGGGCAACCCTTGTGGTTGCCCGGTCCTCAGCTATTAGTGTCAACAGGCCCTAGATTCTTCGCCTACGGCTCAGAGTGACAGTTTCCGAGAATGAAAAGACCCCGGCCTCTAAGTCTTGCTGCAGGATGTCCGTCTACCTCGGCCTAAGGCACGAAGGGTCCTTGTCCCCCCGCCCGCCGACGCCGGGCGGGGCTTCAGGAGCAGCCCGGCCGCGGTCAATGAAAGAGGCGCGAAGCTTAATATGGCAAGGGCCGGCTTCAAGTTTCCCAGCGCGTCCTGAAGGAAGCCGGCAATCAGAGGCCCCAGCGTCATTCCGGTTGCGGTCATTGTCATGGTCAGGGTGATCGCTATGGCGACCTCCCTGGGACGGATATCCTGAAGCTGGAAAGGCACCGTGGCCAGTATCGGCCAGAAGCCCTGTCCTATACCGTTAATCAACGCAAAAACCAGCAACAAAGGCAGGGAGCCGGTCAGGGTCATGCCTGCAAAGCTGCCGGCCATGACGAAACCGAGGATGCTCAGGAGACCGTTCCGCTTGCCTGTGACGAAGACCAGGTAGCTGAATACCAGGCCGGACGCGCCGCCGATAGCGGTGCTCAGGGCCAGGAGTCCTCCGGACCACTGTAGCGAAACGTTGTAGGTGTTGAGCATCAGGGTCGGGAAGAAGCTGAGGAACGCGGAGGAAGCCAAGGACATACCCATAAAACCGAACCCTGCCAGCCACAGGTCGCGGTACATCAGGGCCCCCATCAGCAGGCCCGCTTCCCGGGGGGCCTCCCGCCTTCGATACTCGGCAGTAACCCGGTCTCTTCCCAACAACACCCAGAGGAGTGTCAATACCGCAAACAAAGCGCCAAAGATATTAAAGGTCATCCTCCAATCGTTGCCCAGGCTCTTGAGGATGAAAGGCGTGAGCAAGAACCCGCCGCCGAAGACCAGCCCGTAGATGGCATTGGAGAAGGTGTTGGCCAGGACTATCTCCCGGTCCGCGAACCACTGTTGGGTCAGGAGGGCCCTGGCCGGATCGGCGGCCAGCCGGACAATGCCGAAAAGCAGACGGCCCGCAAGCAACACGACAAAGGTAGGCGCCCAACCCTGAACAAAGAGCAGCAGCGTGCCCAAGGCAAGGGTTATGGTGGTCAGCGTCTTCACCCTGTACCTGGAAAACCACCAACTCATGGGAATGCCCAGGGCCAGGGTGCCCCAGAAGGCGGAGGAGCCGAGAAGACCCTGTTGGCTTGGCGAAAGGCTGAACTCTGCGCTTATGGAGGGTAGTAGAAATCCCAGGGTGGCCCCGAACATATACCCGCTGGTCTGGGAGATACTCCACAACCCCAGGACCACCCAGCGGTAGTTGGGAATGGCCTCGCCGTCCGGAGCCTGGTATAGCAACCAGCGTATTCCGCGGCTTACTCCAGGTAGACCGGCAAGGGTCATGAGGAAAAAGCCGGAAGCCAGGATCAGCAGGCCGGAGAGCGTCATACTACGTTATTGATGCGTGAACGATAAACTAAACCGGTCCCCGTCATTGTGTTGCTTCTCATGCTATAGCCCTGCCCCTCCTAATCTCCCGACACTTCCCCCTTGCCACCTCCGGTGCCCCCTCTCTACGCTGTTACTAGGCAGCTATTAACCTCTTGCCAAATCTATCAAACGGCCACTGAGGCCACGGCTCACAATGGCACACAATGGCCCTGAAATAAAAAAACCCCGGCCTCTCTCCCCGCCAGCAATCGGAGCCTGGCTGCCATTTTCATCTGCATACGCGGCCTCCACAAGGCCCTTCGCCGGAATGACGGGGAGGGGATAGTTTAGAAATTTATTCACGTCTCTGTAATAGCAACGCTAAGTGAGATTGAGCGATTGACAGCATCAACTTCCAACTATAGAGTTGTGTAACTGCGAAGGCACTAATTTTCGTAAGGGAATTCAGTCCAAAAACGTCAAGTGCCGGCTCGTAAGGTCTCTGTCCCGCGTTGAATCTTTAAGCGGAGGATTTGCCAAATGCGGTTCGGCTTGCTACAGAGCGGTCACTCACCTCCGGGGTCATACAACTACTATTACCGTTACAAGGACCTGGTTGACGAGGCGATTCAGGCGGAGCGAATGGGGTTCGATTTCTGGGGCACCACTGAAACCCACTTTGGCACAGTGGCTACTGTATCAGCCCCCGAGGCATTCTTCCCCTACTTGGCCGCCAAGACGAGTAGAATCCGGTTTCGGGCCTTGGTCACGCTGCTCCCTTTCGCCTTTAATCACCCCATAAGGGTGGCGGAACAAATAGCAACCCTGGATATTCTATCGGACGGCCGGGCCGACTTGGGAGTAGGACGGGGCAACACTATAGAGGAAATTGAAGGCTTCGGCATATCCTTCGACGACACGCGCTCACAGACCTGGGAGGCCCTGGAGATTATCGAAAAGGCCCTGACCTTAGAGGAGTTCGAGCATCACGGAGAGCTTCTGGACCTTCCCCGCCGCCGCTTGGTCCCCAAACCTTTGCAAACTCCTCACCCTCCTATCTCCATGGCGGCGACCAGCGTGGACACCTGCCGCACCGCCGGCGAGTTGGGAATCGGCGCCATGGTCCTTGATCTGTGGATGGGCTGGGAGTATTTGCAACAACAGATCGACGCCTATAGGTCTGGCTTGACCATCGCTAACCCGCTATGCGGCCAGGTCAATAGTACCCTGGGGGTCACTGCGCTAACCTCATTCTGCGCCAGCACACTGGAAGAGGCTAAAGAATTAGCTGGCCCTTGGGCGATGCGGCACCACCGGACCGTCACCGCTGGACACACTGAATTATCGAGACGCTCGCCGGACTACGGGTATATGGCCCGAATGGCCGACCGGGAAAAGTATACCGGCAACCTGGATTTCTTGAGGGAGAATAGCCCGACCTGCTTGATAGGCACTCCGGACGACTTTATCGAGCGTATCCAGAAGCTGGAAAAGATGGGAGTTGACGAGATCATCCTGCTTAATGACGGCGTAGGACACGAGAAGATTACCAAGTCCGTCGACCTTGTCGGGAAGTATGTCATCCCCGAGTTCAAGAGCCCGCAGTCTGTCTTTCGCGGCGATCCGGTGCGGGATGCGCCCTTGCCTGAGCCGGTCCCGTCGACATAGGTTTCGGCCCGGGTTTCACCGTGGCCGGCGCCGGTCCTAGGGCTTGCGGGGTAGATTGGTTAGACCGTAGTTCCAGACCTCGTTGATTCTTCCAGTGGAGGTTTCAAAAAATGCAATTTTGCTTGGAACATTCTGGTGCTTCACCTCCGGGGCAGTATAACTACTATCACCGCTACAAGGACCTGATCGATGAGGCAATTCTAGCGGAGCGAATGGGGTTCGATGTATGGGGCACCACGGAACAACATTTTGGAACATCGTCCACTGTCCCCTCCCCCGAGGTGGTCTTCCCCTATGTGGCGGCTAAGACGAGCAGGATACGGTTCCGGGCCTTGGTCACCCTCCTCCCCTTCGCCTTTAATCACCCCATCAGGGTCGCGGAACAAATATCGACCCTGGATATTCTCTCGGACGGCCGGGCTGAGTTGGGAGTAGGACGGGGCAACACTGTAGAGGAAATTGAAGGCTTCGGCATATCCTTCGACGACACGCGGCCGCAAATGTGGGAGGCCTTGGAGGTTATCGAAAAAGCCCTGACCTTGGAGGAGTTCGAGCATCACGGAGAACTTCTGGACCTGCCACGCCGCCGCTTGGTGCCCAAGCCTCTGCAAACTCCACACCCGCCCATCTCCATGGCCGCGTCAAGCGTGCCCACCTGCCGCACCGCCGGCGAGTTGGGCATCGGCCTCATGATTTTTGACTTGTGCTTGGGCTGGGAGTATTTGCAACAGCAGATCGACGCCTATAAGGCGGGGCTGGCCGCGGCCAACCCGCTATGCGGCCAGGTTAATAGCACCCTGGGTGTTCTCGCGCTAAGCGCCTACTGCGGCGCTACACCTAAGAAAGCCAAGGAAGAAGCCGGCGACTGGATAATGCGGATGCATAGAAACGTTACTGCCGGACACACCGCATTATCGAAACGCTCGCCGGACTACGGCTACATGGCCAAAATGTTCGACTTGGAGAAGCACGTGGGCGACCTGGACTTCATCAAGGAGAGTACGCCTAGTTTTCTCTTGGGCACTCCGGACGACTTTATCGAGCGTATCCAGAGACTGGAAAAGATGGGGGTTGACGAGATAATCCTGCATATCGACGCCGTAGGGCATGAAAATCTCATGAAGTCAATCGACCTTATTGGCAGGTACGTCATCCCTGAGTTCAAGAGCCCGCAATCCATCTTTCGCGGCGACCCGGTGCGGGATGCGCCCTTGCCTGAACCGGTCCCATCGGTATAGGTTTTATTAAGACCGGAGCAGGTCCCCAGGGTCTTTCCATTCTCGGAAAATGTCATTCTGGCCGCAGGTAATGTCATTCTGAGCCGCAGGCGAAGAATCTAAAGCCCTTCAGCAAGAACCTGGTCCGAGTATCTAAGAGAAGTGGAGGTTAAAAAATGCAATTTGGCTTGTTACAGACTGGCGCCTCACCCCCGGGGCAGTACAACTACTATCACCGTTACAAGGACCTGATCGACGAAGCGGTCCTAGCGGACCGAATGGGGTTCGATTTCTGGGGTCCCGCGGAGCAGCACTTTGGAACATCCGTCACTATCTCCTCTCCCGAGGTGGTCTTCCCCTACGTGGCGGCCCGCACGAGCAGGATACGGTTTCGGGCCCTGGTAACGCTCCTGCCCTTCGCCTTTAATCATCCCATCAGAGTGGCGGAACAAATATCGACCCTGGATATTCTGTCGGACGGCCGGGCTGAGCTGGGAGTAGGCAGGGGCAACACCATCGCGGAGATTGAAGGCTTCGGTATATCTTTCGACGACACGCGGCCACAAATGTGGGAGGCTATGGAGGTTATCGAAAAGGCCCTGACCTTGGATGAGTTTGAGCATCATGGAGAGCTTCTGGACCTCCCCCGCCGCCGGCTGGTCCCCAAACCTTTGCAAACTCCTCACCCCCCTATCTATATGGCCGCGTCTGGCTTGCCCACTTGCCGCGCCGCCGGCGAACTGGGTGTCGGCGCCATGATGTTTGACTTGTGGGTGGGCTGGGACTACTTCCAACAGCAAATTGACGCCTATAAGACAGGGCTGGCCGCGGCCAACCCGCTATGCGGCCAGGTCAATAGTACCCTGAGCGTTCTCTCGCTAAGCGCCTACTGCGCCAGCACATGGGAAGAGGCTAAAGAAGAAGCCGGAGGCTGGATGATGCGCCAGCATCGGAACGTTACCGTCGGACACACCGCACTAGCGAAACGCTCGCCGGACTACGGGTATATGGGCAAAATGGCCGACCTGGAGAAGCACGTGGGCGACCTGGATTTCATCAAAGAGAACAGTCCGACCGGTCTGATAGGCACTCCGGACGACTTTATCGAGCGTATTCAGAAGCTGGAAAAGATGGGAGTTGACGAGGTAATCCTGCTCATAGACAGCGTGGGCCATGAGAAGATTATGAAGTCAATCGACCTTATCGGCAGGTACGTCATCCCCGAGTTCAAGAGCCCGCAGTCCATCTTCCGCGGCGACCCGGTGCGGGACGCGCCCTTGCCTGAACCGGTGGTCCGATAACCAAGAACGCTGGCCTGAGTGAAGACTCAGGCCAGCGTCTGTCCTCTAGCTTGCCAGAGCGACCGGCTAGGTCCTGATCGACTCCAGCTTTTTAACCACTTCTTCCGTAGAGACGATGTGGCGGTGCAAGTTCATCTCCTTGGGACTAAAGCCCAAGGCCAACCCCACCAGTTGGGGAAGGTGCAGGATGGGCATATCGATTCTTGCCTCTTTGTGCCGCTCGGCGTCGGCTTGCTTCCCGTCCAACTCCAGGTGGCACAAGGGGCAGGGAGTGACCATACAGTCGGCGCCCTTTTGCCGGGCTTCCAGAGTATGGGTGCCGCACATCTCCAGGGAGTTCTCTTCATTAGCCGATAAGATGGGGAAACCGCAGCACTTGCCCTTGCCGGAGATGGTGGTTACCTCACCGCCCAGAGTCTCTATGGTGCTCTCCAACACTGTCTTGCGCCGCTCCCAACCCTTGGGGATCATCAACTCCGGAGGACGGCGCAAATAGCAGCCGTAGAAGGGAGCTACTTGAAGCCCCGTCAGAGGCCGCACAATCAGTTCCTTCAGGTTCTCCAGGCCGTACTCCTCGTCCAACACCCAGAGAAAATGCTTGATCTCCACAGTGCCCTTGTACTCCAGTCCTTCCGAGGCCAGGTATTCCCGGTTGATCTGCGCCAGGTATTCGGGGTTGGACTTGAGCCGGTGGTTGGCCTGAGTGAACACTCCCTGACAGGTGCTGCAGATGGTCATCATGGTCATGCCCATCCGTTCGACCTTGGCCAGGGTGCGGGCGTTGATGGGGTCGGAAACTTCTTGGCTAAGGCAGCCGGCCCCACTGCAGCCAACGTCGGTCAACTCTGCCAACTCTATGTTCAGCTTGGCGCACACTTTCACCGCTGCGGGGTATAGCTCGGGGCAACCCCCTTTGGAAACGCAACCGGGATAAAACGCGTAAGCCATTATTTTTTACCCTCCCATTTTTGGAAAATGCTCTTAATTTTGTCGGCCCCAGGCCTCTTGGGATGGAGGAAGTAGGGCTTGGGCAGTTTACCTCGTTTTAGTGCCTTCAACCCCAAGGGCAACTGCTTGAGTTGGGCCTTGATGTTGGCAAACCCTCCCTCGGTATCTATAGCCAATCGGGTCTCGTCCAACCAACCGGCGTTCTTAACCGAGGCGGCGAAGCTCTTGTAGTGGTCGCGGACCCTGGGGCTGCCGGCTCCTATTTTAATAGCCCGGTTGCGCAGAGCGAATATTCGCTCGGTAGGGTCAATGCCCTTGGGGCAGTGCTCGGTAGCCTCGAAACAGTGGCAGCAGTCCCACACTCCGTCCGCCCCGCTGAGCTTATGCAGCCGCTCCTCGGTCCTGCTGTCCCGGGGGTCGGCGACGACGCGGTAGGCCTTGGTCAAGGCGGCCGGGCCCAAGAACTTGCGGTCCACTACTATGGTAGTGCATCCCTCATCGCACAGCCAGCACATGGTGCAGCTCATGACTTTGCGGAGGTCTTGTATTACCTCGTTTGGCACCATGTGCTCCTTTTGAGGCAGGGGCTCGCTGGGCTCGATCCAGGGTTCCACCGCTTGGTACTTGTCGTAGACCATGGCCCCCATGTCGAACATCATGTCCTTGGCCACGTTAATAATCCGGACCGGCTCGATGGTGATCTGATCATCTCGCAACGCTTGAGTCACACTGGTGCAGCAAGCAATGCGGTTGCGGCGGCTGATGCGCATAGTACAATCGCCGCAGAAGCCGCTGCGGCAAGTGCCCCGGAAGGCCAGAGTGCTATCCTGTTCCTCCCTTATGCGCATCAGGGCGTCCAGCACCGAGGCGTCTTCCTCTATATCCAAAGTATAAGCCTGCATATGGCTTTGGCCATCGGTGGACGGGTCGTACCGGCGTACCTTGAAGTTAAATTCCATCAGTAGGCCCTCCTTTGCGGCTGCCACTGGGTAATTACCACCGGTTTGTGGGTTAGTGCCGGTTCTTCCGGTGTATAGGAAGCTATGGTGTGTTGCAACCAACTGTTGTCGTCACGCTCTGGGAAATCGGTCCGGTGGTGGGCCCCGCGGCTCTCTTCCCGGGCCAAGGCGCTGGTGACGATAACCTGGGCCACCTCGAGCATGTTTCCCAACTCCACAAGTGACGACAGGGACGGATTGTAGGCCCCCTCGGTGCTGGCAACAGCCACTCCCCCATACCGGGCTCTCAACTCGTTTACCTTGTCCAAGGCCTCCCGTAGCCCCGGCCCGTCGCGGTACACCCCTACTTTCTCATGCATCGCGGCGGCCAGTTCACGACGGACCGAGCCAAGGGAGTCCTCTCCTCCGGTCCTAGCACCCATCGCTTGGAGCCGTTTCTCTTCTTCCAGCACCAGAGATTGGGAACCCCTGTCTAGCGAAGCTGTCTTGGCGTAGGCCGCTGCCGCTTCTCCGGCCCTTCTACCAAAAACAGCAAACTCCAGAAGAGAGTTGCCGCCCAAGCGGTTGGCCCCGTGTACCCCGGCGCAAGCGCACTCTCCAGCGGCGTACAAGCCCGGCATGGAAGTCGAGCCCTGCATGTCTACTTGTATGCCGCCGATTGGCCGGTGCATTGCTGGTTGGACCGGCACCAGTTGCCGTTTGGGGTCAATGCCAGCCATTCTCTTGGCCAAAAGCTGAGTTTCGGGCAGCAAGTCATCCATGAGCGCCCCATCGAGATGCTGGAAGTCGAGGAAAACGCAGCCATCTTCGCCTCTTCCAGCGCCGATCTCCATGGCAACGGCCCGGCTGCACAAGTCCCGTGGGGCCAATTCCCCCGCTCCGGGGGCGTAGGACGCCATAAACCTATCGCCGTCCTTATTCACCAGAAGGGCGCCCTGTCCCCGCGCCGCCTCGGTCACCACTAAACCCTTCCCTTTCAGAGTGGTGGGATGGTACTGGACCATTTCCATATCCATTAGCGGCACGCCGGCGCGATAGGCCATTGCCACGCCATCGGCGGTGGCGGAAAAAGCGGAGGTGCTTGGCTGGTACATACGTCCCAAGCCGCCGGTGGCTAGGACCACCGCCTTGGCATACAGGGGCTGCAGCCTGCCTGAAGATAGCTCCTGGGCCATTACTCCCCGGCACGTACCGTCTTCCACCAATAGCGAAGTAACGAACCACTCGTTGTAGGTCTGGACTTGCCGCCGTAAAAGCTGCTCGTACAGCACTTGAAGAATGATGTGGCCTGCGGAATCGCCGACGTAGCAAGTCCTGGGGCTGGAAGACGCCGGGAAGGGCATGACATCGATGCCGCCCTGACCGTTGCGGCTGAAAATAACCCCCAAGTGTTCCAGCCGGATAACATCGTCGATGCCCTCCTGGCAGAGGACTTCCACTGCGTCTTGGTCCGCCAGGTAATCACCGGCCTTAATTGTGTCATTGGCGTGGGACTGCCACGAGTCCTCGGCGCCGAGGGCCGCGTTGATACCGCTGTGGGAACCCGACGAATGACTTCTGAGGGGATAGACCTTGGATACCAGGGCCGCATCCACTCCGGCGGTCTTGGCCGCAATGGCGGCGCGCATGCCGGAGAAGCCGCCTCCCACCACCAATACGTCGTGATCGGGCATATCAAGCTCGCTTGTAAAATACTAGAACACCGGAGTAGCCTCCGGTCCGCATAATTATAGGTTCAGCTAAAACCTGCGTCAATAAACCCGGAAATCCTGGCCGGTCTTTCCAAAGTCTCTCATTGTCACCCCCCGGCCTATGCCGGGGCAGGCTCTGAGCCACTCTGTCATGTCACCCCGAGCCACTCTCATGTCACCCCGAGCGGAGCGAGGGGTCTAAAGACCTTGACTGCATTCTCTTTCTTAGGTACTCGGACCAGGTTCTTGCTGCAAGTTTAGATTCTTCGCCTGCGGCTCAGAATGACATCTCCCAGAATGAAAAGACCCTGCTCCAGCTATGGGTTAAGGTTGACACCCCAGATAAGCACACGTAAACTCCCAACGTGTCAGAGCGATGCGGGTTAGCCCGAAGGAAAACCCTGGGACTATGATTCTGAACGTTATTACCGAGTGTCTGAAATGCCGGGCCGGGAGAAGGCATCTCAACCGAACGCGGCATGAAAGGGGAGTCGTCAGTTGGTGACCGAGCCTTCGGCCCGAGCTGAGGGAGAGGGGCCTCTGGTGATCCTCTTGGGTGGAGCGCCCGGTACCGGGAAGACTACTATAGCCAACCTGTTGATGACCGAGTTGGGCCTCTCCCATCACTTGAGCACCGGATTTATCCGGGCGTCGCTTACTCATCTACTTCCGGAAGCGGACGCCCGAATCCTCAAGCACCACACCTACGATGCTTATCAGGCCCTAGACGGCCCGGGTTCTGCTGAGGGTTCCGCAGGAGACGACAACAGGCTGCTGCTGGAAGGCGCTATCCGGCAGTCGATGTTACTTAAGCCGGCCATCGAGTCCTGTATCAACCGGGCTGTCCAGGAAGGGATTGGTATGGTACTGGAAGGCAGCCACTTTCTACCCGGCGTGCTTGAACCCGCCACCCTGGAAGCGTCCTTCCTTTGTATCCTGGATGTGCCGGACCGTGACGCGCTGAAGCTACGGGTTCTTAGCCCTAACCATTCTCGCCGCAGACTCTCCGATGCTCAACTGGCGCGGCTGGTCCGACTGCAGGAAGGCATCTTGGACTTGGCCCAAGTTCACGGCCAGCCTGTGGTAATCAACGAGGACCTGTCTATGGCAGTACAGCAAATCCGCGTTATGGTGGGCCAATAGATTCCGCTTGTATATTGGGTTTACCAGGAGGGAGTTATCATGGAAGTGCAGCCCTACAACATTCAAGTGCCGGAGGAGACCCTTACCGACCTGCAAGAAAGGCTGGCCCGTACCCGCTGGCCCGATGAGATTTCCGGGTCGGGGTGGGACTACGGGACCAACCTGGCCTACCTGAAGGAACTGGTGGACTACTGGCGAAACGGGTTCGACTGGCGGGCCCAAGAGAAACTGATCAACACATTTGCCCACTACCGCACTCAAGTCGACGGGTTGGGCATTCACTTCATCCATGAAAAAGGAACGGGGCCTAACCCTTTGCCCCTAGTGGTGACCCACGGCTGGCCCGGTACGTTCTTCGAGATGCACAAGATTCTGCCCCTCTTGACCGATCCGGGCAGTCACGGGGGGGACCCTGCCGACTCTTTCAATGTGGTGGCCCCCTCGATGCCGGGCTACGGGTTCTCGGACCATCCTAATGAGCGGGGATTGCACGTGCTGAGGGTATCTGACCTATGGACCAAGCTCATGACCGAAGGTCTGGGCTATAACCGGTTCGGGGCCCACGGCGGGGACTGGGGCGCCAGCGTTACTGCTTATCTGGGGTATGCATACCCCCAACACTTGATTGGCATTCACCTTACGTCGATGAGCAGTCCGGCGCCTTACCTTGGCGCCGGGTCCAGGGAACTGACCGAAGCGGAGAAGGCACATCAGCAACAAAGGGCGGAATGGACTCGAGACGAGGGCGGATACGGACATATTCAAGGCACCAAGCCACAGACCCTGTCTTACGGGCTGAACGACTCCCCGGCGGGGCTGGCTGGCTGGATCGTGGAGAAGTACCGCTCTTGGAGCGATTGCGGCGGCGACGTGGAGAGCAAGTATACCAAGGACGAGCTATTAACTACCATCACCATCTACTGGGCAACCCAAACCATCAATTCTTCCACCCGCCTCTATTATGAGACCCAGAACCATCCTTGGAGAATGAATGAAGGGGAGCGCATCCAGGCTCCGGCGGCCATGGCCTGGTTTCCCCATGAAATAAGCCCCGCGCCCCGAGAGTGGGGCGAGCGCTCCTACAATGTGCAGCGCTGGACCGAGATGCCGCGGGGAGGCCACTTTGCTGCTTTGGAAGAGCCGGAATTGCTGGTCGAGGACATCCGGGCGTTTTTCAGGACGTTGCGGAGCTAGTTGGGTTCGGTTCTACCCTGCCAGGCGTTTCTCGTTGAACATCGGCCCCCGGCACCGGTAACATGACATTCACCGGCCTGCTGGTCTTGGCCTCCGGCTTTTTCCTCATGACCCTTGCCGGCACTCCGGTGATCGCCCGGGGGGTGCGGGGGTTGTTGGCGGGTTACGCCGGTGTCATCTTGACCATCGGCATACTTGTCAATATGGCCTCCGGTTTCGCTCTGACCACTCACAGCCTGACTATACCTCCCATGAGGGATGACCTGGGTATCTCCTATACTCAGGTCGGACTGCTGATTACGGTGGCTGGTGCTGTCAGGTTGGCCCCTAGTTTGATCGCCGGGGCCCTGGCGCCCCGGTACGGAAGCCGCAATTTGATTGGGGTTGGAACCATCCTTTGCGGCGCATCGATGCTCCTGTTGGGGGCCGCTCCCAACTATTTCGTCGCGCTGGCGGCTACGGCCTTGATGGGGCTGGGCAGCGAGATAGGCCTGATTCCCATGATGGGCCTTGTGGCCCCCTGGTTTTCCATTCGAACCCGGGGTGTGGTTTCGGGTGTGCTCTCTTCAGGAGGAAGTGTCGCCATCATAACCACTGGTTTGGTGGTACCACTGCTGATCGGCCAAAGTCCGGTTGAAGGCTGGCGCAACACCTGGTTCATTTTCGGTGGGTTGGTGGTAATCTGCGGAATCACTGCCCAGGGTTTCCTCCGGGACCGTCCCGAGGAAGCCTCCGGAATCCCCCTCCAGTCGGCGCCGCTCGATGGACCCCGTCCTACCTGGCCCTTGGCAGTATTCAAAAACCCTTGGGTCTGGTTGATGTCCTATTTGGCTTTGTGGGCCGGTTTTGTCAGCGGCATATTCGGCACCTTTTTCGGCGCCTATCTGACCAATGAAAATGGCGTCAGTTTTTCTGCCGCCGGCCAGCTATTCCTGCTGGTAGGCGTGCTTAGCGTGTTGAGCGGTATCCTGTGGGGCAGAGTGTCGGACCGGTTGGGCCGGGGCCCGGCTTTCGCTCTAGCCTACTTGGTCCAGGGAATAGGATACGCATCGTTCTGGCTGGTCCCTATCACCACGGTATTTATTCTGGGTTCGATCTTAATAGGCTTGACCATTCGAGCCGGTTACACCTTGTGCGCGGCTGGCTCGGGCGACCACGTGCCGGTCAACCTGGCCGCCACCGCCTTTGGCATGATGGCCTTTGGGGCCGGCTTGGGCAGCACCCTTTCGCCCATAATAGCTGGGACTCTCGCCGATAATATTGGGATCAGATGGGTCTTTGCTCTGGGAGCCGGCGCCTCTTTGATGGGGGCGGTAGGCGCCTTGGTGCTCTCCACCTCTAGGTCCTTGGTCCAACCGATGATCGCGGTTCCGGGCGACTAGTTGCTGTCTGGGCGCCAGATTACTAAGCCAGGTTCCAAGGACTGGGACCCGCGAATAACCAGGGTCCCCTCCACTTCTTCCAGCAGATTGGGCAGCATACTCTCCAGTTGGGACATTTCGGGGCTGTCCGGGGCCAGGTATAGGCGGCGGCTCAATTGCTCCAAGGCTTGCTCCTGATCGTCGAAGCCTCTTGACTGTTGGGGCGGCAACATCTCCACTTGGGCGTCGATGTCCAACTCGGCCAACACCTCTTGAAGCTCAGGCAGACTGGGTAAGGGAAGCCGTTCCTCTCCGTGGACTCGTTTCCACAACGGGTATGTTTGAGATTGGGGAGCGGATTTGTACAACACCAGCAGCACGCTCTGGCGAGTGTGGGACTCTATCTTCCGAAGGAAACCCTCAATGTCTGCCACCACGTACAAAACATGGCAGCACAACACCACGTCGGCAGCCTCCACTTCGGCGTCTTCCCACTTTGCTTGCACCAATGACACGTTCTGGATAGACAAGTCGGACAATTGCTGGCTCAAGACTTGGGCCATACTGGAAGATGGTTCCACCGCGTACACATGGCGGCAATTCAGAGCCAGCGGCAAGGACAGCCTACCGCCTCCTGCGCCTACGTCCAAGAGCGTTTGATGGGCTTGCACCTCCCGCTTTAGCCGATTCACCAAGGGGTCATCGGTGCGCCAAGGGTCGGCCTTGAACTGCTGGGCATAGGGGCGCCAATGGTCATTGGGCGGCGGCTCATGGCGTCGCATCCTCTCGGACTGTGAGTGTTCTGCCTCGACCATGTACTTCCACTGCTGGATCGCCGACATTGCCCGCCCTTTCCTCGATAGAGATCAGCTTATGGTTCAATGGACCATTGTAATGTCCCCGCCGCCCTCCCTCAACCCAAAAGCGATCATACTCAGGGCAATCGCATTTGGACTGAATTTTCCTGTCATTCCTGCGAAGGCAGGAATCCAGGCCCCTAATTCGCCAATGCTGTCACGGCAATCGGCCACATAGTGGCCTCTGGACTCCGGCTTTCGCCGGAGTGACGGATGGGTTGTTTCTAGTGCGATAGCCCCGCCCGGAGGAATACATAGTATTGACCCGGTCTAAGGCCACCGCTATAGTAGTCGCTGTCAGCTCCTTGGAGATATACGCTTGGACCGGGAATAGGTTTGAGTGTCTGTCGGACGGCTCCGAAAAAGGACAAGCCAAACTTTTAAACAAGGCCAGCCGCACCAAGATTATCACAACGGGAAGAGGGAGGGTGAAATATGGCTGATTATAGGGTCATATCCTCGGACAACCACGTTTTCGAGCCGCCAGACCTGTGGACCACCAGGATCGAGCCCAAATACAGAGACCGGTGCCCCCGGGTCATGGATACCGATGGAGGCCCCATGTGGGTCGTCGAGGATAGAAAGCAACAGGGCTTTGGGCAGGGCACTCAACCGGGAATGCGGTTCGACGAGCCGGAAAATATGACCAACTTCGGTGAGTGGGAGGAAGTCCGGCCTGGAGGCTACGACCCGGTTGAAGCCGTCAAGGACCTGGACATCGACGGCGTGGATGTGAGCGTAACCTACCCCAGCATCGGGCTCTTTCTCTACTGTACGACGCGGGACAGCGAGCTGTTCACGGCCATCTGCCGTACGTACAACGACTGGCTTGGCGAGTTTTGTAGCGCCGCCCCCAACCGGCTCAAGGGCATCGCCATGCTCAACGTGGACGAGGTGTCCGTCGGGGTGAGGGAGCTGGAGAGGTGCGCGAAGCTGGGGTTCGCGGGGGCAATGATACCAGTGCAGGCCCCTGAGGACATGCGGTACGACTCGCCGGCCTATGATCAGCTATGGGCCGCGGCCCAGGACCTGGAGATGCCCCTGAGCCTGCACATCACCACCAATCGGATTGGCCCCGACCCGGAAGAATGGGAGAATTTACAAGCTGATATTTACACTCTATCCAAGCACATGCTGATCAACGGCGACCACTGGATCAGGATGTCTCTCTCCGACATCATCTTCGCTGGCGTATTCGACCGCTTCCCGAAGCTCCATGTAGGCTCGGTGGAACACGAGTTGTCGTGGGTGCCCTACTTCCTCATGAAGCTGGACTGGCTCCACAACTTGAATCCCCCTGAGAGAGGTGGATACAGGTTCAAGAACGATATGCTTCCCAGCGAGGTATTCAGACAGAACGTGTTTGTCGACTTCCAGGAAGACCCCGTGGGGATAGAGATGAGGCGCGAAATAGGGGTCGACAATATCCTCTGGGGCTCCGACTACCCCCACATTGAGTCCACCTTCCCGCGCTCTCACGAGATTCTCGATAATATTCTGGCGGACTGCACCGATGAGGAGAAAGCGAAGATAGTTGGCGGGAACGCCGCGAGGATTTACCGCATATGAGGACCGCAGGAGGGCAACATGAGGTACGACGTTATCGTGGTGGGAGCCGGGTCGGCCGGGTGTGCGCTGGCCACGCGGCTGTCGGAGGACCCGGGGCGTTCGGTCCTGCTGCTGGAAGCGGGCCCCGACTACCCCAGTCTAGAGGACACTCCCGACGATCTCAGGGACGGGGACAACCATTCAAAAGCCTGGATGGCGGGAGCGCCGCACAACTGGTCTTTCGTGGCGTCGGCCAACGCCCACCAAGCGGAGCCGATGCCCCTGCCCCGCGGCAAGGTTGTCGGCGGCAGTAGCTCCGTCAACGTACAGGCCTGGATGCGGGGAATCCCAGAGGATTATGACAATTGGGCTTCATTGGGCAACGACGAGTGGTCGTTTGCCAAACTGCTACCCTATTTCCTGAAGATGGAGACGGACCTGGACTTTGGGGGCGACTTCCACGGCTCAACCGGCCCAACTCCGGTTCGCCGCCACAAAATGGAGTCGTGGGCCCGGTTCCCTAAGGCCTTCTATCAGGCCTGTCTTGACCAAGGCTTCCCCGACAGTCCGGATATGAACAGCCCCGAATCCACCGGTGTAGGCTCCATGCCCGCAAACAACATCGACGGCGTGCGCATGAGCACAGCGCTGACCTATGTCAACCCCAACCGCCACAGGGTCAATTTGACCGTCAGGGCGAAGGTTCACGCTAGGCGCATCTTGTTCGAGGGCAAGAAAGCGATAGGCGTCGAGGTGGAGAGCGGCGGAGAGAGGTTCGTCGTGGAGGGGGCAGAGGTCGTACTCAGCGCCGGGGCCGTCGGGTCGCCTCACTTGCTGATGCTGTCCGGGGTGGGCCCGGCGGATCACCTGCGCAGCATGGGGATCGAGGTCATCCATGACCTTCCCGGTGTGGGCCAGAACGTGCGGGACCACCCAACGATCTCGGTTGAGGCCAGGGCGCAGGACGGCTTCGTCTTGGAGCCCGATGCGGTGAAGTCAACGACCGGCCTTCGCTACACAGCCGAAGGGTCCAGCTATCGAAACGACATGCAGCTCTGGGTGTCTTCTGTACCCAACGACAAATACGGACGTACTCCACAGGAAAAGATCCTTGCCCTCAGTTGCGTGTTGTGCTATCCCTTGAGCATCGGCCAGATGAGGCTTACCTCGACCGACCCCCATGTTCAGCCGCATATCGACTTCAGATACCTGGAGCACCAGTGGGACTTGGAGCGGATGCGCGATGGCGTGCGCCTCTGCCTCCGCTTAATGGAGCACGAGGCTGTCGCCGGGATTATCTCCCACCTGACCGCACCAAATGACATCGACCGGGCCTCCGAGGAAGCCCTGGACGCCTGGCTTCTTAGTAACGTGGCTAGTCTTCAGCACATCTCCTGCACCTGCAAAATGGGGCCGGCCTCAGACCCGATGGCCGTCGTTGATCAGCGTTGTCGTGTATACGGGCTGGAGGGGTTGAGTGTAGCGGACGCCTCGGTGCAGCCACGGATTGTTCGCGCCACTACAAATGCGACCGCGATCCTCATTGGCGAACGCGCCGCCGACTGGATCAAATAGGTGATCTGCGTCGGCGAGAGAGACGATGGATGGGGTATCACTACTGATAGGCGGCCCGCTTGAATCTAATGTTTGGTAAAAGGAGTGGGTACTATGCGTTTCGACTCTACACCTTACTATCACGTCGGAGAGGACTACGCTTGGGAGACGCTGATCGATGAGATGCGGCAAGAAGTTCAGCTTATGGACCAAGCGGGATTCGGCGGTTTCTGGCTGGCCGAGCACCACTTCGGCTGGGACGGCTGGTACCGGGCCTCTCCAAATCCCATCATGCTGGGGGCCGACCTGGCCCGATACAGCGATCGGATGCGGGTAGGTCAATGCGGTATCATCGTTCCGGACTGGAATCCTATTCGAATAGCTGAAGATATCGCCCTTTTGGACCAGTTCACCAAAGGCCGGGTGGAGTTCGGCGTGGCCCGGGGTCTGGAAAGCCGGGCTTCGATCCAGTTCAATAAAGACGCCGACCGGCAAAACCAGGAACGTAACCGGGCCCTCTTTGAAGAGAGCATGGAGATCATTCTTGGTATCTGGACCGAAGAGGCCTTCAAGCACAGCGGGGAGTTTTATACCTATCCCGTCCCGGGCTGGAAGGAGACCAACCCCATGGTCTTCGACCCTCGCTATCACAAGGATGACGGGGAGCTTATCGCTCTAGGCCTTCAGCCCAAACCATATCAACAACCCCATCCCCCGGTGTGGATGATGGCCGAGTCCAAGGAATCCTACGACTACATTGGCAAAAAGGGCCTGGGAGCTCTGTGTTCCGCCTCGTCCCTGGGCAGGATGAAGGAGTCCTGGGCCGTTCATAACGACGCCCTCTCAGAGGTCCAAGGGAGGGACGTCCCCTTTGGTGAGAAGCTGGCCGTTATGCGGCCCACCTACGTCGCAGAGACCTACGAAGAGGCGGTAAATGCCGTAAGGGAAGGGGCGAACCTCCTGGGGAGTTGGAGCTCCAGGGCGCCTTACCGGGCCCGTAGAGCCGTGGTCACGGAGGAGGAGTTCTCCGAGAAGGACATGGACTTATCCTATTTCGATTTTCAGATGAAACATGAGCTGATTCTGGTAGGCTCTCCCGATTCGGTGGCCGAGTCTATAGAGAGGCTCAGGTCAGAAGTAAACTGCCAACACCTGGCTCTTTTTCTCAATTTCCCCGGTCTCTCCTTTGAACAGGTCATGCGCAACCTGGAGCTTTTCGGGGAGAAGGTGATGCCTCGGTTTCCGAAACAAAGCGATTAGCCGGTATTTGACATAACCTGCTGTCTACAGAATCGGATTGCCACTCAATCTTGGAAATACGCGAGGTCGAGGAATGGACCGAAAGCTTATTGGCATAGCTGTAAATGGGACCAGGGTTGCTGAGATCCAAACGGCCATCGAGCGGGCTGAACAGTTGGGAATCCAAGCGGTGTGGATGCCCACCGGGGGCGCCGCCCTCGACAACATCACCACCCTTGCGGCGGCGGCGGCACGGACGCGGAGCATCATGTTGGGCACCTCCATAGTGCCCACATATCCCCGTCATCCGCTGGTTATGGCGCAGCAAGTACAGGTGATAGCCCAACTGGCTCCGGGACGGTTCAGGTTGGGAATCGGCCCCAGCCATCGTTCCCTAATGCGGCAAATGGGTATAAATCTCCAGAGTCCAATGGGTTATATGCGTGAGTACTTGAGGATACTGAAGGCATTGTTGCAAGAAGGCAAGGTGGACTTCGACGGCGAATTTTACCAAGCCCACGAGACGATCCCGGAACCTCTGGATATGCCGGTAATGGCCTCGGCTCTCCAGCGTGGTTCCTTTGAGTTGTGTGGGGCGGAGTCCGACGGAGCCATTACCTGGGTCTGCCCGAAAGATTACTTGCGTGACGTGGCCCTGCCCGCCATGAGGAAAGGCGCCGAGGAGGCCGGACGTCCGGTCCCCCCGCTAATAGCCCACGTTCCTGTATGTATTCACGACAACCGCAACGAAGTCCGCGCCGTTTTCAGGGAGGAATACGCTTCAATCCTGCTGCCTTTTTACCGCCGCATGTTGGTGGCGTCAGGCTATCCCGAGGCTGCTAAGGGTGGCTGGAGCGACGCTATGATCGAAGGACTGCTCATCTATGGCGATGAGAGCCGGGTAGCCGAAGGATTGCGGGACCTGCTCGCTATGGGGGCGACCGAGCTCCTGGTGTCGGAGGTTTTGGTAGGAAACAACCAACCGGCTGCTCTGGACCGTACCCTTAGGCTGGTGGGGCAAGTAGCCCAGTCCATCGCGTAACTAGGCAGGTCAGGCGCTTAGACTCGTGGGGGCAACTCAGCTTTCCCCTAATTATTTGAGTCCTGAAGGTTCCGGCATCTGTTCTTCCGGGATTCTGGGTCGCTTTGATATACTTGCAAATCCTGCTAGACTCTGCCTTGGTTGCCAGACGGCGGGCGTAACTCAGTGGTAGAGTGTTTGCTTCCCAAGCAAAAAGTCGTGGGTTCGAGTCCCATCGCCCGCTCCAATACTATCCGTTTTCAAATATAAAACTGCTGTCAAATGGCTGCGGTTATCACTATTCTTATCACTCTGCAAACCTGCAGACTGACCTGTGTTGATGTCCAGCGAAAATGTCCGATTAGGCAGCAACTGCTGTCTCAGGTTGTGGTGTCCCAGTTGCGCTGCTGATGCTCCTCAGCGGCGGGCTTTCGGCCAAGGCGTACTTGCGGGCGGTGTTTCGGTGGATGCCCAGCTCGCGGGCGATCCCCCGAAGGGATAGTCCCCTGAGCTTGGCCTGCGGCACATCCTCCCACAGAGCCCTCTGGCGAGCAGTGGGTATTCTGTGTTGTTGAGCCTTGGATTTGCGAGGCCCCAAGTCCCGGTCCAACTCGCCTGTTTCCAATGTCGCCAAGCAGGCCCCCCATTGGCCTCCCGCGCCGTTGATGCCGCGGCCCGTTTCGGAGCCTTCCAGAGGGGTGACGGCGGTTGCCCCTCAGCAGACCCGGACGCGGCGGAGCCTCCTGTGTAGGGATGGCCTGTCCTTGGTATTGAACCAGGAGCCGTCCTTCCAGGTCCTCTTGGACCTCCACCTGCACCCCGGCGTAAGTAGAACGGGTCCCGCCGGGCAACAGTTGCAGCGTGCGCCGCTTGTACTTGGTGGTGGTGTCCCTGGAATCCTTGCGGCGGTGTTTGAAGCACAGGATCTGACCAAGGGACCCTGACTGCTCCAGGCGACGGTAGGCAAGATAATCCTGCTCGGCTTGTACACCGAACTTCTCGTTGAATCGTGGCAGGGGTTTCGTTTGCTTTCGGGGTTTGCTAGGCTTGTGGGGCAAGAGCGAGACAACGTTGACACGCTTGTTTACCGTGTGGACGCCCACCCACAGATTCCAAGGCCTTCCGCTCCCGTTCCATTTGATGCAAAACAGACCAATCCTGCGTACTATAATATGCAGGGCCATCATAGCCGCAGGTTGTCGGCGGCCTCCCTCCCGGATTGTACATTATGGCGGTTGAATGATGAAATGCAGCGTGTTTTTCATCTTCATATGCGCGGTTCTCGGCTTCCAGTTGCCGCAACGTTTTTTCCGGCCTTACCATTTGGAGAAGCCGGTCAAAACGCTCGATGATAACCTTTATCTCTAATGGGCTGCGGTCCAATGTGGCTTGGAGGCGCCTTTCCATATGCTGCGCGGCCTCCCGGCTGTGAGTGTGACTGAACCAGACCAACTTGTGAACTGTCCCCTTGGTCGCCATCGCTCCTACATCCAGCGTATGCTCCACCATGCGAGTATCTAAGTCATTCGTCTGACCTATATAGAACTCGCCGTCCCCTAGCTCTAGGATGTAGACGTACCACAGGATCGGCTGACTCGCCACGTCCGATGCTTGTTCCCTTGTTGCGTTGTTCACTTTGCTCACTTCCTTCTTCGTTTATCATGCCACTCGGCGTTTGACCGGCTTTGGACTCTCGTAGCTTCGTTCGCATGACTTCGCGGGTTGCCTAGTATTATAACGACTGTTGGCATGATAGGATGACGTGGTAGTTGGATAAGGCTTGAGCGAGTGAGGCAGGGAAGTGGATGCGGCGGCTTTCGAGCAGGTGTACGGGGACTTTCAGGATTTTCACGCTTACTTCGCACCACTGTTCGGCCGGAGGGAGACGCGGGACCACAGCCGTCATTACCTCCAGGCCCTGCTGGTACAGTCCGGGGAGCGGCGCAACGCCGAGAACCTGTCGGAGGGCGTTCCAGCATCAGCCCGGGTGATGCAGCGGTTTCTCACCGAATCCCCCTGGGATGACGACACAGTCATAGGACGTCTTCAAGAGTACTTGAGTCCCCGGCTGGGACACCCGGAGGCGGTGTGGGTGCTGGACGGCAGCGACTTCCCCAAGCAGGGCCGGAAGTCCGTGGGAGTGGCCCGGCAGTACTGCGGCAGACTGGGGAAGGTGGCCAACTGCCAGGCCGGGATGTTCCTGGCCTACGTCAGCCCGCTGGGCCGGGCCTTGGTGGACAAGCGGCTGTATCTGCCGGAAAGCTGGACCTCGGACAAAGACCGGTGTGAGGCGGCTGGGGTTCCGGAGGAGAGGCAGGGCTACCGGTCGAAGACAGAGTTGGCATTGGAGATGGTGCAGCAGGCCTTGGAGCGGGGCCATCTGCAAGCTGGCTGGGTTGCCGGGGACGACGCCTTCGGGATGTCCCCGTCCTTCCGGGACGGTCTGGAATCCTTGGGGATATGGTATGTCCTGGACGTTCCGGCAGGCTTTACGGTGTGGCCGCCGGAACCCGAGCGGACCAGTCCGGCATACCAGGGCCGGGGGGCGCCCCGCAAACCCAGGATGGTGGGCGGACAGCGGCGCACAATGCAGGAGCGCGCCGGTGCAATCCCGGAGGAGGCCTGGTGGGAGATAACGGTCGCCGAGGGAAGCCAGGGTCCGCGCAGCTATGTGTTCAGCGCCCAGCGGGTGCGTCCAACCAGCAGGCGTAAGCCCGGCGAAATCCACTGGGCCGTCTACCGCCGGAACCTGGACGGCAGCGAACCCCGCTACTACTTGTCCAACGCTCCGGAGGATACCCCGTTGGAAACCCTGGCATACGTGGGAGGCTCCCGGTGGCGCATTGAGACCGAATTCGAGACGGAGAAGAGCGACGTGGGGTTGGACGAGTACGAGACTCGGACCTGGGCGGGCTGGCATCACCACGTGGCCATGTGCCTGCTGGGCGGAGCTTTTCTGCTGAGCCTGCAACAGGCTTGGGGGGAAAAAGATGCCCCGAATCACGAGGCCGCAGGTCTACCGGGTGGTGCGGGAGATGCTGCCTCGGGAACGGTTCGGGCCTGCTGAATTGCTGAGGTGGTTGGAGGATACGCAGGATAGTAACGAACGGGCCCGGCGCTCCCACGCCAAGCGCCGAGCCGCACTTCGCGCCTCCCAGAACATCCCTCCTTGAACAGTCGTTGTAATACTAGAGCTCTTGCAACTCGCCTTTCCTTTTGGCTTCTTCTGCCTCCGCCTTGAGAAAAGCCAACTTCCCGGCTTTGGAGTCCGACTCAATCTGCCGGTCCCACTCGTCCCATTCCAATTCATCCAGCCATTCCATCAGTTCGGCGTACTCGGTTTCGGGCAAGTTCAGAATGGCCTGCTTAATCTCGGTAACGGTTGTCATGCGAAGCTCTCTTTGTCCATGTCCTCCCATTATACCCCCTAGCTTCCGCTACCCAGCGAGCACCAAGTTCAGATCCTCCAGCAGCGCCGTCAGGTCGTCGCCGAACAGGGCGTAGGCGCGGCCGATGCCGCCTCGCTGGGCGAAGGGGGCGTACTGGAGGTCGCCGGGCTCGATGCTGACGCTGCCGGCGATGTGATCCTTGATGGCCTCCAGCCACTGACGCTGTTCGCCGGTGAAGTCCCGTCCGGTGGTTTCCTGCATCGCCAGCCAGCCGCGGAACCGCTCCTCCACCTGCTCGGCGAAGGGCGCCAGCTCATCTTCGCTGCCGATGGCGTATCGCACCAGCGACACGATGTCGGCCAGCACCCGCTGGCTGGAGCCGCGCACACGGGACTGGTCCAGTTGCCGTAGGCGTCCCACAGCCTGCCCGCAGTCCAGGTGCGGGGCGGGCTCTGCAGCGCGTCGGCCAAAGCCCGGATGTCGGCGTAGCTCAGCCGCTGGCGGTAGGGTCTCTGGCACAGAACTTGGAGCGCGGCAATCTCGTCCCGGTTCTCCTCGATGTACTCTCGGAAGGAGCTGGTGAGGGCGTCGGCCTCCGCCCCGGAAAACTCGGCCCTGGTCACCGTGTCCTGGGATACCATGTCGATGGTCTGCTCGTAGGCGCGGTAAATCTCGGTCAGCCTTTGCCGCAGTTCCGGGTTGGTGGCAAAGCGCTTGGCCGCCGCATCCAGCAGCTGCTTTTCCGCTGCGGCAATGGCCACTTCCGACAGGTCATCCTGTCCGGTGGCCGCCCGCGCCGCATCAAGGGCGGCGTCGGGGTCGGTGGCATTCAGCAGTTCCGACACCAGGATTCTTCAGCGTGGCGCCTCCGGCTACGGCCTCCACCGCCTGCCGGTCATGGCGCGAGAGCCGCCGGTCCAAGCGGGCGAGGCAGCAGGCCAGGGACGACAGCGTGTCCGGGTCGCGGTCGCCCATGGCCACCATCTCCAGCAGCTTGTCGAAAGGCACCGACGGGTGCCGGTCCAGCGAGAAGGACTCGGACAACTCGCTCTCGGTGACGCCCACCGCGTCCACGATGACGAAGCGGTCCTTGCCGTCGGCGTCGGGCGTCACCGCGTTGAAGTCGATGGTGGAGATGGTGCGGACGCCGCGCCCTTTCATCTGCTCGAAGAAGTTGCGGCTGCGAACGTTGCGCATGAAGAACACCACCTCCACCGGCTTGATGTCGGTGCCGGTGGCGATCATGTCCACGGTGACCGCGATGCGCGGGTTGAAGCTGTTGCGGAACTGCGTGATCAGGTCCTCGGGCTTAGCCCCCGTGGTGCGGTAGGTGATCTTCTGATAGAAGTCGTTGCCCTTGGCGAATTCCTCCCTCATGATGTTCATGATGTCGTCGGCGTGGCTGTCGTCCTTGGCGAAGATGATGGTCTTGGGAATGTGCTCGCGGCCGGGGAATATCTCGGTGGTTACCTTGTCGCGAAAGGTCTGGACGACCGTGCGACTTTAGTCCACAGCAACCACGTCCCGGTCGAGCTGGCCTGAAGAGTAGCGCAGTTCTTCCTCCAGTTCCTCCCAGCGGACGCTGCGGGAGCGGCGGTCGCGACGGTCCACGGTCATGCCTGCCTCGATGGTCGACCCCTCCTCAGTAATCTTAGTCTCGATGCGATAGACGTTGTAGCCCACGTTGATGCCGTCGGCCACCGACTGCTGGTGGTTGTACTCCATGACCAGGTTCTGGTTGAAGAAGCCGATGGTCTGCCTGGAGGGTGTGGCGGTCATACCGATGAGAAAGGCGTCGAAGTACTCCAGCACCTGACGCCACAGGTCGTAGATGGAGCGGTGGCATTCGTCGGTGATGACGAAGTCGAACTCTTCGATGGGGAAGCTCGTGTTGTACTCCACGATCTGCGGCGAGGGTCGGGCGGATGCCACGTCAAAGCCCGAGGCCTCTTCCATCTCGGGGTCCAGTTCCTCGCCCTTGAGCATGGAGTAGACCCGCTGAATCGTGGCGATACACACCTTGCTGACCGGGTCTATGCTGGCCGATTGCAGGAGCTGGACATTGTAAAGCTCGGTGAACTTGCGTCCGTCGCCGGGAACGGTGAAGCGCTGGAACTCGCGGAGGGTCTGCCGCCCCAGATTGCTGCGGTCGACGAGGAACAATATCCTCCGGGAGCCCGCGTACCGGATGAGACGGTATACCTCGTTGCAGGCCATGAACGTCTTGCCGCTGCCGGTGGCCATCTGCACCAGTGAACGCGGCCGCGCCTCGGCCAGCGACTGCTCCAGGTTGCGGATCGCCTGCACCTGCACCGGCCAGAGGTTGAAGTCGTCCAGCGGAGGCATAGTGGTCAGCCTGCGCCGCAGGCTGTACGGGGCGGTGTAGGCTGCTTGTGTGCCTGCAGCTTGCTGCTGGCCGATGTTCCACGATGGTATAGAGGCTCCCAACCACTCGGCGAGCGTCCCCGGCATGTGGAAGGAGAACAGGTTCCGACTGCGTGGCTGGGGGTCGAGATCGTTAGTGAACCGGGTCTCAACGCCAGTGCTCTCGTACAGGAAAGGCAGGGGACGAACGTAGGCGGGCAGGTTGTCCGGCAGGCCCACGCCGTACTTGCCCGACTAGGCTTCTACGCCGGTGAGCGTGTGGCCCTCGGGCTTCGCCTCCACCACGCCCGCCGCCCTGCCGTCCACGTAGAGCAGGTAGTCGGCAGTACCGTGGCCGGGCCGTAGTGGAAACTCCCGCACCGCCACGCCGCGGGCGGCATGGACGTTCAGGTCGGCCATGTCCTGCACCGCCCACCCCGCCTGCCACAGCAGCCGGTCGATGTTGGCCCTGGCTCGTTGTTCTGGGATGATTGATGTCATGTTTGCGCCAATCCTAGGGACTAAAGCGGTGGTGAATGGTCAGGCGTATCGCTCCAGCCCGAAAAGACCGAACAGTTCCTCGCGGCTCAACCGGGACGACAGGTCGAGCGAAACGTCGTCAACGAGTCGGTCGAAGAGGTCCTGCTTTCTTGTGAGTATAGAGTCTATGCGCTCTTCGATAGTTCCGGCGCATGAATACTTGATCACGTTGACTTTGGCGGTTTGACCCATTCGGTGGCTTCTGTCTTCGGCCTGACGCTCCACCGCAGGATTCCACCAGCGGTCCAGATGGAAGACGTACGATGCTTCTTGCAGGTTCAAACCCAACCCACCCGCACGGAGTGAAATTATTAGCGCTCGACGATGAGCGTCTCTTTTGAAGCACTCAATTATCGACGGCCTGTCTTGGATGGGCACATCTCCAGTAATGACCAACGGGTTAAATTCCCCTAAATGGCTTGCCGCTGCCGCTACTCCTGCAGTGTCGCTGGTGTACTGGGAGAAGACCAGCGCTTTATGCCCTTGGCCTACCAAGAGCTCCAACCTTTCCCGGATGTCATCCAGCTTGCTGGACTCGCCGTTCTTCGGGTCGGCGTTGCATATCTGCTTCAGCCGCGTGATCAGCTCCAGCACGTGCTGGATGGTGATGTCCTTCCCCAGCGACCGCAGGTATACAACCCCTTCCTGTTCGGCCTTGTCATAGCTCGCCCGCTGCCCGGCATGAAGCTCGATTGGCAATAGGGTAACCTGCTTTTCTGGGAGATCATCCAACACGTCGCCCTTCTTGCGCCGTAACTGGAGCTGGCGGTGGCGGCTGAGCAGTTCGGGACCGGATTGATACCGCTTTGACTGTCCATCCCAGTCGTAATCGACGAACTCGAGTATGGACGCCAGTTCTTCCTCGTGGTTCTCTATGGGCGTTCCGGTCAGCGCCCATGACCGCACGCGTCTTAGTCCCTTGAGAGACCTGCTGGTATCGTTCCTGTTCTTGATCCGCTGGGCTTCGTCGGCCACGACCACGTCCCAGACCTTCCGTCTTACGGGAGCTTGGGTGTTGCCCTCGAAATCCGACCGAAGCGTCTCATAGCTGACCAGAGTAACGTCGGTATCGGCCTGCCACTGCCAAGCCCTGTCCGAAGCCGAGCCACGAATGATGATTGCTGAGAGCTCGGGCGCCCACTTGCGGAGTTCTCCGCGCCACTGGTCCAACAGGCTCGCGGGAGCCGCGACCAGTGCGGAACCGATGTCCCTGCGGTGCTTCAGAATTCGCAAGGCCGCAATGACCTGCAGCGTCTTACCGAGTCCCATGTCGTCAGCCAGCAGGAGGCGCTCGCTGGCTATGAGGGCCCGCACCCCATCCTCCTGGAAGGGCATCAGTGTGCCAGGCCACTCTAGGCTGTCCATCGTTGGCGGCTCTGTACCGAGCGGAGACAAGACCCTGTGCAATCCACGGGCTAGGTCAAGGTCTCCGTGGGGACGAGGGGCGCCAGCTGACTCACCGGTATGCTGGGATGAGCCGGACGGCTCAACCCGGCACATCCACTCTAGATCAACTTGCGTTGCCAGTTCAGGGGGCACGGGCACGAGCACCGGGAGGAACTTTACCGGCTCAATGTGATAGTCAGTACCAGCAGTGAGATGATCATTTCTTATCAATCCAGCCCTCCTTCACCGCCCTCCGTAAGCCTCCGTGATGCCTGCGGCCACTCTGTCAAACGTTTCCAAGGGGTTTGGGCGTTCCGCCAACACTTTCAGCAGCCGTCGAGCAACCGAACCCTCGGCGGGTGGAGGGGCGCTCCAGATTAGGAACAGGGATGAGCCGAGCTTTTCTATCTCCTCCGACACACCCCTCCTCGGGGCTGGATCCGTGGAGACCCGGCAGACCGGGACATCGACCCTGATGTCTTCGGTAAACACCAGTGGAGGGATCTCGTCGGCCATTCCAAGTATGACATCGGGAGTACGGTTCGCCGAATGGAGCAGCGTCCGGATCAAAGACAGTGCGGCGACCCTGCGGGCCTCTCCTTTCCTCCACAGCACGGAATCGGCGAGGTCCATACGGGTGAAGCAGAACTCAAGAGGTACGTCCAGAGCCGATGCAGCAAACAGCGCGGCACGGATTCCTGTCCCGTGTCCCTCGTTCAAGAGGCGCAGGAATCCAATGACACCGGACGTGTCACCATTCCTGGAGCTTTCGAACGGAACCGGCATCATGACCCCCACGGCTAACGACAACGGACGACTATTCGACTCCTCCATCATCGCCTTCTGCCCCTACTTCCAGGTCTGAATTCTCAACGTACTGGTGCCTGAACTCCCTCTCCTCCGTCTCAGGCCTGGAGTCCGGATACAGCCTAAGCAGGTCCCATTCGTTTATGGCGGAGCGAATTTGGTAGCGCATCCGTTGCCGAAAGCTGACTGCGCCGGTTCTCGCCTCGAGGGCCGGGGCGTCCCATCCATAGGCCTTGCGGTATATGTGCCGCAGCGTGTTCAGGGTATCGTTCACGTCGGCTTCTGAAGGGACACCTAGTGGGGTGCATTCTCGCTCCAACAGCCGCATCGTTGTTTCCGCCCGGGCGGCCCCATTGTCGTCCCCGCGGGAGCGCAGTCTCTGCCCCGCATAGTCGCGGTCCTTTTTGCTGCTCGCCTCCGGCGATATGTTCGCCAGTGCGTAGTCGGTGGTGACCGTTCCAACGACCACCAGCCCCGGGTACGATTCCCCTTGGGCTTGCCCAAGCCAGCGTGCCAGTTCAGCGTAGGAGCGGGCGCGCTGCAGCAGGCTGTATTGGCCAACCAGCTCGATTTCGTCGAGCAGGACGACCCATCCTTGGTAGCCTGCACCCTTAATCAACTCCGTGGCAAACCGGAGACGTTGCGAAGGCAGGTCAGACGCTCTGGGCGCCCTGAAGGAATAACTCTGCAACTGGCCAATCTGCCTTAGACCGTTTTTCACATCGCTTACCTTGATCCTCTCCCCGGCCCAGAAGGACTCGATGGCGTGGTTCAGTTCCAACTTGTTCGACCTCTCGTGCACCAGAAGGCTCGCCGGGAAGATACGGTGAACGCCGCTGGAAGGTGAGTTGGCCCAGCTGAAGAGGTTGGAATACTCGTCGGAATCGTAGTTGAGCTGGAGGCCGATTTCCTCAATCAGTGGGCCGGTGCGATCGAGTATTCTCCCGTTGTCCATTGCCGACTGGAACACCTTGCTGAGGTCATATAGCGGCGTTTCCTTGCTGATGGCCACCTTGCTGCACACGAAACCCTGGGAGAGCGCCCGGTACTCAAAGTGAGAAAGCAGGTGAGATTTGCCTGCACCGAAATCTCCTGAAACAAGCATTCCCAGCGCGCTTCGCGGGGGCGCGGCAGTTTCGGACGCCCGTCTGAGCAAGTCCTGGAACTGCCTTTCTGCCTGCGGTTGGTTGCAGCCGAGCAGCCTGACCGCCTCTCGGTTGGGAACTCCGTTTCGCAGTGCTTCCATTGCCCGACGGTAGGTCAGATTCGAAATGATATCGTCATATTCAGCCATTGTGCAGTGCCTCACCTGGGGATATCCGGACCAGAGACGCTACCGGGTTGACGAGGTTACGGTCCTGGACGTCGTCAATAACTCTCGTCATCAGGGCTTGGTAAATTCCGAACCCCCTGCTCCTGGAGCCGGCTTCTTCTTCGAGAAAATCATTGGACGTAACGACCACCAGCATGGTTGCGGTGAGGCGGTCGGTGGTGTCCACGAACTCCCTAATACTACAGCCGCAGATATTGACTGAGGCGTTGCCGGCCGCTTTTGTAGTGGCTGTGTCGAGCCCTGGCCTGATGGCGCCGCCGCCGAGACCACGCCAGCACCGATTTGTTCGAGGAATGGGCCGCCGGATCAACCAGTACAGCAGCCGGCGCGCCTCGGAACCATTGGCAGTAATGCGCACACCGCCCGGACGCATCTGGCCAGGAGAGGCCGCTGTCTACCGCCGGGTCTATCCGTCCGTCCCGGAAATCTCTATTCAGCGACGTGACTACTGCCCCGGACCGCTAACGGTTAACTCCAGCCGGGTGGAGAGCTTCCTGCCGTCCCCGGTACAGATTGCTCCATCGGAGGCGCAGTTCTGGGTTACAGGCAGGACCACGGTCACATCCCCGTTGGAGTCCGGTTCTACCGTGATCAGCCATCGGATGTTGCTGGGCTTGTCCAGCCGTTGGGCCTTGAGGACTTCACCCCCCGACACAGTGAATGCCAAGTCTCTGAGAGTCTTGTAGCTCAGGGGGACCTCCTCGCTGAACCGGATCTCAAAGGTGAAGGCATCCGTCCCGTTGTGGCTCTCCGTGGTGGCTTCCAGGCTAACGGTCAGCGGCGTTTCCCCCTCGGTGGTTTCCTCCGGCTCGCCGTTCTCTTCTGATTCTGCGGTCTCATCGGTGTCGTTGAAGACCTCGGTGGAATTGAACCCTGCCGCCGCGTTGCCCGCCAAGTCCCTGGTCCGGGCGGCGGCAGCGTCCGAAGGCGGCGTGTAGCTGACGACCACGACGTCCTCGGACGTAGCCGCCGAAACCAGCGTCAACACCACCGTGTCGCCGTCCACCGAAACGCTCTCCACCGCCCGCTTGGCTTCTCCATCTAGCCAGGTTGTGTCATCGCACGTGCAGGCCACCCTCACATCGAAGGAATCCGTCGGCGGCGCAGACCCCTGGTCCAGGGCCTCGTCGTACAACACTCTCAGGGTCGCTCCGTCCACCCTGGGTCTTACCATTTCCGGCGCCTTGGTCTCCCGGGGAGTGACGGTCTGCTCAACCGAGGGCGGGCTGTCACCCACGCCGTTGGCGGCCAGGACCCGCACGCTGTACTCCACTCCGTCGGTCAGTCCCGTAATGGTGTGGACGGTTCCGGACGCGGTCGCCTCGGAAACGTCCGCCGGCGTGTCCCAGCTGTCTGCGCTCTCTTTCCACTGCACCTTGTAGCCGGTAATGTCGGAGCCGCCGTCGCTGGCCGGGGCTTCCCAGTAAACGTCCAGCGCTCCGGCGTCGTGAGGGAAGACGTTTAGGTGCCCGGGCACGCCCGGCTTCGTTGCCGCCACCGTATCGGTATCCGCGCCGGTCAGGGACTCCTGGTTGTCAGCATCGTCGGTGAAGCTCACCCGCACCTTGATGGTCTTGCCTACGTCGCTGACCGGCGGCGTGTAGGCCGAGTCCGTTGCATCCTCGATGTCCGTGTCGGTGGTTCCGTCGTTGGCAATCCACTGGTAGCTGTAGGAAACATTGTCCAGCCCGTCCTCGTCGGCGATGGCCGAGGTGTCCACCGTCAGCGTCTGCCCCACCCGGGCAGTGCCAGTGATGACGGGTAGGCCAGTGGCCGGAGTGCCATCGTCTGGCGCGGCCAGTCTGACGGCGACCTCTTCCCCCTCCGACAAGTCCAGTCCCGGGTAGTTCCACTGGAACTGGAAGAGAGAGTCCCCCTCCAGGGTCGATGCGTCGGTAGAGGCGAATTCGGATGTCCCCGCCACCAGTACAAACCCGGCACTCAGCTTTGGTAACACGGAGAGAATCAGCTTGCCGTCCAGAACCCCCAGGGCCTTGACGGTGTAGCTGGCGTCGTCCAACGTGATGGTGTCGGACGAGAGAGCACCCAAGGTGTTGTTCTCCTCGCCCTGGGCGAACGAGGAATAGCCGACGAAATTCTCTCCGACCCCCACCGTGAGGGTAGCGGACCATATTGCTTCCCCCTCTGGTGTTTCACCGCCATGGCCTGGGGCGTTGGGAACGCCAAATACCCAGGGGCGGGCCTGTTTGATGGACAGAACATCGTCGCTGGTGATCTTGAACTCGATCTCCATTGCGAAGGGTTCGTCGGGTCCGGGGTTGTACAGACCCTCGAAATGGTCATGGATATCCTGGAGGTGCCGGCGCAACTGGTCAATTTGAGCATCGCTCATGAGGAGTTGTCCTGGCGGCGCCTGGTTGGAGGTCACCAGGGTGGTGTATGAACCGGACAGGTCTAACAGGATTTCCTCGGGCACCGAGTGTGCATCGGGATTGGTGACCAGGTCCTCGCCGAGTTGCGTGTTGACGTAGTAGCTCTCCTCCGTTCCGTAGATGGGGTCGAAGGTGACGGCCACGCCGTTGGCCAGCTCGTCCGAGTAGTTGGGATGCACCAGCACCCCCATGGCCGTCGCCATGTGGTCGATGCGGTGGAACTCGCGTTCAGTGAATGCCCGGAAGTTCCACAGGCTGGCCCACACCCCTTTGATGGACTTGTCGATGCCGTCCTCCTCCGTCTCCTCCGGGTCCTGGGTCTTGGAGTCGTACAGCCCGGCGCCACTGAAGCCCGGCAGGTCTTCGTTGTTCGTGCTCGACCGGTAGCGCAGGGATTGCCCTTCGGGGTAGGTGGCGTGCATCTTCTCCAGCGCGTCGATGATCCAGTCGGGCGTCTCCCCCTTCTTGATCTTCTTGCGCAGTTTCTTGAGTTCTTTCTCCTGGGTGTCATAGTCCGACTGGAACTCCGGGTCGGCCAGCATCTCTTCGATATCGCCATAGAACCCGTTGTGATTCATGAACTCGTCGTAGAAATAGAACGGCACCGCGAACCCGTCGGGGACGGTTCCGTCGGGAAAACCCAGCGTCCGCAGCACGGCCACGTTGGCCGCCTTTACGCCGAAGGCATTCCAGTCGTCGAAGCCGATGTCGTCCAGGTCGGTGATCTGGGTGACCGTGAGGTCCCGTTCCGGCGTCTGGGTTCCGGGAGGGCGCGAAGCGGCGAAGTAGGCCTCGACTTCGGCGGGAGTGGCGGCGCGGATGGAGTAGCCGTCCGCCGTGACGCTGTAGTGGACGTATGTGCCGATGAGATCATCGATGTCGCCGTCGTCGAGGGCGTCGCGAATGAAGGCGTTGGGGACACCGTCCTGGACGGCCCGCAGGTTTACATGGGAAAGCGGTGTCTGGGGTAAGGTGGTGATGAGGCCGGCAACCCGGGAAAGCTCGTTGGGGATAGTCTCGTAGATCACCACGTCGCGCGGGTCGGGGCGTTCCTCCAGCGACATGAGCCTGAGGAAACCGTACCCCTCCCCAACGTTGAGGGGGAGGAATGGAACATCTGGCAGGATGTCCTCTCTCAACACCACATTGATCCGGGAATCATCGTAGAGGGCCCGTTCTCTGTGATAGAGCGGCAGGGCTCTCCTCGGCATCGGGTAGTAGGCAAGGTTGTCATCAAGCAGCGCCATGCTGGCCGCCAAAACCTCATACGAACGGGCCACATCGCCGAAGGGGTATACATCCATGGGCTGGAACTGGTAGAGGTAGACGCCCAGGGAACCATCGGGAGCAACCACATTGGGGTGGTATATGATCTCGCCGCCCATGTACCCCTGTCCCCAGAGCGGGTCCTCCCAGAGACCAATTGCATCCCCGAAATCGGGATGTAATCGGTGGGTCTCGGTGTTCATGAAATAGATACCCATGTTGTCGGTAGCCACGCCGATAATGTAGAACTTGACAAACTCCAGGTCCTGGAGATGGCGGTGATTGGGAACGTCTCTGCCCTTGTAGGAAAGCGCCTCGAATGTCTCACGGTCGGGAATGGCCACCGCGCCATCTCGAAAAGGAACCGCCCGAGCGGGGTTCAGCGGGTTCATCCCCACCGGGTCCCCCAATTCGGTGATGTCGTCGATGCAGTCGTTATCTAGGTCGGCCGGGTCGGCGATGAGGAACTTTTCCACCCGGTAATGCTCCTTCGGGAGTGGGGACAGCTGCTCAGTCAGCGTTGTTGTGCCATCTTCGCCGAGGGTCACCGAGACCGGGAACTCTCGATCGGAGTCCAGGGCGGGCCGCACGTAGAGCACGAAATATTCCTCGGTGGTGGACTCGACGATAGCGGGAACGGCTTGTACCTCTACCGCCGTTGCCGCCGGGCCATGCTCGCCGACCGTACACGCCACGACTGATACCTTGACCGTCCTCTGACTGGTCAGCGCCTCCAGGCTGCCTCCGTCGTCATAGAACGACACCCGCACGCTAATGGTCTTGCCAAGGTCAGCGGTAACCAGGGTGTAGGTCGAAGCCGTGGCTCCTTCGATGTCGGAGAAGTTGTTCCCGTAGTGGCCGCGGACCCACTGGAAACTGAAGGCGTCATCGTCGAGCCCGTCGGGGTCGGCGATCCCGGACACGTCCCCCGTCAGCGATTCGCCGACCTCGACGGTGCCGCTGATGACGGGCGCGCCGGTCGCGGCACGGTTGGCGGCCACCCTGAGAATCCTGTCGCCGCCGGGCGTGTTGGAGGTGGCGATGTACAGGGCCCCGTCGGGGCCGAGCACCGAGGTCCGCAGCCGGCCTTGGCTGCCGTCGAGCTCCGGAACGACGATCTGACCCGCGAAATCGCCCAGCTCGGTGAACTCGAAGACCCGCAGCGACCTCGTCTTCAGCGTGGCCACCGCGAGTCGCCCTTCCCACTCCCCCCATTGGAGGCCATCCAGGAAGACGGCCCCGCTGGTTGCCAGGGTGGGGAATCCCGAGGACCATCTGGCCTGCCGGGCAGATGGGAACTTCGCCAGATCGGTCATGGGGACGCCGGCCTCGTCGTAGGAGCCCGACGATCCGCCGGCCGGGGCCGGGTCCCAGCCGAAGTTGCCGCCTGCTTTCAGCAGGTTGATCTCGTCGTCGTGTTTCGGGCCGTGCTCCACCAGCCACATCTGGTCCGTGCCCGGGCGCAGAGCCAGACCCTGGGGGTTGCGGAAGCCGTAGGCGTACACCGGCGAGGAGGCGCCGAACGGATTGCCCGGCGCCCCGGCGCCCGTCCGCGGGTCTACGCGCAGGACCTTGCCGCCCAGCGACGTCAGGTCCTGCGCGCCCGTTACCACCCGCCCGTCGCCGGTCGCGATCCATAGATATCCCTCCGGGCCGAAGAGCAGCCGGCCTCCCGAATGCCAGGGGCCGGGCCCCATCGGCATGCCCTTCACCAGGGGATCGACGACGCGTGTGGCTTCGTCGTAGTCCGCGTCGATCGTCCAGGCGATCACCTGCATCTCGCGTCCGGTGTGTCCCTGGAGCGTGTAGAACCGCCGGTTGGTCGTAAAGTCCGGGTCCACGGCCAGTGCCTGCAGACCGGCGAACCCGTCGACAAGCAGATCTCCGAGGTCCGCTGAGACCCGCTTGACGGTGCCGTCGGTCAGCCTCGCGTTCAGCACGCCGGCGCGCTGGGTGAACAGCATCGTCCCGTCGGGGGTGAAATCGATGCCCCAAGGGTGGGACAGGCCCGTGACTATTTCCGTCACCGTCAGTTCCGGACCCGATTCGCGGGCACCTACCCCGGCGGACGAAACAGCCTGACCGGACTTGCCTGAGCCGTGCCCGTCGGTGTACGACGCCTCGGCCTTGAGCAGCATCCCTTCGTCTTCTTCGGTTGGAACGTAGCTGTCTCCTTCGCCGTAGGCCTCGATGCGGGTCCAGACGTTTCCATCAGGAGACCTGGCCCAGCTCCACGAAACCGCGCCCGAAGACGCCGCAGGGCCCGATCCGCCGCCCTCGAGGCCGTCGGGATCGCTCAGCGAGGCGCTGAGCACCGTCCCGACCCTCGGCCGCGCCGGGAAGAGCGAAACGGTTCCGAGCCGATCCGCCGCCTCGACCGACGGCGTGGCCTCGCTGGTCAGCGTTTCATAATTGCCACGGTCGTCGACGAACGCCACCCGCACCTTGATCCGCTTGCCCAGATCTTCGGCGACGAGCGTGTAGGAGGGCGAGCCGGTCCCGATGTTCGTCTCGGTCGCGCCGTCGACCCGCATCCACTGGTACGAGTAGGTCGCGCCTGCCAGCCCGTCGTCGTCCGACACATCGGAGACCGCCGCAGCGAGCGTCCGCTCCACCTGCGCCGTGCCCGTGACCGTCGGCTCTCCGCCGGCCGGGTTGTTGATGAAGGAGCCGCGCACCTCGATCTTGTAGGAAAAGGCGTCGGAGGCCCATCCCTGAGCGGCGTCGTGAGGAGAATATGTCGCGCTTCCGTCCGCGATGGACCACCCCTCCGCGGCTCCTGCATCTTCGGAGCCGCTCGCCGTTCCACTGACGGCAATGGCGCCGGAACCGGTGACGCGGGCCCTTTCGACGACCACGAAGTAGGTCGTTTCTTTCTCGAGAACCGGGCAGGTCGTCCCCGAGGCCGGAGCGGCGAAGGTGTTCACGCTCCGCTCGGACAGGCCCGCCGGGGCGATCAGCGTGCAGAGAGCGTCGCCCGGGACGCCGCCGCCGTCCGCGTTGAGCGTCACCTCGAGGTCGGACGGCGCGGACGACGTGTCCGAAACTTCGCCGAACCCGATCCCGACGGACGCCGGCGCGTACCCGGCTTTGCTGGTCCCGGTGGTGAACGCCTGGCCCCTCTTCGCGCCGGCCGAGCCCAGGTCATGGCCGGCGTCGCCGGACTGCCCTGTGTTGCCGACCAGCACGGCGGCGGTCTCCGCGTCTTCGACGAAGGGCCGAACGACGCCGCTGATGCCACGATAGGTGTAGATCATGTCGTCGTCGGCGTCGACAACGTAGAAGGTCTCCCCGTCCGACCAGATGCCGGAGGCGTGGTCGTTGTCCTCGTGGAGCGGAAAGTCGTACCCCGCCTCGGTTCCGTCGGACAGTTTCACGCTCCGCACCGAGGCGTCGTTCGAGGCGAATCTGACGCCCCACATCGTCCGCCCGTCGGTGAACAGGCCCCTCAGCTGGCCCGAGCCGGGGAACGTCACTTTCCGGGACGTGTCCGGCCTCCCGTATTCGTCCTCCGGCGTCTCCGGGTCGTCGAACAGACGGAAGGCGTGTGCGTGCGATGTGGTGTTTGTGATCCACATGTGACGGCCGTCGGTCGCCGTGCCGCGCACGATGAACACTCCCCCCGCGACGTTCAGGCCCCCGTAGACAAAGTCCCGGTCCTCCGCACGCGTGAAACTCGTCAGGTCGTAGCCGAAGACGTCCCGGCTGGCGCCGTCAAGGGACTCTTCGGCGACGTACAGTCGAGGGCCGTGGCCGGTGACGTAGAAGTCCTCGTCACCGAGGCTCGGAAGGTCCCAGCCGGGGTCTCGGGTCCCGTACTCGCTGACTGCAGTGCCGGGATTGTCCCAAAGCTTGTAGGCGAAGACCTTCCGGGCGCTCTCGTCGCCGACCCACAGCGTTTCGCCGTCGGACCAGATGCTCTTCGGGTCCGCGTTCTCCGGATGAAGAGCAAAGGGTCCATCCTGGATCCATTCCCTCTGAACCAGCAGTCTGCCTATCCACAAATGCATGTCACTGCCGTGGTCGGCGCGGATGCCCGACGTGGAACCTCCTGCAGGCACGAGAAAAGCAACAGAGTCGATTGCTACGGTGACGAGATGATGCTCCCCATGCGCTTGAACCTCCACAACGTCCGAATATGAACTGCCTGATGCGATGGTGACGGTCTCGGCGGACAGATCTCCATTCAGGGCCGACAGTTCGACCTTCAGGTCGAGCGGCGTCGCGCCTTCGGCCAATCGGACCACGACCGTATCGTCTCCCCGACGCTCCAGCTCTGCCGTGAACGTGAAGGGTGCACCCGGATTGTCGCCCGCGTCGAGGTCCGTCAGTCCCGAAAGACCCTCGAAGACGCCGACCGGCAGGTCCTTGAGCTTGTTTCCCGAAAGGTCCAACTCAGCGAGACTCCCGAGGTCGGCGAACACGCCCTCCGGCAGTTCGTCTATCGCGTTGGCGGACAGGTCCAGAACTTCGAGCCTGGCGAGGTCGTCGAAAAGGCCGGCCGGAAGGTCCGAGAGCCCGTTGCCTGCGATCGACAGCGAGACGAGTCCGGCCAGATTTCGCAGCACGCCCTCCGGCAGCGTCTCAAGGCCGTTCGCCGAAAGGTCCAGTATGCTCAGTTCTTCCCCTTGACCGTCGAACATCCCATCCGGCAGTTCAGTCAAGAGATTTCCCGACAGATAGAACTCCTCCACCGCGCGGAGGTCTTCGAAGAGTCCTTCCGGAACCGTCTCGAGGAAGTTCCGGTTCAGGTCCAGGGCGCGCAGCGCGTGCAGGTCCCGGAAATCCCCGGCCTGCAGGGCCGACAGTCCTCTACCCTGAAGGTACAGCCCGGGCGTGACGCCGGGGCCGAAGGGCTGGGAGCCAGTCCAAGTCCTGAGCCTCGTCTCGGAAGCCTTCGAGCAGTCGCCGACGCCGGTCATACCGGCGACAATGGCCGCCATCACAGAAGGCGTCCGGTCGCAGATGCCCTCGGCGCCGATCCGACCCGTCGGCTCGCTGGTAAGCGACTCATCGTTGCCGGCGCCGTCGGTGAAGGAAAGCCTGACCTTGACGGTCCTGCCCCGGTCGCCGGGGACGATGGTGTAGGTCGAATCGGTCGCGCCCGTGATGTCCGTGTCGGCGTTCCCGTCGTTCGAAACCCATTGATATTCGAAGATGGCGGCGTCCAGTCCATCCGCGTCGGCGATGGAGCGGGTGCCCGCCGCCAGCGTCTCGTCCACCCGGACCCTGCCGATGATCGTCGGTGCTCCCGTGGCAGGATTGTTCCAGTCGTATGCGTAGAGCTTAGCGTCGTCGCGGGATGCGACCCACATCGTGGACCCGGCCGACCAGAGGCCCTCCGTGGATTGATCGTCGGCGTCCAGCGCGAAGTCTTTGCCGGCGTCCCGGCTCCGGTCCGACATCCGGTAGGCGTACAGCTTGGCATCCCGCCAGTCCACCACCCACATGGTGTACCCATCCGACCAGATGCCGACCGGAAAGTCGTTCCCCAGGTCCAGCGTGAAATCCTTATCGGCGTCCCTGGCCGTGGTCGCCGCGTTGTAGGCGAACAACATGTCACGGCCGGTGTCCGCCACCCACATAGTGGTCCCGTCCGACCAGATGCCCTCGGAAAATTTGTTGCCGGCGGCGGACAGCGTGTTGAAGTCCTTGCCCGGGTCCCGGCTCCGGTCCGACATCCGGTAGGCGTACAGCTTGCCGGCGGCGAAGTCCGACGCCCACATGGTGGTCCCGTCCGACCAGATGCCCACCGGAGAGCCGTTGGCGGCGTCCAGCGTGAAGTCTCGGCCGGAGTCCCGGCTCCGGTCCGCCATCCGGTAGGCGTACAGCTTGTGATCCTTGAAGTCCGCGACCCACATGGTGGTCCCGTCCGACCAGATTCCGGTCGGATATCCGTTGGCGGCATCCAGAGTGAAATCGCTGCCGGAGTCCCGGCTCTGCCCCTGGACTTCCGGGGCGAGAAGCAGGGCGGCGAGGGCAACCAGTCCGGCAAGCAGCAGCAGGAGCGGCGCAAGACGCCGGTACGCGGTCATGACTTTTCCCCGGCTAGCCAAGACTGAAAGTCGGGGGTCAACGTCAGTGTGAGGCCGCCATGGATGGCGGCCCCCAGCGCGAGCAGCGCAGCGACGGCTCGTGCCGTCGTTCCGTCCGCCGTCTCAGGTACATGGACCGGTCTGTCGAGCGCTATGTAAACGCCTCCTCTAGCGCGGTTGGGATTAGCGGAACCTACGCCCTCCTTCGCTGCCCGCACGTAGACTGGCGGCCTGTGATTCCGCTTATCGTGTGATTCTTCTTTACGTATTTACCCATGTAAACAGTAAGGACTCCACATCGCTTCGGTAAGTGTCAAATCACACTCTTGAGGAAGTAATTTGGAGAGGGTGTTTCTGCGACTTTTCGCTCTTGCTGGCATAAACAAGCGCGCCAGGCGCTTCGGGAAGTCGTCGGGGAACTCGTAAGTCTCACTGTCGTATTGAATGCGCTGTCGAGGCATTAACCGGTCCTTCCGCAGGACGGCCGCAATCCGCCTCCATGTACCTGTACAGAAAAATGCCGAGCACCACCCCCAGTCCAGCGCCGATAATGGCCCCATGCCACAACTCGGCGCCGACCGCCCATGCCCATATGGTGGTGGCAAGGGCTGTCAATCCGGCACATACTGCAAGCCGTTGGAGGGTATATTTCCGATTGATCCTCATGTTAACCATCTGGTATTGCCTGTCTGGCGCCAACCGATCTGTGCGGCGCAAAGCTCCGGCCCGATGCGAATATATGGAACCGCTCGCCGAGTCCCACGGCAGCGGCGCCGGTCTGAGGACCCTGGCGGAGCTGCGCTCGCCCCGGCGGAGCCGGGCATCCCATTCCCCGTTTCGCGCCGGATGCTCCAGTCGGTGAACAGATGGCCCAGACCCAGGTCGTCGGCCAGGGCCAGCAGCGCCATCTGATGCTGGAAATGGGGCCGCACCCCTTCCTTCCACCACCGCTTCACGGTGTGGGGTGCGTTTCCGGCGCGGACGAGGGTCGGGACGGTGGTCAGCGCCAGGGAGCGTGGACCTACTGGTGAGAGTCATCGTTGCTCCCCCTTGTGCGGGGGTATGGGACGCCGCCGGTTCCATTCTGCGAGCGAGGGCGCGTGGCGCACTTGCAACGGTAGTGGGTGGCGCTCCGTCGATATCGCCGGGAGAGTCGGGAGAACTGGATGAGGAACTGTTCCTGCGCCGAGGAGGGGCGACCGAGCAACCATAGAGCGCGCCGTAGAACCCGCAGTCCGAGAATCGCACAGGACTTGATCGACCTGACTATCGACATTGCATCTCTCTCCAGCGCGGGTTGAAGAGAATGCACAGAGGTATTGCGAGGCTCTTGGTCTGCGACTGCTGGAAGACGTGCGCTCTTCCAACCTGTCGACGAAGTCTATTGGCAAGCGTCTTGCCTGCTCTCCAGCGGCGTTTGGGGCGCCGTCCGGGCGTGGGGCGGCGCAGCGGTGTAGAGCGCGGTTGAAAAGAAATGGAGCGACCCGGCAATGGGCGGGTGACGAAAATCGGGGGGGGAGGGGGGGGGTGAACGCCTGTGCTAGGCCGCTGTGGACTGCGGACCCCGGCGCGACGTGTAGAGCGACGCTGGAGCGCGTCGTTCCGCCCGCCGTCTCAGGTGCATGGATCGGTCTGTCAAGCGCCATTCGAATACCTCCCTCGCGCGTTCGGGATTAGCGGAACCTACGACCTCCTCCGCTCTCCGCACGTATAGCGGTGGCCTGCGATTCCGCTTACCTGGTGGTTCCTATTTCGCATTTGCCCATGAAAACGGTAGCGGCCCTCCAAGGCTTTGGTAAGTGCCTAATCACACTTCTTGGTGAGGTAATTTGGACAGCGCTTTGTTGGCTTTTAGAGAGTGTGGTTCTGCAACTTTTCGCTGTTGCTGGCATAAACTAGGTGGCTAGAGTAGTAGCCATCTACACGCTGGCGTGACCACGACTCGCTCCACGGTCTCACGCGCATACCGGAGAGGAGATGTCTCAGGCGCCTCGCCGAAGCAGGGGGACCAACACGGGTATTGCACTCCTGCGGCTGGGCCGATACGCCGAGGCCGTCGAAGGCTTGACCGCTCCCGGACCCTGTCGCCGGGGCAGAGCAACGCAATGGCCAGACGCGAGGAAGCGATGAAACGTCTACGCGAGAAAGACCGGTAGAGCCGCTTGGTGCCCAAGGGTAAGCCGCCAGCCGCAGGAACGGAGACAACCGGTCAACAACAGCTCCCTGGGCCGCCGTCCACCAGTTGCTGAATTGTCTGGTGGGTAGGGTAGGTAGACTTCGAGATTACGGAGTTGCGGGTAGACGGGTGTGGGTGTCGCTGTAGGAACAGGTGAGGGCGTTGCGGTGGGAACCGGAGTCTGAGCGGGTGTCATGGTGGGAGTGGGGGTTGCCGTTGGCCCTGACGTGGACGAGGGACTGTCCCTGCAGGCGCTCAGGACGACCGAGACGGTCCGAACTGTCACGAATGCGAGCCAGCGTATCCTATCTTCGTATCCGCTCATTTCGGTTGTTTACGCCTCTTTCGTGTTGGGCTTGCCGGAGGCGGAACCGGCTACGGCGTGTTTGAGCATCTCTCGGGTTTTTCTACCCCCTCTAGCGTTCAATTATCGCTGACGGCCTACAGTGTCACCGGCCTGGACGGGCGTTGACAGGTGGGTCAGGTTAGGTGGGTGTAGAGCGCCGACGAACGTGGCGGGGTTTCCACTGTCAACGTCCGTGCATCCGCCACTGTTGCAGGCCACGACCCAGTAGTGGTTATGGTCATCATCAGGGCTAGCGTGGGTGTAGGTGGTCCCTACGACGTCGGCGGCAGCTCCTCACAGACGACCAGTCTGTCGCCAATGGACTTGCAAATGGGGCCAGCGGAATCGGTGTAGTAGATCTTGTAGTTGTCCGCATCGGGCGCCGCGCTCCAACTGACGACTATGGCGGTCCCGTCGCGGCGGTATTCGACATTGGCGGGCGGCGCTGACGGTCTGGTGTCGACGAATGTGGCGGGGTTGTCGCTGTCAATGTCCGTGCATCCGTTTCTGTTGCAGGCTACGACCCAGTAGTGGTTGTAGTCTTCATCAGGGCTGGTGTGGGTGTAGGTGGTCCCTGCAACATTTGTGGCCAGTTCCTCACAGACAACCAGTGTGTCGCCAATGGACTTGCAAAAGGGGCCGGCGGAATCGGTGTAGTAGATCTTGTAGTAGTCCGCATCGGGTGTTGCGCTCCAACTGACGACTATAACGGACCCGTCGCGGCGGTACTCGACATTGTCAGGAGCTGACGGCCTGGTTTCGACAAAGGTGGCGGGGTCTTCGATGTCAATGTCCGTGCAGCCGTTTCTGTTGCAGGCTACTACCCAGTAGTTTTTCTCGTCATCATCAGGGCTGGTATGGGTGTAGGTGGTCCCTACGACGTCGGTAGCCAGCTCCTCGCAGGAACGGATGTTGCTCATCAAGGCACTCAAGGCGCTGAAGCTACCCAAGGTGTCCAAGGTGCTCGAGGGGAGACTGCATGAAGCGCTATCGTCGTAGTAGACGTTGTAGTAGTCCGCGTCCGGAACTGCGCTCCAACTGACGACTATGGCGGAGCCGTCGCGGCGGTACTCGACATTGTCGGGCAATGCTGACGGCCCGGCGTAGGCAGGCGCCACGGGGTTTTCGCTGTCAATGTCCGAGCATCCGATTCTGCTGCAGGCCAAGACCCAATAGTAGTTGTCGTACTCATCAGGGCTGGTATGGATGTAAGTAGTCTCTAGAACTTTGCCGGCCAACCTTTCGCAGTCAAACACTCTGCTGACATGCAACTCGCATGAGGGACTAGGGTAATCACTGTAGTAGATGCGGTAATAGTCCGCGCCGGGCGCCGCGTTCCAACTGACGACTATGCCGGTCCCGTCGCGGTGGGACTCGACGCGGTCAGGAGATTGAGGCAGTACAGGTGGTGGCGGTGTATGCGGGGTAGCAGACTTTACTCCCTTGGGGAGTACCCTATAGTCAAAGTAAATGGACTTGTGGAAGTATTGAGCGTAGGTATTATCGAATGCCAGAGCGTATTTGCCGGAAGACCCGGCTGTGATCGAGTCACCGGATGAGTGCGCCCTAATTGACCTCACCACATCCCCCGACGGATCGGTGACAAGAAACCCGATGTCCAGAGTAGTCGAAGCGTTTATAGGATTCTTAAAACCGGCATTGGTGACCTCGAATTGATACTCCAGGGTCTCTTCCTTGTTCATGCTGATGTCTATTGGGTGGTAACCGCCGGTCTCAACCGTTAAATCCGATCTGGTCCAGGGGACGTGGAGGACAGGCGTGTCCGTTAGTGTGGCGTTGGGTCCCGGAGTTTGCCTGAGCAAATCCTCCCCTGTGCGCACCGTGCTGTCGGTGCAAGAGGTCATGGCAACGACGGCAATGAGCAGTGCCCCCGCGAAGACACTGAGAAACCCTGGCCTCTTCACCCCCCCAAAAGGCGAACGCGCGAGTAAGTGCGCCAGACGGGCTCCAACCAGACTGTGCAAGCGCAGCTTCACCATGGACTTGGTGATTGCCCATGGGCCCATCAGACCCATTGCGCCCTTTGGCGCTTCCGCCTTTTCAGTTTGCGTTTAGGCATGTTGGCCTCCGGCCTTCTTTTCGCTGTCAGCATGATCTGCTCCCTTTCCGGGAAGTGAAGCCCGCCTACGCCTTGGCGGTTACACCGTCTCCGCTGAGGTCACGGTGCGCCGGGCGGCGAGGCTTGGCCGTTTAAGTCAGAACCCCAGCACACGGCGGCGCCATCGGTCCTCACTCCGCAGGTGTGGTACTGCCCAGCGCTAACGGCGATGAATTCGTCGTCGGGTGGTGTGGATTGTCCCTGATAATCGCTGCCCCAGCATTGGACCGTACCGTCAGCCCTCACACCGCAAGTGTGGCCTCCACCAACGCTGACGGAGGTGAACTCACCATCTGGGGGCTCCGGGTCATCTATGACGCCTCCCCAACAGGCGATGGAGCCGTCGGTCCTCACTCCGCAGCTGCGCCCACTCCATACGCTAACGGAGGCGAATGGGCCCTCGGTGGGTGTGGGCAGTTCGCCGAAAGCGAAGCTTCCCCAGCAGACCACGGTCCCATCGGTTGTCACGCCGCAGGTATGTTTTCCCTCCGCGCTAACGGAAACGAACTCGCCGTCGGGCGGCGTGGACTGTCCATGCTCATCGTCGCCCCAGCAGGTGACAGAGCCGTCGGTCCTCACGCCGCACGCATATCTCCGCCCTGCACTTACGGAGGTGAACTCGCCATCTGGAGGCTCCGGGTAATCATCTCCGCCTCCCCAACACACAACGGCTCCGTCGGTTCTCACACCGCAGGTATGTGTCCATCCGGTGTCGACGGAGACGAACACGCCGTCAGGTGGTGTGGATTGGTCGAAATGGTTGAGACCCCAGCAGCCGACGGCGCCGTCGACCCCCAAACCGCAGGTGTGATCATTCCCTGCGCTGATGGACGCGAATTCTGTTATCACCTTTCCCCCGGCCGTGCCACCGGGTGACACCCCCAGCGCCTTCATTTCCTCTGGCGTCAAGCTCATACTGAGAATGTCCGCATCGATGCAGCCGGCCTCGATCATGCGAGCGATAAGGTCCGGGTCCATACTTTTGATGGCTTCGGTGATATCCGGCTGGTGCTGAAGACCTACAGGAAACAGTACGCTGATGATGTACGCATCCTCAGACACGCCCTCTCCGGGTCCAGGAGCATCGTCCAACGCCTCCTTGACGGCTCTCTGGTAAACCAGCACAGCGGCGTGCCAGTCGGCGACTTCTTCCGGCGGATTCACTGCGTCCAGTTGCTCCGTGAACTCTTCCATAGCTGCCGAGAATTTCTCGAGGGTGTAGTCGGCTTGGGTTGGCCCGGACGTAGCTCCAGCACAGATCGCCAGGTAATCGTCGAGAGACGTTGGGGAAGTGTCTTGCACCCGGTTAGCCGGTGTCGACGCTGGGGTGCTCCTTGGGGACGTATCCTCGGTCGTCCCAACCGCCGATGGCGTCGAGCTATCCCCACAGGCGACAAAGGTCAACAGAATGACCGGTAGCGCCACCAGGGTTAAGACACTGTGTACTCCGGACTTGCTCATGACGGTATGTCCTCCTGCCTTGGATTTTCAGCGGAATTCGATTAGTTGAACGAGCGTCTTTGCTAGGCCGCCGCGCAGGACGGCCCCCGGCACAGCGACGGCAGGGGCCGTCGTCTCAGGTGCATGGACCGGTCTGTCGAGCGCCATGTGAATGCCTCCCTCGCACGTTCGGGATTAGCGGAGCCTACGACCTCCTCCGCTGTCCGCACGTAGCGTGGCAGCCTGTGTTTCCACTTATCCTGTCATTCTTCTTACGCATATTCCCATGAAAACGGTAGCGGCTCTTCAAGGCTTTGGTAAGTGCCTAATCACACTTCTTGGTGAGGTAATTTGGACAGCACTTTGTTAGCTCTGAGAGGGTGTGTTTCTGCAACTTTTCGCTCTTGCTGGCATAGACACAAGTGGCTAGATTAGTAGTCATCTACACACCGCCGTGACCGCCGCAGGCTCTGCGTGCTCACGCGCATACCGGAGAGGAGATGTCTCAGGCGCCTCGCCAGAGCCAGGGCCTTCATCCAATCAGGGCAGTCGCCGGACGCTGGCGGGCTGAGATACGTCGCTCCCATGCTGGTCCGGGCTCACTGGTCCGTGATCGCCTGCTGTCTTACGCAGCTGGCGTACCGGCCTTCGGGTTGGCTGGCGCGCTGTGTGGTGTATGCGCTGCTGTTCCTGCCGCAAAGGTCGGGGGAAGGCCGGTACGAGGTTGCTTCGACAGGTCTGTCGGCGGTCCGGTGTCATCCAATCGGGATACGGCGTCGCTTCACACCAGGGTTGGTTTGGGTACTGGAATAGGGGCCTGTATCTGATGAAGGCAGCGGTCGGCGCAGTACAGACGCGGCTTCTTCAGATGCTCTGGCTCGACCCGGACGAGGTATCGTACGCCGCCAATATTGCGGTGTGGATTCGCTGGCTCCTCTGGGTCGGCGCCATCACCACCCTTGCCCACGAACCTAGGTTCACGCATCCCCAATCCATGCCCCAATCCATTCCGTTCCTGATCCTACACGTGTCGGTGGCCACCCTCAACGGCTATGTGCACTACCGTCTGCTCACCAAGCGTCGGGTGACGTGGCGTCACCTGATTGTCCTCAACGCCTTGGACCTGGCTCTGATCACGGCTACCGTCGTCGATCTGGGGTACGACTCTTTGTGGTTCGTCGGCTACTATCCCGCCCTTGCCATTTTTGCCGCCGTCTTCACCGCCCCTCTGCTGTACCTCACCTGGACCACGATCACCGCCTCCATATATGTCGGCGTGATCCTGACCGTCGGTTCGGGTCTCACCCTCGATGGGATCGATGAGAAGGGCCTGTACATCAGAGTACTCGCGATGTTTGGGGTTGTCCTCGTGATTAACTTCATCACCCGCTTTCAACAGCGCAGGGCGAGGGAGGCGATCGAAAGGGAAGGGGCGCTGCAACGGGAGCGGATCGAGCTCTCCCAGGCCATTCACGATACGGCCGCCCAGACCGCCTTCATGATCGGCTTGGGGATAGACGCGGCCAAACAGGTTGTCGGAGACGCGAACGAGGAGCTCACCGCCCGGCTGGAAGCGACCTCACGGCTTTCCAAGACCGCCGTCTGGCAGCTGAGACACCCGATAGACATGGGCCGCATATTCGAGGGCGGCGAGTTGGGCTGGACCCTGGACTCGCACGTCACGACGTTCAGCACCATAACGGCGGTGTCGGCGGAGCTGACTCAGAACGGGGTGGAGCCGCCGCTTTCAGTGGGGGTCAGGAGTCTCCTGTTCTCCATAGCCCACAACGCCCTCGCCAACGCCTTTCGCCATGCCGGGGCGAGCCGGGTGCTGGTCGAGCTCGACTTCGGACGGGACGAGCTCAGGCTGTCGGTGTCGGACGACGGGGTGGGGCTTCCCGACGACTACGAGGAGCGGGGCCACGGCTTCCAAAACATGGGGGCGTACGCCGTGCGTCTGGGCGGACGCCTTATCGTCGAGCCCAGGGGACCGGTCGGGGGCGCCAGCGTGACCTGCGTGATGCCGTTGGTTCGCGGCGGAAAGGAGGGATAGATTGCCAGCAGAGTCTCGTCGCATAAGGGTGCTGCTCGCCGACGACCATGCGGTCACGCGGGAAGGTCTTCAGGTGATTCTGGAGCGGTCCGAGGAGTTCGAGGTGGTGGGCCAGGCCAGGGACGGAGTGGAGGCGGTGAAGGCGGCCTCCGAGCTGTCGCCCGACCTGATCGTCATGGATGTCATGATGCCCAAGATGGACGGTGTGGAGGCGTGCCGGGAGATCATGGAGTCTCTGCCCGAGACAAAGGTGCTCATGCTGACCGCCTCGACGGAGGCGAACGCCGTGATAGAGGCGGTGGCCGCCGGCGCGGCCGGCTATCTTCAGAAGGTGGCCGGAATGGACCAGGTCCTGGGCATGATGAGGAGCGCGGCTGCGGGCGAGGGGCGTCTGCCGACCGAGGTGGTGAGGCGGGTCTTCGACAGGTTACGGAGCGGGGCGAGATCGAAGGACGTCAACCTGACCCAGAGGGAGAAGGATATACTCGTGTCGTTCTGCCGGGGCATGTCATACGTTGCGATTGCGGAGGCAAGGGAAGTCAAGGTGGCCACCATCCGAAACGCCATCTACACCATTCAGGTGAAGCTGGGTGTTGCGTCGAAGCAGGAGGTCGTGATCTGGGCTGCGCGGAACGGGCTGCTGGATGACTGACCGTGTGGCGTGACCGAGGATCCCAACTCGAGAGACATCGTGCTCGAACGGGACCCGGGCAAGTGCCCCCATCTCACGAAATGCGTCGCCCGGAACCGAGGCCAACCTGTGTGTTCGGCTAAGGTGACCTACGGGTTCACCTCCCGCAACCATTGCGTTCCTCCGCGCTGTGACGCGATCCTACTAGGGCTCGATACTACTATGGCTAAGGATGCGACTAGGCTTATAGGCTGCCCAGCCACAGTTCGAAGATAGTTCTGTCTATCGTCAAAAAAGGCCCCCCTAAGCAGACTCGAACCGGTGATTTAGGCCGAGGTGGCACAACCATTTGTCCATCCGGACCTTACCTGATTTTATCCAAATCGACCGCCCACGAGTACCTCAGGTTTCCGTGTCTATTGTGTCCGGCGAATGAGGTTCTTGGTTTTGTATAGTGGGTGAACCCTATCCAACAGCAGCCTTTCGTAGCCGAGGTACTCTCAGACCAGCGTTCTAAAGTTTGTACAGCATTTGTACCCTATAAGTGGGTCCATGTGTGCCCCCTATGTGGGGGGGCGTGAATGGGTGCCCTGCCTCACTTGCTCCCTCTGCGTCTTCTTGTTGGCCAGCTCCCTGGGCAGATGGGCAGAGGTCGTATCTTCTCCCGCTTCGTTCTGAGCTTCAAGGTCACGTATCGCCGCTTCTACCCGGTTCAATAGCTGGCGCAGTTCCTCAGCGTTGTGGGTCCTGTACACCGATGCGTTGGCGCTCACCTTTGTACCATCCACCGCCTGCACCGCCAGGTCAAGCAGCTTCATCGCCACCGCCGTATGAACCGTTCTTTCAAACAGCTTCCTCATGGACTGCCTATATTCTTTGTAGAATCGCCACAGGGTGTTGTGGTCTGGATGTTGCCACCCGGTCAGCCACAGGTACGGTATCTGGTCGCGGCAGGCGGCCTCCAGCTTCCTGCAGGAGCGCACGCCGGGCATGAAGCCGTACAGCCACACGCAGAGCAGCGCCCTGGGATGGTAGGCTGGCGCTCCCAGCGGGTCTCCTTCTATCTCCACGCCAAGCTCCGCCCAGTCGTCCCTATCCAACGCGTCTACGAACTCAGCCACGAAGCGCGCCGGGTGATCCAATGGCAACAGCTCGTCAAGGGACGGCGGCAACAGCCACATTTGCTCTCGGTCCATGTCTCGAAGCGGCATCTGATTCGCTCCTGTCCCAGCGTTGCACTACAGTCTACACCCTGGCATTCTCGCCGACTTTTGAGACAGGCTCGTATGCGGCCTTTTTTGCGTTTCAGGCCGGTCGCGCGGCTACGTGTTCGGGGTTTCGAGTTTCACCCTCGGGCCGCAGCCGCATCATCGACATGCCGGTCTCCTCCCGGGTACCTTGCACCGAGTCGGCGCATTCGGCCTGAGCACTCTCTCAGACCTACAGGCGCTCCCAGCCGGGCCGGGCAATTCGTGCCGGGTTTCGCGCTGGACGCTCCACTCGGTGAAGAGATGGCTCAGGCCCAGGTCGTCGGCCAGATCAAGCAGCGCCGTCTGATGAGCCAAGTTGGGCCGCACGCCCTTGTACCTCCAACGTCGTATGGTGAGGGGGTAGGTTCCGAGACGGCGGGCGATCTCCCCCCACGACAGGCCCGACTCCACCTTGAACCGCTCCAGGCGCTGCGGGAAGTCGTCGGGGAAAACGTGGGTGGTATGTGCGCTGTCGAGGAATCCCGCCCGGCCTCCTTCACGACGCATCGGTCACTCTCTACACCGGGAGCGTGCAGGCTGCCATGTCATTCCCGGAGGTCGGGACAAGTCCAAGCGGGAATGCCTCTCCACGGACGCCCCTGTATGCGGCCTCTTTTGCGTTCAGGAGGGCGGCGCATCTTCTCCCGGCGCCGCCCTCCTTGTCACGTACGGGCTACGGCCCGCTGACTGTCAGCTCCAACCGGTTGGACAGCTTTCTCCCGTCACTTGTGCAGATGGCTCCCTGGACGGAGCAGTCCGTGGTGATGGGCAACGCGATGGTCACATCGGCGTTCGAGGACGGCGTGACGGTGATCTCCCACCGGACGTTCTTGCCCGCCTCCAGCCTCCGCACGTTGCTCACCGAGCCATCGGTCACCGTGAAGGCGTGGTCCCGCACCGTCGTGTAGCTGAAGCCTGACGCCGGCTCCTCGCTGAACCTCAGCTCGAAGGTGAACGCGGCGCTCCCGTCGTGGGACTCCGGCCCGTCGTGGGTGGTGGCCGTCATCGGTTCGGGGACAACCAAGGACGGGGAAGCGATCACTGCGTAACTGGTCAGCGACTCTTCGTTCCCCACATCATCCGTGAACGTGACCCTGACCTTGAGGGCCTTGCCCCCGTCCTCGGCAGCCACGTCGTAGGTCTGGCCGGTCGCTCCCTCGATCTCTGTGTCGGTTTCCGTCGCCAGGTCGTGGCGGACCCACTGGTAGGTGAAGACTGTGCCCGTCATGCCGTCCTCGTCCTGGATGGCGGAGGTTGTCGCGGTGAGGGTCTCGCCGTCCGGTGCAGTGCCGCTGATGCCGGGCGCGCCGGTTGCCGGGTTGTTTGCGGCCTGCTGCTGTGAGGTCAGGCCCGAGATGGTCACCGTCTTCTCGCCGGAGAGGAGCCGGCCTCCTGCGGCGCAGGGAGCGCCCGCTACCGAGCAGCTTCTCCCCCCAGGCAGGACCACGGTGATGTCGCCATCAGTGTTGGGCTGGATGGTGTCCTGCCATTCTTCGGTCCGCCGGTCCAGCCAGTGGGCGGCGGTGACCGTTCCCCCCGTCACCTGCAACAGGTGGTCTTTGCCGAGCCCGACATCGATCCATACCGACTCGCTGAACTCGATATTGAAGGTGAAGCTGTCTTCGCCGTCATGGGAGCTCGGCACATTGGTGAACTGAGCGGTCAGCGGTTGCAGCAATGCGGGGTCGGTCTCGTTTGTGACCGAAGAAAGATTGCCGCCCAGCGCGTACACGTGGTTGCCGTCCAGGTCGCGAAGGAAGGACGCGGAAGCATCGGTCGGCGCGACGTAGATCGCATGGACGGTATGGACGGACGTCACCGCCTCGGCAAGAGTCAGGGTGACCTCCATCCCCAAAATCGACACCGAGCTCACCTCGCGCAGTCCTAAACCGGCGACCACAATGAAGGCGCTCTTCGCCGGAACCGAGTTCGTGTCCAGCTGCCGGTTGCAGCGCAGCGTCAGCGTCTGACCGCTGACCACGGCGGAGACCAGGCGCGGCGACTGGGGCTGCGGTCTGCCGATGGCGGGCTGTCTCCCTCGCCGTTGGTCGCGATGACCCGAACCGTGTAGAGAACGCCTTCCGTTAGGCCGTTAACCTGCGCAGAAATAGAATCGGGACCGACCTCCATGGATGAAACCTGGGCGCTGTCGCTCCAGCTGTGTGAGGGCTGTTTCCACTGGACTGTATAGCCTGTTATGGCCTGATTGTTCGGTCGTGACAACGGGCGGCGCCACGATACGCGCAGCCCATCGGACCACTGGGCCGCCGCGCTCACGTATGCCGGAGCGGAGGGGACTGCGGGCAGGTGCTCGACGGGAGAGATCTGCTTTATGCCAATCTTGTTCACCGTGGATGGCATCCAGGCGGTGAAGAGCTTCTGGAATTCCAGGCCTTGCCACTGGAACGATCTCTCCCTCCATCGCGTTGCTTCGCTGAAGGGGAGTACAACGCCCCCAATATGCAGTTCCCAGTCCTGGTAGTGCTCCTCAGGGACTGCCTCCCATGTCCTGCCGTGGGAGATGGTGATCTGGAATTTCGCCTGGTCGCGCTGCACCCTGTTGTAGGCATTGTCGATTTCCAGGTAAATGCCGGGGACCACGTAGGCGTCCCGGATAGTGTACTCCACGCCCCGGAAATCGAAGGATGTATCGCTCAGGTTCGCGGGCGGGCTGAAGCTCGCGTTGTACTGGAGTTGGTTCCAGCCCCAGTCCAATGCGGTGTAGTCGTCAAACTTCAGGTTGGCGCACCACAGGGCCTGGGTGCAGTCCCGTTGGAAATGCGCGGAGACCTGCCTGATGTTGACGGTGGTCTCAGCCGGCATTCCCTCCGTCACCCTGTCGGGCAGCTCGCCGAAGGTCAGCTTCACGCTCTCCCCCGTGTCGGAGTACGTGTCGTTCGTGGCCGCGAAGTCGAGGGTCTTCGACGTCTCGCCGGGGTTGAAGGTGACGCTCTCCGGCACGCCCGAGTAGTCCGCGGATGACGCCCCGTTCTGGTTCTCAGCCGCGAGGGGTATGGCCACGGTGCGCTCCGGGTCCGCACTGAGCATGATCCTGACCGTGACCGTCCTGCCCTCGACCACCCGGTAGGCGTCCTGCACGAAGGCGACCGTCACCTCGGGGTCGTCGTCGTCCCCGATGTTCACCGTGGTTTCGTCCGTGGCGCCCCCGGAGACCCTCCCCGGCAGCATCCCGAACTCCAGCTTCACACTCTCACCGTCGTCGTCCACCGTGTCCTGTGTGGCCGTGAAGGTGAACGACTTGGAGGTCTCGCCGGAGGTGAAGATGACGCTCGACGGAACGCCGGAGTAGTCGGCGGAGGTCGCCCCGCCCTGATCCACCTTGGTGATCTGGATCTCCACCGTCCGCTCCGGATCCGCGCTGAGGATGACCGTGACCATGACCGTGACGGTGCCGTCCTCCGGGGCGGCGTACACCACGGCTCCGAACGACACCGTTACCTCAGGGTCGTCGTCGTCCCCGATGTTCACGATGGTCTCGTCCGTGGTTCCCTCGCTCACCCTCTCCGGCAGCGTCCCGAACTCCAGCCTCACGCTCTCGCCGTCGTCGTCCACCGCATCCTGTGCCGCCCTGAAAGTGAACGTCCTGGAGGTCTGCCCCGCATTGAAGGTGACGCTCGCCGGCAGGCCTGAGTAGTCGGCGGAGGTTGCCCCGCCCTGGTTGGTCTTGGTGAGCGGGATGACCACCGTGCGCTCCGGGTCCGCGCTCAGCGTCACCGCCACGCTGACCGTGCCCCCCTCGGCGGCGGTATAGGTGGCCGCTTCGAAGCTGACCGTCACCTCCGGGTCGTCGTCCCGGATGTTCACCGTGGTCTCGCCCGTGGCGCCCTCCGAGACCCTCGTCGGCAGCGTCCCGAATTCCAGCTTCACGCTCTCGCCGTCATCGTCGACCGTGTCCTGTGCGGCCGTGAAGGTAAACGACTTGGCGGTCTCGCCGGAGTTGAAAGTGACGCTCGGCGGTACGCCGGAGTAGTCCGTTGGGCTCACGCCGCCCTGCTCGGATTTGGTGAGCGGGATGGTCACTGTGCGCTCCGGGTCCGCGCTCAGAGTCACCGTCACGGACTGGGTCCCGCCCTCGGCGACCGTATACGTGCCGGCCCCGAACGCCACAGTCACCTCTGGGTCGTCGTCGCTGATGGTCACCGTGGTCTCGCTCCTGGCCCCCCATCGAGACCCTCGAGGGCAGCGTGCCTCCGAAGGCCAGCCGCACGCTCTCGCCGTCGTCGTCCACGTCGTCCTGCGTCCCGCTGAAGGTGAACGTCTTCGCCGTCTCTCCGGAGTTGAACGTGACGCTCGCCAGCACGCCGGAGTAGTCGGCGGAGGTTGCCCCCGCCCTGGTTGGCGGCGACGACGACTGGTATGGCAACGGTGCGCTCGGGGTCCGCGCTGAGAGTGACCGTGACCGCCCGCGTGCCGCCCTCGGCGACCGCGTATGTGTCCGCCCCGAACTCCGCCGTCACCTGGGGGTCATCGTCGTCCCCGATGTGCACCGTGGTCTCGTCAGGGGTGCCCTCCGACACCCTCGCCGGCAGCGTCCCGAACCCCAGCTTCACGCTCTCGCCGTCATCGTCCTCCGTGTCCTGGGTGGCCATGAAAGTGAACGACTTGGAGGTCTCGCCCGAGCTGAAGGTCACGCTCGCCGGCAGGCCGGAGTAGTCGGCGGAGGTCGCCCCGCCCTGGTTGGCGGCGACGACGACCGGTATTGCAACGGTGCGCTCGGGGTCCGCGCTGAGGATGACCGTCACGGACCCCCGTCCCGCCCTCGGCAACGGTGTAGGTGTCGGCGCCGAACTGCACGGTTACGTGGGGATCGTCGTCGTCTCCGATGTTCACGGTGGTCTCGCCGGTGGCCCCCTCCGACACCCTCTCCGGCAGAGCCCCGAACCCCAGCCTCACGCTCTCGCCGTCATCGTCCTCCGTGTCCTGGGTGGCCATGAAGGTGAAGGACGTGGAAGTCTCGCCCGCATTGAAGGTGACGCTAGGCGGCACGACGTAATCGGCGTCGGTTGCCCCGCCCTGGTGCGTGGTCGTGATGGGAATGCTGATGGTACGCTCCGGGTCGGTGCTCACGCTCACGCTCACCTGCTGGGTATCCCCCTCGCCCACGGAGCCGGTCGTCTGATCAAACGTCACCGTCAAGATGGGGTTGTCGTTGTCGCCAATGTCGAGGGTCGTCTCGCTCGTGGTTCCCACGGTCATTTTTTCGGGCAGGGCAGATCCGAACCCCAGCCTCACGCTTTCGTCGTCGTCCACGGTGTCGTCGAAGGCACTGACGGTGAAGGACTTGGACGTTTCCCCCGCGTTGAAGGTGACGGCTTGGGGCACCCCCGAATAGTCAGTGTCGGCAACCCCGCCCACCCCGTAGTCTCAATGGGGATGATCACCGTGCGCTCCGGGTCGGCGCTCAGGGTGACGGTCACGGACTGTATTCTGCCCTCCGTCACGGCGTAGTCGCTGGCCCCGAACTCCACGGTGACCTCCGGGAGTTCAACCGGCGCCAGCAGCGAAATGCGCAGCACAATCCTGCCGGGAACCTCCACGGCTTTCGCAAGGAGCTGCCACAGGAGCAGTTCGGGGTTGATGGGGTTACCCTCTGGGTCTACGGGGCCGTCGTCGTCGTCGGGGTCGTCCCAGAAGTAGGACAATGCTTGGAAGTCCACCGACCAGCCGTCCTCGCTGCCCGTATCCACCGGAGGCGTCGCCAACCCCGCCGCCAAGCCGCGGTCCCATTCGCTCAAAGCGCCGATGCCGATGTTGCCGTTAGTATTGGGGGTCGTCTGAGAGATGACAATCCAGTACTTGGTGTCGGGATCGAGATGCACGCCGTCGGGATGGGTGAGCTCCTCGAACGTGTCGATTTCATCATCGAGGTCCGCGTCCAGGATTGGGAGGGCAGCCGAAAGCGGATCGGCCGCCGGCTTGCCGGCGTCGTTGGTATGCACCGCCCATGTCCCGTCCGCGGACTCTTCTTCATCCACGAAAAGCGAGAGGCGCAATCCCTTCAGCAGGTAGCCGCGCGTGTGCGATCCGGTCGTGAACGGCTGCGCGTACTTGTGCGTTACGGCTCGACCGTAGATGTAGCCAATTAAATTTCTGTGAGTGTAGCCTGCGTTGGACAACGTCGGTCGCGACAGCACCTGCGTGGTCTCCTCCGCGGTCCAGCCCGTGCCGGTGGCGTCATCGTAGGTGACGGTTGCTTTGAGCCACCTGCCCAGATCGCCCGCCGAGGGGGTGTAAGGGGTCGACGTGCCCCCCTCTGCTGCGGGGATGTCGCTGTAGGCGCCGGCCTCGGTGGCCGAACGCTGCCACTGCCATGCCTCGTTGCTGGTGCGCCTGAAATCGTTGGAGAGATCCGCCACGACCGCGATGCCGACCTGCGCCAACCCCCCATAGAGGTCGCCGCCGGCGGCGACCTTGTGACTGGGGAAGGCCATGGCCGGGTCGGTCTTGGCATACTCCATCGGGACCCCGCCGAGGCAGGTCGGGAGCACCTCCAGCGCCATGGCCCTCGCGGGTCTCCGCTTCAACTTCCCCGCGAGGGCCTACCCTTCACCCCGCAACCCCCACTTTTTCTTCAGACGTGAGACTTATTCTTCAAGCCTGACTTATTCTGCAAAGTCGCTTCCAGGATGTATAATGAGCAAGGGCGAGTGGAAAGGAGATGAGAGCTACCCGATCGACGCTACCGAGAGGGAGACTACCAAAGTCAACGCCAGAGCCGATACCCGACACCCCTGAGAACCTGGATCGGGTTCTCCTGACGACCTCTCAACCTAGTGAATGGGACGACCTCAAGAAAGAAGACAAAGACGCGGGCTGATGAAGCCCGATTTTGCTGTTCAATATAATTGCTTAACAATTCAACCAGGATCTTGCGGGAATAACAAATGACCAAAATGACCAATAGGATCGCCATATTCAATCACAAGGGTGGAGTTAGCAAGACCACAACTACTTTCAATCTAGGGTGGATGCTGGCACGAAAAGGCCACAGAGTTATATTGGTCGATGCTGACCCCCAGTGCAACTTGACGGGAATGGTTCTCGGCTATAGTGGGCCAGGGGCCCTTGAGGAATTTTACGATACTGAATCTGGACGAAATTTAAAGGACGGGCTGGCCCCAGCTTTTGAGTCCAGACCAGAACCCTTAAAGGCAGTTGACTGTTTTCAAGTCAATGGGACAGACAACCTATTCTTGCTGCCCGGTCATATCGACCTTGCCGAGTATGAGGTTACCTTGGGGATTGCTCAGGAACTTTCAGGTTCCATCCAGACCCTCCAGAACCTGCCTGGTTCTATCACCCGCCTGCTCGAGAAGACGGCCGGAAAGCATGATGCAGATTTAGTACTGATTGATCTGAACCCAAGCCTTAGTTCCTTGAATCAGAACCTGTTGTTGACCAGTCATTACTTCATAGTTCCAACCAACCCAGACTACTTTTCTGCTATGGCCGTCCGATCCTTAACTAGGGTGCTGCCTAATTGGCGCAAATGGGCTGAACGGGCAGCAAAAATGCCGGTCTTGAAAGAAGCGGTATATCCATTTCCTAACGAGGAGCCAAAGTTTCTAGGCACTATAGTCCAGAACTATCGGCTCAGAGGCGGAGGTCCTGCCCGTGCGTTTCAAACGTGGATGGACAAGATAAACTTGAGCGTTTCAGAGGAACTTTTTCCCGCACTATCTGCAGTGAATATGACGCTGCCTAGACGCGTTTACGAAAAGCATGGAGTTGAAGAGTTGTGCCTAGCCCAAATATCAGACTTCAATTCCCTTATCGCCAAGTCGCAAGAGCATCAGACTCCAGTGTTCGCATTAACTGCCACTCAAATAGATCAGGGGGGCGTAGTTCTTGAAGGAACTATGCGATCGCGGGATGCATTTAAGGAGATTTTCTCCAACTTAGCAGACAATGTGATTTCCCTAGTGAATGATGCGAGCATCTCTTGACTTATTTCGGGTGAATGTAAATCGGTCACGAGATCTTGCCAGCATCGCCCGTGCCATGACCGCCCAGACTACCGGAGCTTTGGATACTTCCGATATCCTCCGGGCCAGTTTGATTATGGCAGTAAGCTCCTTAGACTATTTCATACATGCGATAGTTAGGGTAGGTATGCTGGAGGCTTACCGGGCGGAGCGTGCTAGGACTCCCGCCTTCCTCAGGTTTCAGGTAACGCTCGAAGCTATGCTGCAAGCCTCTTCAGAAGCTGATTCCGAGACGTGGCTGGATCAACAAATTAGAGATAGTCACGGGCACCAGAGCTTTCAAACGCCAGAAAGCATTGCAGATGCAGTCCGCCTCGTAATCTCCAGTCCATCGTTGTGGAATGAAGTGGCTCTACGGCAAGGAATAGATGCCCAGGAAGTAAGGGACAGACTGAAGCTCATTGTGCAACGCCGCAACAAAATCGCCCACGAAGCCGATATCATGCCTGACTATGCTGGGCAAATAGCCTATTCGGATTTACGTTCACCGATAGACCCCAGCATGGTGGATGATGCCATTGACTTCATTGAGCAAGTGACCGAGGCGATATATGAATTGGTATCGCCAACACAGTCGACTATTCCCGCGAATTGACAAGAATGGGACAGACCAACGTGCTCGGCCCAGTTGACAGGGATCGAACCAGTCATGCGTGAGCCGAGTCGTCCGTCCCGGCTCGCTAGCCCGAGATCCGGAAAGCCTAGTCGGCCTCAGTGTGCTCACTCGGTCGCGCGCCTCCCGCGTTCCCAACGGCCCCACCCTCTCCGGCAGGCTGTTGTGGGACACGCTACTGTCTGGCAACCCGAACTCGCTTGAATGGACCCAAATCGACCGCCCACGAGTACCTCAGGTTTTCGTGTCTATTGAGTCCGTCGAATGAAGGTTCTTGATTTTGTCCAGTTTGACGGTAGGCAGTACCATCTTTGAGTTGATGGTAGCCTTATAAAGTGCGATAAAGATCTAAGCAGAAACCATCTTGAACTGGCCTCCTAAACTAAAGAGCCTGTCTCACAAGTATTTTGGTTAACGAAAAGAGCAATCTAATCCGCCGTAGTACACTATATCAATCATACTATATCGCTAATTAGGTATTATACGGAGAGATACATCGAATATCGTAAATAGTCCTGAGTTCTGAGACAGGCTCTTCGGTTTAGGTGCGACTGTTGGGGATCGTTTGGACTCAGCCCGCAATCTGATCGTTCAAGCACGTAACGTCTACGCTCAGGCTGGGGTTCCGTTTGCTAATGGTGTACGGACTCCCATCTGCAGCCCCGGTATAACGCCAAAGGCAAACGGAATACCTATGGAAGCTAGGTCATCGATGCCCAGAGACAGCTTCCCGCGTGGAGTAGCAGACAAGCTAGTAGTCCAACGTCATTGAATTGATGGGTGAAAGGTGTATTCTCCCGGTAGAGGAACGGACCAAGGGAGAATCGTCATGCCTGGCAAGAAATACCGTATCAAACTGAACGCGGAAGAACAACAGGAACTGAAGGCATTGGTGTCCTGTGGAAGGGCGGCGGCGTATAAACAGACTCACGCGCGTATCCTGCTGCTGAGCGATGAGGGGCAAGCAGACGGGGCCATGACGGACCAGCAGATTGCCCGGGTCCTCAAGATTGGCCAGGCCACGGTGGAGAGGGTGCGGCGGCGTTGCGTGGAGGAAGGGATTGAGGCGGCCTTGGACCGTAAGCAGCAGTTGCGCCGCCGGCAGAAGAAACTGGACGGCGCTGCGGAAGCCCACCTGATTGCGCTGGCTTGCGGGGAACCGCCGGAAGGCCGGGTCCGTTGGACGCTGAAGTTGTTGGCGGACCGGCTGGTCGAATGCGAGATAGTTGACCGCATCCACCCCGAGACGGTTCGCAAGGCGCTTAAAAAAACGAACTCAAGCCCTGGTTGAAAGAGTGTTGGTGTATCCCGCCGGAAGGCGATGCCGGCTTTGTGTGCGCGATGGAAGACGTGCTGGAAGTTTACCATCGCCAATATGGGGACAACGAAGTTCTGGTATGCCTGGACGAGACGAGCAAACAACAAGTAAAGGAGACGCGCCTGCCGCAGCCGCCCCGGGTCGCGGCGGCCAGCATCTACGATTACGAATACGAGCGCAACGGTGTGAGCAACCTGTTCATGCTGTTTGCGCCGTTGGAAGGGTGGCGGCGGGTCGAAGTGACTGACCGCCGGACGAAAGCCGATTGGGCCCGGGTGGTCAAGCAACTGGTGGATGAGGATTACCCGGACAAAGAGCGCATTGTGCTGGTGATGGACAACCTGAACACTCATCATCCGGCCTCGCTGTACCAGGCTTTGGAGCCGGCCGAAGCGCGGCGCATCGCCGAAAGGCTGGAGATCCACTACACCCCTAAACATGGCAGTTGGCTGAACATGGCCGAGATTGAAATTGGGGTGCTGGCTCGGCAATGCCTGGACCGGCGCATCCCGGACCAAAGGGTTCTGCGGTGGGAGGTAGCAATGTGGCAGGAACAGCGCAACCTGGACGCAGTGCGGGTGAACTGGCGCTTCACTACTGCGGATGCACGCATCAAGCTGAAGTCTCTTTATCCATCGGTTCACAATAGTTGAACTACTAGGCTGGTATGTCTACCGTCTTGTAGATCCTCGTAATGGTGAAACATTTCACGTTGGCAAGGGTCAGGGAGACCGCATCTTCGCGCATTCCCAAGGCGTTCTGTTGCCGACACCAGATGAAGATGCTAGCGACTTGAAGTCTCAACGTATCAAAGAAATCTTGTCCATAGGGCTCGACGTGGGGCATGTGGTCCACCGGCATGGAATCAGCTCATCATAAAGTGGCTTACGAAGTGGAGGCCGCTCTCATTGATGCTTATCCTGGTTTGACCAACCGGGTTGGTGGGCATGGGTCGGGCGAATACGGTTCACAGCACGTAGAAGAGATTATTAGGGCTTACGAGGCGGAGCCTTTCGAGGTGCGCGAACCCCTGATCCTCATCTCCATAGGAGTGCTCTTTAACAGGGAAGAGTACTCGGTTTATGAAGCGGTTCGGGCCGTGTGGAAGTTGGATGTCGCTAGGGCCCAAAGGCACAACCTGGTACGGCCCGTCACAAGACGCTAGTGGTCGGCGCTTACCGCCCTGACGAGTGGCTGGAAGCTACTCCAGAGAATTTCCCCCGGTTGGAAGCCGAAGCGCCTGGTCGCTGGGGCTTCAAGGGTAAACGAGCCGATGATGTGTGGGATGATTATGTCGGGAAGCGGGTCCCAGACAGATTTTTAAAGAAAGGTGCGGCTAACCCAGTGCGGTATATTCCCCATTAGTCTCACTGGTTCTGTTTTGCCTTTGGCGTTTTACCGGGATGGAGATGGGAGGCGGTACGTCATTAGCAAACGGAACCGATATGCCGTCCGTCCCCAGCTGAGTGCGCGTGGCTTCAGCAGAAGGGCACGCCAATGTCAGTGCTGCTCAACTGCCCTCGCAGACTCACCGGCACACACCCCTCCAATCGATTCCCGTCGAGGTACAGTTTTTCGAGTTTCGCAAGGTTCCCCAACTCTTGCGGCAGCTCCCCGCTCAAGTCGTTGTTGCTGAGGTACAGAAATGTCAGGTTGGAGAGGCTGCCCAGCTCCGGCGGTATCGGACCGCTCAAGGCGTTGTCGGCGAGGGCCACCGTTTCTAGATTGGCGAGGTTGCCCAACTCCGGCGGTATCGGACCGATCAACCGGCTATAGCGGATGTCCAGCGCCTGCAGGTTGGCGAGGTTGCCCAACTCCGGCGGTATCCCGCCGCTGTACCGGTTCAGGGCGATGTACAGATCCTTCAGGTTGGCGAGGTTGCCCAACTCCGGTGGTATCGGACCGCTCAACTGATTATCCCAGAGGCCCAGATATGTCAGGTCCGCGAGATTGCCCAACTCCGGGGGTATCTCCCCGCTCAAGGCGTTTTCTTGGAGGGCCAGCGTTGTCAGGTTGGAGAGGCTGCCCAGCTCCGCCGGTATCGGACCGCTCAAGGCGTTGAAGCTGAGGGTCAACGATATAACGCGCCCGTCGTCGTCAGTGGTGACGCCCTCCCATTCGCCGAGGGGAGCGTCGCTCAGCCAGTTGTCGCTTCTGTTCCAGTTCTCACCGTTCGTTGCGTTATAGAGGGCAGCCAGCGCCGCCCGGTCCGTTTGGGCGGATCCGGAGGCCGCGGGCGGCGCTGTCGCAGCCGCAGGTACAGGCGTATCGGTGGCGGTGGGCGCATCCCCTGACTCCGGCGTGGAAGGCGTCCGTGCGGGGGATGCCGGCGTTTCCGGCTCATCGGTGGGCCGTTCCGAGTCGGGCATGTCTGTCGGCTCGGCGGTGGCCCGTTCCGATGACGGCCCATCCGTCGGCTCATCAGAGCCGCCGCAGGCCAGCAGCAGCAACGGCAGAATCAGTGCAAGGGCAAAGATTCCCAGGAAAAGTCGTGGTGTTCTCATCTCGATTCACTACCTGTGTTTGCTGGGCCGGGATGGGACGGCACGGCGCGTCCGAATACTGGCACCCGCGGAAAATTGCCTGCACCGCCTCGGACTTCGATTCCGGGGGTAGTATACAGTCGGAACGGCCGCCGTCGAAACAGGGGCCTTAAATCTCACCCTGCGGCGAGGTAATCCCTCGAGTTGGGATTCCTCATCTGGAAACGGTCTTTGGGAATTTCGTCCGGGGAGCTCCGCGACCCTCCACTGCACCGCTTTCTGTGCACGGTGTCCCGTATCCCTACGTACCAGGAAGGCTGGCGTGATGGGTGGGGAAATTGCGGAGGCGGATCCACGCCGACGCCGGAATAACGGGTTGGGTTTTTGCCAAGCGCACACCGCCGCACGCCTACGGACGGTGGGGGACGAGCCCCAGGACTAGCGGGCTGACCCGCCCGCGTGGAGGCCGGCTTGGGAGAGGGTGAGAGGACTTAGCCGCCGCCAGCGTCACCGCCGGGACCGCCGCCGGCTCCCTGGGTGGACATGGATTCTTTCTTTGGGCCTCCGTCCAGATCCCAGGAGTCGGAGCCGATGAAACCGAGGTAGGCGGCGTAGAGGCCCTGTCGGGTCTGTTCCCTGGGGCCGTCGGGGAGAAACCAGGGCGGCAGAGCGTCCATATTGTTGACCCACTGTCTAGCTTGGTTCAGGGCCACCGCGTACGGCAGCATGGGATCGGGCTGGCTGGGGTCCAGAGTTGGGGAGACCAGGCCTTCTCTGAGCGACCCTTGGAAGGACCACCATTGGCTACTCTCGAGGCCCCCGGCCGGAGTGGGGCTCAGGACTCCTGAGATGTCGTCAATACTGTAGCAATAGAAAACAAATGCTATCGGGATTCCGATGGCGGCGCCGGCCCACCAGGGCAGCCAGAAGCTGACCCAAAGGCCCACGCCCACGGCCAATATTACTGTGGCCAAAACCCACGCGGTTCTCGCCACCCAACCCTGGCCCCGGTCTGCCATGACCTGCAAGGGGGGTTCATCAAAAATGCCCCGGGACTGCAGGCACTCGTCCAGATGGGTGCCTATGGCTTTTCGCCGCCCCTCGAATGCTAACTTCAGCATATCTGAGTTTGACTTCAGAAAATCTGAGTTTGGCTTCAGCATATCTGAGGCAGAGTAGGAGGGCAGAGCGCGGTAGACCTCCTTTTCCCATGGCTGATCGGGTTCGAACTGCCGGGTAAACCAGCCGCGGGATTGGTATTCCCTTTTCTTGTCGAATTCTCCGTAACCGCCGGTCATGGTCAAGTTGCCCTTCTGGAGCATGTCCACGAGGATGGACAGGTAGGTTTGCGGGCCGACCTTCCGGCTGGCAAGCACCGACACTGCCGGGGCGGGAAGGTCGCTGGGGAGCGTGGTCAAACCCTCGGGCACCTGGGGGTAGCCGGCGAAGTGGTCGGCGGACGAGCGGGACTTGCGGATGCGGGAGACGATGAAAAGCAGGGCGAGCAGGGCAAAGACGGAAATCCGGAGAGACCAATAGAGGAGAAAAGTGACGCGCTCCCAGTTCACGGTGGGGAACCGGCTGGTCAGGCTGGTATCGAATAGTGGGAGGGGCTCCTTGAAAATCCAGGAAACTCCCTCTTCCTTGGCGGTGGTCGGTTCCGAGGATGGCCCATCCTCCGGCTCATCAGAGCTGCTGCAGGCCAGCAACAGCAATGGCAGAATCAGCGCCAGGGCAAAGACTCCCAGGAAAAGGCGTGGCGTTCTCATCTCGATTCGCTCCCTGTTTGTTGGGTCGCGGTGTGACGGCGCTGCACGTTCCAAGGATAGCATGGGGCGGGAGGATTACCTGCCTCGCCACCCGGCGCGGTGGAATCAATGACCCGGCCGGTTTACCCGCTTGGCGTCTCCGATGCGACTCCGCCGGTGCCGGTGACTGTGCTGTACCTCGTGGGAGCGCCAATGGCAAAAAACCACCCGCCCAGGGGAGAGGGCCTAAGCCACAGTCCAGCGGACGGGGGGGCAATTGCCCTTCGAAAGTAACGTTGGTGCCTTCGGGGAGGAGTCTGCCGCCGGTAGCCCGGCGGCACTGAAAGGCCAGCATCTTGCGAACCGTGTCCCGGTGCAGCCCGAATGTCCGCGCCGCCTCCCGGATGTTCATCCCCTCCACCATTACCGCCCGGCGAACCCGCAGATATACGTCCACTTTATACATCCATCGCACCACCCATAAGCTCGACTTCAAGCCTATGAACGGCGGCAGGCAGTCCGGTTTGCAACCGCCAAATGTCAGCGGCTACCCACCCGCACGGTCCACTTTTCACCGGTTCGGAAAGCAGTTGTCCGCCACAAAATCAAGAGCCCTCGCCGACCCGGCGAGGGCTTCTGCGGAACCCCATCCGCTATTGGGTTGGCCGACCTGTCTTCTCACGGCAGACTTCACTGCCGGACCGGGCGTGGGCTGATCATATTACGAGAGTGAAGGAAATGGAGAGAGTTCTTGATTTTATCCAGCTTGGTGGCCTTCGCCTAACGGGCAAGCCCAGCGCCTGTTACAGCGCCAAGGTGAACCGGAGTGTGAAGGTTCTTGATTTTGTCAAGTCTGGTGGGCTTGCGGGGGATCGAACTACACGCTATCCCTTGGACTATATTCCTGGTCAACTGCCTCCTAGTCCGACCGTCCACGAGTATCTGAGTTTTCCGTCGCTATTGTGTCTGTCGAATGAAGGTTCTTGATTTCGTCAAGTCCGGTAGGTCAAGCGATACTGTACTACAAACCTTTGAGTTCGAAGTTTCCTTTCGAGAGTCGAGCAACCAACCCAACGCCTAGCGTTTTCTTTGGTTCTTTGTTTCACGTCCCCGTCTTCTGCGGCGATTCTTCTGGACACGCGCATCTTTTTCCGACTTGAGCCTCTCAAATCGTGTTCTTTCCGATTGAGACAATTCTTGCCTAGCTTGAATCCTGGAGGCGCTTGCCCTAACCCTCTCCAATTCTCTTTGTTGCCTATCAATAGTCTGTTGAACGTGACGAGGCACGAAAGTGGAGATTTCCAAGTCGTCAACCGGTTCCCGAAAAGCACGATAAGGGTCAACCCCCCATTCCGTCGCAATAAGAATCTTGTGTTGCTCAAGAATGGTTGGGTACTCTTCCTTAGCCGCGGTTATCGTGCCACTGAAGGCGGTCCTCAATTTCCTTCGGTCTACAAAATCAATTCCCCTCTCGGATAGCTCCCATAATAATCCATCCATTAGGGCGGGAAATTCTGCTTCTTCGAAAGGTAGAACGGTGCCCAACCATTGGAACAGAACGTTCTGCCTCATCGTAATTGGAAGACCAACTGAGTTTAGTCGGTCGATGAAGCGACTGTTCGAAACGAAGAACACTCTAAGGTGGGCCCGGTCAGTTGGACAGGATCGAGGTGGAATTAAGCGAGAGTCCCGTCACTCCTGCATATGATACCAACACCGATTCGTCTGAACACTTCCTATCCTTTGGCTCTTCCTCCGGGATATCTTGTTCTCCGTGGAACACCTCGGCCGGGGTCCGGTAGCCCAGGGCCTGATGGGGCCTCAGGTTATTGTAGAACCGGAAGTAAGCTCCCAGTTCCCGTCGGGCCTCTAGTATTACAACGACGGATAGGATGATAGGATAACCGGGTAGTTGGGGAAGGCTTGGGCAAGTGAGGCAGGTAAGTGGATGCGGCGGCTTTCGAGCAGGTGTACGGGGCTTTTCAGGATTTTCACGCTTACTTCGCTCCGCTGTTTGGCCGCAGGGAGACTCGGAACCACAGCCGTCATTATCTCCAGGCCCTGCTGGTGCAGTCCGGGGAGCGGCGCAACGCCGAGAATCTGTCGGAGACGGTTCCGGGGTCAGCCAGGGTGATGCAGCGGTTTCTCGCTGCATCACCCTGGAATGACGACACCGTCATAGGACGTCTTCAAGAGTGCTTGGGGCCGCGGCTGCGGCATCCGGAGGGGGTGTGGGTGCTGGACGGCAGCGACTTCCCCAAGCAGGGCAGGAAGTCGGTGGGAGTGGCGAGGCAGTACTGCGGCAGACTGGGCAAGGTGGCCAACTGCCAGGCCGGAATGTTCCTGGCCTACGTCAGCCCGCTGGGGCTGGCCCTGGTGGACAAACGGCTGTATCTGCCGGAGAGTTGGACCTCGGACCAAGACCGGTGCGCGGCGGCGGGTGTGCCGGAGGAGAGGCGGGGCTACCGGTCGAAGACGGAACTGGCGTTGGAGATGCTGGAGCGAGCCTTGGAGCGGGGCCATCTGAGGGCCGGATGGGTCGCCGCAGACGACGCCTTCGGGATGTCGCCGTCCTTCCGGGACGGGCTGGCGGCCCTGGGGATGCGCTACCTCCTGGACGTGCCGGCGGGCTTTACGGTGTGGCCGGTGGAGCCTGAGTGGACCAGTCCGGTCTACCGGGGACGGGGTGGTCCCCCCAAGCCCAGGGTCGTGGGCGGACCGCGGCGGACCATGGCGGAGCGCAGCGACGAATTGCCGGAGGATGCCTGGCAGGAAATAACGGTGGCTGAGGGAAGCCAGGGTTCTCGCAGCTACCGGTTCAGCGCCCAGCGGGTGCGGCCAAGCAGCAGGCGGAAGCCCGGCGAAATCCACTGGGCCGTCTGGCGCCGGAACCTGGACGGCAGCGAGCCCCGCTACTACCTGTCCAATGCTCCGGAGGATACTCCCCTGGAGACCCTGGCATACCTGGGTGACTCAAGGTGGCGCATCGAAACGGAGTTCGAGACGGAAAAGAGCGACGTGGGGCTGGACGAGTAGAGACCCGCACACTTGGGCGGGCTGGCATCACCACGTGGCCCTGTGCCTGCTGGGGACAGCTTTTCTGCTAAGCCTGCAACAAGCTTGGGGGGGAAAAGATGCCCCGGATCACGAGGCCGCAGGTCTCCCGGGTGGTGCGTGAGATGCTGCCCCGGGAACGGTTCGGTCCGGTTGAGTTGTTGCGGTGGCTCAAGGAGACGCAAGAGTGCAACGAACGAGCTAGGCGCTCCCATGCCAAGCGCCGAGCCACCCTTCGTAAGTCCCAGAACATCCCTCCTTGAACCGTCGTTGTAATACTAAACTAAAGCCAAGGTGGGATGTGCATTTGGGTGGTGCTGGGAACCGGGTTGGGAGTTTTGCAGTAGCTTCTCGGCCCTTAAGTGCAGGATGGTCCGGCACCGCTGTTTGACCTCATCCTTCCTCCTGGACAGGCGGGCGAGGAAGCCGCTCACCCTCTCCTGCACCAAGGCTTTAGTTCCCAGGCACAGGTTCCCGGTGGCTTCCTCTCTCACCCATCTCCAGACCGCCTCGTCGGCGTTGAAGTCCGGGCTGTACCCCGGCAGATTCACCAGCCGCAGGTTCAGACCGGGGGTCTCCAGGTATGACCGCATCGCCGGGCCACGGTGCGCTGGCGCGTTATCCCAGATCACGTTCAGACGCCCGCCGTACCTCTCTCTCAACTGCTCCAGGAAGGCTGCGGATGTTCCGCTATTGCTGTTCCCCTCCAGTTCCATCCATTCCACCTCGCCCGTCTCCAGACACACTGCCGAGTAGTAGCTGGCCTTCTCACCACGGCGCGGGCTGGTCGAGTCCACCAGGGCCGGCTCTCCCTTCAGCGCCCACTTACCCCGCAACTCAGCGTCCGCCCGGAAGTGGGCCTCATCAACGAAGAAGATCTTCTCCCCGGTCTCTTGCGCCTCACACGCCAGGGCAGCGTACTCTGCCACGAAGGCCTCTCGCCGCGCTTCATCGGCCTTGACCAGCCGCTTCTTAGGACGCTTGAGCACGAATCCCAGGCGGTGCAGCCAGTTCAGGCAGCTGCTGCGGCTCAGGCTGATGCCGAAACGTTCCAAGACAAACTTCCAGACAGCTTTCCAGTTCCAGTTGGCTAGGCCGATATCCACATTGGCAGGCAGTTCCTGCACCGCCGCCTTCAACTCCGCCTGCTGCGCCTCTTCCAGGGCGGGGGGGAACCCCCGGACTGCTCGAAGGCCAAGGCCGCAGGACCGCCTTCGCCGAAGGCGCCAAGCCACCGTCCTATGGTATGAGGATCCCGTTCCAGCGCCTCGGCCACCGCCGAAGCGGTCCAACCCTGGGCTAGCAGCCAGAGAGCGTGCCACCGCTCCCGTTCGCGGGGCGTCGGAGCCAGAATTAGCCGCCTGCGCAGACCGGACACATCCATTTCCCACTGTTCGAGAAACCGGCTTATCTCTCCCATACCCAACACCGACCACGCTTCTAATCGCCTTGTAGCCTATGCAACTCCCCCGATTTTATCGGATGCCTATGCAGGTTTCACCTTGGCTTTAGTTTAGTACTCAGTCAACCGTGAAATCGGAAGGGTAAAGGCGGTGAAGTTTGGTTCGGGCGTCCCGGGTGTTGAACCGCCAGTTGATGGTGGCCTGGGCGGCGTTTCGCTCCGTGACCAGAGCTTGGACTTCCCGGCGGAGGGCCTCCTCGCCGGAGAGCCGCTGCCTGAGGCAGGAACGGGACAGTACACTGAACTCGATTTCCGCCATGTTCAACCAACTGCCATGCTTGGGGGTGTAATGGAACTCCAGCCGCCTGGCGATCCTCCGGGCTTCGGCAGCCGGGAAAGTCTCGTACAGCGACGCCGGACGGTGGGTGTTCAGATTGTCCAGGACTACCCGTACCACCTCGACCTCCGGGTAGGCTTCATCCACCAGCCAGCGCATCTGGCGGGAGAAGTCCTGCATCGTGCGCCGCTCGGTCACTGCCACCTGCCGCCAACCCGCCAAGGGCTCACAGGCCAAGAACAGGTTCCGGGTACCCTCCCTCCGGTACTCGTAGTCCTGCCGCAGCGGCCGTCCCGGCCGGGGTGGCAGCGGGGGCCGGGTCTCGGCCAACAACTGGGTCGAGGTCTCGTCAAAACAGACCACTGGCCGTTCCGGGTCATAGGGTTCGGCGTAGAGGTCCAGCAGGTCCTCCATCTTGGCCACGAACTCCGCGCTCACCGCGGGGATGCACCACTCCTTCTTTTGCCACGGCTTGAGAGCGTTTTTTTGAGACGCTTGCGGACCCCCTCATGGGACATGGAGGGCGCCAACCCCAACTCCACCACGTGGCCAGCCAGCAGGCGCAGGGTCCAGTGGTCATGCCCTTCCGGCGGCGGGCTGCAGGCCAGCGCGATGAGGTGCGCCTCGCCCCGGTCGTCCAACTTCCGGCGCCGGTTGGCTTGGGGACGGTCCCACAGCGCCCCATCCAACCCCTCCCCGGCAAAGCGCTGCTTGACCCGGTACACCGTGCCCAGCGCCACGTCTAGGGCTTCGGCCACCCGGGGAGCCGTCCAACCATCGTCGCTCTTGAGCAGAATCCGCGCCCTCGCGGTCACTCGTGCCGAGCTTCTCCCAACCCGAATCAGACTCTGGAGTTCTTCCCGTTGTTCCGACGCCAATCGCACCCCATACTTGTCCCTGACCATCACTGCTACCTCCACCATCAACACTTTCCACCAGGCAGGATAACCCAATTGATCTATTTCTTAAACAATTGCTAAAACCAAGTTGACTGGGTACTAGGCCGTTGACGTAGGCTTTCAGGTAGACCTCCTCGTACTTCACCGTCCGCCACAACCGCTCCACGAAGATGTTGTCGGCGTACCGGCCCTTCCCGTCCATGCTGATCTTCACTCCGCGATCCTGGAGGACCTGGGTGAACTCCCGGCTGGTGAACTGGCTGCCTTGGTCGGTGTTGAACACCTCGGGCCAGCGCTTCAGTCAGAGCCTCGGAGCAAGAGCCCGCCTCCAGCGTGTTGGACAATCGCCAGGCCACCACGTACCGGCTGTGCCAGTCCATGATTGCCACCAGGTAGAGAAAGCCACGGGCCATGGGCAGATAGATGATGTCGGCGGCCCACACCTGGTTGAGCCGGGTGACCCTGGCGTTCCTCAGCAGGTAGGGATAGTCCCGATGCTCCGGTGCCGGTAGATGGCCCGCAGCCCCATGACTCTCATCAGCCGCTGCACCCGCTTCCGGCTCACCTGCTTGCCCTGCCGCTCCAGCCAGGCCTTCATCCGCCTCGACCCGTACAAGGGGGTCTCCAGGTACTGACGGTCCATCTCCCTCATCAGGGACAGGTCCGCTTCGGAAGCCCCCTTGGGACGGTAGTAGAGGCTGGAACGGCTCACCCCCAGCAGGGCGCACTGCCGCACTATCGGCAACTTCCGGTGTTCCCGGTCCACCATCTTCCGCCGCCGTCCCAGGTTCATGGACCGGACCTCTCCGCCAAGAAATCCCGCTCCACCTTAGCTGGCCGATCTCCTGGTACAACCGGGCGACCAAGGCGGCGTCGTTCTTGGCCTTCTGCTCCTGGCCGTTGCCGAAGACGCCGGCGGCTCCTTCGGTCAGGGCTTTCTTCCAAGCTTGAATCTGGCCGGGGTGGACCTCGTACCGGGCGGCCAGTTGGGCCACCGTCTCGTCGCCCTTCACCGCCTCCAACGCCACCTTGGCCTTGAACGCCGGGCTGTGCTTCCTCCGTCCTTTCAACATCTCCCACTCCTTGCAAACAGCTGCCGCTGTCTTCAGTTTAGGAGCGGGACTCTCACTTATCCGCCTGTCCAGTTTTCTGGGTCCACCTCAAAGTGTAACCCTCAACTTGACAGCCATGATAGGAGATGTGATGGTGGCAGGAGATTTGCACTTAACGTAGCATTTGGACCTAAAGTCGAGACTTTTGGAGACTTCAGGTGCAAAGCGGCACAACGAAATGGCGATTAACAAGTTCATACACAACTGTAGTCAACCTGGTCTCCGCCTACGCCAATCAAAGGCGCTGTTCGTCCAAGGGGGCAGGCTCAGAACAGGAGCCGACTGTACCCTACTTGTTCAACAGGCGGTGACCTCCGCCTTTTACACAGGGTTTTCGCTGAACTTTGACACCCCTATGGCACAACTCTCCGCCGCCCTTGACCAAGGCTTGCCAAACTGTGCTAGCCGCGACTTAGCCCGTTTGAGGAGAACGCACCATGTCGGAACAGCAGTTGTTAACGATTTCTGAAGTGGTGCAAAAGGTGGGGATGTGCAAAACCTGGATCTACGCTGGCGTTGCCTCTGGCGAGTTCCCCGCGCCGCGCAAGGTTGGGCCGAAGGCGGTCCGCTGGGTGGCTTCCGAAATCGACCGCTGGATTGAGGGTCTACCGGCAGCCACACCCCATTAGCATGGAATAGAGCAAGAAAAGAAAAATGGCCGAGACAAATCAGCCGGTCGGTTGTACTGTTCCGTTCGCTTGCAGGGTTTAACCAATAAATTGGTATCAATGGTTGTGATCCTGCGGGTCCATAAAGTACCGCCTGAAAGGCATCCTGTACGACTGAAACATCTTTCCGACTCTTTCAACACTTCCTTAACTCCGCCGCTTACAGGGGTTGCCAAACTGTTGACAATTCCCGGTTTTCCGGGCAAGCCGACAAGTAGTCAGACCATTTTTGCATCAACTCCCTCCTCTGTTGTAGCAAGTCTGACCGGGCGTAAGACTGCACCACGCTGGAGCCGACGCCGTGGGCGAGAGCAAGCTCCATTACCGCGAAACTGGCATCCGTGTTCTCAGCGGCCCAATCCCGAAAGGAGCTTCGGAATCCATGAACCACCGCGGGTATCCCTACCCGGCGAAGCATATAGCTCAGGGCATTCTCAGAGAGTGACTTGCTTGGCGTCAAGTCGTTGGGGAAGATGTACGGAACACCATAAGTAGACAACTCTTGAGCTTTGCTCAAGACTTCCATAGCGTCACTGGACAGGGGAACGCGATGTGCCTTGCGCGTCTTCGTACGCGACGCCCGGATGGTCCAAAGGGCGTTGTCAGAGTCGATCTCGTCCCAAGTCGCGTACCGCGCTTCCGCCGACCTGACTGCCGTCAAGACCAAAAACCGGAAACACAATTTCGTAGCGGGAAAAGATGTGCTGGCCTCCACCGCCTCGATAGCCGCCCCCACTTCGGGATAGGGTAACGCTCGGAAGTGCGTCTTGACTTTCGGCATGGTTGGTAAGGCAGCGTCAATAACTTCGCCAGCCGGGTTGACCGTGACATACTCGTAGGCCATTGCCCACGCCATGACTGACTTGATTATCAGTCTGAGGCGCCGTGCGGTCTCCGACTTGGCCGTCCAGACTGGCGTCAGAATCTCCAGAACCTCAGTGCGACCGACCCGGTCAACCGGCATGTCTCCGATTGCTGGGAATACGTAGCGTTCCGCCCTCTGCCACCAATTGTTTTTTGTCTTGTCGGATTCCCACCTTGAGCCGTTTAGGGAGTGGACGATGCAAGCCGCATCCCGAAACGTGGGAATCCCTGGAGCAGGCGGGGCTTTCTTTGCCGCCTGGCTCTTGGTTTTCTTGGCCGATACCGGGTTGTCCCCTTGCCGGACTGCCCGCTTGTTGGCCACCGCCTGGTCCCGCGCCTCGGCCAGTGAGACGGTGGGATACCCGCCGAGTCCCAAATCGCGCCGCTTGCCGTCTACCGCAATGCGTTGCACCCAAGACTTGGAGCCGCCGGGCGCAACATTCAGATAGAGGGCGTTTCCATCCCCATACCGCCCCGGAAGTTTGAGGTTCTTCACCTTGACTGCCGTCAATCTTGCCATTTTCCCACTCACCTTCCCCACGTTTCAACGTGGATGTGGGAAAACTATAACGGACAGTGTTGAACAAATCAAGAACTATCGGCACCAAACCAAAGCCGTTTGTGGGATAAGAAAGACGGTAACGAGCGGTTACGCACGAATAGCTGGTGCCGGGGGCGGGAATCGAACCCACACACCGGTTAAGGTAGCGGATTTTAAGTCCGCCGCGTCTACCGTTCCGCCACCCCGGCCTCTTGGCGCCTACCGTCGGGCACCCCCGGATAGGCCAGAGGACACGGCAGGCCCCTCCATTTTAGCACATGCTCCGGTTTGAAATGCTCTAGACTTATAGGGAATGGACCCTCTCTAATTACATAATAGTCGAGCACAGGCAGAAACTGAACTGGACTGACGGCATCAAGTGTACCGCATATCTGCTAGACTGTTCGCATGGTTGATAAGAGTTTTACCGTCACACTGCCAGACCACATTCTGACGAGCTTCGGCTGGAACGAGTCGGAGACTCCTCAGCGCATAAGGGAAGCCCTGGTTATGGAACTGCTGCGCCTTGACCGCCTCACCGAATCGGAGGCTGCGGAAGCACTGGGCCTGAACAGATGGGCGCTCCTGGACGTTATGGCAGCGCACCAAGTGCCAGCGGTCAGTCTGTCTCCAGATGAGTTGAGTGAAGAACTGGCAAGACCCATCGAGGGTCTGCCGCCACGGTGATAGTGTCCAACAGTGCGCCGCTCATTGCCTTCGGCAGAGTCGGGCGCCTGGATATTCTGGAACAGGTCTTTGATAGAGTCCTTATACTTCATGCCGTATTCCATGAGGTCGTCGAAGGTAGTGGTCGGCCAGGGTCTCAGGATGTAGCGGCGAGTTCATGAATTGAACGTCGGCCCGTCAAGGACCGCGCCGCATTGGAAGAACTTCCCCAAGGGATTCATGCGGGAGAGCGAGAAGCTATTGCTCTAGCTGGCGCCTTGGACCTGTCGTTGCTCATTGATGAACGTCGGGGACGTGCTGCCGCCGCAAGTGTTCGGGTCTCCATTATCGGGAGCCTTCGCGTTCTGGTGGAAGTACAGCGGCGGGGCGTAATCGGCGACGCCGTCCAGTTAGCCGAGGCGATGGCCGCTTCCGGATGGCGACTGAATGGCCGCTTCCGTATACTGAGTGGACCCTGCGCTGCTTTTAACGCTTAGAGCAGGTTACTCGTAGGGTTTTGGTTTCCGTGACCTTCCCGTCGAGGTGCATCTCTCTCTGAATTAATGAGGCGACGGGTGGATTTGCGGGGAAACCGTTGTGGGCGGTTGCCTGTAGCTGTGGGGGTTGTCGTCAAAAACTACTTTCGTGCGTAAGAAGGGTGTGGATGGTCGTCGGTAGTGTCGATAAAGGGCTAGCGGACTTTCTCAAGCGCTCTCTGGACTAGCTCCGTTGGGTCAGTTTTACGCTTTGTCCAGTCAACTAGGCTTGGACTCGTGAGAGCCACGACGTAAAGACCACCGGGACTTTTATAGGTCCGACTTTTCCATCTCCTGCGATTGTCTTCAGTAAAGTAATCATCCGTGGGTTGGGCATCCAACTTCTTGCTCACGAATTCACCGACCTTTATACCAAGGCATACTACCACCCTCACCTTCAACGTGCTTATAACAGCTTCATTGAAGGGCCAGCAGTCTTCGGCTAGTTCCTTCTTTTCTTCGTCTCGCTTCGAGCGTTGGAAAATCAGCATGCCAGCCGGCACTTCTCCGGGACCGCGCTTAATCCTGTCAAACAAGTATCTCACCCTTTTTTGAGTCGGGTGTCCACCTTCCGGGTAATTCCCCCACCGGTCGCATATCCAGGATACCCAATCATCCGGCTTTTTCTTGAGAACCTGACAAGTCTGCATCCTGATAGTTTTGGGTTCTTTGGGGTCCCATCCGGGATGGTAGTCCAGGATATACAGATCCGATGGTGCACCATAGGCCCTGCGGCCGGAACAGAATACCGACCCGGATACGCCCATGAGCTTTTCGGGTATCAGCTTAACGAAATCTTCAATCATCGGCGCGGTAGTGTCTCAGTTCAGGCTTGTGATAGTATAGTTGCCCCGTTCATTAATCTCCACAATCTCCCGTTTTTTTCACCACAAATGGCCCTTAACCAACACTGCCTGAAAATCGCTTTGTGATTCGATTCTGAACCCATTCTGAATGCGATCAGCTACTATCTCCCTGAGCTTTGCTTTTCGACCTTCCGAGGACGCTCTTCTCAGGAATTTTATTAGTGTGGGTACCGCTGCTGAGATGGCTACCTTTGCTACAGGCACCAATATTTTTCCTATCACAGGAGTTATAATGACCATGCCTCCCTCCTTACGATCTTTGATGCCTTCAATGATTTACTACTCATCCTCATCCCCATCGCCTGGGCGAACACCTCTGCCCTCATGCGGGGATACCTGCTTGGGTCAGGCACCACCGGGCTTTGCCTCAGGCCATTATCTTCATCGGCGTCCGTCCTGTCCTTTGAAACGGCGGAACTCACTGTCGCGCCTCTTAGCGTCCCATACTATCTCTATACCTAAGAGTACGCTGAGGGCACCAGTTGAAATCACAGCACCTATCAGCCCCGCTTTCTCGTCGGTCGATAGCCCATCCGTAAAGATAAGCATCA